>OZ245327.1:2350000-4522910 GCA_965225805.1 Longimicrobiales bacterium
GCGATGGACAACAGGTTAATATTCCTGTACCGTACGTAGAGCGTTCGACCTCAAGGGGGGACGCGGAAGTGAAAGGACCGTCGGGTGGTGGAATTCCGATGTAAGGTGGTAGGCGTTTCTGGGGAATAAAAGACCCGGATAGCCGAGCGCCGATGCCGAAGGGGACCTCGGTCCCCGCAAAGGGTCCGTAATCATACCGCCAAGAAAAGCCTCGTGAGGGAGTTCTGGGTGCGACCGTACCGTAAACGGACACACGTAGGCGAGGCGAGAAGCCTAAGGTGCGCGAGTGATCCGCGGAGAAGGAACTCGGCAAAATGTCCCCGTAACTTCGGGAGAAGGGGAGCCCGTGGTAGGTGAAGCATGTTGCGTGCGGAGCCGAAGCGGGCCGCAGAGAATCGGTCCAAGCGACTGTTTAGTAAAAACACAGGTGTCTGCAAAGTCGTATAGACGACGTATAGGCACTGACGCCTGCCCGGTGCCGGAAGGTTAAAGGGATGGGTCAGAATCCTTCGGGATTCGAAGCTCCTAACTGAAGCCCCGGTAAACGGCGGCCGTAACTATAACGGTCCTAAGGTAGCGAAATTCCTTGTCGGGTAAGTTCCGACCTGCACGAATGGCGTAACGACTTGGACACTGTCTCCTCCGCGAGCTCGGCGAAATTGGAGTATCGGTGAGGATACCGATTACCCGCGACAGGACAAAAAGACCCCGTGCACCTTTACTACAACCTGCTATTGGGTCTTGGCATTGCATGTGTAGGATAGGTGGGAGGCTGTGAACCATCTTCGCCAGGAGATGGGGAGCCGTTGGTGAAATACCACCCTTACACTGTCGAGGCTCTAACCCAGGGGAGTGAATCCTCCTCGGGGACAGTTGCAGGCGGGTAGTTTGACTGGGGCGGTCGCCTCCCAAAAGGTAACGGAGGCGCGCAAAGGTTCCCTCAGCGCGGTCGGCAATCGCGCGAAGAGCGTAAAGGCATAAGGGAGCTTGACTGCGAGACCGACGGGTCGAGCAGGTACGAAAGTAGGCCTTAGTGATCCGGCGGTTCCGAATGGAAGGGCCGTCGCTCAACGGATAAAAGGTACGCCGGGGATAACAGGCTTATCGCCCCCGAGAGTTCATATCGACGGGGCGGTTTGGCACCTCGATGTCGGCTTATCGCATCCTGGGGCCGGAGAAGGTCCCAAGGGTCGGGCTGTTCGCCCGTTAAAGCGGTACATGAGCTGGGTTTAGAACGTCGTGAGACAGTTCGGTCTGTATCCGTCGTGGGCGTTGGAGTGTTGCGAGGAGCTGTCCCTAGTACGAGAGGACCGGGATGGACTGACCTCTCGTGTACCGGTTGTCCCGCCAGGGGCATCGCCGGGTAGCGACGTCGGGAAGGGATAACCGCTGAAAGCATCTAAGTGGGAAGCCCACCTCAAGATGAGCACTCCCAGGGCGTAAGCCCTCTGAAGGGCCGTGCGAGACGAGCACGTTGATAGGCGGCAGGTGGAAGCATGGCAACATGTGCAGCCGAGCCGTACTAAGTGCCCGAGAGGCTTGACCAGCATTACTCGCATCGATCAGGGGCTCCAGCGAGGGGCCCCGAAATACCCGGCAGCCACCCCGTGTGGCGAGCCGGAAAGCGTGAATTCATCCACATGTGAAGTCTTCCGACCAGTCGGGAGGCTAGCCCTGGACGTCCGGGACCTTCTCTCATCAAACCCGTGGAATTTGTTGCTGGTGACCACAGCGCGGGGGAAACACCCGTTCCCATCCCGAACACGGCCGTTAAGTCCCGCTGCGCGGATGGTACTGCCGGGGCGACCCGGTGGGAGAGTACGTCGTCGCCAGCTTCCATTTCGGCCCCCCGGAGCAAGTCTCCGGGGGGTTGTTTTTCACTCTTCGATACGCTCTCACTCCTCCGATGCGGCTTTCACTCCTCGATACGCTCTGTTCATGAACGACACCTGGGCCGGAATCGCGACCCTCGCGGGAGCTCCAAACGTCGGCAAGTCGACGCTGCTCAACGCCTTTGTGGGCGAGAAACTGAGCATCGTCACACCCAAGCCTCAGACAACGTGGCAGAGGGTGACCGGGATCTACTCCGGGGAAGCACACCAGATCGTCTTCATTGACACTCCGGGGCTGTTCGCCGCGCGGGACCTTTTTCACCGGGGCATGGTGGAGACGGCCTGCAGGGCCGTGGAGGATGCGGATGTCGTGCTCGTTGTGGTGGACGCGACCTCCCAGCGCAAGCCTACGCCGTGGGCCGTCCTGCTCGCGTTGGTGGAGCAAACCCGGGCACCGCGGCTGGTGGCGGTGAACAAGATCGACGCGGCGCCTGCGGCTGCGGTCGACGGGCTGGTATCCGAGGCGGCTTGTCGACTGAACGCACGAACTTTCCCCGTGTCGGCTCTCCACGGCACCGGCGTCGTGAAGTTGCGGGAGGCGCTGGAAGCGGAGTTGCCACAGTCACCCTTTCTGTTTCCGCGGGACCAGATTGCCTCCGATTCGGTACGATTCTTTGTGGCCGAACTCGTTCGCGAAACCGTCTTCGAGCTGTACGACCAGGAGATACCCTATTCCGTGTCGTGTCGGCTGGAACAGTTCCGTGAGGACAAGGATCCTGTCTATATTCAAGCCACTCTCTACGTGGAGAGGTCGTCGCAAAAGGGAATCCTGATCGGAGACGGCGGGCGGGCCATCCGCGAGCTTGGCTCTCGGGCCCGGACAAAAATCGAGCGTTTCGTTGGCCAGCGAGTCTACCTGGATCTCTGGGTGAAGGTGCTTGCCGGGTGGCGACGCAAGCGTGTACACCTTCGGAGATTGGGCTTTGCCGTTCCCCTCGACTACGAGACGAAGCGAGTTCGCTAGCCTGCCTGCCCTCTGGCTGCTGCTCGCAGGTCTGGCGCCTTCGCCGGGCAGCGCGCAGGGGCCGGGGTTCGCCGCGACCGCGGAACCCGCGACCATCGCTGCACGAGGGATGCCGGCCAACGAGGGGGCACTGTTTCTGATCCTGCCGGTGGGGGCCCAGGCAATCGCCATGGGACGGGCGATGACCGCCTTGCCCTCGCAGGAAAGCGCGTTCTGGAATCCCGCGGGGCTCGCCGGGGTAGAGGATCGTCGCTTCTTCTTCTACCGGGGCGACCAGGTGGCCGGCAGGGCGACCGCGTTCTCCTTCCTCGTCGGCCGCGAGTCCGTGGGCACGCTGGGCATTTCCTACCAGGAACTGAACGTGGGAGACCAGCAGATGACCGGGCTCAGCGGCGAAGTGCTGGGCTCGCTCAGCGTGCGTGGCTACCAGGGTGTGGTGTCGTTCGCCACCGAACTGGCCGCGCGGGTGAGCGTCGGCACGAACTTCAAGGTGGTGCAGTTTCGCATCGGATGCCGAGGACAGTGCCTGGACCAGGGCGTTACCGCGACCACCTACGCCGTGGATGCGGGAATCCAGGCGACGTTCTCGGATGCGGTGCCGCTTCGGCTCGGGGTGATGATCGCGCACCTGGGTCCGGATCTCCAGGTCGTCAACGCGGAGCAAGCGGATCCGCTCCCCGCGCGCGCGCGCTTCGCGGCGGCGTACGACGTTCTGGACCATTTCGAGGAGCGGCCGGCGCTGGATCTGCAGTTCACCGTGGAGCTCGAGAAGCGATGGCGCGATCTCGGCTCTCCATCGGTCTATGTGGGAGCCGAAGTCGCGACCACGGGGACCGAGGTGCTGTCGGTGCGGGCCGGCTATGCCTACGGGAGCGACGGGGAGACCGGGGGACCGGCCCTCGGGCTCGGCCTTCGCGTCGGCCGCTTCGACCTGGGGATTGCCCGGTCGCTGACGCGGACGTCTCTGAGTACTGGTTCCGAGCCCGTCCACGTCAGCTTGGGCGTTGTCTTCTGATGGATGGGGACGTGAACCCGGCGACATGGGCGCTGCCGATGGATCACGCCGACGTCCGGGGGGCCGGGCGAGGCCGATGACACAATTTCGGCAGGAGTGCGGTGTTCGCGCGGCCGGGATCATGGTCGTACTTCTGTTGACGGTCGCCGCAGGCCTGTCCGGCCAGGGCCCGCTCGCGAGGCCGAATGCGCCTTCTGCCGTTTGGGAAGCGGTACTGGGGAGCAAACTGCCCGATTCAATGCCCGGCGAGAGAGGATTGGCCCAAGCGGCTGCGGTCCAGCTGCCTCCTGCGTCGATTTCGCCGACCCGGGCACTCCTCTATTCCGGGGTACTTCCCGGGTGGGGACAGCGACGGTTGGAGAAGAGGCGTTGGCTTGGGTTTGTGGCGGTGGAGCTCATCGGCTGGGGTTTGCTTTGGGAGAGACAGCGCACGGGACACGACTTCCGTATGCGCTACCACGACCTGGCGTGGTTCGTCGCTCGCCGGGGAACGCCCGGGGAACGCGTGGACGGGGACTTCGAGTACTACGAGGCGCTGGGGAAATATCGGGCTTCAGGCGCCTTTGACGCGGATCCCTACATGGGGGGCGTTCAACCCGAGACCGACACCACGACCTACAACGGAGCGCTGTGGTCACTCGCGAACGAGATCTTTCTTGTGCCCGGAGAGAGGGGAGTGCCCGGACCCGGCTCGTCCGAGTACGAACAGGCGATGGAGTATTACGCGAGCCGGAGCATCGGTCCGGACTTCTATTGGAACTGGAACGGCGACGACGTGAATCGCGCGGAATACGACAGGCTGATTCAGAGAAGCGACGCCGCGCTGCGCCAGGTGACCACCGTGGTGGGGGTCATCCTCGCGAATCACCTGGTAGCCGCATTCGACGCTTTCATCACGGCTCGCCTGCGGCGAGCGAATTCGACCGCCGAGCTGCGTTTGTTCGCCGCTCCCGCGACGCGCGGGCGGTGGTGGCTGGGCGGGCACCTGTTCCCGTGAGTCGCCTGGGCGTAGCCGTCGACTCGGCGGATCATGGCGCGCCGTGCGTGCAGTTCCTAGTGTACCCCGGGACGCTGGCGCTGCAGCCACGAGGAGGCCGCCCTTGACCTTTCACGCCGTCTTCACGATCCATTGCCCGACCTGTTCGGCGAGCTATCCCGTCGATTCGGGGAAGGTGCCGGCGGGCGGCGTCCGCGCGCGCTGTGGCGGCTGTTCGACCGTCTTTCTGGTGGAATCCGCGGGCGTGCGCGTGCGAAGAACGCCTGGACCTGCCCAACCACCCGAGGAACCGCACGAGGGCAAGGCGCCCGGGTCCTTCGTCGTTCTCGATCCCGACGACCGGGCCTCGCGCCTGGCGCGAGTACTGGTGTCCGACATGATCAGCTACCATCGGGACCGGTACGAGCGTGCTTTGGAAAGGGGAACGCTCCGGGAGGATTTCGCGGACGAAGTGCGCCGGTCCTGGTCGGAATACGTCAGACAGGTGGGACGGGAACTGGCGCACGGCAGTCGTTATTTTCAAGAGGAACTCAACGCAACTCTGGCTCGCGGACAACAGCTCTACTGACGGGCCGACCAACCAACCGAAGCCATGTACAACGAAACCATCGAACGCCTGCGGGATCTCGAAACCCGAATCTCCGAACTGCGGAGGTACCTTTGACATCGATGCCCGCAAGGCGAAGCTGGAGGAGCTGGAGCAAGCCCAGTCCAGCGAAACGTTCTGGGCCAACCCGGAGGAAGCGCGCCAGCTTATCGCGCACGCCAACCGGCTGAAGGCCTGGGTATCCCCGTGGCGCGAGCTCGCCGCCACTGCAGAAGAGTTGCGCGAATGGGCCGATGTATTGGCACTCGAAGAGGATGAAGAGATCGAGGCGCAGTGGGCGTCCGATGTCGGTTCGGCGGCCGCGGGTGTGACCAGCCTTGAACTACGGACCATGCTGCAGGGAGAGGATGACCAATGCGGCGCGCTCCTCACCGTGCATCCTGGCGCCGGCGGCCTCGAATCCCAGGACTGGGCCGAGATGCTGGTCCGCATGTACACCCGCTGGGCCGAACGGCGCGGATGTACTCTCAAGGTGCTCGATCTCCAGCAGGGCGAGGAGGCCGGGATCAAGAGCGCCGCGCTCGAGATCGAGGGCGATCACGCGTACGGGTACCTGAAGGCGGAGAATGGTGTACACCGCCTGGTACGCATTTCACCCTTCGATTCCCAGTCGCGCCGCCACACTTCCTTCGCCAGTGTCTTCGTGTATCCCATGATCGACGACGAAATCGAGGTCGACATCGACGAGACCGACTTGCGCGTGGACACCTTCCGGGCCTCCGGGGCGGGGGGCCAGCACGTCAACAAGACCGATTCCGCAATTCGCATCACGCATCTCCCCACCGGCATCGTCGTCTCTTGCCAGCAGGAGCGCTCGCAGCACAAGAACCGCGCGACAGCGATGAAGATGTTGCGGGCCGCGCTCCACCGGAGGGCGGTGGAGGAGCGCGAGCG
This sequence comes from Longimicrobiales bacterium, assembly GCA_965225805.1. GTDB lineage: Bacteria > Gemmatimonadota > Gemmatimonadetes > Longimicrobiales > Gaopeijiaceae > BD2-11. The sequence continues at coordinate 2,356,370 of OZ245327.1, forward strand.
CGAACGAGAGGCGGTGGAGGCCACCAAGTCCGAGAACGCCTGGGCCAACCAGATCCGCTCCTACGTCTTCCAACCCTATACGATGGTCAACGATCACCGTACGAGCGTAAAGGTCGGAGATGTCCAGAAAGTCATGGACGGCCAGATCGACCCCTTCATCGAAGCCTACCTGAAACAGTTCGGGGCGGTCGGCGTCGGCTGAACCGGCTTTCCATCCCAGACCCGCCATGACCCAAACCTTCAAAGGCAGGACCGATCGCCCGGCACTCGCGGTCACCAGCGACCCGGGGCGGAGCGTCCAGTCCCGAATGGATAAGCTCGAGCGCCTGCGCGAACGCGGGATCGAGCCCTTCGCCTACAACTACCGGCGAACCCACGGCGCGGGAGCGGCTGCGGCCGCCTTCGAAGCCGCGGAGGCCGCGAAAACGCTGTCGGCGCGAGGCCAGGGCGAAGAAGTGCGCGTCGCCGGCCGAATGGTCGCGTTCCGCGGGCACGGCAAGAGCGCCTTTGCCGACCTGGAGGACGGGTCGGGCCGCATCCAGGTGTATTTCCGCAAGAACCTCCTGGGCCCGCAGGCGTTCGAGGACCTGGACCTCCTCGACCTGGGGGACTGGGTCGGCGTCGAGGGCCGCCTTTTCCGCACGCGCGTGGGCGAGGTGACGGTGCAGGTCTCGGCCTGGACGCTGCTTACCAAATCCCTGCGTCCGCTTCCGCTGGGCAAGACGGAAGTGGACAGCGCGACCGGAGAACGCGTGACGCACAGCGGCTTCGCGCACACGGAGGCGCGGTATCGCCAGCGCTACGCCGATCTCGCGGTCAACCCGGAGGTGCGGGAGGTATTTCGTGCCCGGTCGCAGATCGTGACCGCGGCGCGGCGGATCCTCGACGCGCACGGCTTCCTGGAGGTGGAGACGCCCGTCCTGCAGCCCCTCTACGGGGGTGCCACGGCTCGCCCGTTCGTGACCCGCCACCATTCCCTCGACACCCGACTCTACCTGCGTATTGCCGACGAGCTCTATCTGAAGCGGCTCATCGTGGGCGGCTTCGAGCGCGTGTACGAAGTATCCAAGGACTTCCGCAACGAGGGACTGAGCCGGTTTCACAACCCCGAGTTCACGATGCTCGAGTTCTACCAGGCGTTTGCGGACTATCACGACATGATGACGCTGGTGGAGGAGCTCGTAGCGGAGATCGCGACCCACGTGACGGGAGAAGCCGGCGTCACCTACCAGGGCGAACGCATTTCCCTGGTCCCCCCATTTCGGCGCATTCGGCTCGTGGAGGCGCTCGGAGAAGCGCTGGGCGACGATCCCCTGGACATGGACGACGAGGCACTGCGTGCCCGGGCGAAGGCTCTTGGGCTTGGGGACGTCGACGATGCGGGGCGGGGAAAGCTCATCGACAAGCTCTTTGACGCGCTGGTGCAGAAGGAATTGCGCGCCCCGACCTTCGTCCTGGATCATCCGCGGGAACTCTCCCCGCTGGCGAAGGTGAATCGGAGCGATGCCCGGCTGGCCGAGCGTTTCGAGTTGTTCGTCCTGGGCACCGAGGTGGCCAACGCCTTTTCCGAACTCAATGACCCCCTCGATCAGCGCGCGCGCTTCGAGGATCAGGCCCGGCTTGTGGCGAGAGGCGACGAAGAGGCCCACCGAGTGGACGAGGACTACATCCGCGCTCTCGAATACGGAATGCCCCCCACGGGAGGCGTCGGCGTGGGCATCGACCGCCTGACGATGCTGCTCACCGACCAGCCGGCCATCCGCGACGTCATTCTCTTTCCCATTCTGAGGCCGGAGTGAACGGAGGAGAAACGCGTTGAGCCGTCTCGACTGGTACATCGCGCGCCGCTACCTGGCCTCCCGCAAGCAGGGGCGTCTCCTGTCCCTCATCACCTGGATCGCGCTCGGTGGCGTGACCCTCGGGGTAACCGCCCTGGTGGTCGTGATCTCGGTCATGAACGGGATGCAGGAGGAGCTGCGGGCGAAGATCCTGGGCTCCAACCCGCATGTGCACGTGCTTCAGATCGGCAGCTCGCTTCGCATGGACGACTGGGAGGACGTGATCCAGCGAGTGCTTTCAGTAGAGGGCGTCGTCGGGGCTACGCCGTTCATCATCACCAACGTCGGCATCCAGCGCGCCGGATACGCCCAGACAGCCGACGTCTATGGAGTCCTGCCGAACCCCGAGGGCACACCCGTCACCGATCTGGAGCGAGATCTGCAGGACGGCGTGTATTCCCTCGAGCCCACCGAATCGGGCTACCCTCCGGTCCTCGTGGGCAGCCGTCTCGCCGAGCGCATGCAGCTCTTCAAGGGTGATACCCTGGTGCTGATGTCGCTGGAGAACGTCCACACCAGTCCCATGGGCGACCTCTATCCCACCGTCCGCAAGTTCGAAATGGCGGGCGCGTTCACGACCGGCATGTACGACTACGACGTGCGCAACATCTACACGCCGCTGGCGGCGACCCAGGATCTGCTCGGCATCGAAGGGGCGAACCAGGTCGGCGGAATCGCGGTGCGAGTGGAGGATCTGTGGGAAGCGAACACGGTCGGGCGGGAAATTCGCACCGCGGTCGGCCCCGGCTACAGGGTAGATAGCTGGATGATGGTCAACCAGGCGTTCTTTTCCGCCCTCAGGCTTGAGGAGTTCGCGATGGGGGTCATCCTCTGCCTCATCATTGTGGTATCGGCCTTCAACATCGTGAGTACTCTGGTCATGGTGGTGGTGGACCGAACCCGGGAGATCGGGATCCTCAAGTCGATGGGCATGACGGACCGACGGATTCTACGCGTCTTCCGGCTGCAGGGGCTCTGGATCGGCATGATCGGAACCGCGCTGGGGGTGGCGGCCGGTCTGGTGACGGTCTGGGCGCTCGACCGCTACCAGTTCATCTCGATTCCGGCCGAACTCTACTATCTGGACCATCTCCCGGTTGCCGTGCAATTGGCGGATATCGCGATCATCATTCTGGTGAGCATCGGCATCACGTTTCTGGCCACCCTCTATCCGGCAGCCCGGGCTGCCGGTCTCCGGCCGGTGGAGGCGATTCGTCATGAATGAGGATGGCGGGTCGGCCAACGCCTGGCTCGGCACCTCGTCGAACCATGACTCCCCGGAGCCTCGCAACCGGGTCGCGCTTCCCCTCGAGGCCCGCTCGCTGGTGCGCACCTTCGTGGGCGGCAACGGAAGTGAACTCCGGGTTCTGCAAGGGGTAGACCTGCGAGTTCAGGTCGGCGAGGCGGTCTCGGTCACCGGCGCGAGCGGCGCGGGCAAGAGTACGCTGCTCCACTTGCTGGGGGCGCTCGACCGGCCGACTTCCGGGGAGGTTTTTGTGGGCGGAAGGCCGTTGTCCGGGCTGGACGACGAATCCATCTGCGGGATACGAAACCATCACATCGGTTTCGTGTTTCAGTTCCACCACCTCCTGCGGGAATTCACTGCACTTGAGAACGTGTCGATGCCACGACTCATCGCCGGCCACTCGCGATCCGAGGCCGAAGATGGTGCGCGTCACCTCCTCGAATCGGTGGGGCTCGGCGAGCGGCTGCACCACAAACCCTGGCAGCTTTCGGGCGGAGAGCAGCAGCGCGTGGCCGTGGCCCGTGCTCTCGCCAACGATCCGGTCGTCCTTCTGGCAGACGAGCCCAGCGGCAATCTCGACTACCGGACCAGCGAACAACTGCACGACCTCCTCTTCCATCTGAGAGACAACCACGACCTGGCCATGGTGCTCGTTACCCACAATCGCTCGCTGGCTGTGCGAGCAGACCGCGTCCTGCGGCTGGAGAACGGGATACTGGCGGAGGGAGACGAATACCCGTGAGCGACGATCCCCGGGTATGCAGCGAGTGCGGCGCGGCGGAGGCCGTCGTCCACCTGACCCAGATCGTGGACGACGTGGCCAGCGTCCTGCACCTTTGCGAGAAGTGTGCCGCATCCCGGGGGATCAGCCAGCCGTCCCCCCCGGAGAATTCACCGCTCGCCGACTTCCTGTCGCAGATGACGGGCGCGGAGGAGGGTGCCGCGCCGGGAGAGGAGAACAGAACTTGCTCGTTCTGTGGCCTCACCTTCGCCGGATTCCGGGAAAGTGGACGACTGGGCTGTCCTCATTGCTACACGACTTTCGAGTTCTACCTGAAGAACCTGCTGCGACGTATCCACGGTGGCGTGCAGCATGTGGGCAAAGTGTATCTGCCCCCCGATCCCACCGCCTCCGAGCGCGAAAGACGACTTGAAGGTCTGCGTCGCAAGCTCCAGTACGCCATCAATACGGAGGATTTCGAGCGAGCCGCCAAGTTGAGGGACCAGATCCGTTTCCTCGAACCCGCGACCCGCTAGGAGGACCGGTGGATCACCTGTCCACGATCTTCGACCGCGGCCTCGGTTGGCTCGACGCCAGCGGTCCGGATTCCGATATCGTCCTGTCCACCCGCGTCCGCCTGGCCCGCAACCTTCAGGGCTATGCCTTCGGTCCGCGTTCGCGCGTCAACGATTGCCGCGCGGTGCTCCGGCGAGTGACGCGGACGGCGACCAGAGTTGATTTGCTGGCGGAGGCGAGTGTTCATCCGCTTGCCGACATGGACACGGGAACCCGGCGGATTCTGCTGGAAAGAAGGCTCATCTCCCAGGATCTTCTCGGTGAGAGATCGGAGTCCGCACCGCCCGAGCGTTCGGCCGCCGTGGTGCTCTCGGCCCGCGACCCCGTCAGCGTCATGGTGAATGAGGAGGACCACCTTCGCCTGCAGGTGCTGCTTTCCGGGCTCGCGCTGGAAGGCGCCTGGGGCATGGTGGACCGGCTGGACGAGGATCTGGGGCGGGAGCTCCCGTACGCCTACGATCATGAACTCGGGTTTCTCACCAGCTGTCCCACGAATGTCGGCACCGGGTTGAGGGCTTCGGTGCTTATCCACCTGCCGGGACTCGTGCTCACCAAGGAAATCGGCCGCGTCCTCCAGGGGTTGAGCCAGGTCGGGCTGACGTTTCGGGGACTGTACGGGGAGGGGTCGGAAGTGGTCGGGAACTTCTTCCAGGTCTCGAACCAGACGACGCTGGGAAAAACGGAGGAAGATCTGGTCGACCATCTGGACCGCATCGTCCGGCAGGTCATCGAATACGAGCGCCGGGCGCGTCGCGTGCTGCTTCGAGACGCGTATCAAGTTACGGAAGATAAGATATGGCGTGCGTACGGTTTACTGCGCTACGCCAGATCTCTTACATTCGAAGAGATGATGAATTTGTTGTCGGGTGTTCGACTAGGCGCGGCGCTGAAACTTCTACCGGGGCTCCGTGTATACTCGCTCAACAAGATCATGATCTTCACGCAATCCGCCCACTTGGAGGACGCAGCGGGGCGGAAACTTCCACCCGGTGAGTGCGACGCGCACCGAGCCACCTACGTGCGCCGCATCCTGGCTACCGAGGGTGTGGTAATTCCGGACACGGAACCTCCTGCGAGCGGTTCTGGCTCCGACCCCGACCCATGACGACCCGCGGGCACGAAGACGGATGAACTACAATTTCACGGATCGGGTGCGCAAGGTGCTCGCGATGGCCAGGGACGAGGCCATCAGACTGCAACACGACTATGTGGGAACCGAGCATGTGCTGCTCGGTCTGATCCGTGAGCGGGAAGGGGTCGCCGCCACGGTATTGATGAATCTGGGGGTGGATCTGAGCCAGGTTCACCAGCGGGTGGAGGAGGCGGTCCGCAAGGGTAAGGCCACCATCGCCTTGGGGGAGCTGCCCTATACCTCGCGGGCAAAGAAGGTGTTGGAGTTCGCCCTGGCGGAGGCCCGCGAACTCAACCATTCCTACGTCGGCACGGAACACCTGCTGCTGGGGCTGCTGAGGGAAGAGAAGGGTATCGCCGCGCAGGTGCTCAACTCGGTGAACGTGCGCCTGGATCGCGCGCGCGCCGAGTGTCTCCGGGTGCTGGGCTCCGAGATGAGTTCCGATGTCGGCGGGGGTCCCGCGGTGCCGGCCGGCGGCAAGACCGACAAGAAGTCCAAGACCCCGGCGCTCGACCATTTCTGCCGCGACCTCACCAGTTTCGCGCGCGGAGGCAAGCTCGATCCGACCATAGGCCGCCGGGTGGAGATCGAACGCATCGTCGAGATTCTCTGCCGCCGCAAGAAGAACAACCCGGTCCTGATCGGCGAACCGGGGGTGGGGAAAACAGCCATCGTCGAGGGGCTCGCGCAGATTATCGCGGCGGGCGAGATCACCGATGCGCTCAAGGACCACCGGTTGCTGGCGTTGGACATGGCGGCGGTGATCGCCGGAACCAAGTATCGCGGCCAGTTCGAAGAGCGCCTGAAGGCGGTCATGAACGAGATCTCGCAGGGTCGCAACGTCATCCTCTTCATAGACGAGTTGCATACCCTGGTGGGTGCGGGGGCGGCCGAGGGCGCCATCGACGCGTCCAACATGTTCAAACCGGCTCTCGCCCGCGGGGAGCTGCAGTGCGTCGGTGCCTCCACGTTGAACGAGTACCGCAAGTACATCGAGAAGGACGGGGCGCTGGAGAGGCGCTTCCAGCCCGTGATCGTGGACCAGCCGACGCTCATCGAGACCGTCGACATCCTCAAGGGCCTGCGCGGACACTACGAGGATCACCACAGGGTCATACTCTCCGACCCTTCGCTGGAGGCGGCGGCCAAGCTGTCCGACCGCTACATCACCGACCGCTTCCTGCCCGACAAGGCGATCGATGTCATTGACGAAGCCGGGTCGCGGGCGCGCATCGCGAGCCAGGTGCCGTCGCCGGAGGTCGAAGAGCTGAAGGAGGACCTCGCGGGGCTGGGAGGGGAGAAAGAACTCGCGATCCGCAATCAGGACTTTGAGCGCGCCGCGGAGTTGCGCGACCAGGAGCGCGAACTGCAGCGCCGGATTCGCGAGCGCCAGAAGGCGTGGCGGGAAGCGCGCAGGCACCATCGTCCCGAGGTCAACGTCGAGGATGTCGCCTTCATCGTCAGCCGTTGGACCGGCATCCCGGTGACGCGGATGAAGCAGGCCGAGACCCGGCGCCTCATCAACATGGAAGACGAGCTGCACAAGAGCGTGGTCGGCCAGGATCCGGCTATTCAGGCGATCTCGCGAGCGATCCGCCGCAGCCGCGCCGGGCTCAAGGATCCGAGGCGACCGATTGGCTCGTTCATCTTTTCCGGCCCCACCGGTGTGGGGAAGACCGAGCTGGCGCGGGCTCTGGCCGAGTTCCTGTTCGGCGATCGCGAAGCCTTGATTCGCGTGGACATGAGCGAATACATGGAGCGGTTCTCGGTTTCCCGCCTTATCGGCGCGCCACCGGGGTATGTGGGGTATCAGGAGTCCGGCGCCCTGACCAAGGCGGTGCGGCGGCGTCCCTATTCGGTCGTCCTCCTCGACGAAATCGAGAAGGCGCACCCCGATGTCTTCAACATTCTGCTGCAGGTGCTGGACGAAGGACACCTTACCGACAACTACGGTCGAACCATCGATTTCAAGAACACCGTCATCGTCATGACCTGCAACCTGGGAGCGCGCGACATTGCCAAGGGCGGCACCCTGGGATTCCACCAGGAGGACGCCCAGTCGGAGTATGAGCGCATGCGCGGCAAAGTGCAGGCGGCGATCGAGCGCACGTTCAACCCCGAGTTCCTGAATCGCGTGGACGACACCATCGTGTTCCACGCGCTGAGCCGGGAAGACATCGGCCAGATCGTCCACATCCTGCTGGGGGAGATCCATGAACGCCTGGGCGAGGAAAGCCTGACACTCACGCTGAGCGACGCCGCGGTGAACTTCCTCGCGGAGAGGGGCTACAGCGAGAAATTTGGCGCGCGCCCCCTCCGGCGGGCGATTCAGCGCTATCTTGAGGATCCTCTCTCGGAGATGATTCTGGCGGCCGAGTTCGGAGCCGGAGACGAGATACAGGCGAACATGAACGAAGCGGGGGACGGTCTTGCCCTTGCGGCCACGTCCGCGACCAAGACGTGAACGCACTCATCGGCACGCTCGTTTCACCATGCACCGGGGGGGCGGCGGCGGTTCTCCTCGCCACTTGGCTCGTACCCGGCTTCCTGTCGGCGCAGCAGGCGGATCCCGCAGCCGGCACCTTCGTCGACTCCATCACCGTGGAAGGCAACGTGCGGCGGACGGACGAGGAGGTTCTCGCCGACCTCACGCTGCAGCCTCGCACGACGATCTCCTTCCGCGACATCCAGACGGCCCTGAAGACGCTGTGGACCACCGGGCAGTACCGCGACTTCAGGATCAGCGCCAAGGGAGGCCAGGGAGAGCCGGTCATCCTCGTCCTGGATGTCGAAGAGCAGGACGTCATGGACGCCGTGACCATCGTGGGGCTGGAGCGGCTGAGCGAGGGGTCCGTGCGCGATACCGCCGACCTTCGCACGGGGCAGCCGTATTCGGCCCAGAAGCTCGCGGTCGCGCGCGACTTCATACGTAGCGAACTCGCCGACGACGGCATTCCGTTCGCGCGCATCGATGAGCGGGTGGAGGAGGTTGCGGACAAGCCGGGGCATGTGAGGCTGACCCTCGAGGTGACCGAAGGTCAGCGCGTTACCGTCGCGGAGGTCGAGTTCGCGGGCAACGAGAACGTGGGCTCCGACGACCTTCGGGGCGCCCTCGACACCAAGGCCGAGGGCTTCTGGTGGTTCCGCCAGGGTTCGTATCAGGAAAGCACACTCCAGGAAGATCTGCTCGCGCGGCTGCCCGAGATCTATCGTTCGCGGGGTCATCTCGACTTCGAGGTTCTGGAGGACACCCTCGTCATCGACCCGGAGACGGGGAAGTCGAGACTCGAGGTCACGGTCGAGGAGGGACCGCGCTACCGGGTGCGGGACTTCGTGGTCGAAGGGAACAGCCGTTTTCCGACTGAGAGCATTGAAGCGTACTATCAGCCCGGGCAGGGAGGACTGCTGAGCAGCTTCGGCATCGGGGGCGACGACGAGGAGAACCCGGTGTTCGACGCGAGCGCCTTCGAGTCGGCCGCGGCGGCAGTGGGTTCGCTGTACCGGAACAACGGCTACCTGGGGTCCAGCGTCGAGCCGTTCTATGAGTTCGACGAGGCGAACGGTGACGGCGATCCCACGCTCCTTGTGGGGTGGCGCATCCAGGAGGGCCCTCCCGCGTACATCCGCAGGGTGGAGGTGGAGGGCAACGATTATACCCACGAGCGCGTCATCCGCGATCAGCTCTTCACCCTGCCGGGGGACATCTATTCCGAGGAGCGCCTGATCCAGAGCTACCAGGCGATTTCCGCGCTCGGGTACTTCGAAACCCCGATGGAGCTTCCCGGTCTTGAGCCCGCCGACGACGGAAGCGGAAACGTGGACATCGTCTATCGGGTCAAGGAGCGGCAGACGGGAACCGTGAACTTCGGCACCGCGATGGGCGGGGGGTATGGACTCTCCGGGTTCCTGGGGTACGACCAGCCGAACCTCTTCGGACAAGCCAAGTCAGGAAGCGTCCGATGGGACTTCGGCCGCTACATCAACAACTTCACTCTGTCGTATACCGATCCGTCGCTGCGTCGCACTCGCGTGAGCGGCACAGTGTCGCTGTTCTACACGCGCGACCGCTTTTTCCAGTTCACCACCGGCCAGCGCCGACTGCAGGGAGGCTCTCTCCGCTTCGGGCTTCCCCTCCCGGGCTCCCTGCGCACCCGGCTGTTCGTCGGGTACTCGCTCTCCCGCACGAAGTACGACCTGTTTTCGAGATCCGAAGACACGTCGCTGTTCGGCAGGGACCCCGGTACGCTGAGTACGATCTCGGCGAGCATTCAGAGGCAGACCCTGAACCACAATCTGTTCCCGACCCAGGGATCCCGGCAGGTCATCTCCGTCGAGATGAACGGAGGACCCCTGGGCGGTGACGGCGATTTCCTGAAATACGGCTTCGAGGGGACCTGGTTCGCGCCCGTGGGACAGATCGGCAGCGGGGCCCGGCCGATCCGGACCACCCTCGGACTCAGCGTCCGCGCCGGGGCAATCTTCGGCAACGCCGAACGCTTCCCCTTCGATCGGTACTGGATGGGGGGCGTCCAGTTCGGTGAGAGGCTGCGCGGCTACGACGAGACCACCATCACCCCGGCCGGCTTCTATGACCGGGGGTCGACCTCGGGGATTCTGGAAGGCGAGAGGCTCGGGAATGCCTTCCTGTCGCTCACGGTCGAGTACGATATCCGCTTCAACGACAACATGTCGCTCGGGTTCTTCTACGATGCGGGCAACGTCTGGGTGAGCGCGGCCGAATTCACACCCACGCGTCTGTTCCGGGGAGCGGGCGTCGGCGCCCAGCTGGTGACGCCCTTCGGACCGCTGGGTCTCGACTACGCGTACGGTTTCGACAAGATCAATCCGGGTTGGCAGCTCCATTTCCGTATGGGACCGGGGTTCTGACGGGGGAGTGGTCAGTCGCCCGCCGGGCTTGCCGTCGCGCAGCTGTTGCAGACATCCTTTCAGGCTGCTGGTTTCACAGGACAACGAGAAGGTTCCATCATGACCGCGCGTTCGGGGAGGCTCGGAATATGCGTGCAATAGCAGTTGTTTTCGCGGCTGGCTCTTTCTTCCTGCTGGCCGAGAACGCGGCCGCCCAGGGACCCTTGCGACTCGGGTACATCGATTCACAGGCGATTCTGGCCCAGGCTCCGGGGGCTACCGAGGCACAGGATCAGTTCGAGCGCGACATGGCCCGGTACCGGGCGGAGCTGGACCAGATAGGGGAAGAGCTGCAGGGCATGATCCAGCAGTTCGAGCAGCAGCAGCTGACTCTTTCTCCCCAGGCGAGGGACGCCCAGGGTCAGGCCATCCAGGCGAGGCAGGAAGAGTACAACCAGCGCGCCCAGGAACTGGAAGGAGAAGCCGGCAGAAGACAGGCGGAACTGGTGCAGCCCATCATGGACCAGGTGACCGAAGCCATCGACCAGATCCGGACGGAGGGCGGCTACGCCATCATCTTCGATCTGGCCGGCCAGGCGATCGTCTCCGCGGATCCCGACCTCAACCTGACCCAGTCGGTCATCGACCGGCTCATCCAGATGTTGACGACCGGGAACCGGTGAACCCGCCGTCCTCGACGTCGGAGCCAGTCACGAGAGCAGCCGGATACGAGACGCCCATGGACCTTGCAGGAGCCGCCGCCCTGACCGGCGCGCGCCTGGAAGGACAGTCCGGCTGGACCTTCGAGCGAGTTGTGCCGCTGGACCAGGCCGGTCGCGGGAAGCTCGGCTTCCTCGCCGACCGGCGCTACCTGAAGCATCTGGATTCATCCTCGGCCGAGGCGTTGCTGGTTTCCGAGGATCTCTCCGCCTCCGTTCGTGGCCGCGTGCCCAATCTGCTGATCACAGGCCAGCCGCGCGTGGCGCTGGCGCAGCTGCTGGACCGGCTTCATCCCCGGCTGGCGGCGCGTCCCGGAATCCACCCCACGGCGGTTCTGGGAAGGGGCGTAAGGCTCGGCAAGGAAGTACACATCGCGGCCTTCGCGGTGCTGGAAGAGGATGTCGAGGTCGGTGACCGGGTCCGCATCGGGGCGCACGGTTCGGTGGGGCGGGGATCGCGCATCGGGGCCCACTCGGAACTGTATCCTCACGTCGTACTCTATCCTGGGACGAGGCTGGGCCGGCGCGTAGTCCTTCACGCCGGTACCGTGGTGGGATCCGACGGCTTTGGCTATGTGATGCACCAGGGGCGCCATGAGAAGATCCGCCAGGTGGGCGGTTGCCGCATCGGCGACGATGTGGAGATGGGCGCCCATTGCTGCATCGACCGGGGATCCATCGGGGACACCGTGATCGGCGACGGCACCAAGACCGACAACCTGGTCCATGTCGCTCACAACGTGAATGTGGGCGAGCACTCCCTCCTCATCGCGCAGGTAGGGATCTCGGGGTCCACGACCCTGGGCAAGGGCGTGGTGATGGCAGGTCAATCCGGCGCGACCGGGCATCTCGAGATCGGGGAGGGGGCGCGCGTCGCCGTACAGACCGGGGTCATACGCGACGTGCCTGCCGGGACGAGCGTGGTCGGGTTTCCGGGCCGGCCGCGCGCGGAGTTCTGGAAGTCGATGGCGGCGATGCGCAAGCTGCCGGCGCTGAGGGCCCGGGTGAAGGAACTGGAAGACCGGCTGGCGGACCTGGAAGGGAACCGGAAACCATGACTCTGGAGCGAGGGGTACCATGATCGGCAGCCGTCAGCGCACGATTGGCGGGGAGGTGGGTCTCGAGGGGATCGGCATTCACCTGGGGGAGCCGGCGACCCTGTCGTTCCACCCGGCAGAGCCGGGTTCCGGCATTCTCTTCCGGCGCGTCGACCTCCCGGACAAGCCCGAAATCCCCGCGACCCTCGATCATGTGGTGGGGACCGAGCTGGGGACGAGCATCGGGCAGGGAGAGGTCCGGATCCTCACCGTGGAACACCTCATGGCGGCGCTGGGCGCCGCCGGTATCTCCAACGTGCGCGTGGACGTTTCCGGACCGGAGATTCCGATCCGGGACGGCAGCTTCCTGGACTTTCTGGATGTGGTCGAGGACGCGGGGGTGGTCGAGCAAAACGCTCCGGCGCGCGCCCTTCAGCTGAAGGAGCCGGTCGTACTGCGCGCCATGGGGGGTGAATCGTACATCTTCGCGCCCGGGCCCGGGTTCCGCATCACCGCGACCATCGACTTCGAGCACCCGGCGATCGGGCGGCAGACCGGATCGTTCGGCGGCTCAGCCCCGGACTTCCGAGCCGACATCGCTCCGGCGCGCACCTTCGGTTTTCTCTCCGACGCGGAGGAGCTTCGGGCACGTGGCCTGGCTCGAGGCGCTTCGCTCGAGAACACCGTCGTCCTGAACGACAAGGGGATGGAGAACGACGCGCTGCGTTTTTCCGACGAATTCCTGCGCCACAAAGTCGGTGACGTGCTGGGAGACCTGACGCTGCTGGGTGCGCGGCTACAGGGTCACCTGGTGGCGGAGCGGCCGGGTCACAGCGGCAACATCGAACTCGGCCGCCTGCTCGAGAAGCGGTCGAACGGAGCGTCGGCCCGACCCGCGTTCGATATCGAGCGAATCCGGAGCTATCTCCCGCACCGCTATCCGATGCTTCTCGTGGATCGGATCGTGAGTACGGAGGGCGGCCGCCACATCGTGGGCATCAAGAACGTCTCCATCAACGAGCCGTTCTTCCAGGGACACTTCCCTGGGCGCGCGATCATGCCTGGCGTGCTCATCGTGGAGGCGATGGCCCAGATCGGCGGACTGCTGCTCATCGATTCCGTGGGCAATCCACGGGACAAGAAAGTGTTCCTGATGTCGATTCGGAAGGCGCGCTTTCGGCGTCCGGTGCGGCCAGGGGACCAGCTCGTTTGCGAGGTCGAGCTCCTGCGGTTCCGGCGCGGGAATTGCAAGATGCGGGGCGAGGGGTATGTGGACGGAAAACGGGTGGCGGAAGCCGAATTCATGGCGAGGGTTGTGGACTGATGAGCGATTCGTTCCTGGATGCGTCGCGGGCCATCGAGCGCGGTATTCATCCCACGGCGATTGTGGACGACGGGGCGGAGCTGGGGCCGGACGTGGTGGTGGGACCTTACTCCATCATCGGCCCGGGTGTAAGCGTGGGCGCGGGAACCCATATCGGTCCTCATGTGCTCATCGAGCGCGACACGTCGGTCGGCGAAAGCTGCCGGATCGCCCAGGGCGCCGTGCTCGGTACGGATCCGCAGGATCTCAAATACAAGGGCGAATATTCCGAGTTGGTCGTCGGGGACCGGACCGTCGTGCGGGAGTACGCGACCCTGAACCGGGGCACGGCGGCGTCAGGACGGACCGTGGTGGGCAGCGATTGCGTGTTGATGGCCTACACCCATGTGGCGCACGACTGTCGCATCGGCAACCATGTGGTTCTCGCCAACGCCGTGAACATGGCCGGCCACGTCACGATCGAGGACTGGGCGAGCGTCGGCGGCATTGCCGGCATCCACCAGTTCGTGCGCATCGGCGCCCACGCCTTCGTGGGAGGAGGCTCACGCGTGTCGCAGGACGTTCCCCCCTACTGTCGCGCTGCGGGGGTGCCCCTGCGGCTGTACGGGCTTAACTCCATCGGACTCGGGCGACGCGGCTTTCCGGCCGACACGCGCAGGCACCTGAAACAGACGTACCGAATCCTCTTCCAGTCCGGACGCAACGTGTCCCAGGGCATCAGGCGGGCGGAGGCGGAGGTGGAGCAGATCCCGGAGGTGCGCCATATTCTCGACTTCATCCGCAACAGCGAACGCGGCATCACGCTCGGATGAGCCCTCTCCACACCCCGCTCCGCATGGGGGTGGCCGGTGTCGGAAGCCTGGGCTTCCATCACGCGAGGATCCTGCGTGATGTGGCGGAAGTCGAGATGGCGGGGTTCTTCGACGTGGACAAGCGCCGGGCCGCTTTCGTGTCGCGGGAACTCGGGCTTCGGCGAGAGGAGAGCCTGAGGGCACTGCTCGCCAGGGTGGATGCGCTGGTGGTGGCGGTGCCGACCTCCCGGCACGAGGAGGTCGCCCTCGCGGCGGTCGAGCGCGGCATACACGTCCTCATCGAAAAGCCGATCGCACCCACGCTGGAGGCTGCGGATCGCGTTCTCGCGGCCGCGCGCAAGGCGGGGGTCGTCGTGCAGACTGGACACGTAGAGCGGTTCAACGGCGCGCTCCGGGCTGCGGCGCCGTACATCGGTTCTCCTCTCTTCATCGAGTCGCAGCGGCTCGCGCCGTTTCGCCCGCGGGGAACCGATGTGGCCGTCGTGCTCGACCTGATGATCCACGACGTGGACCTCGTGCGCATGCTCGTGAAGGCGCCGGTGGCAGGGATCGCCGCGGCGGGGATTCCGGTCCTGACCCCGTCGGTGGACATCGCCAATGCGCGCCTCACCTTCGAAAACGGTGCCGTCGCCAACCTGACGGCGAGCCGGGTATCGAGCGAGGGGCAGCGCATGCTGCGCGTCTTCCAGCGCTCCGGGTATCTGCGCATCGATCTGGCGCGGGGAAGAGGCGAGTTCCTGCGTCTGCGGCACGACTTGCCTGCCTTGCTTGGGGACGCCGGGCAGCCCAGGGTGAAGGAGAAGAGAACGGAGCCGAACTCCGGGGCCGCGGCGGGACTGGACGACATCGTCGAGCGCATTCCCTTCCAGGGCCTCCCGGAGGAACCGTTGCGAATCGAGCTGGAGGGATTCCGGGACGCGGTTTTCGGGCGCTCGGGGCCCGTCGTCTCCGGCGAGGAGGGGCGCGCGGCTCTGGAGATCACGCTGTGCATCGAGAAAAGGATTCTGGACCATGTCGCTCATTCGCGTACGGCGTAACCGCAAGAAGGACTGGATCGACGCCAAGCGGGGCAAGCCCCCCACGACGCTGATCGCCCTGCTGTTGCTGGTGCTGGTGGTCATCTGGTATCTGGGCCTTCGGTTCTGACGCATGGCGCGCGACCCGGTGATCCTCATGCTCGCCGGGGAGCCCTCCGGTGACCTCCACGGCGCCGCCCTCGCCCGCTCGCTGCGCGAGAAGTGGCCGTCCGCCCGGCTGCTCGGGCTGGGGGGCGAGCGCATGGCAGCCGCGGGCGTGGAATGCATGGCCGGGCTCGATCAGCTGGCGGTCATGGGCTTCGCCGAGGTGGTGCGGCATCTGGGTTTCTTCCGCAGGCTCATGCGCCGGGTTCGCGATGCCATGTACCGCTACGCCGTGGATCTGGTCATCCCGATCGACTACCCGGGCTTCAATCTACGCGTCGCGAGATATGCCAGAGCGGCTGGCATCCGCGTCCTGTACTACATCGCTCCCCAGGTCTGGGCCTGGCGGCCTTCGCGCGCCCGGCGTCTGGCGTCCGACACCGACCACGTCGCGGTGATCCTGCCCTTCGAGGTCGAGTTTCTGCGCCAGGCGGGGGCGCGCGTGACGTTCGTGGGGCACCCGCTGCTCGAACTTGAGCACAGTGTGCCGGCGCGCACCGACTACTGCCGCATGCACGGCCTGGATCCGGAGCGACCGTTGTTGGCTCTGTTTCCGGGTTCTCGCCGCCAGGAACTGGACCGCCATCTGGAGCTTTTCGCCGCCGCCGCCCACCGGCTCGCCAGGGCTCGCCCCGGGCTGCAGCCTGTGGTCGCGCGCGCGCCCGATCTGCCTCTGGACGTGTACCGGGAGGTGGCTGCGACGGTGGTGGACGACGGGACGAGTCTGCTGCACCATGCTCGCGCGGCGCTCGTGAAGTCGGGTACCTCTACCGTGGAGGCAGCGCTCGCGAGCGTGCCCTTCGCGACCGCGTACCGGACGCACCCGCTCACCTTCGCGCTCGCCCGCCGGCTCGTGCGCGTGGACCACATCGCCATGGCCAACCTCATCGCCGGCCGGCGGGTGGTGCCCGAACTCGTCCAGCACGAGGCGACTCCCGCGCGGCTCGTGCGCGCGCTGCTACCGCTTCTCGACGACACCGGGGAGCGTCGCGCGATGGTGGCGGGCCTGGGCCAAGTTCGCCGCGCTCTCGGTTCGGCGGGCGCGGCGCGACGGGTGGCGGGGATCGCGGAGTCCCTGTTGTTCCCATCGTCCGTGGGAGCGGCGGGGTGAGGCGAGCGGCGGTGGAAGCGGGGCTCCGGTGGGTTTGGGGGGCGTCCACGCGGGCGGCCGCCGCGGCAGGGCTGGCGCTCGCGCCGCTGGAGATGGCACTTACCGCGGCCGTCGCGCTGCGCAACCGCCGCTACGACTCGGGACGGGCACCGGTCCGGTCGGCCGACGTGCCGGTCGTGTCGGTCGGGAACCTGGCGGTGGGCGGGAGCGGCAAGACACCCTTGGCGGCGTGGCTGGCCACTTGGTTCCTCGGGCGACGCATCACGCCTGGCATCGTGACCAACGGCTACGGTCTGGACGAAGTCCTGCTGCACCGCCGCTGGAATCCCGGGGTGCCGGTCGCCGCCGGCCGTCGACGGGCGCGGGCCGTGTCCGCTGCCGTGGAGCAGGGTGCGCAGGTTGTGATTCTGGACGATGGCTTCCAGCACCGGGCCCTCGCGCGCGACCTGGATCTGGTGCTTGTGGCCGCGGAGCACCCAACTCCGGTTCGGCTCCTTCCCAGGGGACCCTACCGCGAGCCCGAAAGAGCGCTCCGGCGAGCGGACGGCGTTATCGTGACGCACCGAAGCGCTAGTTTTGGCGACGCTCGTCGTCGGGCCGTGTCGCTCGCGGCGGCGCATGGACTACGCTATGCGCTGGTACGGCTGAGAGCCGGCCGATGGAGAGACCTCAAGGGTGCTTCCGCTCCTGTCCCGGAGGGTTCCGTGTTGGTCGTGTCGGGCGTCGCCAGCCCAAGGGGGTTTCACGAGCTGCTGGAGCGGGAATTCTCCGGGATGGAGATGGAAGCAATGATCTTCAGCGACCACCACGAGTACTCTGCCGCGGATGCCCGGGCAATCGCGCGTCGTGCGGGCGGGCGTCCCGTCCTGACCACCGCCAAGGATGCGGTCAAACTCGGGCGGCTGGTCGACCGCGGCGTAGACGTGCGCGTTCTGCACCTGGAGGTCGTGGTCGAGGAGGGGAGGCGGTGGCTGGAGGATGCCCTCGAGGGGCTCCTCGGGGTTTCCGGCAAAAGGACGGTGGGGGTGACTCTGCCCGGAAGTTCCCCAGGGGTCGGGGGCCACCGTGGTGGCTCGGATCCGACGAGACTGCGGGGGCGCGACGCGCGCGCTCCAAGCCGGCTGAGCGGAGGAGCCCCGCAGTGAACCTGGAACTGCGCGTCGGCCACCCCTCCGGCTCCCGCCTGGTGCGGGACTACCTGGCCGGGCACCCCGCCGCGCTGGCTTTCTTCCACGGCGACCCCATGCTCGCCGTGAGCTACGCGGCCACGGCGGAGGCGGTGGCAGCGCGCTTCGACCGCGACGCGCGCGCCCGGGCGGTGGAGTGCGTCCATGCTTCCACGCCGGCCGTGCAGGCGCGTCTCGGCCGTCTGGTCGAGGAGGGCGGTTTCTTCGTGACCACCGGCCAGCAGCCCGGTCTCTTCACCGGCCCCCTGTACAGCGTCTACAAGGCTGTGACCGCCGTGCGTCTGGCGGATGCCCTGGAAAGCCTGCTTGGAAGGCCCGTCGTTCCCCTCTTCTGGGTGGCGTCGGAGGACCATGACTGGAAGGAGGTGGACCATACATACACTGTGAGCCTGTCCAACCGGTTGCGCCGCCTCGCACTCGATAACGCCCCGGAGCGCGGGGACCGGCCCATCCACCGGGTTCCCATGGGCGACGCGATTACACCGGTGGTGGACGAGTTTCTCTCGCTCTTCCCGGACAACGACTTCAAGCCGGCCTGCGCGCGCCACATTCGTTCGGCGTATGCGCCCGGCAATTCCCTGGGCCAGGCCTTTACGCGGGTGCTCGCCGATTGGCTGGGGCCGCTGGGAATGGCATTCGTCGACGCCTCCTCGCTCCCGCTCAAGCGGGCGTCACGGGCCGTACTCTCAACCGCACTGGATGGCGCGGCCGAGCAGGAGGCGCTGCTGGGCGGAACGGCGGAACGGCTGCAAGGCGCCGGATACCACGTACAGGTTCCGATTCTCGCCGGCGGTGTCAACCTGTTCCTCGAGGGGGGCGCGGGACGGGAGCGAATCTATCGTAACGGGCGCGACTTTCGACTCCGGCACTCGGGCGAACCCCTCACCCGCCGCCAGATCCTGGCCCGGGCCGATGCCGACCCGCGCGTGCTGAGTCCCAACGTGCTGCTCCGCCCCGTCGTGGAGAGCGCGATCTTTCCGGTGGTTTCCTACGTTGCGGGACCGGGAGAAATTGCCTACTTCGCCCTGCTCGCGGATCTGTTCGAGGCGTGCGGGGCAGGGATGCCGATCGTCCACCCCCGGTTTTCGGTTACGGTTATCGAACCCAAGATCCGCAAGGTGCTCGACAAGCTGGGCCTGTCTCTGCAGGATCTTGCCCGGCCCTTCGGCGAACTTTCGGGGGAAGTCGTGCGAGAGGATGTCCCCGATGGCGTACGACAGGCACTTGAGGACTTGCGCGGGGGTATCGGGAGGGGCGTGGACCGGCTGGGCCGCGCGGCGGCCACCGTGGATCCCACACTGAAAGGTCCTGCGAAGCACGTTCGCACGGTCGCCTTCGACGCGCTGGAGCAGATGCGGAGGAAGGTCATCCACAGCCTCAAGAGGGAGAAGCAGACGACGCTGCAGCAACTTGAGAAGGCGCAATTGCACCTGTATCCCCGCGGAGGCGCGCAGGAACGATCGTTGAACGCCTGCTACTACCTGGTTCGGTACGGGCGCGAGTTCCTGTATGCGCTGCACGAGCGTTTCTCCGTCCGGCTGGCCGCCGGTGAACTCCGGGGCGTCGACATCGCCGGCGTAGGATCGCTCGAGCGGTGATCGCCGTCGGATCGTTGTCAGGCGGCCTCTACAACACCTAGTTTCGGATCATGTTGCTCTGGCTGCTCCTCCTCGTCCTGCTGATCCCGATCCTCTCCATCGTCCTGGATTCCCAGGTCGGCAAGGCTCTCGCTACCCGGCTGGAACGCCGTGGGCTGGGCGACGGGGACAGAATCGCCGGCGAGCGCATCGCCTTCCTGGAGAGTGAGACCGAGCGGCTCAGTTCGGAGGTCGAGAGGTTGTCCGAGGAGAGCAGGTTTCTGCACCAGCTTCTCGCCGAGCGCACTCCGGACAGGAACCTTCCCCCCGGTGCCGAAGAGCGCTGAGTCGGGAGACCCAGCCGGGAGAAACGGACGCCGCGCCGCGGCCTGGGTGGCGGCGGGCATTCTGGCGAGCCGCGTGGCCGGACTCGGGCGCGACGTACTGTTCGCGTACTTCTTCGGCACCAGCGTGTTCGCAGAGGCCTGGAGGGCAGCGCTCCGCATCCCCAATGTGCTGCAGAATCTGCTGGGAGAAGGCACCCTCAGTGCGTCCTTCGTTCCCATCTATGCCGAGCTCCTGGAGCGCGGCGAGTTCGAGCGCGCGGGGCGTTTCGCCGGGGCCGCCTTCGGGATCCTGACGGCGGTCGCGGGGTTTCTCGCCCTGCTGGGGGCCTTTCTGGCGCCACTGATCGTCTCCGTATTCGCACCGGGCTACGACGGGCAGGCCCGGGAACTCACCGTCCAGCTGGTGCGCATTCTCTTTCCGATGACCGGGGTGCTGGTGCTCTCAGCATGGGCGCTCGGCATTCTCAACAGCCATCGTCGCTTCTTCGTGGCGTACGTGGCTCCCGTGATCTGGAACGCGGCCATGATCGCCACCATGGTTGCGCTTGGCTGGATCTGGGCCTTCGAGGCGAACGATCTGATCGTGGCGCTGGGGTGGGGAGCTCTTGCCGGGGGGGTGCTGCAGCTGGGCGTTCAGCTCCCCTTTCTGGCGGGGCGCCTGCGGTACTTCCGGCCCTCTCTCGACCTGGGAGTGCCCGGCATCCGCGAGGCGATCCGCAACTTCGTTCCGGTGGTGTCGGCCCGCGGGATCGTCAACCTGAGCGCGCTGGTGGAGCTCCAGCTGGCCAGCTTTCTTGCTGCGGGCGCGGTGGCGATCCTCGGTTACGCGCAGGTGCTCTACATCCTCCCGATCTCGCTCTTCGGCCTCTCTGTCGCCGCCGCCGAGCTTCCGGAGCTCTCGCGGCAGCGCGGGCGGGCCAGGGAAGTGCTCGCGCGACAGGTATCGGAGGCGCTGGAGCGGGTGGCGTACTTCGTCATTCCCTCGGCGCTCGGCTACCTGCTCTTCGGGGACATCATCGCGGCGGCGATCTACCAGCGGGGCGAGTTCGGCCCGGCGGACACCCTGGCCACCTACGCCGTCCTGGCCGCCTACAGCGTCGGGCTGTTCGCCTCGGCCAACTCGCGCATGCTGTCCTCGGTGTTCTACGCGGTGCGCGACCCGCGCGCGCCTGCCCGGGTGGCGGGGCTCCGGGTGGTGGTCTCCCTGCTCGTGGGTGGAGCGCTCATGTTTCCCTTCGACCGCTTCGAAGCGGAGCACCTGCGGCTGGGCGCGGCAGGTCTCGGCCTGGGCACATCGCTGGCGGCGTGGCTGGAATACGGGCTGCTGCGCAGGAAGCTCGCACGGAAGCTCGGGCCGCACGGCATGGCGCGGGGGCGGCTGGTCCGACTGCTTGGGGCGGGGCTGCTCGCCGTCGCTGCGGGGCTTGCAGGAAGGGCGCTGGTCACGGGCTCCCATCCGGTCCTGGCCGCTCTGGGGACCTTGCTTCCCTTCGGTGTCGTCTATCTCGCCGCCACCCGCTGGCTCGGCCTGCGGATCGGAGCTGGCGGATGACGGTCGCCTCGCGGGAACTCGATCACCTGCCCGTCCTTCCCGGCGTGTACATGCTCAAGGATGCCGGGGGAGACGTGCTGTACATCGGCAAGGCCAACTCCCTGCGGGCGCGGGTGCGCAGCTACTTCCGCCCGGACCGCTTCCAGTCGCTGCGCACGCGCGAGCTGGCCCGCCGCACGACCGGCGTCGAGACCATCGTGGTGGGCTCCGGGGCCGAGGCGCTCATCCTGGAGGCGAACCTCATCAAGGAGTACCGGCCCCGCTTCAACATCCAGCTGCGCGATGACAAGAGCTATCCGCACATCAAGGTCACCGTGGCCGAGCCCTTTCCACGCGTCTTCGTGACCCGGCGCCTGCGCCAGGACGGATCGCGCTATTTCGGACCCTATACTTCCGTGGGCCTGATGCGCCAGTCGCTCGAGGTCGTGAAGCGGCTGTACACCGTGCGCTCCTGCCGCTATCGGCTGCCCAGGGAGGCTCCGGCACGCCCCTGCCTCGACTACCACATCGGGCGTTGTCAGGCTCCCTGCGTGGGGCTGCAGAGCCGACAGGAGTACCGCGAGATGATCGATGAGATTCTGCGTGTGCTGGGGGGAGGGACCGACGGTGTGCGTGCGCGGGTGGAGGCGCGCATGCAGGCCGCTGCCGAGGCGCTGGACTTCGAGGCGGCCGCGAAGCACCGCAACGTGCTCCGGGGTCTGGATGCGCTCAGCCGCCGCCAGCGTGCCTACCGCCTGGGAGGCGGCGATCAGGATGTGATCGGACTGGCCCGGGACGGCGAACTCGGCACGGCAGTGGTGCTGCGCATCCGCGGAGGCCTTCTGCTGGGCCGCGAAACCCGGCGTCTGGCGGGCCTGTCCGACGAGGACGACGACGCCCTTCTGGGAGCCGTGGCTTCCCGCTTCTACCTGGGCTCGGGGCGGGAAGGGCAGGCGGAGCTGCCCCGGGAGGTGCTCATCCCCGCCGAGTTCGAGGACCGCGCCCTGCTCGAGGGGATTCTCAGCCGCGCGGCGGGGCGCAAGGTCGTCTTTCACCGGCCGCAGCGGGGTGACAAGGTGCGGCTCATCGAACTGGCCAACGCCAACGCACGCCATACCATGGAAGACCGGGTCACCGCGCTCGAGTACGCCGCCGACCGCGCCGACGAGGTGCTGTACGATCTACAGAATCAGCTCGAACTGAAGGTGGTTCCCCGTCTGATGGCCTGCTTCGACGTTTCCCACACACACGGCACCGACGTCGTGGCGGGCGTCGTGGTCTTCGAGAACGGAGAGCCCCGCAAGGCCGGGTATCGCCGTATGCGCATCCAGGGCGACTGGGGCAACGACGACTTCCGTTCCATGGGCGAAGCCGTCTCCCGCTACGCGAAGCAGCTGGCGCGCAAGGAGGCGCCGGTTCCGGATCTCGTGCTGGTGGACGGCGGCAAGGGACAACTCTCCGCGGCACGCGCGTCGCTTCGCTCGGCGGGGCTGCGCGAGACCGCGGTGGCGTCGCTGGCCAAGCGAGAGGAGGAGGTGTTCCTGCCCGGGAGGGCGGCGCCGGTGCGAATGGGGCGCGCCGACCGTTCGCTGCATCTCCTGCAACGCATGCGCGACGAGGCGCACCGCTTCGCGATATCCTACAACCGCAAGCTGAGGCGCAGACGCACCCTCAGGAGCGAACTCGATCGGATCCCGGGGATCGGCGAAAGACGGCGGCAGGCGCTTCTCGCCCGTTTCGGGTCGGTGCGCGGCGTGCGCGCCGCGAGTCAGGCGGAGATCGCCCGGCTGCCGGGCTTCAGCAACGTGCTGGCCACCCGGGTTCTGACCTACCTGGGCAAGTAGGCGTATATCAACAGGAAGCGTGCCCACATGACCGTTCGCACCCGTTTCGCCCCCAGTCCCACAGGCCGGCTGCACGCGGGAAACGCCCGCGTCGCGGTCTTCAACTGGGCCTTTGCGCGCCATCACCAGGGGGCCTTCATCCTGCGCGTGGAGGACACCGACATCGAGCGCAACCTGGAGAATTCGCTCGAATCCATCCTCGAAGACATGCGCTGGCTGGGGATCCCGTGGGACGAGGGGCCGGAGGTAGGCGGAGAATTCGGTCCGTATCGACAGAGCGAGCGCCTGAGCGGCTATGCCGATGCAGCCCGGCGACTGGTGCGCGCGGGGCTGGCCTACCCCTGCTACTGCGATCTGGATGGGGCGGGGGAAGCCGGCTTTCGCTATCCCGGGACCTGTCGGACCCTGGCTCCGGAAGTGCGCGCCCGGCGCGAGCGCGAGGGGGTTCGTCCGATCACGCGATTCCGAGTCCCTGCGGATGAGATCGTTGTTCGCGACGAAGTCTACGGAACGGTCGCCTTCCCACCCGGGGAATTCGGGGACTTCGTGATCGTGCGCGCGGACGGCCGGCCGACCTACAACTTCGCTGTTGTGGTGGACGACATCGCCATGCGCATCACGCATGTGATCCGGGGGGTGGGACACCTCTCCAACACTCCCAAACAGGCCGCGCTCTTCGACGCGCTGGACGTGCCCCGACCCGTCTTCGCGCACCTGCCGATGGTGCTGGACACGGACCGCCGCAAACTGTCGAAGCGGGAGGGCGCGTCATCGCTGGCGATGCTGCGGGAGGCGGGGTATCCGGCCTCCGCGGTCGTGAACTACCTCTCCCTGCTGGGGTGGTCTTCCCCCGGCGGGGAGGAGATCCTCACCCCTGCTCAACTGGTACGCCAGGTGGGGCTCGAGCGCATCGGCACCAGCAACACGGTCTACGACCCCGACAAGCTGCGCTGGGTGTCGGGCCGGCACATCGCCCGCATGCCGCTTGCCGAGCTGGCGAACGCGGTCGCGCCCTTCATCGATCTGGCGCGGGTTCCCGCGGATCGGTACGACCTCGCGCAGGCGGTCGATGTCATTCGCGGGCGCATGACCACCTTTGCGGAGGTCAACGACCACCTTTCGCTCTTCCTGGTGGCTTCGAGTCCGGAGCTGAGCAGTGTCCAGGCGGCTCTCCGGGACGACGGGAAGGCGAGTGCGGTGCTCCGCGCGGTGACCGGCCGGCTTGCCGCTCTGCCCGTCTGGGAAGCTCCCGCCATAGGGCGGGCGATCCGTGCCGCGGGGAAGGAGGCGGGCGCCCGCGGTCCGGCGCTCTTCCACCCGGTGCGCGAGGCGGTGACCGGCAGAAAGAGCGGCCCCGACCTGGGTCGGGTCCTGTCCGTCTACGGCCGCGAGGAAACGCTCGGACGCATCTCCGCAGCTCTGCCGTACGGGTAAGCGCGAAGCCGAGCCCGCCACCACGGGGCCTGCCCGCCGACCGCCGGCCTCGCTGCGCTCCCAGGCGCGGCGGAACGGCGCGTCTCGTCCTGCGGCATGGCCGGCTCCTTCAACTACGGAAGCCGCGGGTCCGTGACAGAGATCTCGCGCGGGTCGACAGCCCTGCGTTCGGGTTTGACGAGAGTCCCCCTTCATGTGATACTGTCAAGTTCTACGGGTACGTTTCTGAGAGTACTCCGAAATCGCGTGCCGAGCCGGAACTCGGGCGCGCATCAATCGAGAGGAGGCAGCCGAATGAAGTTCCAGCCTGGAGTCGTGCTGGCGGCGAGTACGGTGATCGTGGCGAGCGGTTGCGCCGCCGGTTCGGGTGGTGGTGAAGGTGACACACCCCCGCCTCCTGGCGTGCAGCAGGGAGTGCCGCCGCGCGACAACATGTTTACTCGCACCGCCGCCCTGGCCCTTTCTCAGGCGATGCAGAACGCCGACCCGTCGGAACGCGAAGGGCGTTACCGGGACGCGCTCCAGGCCGCTCTGGACGGGATCGGCAGCCAGCCGGGCAACCCGCGATCGTACCGGCAGGCCGGAGAAGCCTACGTGGGGCTGAATGACCTGGCCGGGGCCGACTCGATGTGGACGAAGGCGGAGGATCTCTATCCGCTGTACTCGTTCGACCTGAACCCCCTGCGCGAGCAGCAGTGGGTGAACCAGTACAACCTGGCGGTGAACCAGATTCAGGCTGGCAACATGGAAGGGGCGGTTCCCATCCTGGAGTCCGCGCACACCATCTACAAGGGGCGTCCCGAGGCGTTGCTCAATCTCGGTTCCATCCACGCGCAGCTGGGCAACGACGACGAGGCCGTGGACTGGTACACGACCGCGCTCGAAATGCTCAGAGGGCCGCTCTTCGAGCAACAGACGCCGGAAACCCAGATGACGTGGGCGGACAATGAGGAAATCGCGGCCTTCAACCTGGCCCAGATCCTGGCGAACGCCGGCCGCAACGAGGAGGCCGAGGCGGCGTATCGCACCTATCTGGAGCGAAGCCCGGACAACGTCACCGCGCAAAGCAACCTCGCCGTGGTCCTGATGGGCATGGACCGCAACGAAGAAGCCGCCGATATATATCAGGGACTCCTGGCCCGCACCGACCTCAACGCGCGCGACTACTATGTGACCGGCATCGGCCTCTACAACGCCGAGAACTACTCGATGGCCGCGCAGGCCTTCGGCCGGTCGTACGAGCTCATCCCCGAGAGCCGGGATGCGCTCTACAACTACGCCCAGGCCCTCTACCTCGCCGGGGAGATAGAAGAGCTTTATCCGGCGGCCGTCTCGCTCGTGGAGATGGACCCGTACAACAACAACGTCTACAGGTTGCTGGCCCAGGGGCTGATGGCCCAGGGTGACACGACGGAAGCGGCGCGGGTTCTGGAAGAGGACATGAGCAACCTTGAGTTCGAGATCGACGGCACCATCCTGCAGCCTTTCGGAGGCGGGGGCGGGGTCGTCAACGGAGAACTGCTCAACCTTTCGCTGGCCGAAGGAGGCTCGATTGATATCCGCGTCTTCTTCTACGGCGCGGACGGGATGGAAATCGGCACCCGGGATGTCTCGGTGTCAGTGCCGGCGGCGGATATGAGGGAGGTCTTCCGGGTCGAGTTCGACAGCGACCAGGATGTGGTCGCGTATCGGTACGAGGTCATATCGTAGGATCCGTGGAAATCCCGGGCGGTGGCTTGGGTACCGTCGCCCGGGTTTTTCACAAGCGTCGTTCT
Source organism: Longimicrobiales bacterium (assembly GCA_965225805.1). GTDB lineage: Bacteria > Gemmatimonadota > Gemmatimonadetes > Longimicrobiales > Gaopeijiaceae > BD2-11. The sequence goes on from OZ245327.1 coordinate 2,382,628, forward strand.
GTTTGCGGGCGTAGCTCAGTTGGTAGAGCATCAGCTTCCCAAGCTGAGGGTCGCCGGTTCGAGCCCGGTCGCCCGCTTTTCTCCCCGGGGCCTGTGACCGCGGCCGGAGTTCCAGCGACCCCGGTCGCCCGTCCAGCCGCAGCCCTCACGCCCCGCATCGTCGCTGAGGCGGGGTTCACTGGAGTTTCCCCTGGGCCCGCCCATGCCTGGAGACGGAGCGCCATGAAGCCGATCAAGCCCACAGCCCTCATCTTCGCATTGTGGTTCGCCGCCTGCGGTCCCGGAGCCGAGCCCCAGGGCGAGCCTGAGCAGACCACCGGACGCACCCCCCAGTTCGAGAACGACTACGTCGAGGTCTGGAAGAGCGTGATCGTGCCCAACCAGCCGCTCGAGATGCACCGTCACGACAATCCCCGCGCCATCATCGCGCTCAAGGGCGGGACCCTGACGGTCGTGAACGATGCCGGCGAGCGCCGTGACATGACCTGGGAGACCGGGAGCGCGTACTGGCTCGAGGCCGACTCGCCGGACGAGCTGCACGGTGACGTGAACGAGGGACCCGAGCCGGTTGAAGTGATCGTCGTCCAGTTGAAGGACCCGCCGATGGAGGGCGCGCCGGGCGGCAGCTGAACGCCGCCAGGGACGCCGGAGGGCTTGCAGGGTGGTTCGAATCGCCGAGGTCGAGAGCGGAAGCATCGCCGACGAGCTTCAGCTCGAGATCGGTAGCCGCATTGTGCGCATCAACGGCCAGCGAGTGCGCGACGGCATCGACCTCGCGTTCCTGGTCGCCGACCCGGAGCTGGCATTGGAGGCGGTCTCCCCTGCCGGGGACCGTTTTCTCTACGAGATCGAACGAGATCCGGGCACGCCGCTCGGGCTGGTCCCGGAGCCCGACAAGATCCGCGAGTGTGCCAACAAGTGCGTGTTCTGCTTCATCGACGGCAACCCGAAGGATGCGCGGCGGAGTTTGTGGCTGCGGGATGACGACTTCCGTCTATCGTTCACCTACGGAAGCTACGTCACCCTGACCAACCTGGGGCCGCGGGGTCTCCAGCGGCTCGTGGACCAGCGCATCTCGCCGCTGTACGTGAGCGTGCACGCCACCGAGCCGGAGGTGCGCGTGCGCCTGCTCGTGAACCGGCGCGCGGGGCTCATCATGGAGCAGCTGGCCTTCCTGCTGGCGGGCGGTCTCGAGGTGCACTCCCAGGTGGTGCTGTGCCCGGAGTGGAACGACGGCCCGCATCTGGATCGGACCATTGACGACCTGTGGTCCCTGGGGCCGGGCGTCCGGTCTCTCTCGGTGGTTCCGGTGGGGCTTACCAAGTACAACGAGAACCGGCCGGTACGCCGCCTCACCTCAGCCGAAGCGGCGGCCGCAATCGGCCAGGTGGAGCGGGCGCGCGCGCGTGCTTCCGGGGAGAGGGAGACCCGCTGGGCCTACCCCGCCGACGAGATGTTCCTGATCGCCCGGATGGGGGTGCCGGCGCCCGCCTACTACGACGACCTGTCGCTCACGGAAAACGGGGTGGGCGCGGTGCGCCGCTTCCTCGACGACCTGGACGCGGGGATGTGCACGCTCCCGGACCTCTCCGGGCGCCGCATCCGGGTGGTCACCGGCGGGTCGATGGGTCCGTGGATCGAAGCCCGTGCGGGACGGCTCGCAGCCGCCACGCGCGCGGAGGTCGAGGTGGTGGTCGTGACCAACCACTACTTCGGAGACGGCGTCACCGTGGCGGGCCTGCTGGCGGGGAGCGACATGCGCGCCGCGTTGGGGGCGGGGAGACCGGAAGACATCATCCTGCTTCCGGGCGAGGCGCTGAACGCAGACCAGGTGTTTGTTGACGACTATCCGCTGGCCCGCCTCCAGCGCGAACTCGCACCGGCGAAGGTTATTGCCGGGCACGAGATCACCCGCATGCTGTCGGAGCCATGATCCGGACGCGACTCCCGGTGATCGCGGTGGTGGGCCGTCCCAACGTGGGCAAGTCCACCCTCTTCAACCGCGTCCTGGGACAGCGCAAGGCGATCGTGCACGAAACCCCCGGGGTTACCCGCGACCGCCACTTCGCGCGCGCCGACTGGGCGGGGCGGGACTTCTTCCTGGTGGATACCGGGGGGGTGGTGGAGGGGAGCGACCGCCCCATCGACCGGGCGGTGCGGGCCCAGGCGCTGACGGCGGTGAACGAGGCCGACCTGATCCTCTTCGTGGTGGACGCCCGGGAGGGCATCCATCCGCTGGACGAAAAGCTCACCGCGGTGCTGCGCCGGACCGAGCGCCCGGTTCTCCTGGTGGCGAACAAGGTGGACAACCTTCCGCGCGAGACCTCCCACCACGAATTCTGGGCGCTCGGGGTGGGCGAGCCGGTGCCCTTGAGCGCGATCTCGGGGAAGGGGAGCGGGGATCTGCTGGACTTGGTGATGGAGGCGCTGCCCGATCCGGAACCCGTCTCTCCGCACCCGGACACGGTTCGCGTGGCCGTGATCGGCAAACCCAACGTGGGCAAGTCCAGTTTCGTCAACCGCCTCTTCGGCGAGGAGCGAATGGTGGTCAGCGAGGTGGCCGGGACCACGCGCGATCCCGTGGACTCGACGATGCGCTACCACGGCAGGGACCTCGTTTTCGTGGACACCGCGGGACTGCGGCGCCAAGCCCGCATCCACGACTCCATCGAGTACTACGCCTGGCTGCGTGCGGCGCGAGTCATCCGGGAAGCGGATGTCTGCCTGGTGCTCACCGATGCCTCCTCCGGTGTCCACATGCAGGACGTGAAGGTGGCGGAGGCGGCGTGGAACGCGGGCTGCGGGGTCATCCTGGTGGTGAACAAATGGGATCTGGTGGACAAGAACGGCTACACGGCGCCGGGCATCGCGCGAGACGTTCATGCGCGAACCCCCTTCCTGCGCTGGGTGCCCATCGTCTTCGCCTCGGCCCTCACCGGCCAGCGCGTTCGCAGGACTCTGGACCTCGTGCTGCAGGTCCAGGCCGAGCGGGAGCGCCGCATCCCCACCCCCGAGTTCAACCGGGAGCTGGGACGGCTGGTGGCGCGCCACCAGCCGGCGCATTCGCGAGGCCGTGCGGTCAAGGTGCGCTACGGGACCCAGGTCGGAGTCGCCCCGCCGGCATTCGTCCTCTTCAGCAACCTGCCCCGAGAGATTCAGCCGGCCTACGTTCGTTATCTTGAGAACGGGTTCCGCAGTCGGTGGCCGCTGGCCGGCTCTCCGCTGCGGATGCGCTTCAAGGCCGATGGAGGCTCCGACAAGCGATGACACCGATTGTGTGGGTGCTGGCCGCCTACTTCGCCGGCTCGATCCCGACCAGCTATTTCGCCGGAGCGGCATTCGGCGGCGTGGATCTGCGGCGAGAGGGCAGCGGCAATCTGGGGGCCACCAACGTCTACCGGGCGATGGGCATGCGGATGGCGGTGCCGGTCGGGCTGGTGGACATCGCCAAGGGCTGGCTCCCGGCCTGGGCCTTTCCCATGCTGGACGGTTCCACGGTGCAAGGGTGGGCGGCGGCGTACGGAGCCGCGGCGATCCTCGGGCACACCTTCTCGTGCTGGGTGCGTTTCCGGGGAGGGAAGGGCGTTGCCACCGCCGCGGGCGCGTTCCTGGCGCTGTCCCCCCTGGCCTTGCTCGCGGCCCTGCTGGTCTGGGTGCTGGCCTTCGCGGCGCGCGGAATCGTTTCGCTCGCGTCGATTGCGGCGGCGATCGCGCTTCCTGCCGCGGTGATGGTTCAGGACGCCCTGGGCGGCGCGCGGGATCCATGGGTGACCGGATTCGCCCTTCTGGCCGGCGCCTTCATCGTATGGGCCCACCGGTCCAACATTGGAAGGCTGCTGCGCGGCGAGGAAAAGCGCATCAACGACGAGCGCCGCGTGAGGCGGGGGAAGGGTGGCTGAACAAGGCGCCCGCATGAGGATCGGCGTGCTGGGCGCCGGCAGTTGGGGAACGGCGCTTGCCGCCCTCGCCACCAACCGGGGTCACGAAGTGTGCCTTTGGGCGCGCGAGCCGGAAGTCGTGCGCCAGATCCGGGAGGACCGCGAAAACCGCCTCTTCCTGCCGGGTGTCGAGCTGCCCCGCGAACTGGGAGTAACCGGAACGATGGAGCGCGCGGTCGCCAGCGCCGAGATCGTCATGTCGGTGAGTCCCGCGCAGTACGCCGGAGCCGTGGTGGGGCACGCCGCGCCCTTTCTGGAGCCGGGCGCCGTCGTGGTATCGGCCTCAAAGGGGATTGAAATCGCGACCCTGCGGCGCATGGACGAGGTGATGGCGGACGTGCTCACGGCGCGGCAGAGCGAGCGGCTTACCGTGCTGTCGGGCCCGAGCTTCGCGAAGGAGGTGGTTCGCGGGCAGCCGACCGCCGTGGTGGTGGCGAGCCGGTCGGAAGAGGCTCGCCTGTTGGTTCAGGGCGCCCTGCAGGGCTCCAGTTTTCGCGTGTACACCAACGACGACGTCATCGGCGTGGAACTCGGCGGTGCGCTCAAGAACGTAATCGCGCTCGCGGCCGGGGTGGTGGCGGGACTCGGATTCGGGCACAACACGCTCTCAGCCCTCATCACCCGCGGACTGGTCGAAATCACGCGGCTGGGCGTCGCCATGGGCGCGAGCCGGCCCACCTTCTTCGGGCTTGCGGGGATGGGCGACCTGGTCCTGACCTGTACGGGTCAGGTAAGCCGCAACCGCACCGTGGGCTTCGAGTTGGGACGAGGCCGTTCTATCGGCGATATCCTGGGCGGCATGACGGCCGTCGCCGAGGGCGTGAAGACGGCGGAAGCCGTACAGGAACTGGCGGCCAGGCACCAGGTGGAAATGCCGATCTGCCAGCAGGTGTACGATATTCTCATGGGGAAGACACACCCAGCCGAGGCCGCGCATAACCTGATGATGCGCGATCCCAAGCCGGAGGATTGGTCGTGAACGCATCCAGGGGCCATCTGGCCGGGAGGAGCCATTGAACGAGCCCATCGTGCAGCGGGCCTACTATTCCATTGGCGAAGTACGCGGACTCACGGGAATCGAGTCGCACGTATTGCGCTACTGGGAGACGCGTTTCGACGTGCTCCGGCCCATCAAGAACCAGGCGGGCAACCGCGTATATCGACCTCGGGATGTGGAACTGGTCCTCCTGCTGAAGAGTCTCCTGTACGAAGAGAAGTATACGGTCGCAGGCGCGCGCCAGAAGCTTGCGCGGATGCGCAGGAAGGGAGACCTCGATCGGGCCCGCAAGGAAGCGCTCGGCTCCGAGTTGCGAGGCCAGCTCAGGAACGATCTCAAGGAGCTGGTGGAGATCCTCTCCCTTCCCGATGATGCAGGAGACTCGTAGTCCGCTTCATGAGATTCCTGTGCACGAACGATGACGGCTACATGGCCCCGGGCCTGGCCGTTCTCCGACGAGCCGCCCGGCGCCTCGGCAGCGTGGACGTCGTGGCTCCCGACCGCGAACAGAGTGCGACCAGCCACTCGCTCACGCTGCACCTTCCCCTGCGAGCGCGTTCCGCTCCGGACGGCGCTTCGGTCGTCGACGGCACGCCCACGGATTGCATCATCCTGGCTCTGAGCGCGCTCTTGAAGGAGCGCCCCACGGTATGCCTTTCCGGGGTCAACCACGGCTCCAACATGGGAGAGGACGTCCTCTACTCGGGCACGGTCGCGGCAGCCATGGAGGCGACCGTGCTCGGTATCCCGTCGGTTGCCGTTTCGTACGCCGGGCGCGATCTGGCGGAGGGTCTGGGGTGGTCCGAACCTCTGTCCGACCTCCTTCGGCAGGTGCTGGCAAAGCCGTTTCCGACCGACACCCTCTTCAACGTCAACCTCCCCGCGATTTCTCCGGCTGAGGTCAAGGGAATCCACGTCACCACGTTGGGGCGTCGCAGATACAGCGACTCGCTGCTGCGCGGACGCGATCCCATGGGGAAGGAGTACTACTGGATCGGTGCCGCCGTGCCTACCTGGAGTGGGTCTTCCGACTCCGACTTCCGGGCGGTGGAGGAGGGCTATGTTTCAGTGACGCCGCTGCACCTCGACCTCACCAACTACAAGCTGCTGGAAGAAGTGCGCGCATGGGACCTGGCGCTGTAGGACCGCATCGGCCGATGGTGCGATTGTCGGATCCCGGGGGGCGCTCCTGGACGCGCCGTCTCTACGACTGGGTGCTCGGCTGGGCCGAGACGCCTCACGGCGCCTGGGCGCTGGCGGTGCTGGCGCTTGCCGAGTCGTCCTTCTTCCCGATTCCGCCCGACCCGCTGCTTCTGGCGCTGTGCCTGGGAGCTCCGGCCTCGGGTCTCCGCCTGGCCGGGCTGGCCACGGCAGCGTCGGTCGCTGGCGGCGTCATCGGCTACGGAATCGGAGCGGGGGCATGGCACTCTCTCGACCAGTTCTTCTTCGCCTATGTCCCGGGGGTCTCGCCGGAGAGCTTCGCCCGCGTCCAGGACCTCTACGGACGCTATGACTTCTGGGTGATCTTCCTGGCCGGCCTGACCCCTCTTCCGTACAAGGTGTTCACGCTCTCGGCCGGGGTCTTCGCGATAGATTTCCCGGTCTTCGTCCTCGCCAGCTGCGTCTCCCGCGGGCTCCGCTTCTTCGTGCTCGGAGGGCTGGTCTACAGGTGGGGACCGGCGCTGCGGGACGCGATCGATCGCCATTTCAACACCTTCACCTGGATCTTCGGCATCCTGCTGGTGGCCGGTTTCGTGGCGGTGGCGTTGCTCCGCTGAAGCGGACGGCGGTAGAATTGGTTCCGCACGCCCTCGTAGCTCAGGTGGACAGAGCACCGGATTCCTAATCCGGGGGCCGCAGGTTCGAGTCCTGCCGGGGGCATTTTCGAGGTCGCAAGCCCCAAGGGGCGGCCTTTCTTCACGTTCCGCCATCCGAGGTGAACCAGATGATATCCTTCGCCCACGTGCTCGTACTGGCCGCAGCGGTTCAAACCGCGCCGGAACGCGTCGAGGTGCTTCCTGCCAGCGCGGAAGTATCCGTTGACGCCATGTTGACCCTCACCGCCCGCGTCCTTGATGCGGAAGGTGCGGTCATCAACGACGCCGCCGTGAACTGGATGTCGCTCAACCCGGAGCTGTTCTCGGTGGACGCCTCTGGCCGGGTGACCGGCCTGCGCCCGGGGAAGGGCCAGGTGGCCGCTGTGGTGGGCGGGACGGTGGCCGGGTTCGCTGAGCTGACCGTGCCGCAGTTGGGCGCCGCCACCCTGGAGGTCAGCGCGCCCGCCTCCATCGTGGCGGGAACCAGCGCCCCCATGGTCCTGACCGCCACAACGCGGCTGGGGGAGGCGCTGGACGCACCGGTCGCGACCTACACCTCCGGCGCGCCCGGGGTGGCCAGCGTGGACGCGCTCGGGCGGGTCTACGGGCTCGCCGCGGGGAGCGCGACCATCACGGTCCGTTCCGGCGAGGCGGAGGAGACGGTGGAGGTCACCGTGGAGGCGGATCCAGGGTTCACGTATTCCCTCGAGCCGGCAGCCTCCACCGTGCGCACCGGCGACGTGGTGCGCTTCCGGGCGGCGGCGAGCCTTCCCTCGGGCGCTGCCGGGCCGGAGCTGCTCCCCGCCTGGACGGTGGCGGGGGTGGGGGCGCAGATCGACGCCGACGGGGCGGAGGGTGTGTTCGTGGCCGAAGACCCGGGACGCTACGTCGTCTACGCGGTGGTTGGTGAGGGCGTCGTGCGCACCGCCAACGTGGAGGTGACCGAGCGCATCGCGGACTCGGAGCTGGTGCAGGTGGGCCGCGGGCCCATCTCCTCCCACCACTCCGGCGACATGTGGGCGTTCGAGGGGGCGGACGGGCGCGACTATGTGTACGTGGGCACCTTCATGCACGACTGGATGAAGGTGTGGGACGTCACCGACAGTGGGGCGCCGGTGCTGACCGACTCCCTGCAGATGGACGCGCGCCGCATCAACGACGTGAAGATCCATCCGAACAACCGCGTCGCGATCGTCACCCGCGAGGGGGCCTCAAACCGTCGTAACGGCATGGTGCTGCTCGATCTCGCGAACCCGGCCCATCCGACCATCCTCTCCGAGTACGAAGAGACTCTGACCGGCGGCGTCCACAACGTGTGGATCATGGGCGACGAAGACCTCGTCTACGCCTGCCACAACGGCACTTCCGACATGCACATCATCGACATCTCCGACCCGGCCAACCCGGTCGAGGTGGGGCGCTGGGGACTCGACAAGCAGGGGAAGACGCTGCACGACGTCATCGTCCAGGACGGCTATGCGTACCTGTCCTACTGGAACGACGGCGTCATCATGCTGGACGTAGGGGCGGGCACCCACCAGGGGACGGCGCGCGAGCCCGCTTTCGTGAGCCAGTTCATGTACCCGATCGGCAACACCCACGTGGCGTGGCGCCACGGCCGCTACCTGTTCCTGGGCGACGAGATATTCCCGCCGGGCTGGGACTCCGAGCGGCCCATCGAGGCGCGCGGATTCATCCATGTCGTCGACTACTCCGACATAGAGAATCCGGTGGAGGTGGCGTGGTACGAGGTCCCGGAGGCGGGCGCGCACAACGTGTGGGCCGAGGGCGACCGGCTCTACGTCGGCTACTACCAGGCGGGGCTGCGCGTGCTCGACATCTCCGGTGAGCTGCGCGGCAACCTCTACGAGCAGGGCAGGGAGGTCGCTGCCTTCGTGCCCCGGGACGACGACATGGTGGTGCCCAACTGGCCCATGACCTGGGGGGCTCAGATCTTCAAGGGACGCATCTTTTCCTCGGATCTGAACTCCGGCATCTGGATCACGGAGCTCAGGCCGAAGCGCGTGGTGTTCTAGCAACTAGCGGCCAGCCTGCCGGACCGGGCCCGGCCGCACAGATTCGCGCGTCCCTCGGGCGGGGGAGCGCGCAAGAGCTACAAGCCGCGACCGGCGCGGTTACGGCCGCGGGCGGGGTTCGGGCTCAGGTGCCGCGCACAAGCGCCACCACGACCAGCAGCCATCCGGCGATGAGCATGGCGCCACCAATCGGCGTGATCGCTCCCAGCCACCGGGGACCGGTGAGCACGAGCAGGTAGAGGCTGCCGGAGAACACGACGGTCCCGGCTACCATCAGCCATCCCGCCCATCCAGTGAGCGGATCCGCGAGGCGAGTCGCCAGCCAGGCGACCCCCAGCAGCGCGAGCGCGTGGTACATCTGGTAACGCACCGCGGTCTCGAAGATCTCGAGGTCGCGGGGCTCCAGGCGGGCGCGCAGGGCGTGGGCCCCAAACGCTCCCAGCGCCACCGCCAGCAGCGCCAGCGTCGCACCGCTTGTCGCCAGGGCACGCGCCACGGCTGTCACGGAGCCCCCTCCGTTCTCCGATTCCAAACCCTCGTCTCAGTACGCAATGGCGTAGGCCTCCCGTCTCGGATCGGAGGCGGCGGTCAGGGTGCCGTCGCGGTCCCGCAGGATCATGTGCGCGCCCCCGAAGGTGGCGGTCCAGCCGTGCACGATCTCGACCTGGTGGCCGAGGGTCTCGAGTCCTCCCAGGACGGAGGCGCCGACGCGGTCCTCGAAAGCCACGCGGAGCCCGCCAAAGCTGCGGAAGCGGGGCGCTTCGATGGCAGCTTGGGGCGTCATTCCGAAGAGCACCATGTTGTTGACGATCTGGATCAGGCTTTGTGGCTGGCTGTCGCCGCCGGGCGTACCCAGGGTGAAGGCGAAGCTGCCATCGCCGTGGAGTGCCATCATGGGCGAGAGCGTATGATAGGGCCTCTTGCCGGGCGCGATGATGTTGGGATGGCCCGCCTGCAGGTTGAAGAGCGCGCCCCGGTTGTGCAGCACGATTCCGGTTTCGGGCTCGAGCAGCCCCGAGCCGAAGCCGGCGAACAGGCTCTGGATCCAGCTCACGGCGTTGCCCCACTGGTCCACGGCGGTGAGAAAGACCGTGTCGCCGGAGTCGTCCGGCGACCCGCCGCCGCCCGCAGCCATGTCCGCCCCCACGCCGGCCGCGCGCGTCGTGGCCGCGACCCCAGGGTCGACCATGCCGGCCCGCCGGGCCAGGTAGTCGGGGTCGAGCAGACGATCCAGCGGAATGTCGCTGAATTCCGGGTCGGCGGCCCACTGGTCGCGGTCCGCGAAGGCCAGCTTCTTCATCTCGACGAGGGTGTGCAGATAGTTTGCGCTATTGTGCCCCATCTCCTTCATGTCGAACGACTTGGACATCTCGAACAGCTGCAGCTGGGCGATCCCCTGCGTGTTTGGCGGAAGGACCAGCATGGTGTAGTCCTCGAAATCGCCGCGCAGCGGCTCGACCCAGGTCGTGGTGTGCGCAGCGAGGTCGGGAGCGCGCACGTATCCGCCCTCCGCCTCCAGGAAGGCACCGATGCGGTCGGCAACGAAGCCGTGGTAGAACCCGTCTTTGCCCTCGCCGGCGATGCGCTCCAGGGTGGCCGCGAGCGCTGGGTTCTTGAGCAGGCTGCCTACCGGCGGTGGCCCTCCGCCGGGCAGGTAGAGGCCCCGCGCGTGGTCGTTCAGGGAGCGCGAGGAGCCCGCGATGTCGCTGGCGAGCCGGATGGAGACGGGGAAGCCGTCGCGGGCGTAGCCGATGGCGGGCTCGAGCAGCTCCGCCAGCGGCCGGGTGCCGAAGCGGTCCAGGGCGTCCACCCAGGCCGCAACCGCGCCGGGCACCGAAACCGAGAGGGGACCGTTGCCGGGCACCCCGTCGAGGCCTTGCTCCGCGAACAGGGCGGGGGTCGCCAGTGCCCCCGCGCGCCCGCTCCCGTTCATCGCGTACACGCGCCCGCTCTCAGCTTCATGGTAGATCGCGAAAGCATCACCCCCCACACCGTTCATGTGGGGGCGCACCACGGCCAGCACGCCCGCCATGGCGATCGCCGCGTCGATGGCGTTGCCGCCCCCCCGCAGCACTTCGTGGCCAGCGGCGGCCGCGAGCGGATGCCCGGCCGATACGGCGCCGCTGACGCCGCGCACATCCGGGCGGTTTGTCGCGGGGAAGACCACGTCCGCGGACGCCTGTCCCGTGGTGCTGGACTGAGCTGGTGCGTCCGCAGCCTCGCACGCCGCCGTGCAGAGGAGGAGGCAGCCGGCGAAAAAAGCCCACAGAGCCTCGCCCCGGATCCGTCGCCGCAAGTCGTTGAGTGTGGCACGCATGGTCGAACTCCCGGAGTTCCGAGTCGTCGGTCGGTATCCGATGTGGAGGATGCTACCGCGGGGTGGTCTTGCGCCAGCCCCGTAACCACCGGGCTCGACGCCGTGCCCAGCCGAGTGCCAGGTTTGCCGCGACGGCCATCACGGCGGCGAATGCGTTGAACAGCATGTCCATGGGGTCGAACACGCGACTGGGCAGGAACCATTGGATGCATTCGTCCAGTGCTCCCGCGAGCACCGTCGTCAGCACGGCGAGCAGGGCGGGCAACGGGACCTTGCGACCGTTCGCGGCTCGCTCCCTGAGTGCTTCGTGCACGAGGAGGGCCACCACGCCGTACTCAACGAGGTGACTGCGCTCCGTCGGGACCGCCATGCGGGAGAACACCAACACGTAGGCGGCGGCCACACCCAGCAAGACGCCGATCTCCATGCCGCGCGGCCGCCTTGTCAGACCTTGCGTGACTACTGCCCCCAGCACCAGCAGGCAGGCGAGAATGAAGAGCCCCTCTCCCAGACCGGTGCCGCTGAGCGCGTCGGCCAGCCTGCGCGCCAGGCCCAGGGTCGCGTAGATGGCCGCGATGACAGCCACGGTGCACGCCCAAAGGCGCCGCTCGCGATGGGAAGAGAATGCAGACATGGGGTAATCTACAGGCGCGTGGGCGGGATTTTCGAGGGCTGGCGCCTCGACGCGGACTTGTAGGACAATCTACAAGCGCGCGCGACGACCGGTGCATCCTGCTTCCATCAGGCACCCGCCGGCGGTTGGTTTCTTGACGTCCGGACCAGGAGCTGCGAGGCGCGGACCGGGGGATTATTGCGGTTGCTGTCCGCCGGACCGCGGGCTAGTGTGGCGACGCGCCGCAAGCCTCTTCTCCTCAAGCAGTTCGGGCTTCGGTTGCGGGACGGGGTTGACCGTCGGGTCGGACACAGGTTGCCCACAGGGCATTCGCGGAGCGTCAGGGTATGACGAACAAACGCGGTCTCGGACTATGGATGTGCACGTCCCTCGTCGCGGGGAGCATGATCGGCTCGGGCGTTTTCCTCCTCCCCGCGTCACTGGCCCCGTTCGGAGGCATCAGCATCGTCGGATGGCTGGTGAGTGCCGGAGGCGCCATGTGCCTCGCGCTGGTGCTGGCCAGGCTCGGGGCGACCCTGCCGAAGGTCGGTGGCCCGTATGCGTACGGACGCGCGGGGTTCGGGGATTTCGTGGGTTTCTGGATCGCGTGGTCCTACTGGATCTCGCTGCTTACGGGAAACGCGGCCCTCGCCGTCGCCACCGCAAGCTACACGACCGTCTTCTGGCCGATCCTGGGAGTCTCGCCGGCCGCGGGCCTGGTTACGGCGCTCGCCGCCCTTTGGATCCTCGTGCTGGTCAACGCTCACGGGGTGCGCACCGCGGGGCTGGTGCAGCTCGTCACCACGGTGCTGAAACTGCTGCCCCTGGCAGCGGTCGGGACCGTCGGGTTCCTCTACTTCCAGGCCGACCACTTCCAGCCGTTCAATCCCACCGGCGAGAGCTCGCTCAGCGCTGTTACGGCGACGGTGGCGCTGACGCTATGGGCGTTCCTGGGACTCGAGGCCGCTACCGTTCCCGCAGGCGACGTGCGCGATCCGGCGCGGACCATCCCCAAGGCCACGATCATCGGGACATCGGTCGCCGCGGTCATCTACATCGCATGCACGGCTGCGGTCATGGGGATCATCGCTCCGGCGGATCTCTCGGTGTCGACCGCGCCGTTCGCCGACGCGGCGGGCTCGATCTGGGGGATCTGGGGGCGCTGGATCATCGGGGCGGGTGCCACCATCTCCTGCTTCGGCGCGCTCAACGGCTGGGTTCTGCTGACGGGCCAGATCCCGCGCGCCGCGGCGCTCGACGGGCTGCTTCCCGCGCCTTTCGCGCACCTGAGCCGGCGAGGTACTCCGGTCGTAGGGCTCGTGCTGTCAGGCGTCCTGGCGACGATCCTGATCGGCATGAACTACACCCGGGGGCTGGTGCAGGCGTTCACCTTCCTGATTCTCCTGGCCACCCTCGCGACGCTCCTGCCCTACGTCTTCACCAGCATGACCGGGCTCATGATGGCCCTTCGCGAGCGCGCGAGGTCACGAAGCGGCGGTCGCGCTGCCAGGAGGTCGTTGCTGCGGGCGATCGTGAGCGTGCTGGCCTTCGGGTTCTCGCTGTGGGCGGTGGTGGGCGCGGGCCCCGAGACCGTGTTCTGGGGATTCGTGATGCTGCTGGCCGGCGTGCCCGTCTTCGCCGCGATGCGCTGGCGGGGGGCGGGCTCGTCCGGAGGAGGGCCGGCCCCGGTAGCCCGGAACGGAGAGCAGGGCGACAGGCCGGGAAGGTCGCCATGAGTCGCGCGCCCTCAACGGCATCCCGAGCGCCGGCCGAGGACGCTCCCGCGATCGACTTCGGGGTGGCGAGCATGACGGCTCCGCTCCGCCGGGTTGCCATGCGCCGACCCGGCAGGGCGACCTTCGAAGCCGATCCCGAACTCTGGCACTATGCGGGGCCGCTCGATGCCGACCGCCTGGCGCGCCAGTACGACGCTTTCGTCGGATGCGTGGCGGACTCGGGTGCGGAGATCGAGTGGATTCCCGGTGCGGACGACGATGGCCTCGCGGACTCCATCTTCGTGTTCGACTCCTCCTTCATGACCTCGGCTGGCGCGATCCTGCTGCGTCCCGGAAAAGCGCTCCGGCGCTCGGAAGTTGCACTCCACGAGGAACTCTATCGGCGACTCGAGGTGCCGGTGATCGGAGGCATCGAGCCGCCCGGCCTCGCCGAGGGCGGGGATATGCTCTGGATCGACGAGCACACGCTCGCGGTGGGGCGCTCGTTCCGAACCAACCAGTCGGGAATCGACCAGCTCTTCGAGATCCTCGCGCCGGTCGGAGTCAATCTCCATGCGTTCGATGTCCCCGTGTGGCACGGCAGCGCTGCCTGCCTGCACCTGCTCTCGCTGGTCAGCCCGCTGGACCGGGATCTGGCGCTGGTCTACCCGCGCCTGCTACCCGTCGCGCTGCGTGAACTGATGCGCGGACGGGGTATCCGATGCCTGGAGGCGAGCGATGGGGAGTTCGCGGCGTCCAACGGACTGAACCTGAATGTTCTGGCAACAGGGCCGCGCCGGTGCGTTGCGGTCGATGGGTTTCCGCGTACCGTGGAGCTCATGAGGGACGCCGGGTGCCAGGTGACCTGCTTCGACGCGGATGCCCTCTGCATCCCATGCGAAGGGGGGCCGACCTGCATGACGTTGCCCGTGTGGAGACGTGAAGAGACGACCATCGGCCGGGCTCCATGAGACGCCCGCCGCAACGGGCTCTCTTCAAGAGGGGCCGACGAGAGTTTCCCGGAACACGTCTCTCGCGGGACCGTAGGGACGAATCATCCGGCGGTGGACCACCGCTGCCGCGGCCCAAGAGCTCTGGAGAGATAAGCAATGAACTGGGAAGCGCTGGCAGCCCTGGTCGTCCCGGTCGTCTTCATCGTGACCGTCGGAGGGGTAGTGTTGTTTCGTCCCCTCATGAAGCGTCTGGGAACCCTCCTCGATGCGATAGCTCTGGAGAAGACCAGATCGTCTCCCGCAGAAGTGGAGCGCCTCCAGGACGTGATCGCGGCGATGAACGAGAGGATGTCGCTTCTGGAAGAACGGCAGGATTTTACCGAGAGGCTCATCGACCGGGGCACATCCCGCGGGAGCGCAGAGCGCGTGGAAGAGCGGGGCAGATAGGACACCACTTTCCAGAGTCGGCGCAAGTGGACTCGACCGCCCCGGCAGCCGCATGGCGACAATCAGGCCGGCCGGTTCCTCCTGCGGCTTACGCGCCTGCGCGTCAAGGGTTGAACACGGCACCCGGCGTGCCCGGGTCGGCCGACATCGGTTCATCGCGGCTGACGACCCGGGTGGCCGGTCCCGCGAGCAACGGGTCGGGCCCGGAGGCGACCGAGGTGTCCTTGTCCGGATAGGGCAGCCTCGACAGGAAGTGCTGCATGGCTGCGACGCGCGCGCGTTTCTTGTCGTCCGACTTGATCACCGTCCAGGGCGCATCCGCCGTGTCCGTGTAGAAGAACATCGCCTCCTTCGCCTGTGTGTATTCCTCCCACTTGTTGAGGGACGCAAGGTCGACCGGGGATACCTTCCAGTGCTTGAGCGGGTCGGTCTTGCGCTTGTCGAAGCGATGCGCCTGTTCCGGCTGGGACACCGAGAACCAGAACTTGAAGAGCAGGATGCCGCTGTTGACCAGCATGCGCTCGAGTTCGGGGCACTGGCGAAGGAACTCGAGGTACTCCTGTCCTGTGCAGAATCCCATGACGCGTTCGACTCCGGCCCGGTTGTACCACGAGCGGTCGAAGAGGACCATTTCGCCGGCCGTGGGCAGGTGCTGGATGTAGCGCTGAAAGTACCACTGGCCGCGTTCGACATCGCTGGGCTTGTCCAGGGCGACTACTCGCGCGCCACGCGGGTTGAGGTGCTCCATGAACCGCCTGATGGTGCCGCCCTTGCCCGCGGCGTCGCGCCCCTCGAACAGGATGACGACCTGCATCCCGGAACGCTTCACCCAGCGCTGGACTTTGAGCAGTTCGACCTGCAGCCTGGCCTTCAGCCGCTCGTACTGGCGCCGCTTCATCTTGTCCTTGTAGGGATAGACCCCTTCGCGGAAGACGCGCTCGATGGTCTCGGGACGCCGCAGTTCCTCGATGTCCGGAGCCGCGAGGTCGGGTTGGTCGCTGTTTGTTCGCGTCGCGTCAACGCCCATGATGGTCTCCTCCTCTTGGGCCTGGCCTCCCTCTGCCTCGCCCCGTTCTCCTTATCGCGATGCACTGCCGGCGCGAGCCTCCACCAGTCCGGGAACCTCTTCGTCGGCCTCCGCCCAGGCGTCCGCCAGGGCGGCATAGGCTTCCCGCGCCGCGGTCTCGTCTCCCAGCGCCATCGCCGCGCGGGCGAGGCCGAGCAGCGACGGGGTGCGTTTGGGGGTGCGCGCCAGCTGGTCCTGCCACGCCGTACGCGCTTCTACGTGACGACCAAGCGCCGCCAACTCCACCGCAAGGAGCTCGTGCGGCGGCATGAGGGTGGCCGGAGGGCCGAACTCGTATGGAAGGGCTTCCTCCTGTCGGGCCGCCTCCCCCAGAAGCGCGATCCCCGACTCCGAATCGTCCGTCGCCAGCGCGATAAGCCCGTCCAGCTCGGTCAGAAGGATGGCGTTCCGCGGGTTGGGCTGGTCGCCGGGTTGGCCGTGGCGCAACCGCAGCTGGCGCGCTCGCGCCGGGTCGCCCGTACGCAGGGCGGCCAGCGCGTCCACGAAGTCGTAGGGAAGGGCCAGGTCGGGGAACGCCGCAAGGTCGGCGGAGATCTGCGCAGCCTGCCACCAGTCCACGGGGTCGATGACCGCGCGGGCCCTCATCTGCACGAAATACCCGGCTTCGTCGCGCCGCGGTTCGTCCTCCATCCGTTCCATGCACGCGGCCATCCCGGCGGCCGC
The DNA here is from genome assembly GCA_965225805.1 of Longimicrobiales bacterium. Taxonomy (GTDB): domain Bacteria; phylum Gemmatimonadota; class Gemmatimonadetes; order Longimicrobiales; family Gaopeijiaceae; genus BD2-11. The sequence continues at coordinate 2,399,211 of OZ245327.1, forward strand.
GTCCTCCAGGCGCCCGAGCTGCAGATACCCGTAGTGCAGCCATGAAGTGTAGTGGCCGCACACATTCGCCCGGCGCCCGCTTCGGGCCAGTCCCGCGTTCTGCACGTCCCGGGCGCGGACGTTTGCGGCCACCACGTCGTCCCACAGGCCCATGGCCACGAAGATGTGGGACGTCATGTGCTGGGCGTGTCCCGCATCCGGTGCAATCCCGGAGTACGCGCGCGCAGCCGGAAGTCCGAGAGGCGCGTGGATTGGATCGTCGAACGCGTGGATGACGTAGTGGGCGGCGCCCGGGTGTCTCGGGTTCTCCTCGAGCACCGGCTGCGCTACGGCGGCCGCTCTCATGTAGATGGCGAAGTCGCGGCCGTCGTGTGCGGTTCCCAGGACAGAGAGGGCGTAAAAGGCGCGGGCGTCGTGGTCTTCGGGGTATTCTTCGGCCAGCCGCCTCATGGCGTCCCGGTAAAGGAAGTCGCGCTCCTCCTTGGAGCCTTCGCCGTAGAGCACCTCAACCGTCTCCAGCCAGTCCCTCTCGCGCTGGGTGAGCACCCGGGCGAGCCTCTCCCGGGGCGTCGGCGCGTATTGGCCAAGGATGTCCAGCGCCGCATCCCGGTCCTGCTCCATCCAGATCGGGTGGTTGTAGGTCTGGGCCTCGCCCCAGTACGCCATGGCGAAGTCCCGGTCGATCTCGCGGGCCCTCCTGAAGCGGGTTGCGGCGTCCTCGTATTCGAAGTTGTGCAGGAGCAGGAGACCCGCCTCGAAGTGGGGTTGAGCCTCTGCGGAGCCCGAGGTGGGGAAGTTGACGGATCCCAGTTCCTGCGCGCCGCCGGGGGTCGACAGCAGGAAGGACACGGAGCCGACCACGAGAATGGCCTTCCTGGGAACGGTCCAGCTGCGAGCGTTCATGACTGCTTCCTTCGCGGGTTCGGGGACTTGGCTTCCCGCGCCGCCCGTGGGTGTGGCGAACCGGTTCGGTGGTCCCGGAACACGCTGCGTCGAGGCTGCGCAACTCCGGAACGTGCGGATGAACATAAATGTCTGCTGACGTCGGGAGAGGCGCCAGACCGCACCGAGTCGCGAGGGTTTGGCCGATTCCGCCAGCGGGCTTAGTATTCGGCGCTCGCTTTGCATGGTACTGGCCTCGTCAACCCTCGGAGAACCGATGTCGAAGATACCCCTGGGCCGCTTCTCGTGGTACGAACTGATGACCACGGATCCAGACGCGGCCCGCGACTTCTACCGCCGCGTCACCGGCTGGACCACCTGCCAGTGGGAGGAGGGCGAAGGGCCGTACGAGATGTGGATGAACGGCGAGACCCCGATCGGAGGTCTGATCCAACTGCCGGCCCCCGACGTTCCCCCGTGCTGGATGGTCTACCTTTCCACTCCCGACCTGACCGGGACTCTGGACAGGGTGAAGGGACTGGGCGGGTCGGTTCTCATGGAGATCGGGATCCCCCTGGTGGGCCGTTTCGCCGTGATCGCGGACCCTCAGGGCGCAGTCATCGCGGTGATCGAGCCCGAAGGCGAGGCGGGGGGTCACGACGGCCCGGCGGCCGTTGGCGAGTTCTCCTGGTGCGACCTGGCGACCAGCGACCTGGACGCGGCCTGGTCCTTCTACACGCAGGTGTTCGACTGGCGGGAGGCCGGCAGGATGGACATGGGGCCGCGAGGCTCCTATCAGATGTTCAACCGGGGTGCCCACACGCTGGGGGGAATGCTGAACGCTCCCGAGGGAACGCCGGTCGGGTGGTACTACTATGTCCGCGTGCCGGACGCGCATGTGGCGGCCGAGACGGTCAAGCAGCTGGGTGGCCGGGTCACCGCCGGTCCGATGCAGGTGCCGGGAGGCGACTTCATGGCGCACTGCATGGATCCGCAGGGGGTCCCGTTCGCGGTTCATTCGAAGGTCCAGGCTCCGGGCTGACCGTGGCGGCGCCGGTGTCCGCGCGGGTGATCTTCCGCCCCATGGCGCCAGCGGACTGGCCGGCCGTCCCGGAGATATACCGGCAGGGCATCGAGTTCGGCGACGCCACTTTCGAAACCGAGGTCTCGACTTGGGAGACCTGGAACGCGCCGCTGGCGCGATGTCGTGCTGATGGAGCGACGCAGCCGGGCCGCGCGAATGTGGTGACGACTCAGTGACGACTCGGACACCAGCCCCCGAGGACCCCGCGCCTGCCCGCTCGTCGGATCGCAGGAGCGCCCTCACGGTCGCGGTGACGCTTACCGTGGCGCATCTCGCCAACGATGCCTACGTCGCGTTCCTGCATCCATTGCTGCCGCGTCTCATGGACAAGCTGGGACTGTCCATCGCGCTGGCGGCCGTGCTCTCCATGACCCTGTCGCTCGCCTCGTCGCTGCCCCAGCCCGTCATGGGATACTTCGCCGACCGGATGGACCGCCGCTGGCTGGTAGCGCTCGGGCCGATCGTCTCCGGGGTCTTCCTGAGCCTGATGGGTCTTGCGCCGTCGTTCGGCATGCTGGTGTTGATCCTGGCTCTCGGGGGGCTGGGAAGCGCCGTCTTCCATCCGCCGGCGATATCGCTCGCCGGTCGTGTCTCGGAGGGGAGGGGAAGCGGTCTGCGAGTCTCCATCTTCTCCTTTGGCGGCCATCTGGGTTTCGCCATCGGGCCGCTTACCGCGGTGGCCCTCGTGGGCGTCTTCACGCTCGAGGGTCTGTGGGTGGCGATGTTTCCCGGAATCCTGATCGGGCTGGCAACCCTAGGATTCCTGCCTTCTGCGGCGCGCGCGCGTCCTCCCGCGCCCCCGCCCTCGCCAAGCATGATTCTGCGGGCGCTCGCGGGTCCCCTCGGGCTGGTCTTCGGCATCAGCGCGCTGGGGGCATTCGTCCAACGGGTGTTCCTGACGCTGTACCCGATCGTGGTCGACCAGGCCGGGGGTTCGGAGACCATCGGAGCGGTGTCGCTGAGCGTCTATCTGGGGCTCCAGGCGGGCGGTACCATCGTGGCCGGCCTCCTGACCGACCGCATCGACCGCACGCGGCTGCTCGCAGGGATCTGCATCCTCGCGGCGCCGGCGCATTTTCTGGCGGTCTACCTGCCGCCGGGCAGCCCCGCGGCTTTTGCGGCGCTTGCCTGCGCGGGGATGCTGAACATGGCCGTGCTCCCACCGACGGTGGTGATCGCACAGGAGATCCTGCCCACCGGGGCCAGCGTCGGGTCGGGGATCGTCATGGGCCTGGCCTGGGGCACGGGCACGCTGGGGGTTGGACCGGTGGGTGTGCTGGGGGATCTCGTGGGGGCGCAGTCGGCCGCGCTCGCCGCCATGCCGATGTTCCTGCTGGGGGCGGGGCTGGCGCTCCATCCCGCGCTTCGGCGGCACGCTCTCTCCGGCACAGCCAGGTCGCCAGGGCGCGGGCCATAGGAAGATTCGGACGGGGAAGGGGACCGGGCCATTGTCCCGGACAGCCATCCCGGATCGAAAACCGCGCAGGGGCACACTAGGTTGGCAAAGAGGGGTCGCCTCGCCGGCACGCCCGTCCTCACCCTGCCTTTTCAGCCCCAGGAGGGAACTCCGATGCGCCATCCCGCAACCATCCTCACCGTCTGGCTCGCTCTCGCACCGTGCGCTGCCGCGGCGCAGGCGACGGAACTGCCGCCGGTCCTCAAGGTCCGCAACTACCTGCCGCACATGACCCGTCCCGAGGTCGAGGATCTTCTTACCCGGACCGACATGGTCATCATCCCGGTGGCGTCGCTCGAGCAACACGGAACACACCTGCCCATCGGGACCGACTACCTCAATGGAGTGGAGCGCGCCAAGCGGGTGGCCCAGCGAACCGATGTGCTCGTGGCGCCTGTCCTCCTGCCGGGGCAGTCGCCCTATCACATGGAATTCGCGGGAACCATCACCTTGCCTTCGTCGCTGGTTCAGGAGGTATATATTGAAGCGACAACGAGTCTTATCCGACACGGCTTCAAGCGATTTCTAATACTGAACGCGCACGGCGGCAACCGAGCCATCACGACCTTCATCGTGGATCGCATCAATCAGGAGACGGCGGGGATCGCGGTGGACCTGGGCGCGGTCGCCGGTCCGTTCGTGGTCCGCAACACCGACGCGGACACCGAGCCGAGGGCGGCCGAGCCCGTGCTCGACCGCCACGGCGGCACCGGGGAAACCTCCAGATCGCTTTACCAGATTCCCGATCTGGTGGATCTGGACGCCGCTGAAGTCGCGGAGGTGACCATGCCGCCGCACATGGAAGCGATGTTGCCCGAGGTGCTCGCCGGCGATGCGACCGCGCTCGCGGTGTTCCTGGCGGAGGGACTGAAGGACTCGGCGACCGGGAAGGGCACTTCGGCGGCACAGATGTCGACCACCGGAGTCTGGGGAAAACGCGATCCCGCCGAAGCGACGGCCGAGCAGGGACGTATCGCTACGGAATCCTTCGTCGACGCCGCGGTGGCGTTCATCGAGCGATGGAACGCGCTGCGGCCTCCGGGCACGGAGCGGTAGCGCCTACCGGTTTCGCGCGGGTTCCCGCGCCGGCTCGGAAACCCACCCCGTTGACCCGAACGGAGCGCAAAGATTAGCTTTTTCGTAGCGTTATCGGACCTGCGCAGGTCGGCGCCGGCCATTGATGAACCCCACGGATTCCCGTCCCAACCCGGCGTCTTCACAAACATGTCCAAGTATTCGCGACGTACCGCCCCAGGCGGTCCGGTGACCACCGGCGCCGACGAGGACGACCTCTTCACCAGCCGGATCATCGAGGTCACCGTCTGGGCACAGAACAACGCCCAGACGCTTATCTTCGCGGTCATCGTGGCCGCGCTCGCCGTCGCCGCGACCGTCTACTACTTCAACTTCCAGGAGACGCGCGAGGATCAGGGCACGCTCGAGCTGGAGCAGATCCATCAGATCGTCGGAGTGGTGAGCACCGAGGAAACCCTGGCCGAGCTGAACCGATTCCTGGAGCGCTTCGAGAATGCCGCCAGCGCGGCTGAGGCGCGACTCCTCCTGGGGCAGGTCCATCTCGAGAACGGCAACGTGCAGCAGGCTATCGACGCTCTGCAGCCGCTTCGCGGCCGGCTGGGAGAGCCGGTGGCGCTGCAGGCGGGCTTCCTCCTGGCGGCCGCCTACGAGCAGCAAGGCCTCTGGGACGAGGCAGTAGGGACCTATCTCGACATAGCCGACGAAACCGACCTGGGGTTCCAGTTGCGCAACGCTCTCTCCGACGCGGCTCGCGTGAGCGCGGCGCAGGGTCGCTACGCCGAGGCGGGGTTGCTTCTGGAGGACCTCCTCGAAGAGCTGGAACCGGCCGATCCCGGCCGCGACATCATCGAGATGCGCCTGGCTGAGATGCGCGCCCGGATGTCGTCCGGCGGTTGAGCACCGGAGCGGTCTCCGCCCGCGTCCCATCACGCCCCAGCCAGCCGGTCCGGCCGCTCGCTGTCCGCACGTACAGGTAGTCGCCGAAGCGCCCCAGTACCGGTACTTCGGTTCCCGCATCCAGTCGTTCCAGAACCTGCGAATCGTCCCGGGGCGCGACGCGCAGCGGGTTCGTTGTCGCCAACGTTTCGGCCGAAACGGGAGCTTCGATCGGCTCGGTGAGACGGGCGGCCACGTAGCCGAGGGTGCCGTCGGGAAGGCGTGCCCGGAAGAAGCTTCCGGAGCCCGCGAGCACCCGCAGGGGCGTATGCCGGTCGAGTTCGCCCACGATGTCCGCCCGCGAGCTGGGAGCGGCGCGTAGTCGAACGCCTCCGCTACGCACGCGACTCCACGCGCCCAGGCGGGCGACATCGGCCGTAAGCTCCGGAACACTCGTGCGCACCGGCTCGATGTAGGGAAAGGGATCCACAGCGCCCTCGCCGCGTCGATACAGGCCGAAGTGCAGGTGGGGCGGGGTGGTGCGCGCGTTCCCGGTGTTGCCGACGAAGCCGATGGTGTCGCCCGGGTGGACTTCCTGGCGGTCGCGGACGTACTGGCTGTCCAGATGGGCGTAGTAGACGTTGGCGTTTCGCACCGGGTCGCGGATCCACACCACCTTTCCGCCGATGCGGGTATCGCGCACGCGGTTGACCCGTCCGTCCGACGCCGCGAGCACCGGCGTGCCGCGGCGCGCAAAGATATCAACGCCCCGGTGGCTGCGCTGACCGCCGTCCCGGGCGGCGCCGAACCGGCTATGGACGGATTCCACGCCGTGTCCCTGGACGGGAAACGCCAGTTGCGCCTCCATCGCCAGCGTGACCGAGTAGCTTCCGCCCCGGAGCAGCTCCGGTTGGAGCCGAAGAATGAACTCTCCGCCGCGCCAGGGCTCGTGCGAAAGCACTTCGACCGGTGACTCCGACGAGAAGATCGGCCTCATCGGGTCGGCCGCGTCCGCCGGCACCCGAAAGAGGTCCACGAAGACCCGCGTCTCCTCGCTGGACCGGACCGCCACTTCGACCGTCAGCCTTCGGCCGCGTTCAAGACGGAACCGGTAGGCAGCGGCCTCAGGCGCATCGGGACTGATGTAGCCTTCTTCCGCAAAGGGCAACGACACGGCGAGCGGCGCCGTGAGAGCCCGGCGCCCGGCCTGTTCCCAGTCCCTGGCGATCGCCGTCTCTCCGAGCCCGGCCACGTTCAGTTGTGCCTGATAGGCTTCGTGTGGCGTCAGGTCCCGAAAGTGGTCCCGGATCTGCTCGACCTCTTCACACCCGGATGCCAGCGCCAGCGAGGCCATGATCGCGGAGGTGATGACGCGACTCACGACACGCTGCCGTTCCACGGCTCGAGCGCCATGCTCACGCACCCGGGAGCATCCGACGGGGTTCACCGCAACGCTTCCTGCATTCGACCCACTCTCTGTATTCGAAAAGCCTCCCAACACATCCAAGGACACGCTCCGGGGTCCGGATGCTGGGAAGAGCGATCGGACGCTCGTCGGCATCTCTGGCTCCAGCAACGTTATACGGCATTCATATCATGCGTTGTTGCAGGCGTTTAGATGCTCTGTCCTCATGTGCTTGTTGAGCATCGGTCTCGCGCTGAGCGGCCCCAGGCAGGCCGGTTTCCACCACCTATGGAAACTGCGCATAATAAGTATTATGTATAGTTTCGGGAAAGACACAGCCTCTGGCGCCGTCAGAGTGCCTCGCAAGCAAGAAAATGCACCGGCCCGAAATCGCACCGCCCCAAGTGCCTGGAAATCCCACCGCAGGTCTTCCCCGCGCGACAGGACCGTACATGGAAGGATCAACCTCACAGCCGCCCGAGCAGATCGAGAATGCGGAGCATCCACACCCGCCACACCGCTTCGCGCACGATCTTCCCCGACATCTTGGATTCTCCGGAGTCGCGCTCTCTGAAGACGATCGGGACCTCGACCAGGCGAAAGCCCTTGCGGGCCGCTCGCACCTTCAATTCGATCTGGAAGGCGTAGCCGTTGGACACGATGTGGCCGAGGTCGATGGCCTCCAGGACTTCCCGGCGCCAGCAGTTGAATCCCCCGGTGGCGTCGGTGACCGGGAGACCGGTGATGGTTCTGGCGTACCAGCAGCCGAAATAGCTGATCAGCAACCGGCTCATGGGCCAGTTCACGACTGTGACCCGGCCGTCGAGATAGCGTGACCCGATGACGACGTCCGCACGCCCGGCCTCCTCCATGAACGCCGGCAGCATCTCCGGAGAGTGGGACAGGTCGGCGTCCATCTCGCAAAGGAGCGGATAGCCGCGCGCGAGGCCCCATCGAAATCCGGCCAGATAGGCGGGCCCGAGACCGAGTTTGTCGGTGCGATGGAGGACGTGGATCCGAGGTTCGGCGTCGGCCAGCTCGTCGGCCAGCTCACCGGTGCCGTCCGGCGATCCATCGTCAATGACCAGGATGTCGATACCCTCATGCTGCCCGAGCACGAGGGGCACGATCCTGGGAAGGTTGTCCCGTTCGTTGTAGGTGGGAATCAGGACCAGCAACCGGCGATCAGGCACGGTTTGGCCTCTCCCCCGCTCTCAGGGCCCGGTAGACCTCCAGATGCCGTTCCACCAGCAGATCGTTGCTCCACCGGGTGGCGACACGGTCGCGGCCCCGGCGGCCCACCTCTCCCAGATCCGTTCTGCGCAATAGCGCGACGAGCCTGCGGGCAAGGTCGGCCGGATCTCCCGGCCCGAAGAGGGTGCCCACCGACTCGTCCACGATCTCCGGCAATCCCCCAACCCGGGAGGCGGCCACGGGGAGTTCGCACGCCATGGCCTCGAGTGCCGCAATCGAGGTCGCCTCCATCAGCGATGGAATGACCGCCGCCGTGGCGGAAGAGAGAATCGCCGGCATTTCGGCGTTGGGACGCGCCCCGAGGAAGCGGATCCGTTCTGCCACGCCAAGCCGCGCGCTCAGCTCTTCCAGGGGTTTCCGCTCGGGGCCGTCGCCCACCAGGACCGCTTCCACCCCGGGGAGAGCGGCAGCCACCTCGGGCATGGCGCGCACGAAGTACTCCACGCCCTTGACGGGCTGAAGTCGGCTGGGAACGACCAGCCGGGGTCCGGGGGCGGGCTGCAAGCAAGGACTGCACCGCGAGAACACAGAGACATCCACGGCATTGGTCATGCTCTCCGCGGGGACCACGGGTGCGAGGCGTTCCACCAGCTCCGCGAGGTCGGCGCTCATGGCGAAGACATGATCCGCTTCCTGGAGCAGCAACCGCAACCCCGGCTTCCACAGGGGCTTGCGAGCCAGCCGGCGAAAGTGGGACGTGTGAATTGTGGTGACCAGCGGCCTCCTTCCCAAGCGGCAGGCCGCCGCTGCCGGAGGAATCGAAGCGAACGCCTGCGCGTGTACGACGTCCGCGTGAGCGCTCGCCCTGACGGTGCGGAGGGCTGAGCAAAGCGAATGCAGAGCCCAGCCGGGAGGCGTTCGGCTCGGGAACCAGGTGCGGTGGACATCTACACCGTCAACCCTCTCCTCCCTTGGCAGACCCGCCTGCGATCTCGAGGTGACGATCGCGACCCGATGCCCCCGGGCAACCAGCCCGCGGCAGAGGTTGTGGACGTGGCTCTCCAGTCCCCCGATCTCGGGCCAAAAATAGATGCAATGCATCAGGATGTTCATTCCACGCGCTGCATCCCGCAGAGCGGCGACAGATCGGCGGGGTCTTCCGGGGCCGGCCGGCTCACAGCCGTTTGCGCATGCGCGCCGACAGGATGCCGAGCTGGTCGCGATACTTGGCCACCGTCCGGCGGGCGATCCGTACGCCGTCGGCACGCAGCAGCTTGACCAGAGCCATGTCGGTGAGTGGCTTGTGGCTGTCCTCGCCGGAGATGAGCGCCTGCATCTTGGCCTTCACCCCGCGTGCGGAAATCTCCGTCCCGCTGGTGGTTGAGAGCCCGCTGGAAAAGAAGTACTTGAGGCTGAAGACGCCGCCCGGAGTCTGAACGAACTTCTCGTTGGTCACGCGCGAGACGGTCGACTCGTGCATGCCGATGTGGTCCCCCACCTCCCTCAGGGTAAGGGGGCGCAGGTGCTGCACGCCCTTCTCGAAGAAGCCGCGCTGACGCTCCACGATGCACTGCATCACCTTGAGCATCGTCTGGCGGCGTTGCTCGATGGCCTGAATCATCCAGGTGGCCGAATTCAGCTTCTTCTTGATGAAGTCCTTGTTCTCCCCCTGGAACAGGCGTTTGTCCTGGGCGACTTCCTGGTACGACCGCGCCAACCTCAAGTGAGGCATGCGGGTGTCGTTGGCGAACACCATGTATTCGCCGGAGATCTTCTCGACGATCAGATCCGGGACGATGTAGTGCTCCGGCTCCGGTGAGTGTCGGAGCCCCGGCTTGGGATCCAGTTTGGCGAGCTGGTCCGCGGCCTCCTGAACGACCCGGGGCGCCACCCCCACGGCTCGAGCGACGTTGGCCCACCGGTGACTGAGGAGGTCCTCGAAGTGCTCGTCCACGAGAAGCCAGATCAGTTTGTCTTCCTCGCCCGATTCGCGAAGCTGGATCAGAAGGGATTCGCGGAGATCGCGCGCGCCCACGCCGGGCGGATCCAGGTCCTGGACGATGTCGAGTATCGCCTCGACTTCCCCGAGGCTGAAGGGTTCGAACACCTTGTCGAGCTCCTCCGGCGAATAGGATGCGTAGGCCTCCAGCGCGTCGCTCCGGACTTCCTCCAGCCAGGCGTTGACGGCCTGGGTGATCTCCTCCGGAGAGCACCGGAGGAAACCGTCGTCGTCGATGTTACCGATGATTTCCTGCGCGACTCGCTGCTCGCGGCCGGAAAGGGTCAACAGCTGGAGCTGGTCCTCGAGATGGTCTCGGAGGTCCGGCGGCCTGGACGGCGTCGGAAGATCGAATTCACGCGCCTCGTACTGCGGCCGATGTCCGCCGACGTCGAAACCGTCGAGCAGGATGGCTTCCCAGTCGACCTCGTCTTCCTCCTCGTCCGGGGACTCCTGGTCGAGCTGGAGTTCTTGCTCGGTGTCGCCCTCGACCTCTTCCAGAAACGGGTTTTCGACCATTTCCTGCTTCAGGCGCTGCTGGAGGTCGAGAAGCGGAAGATGAAGCAACTCCATCGCTTGGTACAGGCGTGGGTTGATCTTCATTTCCTGCTTGAGTTCCTGGCTCTGGACGAGCCGCGTTCCCAGACCGGTCATACCAGTGCCGGAGGATTGAAGCGCTTGCGCATGCGATCGGTGAGGATGGGGCCAAGGTAGATCTCGGCGACTTCGTCGTTCCACACCAGTTCGGAGACCGTCCCGACGACACGGATCCGGCCTTCGTGCATGATGTAGGCGCGATCGACGATCTCCAGCGTTTGCTCGACGCTGTGGTCGGAGATGATGACGCCGATGCCGCGGTGCCGCAGGCCGGCCACGATCTGCTGGATGTCGTTGACCGCGATGGGATCGATTCCCGCGAAGGGTTCGTCGAGAAGCATGAACTTGGGCTGCTGTACCAGCGCTCGGGTAATCTCCAGCCTCCGCCGTTCCCCGCCAGAGAGTGAGTAGGCCTTCGAGTGGCGAAGGTGGGTGATGGAGAGTTCCGAGAGCAGTTTGTCGAGGCGCTGCTTGCGCTCCGCCTTGGGCAGCGGAAGCGTCTCCAGGATCGCCAGCACGTTCTGCTCGACGGTAAGCCGGCGGAAGATGGACGGCTCCTGGGCAAGGTACCCGACGCCAAGCCGGGCTCGCTTGTACATCGGAACCCCGGTGATCACGCGGTCGTCGAGTCGCACCTCTCCGGCCTGCGGCGAGATCAGCCCGACCATCATGTAGAATGTCGTGGTCTTGCCGGCGCCGTTCGGTCCCAGCAATCCGACGATTTCGCCTTGCTCCACGGCGATGTCCACGTCGTTCACGACCTTGCGTCCACCGTAGCTCTTGGTGAGCCCCGTGGCGACGAGGCGGCTGGCCGGCACCGAAGCCCCGTTGTCCGCGGGCTCTGCAGCCAGAACGCCGAACTTGTGCTGCAGCACGACTGCCATCGCCTCGATGTCTTCCACCAGGGAGTCGCGCTCGTCGGCCAGTTCGTCCCAGAGATCCGAGTCGAGGGCCAGACGTTCCCAGTCGCCCTCGAGGGGAGCGCGGCCGGCGATGCCGACGGCCTCCAGCCGTCCGATCACCTGCTCCTCGAGGTAGCCGCCGACTTCGCCCCCCCGCTCGCGCCAGGATGCCTTCAGGTGAAGCTGCAGCCTCTCGTACTGGCCGCGTACCGACGCCACCCAGTCGTCCCGGGCGACCGACCCCGAGTCGTCCGCGCCCCGGATCAGCTCAAGGACCGCGACCATCACCGAGACATCGTGCGGCTCCAGCTCCTGCATCAATTCGAGAAATCGCTCCAGCGTCATCTCATCTCCGTGTGGAAGGGGGTGCCGAGGCTGTGCTGTCGGGAGGCGGAGGTGCGACAGGTTCGAGCTGTATGCCGCGGGCGTCACCTTCCACGACGACGGAGGTCACTTCGCCGCCCTGCATGAAGATAGTGATCAGGTCTCCCCGGACGTAATGAAGGGCGAGGCGAATCTCCGGCGGCTCTTCCGCCTGCGGGGGCTGTTCCGCCTCCCCCTCCGTAACTTCGTCCCTTCCCGCAGATGCGTCCGGCAGCGCCGCTTCCTGCTCCGCGACCGGGTCCACTTCCGGGGCCACGTCTTCCTCAGGAGCTGTTTCCGCGGCGGCCTGCTCCTCGGGCACTTCCTCCCCGGGGACTTCGTCTCCGGCGCCTTGCTGCGCCGGGTCCGCCTGTTCAGTCTCCGCCGCCTCCGTGTCCGCGGCCTCTTCCGCCTCCTCTTCCCCTTCCCCGCCGTCCGCGGACGGGCTCATGCGGTAGAGACTCGCCGCCTGGCCGCGAGCCACCAGCCGGTCGATCCGATAGCCGCCGCCCGTCGCCCCCGCGACAGGGTCGGTTGCGGTTTCGGGCGAAGCTTCGGCGGTGGCGACAGGCTGGAAAATGGCGATGATGGTGTCGCCGGAGACCCAGTCCGAGCGGGCGATCTCGGGAGTGTTCTCGGTGTTGAGCGAATCGCGGGCGAGCGATTCCCCGCGCGCGTTGCCCACCGCGACCACCCGTTCGAGCACCTCGTTGGGAGCCTCGACCTCGATGGAGTCTCCCTCAAGTTCGAACGTCTCGGCCACGGCGCGGGGGCGCGCCGCCGGCTGGGCGGCGGCGGTGTCTCCGGGCTCGCCGGTCGTCGGCTGGGAAGCGTCCGTTTCACCGGCGCCTGCGACCGCCGCCGGGGTGGTCGCGTCGCGGAGCACCAGCCCGGCAGGTGCGGCCCGGGTGACGCCGGGGGGTTCATCACCAGGCGCGGTCCCTGCGACCGTCTCGCCGGCGGTCGCTTCTTCGGCGCCAGCCGCCGTGACTGTTCCGGAATCCCCCTGAGGAGCGTCGACCTCAGCGGCCGATTCGGGAAGTTCCGGCTCAAGCGGCCGCTCGCTCATCGCCACGATACGGTCCAGCACCCCGTCCTGCATCAACACCCGGATCTTCGGTGCCGTCAAGTTGATTTCGCTCCCGGAGAGGGCGGCGTCGCCCCGGGCCATGACCTGGTTGCCGTCCATGTCCAGGTCCACTGCGTTCCCGGTCAGCACGTATTCCGCGCCGAATCCGTACACGCGTGGCCCCGCCCCTCGCAGAAAGAGCTTGCCCGCCGCCTCCCGGTACTCGATGGAATCCGCCAGCGCGCGGAATTCGTCGTTGTAGAGTTCCGCGTTGCCAATGGCCAGGAGGTAGTCCGCGCCCCTCAGGTAGATGTGTTCGGCGTCGATGTCGTAGGGGACGGGGGTGGTGTCCCGGGGGGGCGGGTCCGGTGCTGCCGGCGGCGCTGCTGCCAGTGACGCGGAGTCGGAGAGCGTAGCGGCGGAGTCGGGGGGCTCGATCGGGGCTGGGCCTGGCGGCGGCGAATCGGTCGGAGTCTGGGCGGAGTCCGAAACGGCCGTTGGCGAGTCGCCCGCGGCACCGGTTGAATCGGGCGGAGCGGGGCCCGACTCAGGTACGATGGCATCGATCCCGGTCCCCGCGGAGTCAACCGGAGTGTTCAGATCCTGCCCGCGGCCCGTAACAGAATCCGATACGGCTCCGGTCGAATCTCGGGTCGAGGCCGAGTCGGTCGGCATCGCCGCGGAGTCCGAGAGGGTCTCGCTCGAGTCCGGCGCGACCGCCTGCGGCGACACCAGAATGACCGCATGCGCGCGCCGCCCGTCCAGCCCCACGATGGTGAGTTCGCCGCCCGCCCGACGGGAGCTTGAGCCGACCAGAACGGTGCTGTCGCCCTCGAATACGGCGCCCGTGGCCTCGTCAGTGATGTGTACGTTACCGACTCCGATCAGCCGGCCTGCGGAGGCGAAGTGGTCGGCCCGGTCCGCAGTCATGAACGCCGTCGAGTCGCGGTATTCGAAGTTGCCGATGAAGCGGGTGAAGCCGGACGCGTCGTTCAGTTCAGCGCTATCGGCGCGGATAATGATGCCGCCCTCGCAGCCGAAGACCGGCTCCGAGATGTAGTTGTAGATCGCATCCCGCGTCAGCTGCACGGTGGATGAACGGGACTGGAGGAGGTCGCAGGCATCCTGCGCCGCGCCGCCCGTCGCCAGGCACAGGGCCGAGCCCGCCATCAGGGCCGCCAGAGCCGGAGAGCCGCGCAATTCAGGGCCCTCCGCCGCTCCGCGTTCGCTGGTTCTGGATGTAGATGTTCTCGAAATTGGCGTCGGAGAGGAACGATGATCCTTCGACTACCCGATTTCCCTCCGTCATCACCATCACTGTGGTTGAATCGCTCCAGATTCGGTCCCTCTGGGGCTCATAGTAGATCTCGGCGCTCTCGATGCGCCGGTCTTCCATCACCAGGACGGCGTCACCGCGCGCGATCATGCGCTGGGTATCCTCGTCCAGCAGTCCCGTGCGGGAGGTCACGCGCGCCCGCTCCTCCCCGTCGTCGTCGTACATGATCAAACTCACGGTGCGCAGCGCCACCGAGGCCGAGTCCTGCCAGATATAGGCGGTGTCGGCTTCGATGCGTGCTTCCCGGATGCCGTCCAGGGTCACATGGGTCACGATGTCGAAGAGCACCTGGTCGGCCTGTATGTTGAGGAGCTCCTCGGGGAGCGGCGTCGTCGCCACCTGCTCCTCGCACCCTGACGTAGCCAATGCCGCGCACGCGATCAGCGCAGCCATCTGATTCATTTTCAACATCATAGAGCTCCCGATCTCATCAAGTCGTGGAGGTGCACGACGCCCCGGAGCCGGCCAGCGTCGTCCACCACGGGCAGCGCCATCACCCCGTGCTTCTCCATCTTCCGCGCGGAGGCGGACGCCAGGGTCCCCAAACGGGCCAGCCTGGGTTGCGGGCTCATGATGGCGCGGACCGGAATATGCAGGAAATCGGGCTCGCGCTCCATCAGCCGCGTTAGATCCCCGGCGGTGACGACGCCCACCACTCGCTCCTGATCGTCCACGATGGGGACGGTGCCGCGCATGTGCGCGAGCGGGACGATGGATTCGCGCACGAGGGCGTGCCGCGCGAGCGAAGGATACCCTTCGGCGACCATCACGTCGTCGACCAGCAGGGTCAGCTTGCGTCCGAGGGCTCCGCCTGGATGCAGCCGGGCGAAGTCGTCGGGTTCGAAGCCACGCTTGCGCAGCAGGACGATCGCGAGCGCGTCGCCCATCGCCATGGTCGCCGTGGTCGACGTAGTGGGCGCCAGGTCCAGGGGGCAGGCCTCCTCGGTCACCGAGCAGTCGATGATCGCGGCCGCATGCCGAGCGAGCAGGGGTTTCGGGTTGCCGGTCATCAGCACGACCGGAACGCCATAGCGCAGCAGGTACTTCGCAAGCCCGGCGAGCTCCTCCGTGTCGCCGCTCTTGGAGATCAGGACCGCGACATCTTCCCGCGAGACGATGCCCAGATCCCCGTGCAGCCCTTCCACCGGATGCAGGAAGAAGGCGGACGTGCCCGTGGAGGTGAGGGTGGCGGCGATCTTGCGGCCGACGATACCGCTCTTGCCGATTCCCGAGACGATGACGCGCCCGCGAGCCGCGAGGATGGTCTCTACTGCCTGCACGAAGCCCTGATCGACACGGTCGGCCAGGTGGAGGAGAGCGCTGCCTTCTGCGCGCAGCACCCGGGCGGCTTCCGCGATCGCCGCGGCGCCCGGGTCGAGTTGCCCGTCCGGTGCGGACGGCGCGCGCGTCCGGGGTGCGTCAGCCTCTCCGGCCGCGCGCATCCTCGGGGGGGAC
This sequence comes from Longimicrobiales bacterium, assembly GCA_965225805.1. Taxonomy (GTDB): domain Bacteria; phylum Gemmatimonadota; class Gemmatimonadetes; order Longimicrobiales; family Gaopeijiaceae; genus BD2-11. Next base: position 2,414,864 of record OZ245327.1, read on the forward strand.
ACCATCGCTCCTTGCATCGCAATACCCCTCGACCACGTTTTCCCATTGCCCGCGGGCGACCAGCAGGGCGCGCACGAATTCACGCACCGCTCCCCTGCCTCCCCGGGCGCGTGTCTGGCAGACCGCGTCCCGTACCAGCTCCGGTGTGGCGTTCCCGACCGCCACGGGCAGTCCTACACGCCGGAAGACCGGAAGATCGGGCAGGTCGTCCGCCAGCATGGCGACTTCGTCCCATGAAACCCCTTTGCGCTCAAGCAAGTTTCGTACCACCGGCATCTTCATTGCGCCGGGCACCTGGTGGCATTCCTCGATGCCGAGTTCCCTGGCTCGCAGCGCAGTCGCAGCCGAGACCCGGCCCGACACCAGTGCCACCTCGATGCCGGTTCCCATCAACAGCTTGATCGCCAGGCCGTCCTGGATGTCGAACCGCTTCAGTTCCACCGGGGAGCCGTCGGGGAGCTCACCCATGTAGACACCGGAGTCGGTCAGAACCCCGTCCACGTCCAGGATGACGAGTTTGATCCGACGGGCGGCTTCGACGGGGAATTCCCCGCCTCGTCCGCTCATGAAAGCGCTCGCCGGATGGCGAGCACATCTTCGATCAGCGGTGCGAGCGCCCCCAGATCGAGCATGTTCGAGGAGTCGGACGGAGCTCGAGCGGGAGCCGGATGAACCTCGAGGAAGAGCCCGTCACACCCGGCAGCGACGGCCGCCCGCACCAGGCACGCGATGAACTCCGGGTCACCTCCGGTGCCTCCGCGGGCGTGCCCCTGGCGCTGCACGGAATGCGTGCCGTCGAATACGACCGGCGCGCGGCAGGCGCTCCGCACGCGGGCGAAGGAGCGCATGTCCACGATCTGGTCGCCGTAGCCGAAGAAGGTGCCGCGTTCGGTCACGGCCACATCCCCCGCTCCCGCGGCGCGCGCCTTGTGCACGGCATGCGCCATCTGTTCAGGAGACATCCACTGGCCCTTCTTGATGTTGATGGCCGAGCCGGTCCGGCCTGCGGCCGTGAGCAGGTCCGTCTGCCGGCACAGGAAGGCCGGGATCTGGATGACGTCCGCTACCTCTGCGGTGGGGGCGGCCTGCGCCGACTCATGAATGTCGGTGAGAACCGGCAAGCCGCAACTCGCCTTGACCCGCTCAAGCGCCTGCAGGCCTTCCTCCAGCCCCGGTCCCCGCGCCGAGGTCAGCTGCGAGCGGTTGGCCTTGTCGAAGGACGACTTGAACAGCACGGGCAGCCCGTGGTGGGCGGAGAGCGCCGCCAATGCCTCCCCCACGGTGAGGTTTACGTCGTCGCCCTCGAGCACGCACGGTCCGGCGATCAGGAAGAAGCGTCTGAACACGTCGCCATCCTTCAGTGAGCCACCCCCCCGGCCACCTCGCTCCCGGCAACGGGCGCGATGCCGGCGTGGCGGGTCGCCGCCTCGACGAACGAGGCGAAGAGCGGATGGGCGTGCTTCGGGCGGCTAAGGAATTCGGGGTGGAACTGGCAGCCGACAAACCATGGGTGTCGGGGAAGCTCGATCATCTCGACCAGGGTCCGGTCGGGCGACAGCCCGCTGAACGCCAGCCCCTCCCTCGAGAGCAGATCGCGGTAGGCGTTGTTGACCTCGTAGCGGTGACGGTGCCGTTCCTGCACCAGTACGTCGCCATAGATCCTCTGGACGAGCGACTCCGGCAGCAGCCGGCAGGGCCACTGACCCAGCCGCATGGTTCCGCCCTTGCGGGTGACGTTGGCCTGGGAATCCATCAGGCAGATGACGGGATGCGGCGACGAGCGGTCGAACTCGAAGGAGTTGGCGCCGTCGAGCCCGCAAACGTTGCGGGAGAACTCGATGACCGCGCACTGCAGCCCCAGGCAGATGCCGAAGAACGGCATCCGGTTTTCGCGCACCCAGCGGATCGCGTTCAGCATCCCCGGCACGCCCCGCCTTCCGAATCCGCCCGGGACCAGAAGGGCATCGCAATCCTCCAGTTCGCGGGGATCGTGGTCGCCTTCGTAGCGCTCGCTGGAAATCCACTCCAGCTCCACGCCCACATCGTGTTCGATTCCCCCGTGGATGAGCGCCTGCTCGATCGACTTGTATGAATCGACCAGCTCGGTATACTTGCCGACGATGGCGATGCGGACTTTGCCGCGGGAGGGCTGCTTGATGCGTCGCACCACGTCCTTCCAGCGCTTCAGATCGGTCTTGGGGGCCTGGAGTTCGAGTCGCTCGAGGACTACTTCGTCGAGGCTCTGGCGATGGAGCTCGAGCGGCACTTCGTAGATGGTTTCCTGATCCAGAGCTTCCACCACAGCGTCCGGATGCACGTTGGTGAAGAGCGCGATCTTGCGGCGGATGTCCTCATCAAGCGGGCGCTCGGCGCGGCACATCACGACGTCCGGCGGAATGCCGATCTGCATGAGCTCCCGAACCGAGTGCTGGGTGGGCTTGGTCTTGAGTTCGCCCGCCGCAGCCAGATAGGGCACCAGGGTGAGGTGAATCACCGCGACGCGGGAACGCCCCATCTCCTGGCGGAACTGCCGGATGGCTTCCAGAAAGGGCAGGCTCTCGATGTCGCCCACGGTGCCGCCGATTTCCGTGATGATCACGTCGTTGTCGGGCGCGAGACGGCGGATGGCGTCCTTGATCTCGTCGGTGATGTGCGGGATGACCTGCACCGTCGAGCCCAGATAGTCGCCCCGCCGCTCCTTGCTGATCACGGACTGGTAGATGCCGCCGGTGGTGACGTTGTTCGCCTGCGACAGCGATTCGTCGATGAACCGCTCGTAGTGCCCCAGATCCAGGTCGGTCTCCGCGCCGTCGTCGGTCACGAAGACTTCGCCGTGCTGGAACGGCGAGAGGGTGCCCGGGTCGACGTTGATGTAGGGGTCGAACTTCTGGATGGTCACCCTGAGACCTCGATCCTTCAGGATGTGTCCCAGGGAGGCGGCGGCGATCCCCTTCCCCAGCGACGACACCACGCCGCCGGTGACGAAGACATAGCGCGTCCGGTCGGTTTGTTGCTCGGTCATGTTCCGCTCGCCAGGCTCGAAGGTTGCTGCTTCATTTCCCGTAGTCTCCTTTCGATGTAGAGCACGTCGGTGGGCGTGTCGACCCCGCGGTGCGCGAACCCGACCACCGCGACTCCGATGCGGATGCCTGACTCCAGCGGGCGCAGCTGCTCGAGCTGTTCGAGACGCTCGAGCGTCGTCGGGGCCATCGCCACCCACCGCTTGAGCGCGTGCCGTGCATAGGCGTAGATGCCGATGTGACGCAGATAGGGCTCACGCTGCAGATCGGCCGCATCGGGCTTCGCCGAGCGCTTGTAGGGGATACCGGCGCGGGAGAAGTAGAGCGCCCGGCCCGTCGTCGCGCGCGCGACCTTCACCACGGATGGATCCTTCCACGCTTCCAGATTCTCCACCGGCGTCGCGCAGGTTCCGATCTCCCATCCACGGATGCGAACCAGTTCGACGGCCGCAGCCAGATGGCGTTCCTCGAGCAGCGGCTCGTCCCCCTGGATGTTGGCGATGACCGGATAGTCGCGGTACGGGTCGCGCGCGGCGACCTCGGCGACGCGGTCGGTGCCGGAGGGATGGTCGGGCGAGGTCATTTCCACCGGAGCCCCGAGGCGACGGCAGACGCGCGCCACTTCGTCGGAGTCGGTCGCCACGACCGCGTGGTCGAGCACGGACATGGACCGCACCCTTCGCCAGACCCACTCGATGAGGGGTCGGCCGAGGATGGGGAAGAGGGGTTTGTTGGGGAGTCGGGTGGAGGCGAGCCGGGCCGGTACGATACCCAGAACGCGAGCTTTCATGCGCACTCGGTCATGCTGAAGAGACGGCCTCCGCGTTCACGTCGACTGTGACCGGTTCACCGGGGTCGCACATCCCTGCCGCAGCCCTCCGCCAACAGAAAGCAAGATAGCGTGCCGGGCGGGATAACTCCAGAAGAGGGGATGGATGGTCTTAGGCTGCCGGCGCGGAGCATCCGCTGCAGGTGCGGGTGAATCGTGCTCACGAGCAGATCCAGGTGTCCTCGCATCCAGCAGACGACGGCATCTGAGTCATCATCCGTCCTGCACCCGGATACGATAGGCCTGGATCGATGGCACATCCAGTTCATCGTGGGAAACCGCGTAGAGCCTGTCGTCCCTAACGACCTGAAGCAGATGCCCCGCTGGGAGAAGGATGGATCCGACATGGGTTCCGTCCGGAGCGAACACGGCCCATTCCCAGTCGGAGCTGCCGCCGGGGCCCCGGATGCCTACCCAGATCCGCTCTTCGTCGTCTGTCACGAGCCCGACGAGAGCTGGCCAGGTGTAGGGGGCACCCGACCGGAGCAAGTCTGCCATCGGCTCGCTCATTTCCTCGATCTCGGCCCGAAGTTCCGTAGAAGTAACGGGAATCGGGGTCGTCGGATGGGAGAAGGCGCGAACCGTGGTTCCCTCGAAATCGAGAACCGTGACATCGAGGGCCCCGGAGTTCGCATACGCGATTCGGTCCTCGCCGAGGACCTGGACGAGTGGCTCACGTCCGAATGGTTGGCGGGCCACGCTCAGGAACCCGCGTTGCCGCACCACCAGCCACTCGGCAGATGGGACAATCACCAAGGTATCACGAGCGATGCCGGAGGATTCGTCGAACGCCAGGAGGACATCCGACCGCCCCTCGTCGCCAGCGACGCTCTCGCCCGCGACGAAGGGGAGACGATCCAGCGCGAAGAAGCGCCTCCTATCCGGCAGCTTCCACAGCCGAGAGACCGGGCCCTGCTCGAGGTCCGGAGGTAGGACCGTGGCGACGACCTCCAGATTGTCCGGATCGAACAGAGTGATCCGGCCCAGCCCGGCGTCGTATACGAACAGAGTGTCGCCCGGGAGGATCTGCACCTGCCTGACGTCGAATTCTCCCGGCCCCTGTCCCTCTCGCCCCACCGTCTGCAGGAATCCGAGCACCGGGGTCAGGACGGTGATGCCGCCCTCCCCCCCGTCGACCAGGAAGACGCGTCCCCGGGAATCGACGTCGATGTCCAGGATGAAGGTCAGATACAGATCGGGCTCGGAGACATCTTCCAGGGTGACACTCCACCAGGACTCTTCGGTGGCCCATGGCCGGGGACCGAACACGGCCGGATTCTCCCCTGTCCGCTGAGCATCGGGTGCGTCATCCGCGCAACCGGCCAGGGAAGCCGCGGCCAGGAGACCTGTCGACATCCAGGCGCCGGGCGGACGACCGCGCCGATGTTGGGCGCCTGGCTCGGCACTGCGGGTTCCGAACGGGCGAGGAATCATGGGCTACCCTCCTGCGACGGGCGTTCTTGCGACGCGACCACTCTCAGGTTGGACGATGAAGTGGAGGCGGAGGTTCCTCCGGTAGCATGATGTTGAGAATCACCAGTCCCGTTGCCGGTACTCGTTGCCCGTCGTCGTCCCCTGCCTACCTTTGTGGGCGTGCTGCCCGGCGTTTCTCCCACGGAGCTTCCCCATGGCCCTCCCCCTCCCCGCCCGAGTTCTCGCCTGCGCGCTCGCAGTGTCCGTCCTGGGTGCCGTCAAACCGGCCGATGTCCATGCCCAACTGACCCCTCCCGGCGATCTCCCGGACGACTTCTTCGCCGACGCCGACTTCCGTCATGTGGGCCCGGTGGGCAACCGGGTCAGCGCTGTCACGGGCGAGCCTGGCAACGCCAGCGTCTACTACCTCGGGGCGGCGGCGGGGGGCGTCTTCAAGAGCGAGGACGGCGGACACACCTGGCGACCCATCTTCGACGACCAGCCGGCCCAGTCGATCGGAGCGCTGGCCATCGCTCCCTCCGACCCCAACGTGGTGTGGGCGGGGACGGGCGAGTCGTTCATCCGCTCCAACGTCTCCATAGGCAACGGAGTGTACCGCTCCACCGACGCCGGCCGCACCTGGCGTCACATGGGTCTCGACGAGACAGGCAGAATCGGGCGCATCGTCGTCCATCCCATCAATCCTGACATCGCCTACGTCGCCGCGGCGGGCCACCTGTACGGCCCCCAGCAGGAACGCGGGCTGTTTCGCACTTCGGACGGAGGGGAGAGCTGGGAACGGGTCCTCTTCTCCGGAGAGAACTCGGGCGCGATCGACGTGGTCATGGACCCCACCAACCCGCGCATCCTCTTCGCCGCCACCTGGCAGATGCAGATCTGGACCTGGGGGCGCGAGAGCGGGGGTCCCGAGAGCGGGCTCTGGACCAGCAGGGACGGAGGCGACAGCTGGACCCGGCTGGAGGGTGCCGGGCTTCCCCGCGGCACCATGGGAAGGATCGGGCTGGCGATGACCCCGGCGGACCCGGACCGCATCTACGCGCTCATCGAGACCAACTCCAACCGGGACTACGAGGAGCTGGAGGATCACGAGGGCACGCTGTGGCGGTCCGATGACGGGGGGAGCTCCTGGGCAATGGTCAACGCCGACCACGCCCTGGCGCAGCGTCCCCTGTACTACTCGCGCATGGCGGTGGCGCCCGACGACCCCGACGAGGTGCACTTCATGTCCACCGTGCACACGCGCTCGCTGGACGGGGGCGTGTCCTTCGAGGTCATCTCCGGGGGCGACAATCACGACATGTGGATCGACCCGCTCGACCCGGACCGCATGATCATCGGCAACGACCAGGGCGTGCGCATCTCCACCAACCGGGGACGCAACTGGTATCGCCCGCTGCTACCCATCGCGCAGATGTACCACGTCCATGCCGACACCCGCGTTCCCTACAATCTGTACGGCAACCGCCAGGACGGCCCCTCCACCGGCGGCCCCTCCAACACACTCAGCCAGGGCCCGATCCCGGTGGGAGCATGGAGGTCGGTGGGTGGCTGCGAGACCGGATTCGCGATCCCGGACACGGTCACCAACGACGTGGTCTGGTCGGGGTGCTACGAAGGGATATTGGAGCGGCACCAGCTCTCCACGGGCATCACCCGCACCATCAGCGTCTGGCCCGACAACCCCGAGGGCTGGGCCGCCGCGGACGTGCGCTACCGCTTCCAGTGGACCTTCCCGGTGCACATCTCGCCGCATGACAACGAGGTCGTGTACGCAGGCAGCCAGCATGTGCATCGGACCCTTGATGGCGGACACAGCTGGAGCGTGATCAGCCCGGACCTCACACGCGCCGACACCACCAGGATGCAGAAGACGGGCGGACTCACCACCGAAGACGTAAGTCCCACCTACGCCTCCGTCCTCTTCGCCATCGCCGAGTCCCCGATCGAGGCGGGCACCATCTGGGCCGGATCCAACGATGGCCTCGTACACATTACGCGCGACGGAGGCGGCAGCTGGACGGAGGTGGCCCGCAACATCGCCGGGCTTCCCGAGTGGGGCACGGTGAGCAACATCGAGCCATCCCGCCACAATCCGGCGGCCGCGTACATCACCGCCGACTTCCACCAACTGGGCGGAACCGATCCCTTCGTCTACAAGACGGAGGACTACGGGGCGTCCTGGCGCTCCCTCTCGGACGACATCCCGCGCAGCGTGTTCAGCTATGCGCACGTCGTGCGCGAGGACCCGGTACGTCCCGGGCTGCTCTACCTCGGAACCGAGAACTCGCTCTACGTCTCCTTCGACGACGGCGTGACCTGGACTCCCCTGCAGGGCGATCTGCCCCATGCGCCCGTGTACTGGCTGGAGATCCAGCCGCACTTCAACGATCTGGTGGTCGGCACCTACGGGCGGGGCTTCTGGATCCTCGACGACATCACGCCGCTGCAGCAACTCAGCTCGGAGGCCGCCGAGGGCGACGTGCACCTGTTTACGCCCCGTCCCGCCTATCGCTTCCTGCCGCGAGAGGCGCGCAATAGTCAGCCGGCCGACCCGGCCGCGGGGGAGAATCCGGACTACGGAGCCTCGATCAACTTCCATCTGGGAGAGGAGCTGGCCGGACCCGTCACGGTCGAAGTGGAGCCGATGGATGGAGAGCCGGTGCGCACCCTTTCCGGGAACTTCGGCCCCGGGATGAATCGGATGATGTGGGATCTGCGCCATCGGGCATCGGCGTCGCCCCGGCTGCGCACGCCCGCGCTGGAGCATTCGCACCGCGGCGTGGGTCAGGACGGCTGGCGGCCTCCGCCGGACGGCGGCCCGGTTCGGCCTCTCGCCATCCCCGGGCGCTACCGGGTGCGCCTCACCGCGGGAGCGGAACAGCGCACCGCCGAGCTCGAGATCCTGCGGGATCCCGCATCCACGGCATCCGCGGAAGAGATGCGCGCCCAGCTGGCGCTGCAGCTGGAGTTGCGTGAAATGAGCGATTCAACGGCTGAGCTGATCAGCCGTATCGAGTGGACCCGCAGGGGGTTGGCGGATCTGGAGGAGCGCGTGCGGGGCAACCCCGTCTACGCCGAGATCGCGGAAGTCGGAGAGGAGCTCGCGCAGGCTCTGATCGATCTGGAGATGGAGCTCTTCGACCTGAGGCTCACCGGCGGATCGGCACGCCAGGACACCATTCGCTGGCCTCGGCGGCTTTGGGCCAAGATCGCGAGCCTGGCCGGGTATTCCGCCGGATCGGACGATCCGCCCACGGAGTCGATGCGCGAGATCGGCGACATCTACCAGCTGCAACTGGAGGAATATTTAAGGCGTTGGGCAGAGATGGCCGCGGACGACATCGCCGATTTCAATCGCCTGCTGGCGGAACGAGGGCTTCCGCCGATCATCTCCTAGGGGGACGGGATCCCGCCGGAGCGGGACGCCGGGATGTCGCGCGGATCACGCGATGCCGCCAAGGGGACGCGCGGATTGGCACCGAAGGCGCGCGGGCTACAGGCGCAGAAAGTTCTCGACCAGCCGGGCGCCCGCGTCGGAGAAGTATGACTCCGGATGGAACTGAACTCCCCAGACCGGCATGGTCCGGTGGCGCATCCCCTGGATTTCGTCCTCGTCGCCGGGGAGGTCGGTCCACGCCACCGGCTCGAGTTCGGCGGGAAGGGTCGCGGGATCGGTGACCAGCGAGTGGTAGCGGGCCACCGTCATCGGCGACGGGAGGTCGCGGAAGAGTTCGCGGCCCGTGTGGCGGATGGGCGCGGTCTTGCCGTGCATCACGCGACCGGCCCTCACCGTCGTGCCTCCGAATGCTTCTCCAATGGCCTGGTGCCCCAGGCAGACGCCAAGAATCGGGGTCAGCGGCCCCAGAGCACGCACCAGGGCGATACTGATTCCGGCTTCCCTGGGCGTGCAGGGACCCGGGGAGATGACGATGCGCTCGGGGGCCATCCGGCCGATCTCCTCAACGGTGCGTTCGTCGTTCCGCACCACCCGTGTCTCTGCACCCAGCGCCTCCAGCATCTGGACGAGATTCCAGGTGAAGGAGTCGTAGTTGTCGAGGACCAGGATCATCGGCTTCGGGGTTCCGCAGGGTGGAGTTGCAAGGCTCGCCTCGGCCCGAGCAGGTGCCGCCTCATGGTGAAATGTGCTGCCTCGTGCGGGAATGTGCTGCGCTCGAGGGTATTCGCCAAGTGCCGGGAGCCTGCACTCTTGCGCCGGAGCCGGCCCCGCCGCCGGTACTATTGCCCGCGCGGTCCAGTTGCCCGAGGATGGGTCCGAGGTACCTGGTTGGGACGCATGAACGGGTCTTCGGTCGTCTCACGCCCTCGCTGATTTCGACTATATCGGGAGTCTTCGCACCGGATGTACACACGCTGCCTGGTCTGCCAGGCCCCCTTCCCCGAGAACGATACCCTGGAGTATCTGCCGCGCGGGCGGCGCGTGGCTTTCGATGCCGAGCGCAGTCGTCTCTGGATCGTGTGCGTGCGCTGCAAGCGATGGTCGCTGGTGCCGCTGCTCGATCGATGGGAGGCGCTAGAGGAACTGGAGAAGATCACGGTCGACAAGGGCCGCCTGCTGTCGAGGACCGACAACATCGCTCTTCTCGCCGCCGGCCCGCTCGAGATCGTGCGCGTCGGACGCTCGGAGCGCCGCGAGGAGGCGTGGTGGCGCTACGGGCGCGAGCTGAGAGCCCGGCGCAAACGGTTCAAACAGGTGTCGCTCGCAGGCACGGCCGTGGGCGCGGCCGCCATCGGCGGCTGGCTGACCGGCGGCATAGGCCTGTTCGGCGCCTGGCTGCTCTGGGAACACGCGCCCCGGTTCACGATCCGGGGCGCCCGGTGGCTGCGCTTCGGGTCGGCGGCGTGGCGCGGCCGGCAGGAATGCGCGATCTGCGGATACCTGTTCCGGGCGCTGTCGTACAATGACCGCGCCGGGTTGAGGATCGAGTCCGGCGGGCGCGAGGCGCCCCTGGTCGTGTCGCGCTCCTGTCCGGTGTGCGGAGCGATGCCCGACGACGAACAGGGCCTGCGGCTGACCGGCTCCGACGCGGAACGTACCCTGCGGCGGGTCCTCGCCTACCATCACTTCGAAGGGGCTTCCGAGAGGAGGATTACCTCCGCCACCCGCCTGATCGAGGAGGTCGGCGGCACCGAGGGGCTCTCGCGGGTGCTGATCAAGGACGGCACGCGGCTCGGAAACCTGCCGCACACGGGCAGCATCGCCCTTGAGATCGCGGCCAACGAGGACGCCGAGCGGCGTTTGCTCGAGCTCGAGGTGGCCAGCCTGGAAGCGCACTGGAAGCGCGAAGAGGAACTCGCCGCCATCATCGACGACGAGTTGACGGCGGCGCCCCTGCTCGAGGCGTTGCGGCGCAGGGCGGCGGGGTTGTGAGGCCGGGGTCCACCGGCAAGGGGTTCCCGCCGGGGCCGCGAACGGGTGCCCCGAAGAAGCTGCCCGGCTGCGGTGTTACGGGGCATGCAGAATAGCAGGAAAGTCGGCACTGAAAATGTCAGACCCGAGTCTCATGGCGCTCGCTCGGCTGTGGGGCTGTCTTGGAGCTTTGGCAGGGATCGGAAGCGGGTTCGCTACCATCGCGACTTCAACGAACAGAGGAGGCGCGATGATCGGAATGGAGACGCAGGTGCTGTTGCGACACTACCTGGAACAGGGGATGTTCAAGGCCGGAATTCCGCGGCGGCTGGGCATCAGCGACCGGACGGTGTACCGTTGGATCGCGGCGGGACAGTTGGACCGGGAGCTGGACGACGGGCCGGTGAGGAATGGCCCGAGGCGTCCCCAGTCCTCGAAGCTCCATCCCTACAAGGGGGTCATCGCTGAGCGTCTGGCCGAATATCCGGAGCTCAGGGTCTTCGCGGACCGGGTGTTGGCCGCGGGCGTGAGGTTCTCGATGGACGGTCGGGGACGGTTCCGCGACAACATCTTGATCGAGCGGCTGTGGCGGTCGCTGAAGTACGAGGTGGTGTACCTCCACGAGCTTCGGGACGGTCTGGACGCCGAAGGGGTCGTCGGTTCGTGGATCGACTTCTACAACGAGGTGCGCCCGCACTCGGCGCTGGGCGGGCGGACGCCGGGCGACGCCTACCGCGAAGGCACGGAGGCGTTGTGAGACCACGATCCCCGGGCTCATCGAGCCGTACGCTCCCGAATCACCGGGGTGCCGGCGGAGTGTGCGATCTCTCCGTCCCAAACGGCCTGCTGCGCTCGCCGGCAAGCCTCGGTCGCCGGGTCAGCGATCCCCTCGCCGCCCAGGAGGCGCAGCACTTCGACCTTCTCGTCTGCGGCGGAAGGAGCCTAGGAGTCTGCGCGTCAGAAAACTCTGTTCCCCCTGACCCCCAAGAACTAGTGGGTTAGACATCTGCGTACTACCGCATATGGTATCACGCCCGTCCAAAACGGGGGCTAGAGCGTTCTGCGGCGCAGGCTCCTAGCTTAGCTAAGCTTAGCTAAGCTTAGCTAGCTAGCCGAGCTAGACGCGAAGCGGACGAACCCGGATTCGTCTGGCCCGCCGCGCTGTAGCAGCGCATCACGCACGGCGCGCGCATCGAACCGCGCCGTGGACTTCATGACCCTCGGATGACGCCGCGCGATTTCCGCGTGGCTCAAGGCTTGGTCGAAATACTCGCCAATACGCGCCTGGAGCCGATCAAGATCGGTATCGACCAAGAATTGATCTCGACCAGTCTGAACGCCCGGAAAGGAGTCCGGGAACAGGTCCGGCAGCGGGGGCCAGCCGAACCAGTCGGGACTCACCGCCGTCTCAGCGAACGGAAGGCCCAGCGGCAGCATGGGTGCGACCTCGGAGTACAGCGCGTCCGGCTCCGCCTCGGCCGTGGCGATCAACTCCGCCGGTTTGGACTGTCCCCACAAGTGCCGGAACGCGACGCCTTCGGCGGGCTCGTGGTCCATCTTGCGCACCAGCGTCGCGATGGCGGTGCCCACTTGAATGCCGACCGGATCTCCCTCGGTCGAAAAGATGCTCGGGTCCGGCGAGCCGTCCGGCGCGACCTTGCCCGTCTTGTACTTGTCGCCGTTCAGGCAGTCGATCCGGATCGCGTCGAACGCTTCGAGGTAGCGCTCCCGCATCCCGGTGAACGACAGTCCGTCGAGCCACGAGTAGTTGGAGATGAAGCAGACCACACCTTGGCCGGTCTCCTTCGCGATGCGCCGCTCCGCCATGCGGAAGAACCGGACGTACAGATCGTTCAGCCCCCTGTCCTTCGGGCTTACGCACGCGCTTCGTCGTCCGGTAGGCTTCCGAGAGTTCGCGTTCCTCGTCCACCGCCATTCCCGCGAACCCGTTGTAGGGCGGGTTGCCGAGGATCACCAGGATCGGGATGTCCTGCTTCACCGCTTCCGCCAAGTCGTGCTCCTCCTCGAGCTCCGGGAACGGCAACGGCTTGGTCGTGTGCGGCTCCCAGCCCGTAAGCGCGTTGGTGAGAAACACTCCCGCGCGCTCCGACCCGTCCTCCGCCAGCGGCGCGCCCAGATTCTGCATGGTGAGGCCGACCTGCAAATGCGCCACCACGAACGGCGCGGGCATGATCTCGAACCCGAATACACGCTCGGTCGCCGCCCTCCTGACCTCCGCGCCCGCGAGCGCCCCGAGCCCCTGCTCCCCGAGATTGCGGGCGACGCGGCGGAGCACTTCCGCCAGATAGGCCCCCGTTCCGCAGCACGGGTCCAGCACATAAACGTTCTCGGCCGCGAGCCCCGCCGGGATGCCGAGATCGCCCTTGAGCGCCCTGTCCACCCGCGCCACCATGTAGCGGACCACCTCGGTCGGCGTGTACCACACGCCCAGCTGCTTTCGGAGAACCGGATCGAAGGCTTCGAGGAACGGCTCGTAGAAGTACGGCACCGCCTCGCCCTCGTTGAACCGCGAGAAGAACGCGGTCCGGTCTACGCGGTCGAGCGCCGCCGACGTCCAGTTCAACACCTCGACCAGGCCAAGCAACTTCAACCGGCTCGGGTCGGCCAACTGTTGGAACAAGGCCCGCAGCACCGGCGCACGCAGATGCCAGACCGCCTCGCGCCACCTGAACCGCTGCGGATCGTAGTGGCCCTCGAACAGCGGGCCGTTCTTCTTCTGCTCGGCGCGGGACCACAGCACCCATGCGGAGAAGACGCCGTAGAACAGCGTCTGAACCAGGGTCGAACGGAAGAGACGTTCCCCGCGCTCGCCCTCGAAGCGGATCCCGAGTGCCTCCTCCATCGCCGAGCGGACGGCCAGAAGGGATGGAACGTTCCCCGCCACCTCGACGCGGGACAAGCCGTCGCGGGCGTAGGAAGCCAGCAGCCACGCCAAGTCCTTCGGCTCGGCCAGGGCGGCCCGGTGCGAGAGCGCTCGGGCGACGTATTCGCCGAGACCCGCGCCGACCTCGCGGGCGAAGGCACGAGGCGTCTCCACCTTGCGCCAGAAATCGTCTGCGTTCTCCGCCAAGCGGAAGGCCTCGAGCTTGGCGGGGCCTCCCAATCCGGCCGCGCCCACCAAGACGAAGTTCCGTAGATTCGTCACCAGAACCAGACGGTAACGATCCCAATAGCGGCTCACCTGATCGGATCCCGCGGTCAACCAAGCATTGTCGCCAACGCCCTTGACCTCGACGACGCCACGCTCTGGAACCTGCCCCGGCTTCGGACGGCCCTTCTGAACCTGTCTCGCCGTGTACAGGGCAAAGTCGGGATGGCCGGCCCCCTGATCCGCCAGTTCCAGCACGCAGAACACCTTGGGCTTGAGCGTGGATCCGACCGCGCCCAGCAAGCCCGCCAGCGCCGGATAGTACGAGCGCTCCCCCGTCGCCCTGCCCGATGCGCGGACGCGCCGTACTTCGGCGAAATACGCCTCCACCGTGGCGACCAGCTTCTTGTTCGGTCCGGCCATTGTGTCTTCCCAAGCGATTCGGACGCGCCCTCGCATTGAGGCTGCCATCCATCGACTCAAGGAAGATATCACGACGCCTGGGTTCACGGCCGGTTCGGGGGGCGGCGCACCCCGCCCCCGAGCCGATGCTCCGACATCGGCGCGGAAAGCTGGGGGTCGAAGGGGGGCGCAGCATCCCCTCGCCAGAGCGCAATGTTCAACATTGCGTCGGCTGGCTTACGCACCTTAACGGGCGTGAGACAGCCCCCGGCTCCGGGAATCGTAGGTCGGCGGAATCCACGAGCGGTAAACCCGACGCATGCCTGCCGATCCTCCTAATCCCACCGACCTAGCTTCCTTGCTCCAAGTAGCCGAGACCGCCATCGTCTTCACACTCGTGTGTCGCGACTCCTGGTTCTGATCGTGATTGTTGCTGGACACGAAAGGGTCTGGTAAACATGCGTCTCATCTGGCGAAAAAGAGAGTCGGAGAGCTCTGCCAACAGCGTTGCTCTCGTGGTGATAGAGCTTTCAGCAGACGACCTGCTCGTCGAGGAGCCTGCCACTGAGGAGTTCCAGGTGGAGCCCCGTCGCATGGCACGCCTATTGGCGCGGTCTCGGCGCTTGGCCCGTCGGCTCAATCCAGCCGGACCGGCCAGGATAGCGTTGGGCACGTCTGGCCGGGCAGCTAAGTCAGTAGTGGTCAAGCTTCACCCGCGCAGGTTGGCTAGACCCAACTTCGAATTCCCAGAAGCGGGCAACTTAGTGCAGTGCGGCGACATAGCCGTGGTCCGGGGGTGTACGCTACTGGGTACGGGTCAGGGGCGGACGCCGAGGAGGCGGAAGGATTCGGCCTGGAGCGGGGTGGGGCGGGTGAGGACATCGGCGGCCACGGCCCCCTGTGCGGCGGGCTGAACGCGGTTGCGGGTGAGCGTGGCGAGGTCGGCCAGCAAGGTCTGGAAGCTGTGGACGGGCAGGCCGCCGGGGGTGCGTTTCCTGCCCGCCTTGGCGTGGGCCGAGGGAGAGGGACGGGCGGGGGCGACGGGCGAGGATCTGGCGGCCTCGGCCGCGGCGGGATCGTCGTCGTCGAAGAGCAGCGGCGCGAGCGCGCGGCGCATGTGCCACTCGACGTAGTAGGCGAGCATGCAGAGGAAGACGTGGGCCCGGACCCGGCCTTCGAGGCGGTGGTGGACCGGGCGCACCTTGAGATCCACCGTCTTGTAGCTGCGGAACGCCCGCTCGACGCGGCTCAGGCTCTTGTAGGACCGGACCGCCTCTTCGGCCGGGAGCTCCTCGGCGGGCACGTTGGTGCGGATGACGTAGATGCCGTCGAGGGCGGCCTCTACGGCGATGCGGTCCTCGTTGCGCACATACGAGAAGCCGTCGTCGGTGCTCTCGGTGTCGAAGTGCTTGCCGACCTTGAAGCGGCGCAGCGCCCGGTCGGCGCGCACGGCGATCTTGTCCTTGCCTCGCAGGGGCCGCTGCTCGCGCCGGGTGGCGGCCACGACCTTGTCCAGCTCGCGTTCGGTGGCCGCGAGCAGGTCGAGCCGCTTGCGGGCCCGCTCGGCGGCCAGCAGCGGGTTGCGGCACACCACCAGGCGCTCCCCCGGGAACAACTCGGGCGCGGTGATCTCGGCCAGATCCTGTTCGTCGAAGAGGGAGAGCTGCAAGGTGCCGCCCTTGACCAGCTTGCGGATCGCCGGAGCCCGCAGCGCGGTGATCCACCCCAGGCCCGCGGGCCGGACCTCCTCGCGGATGCGGGCGTCGGTCAGCAGCCCCCGGTCGCCGACCAGGACGATGCGCGACAGGGAGAAGCGTTTGCGCAGCTTCTCCAGCTGGGTGGCCAGCGTGCCGGGATCGGCGGTGTTGCCCTCGAAGACCTCCGCGGCGACCGGGCAGCCCTCGCGGTTGCACAGCAGCGCGAAGACGATCTGGAGCTTGCCGCGCTTGCCGTCGCGGGAGTAGCCGCGCTTGGCCAGCGGACACTTCGAGCCCTCGAAGTAGACCGAGGTGACGTCGCAGAGCACCAGGGCGCCCTCTTCGAGGTGCCGGGCCGCCAGGTGGCGCTCGATGCGGGCCTGGCGCTTGAGCAGCCAGTCCATGGCGCGGTAGAGCTCGTTCTCGCCGGCGTCCTCGACGCCGAGTTC
Source organism: Longimicrobiales bacterium (assembly GCA_965225805.1). Lineage (GTDB taxonomy): Bacteria > Gemmatimonadota > Gemmatimonadetes > Longimicrobiales > Gaopeijiaceae > BD2-11. The sequence goes on from OZ245327.1 coordinate 2,431,172, forward strand.
CTCGCCCAGCGTGTGGGTCAGGGTCTCGCGGGACAGGGAGCGGGCGGTGGCCAACTTGGAGCGGGGATCCAGGATGCGGGCGAGGATCATGGCGGTGGCCAGGGCCCGGTCGCGCGAGGGGCGGCGGTCCAGGAGCTTCTCGAGGCCGAGGCGGCGGGCGGTTCCCAGCACGGCGGCGGCGTGGCCGTGGGGCCGGGAGCGGAGGATGGCGAAGGCGTCGCCGAGGGAGGGCAGCGCGACGCCGCCCTTGAGCAGGACGCGGAACCCCTCGACCAGATCGTCGGGCCACTTCGACAGGTTGGCGAGGGTGCGTTTCTTGACCTTGCCGTCTTCGCGGAAGGACTCGCGCAGCAGCACGGCGGGCGGGGAGCTCCGGTTGGGCACGCGTTCGACATACATGGGTATTATAATAACGACTACAATGAGTTATGGCAAGTTGATATCTCTTACACTACATGGGTACGCCAGACACCACGACAATCCCGCCAAAACACCCGCCTGCCAATGAGTTACAGCGTCAGGAGGCCCGGATTCCGCTGGAAGTTGGGGCTAGAGCCGTCCGAGAGTTCCGCAGAATCGGTTCACGCGGTAGCAATTTGGTTGACACACAACCCCTTACCCTGCTATGAAAAAGGCAATGCTAGGGAGCGGAAGGCTCCCGGCAAACCCCTTTTGCCGGAGGTGGCAAAATGGAGCGCCGCGGCTGGATCATCGCCACATGACGCCGGTAATGGCCACACTTCTGTTCTGGACGCTGCCAGCGCTCGCCGGTACAGTCCATGTGTGGGTTAACCGGGACCGCTGGCCGCGAAAGACGCGTTTCATGTTCATCGCGTTTCTTCTTTCGCTGTATACCTTGGGATTGCAAATCTGGTAAAGCCCAGCCGATTAAGCGGCGGGCGGTGGCTTGGCCATCGTCCGCCGCTTTGCGTATGGGTTCACACTTACGAGGAGGGAAAAATGGGCGATGCGTTGGGTGACCGTCCAATGAGCGGGCGCTATGCGGTTGATGGTGGAGCGCGCGGACGTGGACCGTAGGTACCGGAAAAATCTTTGACGACCTTGGGCACGCACGCGCGCGCCAAGACAAAACGGCGTGTACTTTTACACTGTTGCGCGTAAGGTCGCCCTGCGCCGGGACGGTTGGCGGTGCCGCCGATACGGTGCCGCCGGTCGCCACCATATCCGGCCTCCTCAGTCATGGCGGACATCCTACCGAACCCGGCAATCTGGAGACAGTCTGCCGGGCCTGTCATATCGATCACCATCGCAACACTCCCCCGCATCGTGCGAAGTGGTACGCCTTCCGCGACCAATTACGGTAGCCTCGATTGAAGGTTCAACGCAACCTTCAATCGAGGTACCTAAATGACTGCCTTGCAACGCATTCAACTACGTCTGGCGGAGGTGCGCGCCCGTCTCAATGAGATATCCGGTCTGGAAGGCGAAGCCTTCACCCCGGAGGTCCGGTCGGAGGCGGAAACCCTGCAACGCGAATTCGCCGATCTGGAAACCCGCCACAGATCCGCAAGCCTGAACTGGGAGGGTGCGGAGCTGCGAAACCCCTGACAAGGCGCGCCAGACTGTCGCGCTATGTGGCCGCGGCCACGACGGGGACGGACCCCGGCGGCGCCGAAGCGGAGTTGCGACAGGCCTACGGGTTGCCGGAGGTCGGCATGGTCCCATGGGCCGCGATAGCACCCCGTCTCCGCTCCTGATATGAGGGCGTGGCGCGGCGCTACGACAACCGGGTCCGCTGGTTGCAGGCTGACGAGTCCGACGATGTCGCGTTCGCTCGGCCCCGTCCCACCCGAACGCGATCCGGATTGATCGGAGGGCGGGTGGTGGAGAACCCGGAGTTCCTGCGCTTCTCCTTCCACTGGTGGTCTTGGATCCGGGCGCGCCGGTCGTACTGGGCTCGGACGAAGGGCAAGGTGGAACGGCCGGTCAGCGATGCCCTCGGGCGACCGTCCAGAGCCTAGACGCCTTCAGCGCGGCCAGCGAAGAGGATCTGGCGCGGGCGGAACTCCCGCCATTCAAAGCAGATTCTCCCGCTGTCGCGCCTTGATGCAATCTGTCATCGTCCTACGGCAAGAAACGCAGATCGTGCAGTCCTGGTTGACTTTAGACGATTTCCTGCGTGCGCCGTGGAAAGGCGCGCCTTCCTTGCGGGTGCAAATCCCGCCCGGCAACTGTCGCTCCAGCCGGTAGCAACCGGAGCGGCTCATGGAGGTAACGACATGGGTTGAAGCACTTCGGTACGGGCCGCGCACGATACGCGACACCCTACACGGGCACGAAGCTGGAAACGGCGGAGACGGCCAAGGGAGGAGCTAAGTCGGAAGGCGGTTCAGCGACCACGCGGGCCGAAACGCGAGTGAACGCCGAGCAGGCCTCGAAACATCAAACGCGGGAGCCGACCCTCCGCAAGAAAGGGGAAGGCCGCCGACTGGCCGGGAAAAGAAGAGCGACGGGACAACCGGCTGGTTTCCGCCGGGGTAGTGGCGTCGGCACGTGTGGAAGATGGAGAGTGTGGCAACACGGGAAGCCCCGTCGGTGCCGTGGCACGCGGCAACCGGAACCCCGCGAGGGGCAGGCCGGGCCGGCAGGGTGGCGGATGGGCCCGTAGTACCGGGGACGCGGGGTAATGCCCGCCGAGGGAAGGGGCCCTGAGTTGGGAGCGGTACGGAAAGGAGGCAGGGACATGGCCACTGGCGCGAGCCTAACAGGGTCGGTGAGCGTTCGGAAACTCCAGACCGTGCTACATGCGAAAGCGAAGGAAGAACCCGGACAGCGCTTTCACGCCCTTGTCGACAAGGTATGGCGGGAGGACTTCCTGCTGGCGGCATGGGGGATGGTGCGGCGCAACGGCGGAGCGGCTGGAGTGGATGGTGAGACGGTCGCGGACATCGGGGCGCACGGAGTGGAGCGCTGGGTCGGGGAACTGTCGCGGGACCTGAGGGAGGGCACCTACAAGCCGAGTCCGGTGCGGCAGGTGCTCATTCCGAAGAAGCAGCCGGGGAAGTTCCGTCCCCTGGGCATCCCCTGCCTGAGGGACCGGGTTGCGCAGACGTCGGCAATGCTGGTGCTGTCGCCGATCTTCGAGGCGGACCTGGAGCCGGAGCAGTACGGATACCGGCCGGGACGAAGCGCCAAGGACGCGGTCAGGCGGATCCACCGCCTGCTGCACACGGGCCGCAACGAGGTAGTCGATGCGGACCTCTCGAACTATTTCGGCGAGATACCGCACACCGAGTTGATGAAGAGCATCGCACGGCGCGTGAGCGACGGGCGGATGCTTGGACTCATCAAGGCGTGGCTGGAGATGCCGGTGGTCGAGGAGGACGGTGAAGGCGGCACGCGCCGCACGAACCGGGCGCGGAAGGAGAGAAAGGGGACTCCGCAAGGGGCTCCGATCTCGCCGCTGTTGAGCAACATCTACATGCGGCGGTTCATCCTTGGCTGGAAGGCGCTGGGTCATGCCCGGCGCTTCGGTGCGGAGATCGTGAACTATGCGGATGACTTCTGCGTGCTCGGAAGGGCCCCGGCGGCGGAGATGCTGGCGGCGGTCAACCGGCTCATGGAACGACTGAAGCTACCGGTCAACGCCCGGAAAACCCGATGCCTCCGATGCCCCGAGGAGCCTCTCGAGTTCCTTGGATATCGCATCGGCTGGAACTATCGTCGGACGGATGCGAGCCGGTACATCGGTACCCGGCCGAGCAAGGCGAGCGTTCAAAGCATACGCCGCAGGATCCGCGCGCAAACGGCCCCACGGTACGAGGGCTGTCCAGCAGAGGAGGTTGTAGGGCGCCTCAATCGGATGGTATCCGGATGGGCAAACTACTTCACACTCGGCCAGGTCAGTCCGGCCTACGCGGCTGTGGATACGTACGCGGCCCAGCGGTTGCGACAGTGGTTCTGCCGGAAGCACAAGGTGAAATCAGGAAAATACGTGCGATTTTCCCACTGGTGGCTGTGGGAGGAATGCGGCCTCACGCGCCTTGCGCTGACGACACGACACCTTCCGTGGGCGAAGGCATGATCCCGACTGAGAGCCGGATGCGGGAAACCCGCACGTCCGGTTCGATGAGCAGGGGGTGGAAACGGACCTATGGGAGCCGGACTTGGCACCGCGCGAAAGCAAGCGGATCAAATACACACCGGACCCTAAGGGCACCGCGCCACCCCCTGACTCCACCGGGATTCAGCCCTCCGGTACTCTGCGCTACCAGCAGGCCGACGAGGTACAACTCAGGAAGGCTCTGGAGAGCCGCCACAAGGTTCGCGCCTGATCCAATCGGCGGGAGTCAAACAGCGGGAATCCGCCCGTAGAATCCCGTAAGCTCAACGGTCACAAGAAGATGTGAACCTACGAGCGTCTGCTGCGTGGGCTGGCTCCCGTGCGCCAAACCAACTCGTCCCCCGACGCTGGCGAACCTGTGCCGTCAGAATCTCCATACCACCACATTGAGGAGCCAGCCTCATGCGGTGTCAACAGCGTGGAGCGAGGGGATACGGCCGACACGGTCGCTCCATCCGACAAGGAACCCGCTGCGAGACTCGTTCAGAGCGTCTCCTGCCACGCCACCAAGCCCTGAACGACGGCGTCGCCGATCCACCGCTCGAATCTCTGACGCACGTCGGCCAACGCTTCCCTGTAGCTGATCTGGAACGGTCGATCCGCGACAGGCTGTACCTTCGTTACGACCGTCCCGTCGCCGTCGCTGGTCCTCTCCCGTGTCGCGAGACTAGCGGAACCAACCAGGAGACCACCGAAATCGCGGCCCATGCCGTGGATCGAGACGAACAGCTCGTGACGGCTGTCAGTCTGCAAGTTCAAGGCAGCCCACGAGTGGAACACGTCGGTGTTCGCGAAGTACTGCATCACCTTTGCGGTCTCCACCACCTGATACCGGTAGTACGACCTGCGGTCGGGGTCGTCCGCGCTGAACGTCACCCAGAAATCCACCTTGGTATCAAGGGCCGGACTAAGTACTGTTTTTAGTTCAGCTTCCGCCCTCCGAAGGTGTCGTTCGGCTTCTTCGCCCAATGCGATTCCGATGTCTTTTGCCTTGTCCCACTCGCTCTCCAACTGCCGACGACGTCTGCTAAGCCTGTCCGCCACCGACCGCACCACGGCCTTGAGGTGCCGTTTCTCCGCAATGATGTTCCGTGCCATCGCGACCGCCCCGTAGATCGCTTTTCTCTCGATGTCCGCAAACAAACGGACAAGCAGCCCCAGATCCCCATCATCCGCCGCTTCCAGCGCGCCGATGTAGTCGCCTCGCATACCGTCGGTCACGACCAAGGTGAGTAGCCCCTCCCGGATCATCACCAAAGTCGCCAGGGCTCTGGCCACGCGCCCGTTACCGTCCTGGAAGGGATGGATTTGCGCGAACCGGTGGTGGAGCCAAGCGGCTTCCACTTCGGGGGGTACCCCCTGTCGCACATGGTGGGCGTGCATCCCGATGAGCCGGTCCATTTCCGAAGCCACCTGCTCGGGCGGACAATACTCGTGAAGCAATCCGTCCGGGCGGACAGGGCTGTTCGGGCGCTTCTTGTACTCTCCCTTCGTCAGCGGCATCTGGACGCGCCGGCCGAAGGTGTTGCGAGCGGAAGCGAAGTCCTGGTGGGCCAGAAGCACCGCGTGCAGTTCCTTGACGAAGCTGGTGGACAGCTCGCGATCCCTCTTGACGAAATCGAAGAGGCCATCGAGAGCCGACGCGTGATCGCGCAGAATATCGCTCACAAGCACCGGATCGCGGTTCGTGGCCGACGAAGAGATCAGGTTCTCCTGAAGACCGCGCTCGAGGAGAATCTTCGTGGTGCCCCGGTCAAGCGTATAGATGCCCTCGATCAGCCCGGTTTCGATCGCCCACTCCCGTTGCAGGCGAAGGTTGAATTCGCCGACGCCTCCATGGGACGCAAGCTCTTCCCGGTTCTCGTTCCAGTATTCGACAAGATGCGCGAGGTCGGCGTCCGCCATACTCCGCCAGCTCTCCGGCAGGTCCTCGATGGGACTCCAACGGTGGCCGACGGGGTTCTTGGAAGGTTCCTGAGTCATGGTCTGGGCTCGTAACTACGTCTGCCGAAACTCCCAATCGACGACGGAAATACGCTGGCCGCAGATGGTGCACCAGCAATCGCGAAAGATCCCGGAGGGGAAGAAGGAATCGTGGTGGCTTCTAGAAGCCTGATTGGGGAGTGGAATCGAGCCCTCGGAAACGCTCAACAAAGGGTGCCAGCGACCGATACCAGCAAACTGACCTCCGGGTCTCTTATCCGACCCCAGGGCGTCGCAGTCACTGCTTTACTCCGAACAAGTGATGTTGGACACGTGATTCTTGGAAACTCGAAGGATCGAATCCTTCCCAGCGAACTTCGTTTACATTCGCAAAGCGTTTCGCCATTACCTTCAATGCCTCGGGGTTGTCGTCCACTAGGATGAACCTGCGTCCGAGTTCGTGGGCCGCAATGCCGGTTGTGCCGCTCCCCGCGAAGAAATCCAGTACCACGTCGCCGGGCCGGGAAGATGCCGTCACGATGCGCCGGAGGATGCCCAGGGGCTTCTGCGTCGGATATCCCGTTCGCTCGGCTCCGTTGGTCGGAACGATAGTATGCCACCAAGTGTCGGTCGGGAGCTTTCCGCGGGCGGCCTTCTCGGGTCCGACCAGGCCGGGAGCCATGTAGGGGATGCGCTCGATCTGATCCACGTTGAAGACGTAGTCGTCCACGTCCTTGACGTAGAAGAGGATGTTGTCGTGCTTCGCCGGCCACCGCGTCTTCGGGCGCGCTCCGTAGTCGTAGGCCCAGATGATCTCGTTCAGGAAGTTGCCCGGCCCGAACAGGTCATCCAGCAGGAACCGGCAACGATGCACTTCCCGGTAATCGACGTGGAGGTAGAACGATCCGTGCGGGGCCAGGATCCTGTACGCCTCGTGCAACCGCGACTCCAGGAAGGCGGTGTAATCATCGAACCTGTCGTGGAAGCGCTTGGTACCGAGGGTGGCAGTCTTGTAGCGATGTCCCTGAAAGCCGGTTCGATCTCCGTTCCTGGACCGTGTAGTCTTGATGCGAGTGCGTTTCTGCGTTCTTCCGGTGTTGAACGGAGGATCGACATAGATGAGATCGACCGACCCGTCTGGAAGACCGCCGAGCACCTCGAGATTGTCGCCAAGAACGATCCTGTTCACCAACTGCTCCTATAGGGTCCGTAGCCCGCTACGCTGGGAAATGGTTGGCATCCGGCGGCCATTGTCGCGACACCGGTCCCAACGCATCGCCTCGGGTGCCAATTACGGTAATCAGCTGACACCCTGGCGCGCTAGGGGATAGGAGCTGGGAGAGCCCCTTTGGGTCCCGGGCCCTTTGAGACGGCCTCGATTCGGCATCGGGGAGGGTGGACATGTGCAGGTGGCCTGTGGGAAAGGCGGTCGAGATGAGGTCGGCGCCGCTTTGGGCGGCCGCCGTCGGGCACCCCTTCTTCGTGCCCGTTTCCCGGCCCCGGCGAGAGCTATCGAGTTTCGAGTCCGCGGGGCTGCGGGATCCTAGGCCTGGAGACCTTACGGATCTCTGATCCGTTGAACGGGGATGGTTGCACCACGACCGCCGGAGCAGGCGATGGCGATCCGATAGCCGATGATCCGTCTCCTCGGCCGCCCAGTCCCGGAACGACGACTGGAACCCGTGCGGCACGGCCGCGATCCCGAGCTTCGAGAGCATTTGGCGATGCTGCTTCTCCGCCAGCTCCCGTCCGTGCCCCCTCGCGAAGACAATCGGACTACCGCCGCCCAGCTCCGGGCCTCCGCAAGGACTTCCATGGCGCGGCCACACAGCGGCACGCGGTGCTGGCGCTTGGCCTTCGTGCGCGTCGGGAACCGTCCACACGCGCTCCGCCCGATCGATCTCGGACCAAACGGTCCCCCGCACCTCGCCCCACCTCGCCGCCGTCAGCACCAGGAACTCGAAGGCCAGCTTGACAACGGGCATCGCGTCCGAGGCCCGCGCCTTCTCGAGCGTAGACCGAACTCGGGAGCCGCCTGAGTCGGCGACCAGCACGTCTGCCAAAGACGCCTGTTTCGCCCGTTGCACGAAGATGCGCGGCGACCCCCAGCTCGAGATTCCGCCCCCTCCCCCAGATCTCGCCACCCGCAACCCCCTCCTCTTCCAAACCGCGGTAGACCCATGGCACGATGAGGAAGTAGCGCAGGCGGGTCTGGACACAGGAATTGAGAGAGAGGAGCCTCCCATGCGTCACCTAACCGCCAGTTTAGCCAAGTCAGCTGAATCAGTAGTCCACCGGCCTCAGATACGATTCGCCGATCGCCGTGGATGAAAGGACGGCTACGGTAGGAAGTTCACGCTTCCAGTGAGTCGCGTTCAACCGGTTCCAGACGATGTCGACCTGCGACTCGGGGAAGCCCCGCTGCACCAGTTCGGAGAGCGAGTAGCCCCGCAGCAGCCAGTGCAGGATGGGGTCGGCATCGTGGTAGGAGATCCCCAGTTCGTCGTGATCGTGGATTCCCTGAACCAGATCCGCGCTGGCGGGCTTGTCGACGATCTCGGAAGGGACGCCCAGATGGCGCGCGAGTGCCCACACCTGGGTCTTGAAGAGATCCCCCAGGGGATTGACCGGCGGGGAGTCGTCCGCGTGCCAGGTGTAGTAACCCAACAACCGTTCGCTCTTGTTGCCGGTGCCGAGCGGAAGCGCCCGCAGGAGGGCCGACTGGTCGAAGATGGTGAGGGCGCGGAAGCGGGCGGCCAGGTTCCCGCGGCGCAGCGGGCTTATGCCGGGCTCGTGGAGGGCGACGTAGTCGTCCACCGAAGCCGTGATGTCGAGGGTTCGACCCACCGCGCCGGTCGCCTCCAGCACCATGGCCGCGTGCTCCAGGCTTTCCGGCGACGAAGTGGCGTAGGGTAGCCGCAGCCCGGTGACGTTGCCCGCGCCCAGCGCCCGCACGGCGAGATAGAGCGAAACCGCTGAATCGACCCCACCCGAGACGCCGATCACGACCTTCTCGAATCCGCGCCGGCGCACGATCTCCTCCCGGATGAACTCGACCAGGGCGCGCTCGGTCAACCCGAGGTTGAGATCGAGCATCGAGGCATCGCCCGGAACCGGACCATGGGGCGCGACCCGGGACCGGCGCGCCCGCGCTCGACCGCCCCCGTGCACGCGCCACTTGTCCTGCGCGGTCGCGGCATCCTGCTCCCCCGCCCTATCCCTGCCGGTACTGGACTGCCGGGAATCCTCCGTCACGGAATCCATTTCGCCGGCTTCCCTTCCCCGCCTGCGTCCGGCGCGCGCCAGCGCCTCGCGCAGGCTGGGCAGTTGCTGCTCCAGATGGGAGAGAAGCGGCGACTCGAACCGGTGACGGTCGATCGCGGACCGGTCGAGTACAGCCGTCACCACGCCTTCCTCGAACAGCGGCGCGCGGGCCAGCGTGGCGCCGTCGGGCGCGATTGCCACCGAACCCCCAGCGAACAGCTTGCCTCCCTCCGAGCCAACCAGCTGGCTCGCCAGCACAAAGACACCGTGCTCCATGGCGGGCCCTTCCAGGATCGGATCCCAGCGGGCCATGCTGGCGGGACGGTCGCTTCCCGCGACGAATCCGCGTACCGGCGAAGCGCTCGAAATCAATATGATTTCCGCGCCGTCCAGGGCCAGCACGGCGGGCGTCAGCGAGTGCCAGATGTCCTCGCAGATCAACATCCCCATCCTGCCGAGAGGCGTGTCGAAGGCGCCGAGCTCCCTCCCCGGTTCGACAAAGCGGGCCTCATCGAAGAGCCCGTAGGTGGGCAGAAACATCTTGCGATGGACGTGCAGCGGACGATAGCGGCCGCGATGCGCGGTGAAGTAGACGGCGCTGTTGTAGATCTGGTGGCGATGCCGCTCGTAGAACCCCAGAACCAGATCCGGGGCCCCTTCGGGCGCTTGTCCCAGCATGTCGGCTACCTCGCCCGCGCTGAAGGCCAGCTCCGCAACCGCCCCTTGCAGGAAGTACCCGGTCAGGCAGGTCTCGGGGAAGACGAGGAGGTCGTGGTCACCACCGTCGTCCGCGAGCAAGGAGCGTATCTTGCGCACGCTGGCGCGCACGTCTCCCTTGCGCGGCTTCATCTGGACCAGCCCCGCGACTAGCGGGGACGAAGGCTCTCTAAGGCTCATGCGTCAAGCCGTCGTGGGAGTGGCGTTCCGGTTTGGGCTGCGGCAAGCGGGATGCCTCACAACAAACTATGATAACCGTGAAGTCCGCCAAAGGGCCGGGATGGTTGCCGCGTTGTCGGTCCAATTGCACGATACTACTCCCACGGCACGATGCGGCCCGCGGTTCGGGAACGAGCCCAGGTCTTCCGGGGTCTACCCAGCAGGCATCGACACCTCTGACCCGATTCGACATGACCTGCACGAGATCGATTCTTGCGGCGTTCCTGCTCTCTCTGCCGCTCTGTGCCTCAGACCTCGCTGGACAGAACACCGGATCGTCCGGGCAGCCGGAGGAGCAGGCCGAAGCGGCGGTGGGCGACCAGCAGTTCCTGGGCACCTTCGACACCATCAGGCGTTTCAGCCTGAGCGCTCCCGCGGACTCGGCCCTGTGGCGGGCGGCGCTTGGCGGACTGATGGAGGCGACCGCGGTCTTCGCGCAGCGCGCCGTGGGATCCGAGCCGGGTTCCCGGGGGGAGTTGGCCGATTCAGCGGACTCTGGCGGGGACGAGGTTCTCTCGCAGCTGGTAAGTTCCCCGGTGGACGACCAGCGGTTCCTGAGCACCTTCGACAGCATCAAACGTTCCGGCGACGACGCTCCCGCCGAGTCGGTGCTCTGGCGAGGGGCACTCGATGGACTGATCGACGCTCTGAACGATCCTTACGCGGCCGTGCTCAGCCCCCGGCTCGTGGATGAGTTCCAGGAAGCCACCACCGGCAACTACGCGGGCATCGGGGTGCAGATCAGCCAGCTCAACGATCGCATCACGGTCACGGCCGTCTTCCGCGGGTTTCCGGCGGAGCGGGTCGGCATCCAGGTGGGGGACGTGATCGTGGGCGTGGACGGCGAGAGCACCGAGGACTGGGACACCGGGGATGCCTCCCAGCGCATTCGCGGCACCCCCGGCACCATGGTCACCGTGTCGGTCGAGCGCGAGGGTTTTTCGGTGCCCATCCCCCACGAGATCGAGCGCGATCAAGTTCACATCTCGTCGGTCATCGCCGACTACCTGGAAGAGGGCGTCGGCTACATTCACCTGGAGCGAGTGGCTCGCAGTTCCACAGCCGAGATGGACTCCGCCTTCGCCGTGCTGGCGGACGCGAAGGGGATCGTCCTGGACCTGCGCCGCAATCCCGGCGGGTATCTGGACGAGTCGCTCACCGTGACCGACCTCTTTCTCGACCCCGGGAAGCGGATCGTCAGCACCCGCGGCCGGAACCCGCGCCGCGGCCCGGGCGAACACGAGGACGCGGCCTACACCCGGCGACCGGCCAACATCGGCGACAAATTGCTGGTGGTGCTGGTGGACCGCTTCACGGCGTCCGCCGGGGAGATCCTGGCCGGGGCTCTTCAGGACCACGACCGCGCGCTGGTCGTGGGTGAGCGCACCTTCGGGAAGGGCGTGGTGCAGTCCATCGTTGGGCTTCCGGACGACTGGCAGCTGCAGTTGACTACGGGGGAATGGTTCACACCGCTGGGCCGGTCGCTGCATCGCCAACGGGATGCCCAGGGGAGGCCACTCCCCGAAGACTCCGCCGCCGTCCCCATGTTCACCACCGAAGGCGGGCGCGAACTCCGGGGCGGAGGCGGGGTTTTTCCGGACCTCGGGATCGTGGACGACACCCTCCTGGTGGTTGAGCGCCAACTTTTGGAGGAGTCCGTGGCCGCGGAGTTCCCCTTCGGGCTCAGGCTGGCCGAGGCGGGGTTCGAGCGCGCGCAGGCGGTCAGCACCGATGGCGCCGAGGCCATCATCACCGACCAGATTCTGGACGGATTCATCGCACAGATGCGCGAGGCGGGTGTGCCCGGGATGACGCTCGAGGATCCCGTAGTCCGGGACTACGTCCTCTGGCGCCTCGAGATCGCGCTTTCCCAGCGCATGAACGACGATGGCCGCATGCTGCAGTTCCGCATTCAGCGCGATCCGGTGCTGCGGGAGGCCATCGAACTGGTGCGCGACGCGGAGAGCCAGGCCGAGATCTTCGCCCGGGCGGCCAGCCGCGAGCCGTAACCGTCACCGGCGCCGGCTGGCGGATTCCGGGGCGGGAGCCTCAACCCGGCGGCTGTTCTCGCGGCATTCCGGCGCCGATTGACTGATTCCCCGGCTGGATCAGCCTCGGGGGTGGTGGGTCCGGTGCATCTCGTGCACGTATTCCCGGTCCACATGCGTGTAGATCTCGGTCGTGGCGATGTCGACGTGGCCCAGCAGTTCCTGAATCGCTGCCAGGTCGGCGCCGCCCTCCAGCAGATGGGTCGCGCAGCTGTGGCGCAGCGTGTGCGGAGAGACCGGCTTCTCGATCCCGGCCCGGTCACGCGCCTTGCGCACGACGGTCCACACCGCCATGCGCGTGAGCGGCCTGCCCCTGGCGCTGAGGAAGACGAACCCCTCGCCCCTGCCCCGCTCGAGTTCCGGGCGTACATCCCGCAAGTAGCGGACCAGGGCTCGTTCCGCAGCCGCGCCGAAAGGCACCATGCGCTCCTTGGACCCTTTGCCGTACACCAGGCAGACGCGATCCTCGATGTCGAGGCTTTGGAGGCGTAGCCCCACCAGCTCGGAGACCCGCATGCCGGTCGCGTAGAGGAGCTCCAGGATGGCCCGGTTGCGCCAGCACAGCCGGTCGGAGAGACTCGGTGATTCCAGCAGACGCTCCGTCTCGCGCACGCTCAGCACGCCCGGAAGGGTGCGCCACACGCGGGGCGATTCGATCTGCTCGGTGGGGTCCGCCTCGATGACCTCCTCCTCCACAAGAAAAGCGAAGTAGGCCCGCGCCGACGAGAGCGCGCGCCGGATGGAAGTCGGCGCCAGCCCCCTGTCTTTAAGCGAATACACGTAATCTCGCAGCTCCAGCCGAGTCACGTCCCGGGGGCTGGCGATGCCCCGCTCCGACAGGTATGCGACCAGCCGCGCGGTGTCGCGCGCGTACGCTTCGATGGTGCGCGCCGATAGCCCCCGCTCGAAGGCCAGGTAGTCCGCGAAGAGCTCCTCCCGAAAAGGTCGTGCCCCGGGCCCGGCGTCCCGCTCAGTCATCGTCCGCAACCCCGGGCCTCCTGCGGGTTCGCAGCCACGCCACCAGGATGACCGCCGCGATCACGGTCGCGATGATCAGCAGAATGCGGTTGGCGGCGTCGAACCACTCGACGATCACCGTCAGGTTCTCCCCCGCCGTTGCTCCCAGCCACACCAGCGCGCCGTACCAGATCGCGGAGGCCACGATCAGCGGAGGGGCGACGGAGGCGAAGGAGAGCCGGGCGACCCCGGCGAAGGCCGGCACCACCGCCCGCAGGCCCGGGAAAAAGCGTGCGAGGAAGATGGCCGGCGTTCCCCGCCGCCGGTAGAAACGGCCCAGGCGCTCGAGCTGCTGCGGTTGAAGCAGCAGCCTGCCGAAGCGCGTCTCGAAGAGAGGCTGTCCGAAGAGGTACCCCGCACGGTAGACCAGCAGGGCCCCCAAGGCGTTCGCCGCCCACGTCACAAGAAAGACCACGGCCACGTCCGCCGGGCCGCGCACGGCGAGGAAGCCGCCCAGGAGAACGAAGGTGTCGGCGGGGATCGGAGGTACGATGTTTTCCAAAGCTGCCCCGGCCCCCAGCAGCAGGTAGGTGAGCCCGGCGGAGAGCGACGTGAGGAAGGTCAGAGCCGCGTCTATGTCTCCTCCTCTCCGATAAGCGCCACGGCGTGCACGGCGATCCCTTCGCCGGCGCCGATCCAGCCCATGCCCTCGTTGGTCTTTCCCTTGATCGAGACCGCGCCCGGTCCGGTGCCGAGCGCGTCACCGAGGCGCGAGCGCATCCTCCCCACATGCGGTCCGATTCGGGGGGCCTCGCAGACCACCGTGACGTCCACGTTGATCACCCTCAGCCCCCGGCGCCGGAGGAGAGCGACCACCCTCCCAAGCAGATCGATGGAGTCGGCGTCGCGCCAGCGCGGGTCGCCCGGGGGAAAGTGGCTTCCGATGTCTCCTTCCCCGGCTGCTCCCAGCAACGCGTCGGTGACCGCGTGGGCCACCGCGTCCCCGTCGGAATGACCCGAGAGGCCGGGGCTTCCGGGGATCCGCACACCCCCCAGCATCAGCCGCCGGCGCGGGTCGAAGCGGTGTGAATCGTATCCGGTGCCCACCCTCATGGCAGACTCCGAAAGGCGCGGGCGGGGTGGCTCAGGCGGGCCAGCGCCGGAAGGCCAGACATACGTTGTGCCCCCCGAAGCCAAACGAGTTGGAGAGCGCCACCTCAACGGGTCTCTCGACCATGCCGTCGGTGGCGTAGTCGAGGTCGCACTCGGGATCGGGATGCTGGTAGTTGGTTGTGGGCGGAATCCTGCCTTCCATCAGGACCATCACCGAGATGACCGATTCGATAGCCCCCGCGGCCCCCAGGGTGTGGCCGGTCATCGACTTGGTGCTGCCCACGATGCACGCCCGCGCCGCCTCTTCGCCCAGCACCCCCTTGATGGCGGCGGTTTCGACCTCGTCGTTGTAGGGGGTGGATGTGCCGTGCGCGTTGATGTAGCCGACCTCTTCCGGCGAGACTCCGCCGTCCTCCAGCGCCAGCCGCATGGCGTGCTGAGCCCCCCTTCCCCCGGGAACCGGGGCAGTGATGTGATACGCGTCCGCGGAGGTCCCGCACCCGACGACTTCCCCGAGGATGCGCGCCCCTCGCGCCCGGGCGCTGTCGAGCGACTCGAGCACCAGGCAGCCCGCCCCCTCTCCGATCACGAAGCCGTCGCGGGTGGCGTCGAAGGGGCGGCTCGCGGTCTCGGGGGTGTCGTTGCGGGTGGACATCGCCTTCATGGACGAGAATCCGGCGATGGAGATGGGGACGATGGCGGCCTCCGCTCCCCCCGTCAGCATGACATCGGCGTCCCCTCGCTGAATGACACGCAGGGCGTCCCCGATTGCGTGTGCCCCCGACGAACACGCGGACACCGTGGAATGATTGGGACCTTGCGCACCGTACCGGATCGAGACCAGCCCCGAGCCGATGTTGGGGATGAACATCGGTACGAAGAAGGGGCTGATCCGGCGGGGACCGAACTTCACGAGCTTGCGGACCTGGCTCTCGTAGGTGGCGACGCCCCCGATTCCGCTGCCGATGATGACCCCGAAACGCTCCGCAGGGACACCGGGCGGACAGCCTTCGAGGCCGGCGGAACTCATCGCCTCGTCCGCAGCCACCATGGCGAACTGGGCAAACCGGTCGTAGCGCCGGACCTCGCGCTTGTTCAGGTTCCCGGATGGGTCGAAGTTCCTGACCTCGCACGCGATCCGGGTCCTGAAGCGGTCATCCGCGTCGAAGTGGGTGATCGGGCCGCCGCCGTTCTTGCCGGCCAGCAAGGCCGCCCACGAAGACGAAGCGTCGTGGCCGACGGGGGTGATCATCCCGACGCCGGTGACGACCACCCGCCGGTTTGCCGGGGCCGAGTTGTTGCCGGAAGGGCTGGGCATGCTCATTCGCGCGGCTGGGCGCTTTCTACTGAAAGCGGATCAGGAGCCGGCGGCACCTCGAATGTAGCGGACCGCGTCTCCCACGGTGCGCATCTGCTCGGCGTCGGAGTCGGGAATGTCGATCCTGAATTCTTCCTCGAAGGCCATCACCAATTCCACAGTGTCGAGCGAGTCGGCCCCGAGATCCTCCATGAAGGAAGCTTCGTTCGTAACCTGATCTTCGTCGACACCGAGTTCGGTGATGATGAGTTCCTTCACCCGGCTCTCGATGCTGTCCGCCATCTCTTTGCTCTCCCTGGTGCTACGGTTTCCCGTCGTGAATGAGTGACTATATGTCTACATCGCCATGCCGCCGTCCACACACAGGACTTGGCCGGTAATGTAGCGAGCTTCCGGTCCGGCGAGAAATCGCGCGACTCCCGCGACATCGGAAGGCGTCCCGAGCCGGCCCATGGGGATACGCGCCCGCAACTCCCCGGTCGTGCGCTCATCAAGGCCGGCAGTCATGTCCGTTTCGATGTAGCCGGGAGCGATTGCGTTGCAGCGCACCCCCCGCCGGGCAAGCTCCCGCGCGACGCTCTTTGTGAATCCCACGAGTCCAGCTTTGGAGGCCGCGTAGTTGGTCTGACCGGCATTGCCCATGAGGCCGATCACGGAGGCCAGGTTGACGATGGAACCGGAGCGGCGCTTCATCATGCCTCGACATGTGGATCGAGTCATGTTGAAAGCGCCCTTCAAGTTAACCTTCATCACCTCATCCCAGTCCTCATCTTTCATGCGCAGGAGAAGATTGTCTCGGGTGATGCCGGCGTTGTTGATCAGAATGGTGACGACTCCCTGAGCCTTCGTCACCGCGGCGACTGTGGCGGCACACTGCTGCGGGTCTCCGACATCGCAGGAATAGCCGGCGTGACCGACGCCCGGGAGTAGAGCCGCTGCGGACGCGGCTCCCTTGCTGTCAATGTCTGCGATGGCCACCCGAGCCCCGCCTTCCGCGAGGGCCTCGGATATCGCGAACCCAATACCCCGCGATCCGCCGGTGACCAGGGCGGTCTGTCCCCCCAGCTCGCCGCTCATGCGTCGCCTCCGGCCGCCGGAAGGCTGGACAGAAGCTTCTGGATGCCGCCGGGGGTACCCGCGCTGGAGCACACCGTGCCGCGCGCGTTGCGGCGGCTCAATCCGCACAGCACGGACCCGGGGCCGATCTCCACGAACCGCTCCACACCGCTTTCGACCATGGATCGCACCGATTGGGACCACAATACCGGAGACGTGAGCTGCCGGACCAATAGCTGACGCGCGAGGCCGGGATCCCGGACGGCCCCGGCGGTCACATTCGAGACGACCGGAAACTCGGGCGGACCGAAAGATATGCCCCGGAGACCGTCCCGCAAACCCTCCTCCGCCCCGGCCATCAGCGGAGAATGGAACGCCCCGGATACGGACAGGCGCACGGCCCGGCGGGCACCGGCCTCTCTGGCACACAGCAAAGCCGCGTCGACCGCCTGCGCGTCACCGCTGACCACAATCTGCGAAGGGGCGTTGAAATTCGCCGGCACACACACCCGACCCCGGCTGGACGCGTCCCGGCACACCGCCTGTACCTCCGATTCTCCCAGTCCCAGAATGGCGGCCATGGTGCCGGGGCGGGCGCGTCCCGCCTCCTGCATCAGTTCTCCCCGGCGGCGCACGGCGCGGACCGCGGACTCGAAGCGGAGGGTGCCTGCGGCAGCGTGCGCCGTGAACTCGCCCAGCGAGTGGCCAGCGGCGCACGCGATCGGCCCCAGCCGCGGCCGCACGACCGCGAAGGCGGCGAGAGAATGAACCAGAATCGCCGGCTGGGCGTTCCGGGTCTGAACCAGCTGGTCGGCGGGCCCTTCCCAGGCGAGGCGCGAGAGGGGGAATCCGAGGATGTCGTCGGCGTGTTCGAAGACGCGTGCCGCCTCGGGGTACGCCGCCGCCAGATCGCGCCCCATGCCGGGAAACTGCGATCCCTGCCCCGGGAAGAGTAGAGCCAGTGACACGTGGATAACGATCGACGAAGGCGCCTGACTACATGCGTATCGCCGTGGCACCCCAGGTGAGGCCGGCTCCGAAGGCTACCAGCAGGACGTTGGATCCAGGGCCGATGCGACCCCTTTCCAGCGCCTCGTCGAGCGCCACCGGAACCGTGGCGGAACTGATGTTCCCGTAGCGGTGGACGTTGACGTACACTTTCTCCATGGGAACGCGCGCGTAGCGGGCGGTCGCCTCGATGATGCGGATGTTGGCCTGGTGCGGGATGAGGAGGTCGACGTCATCGAAGGTCCAGCCGGCCTGTCGAATCGCCAGGCGGGCCGACTTGGACATCGCCCGGACGGCGTTCTTGAAGACCTCCCTTCCCTCCATCCTCAGCAGGTGGGAGCGATCCGCGAGAACGGATTCGTCGAAGGGGCGGCGCGCGCCCCCGCCCGGCCTCTGGAGCAGATCCGCCAACTTTCCGTCGGACCGGATGTCGTTGGCGAGAATGCCTCGGTCTCCGGTCGCGCCACGGATCACGCTGGCGCCCGCCCCGTCTCCGAACAGGACGGCGGTGGAGCGGTCCTCCCAGTCCATGATCGACGTCATCTTCTCCGTCGACACCACCAGGACCACCTCTCCCATGCCGCTGGCGATGTACGCCTCCGCAAGCGCCAGGATGTAGAGGTATCCGGTGCAGGCAGCCGAGATGTCCATGGCGGCCGCCTTGTTGGCGCCCAGGCGGGCCTGGATGTCACAGGCGGTGGACGGCAGGAGCCGATCCGGCGTCGCGGTGGAGACCAGCAGGAGGTCCACGTCCTTCGCGTTCACCCCGGCTCGCTCGAGGGCCTGCTCGGCGGCCGAAGTGCCCATGTCGCAGACGGAGATGCAGGGGCTGGCGACGCGGCGCTCCCGGATGCCGGTGCGCTCCACGATCCACTGGTCGTTGGTGTCCACCATGCGCGCCCAGTCTTCATTGGTAAGCACGCGCTCCGGAAGGTAGCGCCCCGTGCTGGCGACCTCGGTAATCGGTCGGGATCGTGTCATGGGATGCGGGCCGCGGTCTCGGCCAGGTAGCGGGCGATGTGGCCGGTCATGGAGGCTCTCACGGCTTTGGCGGCGACTTCAACGGCCTTGCGGATGGCCTTGGGGGGTGATCGCCCGTGGCAGATCACGGACACGCCGTTTACCCCCAGGAGGGGAGCGCCCCCGTATTCCGCGTAGTCGAGGATCTCGATGGTCGAGGTGGCCAGAGGCGTGCGGATTCGGTCCTGTTCGCGATCCAGCACCCGGATCACGAAGCCGGCCACCGACTCATAAAACTTGAGGAGCACGTTGCCGGCGAACCCGTCAGTGACCAGGACGTCGCAAGAGCCCCGGATGATGTCGCGGCCTTCCACGTTGCCGATGAAGTTGAGCTCGCTCTGTCTTAGCAGACGGTAGGCCTCCACCGTGCGCTCATCTCCCTTCTCGGGCTCCGAACCTATGTTGAGCAGTCCGATGCGGGGATCCGGCCGGCCCATCAGATCCTGCGCGTAGACGTGGCCCAGATAGCCGAACTGCAGAAGGTGCTGGGGACGGCAGTCCACGTTGGCTCCCGCGTCCAGCATCAGCAGGTGCGCCCGGCTGGTGGTGGGCAGGAGGGTCCCGACGGCGGGCCGGTCCACCCCGGGGAGACGCTTGAGTACGAACACCGAAGCCGCCATCACCGCACCCGTGGGGCCGGCACTGACGAAGGCCTGCACCTGGCCTCTTCGGTGAAGCCCGATCCCCGTCACGATGGAGGAACCGGGCTTGCGCCGCACGACGGCAGCAGGCGACTCGTTGGGGGAGACGCGCTCGGGAGCGTGCACGATCTCCAGCCGTCCGGTTGCGGAGGCGCCTTGCAGGTCCAGCTCCGCCTGGATCTGCTCGCGGTCGCCCACCAGAACGACCGTCAGGTCGGAGGCTCCGTTGTCCAGGGCATCCAGCGCTCCGGCGACTTCGCTCGCGGGCGCGCTGTCGCTCCCCATGGCGTCGAGTGCGATTCTCATCAACGACCGGCGTCGGTACGGGCGTCAGTCGAAATCGATGTCGATGACCCTGCGGTCACGATAGTAACCGCAGGTGGGACAAACCCGATGCGGGACCTGCGGGTCGTCGCAGCGGGGACAGTTCCACAGGGCGACGGGCTCGGCCCGATGATGGGTTCGGCGCTTGCGCTGCCGCTGTTTGGATATGCGTCGCTTGGGTACGGCCATGATGATTTCGCTCTAGTGATTCGTGAGTGCCCGGAGCTTCTCCCATCTGGCATCGAAATGCCGCGAGGAGCAGTCGCAGCCGGTTGTGTTCCGGTTGGCGCCACATGCCGCACACAGCCCCCTGCAGTCGGAACGGCACTCTACGTACATCGGCGCCGAGAGGGCGAATTCCTCGCGTAGCGGACTACCAATGTCGAGTTCGACCAGATGCGGAGGGAAGATGCGCACCTCGCCGTGCTCCTCGTAGCAGTCGGCTTCATCCGCGGGCATGAAAAGAAACCGGACCGGCACTGTGAAGGCCTGCTCTACAGGCTCCAGGCAGCGGCGACATGTCTGCGCCAGGGTGGTCGACATTCTCCCCTGAACCCTGACCTGACCCGAGGCTATGTACTTCGCTTCCAAGGTCACGTGCACAGGTTCCGGCAGCCCCGGCCCCCGTCCCCCAATCGCGAAATCCGCTGCCGGACAAGCCGCCCGCAAGCGGAGTGCGCCTGCGCGCTCGAGCGCGTTCAAGTTCAAGTGCAGCATAGCATAAGAAGCTAGCGTCGCGCACGGCGGCACGTCAACGCGGTGCCACGCCCAGCCTCTCGTGCCGCGAGAAGAAGAAGGCGATTTCGATGGCGGCGTTCGCATCCGAGTCGGAAGCGTGGATGGCGTTGCGCTCCTTCGACTCCGCATACAGGGCGCGAACGGTCCCGGGAGCAGCTGCGGCAGGGTCGGTTGCCCCGATCACTTCACGAAGCCGAGGCACGGCAGCGTCGGCTTCGAGCACGAGCGGAACGATGGGGCCGGAGGTCATGAAGGTGACCAGCGAGTTGAAGAAGGGCCGCTCCCGGTGCACCGCGTAGAAGGCGGCCGCCTGCGCGGGAGAGAGTCCCGTCATGCGCATGTAGCGGATGCGGAAGCCGGCGTCCTCCAGATGGGCGAGGATGGCACCGGTCTTCCCCGAGGAGACCGCATCGGGCTTGATGATGGCGAGCGTCAGGCTCATCGAAGGGCTTCCCGGGTGAGGTGTACGATGTCGACAGGCCGCCGCGCGACGGCTACGCCGTTGTCGCGAAAGGCTCTGATTTTCTCCTCCGCCGTGCCGGAGGAACCGCTGATGATGGCACCCGCGTGCCCCATGCGGCGGCCGGGCGGAGCGCTCTGGCCCGCGATGAACCCGATGACCGGCAGATCGATGCCGCTCGCGAATTCGGCCGCCTCCTGTTCGTCCGTGCCCCCGATCTCCCCGATCATGACGACCGCCCGGGTCTCTCCGTCTTCGGCGAAGGCCTTCAGGCAGTCGATGAAGGTGGTGCCGATGATGGGATCCCCCCCGATTCCGACGCACGTCGTCTGGCCGATGCCGGCGTTCGTCAGCTGTCCGACGGCTTCGTAGGTCAGCGTGCCGGAGCGCGATACCACCCCAACCGGCCCGGACGCCACGATGTCTCCGGAGATGATCCCCACGGTGGCTTTGCCAGGCGATATGACTCCGGGACAGTTGGCGCCCAGGAGCCGAACACCGCAGTCGGAAACGAAGGCGTAGGCGCGCGTCATGTCGAGCACCGGGATGCCTTCAGTAATGCAGACGATCAGCTCGACCCCGGATTCGGCGGCCTCCATGATCGCGCTCGCGGCGAAGCGCGGCGGCACGTAGATCACGGAGGTGTTGGCGTCCGATGCCGCGACCGCGTCGTTCATGGTGTCGAAGATCGGCACCCGGGTACCCTCGGGTCCTTCGAACACGCGGCCGCCCTTCCCCGGGGTCACCCCGGCGACGACGCGCGTGCCGTACTCCATCATTCTGGCGGTATGAAAGGATCCATCACGCCCGGTGATGCCCTGGACTACCACGCGCGTGGATTCATCGACGAGAATCGACATGGAGCGGAACTGTCCGGTTTGAGAAGGGAAGCCTGGGGGGCTGTCTACGGATGAGGGAGACTACGCAGCGGCTCTTTCCACCGCCGCGCGCACGACGTCATCCATCGAGGTGAAGACGGAGAACCCCTCGGCTGCGAGGATGGCTCGAGCCTCGACTGCGTTGGTCCCGGTAAGCCGGATGAGGATGGGTGCGTGGATGTCGGCGCGTTTCGTCGCTTCCACGATGCCGCGAGCCACATCGTCGCAGCGGGTGATGCCGCCGAAGATGTTGAACAGGATCACCTGCACGTTGGGGTCGGCGGTGATGATCTCCAGGGCGGCGACGACCTTTTCGGGATTGGACGATCCGCCGATATCGAGGAAGTTGGCCGGTTCGCCACCGTAGTACTTGACCAGATCCATGGTGGCCATGGCCAGTCCGGCGCCGTTCACGCAGCACCCCACGTTGCCGTCCAGCTTCACGAAACTGAGGCCGGCAGCGCGCGCGCGGGTCTCGGCGGCGGGTTCTGCGTCCAGGTCGCGCAAAGCTTCGAGGGCGGGCCGCCGGAAGAGCTCGTTGCTGTCTACCGTGACCTTGGCATCTATGGCCTTCACCTCCCCGGCGCGCGTCGCAATAAGCGGGTTCACCTCGCACAGCGAGGCGCCATTCTTGACGAAGACCTGGTAGAGCTGCGACAGGACCCCGGCGCACTGGCGCACCAGGGAAGCGTCGTCGAAGAGCGCCCTGGCCAGCCAGTACGCCTGATGGGGCAGGAGGCCGAAGCCCGGGTCCACTCTCAGCTTGCGAATGGCGGAGGGGTTGGTGGCCGCGACTTCTTCGATGTCCACGCCTCCTTCGCGCGACACCATGAAGACCGGCGCCTGCACCGCCCGGTCCACCAGGATGCCCGCGTAACACTCGTTCGCGATCTCCTCGACGGGCACGAGCAGGACCTTGCGCACGGTGAGCCCGCGGATCGTCATTCCCAGAATGGCGCCCGCGAGCGCTCCGGCTTCTTCCGGAGTGGCCGCCAGCTTGACGCCCCCGGCCTTCCCCCTGCCCCCGGAGTGCACCTGGGCTTTCACCACCGCGGCCCCGCCCATCTCGCCGGCGATGGCGGCGGCCTCTGCGGGGGTGGTCGCGACGCGGCCCGGCGGCACCGGCATGCCGGCGTCGCGGAAGAGTTCCCTGGCCTGGAACTCGTGCAGGTTCATACGGTTTTCTCCGCAGTAACGGGGGATGCGCCCGCGACGGTGTGGTCGCGAAGGACGTGCACGGCGGGGCGCGAGAACCGGCGACCGGCCAAGTTACCCCGGCTCCAGGTTGCGATCAAGGAGCCCGTGTTTCTCACGATCCGGCACCGTCGTCAAGGCGCTCCAGAAGATCGCGCAGCTCGCTCAAGCGCGCCCCGAAGCCCGCGAAATCACCGGCTCTGAGCGCCTCTTCCGCCCGGTCGAGAAGGTCGAGAGCGTCGTTTGGCCAGGTCGCGGTGTCGGAGGCCAGTCGCTCGAGCTGGCCAAGGTCGCGGGTGTCGTCGACCTCGGTTTCCTCCGGCGTGGTCACGGCGGCCAGCGCTGCCAGAGTGGCGTCGAGGGTCGGCTGCATCGCCACCCGGCGGCCGTCGCTGACGACGAACTGGCGCAGCTCGGGGATCGCATCAGACTCCGCCGCCAGGAAGATCGGCTCCATGAACATCAGGGTGCCGTCCACGGGCACGATGTGCAGATGGCCCGTCCAGACCTCGCTTCCGCCCTGGCGCCACAGCGAGAGCTGCTGGGAGATGGAGGGATCCTGCTCCACCAGGGCTTCTACCAACCGCGGGCCCGGCACCTGCTCCTCCACCGGGATGTCGTACAGGATCAACTCCCCGTAGTTGTCTCCGTCGCTGCGCGCGACCAGCAGGGCGGTGAGATTCTGCCGTCCCGCGGGGACGAACGCGGTGTTCAGCAGGTACTCGGGGTCGCGCGCCCCCGGCAATCGGTAGATGCCATACTCGGGCCGATAGGGGACCGGACTGGTGCCCTGGGCGAGTTCGGTAGCCGGTGCCCACACGTCTTCCTGGCCGTGGAAGGATGGGGCGGTTTCCAGATGATACTGGAAGAGCACCCTCCCCTGCAGGCGAAGAAGTTCGCGTGAATAGCGCAGGTGCTCGCGTAGTCCGGGAGGCATCTCCGCCAGGGGCTGGAAGAGGTCGGGGAGGGTGCGGCGGTAGCCTTCCAGAAGAGGATCGTCCTCATCCGCGACGTAGAAGGACGTTCGGCCGGTCACCCCGTCCACGGTCACCTTGACGCTGTTACGCACATAGCTCACCGGGGACCGCGGCTCCAGGTCGTAGGCGCTCGCCAGCGGAAAATGACGGGTCGCGGTGAAAGCGTCGAGCATCCACACGACTCGGCCATCATGCACCACCGGGTAGGGTGGCTCGGGAAAGCGCAGGAAAGGAGCGATGTCGCGCGCCCGCGCCGTCACTTGACGGCGGAAGACGAAACGACTCTCGCCCGATACCTCGGAGGCGAACAGCAGGTTGGCGTCGCGGAAGCGGAGCGCGAGCAGGAGCTTGCGCAGCCAGGAGTCGAGGAGGATGCCTTCCGGAAAGTCGACGCCCGCCTGGCCCGGACGGCCCTCGGGGTCGAGGAAGGCTTCGGCGGTCGGGTTGATGATGGCGTAGGTCTGAGGGCGGATGCCGAAGAAAACCGAAGGACGCACCAGACGCAGTCCCTCAGGCGCCGCAACGCCTTCCGTGAACTCGGGGGGGATGGCGGAGAGGATCGTTGACGGCCGCCCTTCGGGAGTGTGTTGCTCGGCCGCGCTTGCCACCGCTCCCATGCCGGCGATGTAGCGTTCGCGAATGTGGAGGTTCTGCCAGTTTCGGTCTTCGATGCCGCCCGGCTCGATCTCCCGAACGGCCAGCGCGACCGGTGCAACACCGTTGGGGCCCCGGTAGCGGTCGATGGTGACGTCGCTGAATTCGTAGTAGCGGAAGCGGGCCTCCAGCTGGCGGTAGGTGGTCAGGAGAGCGCCGGGGGTCCAGACCGGCAGGCCGGCGAACTGGTCGGCGGCGGTTGCGGCGCGCGTGTCCTGCGCCGTCCCGCGGAAATCGAACCGTTCACGTTGCAGGCGGTCCAGCCCGAATCCCATTCGCGTGAACTCGAGATTGTGCTCGATGTAGGGCGTTTCGCTCTCGAGTTCATTGGGCTCGACCCGAAAGCGTTGCACGGTTGCAGGGTAGAGCTGGGCGAGAACCAGCGTGCCGATGCCGATGCCTGCCAGACCGGCAGCCGTCGGCACCACCTTTCGGCGAGAGCCCCCCCAGGCCACCAGGGCCGCCGCCCCCAGCGCGACCACCACGAGCGCCGCCAGAGCGGGCAGGCGGGCGACGGCGTCCGTGAACCCGAACAGCCCTTGCACGTCGGAGCTACCGTCGAGCAGCAGGATGTAGCGGGCGATCTGGAAGCGGACCGCCAGCAGGACCAGAAAGCTCGTGACGAGCAGCGTGAGGTGCCGGCGGGCCAGGTCTTCCAGGCTCACGCCGCTCCGCTTCAGGCGCAGAGCGCCGGTGGCCGCGTAGATCGCGATGGACAGGCTGAAGAGGAAGAAGATGAGCAGGAGCGCGAACGCGACGATCCCGCTCATCACCGGCAGGGCGAAGATGTAGAAGGACAGGTCGTACCCCAGCACGGGGTCGCTCATCCCCCATGCGGGGGCCCGCAGAAGGAGCAGCAGCGCCAATCCAGCTTCCGGTGGCACCACCGCCCCGAACCAGAGCGCCACCAGCACCGAGATGACCAGGGTCCCGCGCGAGATCCAGACGCCAGGGATCCTTTCGGATATCTCCAGATTGGCGAAACGCCTGCGGATCCGCAGTGCGCGCACGGCAATGGCAAACAGGCGCACGTTCGCGTAGACCATCGCCCCCGTCGCCAGCATGACCGCGATGCGAACCCCCCAACGCGACAACGCGCGCGTCCAGAAGACATCGAGGTATCCGTTGGCCCCGAACCAGAGGATTTCGACATAGAAGTCGGTGGCTTCGCGCGCCAGCAGCAGGACTGCAGCCGCAGTCACAATCGTGACGACCAGGATGCGACCGCCCTTCCAGGGTCGCTGGCGGAGTTCAGACATTGACTCCCCGGGTTCTGAGCCAGTCCTCGACCTCGTCCTGAATCTCTCTCAGGCGGGTCGCAGTGTCGGCTTCGTAGCGTGCAGCGAGAACGGGCTGGGTGTTGGACGCCCTGAGCAGCCCCCAGCCCCCGTCGAAGAGGATGCGAGCCCCGTCCACGGCGATCACTTCGTAGCTCAGGGAAAAATGCTCGCGGGCGGCGTCGGCGATGTCACGCTTGACGTGCTCGGCCACCTCGATGCGGTACTCCGGCGTGGACGCATAGCGCGGCAGGTCTCCCACCAGGTCGGAGAGGGAACGTCCGGAAGCGGTCAGCAGGCGCAGGAGGCGACACGCGGCGTACACCGCGTCGTCCACGCCGATGAATTCGTCGGCGAAGCAGATGTGCCCCGAGAGTTCACCGCCGATGACCGCTCCGGTGGCGTGCATCTTTTCCTTGATGAGCGAGTGCCCGGTCGCGCACATCACGGGCACGCCCCCCGCCTCGGCGAACACGCGCGGGAGCGCCTGGGAGCACTTCACGTCGAAGACCAGCTTCTGGCCCGGCCCGCGGCGCTCCAGCACCTCCAGGCCGAAGAGGAGGAGCAGGATGTCACCGCGCACCACCGTGCCGTTCTCGTCTACAACTCCGATGCGGTCGGCATCGCCGTCAAAGCCGATGCCCACGGCCGCTCCGGTCTCGCGAACCGTAGCCGCCAGGTCCACGATGTTCTCGTCCACCGTGGGATCGGGGTGATGGTTCGGGAAGGTGCCGTCCAGTTCGCAGTAGAGTGGGACCACCTCGGCCCCGATCGCCTCGAGCACCGGCACTGCGGTGAGGGCTCCGGAAGCGTTCCCGCAGTCGACGACGACCTTGAGCGGCCGCATTCCCTGGAAGCGGCGCGCGATGTCGGCGACGTAGCGCTCGACTACCGCGGAGCACTCCTGAGAGCCCCGACCCCGGCCTACCCTGCCCTCCTCGATCCGCCGGCGCAGCGCCTGAATCCCGTCGCCGTACACGGAGCGGCCGCCCATGGTCATCTTGATACCGTTCCACTCCGCGGGGTTGTGACTGCCCGTGATCTGGACTGCGCCGTCTGCTGACAGCTCGCGCTCGGCCCAGTAGGCAACCGGCGTGGGGACGATCCCGAGTCGCACCACGTGTCCACCCGCCGAGCGGATTCCCTCCGCGAGCGCGTCCGCCAACCCATCCGAACTGGGACGGTTGTCGCTGCCGACCACAACACGCGGTTGTGCATCGCCGGTTCGCTCGTGCAGGGCGGTGGCGTAGGCGCTGCCCGAGGCACGCGCCACGTCCGCGTCGATGGTGTCACCAACGATGCCCCGGATGTCGTATTGCCGGAAGATATCGGGAGAGAAACTCACCACTACCGTGGGCCTGGAAGTACGGCTTGCCGCATGAAGTCTTTCAGATGTTCGGCGATTCCCTGCCGCGTATGACGCGGGCGCGCGCAGTTCATCCGTTAGGGTGCGGCGCCCAGGAGCAGCGCCCCCGCCGTCGCGAGGCTTTCCGCGCCCGCGCGGGCGAAGCTCACGCCCCCGCCCGGGAAGACGCCGAGAGCGACCACCACCGCGACCGCCGCACCCATCGCGAAGCGCATGGCGAGAGGCACCAGCACGGGATCCTGCTCGTCGGAGTCGGGAGCCTCGCGCATCCACATGTACCAGGCGATCCGCAGATAGTAATAGTACGACACCACGGTCGTCAGCACGAAGATGACCGAAAGCGTCCACAGGCCGGCCTCGGCCGCTCCCTGGAGGATGAAGATCTTGCCCATGAACCCGCCGGTGCCGGGAAATCCCGCCAGCGAGAGGAGAAAGATCGTCAGGCACACCGCCAGCGCGGGATGTCTCGCGCCCAGCCCCGCGTAGCGATCGATGCCCAGCCGCTCCTCGCCGTGGCCGGAGACACACACGATCACGGCGAAGGCTCCGATGTTCATCGCGGTGTAGACCAGAAGGTAGAACAGCAGCCCCGCGGTGGCGTTCTGGTTCAGCGCCACGATGGCCACCAGCAGGTAGCCCGCGTGCGCGATGCTGGAGTAGGCCAGCAGCCGCTTGACGTTGGTCTGAACCAGGGCGATGGCGTTCGCAATCACCATCGTGATCGCCGCGAGCCACCACCCGATCGCGTACCAGCTCTCCGGGATGCCTCCGAAGCCGACCAGGAAGACGCGCGCGAAGGCCACGAATGCCGCCGCCTTCACGCTCGCCGACATGAACGCGGTAACCGGCGAAGGGGCGCCCTCGTAGACGTCGGGCGTCCACATGTGGAACGGGATTGCCGAGACCTTGAAGGCGAAGCCGATGGCCAGCAGCGCGATCCCGGCGTGGAGCAGGCCTGCTACGGCCGAGCCCGAACTGATCACCAGCGCGATCACGCCCACGTTGGTGCTTCCCGTGGCGCCGTAGACCAGCGCAATCCCGTAGAGCAGAAAACCCGTCGAAAAGGCGCCCAGCAGGAAGTACTTGAGCCCCGCTTCCGCCGACCTGGGGTCGCGCCGGTTGAAACCGGAGAGCACGTAGGCGCTGATCGACATCACCTCCAGAGCCAGGAAGATGACGATCAGGTCGCGCGTGCCCCCCATGAGCATCATGCCCACGGTGGCGAAGAGCACCAGCGCGTGGAATTCTCCCTCCTGCAGCCGTTGACGCCGGATGTACGCGGGCGAGATGGCCAGGGTGAGGGCCGCCGCGATCAGAAAGATCCAGTTGGCGAAGAGGTGGAAGCGGTCGAGCGCGATCATCGTGCTTCCCTGCCCCGGGGTCAGGCCGTACAGCCACCCGTTGGCGAACGCCGCCGCGACCACTCCCGCCATCGCCAGCACCGCCAGATCCCCGGATCCTGCCTGCGTCGCCGACCGTGTGCCGCCTCCCTTCCGGACGCCGGCCAGCAACACCACCGTTCCCCAGACCGATAGAACGATCTCGGGGAGCAGCGCCAGCAGGTAATGCGCGGAGGTGGAGAAGTCGAGCGTCATGAGTCGGCCGGCTCCTCGGCGGGCTGGGTCATGTGCACGCGCTCCAGGATGGCGTCCACGCTCGGTTCCATGCGCTCCAGGATAGGGGTTGGCGCGACCCCGATCACGATCATGAGGGCGATCATCGGGGACAGAATGAAGACTTCACGCCGGGACAGATCGGGCATCGAGCGGTTTTCCTCACGCTCCAGTTCGTTGAAGAGCACGCGCTGCACCATGGGGAGCATGTAGTACGCGGCGAAGATGACGCCACTGGTGGCGATCACGGCGGTGACCGGATGCGTCTCGAAGGTGCCCAGCAGCGCCAGGAATTCGCCGACGAAGCCGCTTGTTCCCGGAAGGCCGATGGAAGCGAGCGCGGTGATCACCAGCGCCAGGGCGAGCATGGGGGCCACGCGCGCAAGGCCGCCGAACTCGCCGATCAGCCGGGTGTGGCGGCGTTCGTACAGCATGCCGAGAATGAGGAAGAGCGCCCCGGTGGAGATGCCGTGCGAGATCATCACCACGAGCCCTCCCTGAATCCCGATTGTGGTCAGGGCGAAGATGCCGATGACCACGAAGCCCATGTGCGCCACCGAGGTGTACGCCACCAGCTTCTTCGCGTCCGGCTGCACCGCCGCCACCCACGCGGCATACACGATCCCTGCCGTGCCGAGCACCAGCATGACCGTCACCACCGACGGGTGCTGGGAAGCCGCCGGGAAGAACGGCAGAAGGAAGCGCAGGAAGCCGTAGGTGCCCATCTTGAGCAGGATCGCGGCCAGCACGACCGAACCCGGGGTGGGTGCCTCGACGTGCGCGTCCGGGAGCCAGGTGTGGAAGGGGAACAGCGGCACCTTGATCGAGAACGCGAGCGCGAAGGCGGCGAACAGCCAGAGTTGCTCGCGCATCGACAGCGAGACGCCCAGCACGTCCAGATAGGCGAAGGACCCGTTTCCGGCAGACGCCGTCGCGCTGTACAGGTACAGGATCCCGACCAGCATCAGCAGCGACCCCACCGCCGTGTACAGGAAGAACTTCACCGCTGCGTAGATGCGGCGCTTGCCTCCCCAGACCCCGACGATGAAGTACATCGGCACCAGGGTGAGCTCGAAAAAGACGTAGAAGAGCAGCAGGTCCATCGCCGTGAAGACGCCGATGATGCCCGTCTGCAGGAGAAGCATGAGGGCGTAGAAGGCCTTCTGGCGACGAGTGATGTAGCGGAACGAGCCCAGAATCGTGATCGGCGCGGTGAACGAGGACAGGAGCACCATGAAGAGCGAGATGCCGTCGATGCCGAGGGCGTAATGGACGCCCCAGGCATCGATCCAGGGAACGCTCGAAGCCATTTGAAAGCCCGGATCCCCAACCGTGAAGGACCCCCACAGGCCCAGGCTCACGACGAAGAGCGCGAGGGTCCAGCCGAAGGCGATGTACCTGGACCGCTGCTCGCTCTCGAGCAGCACGTGAACCATCGCCGCCATCGGTCCCCACACCAGCACGTGCAGGATCCAGGAGTCGAACGCCACCGCTTCCAGCAGGCTCGTCATGGCGGGCCTCCCTGGAACACCACGAAGCCCAGGATCGCGAGAACCCCGAGCGTGAGGACGAGAGCGTAGGTGTTGACCTGTCCGGTCTGGAACAGGCTCGCGAACGCGCCTGCGGCCCGGGTCACCAGCCCGAGCCCGTTGACGGTGCCGTCGATGAGAACCGCGTCGATGATGCGCCACGCGAAGCGCGAGGCGGCGAGCACCGGCTGCACCACGAACCGGTCATAGAACTCGTCGACGTACCATTTGTTGTAGAGCAGGTTCTTGAAGCCCGCGGGCGCGGCGGCCTCGGCGGCGGGCACGACCTTCCAGCGGGCGGCGGCCCGCGTCGTGCCCAGCACCAGCGCCAGGGCGGCCAGGGTGGACAGACCCGCCCACAACACTTCCCCGCCGCCGGCAGGGGCAACGTGGCCCGGCTCCCCGAGGTGTTCGGCGCGGATTTCCGCCGTGCTGGCGGTGATCGGTTCCAGCCAGTGGTGGAGCCACTCCGATGTCGGCAGCGCCCCGCCCAGGCCGAGCAGCGAGGCAGCCACCTCCTCCGGGACGTTGACCCATCCGCCCACGACCGAGAGGACCGCGAGCGCGATCAGCGGGATGGTCATGACCCCGGGCGCCTCGTGCAAGTGCCGCCCCTCCTGGCGTCCCGTGCGGTTGCTTCCGTGGAAGGTCATCACCATCAGGCGGGTCATGTAGACGGCGGTCAGCAGAGCTGTCGCCAGCGCGAGCACCCAGAGGAACGTGAAGAGGGGGCGGTAGCTCCCGGCGGCGGCCAGGCCGGCGTACCAGATGATCTCATCCTTCGAGAAGAACCCGGCCAGCGGCCAGACGCCTGCGATGGCCAGGGTCGCGATCCACATCGTGATCCAGGTGACCGGCATCGACCGGCGCAGGCCGCCCATGTTGCGCATGTCCTGCGGGTCGGCGTGGTTGTGCGTGCTGTGCAGCGCTCGGTGCATGGCGTGAATCACCGCGCCCGACCCCAGGAAGAGCAGCGCCTTGAAGAACGCGTGGGTCATCAGGTGGAAGATCCCGGCGGCGTAGGCGCCCGCCCCGACCCCCAGGAACATGTAGCCCAGCTGGGAGATGGTGGAGTATGCGAGCACCTTCTTGATGTCGTACTGCACCAGCGCGATGGTGGCGGCCAGCAGAGCCGTGAGCACGCCCACGGTGGCCACGACCGCGCTGCTCACGGGGGCCAGGGCGAAGAGCACCGAGGTGCGCGCGACCATGTAGACACCCGCGGTCACCATGGTCGCGGCGTGGATCAGGGCGGAGACCGGGGTGGGCCCCGCCATGGCGTCCGGCAGCCAGACGTACAGCGGGATCTGGGCGCTCTTGCCCGCCGCCCCCAGAAAGAGAAACAGCGTGATGGAGGTGACGGCGGCGCCTCCGTACTCGACCAGATCGGGGGCTTCCGGGAAGACCTCCGCGAAGGCGAGCGTGCCGAAGGTGGTGAACACGAGGAACATCGCCACCAGGAAACCGAAGTCGCCGATGCGGTTGACGATGAACGCCTTCTTGCCGGCGTCGGCCTTTTCCCGGTCCTGGAACCAGAAGCCGATGAGCAGATAGCTGCAGAGCCCCACCCCCTCCCAGCCCACGAACATCACCGGGAAGCTCGCCCCCAGGACGAGCACCAGCATGAAGAAGATGAAGAGGTTGAGATAGGAGAAATAGCGCGCGTAGCCGGGGTCGTCGTGCATGTACCCGACGCTGAAAACGTGGATCAGGAACCCGACACCGGTCACGACCAGCATCATGATCATGCTGAGCTGGTCCAGCTGGAGCGCGGCATCCACCTCCAGCGACCCCGTGACCATCCAACTCCAGTAGCTCACCACCACCGGGTCGTGCAGGTCCGCGTTGAACATGCCCGCGAAGTTCATCAGAACCAGCAGGAAAGAGAGGCCGACCACTCCCGGCCCCACCAGCGTGACCCAGCGTTTGTGGCCATCGTCGAGGTGCGACCGGCCGGCTCCGTCGCCGCCCGCGCGCACGGCGTCCGCCATCCGTCCGCCCACCCGCATCGCCAGAACGCCGTTGACCAGAAAGCCGAGCAGGGGCAGCAGAACGATGAGCCCGGGGAGAAGGGGCTCGTACCCGGCCGACTGCGCGGCTTCCTGGACGAGTCCCGAGAGCGGCGCGAGCGTCATCTATCTACCACTTGAGCAGGTTGAAGTTGTCGACATTGACGGTCCGGTAGTGCCGGAAGATGGAGATGATGATCGCGAGCCCGACTGCGGCTTCCGCCGCCGCCACCGTCATGACGAAAAAGACGAAGACCTGCCCCTCGACGCCCACGTAACGGGAAAACGCCACCAGGGCCAGGTTCACGGCATTCAGCTGGAGCTCGATGCACAGGAACATGATGATGGCGTTCCGGCGCACGAGCACCCCGAAGGTGCCGATCACGAACAGAAGGGCGCTGGTCGTCAGGGCTTCGGTCAGCACGCGGAACTCCTCATACCCGCTTCTTGGCCAGCGCGACCGCCCCTACGACCGCGACCAGCAGCAGGAGTCCGGTGATCTCGAAGGGAACCACGTATTCCTGAAAGAGCGGCCGTGCGATGAGGGAGACGGCGCCCCGTTCGGCGAGTTCCAGATCCATCGCCGCCGCGCCGGGGAAACTATCGTACAGCGAGCTGGCCTCCGCCTGGCCGAACCGGGTCGCCAGCAGGCCGCAGATCGCCCCGGAGACCACGAAGGCGCACACGGCGTAGAGCCCGCGCACCAGGTCGTCCCTGTAGTCGTGCCCCAGGTTCAGGAGCATGATCACGAACAGGAAAAGCACCATGATGGCCCCGGCGTAGACCATCACCTGGACGGCCGCGAGGAAGTGTGCTTCCAGCAGCACATAGATCCCGGCGACGCTGGCCAGTGACACCACCATGAACATGAGGCTGGCGACCGGGTTACGGCTCGCCACGACCCCGATGCCTCCGCCCACCACGGTCACGGCGAAGACGTAGAAGAGGATCAGCTCCATGCCCTCACTCCGAAGCCGGGTCGGAGGGATCCCAGAGCGCGGTCACCGGGTGCTCCTGCTCCATCAGCCGGTCCAGATCGTACACGAAGCGCTCGCGCGTATACTCGGCGTTCTCGAAATGCTGGCCCACGTGGATCGCCTCCACCGGGCACACCTCCTGGCACATGCCGCAGAAGATGCAACGGAACTCGTCGATCTCGTAGACGATGGGGTAGCGGTTGCCCTGATCGTCCTCGCCCCCGACCAGGCGGATGCAATTGGCCGGGCAGACCGTGGGACAGAGCCCGCAGGCCACGCACTTGGGGCGTCCGTCGGCGTGCACCTCCATGCGATGGGTGCCGCGCCAGCGCGGGTGGAGTTCGGTGGGCTCTTCCGGATAGCTGCGCGTCACCTTCCGCGGATTCACCATGTGCCGGAAGGTCAGCGACATACCCTTGAGGGCGGCTCTCAGGTACGAGCTTCTGGCCGCTTCCGGCCTGCGCATCACCTTCACCGATATGGCCATGGCGACTCCCCCGGGTTCATGGGTGGGTGGCCGGCGCGGCGCTGGCGGCGCGGCCGGCGGGCGCGGCCCCGGTGATGATCCGGCCGCGGTCGAGATAGAGCGCGAACATCCCGGTGGCGACCAGGCTCACTCCGGCCAGCGCGAAAAGGAATCCCGGCCCACCGGACAGGCCCAGCTGGTCCAGCACGAGGATGGTGCCGGCGACGAGCATGACGTAGGCGAGCGCGGTGGGCAACATCACCTTCCACCCGAGGTGCATCACCTGGTCGTAACGGAAGCGCGGCAGCGTCCAGCGCACCCAGATGTAGAGAACCACGAAGAAGGCGGTCTTGAGCGCGAAGGCGCTCAGGGTGAGCAGCGTGGTCCACACCGACAACTGGGCAGGAATCGGCTCCCCGGCCGCGCTGAAGCCGGCGATGAGTGCGCCCTGGTACGGGATGAAGTTGTCTCCCGGCCAGAAGGGGATGTCCCATCCGCCCAGGAAGAGCGTGGCCATGAGCGCCGAGGCGGTGATCACGTGCGCGTACTCGGCGATGAAGAACATGCTGAACTTCATCGACGAATACTCGGTGTGGTATCCGGTGACGAGCTCGGATTCCGCTTCCGGCATGTCGAAGGGCAGCCGGTTGGTCTCCGCGAACGCCGAAATGAGGAAGAGCAGGAAGGCGAGCGACAGCGGGAGCACGTACCAGAGACCCAGCTGCTGATCGGCGACGATGCTCGTGAGCGTGACGTTGCCCGCCAGCATCATGACCGGAATCAGCGAGAGACCCAGCCCTACCTCGTAGCTCACCATCTGGGCCGACGCGCGCAGGCCGCCGAGCAGTGCGTACTTGTTGTTGGAGGCCCACCCTCCGAGGAAGATGCCGTACACGCCCAGCGAGCTGATGGCCAGGATGTAGAGCACGCCCACCGGCAGGTCGGCGACGACCATGTCCACCGTCCCCCACGGGGTGGGCAGCGGGGCGGCGAAGGGAATCACAGCGAAGGTGACGAGCGCCGGCATGATCGACAGCATCGGGCCGAGGATGAAGTAGAAGCGCGATGCAGTAGCCGGGCTGGTCTCCTCCTTGATGATGTTCTTGATCCCGTCGGCGATGGGCTGCAGGAGCCCGAATGGCCCCACCCGGTTCGGTCCCAGGCGATCCTGAATGAAGGCGGAGAGGCGCCGCTCGGCCCAGGTGGCGTACATGATCGCCACCATCAGGGCCGTGAAGACAGCCAGGACCTTGACGCCTGCCGCGACCATGAAGGCCGTGGGGGAGAGATCGTTCATGGTTATCCCGCGATGGCCGCATGGCGGCCGCCAAGCGCCCCCTGCGTCCCGATCTCTTCGTAGCTGAGCCCTTCGTACTCCGGCACACGGCCCGCAAGCCTGGCGAAGGCTTCTGCCGCGCTTGTCGGCATCGCCTCTCCGGAGAGCGCCGCGACGAGTGAACCCAGCACGAGCCACGCCGGACGTGCCTCTCCAGCGGCCCTGAGCGCGGGCTCGAAGCGCTGAACCCGGCCCTGCTCGTTGGTGAAAGTTCCTTCCTGCTCGGCGAAGGTGGTGACGGGGAGCACAAAGTGCGCGCTCCGGGCGGCGGGTGCCGGGTGGGCTGCGAGGTACACGAAGAACTCGGCCCGGGAACCGAAGTCGTCCGGCTGGTCGGCCAACTCGTCATCCAGCACGATCACCGTGCCGGTGGTCCGGGCGATCCGGTCCAACCCGCCGGTAGCGTCGTCGTCTCCCACGCGGCGCATGCCCAGCAGGTCGGCGCCGCCCGTGTTGGGAGCCAGGTCGCGGCGGCGGACCAGCGTGGGGAATCCGGGCAGCGGGTCCTCGTCAGGGGCTCTGGGCGAACGGTACACAATGCCCTCCGCGCCGAGGAGCTCCCCGAGCTCCCGGAGCGCGCCGAGGTCCTCGTTGGCGGCGTGCGCGGAGGCGACTGCGTGGATGGGTCCCCCGCACTCCTTCAGCCGCTCCCGCAGCGAGGCCAGGGCACCGTGCCATCCGGGCGCGGACCAGCCGTCGTCGCCGCGCACGAAGGGAGCATCCAGCCGGTCGCTCCGGTTCATCCACTCGTAGCGGCCCCGGCCGTAGTCGCACATCCAGTGCCCGTTGACCTCCTGGTTCTTCCGGGGCTTCAGACGGTGCACCACGTTGTCGCGGGTGTGGATGTCGATGTTGCACCCCTGCGAGCAGCTGGGGCACACCGACGAAGTGTGGTCGAGATCCCACGCCCGCGCCTTGTGGAGGAAGTCCTTGGAGACGAGGGCCCCCACCGGACAGATGTCGACGATGTTGCCGGAGTAGGAGGAATCCCTCAGTCCCTGCTCGAAGAACGTGTCGATGACCGCGCGGTCGCCCCGCTCCACCACCGTCAACACGGGATCCTGCGCCACCTCCTCCATGAAGCGCACGCAGCGGGTACACATGACGCAGCGATCCCCGTAGAAGAGAACGTCGCCTCCGAAGTCGTCCCGGCCGAAGACGCGCTTGGGCTCGACTCCGCGGCCGTGCGCCCGGCCCTCGGCGTGCACGTAGTCCTGCAGCTTGCACTCACCGGACTGGTCGCAGATGGGGCAGTCCAGCGGATGGTTGATGAGGTAGAACTCGAGAACGCCCTTGCGCATCTCGCGGGCCAGTCCCGCGTCGGTACGCACCACCTGGCCGTCCTGCACCTGGGTGACGCAGGAGGGCATCGGCTTGGGGGCGCCCTCCACGTCCACCAGGCAGAGGCGGCACTGGGCGGGAGCGGACAGTGCGGGATGGTAGCAGTAGTGCGGCACCTCCACGCCGATCTCCTGCGCCGCGTGCAGGAGGGTGGTTCCGGCGGGGACCGTGACCTGGCGGCCGTCGATGGTCAGGGTAACGGTGCTCACGCGACCTCCGCTCTTGCGTCCGGCCGGATCAAGGCCAGGTACTCGCCCCGGAATTTCTCGATGGAGGAGACCACCGGGGCCGCCGCGGAGTCGGAGAGCACGCAGATGGTGGTTCCCGTCATCTGGGCGCTCATGTCGAGCAGGGTATCGAGGTCGGCCTCGGCGCCGCCTCCCGCCTCGATGCGTCGCAGCACCCGCGTCATCCAGGAGGTGCCCTCGCGGCACGGGGTGCACTGGCCGCACGACTCGTGCGCGTAGAACTGCACCATGCGCCGGACTTCACGCACGATGTTCGTGGCAGCGTCCATGACGATCACGGAGGCACAGCCGAGCATCGAGCCCGCCGCCGCCACCCCTTCATAGCACAACGTGCACTGGCGGCAATCCTCCGCCGACAGAAGGGGCACCGAACTCCCTCCCGGGATCACCGACTTGAGCGCCCGCCCCCCGGCCACGCCGCCGCATACGTCCTCGATCAGCTCCATCATGGGGAAGCCCAGCGG
This sequence comes from Longimicrobiales bacterium, assembly GCA_965225805.1. GTDB lineage: Bacteria > Gemmatimonadota > Gemmatimonadetes > Longimicrobiales > Gaopeijiaceae > BD2-11. The sequence continues at coordinate 2,468,391 of OZ245327.1, forward strand.
CAGCTCGTAGTTGCCGGGCTTCTCCACATGGCCGCTCACGCAGAAGAGCTTGGTGCCGGGGGACTTGTCGGTGCCCCACTGCCGGTACCATTCGCCCCCGTGCTCCACGATGTGGGGCACGGCCGCCAGTGTCTCCACGTTGTTGATGGTGGTGGGCATGGAATACACCCCGACCGCAGCCGGGAAGGGCGGCTTCACCCTGGGCTCCCCGCGGCGGCCCTCCAGTGAGTTCATGAGCCCGGTCTCTTCTCCGCAGATGTACGCGCCGGCCCCCACATGGACGGTCACGTCGATGTGGTTTCCGGAGCCGAGGATATCAGCGCCCGCGAATCCCCCCTCGTATGCCTCCTCGACCGCCCTCGCCATCACCTGGCTGGCCTCGAAGAACTCACCCCGCAGGTAGATGTAGGCGTGGCGCGAGCCCATCGCGTACGCGGCGATCAGGCATCCCTCGATGAGCTGATGGGGATCCCAGCGGATCAACTCCCGGTCCTTGAAGGTGCCCGGCTCGGATTCGTCGGCGTTGCACAGGAGATAGTGGGGCTTCACCGCGGCCTTGGGCATGAAGCTCCACTTGAGCCCGGTGGGAAAACCGGCGCCTCCCCTGCCCCGCAGCCCGGACGCCTTTACCTCGCCGATGACTGCGGCCGGACCGATCTCGAGGGCTCGCGCCAGCCCCCGGTATCCGCCCCGTTCGCGATATCCCTCCAGCGTACGCGCGCCGGGGTCCCCGAAATGGCGCGAGATGACGCGCACTTCCCGCTCGTGCACGTATGGGTATGCCATCTACTGCGCGCGCTCCCTGAGACGCTCCAGCAGCGCGGGCACATCTTCCGGCAGCACGTTCTCGTAGTAGCGGGAATTGATCTGCACGGCGACGGGGAAACCGCAGGCCGCCAGGCATTCCACTTCGATGACGGTGAAGTCGCCGTCCTCGGAGGTTTCCCCCAATTCGGTGCCGGTGTGTTCGAGGAAGGCGTTCAGCACCTCCTCGCCGCGGCACAGGCTGCAGCTGATGTTGGTGCAGACTTGGATGAGAAATCTCCCGACCGGCCGCTTGTTGTACATCGTGTAGAAGGTGACCGTCCCGCGAACCTCGGCCGATGGCAGCCCGAGAAGCGCCGCAACCTCGTCCATCGTCTCCGGAGAGATGTGGCCGCGCAGCTCCTGGGCCAGGTTCAGTGTCGGGATCAGGGCGCCACGCGCGGTCGGGTACCGCGAACGGATCTTCTCGAATCTGTCCAGATACGGACCCGCGAAGAGGACGGCATCGGGATCCTTGCCGGGAAGCAGGTAGGGATATGAGGGAGCTATCGAGGGATGGCCCCCGTCGAGGGGCCGCTCCCCCACGTAGTCGGTGCCGCGCACCTCCGCCTCGGTGAGGTCGAACTCTCCGACATTGCCGGCCCAGCCTGGATTGTGGAACGGCACCGGGGTCGGGGCACTCACCGGTCGATCTCTCCCAGCACGATGTCCAGGCTCGCGTTGATCATGATCAGGTCCGCGACCAGATGTCCCTCCGCCAGCTTCCCGATCGCGGACAGGTTGACGAAGGAGGGAGGGCGGATGCGCCAGCGCACCGGCTTGGGGCCACCGTCCCCCACCAGGTACATGCCCAGCTCCCCCTTCGAACCCTCGACCGAGTAGTAGCAGTCTTCGGCGGGCGCGCCGATGCCGTCCATGATCAGCTTGAAGTGGTGGATCATCGACTCCATGTCGCTCATGCAGTCGGTCTTGCCGGGCAGGCTGATGCGCGGGTCTTCCACGTTGATGGGACCGCCGGGGAGGCGCTCCAGCGCCTGGCGCAGGATGGACACGCTCTGGCGCATCTCCTCCATGCGCACCAGATAGCGGTCGTAGCAGTCCCCGTTCTCCCCGACCGGGACCTCGAAATCGTAGGTCTCGTAGTCGTAATAGGGCCGGTCCTTGCGGATGTCGTAGTCGATCCCGGTGGCGCGCAGGTTGGGGCCGGTGAAGCCGCAGTCGATCGCGTCCTCGGGACCGATCACGCCGATGTTCATGGTGCGGCCCTGATGGATCGCGTTGGTGGTGAGAAGCGAGTCGATCTCGTTCAGGGTGCGCGGGAAGGTGTCAATGAAGTCGCGTACGCCCTCCGCCCAGCCGGGCGGCAGGTCCGACATCATGCCGCCGACGCGGGTGGCCGAGGTCGTGATGCGGGCACCGGTGAGAGCTTCGTGCAGCTGGTAGATCCGTTCCCGCTCCTGGAACGCGTACAGGAACGGGGTGAAAGCCCCGACATCGATGGCGGTGGTTCCCAGCCAGAGCAGGTGCGAGAAGATGCGGTCCAGCTCCAGGCAGATCACCCGCACCACCTTGCAGCGCTCGGTGACCTCGATGCCCATCAGTTTTTCCACTGCCATGGCGTAGGCGCAGTTGTAGATGAGCGGCGCCAGGTAATCCATGCGGTCGGTGAGCGGCACGATCTGGTTGTAGGTGCGGTACTCGCCGAGCTTCTCGAACGAGGAATGCAGGTAGCCGATGTGCGGCGTCACCGAAACAACAGTTTCCCCGTCCAGTTCGCAGAGGAGGCGCAGCACGCCGTGCGTGGCGGGGTGCTGCGGGCCGATGTTGATGAGCATCTGCTCGGACCCGATGTCCGGCTCGGCGATCTCCACCGGGGCCAGCGGTCCCATCGCCGGGCGGGCGTCCATCCCCATCTCCGCTCCCCGGCCCACCGGGATCTCGACCGTCCGGCGCGCCATGGCCGCTAGCTCCCCGAGCCCGGGAGCAACGATTCGTCCTCGGGGACGATCTGGGGAGTTCCGCGACCCTCCATCTCCTCCGGCATGTAGTACTGCTCCATGTCCTGGGAGAGGGCGCGCCGGGTCTGCTCGGCACGGGAGAAACGGCCCCGCAGCGGAAAGTCCTTCCGGAGGGGATGACCCTCCGCATAGTTCTCCGGCATGAGAATGCGGCGCAGATCCGGATGGCCGGTGAATTCTACCCCGAACAGGTCGTAGACCTCGCGCTCCAGCCAGTTGGCCGTACTCCAGAGGTCGGTCACGGACGCGATGGTGAGTCGGGAGAGGGGAAGCTCGCACTTCACGCGAAGCGCCTTGCGGTGCGGTATGGACCAGAGCTGGTAGACGACCTCGAGCGGCCTCCCGTCGCCGTAGTCCACCGCGGTGACGTCCACCAGCAGGTTGAAGCGTTCCGCCGGGTCGGTGCGCAGCCAGTCCAGTACTTCGGCGTTGCGTGCCGGGTCGATGTAGACCACCTGCTGGTCTCCCGACTGGACCAGGTCGCGGATCACGGCATCGGGGAACGCCGCACGCAGCCCCTGAACGGTGTGAAAGGCGGGCGTTCCGCCTTGGTGCACGTCGGTCACGGAATGCGGTCGTCGGGCCGGTCGGAAGCGTCGGATCCGGTGGGGCCGCTGACCCGGTTCTGCCGGGTCGAATTGCCGAAGGGGCCTGAGAGGGCCAACACCTCGTCGGCGTCGGCGCGGGCGCGGGCCACCGCCGCCGGGTCTTCGGCGCGCAGGGAGCCGTGCTCACTCAGGCGCTCCTGCCGGATCTTCTCCTGAATCATCATGAGGCCGTAAATGAGCCCCTCGGGTCTTGGCGGACAACCCGGTACGTAGACGTCCACGGGAATGATCGTGTCGATCCCCTGCACCATCGAATACACGTCGAACACGCCTCCCGACGACGCGCACGCGCCCATTGATACCGCCCACTTGGGTTGGGGCATCTGGTCCCAGATGCGCCGGAGCACGGGCGCGAGCTTGTAGGGCACCCGTCCCGCGCAGATCAGCACATCGGCCTGGCGCGGGCTGAACGACATGCGTTCCATGCCGAAGCGGGCCAGGTCGAAAGTGCTGGCGGCCGCGGCCATCATTTCAATGGCGCAGCAGGCGGTCCCGAAGGGCATGGGCCAGAGGGAGTTGCGCCGGGCCCAGTTGACGACGAAATCGAGGCGTGTGGTCAGAAAGGTTGGCGTTCGCGCGCCGAACATCCCGCCCGGCGGCGAAGAGGCCATGGGAAGGCTGTCGCCGTATCCGCTCAGTCCCAATCCAGGCCTCCTTTCTTCCACTCGTACACCAGCCCCGCAGTGAGGACCGCCACGAAGATGGAGGCGGCAACGAACCCGCTCCACCCCAACGCGCGCATCTCCACCGCCCAGGGGATGAGGAAGACCGCTTCCAGATCGAAGACGATGAAGCTGATGGCGACGAGATAGAACTTGACCGAGAAGCGTGCCCGCGTGTCACCCAGCGGGATCATGCCGGACTCGTAAGGCATTGCCTTCTGGGGAGTTGGCCTGCGAGGGTTGAGGATGTGCGAAAGCGCTACCATGAAGACCGCGTTGAGGGCGGAAACCCCGAAGATGAGCAGAATCGGGAAGTAGGCGTCCGACATCGAGTCGCCCGCGCGTGCAGGAGGTTTCGCAGGAGTCCGGGAGGCAGAAAGCTACCCACGCGGGCCCACCCGGTCAAGCCGAAACCGGGCTCGGTGTGCCCGATGGCGGACGCTCGGTCAGCCCACCGGATGCGGAAGCCGGGATAGCGTGATCTCCGGCCTCCGGCCTCAGGATCGGCATCGTCGCCGTCAAGTGCCGCGTGGCGTCGGTTCACGGACGGCATGGAAGTTGCAAACCGGTCTTCGCAACGATACGCCCGGGAGTCGCTGGTCCGGACAGCATCGAGTCTGGTGCCGTTCGCAGTCGTGGGATGCCTGCCGCCGCCTGGCGAGAAACGCGGTTGCGGCGGCTGGTGCCGGCCGGTGACTGTGGGCAAGTGAGGAGGCGGAGTCCAGGAACATCGAGATACTTCCAAGCTGCTTCCAGAGCAGCGGCATGCCCATCCAGCCAGGGCTCCTTATTATGAGCCTGAAATTAACGGATGCGCTTGCTGCTCGCTGGCGACTTTACTAGAGTGTGGACCACAGTGCCAACGGCACAGAACATCCATTTCAAGACGTGTGGATCGTCATAAATGAGCCTCACAGTCCAGACCACATGAAGTATATTGATCCAGAGCTAGCCTTCGCTGGGCGTTGAGTTAGGCTGACCCGCCAACCGAACGAGGTGAGCCCGAAATAGCGTTTCAAGTGATCCTTAACCAAGAGGGATGACCGTGACTCGTCGCATTCAGCGCATACGTACCCTGGACCAGATCCGACGTTACTTGAACGTCTACGGAGCCCCCGGCTTGCAGACCGATGGCCGCGAATCCATATACGCCTTCATCCAGCAGACCCTGGAGAGATTCGAATACCACCGCCTGAGGAAGCCCGACAAGGGCCTGGTGAAAGCCTTTCTCGAAAAAGCGACCGGGTTTTCGCGTGCTCAGCTCACCCGACTGATTGCGCAGCACCGCTCGACAGGCACCATTTCCGACCGCCGATCCAGGCCGCGTGCATCCAAGGGCGGCAAGGCGACAGGCCACTCCACATCCGCCCGATCCCCCTCGCGAGACCCGAACGGGGAATCGCGGAAGCCGCCCGCGGACACGCGCACGACATAGACACTCCCGGTCCCCCGCGGGACCCTCGCCCGTCGGCGAGATCGGCAGCCCCGGCCTGTCTTTCGCCCTGTGAAGGACTGGTTGCCTGCAGACGATGTCAGGCTCATGTTGAAACCATCAGCGTGTCGTTGGCACGCAGTTCTGTTCACTGCGTCGGAGGACATCATGGTCGGTTTCCCGATGGCCCTTCCCTCGAGCCCGCGGCGCCCCGATCGCGGCCCCCTTCTTGCAAAATCACGACCCAGGTCCCGAACCCTGGCCATGGCGGGTGCCACCTGTCTCCAGGCCTTCAGCGCGTTGCCGGGCGTGACGCAGGAACCCCCGGATACCGTTGTCGCCGGCGACTCCCTGCTCGTCGTCGTCGGCTCCCGGGCACAGGTGCAGGATCCGGTTCTGCTTCCGGTACCGGTCGACATCTACGGCTCCGAGGAACTGTCGCGTCTGGGTGACATCGACCTGGGCGAGGCGCTGGGAAGGGTCGCGCCGTCGTTCAACTCGACGCGATTGACCGTCGGTGACGGTGCGGCGTTTCACGTGGCGACGCTGCGGGGCATGAACCCGGATCAGGTGCTGGTGCTGGTCAACGGCAAGCGGCGGCACGGTATCGCCTTTGCCAAGGTTCTCAGCATGCTGGGCATGGGCACCACCGGCACCGATTTGCGTGCCATCCCGATTCACTCCATTGAGCGCATCGAAGTCCTGCGCGAGGGCGCCGCGTCGCAGTACGGGTCGGACGCCATCGCCGGGGTCATCAACGTCGTGCTCAAGGACGACGCGGCGGGCTCCAGGTGGTCCACATACCTGGGTCGCACCTCTTTCGGAGACGGGGAACGGCTACTGACCTCCGGCAACGTGGGGCTCGCCCTGGGCGAGCGTGGCGGATACCTGAACGTCACGGGAGAGTATTCGCGGCAGACTCCAAGCCAACGGGGCGGCGAGGCGCCCACCTGCTTCGGTCCGAATCCGAGCTACGCGCCGTGCGCGGACGGAGGCAAGGTGATGTACCTGTCGCGCAACGGCGAACCCGACTACGAGGGGGGTGCCGTGATGGCGAACGCAGCTCTGCCCGCGGGCGAGACGATGGAGCTCTTCGCCTTTGGCGGATTCTCACGCCGCAGCGCTGCATCGGACGGACTGTACCGGAAGGCCGACTGGGTGCCGCGCAACGTCTCCTACGTGTACCCCGACGGCTTTTTCCCCATTGAGGAATCCGACCTCACGGACGCGTCGCTGGTGGCGGGCCTCAGAGGAGAATTCGACGCATGGTCGGCGGAGTTGAGCGCCGGCTTCGGCCAGGGTCGCTTCTCCTTCGATGTGGCCAACTCCATCAACCCGTCCTACGCCGCGGCACAACTCACCCGCAATCCTGCGGCGTCGTCCGCGGAAATTGCCGCCGCCGCGGGTCCCCGGTCCGCCCACAGCGGGACGCTCAATCTGCGGCAGATGAATGTTAATGCGGATGCCCAGCGTGAGATGGAGTTGGGTTCGACGCCGGGGTTGCTGGCCATGGGCGCCGCGCTGCGCAGCGAGAGCTACTGGATGGGAGCCGGAGATCCGGTGAGCTACGCCTGCGGACCCGGGAACACCGCCGGCAGTTTCCCGGCCGCGCACCATCTGAACACCGACGGATCCGAGGTCGCGAGTTGCGGCATGCAGGGATATCCGGCTATAGCCCCCAGTCGGCGTCCGAGAGCGAGCGGGATCGGCTCAGCTTCGGGACGTATGTGGACTCGGAGATCCGGCCCATGGACGGGGCGCTTACGGCGGGCGGCGCGCTCCGCTTCGAGAGGTACAGCGATGCCGGCAGCTCTCTCACGGCCAAGCTGGCAAGTCGCCTCGAGCTGGGAGAATCGGGAACCGCCGTGCGGGCCGCTGTCTCCACCGGATTCCGGGCGCCGAGCCTGCCGCAGCGCGGCTTCAACACCCTGGGCTTCGTAGGCAGCAGCGGCGGGTTGAGTACCAACGGCTTTCTCCCCGAGGGAGACCCTGTCGCCTGCACGGATTTCGGGTCTTGCTCGCTCGGCCACGAGACATCTTTCAGCCTGACCGGGGGTCTCGTCTACTCGCACGAGAGCGGGCTTCAGGTGACTGCGGACTACTACCGCGTGGCGGTCGCGGACGCGATCGCGCTCACGGAAGGGCTCACCGCCGAGCACGGCCTGCGCGCCAACGCGCAGTTCCAGGGCCGGCCAGTGGATGCGGTCGCGTTCTGGACCAACGCGATCGACACCCGCACCCAGGGGTTCGACATCGTCGCCGGCTGGCGGTTCCGGGGGATGGACTGGGGCGCCGCGGACCTGTCGGCCAGCCTGCATCGGAACGAGACCGTCATCACCGCCAACCGCAATCCCTACTTCATCCGCGAAACCCAGAGGATGCTCATCACCCAGGCTCAACCCCGGGCACGCATCGCCTTCAGCGGTGACGTGAGGTGGGCTTCGGGCTTCGGGGCGCGCATTCGCATGCGACACGTGGGATCGGTCATGGTGCCCACCGTGTTCGAGGTCCCGACCGAAATCAGCGGAGCGGCGATCGCCGACATCGAGGTCACCTTCACGATCGACGAACGAATCCGGGTGGGGTTGGGTGCGAACAACCTCTTCGACAAGCTGCCGAACCAGCTCGCGGCCGATCATGTGGCACAGCTCTGGGCGCTGAACTACGCGCCCGAGTCCCCCTATGGGGTCGCTGGACGGGTCACGTACCTGAAAGTGGACGTATTCGGGAACTGACGTATTCGGGAACCAGGGCGCCGGCCAGGCGTTGCCGGCCCGGCGGTGCTCCCTGCCGCGGTGTTTGAGGGGGGCGTTCGACGTGATCTGCGGCCGCGGCCGGATTCGACCGGCTGGACGAACTCCACTCGGTCAATGCCGGAAGAGCCGCCGCCCGGTGAAGACCATCGCGATCCCGTGCTCGTCCGCGGCGGCAATGACCTGCGCGTCGCGGATCGAGCCGCCCGGCTGCACGATCGCGCGCACACCGGCCGCGGCGGCCGCGTCCACCCCGTCCCGAAACGGGAAGAAGGCATCCGAGGCCAGCGCGCACCCGGACAGGTCCAGACCGGCAGCCGCGGCCTTTCTGACCGCCAGTTCGGAGGCGTCCACCCGGCTCACCTGCCCCATGCCGATGCCCAGCGCGGCCCCTTCGCGCGCGAGCAGAATGGCGTTCGACTTCACCCCCGCGACCGCCGACCAGGCGAAGTCCAGGTCGTCGAGTTCCCGAGGGCCAGGGAAGCGCCTGCTCACGACCTCCCAGATTCCGCCCCCCATCCCGTAGAAGGGAGGCGGGGGAACGGATTGCGCGAGGAGCCCGCCGGACACGCTGCGAAGCGTCCGTGGCTCGGGGAGCCGACTGTGCGCGGCCAGAAGAGCGGCGGACGCCCGGTCTTCGAGGGACGCCTCCCGCCACCAGCCCAAAAGGTTCGGGTCGAGCGGAAGGTCCTCTTCGGCGACGGGGTCCCCGCGCATCGCAAGCAACCGCAGGTTGGGTTTTTGGGTGAGAGTCGCCAAGGCCCGCTCATCGAAGCTCGGCGCTACCAGACATTCGATGAATAGCTCCGACATGAGGGAGGCCGTAGGGGCGTCGATTCTCCGGTTGACCGCGATCACCGAGCCGAAGGCGCTCACCGGATCCGTTCGCAGCGCACGCCGGTAGGCCTCTTCCAGCGTCTCTCCCACGGCCATCCCCGCCGGCGTGGTGTGCTTGACGATGCAAACCGCTGGCCGCGCCGAAAAGGCGAAGGGAGCGAGGCACAGAAGTGCCCCGTCGAGATCGAGATAGTTGTTGTATGAGAGCGCCTTGCCGTGCAGCTGATCGAGACCGGCCAGCCCGACTCGCCCGGATCCGCGCCAGCGGTAGAAGGCTGCCCGCTGGTCCGGATTCTCGCCATAGCGCAACGTCCCGCCCAGCTCCGCAGTCAGCGCGAGCTCGGTCGGAAACACAGGGTCCCCGCCTCTGGCAACGATCTGGTGCTTCCCCCCGGGTCGCGTCCCGCTCCTGTCTCCCTTCCCTTTTCTGGTCAGCCAATCCGCCACGGCATCGTCGTAGTCGCGGGTATGAGCGAACACCTTCACCGCCAACTCCTGCCGCAAGGCAAGGCCGTCCTCCTCGCGGTCGAGGGCGGCGAGCACGCGCGGGTAGTCGGCCGGGTCCACGAGCGCCCATACGTCGCCGTGGTTCTTGGCCGCCGCCCGGATCATGGTGGGCCCGCCGATGTCAACCTGCTCCATCGCGTCCGCCAGCGTCACTCCGCCTCTCGCCACGGTTTCCCGGAACGGGTACAAATTGACCGCCACCAGGCCCACGGGCCCGTAGCCGAGTCCGGCCAGAGCGGCCGCGTCGTCCTCGTTGCCGCCCCGGGCCAGGATGCCCGCATGGATGGCGGGGTGAAGGGTTTTGACCCGCCCATCCATCATCTCCGGGTGGGACGTCACCGCCGCAACCGGCACTACGGGGATCCCTGCGGCGGCGAGCACGCGCGCCGTGCCTCCGGTGGAGACGATTTCCCAGCCCCGTCGTGCGAGACCCTGGGCGAAGTCTTCAATCCCGCCCTTGTTCGAGACGCTGAGCAGTGCCCGCTGCCGAGTCATGTTCGCTCTCTGCTCCGGTGCCTTGGCTGGCGCTACTCCCGCACGAAGGCGGCGGCGATCGCTCGCTCGACGCCGGCCATGGCCCGCAGGCTCATCAGGAATTCCGTTCCGGGTGGCGAGAAGGGCGTCGGCTCGCGCCCATCGGCGAGGGCCCGGCTCCAGTGGTCCACCACCCGGGGGTACAGGAGATGTTCGACGCGGAGCACCCGGGCGGCAAGCGCGCGCGGGCTGTCTCCCGCGAGCACGGGCACCGGCCACTGCGCGATGATGGGGCCGCGATCGTACTCCTCGTCCACCAGGTGCACGCTGGGCCCGGTCACCCGCGCGCCCGCCGCCAGAACCGCCTCATGTACATGCGTGCCGTACATCCCCTTCCCCCCGAAGGCCGGGAGAAGCGCGGGATGGATGTTGACGATCTTCCCGCGGAATGCCCCGACGACTGCCGCGGGGATGAGCTGAAGGTATCCCGCGAGCGCGATGAACCCGGTGTTCGTGGAGCCGAGGACATCGAGCATCTCGGCGGCAACGTCGCCGGGCGGCCGTCCCGTGACCGCGAGGAAGCGTGACTCGATGCCCGCGTGACGGGCGCGCTCCAGCGCCTTGGCTCTTTCGCGGTCGCTGATGACCAGGTCAACATGCCACGGCGGCGCGTCGAGGCGGGCGTGGTAGTCGAGGATGGCCTGAAGGTTCGAACCCGAACCGGACGCGAATACCGCCACGCGCAGGCTCACACGAACTCGCCTCCATACCAGGGGATCAGGAAGGGGTTGGTGCGGCGCTCCCTTCCTACGGTGGTTTCAGGGCCGTGGCCGGTGAGGAGACGCGTGTCGTCCGGAAGGGTCAGCACCTGTGCGCGGATCGACTGGATGAGCTGCTGATAGTCACCTCCCGGAAGGTCGGTGCGCCCAATCGAACCCGCGAACACGACGTCCGCAACGATGGCGATCCGTTCGTCTTCATTTACGAGGACGACATGCCCGGGAGAGTGTCCCGGAGCGTGGCGCACGTGAAATGCGCATTCCCCGAACGTCAGCGCATCCCCGTGGGCGAGCTCCCCGTCGAGGGACGGCAACTCCGGCACGGCCATCCCGAACGCTGCGGCCTGTTCCGCCACCGCGCGATAGAGAAATCCGTCAGCGGGGTGGAGGAGGGCCGGAGCATCCGTGACCGTGCGGATGTCCGGCACGCCCTCGACATGATCCAGATGGGCATGGGTGAGGACGATGGCCTTCACGCGCAGCCGATCCGCCTCGATCGCGCGGCACATTTCGGGAGCCGCAGCACCGGGGTCGACGACCAGGGCTTCATCGGTTGCCTCGCAGACGGCGACCCAACCGTTCTGCTGGAAGCCACCGCCGGTGAAGGTCAACAGACGCACGGCTTACACGCTCTTTCGGGTAAGGTGGCCTCAGGTGGGCGGATTCGGGCCGGAGAGGGGGTCAGACGGTAAAGGAACTTCCGCAACCGCATCCGCCCGCGGCCTGGGGATTGGTGAAGCTGAAGCCCTGTCCCATCATGCTGGACACGAAGTCGATCTGCACACCCTCGAGGTACTGGGCGCTGAAGGGATCCACGAAGAGCCGGAAGGCGTCCAGCTCCAGCACTTCGTCATCGTCTTCGGGCGCCTCTTCGACGTTGAGACCGTACTGAAAGCCCGAGCATCCCCCCGGAAGCACGGCGACACGCAGCCCGGCCTCGGACCAGGACTCATGATCCTCCAGAAACTGCCGTATCTTCGCCGTGGCTTCAGGCGTCAGCTTAATCTGCATCCTCTTTGCTCCTTGTGGTGCGGCCTCCGTCGGCCGATGGGTCAACCGGAAAAACCCGGAAGGGGCGTCTGTGTTCCCGTCCGATGGTCACTCTCTGCCACCGCCGACACGGGCTCTCGCGCCGTCGGCGCGGCTCTCCGGAGGACGTCGCGTGTCAGTCGACCTCCGAGACGCGGGCCTGAACCACACGATCCACCAGCCGGGCCTCCTCTTCGGGATCGACGGTGCGTGGATCCAGGGTGAGGCGATCGTTGTCCACGCGCGATAGCACAGGGGGATCGCCGTGTCTCAGGCGCCGGGCGAGGGTGGCCGCGGATTGCCGGTCGGTGGCCAGCTCGACGACGTAGGTCTCGAGGGTGACCCCCGGGCAGGTCCCGCCCCCGACAACCGACATCGCCCGGGTCACACCCGCCCGGACGCCCCTCGTCTCCAGAGCGGCGGCCAGACGTGTGGCCCGCTCACGCAATTCCTGCTGGGAGACGGCGATCATGCGTAGCGCCGGGATTTCCCTGAGCGCGCGCCCGGGATCACGATAGAGACGCAGCGTCGCCTCCAGGCCCGCCAGCGTCACCTTGTCCACTCGCAACGAGCGGCACAAGGGGTTTTGGCGCATGCGCGCGATCAGTTCTCTTCGTCCCACGAGGATTCCGGCCTGCGGTCCGCCCAGCAGCTTGTCCCCCGAGAAGCCCACCACGTGGGCACCCCAGGCCAGGCTCTCGGCCACTCGGGGTTCACCCGGAATGCCGAGCTCGCCGGGGTCAATCATCAGCCCGGTGCCGAGATCGTGGAAGAAGTGGACTCCGCCCCGGTCGGCCAACTCCGCCAGTTCGGAGACCGAGGCCTCCTCGGTGAAGCCTTCCATGCGGAAGTTCGAGCGGTGCACCTTGAGCAGCGCCGCAACCTTTCTCGTCTCGAGCGCCGCCTCGTAGTCGCCTATGCGGGTACGGTTGGTGGAACCGACCTCGTGCAGCTTGACGCCGCTGCGCACCAGGATTTCGGGGATGCGGAAGCCCCCTCCGATCTCCACCAGCTCTCCCCGCGAGACCGCGACTTCCCTGCCTGCCGCCAAAGTGTTCATCCCCAGCACGAGAGCGGCGGCGGCATTGTTGACCACGAGCGCGCCTTCCGCTCCCGTGAGTTCCCGCAGGAGCTGAACGCAGTGCACGTAGCGCGATCCCCTGCCCCCGCGCTCCAGATCGAATTCCAGATTGCCATATCCTCGGGCAGCGCGAGCCATTGCCGAGCGCGCCGCCGGTGCGATGGGGGCTCGACCCAGGTTGGTGTGCAGCACCACGCCGGTGGCGTTAATGACCGGCCGGAGCGAGGGTATGGCGTCCAGGAGGAGGGCCTTCTCCACCTCGCGCGCGAGATCGCCCATGTTCGGGGAGAGGTGGGTCGTTCCCCGGGCGAGGGTGTTCCTGGCGTGATCCAGCGCCGCGCGAAGGTGGTGTACGACCCGCTGGCGCGGATGGGCCGCCAGCAGCGGGGCGAAGGAAGCTGAAGCCAGTGTCCGGTCGACGCCCGGAAGCTCGCGACGAGGATCGGTCATGAGACGGCGTAACGGAAAGGGCGGCGCGGGAATCGACCAGGCGGGGCGGGCCTGACTGGAATGGTCTCTCGCCGAGCCATGTCCGCAGGTGCCGGTGGACGAGCCGTACCCCTGGGCGACGAACCCTCCGGCGGCGGCGGTATGGTGTCGCGCCGGACGGAGTCCCCGGGTGGCGGCGGAGTGGTGTCGCGGCGCACGGAGTCCCCGGGTGGTGGCGGAATGGTGTCGCGGCGCACGGAGTCCCCAGGGGGCGGCGGAACCGTGTCGCGGCGCACGGAGTCCCCGGGTGGCGGCGGAATGGTGTCCCGGGGGATCGTGTCCCCAGGCACGGCCGCGGTGTCGCCGGGCGCCACCGTATCCCCCGGTGCGGCCGGCCCGGCGGGTACGGTGTCCCGCCCGACCGTGTCCGGCGGCGGCGGCGCTTCCCCCGGGATTCCAGCCGGGATGGTGTCTCCCGGAACGCTGTCGCCCGCGGCTTGAGTTGTGTCCTCTGGCGGCGCCTGCGGCGTGGGACGGGTGAACCCCGCGGTTCCCCCACCTCCGCCCACCCCGTGGATGTTGGTGATGCCCGATACCTCGACCTGGTACAGCACTTCAGGAACCAGCACTCCGTCCAGCATCACGATCATGGTCTGCTGAGGCCAGGGACGCTCCGGCTCTCCTTCCCCGGTCCCGGCCGCTTCCTGCTCTGCGGGAACTGCCGGCTGGTCCCGTCCAGCCTCCGCCATTGCGGGCGCGCCCGCGGAGTCGGCAACGGTTGTCGTGTCTCCCTCGGCAGCCTCAGGCGGAGTCGTCGAATCCGCCGGCGCCCCCGGGATGCTGTCCCCCCCCGCCCGTGCCCGCGCTACGCTGTCCTGAGTCGCCCGCGCCCGCGCGACGCTGTCCGCCAGCGCGCTCCGATACGCCTCCGCCTCGTGCTCATGCAACACTGCCAAGGCTTGCGGGGCCTCCACGCTGTCCGAAGTGACCATCACCCGCACATCGTTCAGCGGGATTTCCGGATCCAGGTAGTCGTCGAGGGAGATGCGCAGGCTGGTGGAATCCTCCACGGTCACGCGCGCGATCCGGGCCCCGGTGGTGTCTCTGGCCAGGAGCGCCACATCCAGCACGATCACGGTGTCCGTGGCTTCGGCGGTGCCATGCAACGGGGCCGGGCGCGTCCCCTGGGGCTCGGTGAAATCCGGTTCCCCGTTGCGGTTGCGGTCGATATAGGCGCTCAGCACGTATTCCCCCGCGGGCATGTAGCGCAGGGCGAAGATCCCGGCGGTATCGGTGACGCTGGTGTGAACCACGTCGCTTCCATTGACCGCCACATCCACGCGCACATCGGGGAGACGCGTACCTGTCAGCCGGTCGATCACAGAGCCGGCAAGAACGTTGGCAGTGAACTCCGGCCCGGTGGAAAAGAACAACTCGTAGGGCTCCTGGAGCAAGTTGCCGAACATGTCCTGTACAACCGGCCGCACGGTCAGCCGGTAGACTCGGCCGGCTTCGAACCCGCCAAGCACCCGGACGGTGAGCCCTTCGCGCCCGTGTGACACCTGCACTTCTCCCGAGACCGGCGAGACCACCACCGCCTGATCCAGCGTGCCCGCGCCGGGTCGCTCGCTGATGCGCTCGCTGAAGCGGAAGGTCACCGGCGAGCGGAAGGGCTCCACGGTGGAGAAGGTGTCGGGCTCGCTGGAGGTCACGATCGGGGGGAGCCGGTCGGGAGGACCTCCGGGAGGCGCGCCCTCGCGCGCGCAACTGACGGCCAACGCGCTGAGGAGCACCGATGCCAGTAGCGCGGGGGCGCATCTCCCAGGTCGCAGCCGTGCCGATTCGAGCCCCGGGCGCGGCAGTGGACCGGGGTTCTCCCTCCCGGGCGGCCCTGGCGGCCGGGAGGGACCCGGCCCTGTCCCGGCTGCGCGCCGGCTGGCGGAAACGCGAGCCGACCCAGGATCGATGGCCGGATTCACCGTTCCGCCAGTGTCGCCAGCATCTCCTGCAGCTTGTCGTGCTGTTCGCGGAAACTGGCGAGCTTTTCGCGCTCGTGAGCCACGACCCGTTCGGGCGCGCGTTCGAGAAAATTTCGGTTGGCCAGCTTGCGTCGGGCCCCGAGCATCTGACCGCTGAGGCGAGTCACCTCCTTGCGCAGGCGCGCGCGCTCACGATCCAGGTCGATGACGCCCTCAAGCGGGACAAAGACCTCGGCGCCGTTCTGCAATACGGCGTGCGCGCCAACGCCGCGAGGCTGGCCGTCCATCGTCACCGACTCGATGCGCGCGAGCCGCGTGAGCGCCTCTCTTCCGGCCGCCAGCGTCTCGGCGAACCCGCGCGGCACGGCCGTGAGGGCGACCGCCACCCGATGTCCTTCGCTCACCCCGTACTCCTTGCGCAGGCGCCGCACCCGCGTGATGAGCTCCTGGAAGGCTTCCATCTCCCGCTCCACCTCGGGAGCCTCCCGGCCAGGCCGCGGTTCGGGCCACTCCGCCACCATCAGAGCGGGAGCGCGCCCGGTGCCCGCGGGCAGCTCCAATCGTTCCCACAGCGCCTCGGTGACGAACGGCACGACAGGATGGAGCAATCGGAGGATGACGTCGAAGGCGTGGGCAAGCGTTGCCCGGGCCGCCGCCCGGCTTCCCTCTCCCGCATCGCCACGCAAGCGAGGCTTGACGATCTCCAGGTACCAGTCCGCGAACTCGCCCCAGAACAGTTGCCGCAGCCGCTCTGCAGCCTCGTGCAGTCGGAACGACTCTAGCGCCTGTGCGACTTCCCTGGATGAAACGGAGAGCCTCGAGAGCATCCAGCGATCGGCCAACTCCAGTTCGCCCTCCACGTCATCCAGGGGGGGCGGAGGCTCGTCGCCGAGATTCGCGAGCGTGAAGCGACCCGCGTTCCAGAGTTTGTTCGCGAAGTTGCGCCCCGGGGCGAACGACGCCTCGAGATCGGTGTGATCCAGCCGGATGTCCGCGCCCACTCCGCATTCCGCGACCATGGTGTAGCGCAGAGCGTCGGCTCCGAAGCGCTCGACTACCTCCAGGGGATCGATCCCGTTGCCGCGAGACTTGGACATCTTGTGTCCCGTGATGTCCCGCACAGTGCCGTGCAGATATACCTGGGTGAAGGGAGTTTCGCCCATGAACTCGAACCCGGACATGATCATCCGGGCCACCCAGAAGAAGAGGATTTCCGGGGCGGTGGAGAGCACGTGCCCGGGATAGAAGACGCGGAGGTCTTCCGATTCCTCGGGCCATCCGAAGACCGAGAACGGCCACAGCCAGGACGAGAACCAGGTGTCGAGCACGTCCGGATCCTGCTCCAGCTCCAGCGAGCCGCAGGCGGGGCAGCCGTCCGGGTCCTCAAGGGCGGCGAAGATCTCTCCGCACCCGCAGTACCAGACCGGGATCCGGTGTCCCCACCACAACTGCCGGGAGACGCACCAGTCGCGGATGTTCTCCATCCATTTCTCGTAGTCGTTCCGGCGTCGCCCGGGGATGAAGGTCACGACGCCGTCGCGCGAGGCCTGGAGCGCCGGTTCGGCAAGCGGCTTCATGCGCACGAACCACTGTTTGCTCAAGCGGGGTTCCACCACGGTGTCGCATCGATAGCAGCGAGGCACGGTGTGCGGATGTGGCCTTGAGCCCGCCAGGAGCTCCGCCTCCTTGAGAGCATCGAGGACCGCGCGGCGTCCCTCTTCGCGGCTCATCCCGCGGAAGGATGAAGGCACGTTCTCGTTCAGGCGCGCGGCCTCCGTCAGGATGTTCAGGAGCGGCGCGCCGGAACGACGCGAAATCTCGAAGTCGTTGATGTCGTGCGCGGGCGTGACCTTGACCATGCCGGTGCCGAACTCGCGGTCCACGAAATCGTCCCCGACAATCGGGATGGGACGCTCCGCCAGCGGCAGTACGGCGTGCGCGCCGATGAGGCCGGCGTAGCGTTCGTCCGCCGGATTCACGGCCACGGCCGTGTCGCCAAGCATGGTTTCGGGACGGGTGGTGGAAACGGTCAGGTACCAGGAGCCGTCCGGCCTCCGGCCCAGCGCCCCGCCCCGGTCGCGTGCCTCGGCCGCTCGTTCCCACGCAGCCTCCTCGAGGGGATAGCGCAGGTCGTAGAGCATGCCGTCGACCTCATGCCCCTCGGCTTCTTCGTTGGAAAGCGCGGTGAGGCAACGGGGGCACCAGTTGACGATGTATTCGCCACGATAGATGAGCCCCTTTTCGAAGAGGCGCACGAACACGGTGCGCACGGCCTTGCTCAGCGCTGGCTCAAGCGTGAAGCGGGTGCGCTCCCAGTCGCAGGAACAGCCGATCGCGCGCAGCTGTTCGAGGATGAGGCCGCCGGTCTTGTCGATCCACTCCCAGGTCCGCGCGATGAAGGCTTCCCGGCCGAGGTCGTGGCGGGTCTTGCCTTCGGCGGCGAGTTGGCGCTCAACCACGTTCTGGGTGGCAATGCCGGCGTGGTCGGTGCCCGGGACCCAGAGGGCCGCCCTTCCCTGCATGCGCCGCCAGCGCACCAACACATCCTGGATGGTGTTGTTGAGCCCGTGCCCCATGTGCAGGATGGCGGTCACGTTGGGCGGTGGAATGACGATGACGAAGGGTTCCGTGCCATGCTCGCGGGCCTGCCCCGCGGTCATGCGAAAGTACCCGCCGTCGAGCCAGCGGCGATAGATGCGGGGCTCGATCCGGCCGGGATCGAGGCGGGGCGGGAGCAACAGGTCAGTCATCTCCCCGGAGGGCGCCGCACCGTGTCCCCGCGCTCAGCGGCGCGCTCCGCGTCCATGCGCTCGCGGATGGCGCGGCGGCGATCCTTCCACGACTGCTCCACGGCGGCCGCGACAGCGCCCCGCTGCAGCTCCATCCACTCCCAGTCGCGCTCTCGCAGCTCGTTTATGCGCGAGGGGTTGGGACCGAAGTTGAAGGGGAGAGGAAGGGTCAGGTCGCCCAGGTGGATTTTGCCCGGCGAGAATCCCCATCGACCCCCGTTCTCGTCCCGGTAGGTCCAGTCGGTGGCGGCGATCCGGGCGGCCTCGGCGGTGGTGATCGAGTCGATCCACAGTTCGAGGACCGCGGCCATCTCGAAGCGGGCGCGCTGTTCGAGAGTGAGTTCGAGTAGTTCGGGGTCGATGGGTCGCCACACCTCGGGGTTGCTCATGAACGGCCGCAGCCTCTCGGCCGCGGTGCGCGGGTCACCTGCCGGCGCCTCGACTTCCACCGGCACGACCGCCGGGACCGCATCCGCCACGAGTTCTGCTCGCTCCGGCTCGGGCGAAGCCTCCACCTCGGGCGGCGGCTCGGCGGCCGGGGTTACCTCCACGAGCTCGAGCAGCTGCACGACCTGCATGCCGTCCTCGCTGGCGGGGACGAAGACGGGCGCCGGCGCGCGCCGGGCCACTTGAGTGGGCGTCAGTTGCGGATAAATGAGAATCACGATCGCATGCGTCGCCACCGAGATGCCTGCCGCGACCCAGCGCACTCTCCGGGGAGGACCGGAAGAGGCGATCGAGCGGGGCGCGGGCGCATCCCTCATCAGGTGGACTCGACCTCCTCCACGGTCACCGGGTTCGCGACCACGCCCACGCCCGGGATCTCGACCTCGACGTGGTCGCCGGGAGAGAGCGGGCCGATGCCGTCGGGAGTGCCGGTGGCGATCAGGTCGCCCGGCTCGAGGGTCATGACTGCGCTGATGAAGCGGACCAGTTCAGGGATCGGGAACACCATCGTGTTCACATGCGCGTGCTGGCGCACGCTGCCGTTGACGCGGGTGATCACCTCAAGCTCCTCGACATCCACCTCCGCCACCGGAACCGGCTCACCGACCGGGCAAAAGGTGTCGAAGCTCTTGGCCCGGGTCCACTGCCCGTCCTTGCGCTGCAGCTCGCGCGCGGTCACGTCGTTCACCGGCACGATGGCCTCGATGACGTTCCAGGCGTCTTCGCGCGCCACCCCTCGGACGCGCTTCCCCACCACCAGCCCGATCTCCCCCTCGAAGTCGACCCGACCCGCCCACGACGGCATCCGGATTGCCTCGCCCGGCGCCAGGAGCGAGGATGTCGGCTTCAGGAAGATAATCGGCTCAGGGGGAACATCGGTGCCCAGCTCCTGGGCGTGCAGCGCGTAGTTCTTGCCTACGCACACAATCTTGGTAGGAGTTCGCTCAAGGGTCATGGGACGCGCCCGTGCCTTCCGTGGTTCAGGGTGAACGTGGGGTCGGGAACTCGAGTGCCGGCTCGAGCCGGTTTGCGCGCGCAAGAGGCTCCGGTTTCTAACCGCCCGACGGGGAGCGGTTCCTCTGACGCGTATGCAGGAGGGTGCCGACCAGCGCTCCCAGCCCGGCTATGGCGAGGAAGCCGCCGATCACTGCCCACCAGAAGCCCAGATCGGTGTGCCCGCCGGCCCAGCCGTCCGCC
Source organism: Longimicrobiales bacterium (assembly GCA_965225805.1). Classification (GTDB taxonomy): domain Bacteria; phylum Gemmatimonadota; class Gemmatimonadetes; order Longimicrobiales; family Gaopeijiaceae; genus BD2-11. The sequence continues at coordinate 2,488,177 of OZ245327.1, forward strand.
GAATTGCGGAAAGCGAGAAACGTGATGACCGCGTAGACAGCCGCAACGAGAATGCCGGCGATCCTTTTCATAGATCCAGGCCTGTTTCCGTGCCGTTCAGAGGGAGGTGCCTCTGTGGTTGCGAAAGGATGAGGGTGAACGCTGGTAATGTACCGGGTTGCAAGCGGGTGACAAGCTGCCCACCACGCGGTTCCAAGGCGTGCGCTTCCTGCGGGATGCACCCTCTACGGAACGCGCCCGCCCTCGTGACGTTCCGCCTCGGAGCCGTAGAACTCCCGTAGATGCTGTTCGACGCGGCGCCAAGGTCCGCGCACCAGCGGCGCCGGAGGGAGGGAGTCGAGCAGATAGCGGCCGTAGCGGTAGGTGACGACGCGCGAGTCGAGCAGCACCACGGCTCCCCGATCGCGGCTCGAGCGTACGAGGCGGCCGAATCCCTGGCGGAGCCGCAGCGCCGCCTGAGGCAGCATGAACTCCTGGAAGGGATTGCCACCGGCGGCCTCGATGGCCTCCATTCGCGCTTCGACCACCGGATCGGTCGGCACGCTGAAGGGAAGCTTCTGGATGAGCAGCGCGCGCAGGGGGCGGCCTGGTACGTCCACGCCTTCCCAGAAGGATGTGGTGCCCAGCAGGACCGCATTCCCGGCCTCGACGAAGCGGGAAAGAAGTCTGGATCGATCGTCTTCACCATGCACCAGCAGAGGCCAGCGCCCGCCTCGTTGGGTGCGCAGCGCCTTCGCCACTGCCCGAAGAGCTCGATGCGAGGTGAAGAGAGCGAAGACCCCTCCCCGGGAGATGTCGGCCAACGCGGCGACGGTGCGCGCGGTGGCACGATTGAAGGAAGCACTTCCTGCCGGGCCCCCGAACGACGGCCGCGGCAAATCCGAGGGGACACACAGCAGGGTCTGCTCGGGAAAGTCGAAGGGGGAGTCGATGCGCGCCTCGACGACGCGCAGCCGCGACGGGGCCATGGCGTCGTGCGCAAGCCCCAGACGTCCCCGAAGGAAGCTGAAGTCCTTGCGCGTGGTGAGCGTCGCGGATGTGAGCACCGTAGTCCGGACGCGCTTGAACAGTTCTTCCCGCAGGAGTTCGTCCAGCTCGATCGGTGCGGCGGCGAGAAAGAGGTTCCGCCGTTTGCTGCGCCGCGAACTCCTCTGCTCCACCCAGCGCACGTATCGCTGCCCCTCTTCCGCGGGATCGAGCACCAGACGCAGACTCCTGGAGGCGTTCATGAGACGGCGCTCGATGCTGCGCAGATCGAGGATCCTTCCCTGCAGCGGCTCGTGCCACTCGTCCGTGAGTTCGATGCGCGTAGCGAGTTCGGACGTTTCACGCGCCAACACTCCGAGTGCGTCGAGAAAGACGCCCAGACCGCTGTGCACACGTCCCTGGCGGGTGGGCTCCGGGAGCTGATCCGAACCCAACCTGACGCGGACTCCTTCGGGAAACGGCGCCATCTCGTCAAGGATCTTGAAGAAGTTCTCGAACTCGCGCCGGGTGCGGGCGAGCGCGGGGCGAACCCGGGCTCGGAGGCGTTCGAGCAGCGGCGCTGTGACCTGGCGCGCCGCCGGTTCCCGGGGCGGGAGGCCGACGTCCCCGTGCACGGACAGTCCGGCGAGTGCTCTCTGGACCACCTTGGCCACCCGATCGAGCCGAGTCAGGGTGGCGGACAGTCCCTTGCGGGTCAGGCTCGCACCCAGGTGGCTGGTGGCGGCGTCCTCGATGTTGTGCGCCTCGTCCAGAATCAATCGCCGGTAGGCGGGGAGCGCCGCGGACTGGGTAAAGTTGTCGGTGGTGATGCGCAGGGAGAGGTCGGAAAAGAGCAGGTGATGATTCACTACCAGCACGTCCGCCGAAGCCGCCACTCGGCGCGAGCGCTGATAGAAGCACGCCTGAAAGTGGGGGCAGCGGGCGTGCAGGCAGATGTCGGAGTCGGACTGCACCTCTTCCCATACCTCCGGCGATGGGGCCGTCGCCAGATCGGCGAGCGACCCGTCCTCCGTGGCCGCGATCCAGTCGAGCAGCGAGTCGACTTCCCGGCTGCGGTCTTCCTCGAACAGGGTAGCTGCGCTCTCCGCCGCCAGGTGTGCGCGTCGGATGGAAATATAGTTTCCTCTGCCCTTCATCAGCGCCCAGCGGAAGTCCTGTCCGAGAAGCTCTCGCACGAGCGGAAGATCCTTGGCGACCAGCTGTTCCTGAAGGTTGATGGTGTTGGTGGAGACGATCGTGCGCTCCTTGTTCCGGATCGCCCAGCTGGCCGCGGGAAGCAGGTAGGCGACCGACTTTCCGGTGCCGGTGCCCGCCTCCACCAGGGTGACCGCGCCCTCGTTGTACCCACGGGCGACCTCCGCCAGCATGGCGCGCTGCCCGGGGCGGTCCTCGTAGCCGGCGTGCAGGCGCGAAAGAGGGCCACCGGGGGCGGCGAGCGCCTCCAGAGCTGCGATGTCGAGGGGTTCGAGCGAGGAGGGCCGCGGCGGTTCAACCACCACATATAGAGCGCGCGCCCGGTTGTCGACGATGCCGCTGCCGACCCCCTCCTCGTAGAGCCGGCCCGCGACCCGGAGATCCGCGTCGGAGGGCTCGAGCACCCCGGAAGGGTGGTTGTGAAGCATGATCTCGCCGGTGCGGGCATCGGCCGCGGCGGCAAGCACGGCGGCACGGTTTCCCCGGGCCACCGGCCGCGGGTCCACGATGACCCGCTCGGGCGTGACGGTGGCGAGAAAGCTGACTTCCCGCCCACCCGCGCGCGAGACCTGGTCGCGGATGCGGCGGGCGGCCTCGGGCGCGAGGACGAGATCGGGCTGCGGGCGGGACCGCTCAGGGGTCACGGGCGGATGCCGAAAGGCCGGATCCCTGCGGCCGGCGTCAGGTCTTCCGCTGCTTTTTGCGGGCAGCGGGGAAAAGAACGTTGTTCAGGATCAGGCGATACCCCCCCGAGTTGGCGTGCAGAGAAAGGTCGGTAGGGGGATCCCCGATCTGGTGCTCCGGGTCCTCCGGGTCGTGCCCGCCGTAGAACGTCCAGGTCCCTTCACCCCGGTTGCCGTGGATATACTTGGCCCAACCGCCCTCCTGGGCCAGGACGATGACCCCGGGCTTGATCCGGTCGAGCCGAAAGGACGTGGTGAGCCCGTAGAAATCCGCAAGCACGTCTTCGTGGCTCTGCGTCAGCATCGACGGCACCGGATCCAGCTTGGCGGAGAACTCGAAGAGTGTGAACGATCCCAGTTCTTCCCGCCACGGCGTGTTGACCTGATGTCCGTCGATGTCGCTGAACGCGTTGACCGAGGGCGAGAGCTGCACTTCGGCTTCCTGGAACCCCAGCGCCCGGTCCCACTCCATGAACGCCGAGGCGTCCAGCGCGGGGGGCGTGCCGTCGGCGAAGGCCGCGGCGATGTCCGCCTGGCGGGCCGCCAGCGCCAGCCCCAGGGTCTCCGTCGCCGAACACATCGCGAAGAGGAAGCCGCCCGCGTCCACGAAGTCCAGGATCTCGCTCGCCACCGCCTTCTTCAGCGCAGGCACGTGCGGATACCCGAATGCCGTCGCCACTTCCTGGTTGCGGGCCACCTCCTCCTGCAACCAGGGAGCTCCCGCGTACGTGATGAAGAACTTGGAATACTGGCCCGTGAAATCCTCGTGGTGCAGGTGCAGCCATTCGTAGTCTTCCAGATCTCCGTTCAGGACCTCCGGATCCCAGACCTTGTCATAGGTGATCCCCGCGTATTCGAGCGCCATGGTCACGGCGTCGTCCCAGGGGGTGGTGTTGGCGGGCGTGTAGATGGCAACGGTGGGCGCCTTCTCCAGAATCACCGTTTCCATGTTGGAGCGCGCGACCACCGCGCGGATCCCGGCGACATCCGCGGCGCTCACGACCTCGATGCTGACGCCGCGAAACGCCGCCTCCCGGCGAATGTCCTGCCGGTCCGGCAGGAGGAAGGAGCCATCGCGATAGTTCAGCAGCCACTCCGCGGAAGCGCCCCGCTCCAGACTCCAGTAGGTGAGGCCGTAGGCCTTCAGGTGATCATCCTGGCCCCGGTCCATCGGCACCAGCAGATGCTGGGCCAGCAGGGCCTGCGGAGCGAGCAGGAGCACCACGAGCAGGGTCGTCCGGCCCAAGCCCCGTCCGGAGACCAGATACTGGAGAAATTTCACGACGCACCTCCTCCCGCTCTCAGGCGCTCCAGCTCCCGGCGGGCGACCGGAACCACTGCGCTGTTGGGACGGGCCAGAATAAGATCCTGAAGCAACTCGATGGCGGCCGGTACGCCGGTGGGGGTAGAAGCCCGGTAGCGGGCCAGCCGCAGGATGGCTTCGGACGCCTCGCCCGACTCCGGGAAGGTGGCGGCCAGAGACTCGCGCAGGCGTGCCGCCTCGCTCCCCTGATCGGCTTCGTCGGCGAGGCGGGCGGCCATGGCGAGGAGGGGAGGCTGGTCCTCCGGGGGCAGGGCGTGCACCGATTCGCTCACCAGGGCAAACGCGGCCCCGGCGCCTACCCGGTGGCTCACAACGGACGCCTGCCCCGCCAGCCCGGCGGCCTGCTCGCCGACCCGGTCCAGGATGCCCACCAGCTGCACGATCGAGGTGGCGTCGGAAGCGGGAAGTCCTCCCGCCGCGAGGACCAGGTTGATCCGGGCGCTCTCGTGGTTCCCGGCATCGAAGGCCAGCCACGCCCGTTCCTGCGCGCTCAGCGCACCCTGCACCCCTTCCAGCACTCGAGTCGCGGCTTCCGCGTCGCCTTCCACCCGGAAGCGCGCCGAAAGCGCGACCGCCAACGGGTCGGTCTCCGGGGCGCTCGGGAACTCCTGGCGGAAGGCCTCAAAACGATCCAGCAACGCGGCGGGGGCGGCTGTCGCCGTCTGCAGGCGTATCATCTCGGCGAGAGCTCTCCTTCGCTCCGGCGAGCGTTCGGGCAACCCGCGGGCGTAGCGCTCCCTGGCCTCCAGCGCCCGGGCGGTGTCGCCGGCCACGAGCGACGTGACCGCGATCTGCCGATCCAGGGTGCGCGCCCGTGACCCCCTCGGAGCCTCCTGACGCAACTCCTGCAACGTCCACAGCGCGAGCTGTTCCGCGTCCTTCTCCTCGGCCAGCCGCAGCAGACCTGTGAGGAAGCCCTGCCGCTCGCGCTCGGGGAGGCCCCGTGCGACCCCCGTGGCGAGGCGCAGCGCCTCCGGCTCCAGTCCGGCCGCCAGGGCGATCTCGATCGCAGCTCGCCTGCGTGTATCGGACGCGGTATCCGCCGCCAGCTCGCGAACGATCCGCGGGACCAGCCCGGGATTCCCGGCGCCCGCCCGCACCATGCGTCGCAGCGCGGCGGGCGCCTGGGTTTCTGACCGGTCGAGAGCGCGCGCCCATTCCAGCAGGGCCTCGCGCGGGCGACCGAGGCGAAGCAGGACATCCCCCGCCTCCACCGCGAGCACCCCATCTCCGACACGGCTCTGACCTCGCCGAAGCACCGAGAGCGCCTCCTCCCCGCCGAACGCGCGCTCATAAACACGCGCGACCTCGCGATAGGAATTCGACGAAGCCCGATTCTGGGCGATCCAGGATTCCGCCGTGGAACGCAGTTCGGCCAGGGAATCCACTTCCAGGAGAATTTTCAGCTTCAGGTAACGCGGCCCGGTGGACACCGGATCGACCGCCAGGAACGCGTCGATGGGGGCGAGCACCTGCTCGATCCGGCCCTGCGCACGCAGCACGCGCTCCAGGGCGAAGACAGCCCCCGACGAAGCAGGGCGCTCCCGCAACAGCGAGGTGAGGATCTCAACCGAAGCGGCGTAGTCTTCAGCCGACTCGGCCCGGGCGGCCTCTCGCAGCAGCCTCGACTCCTCGCGGGAGGAAAGCTGGGCGTCGGCCATGGCCGGAACCATGCCCAGCGCGAGGCTCATCAACGGTACCAGCGCCCTCCCGAGCCCCCGCCGCGATCCCACCCTCACGAGCCACCTCCCGCGGGCGGGATGACGGCAGCCTGGTTCAGGCGCTCGAAGTACTCGATCACCAGCCGTCTCTGTGCCGGAGGCAGGCGGCTCAGCACCTCCGCTCCCGGAAGCTCGAAGCGGAGCGCGTTCATGTCTTCCTCCGCTAGGGGAACGGCCACGTTGCGCTCGAACTCTCCAGGTGCTTCGGATTCTCGCTCGTCCGACTCCTCGTCCCGTTCCAGGCTGCGTCCGGCGTCGAGCAGACGCTGGAAGAGTTGTTCCTGGCGTTCGAGTGTCTCAGCACGCAGGCGTTCCATCGCGAGCAATTCGGCGAGGGCGGCCGCCTCTTCGGCGAGCTCGTCCAGGTCTCCGAGCGCCTGCTCCTCGGAGTTCGGCTGCTCTGCCAGCTCGCCCAGCTCGCCGGCGACCGATTCCTGGCCCTGCGCCAGCTGCTGCATCTGCTTGGCGAGCGCCTGCTCCCCGAGCTGCATCGGCATGAGATCCTCGCTCTGGAGGATCAGATCACCCTGGCGCTGGGCGATGGCTTCCAGCATCTCCTGCATTTCGCCGTCTCCGCCGGAGGCCGCGTCCTGTCCTGCCTGCCCGGCGCCCGCGATGGCCTGGAGCGCAACCTGGTTGAGGGCCCTTACGGCCCCTTCCGCGGTGGCCGTCGGGGACGGCGTTGATCCGCGCCGGCTGTCGAGCGCCTCCAGGGTCTGGCTGATGGCTTCCATGGCTTCGCCTATCGCGGCACTCACCTCGCGGTTCACCTGTCCAGAGGCGCGCGAGCCGGCGCTCAGGTTCTCGGCCATGTTGCGCACTCCGCGGAGTAGAGAGGCTTCGTCCGCTCGCATGGCCGCCTGCCGTTGGGCGTCCGCGCGGCGCATCTGCTCGCGCAGCTCGGACTGCTGGCGGGCCAAGGAGAGAGCGTCTTCCGCCGTCTGCCGGAGCGCCTGACGGGCAGCGTCCTCCATGGTCTCCGTCATCTCGGCGCGCGCTTCGGCCAGCGCCTCCTCCGCTTCCCTGAGCGCTTCGGCCGCCTCCCTGGCCTCGTTCGCGGCCGATTGTGATTCTCCCGCTTCCGCCCGCTCGCGGGCCTCGGTCATATCCTGGCGGGCCTGCTCCGTCCGCTCGATGGACTCCTGCGCCCGTTCCCCGGCCTGTTGCTCTTCGAGCTCGCCGAGGTGTTCACGCGCCTGCTCCATACGGTCCAGCAGGCTCTCCGTCTGCTGCTCGAGCTCGGCCTGCTGGCGCGCGCGCAGGTCGAGGGTGTCTCCCTCCTCCATCGCATCGGCAAGCGTGTCTTCCTTGCGGGCCAGCTCCGCGGCTTCCTCCTCGGCGGCGCGCAACTCCTGCTCCGTGGCCGCGCGTCGGAAGCGCTCGATGGACTCCTCCAGCCGCTGGCGCAACTCCTCCTGATCCTGCGCCAGCCTTTCCAGCGCCTCCAGAGATGCGCCTTCGTCCATCTCCTCGAAGTTGCGCGCCATTTCCTCCATGCGTTCGCGCAGTTCCTCCGGCATCATCTCTTCGAGAAGGCGCTGCAGCTCGTCCATCTCCTCCCGGAACTCGGGGTCCGGAAGACCCGCCTGACGCATCGATTCGGAGACCTCCGCCAGCTCCTGCCTCAGCGAGTCCACCTCTGCGGCTATTTCCTCCTGCGCTTCGAGCGCCTGCCGCAGCTCTTCCTGTTCCTCGAAGCTGAGTTCCTCCTCTCCCCGCGTCCCCGGATTTCTGCGCTCCTCGTCGCGCTCCGCCTGACTGCGGCGCTCCAACTCGCGGGTCTCCTCCGCCGCTTCCCCGGCCTGCTCCGCCAGGGACTCGACCTCCGCCGCCGCATCCTCGAGCATCTGTTGGGCCTGCCAGCGCAGCTCTGAAGCCTCCGGCATGCGAAGGATGTATTCGGGGCTCTCGCCAACTTGCGACGATGGGGCGTTGTCGATCACGCGGGCGCGATAGCGGACCACGTCGCCAGCGAGCAGTCCCCAGTCGGAAACGTCGAGGAGCGGGCGCACCAGGGCACTGCGCGTACCCGCCATCCCCATCCTGCGGACGACCGGGTCGCCGGGGCCACCCAGCGAGCGTACCCGATAAGCGACCAGTTCGACGGACGTAAGCCCGTAGTCGTCGTGCGCCTGCATCACCAGCGGTTGCTCCATCGAGAGCGGCAGGACGGTGTCGCGCCCCGGAAAGACGATGGCGACGGTGGGCACCGAGTCCCGCACCAGGGTGATATCGAGCGGGGTCGGGGGAATTTCCGGGCCGCCGCCGCGCGAGTCGACCAGATGCCAGTGGTATACGCCGCCGCTCCTCGGCGTCCAGTCTCCATGGAAGCGGGGCCCGTCTACCTGCAGGACCGCCGCGGGTCCGTCCGATTCCTCGATCGCGAGGCTGGCAAGTTGCAGCGCCCGACTGGCGCGGCCTTCCACGCGAATGCGGGTGCCCACAGGGATGCTGAGGGGAGGCGCGGCGCCCCGATACTCCTCCGCGTAGCGGCCGCTATGGGGTGGGAATGTCAGCTCAAGGGTCAGGTCGGCGACGAACAGCGGGTCCACCGGGGTGACCCGGTAGCGTTCGCTGATGCTGCCGTCCGCGGTCGACGCCCAGTATTCGAAGGCGGTCTCCACGGCGTTGAATGGAAACGACGCGGCCCCGTTGATGACCTCGCGCGTGTCGGTGCGGGGCACATCGCCCGCTGCCCGCGAGTGAAGAGTGACTTCGAGGCGCCCCGCTGCGTCGACTTCGATGCGCAGGTCCGATCCCCGGGAGATCTCGATGTCCCCCGGCCGGACCACCAGAGGCGAAAAGCGCGGGCTTGCCATCACCCCGAACGGGGCCGCGAGCCCCGACCAGGCGCGCCGCGACCGCTCCGGTGAAGCGACCCACGCGCTGATCACCGGGACGCTGGCCACCACCAGCGCTCCGGCCCCGAGGCGCATCCATCGACCGCTACGCCGATGGAGCGACCCGGCCAGTACGGGCGCGGGGGACGTGAGCCGCCCCGCAATCCGCGCTTCTGCACGGCGCGCCAGTGCGCCCGAGACGCCGGGCGGAAGGGAGCGGGACAGCTGGAGGGAGCCGTGCACCAGGCCGCGGGCGAGCCCGGCGGCATCCTCCATGGTGGCGGCGACCATGCCTTCGGCAAGCCAGCGCCGCCGGACCCGAAGCGTCAGCACAGCGAGCATCGCCACCAGCGCGGCGGCCGCCGCGTCCAGCACCAGCGGGGCGGCGCTTCCCTGCCGCCACCCCCCCGTGCCCCCCAGCCACCACGCAACCACCATGACGACCGCGACCGGAACGGTAGCCCACATCGCCCCCGCCACCCCGAAGCGGGTGCCGACATGGCCACGCACAGCCTCGAACGCAGTACGTACCGTGCGGCGGGGCGCGGGGTTCACGATGCCCCCCGGGTGATCGCGTAGACGAACAGATTCACTCCCATGCGCAGCGCCTGCTCCCGGGTCTCGGGCGGATCGTCGTGCACCTCCGGATCCTCCCATCCGTCCCCCAGATCGCTCTCGTAGCTGTAGAACAGCATCAGCCGACCGCGCTCGAACAGCCCGAAGGCCTGGGGCGGCTGGCCATCGTGCTCGTGCACCTTGGGCAAGCCTTCGGGAAAGGCATGGTAGGCGTGGAAGACCGGGTGGTCGGGGGGGATTTCGACCAGTTCCCGGCTAGGGAAGACGCGGGCAACCTCCCGGCGGAAGGACTCGTCGAGGCCATAGTTGTCATCGACGTGCAGAAACCCCCCTCCCAGCAGATAATCATGCAGCGCCGCCGCCTCCTCTGGAGAGAAGCTCACGTTCCCGTGGCCGGTCATGTAGAGGAAGGGGTAGTCGCGCAGCGCGGGATCGCGCAGGGTAATCGTGGCCTCGCGAGCCGCCATCGGCAACCCCGTATCGCTTACGATCCGCTCCAGCAGATTCGCGAGCGAAGAAGGATTCGCGTACCAGTCGCCCCCGCCTTCGTACTGGAGCCGGGCGATGGTGAGGGTCGAATCGCCCGAGGGAGCCCGAAGGGCCCGGTCCGACGGCCATGATCCGGGCCGCGTGGAAGGATGCGCTCCGGCGAAGCCGGGAGCGGCGGCATCGACCGGCTGCTCACCCCCTCTCGGGACGGACTCACCGCTCGCGAGCAGACAGACCAGGACCAGGAGAACGATTTGCATTGGATTCCTGCACCAACTCCGGCCTGAGTGACCTGTCCGAGCGCGCGCGTCTACTCCGTCTCCGGCCGGACGCGGGCTCCCGTCGAATGTACGATCCGGTAGGAGCGGTTGCGGGGCACTCCAAGCCGGGCCGTCACCTCGCGGACCGCCGCGCTCGGGCTCACGCCCTCGGCCAGCAGCGTCGCCGCCAGCTCTCGTGCGGCGGTCTCTCCGGGCTCGCGTCTCGGGGAGCGGTCGACCACCACGGTGACTTCTCCCCGGGGCGCGCGCTTCTCACACCAGGCGCGAGTCTCGGTCAGGGTTCCTCGAACGAACTCCTCGTGCAATTTGGTCATTTCGCGCGCCACCGCCACCCTCCGGGCGGAGCCGCACGCCCGTTCCAGATCCGCCAGCAGGCGGCCGAGCCGAGCAGGCGCCTCGAAGAGGACGGTGGTCTCCTCCGAGCGCGCGACACGCTCCAGCAGGGCGCGCCTCTTCCCGCCCTTTCGCGGCGCGAACCCCAGAAAGGTGAAGCTGTCCGCAGGGAGGCCCGATCCCACCAGGGCAGCCAGAACCGCCGAAGGCCCCGGCACGGGCACAACCTGGTGACCCGCTTCCAGCGCGGCGTCAACCACGCGCGCGCCGGGATCCGACACCAGGGGGGTTCCGGCATCACTCACTACTGCCGCGTCGCGCCCCGCCCCCAGGCATTCCACGACCCGTCCCGCACGGGCCGCTTCGTTATGCTGGTACAGGGAGGTGAGCGGGGTCTTGAGCCCGAGGTGTTGCAAGAGCTTTCTGGTCCTGCGGGTGTCCTCCGCGAATATCCGCTCCACCCTGCCCAGCGTGTCGGCCGCGCGAGCCGAAAGGTCGGACAGGTTTCCGATGGGCGTACTCACCAGGTAGAGGGTGGCCACCCCCTGCTCACGCGTCGTGGTCCTACCGGTGCGCCTCGATCTTCTCCTCGAGGTGGGCCCTGGGCACGGCGCCGATGACGGTGTCGACGTGCCTTCCGTCCTTGAAGAAAAGGATGCTCGGGATCGAGCGGACCCCGAAACGGGCGGAAGTGCCCGGGTTGGTGTCCACGTCTACTTTCCCTACCGTAACCCCACGGTATTCATCTGCAAGCTGGTCGATGATGGGCGCGACGATGCGGCATGGGCCGCACCAGGTCGCCCAGAAGTCCACGATAGCCAGCCCCTCGATCTTTTCGATATCGCTCGCGAAGCTTTCATCCGTAACCGTCAGAACTCGATCGCTCATTCTGGCTGATCTCCTTGATCCCGGCGTCGGGTCGTTCTTACGATGGACGGGAAGCGCGGGTCGGTCGGGCCGCGCTTCCGTTCGTCACTAGCCTGTAATCATAACCGAATCTGAATCGGCCATGGAATTCGACCCCGAAGCAGGGCCCGTGGATCCCTTTCCCGGAGCGCCAGCCCGCCCTGTGGACCATGTCGGCATCGCGGTCCGTTCGATCGAGGAAGCGGCGCCGTTGTTCGAGGGCCTGATGGGGCAACGAGCGTCACCTCGGCAGTCCCTGCCAGAACAAGGCGTGGATGTCTGTTTCATCGGAACTGTGGAACTGCTCGAACCGCATGATCCCGAAGGTGCGATCGCCCGTTTCCTCGACCGCTCCCGCCCGACCCTCCATCATGTGGCGTTCCGCGTCGAGGACGTGCGTGCGGAACTCGATCGGCTGGTGGCCGCGGGGTTTCGGCCCATCGACCATGAGCCCAGACCGGGCGCCCATGGTTGTCTGGTCGCGTTCCTCCACCCGAAGACTACCGGCGGCGCGCTCGTCGAGCTCCTGCAGCGGGAGACCGCCCCAACAGGGAACGAAACCGGATAGTGGACGCCGCCCAGCCGCCTCAACGCCTCGTGATCTTCTCCAGCTCGACGGATTCCACGAGCCAGCCCGAGGACGTCCGGATCACCAACAACCCTACGTCGCGATAGATCCGCTCCCCGCGGCGAACTGCGACGGATACCCGGGTTGCGGGGCGCGCCCGCCCAGGCACCCGTTCCTCGGAGAAGACCTCGTAGTCGTCGTGGCGCAACACCGCCGAAATGGCGTGCATGCGCAGCTCGACTTCCTGTTTGCTCGGGCAGGGATTCGCCATGGTCAGCCAGGACGCCAATCTCCGCAGTCCGCAGCCCAGGCCGCCACCGGCCTCCGCGATCGGACCCTCCTCGGTCCCGAAGGCGCGCGCGAGAGCATCCAGGTCTTGCCGGTTGGCGGCGTCCAGGAAGCGTTCGGCGGCGCGCCGGGGGCCGGCGTCCCCTCCGGCCGGGCTGGCCGGGACACGGGTCGCGCATCCCCCGCCGACCAGAAACAGCCCGCACCAGACCAGGGCCCTGCCGGCCGCGCCTCTCACACCCGTTCGAGGGCGAGACCGCCCGAGTCGGCGAGCACGACGCGGATGGTGGCGGACTTCCCCGGATCTTCTTCAAGCAGCGACATGGCGAGCGGATCCTGGACGAGGCGCTGGATCACACGCCGCAGGGGGCGCGCGCCAAAGGCCGGCTCGTAGCCCTCGCCCGCGAGCAGATCCCGGGCCTGGGACGACACCTCCAGCGTGATGCCAAGCTCGCCGGCCAGCGCCTGGACCCTGGCGAGCTGCAGATCAACGATCGCACGGATCGAGGCCTGGTCCAATGGACGAAAGAGAACGATGTCGTCCACCCGGTTCAGAAACTCCGGCCGGAAATGTCGTTGCAACTCCTGTCCGACGGTCGCCTCGACTTCCGGCCAGGAGTCGGTTCCGGCGTGCCTGAGAATGTAGTGGCCGCCGAGATTGGAGGTCATGATGACCACCGCGTTGCGGAAGTCCACCGTGCGCCCCTGCGAATCGGTCAGCCGGCCGTCGTCCAGGATCTGAAGCAGGACGTTGAAGATGTCGGAATGCGCCTTTTCGATTTCATCGAACAGGATGACCGCGTGCGGACGCCGGCGCACGGCTTCGGTCAACTGGCCGCCCTCGTCGTAGCCGACGTATCCGGGAGGTGCCCCCAGCAGACGGGACACGGAGTGCTTTTCCATGTAAAGCGACCCGACCCGCCCGCATTGCCCACAGGGAGAGCATTTCAGGGGGAGGCCGGACCATGCCGTACCACGAAATCACCCCACAGTCCGCGGGCGCTCGCTGGCCGGGCTTGACGGGCGCAACCTCCGGGCGCAGCGTTCAGGTGTTACCCGTGACACCTGCACCCGGAGGCCACCATGCCCCAAACTCGAAACTCCCGCCAAATCCGAATCCCGCTAGCGAAGATCGGGGCGCTCCGGAGCCTCCGCCGCGAGATCGCCGAGGAGCGCGTCCGCGCCCTGGCCGTTCTGTACGAGCCCTCGGCCACCGCCGACGCGGTGAACGCCACCGAGACGCAGATCCTGGAGCCCGACAGGGGCGCCGTGGTCTTCGCCATCGATGCCGCCCTGGAGGGATGGCGGGAGGACCTGGAGGCGATGAAGGCCCAGACCGCCCGCCATCACGAGCGCAACCGTCTGCTGGCGGACGGCTGGCGGGCGATGAGCCCGAAGGCCCGGGCGGCGCAACCCGCGAAGGCGCGGGCCTTCCTGAAGCGGGTGGCCCGTGACTACCCGGCCGACGGGTGAGGGGGGCGACATGCCGGAGTACCTCACCTTCGCCCAGCTCCAGAAGCGGGTGCCGCTCTCCCGGACGTGGATCTACAAACAGATCCGCGCCGGGCGGTTTCCGCGGCCGATCAAGTTCGGGGCCAAGAGCCTGTGGGTCCTGCGCGAGGTGGAGGACTATCTCCGGGAGCGCGCGGCCGACCGCTAGCCGGGCCAGGCGATGCCGATAATCTGGCGCGCTGTACCTCAGAACATCGAGGACGACTACGCGGACCTCTCGCCCAGCGCCGCCGCGCTGTTCCTGCCGCTCCGCTGGAAGCTCGGCCGGGCCGCCATCGGGTACGTCCACCCGGCAGACCTCATGAGGCGCGTCTCCCCCGATAGCACCCCGGTGCCGGAGTGCCTGGAGGAGCTGGAGTGCGCGGGGTTCATCGAGCGGGAGCCGGGGCGCCGAGGTGGATCGGTGGTGTGGATCCGGCGAGGTGTCCACGAGCCGGGCAGCCGGGCTCGCAATCACGCGACCGCGCTGCTCCGGAACGTGGCAACGATCCCGGCCTGCGGGCTGCTGGATCGGTGGTACAGTGAGCACTGCAAGTGGCTCACCCGGAGCCCCGAGTGGCCACCGTCCAACCTGACTGATTCCTGTATGGCGCAAAGTATGGCGCATAGTATGGCGGAAGGTATGGCGCATACCACCCCTCATAAACAGAGAACAGATAACGGGGACAGAGACGGAGACTCAGACGGGGACGGAGACTCAGACAGAGACGGAAAGGGCGACAGCCCCCCACCTCCCGCGAGCGCGCCCGAGGCTGACCGCGCGGCGGAGTCCAAGCCCGGTTGGGTTTCACCCTCTCGGAAGAGCAGAACAGCATCGCCCTCGGTGGAGCGCCTCGCCGAACGCCGCGCCGCACGGACGGGGATCGCGCTGGACGAGGCCATCGCCCGCGTCCGGGCCGAGGCGGACGAGTGACGGCGCTTTATGGCACCGGCGTCCTAAAGGGGCGAAGGGTGGGGCGAAGGGTGGGGTCGAGCCGTGCATGCAGAGGCGCCGGGTGAGCGATTCCGGCCGCTATCTGGGCCTCCGGGTCGTCCGGGCGCTGGACGTGCTCGCGGAGCATCGTCTGACAGCGTTCCATCGGGGCTGGCTCCGCGCGGTCTTCGAGCCGGGCGTGGAAATCGGAGTGCTCTCGTGTCCGCGGGGTTCGGCGAAGACCTGGCTGGCCGCGCAGTTGGCCGCGCTGGCGATCCGGTCGGGCTCGCCCTTGTGGCATCCGGGCCTCGAGGTCCTGGCCGTGTCCGGCTCCCTGGAGCAGAGCCGGGTGCTGCTCCGGATGGTGAGGGAGGCGCTCGCCGACGTGGAGGCCGACTACCGCTGGCTCGACTCCGGCCAGCGGCTCCAGGTGACGCACAAGGCCACGCAGACGAAACTCCGGATCCTGTCCAGCTCCGCCAAGCGCGCGATGGGTCTGGAGGGGTTCTCCATGATCCTGGCCGATGAGCCGGGCTCGTGGGAGGTTCGCGGCGGCGCGCTCATGTGGGATGCGCTGCGGACGGCACTCGGGAAGCGCGCGGGGCTCGGCCAGCGGCTCATACTGATCGGCACGAGGGCGCCGGCCGACGTCGGCACCTGGTGGCCGGCGCTGATTGACCGGGGGAGCGGACCCGGAACGCACGTCACCGAGCTACGCGCTCCGGATGGCGACGCGTGGGATTCCTGGTACACGATCCGGCGGGTCAACCCGCTCGTGATGCAGAACGCCAACCTCCGGCGGACGATCCTCCGGGAGCGTGACGAGGCGCGGAAGAGTCCGACGATGCGGGCCAGCTTCGAGGCGTACCGTCTGAACCGCCAGGTGGACACGTCGGCGGAGGTGCTGGTCACGGTGGCGGACTGGAAGCGCGTGGAGGCGCGCCCGGTGCCGCCGCGCGAGGGCCGGCCGCTGCTCGGTCTGGATCTGGGAGCCGAGCGTTCCTGGACGGGCGCCTGGGCCGTCTGGCGGAACGGGCGGTGCGAGTGTTTCGCGCTGTGCCCGGGGATCCCGGACCTTGCCGAGCGGGAGCGTCAGGACGCGATGCCCCGGGGGCTGTATCGGCGGCTCGCGCAGGAGGGGTCCCTGCATGTCGACGAGGGCGTCCGGGTGGCGCGTCCCGAGACACTGGTGGCGCTGGTGGAGTCCCGGGGGATCCATCCGGAGACCTGCTACGCCGACCGATTCGTCCTAGGTGCCCTGCGGGACGCGGTGGACGGAAGGTGGACCATCGTCCCGCGGGTGACGCGGTGGAGCGAGGCGACGGAGGACATCGCCGGTTTCCGGAGGCTGGTGGCGGATGGCCCGCTGTCGATCGCGCCGGAGTGCCGGGGGCTGGCCCGGGTGTCCATGTCGGAGGCGAAGGTCGAGAGCGACCGCCAGGGATCGGTCCGCCTCCGGAAATCGCGGCACGGCCGGAGCCGTGACGACGTGGCCGTGGCCGGAGTGCTGGCGACGGGCGCGCTCGTGCGGATGCTCCGCCAGGTCACGCCCCGACCGCGCTGGCGCTACCGCCGCCAGGTCGCAAACCGATGAGTCGGCGCCGGCCCGGGAGCCGCTTCCACCAGTCGCTCCGGGGTCCCCGGTGGGAACGGGTGCGCCGGCGGGTGCTGGACGCCGCCGGGTGGCGCTGTCGGGAGTGCGACAAGTACGGGAACGAGGTCGATCACGTCCAGGCGCTCCACCTCGGGGGCGCCGCGTGGGACCTGGACAACCTCCAGGTCTTGTGCCGGCGCTGCCACAAGGCCAAGACCCGCCGGGAGAGCCAGACCCGCCAGCTCACGCGGGAAGAGCGCGAGTGGGCCGAGGCGGTCCGGGAGATCGCCCGGGGATAGGGTGTTACGTTGTGGTCTAGCGAGTAACGCCTGCCAGCCGGGGGGGGATGGGCAAGAGCACCGTGGTACGGGTCCCGAACGCCGATCTGGCGCGCTTGGAGCGGAAGTGCCGCGCCCTCGTCCGTGACCACGGCGACCTGATGGACTACCGGCCGCTCACGGCGAGCGAGCTTGTCCGTCTCGCGTTCCGGCGGTGCTTCGAGATGCTCGACCTCGTGCCCCAGCTCCGGGAAATGGCCGAAGTGGAGCAGGTCGCGGAGGTGCTGGCGCGCCAGCGTCTTGACGAGCTGCTGGCCGGGTTGGATGAGATGCTCCCCGGCATTTGCTTCGAACGTGCTGGCCTCCACGTCCGCGCGGTCGTGGCCGACCCGGCCGCCCTGGTGAAGGGGCTCGGGTTCCACCTGGTGGCGGAGCCCGGACGCGAGCCGGAAGGGCGCGAGATAGTCCTGAACTGAAACCCCCCGCACTGGAGGGCACCAAGCCCGTGACCAACGCACAGAAGATCCGCCTGCAGCTCTCGAAGGTGCGGCAGCGGCTCAACGAAATCTCCGGTCTGGAGGGCGACGACTTCACGGCCGAGATCCGGAGCGAGGCCGAGAGCCTCCAGACCGAGTACGGCGACCTCGAAACCCGTCACCAGGCGGCGATCGTCGCGGAGGGCGAGTCCGAGACCCGCGAGGTGGCGGTGGACGCCGAGCAGCGGGAGCGGATCGAACTCCGCAGCAAGGCAAGCCTCGGGCGCTACCTGGCGGCCGCGCTCCGTGGCCGGCTGGTGAGCGGCGCGGAAGAGGAGCTGCAGCGGGCGGCCGGCATCGGCGACGGGATCCCGCTGGAACTGTGGGACGTGCCGACCGAGACGCGGGCGGACGTCGCGACCGGAGCACCCGGGACGGTTGGGGTGAACCTCGACCGGATCCGCCCGGCCGTCTTCGCCAACTCGATCGCGCCGCGCCTCGGCATCGAGATGCCCAGGGTCGAGTCCGGTTCGTACGCCTCGGCGACGATCTCGGCCTCCCTGACGGCCAGGAGCCACGCCAAGGGCCACGCGGCGGAGTCGACGGCCGCGACCTTCACCGTCACTACCGTGACGCCGAAGCGGATCTCGGCCCGGCTCGGGATCCGGATCGAGGACGTGGCCGCCGTCGGCCAGGCCAACTTTGAAAGCATTCTCAGAGAGAATTTAAGCCTGGTTCTCAGCGATGAGCTTGACGACGCCGCGCTCAACGGGGCGGGCGTGACCACAAGCGACAAGAGCGACCTCAACGGCATCTTTCAGGCGCTCACGAATCCCACCGGCGCGCCGTCGACCGTGGCCGACTTCGACGCGTTTGCTTCGCAACACGCGGCCGGCGTCGACGGCCTCTGGGCCGACACCATCAAGGACGTCTCGATCGTCTGCGGGCCGGAGACCTACCGCCTCGCCGCGAAGACCTTCCAGTCGGCCGCCTCGTACAAGGGCGAGAACAGCGCCGCCGCGTACGCCTTGTCCACCTCCGGAGGCTTCTGGACCAACGAGCGGATGCCGGCAAAGGACTCCCACCTGCAGCAGGCGATTCTCTACCGGATGGGCCGGTCCATGATGTCCGGATCCGGCGGGATGCGCACGGCCGTCTGCCCGCACTGGAACGAGGTGAGCATCGACGACATCTACTCGGGAAGCGCCCAGGGCGAGCGGTTCTTCACGATGCACGTCCTGCTCGGTGACGTGATCCTGGTCCAGCCCGCCGCGTATTCGCAGATCGAGTACCGGGTCTCCACCGTCTGATGCCGAGCCAGGACTTCGACGCCACCCGGGAGCCGCAGGACCTGGTGGTGGTCCTGTCGCTGGACGAGGGCACGGGCTACACCGTTCAGGTGCTCGGGCTCGGGAGCGTCTACTTGCGCGAGCAGGTTGGCGAGCCCGACGTCACGGCGCGGGGCCATGTTCTCCAGCAGGCCGACTCCTGGACGATCACCCCGCAGGGAGACCCGATCTGGTGCTGGACGGATGACCCGGACGGGTCCGCCATGATCGTGACGCCGACGGGCTGACGGGCCGCCATGATTGAGCGCCGGTTTGCGGAGCTCCGGGCGGCCGAGGGACGCCGTCTCGTGGGGACGGCCGTGCGCTACGGCGATGTCGCCCGGGTGCCCGTGTACGGCTCCGAGCGGATCCAGCCGGGCGCGTTCGGCGACCTGTCCGAGGCCGATGTCATCCTGACCCGTGGCCATGACCGCGCCCGGCCGCTGGCCCGCACGGGCGAGGGGGGCGGCCTCCAGCTGACCGACACGGCCGAGGCGCTGACCGTGCGGGCCGAGCTGCCCCCCACCAGGGACGCGACCGATACCCTGGAGCTCGTCCGCGCCCGCGTCCTGCGGGGGCTGTCGGTCGAGATGAAGGTGCAGCGGGAATCCCGGCAGGCGGACGTCCGCGTGGTCGAGCAGGCGAAGCTGATTACGCTGGGAGTGGTGGACCGCCCGGCCTATCCGGCGTCCGACGTGGCGGCCCGGGCAATCGCCTACGTCCAGGCGCCCGACGGCAAGTGGATCGATGTCCGGCTCACCGGCCGGACCCCGACGAAGAAGAAGTTGCCGTGCCGATGCCGGGACGGCACCGTCGACCACGTTTCCATCATGCCCGGCGCGTACGCGGAGGCGATCCGCGAGGCGACGGAGGGCGAGCGCCAGATACACGCTTTCCTCTCTGGGGCCTACGAATCCCCGATCGCCTCGGTGGCCGCCAAGACGCTCACGATCCGGGAGACGGCCGACGCGCTGGAGATCGCCATCTCCCGGTTGCCCGCGACGGACGCCGTGTTGGCGTTCCTGGCCGCTCGGGATGAGGCGTTCTTCGCGATCCGTCCCTACTTCCCGGATCCCGCACCGGGCACCGTCTCGACCCAGGAGGGAGCCGTCCGGACGTACAGCAAGGCGGACCTTCGGGCCATAGAGATTGCCCTGCTGTCCGGCCCGACCGCCGGGTTCGAGGCGATCGACCTGGTGTTCGGCGAGCGGCCACGGCGCAGGAGGTGGCGGACATGGCTGTGAGCATCACGGCGGCCGAGCTCTCGGAGGCGTCCGGGATCGACGACGAGACGGTTGCCGAGCGGTTGCTCCCCGTGGCTACCGCGCTGGTGGAGCGGTTCGCGCCGTCTGCTCCGGAGGCCGTCCAAAACGAGGCCGTGGTACGCTTTTCCGGCTATATGCACCTGTCGTCCGGGAGCTACGGGGCGCTCCGCAGGACCGAGGTGGGAAGCGTCCAACTGGAGTACCAGTCGAACGCCGGGCTCGGTTTCAGGAACAGCGGTGCCGGTGCGCTGCTCGGGCCGTGGCGTGGCCGGCGCGCGGGGGCGATCTGATGGGCTTCCGGTGGCCGTGGTCGAAGCGGGAAAAGCGCGAGTCCGGCGGCGACTTCTCGGACGCGGTCGTGCGGCTGATCGAGTCGCAGGCGGCCGGCACCGCCGCCGACGCCGGATCCACGGCCGCGCTGGAGGCCGCCAGCGGCGCGCTGAGCCGCGCGTTCGCCTCCGCCCGCGTGGAAGGGCCGCCTCACGTCGTGGAGGCCGTCACGCCCCGGTTCATGGCCCAGGCGGGCCGCGACCTGATCCGGTCCGGGGACTCGATGCACGTCATCCGCGTGAACCGCGCGGGGCGCGTCTCGCTCCTGCCGTGCAGCTCGTGGCACTTCGAGGGAGATGCGCATCCAGACACCTGGACGGTGCGGGCGACCGTATACGGGCCGAGCACCTCCACGACGCGCCATCTCCCGTTCGCCGGCGTGGTCTTCATCACCTGGGGATCCACGCCGGGCCAGCCCTACGTCGGGACCGGGCCGCTCTCGTGGGCGCACACGACCGCCAGGCTGCAATCGGAGGCCGAGCGCTCCCTGGCCGATGAGGCCGCCGGACCGATCGCCAACCTGCTCGCGCTGCCGGACGCCGGACGCCCCGGGGACGACGATGATCCGCTGGCCGAACTCCGGGAGGATATCCGGACTGCCCGCGGCAGGGCATTGTTGGTCGAGACGACTTCCGGCGGGTTCGAGCACGGGCCCAGCCAGGCGCCGCGAAAGGACTGGATCGCCTCCCGTCTCGGCCCGGCGCCGCCCGCGTCCCTGGTGCAGGCCGCAGAGAACGCATTTGCCGCGGTGCTCGCCGCCACCGGAACGCCGCCGTCGCTCTTCCTTGACGCCGACGGCACCGCCCAGCGGGAGGCCGTCCGCCGTTGGCATCTCAACACCGTGCTGCCGCTCGCCCGGCTGCTCGCCGCTGAACTCCAGGATAAGCTCGATGGGGACTGTCAACTGGTTTTCGACAACTACCCGCTGGACCTTCAGGGACGCGCCCAGGCGTTCCAGAAGCTCGTCGCCGGGGGCGTGTCGGTGAACGAGGCGCTCGCGACCTCCGGGTTGCTCTCGTGACCTGGCGCTGGTGTCTGTGGGACGGGTCGCCCCGACCGCCCGTGCCGTTCTGCTGGACCGCCTGGCGCGACGGCCTGGGGCGGAAGTGAGGGAGAACGGCGCTGGCCCGCCGACCGAGCGCTCCCGAGACTGTCCGGCCTGTGGGGAGTCCACCCGGGGGCTGGTCCGGGCGCTCCGGTCCGAGCGGAAGGGGCGGCGCGAGGCGGAGAAGCGGGCTCGCTCGCTCGCCGGAGCGCGGCCGTCGAGATCCCGCCGGGAGCTCCGCCGCGACCTGGAGGACGCGCTCCGGCTCCGGGACGATGCGTTGCTCCAGTTGACGCGCTCCCGCCGCCGCGAGTCCGCGCTGGCCCGGGCGCACGACGAACTCCGCGAGACGCACGAGGCCTTGCAGCATTCTTTCCAGAAGGCGATGGGACCCGGACCGCTCGTCAGGATCCGCCGGTAGGCCGGGACACAAACAAAACGGCCCCCGCCGGCGAACCGACGGGGACGGCTTTGCCACCCCTGGAGGTGCCAGAACCGGACGGGCGGCGACCGGAACCGACGCGGCGAAGGTTAGGCCGGGGGCTGATTCCCCGCAAGGTACGCGGCCCATGCGTCCATGAGCCCGCGCCTCCGCTCGAACATCGTGCCCCGGGCGTAGGCCGCCTCGGTCGGGTTCGGCACGACGTGGGCGAGCGCCGCCTCCGCCAGCTCCCGGGCCTGGCCGGAGTCCCCGCACCAGACCCGGAAGGACGCGCGGAACCCGTGGACGGTCGCGGGGATCTTCCGGCGCTTGAGCATGGCCATGATCGACCTCTGTCCGAGCCCGCTGCCGTTCCGCCCCGGAAACACGAGCCCCCGGGGGCCGAAGCGGCGCCGAGCCTCGCGGAGAACCTCGACGGCCCGGTCCGAGAGCGGGACGCGGTGCTCGCGCTTCGCCTTCATGCGGCCAGCCGGGACAGTCCAGACCCGGGCGTCCAGGTCGATCTCGTCCCACCGGGCGCCCCGGACCTCCCCGGTACGCGCGGCCGTCAGCACCAGGAACTCGAACGCCACCGGGACAGCCGACCGGCTGTGGCTCGCGCGAACCCGGGACACGGCGGCGGCGACCTCGCCGTGGGGCAGCGCGTCATGGTGGCGGGTGACGCCGTTGGTCTTCGGGAGGTTCACGGCGGCGGCGGGATCAACCCGGAGGTGGCCCGCGTCGATGGCCGACCGCATTACCGCACTGATCCGGCGGCGCAGCCGTTTCCCGAGCACGGGGCGGCGTTGCCAGATGCCGTCGGCCAGCAGCACCGCCTTGACGTCCGCGCGGGTCACGCGGTCGATCGGTTTGGAGCCCAGCCGGGGCAGGACGTATCGCTCGAACTCACGCCGCCAGGTGAGGCCGTTTCGGCTGCCCGCCTTCCACCCGGCGCTGTGCTCGCGGATGGTCCGGTCGAGTGCGGTCTCGAACGTCGGGCGCTCGCTCTCGCGTGGATCCTTCCCGTCGATCGCCGCCCGCCGACAGTCTAGAGCCTTGCGGCGCGCTTCCCTCAGAGACACCAGCGGGTAGGGTCCGAGTCCCCGGTCGATCCGTTCCCCGGTGCCCCGAACCGTGCCGCGCCAGACCCAGGACTTCGCGCCGGTCGGCCGGACCACGAGGGCCAGCCCGTCGGCGTCTCCGTACTTGCGGGTCCGCTGCTGTGCGCGCACGTTCCGGCAGAAGGCGTCCGTGAGCCGCTTGGACGAGCGGGGTTTGCGGATGAGACTGCCACAGTGCGGGCAGTGGTTTTCAGACTGGTGGGCCATGTCAGGATGCTCCGCCGTTTCCGGTAGCGTTACCACGAAATCACCCCAGAGTATGCGGGGCACGGGTGCCGACCCGCAAGAACGGCGGCGCATTGAAGCGCACGACCGGACACGGACGGACGGCCGGAGCTCGGGGCTGTCGAGTGGGCCTAACCCCTTGGAGCGGCAACGTCTTAGGCGATCGGGGGACACCGTGAAACACGGGCGGGCACGTCGGGGCATAGGCTGGCGGCTGGCGGGCGGCGGGCGGCGTGTCGGTTCTCCATGTATTCCGACATGTCCAGGCGGACCATGGCCCGCTCGTCGTCGAACAGGAACTCGGCGAGGGCGCGCGCTGTTTCGGTCTTCCCCACGCCGGTCGGGCCCAGGAAGATGAACGAGCCGATCGGGCGGTTGGGATCCTGAAGACCGACCCTCGAACGCCGCACCGCGTTGGAGACCGCTGCGAGCGCCTCGTCCTGCCCGATCACGCGCCCGCCGAGCAGCGCCTCCAGCCTGAGCAGCCGATCCCGCTCCGACTCCACCAGGCTCGCCACTGGAATCCCCGTCCATTCCGCCACCACTGATGCGATGTCTTCGGCGTCGACCTCCTCGCGCAGCCAGGTTCCATCCGCCTGCAGTTCGGCGAGCCGCTCCTCCGCCTGCTCGAGCGAGGCACCGAGCGCGGGCAGCTCACCGTAGTCGATTTCAGCGGCTCGCTGCAGGTTGCCGGTTCGCTTGGCGCGCTCGGATTCGGTGCGGAGCGAGTCGGCGTTTTCCTTGAGCGTCTTGAGGCGGCCGATGGCGTCGCGTTCCGCCTGCCACTTGGCCTTCATGCTCGAACTGCGCTCCCGCAATTCTGCCAGTTCAAGACGGATCTTCGCCAGGCGCTCCCGTGCCGAGGCGGCGTCCTCCTCGTCCTCCAGCGCCTTGCGCTCGATCTCCAGCTGGACCGCGCGCCGTTCGACCTGGTCGATCTCGGTGGGCAGGGAGTCGATCTCGATCTGCAGCCGGCTGCCGGCTTCATCCATGAGATCGATCGCCTTGTCGGGCAGGAAGCGCCCGCCAATGTAGCGGTCCGAAAGCCTCGCCGCCGCGACCAGGGCATCGTCCCGGATGCGCACCCCGTGATGCAGCTCGTAGCGCTCCTTGAGTCCCCTCAGGATCGCGATCGTGTCTTCCACCGACGGCGGCGCCACGTAGACCGGCTGGAAGCGCCGTTCCAGCGCGGGGTCCTTCTCGATGTGCTTGCGGTACTCGTCGAGCGTGGTCGCCCCGACCATGCGCAGGGCTCCGCGCGCCAGGAGGGGTTTCATCATGTTGCCGGCGTCCACCGCCCCCTCGGCCGCCCCGGCGCCCACGACGGTGTGGAGCTCGTCGACGAAGACCACGAAGCGGCCATCGGCATCCGAGATCTCCTTCAGCACCGCCTTCATGCGTTCCTCGAACTCGCCGCGGTACTTGGCCCCGGCCAGCATGGAGGAGATGTCGAGCGAGATGAAGGTCTTTTCCGCCAGCGCAGCCGGTACATCGCCAGCCACGATGCGCTGCGCCAGACCTTCGGCGATGGCCGTCTTTCCCACCCCGGGCTCGCCGATGAGCACGGGGTTGTTCTTGGTGCGGCGGGCCAGGACCTTGATCACCCGACGGATCTCGGTGTTCCTGCCGATCACCGGATCCAGCTTGCCGCGACGGGCCAGCGCGGTCAGCTCGCGGCTGTAGCGCGCGAGGGCCTGGTAGCGGTCCTCCGGGGTCTGGTCGGTGACCCGGTGGCTGCCTCGAACCGCCGACAGCGCCTCCAGCACCCGCTCCTCGGTAGCGCCGGCGGAGCGCAGAATTTCGCCGGCGTCGTCCTTCTCCACTGTGAGCCCGAGCAGGAGATGCTCGATGGAGACGTAGTCGTCCTGAAGTGCTTCGGCGTGGCGCTCGGCAGCGCTGAGGGCACGCCCCAGCTCGCGGCTCACGCGCGGATCCGACCCGCCCGTCACTCGCCCCAGGTTGTCGAGCTCGGCGTTCACCCGCTGGCGCACGGCCGGAACGGACACGCCGATCTTGCCCAGGATCGGCGTGACGATTCCCTCTTCCTGGTGCAGGAGGGCGCCCAGGAGATGGATTCCGTATACCTCGACGCTTTCGCGCTGGCCGGCGTCCACGACGGCGGCCCGCAGCGCCTCGGCTGCCTTTACCGTCAAACGGTCGACTTCGATCATCTGTCTTCCCTGTGCGGACTACGCTGACTGTGTCTGCCATTTTGGCAGACCCGCTTCATGGAACCTGGCTTCGCCGGGCATGCTGCGCAGGCGGAGCGGCTGCCGGCCTTCACCAATTCAAGATTCGGACCATCCGGAAAGGCGGCGGTGTAGCCTTTCAGCCCGCTCGATACCCGCTGGCTGCGTGCTTGACAACCCGAGAAGGCGCGATCCACGTTGCCCGGGTTCCCCGTAACCGTGGCTGGAGGCGAAATGGCGACAGTCGACACCGGACCCCGCGGCGGGCTCCCCCCTCAGGCTTACGAGACACTCCCCGGCGACCAGTATCCTCCCTATGTGGGGGCGCGCGAGCAGATCCTGGAGTTTACGCCCCGGGCCGTGCTGATCGGCGTGGTGCTGGGAATCGTGTTCGGAGCCGCCAACGCCTACCTCGGGCTGCGCGTCGGGCTCACGGTGAGCGCATCGATTCCGGCCGCGGTGATGGCGGTGGCGATCTTCCGGGTCTGGGGCGGGACTATTCTCGAGTCCAACATGGTGCAGACGGTCGGGTCGGCGGGAGAGTCCCTGGCCGCAGGCGTCATCTTCACCCTCCCTGCCCTCTTCCTGTGGGCGCGCGAGGACCCGGCCATCCTGGTAAGCGTCACGCAGATCACCGTGATCGCGCTCTTCGGCGGAATGCTGGGCGTGCTGTTCATGATTCCGCTGCGTTCCTACCTCATCTCGCGCGAGCACGGCAAGCTGCCGTACCCGGAGGGAACTGCGTGCGCGGAAGTTCAGGTGGCCGGCGACGTAGGGGGCGGCAAGGCCCGTCTGCTCTTCGCGGGTCTCGGGGTCGGCGCCCTCTATCAGGCGTTGGCCAACCCCCGCGGACTGTCGCTCTGGAACGAGTCGCCGTCCGCACCCCTCCCGGGCAAGGCCCAGATCGGCGGAGACTTCACCCCTGAGCTACTGGGCGTCGGCTTCATCATCGGACCGCGCATCGCCACCATCATGTTCTCGGGAAGCGCGCTCGCCTGGCTGATTCTGATCCCGGTGATCAACGCCTGGGGCGGAAACGACGTGGTGTATCCGGCCGCGGTGCCGATGGCGGAGCTGGGATCCGCCGAAATCTGGAGCAACTACATCCGCTACGTGGGGGCCGGAGCCGTCGCCTTCGGGGGAATCGCGACCCTCCTCAAGTCCCTGCCCACCATGATCGAGAGCTTCAAGCTCGGGCTGGGCGGCATCGGGAACGGGAGCGGCGCGGCCTCGCGCACTCAGCGGGACCTGTCGATGCGACTCGTCTTCACTCTTGGCCCGCTCCTGGCCCTGGCTCTGTGGCTCTGGCCCGGAGTTCCGGTGAACTTCCTGGGGGCCATCCTGATCGTGATCTTCAGCTTCTTCTTCGTGACCGTCTCCTCGCGCATCGTGGGGCTGATCGGCTCCTCGTCCAACCCGGTTTCGGGAATGACCATCGCCGCCCTGCTGCTCACCTCCCTGATCTGGGTGGGGCTCGGGCTGAACGACGGAACCGCCGCCTCCAAGGTCGCCGTTCTGGCCGTGGGCGCGGTGGTGTGCATCTCGGCGGCCATCGCGGGGGACACCTCGCAGGATCTCAAGACCGGGTTCCTGCTGGGGGCGACCCCGCGCTCGCAGCAGATCGGCGAGCTGATCGGGGTGATCACCAGCGCCGCAGTCATGGGCGGGGTGCTGATCGTCCTCAACGAATCCTACGGGATCGGCGGACCCGAGCTGTCGGCTCCCCAGGCCAACCTGATGAAGCTGGTGGTGGACGGCGTACTGGCCGACACGCTGCCCTGGATGTTCGTAGTCGTCGGCATGGCGCTGGCCGCCATCGTCGAGTTCGGGCTCAGGTTGCCCTCTCTGGCGTTCGCGGTGGGCCTGTACCTGCCGGTGTCGCTGATGACCCCGATCTTCGTGGGAGGCATGATGCGCCTTGGGCTGACGCGCCGGTATTCGTCAGAGGGCGGCGACGGCGGCGAGCTGGCCGACAAGCGCGAGCGGGGCGTTCTCTTCGGCTCCGGGCTGATCGCCGGCGCGGCGCTGGTGGGGGTGCTGATCGGGGGCGCGATCTACGTGGTCAGCCAGATGACCGGAGATCCCTCTCGCGCCAGCGACTGGATCCTCGGCCATGCATGGTCCGAGGGACTCTTCCCGGGGTCTTCTGGGCTGGTCGGCACCCTCATCTTCGCCGGCCTCTGCCTGCTCCTCTGGCGCGCGGCCAACAGTAGAGAGGGCGACGAAGCATGACACCCATGAAGAGGCGCAATGTGAGGGACTTCCTGGCCGGCGCACTGCTCTGCACAACGGCCGCGTGCGGCGGGGCAGAAGCGCCGGAGGGGTCCGAGACGATCGCGCGCGACATCTTCGTGGGCACCTACGTGGAGCTGCGCATGACCGCTCTGCGCTCACCCGATGGCCGCATCAGCCCGTCGGCGAAGGCAGAGATCCTGGAGGCAAAAGGGGTCACGGAGGCCGATCTGCTTGAGTACGTCGGCGTCCACGGGCCGCGCGTGCAGTTCATGGTCGAGGTGTGGGGGGAGATCGACGATACGCTGAGGGCCCTGCGCACCCGCGAAGCCAGCCCCGCATCCTGATCCGCCGCGAGAGGAGACCCTACTCCCACTCGATGGTGGCCGGCGGCTTGGAGCTGATGTCGTAGGCCACGCGGTTCACGCCGGCGACCTCGTTGATGATGCGGGTCGAGGTACGCGCGAGTACCTCCGGCGGAAACCGGTACCAGTCAGCCGTCATCCCGTCACGCGAGGTCACGGCCCGGAGGGTTACGGCGCAGTCGTAGGTGCGCGCATCCCCCATCACACCGACGGAGCGCACAGGCAGCAGGACCGCGAACGCCTGCCAGATTTCGTCGTAGAGGCCGGCGTCGCGGATCTCCTCCAGAAAGATGGCGTCCGCCTCGCGCAGCACATCCAGCCGCTCACGCGTGACTTCACCCAGGATGCGCACCGCGAGCCCCGGCCCCGGAAACGGGTGACGCGCCACGAACGCCTCCGGGAGCCCCAGCTCCCGCCCCACCCGGCGCACCTCGTCCTTGAAGAGTTCCCTGAGCGGCTCGACCAGCTCGAAGGGCATGTCGTCGGGGAGCCCCCCCACGTTGTGATGGGTCTTGATGGTGGCGGACGGACCTCGCACCGAGAGGGATTCGATGACATCCGGGTAGAGAGTGCCCTGAACCAGCATGGACGCATCCTTGCCGGCCTCCCGGGCAGTGCGCTCGAACACACGGATGAAAACCCGGCCGATCACGCGGCGCTTGCGTTCGGGATCGGTGACCCCCGCGAGCGTGTCCAGGAACTCCCGACGGGCGTCCGCGACCATCAGCTCCATCCCCATGTGCCTGCGGAAGGTGCGCTCGACTCCCTCGCGCTCGCCTTTCCGCAGCAGCCCGTTGTCGACGAAGACGCAGGTCAGACGGTCGCCCAGCGCCCGATGCACCAGAGTGGCCGCCACCGAGGAATCGACCCCGCCGGAGAGGCCGCAGATGGCGGATCGGTCGCCCGCCTGCACGCGGATGGCGGCGATGCTCTCATCGATGAAGGCGCTCGCCGTCCAGCTCGGCCGGCATCCCGCGACCCGGAAGAGAAAGTTGGAGAGCATGTGGTCGCCGCGCGCCGTATGGGCCACTTCCGGATGAAACTGCACCCCGTACACGGCACGATCCTCGGCGCGAAAGGCCGCCACCGGAAGGCTCTCCGTGGACGCGACGGTTCGATACCCTTCCGGAGGCTGATCCACATGGTCGCCGTGGGAACACCACACCGTGACGGGATCTTCCTGCGGGAAACCCGCGAACAGGCCTCCTGCTTCCCCGAGACGCAGCTCGGCCCGCCCGTACTCGCGCTTGCCGTACTCCACCCGCCCGCCCTCGAGCCGCGCGATCAGCTGCATGCCATAGCAGATCCCCAGAACCGGAACGTCCATGTAGAGAAGCCCGGGCTCCGCGCCGGGGCCATCGTCCTCGTAGACCGAGGAAGGGCCTCCCGATAGCACGATCGCGCTCGGCGCCCAGCTCCGAATCCAATCCAGCGAGCGGGTGGGCGGGTGAATCTCGCAGTAGACCCGCTCCTCGCGGATGCGGCGCGCGATGAGCTGGGTGAACTGCGACCCGTAGTCGAGGATGAGAACCCGATCCCGCGGCTTGGAGAGGGTCATGACGGGATCCTCTCTCCGCGAACCAGGTCGGCGAAGGTTTCTCGCTCCCGGATCAGCAGCAATCGGCCGTCGGCGACCATGACTTCGGCGGGACGCAGTCGGCTGTTGTAGTTCGAGGCCATGGAAAAACCGTATGCTCCCGTGGTCCTCACCGCCATCAGATCGCCGACCGAGGGCAACTCGATGGGGCGGTTGCGCGCGAGGAAGTCCCCGTCCTCGCATACGGGACCGACCACGTCGCTCACGACCACGGATGTGCCGGGGCGGACGCGCACCGACTCGATGTGATGGTAGCCGTCGTAGTGGCTGGGTCTGAGCAGCTCAGTCATGCCCCCGTCGGTGATCACGAAGGTCTTGGGACCAGATCGCTTGACGTAGAGCACGCGCACGATGAGCGTCCCCGCCTGCCCTACGATGAAACGCCCCGGCTCCAGCACCAGCCTGAGGCCGCGCTCGGCCACGCTGGGCAAGATCGCCGCCGCCAGGCGGGCGAGGTCGATTTCGGATTCGTCCCCGTAGGCGACCCCGAATCCGCCGCCCAGATCCACGTATTCGAGTGAAATGCCGTCATCCGACAGAGCTCGCTCGAGGGCGAAGATTTCGCGCGCGGCGCGTTCGTAGGGTTCGCTGTCCAGGATCTGGGACCCGATATGCACTGCGATGCCCGATACAAGCAACGCCGGGCGGGAGGCCGCCCAGCGGTACAGATCCATCACCTCTCGGGCCGGGATGCCGAACTTGGTGCCGGCGTGACCGGTGCGAGTGTACTCGTGGGGCGTGGGTGAAGTGATATCCAGATTCACGCGTAGCGCAATGCGGGCCTGTCCGCCCCGTTCGGCGGCGATCCGCTCCAACAGACGAAGCTCCTGCCGGCTCTCGACGTTGAACCCGTAGATCCCCGCATCGAGCCCGGCGCTCAGCTCCTCCTCGCTCTTGCCGGCGCCGGCGAAGACGATTCGATCCCCTGGGATCCCCGCCATGAGGGCGCGGACCAGCTCGCCCCCGCTCACGATGTCGGCGCCCGACCCGAGTCGCGCAAGGCGGTTGAGGAGCGCCAGGTTCCCGTTGGCCTTGACCGAATACGCCACCAACAGCCGGGTGCCCGGGAAAGCGGACTCGAAGGTTCGGTACCTGTGGTCGAGGAGGGCGGCGTCGTAGAGGTAGAGCGGAGTCCCGAAGCGAGCGGCGATGTCGTCAAGGGCGAACGGCCCGCAGCAGAGCACGCCCCCCGAACGAACCAGGGGGATCACGTCAGTACGCTCGCGCCCATGCCACCTCCATCTTCGCAGCGCCGCCGCCGATGCACCGCGATGGCCGGCTGGAAGATGCGAATTCGTCGTCCGGGATTACCCGGATCGTGGCCTTCGTGGCCTGCTTGACCCTCTCCTCCACTTCGAGATCGCCGCTCCACCCCGTATATACCAGCCCACCACCCGACTGGAGGATCTCCCGCAGTTCGCCGACCTCGGAGACTCCCCGGTGGGAGTTGGCTTCCCGGCGAGCACGGGCGTCCTCCAGCAGGTCCGCATGGAATGCGTCCAGAAGGGCGGGCAGAGTGGACACCGCCTCTTCGCGCGCAAGGAAGCGCTTGCGCTTCCCATCGCGGAACGCGATCCGTCGTGCCAGCACCACCTGTCCTTTCGCCACGTCGCGAGGCCCGATCTCAGCCCGGAAGGGCACGCCCTTGCGCTCCCACTCGTAGAACTTGGCCCCCGGGTTGAGGTGGTCGCGCGCGTCCACGCGGGTACGAACTCCGGCACTGATGAGCTGGTCGCGGAACCGATGGGCCTCCTCGAGCACCAACGAGCGCTGTGCACCGGTGCGCCAGATGGGCACGACCACGACCTGGGCAGGCGCGATTCGCGGCGGCACCACGATCCCGTTGTCGTCACCGTGGGTCATCACCATGCCCCCGACCATGCGCGTGGATACGCCCCACGAGGTATTCCAGGCGTATTCCTCGCGTCCCTCTTCGCTCTGGAAGGTGAGGCCGAACTGGCGTGAAAAATTCTGCCCCAGGAAGTGGGAGGTTCCGGCCTGGAGGGCGCGGTTGTCCTGCATCAGCGCCTCCACGGAATAGCTGCGCACGGCGCCCGCGAACTTCTCGGATTCGCTCTTCAGCCCGCTGATCGGCGGCATCGCGATCCAGTCCTCCTGGAACTTGCGGTACACGCCGAGCATGCGCCGCGCCTCCTCCTCGGCCTCCTCCCGGGTCGCGTGCGCCGTGTGTCCTTCCTGCCAGAGGAATTCGGAGGTGCGCAGAAACAGCCGCGTACGCAGCTCCCACCGCACCACGTTGCACCACTGGTTCAGCAGGAGGGGCAGATCGCGGTAGCTCTGCACCCATTTCGCGTACATCGAGTAGATGATGGTCTCCGAGGTCGGGCGGATGACGTAGGGCTCCTCGAGCTCCTTGCCCCCGGCGTGGCTCACGACCGCCAGCTCCGGCTTGAACCCCTCGACGTGTTCCTTCTCGCGCTCGATGAAGCTCATCGGAATGAGCAGGGGGAAATAGGCGTTCTCGTGGCCAGTCTCCTTGAGCAGCCCGTCCAGCCCCTGCTGCATCAACTCCCAGATGGCGTATCCCCAGGGCCGGATGACCATGCATCCGCGTACCGGCGAATAGTCGGCGAGCTCCGCGCGCTGCACGACATCGTTGTACCATGCCGAGAAGCTCTCGCTTCTGGGCGTCAACCGCTTGTCTTCAGCCATCTGCCTGATCCTGGGGATCGCCCGCGCTACGGCGGGACGGGTTGCGTTTGCTCTCTCGGCGAACTACGAAGAATCCGGGGACGCTGAAGAGCAGGAGGGAAGAGATGAACCACGATACCCGGAAAGGCGCACCCGTCAACTCGTTCAGCAGCAGCGCCACCAGCGCGCCCCCGCCCAGCGACATCCCCGCGGCCGCCGCCAGAATGAAGTACTCGAGGATGTTGAGTCGGCGCACGGCGCGGGCCATGTCCCTGCGCACCGCCTTGTTGTCGTCGGCTACCATTCCGGGGGCGCTCCGTGGTAGAAGTACACCCGGTGGCCGGTTCCCCGTCCCTCCCCGACCTCGCCATGCCAGCCCTCCACCGGAATCCACTCCCCCCAGGCGACCGGGACCAGATTCCCTTCGTTCTCCCCTTCCCTGACGACCGCCTGATACACGATCGCGCGAATGGCCACCAGAGCAGAGTCGCTCGCAGCGCGCTCCGGAAGCAGCGCGCGCAGGGTCCGGCTGAATTCCGCGCGCCCGGCGGGCTCCTGGGCGAGCAGGTGGAGGGTGAGCCTGCGCTCCAGGACGAGATCCGGAACTTCATCGAACAGCAGCAACGAGACCGGCTCAGCGTCGTCGGTGCCGAAGGACGAACGGGAGTCGGGGCCTGGGGCAGCGGAGGGCGCGGCCTCTCTCGCGTCGGGTGGCCGGTCGGGAGAACATGCCCCGACAAACAGGAACGCGAGAGACCAGGCCAGCGTCGCCGTCGGCCGCTTCCAGAGCCGAGGGAGAAGAGCGCCGGGTGCGGTCATGGGGTCAGCCTGCCGCGGCGCAGGTCGGACAGGGGGACCTCACGCTGGCTCCCTCCCGCCATTTCCCGGATTAGCGCCACGCCTCTCGCCGTCTCCTCGGGGCCCAGCAGGATGACCTTCCTGGCACCCCGTCTGGCGGCCATGGAGAGCTGCTTGCGAACCGGACGCTGTTCGAGCGCGTACGCGACACTCGATCCCGTCTCGCGCAGAGCATGGGCGATTTCACGTCCCAGCAGCCGTTCGCCCGGAGATACGCAAGCGATGAAACAGTCCATGGAAGGCCTTGCCTCGGGGATCAGTCGCCGGTCGCGCAACAGCTCGGCGAGCACCACGTCGCCCATTCCGAACCCCACCGCCGCCAGCGATTCTCCACCGACGCGCTCGAGCAGGCGATCGTAACGGCCGCCGCCGCAGATTGCGCGCAGTTCACCCTTGCGGTCGAAGAGCTCGAAGACGATTCCCGTATAGTAGGCCAGGCCGCGCACGATGCGCAGATCGAAGCGCAGGAACGGGCCGAGCCCCATGGCCGTGAGGTCCGCCTGGTAGCGGCGCAGTTCGCCAAGGCTGGCGCCCACGCCATCGCGCTCTCCCAGCAGATCCTCGATGACGTCGAGCCCGGGAGTCTCCAGAATCTCCAGCAGCGAGTCCACGCCCGCGCGCCCGAGCCCGGCCGATGCCCGCAGACGGTTGCGGGTTGCGTCCGCGCCCACCCGCTCGAATTTGTCGATGGCGGAAAAGGCGGTGGAAACCCGGTCCTCCGGCACCCCGAGCGCGGACAGTATCGTCGAAAGCAGTCGGCGATCCGATACCCGTGCCACGAAATCGTCGGGCCCCAGGCCCAGCCCGCGAAGGGCGTCGATGGCCACGGCCAGCACTTCGGCGTCGGCACCCACGCCCGCTTCACCGACGATATCGACGTTCCACTGGAAGTGTTCTCGCAAACGTCCCCGCTGCTGTCGCTCATAGCGGAACAGCTGAGGAATCGAGAACCAGCGGATGGGCTTGGCCATGGCCCGGCTGCGTTCGCCGAGCATGCGGGCCAGCGACGGGGTCATTTCCGGGCGAAGCGAGACTTCACGGCCCCCCTTGTCGACGAAGGCGTACAGCTGCGCGACGATCTCCTCGCCGCTCTTCTCCTTGTAGAGTTGCAGCGGCTCCAGCGGAGGCCCGTCGTATTCCTGGAAGCCATAGCGGCCCGCCACGCTCCGCCAGATGCGGAAGAGGTGTTCTCGTTCGGCCAGGGCTTCCGGGGCGAAGTCCCGAAAGCCCGGAAGTCTGGGGAAAGCTTTCCGTTTCGGCATGGCGGCGAATCTACGCGCTTCGCTGCACGCGTCAAACTGCGGAAAGCGCTGGGAATGGCTGAATGCCGAGCGCGTCCATGGCGCTGCCGACGGTGTGACAGGAACCTGTGACCACCGCCGTGCCCCCGTGCGCCCGGTCCGCCACCCTGCGGAGGGCGCGTTCGAAGTCCAACTCCACGTCCAGCGCGAACCGGGGTGCGAACGAAGCTGCGACCCGTTCCGGATCCCACCTCCGCTCTGCGGGCGCGGTCGGAGGCTGGGTCAGGATGGCGGCATCGGCGACCGAGAGAAGGCCGGGCAGCATGCCGCCCCAGTCCTTGTCTCCCAGGATGCCGGCGAGGACCACCATCGAGCCTGGCGGCCGGAGGGACCGCAGGGTGGTGGCAAGAGTCTCCATGCCCGCGATGTTGTGCGCCACGTCGAACACCCAGGTTACGTCGCCCCGCGTCACTACCTGAACCCGACCCGGCCAGCTCACTCCCGCCAAACCACGCACAACCGCCTCCCGCGTGGGTCGCAGCGAAGCCGGCAGTGACTCCAGCGCTCTCGTCGCGAGCCCCGCATTGGTTGCCTGGTGCTCGCCCACAAGGGGCACCGACACTTCGAGTTCGCCCCACAAAGAGGACGTCAGCCTGAAGCTCGTTCGGGTGCCCGTGAGCTCCAGGCCGCGAATGTCCCGGTCCGGATCGAGCGCGAAGAAGCGCGCGCCGGCTTCCCGCGCCCTGTCCCGCAGCAGGCGCCGGATGGACTCGTTGGTCTCGCTGGTGTGGAGCGGGACCCCCGACTTGATGATTCCGGCCTTCTCGCGCGCAATCTTCTCAACGGTTTCGCCCAGGTAGTCGGCGTGGTCAAGCGAGACGTTTGTGATGCAGGTAACCTCCGGGACGATCACGTTGGTCGCGTCGAGGCGTCCACCCAGCCCGACCTCCACTACCGCCAGATCGACTTTCCGGTCCGCGAAGACCCCGAACGCCAGCGCCGTGGTCGCTTCGAAAAAGGTGGGCCCGACCCGGTCGACGGCGGCGTGCATCCTTGCCGCCACCCGTGTCATGGTCTCGCAGGCAACCGGAAAGCCGTCGACCTGAATGCGCTCGCGGAAGTCGCACAGGTGGGGTGACGTGTAGAGTCCGGCCCGCAGCCCCGCCTCTCCCAGCACAGAGGCGCACATCGCCGCCACCGACCCCTTGCCGTTCGTCCCACCGATGTGGATGGACGGATAGCACAACTGAGGCTCCTGCATGGCCGTAAGCAGGGCACACGTCCGTCCCAGACCCCACTTGACGCCGTGGCCGAGTCGCGGAAACAGGTTGTGCGTCACGGGACCTCGGGATTCAGGCGCGCAATCTGCCGGCGCGGGAGGGCCAACCCCCGGCGCTTCCGCCGACCCGGCGTCACGTCGTGAATCCTCCCGTGCGAGCCGAACGACGCCGGGAAGGGGCTCATCATCCCTGAGGCTTCCACCCCGCCCACATATGCCGCAACAGAAGCGCAACCGTGGCCTTCAGCTCCCTTCGGGGCACGACACAGTCAAGCATGCCGTGCTCAAGGAGGAACTCCGACCTCTGGAATCCGTCCGGGAGCTCCTGCCGGATCGTTTCCTCGATCACGCGGGGGCCGGCGAACCCGATGAATGCGTCGGGTTCGGCCAGGTTGACGTCGCCCAGCATGGCATGGGAAGCAGTCACCCCGCCCGCGGTCGGGTTGGTCAGGATGGAGATGTGGGGGAGGCCCGCTTCGTGGAGCCTCGCCAGCAGAGTGGCCGTCTTCGCCATCTGCATGAGAGAGAGAATCCCCTCCTGCATGCGCGCTCCGCCGGACGCGCTCACGACCACCAGGGGGATCTCCTCCCGCAGTGACTTGCCGATGATGCGGGCCAGCTTCTCCCCCACCACCGATCCCATCGATCCGCCGATGAAGGAAAAGTCCATGACTGCGAGAGACACCGGGATGCCATCCAGCTTGCCCGAACCCACCACCATCGCCTCCCGCCGCCCAGCTCGTTGCTCAGCCACCTGCACCCGAGCCTTGTAGGGCTTGGAGTCCACGAATCCCAGCGGGTCGGTGCTGGCCAACCCCGCGTGCTCCTCGCAGAACGAGCCCTCGTCCATCAACAGGCGCAGATAGTCCGACGCGCTGAATCTGAAATGGAATCCGCACTCCGGACACACCGACAGATTCTGGGCGAGTTTCTGACGATACAGGATGGCGCGACAGCCCGGACACTTCTTGAAGACATCACTCGGCACATCCCGCCGATCGGCGGCGCGCAACGGCTTCTTGGGCTTGTTGAACCAGGCCATGGCTTGCTCTTGTCGACGTCCACCGGGTCGGATGGGCGACGACGCACCGTGTTCAGTCCCGCTGGGCGAGCCGCACGGCGAGCGCCGCGGCTACCCAGCACATCAGCAGAAAGGATCCCCCGTAGCTGATGAACGGAAGGGGAATCCCCGTCACCGGGACGAGCCCCACCGTCATCCCGATGTTTACGAAGATATGCGTGATCCAGGCGCCGAAGATACCGAAGAGCACGAAGCTGGCAAAGTGACTCCGGGCCTTGGTAGCCATGCGGATGAGCTGGAGGAGAACATAGGCGAAGACGAGGAGGACCAGAAGCGTGCCCACGAAACCGAGTTCCTCGCCGACGACCGCAAAGATGAAATCCGTGTGCTGCTCAGGCAGAAAGTTGAAGCGCTTCTGGGTTCCCAGGGTGAATCCCTTGCCGGTAAGCCCTCCGCTTCCGATGGCGACCTTCGACTGGACCAGGTGGTAGCCGGCCTGCCGCGGATCCAGACTGGGATCCAGAAAGACGAGTACCCTGTTCTGCTGGTAGGGGGCCAGCGACTCCCACAGAATGCGCGCGACCGTGCCAACCGCCAGGTTGAACAACAGCACTGCCACGTATTCGAAGGGATAGAGGCGGGAGCGCCGCAGATACAGCAGCCCGATGAGCACCACCATGTAGGCCGAGAACAGCCAGGTGTTGAAGGATGCCACGAGTGCGATGCCCGGGCTCACGAGCAGGAAGAGGTAGGTCACCGGTATTCCCACCCAGAAGAGCACCGCCATGAGGATGCCGACGAAGGCCAGCGCCGTCCCCAGATCGGGCTGGAGCAGGACCAGGGCGAGTGGGAGTCCCACCAGCGCGCAGGGCGCTATCACGTCGGCGAGCTGCCAGGATATCTGAGGACGATGTCCGGGGACATCGAAACGGGACGCCATCAGGCGCGCCAGGGCCAGGATGGTCGCGATCTTGGCCACCTCGGCCGGCTGGAACTGAACGCCCCCCAGCTGAAGAAAGCTGGTCACCCCTGCCGCGGTTCCGCGACCGGTCCCCACGACAAGGGTCGCGGCGAGCAGGACCACGGCAAGTACGTAGGCGGGGACGGCGGCCCATTCAATCCAGTTGCGCGCGATCCGCGAGAGGAACGTGAAGGCGATCAGCCCGAGCGTGAACCATACCAGCTGCCGGATCCAGGCACCCTCGACGACGGGGCTGGGAACATTGAGTTCGCCCGTCGAAAAGATCATCGCCACGCCGAAGCCGGAAAGCGCCAACAGGGCAAGAACGAACCCGCTCTCGAGCGCCCACCTGGAGAACAGGGATTTCACCGGCCGGGCCCCGAAGCGGAACCGAGGGCTATCGACCCGCCCACGGAGCCCGCGTGCCCGTAAACAAATGTTCGCGCAGCGTCTGGATGGTGTCGGTGGGAATACCGTACCGCTTGCGCAGATAGTAGTCCGCGGACTTGGCGACCAGCGGGGCCGCCATGGTGGATCCACTCTCCCCGAGTTCCACCAACGCCACCACAACGATCTCGGGCGGCTTCTCCCGCGGGCCCGCGATAGCCGCAAACCAGGCGTGGCTGCGTTCCGGATCCTGCGCGTTCTGGGAGGTGCCCGACTTGCCCATCAGTCGCCAGTGCTCGACTGACGACAAGTACGCAGTGCCCCCCGGCTGGAACACGCGCCTCAGCCCCTCCATCAGAACCTCGCCGTGCTCGGGCGATATCCCGATGTCCCAGACATCGCTCGATTCTTCCCCTCGCAGAATGCGCGGCGCGGGAGCACGTCCTCCTCGGGCCATCGCCAGGTAGAACTGCGCGATCCCCAGGGGCGTCTGGTCGTTGGGCCCCTGTCCGATGGCCAGGGACAGTACCTCCGACTCCCGCGCGCGGTATCCGAAGCGGTCCTCCCAGAACCCCACATCGCTCGGAAACACCCCCGGGGACTCACGGGGCAGGTCGATGCCGCACTGGCGGGCGAAACCAATGTCGGTCGCCGTCGTCAGAAGACGCTCCAGCCCGATGCGAAGGCCCAACTGGTAGAAGTACATGTTGCAGGATCGCTGGATGGCCTCAACCAGATCGAGAGAGCCATGGCCAGCTTGGTTCCAGCAGCGGAAGACGCGGTTTCCGTAGAACATCGATCCGGTGCACGCCCGCGGCATGTACTCGTGTGGCTCCACGAGTCCGAGCTGCAAGCCCATGGCCGCGACGGCGAGTTTCCAGGTGGATCCCGGGGCGTAGCGGCCCATGACTGCGCGATTGAAGAGGGGCTGGGAAGGATCCCCGTTGAGGTCTGTCCACTGGTCGGGTTCAATGCCCCCGACAAAGCTGTTGGGATCGAAGGTCGGAGCCGAATACAGAGCGAGCACACCACCGTCACTCACATCCAGAGCGACTACGGCGCCTCGCATGCTGTCCGGGAAGATGTGGTGGATCCACTCCATCAGATCCAGGTCGAGATTCAGCTGAATGTCCGTTCCCGGCTCGGGCACCTGCTCTACCTGCCCCAGCGGCGAGTTCACGACCCGCCCGAGTGCATCCACCTCGGTGTAGCGCAACCCTCGCATTCCCTGAAGCCGGGCTTCGTACTGTCTCTCCACCCCCTCCTTGCCCACCGTCATCCCCTGCGTGTACTCCGAGTACTGCTCCTGCTCCAGCTCGGCGGCAGTAATCTCACCCACGTATCCGACCAGGTGGGACACGGCATGCGCCCCCTGGTACTGCCGCTTCGGGCGCATCTGGATGACTACGTTCGGGAACTCGGCGCGATGCTCCTCCAGAATTGAGACCACATCGAAGTCCGCGTCGCCGTCCACCAGGAGCGGCTGATAGGGTTCGCGCCTGGCTACCTCCAGAAGCTGGGCAACCCTCGCATCGTCCAGACCAAGGTGGGGTTGCAGCGCCTCGAGCGTGGCCGCCATGGCCCCGGGAGAGGTGGACGAGAACACGTGCACGGAATAACCGGGCGCGCTGCCGGCGATGACCTGCCCGTTGCGGTCGAAAACAGCCCCCCGGGACGCTTCAATGGGAAACGGGCGGAGCCGGTTCGAATCCGAGCGAAGATCGTAGGTGTTGGACTCCAGCACCTGGATTCGGAAGAAGGCGACGCAGAGAATCCCGAAGAGCGTCGCCAGGCCCAGGGCAGCGATGCGAGCGCGTCGCGCAACCTTGGGATCAGACGCGGTCATGGAATTCACGATTCGCTCTCTCCGAACGGACCGACCAGCCTTGCGAAGAGCAAGCCTGCCAACGCCGCGTAGAGTGCGGCCGGAACACCGTTGAGAACCATCGGTTCCAGGAACCCGGTCGTGAGGCCGATTCTCTGCTGCAGAATCCAGTGGATGAAATCACGCAACCACTTGCCGGCAGCAAAGTAGATGATCTGAAACGAGAGTGAGGTGGTGGTGACGAAGAGCACACGTGTCTGCGCTCCCAGGATGCCCACCACCGTCATCGCCAGCGTGTTCGCTCCGAAGGCCACGAGTGCGAATGCGTCTTCCAGGATACCAAACGTAAACCCGACCGCGGCCGCGGTTCCGAATCGCACTCTGCGAACGCTCAACAGGAGCGCCACGGTGAGCAGATCGGGAGCCCAGGCGCCGACCCCCAGCCCGAGCCTGAGAACGAAGTGCAGGAAGACGAGGATCAGCGTGACGGCAACGGCCGCTCCCGCGCTCATGCCGAGCCGCTGATCACTGAAGAAGCGGCGCTCAGTAGCCGCCATCATCGGGAGCAGGCAGGCGTCGCGACGCATCCTCGTCGGGCGTGGCCGCGCCGGGAGATTCGCCCTCCAGGAACAAGCTGGAGAGATCCGGTTCGCTCTCCAGCCCGCTCCCCGCGGCAATGCCTACCAGGGCATGCGTGACGGATGCGGGGTGCACGGATGGGTACACCCAATAGCTTCGATGCCACCCCTCGTCGACTTCAGCCACCCCGCCGACCCGTCCCACCGGCACGCCCCGTGGAAATACCCCGCCGCGACCGCTCGTAACCACGAGGGCGCCGTCGACGAGGCTTGCGTAATAGGGGATGCCCGTGAGAACGAGTCGCTCCACTTGGCCGAGCGTGGCCGGTTCGGGTCGCACGATGCCATAGAGCTCGCCATCCTCGGACATTGCGGAGGCCCGGAAGTCGGGATGCGACCAGTCCATGCCGACCGATGTCGACGCGTGGGCATCGATGACCCTGCCCGCGAGTCCGTCGGGAGTGAGGATCGGGGACAGCGCATGGACGCCGTCCTCCAGTCCCAGGTCGAGAACCAGCGTGCTCTGAGAGCCAAGGTTGCCGGGACGATACACGCTGACCGCGCGATAGGACCTGTCCACCCTCGGAGCCAGCCCGCTAAGGACTCGAAGGCGGCGGTTCTCCTCCATCGCCGGCGCGTTATTTGTGATCCAGGCCTGCAGGGAATCCACTTGGGCGCGAAGCAAATCCGCTTCGACGTTTCTCAGCCGGGCAACCGACACCGCACTTCGGATATCCACGAACGGGCGCAGGAAAGTCAAGCGAATGCCCGACGCGACATTCTGCTGAAGGCCCGTCGGTACGAGGTACAGGAGAAGGCCGGAGACCAGGCACGCGGTCGCCAGAAACAATTGCTTCCTTGGCCCCTCGTTGTTGGCACCGCCGTGTTCCCTCATCGGAACCACCAGTCGGGCGCAAGGCGTGCTCCCGCCTCCGCCGCCCGGACGGCTAGATCCCCCAGCAGGGAATCAAGGCGTCAGAACCTTACGAAACGTATGCAGGTCTTCCAGAATCCGGCCCGCCCCCCGGACGACGCACGTCAAGGGATCATCATCCACGTGGACGGTCAGATTCGTTTCGAAGGTGATCAACTGGTCCAGGCCCTGGATCATCGCACCACCCCCGGTCATGAGGAGCCCTCTGTCCACGATGTCCGCGGAAAGTTCGGGGGGCGTGGCCTCCAGAGCACGGCGAACCGCGTCCACGATGGCCCGGATGGGCTCCTGTATCCACTCGCGGACCTCGGATGAACCGATCCTGATCATCTTGGGCATCCCGCTGACCAGATCGCGGCCCTTGACGTCCATTTCCTGCTCCTCCCCGGTATCGAAGGCGGAGCCGATCTGGATCTTTATCATTTCGGCCGTGGATTCCCCGATCAGCAGCTTGTAGTGTCGGCGTACGGAATCCTCGATCGCATGATCGATCTTGTCGCCGCCGACCCGGATCGACGAGTTGGCGACAACCCCTGAAAGGCAGATAACCGCAATTTCGGTGGTGCCACCGCCGATGTCGATCACCATGTTGCCGGTCGGCGTCTCGATGGGGAGACCCATGCCGACCGCGGCCGCAACCGGTTCCACTACCATGTAGACGGACTTCGCGCCCGCCATCAACGCCGACGAACGTACGGCACGGCGCTCGAGTTCGGTGATGCCTGAGGGGACGCCCACAACCACGCGCGGCTTCATGCGGAAGATGCGCCGGGAGGTGACCTGTTTGAGGAAGTGGCGCAACATCAGCTCAGTGACGTCCACATCCGCGATCACACCGTCCTTCAGCGGACGTATCGCTTCGATATCCGCCGGAGTGCGTCCAAGCATCCGCTTGGCTTCGAGGCCGATGCCCAGAATCTTGCGCGACTCCCTCTCGACTGCGACCACGCACGGCTCGTTGACCACGACGCCCTCGCCGCGGACATAGACCAGTGTATTGGCGGTTCCCAGGTCAACTGCGATGTCATGAACGGGAACGAAGCTGCGGCGCGGCTTGAACCAACTCGATGAGGCTAGCACTCAAACGTCTTTTTCGTGGGAGTTAGGCGGGCAGGCGCACATGCGAAAGGCGGATCCAGAACCTCCTTCGCCACGGCACCGCATCTTAAGGAAAGGGGTTATCCGGAGCAAGCTTGGCGGGAGGGCCTGGAGACGGGTTCCAAGGGCGAGTGCCGGCTTGATGGTCCGGCCTGAAGATAGCGGCTGAGCGGCGCGCACACCCGGCCGACGGCGCCAGCCACACCCGGATGAACGATCTCGCCCCTGATCACGTTCAGACCGAGGGCGAGCGCGGGATTTCGGAGGCATGCATCCTCCCAGCCCCGGCCGGCCAGCTCGAAGGCATAGGGTAACGTGGCGTTGGTCAGGGCGAGAGTGCTTGTACGGGGCACGCTACCCGGAATGTTGGTCACGCCATAATGGATCACGTCGTTCACAACATAGACAGGGTCTTCGTGCGTGGTCGGCCGGATGGTTTCGACGCACCCGCCCTGGTCGACGGAGACATCGACGATGACCGATCCCGGGCGCATGGTCCGGAGATCTTCCTCGAACACCAGGGAGGGCGTCCGGGCACCGGGCAGAAGCACCGCTCCGACGACCAGATCGGAGTCGCGCAACTGCTTGCGCACCGCGTAGCGCGTGGAATAGAGAGGGTGGACGTTGGCGGGCATCACGTCGGCGAGATGGCGGAGCCGGGACAGGGACGTGTCGAGAATGGAGACGCGCGCGCCCATCCCCGCGGCCACCTTGGCAGCCTGTGTACCGACCACCCCACCGCCCAGAATCAGCACCTTCCCGGGCATCACGCCCGGCACGCCTCCCAACAGCACTCCGCTCCCGCCCGAGGGTCGCGCCAGATGCCGGGCGCCCTCCTGCACCGCCATCCGCCCTGCCACCTCGCTCATCGGCGTGAGCAAGGGTAGTTCGCCCTTCTCGGTGGCGACCGTCTCATAGGCGATCGCCACCGCGCCGGAGTCCATGACCGCCCGAGTCAGTGCCTCCGAAGCCGCGAAGTGAAAGTAGGTGAAGATGATCTGCCCCTCGCGCATGCCGGGCCATTCTTCCGGGAGAGGTTCCTTCACCTTCAGGATCATGTCGGCGCGCGCCCACACCTCTTGCGCCGTCTCCACGACTTGCGCACCTGCGCGCTGGTAGAAGTCGTCGGTGAAGCCGCTGGCCAGCCCGGCGCCCTGCTCGATCAGCACCGAATGCCCCGCCTGTGTCAGGGCCTCGGCGCCTGCGGGCACCAGCGAGACGCGGTATTCGTGGAGCTTGCGTTCTCCCGGGACGCCGATCAGCATGGGTTACGGCATCCGGATGGCCTCAGGGGCCCAGGCGGAGGAGGCACTGCCGATCGGGATTGAAGAATTCGGCGGCGGCCTGTGCGACGTCGGCCTCGGTGACGCGGTCGATACGTGACAGGAGTTCATCCAGGGTCGTGAAGGGCTCCTGATGCAGCGCGAACCCTGCCAGGCGGTACAGGCGCGCGCCCGGGCTTTCCAGCGAGAGCATGATCTGTCCCTTGACCTGACTCTTGATCTGGGCCAGGTCGTCGTGGGGAAGGCCATCACGGGCCACGATCGCCAGCTCATCCCGTATGGCTTCCACGACCCTGCCCGCCGCATCATGACGGGTGCCGGCGTACACGCCGGATATCCCCGCACGCGAATAAAAGGACTGAAAGGTGTACACCGAGTAGGCGAGCCCCAACTCTTCCCGAATCCGCCGGAACAGCCGCGAACTCATGCCACCTCCCAGCGCCGCCGCGAGCAGCACCAGGGCGTATCGTCTCCGGTCGGCTCTCGGAGGGGTCACCGTTCCTGCCACGATGTGGGTCTGCGCCGTCTCCCGGCGGATGTGAATCTGCCGCCCTCCCGGGAACTCCGGTTCGGGGACCGGCGGGGCGGGCGCGCCATCCGCCGAGGCCCGAAA
Organism: Longimicrobiales bacterium; assembly: GCA_965225805.1. GTDB lineage: Bacteria > Gemmatimonadota > Gemmatimonadetes > Longimicrobiales > Gaopeijiaceae > BD2-11. The sequence goes on from OZ245327.1 coordinate 2,531,988, forward strand.
ATAGTGCGCGGCCAGCTCCAGCACTTCTTCGTGAACCACATTGCCGGTCGCGGCGACCACCATACCACCGGCGTGATAGCGCGCCCGGTGGAGGTCCCGCAGCGCCTTGCCGGTGATCTCCGAAACGGTTTCCCGGGTGCCGAGTATCGAAGCACCATAAGGATGCCCGTCCCACAGGTGCTCGCCGTGCAACTCGAAGGCGAAGTCCTCGGGAGCGTCCTCGATCGTGGAGATCTCTTCGAGCACGACATCCCGCTCAAGCTCCAGATCCTCGTCGCGCAGCCTCGGAAAGAGCACGAGATCCGCGAGGACATCGAGCGCCTGAGGCAGATGCTCGTCCAGCACGCGTGCCTGGAAACTGGTGTGTTCACGGCTGGTGAATGCGTCCAGGGAACCGCCCAGACTCTCCAGTGCGAGCGCGATTTGCTCTCGTGAACGGTGCTCCGTTCCCCTGAACACCATGTGTTCCAGCAGATGGCTCGCCCCCAGAACCTCCTCGCCGTCGTGGGCCGATCCCTGGGACACCCAGACACCGACCGCGGCGGAGCGGACACCCGGAATCGACTCGCTGAGCACCTCTATGCCGGCACTCAGGTGCGTGCTGGCCATGCGGCCTTTTCGCCGGGTCGGCGGGCCGTCAGCGGCTGGAGGAACGCCTGGCCGGGTGGGCCGCCGCGAACGGCGGCGGCGAACCGGTGTCACCCCAGGACCTGAGACGACTTCCCGGCCTGGGTGTTGTCCGCGAGCGCTGCGCGCCTGGAGAGCCGCAGCCGACCTTTTTCGTCGATGGCGAGCAACTTGACCTTGGTGATCTCCCCCACCTTGAGGACGTCTTCCGTCCTCGCGACACGGCCTTCCGTGAGTTCGGAGATGTGGCACAGCCCCTCGGTGCCCGGGAAAATTTCGATGAAGGCGCCAAACGAGGTCGTGTTCTTGACCGGTCCCTCGTAGATGCGTCCGACCTCGGGCTCCTGGGCGATGGCTTCGATCATCTCGCGGGCGCGAATACCGGCTTCCCCGGACACCGCCGCGATCTTCACCACCCCCGAATCCTCGATGTCGATCTTCGCCCCGGTCTCGTCCTGTATCGCCCTGATAGTCTTACCCTTAGGTCCTATGATTTCACCTATCTTCTCAGGATTGATCGAGACAGAGATGATGCGCGGTGCGTACTGGGAAAGATCCGTGCGCGCCGACGGAATGGCGTGGTCCATGGCATCGAGGATGTGTAGCCGCGCCGTACGCGCCTTCTGGAGCGCCTCCTGCATGATCCCCAGATCCATCCCTTCGATCTTGATGTCCATCTGAATCGCGGTGACGCCCTTGCGGGTCCCCGCCACCTTGAAGTCCATGTCGCCCAGGGCGTCTTCCAGTCCCAGGATGTCGGTGAGGACCGCGAACCGCCCCCCTTCCTTGATCAGCCCCATCGCCACCCCCGCGCACGATGTACTGAGTGGAACGCCCGCATCCATCAAGGACAGCGAGGCCGCGCAAACCGAGGCCATGGACGAGGAACCGTTGGACTCCAGCACGTCGGAAACGACACGGATGGTGTACGGAAAATCGTCGTATTCGGGAAGCAGGGGCTGGACGGCGCGCTCGGCCAGGTTGCCATGCCCAACCTCGCGCCGCGACGTGCCGCGAATGGGCCTCGCCTCGCCAACCGAGAAAGGCGGGAAGTTGTAGTGAAGCATGAACGACTTGGTGGTCTCTTCGAGCGTATCGATCGAATCGATGCGCTGCTCGTCACGCGATGTGCCGAGCGTCACCACCCCCAACGCCTGCGTTTGGCCGCGCGTGAAGAGGGCCGAGCCGTGCGGTCGGGCCAGCACGCCCACTTCGCAGGAAAGCTCGCGGATTTCGTCGACTCCGCGTCCGTCGGCACGCTTACCCTCTGCGAGAATGCGGGCGCGCATGTGCTGCTTCTCCAGCTTGCGCAGAACCCGCGCGACCGCCGCCCGTGCCGCTTCGCTCTCCGTACCTTCGTCTTCGAGGCGCCCGGCGACCTTTTCCTTGATCGCGGACAGCGCCTCCCCCCGGGTCTGTTTCTCCTCCAGCCGCAGAGCAGCCGCAACGTCTTCCCGGGCGAGCCCCTCCACCCGGTCGACCAGTTCGCGGGCCGGCTCCACGTTGGTCCATTCCATCTCTTCTTCGCAGGCGCCCTCGACCAGATCGCGCTGCATCGCCACCAGTTCCCGGATGGCGCCATGGGCGACTTCCAGCCCCTCGAGGAGGTCCTTTTCGGGAACCTCCACCGCGGCACCCTCGACCATGGTGATCGCCTCGCCCGATCCCGACACCACCAGGTCGACATCCGAATACTCGAGCTGCTGGAAGGTGGGGTTCACGATCCAGGCGCCCCGGATCCGGCCAATGCGCACCGACGCCACGGGGACGTGGAACGGGATCTTCGACATGTTGAGCGCCACCGAAGCGCCCATCAGGCCGAGGACATCCGCGTCGTTCTCCTGGTCCGCGCTCAGGATGTAGCAGATGACCTGGGTCTCGTTCATGTACCCGTCGGGGAACAACGGACGGATGGGCCGGTCGATCGAGCGCGCGGCGAGGACTTCCTTCTCCCCCGGGCGGCCCTCTCGCTTGAAGAACCCTCCGGGGATCTTGCCTCCCGCATAGGTTTTTTCCCGATACTCCACCGTAAGGGGAAAGAATGGCAGATGGGTGGGTCTGGTCTGTGCCGTGGCGGTGCACAGCACCATGGTGTCGCCAAAACGAACGAGGCAGGCACCGTGTGCCTGCTTCGCCATGCGACCGGTTTCCAATGCGAGGGTGCGCCCCGCGAACTGTCGTTCGATTCTTCTCAGCATTCTCTGGCCTAGTGGCGGAGACCGAGATCCGCGATGAGTTCGCGGTATTTCTCGTAGTCGGTCCGCTTCATGTATTCGAGGAGCCGCCGTCGCCGGCCCACCATCTTGAGCAGGCCCTGGCGGCTGTGATGGTCCTTCCTGTGTTGACTGAAGTGACCTTGGAGATGATTGATGCGGTGGGTCAGAATCGCGATCTGGACGGGAGCGCTGCCCTGGTCACTGTCGTGAATCTGATACTTGCGGATGACTTCTTTCTTTACGAATCCCATCGCGGGAACGCCTCCTCATGAGTCTGAACGCTACAAGGGAAGCCCGGGTGTGAACCCTCTGACTATTGCACGGCGCTCAAAGCTAGCCAGATGCGAGAACGGCTACAAGGCGCGTCCGTTTCCACAGCCGCACCGGGAGGGACGCTTCAGCGTCCGCCAAAGGCCGCGTCGGTCTTGGCGGCCATGACGAAGTCGTTCACATGAAGGTTGCGGATCTTGTGGGTCCACCAGGAGACCGCAACGCGTCCCCACTCGGTGAGAAGGGCCGGATGATGGCCTTCCTCCTCGGCGAGAGCGCCCACCCGGTTCGTGAACGACAGAGCTTCGACGAAGTCGGGAAAGGCAAACACGCGCTCCAGGCGAGGGATGCCGTCGCGTTCGACGATCTCCCAGTCCGGAATCTGTGGACGGTAGTCGGCGATCTCGGCCTCCGTGACGGGAGGCGCGCCGACTCGGCACGCTTCGCAGGTACGTCGGATCAGGTCGGTCATGGTGTCATCCGGGAATCGGGTTGTGTGAGGGGCCGTGGTCGCGGTGGCCGGCTAGGACCCGGCGCGCACGTTGGACATCCCTGGTCATCTGGTCGATCAGATCCGCCGCGCTGGCAAAAGGTCGTACCCCGCGCAGCCGCTCGATCAGTTCCAACTGGACTTCGGTCCCGTAGAGGTTGGCGCTGCAATCGAGCAGATGAACTTCTATCGTGGCCGGCGAGCCCGGGAAGGTGGGGCGCGGCCCGATGTGGAGAGCCCCGTCGCACGTGCCGGCGGGCACCTTGGCGCGCACCGCGTAGATGCCCTCCCTGGGGACGAGTTTCTGGGAATCCGATATCTGAAGGTTGGCGGTGGGAAAGCCCAGGTGCCGGCCGCGTCCGTCTCCCTTCACAACCACTCCCCGCAGCGAATAAGGACGTCCCAGCCCGACGTGAGCGGCGCGTACCTCGCCTGCCAGGAGCGCCTTGCGGATGCGGCTCGAGGACACGGGACCGCCTCCAGCCACGATGGGCGGCACCACCTCGACGCCGAACCCCAGCTCTGCACCCATCGCTCCCAGGGTTTCGGCGTCTCCCGATCTTCCCCTGCCGAAGCCGTGATCGTAGCCGATCACCAATTCTCGCACCCTCATGCGGGCAACCAGTATTTCCTCCACGAACCGCCTTGGGGTATACCGGGAGAGCCTTCGGGTGAACGGGAGAAAGACTGCGTAGTCCAGTCCGGTCTGCGCCAGGATTTCCTTCTTCTCGATCGATGTGGTGAGGAGCCGTGGCGCGACCTCCGGCTTCACGACGCGCAACGGGTGCGGCCAGAAGGTAATCAGAACGCTGGGCCGGCCCGTCCGCCGAGCGCGGCGGCTGATCTCGCGCAGAACCTCCCAGTGGCCCAGGTGGACGCCGTCGAAGGTCCCCACCGTGGCGACGCTTCCCTGCTCGTACGGAGGCAAGGATGGCAACGAGCCCGGGCCGACGCCGCGGCCTTCCCCGTGTTCAGGCACCGTCACCGGAACACCTTGCGTGGCCGGAGCACTCCACCACGCCCGAAGCCGATTGCGACGAGGCTGCCCTCCTCGAGCACCACCACCGGATCGGCCTCCGGCACAGGCTCCAGGGTCGGCTCGACGGCCTGTCCGCATGCCAGGCGCGCGGCGTCTTCCCCATCCACGCGCACGGCCGGAAGATGCGCGAGCGCCCCTGCGGGCGACAAGTGCGCGGCGGAAGGAATGGTGCCCCGCAATTCGTCCGCGGGCACCGCTTGCCGAACGCTCATCGAGCCAACCAGGGTTCGCCTGAGTGCCGTGAGGTGGGCGCCCGTCCCCAGCGCTCTGCCCAGGTCACGTGCAAGCGCCCGGATGTACGTCCCCGAGGAACAGCGGACCGTGAAACCGACGAATGGAGGAGAGAAGCGGACCAACTCGATCGCGTGCACCCGCACCGGCACCGAATCGAGACGGACCCCCTCACCCCGCCTGATCCGACGGTGGGCCGATTCGCCTCGCACCTTCTTCGCGGAATAGCGTGGCGGAATCTGGGCGATCGAGCCCCGGAAGTCAGTGAGGGCGTCTCGGACGGTCGGCTCGTCCAGCTCACGCCAGCGAGGGCTCGCTTCCACGACCTCTCCGTCGAGGTCGTGCGTGTTGGTGGAGACGCCCAGGCGGGCAGTGGCGAGGTAGCTCTTGTCCATCCCCGACAGGTATTGCGAAAGACGGGTGGACGAACCGAGGCAAAGCAGGAGCAGGCCGGAAGCGAAGGGATCGAGCGTCCCGGCATGGCCGACGCGCCGGAGGTCCAGCGCCGCGCGCGCGTTGCGAACGATGTCGTGGGAGGTGGGACCAGACGGCTTGTCGACCAGCAGTACGCCTTCCCGGGGACGGCTCACCCCTCCTCCCCTTTTCCCGGATCCTCCCCTTCTCCCGCATCCCCCCCTTCTCCGCTCTCTCCGCTTTCGGGCAGCACATCCTTCAGGATCTGTTCGATGCGCAACGCGTGCTCGAGTGATCTGTCTTCAACGAAACGCAGTTCGGGCACGCGGCGCATATGCAGCTCCGCGCCCAGCGAACCGCGAATGAACGCCGCCGAAGCGGAAAGCCCCTTCATGGCCAGGCCGCGTTCCCGGCTGCTGCCCGTCAGTCTGACGAACACCCGCGCGAAAGTGAGATCGGGCGTCGCCCGAACTTCGGTTACGATGGGAGCGCCCACCCGGGGATCGCGCACCTCGCTGCGCAGAATGCGCGTGATCTCGCGCTGCAACTGACTGTTCACGCGGGCGATCCGGCGAGTCATCCGTCCTCAGGAAGTGGTGCCGCTGATCGGCAGGAGCGACTGTCCGGGGCGCGGTGGCGGGAATGGTTCACGCAAGAGGGTCGCGAACCGCCAGGACAACGACCCGGCCGTCGGTTTCCACGAAGCGGGCGAGATTGCCACGGATGGATTCGGCGTGGCGCCCCTCCGTGCTGACGAAGACCGCCGTCAGACCTGCCCTCGCGTGCGCTTCGCGCAGATGAGTCTCCGAGACGCCGACGTTGAAGCGGTGACGCATGCGATCCTTCAGAGAGCGGACCACGCTCCGCTTGTCCTTGAGGGAGATGCATCCCGGAAGCAAGAGGTCCCAGGAGATGGCCCCGATCACCACGGCCGGCCAGGCGCCCGGCCGCCCACGGTCTCATCGTGCGCGAGCACTTCCGGCCAAGGTGCGCGCGAACTCCTCGACCACGAAGCATTCGATGACATCACCCACTTTCAGGTCGTTGTAGTTGGCGATTCCGATTCCGCACTCCAGCCCCGCGCGAACCATCTTCACGTCGTCCTTGAACCGCTTGAGCGAACTGATCTCGCCGGTGTAGACAACGACGCCATCCCGAATCAGGCGCAGCGTCGACTGGCGCTCGATAACTCCTTCGGCGACATAGCAGCCGGCGATGGTGCCCACCTTCGTCACCCTGAAGGTTTCCCGCACCTCGGCGCTTCCCACCACCTTCTCGCGGCGCTCAGGCGAGAGCATGCCTTCCAGGGCGGCTCGGACGTCGTTCTCGGCGTCGTAGATTACGTCGTAGATCTGGATGTCCACGTCTTCACGCTCGGCGAGTTGCCGGGCGTTGACGTTGGGACGCACCCGGAAACCGATGATCACTCCGCCGGCGGTACGAGCCAGCAGGACATCCTCCTCGTTGATGGCCCCCACCGCACGATGGATGATCTCCACCTGAACCTCGGCGGTGCTGAGTCGCTCGAGCGTGTCCGACACGGCCTGCACGGAGCCATCCACATCACCCTTGATGATAAGGGGCAAAGTGCTGACTTCGCCCGCGGACAGGATCTGGGAGAAGTCGCCAAGCTTGATCCCGCGATCCTTGATGCGGAGCAGCTTTTCGCGCTCCAGCCGCTGCCGGGTGGTCGCGATTTCCGACGCGCGCATGGCCTCCATGACCTGGAGCGTATCCCCCGCCTGGGGCACGCCCCTGACGCCCAGGATCTGCACAGGGGTCCCGGGGCCCGCTTCTTCGACCACAGCCCCGCGTTCGTCGAAAAGGGCGCGCACGCGGCCATCGAACTTGCCGCAGATGAAGTCGTCGCCCACCCGCAGTGTTCCCTTCTGAACCAGCACCGACACGACGGGCCCCTTCCCGACATCCAACCTGGCTTCGATCACGGCACCCGCCGCCGGGCGGTCCGGGTTGGCCTTCAGTTCGAGCAATTCCGCCTGCAGGAGGACCTTTTCCAGCAGGTCGTCAATCCCGGTTCTGTTGCGGGCGGAGATCGGTGCCGCGAGCACGTCGCCGCCGTAGTCCTCCACGGTGACTTCGTGGTTGAGCAGCTGCTGCTTGACTCGTTCGGCGTTCGCGCCAGGCAGATCCATCTTGTTGATCGCTACGACGAGGGGGACGCCGGCGTTGCGAGCATGGGAAATCGCCTCGATCGTCTGTGGCATGACGGAGTCGTCCGCCGCAACCACAAGAATAACGATGTCCGTAACGTCTGCCCCGCGCGCGCGCATCGCGGTGAAGGCCGCGTGACCCGGTGTATCCAGGAAGGTGAGCGAGCGCTCCCCGTCCACCTCGACGTGATACGCGCCGATGTGCTGCGTGATGCCGCCGGATTCGCCCGCAACGACATTGGTATTCCTGATCGAGTCGAGCAGCCTCGTCTTGCCGTGGTCCACGTGACCCATGACCGTGACCACCGGCGGGCGCGGCAGCAGATCCACGGGATCGTCCTCATCCTCCGCGACACCCTCCTCGTGGGCGCCGTATTCCTCCTCCCGGACTGCGGTGAAGTTGAACTCCTCCAGCAGCATTTCGATCTGGTCGAAATCCAGCCTCTGGTTGATCGTGACCATGAGGCCCAGGCTCTTGAAAGCGGAGCTGATGAGTTCGGTCGAGGAAACGTCGATGAGCTCTCCGAGTTCGGCTACAGTCAGAAACTCGTTGACCCGCACCGTGGTGGCCTTGCGCTCCTCTTCCTTGCGCGCCGCCTCCCGGGCAGCGTCCTTTTCCTCGACTGTGGGGCGTGGCTCGCGGCTCTTGCGTCGACGGCGGCCGCCGGCTTTGAGCTCGGCCATCACGCGCTGGATGTTTTCCTGCACGGCGCCCTGGTCGACCCGCTGCCGCTTCTTGCCTTTCTTCTTCCCTCGCTTGCGCTGCCCGTCCGGCCCGTACCCCTGGGCCTGGATGCGCACCTGGCCACCGGGGCCGGCGCTGGCCGCCGGAGCCAGCCTGGGCGATTTCCGTACGACGCGAACCGGACCCTCGGGTCCCTGGCTGCGGGCCGAACGCAGTTTGGGTTTCGCGGCAGCCGAAGGCATCTCCGGCGCGGTGGAGTCGGCATTCGTGCCGTCGGGACCCGCGGTCCCGGGGGCGGAGGGGGTGTCCGGCGGCGGTGTGGACGCCGCCCCCTCGCGTTCACCGCCGGAAGGCGGGCCGGGGAAAGCGTCGTCTGGCGGGCGCTCGTCGCCTCTCGGGCGCGCGGCTGCGTCCCCGGCGGTACCCGAGCCATCCGCACCGGGAGCGGCCGGGCTCTTCGGTGGCACCGGGTCGTGGACGTCCGCCGGGGGAGGCTCGGGCTGTGTGACGCCTTCACCCGCTACCGTACCTGCCATGCCGGCTTCGGCCGCGGGGCGGCCAACCCCGTCCGTGCGCGAACTCTCCCTGGTGTCTCCCACGGCTCCGGGGGCGTCCGGGCTCGCCGTGGTGCCCGTACCAGAGGCCGTCGCATCACCGGAAGGTTGGGGCTGGCCGCCGGGACCGTTGGCCGAGGAGGGTTCCCCGCGACCGACATCCTCGGGCGGATCGGCCACCGCCGTTCCGGTGGCCACCGACTCTGCCGAGCGGCTCAGCTCGTCCTCTCCGTTCCCGACGCGCTTGCCGAGCGCGCCTGACCCGATCGAATGCCCGGGCTCGGTCGAGGAGCCTTCGTCATCTTCGACTGCGGCATCCACCACCGTCGACAGGGCGGATCCGACCTCGGACTCGCTCCTCTCGGGCCGCCGAATCCTTCTGCGACTCCGTCTCCGCCGGATGTGGGTTGCCCGGGCATCTTCGAGCGCGGTCCGTACCGCTTCCCGGGCTCCGACGCCACCCCGCCGCCGCTCGCGCTCAATTCGGGCCAGCAGACGGGAGACATCGTCACTTGGCACGAAGTCTCTGTCTCCGTGCAACGCAACGCCCATCTTCCGCAGCAGCGTCAACAGCATCCGCGTCGAGACGTTCAAGTCCCTCGCAAGCTCAAACACCCGCATGCTCTGGACTTCCTCCCCTGGTTGGCTTTCCCGGCCCGGTGCCCGAAGCTGGTCTACACCGTGCCCCTACCTGAACGATCCGCCCGCGCGCTATTGGCCCGGATAGGCCTCCGCCGCCGCCTCTTCCTCGCCTTCGATGACGGTCAACTCATCTATTAACCTGACAATCTGGTCCACAGCATCCGTGGAGAGTCCCGGTATCGCCAGGAACTCGCCTCGCTGCAGATTAATGATCTGGAGGAATGTGTTGTATCCCGCCGCGCCCAGCGCCTCCAGTGCATCGGCGGGCAGTTCCAGCTCCGAGAGCGGAAAATCGGATGTCTCGTAGTCGTCTTCAGCGTCCTGAAAGATCGCGTTGTCCGCACCCCGCTCGAGCCACTCGCGGGACCCGTAGAGGTCGATCTGCCAGCCGATCAGCTGCGACGCCAGGCGCACGTTCTGTCCGTTGCGCCCAATCGCCAGCGAGAGTTGGTCCTCATCCACGATCGCGGTGATCACCTGCGTCTGGTAGTTGCTGATCACCTTGGCGACGCGTGCCGGCGCCAGCGCCCTGCGCGCGAAGACCTCGGGGTCGGGATGCCAGGGGACGATATCGATCCTCTCGCCGCCCAACTCCGAAACGACAGCCTGGACACGGGATCCCTTGAGTCCGACACACGCACCCACAGGGTCGATGGACTCGTCCCGCGAGGAAACCGCGATCTTGGTCCTGCCCCCGACCTCCCTGGCCTTTTCCTGGATTTCCACAATGCCCTGATAGATCTCCGGAACCTCGAGCCTGAAGAGGGATTCGACGAAAACGGGATCCGCGCGCGACAGAATCAGCCGGGGACCCTTGGGAGACTCCTCGATCTTCTTCAACACCGCGCGAATGGGATCGCCCTGGCGGAAACGCTCGCGCGGGTTCTGCTCTTTCCAGGGGATGATCGCATCCGCGTCCTTGGCGAGATTCAGCATCACGACCACCTTGCCGCGCTCGATCTGCTGCACGTCGCCGGAGAGCAGCTCGCCGACCCGGTCGGCGAACTCTTCGCGGATGCGGTCTCGTTCGCTCTCGCGGATGCGCTGGACGATGCGCTGCTTGGTCGCCATCACCGCATTGCGTCCGAACTCGGAGAACTCCATGGGGATCTCCATGAGGTCTCCCACCTCGAAAGCGTCGTCATCCCAGCGGGCTTCTTCCAGCGAAATCTCCGCGGAATTGTCCTCGACGCGTTCCACGACTCGCTTGAGGACGATGATATCGATCTCACCGCTCATGTCGTCAACCTGGATCTCGGCGCGCACGCTGGGCCCGTGGATGCGCGCGAGACCCGCCATGATGCCGTCCTGGATCAACTCGTTGAGTTCGTCCACGGACAGGTTCTTCGTGGCGGCCATGTCCCGGAATGCCGCGAGTATCTGTCCCGAGTTCGCTATCATCAACTCCGTTCACCGTCCCGAACAACGCGGGCTCTCCGGCTTCCCGCGCAGTAGGGATCCCCTTTTCGGATGCCGCTTTCGCGCTGCCCCCCAACTTGCCGGGTAAAAAAAAGTGGGGGCCACTGGCTCCCCACTCTCCAAGGTCGTCGGCCGACGACCCGCCCGGACGCTAAACAATAAGGGTTTGTACAGCCCCGTTCAAGAGTCGTGGACCGCCGCGCGGCCGCAGCCGGGTCAGCTCCGGTTCACTCGGCGCGGTCTCCCCGCTCCAGACGCTCGACCCTCAGGGCAAGGCGCCGGACCTGCTCCCGCAACCGGTCCATCTCACGGCGCGTCACGAAATCGAGGCGTTCGCGGGCCGCTTCGGTCGCCTCCTGCGCCCGGGAGAACGCCTCTTTCAGAGCATCGCGGGCCGCTTCGGTGTTTGCACCGCTCCGGTCGCGTGTCTCTGCCAAGGTCTCCTCGATGGCGTCCTTCAGCGCCGAGAGAAAGCCCAGACTCTGGCTCAGTCCTTCACGAATTCCCCTTCGCCTGCGGCCTTCCCCATCGGTTCCTTCATCGCTCACGTGTCCCTCCCTGCCGGTGATGACCTGTCTCGTACGGATACGGCGCGGCGCACGGGTGGACCGCTAACCTATTCGCTCGATCTGTGCTCCGAGTCGGCGCAGACGCTTGTCGATGTCCTGATAGCCGCGTTCAATCTGGATGATGTTGTGGATCTCGCTCGTTCCCCTGGCGGCCAGAGCGGCGAGCAGGATCGCCATGCCCGCCCGGATATCGGGGCTCTCCAGGCGTCCCCCCCGCAGCCGGGCAGGTCCAACCACAACCGCCCGGTGCGGGTCGCACAGAATGATCTGCGCCCCCATGGAGACCAGCTTGTCGGTGAAGAACATGCGCGACTCGAACATCTTCTCGTACACCAGCACGGTGCCATGGCACTGCGTCGCCGTCACCAGCGCGATCGAGGTAAGATCGGCGGGGAATGCCGGCCAGGGGCCATCGTCGATCTTCGGAACGTGACCGAAGGCATCCTGGCGCACGACCGGCTTGCGATCACCCCGGACGACCAGCGAACCCTCCTCCGGCTCGCATTCGATGCCGAGCCGCCGGAAGCCCAACAGGGTCGACTCAAGGTGCTCCATGGGGGCATCCTCGATGACCAGGGTGCTGCGCGTCACCGCCGCAAGGCCGATGAAGGAGCCGATCTCGATGTGGTCCGCCCCAATCCTGTATCGGGCACCCCCCAATTCGGACACACCCTCGATATCGAGGACATGTGTCCCGATCCCACGGATGCGCGCACCCATGGCATTCAGCAGGCGACACAAGTCCTGTACGTGCGGCTCCGCTGCCGCGTTTCGGATCTGCGTCCTGCCACGTGCGAGCGCGGCCGCCATGATCGCGTTTTCGGTTCCTGTCACCGAGGGTTCGTCGAGAAACATCGAGGCACCCCTCAGACTGGAGGCGTGGATCTCGAATTCTCTTCCGAGCCGAATCCGCCCTCCCAACGCCTCCAGCGCCATGAAGTGGGTGTCCAGGCGACGTCGGCCGATTACGTCGCCTCCAGGGGGTGGGAGCAGGACGCGCCCGAAGCGCGCGAGCAGCGGGCCGGCCAACAGAATGGAGGCCCGGATGCGCTCGGCGAGTACGCGGGGGGGACGGACCTCGCCGACCCGGCCGGCGTCCACAGTGACGACGTTGTGCCCGTCCCAGGAAACCACGGCCCCAAGGGCGCGAAGAATCTCTGCCAGCGCCTCGACATCGTTGATGCGCGGGACGTTTTCCAGGGTCACAGGTTCGGATGCCAGAAGAGTCGCGGCGAGGGCGGGAAGAGCTGCGTTCTTGTTGCCCGCGGGCCGTATGCTCCCCGTCAGGGGATGGCCGCCTTCGACCAGGAAGTGTGCCATGGGCCAGGGTTGGATGGGTAGTGGACGGGGAAGGGACGAGGCCCCGCGAGAAGGAAAGAGTCCGTAAGGCGGTCGATTGTTGGGCCTCGACCGCTTTGCCGGGCGAAGAATACCACTTCGCCGTCTCCCTGGCTACCCGCGTCACGGTCCGCACGAAGTTCTTGCAACGCCAGCCGGACATGCGCTAGTATCGCATGGTGACTGCTCTACAAGTTATTGTCAGAACATCAGATGCGGCGCGCCGTAAGGGCTTCCCCGGGTGCGCTTGCGTCTTCCCGTCAAACCGGCTCCCGTTCCTGTTCATGCGATGAGTTTCTGGAGTATCTGGACGATGGCCGTGCTGTTGTCCCACGGCTTGGCCTCGCAGCAGCCGGCGCGCGACACGGTGGTGATCGTGGACGCGCCCACGGAACTTTCGGCGGCCACCGAGTGGGGCCTTCTCGTGCTTGTTGCACTGGCTTCAGTGAACGCGGTCGTGCTTCTGGCGTTCGTCTGGCGGGTGGACGGGCTAACTCGCCGACTCATCAACCTCGCGCGCCAGGTCGAAGACAAGAGCGGGCCGGTTCTTGAGCGAGCCGCTGCCATCGCGGATAACCTGGACGGCATCACCCGGTCGGTGCGCGGGGACGTGGAGCACTTCACGGGTTCGGTGCACGCCGTGTCAGATCGTCTCACTCAGGCGTCGGAGCACATGGAGACGCGCATCGACGAGTTCAACGCCTTGCTGGAAGTGGTGCAGAGCGAGGCGGAAGAGATGTTTCTGGACACGGCTTCAGCCGTTCGCGGCGTGCGCGCCGGCGCACGCGCGCTCGAGCATGGATCGGGAACCGCGCCCTCCGCCGAAGCAGAGGAACGCGCCTTGTCCGCCGGACCGGAGGACGGTGAACCTTCCAGAACCGTCCGTGCCTCCCGGCCGCATTCCGGGCGGAAGCTCCCGGTGGAAGAGGTGCGGCAAGATGGGCAGGCCGAACTCTCGGAGGCTCGACGGGGTGCGTGATCCTGCAGGGCTGATGGCCGAGCGGAAGCTGAAGCTTCAGTCGCCGTCGGCCTCCAGTGTGGCGCGAAGCAGCTGGTTCACGCGGCGAGGGTCCGCCCTGCGCCCCGACGCGCGCATGACCTGGCCGATCATGAAGCCGAGCAGGCGAGTCTCCCCTTCCCGGTAGCGGGCGACCTCTTGCGGATGCGCCTCGATCGCCTCCGCCACCCACTTCTTCAGCACTCCATCTTCACGCTCCTGCGCAAGGCCCTTCCGGTGCACGATGGCCGCGGGCCGTTTTCCGGTTCGCGCCATCTCGACAAGAACGATCTTGGCCGTGACGGCCGACAGAGTCCCGCCGTTCACGAGCGCGACGAGTTCGGCGAGCCGCTTCGGGGCCAGTCCTGGAGAGGAGAGTTCGCCGACTCCTTTCTTGATCGTCTGGAGCACCGGCCCCATTACCCAGTTGGACACTGCCTTGGGCTCCAGTCCGCTCGCCGTCACCGCCTCGAAGTAGTCGGCGAGCCCGCGGGACGAAGTGAGCACGCCGGCATCATAGGCAGGCAGCCCGTAATCCCGGCGAAAGCGCTCGTGCTTCGTCTGGGGCAACTCGCCCAGCGCGCCCCGGACCGATGCGATGCGGCCGGCGGAGACTACGAGAGGAGGCAGATCGGGGTCCGGGAAGTACCGGTAGTCCTGGCTGTCCTCCTTGCCCCGCATCACTCGCACGTCGCCGCGCCCGGCGTCCCAGAGCAGGGTCTGGCGCGTCACGGCGGCTCCCCTGACACGAATCCGGGTCTGGCGTGCGATCTCGACATGGAGTGCCTTCTCGACACCCGAGAAGGTGTTGAGGTTCTTGACCTCCGTTCTCGTCTCCAGTCGCTCGCTCCCCTTTTCGCGTAACGACACGTTGGCGTCCACCCGCAGGCTGCCTTCCTCCATGTTGCAATCGGAAACCTCCAGATACTCCATGAGCTGTTTCAGGAGCTGGAGATACGCGCGCGCCTCCGACGGGGAGCGCAGGTCGGGCTCGGAAACGATCTCGATGAGCGGCGTGCCGGTTCGGTTCAGGTCGACGGCGGTCGCGGCTACGAAGCGATCATGAAGCGATTTGCCGGCATCTTCCTCCATGTGCACCCGGCGGATGCGCACCGTCCGTCCGCTGTCCAGATTGACCGCTCCGCCGGTGGCGAGAGGATGTTCGAACTGGGAGATCTGGTACCCCTTGGGCAGGTCGGGATAGAAGTAGTTCTTGCGGGCGAAGATCGAGGTGCGGTGGATGGTGCAATCCAGAGCGAGGGCGGCCCGCAGCGCGAGAGCGACGGCTTCCGGGTCAAGGACGGGGAGCGCGCCAGGCAGGCCCAGACAGACTGGGCACACCGCCGTGTTGGGAGGCGCTCCGAATGCGGTCGAGTCCGCGCAGAACAGCTTGCGCCCGGTGTTCAGCTGGACATGGACTTCGAGGCCGATCACGGCTTCCAGCGCCGAGTCCGTCATGTCGCTGGCTTTTCAGGCGATAGCGGAGGCGGTCCCACGGTGCCCAGCCCGGCTTCCAGGGTCGCGGCGGCAGCCAACAGCGCTTCCTCCCTCCAGTGCGCCGCCATGAGCTGTCCGCCCACGGGAAGTCCTCCCGCGAGCCCCACAGGTACGGAAAGCGCGGGTACCCCGGCCAGGTTGGCAGGCACGGTAAAGATGTCTGACAGATACATCTGGTAGGGATCGTGGAGGCGCTCCCCCAGGGCGAAGGCGGGTGTCGGCGAGGTGGGGGTGAAAAGCACGTCCACGCCGTCGCTGAACACGCGCTGGAAATCGCCGGCAATCACGGCGCGAGCCTGCTGCGCGCGACCGTAGTACGCGTCGTAGTAGCCCGCGGAGAGCGCGTAGGTGCCGAGCAGGATGCGGCGCTTGACCTCCGTGCCGAACCCCTCTGACCGCGACGTCTCGTACAGGCCATCGATGGAGGTCGCCGCTCGCTGTCGCCGTCCGAAGCGCACGCCGTCGTAGCGGGCCAGGTTGGAGGAAGCTTCGGCGGGCGCGATGATGTAGTAGGCGGGAATGGCGAGCTCGGTATGGGGCAGGGACACGTCCCGCACCTCCGCGCCCGCATCTTCCAACGCGGCCAGGGCCCGCTCAGCCAGCCGGAGCACCACCGGATCCAGCCCGGGAGGGAAATACTCGCGCGGTACGCCCACAACGAGCCCGCGCACCCCCCGTTCGCAGGCCGCCACCATCGGGGGTACGGGACGGTTGGCGGAGGTTGCGTCGCGCGGGTCGTGGCCGCTCAGCGCTTCGAGCAGTTCGGCCGCGTCCCGCACCGTGCGGCCGAGGGTACCCACCTGGTCGAGGGAGGAGGCGAAGGCAACCAGACCGTAACGGCTCACCCGCCCGTAGGTGGGCTTGATGCCCACGACGCCGCAGAACGAGGCTGGCTGGCGAACCGAGCCGCCCGTGTCCGAGCCCACCGCGACCGGCACGATCCTCGCGGCCACCGCCGCCGCCGACCCTCCTGAACTGCCCCCGGGAACCCGACCGCGATCCCACGGATTGCGCGTGGGACCGAAGGCGGAGTTCTCGGTCGACGAGCCCATCGCGAACTCGTCCATGTTGGTCTTGCCGAAGACGGTGGCGCCCGCCCGGCGCAGCAGGCGCACGACGGTGGCTTCGTAGGGGGAGCGGAAGCCCGCAAGGATACGCGAACCGCAGGTAGTGGGGAGATCGGCGGTGGCCAGGTTGTCCTTGACCGCCACCGGAATTCCCGCGAGCGAACCGCCGCGCAGGACGGACTCCTCACCCATCCGGTCGTCCACCGCGAGGAAGGCGTTGAGCGGGCGCGTGCCGCGCTCCCAGGCCGTGCGCGCCTCCAATGCGTCCGCGACCAGCGCGCGCGCTTCCAGCTGCCCTCTCCGGACTTGCGCGGCCAGATCCGCAACTCTCGCGGAGCCCGGGTTCATGACGACGCGTCCGGTTCCCCGGCCCGGCCCGCCACTCCGGGAAGCCGCGGCACGACGAAGAAGCCCTCCTTCCACTCGGGAGCGAAGCGCGAAGGTGGCAACGCAAGCCGATCCGGGTCCGCTCTCCCCCGCCCCGAAGGCTGGCGCGCTCTCTCAGCTCGCGGGCCGTCGGAACGCACCGCTTCTTCGCGGTCCGGGGGAGCGGGCTCGGGCTCCAGGGCGACCGCCCCGAGCACTGCCATGTATTCCAGAATCGAACTCATGTCGCGCGCCATGCGCTCCGCCTCTTCGGGGTCCAGGCGGAGGCGGGCCAGCGCCGCGATATGGCGAATCTCCTCAATCGATACGGTCACGCCGGGCTCCGGGACATGCAGTCTCTCAGTCGAAGGCTCTCTGAAGATCTGCGAAGCGGGCCATCAGCTTCTTCCTGCCGACCTGGTCGAAATCCACGGTAACCTTGAGATCCGGACCGAAACCCGAGACTTCCAGAATCGATCCGAAACCGAAAGTCCCGTGCATGACGCGTTCCCCCCGCCGGTATCGGGGGGCGTCCTGGTTCAGATCATCGTACCCGGCCGCCCCCGGGTGGAACTGGACGGCGTCCTGGTCCAGAGACCGACCACGGTAGGGTCTCGTCCTGTACCCGCGTCCCGGGCGATGGGGACGCTGCATCGCGCGCAATCGGGCCGAAGGACGGTGTTCCACCAGTCGGCCCGGAATCGTGTCGAGGAACGACGAAGGCCTCGAGGCGGCGCCCTCGCCGGCTCGCCATCTTCGTGCCGCGTAGCTCAGGTACAACTTCTCTTCGGCCCGCGTGATGCCGACGTAGAAGAGCCGCCGTTCCTCCTCCAGTTCGCCGGGTTGCTCAAGAGCGCGCGCCATCGGGAAGAGTCCCTCTTCCATCCCGGAAAGAAAGACGCAGGGGAACTCGAGTCCCTTGGCGCTGTGAAGCGTCATCAGTGTCACGGCGTCGGCTCCACCATCGTGCGCATCGATGCCCGTAACCAGCGCGGTGTGCTGGAGAAACAGATCCAGTTCGGTCGACGCGGCGGATTCTTCCTCTCCCAGGTCGTGCTCTGAAGGGTCGAAGCGAAAGGCGGCACCGACCAGCTCCGTGACGTTCAACGCTCTCTCCTCGCCCCCCGCGCCCTCGTTGCGCAGCAGTTCCCGGATATCCAACTCGGTGACCACTGCCTCGGTGACTTCTCCCGCGCCGCGGTCGCACGCGAGCCCCCGCCAGCGGTCGATCATCCGTGCGAAGTCCCTGAGCACCCGGGCGGCCGAGGGCCGGACGATGTTCGCCGCGTGCGCTCCTTTCGCGGCCTCCAGCAGCGAGAGCCCGCGATGCCGCGCCCAGGCGCGAAGCCGGTCCCGGGTCACCGCGCCGATCCCGCGCTTCGGATAGTTGACGATGCGGTTGAAGGCCTCCTCGTCCCGCGGGTTGGAGATCAGGCGCAAATAGGCCAGCACGTCCCGGATCTCGCGCCTCTCGTAGAAACGCACGCCTCCCACGATCTGATACGGGATGAAGCGCCCCATCAGCTCTTCCTCGAGGGCTCGCGATTGGGCATTGGTGCGGTAGAGAACGGCGAAATCCCGGTAGCGGCAGTCCCTGGTCCGCATGCGGGACTCGATTTCGTCCGCTATGCAGCGAGCCTCGTCGGTCTCGGTCGCCGTGGAAAGGACGCTCAGCAGCTCACCGTCGGGCCGACGCGTGTGCAACGTCTTCGCCTTGCGGGCGAGGTTGGGAGCGATGGCCGCGTTGGCGGCGTTGAGGATGTGTGCGCAGGATCGGTAGTTGCGCTCAAGCCGCACGACACGGACCCCGGGGAAGACCGACTCGAACTGGAGAATGTTGCGGATGTCCGCCCCCCGCCATCCGTAGATGCTCTGATCGTCGTCCCCCACCACCATGAGGTTGCCGTGGACGCGCGCAAGCAGATCCAGCAGCCGGAATTGGGCGTGGTTGGTATCCTGGTACTCGTCCACCAGCAGGAACGCGAACCGGTCTGAGTATCGCTGCTGGATGTCCGGGCGGCCCTCCAGCAGTTCCACCGGCTTCATCAGCAGGTCGTCGAAGTCGAAGGCATTCTGGCGTGCCAGCGCAGCCTGATACTCGGGGTACACCCGGGCCGCCACCGCCGCCAGGGGGTCGGGGCCGTCCGCAGCCTCCTCGTGGAACCGCTGCGCACCGACCAGCGCATTCTTGGCGCGGCTGATGACGCCCTGTACCGATCGCGGATTCCATTCATCCGGGTTGACGCGCGCGGCCTGCTCGGCCCGCTTGATCTGGCTCAGGCTCTGCGCGGCGTCGAAGATGGTGAAGGGCGTCGCCCGGCCGATCTCGCCCGCGTGGATCCGCAGCAGCCGGGCACCGAGGGCGTGGAACGTGCCGAGCCACATCCCGCGTGGTTCCTCCCCCAGATACATGGCGACGCGTTCGCGCATTTCGCCGGCCGCCTTGTTGGTGAAGGTGACGGCGAGAATGCGATGTGGAGGAACCCCGTGCTCGCGCACCAGGTGCGCGATTCGGCACGTCAGGGCTCGAGTTTTACCGGTGCCCGCGCCGGCGAGCACAAGTAGCGGCCCCCCGAAGTGGAGCACCGCAGCCCGCTGCTGGGGGTTCAGCCCCTCCAGATGGTCCACCGAGTCAGGCCTCGACCGGAAGTCGGATGTTGAAGGTCGCCCCGGGCTCCCACTCGGAGACCAGTTCGATCTTCCCCCTGTGAACGCCCTGTACGATGCGACGCGCCAGGGTAAGGCCCACGCCCCAGCCGCTGGACTTGGTGGTCACGCCGGGCTCGAAGATCTCGTCCAGCACCGTCGGATCGATCCCCGGCCCGGAGTCCGCGATGCGCACATCCACCCACCCCGCTCCGGGGTTGGAACAGGTGATGGAGATCCTGCCTCCTCGCCCGGCCAGGGCGTCCAGCGAATTCTTGAGAACGTTCTCGAGAGCCCAGCTGAGCAGGACGTGGTGTCCCTTCACTGCCGGCAGATTCGATGGAACGTTCACCAGCAGCTCCACTTCCGACGCCAGGCTCGGGAGGCGGGAGCGGAAGTAGCCCTCCAGCTCCGCCAGCACTTCCTTCAAGTCGACCCGGCCCAGGGCGGGCTCGCGCCCGATGAGTTCGAAGCGTCGCGTGACCCGCTCAAGACGCTCCACGTCGCCCTCGAGCTCGTACAGGATCTCGCCCTCGGACAGCGCTCCGGGACGTTCAGGCGGGGGCAGCTTGAGCACTTCGACCCACCCGTGCAGCGACGAGATAGGTGTACCCAGCTGGTGGGCCAGTTCGCGCGCCATGACGGTCCAGGCACGTTCTCCGGCCACCCGCCGCTGGTAGCGCACCAGCCCCGCCAGTATGAGCACGACCAGAGCGAGTCCACCCGCCTGAAGCCAGGGAATCCAGCGCAGGCGGGTCAGAATCGGAGGCGGACCGTAGTGGACATGTTGAAGTTCGGGAACCCCCACCGGAGGGTTGCGCTGGTCCAGCGTAGCGATGTAGCTGCGCACCCGCGCCTGCCCTTCCGACGTTTCGAGATCGACCTGAAACGGGAGATTCTCGACGGCCAGAACGGTATCGCCGGGCCCGGTCATGACCAACGGCACGCCCGACTCCGAGATCACCAGCTGGAGTCCCCTGAGGGCTTGGGTGGAGCTGCCCTGGTCCGGGTCGGTGAGGCCCTCCATCACTTCCGCGTAGATGCGCGTGAAGATTTCGCTGTCCGCGCGCAGGGCCCGCACGATCTGCTGGGTGTAGAGCAGGTACCAGCCCGCCAGAGCAACAAAGAGCGCCGCCAGCCCGACATACCAGCGCTTCGGCGACACGGACCTCGCCTCCCGTCAGGGATGGAGGCGACCGACGCCGAGACGCTCGGCCAGCGGCTCCGGCAGATTCACGCTCCCGTCCTTTTCCTGATAGGTCTCCAGCAGAGCGACCATCAGCCGCGGAAGGGCGAGCGCAGATCCGTTCAACGTATGCAGGAATTCCGGCTTCTTTCCCGGGCCGGGCCGGAAACGCAGGTTCGCGCGTCGCGCCTGATAGTCGGTCGTGGTGCTGACGCTCGACACCTCCAGCCAGCGGCGTACGCCGGGTGCCCAGACCTCCAGGTCATAGGTCATGGCCGACCAGAACCCGAGATCCCCGGTGGCCAGGCTCAGCACGCGATACTCGAGCCCCAGGCGCTGGAGGATCACCTCCGCCTCCGCAGTCATTTCCTCAAGCGCCACGCGGCTTCGCTCCGGAGTCTCGTAGCGCACCAGCTCCACCTTGTCGAACTGGTGCACGCGCAGCAAACCCCGGGTATCGGCGCCCGCGGCCCCGGCCTCGCGCCGGAAGCAGGGAGAGTAGGCGGTATAGCGGAGAGGCAACTCGTCCGCCGCGAGCAGCTCGCCCCGGCGCAGGTTTGTGAGAGGCACCTCGGAAGTGGGGATCAGCCAAAGGTCGTCCCGCGAAGTGACGTAGGCATCTTCTGCAAACTTCGGCAGATGGCCGGTGGCGGTCAGGCTTTCGCGCGTCACCATGTACGGCACGCGCACCTCGGTATAGCCGTGCTCCTCGACGTGGAGGTCCAGCATGAAGCCGATCAGCTTCCTCTGGAGCCGGGCGCCGCAGCCGGTTAGCACGGGGAACCCTGAACCCGAGATCTTGGCCCCGCGCGCCAGGTCGAGCAAGCCCAGACGTTCTCCGAGCTCCCAGTGCGGAAGCGGGTCGAAATCGAAGCTTCGCCTTTTTCCCCAGGTCCGGATGAGGGCGTTGGCCTCCTCGCCCCCGTCGGGCACTTCGGCAAGCGGGAGGTTGGGCATCTCCATCAGGGCTTCCCGGATGTGCTTCTCGGCATCCGCGGCCACTTCGTCCAGCGCCTCGATCCGGCCGCCCACTTGCCGCATTTCGGCGATGCGTTCATCCGCGGATTCCCCCGCCCTCCTCAGTTCTCCGATGCGACGGGAAGCGGCGTTCCGGCGCGCCTTGAGTTGGTCGGATTCCCCGATCGCGGATCGGCGACGCTCGTCGAGCGCGAGAAGATGTTCGACCAGGGCATCCCCGCCGGAGATGCCGCGCCGTGCCATTCCGGTGCGCACCAGGTCAGGTTGCGCCCGGATCATCCGGAGGTCGAGCATGGCCTTGCGAAGGGTTGAAGAGAAGGAGGAATCAGGGGAAGATGTCCGGCTGCATCTTGCGGCTATTGCAGATCCCGTTGGTGTCGAACACGAAAACGAGGCTGCGTTCCACGGGATCCACGTCGAGGGGGACCAGCTTCGCGTAGTGGTTGCAGAGCTGTCCGTAGTTGGAGCGCAGCCGCCGCGTGCGAACCACATACAGGTTTCCTAGGTTCACAGGCACCGCCCGATCGCCCACGTAGACGTCGTCGTCTTCCGGGGCGTTCTCGATCTCGTCGAAGTTCTCGTCGGCGAGCTCCACCAGGGCCGCATCGGAGTCGACGCCGAAGAAGCCGGGAGGGAGAAAGACCGCCCGGTTGCCCTGAACGTCCACGGCCAGATCCCAGGACGTGGTGGTGGAGGGGGCTTCGATGCGAACCGCTCGGCGGGCGCCGAAATCGAAACCGGTTTCGACGTTGGGCTCCGGCCGCGAGATGGCGTACAGGCGCACGGTGTCGGCGGAAGCGATCCATTCGAGGGCGAAGGGATCCCTTCCGCAGGCGGCCATGGCAATGAGCATGGGAAGAAGGACGATGATCCCGAGCGAACGCATCACAACTGTGTGGGCCACGGAGGGTGGGAAGAGGTCCGGCGAGGCGACAACCGGTCCCGGGGCGCGCCTAGACTACCCCGACGGCTCCGGCGGGTCAACCCCGTACTGGCTGATTCCGTTGATGTTACACTTCGTCCCGGGTAAGTTTCCACGTGCATCCTGACCCGCATCGACGAGCGGCATTGACTCCCACCGACCCCCATCTCCGGGTCGTCATCCTCGCGGGTGGCACCGGCTCCCGTTTCTGGCCCGCCAGCACGCCCGCTCGTCCCAAACAGCTCCTTCCACTGATTTCAGGCCGTCCGCTCGTGGCCGATACCGTCGCGCGCGTGCTCGAGATGGTCGCCCCCGACCAGTTGCAGGTGGTCGCGGGCCGGCATCTGAAGTCGTCCCTCACCGGCGCGCTGCCAGAGCTGTCCCCTGCTTCTTTCCTGTGGGAGCCGCTGGCGCGCAGCACCGCACCGGCGCTCGCCTGGGCGACTTGGCGCGCGTGGCAGAGCGACCCCGACGCCGTGATCGTGTCTCTGCACTCGGACCATGTGATCCATCCCGCGGCCGCGCTCCGGTCGTTGCTCGAGCGGTGCGTCGCGATCGCTGCGAAGAAGGACGTCCTCCTGACGGTGGGGGCGCGGCCGGATCGGCCAGAAACCGGGTATGGGTACCTGCAACCCGGAAGCCCCCTCGAGGGAAGCGAGGATGAGGGCGGCGCGGACGCCTCCGCCCGGTGCGTTTTGCGGTTTCACGAGAAGCCCGAAGCCTCGCGGGCGGCGGACTACGTCCGGCGGGGGTTTCTCTGGAACACGGGGATCTTCGTGTGGCGGGCCTCGGTGTTCTTGCGCGAGCTGCGCGTGCACGCGCCCGATATCGCCGCGCTGATCCCCCGGCTCGAGGTCGGCGATGTGGAGGGGTTTTTTCGCCACGCTCCCGCGACCAGCGTGGACGAAGCCGTGTTGGAGCGCAGCCGACGGTGTGCGACGCTACCTGCGTCCTTCCATTGGGACGACGTCGGGAGTTGGGAGGCGCTCGCGCGTACCCGCCAGCCCGACGGGCACGGCAACTCCGCGACCGGGGACGTCCTGTTCGTGGAGAGCAACGGAAACATCGCGTACAGCGAAGGCGGGCCGGTCGTGCTGTTCGGCGTCACGGACCTGGTCGTGGTGGAGTCGGGAGGCGTGACCCTGGTCACCACCCGCGCGCACACCCGCGAACTCAAGCGGCTCGTGGACCGACTCCCCCCCTCGTTACGCGCGGGACGCCCGTGACGACCCGGCTCTACCTGTTCGACGACGCCCGCGCCCGAGGGTGGGAGCCCTTTACACTCACGCGCCCTGCGGCGGAACTGGTATTGGGAGCTTTGCGCCTCTGGGAGCGAGCGGCCCGCGTCTGGGGAGTCGAATACGCTGGCCACCTCGCGGCAGCCCACCTCGTGGGGTTTCGCGAAGACGGAGGGCCGCGGGCCTTGGCCGTCGCCGCTGCGGGAAGGCGTGAGCACCGCATCCTGGTGTCCAGCCGGGCCGTGGTGCGCAGGGCGCCCCGTGAGCTGCCGTCGGCGCCGGCCGACCTGTGCTTCGACGGTGTGAGGGTGGGGTGGAGCCTCCCCGCCGGCGCTCCCCTTCCCCACCCCCGCGACCTCGCGGATCCCGCCGGCGCCCCACCCGCGCAGACACGGCTGGACGTTGACGGATTCGTGCTGGAGCATGTGTGGGAGTTGGTGGCGCGCACACCCGCCCAGCTGCGGGAGGATTTGACGAGCGCGGAAGCCACGGCTTCGCCAACCGTGGCGGCGGCCCGGAACACGGTATCGGCACCGCTCCCAGGCGGAGGCGAGGCAGAGGCGATCCGCGCGCGACCGGCCCTTCCCCCCGGGGTCCACCTCCTCGGTGACGGTCTCATCTCCCTCGGACCCGGGTCTATCATCGACCCAGGTGTGGTGCTGGACACGGACCCGGGACCGATCGTCCTCGGGAAAGGCGTGCGCGTGCTCGGCCCGGCCCGGCTGGAGGGTCCGCTGTACGCGGCGCACGGCTCTACCATCCTGGGCGGAAGGGTGTCTGCGTCCTATGTCGGTCCCGCCTGCAAGATCCGGGGCGAGGTCAAGGGTTGCGTTTTCCTCGGCTATGACAACAAGGCCCACGACGGCTTCCTGGGCCACGCCTACCTCGGCCGGTGGGTGAACCTCGGTGCACTCACCACCAACAGCGACCTTCGCAACGACTACCGCGACGTTCGAGTCCGCACCGGGGAGGGCGCTGTTTCATCCGGTCTCACCAAGATGGGCTGCTTTCTGGGCGACCACGTCAATACGGGAATCGGCACCCTCCTCAACACCGGGGCCGTCGTGGGAGCGGGCTGCAATCTGTTTGGCGGGGGAGCCCCTGCCAGCTATGTCCCACCCTTCCGATGGGGAGCAAGCCCCGACGCGCCGCTCTTCAGGCTGGGCCGCTTTCTGGACACCGCTGCGCGGGTGATGAGCCGGAGAGGGGTGCCGCTTGCGCCGGAGACTCGCGCTGTGCTGGAGCGCGCCTGGCACAGCGTGGCCGGCACGCAATAGCCGGCGGCGGTCACGGGACGGGCATGGAGGTCTGCGCGCTGGGCAGCGGTAGCAAGGGCAATTCGATCCTCGTCCGCTCCAGGCGCGCGGCAGTGCTGGTCGACGCGGGCTTCAGCGCGCGCGAGACCGAGCGCCGCCTGCGGCTGGTCGGTGTGGAGGCGAGCGCAATTTCCGCCATAATCCTCACGCACGAACACGGCGACCACACCCGCGGAAGCGGAGTCCTGGCGCGTCGTCATGGCACCCCCGTCTGTCTCACGGAAGCGACTCGGCGCGCCTGCGGGCGTTTGTTTCGCGGATCGGAGACGGTCGTGGAGTACCGGCCTGGGCGCGCCTTCGGCATCGAAGACATGCGAGTGGAGCCGTTCATGACCGTGCACGACGCGGCCGACCCGGTGGCCATCGCGCTGGTCGACGTGGAATCCGGGATGCGCGTTGGGCTCGCGACCGATCTGGGTCGGTCGACGGCGATCGTGCGTCACGCCCTCGCCGGATGCGACTTTCTCGTACTGGAGGCCAACCACGACGAGACGCTTCTCCACGAGAGCACCTACCCCCCCGCCGTCAAGTCGCGTATCGCTTCCAGCCACGGACACCTCTCCAACCGCGCGGCCGCCCGCCTTGCGCTGGAACTCCTCCACCCCCGGCTCGCCGGTATTCTCCTGGCTCACCTTTCCGCCGAGTGCAACACGCCCGAACTTGCCCGCGAGACGGTCTCGCGGGCCTTGCGGCGGGCCGGCTATCGGGGTTTTCTGGGCGTTGCCCGACAGGACGAACCCTCGGAGATCCTGAACATCGAGGCCTTGCGCCGAAAGCGCGCCCCCGAGCAGTTGTCGTTTCTCTGAAGATCCGGCTCTCCGAAGATCCCGGCGCTTCGCCCCCTACCTGCTCTCAGGGATGATTCGGCGTCACAACCCGAGCAGGCGCAGGACATCGTTTGAAAGCGCCCACACCATGATCCCCATGAGCACCACCAGGCCCACCCGGCTCCAGCGCAGCCGCTGGTCCAGGCTGAGCGCCTTGCCTCGCACCGCTTCGATCCCGAGAAACAGGAGATGCCCGCCGTCCAGCACGGGAATCGGCAGCAGGTTCAGTATCGCCAGGTTCACCGAAAAGAGGGCCATGAAGCGGAAGAAGACCTCAAGCCCGGCCGCTGCGGCCTGACCCGATGCCGCACCGATGGTGACGATGCTGCCCAGGGAGCGTGGAGAGATGTTCCCGGTCACGAGGTCGCCGAGGAACCCGAGGATCAGGCGGGTGGTGGCCCAGGTGTCCTGGTATCCGATGATCACCGCCTGGGTCAGGGGGACGGGCACATATGCGGGATCCGGCAGGGGAGGAAAGATGCCGGCCTGCCCGATGGTCCTTACTTCCCCGTCGGGCCCCTGTTCCTCACGCGACGCGAGGGCGACCGTGACCTCCAGGAGAGTTCCGTCGCGCAAGACCCGAAAGTCGACCTCGCGCCCGGGGCGGCGCATGATCTCTTGTCGGAAGAAAGCCCAGTTTTCTACCGCCACGTCGTCCACCGCGAGGACGCGGTCCCCGGGCTGCAACCCCGCACGCGCCGCAGGCATCCCCGGCTCCACATCCTGCACCTCGGCTTCCAGCCAGTAGTCCAGCGCGGCGACAAGGCGCTCGCGCGCGAGTTGGTCCTGCGACACCGCCACCGTGACCGCCATGCGGGGGGACTCGGTCTCCACGGTGATGGTTTCCGCCTGGGCGAACAGGAACCCGTCACGCACATCCCCCCAGTGGTCAACTTCGCGGTCGCCCAACCGCGTAAGGCGCGCGCCAACCGGAAGCCCGGCCAGCGATTCCGCGCCGGGCGGCAGCAGCTCCATGTTCACGTAGCCAAGCCGGGTCTCGGCGACTTCGGCGCTGCCCCAGCCCGCGGCGACGGCAGCATAGGCAGCGAAGGCGAAGATCATGTTCATGATCACGCCGGCAGACAGAACCAGGGCACGCGCCCACACCGGCTTGCCGTCGAAGTCCGTGGGACGGGGCTCGCGACGCACCCCCAGAGCGCCCCCCTCCACCTTTTCCATGACCTCGTCGGCCATCCCGCTCATTTTCACGTAGCCGCCCAGAGGAATCGCCGAGATCACGTACTCGGTATCGCCCCGGTGAAAGCCCAGGATGCGCGGTCCCAGCCCGATCGAGAACCGCAGGACCTTCACACCGACGAACTTGGCCGCCCAGAAGTGGCCGAGTTCGTGCACCAGAATAAGAACGCCCAGGACAACAATCGTCGCCAGCAGCGCCATCATCCCTCTCCCTGTTTGCGCCCACTCATGAACCGCGCGCCATTACGCGATGACCGCCGCGATGGATTCCCGGGCCACGCGCCGGGTGTCGGCGTCCACTCCCAGAACATCCTCGACCGAGCCGGTATCCCCCGGCGGAGTCCGCTCCAGCGCCTCTCCGACAATCACCGCCATCTCCCCGAAGGGCAGCCCGCTCTCGAGAAACGCATGCACGGCCACCTCGTTGGCCGCGTTGAAGACCGTCGGCGCCCAACCTCCCGCGCGCCCTGCCTGGACGCCCAGCTCGAAGAGGGGAAACCGGTCGCGATCCACCTCCTCGAAGGTGAGAGCCGACAAGCGAGAGGGATGGAAAGTACGTAGTCCCGCATCGTCGATGCGCGCCGGGTGGGTGAGGGCGTAGAGGATGGGCAGCTCCATGTTGGGGAGCCCTAGTTGAGCGACGACCGATCCGTCCGTGAACTCCACAAAGGAATGGATGATCGATTGCGGATGAACGACGACGTCGATCCGCTCGTAGTCCATTTCGTAGAAGAAATGTGCCTCGATCACTTCCAGCGCCTTGTTGGCGAGCGTGGCCGAGTCGATGGTGATCTTGGATCCCATGTTCCAAGTCGGGTGGCGCAGCGCGTCCGATGGTCCGATTTCACTCATTCTGGACGCGTCCCAGCTGCGGAAGGGACCGCCCGACGCGGTCAGCACCAGGCGGGCCACGTGCTTCGGGTCGCTGCCGGCGAGGCACTGAAGGATAGCGCTGTGTTCCGAATCGATGGGCACCAGCTCACCCCCACCCGACCGGGCTGCCGCGAGTACGAGCAATCCTCCCGCCACCAGCGACTCCTTGTTGGCGAGCGCGAGGCGCTTGCCCGCGCCGAGCGCCGCCAAGGTCGGCTCGAGACCCGCAACACCCACCAGAGCGTTGATGACCACATCCGCGTCGCTGCCTCCGGCGAGTTCGACCAGAGCTTCCCGGCCGTAGCCGCACGACACTCCGGCGATGTCGAGCCTCTCCGCTCCGGGATCCGCGACGACCACCCGGCGGGGCCGATGACGCGCCACTTGATCGCGGAGCACGTCGACCGACCGGTTTGCCGCCAGCGCCACGACTCGGAAGCGTTCCGGGTGCCGACCCATGACCTCGAGCGCGCTGCGCCCGACCGAACCGGTGGATCCCAGAATCGCGACGCGGATCATGCGTGAACACCCGAGTGTTGGGACACGGAAGCCGAACTCATCCTGATACCAGGCTGGCCACACGTAGAGCCGCATAGGCGAGCGGAAGCGCCACCAGCACGCCGTCCAGCCGATCGAGCACCCCCCCGTGCCCGGGAAACAGCGATCCCGTGTCCTTGACCCCGGCCTCTCGCTTGAGAAGAGAAACGGCCAGATCGCCTGCCTGTCCCCCGACCCCCACCAGCAACGCGATTGCGACCACCGTGGCCGGGCCGGCGCCCAGGAAAGCGAACGGCTCCGCGGCTACGGCAACGAAGAGGACTCCCACCGCCGCTGCGGCGGACAATCCGGCCACGCTGCCCACCACCGTCTTCCCCGGGCTGACGGCGGGAAGAAGGCGGCGTTCTCCCCACAGGCTGCCCGCAAAGTAGGCGGCGCTGTCCCCGATCCAGGTGACCGCCAGCGGAAAGAAGAGCAACAACGGACCCTCGAGCGGGCCCGCGGCCCTGACGGCGACCCCCGTCTCGGGCAGGTGGCGCAGCAGCAGGCCGAAACAGAGCCCCCCTCCGACGTACAGCGCCGCCGAGAAAGTTACGCAAATCGATGCGAGCGGCCGCTCCGCCACGCCTCTCGCGCGCACGGCAGCGATCGGGAGGATCACGGTTGCGCCCATCAGGACAACCAGCGCGAGCGGAGCGAACCCGGTGAAGAAGGGTTCCGCCGTCGCCGCCAGGACCAGCGCCGCTGCGAGGGCCATCGCCGTCCCGGTGAAGGCCCGAACCTCCCCCTTTCGGGCCAGCAGGCAGAATTCGCGGGTTCCCACCACGGCCAGCGCCGCGGCCAGCGCGCCCAGCACCCACCCACCCTGGTAGATGACCGGAAGCACCAGAACAAGGGCGAGGCCCGCGACCAGGGCGCGACGCTGGAGATCGGCCAGGGCCATCAGACGGAGGTGATCCGGCCGAAGCGCCGGTCACGGCGCTGGTACTCGAGCACGGCCGCGAAGAAATCTTCACGGGAGAAATCCGGCCACAGCACCGGGGTAATGTGGATCTCGGAATACGAAATCTGCCAGAGCATGAAATTCGAGATCCTGAACTCTCCGGAAGTTCGGATGAGAAGGTCGGGGTCGGGTATTCCCTGGGTGAGCAACGCCCCATCCATGCATGCGTCGTCGATCTGCTCCGGCTCGAGTTCGCCGGCCGCCACACGCGCCGCCAGACGGCGGACCGCGGTCAGGATGTCTTCCCTGCCGCTGTACGAGATCATCAGGTTCAGCTTGAGTGTCGTGCCTCCCGCAGTCGCCCGCATGATACGTTCGACGGCCGTCCGCGCGGAAGGCTGCATCCTTTCGAGGGAACCCAGCACGCGCACCTCGACACCCTTTTCCACGAGTTCCGCACGCTCCCGCTCGGCATACACCTTGAGGAGCGACATAAGGGCGGAAACCTCCTCCGACGGGCGGTTCCAGTTGTCGGTGGAGAATGCAAACAGGGTGAGGATTTCGATGCCGGCGTCCACCGAGGCCTCGATGGTGGTACGCACGGCGCTCATCCCGTTTTCGTGGCCGGCCTTCCGGGGCAGGCCACGCCCCCGGGCCCACCGTCCATTGCCATCCATGATGATGGCGACGTGACGGGGTACGGGGCCGTTCATTTCGATCTGGCCGAGCACGGTCCCCTTCATGGCTAGATGGCCATGACCTCCCCCTCTTTGGCCCTCATGAGCCCGTCCAGCCTGGTCACATATCGGTCGGTGAGCTTCTGGATTTCGTCCATCATCTGCCGCCCCTGGTCTTCGCCGATCTCGTGCTCTCTGATGCGACGCCTGACCTCACCGTTGCCCGCGCGCCGCGCGTGACGGATCGAGATCCTTGCCTCTTCCGACATCTTGTGAATGATGCGCACGTATTCTCTTCGGCGCTCCTCGGTTAGCGGCGGAATGGGTACGCGAACGACATTGCCGTCGTTGGAAGGATTGAGCCCCAGATTGGCCGACATGATCGCCTTGTCCACGGATGCCACCAGCGACCTGTCGAAGGGCTGCACCACCAGCAGGCTGGCGTCGGCCGCGACCACCGTCGCCAACTGATTCAGGGGCATGCTGGCGCCGTAGGCGTCGACCCGGACGCTGTCGAGCAGCACGGGAGTCGCCTTGCCGGTTCGAACGGTCGCGAACTCGCGCCGGACAGCGTCGACCGCGGCCTCCATGCGCTCCGTCAGTTCTTCCATGAATGCCATGACAGCCTCCTGCGCGCACGCGTTTTTGCCCACGTCTGTGTTGTCGATCAGCGAATACCCGTTCAGGAAACCAACGTGCCTATGCGCTCCCCCCTGATGGCGGCCCCGACGGCTCCCTTGTCGTCGAGATTGAGCACGATGATCGGCAGTTTGTTGTCCTTGCAGAGTGAAACCGCCGGCGCATCCATGACCGCCAGTTCCCGGGCGATCACTTCCTGAAAGCTGATTCTCGGGATGAAGCGCGCCGTCGGATCCACGAACGGATCGGCGGTGAAGATCCCGGCCACCTTCGTGGCTTTGATGATGACATCGGCTTCCATTTCGATCGCCCGCAGGGCGGCCGCGGTATCGGTGGAGAAATACGGGTTTCCCGTCCCGCCGGCGAAGATCACCAGCCTGCCCTTCTCAAGGTGGCGCAGCGCTCGGCGGCGAATGTACGGCTCCGCCAGCTTCTCCATCCGAAAGGCGGTGAGGACGCGGGTGGTCACGCCCTTGCGCTCGAGCAGGTCCTGCAGCGCCAGCGCGTTGATGACGGTGGCGAGCATGCCCATGTAGTCTGCCGTTACGCGGTCCATCCCCTGGCGGCTCGCCAGGGCGCCTCGCACGATGTTTCCGCCCCCGATGACGATGCTCAGCGCCACGCCCATCTCGGCGAGCGTCTTGATTTCATCGGTGAGCCGATCCACAACCGGAGGAGAAATGCCGAAACCTTCGTCTCCGGCAAGGCCTTCTCCCGAGACCTTGAGAAGCACCCGGGAGTATCGGAACTCCGACGAGCCACTCATCGCCCGCGTGGAGTCTCCCGTCAGCCGCGCTGCCCGACCGCGAATCTCGCGAAACGGGCGACCTCGATCTTCTCTCCAGTCTTCGCCGACACTTCGGTCACGAGTTCGCGAATGGTCCGTGTCGTGTCCTTGACGAAGACCTGCTCCAGCAATACGTGATCCCGGTAGAAGGCCTTGAGCTTGCCCTGGATGATCATGTCCTGAATGCGCTCCGGCTTGCCCTGCGCGCGCACCTGCTCCCGATATACCGCCTTCTCGCGCTCGACAATCTCCTCTGGCAGGTCTTCCGTGCGCACGGCGATCGGAGCCTGGGAAGCGATGTGGAGAGCGACATCCTTGGCCAGCCGCCGGAAGTCGTCCGTGTTGGCGACGAAGTCCGTCTCGCAGTTGGCCTCGACGATCACCCCAACCCGGCCATCGAAGTGGATGTAGCTGCCGATGGTTCCCTGGTTGGTGTCCTTGCTCGCCCGCTTCGAGGCCTTCGCCGCACCCCTGGCCCGCAGGAGGTCGACTGCGGCCTCGAGATCTCCACTGGTCTCCTGGAGAGCGCGCTTGCAATCCATCATGCCCCCGCTGGTGCGGTCGCGCAGGGCTTTTACCATCTTTGCGGTAATCGTCATGGGTTGTCCGCCTGGTGGTCGTTTCAGGGTTCCTGGGCGCGGGACCCGGTGGTGATCCTTGCCGGCTCCCCTCGCCTGTATCCCACCGTGCCCGGCGTCGGCCGGCAGGGAGGTCAGTTCGTCCGGGATGGCACCGGTTGCGGCGGCGCTCGCATGATTCGGGGAGGCTGCGGTGCGGCGGGCTTGGAGGCGGAGGACTTCGAAGGCGCCTCGCTGGGGGATGGAGCCGACGCGTCGCGCCGTGGCTTCCTGACCGGCGCCCGCACTTTTCTCACTCCCTGGGACGAATCCGTATCGGTGCCCGCGTTCTGGCGCTTGGCAATCATGCCGGGGCGAGGACGCCGGCGCGCGCGCCGGCGAGGATGCTCCTCCACCGCAGCGGCCTTTTCCCCCGTCTCGGTCGAGTAGGTCGTCGCCTCCAGATCCTCCACCCGGCGGAGCGCCTCCTCCGGCACTTCCTTCCGGGCCCGGTGCACCGCCTCGGCGATGGCGCCGCTGATCAGGCTGACCGAACGTATCGCGTCATCGTTCCCCGGAATCGGATAGTCGATCAGGTCGGGGTCGACGTTGGTGTCGGTGATGGCGATGATGGGGATGCTGAGGCGGTGAGCCTCCTTGACCGCGATGGCTTCACGCCGCGCGTCGACGACGAAGATCGCGCCCGGCAACCGGGTCATGTCTTTGACCCCGGAAAAATATTTTTCCAGCTTCAGCCGTTCGCGCTCCAGCAGAAGGCGTTCCTTCTTGGTGTAGAACTCGAAGGCGTTTTCCTCCTGTCCGCGCTCAAGCTCCTTCAGACGACGGATTTGGCGCCGGATGGTCTGAAAATTGGTGAGCATGCCGCCCAGCCAGCGTTCGGTCACGAACAGACTGCTGGACTTGGCCGCGTCCTCCTCGATGATTCCGCGCAATTGGGGCTTGGTGCATACGAAGAGAACGCGCTCGCCCGCGAGAACCAGCTGTCGGGCGATCTTCTGCGCAGCTACCAGCCGTTCGAGGGTCTTGCGCAAGTCGATGAGATGGATGCCGTTCCGCTCCGTGAAGATGAAGCGGCGCATCTTGGGGTTCCACCGGCGAGTCTGGTGTCCGAAGTGGACTCCAGCCTCAAGCATCTGGTTCAGAGAGACCTGCTCCATACGTTTCAGGCGATCCTCGGGTTTAACGCTTGCTGAACTGGAAGCGCTTGCGGGCCTTGGGACGACCGGGCTTCTTGCGCTCCACCTTACGCGGATCACGCGACAGGAACCCGCCCTGGCGAAGCGGACCCATGGCATCTTCGTCTTCCTTCACCATCGCTCGCGCCACGCCCAGTCGGATGGCATCGGCCTGACCGGTCATCCCGCCTCCGTGGACGCGGGCAACAACGTCAACGCGACCATCCGCGTCAACGACCTGCAGAGGCTCGGTCGCGCGCTTGCGATGCGCCAGCCGCGGAAAATAGTCATCCAGTTCCCGTCCGTTGACAAGCCACCGTCCGGTCCCCGGACGCAGAACGATGCGTGCAACGCTGGTCTTGCGTCTTCCTACGGCCTGGATCTGCTGTACATATGCCAATGAACCCTAGCCTCAGAACTCGAGTGGACGCGGCTGCTGGCCCTGATGCGGATGTTCGGCTCCGGCGTATACGCGAAGCCGGCGCCGTAGCCGGCGACCCAGCCTCGCCTTCGGGAGCATGCCCCGAACCGCGAGCTCGATCACCCGTTCGGGATACCGCGCCATCATCGTCTTGAACGGAATGTGGCGCTCGCCGCCCATGTAACCGGAATGCCGGAAATAGGTCTTCTGCGCCGCCTTGTTTCCGGTCAGCTTCACGCGAGCCGCGTTGATCACCACTACGTTGTCGCCCGTGTCCAGGTGGGGCGTGAAGATGGGCTTGTGCTTTCCGCGCAGGACACGCGCAACCTGCGTGGCCAGGCGTCCCAGCGGCCTGCCCGCCGCGTCAACGACCCACCACTGGTGTTCGATGTCATCCGCCTTGGGCGTATATGTCTTCAACTCGCGGCCCACCGCATTTCTTTGGACAGACGTTTATCTCCGCGGGCTCGCCCGCACACCTGAGTCCCGCAGAGTAGAGCAACAAAGCAGTCAAGGCTATCAGACAGACCGCATGGTGTCAACCAGCAATGTCCGTCGCAACTACCGGACAAGCCCGCCGATCCTCCTCCAGCGCACCTCTCGTACCCACGCAGCCGCTTCCTCGGATGACGAGTCGAAGGAGTAGTAGACGAACCAGGGTCGGCCACGTACCGACTCCTGTTCCACAAATCCCCAATAGCGTGAATCTTCGCTGTTGTCGCGGTTGTCGCCAAGGACGAAGTAGCTGTTCGCCGGAACCTGGATCGGACCCCAGTTGTCCCGCGTCGGGCGGTAGGATGCCGCATCGCGCCCCTCGGGGAGGAAATCCGCCTGCCAAGCCATGTTGGGATGGAATTCATCACGTCTCGGGTCCACATGGCGAGCATGGGGCTCATCGACGGGCACACCGTTCACGTAGAGCTTCTTGGCCCGCATCTCGAGCACATCTCCGGATACCCCCACGACCCGCTTTACGTAGTTCTTTCCCTGGTCGTGAGGAGGTGTGAAGACGATGACATGGCCCCGTTGCGGCTCCCCAAATGCCGGAAGATGGAGGGACGTTCCCGGGATTTCTGCCCCGTACACGGCCTTGTTGACGACCAGGAAATCCCCCACCAGCAGGGTGTTTTCCATGGAGGCGGTGGGAATCTTGAAGGCCTCAACCAGAAACGCCCTCAGCGCCAGAAACAGCGCAAACGCGACCAGAACCGACCTGAACCAATCCCAGGCGGTTCGCGCCAGTGACTTTATCCGTCCGTCGCCCATGAACCCGGCAGGCCGCCCTTCCGTTTCCGGCCCGTCACGAACCTGCACCAGAACCTCGCCTTCCGCGAACCATCTCTTCCCGCGGTCTCACGACTCCCGCTCCAGCCCGAACTTGTGGATCTTCTTGTAGAGATTGGAGCGGGGCATGTGAACCGCGCGGGCGGTCTCGGCGATGTTCCAGTCGTGCTCGCGCAACTTGTGCACGATGAACGCTCGCTCGGCCCTGTCCTTGAAATCGGCGAACGAGGCCGACGCGAACAGCTCCTCGGCGGCGGCGGCGGGCCTGCCCGCCGAAAGCAGCCGGACGTCTTCCGCCCGGATCTGGTCGCCTTCCGCGAGAATCAGGAAACGCTCCACGGCGTTGCGAAGTTGGCGCACGTTCCCCGGCCAGTCCATCCTCTTGAGCCGCCTGAGCGCGCCCTCCGTAAAGTGTTTTCTGGATGCCCGTCCGGTCCGTACCATCAGGGTAGTGAAGTGCTTCACGAGCATGGGGATATCTTCGCGCCGGGCCCTTAGCGGCGCGACCTCGATGGGAACGACGTTGAGGCGATAGTAGAGATCCTCTCGAAACCGGTCGTTGCTGATCTCCAGCGCAAGGTCCTTGTTGGTGGCCGCGATGACCCGTACGTCCACCCGGACGGACCTGGAACCGCCCACGCGAACGACCATCCCCTGCTCCAGGACGCGCAGCACCTTGGCCTGGGCGGCGAACGACATGTCCCCGATCTCATCCAGAAAAAGGATGCCGCCGTCGGCTTGCTCGAATTTCCCGGCGTGATCGGCCACCGCCCCGGTGAACGATCCCTTCATGTGGCCAAAGAGCTCCGATTCGATGAGTTCGGAGGGGATTGCGGCGCAGTTCACCTCCACAAAAGGCCGATTGCGCCGGTCCGAGAGCCGATGGACCGCCCGCGCCACGAGTTCCTTTCCGGTGCCGTTTTCTCCGGTGATCAGCACTCGCGCCCTGGTCGGAGCCACCTTCTCGATCCGCATCAACATCTGGCGAACCTGGTACGAGGAACCGACAATCTCGTACCGACTCTCCACTTCCGTCTGGAGCGATTCAACGCTGCGCTTCAGCCCGTTCATATCCAGCGCGTTGCGCAGAGTGACGAACAGGCGAGCCGTGTCGAGGGGTTTCTCCAGGAAGTCGTAGGCACCCCTGCGAGTGGCTTCCACGGCGGTGTCGATGTTCCCGTGGCCGCTGATCATGATCACGGGAGTACGCGAGTCCAGCTTCCGCATTCTCGTGAGCACGTCCAGCCCGTCCATCCCCGGCATCTTCACGTCGAGGAAGACAACATCGGGATTGTCGCTGGCGAGCCGCTCCAGCCCGGCGGCGCCGTTGGGCGCGACGGCGACATGGTGCGAGTCGTATTCGAAGACCTGACGAAGGGCGCCGCTGACCGACGCGTCGTCGTCGACGATGAGAATGTTTGCCATGGGAGTCTTCAGGAATCGGAAGCCGGAGGCGTGGCGGGGACAGCGTTCGTCACACGTCGGCTACCTCGATTCCGCCGCCTCGAGCACCGCGGAGGACACGACGCTGTAGCGTGCTCCGGTGCGCGACAGATGACTGCGCATGAGTTCCAGCGAGGTCACGTCGATGCCATAGCGGAAGTCGAGCCCGGCAACCAGCGCGTCGAGACCACGAAAGGCGCCCGCTCCCGTATCTCCCTTGGCTCGGCCTACGGTGATGTGGGGATGAAATGCGCTCGTTTCGCGGTTGAAGCCCAGCTTCGCCAACCCCCACTCAACGTCCTGCTTGAGACATCGCAAGGCGAGAACCGGTTCCACGCCGACCCACAAGACCCTGGGGCGGCGAATGGTGGGGAAGGCGCCGAACCCGCGGATTTCCATGGAGAAGGGCCGGTTCTTGCCACCGACTGCGTCGATCACCTCCGCCACACGAGGAATCAGCGTCGGACGCGGGTTGCCCAGGAACTTCAAGGTGAGGTGGTACGTCTCGGGTTTCAGCCACCTAACCGGCAGGTCGGCGTCCCTGAGAGGCCTGGCCGCGTCGTAGATGCCTTCCTTCGCGCCGTCGGACAGATTCAGCGCGATGAAGAGTCGCATGCCGTACTCGAGAAAGGGGATGAGGGATGGTTCCGGAGACTCGGAAGTGCGCCCGAGAACAATGTACCGGCACCCGCCAGACCGAATCAAGGAAGGACACCCTTCCGCCAGGCTCGCGATTCATCCCTATTCCCAAATCGCCCCCAAAAGGGAATCTTACTCGCGAACCTGCGCGGTGGGCTCTTTCTTCCGTGCTGCTCCGGCCGCGTTCGACGCCCCGTCCCCTGAAACACTGGAACTCCTCGACCGATGACTGATCCCGGCCGCACTACGTCGCTCCAGATTCGCTCGCCAGTGCCTTCCGACATCGAGATAGCCCAGGAAGCCCCCATCACTCCCATCATTTCGATCGCGTCCCGACTCGGGCTCGCGAGCGAAGAGCTGCAGGTCCACGGTTCCCATAAGGCCAAGATCAAGTTGTCGGCGCTCGAACGGCTGTCTGACGCACCTCATGGCAAGTACATCGATGTGACCGCGATCACCCCCACGCCTCTCGGTGAGGGGAAGACCACCACCGCCGTGGGGCTGGCCCAGGCGATGGGCGCCCATCTCGGAAAGCGGACAATCGCCTGCATCCGGCAGCCCAGCCAGGGGCCTACCTTCGGCATCAAGGGTGGAGCCGCGGGCGGCGGGTACAGCCAGGTCATCCCCATGGAGGACTTCAACCTGCACCTCACCGGGGACATCCACGCAATAACCGCGGCCAACAATCTGCTGGCGGCGGCGATCGACATCCGGATGCTGCACGAGTCCCGCCAGAGCGACGAGTTGCTCTTCGAGCGCCTCTTCCCGGTCCGTAACGGACGGCGCTTCTTCGCGCGCGGTATGCAGGTGCGCAAGCAGAAGCTGGGAATCACCACTGAAGATCCCGACCGGATGACGCCTGAGGAGCGTAGCCGGTTCGTGCGCCTCGGGATCGACCCGCACACCGTCACGTGGCGGCGCGTCATGGACACCAACGACCGCATGCTGCGAGAGATCACGGTCGGCCAGGGCCCGGACGAATTCGGCTTTACCCGGACGACCGGATTCGACATCACTGTGGCCAGCGAGATCATGGCGATCCTCGCCCTGACCGCCGATCTGCCCGACATGCGGCGGCGGCTTGGGGCCATGGTCGTGGGAGCGACGGGTGACGGTGAACCCGTAACCGCCGAGGACATCGGTGTTGCGGGGGCACTCGCCGTGCTCATGCGCGATGCGATCCAGCCCACTCTGATGCAGACGCTGGAAGGCACTCCCGTCTTCGTGCACGCCGGGCCCTTCGCCAACATCGCGCACGGCAACAGTTCGATCATCGCCGACCGCATCGCGCTCAAGCTGGGTGACTACGTCATTACCGAGTCGGGATTCGGGGCCGACATCGGCATGGAGAAGTTCTTCAACATCAAGTGCCGCTATTCCGGGCTGGTGCCCGACGTGGTCGTGCTCGTGGCCACCATTCGCGCGCTGAAGACGCATGGCGGCGGGCCGCCGGTAGTGGCGGGCCGTCCGCTCGATCGGGCCTACACGGAAGAGAACCTGGAACTGCTCTCGAGCGGTGTCGCCAACATGGAGCACCACATCGGCACGGCGCGCAAGTTCGGAGTGCCGGTGGTGGTCGCGGTGAACCACTTCGCCACGGACACCGATGCCGAAGTGGACCTGGTCATCCGCGCCGCGCGGGCTGCCGGAGCGGTGGACGCGGTGGTATCGAAACACTGGGCCGAGGGGGGCGCGGGAGCGGTTGCGCTGGGCGAAGCCGTGGTACGTGCGGCCCAGCTACCTTCGGACTTCAGCTTCCTCTATCCGCTCGACCTCCCCGTCCGGGACAAGATCGAAATCGTTGCGCGCGAGGTATACGGTGCCGACGGAGTCGAGTTCGAGCCGCTCGCCGACGAGCGTATCGATCTCTTCACACGCCAGGGATTCTCCAACCTGCCGATCTGCATGGCCAAGACCCATCTGAGCATCAGCCACGATCCCCGCCGCAAGGGAGTCCCGCGGGGATATACCCTGCCGATCCGCGACGTGCGCGCCTCAGTAGGAGCCGGATTCCTCTACCCGTTGGTCGGCCAGATGCGGACCATGCCCGGGCTGCCCACCCGCCCCTCCTTCTACGATGTCGACCTCGATTCCGACACCGGGAGAGTAATCGGCCTGTTCTAGAGCCTGGGCATGACGTCTATTCCAGACACGGACACGCCGGAGATTTCCCGCCAGAGACGCCGAGATACTTAGCTCCGAGGAGACCACGATGACGGTGCGCGAGGAGACCTTGAACGCGGCATACGCGGCGCAGGACATCCACTCCAACCAATACGCCAGAATCAATCGCCGGAGGTGCCGCCACGACGGGCGAGCGAGAGCAGGGGCATCCCCGCTTGTCAAGGCACTGGTCGGAGGCGTCCTGCTCGCGACGTTCGGATTCCCTGCCCCGGAGCTGCAGGCCCAGGATCCGCCGTTCCGGTCCTATGGCGGTTCCAGCATTTCGTTTGATGCCCGCGTACACGCGCAGTATGAAGCGCCGAGTGCGGAGGGTGCGGTGTCGTCGTTCTTCATGAGGCGCGCCTGGGTCACCCTGGATGGCCGCTACAACGACTTCGTCAGCGGTCGCCTCCAGCTCGACGCGCTCGGCACCTCGGTCCTGGACGCGTGGCTCACGTTGAACTTCTCGGAAGCATTCGTCCTCAACATGGGCCAGTTCAAGCGCGGGCTTTCCTACTTCTGGCTGGTCCCGAACTCCGACCTGCCGCTAATCGAACGGGACGCCAGGATCTCGGGAGTGGATGAGTGTCCGGGAGTTGGCGGCGTGTGCTCCTTCGGGAACCTGGCTTTCAAACTCGGCCTGCACGGGTACGAGCCCGGATTGAACATGACCGGCCGTCTGGGCAGCCGCGCCAGCTACCGTGTCACGCTCACCAACGGCGAAGGCATCAACACCAGGGATGCCAACAACTGGAAATCAACTTCCGCTCAGCTGTCTCTCGATCTCACCGACAACAGCAGGTTCGCATTCTACGCCGCGTTCGACGAAACCCACCTCGACTACGGCTCCGTCTGGACTCCGGCCTACGGTCTCGAGTTCGAAGCCGGAACGTGGCGGGACGGAGGGCACGTGCTGCTGGGCGCGATCCGGGGACGGAACTGGAAGGTCGACCCGGATGCGCAATTCACTGCGCTGCAAGCGCTGGGCCTGTGGTATGTGCGCCTACCCGAGACCGCCCGGTTCGAAGCCATCGAACCTCTCCTTCGCCTCAGTTGGGCCACCACACCGGATGCCGACGGCGAAGACTTTTCCGGGTTTACGATCACTCCCGGGTTCATGCTGTACGCCACCGGAAAGAACGGGATATCCACGAATCTGGACATCTACCGGTCCTCACTCGAACGGACCGAGTGGTCCCTGAAGGTGCAAGCGTTCACCTTCCTCTAGCCAGGCCCGGATACAGGAGAAGCTACGACTGCGGGGAACCGTAAGTACGGCTCTCCCGAACCGGACCGTGACCCGGAAGGGGAGCGGACCGCACTTGCCTCGGACCGGAGAAGGAGGCCGGCCTGGAAAGCCGGCAGGGGAACCGCCAGCGGCCAGCCCGCTCCCAAGCGCCGGCTGCCGTGTCAGAAGCTGTCGAGCGCCTGGGCGAGCGTGTCGCGGACCGTCATAATTCGAGTGAACCCACTGACTTCGAGAACTTCCCGGACGTGGTCCTGAACCCTGCACAACGCTACACCGCCACCCTGGGCACGAGTCTTCTTGACCGCGAGAAGGAGAATGCGCAAACCGGCGCTGCTGATGTACGACAGTCCGCCGCAATCCACGACAAGGCGGCTTGAACCCCCCTCCATGGCCTTGCTCAACTCCTGCTCGAAGGAGGTGGCGTTGACCGAATCAACGCGACCAGTGACGGACGCGACCACGGCGTCCCCGGACTGGCTGGATGTTACTTTCACGGATTTGAGTCCCCTGTCTCGCCCTACAGCGGCTGTGTGAGGGTCAGGCAGTTTCGATCTCGTACGCGCCGGTACGATATGTCTTGAATGAGGTTCTTGGCAAGGTGGATGCCGAGGCCTCCGATCGGGCGCTGATCGACCGGAAGGCTGAGGTCCGGTTCCTGGGCGTCGGCCAGCGGGTTGAAGGAGTGGCCGTTGTCCTCGATGCGCACTTCCAGGCAACCATCTGCCAAACCGAGGTCGACACGGATCCTCGGATCCTTGGATCCTTCTTCGAAGCCGTATGAGACCACGTTTGTGAGGATCTCGTCGAGGGCCAGGCAGAACCTCTGCACCACCACATCACTTACACCGTTGGCTGCGGCGAAACGCTCGAAGACCTCCACGACCCGTCGGGGCTCGCGGTAGTTCAACTCCACGTCTATCCCAAGACTGACATCCATGCGTCGATCCACCGCTGTGCACAGTCCGCGCCCGTCTTCCTTGCCGCTTCCCCGCTCGCTGCCGGCGACTCCCGAAATTCACCGGTTACCAACCTATAACGGAAGGCCAGAATGCGCATCCCTCGGGGGTTCGCCGCCAGCGCGAACCGGCGTTGACTGGATCCGAGCCGCAACCTCCTGCGTTTCGTGTGAGAAACCGTCGGAGCGTTATTGCGGACGTGCCCGCAACGAGTAGTTTTGGGGCGACGCCAACCCCAATCCGGACTGCATCGCGGACGCGTATCGTTCCAGTGGAACGGTTGTAGGGGTTCCCGCTCTTCAGGAGGTTGTATGAAGAAGATTCTTGTGGTCGACGACGAACCGGATCTCGAGCTTCTCCTCAGGCAGAAGTTCCGCCGCAGGATACGTCGTCGTGAGATCAATCTGGTTTTTGCCAGGAACGGCGTCGAGGCATTGAAGAAGCTTGATGAGTACGACGACATCGACATGGTGCTGTCGGACATCAACATGCCGGAGATGGACGGCCTGACGCTTCTCAGCCAGATCAACTCGCTGGATCTGGATCTGCGCGCCGTGATCGTCACCGCGTACGGGGACATGGAGAACATCCGAACCGCCATGAATCGGGGCGCGTTCGACTTCCTGACCAAGCCGATCAACCTCGACGACCTGGAAACCACGATCGAGAAGACCATCCACCACCTGGAGGTCATGCGCGAGGCGCTGCGGTCTCGCGACGAGTTGGTTGCCCTGCGTCAGGAGCTGGGGGTGGCCGCCCAGATGCAGGAGTCGATCCTGCCCAAGGTGTTCCCGGAGGATCCCAGGTACGATATGTACGCCTGGATGACGCCGGCCAAGGAAGTGGGCGGCGACTTCTACGACTTCTTTCCCGTAGCGGATGGCGGATTTGCCGTGGTGGTCGCGGACGTCTCGGGCAAGGGCGTCCCGGCTGCCCTGTTCATGATGGTAAGTCGAACGCTCGTGAAGGGATCCGCCGTCGGCGAACGCGAGCCCGTAAAGTGCATCACCGAGGTCAACAAGCTACTCTACGAACAGAATAACGAGTCCATGTTCGTGACCCTGTTCTACGCGGTTCTGAATCCGGCGTCGGGGCGCCTGGATTACGTCAATGGCGGCCATAACCTCCCTTGCCTGATCAAGTCTTCGGGCGAGGTGACGTGGCTGTCGGGAGACACCGGCATCGTACTCGGCATAATCGACGACTTCCCCTACCAGCAACACTCCATCCAGCTTGATGCGGGTGACGTCGTCTTCTTCTATACGGACGGAGTCACCGAAGCGATGGACGAAGCAGACAACCAGTTCGGAGACGACACGCTGTTGGACGTACTGAGGAAGGCGGCCGGCTCCAACCCCGAGGAAATGACACGCCGGGTGGTCGAGGCCGTACATGAGCACGCGGCGGGAGCACCTCAGTCCGACGACCTGACCTGCCTTGCGCTCCGATACGGGGGTGCCTGATGAGGTGCGGGGCGGGGTGTCGGCCGGGAAGGGTCCCGACCCCTGTCTCGAAGCCTCGCTGCGGTCCGGTCGCAGGCTTCCTGTCGGTAGCAGCTTGCCTGCTGCCGGGCTCCCCGGTTACAGCCCAGATGGAAGCGGAAGGCGTCTTCCCGGATTCGATCGTGTTCGGACAGTCCGCCGCGTTCAGCGGCCCCACCCTCGAACTTGGATCGAACATGAGGCTCGGGATCCGCGCGGCATTCGAGGAGGCGAACCGGGACGGCGGAGTCCACGGCCGTGTACTGCGGCTTCGATCGCGTGACGATGGCTACGAGCCCGAAGCCGCTTCCGACAACACGCATGCACTCATCGACGAGGGCGTTTTCGGGCTGGTGGGCGCGGTGGGCACCCCCACCTCCACTGCGGCGGAGCCCGTGGCCAGCGCCGCGGGAGTGCCTTACATCGGACCGTTCACGGGTGCGGAATTCCTGCGCGAAAGCCGGAATTTCGTGGTCAACCTGCGCGCGTCCTATTTCCAGGAAACCGAGGAGATGGTCGAGCGACTCACCACCGACCTCGGCTTTGCCCGCTTCGCCGTCCTGTATCAGGACGACAACTACGGCAACGCCGGACTGACCGGCGTTCGGCGCGCTCTGGGCAGACGCAACATGGTGCTGGTGAGCGAAGGGGAATACGTGCGCAACACCACTGCGGTGAAGCGCGCCCTGCTCGATATTCGCGAGGGCAATCCCCAGGCGGTGATCATCATCGGGGCGTACCAGCCCGCCGCCACCTTCATCAAGTGGGCCCGCCGCATTGGCGTGAACCCGGTGTTCGTGAACATCTCCTTCGTGGGCAGCAACGCTCTTCTCAACGAACTGGGCACGGCCGGCGAAGATGTCGTCGTGACTCAGGTGGTCCCCTTTCCGAGGGACACCTCCGTCCCCGTGGTGGCCCGCTACCAGGCGGCGCTGAGGGCAGTGGATCCCGGCGCGGATCCCGGTTTCGTCTCGCTCGAGGGCTATCTGGCCGGACGGCTCATCGCGGAAGCGCTGGACCGAACGGGTGTCGACCCGACCCGTGAGCGATTCCTCCAGACACTGGGTGAGGCGGGGCCGATCGATCTGGGCGGGTTCGTAGTCGAGTACGGAGAGCTCGACAACCAGGGATCGGACCGCGTCTTCCTGACCCGGATTCGGGCCGGACGTTTCCAGCCCCTCGAGCGCCTGTCGCGATGAACCCGCCGGTGAAGGACGGACTGGACTCCCGAATCCACTCGGCCTTCGAATGGATTATGGAAGAGCTGCCTCCCGGCTGGGGCGACAAGGTTCGCCAAGCCACCGGCGGACGGTTCGGAATCGCGAGCCAGATCTGGGTCGGCCTGGGCGGGAGCGTGTCGCTGACCCTGGTGGCCAGCTTCCTGGCCCTGGGGTTCATGACGATCGTCAACTCGAGCCAAAGAGAGGTCACCGGGATCTACATGCCGGAGATGATCGCCGCCTTCGATGTGGCGCGCAGCAGCTCCGAGCTTGTACGGGCCTCGCCCAG
Source organism: Longimicrobiales bacterium (assembly GCA_965225805.1). Lineage (GTDB taxonomy): Bacteria > Gemmatimonadota > Gemmatimonadetes > Longimicrobiales > Gaopeijiaceae > BD2-11. The sequence goes on from OZ245327.1 coordinate 2,576,205, forward strand.
GCTCATCGCAGCCGATACCCCCGAAGATCTGGCACTGGTCGACACCGACGTGGCCCGGGAAGAGGAATTCCTGCGAATCCGCATCGGGGAAATGACGGGTGCCGGCCTTCAGCGAGAACTGCAGGATTCGGTCGCTCGGCTGGCCTCCGGCCTGGTTGAGAGCATCGACCTGATCCGGCAGTCGGTGGAGCGGCGGATGGCTTATCGCGCGCAGGCGCGGGGCCTTGAACGTGTGGTTCAGCAACGAACCCTGGAGGCTGAACTGCTGCTGGTGGCCGAGCTCGACGATCAGGAGTTCTTCATGGAGACGGGCCTCAGAGAGCTGGACGACCAGCCGGCCCCGGTTTCCGCGAGAAACGCACCCGAGGAACTCGACCAGCTCCGAGGTCTTCTCAACTACCAGGCCGCGCAAAACGTCGTCTCGGTCCAGATCCAGCGAACCCTCACGCAGGACGATCCCGGACTCCTGCAGACCAACCGGGAGCGGGTCACAGCCGCGATGAGCGACCTCGAGAGCGCCCTGGACGACTTGCAGCCGGCCACTGCGGCACTGCTCAGGCCTTCCTTCCAGGCCCTCGGGGAACTCTATTCGGCCCCGAACGGGATCTTCACGATTCGTACCCTCGAGCTGGACGAATTGGCCGAGTCGGAGGAATACCTGGCGCTCAACGAAGCGACTACTTCGGACCTCGTCACCCTCGTCCAGCCACTGGTGGAGAGCGCGGAAGTCTCGACCCAGCAGGCTGCGGACCGTTCCGCCACGCTGTTGCAGATCGGTTGGTGGACGATTCTCGCAGTCAACGTCCTGGCCGTCCTCGCGGCTGTCTTCGGCGGCTGGAAGTTTTTTGGCGAGCGCCTCCTGGTCCGCCTGCGCCATCTCTCCGACGTGATGCGCCGCATGTCCAAGGGCGAACTGGAAGCGACGCTGGAGATCGCCGGCAACGACGAGGTGACCGACATGGCGGGCGCCCTGGAGGTCTTTCGCCAGCACGCCATCGAGGTGCAGCGCCTCAACCTGGTGGAGGCGCTCGCGACCGAGGTCCAGGAAAAGAACGCGGAGCTGGAGACCACGCTGGATGAGCTTCGGCGCACCCAGAAACAGGTCATCACGCAGGAGAAGCTGGCATCGCTCGGCGCCCTGACCGCGGGCGTGGCGCACGAAATCCGCAATCCCCTCAACTTCGTCACCAATTTCGCGGCGCTCTCGGTCGAGTTGATCGACGAACTGCGAGAGGAGCTGGGAATCGACCAAGAGATGGAAAACGGTGGATCCGGGGACGGTGCGAGTCCGCTCGCCGCGACTGGCGACCAAGAGCTGGAAGAATTCGTGGAAGAGATCCTGGGCGACCTCCAGCTCAACATCACCAAGGTGAGGGAACACGGGGATCGCGCCAACCGGATCGTCGACGGCATGCTGGCCCACTCGCGTGACGAGGCGGGGCAGATCGAATCCATCGACATCAACCTGCTGGTGGAGGAATACACCAAGCTCGCCTACCACGGCATGCGCGGCACCGATGCCACCTTCAACGTGACCATAAACCGCGACCTCGACCCCGAGGCGGGCCGGGTGGAAGGCATCGCCCGCGACCTCAGCCGGGTGATCCTGAACATTGTGACCAACGCCTGCCAGGCCACCCAGGGTCGCGGCAGTAAGGAGGGGCGCGGGTATTCCCCGACCCTGCTAGTCTCGACGGAGGGCCGTGGCGACAGCGTCTGCATCAAGGTTCGGGACAACGGGACCGGCATTCCCGAGAGCGTCGTGCGCAAGATCTTCGATCCGTTCTTCACCACCAAGTCCGGTACCCAGGGCACCGGCCTGGGACTGTCCATCTCGCACGAGATCGTGCGCGAACACGATGGGCAGTTGATTGTGGACAGTGAGGAGGGCGAGTTCACGGAATTCAGCATCATTCTCCCGCGAGCCAAGGCGGCGTAGCGGTTAGCCGGCAAGCCCGCGCGCCCCTTGAGCGAATGGGTCGGCAGGGCTGCGGTACTGGACCGCCTCGGCTATGTGGGGAGCACCCACGCTCTCGCTGCCGCTCAGGTCGGCGATGGTGCGCGCCACGCGCAGCACCCGGTGATAGCCGCGCGCGGAGAGCCCCAGGGTGCGCACGGCGGCCCGCAGCAACCGCTTGCCTTCCGGCCCCGGGGCGCACCAGTGTCGTGTCCCCTCCGGCCCTAGTCGGCTGTTGTATCGCGGTACTCCGCGCGCGTCCGCGCGCCGCCGCTGTCGGTCGCGGGCACTCGCGACTCGGGCACCAACTTCGCGGCTTGTCTTTCCCCTGTCCCGCGCCTCGAGCTGGCCGAGCGACACCGCCGGCACGTGCACATGCAGGTCCACCCGATCCAGCAACGGCCCCGACACCCGGTTCCGGTAGCGTCGGATCGCGGTCTCGGCGCAGGAACAACGTCCTGAGCCGTCCCCGTGGAACCCGCACGGGCACGGGTTCATCGCCGCGACCAACGTGAAGCGGCAGGGGTAGCTCACCGCCTGACTGGCTCGGGAGATGACGACCGTTCCGTCTTCCAGCGGTTGCCGCAGGGCTTCCAGGACGTGTCGTCGGAATTCCGGGAGCTCGTCGAGAAAAAGCACGCCCCGGTGCGCGAGACTGACCTCGCCGGGGCGCGGGATCCGACCGCCGCCGACCAGCCCCGCGTCGCTGATGGTGTGGTGGGGCGCACGGAACGGCCGCCGGATCACCAGTGCCTCTCCGGAGGGGAGCCGGCCGGCCACGGAGTGCACCTTGGTGGCCTCCACCGCCTCCCGCAGGCTGAGCGGCGGGAGGATTCCCGGTAGCCGCCGCGCCAGCATCGTCTTCCCCGCCCCCGGCGGACCGGTCAGCAATACGTTGTGCCCTCCCGCCGCCGCCACCTGCAGGGCGCGCTTCGCATGGTCCTGACCCCGGACATCGGCCAGATCCGGCGCCCCCGATGCCCCTTCGCCCAGGAGGGCGGCGCCGTCCACAACCGCCGGGGGGATGGGGTTGCCGCCGGTCAGATGCCGGATCAGCGCCGGAAGGCAGGCGGCGCCGATCACTTCGACCGTTCCGGCTACCGCCGCCTCGCGCGCATTCAAAGCGGGAAGCACCAGACCCCTCAACCCGCGGCAGCCGTTTGCGATCGAGAGCGCTCCCCGCACCGGGCGGAGTGCGCCGTCGAGCCCCAGCTCGCCCACGAACACATGGCCGTCCACTTCCTCGGCGCGGAGGTGGCCGGCCACGACCAGGAGCGCGAGCGCAATCGGAAGGTCGAAGGCGCTCCCGGTCTTGGGCACGTCCGCGGGCGCGAGGTTGATCGTGAGCCGCCGCGGCGGAATGGGGAACCCTGCGCTGGCCAGGGCGGCCGTGACCCGCTCCCGGCCTTCGCGCACCGCCCCTGCCGGGAGTCCGACGATCGAGAAGGAGGGAAGCCCGGCCGTCAGGCTCGCCTCGACGCTGACCGGAAAGCTGTCAACCCCGCGCAGGGCAGCCGACCTGATCTGAGTGAACATCGTCCCCCGCGGCGTGCCGAAGGTCGCACCGGACGACGGGGACCCTCCCCGCACCCTGGAAAGATCGCGGCACTACGCGGGCGTTCCCATGGCGGCCTGGGAACACCTGGTCAGGCCCGCCTCAGGGGCTGGCAGGTGGCGTGAACGTGTCGCCTGCCGGCGGGAAGCGGCGAGTACCGTCCCGGGGCGATTACGGGCTCGGCTACGGCTGGCTGGAGAGGCCGACCGAGACGCCGAGGCGGAAGGAGACGAAATTGGTCTCGCCGCGGCGCGGGAACATGTCGATGCTCCCTCCGGGGAGGTCCTCGATGTCGACTTCCGTCAGGTATTCGGCTACCCCGTTCCGGTGATAGTACGCGGCCAGGTCCAGTGCCACGGGAGTCGATCCACGCACCAAGGTCACGAGTATTCCGCCGCCCGTACGCCAGGCCAGAGAGGAGTCCTTGTGGTTGGTCGTGTTGCCGAAGCCTTCGTCGTCGTGCTCGTCGACTCCCTTTACGTACGAGTGGGTGTAGAAGTGAGCGAGCCCGACGCTGCCGCTCAGGTAGGGTCGCACCGGACCCCTTCCGGGCAGGACCCACTCGGGGCCGAGGTTCGCGAGCAGGATGTCGTTCGCCGTCACCACATCCAACTGAACCCGGCACCCCACGGTGACACTGAAGCAGGCCGGCTGCGTGTTGGATCCATAGCGGACGAAGCCGAAATCCGCGCGCAACCCGAATCCCGCCGCCCCGGAGGGGCTGTAGCGGACGTTGATGGCCACCCCTCCCGCCGTCCCCACGGACTGGGCGAACTCCCCCTGCGGCTCGCTGACGATCCCGCCGATGCCCAGATACCATTGCGGGGCGGGCTCCAGGGGCGCCTGCGCGCGCACACCTCCTGCCAGAGCCGCTATCGCCACCAACTGCAACGCGATGAAACGCACACCACGCATCGTCCGCCTCCGCGTACCGGGGACCCCTGCCCTACCGAAGATAGCCTAACGGCGGCCACATGGGCCGCAATACTGCAGAAGTCGTGCCAGGCCCGCGGCACGGACATGCGACGCAGTTAGACTTCCTTCGTTTCCCGTACCAGGTCCACCATCGAGCCCTTCGCGTCCCCGAAGAACATCATTGTGCGGTCCATGTAGAAGAGCGGGTTGTCGATGCCGGCGAAGCCCGGGCTCAGGCTCCTCTTCATGACGATGACGCTGCGCGCCTGATCGACATCCAGAATGGGCATGCCGGCGATGATCGAGTCGGGGTTGCGGGCGTCGGGGTTGACCACGTCGTTGGCTCCCACGATCAAAGCGACATCCGTGGACCTGAACTCCCCGTTGATCTCGTCCAGGTCGAAGAGCTGGGTGTAGGGCACGTCGGCCTCGGCGAGGAGCACGTTCATGTGTCCCGGCATGCGACCCGCCACCGGATGGATGGCGAACTTCACCTCTACGCCGCGTTCCTGAAGCAGGTCGGAGAGCTTGCGAATGTCGTGCTGAGCCTGGGCGACCGCGAGTCCGTAGCCGGGGACGACGATCACCGACTGGGCGTAGGCGAGCACCATGGCCACCTGCTCCGCGTCGACATCGCGTACCGTCTTGCCCTCTCCCGGGGTGATCCTGCCCCCGGTGGAGTCGGCCGCACCGAAGGCGCCGAAGGCGACGTTGGCCAGCGACCGGTTCATCGCCTTGCACATCAGCATGGTGAGGATCAGGCCGGCAGCGCCCACGAGCGCCCCCGAGATGATCAGGATCATGTTTTGGAGCACGAAGCCGGCCGCGGACGCCGCCAGACCCGAATAGGAATTGAGCAGCGAGATGACCACCGGCATATCGGCGCCGCCGATGGGCGTGACCAGCAGGACTCCGAGCAGGAGCGCCAGCCCGGTCAGGACCAGGTACATCGTGACCGTGGCTTCGCCGGTCACCTGCATCGCCGCGATCACCAGAATCGCCACGAAGAGGACGGCGTTCAGCGTTCTGGAGAAGGGAAACGTCAGGGGCGCGCCGGAGATGAAGCGCTGCAGCTTGCCGAAGGCGATGAAGCTTCCCGAGAGCGTCACCGCGCCGATCAGCGTGGAGAGCAGGATGGTGATTCCCGCCTCGAGCCCCAGCTGTCCGCCGCCGAGCCGGAAGAACTCGGCCACCGCCACCACACCCGAGGCCCCGCCCCCCAGGCCGTTGAAGATCCCGACCATCTGCGGCATGTCGGTCATCTTCACGGTACGCGCCGCGAACGCGCCGACGACCGATCCCAGGACCAACCCGAGGGCGATGAGCTGCCAACTCAGGATTTCCTGCTCGACCAGGGTCGCGACGATCGCGATGAGCATGGCGAGCGCGGCCAGCCGGTTACCCTGGCGGGCGGTGGCTGGCGAGCCCATCCGCTTGAGCCCGAACACGAAGAACACGGCGGAGAGAAGATAGACGAGTTGCAGCAAGGTATCAGGATTCACCGTGACTCCTCAGAAATCCGGGTATGCATGGGAGATGGGATGCAGGGCGTCCGTGATTCAACCGGGCGACATGGGCCGGGGCTACTTTTTCCGGCCCGGTTTGAACATCTCGAGCATGCGGTCGGTGACCATGAAGCCGCCCACCACATTGATCATGGCCATGACGATGGCGACCACGCCGAGCACGGCCCCCGTGGTGTCGCCCGCGCGGGCCGCCACCACCAGAGCACCGATCACGGCGATTCCGGAGATCGCGTTGGCCCCCGACATGAGCGGGGTGTGCAGCGTCGGCGGCACCTTGGTGATAACCTCGAATCCGACCATCACGGCCAGCACGAACACATAGAGACCGATCATCAACTCACCCATGGTGTCTCCACTGGGTTGGGGTTTGTCGGGGAATTGGGTGCCCGATCACGCGCAGGCCGGCGCGAGACGTGGTGGCCTCGGGGCAGGCGCGCGCTCGACCGGCGAGTCCGGCGGGCTGAGGGTGGGTCTGCACTCAACTCGACAGGCGCTCCAGGGCCCGAGCGTGCATGACCTCTCCTCCGTGGGTCACGCACGAACCGGACACCACCTCGTCGTCGAAATCGAGCTTCAGCCGCCCTTCCTCGACGAGGTCGCTGAGGAAGGAGCTCACGTTGCGCGCGTACATCTGGCTGGCGTGGGTGGGCAGCTCGCTCGGCAGGTTCTCGGGCGCGGCGATGATCACGCCGTCGCGGCACACCACTTTTCCGTGCTCGCTCAACTCGCAGTTTCCACCCGATTCGCCCGCGAGGTCGATGATGACCGATCCCGGCCGCATGGTCGCCGCCATGGCCGAGGTGATCAGCACCGGAGCCCGTGCGCCCGGGATGTTGGCGGTGGTGATGACGGCATCCATGTCGGGAAGCCGACCTCCGATGAGGTCGAGCTCCTGGTGGTGTTTCTCCTCCGACAGCGCGCGCGCGTAGCCGCCCTCGTCCTCGGCGGACTCGTCCAGTTCTGCCTCCAGAAATTTGGCGCCAAGGCTCTCGACCTGTTCCTTGACCGCCGGACGGATGTCGAAGGCCTCGACCACCGCGCCGAGACGGCGGGCGGTCGCGATCGCCTGGAGTCCGGCCACTCCGGCACCCAGAATCAGGACCCTGGCGGGCGGGATGGTCCCCGCCGCGGTCATGAACATGGGCAGGAACTTGCCCAGATGGGTCGCCGCGAGCAGGGAGGCGCGGTAGCCGGCCACCGTGGCCTGCGACGAGAGGGCGTCCATCTTCTGGGCGCGCGTAATGCGCGGCACCTGGTCCATGGCCAGCGCGGTCACGCGGGCGTCAGCCAGGCGGCGCACCAGCTCCAGGTTGGCCATCGGCGAGATAAAGGAAATCAGTACGATGCCCTCGGGCAGGTCGGCGACCTCGTCGGCGCTCCCGTTTCCGCCCATGGAAGGCGGGTTGATCTTCACGACCACGTCACTGCCTTCCAGCGCCTGAGCGGCACTCCCCCACACCGTCGCTCCCGCCTCGCGGAAGGCGTCGTCGGTGAAGGAGGCCTCTTGTCCCGCACCGGCTTCCACGGCAACCTCGACACCGACCTTCGCCAACGCGGCGACTTCGGCGGGAACCAGCGCCACCCGTCGCTCTCCCGGGCGGCTTTCTCGCAATACGCAAACCTTCATGCGCCTCTCCGCTGGATGTCTTGACGCGCCCTTCCCGGGAAGCCGGAGACCTGCCCCGCTGTCATCCCCCGGGGGAAAACCCCCCATTAGATAACGAGCCCGCGAGATGCCCGCAACGGGGACCCGGACGGGGCGCGGAACGGTCTCTAACCCAGCCGCGCCGCCTCCCGCTCGAGCCTGCGCCACGCCTGGTCCACATGCTCCTGACGCGTACGCAGGTTGCCGACGGACAGGCGAAGCGCGCAGCGCCCGTCCAGAACGGTGTGCGACAGAAACACCTCTCCGGAGGCATTTACGGCGTCCAGGATGCGGTGGTTGACAAGGTTCGTCTGCTCGTCTTCGGTGCCGGGGGCGTGATAGCGAAAGACGACCAGGGCCAGCGTCGCCTGGGCCATCAACTCCCATCGATCCGAACCCCGCACCCGCTCCGCAAACCGGTGCGCCAGCCGGCAATGCTCGCGAAGCCGATTCGCAAGGCCACGGCTGCCGAAGTAGCGTAGCACGAACCAGAGCTTGAGCGCTCGGAAGCTCCGGCCGAGCGCCACTCCGTAGTTCATGAGGTCGTGCGCCTGATCCGTCTCCCGGCTGCGCAGGTAGGGCGGGGTCAGGGAGAATGCGTCGCTGAGCGCGTCGGGACGACGGCAGTAGAGGACCGAACAGTCCATCGGCGTAAAAAGCCATTTGTGGGGATTCAGCACGATCGAGTCGGCTTGTTCCCACCCCGCCAGCAGCGGCCGCAGTTCGGGGACGATCGCCGCGACTCCCGCATATGCCGCATCCACGTGAAGCCAGATCCGGCGTTGCCGGCAGATGCCGGCGATCTGCGCGAGGGGGTCGATGCTGGCGGTGGAGGTCGTGCCAGCGACGGCCACCACCGCCACCGGGCGGATCCCGGCGGCGATGTCTTGCGCGATGGCAGCGTGGAGCGCGTCCGGGTTCATCCGGTAGCTGCTGTCGGCCTCAATATGGCGGAGGCCCCGGCGCCCGAGACCGAGGGTGATGGCGGCCTTGTCTATTGAGGAATGGACGTGCTCCGAGGCGTAGATCCTGCCCGGCGGCAGGGAATGAAGCCCCTGCTCGCCAACTTCTGGAAACGCCACGGCGCGTGCGGCGGCCAGTGCGTACAGCGAATTGTGCGAAGCGGTGTCGTTGATGAATCCGGCGAAATCCGCTGGGAGCCCCAGCAACTGCCGGAGCCAGTCTGCGGTCAGCCCTTCCACCTCGGTTGCGGCAGGCGATGTCCTCCAGATCATCGCGTTCGCATTGAGGGCCGCCGCCAGCAACTCCGCCAGAATGCCCGGGGACGACGCCGTGTTGGCGAAGTACGCGAAGAATCCCGGATGATTCCAGTGGGTGAGACCGGGCACGATCCGCTCGTCGAAATCACGCATGATGCGCTCGAAGGACTCGCCCTGCCGGGGTGGCGACGATGCAAGCGAGGCGCGTATGTCGCCGGGGCGCACACGGGCCAGCACCGGGTATTTCTCGGCGGACTGGAGGTATTCGGAGATCCACTCCAGGGCGCTCTGCCCGTGGGTCAGGAACTCCTCCGGAGACATGTCGGCCGTGTCCACGGCGGTCCGTCCCGAATCGGAGGCGTCAGCGGGTGGCATGGCTTCAGCCCCGGTCGCCCCCCACGACTTTCCGCAATCGGCCACGGATCCGGTCCAGTTCCCCGGCGACCCGCGCGAGGAGGTCCTCGCTCATCGATTCGGGTACGCCGGAACCCGTTACCAGCGTCGAGAAGAGGGTATCGGTGTAGCCGATGCTCGCGTGCGTGACGCCCAGGTCCACCAACCGGTTCAGGCGCAGCAGTTCGCGCATCCCCGGCACGACATGCGGAGGCATGACCGGATCCGCGAAGAGTACCCGGATGAGCGATACTCGAAGGACCTGGAATTCCTCGATCACCTCTCCCGCCGACAGCCCGCGCTGGGCGGCGAACTCACCGTAGAGATTCGCGGCCTGCTGCCATATCGGGCGGACTCGACGGCGATACGGACCCAGAACCTCCGGGAGGATGCGTACGAAGGTATCGTAGAAGTCGCCCAGCAAGTCGACCAACTGTTCCGGCCGCCGTTCAAGCCGCTTGGTGACCTCGGAAAGCCATCGGGCCGCAACCTGCTCGCTCCTGGCGACCACCCATTCCTGCATCTCGACGGGGCCGAGCTGCGCGAGCGAGGATCCAGCCCCGGGGGACTGCCCAGGCGAGTGATTCGGAAATATGTTCGTAACGGAATCTCGGCGTCGGGAACGTTACCGGTTTGCTACGAACCCGGCGCAAACGCGGTCTGTTTCACATCAATCTTGCGGGTTGGATACCGCTCGTCCAGTCCCGGATCGGACGACAAGCGCTTCCGCTGGCTCCCAGGGAACGAAGCGAATGGACATCGTGGTACCGACACCGGGTGTGCTTTCCGCCCACACCCGGCCTCCCCAGGAACGCACCAGCCGCTGAACAATTGCGAGACCGAGGCCCGTGCCGGTCGAACTCGTCGAGAATCGCGGTTCGAAGATGCGGTGCAACAGCTCAGGCTTGATCCCGCGCCCGTCGTCGCTCACCTGCAGGCACACGTCCCCGTTCTCGGCAAACGCTCCGATGCGGACGCCGCCGCTGGACTTGATCGCTTCCCGGGCGTTCTCAAGCAAGTTGATCAGAACCTCCTTGAGTTCCGACTCCCGCGAACGCACCAGGGGAAGCCCGGCCGGGATGTTGGTGTCGATCGCGATCCCCTGCTCGTCACTGCGGTACAGTGCGAGGATCTCTCCGACGGTTGTCCCCAGGCGGACACCTTCCAACGGGATTTCACTCCCCTTCCTGGGAGAGCCGTATCGCGAGAAACTGCGCGCGATCTCCGCGAGTCGGTCGATCTCCCGGAGAATCGATTCCACGTTTCGGTTCAGAATCTCAGAGAAATCGTGCCGCCGGTCGTGCCAGGCGCGACGGACGTGCTCGACGCTGAGCTTGATCGGGGTAAGCGGGTTCTTGACTTCGTGGGCCACCTGGCGGGCCATCTCTCCCCATGCCACGATGCGCTCGCTGCGCAACTCATCGGTCACATCCTCCAGGCTGAGCACCACCCCGCGCGAGGGCCCGTCGCGAGTGATGCGGCGCGCCCGCACACGCACCCTGCATTCGGTGTGCGGGACGCCGGGGGTAGTGCGCGCGTGCTCGGCGCCGGATAACTCGAATTCGTGGTCAGCTCCCTCTCTTCCGTCCTGATAGAAGCGCTCCAGCCAGCGGGACAGATTGCGCGCAAGTCCCTCGGTCCTGGGCAACGGCTGCCCGGGCCCCACGGAGGCACCCAGCAACGCCTGGGCCTGCGGATTCACCAGCGTGACCACCCGTTCCTGGTCGAGCGCGATCACGCCGGTTGCCGCCTCTTCGACGATGGCCTGTGTGCGCTGAGTTGTGCGCACCAGTGCGCTGCGCGCCCGATGGAGCCTGTGCACCATGCGGTTGAATGCCAGGAATACGGCACCGAACTCATCGGCGCGCGAGTCCGGCAAACGTACCTCGAGATTCCCCCGCCCCACCCTCTCCGAGGCCAGCCGAAGAGTGCGAATGGGGTTCGCCAGCTTGCGGCCCACCAGCAGGGCGAGGCCCAGCGAGAACGCAATCCCCGTGACGATGGCGAACGCCAGTAGCAGGATCAGGTCATTCTGACCGAAGGCCGTGGCTCCCGCATCCAGCGGGGCGGCCGATGCCAGCACTTGTCCGGTCTGCAGTCGGCGATATGCCAGCACGTAGTCACCGCCCCAACGACGCGCGGTCGTATGCACGAGCACGGCATCCCCATCGTTGAACGATTGATGGACCTGAGCCGGCAGCCAAGCGTACTGCACCCCCAACTCCAGGAGGGCCGGCCGGGTGCTCCGGATCAGCTCTCCGTCCTGATAGAGCAGCAGAACCGTGCCCGTGCTCGAGGGCAGCAGGCGGATTTCTCCCTGCACCGCCAGGAAATTCTCGGCCGCGTCCGCCACCGAGCGGTCGGCGAGCGCTTCCGCCGTGCGAACCGCGGCCCCGTCCAGTGTACGTGAGGCTATCGCGGCGAACGCCAGCGCGGGAATGAGGAAGAAGGCGAAGAGGGCGAACGTGACCTGCACCCGAAAACTCCGGCCGGGCCATGGCCCCAGTCGAACCGGCGCGACCGGATGCCCCCGGGCGCTCCACCAGCCGAGTCCCCAGACACTGACCACGATCAGGAGGTCAACCAGAATGACGAGTACTGTTCCCGCCGCCACCACCGTCAGTTCGGGGAGTCCAACGGCATAGTGTGCGCGATACCACCCTTCCGGGAACAAAATGGTCTGCTCGCCACGCCAGCCGTCCGATGTTCGCACCCAGCGCGGCGCCTCTTCCTGCGGTATCGGATCGTCTTCGTTGAGCGGCATCAGGGTGACAGCATCTCCGTACGCCGGATCTCTTCCGAAAGGAATGTCCGGGGACAGGGCCCGTCCGAAGTCCCGCCTTGGGGGGACGGCGACGGTGATCACCGATGCATCCGGCAACACCGCCAGGCCGAGGTAGTGCGCATCCTCCGACTCCGGCCGCAGGACACTGGCTCCGGCGACGGCTTCATCCAGATAGTCGTCCACGATGGAGGGACGGGGCTCCGAGACGCCGATGCGCAGCTCGTCGCTCGGTATTCCTCCAGGGGTCCAACGGTCGATCCAAACGGGGATTCCTTCCTGCGCGAGGCCGCTCGCCCGCCACATGCCGTACAGCAGCCCGGTTCCGCTAGCCCCGTTCTGGTACAGGGAATCGGCCTTCTCGGACAGGCCTTCCAGAAGGAACTGGAGGTAGGGATCCACCTGGTTACCCAGGGTCGAAAGCCGGTTGCGGGCGACGTCCAACTGAGCCGCGACGTGTCCACCCCATGTGAACGGCAGAGCCGCGCTCGAGGCGAGCAGGACGGTGGCGGCGCTCGCCACCAGCGAGCCGCGCCAGGTCGCAACCGGACGCAGTCCCAGGACGGTTACGCCCACCGGCAACGCCCACAGCGCACCTGCCCAGGATGGAGGGGGAGGTGACCTGACGAACCAGTTGTTGGTGACCAGCCCGAGCCCAAGCGCGAGAAGCAGGCCGGCTACGACGAAGAACGGCCGCGCGGGCGCGGAAGCTGGCCGGTTCGCAAGCCGAAAGGCCACGACAGTCACCATGGCCAGCGCTATGGTGAGGGCACATTGGTATACCAGCCAGTAGCCTGGCCTGCCGCCCAGATACGATGTGGTCGGCGCTAGCGAAAACCAGTGGATGATCGCGGCAAACCCGATTCCGGCTAGTGCGGCGGCCAGCAGAGGGACGCGGCGCGCACGGGGGCTGCCCGGCAGAAGCCCCGCGATGAAGGCACCCGCCAGGCCCAGCGCCAGCACCCGGCCGAGCGTACCCCCGGCCGTGCCCGGCAGCAGGAACTGAGCAGGCGAAAAGAGGCCGGAAACACCGAGTAGGTCGCCGAACGGCAGGACCGCCGCCAGTACGGCCAGGGTCGTGGCGGCCAGAGCTGCGTGATACCTCGTTGCCCGCAGGCCAATCAGAAGCAGCAACCACGTAAGCACTGCAAGGCCGGCCACGACGCGGCTCCATCGCCGCCGGACCGATTCGAAGACCCGGTCCTGTGTTACCTCCTCGAAGGAGATCGAGAAGATGGCCCGTCCCTGCCAGCTGAAGTCGCGTATCGCCGGACCCGTGGCCTGTTCGGATTGCGATACCCGAATCGCCCAGCCGACATCGGACCGGAAGCGGGTGGCAAAGGCGGACTCCTCCTCGGGAACGTCGGGAGGCATGTCGCTTTGCAGGAGCACGGCGGCGACGGCCGTCGCCCCGGTCTCGTCAATGCGTTCGGTAAAGTACAGGTAGCTGTAGACGGGGCCCTGCCCGTACACATACCTGTCCCAGCCGGCGCGAGCTTCGAGCGGCAGCATCCCCTGGTGGTTTCCCGCCCAGGCCACGAGTTCCGTCCGGGCGTCGAATACCACGATCGCCTGGAGATCGCCCTCGCGCCGCACGTCTTCCAGAAAGGCCCAATAGCCGGGCGACCCTCCGTCGAGTACCCGGCCAGCGACACGAGAGACCGCCTCGTTCCCGCGGTCGATCAACGCCTCGAAGCGCTCGTCCAGGGCTGCCTCCAGCCGGCCTTCATGCCTGCTCTGGAAACGCTCCCAGTCGCTGGCAACCAGACCAAGCCTTGCGGAGCCCAGAAAGCCGCTTGCAATACCGGCCAGCAGGGTGAGGGCAGCGGCGAGAACCCAGGGGCCGCGCCGGGAACCGCGGGAAAGCACGTCGAGCACGGCCAGCGCCCCCGCCAGCGCGCTCGCCAGCAGCCATCCGGAAGCTGGCCAGCGCGTCCATACGGCCAGCGCCGACGCGCTCAGCCAAAACAGCGCCGATACGGCAACGGGCGACCAGCCCCGCGCTCGCAGCAGGCCCCTATTCGACAAAGGCCCGCCATTCATGGCGTCGAATCACCGCGGCTTCTCGCATCTCGCCCGGACCTGGGCAGGGCCGGATTGCCGAATCCCGGGGTTGTTCCCGCGAATCTCCTGATCGATACTTCCGGTGTAGTCGGCTCGCCGGATCCGTCCGTTCGCTGGGGTGTAGTCGGATATCGTTCCCTCACTTGCGACCGAGGCATCGCCCGTGCGCCGCATTCTCCTCCCTCTACTTCTCCTCACCCCTGCCGGATCCATCCCGCTCGCCCCCGCGTCCGCTCAGATCACCATCCTGGACCGGGGAGAATTCGAGGTCACCATCGATGGGCTGGAAGTTGGAACCGAGACCTTCACCATCCGCCAGATAGGCGCCGGAGGGGAAATCCGTGTAATCGCCGCGGGACAGGTTCGCGCGAACCTGTCCACTGGCCCGAGCACGATGGACATCCTGATGGAACTGACCGGGAGCGAGTGGGTGCCGTCCACGTATCAAAACAAGGTGGGGGGCGTCGACGCGCAACAGATCGGCTTCGAGCTTCGCGGAACCCGCTTTGAATCGCGGGTGACATCCGACCTCGGAGAGCAGGTCAAGGAATACCGCGCGCTGCCTGGCACGGCGATCCTTGAAAGAGGTGTTGCCCACCACTTCCACTTTCTCGGCCCTCACTTGAGAACGGCTCCGGCAGGCGTTCCGGTCATCGTCCCCAGGGGCGGGCTCCAGTTGGTGGCCGACATCGTCGCCGCCGGAACCCAGGATGTGCGCATCGGACAAGAAGTGGTTTCCGCGCGGCGCTGCCGAGTGACCGCCGGGAGCATGTTCTGGGAAGTCTGGTATGACGATGACGACAGGGTCCTGAGGGTGCTCGAAAGCTCCACGGGATACTCCGCCACCCGCAAGGCCCTCCCCGGGTCGTGACGACATCCGTACCCCCCTGCCTCCCCGGACGGATGGCCGGTCTGATCTCCATCGACATTGATCGTACCGTGAAACACGCTTGGGAAGAGGCTCGTACATTCGGCGGTCCCAGGACACCGAAGATCGTGACGAAACCAGTGGAGAACGACTTGTGTTGAGGATGACCTCTGTTGTGAAATGCGCCCTGACGCTGCTCCTGTGTTCGGCGACGCCGGCCTCCCTTCAAGCCCAGGAGGTGCCCGCCCAACTGACGCTCGAAGAGGCGATCGCGATCGCGCGGCGCGGAAACCCGCGGTTTCAGGCGGCACGCAACGACTCCGAGGTCGCCGACTGGTCGGTTCGCTCCGCCTACGGCGACCTCCTGCCGTTCGTCAACCTGAGTTCGAGCCTCTCGTGGCAGGGAAAAGGTGAGCAGCAGTTCGGAAGCCTGACGACGAGTCAGTTGGGTTTCGGCAACCAGCCCTCCTACTATTTCTCCAGCTACAACGCCGGACTCAACTACTCAATCGGTGCCGAGTCGCTGTTTCGGCCAGGTCGCGAAAAGGCCGCCCGTAACGCCACGGTCGCACTCATCGATCAGGCGGAGGCCAACCTCGTACGCGACGTGACGATCGTCTACATGGACGTCCTGCGCCAGCAGGAGGGGTTCCTGCTCGCCCAGCAGGAACTGGAGCGCGCCCGCTTCAACCTGCGCCTGGCCGAGGGACAGCTGGAAGTGGGAACCGCGACACCGCGTGACGTGCGCCAGGCCGAGGTGTCGGTAGGCCGCGCCGAAGTCACCCTGCTGCAGGCCGAGTTCGCGGTGAGCAATGCGCGCCTTGCGTTGCTGGTCATCCTCGGAGCCGAACTGCAGCAGGAATTCTCGGTCGCGAGCACGTTCGAGGTACGCGAACCGGTCTGGTCGGAGGCAGAACTGGTTGCGATGGCGCTCGAGCGCAATCCCGGACTGATCGCCGAGCGAGCGAACGAGACCGTTGCCGACAGCGACGTGAAGATGGCGCGGTCGTCCTACTACCCTTCCCTGTCCGTGAGCGCGGGATTGAGCGGGTTCACGCGCGAGGCGTCCAGCGTGGAATCGATGATCAGCCAGGCAAGGGCCGGGACAAGTGGTCAGCAGCAGCAGTGCCACCTGCTGAACGAGGTGTACGGGCGGCTGGTCGATCCTCTTCCTGCTCAGGACTGCAGCAGATTCGTCTTTACACCCGACCAGGAACAGGCCATCACGGCCAACAACAACGCGTTCCCGTTCGACTTCACACGCCAGCCGCCCCGGGCCTCCCTCACGGTGAGCGTCCCTGTATTCCAGGGCTTCAGCCGGCAGTTGCAGGTCGAGAGTGCGCGGGCCGCGCGCGAGGACGCGCGTTATCGGCTGCGCGGCGCGGAACTGGATCTGCGCGCGCAGATCGCTTCGAGTCTGGCGGCGGTGCGTACCGCCTACGGCACCGAGCGCATCGAGGAGCGCAACCAGGGCGTGGCCGCGGAACAGCTGCGCCTCGCCACCGAGCAGTACCGGGTGGGCTCGGCGAGCTTTCTTGACCTTGTCGAGGCGGAAACGGTGAAGGCACAGGCCGACCGCGAACGGGTGGCCTCCATATATTCGTATCACGACCTGCTCGCCAACCTGGAAGCGCTCGTGGGCGCGAGGCTCAGACCCTGACATCGGCCGGGACAGAGCCGAAGGAAGCGGGAAGCCGCCTCCGCATGATCCAATCTCCAATTCGAGAACACGATACCAGATGTCATTCCGAGCCAAAATCGCGATCGGTGTAATGGTAGTGACCGTGCTCGCGGTCGCGGGAGTCCTGACTACGCTCCGGTCGCGCAACAACGGCACCCAGGTGCGTACGGAGGAGGTCAGCCGTCGCGATCTGGAGGCCATCGTCACCGCCAGCGGCAATATCCGGGCGCGTCGAACCGTCGACATCAGTTCCGATGTCTCCGGTCGCATCGTCCAACTCAACGTCGACGAAGGCGACGATGTCGTGGAGCAACAAATACTCCTGCGCATCGACCAGACCCAGTTTCAAGCCGCCGCCGCCCAGTCGCGAGCCATCCTCTCCCAGCGGGAGGCGCAAGCGGCCCAGCAGAACGCCAGCCTGATCCAGGCGACGCGCGAGTACGACCGCATGCAAGGGCTCTGGACGCGCGATTCGACGCTTGTGAGCCGGCAGCAGGTGGACGACGCGGCGACCCAGGCGGAGGTCGCGCAAGCTCTCTTCACTGCCGCGCGGCACGGAGTCGACCAGGCGCGCGCAACCCTGGCCGAGACCGAAGACCGCCTCGCCAAGACCACGATCCGCGCGCCCATCTCCGGGAAGGTGACGCGACTGAACATCGAGCTCGGCGAAACCGCCATCGTCGGCACCATGAACAACCCCGGAAGCCTGCTGCTCACCATCAGCGACCTGTCGGTGATCGAGGCGGTCATGCAGGTCGACGAGACCGACGTGCCGGAGATCAGCATCGGCGACAGCGCTACCCTGGAGCTGGACGCCTTCCCGGAGACCGAGTTCGTCGGGACCGTGACCGAGATCGGCAATTCCGCGATCCGGCCGCCGTCGAGCACGGCGGGCACGGGGCAGACGCCCACCATCGACTTCGAGGTCGTGATTACGCTGGAGGATACACCGGTCGAGCTGCGCCCGGACCTGTCGACCACGGCCTACATCGTCACCGAGGTTCGCGACCAGGCCCTCGCGATCCCGATCATCGCGTTGACCATCCGGGACCGCTCCCCGGCCGCCGGGGAGAACGCGGAGAGCACAGACGGTGACGACGCTGGCGACGGAAATCCTTCAGAACCCCAGGACATGCCCGAAGACGAAGACGAAGAGGAAGAAGGCGTTTTCATCGTCCGGGAGGGGGAAGCACACTTCGTTCCGGTCACCGTGGGAATCGCGGGACAGGAGTACTTCGAGGTGCTGTCCGGATTGTCAGAGGGGGACACGGTGGTGAGCGGTCCCTACCAGCGCATCCGCGAACTCGGCGACGGCGAGGCGGTTCGGACCGACAGCGCTTCCGCGGAGCCGGACGAGTCGGCCTCGTGACCCACAACCGGCGGGCTTGAGGCAGTCATGCAGCTATGGGAGGGCGTACGGCTCGCGCTGGGCTACATTCGCAGCGAGAAGCTGAAGAGCTTTTTCAGCCTCCTGGGCGTCATCGTCGGCATCATGTTCCTGATCGTGGTCGTGAGCGTGGTCGAAGGGATCGATCGCTACATTCGCGAGGATTTCGCGTCCATGATCTTCGGGGTCAACACGGTCTCGGTCCAGCGTAGTCGGCCAAACATCGTCGACAGCGATCCGACTTCTCTCCGCCGTGCCGCGCGCCGGCCCTGGATCGAGCTGGATGACGCAGAAGCCATCCGCGAGCGATTGGCGACACCGGCCCTGATCGGCGTGGAGACCAACATTGGTGGCGAGGTGGAAGGACCGGATGGCCGCAAGCTCGAGAACGCGCTCCTCATTGCGGCCTCTCCAGAGATGTTCACCATTCGCGACTTCGGAGTGGAGCGTGGTCGCCCGTTTTCCCAGGAAGAAGCGAGCCGGGGGGCGTCCGTCGCGGTTCTGGGCAAGGGTACGGCAGAGCTTCTCTTCGAAGACGAGGATCCACTGGGAGCGACGGTCCGCATCAGGAACATCCCCTATCGCGTCGTCGGCGTGATCGAGGAACAGGGATCGATGCTGGGGCTTTCGCGCGACAACATGGTCGTGGCGCCCGCCCTCTCGCCATTGCGACGGATCGTGCGACGGCGGGACTTCGTGGGTAGTGTGGTCGTCCAGACCGAGAGCCCGGAGGCGCTGCGGGAAGTGCAATCCGAACTTGAAGGGATCATGCGTGCCCGGCACGGCTTGCGCCCGAGCGAGCCGAACGACTTCGATCTGGAGACGGCGGAGGAATCGCTGAGCTTCTGGGACAATATCTCGCGCGTCCTCTTTGTAGCCTTTCCGGGTCTCGTCGCAATCTCGCTCGTCGTGGGGGGCATCGTCATCATGAACATCATGCTGGTGTCCGTCATGGAGCGCACGCGCGAGATCGGGGTGCGCAAGGCCATCGGAGCCCGTCGCAGGGACATCCTGCTCCAGGTTCTGATCGAGACCGCCACGCTGTCGGCGGTCGGCGCGCTCGTCGGGATCGGCGTAGGCATCGTGCTCACCATGATCGTGCGCGCAATTTCTCCCCTCCCGGCCGCGGTGGCGCCCCAGTGGATCGTGCTGGGCATCGTACTCGGGGTGTCGGTCGGCATCATAGCCGGGGTCTATCCGGCAGCGCGGGCGTCGAGACTCAATCCGGTAGACGCCTTGAGGTACGAGTGATGAGAGCGAAGCTCAGCACCCTCAACGAGGGAATCCGCATCGCCCTGTCCGCGATCCGCGCGAGCAAGATACGCGCGAGCCTGACGATTCTCGGCGTCGCGATCGGCGTGGCGGTGGTCGTCACCATGGCGGCGATGATCACCGGGATTCGGAGCAGCATCTTCGAGTCCTTCGAGGCCGCCGGCCCGGAGAACTTCTTCGTCATGCCCTTCGACTTCAGCGAAATCCGTCTGACGGGGGACGGAAGCGGCCGGCCGCCCTGGTGGAACCGGCCGGATCTGACTCACGAGGAGATACGCCGGATCGAACGCCTGCCCGCCGTGGCGGAGGCGACGGTGGATTTCGACTTCAACGTCACCATGTCGTTCGAGGGACGCCGCATCTCCGGCATCGGGTCCAGCGGCAACTCAGCCGGCTGGCCAAGCTACACCGCCGGCGATTTCGCCGCCGGACGGAATTTCGTGCCCAGCGAAGTGCAGCAGGCGCGGGCAGTCGTGGTCCTGTCTCGGCCACTTGCCGAGGAACTCTTCGGCCAGCGCGATCCCATTGGCAAGAACATCCGGGTCTCCGCAAGGCGGCGGGGAGTCAATCCGCTCTTCAGGGTGATAGGCGTCTTCGACCTGGAGGGCAACGTGTTCGCCGAGGTCGTCGACCACTTCGCGATATTCCCCTGGACCAGCGCCGAGAAGCGACTCAAGGCCAGGAACCCGTTTCAGAATTTCCTGTCGCTCGTGGTGGTGCCCAGCCCCGATTTCGCGCGCGACGAATCCAAGGACCAGGTCACCACGGTTCTGCGCACCATGCGGGAGCTCGGTCCCGGCGACGACAACAACTTCGCCCTCGTCGAATCCCAGCAGATGAGGGAGTCCTTCGATCAGCTCACCGCGGCGTTCTTTCTGGTGATGATTGCCCTCTCGTCGGTGGCGCTGATGGTGGGAGGGATCGGGGTGATCGGCATCATGATGATCTCGGTGACCGAACGCACGCGTGAGATCGGCATTCGCAAAGCCGTTGGAGCCACCCGGAACGAGATTCTGTGGCAGTTCCTGGTGGAGGCGGCGGTGCTGACCTTCATGGGAGGTGCGCTCGGCCTGGGCCTGGGCGCAACGCTGGCGAATGTAATCGAAGCGAGGACACCCGTCCCCGCGGCCATTCCCGTCTGGTCGATCGTCGCGGCGCTCGGTTCCGCCATCGTCACCGGGATGCTGTTCGGCCTCTTCCCCGCGCTGCGTGGCGCGCGCATGACACCGGTCAGGGCGTTGCGTTTCGAATAGGCCAGTCAGATCGCCGGCACCGCGCCGGATGCGGCTCGCCCGTCGCCGTTCAGGCAGCGCACGTCCAATACCAGGCGCCGCCAGCTGGGAACGCCGTCGTTTCCCACCCGAAAGGCGGTCGCTCGGGTACGTCCTCCCGCCCGCAGCCACGGCGCCAGCCAACCGCCGATCTCGGGAGGCAGGTATCCCACCGGATCGCCGCCGGGCAGATGTACCCACACCGCGGCGCGCCTTCCACCCGGAGGATCGGGGATGAGCACCAGCGAGTCTCCGGGGCTGAGGGCGTCCAGATGGCGCTCGCGGCCCGCGAATACGGTTCCGTGTACGGTGGAGCGGAACCGTGTGGGCGAGCCCGCAGGGAGTTGGAGTTGGCTCATCGGTGATCCTGTGTCCGCGTTGAGACTTCAATCGAAACCCCGGGGCGGCTAAAGTTAGGCCTTGGAATCCGTCCCGCCATGAGCAGCCGACCCCGTAATGGCTTTCTCCGCCCTCTATTTCGACCACGCCGCGACAACGCCTCTCCGACCGGAGGTGCTGGAAGCGATGCGTCCGCATCTTACCGACGCCTTCGGCAATCCGTCCAGCGCGCACCGGTGGGGACGGCAGGCGCGCGTCGCCCTCGACGGGGCGCGGGCGGAGTGCGCGCACGCTGTCGGGGCGGAGCCGGCAGAGGTCGCCTTTGTGCGGGGGGGCACCGAGGCCGACAACATGGCCGTGCTGGGGCGGGCCGCGGTTTCGTTCGCCGCGGGAGAGAGGGCGCGCGCGATTGCAACCACGGTCGAGCATCCGGCCGTGCGGGAGGCCTGCGAGCAGGTGCGCGCCCGCGGTGGGGAGAGCGTGCGGATCCCGGTGGACCCTTCGGGGGAGTTGGACGAGACGATGTTGACCGACGCGCTGGCGCGAGGGGCATGCGTGCTCTCCGTGATGTGGGTCAACAACGAGGTCGGCACGGTACTGCCGGTCGAGCGCGTGGCGGCCCGGGCGCGGGCCGCGGGGGTGGTGGTGCATTCCGACGCGGTCCAGGCGGTGGGTAAGATGCCGGTGGATTTCGGCCGGGCCGGACTCGACCTGGCCTCGATGAGCGCGCACAAGATCGGCGGGCCCAGGGGGGTGGGGTTACTGTACCGCCGCCGGGGGGTGGAACTCGCCCCCCTCCTCTTCGGAGGCGGGCAGGAGCGCCGCCTGCGGCCGGGGACCGAGGACGTCGCCGGGGCGGTGGGGATGGCAGCAGCGCTTGCCCTGGCGGTGCGGGAACAGCCCGGAGAGGCGGAGCGGCTCGCGGCCGAGCGTGACCGCCTGCAGGCGTCGATCGTCGGGGCACTGCCCGGGACGCGGGTCTTCGGCGCCGAGGGAGAGAGGGCCCCGCACCTGCTCAACCTGGGATTTCCGGGGCTGAACGCGGCCACTCTGGTGATGGCCTTCGACCTGGCGGGAGTGGCGGTGTCCGGGGGATCCGCCTGCGCGTCCGGCAGCACGACCACCAGCCCGGTGCTCCGTGCCTTGTACGGGGTGAGGGCGGAAGGACTGGCCTCGGTGCGCTTCAGCCTGGGCCGCACCACCACCTCCGAGGAGGTGGGTGAGGCCGCGAACCGAACGGTCGAGATCGTGACGCGCGTCCGCGAACTGGCCGCCCGCGGAGGAGGTTGAGATGTCGGGCGAGCGGATTCTGGTGGCCATGTCCGGAGGGGTCGACTCCTCTGTGGCCGCGGCGCTGCTGGCCGAGCAAGGCCACCAGTTGGTCGGTGCGACCATGAAGACCTTCTGCTACCAGGAGGATCCGGGACCCTCGCGCACCTGCTGCGGGTTGGACGGCATCATGGACGCACGCCGGGTCGCCGATGCGCTGGGCGTCCCCCACTACGTCTTTGACGTCGAGGAGGAGTTCACCCGCGACGTGATCGACGACTTCGTCTCGGAGTACGCGCGCGGACGTACTCCCAATCCCTGCGTGCGGTGCAACTCGAACACCAAGTTCCGCGACCTGCTCCGGCGGGGCGAGCTTCTGGGATGTGACGCGGTGGCCTCGGGGCACTACGTGCGAGCGGCGGTCGTGGACGGGGAGACGGCGCTCTTCCGGGGGAGCGACTCGGGAAAGGACCAGTCCTACTTCCTGTGGGGCCTGCCGCGCGAACTGCTTCCGCGGCTGAGGTTCCCGCTGGGCGAACTCACCAAGCCCGAAGTGCGGGCCTATGCCCGCGCTCTCGGTCTGGTCACCGCCGCCAAGCCCGAGTCGCAGGAGATCTGTTTCGTCCCCACCGGCAACTACCGCGATCTGCTGCGACGGCGACTTGGTACCCGCCACGACGCGCTCCGGCCCGGCAACCTCGTGGACTCCCGCGGCCGGGTGGTGGGCCGCCACCAGGGCTTCGCTTCCTTCACCGTAGGTCAGAGGCGCGGTCTGGGGGGAGGTTTCGACCGGCGGCTCTACGTGATCGCGATCCGCCCGGACAGGCGCGAGGTGATGGTGGGCGCGCGCGAGGAACTGGAGTGCCGCCAGCTGCGGGTGGGCGAACTCAACTGGCTGACCGAAGAGGTACCGTCGGACGGCTCGCCCGTGCGCGCCCAGCTGCGCTACCGGGCTCCGGCGGTGCCGGGACGGATCCGCCACCAGGGGAACGGCGTGGAGCTGGAACTGGAACGGCCTGTGCTCGCGGTCACGCCCGGGCAGTCGGCGGTCTTCTTCGATGACAGCCAGCGGCTTCTCGGCGGCGGACGCATCGCCGTCGCCGCCGTTGGAGGCGGAAGCACGGCCACGGCAGTCGCCACCGCGGGCGGCGCGCCCCGGTAGCTGCAGCTCCGAACCGTGCGGGTGGGCCGCCAGCCCGGCAGTAGCGGGCGGGTGGGCCGCCAGGCAACGCCGGCCGTACCGGCGGGGCGCAACCCCCGGGTCAGTCCAACGGCCGCGCGCCCTCCAGCAGCTGGAGCAACTCGCCGTCGCTCGCGCCGTTCACCAGGGCTTCCGCCCCGGCCTTCCCCGCCGGCACCTCCGCCGCCAACGCGCGCATGGCAGGATCCGAACAGCAGCGAAAGACTACCCGACCCGGGCACGGGAGTCCGTAGCGCCCGGTCGTGGCGAAGGCCTCCCAACTGCGAAATGACCCGTTTTGGATGGTGCGTCGCATCTGTGTTCTCCCGTACGAGTCCGACCTGTTCAAGCGGACCGCACTCCGTCCGCCAAACAACGCTAGTAGTTGAGGTCGGCGACCTCGGCGAACTGCCGTATGGCCTCCTGGGCCTTCTCGGAGAGCGAGTCGGGGACTTCGACATGGACTTCAACGATCTGATCGCCGACGCGCGCGCCCTTGCGAATCCCATGGCCCCGCACTCGAAAGCGCGCGCCCGGCTGGGTGCCGGCGGGAATCTTGAGAACGACCCTCTTGCCATGGACCGTCCTCACACGGATGCGGGTGCCCATGGTCGCCTGGGCGATGTTGATCGGCACGGACACATGGATGTCCCGCCCTTCGCGCTTGAAGAACCGGTGCGGCTTGACCTTGAACGTAATGAGGAGGTCGCCCCGCGCTCCCCCCTTCGTTCCCCGCTCACCCTGCCCGGTCAGCCGCACCTTGGCGCCCGAGTCCACGCCCCGGGGGACGGTCACCTCGATCTTGCGAGTCTGGCGCACCGACCCGGTCCCGCCACACGAAGCGCATGGGTCGGTGGGAATCCGGCCCCGGCCCAGGCACGCTGGGCACGGCCGCTTTACCGCGAACCCACCCTGCCCGAACGAAACCGTGCCCGCGCCCTTGCACTCCTTGCAGCGCGTCGTGGCCGTTCCCGGCCGTGCGCCGTTCCCTCCGCATGTCGCGCATTCCTCGGTCATCGGGACCGTGATCGAGACGCGCCCCCCCCTGACCGCGACCTCGAAGTCGATGTCCACGACGTACTCGACATCGTTGCCCTTCTCGGGGCCGGTGGAGGCCTCCTGTGGAGCCTTGCGGCCCGCGCGGTCAAAAATTGAGCCGAAGATGTCGCCGAGCCCGCCCAGGTCATCGAACGAGAAACCCCCGTCCGTCGTCGGACCGCTACCCGGCCGCGAAGGACCACCACGTCTGTTTCCACCCAGGCCGAAGGCGCCCAGGCGGCGCATCTGGTCGTACTGCTTCCGCTTCCCGGGGTCGGAGAGCACGGAATAGGCTTCACCCACATCCTTGAAGCGGTCCGACGCGGCCGCGTTGCCGGGGTTGGCGTCGGGATGGTGCTTCTTGGCGAGCCTCCTATATGCCTTCTTGATCTCCTCGGGCGTGGCCTTCTCCGAGACGCCCAGCACCTTGTAGAAGTCTTTCGTCGCCGGGGACATAGGACCCTTCGCCGGTTGCCGGTCGTCTATCCGTGCTTGCGCACGCTCACGCGCGCGGGCCGCACCAGGTGGCCTTGAAGGAGGTATCCACGCTGCAGAACGAGGTCCACCGTGTCATCCTCCTCCTCCGACGGGGCGGGCGCCGTCATCACGGCTTCCATGACTCTGGGGTCGAAGTCCTCGCCAGCGGGATCAAGCACCTCCAGCCCGGCGTCCTCCAGCGCCCGCAGCATCTTGCGCTCAACCATGTCGACACCCTGGACGATGTCCTGCACGGTCGCGGTGTCCGGGTCCAGCAGGGCGACCCGCTGCAGGTCGTCCACGGAGTCGACCAGTCGGCGCACCAGATCCGCCTGCGCTCGTGCCCAGGTCTCCTGCTGCTCGTTGCGCACCCGTTTGCGGTAGTTCTCGAACTCGGCCGCGAGACGCAGGTGGTGGTCGTTAAGGCGGGCGATCTCGCGCTCGAGCTCTCGCCTGGTTTCGTCGGTCAGGCCCGACGAGGAATCCCCGGGTGCACCGCCTTCCCGGGACGTTTCCCCAGCTGCGGCATCCTGCGATGCTTCCTCTGGAGACGCGTTGTCGCCGGGAGCATCCCGGGAAGCCGTCGTCTGTGCGGAACCGGCCCGGGAATCATCCTCCAGGGCTGCGCCCTCCCGCTCCCCTTCCGATCGGGACTTCCGGGAGCGGGGATCGACAGCCGGATCGTCGTGGTTGCCAGAGGTCTGTCGGCTCATCTCTTTCGTTTCGGTTGAGGCGTTGTATCGCGAAATGGGTCCGCTAGGATACCCCGGTAACGAACGAGATGTCCAGTGGGCGGGTTTCGATGCTCCTGGAGGGACCGACCCGGGCTCCGAAGGGTAGTTTCCGGCGTCAGTCCGGATGCCACGGGAAGTCCGGGAGCGCGATCACAGAAGCAGCAGAGGTGCTTGACGAGTCGTGTGGGCGTGGAAGAATACGTCGGGGCGGGCGGAAACGCTCGCCAGC
Source organism: Longimicrobiales bacterium (assembly GCA_965225805.1). Classification (GTDB taxonomy): domain Bacteria; phylum Gemmatimonadota; class Gemmatimonadetes; order Longimicrobiales; family Gaopeijiaceae; genus BD2-11. The sequence continues at coordinate 2,602,007 of OZ245327.1, forward strand.
CACGCGAGGAGCGCGCTTGGCGAGATGAAGGGCGCCTCCGGCCAAGTGCCGTGACGGACCCGGGCCTCCGAATCGTCGTCCTGGGATTCGGACGCATGGGCCGGTCGATCGACATGCTCGCGCGGGCCCGGGGATTCGGCGTGCTGGCGCGGCTGGGGCGCCGGGATGTGGAATCCAGCCGGGAAGAGGCGCGAGGCCGCATCGCCGCAGCCGATGTCGCGCTTGAATTCACGACCCCGGATTCGGCCGTGTCCAACATCCGCTTGTGCGTGGAAGCGGGATGTCCTGTCGTTTCGGGCACGACGGGGTGGTTCGACGAGTTACCGGCTCTCGCCACCTGGGTGAAGAGGCGAAGAGGCGCACTGCTGTGGGCGCCCAACTTCTCCGTCGGGGCGGTTGCCCTGCAGCTGCTGGCACGAAGGGCGGGCGAACTCTTCGCCAACACTCCGGCGTTCGACACTCATGTCGTCGAGACCCATCATACGGGGAAGCTGGATGCCCCTTCCGGCACGGCCATCGCCCTCGAGGCGTCGCTGGGTAAGGGACTGGGACGGCGCTCTCCCACGACCTCGATCCGGACAGGGCATGTGCCCGGAACGCACGAGATTCTGATCGACGGTCCCTGCGAACGACTGGTCCTGCGTCATGAAGCCCGGGACCGCGGCGTCTTCGCCGAGGGCGCGCTCCGGGCTGCCGAGTGGCTGGTGGGCCGCAGGGGAGTCTATACGATGCGAGACCTTCTCGCGGGAGATGCAGGGTGAAGCAAGAGATGCTGCGTGGCTGCGGGACGGCCCTTGTCACACCGTTCCGGGAATCAGGGGAGGTGGACGAGGGGGCGCTTCGGTCGCTTGTCGCCTGGCAGATCGAGCAGGGGGTCCATTTTCTGGTGCCCTGCGGCTCGACCGGCGAGGCGGCGACCCTCTCTCTCGAAGAACAGGTGCGGGTAGTGGCGATCACCGTCGACCAGGCGAATGGTCGAGTGCCGGTTGTGGCCGGAGCGGGATCGAACGACACGGCCGCGGCCGTCGAGCGTTCCCGCAGGATCGCCGCGACCGGGGTGACCCACTTGCTGCACGTTTCCCCGCCCTACAACCGTCCGCAACAGCGCGGGCTGATCGAGCACTTCACCGCCGTCGCGGACGCCACTCCGTGCCCAGTGGTGCTCTACAACGTTCCTGGAAGGACGGGAAGCAATGTCGCCGCCGCCACCACGCTGGCGCTGGCCGCACACCCCAACATCGTCGGCACCAAGGAAGCGGCCGGCAACTGCGACCAGGTGGCCGAGATCGCCCGCCACCGGCCTCCCGGGTTCGCGCTGCTGTCGGGCGACGACTACCTCACGGTGCCGTTCATGGCGCTCGGCGCCGACGGCGTGGTTTCGGTGGTCAGCAACGCCACCCCGCGGGCGATGGCGGAACTGGTACGGGCCATGGCGTGCGGAGACTTCGCGCGGGCACGCGAACTGCACTATCGCCTCTCCGACTGGATGCGGGCCGCATTCGTGGAGTCGAATCCCGTGCCCGTCAAGGCAGCGCTGGGCATGATGGGCCGCATCCATCCCGGGGTACGGCTGCCGCTGGCCCCTCTCGCGGAGGTTCATCGCGAAGTCGTGGCGGCGGCTTTGCGGACGGCGCAGGAGACATGAATGCCGGCATGACCTCCACGGAGGCAGTCCGGGCAAATCATGGCATCGTCGGCCACGGTCGTCCGGCGGTTCTTCCCGCACGTAGTCGCGAGCGCGCAGCATGAGCAGGGGTGGGGCCGCCCCGGCGCTGGGGGCCACATTGCAGGAGCGCATCGACGCACTCCACGCCTGGCCCGCCGGCCGGGCCCTTCCGGAGGCCGCCGAAGAGGTCGTCGCGGAGTTGCTGGGTCGCCTGGAAGCCGGGTTGCTGCGATCCGCGGTTCGAGGGGATGACGGGTCGTGGGCGGCGGTCCCGTGGGTAAAGCGGGGGATTCTGGTCGCCTTTCGCTGCGGGCGCGTGACTCCGGTGACCGCCCCCGGCGGGAGCCCGGTCGACCCGCGCAGCGTATCCGCCTTCCTCGACAAACACAACCTGCCCGTGCGCCGTTTCGCCGCCGGGGAGGGAGTTCGCGTGGTGCCGGGCGGCTCTGCCGTAAGGCGCGGCGCCTACCTGGGTCGAGGGGTGGTCTGCATGCCTCCCATGTACGTGAACGTGGGGGCCCATGTGGGGGCGGGGAGCATGATCGACTCCCACGCGCTGGTGGGGTCGTGCGCGCAGATCGGCGAGCGCGTGCACCTCAGCGCGGCGGCCCAGATCGGGGGCGTCCTGGAACCCGTGGGGGCGGCGCCGGTGGTGATCGAGGATGACGTTCTGGTAGGGGGCAACGCGGGGGTCTACGAGGGGACGGTGGTGCGCCGCGGGGCGGTGCTGGCCGCGGGCGTCATACTGACGCGGGGGACGCCGGTCTTCGATCTGGTGCGCGAAAAGACCTGGCGCGGCGGTCCGTCCCGGCCGCTGGAGATTCCGGAGAACGCCGTGGTGGTGCCCGGCGGACGGGCGGTGACCCGCGAGTGGGGAGAATCGCACGGACTGTCCCTCTACACCCCGGTCATCGTGAAGTACCGGGACTCGGGAACGGACCTGGCGACTGCCCTCGAGGACTGGCTGCGCTAGCCGCCCGGGCTCCAGGGACACGCGCCAGCGCTCCCACTGCCGCCCGTACGCGTCCCGGCAAGGGCTGCCGGCCCCCGCCCCGGGTCAGCCACTCCGCAAAAGCCGGTGGAGTAGTGCAAGCACCGCCTGCGCGCTACGCTCGCGAACCGCACGCCGCTCGCCGGGAAGGGTGCTCCGGCGCGCTTCCGTGCGGCCGTCCAGATGGACCGCGTACCACACCGTGCCGACGGGTTTCTCCGCGGACCCCCCGCCCGGCCCCGCCACCCCGGTCACGGCAAGGCCGACATCGGCTCCGAAGGCCCCTGCCACACCCCGTGCCATGGCGCGGGCCACCTCCTCGGACACCGCCCCGTGCCCGGCCAGAAGCTCGCGCGGCACGCCCAGGTGGGTGCGTTTGGCTTCGTCGACGTAGGTGACCACCCCACCCCGGAAGTACCCGGAAGAACCCGGAAGCTCGGTGATGCGCCGCGCGACCAGACCGCCCGTGCAACTCTCCGCGACCGCCAGGGTGCGCTCCGAGGAGACCATCTCCCGGGCGATGGACTCCACGATGTCCCCGCTGTCAGCCCGGTAGAGGTACGGCCGCACCACCGGCTCCACCAGCGCCTCCACCCGGTCGAGCCAGCGGGCGGCCTGCGGGTCGTCGGGAGTCGCGCGCGCCGTGAGCCGGAGGTCGACCCCCGTGAGACGGGGCAGAAAGGCGATCGACACCGGGCCCAGGTTTTCGGGAAGACCCGCGTCGATACGCTCTGCGAGGGAGGACTCGGCAATGCCGGTGGTGTGGAAGATCCGGTGCGCGAGGAGCAGAAGACGGTCGCCCAGCCGCGCGCGCAGCAGGGGAACCACACCATCGCTGAAGAGCGCGCGCATCTCGGCCGGCACGCCGGGCAGGAGAACGACCGTCCGCCCGTCCACATCGAGCACCAGCCCGGGTGCGGTGCCCACCCGGTTCGGGAGCACCAGCGCGCCCTCCGGGATCCGGGCCATGCGGGCGTTGCCGGCGGGCAGGGGCGTAGCGCGCCACGAGGCCCAGCGGGTCCGGAGCTCGGCGAGGAGGGCGTCGTCCAGGCGCAAAGGCCTGCCCAGCATCCCGGCCACGACTTCTCGCGTAATGTCGTCCGCGGTGGGGCCCAGACCTCCTGTGACCAGGACCACATCGGCCACCTCCAGAGCGCGCCTCACCGCCCCGCGGATGTCGGGCCCGTTGTCCCCGACGACGAACCGTGCCCGCACCGGAAGTCCCAGGGTCGCGGCTCTCCGACCCACCCAGGCGCCGTTGGTGTCGATGGTGAACCCCGCCAGGAGTTCGTCGCCTACCGCGACGATCGCGCAGCTGGCCGGAGAAGGGACCGTGCCGGTCAGCGCTGAGTCCCCGCCAGACCGCGGTTGCGCCAGCAATAGAGGCCCATGGAATAGACGCTCAGCAGAAGCGCGAGCAGGAGGGTCACGCCGATGAAGGCGCCGTGAAACTGGACCCAGAGATCCCAGGCGACCCCGCTCCAGCCTTCCTGCTCGGCGAAGCGGTCCAGCGCATACCAGAGCAGTACTGCCGCGATGAACAGGTTCTGCAGGAACGCCTTGTACTTCCCGGACCGGTCGGCGGCGATCACCACGCCCCGGCGCACGGCAAAGCCCCGCAGCAGAGTGACCATCAACTCCCGCCCCAGCAGAATCACGAGTACCCAGAGCGGAAGCTCGCCCCACCACGGGATCTCGCCGCCACCTGTCGGGCGGTGCGACACGATGTAGATGGGCACGATGGTCGACACCAGCAGCACCTTGTCGGCGATGGGATCCAGCAGCTTACCCAGGTCACTGATGAGATTGTGCTTGCGCGCCAGATAGCCATCCCACAAGTCGCTCAGCGCCGCGGCCAGAAAAAGCCCGAATGTGGCAGCCAGCACAGTGGCGTTCGAGGACAGCGCCAGCACGAAGATCGCCGGGCAGACGGCGATCCGCGCAATAGTGATGATGTTTGGCAGATTCAATCGGGCCATGGGAGGCCTCAGTGGAGCGATTTCACCACCAGCCTGCTTACCGCCGCAAGCGTCTCGAAGACGCCCGTGCCCTCCGTAGCGACGCTCTCGAAGTCCGGTACCCGGCCCGGATTCAGTCGGGCGCGCAACTCCTCCGCAGGGAGGATGTCGGGAAGATCACGCTTATTGTACTGAATCACGAACGGGAGGCGCGAGAGGTCGTACCCGTGCGAGTCCATGTTGTCGTACAGCTCCTGCATCGCCTCGACGTTGGCGTCGTCCCGGCCGGTCTGCGAATCCGCCACGAAAATGACCCCGTCCACACCCTTGAGGAGAAGTTGACGGCGTGCTTCATAATAGGCCTGGCCGGGTACCGTGTAGAGATGGAAGCGGGCCTGGAAGCCCCGCACGACGCCCAGGTCGACGGCGAGAAAGTCGAACAACAACGTGCTGCCCTGCTTCGTCGCCAGGGAGATGAGTTCTCCCCGGCTTCGCGGATCCACACGCGAGTGCACGTATTCGACGTTCGTGGTCTTGCCCCCCAGTCCCGGACCGTAGTAGAGAATCTTGCAGTCGATCTCCCGGCGGGCGTAGTTGGTCATCGGCATGCGAGATTCACCTCCTGTGTTGGAAAAAGCCCGCCGCGTTGCGCCACGGCCTGTACTCCGCCCCTTCGCCGCTGCCGCGTCCCGGGCATCACGCCGTCTTCTCGCTAAGGCCGGGATCGATGCCCGCCAGGTCCCGCTCCATTCTCACGACGATGGCCCTCGCCCGGTCGCGCAGGAGTTTGCGTGGCTCCCAGGCCATGAAGTCTCGCAGCAGGTTCACGGTGTTGACCGATGCGCGGGCGCGCGCCATGTGCCCCAGCGCGGCCAGCCGCCGAAAGACCCGCGGACTGAACAGGTCCCTCTGGTGGCGGGTCATCTGATCGTGCGCGACCAGAACTGCGACCCCTCCGGCCACCACGATCAGCAGCGCCACCAGCCCCACCCTCTTCAGTTTCTTGTTCATCGATGTCCTCACCCCGGCCGGCGACCCCGGCCGCTACATCTCGCGACGCTCCTCGAGCGCCTGTGCGAGCGTCGTCCCATCCACGAATTCCAGGTCGCTGCCCACGGGGAGCCCCGTGGCCAGGCGCGTCACCTTCGGTCCCAGGGGCCTGAGCTGCCGTTCGATATAGACCGCGGTCACCTCGCCCTCGACTCTCGGGTTGGTCGCCAGAATGACCTCCTTGACCGCTCCCCGGGCAGAGCGGATGCGTTCGAACAGTGAACGCAGGTTGAGTTGATCGGGGCCGATCCCGTCCAGCGGAGAGAGGCGGCCACCCAGCACATGGTATACCCCGCCGAATCGCCCGGTGCGTTCCACCGCCCCCACGTCGAAGCTTCCCTCGACGACGCAGATCGTGGAGGTATCACGGCGCGGGTTGGAACATATGCCACAATGCGCGTCGTTACCGAAGTTTCCACAGGTGCCGCAGGGACGCACTCGCTCTGCCAGGGTCTGGATTGCGGAAGCCAGGCGGCGGCTGTCTTCGGGACCGCTGCGCAACAGATGGTACACCAGGCGAAGCGCCGTCTTGGGGCCGATTCCAGGAAGCCGGGCGAACTCGTCCGTGACCCGGTCGATCACCGACATCGGGCGCGCCTGTCCGAGTCGTGCAAGCGTCTGTCGCGGGCCCGGTCGCCCACGTGCCGGGCGGCGGCCTAGAAGAGTTTGGGAAGCTGTGCCGACAGGGGTAATCCGCCGGACATCTTCTTCATCTCCCTCTCGTAATGCTGCCGCGCCTTGCTCTGCGCCTCCGCAACCGCGGCCAGAACGAGGTCCTCGAGCATCTCGACATCATCGGGATCCACAGCCGAGGGTTCGATCGTGATGCTCCTCACGCTACCCTTGCCGTCCACAACCGCGGTCACCATGCCCCCGCCGGAAGAGGCCCGCAGCTCCTGGCGGTCGAGGCTTTCCTGAAGGGCGGAGACGCGGCTCTGCATCTGCTGCCCCAACTGGATGAGCCGTTGCAGATCTTTCATCAAGGTATTCTCAAGGCGGAGGTGGAGAGGAAGCTAGTCGAGCAGTTCAAGATCGAATTCTTCTACCGCCCGGGCCAGGAGTGGTTCCCGCTTTACCATCTCCTGGAGACGCTCCCGCTTCACCTGCTCCGGTGACACCATTCGGGGACCCGAAGGCCCCGCCTTCCGGCCCTCGACGATGTCGATGTCGGGTGTGTAGCCGAGGTGACTGGCGAGCGCTTCTCTGAGGGACGGGACGGAGCTGCGGGGAAGATCGTCGAGTCCGATGCCGTGAGGAAGCGTGACACGCAGCCTCCTTTCTCCCGCATTTTCCACACGGGCACCCTGAAGGAGAGTCGGAAGGCCGCCGGGAAGAATTCCTCGGCCCTGTCGGCGCAAGTTCTTGAATGCCGCCACGGGATCCGTGCCGGCGTTTGCGGGAGGGGCGGTGGATTCGGCAGCCGGGGGAACCGGGCCCGGAGATGAGCGCTCGGCCCCGGCAGGGCCGCCTCGGCGAGGCGCGGCATCCGTTCCTGTGGGGGAGCGGCCAATTCTGCCTGTAGGGCTGGCGCGCAGCTCGGGAACGGCCTCTTCGGAAGGAATTGCCCGCCTGTCGTCTCCCGGACGCGTTGCGGAGGTGGACCGGACCGTCCCGGCGTCGCGTTGCGCGGGCGCCGGTTTGCGCTGCGCGGGCCGGGTCCGCGTCGCGGGCGTCCGGCGAGGCCGAGGCGGGAGCTGCGCGTCGGCCGCCTCAGGGGCCGTCACGGGAGGCTTGGGCGCACCGCCGAGACTCTCCAGGAGCTCCTCGATCCGGACCGTGCGATCGAGATAGCTAAGCCGCAGCAGCAGGAGTTCGACCAGGACGCGGGGCTGGCTGACCCGCTTGAGGCTGCCCTGTGCCTCCAGATCGGCGGCCATCGCCAGCATGCGGACCAGATCGGCGGGCATGAAGTCCTGCGCGCGCGCCTCCAGAGCGGCGCGGTAGTCGGTGCCCGCGTCGACGGCCCCTTCCCCGTCCAGACGGATGCGCAGGAGCAGGCGGAGGGTCTCGACCAGCCCGTGGTAGAACTCCACCAGATCATAGCCCTCGTCCACGAGGCTCTCCACGAATGAGAAGATGTCCCGGTGGCGGTGGCCCAGGATGATGTCGAACAGTTCGAGGTAGCGCTCCTCTTCGACCAGGCCGAGAACTTTCCGCACGGAGCGGGATCCGACCTCACCGCCGGTCAGCGACAGAACCTGGTCGAGAAGAGAGAGCGCGTCGCGCATGCCCCCGTCGGCCTTGCGCGCGATGATCCGAAGCGCTTCGGCGGAAGGCTGCGCGCCTTCGCTCTCAATCACGTGTTCCAGCCTGGATACGATGTCGGCCACGCCGACGCGCCGGAAGTCAAACCGCTGACAACGGGAGAGGATCGGCGACGCCGACTGCTGGATGCGCTGCGGTTCGGTGGTGGCGAAGATGAACATCACGCGCGGAGGCGGCTCTTCCAGGATCTTGAGCAGGGCGTTCCACGCTTCCCGGGTGAGCATGTGCGCCTCGTCCACGATGTAGACCTTGAAGCGATGCTCGTTGGAGGGTGCGTACATGGCCCGCTCGCGCAGGTTGCGCGCGTCCTCGACACCCCGGTGGGACGCGGCGTCGATCTCGACCACGTCGAGCGATGTGCGACCACTCCAGATGAGCGCACAGCTCTCACACTCGCCGCAGGGCTCGCCCGTGTCGTCGCGGGCGGGACAGTTGAGTGCCATGGCGAGGACGCGCGCCAGCGTTGTCTTGCCGACGCCGCGAGGACCGCAGAAGATATAGGCGTGGCCGGTGCGCCCCCCCTGCACCGCTCGTCGCAGCGTCTCGGAAACGTGTTCCTGCGTCGCGACTTCGGCGAAGCGGCGGGGGCGGTATTTTCGGGCGAGCGCGGTATGGGACACGCGGTTCGGATGCGGGGACGCGCGGGTTGGCGGAAACACCCACGCCGTCGGTATGACGATCAGGGCGCGGGACCGTCTCCCGCGTCCCACCCGGAGTCGGGCTTCCGCTGGCGAAAATAGAAGCGCCCCAGGTGAGCCGCAGCCGCGATCGCCGCACTTACCGCTGCTGCCTGCACGGCCCTGACGGGGTTCGGTGGGTCTTCGCTCTGCGGACCTGGGGCACGCCGGAGTCTAGATTCGGGACTGCCGCTCGTCAAGCGGAAGGCGCCGTCTAGAGGCGCCATGCGTCGGCGACATGCTCGATCCGCGGAGCTTCGGTGTCCCTGCGGGTGCGCTCGAAGCTGACCGCCACCGCATCAAACCGCAGCACCAGGCCGCGCAACCCCCCGCGGGCACGCACCCACGCGCGGGCGACCTTGGCGATCTCACCACGCTTGTGCGCGGTGATGGCCTCGAGCGGATGGCCGAAGTCCATTCCCCGGCGCGACTTGACCTCCACGAACGCCACCGTGCGCCCCCGGACCACGATCAGATCGACTTCGTTCCGGCCGGCGCGATAGTTGCGCTCCAGCACCCGCCATCCCGCGTCTTCCAGATAGCGCGCGGCGACGGCTTCGCCCTCGCGCCCCAGTTGTCCGGCTGTTGTCATGAATCAATTTGCAGCCGGACCACGGGCGTTGGAATGGGGTTCGGGGACTTCGAGCCGTGCCGGGTGCCGAAGCCGGGTTGGGCATTGCCTTGACAGGATCGCTTCTCGGCGGATGGGAGCGCCGGGACTACTCCAGCATCGGAATTCGGATTCCCTCGCGGCGGGCGGTCTCCAAGGCGGTGGAGTAGCCCGCGTCGGCGTGGCGCGCGACCCCGATGCCCGGGTCGTTGGTGAGCACGCGCTCGATGCGCGCGCGCATCTGGGCAGTGCCGTCGGCGACCACGACCTGGCCCGCGTGCAGCGAGTAGCCGATGCCGACTCCGCCGCCGTGGTGGAAGGACACCCAGGTCGCACCCGACGCGGTGTTCAGCAGCGCGTTGAGGATCGGCCAGTCGGCCACCGCGTCGGTTCCGTCGCGCATGGCTTCGGTCTCGCGGTTGGGGGAAGCGACGCTCCCCGTGTCGAGGTGGTCACGCCCGATGACGACCGGCGCGCTGACCTCCCCGCGCGCCACCAGGTCGTTGATGGCGCACCCGAAACGCGCCCGCTCCCCCTGTCCCAGCCAGCAGATGCGCGAGGGGAGGCCCTGAAACGCCACCTGCTCGCGCGCCAGCCGGATCCAGCGGCACAGATGTTCGTCGCCGGAGAACATGTCGAGCACCAGGTCGTCGATGCGGTGGATGTCGGCGGGATCGCCGGAGAGCGCGGCCCAGCGGAAGGGGCCCTTGCCCTGGCAGAACAGGCCGCGGATGTAGGCGGGCACGAACCCCGGATAGGCGAAGGCGTTCTCCAGTCCAGCCTCGCGGGCGAATCCGCGCAGATTGTTTCCGTAGTCGAACGCCACCGCGCCCGCCTCCTGCATCGCGACAATGGCCGCGCAGTGCGCGCGAATGGACGATAGCGAGCGCCGCAGGTACTCATCCGGGTCGGCTGCGCGCAGACGCTTGGCCTCGCCCAGGGAGAGGCCGGCTGGAACGTACCCGCTCAGGGGATCGTGCGCGGAGGTCTGGTCGGTGACCACATCCGGCGTGATCCCGCGCGCCACGAGTTCAGGGAGGACCTCGGCGCAGTTGCCGACCAGTCCCACGGAGATTGGCTGGCCCGCCCGGGCCGCGCCTTGAACCCAGTCGAGCGCTTCTTCCAGGTCGCGGGTCATGCGGTCGCAGTAGCGCGTCGCGATGCGCCTGCGGATACGCTCGGCGTCCACCTCGACGCAAAGGATGGCTCCCTCGTTCATGGTGGCGGCGAGCGGCTGGGCTCCTCCCATGCCGCCCATTCCCCCGGTCAGGATCCAATGTCCGCGTAGTGAGGGTCCGAAATGCTTGCGCGCGAGTGCCCCGAAGGTCTCATAGGTGCCCTGCAGGATGCCCTGGGTGCCGATGTAGATCCACGAACCCGCCGTCATCTGCCCGAACATGATGAGGCCGCGCCGCTCCAGTTCCCGGAAGTGCTCCCACGTCGCCCAGTTGCCCACCAGGTTGGCGTTCGCGATGAGCACCCGCGGGGCCTGTGAGTGGGTGCGGAACACCCCCACCGGCTTTCCGGACTGGACGAGCAGGGTTTCGTCGCCGGCGAGTTCCCGCAGAGCCTTCACGATCGCGTGGAAGGCATCCCAGGAACGCGCCGCCTTGCCCGTGCCGCCATACACGACCAATTCGTCGGGGGCTTCCGCGACCTCGGGATCGAGGTTGTTCATGAGCATCCGCAGAGCGGCCTCCTGGGCCCATCCCCGGCAAGAGATGCGCGTTCCCCGGGGTGCCCGAACGGGGCGGGTCTGCTGAATGTGTTTCATGGGTCTCCGGCGGCGGTTCGGGTGACGTGGGCGACGGCGCCCGATCTGACCAGGCTCAAGAGAGCCTCCAGGTCCGCGGTCAGGGGCCGGTCGCCTTCGAGCGTCGCAGTCCGGGAACGGACGAGCGCGTGCACCTCTTCGACCCCTGCACCCGAGCGCAACGGACGACGGTAGTCGATGCCCTGAGCCGCGCATATGAGTTCCGCCGCCAGGATGCGTTCCAGGCAGGATACGGCCCGGACCGCTTTGCGCGCAGCCGCGAGCCCCATGGAAACGTGATCCTCCTGGCTCGCGCTCGTCGGCACCGAGTCGACGCTCGCCGGATGGGCCAGAACCCGCATTTCGGAGAGGAGGTCGGCGACGACCACCTGCACGACCATGAAGCCGCTCTCGAGCCCCGGGCGACGGGCGAGAAAGGCGGGCAGCCCGAGCGACAGGTCGGGGTTGATGAGACGCTCGATGCGGCGCTCGCACATGGACGCCACATCGATCACCGCGATCGCGAGCAGGTCGAGCGCCTGTGCCACGATCTGGGCGTGGAAATTGCCTCCACTGAGGACCTCGCCGGAGCGCCCCGCCACCTCCGGGAACACCAGGGGATTGTCGGTCGCGCTGTTCGCCTCCACCTCGAGGATGCCACGCACGTAGCCGAGTGCGGAGCGGGCCGCCCCATGCACCTGCGGAATGCAGCGAAGCGAGTAGGCGTCCTGAACCCGCGGGTCGCCCACGCGGTGCGATTCCCGGATCTCCGATCCCGCGATGAGCGCGCGCAGCCGGACGGCCGACACCGCCTGACCGGGGTGGGGACGGGCGATCTGGATCTCGGGCCGGAAGGCCTCGGGCGTCCCCAGGAGGGCTTCCACCGACATCGCGCCACTCGCCTCGGCTGTATCCAGCCCCCGCTCAGCGGCCAACAACGTCAGGATGCCGAGCCCGGTGGTGGCCTGGGTTCCGTTGATGAGCGCCAGCCCCTCCTTGGGTCCGAGCTGGATGGGCGCGAGGCCGGACTCCGCCAGGATTTCGCCCATGGGCCGCTGCTCCCCGCCCGCTTCGCCGTACCCTTCACCCAGCAGGCTCAGACCCACATGCGCCAGCGGTGCCAGATCGCCGCTCGCCCCCACCGAGCCGAATGCCGGGACCGTCGGATGAATCCCGCGGTCGAGCATGTCCAGTAGACGGTGCACGAGTTCGGTACGGCAGCCCGAGTATCCCCGGGCGAGTGCGTTGGCGCGCAACAGCATGATGGCCCGCACCGCCTCCCTGGGCAGCGGCTTGCCGACACCCGAGGCGTGGCTGCGAATCAGATTGTGCTGCAGCGTCCGCCGGTCCTCGGGCGCGATCACGACCTCGGCCAGCCGCCCGAAGCCGGTGGTCATTCCGTAGACGGGTTCGCCCGAGCCGACCAGCTGCTCGATCGCGGCGTGCGAGGCCCGCATGCGGTCGGCGGCGGCCGTGTCCAGGCGAAGTTGCAGCGTGCCGGGGGCCGCGCGCGCGACTCTTTCCACCGCTTCCAGCGTGAGGGAGCGTCCGTCGATCAGGATTTCGGGCGGGGTATGCATTCTCGGCTACAGAAGGAGGGCGCTGGCGAGGCCCAGCAGCAGCAGGAAGCCCAGCAGATCGGTCGCGGTATGGAGGAAGACCGAGGACGCGACCGCCGGATCGAAGCCCAGACGGTGGAGCAGCATCGGGATGAAGGCCCCGCCGAACCCCGCCATCAGCATCGTGCCCCACATCGAGATCAGCACGACCATCCCGAGAAGCGGATCCCCTCCCGGAAGCAGCAGGCTCGCCCCCGCCACGATGCCTCCGAGCACGGCGCCGTTCACCAGCCCCACGAGGACTTCCTTGCCCACTACCGCCCCGAGCTCGGCGCCCACATCGTCGCGCAACGCCAGCCGGCGCACGGTCACCGCCAGGGCCTGCGACCCGGCATTCCCGCCCATGCCCGCGATCACGGGCATGACGACGGCGAGGATCACGGCGCTCTCCACGGTATCGGCGTAGAAAAACACGACCATGGCCGCCGCCGTTGCGGTCACCAGATTCAGCACCAGCCAGGGAAGACGGGTTCGCACCGCCGCCAGCCAGCTCCCCCCCAGCGACTCTTCGTCCGATACCCCGCCGAAGCGCAGGATGTCTTCGGTCTGCTCGGCCTCCATGACGTCGAGTACGTCGTCGAAGGTGATTCGGCCGACGAGCCTGCCGCCGGGTTCCACGACCGGCACGGTGGGCAGGTTGTAGCGGGCCATGAGGCGGCCCACGGCTTCCTGGTCCTCGTGCGGGGTTACCGAGGCCACCACGGGCTCCACCAGCGACGCAACCGACTGCTCCGGAGCGGCCAGGATCAGGTCGTCGAGGGGGACCGTCCCCAGCAACCGACCGCTCCTGTCCACGACGTACACCGTGTAGAAGTCCTCCACCTCCCGCCCCTGCCGGCGGACCTCCTCGATCGCCTGGGCGGCGCTCAGCGCCTCCCGCACCGAGACCAGCGCGGCGGTCATGATGCCGCCGGCGCTCTCCTCCCCGTAGGCCAGCAGCTCGCGGATCTCGCCGGCCTCTTCGACGGGCATCTCCGCGAGGATGCGCGTCCGTTCCTCGGGCTGCAGGTAGGCCAGCAGGTCGGTCGCGTCGTCGTCGGCCAGCTCCTGCAGCAGCTTCGCGCCCCGGTGGGGCGTCATCGCCGCCAGCAGGTCCGCCGCCCCCTCGTCCTCCTCCATCTCGGTGAGGGTCTCGGAGGCCAGCTCGGCAGGGAGGGCGCGCAGGACCGCCAGGCGGTCGGAGTCTGACAGAGACTCCAGCACATCCGCCACATCCGAAGGATGGAGCTTCGCCAGCGTGGCGCTCGCCTCCGCGACTCCGCCGTCGGCGACGGCGGCCAGCAGAACCTCCTTGCGGAGGGCGAGGGACTCTTGTGGGGACACGGCGGATGGTCCGGAAACTAGGGCTGGTGCGAGGAAGCGCGGGAATCTTGGCGCGACTCGTCTTCGGCGGCAAGCACTCGTTTCACCAGCGCCTCCTGGCGGCGAAAGAAGGGGCTCACGAAGCGATCCTTTCCGGGATGATCGTAGCCGAGGGCGTGCAGCGTTCCGTGGATCGCAAGCCGCACGAGTTCTTCGCGCGCGGACAGCCCCAGTTCTGCCGCTTGGCGCAGGGCCTGCGGGTACCCGATGTAGATATCGGCGAGCAGCGGCTCACCCGGGTCCTGAAGCGAGAACGAGATCACGTCGGTCACCCGATCATGGCCGAGGTAGTCGCGGTTCAGAGACCGGATGCGGTCGTCCGCAACGAGGGTAAGCGCAACCTCCCCTTCCTCCGCACCTTCGTCCGCGAGGGTCTCGTACACCGCGCGCGCCAGGCTCTCGCGCGACACCGGAGGCGGCCCGGGTTCGGTCCTGGATGGGAAGTCGGTTTCGACGAGGACCGCAGGCCTGGTCACGGTTGTCGCGGCCCGGGTTCAGGGGCTGGTGGAGGAAGAATCGTCCGGCGAGCCCACATCGGCGCCCGGGGCGGCGGGTTGGTCGGCTTCTCCATCGGGCGCATCGCCTCCCTTCCCCGCCCTGCTCAGATGCTCGGTTTCGGGATAGTCGATGCGACGGTGATACATCGCCTCCAGCACGGTCGCAAACTGCTCCTTGACGAGCGAGATCTGGGCGAAAGTGAGGGGAGATTCGTCCAGCTGGCCGTCCGCGACACGGCTGTCCACGATCGCGTCGGTCATCGCACGGATGCGTTCCGGGGTTGGATCTCGCAAGGTGCGGGCTGCTGACTCCACGGGATCGGCCAGGAGCAACACCGCGGTTTCCTTGGACTGCGGCTTCGGTCCGGCGTAGTGGAATTCCGCCTCGTCCACGTCCGCTCCCCCTGCCTGTTCGAGCGCCTTCCCGTAGAAGAAGCCAATGCGTTGGGTGCCGTGGTGCTCGGCGATGAAGGCGGCGATGGTTGACGGAAGCTTCTCATGGCGGGCGAGACGAAGACCTTCGGTAACGTGCCTTCGCAGGATGGCCGCCGAGATGGCCGGATCCAGGCGGTCGTGCGGGTTGATGCCCCCGTGCTGGTTCTCGATGAAGTACTGCGGCTCGAGCACCTTGCCGACATCGTGGTAGTACGTGCCGACCCGGCACAGAAGGCCGTTGGCGCCGATGGCGGTTCCCGCGGCTTCGGCCAGGTTGGCCACGTTGATGGTGTGGGCGTAGGTCCCCGGAGCCTCCATCGACAAGCGCTTGAGGAGTTTCCGGTTCGGATCCACGAACTCGAGGAGCGTCTGGTCGGTGGTGATGCCTGTGAACCACTCGAAGGCGGGCACGAAGAGGAGCGCCAGGCCAGCGCTCACGATGGCGTTCCCGGTCGTCCAGCCGATGGAGGAGAGCACCCCGGCGGAGGGCTGGATGCGGCTGAGCCAGAGCGACAGGGTGACGGTCGCGTAGGAGGCCGCGATGATGGCGATGAAGGTCCAGCTCTGCGAGCGCCGGCGCACCACCCCCACGCTGAGCGCCGCCGCCCCACCCCCGACCATGGCGGTCACCAGCACGTCCACGCTCTGGAAGGGCGTGAGCGAGGCGCTGATGGCGGCCAGCACCAGCGCCAGGATCAGCGCCAGGCGGCCGTCCCACACCACCGCCACCGACAGCGTCACGAACGCGATGGGGAGCAGTTCGGGGGGAAGGATGGCGACCCGTGAAATGACCACGGCCGACACGAAGTAGGTGGCCAGCAGAAAGGTCAGAAGCAGCATCCAGCGGAAGTTTGCGTACACTTCTGCGCGATAGGCCCACAGCACGATCCACAGCATCCCCAGCAGCAGCAACTCCAGCAGGTAAACGCCCAGCGAGGGCAGAAACCCAGTGGCGCTGGCCCCCAGCAGCCCGAGCGTACGCAGCTGCTCTTCGTAGGCGCGCAGGCGGACGAGATCCTCCTCGGCGATCTGCTGGTTGGCGCGCAGGATGGCTTCCCCCGAGAGCACGTTTGCGCGAATCGTGCCGACGGACTGCCGGGCCGCCGTGCGGCGGCTGGTGGTGGCCGCCTGGTCGGGCACGTAGCTGAACTCGTGGAAGCGGATGAGAAGGAGGCGGAGGATCTCGGTCGCCTCCGGCGAGGCCTCGGAGGGCAGCAGCTCGGCGGAGCGGTTGTACAGGTCGGTGGCGGTGAGCAGCTCCCGGGTGGACACGAAGCGTTCGCCATCTCCCCCCAGCACGGTGATGCGGTCTCCCAGGAAGTCGCGGGTGGGCGCGTCGACCATCCCCTGGGGGATGAACTCCCGGGCGGCCCGCAGCGCCGCCCGGTGGATCGCCTCCCGCCTGGCGGGGTCGCGCAACACCTCCACCAGCGATGGCGCGGCGGCGATGTTCTCGGCCGCCAGCACGGCCTCGAGTGCAACGGGATCCCGCCCCAGTGTCTCCTCGACGGTGGCGAAGAAGCGGTTGAGCGCGCCCGCGGTGGAGTCGCCCGCCTCCGGACGGTAGCGGTAGATCATCGGCATCGCCCCGACCGCCGCCGCCCGGTCCCGCTCCAGCTCGGCCTCGGACTTGAGAACCGGGAACGCGACCTCCGCAATGAGGTCCTCGGTCGCGAGAAGCCCCGCCTCGTAGCCGCTGAGGTCGGCCACCCGCGGGTTGGGGGGAAACCCCGCCGCCAGAATCAGGGCGAGTCCGGCGAGCAGGACCACGCGCGCGCCGTGGTGGACGGCGCCGTCCGGCCAGGGCCGCTCCGGCGGGCTCGACAACACACGCCAGAGGTGCACTATCCCTCTCCTTCCTCGGACTGATTCTCGTATGCGCGGATGATATGCTTCACCAGCGGGTGGCGGATGACGTCCACCGCGTCGAGATATACGAGCGCGATGCCGTCAACGTCCCGCAGGATCCTCTCCACCTGAAGCAGCCCCGAATCGGCCCGGTTGGGAAGGTCCATCTGGGTCTTGTCGCCGGTGATGACGACACGCGAGTTCAGGCCCAGGCGGGTCAGAAACATCTTCATCTGGGCGCGGGTGGCGTTCTGCGCCTCGTCCAGGATGACGAAGGCGTCGGAGAGGGTTCTGCCGCGCATGTACGCGAGCGGGGCGATCTCGATGGTGCGGTCGTCCAGGGCGCGCCGCACGCGCTCGGCCGGCATCATGTCCTCGAGCGCATCGTAGAGCGGCCGCAGGTAGGGGTCGACCTTCTCCTGCAGGTCGCCCGGGAGGAAGCCCAGGTTCTCCCCCGCCTCCACCGCCGGGCGCGCCAGCACGATGCGCCGCACGCGCTTGCGGTAGAGAGCGTCCACCGCCTTGGCCACGGCCAGATAGGTCTTGCCCGTGCCGGCCGGGCCGATGGAGATGACGATCTCGAACCGGTCGATGGCCTCGACGTAGCGCCGCTGCCCTTCGGAGCGCGGGCTGATCACCCTGCGCGAGCCCGGCAACGCGATGCGGGGCGGCTCCGTCGACTCGATCGACCGGGACGGGTCGCCGGCCGCCCGCTCCTCGGCGAAGCGGGTGATGTCGGAGGCGTCGAACGGCACTCTCATGCGCGCCAGCTCAATCAGATGACGCACCACCGGGACCGCGCGCTCCACACCCTCCAGAACGCCGGAGAGGAGGAGGCGATCACCGCGCAGGATCACGCGGATGCCGAAGAGACGAGCCAACCCCTGCATGTTGGCGTCGTTGACGCCCGCCAGAAGGAGCGGATCGGCTCCTTCCGTGTCGAGGCGGTGCTCCACCATAGTCGGGGTCATGACAGCTTCAGCGCCTCCAGTTCCGCCTGGCCCGGACGCCCGGGGGCGGCTTCGAAGAGCGCCCGCGCCGCGGTCGTCTTGGGGAAGGCAATCACGTCTCTCAGGCTTCTGGCTCCTGCGAAGTGTTGCACGATGCGGTCCATGCCCAGGGCGATGCCTCCGTGGGGCGGAGCGCCGGAGCGGAGCGCCCGGAGGAGGAAGCCGAAGCGCTTCTCGATCTGATGCTCGTCCAGGCCGAGAACCCGCAGAACACGCTCCTGCAGGGCCGCATCGTGGATGCGGAGGCTGCCCGACCCAAGCTCCGATCCGTTATACACCAGGTCGTACGCACGTGCCCCGCACGACAGCGGGTCCGACTCCAGACGAGGCAGATCCTCCTCGGCCGGCATCACGAAGGGATGGTGGTTGAAGGTGATCCCCGCTCCGTCGGGAAGCGGATCGAAGAGCGGGAAGTCGAGGACCCAGGCCCACGCGTGCTCTCGCTCGTGCGGGATGGCGGCTGCAACAGCCACCGCCAGCCGGGCCGCAGCGAGCGCCGGTGAAGTGACGGAGTCGGGGCCGGCGGCGGCCAGCGCCAGGTCGCCGGGGCCGAGACCCAGTGCCTGGTAGTGCCCCTCCGCGAGAAAGCGGGCGAGCGGCCCGGAACCACCGGTTTCGGTGCGCTTCACCCACAGGAGTCCGGGCGCGCCGGCCTTCCTGGCCGCGGACTCGATCGCCCCGATCTGCTTGCGGGAGAGCGCCGCGCCGCCTTCGACACGCAGGCCGCGCACCCGTCCGCCCGCGCCCAGCGCCGCTCGCGTGATGCGGAAATCCACATCGGCGAACGGCCCCGACCAGTCCTCGATTTCGAGCCCGAAGCGGAGGTCGGGCCGGTCGCTTCCATAGCGTTCCAGCGCGTCGCGGTAGGCCAGGCGCTGGAAGGGCGGCTCCACATGCAGACCGGCGACCCGGGAGAGGCGAATCATGAGCTCCTCCATCCACCCCAGCATATCGTCCGGAGCGATAAAGGAGGCCTCGACGTCGATCTGGGTGAACTCGGGCTGTCGATCGGTACGCTGATCCTCGTCCCGGAAGCAGCGCGCGATCTGATAGTAGCGGTCGACGCCCGCCGTCATGAGGATCTGCTTGTAGATCTGCGGGCTCTGCGGCAGCGCGTAGAACTCTCCCGGGTGCAGCCGGCTGGGCACGAGGAAGTCCCGGGCTCCCTCGGGCATGGGCTTCGTCAGGATCGGGGTCTCGATTTCCAGGAAGCCCAGGCGGTCGAGGTAGTTGCGGGTTTCCAGCACGAGCCGGTGGCGCAGCTCCAGCGCGGCCTGCATGGGGGCGCGCCGCAGATCCAGGTGCCGGTGGAGAAGCCTCAGCTCTTCGGCGGGAGGCTCCTCTCCCGGGTTCTGATACACCGGTATGGCGGGCGTCTCCGCCTTGCCCAGCAGTTCGAAGCTGGTGGCCTGCAGTTCCACCGCCCCCGTGGCCATCTCCGGATTGCGCGCCTGCGGCGGCCGCCGCACAACCTCGCCCCGCACCGCGATCACATCTTCCGCCCCCAGCTTCCCCGCAGCCGCGAACGACCCGGCTTCGGTCCAGTCGGGACCGAAGGAGACCTGCAGGATCCCCGAGCGGTCGCGCAGGTCCACGAAGACCACGCCCCCCAGGTCGCGGCGCCGATGGACCCAGCCGGCGAGGCGGTGAATGCGGCCCGCGTCCGTCTCGCGCACTCCTCCGGCCATGCGCGAGCGGTAGGAAGTGCTCTCCAGCATCGGATCAGTCATATGAGCCTGGTATGAGAAGCGGGATGAGGGAGACACTCGACCGGCAGGGAGTGCTCTCCCGAGAATCCCGCGAGCGAGGACGGAAAAGGAAGCAGGAAACCCTCTCCTGCGGAATCGCGCTAAGTTAGTGAGCGTGCCGCCACGGCTCAAGCAAGACACTCCGTCTGTTTCGAGCCGATACGAATGGCGAGACTGCGGTGATTCCCTCGGCCCGAACTGCGATGCCGCGAGACAAGGACCGCGACGGACGCCCCGATCTGCTGGGGCTGGTCCCGACGGAGCTACGGCAAGCCCTGCGTCGCCACTTCGGCGAACGGGGCGAGCCCGGGTATCGTACCGAACAGGTGGAGCGCTGGGTGTTCCGGAACGACGCCCCCGGCTTCGGTGAGATGAACGACCTGCCGAAGGTGGAGCGCGAAGCCCTGGCCGCGGCTTTTCGCCTGGAGGAGCCCGCCACTGCCAGCGTCTCGGTCTCCCGCGACGGCACCGTCAAGCACCTGTGGCGGCTCTGGGACGGCGAGCTGGTGGAGTCCGTGCTGATCCCCACCCGCGCGCGCCTCACCCTGTGCATCTCGTCCCAGGCGGGATGCCCTCTGGGGTGCACCTTCTGCGCGACCGGCTGGTCGGGCTTCCGGCGCCAGCTGAGCACGGGCGAGATCGTGGCGCAGTACCGCGCCTCGCGGCGGTGGACGCGCGGAAAGGGGATGGGGCAGATCTCCAACGTCGTATACATGGGAATGGGCGAGCCCCTCGCCAATCCGCGCGCGGTCTTCCCCTCGCTGACCCTCCTGAATGGCGGATACGGGGTCGGGGCGCGCAGGATCACGGTATCGACGGTGGGCATGGTCCCGGGGATTCGCACCCTGGCCGAGCGCCCGGAGCAGTTCGGGCTCGCGCTGTCGCTGCACGCCCCCGACTCCGAACTGCGGCGCGAGCTGATCCCGCTGGAGAAGCGCTATCCGCTCGACCAGGTGAAGGCTGCCCTGGAGCGATTCCGGCGAGTGCGCGGCCGCCGCATCACGCTCGAGTATACGATGATCCAGGGAGTGAACGACGACCTCGCGCTGATTCCCGCGCTGGCCCGTTTCGCCCGCGACACGCACGCATTCGTCAACCTGATCCCCTTCAACCCGATTCCCTACCAGCCCGAGTGGCGGTCGAGCGCGCCCGGCCGGGTGCACGCGTTCCGGAAGAAGCTGGAGGAGAACGGGGTTTCGGCGATGGTGCGAGAACCGCGCGGCCGCGACATTGACGCGGCGTGCGGGCAGTTGCGGGCGACGAAGCTTGCGGTGCTGACCGGCTAAGGAGTCAGGGAGCTGCGGCGGGGATCGTGGTCTATTCCAAAGCGGTGATTATCATTGGATGGCCCTTGGCATGAGATCTATGTATTATATATCCTTTTATATAACGATAATATTACACTATATAATCGCGTATAGATACCGATAATCTCACACATTATAATAGTGTGCTTGCCTGTGACCGGGCTGATCCGGGCCAAGCAGGGCTCGTCCCAACTCTCCTCGTCAGCGAATCCGGTCCCCGATGCGGTCCCAGCGAATGAGGCGGATCCAGGGGAAGGGAGTCATCGTGTCGCGTTCGTAGGAGTAGTAGATGAACATGGCGCGGCCCTCGAGCCTCCAGCCCTCCAGCAAGCCCCAGTAGCGCGAATCCTGGCTCTCGTCGCGGTTGTCACCCAGCATGAAGTAGTTGTCGGCCGGGATCACGATCGGCCCCCAGTTGTCGCGGCTGGGGCGATAGGATTCCGCATCCTCTCCCGACACCAGATACGGGATCTGCCACGTCATGCGAATGTCGGAGTGGTCAGGGATCTGCTCGATATGCCGGGCATAGGGTTCGTCCGCGACGGAGCCGTTCATGTACAGGGTCTTGCCGCGCATCTCCAGAGTGTCGCCGGGCATGCCGATCAGCCGTTTCACCAGCATCATGTTCTCTTCGTGGGGCGGATCGAACACGAGGATGTCGAAGCGCCTCGGGGTCGAATAGCCGGGGATGCGAAGAGAGGTGCCGGGGACGGGTGAACCGATCGCGGCCCGGTTGACCACCAGGAAATCTCCCAGCAGGAGCGTGTCCTGCATCGAACCCGAGATGATGACGAAGGTCTGCAGGACGAAGAACCGGATCAGCAGGAAGAGACCACCCCATATCAGGATGACGCGAACCCATTCGCCCAGCGTCCCGCCGGAGCCCTCGTCCCTCGGCTTCTGCTGCCTGCCTGGCTGCCGCTTCGTCTTGCTCATGGCCCGTTGCCCGATTGGTTGATCCCGTCGGCCCAGTCACGCAGGCGGGTGAGAACCCCCCGCCAACCCGGCTCGGGATCGGGGACGACGGTGGTATCCTCTGCGAGCTCGGCCGCGCGCGCCGCCACGATCGCCGGATCCCAGCTCTTCCCGAGCAGAACCGTGACATCGACGTAGACGGAAGAGTCCGGCTCGTCGATGTAGGAGGAAATGGCCAGCGCTTCAGCCACTGCCCCGGCCATATCGACACGTCCCAGCCGGGCCAGCACAACGGAGGTGTCCTGGTCGAACGAGCTGGCGTTACCGACATCGACCACATCGAAGCCGGCATCGCGCAGGATCTCGGTCGCCTCGCGCGCCATTCCCGCGACCCCCCCGGCATTGAGTACTTCCACCCGCACCCGTTCGCCCGGGTTCGCGACCATTTCGGCCGTGATGGGCGGATCTGCGGGAGGCTCCCACCACTGCAGCGCAGCGGAGGCCGCAAGCACAGCCAGCCCGCCGAGAACGGCCATCAGGACGAGTCCGCGCAGCAACCTACCCATGAGCTCGCTTTGTCAGAAGTTCCAGAAAGGCGGAGGTTTCGGGCCGGACGAGGCGACTGCTCACCCGCAGATGCTCCGTTCGCACCGTCGCAACCTCCAGAGCGACCGCGTCCAGCTCGGTGGGCATGCGCTGGCGCAGCGTTGCCCGCCACTCCGCCCTGATCGCGCGCCCGGGTTCAAGAAAGTCGGCCGTGTAGAGAGCCACGCCCGCCGTGTCCAGCGCCGGATGACCGAGGGTATGGCAGGCCACGGCGAGCAGCAGGCTGTCGTCCTGAACTCCCTCCTCCGCAAGCCGGCTGGCCGCAACCGGGCCGTGCAGCAGCCTTCCGGGGAGTTCGGCGAATTCACCGTTGGCCATCGCCTGCAGCTCCACGGGGTCGCCGTCTCGCAGGACATCGTGGAGATGCCCCAGGGCCGCCCATCGCACCACTTCCTCTTCGCATGCTCCGCGTACTACTGCCCAGTGGCGCATAAGGTTCGACACCCGGGTCATGTGGAGGCGGCGGGACTCGCTCGCCTGCGCCCAGGAGGGGAGAAGTCCGTCGGCGGCGCGAACGATCAGAGGGTGGTTGCGCGGGGGAGTCATGTCAGGGAGTAGATAGCGTGTCGCACGGGTGTAAATCAAGCGGAAAAAGGGCGTTGCGGGTAGCTTTCGCCATCATGCTATGGGACAGCCTGCTGGTGGCGGCGGCCGCCCGGGAACTCTCGCGCGAGCTGAGCGGAGGGCGCACACGCGCGGTCTATCTGGATCGCGGCGCGGGGAGGGTCGCGCTCTATCTGCGCGAGCAGACCGTGGTGTTCGGGTTGCACCCCGCCTCCGGGGGGATCGCGCTCACCGCCGAGGCGGCGCCGCCCGCGGGCGCCACCCCGCTGGCCGGGCTGGTGCGCGACGTCTCCGCTCCGCCGGACGAGCGCGCCATCCTCGTAGGCATCACCCGCCTCCGGGGGCGGGCGCGACGGACGCGCCTCGTGCTGGAGCTGTCCCCAGGACGCTGGAATGCGATCCTCACCGAGGGAGCCGACGACCGCATCCGGAGCGTGCTCAGGCCGCGCCCCTCGGGAGATCGCAAGCTGCTGCCGGGCGCCTGCTACGAGCTGCCGCGGCCGTCGAAGCGCCAGGGGGCCGGTCGCCCGATCTCGCTGGCATCCTGGCTGGAATTGCTCGAAGATCGGGAGCCGGCGGAGCGGGTGCCCACCCTGGTGCGCAACGTCGCCTATGCCTCGCGCCTCAACGCACGCGCGTTTCTGGGTGTGGCGCAGGAAAACGGCTCTGCCGACGCCGGCCTCGTGCCGGGCTCGGGCGAGGAAGCTGGTTCGAGCGACGCGCGGGCTGCCCTGGAGGAGGGCTGGAGGAGATGGCGGCGATGGCGCCGGCTGGAGGAAATGCAGCCTCAGCTCCTGTCCACGAGACAGGGCCCACAGCCCTATCCCTATCCTCTTCCGGGCGTCGAAAGCGATGCGAGGGAAACGCTTCTCGCGGCGCTCGCGGAGGGGTCGGGGACGGGTCCGCGCGCCAGCCTGGTGCCGTCGGAACTCATGTCGGCGCTGGAGCGGCGCATCGGCGCTGCCGAAGGCAAGCTGGTCCGCTTGCGGGAACAGCTCGAGGGGCTGGAGGATCCGGCGCGGATGCGGGCCACCGGAGATCTGCTCCTGGCGCGCATGGCGAGCATCCCGCGCGGAGCGGGCCGGGTGTCCCTCGAGGACTTCGAGGGAAACACGACCCGCGTCTCGCTCGACCCCACGCTGGCGCCCCACGAGAACGCGGCCCGCTACTACGCCCGTGCTGCGCGCGCGGAGCGGGCCGCGCTCAAGCTCCCACGGCAGATCGAGGATGCGAGCGCGCGACTGAGCTCCTGGTACGACTTGTCGGACAAGGTGGCGGCGGGGTCGGTGGACACCGGGGAGCTGGAGCAGCGGCTGGGGATGCCAACTGCGCGCGCCAAGCCGGGACGCCCGCCTCCCAGGCTTCCGTACCACCGTTATCGCAGCTCGCTGGGCACCGAGATCCGGGTGGGCCGGGGCGCGAAGAGCAACCACGAGCTGACGTTTCATCACTCGGATCCCAACGACATCTGGCTGCACGCGCGCCACGCCTCCGGCGCGCACGTGATCCTGCGCTGGCGCGAGGAGGGAAGCCCGGCTCCCGGCGACCTGGAAGAGGCCGCCATCCTGGCCGCGCTCAACTCCAGGAGCCGCACCTCCGCGACCGTCCCCGTGGACTGGACGCGCCGGAAGTACGTGCGCAAGCCGCGCGGAGCGGCGCCCGGGACGGTGACCCTGGAGCGCGAAAAGACGGTGTTCGTGAGCCCGGATGCCGAGTTGGCGGAAAGGTTGCGAGTGGATCCGGATGCGGTTGCGCTCGGACGCTAACCCGAGGAGGAAGCCGGGCCGTCCCGCTCCATCGCCCCCCTGAGGGCAGCCACGAACACGCGAACCCCTTCCGCGCCCCCCTGCTCGCAGTGATCGATGACGGCGCTGCCCACCACCACCCCGTCCGCCACCGCGGCCACGTCCGCGGCTTGCTCGGGCGTCGAGATGCCGAATCCCACCACGACCGGGATGCTCCCGACCTGACGCTTGACCGCCTGCACTTCCAGCCCCAGCGCGCGGCGCAGCTGGGCGCGCGCCCCGGTGACTCCGGTAAGCGCGATGTAGTACAGAAACCCCGCCCCGGCCTCGGCGATCGCGCCGATCCTTTGCGAGGACGAGGTGGGGGCGATCAGCCGGATGAGGTCGAGGCCGTGCGCCGAGAGCCGGCTCTCCAGCACGGGGTCGGCGCCGGCCGGCACGTCGGTGAGGAGCAGCCCCTGGGCGCCGGCCTCGCTGGCCGCGCGGGCGAACTCGTCCACCCCGTAGCGCAGGATGGGATTGAGGTAGCTGAAGAGGACGACCGGAGTGTCATGCTCGGCGCGGAAGTCGCGGAGAACTTCCAGGGTGCCCTCGGTGGTCATTCCCCCCTCGAGCGCCTGGAACGAGGAGCGCTGGATGGTGGGCCCGTCCGCCAGGGGATCGCTGAAGGGGATCCCCAATTCGATGATGTCGGCGCCCGCGTACGCCATCCCGCAGAGCAGGTCCAGACTCTCCGGGCCGCTCGGGTACCCGCACGTCAGAAAAGGGATGAGGGCCGCGCGGCCTTCGGCCCGGCAGCGCGCAAAGCACTGTGCAAGGAAGGAGTCAGTCATCAGCCGTTCGAATGATCATGGCCGACCTGTGAAGCGGCGCCCGAAAGGCGCGCCACATGCTCCACGTCCTTGTCTCCGCGGCCGCTCAGGCAAACCACGACGGGCCCGTGGCGAGCCAGTTCCTCCCCCGCTTCGAAGACGTGCGCCATCGCGTGGGCGCTCTCGAGCGCCGGAATGAGGCCCTCCAGGCGCGAAAGCCGGTGGAATGCGGCCAGCGCCTGATCGTCGGTGACCGTTACGTAGTGAGCCCGGCCTTCGTCGAGCAGCCAGGAGTGCTCCGGCCCCACGCCCGGGTAGTCCAGTCCCGCGGAGATGGAGTGAGCCGGGGCCACCTGCCCGTCCGCGTCCTGCAGCAGGTAGCTCAGGGATCCGTGCAGGACACCCGGCATGCCCGCCGCCAGCGGCGCCGAGTGCCGGCCGCTGTCCAGTCCCTCTCCCGCCGCCTCGACCCCGACCAGGCGGACCTCCTTGCAGGGAACAAAGGCGTGGAAGATGCCCATGGCGTTGGACCCGCCGCCGACGCAGGCGACCACGGAACCGGGCAGCCTCCCCTCGGCGGCCTCCAGTTGAGCGCGCGTCTCTTCCCCGATGACGGCCTGGAAATCGCGCACCATGCGCGGGAAGGGATCGGGCCCGACCACGGAACCGATGATGTAGTGGGTTTCGCGCACGTTGGTCACCCAGTCGCGGATCGCCTCGTTGGTGGCGTCCTTGAGCGTGCACGATCCGGAAGCTACCGGACGCACCTCGGCCCCCAGCAGCTCCATGCGATAGACGTTCAGCGCCTGGCGCTCGACGTCCTCCGTTCCCATGTACACCACGCACTCCAGGTCGAAGAGCGCGCACACGGTCGCGGTGGCCACCCCGTGCTGGCCGGCGCCGGTCTCGGCGATGATGCGGCGCTTGCCCATCCAGCGCGCCAGCAGCGCCTGCCCGAGCGTGTTGTTGATCTTGTGGGCCCCGGTGTGGTTGAGGTCCTCACGTTTCAGGTAGACGGGACCGGCGCCGATGGCTTCCTCGACGCGCGTCGCGCGGTACAGAGGAGACGGGCGGCCCGCGTAGTCTTCGAGGAGGGCGCGGAGTTCCGCGGCGAAGCCCGGATCCGCCGACGCGTCCCGGTAGGCCGCGGTGAGCTCGTCCAGCGCGGTGATGAGCGTCTCGGGCACATAGCGCCCGCCATACGGGCCGAAGCGGCCGGGTGCGGAAGGCTCGCGCCGGGTCACGGGACAGCTTCGGCGTGCCGCGCGGCGTGCACGAAGCCGCGCACCTTGGCGGGGTCCTTCACGCCCACGCGGCTCTCCACCCCGGAACTCGCGTCGACCACGTCCGGGCGCAGGATCGCCACAGCTTCCGCCACGTTATCGGGGTTCAGCCCCCCCGCGGCGACGAAGCGCTGTCCGGGGGCGAAGCGGTCGCGAATCCCGGCCAGGCTGTGCCATGGAAAACGGGTGCCGGTCCCGCCCGGCAGCTTCTCGTGCCAGCCGTCGAAGAGTAGGCCGTCGGCGGCCTCTCCGAAGCGGTCGAGGGCGGCCTGGGCGTCCGCCGCGTCGCGCACGGGCGCGGCCTTCCACACCTTCCATGGGCCGCTCGCGCGCAGGCGAGAGACGGTGGCGCGGTCTTCGCGGCCGTGCAGTTGCACCACCGAGGCACCGGTCGCGTGCGCCGCCGCCACCGCGTCGTCCAGCGTCGGATCCACCAGGAGAATCACCAGGGACAGGTCGGCGGCTTCCGCCACCGCCCGCGCGGTCGGGACGTCCACGCTGCGCGAGAAACCGGGGGTGAGCACGGTGCCGACGTAGGTCGCGCCCGCCTGCGCGGCGACGCGGCCGTCGAGCGGTCGGGTGATCCCGCAGATCTTCACCTCAGGCAACGGGGCGGGTCCTGTGGCCGGCGGGGCGGGTGGCCCGCGGTCGGTCGGCGGCTGCGAGGGCAGGCCGGGCAGGTCGGCGGCGGGAGCGGCGCGCGGTCCGCGCGGGACGCCGGTCAGGGCGGCCACGGCGTGGCCGGGGCGCGGACTCCGCAGGAGCGCCTCACCCATCAGTACGGCGTCCGCGCCCGCGGCACCCACGGTCGCCAGGTCCTGCCGGGTCGCGAGCCCGCTCTCGGAGATCACCACCACGCCGGCGGGGATGCGGCGGACCAGCTCCAGCGTAACTGCGACACTCGACCGGAAGGTGCTCAGGTCGCGGTTGTTGATCCCCAACAGGTCGGCTCCGGCCGAGAGCGCCCGTTCCAGCTCCGCCGCGTCATGGGTCTCCACCAGCGCGGCCATCCCCAGCTCGCGCGCGCCGTCCAGAAGCTCCCCCAGGAGCCGATCCTCCAGGATGCGCACGATGAGCAGGACCGCATCCGCGCCCGCGGCTCGTGATTCTGCGAGCTGCACCGGGTCCACGACGAAGTCCTTGCGCAGCAGAGGTTGCCGGACGCGCGCGCGCACCCGTCGCAGGTCGTCGAGGCTGCCTCCGAAGTAGTCGCGGTCGGTGAGAACGCTGATGGCGGACGCGCCCGAGCGAGCGTACTCCGCAGCCAGATCGGCAGGGTCGAGATCCTCGCGAATCGGTCCCGCGCCCGGGGATCGCCGCTTGACCTCGGCGATGACCGCCACTTCCCCGGATCGGCCCCTCAGCGCGGATCGGAAATCGAGGGGCGGGGGCACCGAGCGGGCGGCTCGCTCCAACTCCGCCCGCAAGGGCAGGAGGGACCGGATCTCGTCCCGCTTGGTGCGGACAATGCGGTCGAGGATGTTCATGTGGCCTGGAACGGACATCGGCCGATGGCGGCCAGCTCCGTCCCGGATATTCCGAGATGCATCTTGCGCTTCGGTAAACCTTCGGGTATGCTATTCGGGTACTGTTCGGTCATCACTCTCGCGGAGCGCGCATTCGATGCCCCTGACCAAGCGACAGAAACAGATCCTGGACTACATCGAAGGCTACATAAACGAGTGGGGATACGCTCCCAACTTCGAGGAAATCGCGCATGCCTTCGGATACGCTTCCCTGGCCACGGTCCACGAACACCTGAGCAATCTGGAACGCAAGGGCTACATCCGGAAGGCCTACAACCAAAGTCGCTCCATCGAGATGGTGAACCGGGACGCGGGTATCGGCGCCTTCGAGCTACCCCTGCTGGGGGCGGTCGCAGCGGGACTGCCCATCGAAGCCATCCAGGACACGGAGACGCTGGCCGTCCCGCCCGACATGCTGCGCAGCGGCGCCGAGAGCTACGTCCTGCGGGTCGAGGGCGATTCCATGATCGACGAACAGATCCGCGACGGCGACTACATCGTGGTGAGCGCGCGCCAGGTGGCCAATGAAGGAGAGACCGTGGTCGCCCTGGTGGGCGGCGAGTCGGCCACGGTCAAGAAGTTCTACCGCGAGTCGGGTTCCCGCATCCGGCTGCAGCCCGCCAACGAGGCCCTGGAGCCGATCATCGTCGACGCGGGCGATGTTCAGATCCAGGGCGTGGTGGTTGGAGTGATCCGCAAGTACTGACCGAGTCGCGCCCGGCTCACGGGGAGCCGGGTCGGGGAATCGGTCGCCTGACCGGCCGTGGGGTCGGAGGGAGGCGAGGATGAGAATTCCGTTTGTTCTAGGAAGGCTGAGAGGCGATTTCACGGAAATCGTCGTGATGGGAGAGGACCACGGGATGGGAGAGGTTCCGTTCTACCGCGCTGGGCGGATGACGCGGGCGCCAGCTCGCTTCCGTCCCCTGCCCCGCCGGAACGCGACGCGGGCGCTCTGAGGTTCCGGCCCTTTGAGGGGGCGGAAGCCGGCTCACTCGCTACAGGCGTGAGTGGCCTCGCGGAGCTCGGCGAGCTTGCGGACCGCGCGCCCCCGGTCGATGGCCTCGGCGGCCATGGCGACTCCTTCCGGAAGTGAGCCCGCGAGGTCGGCGACGTAGATGGCGGCACCCGCGTTGGCGAGCACGAATGAGCGGGCGGAATCGCGGCGGCGGCCTTCCAGCACGTCCACAATCACCGTTGCGTTCTCCTGCGGGGTGCCGCCCGCGAGGGGGTGCAGGCTCCCCCGCTCCAAGCCAAGGTCGGTTGGGCTCACCTGGTAGGTGGTGATCTCGCCGCCGCGAAGATCGGACACCGTCGTGGTCCCCGCCGGGCTCAACTCGTCCATCCCCGGCTCGCCGTGCACCACCAGGGCGCGCTGATGGCCGAGTTCCCGTAGCGCGGGTGCGATCAGCTCCAGCCAACCCGGGTCGGATACCCCGACCAGCTGGCGGGTCACGCCGGCCGGGTTGGTGAGCGGCCCCAGCAGGTTCATGATCGTAGGGACCGCCAGTTCCGCACGCACGGGACCGACGTGGCGCATCGCGGGATGCAGGAGGGGCGCG
Organism: Longimicrobiales bacterium; assembly: GCA_965225805.1. Lineage (GTDB taxonomy): Bacteria > Gemmatimonadota > Gemmatimonadetes > Longimicrobiales > Gaopeijiaceae > BD2-11. Next base: position 2,631,813 of record OZ245327.1, read on the forward strand.
AACATGAAGACGATGCCGGTTTCCCCCAGCACGCTGCTCATCTCCTGCGGCGTCAGCTCGATGCGCACCCCGAGGGCTTCCAGAACGTCGGCGCTCCCGCTCTGGGAGGTGAACGAGCGGTTGCCGTGCTTGGCGACCCGGACGCCGGACGCCGCGGCGGTCAGCGCGGCGGCCGTGGAGACGTTGAAGGTGCGCACAGTGCCGCCGCCGGTGCCGCAGGTGTCCACCAGCTCCTGTGTACGCTCCGATGCGACCGGAAGCATCGCCCGGCGCAGCGCGCGGACACCGCCGGCGATTTCGGAGGGAACCACCCCCTTGGTGCGAAGCGCGATGAGGAATGCCGCCATGGCCACGGGCGTCGCCTCGCCGGACATGATCATGGCGAACGCGCCTTCAGCCTCCGCCGCGGTGAGGTTCGCTCCTTCCGACACGCGGGCGATCAGGGGAACAAGTTCCAGTTTCGTCTCAGGGGCCATGGTCGTGTCCGGTTCTGCGGCGGCGAGGGGCGAAGGCTCGGGCGATGGTACCAAGGGCGCCGCGCCCGGTCAACGCAGGAGCGCGGGGCCGTGCACGGAGTCCTTCCCGCTCGCGCCGTATTGAGTTGTTCCTGCGGAAACTCTAGTTTCCCGGCGTCATGGCCCGGGAAGAACGCCGCTTTCGACTCACTCTGCACTACGACGGCTCCAGCTTCTTCGGCTGGCAGGTACAGCGCGAAGAGCGAACCGTGCAGGGAGAGCTGCAAACCACCCTCGAGCGCCTTACCAGGGCGCCCCGCACCGTGACGGCTGCCGGGAGGACCGACCGGGGGGTGCACGCCACCGGTCAGGTCGTCGCCGTAATCCTGCCGCGGCGGTGGACCGCCAACTCTCTCCAGAATGCGCTCAACGCGCTGCTCCCCGAGGACATCTGGGTCGCGGAGGTTCACCGCGCCCCCGCCGGCTTCCATCCCCGCTACGACGCTACCGCTCGCGAATACGGTTACCGGCTGGGGCTGGCCCCCGCGTCCCGCTCGCCCTTCCACCGGGCCTGGTGCTGGCCGCTCGCGGTGGATCTGAACCTTGACGCGCTGCATGCCGCGGCCGCGCTCCTGCCTGGCGAGAAGTCGTTCGCCGCTTTCGCGCGCGCCGGCCAGGAAGAGCGCGGGGATCGCTGCGACGTAGCGGAGGCGCGCTGGGCGCCTTGGGAGCTGGGCATGGAGTTCACCATCGTCGCGAACCGATTCCTGCATCGCATGGTTCGCTATCTGGTGGGCACCATGGTCGACGCCGCGCGTGGACGCCGGCCACTCGACGAGATGCGCGCGCTGCTCGAGGGCACCGGTGAGCGGCTGGTTACCTCGCCGCCGGCCCCCGCGGCCGGCCTCTTTCTTCGTCGGGTCGGCTACCCAGCCCGTGCGATCGCATGCCACGTCCCCGGGCCCGGGGACGGCGCCCCACCTGTCCGCGAAGCCGAGAAGAGCGGTGCCGGTCCCGTGGTCGCCTACGACGCAGCAGCGGCCAAGAGCCCGGTTTTCGCCGACGACGCAGCAGCGGCAGCCAAGAGCCCGGTTTTTCGCCGGAGAACCCGCGAACGCCGAGGACAACCCGCCCGTGACTGAAGGCGAACCGGATGCCACCCTCCTGTTAGGTTCCGACTCCGACCACCCCCTCGCCGGGAGCACCAACCACTCATGAAGATCTTCCTGGACACCGCCGACCTGGGTGAAATCCGTCGCGCTTCCGCCGCCGGCCTCATCGATGGCGTCACCACCAACCCCTCCCTGCTGGCCAAGGTCGCCGGCGACCGCGACCCGATGGAGATCTTCCTCGAGATCTGCGAAGCAATCGACGGCCCGGTGAACGCCGAGGTCGTGGGAGTGGACACCGAGACCATGGTGGACGAAGGCACCCGGCTGGCCGCCGTCCACCCCAACATCGCGGTCAAGGTGCCCCTCACTGAAGCCGGCCTGGTGGCGTGCCGCGAACTCAGCTCCCGCGACATCCCGGTCAATGTGACCCTGTGCTTCTCGGCCCCGCAGGCGCTGCTCGCCGCCAAGGCGGGCGCCGCGTACATCTCGCCCTTCATTGGGCGGCTGGACGACATCGCGCACGACGGAATGGAGTTGATCCGCCAGATCCGCCTCATTTACGACAACTACGGCATGCGCACGGAGATCCTGGCGGCCTCGCTGCGGCACACCCGGCACGTTGTCGAGTCGATGGAGATGGGCGCCGACGTGGCCACCCTGCCCCCGGGCGTGTTGTACAAGCTGATCCGCCATCCGCTCACCGACATCGGGCTGGCGGCCTTCCTGGCTGACTGGGAGAAACTGGGACGTGACCTCTAGCGACCCGGGCCGCACTGACTCGGCCGGGGATTCCGGCACAGTGAAGTCCGCGTCCAGCGGGTACGTGCATCCCCTCTCGGGACGCTACGCCTCTCGCGAGATGCAGCACATCTTTTCGCAGGCACGAAAGTTCACGACCTGGCGCCGGCTCTGGATCGCACTCGCCGAATCGCAGCGCGAACTGGGGCTGGACATCCCCCGGGAAGCGCTTCGCCAGATGCGGGCCGGGGTCGACGACCTGGACCTGGACCGGGCTGCCGAGCTGGAACGCCGCTTCCGCCACGACGTGATGGCGCACGTCCACCTGTTCGGGGAGGTCGCGCCCGCGGCGCGGGGCATCATCCACCTGGGCGCCACCAGCGCCTTCGTGGGTGACAACGCCGACCTGATCCTGCACCGCGAAGCCCTCACCCTGATCCGCGACCGGCTGGTGCGCAGTGTCGACGCTCTGGCAGGCTTCGCCCGCCGCCACAGGTCACTCGCAACGCTGGCCTACACCCACTTCCAGCCCGCCCAGCCGACGACGGTGGGCAAGCGGGCGGCGCTGTGGATCCAGGATCTGCTTCTCGACATCGAGGAGATCGAGTTCCGGCTCGACTCGCTTCGGTTCCGGGGGGTCCGCGGGACGACCGGGAGCCAGGCGTCCTTCCTCGACCTCTTTGACGGCGATTCCGCCCGGGTGGACGCCCTCGACGACGCGGTGGCCCGGCGCATGCGCTTCGAGCACCGCTACCCCGTCAGCGGGCAGACCTACCCGCGCAAGGTGGACGCCGCCCTCCTCGCGACTCTTGCGGGCACGGCTGCTTCCGCGTCCAAGATGGGGCACGACCTTCGCTTGCTGTCCCATCTTGGGGAAGTGGAAGAGCCCTTCGAAGACACCCAGATCGGTTCTTCGGCGATGCCCTACAAACGCAATCCGATGCGCGCGGAGCGGATTTGCGCCCTCTCCCGACACGTCATCACTTTGTACCACGACGGCGCGTTCACGGCAGCGACCCAGTGGCTGGAACGGAGCCTGGACGATTCCGCGAATCGGCGCATCAGCATCCCGGATGCCTTCCTCACCCTCGACGGCGTACTGGTTCTGGTCGAAAACGTCTCTTCCGGACTGGTGGTCAACGAAGCCGTGATCCGTCGGTCGCTCGAAGCGCAGCTCCCCTTCATGGCCACCGAGACCATCCTCATGCGCGCGACCCGGAGTGGCGGCGACCGCCAGGCGTTGCACGAACGCATCCGCCGCCACGCGCACGCGGCCACCAGGAAGACGCGTGAGGAAGGCAACGCCCCCGATCTGATCTCCCGCATCGCCGGCGACGACGCCTTCGGCCTGAGCGCGCCGGAGCTGACCGATCTGCTCCGGGGGGAGCGATTCATCGGACGCGCTCCCGAGCAGGTGGACCGATTTCTGGACGAGTTCGTACAGCCGGTCATCGACCGTCTCGGCCCAACAGCCCGGGCCCGCCTGGACGCCCCTGACCTTCGTGTTTGATCCCACCCCGGCCTTGGAGCCAGAACAAACGTGAAAACCATCGTGGATTCCGCCCTTCCGCTGACCCTCCTGCACCGCGGGAAGGTACGGGATGTCTACGAGGCGGGCCCCGACACCTTGCTGATGGTGGCCAGCGACCGCGTGAGCGCCTTCGACGTGGTCCTTTCGCAGCCCGTGCCGCACAAAGGCGAAGTTCTCACCCAGCTGACCGCCTGGTGGCTTGCGCGCTTCTCGGCCCATTCGCCCGTGCCCGGCGCCCAGGGCGGAATCGATCATCACCTGCTGGCGGTACGGACGGAGGAGATCGTCGACCGGATCCCCGCACTGGACGACAGCGTCGACCGCTGGGCGCGCCGGGCGCTGCTGGTGCGCCGCACGCGACCGGTCCTGGTGGAGTGCGTGGTGCGCGGCTACATCACCGGCTCAGCCTGGCGGGAGTACCGCCGGAGCGGCACGCTCGCCGGTGAGCCCCTCGCGCCCGGGATGGTCGAGAGCGACCGCATCGACCCGCCCATCTTCTCTCCTTCCACAAAAGCCCTGGAAGGACACGACGAAAACATCACCTACGACCAGGTGGTGGAGACGCTGGGCGCGTCCATGGCGGACCGTCTGCGCGACCTTTCGCTCGGCATCTACAGCGCCGGTTCGGAGACCGCGTGCGAGCGGGGCATCATTCTCGCGGACACCAAATTCGAGTTCGGACTCGACGCCGCCGGCCGGCTTCTGCTCATCGACGAAGTGCTGACCCCCGACTCGTCGCGCTTCTGGCCCGCCGAACACTACGCGCCCGGCAGGGGTCAGCCTTCGCTGGACAAGCAGCCCGTGCGCGACTACCTCGCCCACGAGACCAGCTGGAACAGGGCCCCGCCGCCGCCCGACCTCCCGGACCGCATCGTGGAGGAGTCGACCGACCGCTACCTGGACATCTTCCAGCGGCTGGTGGGCGTTCCGCTGGCCGGCTACGCGGGTCCCAGCTTCGGATGAGGCCATGATCGGCAGGAAGACTCCCCGCCGGCGGCTCCAGAGGGGGATCATCATCATCCCCTCGGCCTTCACGCTGGGCAACGTCTTCTTCGGGATCTTCGCCATGGTGATGGCGCACCGGGGAGAATTCGAGTGGGCCGCCTGGTTCATCGTCTTCGCGGGGGTTCTGGACACCTTCGACGGGCGCATGGCGCGTTTCACGCGAACGGGCTCGCGCTTCGGCGCCGAGCTGGACTCGCTGGCGGACGCGGTCAGCTTCGGCGTCGCCCCGGCGATGGTCATGTACCTGCTTTTCCTCAGCGAAGGCCCGTGGAGCTGGTTGCTCTCCTACCTCTTCGTGACGGCGGTCGTGGTCCGCCTGGCCCGCTTCAACGTGGAGCAGGGGGGCGAGGCGAAGCGCTCTTTCCACGGGCTGCCCTCGCCCGTTGCGGGGACCATCCTGGCGACCTCGTACCCCTTCACGCAGACCGCCTTCTTCGAGGCGTATCTGAGCGCCCTGTCGTGGGCTCAGATCATGGGTGTCCTGATGGTGCTGCTCTCCGCCCTGATGCTGAGCCACATTCCCTACGCGCGCCTGCCGCATCTGGGCCTGCGGACGCGCAAGACCCGGATCATGAGCGCCGTCGGGGCCGCGGCGCTCGTAGGCGCGTTCGTCGCTCCGCGCCATCTCTTCTTCCCGGTACTCTGCCTGTACGCTCTCTGGGCACTCCTCAAGTCGGTCGTGATCGGCTTTCTCGACCGACTCCCGGAGCGGGATCCGCTCGCGGAAACCGACGAGAGCGAAGAAGACGGCGAACCCCGCCCGCTGGACTACGGTGGGCTCGGACCCCGTTACGGCGCGCGTATCCGCGACCGCATCGCCCGTCGCAAGCAGATCCCCCCGGAGGATCACAACGGCACGGAGGAATCAACTTGAGCCTGTACAACGTCGAGATTCGCGTGACCCCCCGCCGCGGATTGCTGGATCCCCAGGGAAAGGCCATTCAGCACGCCCTGGATTCCCTGGGCTTCGCCGGCGTGGAGGAGGTGCGCGCCGGCAAGCTGCTCGTGATCGAGCTGGAGGCGGGCTCGCGCGATGAGGCCGGCGCCCGCGCCGCGCGCATGTGCGCAAAGCTGCTCGCGAACCCTGTGACCGAAGACTTCGCCATCGAAGTCGGGCGAGCCGCCCCACGGCCGGAGGCGGTGACGTGAAGGCCGTGGTCGTGACGTTTCCGGGCTCCAATTGCGATTACGACTGCAAACAGGTGCTGAGCAAGGTCATGGGGGTCGACGCGCGCTACGTCTGGCATCGCGAGCGCGAGCTGGGCGACCCCGACCTGGTGGTGCTGCCCGGCGGCTTTTCCTACGGGGACTACCTGCGCGCCGGCGCCATCGCCCGCTTCAGCCCGATCGTGGAGGCGGTCGTGCGCTACGCGGAGCGCGGCGGCGTCGTGCTGGGGATCTGCAACGGCTTCCAGATCCTGTGCGAGGCCGGACTGCTTCCGGGAGCGCTCAGGCGCAACGCATCCCTCAAATTCCGGAGCCACGACGTGCATGTGCGCGTCGAGACCACCGCCACCGCCTTCACGCGCGCGTACCGGCCCGGTCAGATCCTGCGCATACCGATCGCGCACGCCGAAGGCAACTACATCGCGGATCCGGCCACCGTCGAGCGACTGGAGGCCGACCGGCGCGTCGTCTTCCGCTACACAACGCGCGACGGAGCCCGCGCGGGCGGGGGCAACCCCAACGGATCGGCGAACGACATCGCCGGAATCGTGAACGCCTCTCGAAACGTGCTGGGGCTTATGCCTCATCCGGAGCGGGCGGCGGAAGGCGTCCTGGGTTCGACCGACGGGCTCGGCCTCTTCGAGTCCCTGGTCACCCATTTCGCGCGCGTGAGGGTGGCATGATCCGGCCCGTGGGCAGCGGAAACGGCAGCGGACCCGCGGGGGTGCCGGGTCCGCGTCCCGGTGATCCCGAAGTGACCCCCGAACTCGTCGCCGATCACGGCCTTTCTTCAGAGGAATACGAGAAGATCGTCGGCCACCTCGGGCGCGCCGCCACCTTCACCGAGCTGGGCGTCTTCTCGGCGATGTGGTCGGAGCACTGCGGGTACAAGAACTCCAAGCGCCTGCTGCGCCTCCTGCCGACAGAGGCCCCGTGGGTCATCCAGGGCCCCGGCGAAAACGCGGGGGTGATCGACATCGGAGACGGATACGCGCTCGCCTTCAAGATCGAGTCGCACAACCATCCCTCCGCAGTCGAGCCCTACCAGGGCGCCGCCACCGGCATCGGCGGGATCTTGCGCGATGTCTTCACGATGGGCGCCCGGCCGGTTGCGGTTCTGGATTCGCTGCACTTCGGGGACCTGGACAGCAGCCGGGTACGCTATCTCTTCGATGGGGTCGTGCGCGGCGCCGGCGACTACGGCAACTGCGTCGGCATCCCCAACCTCGGAGGCGAGGCGTACTTCGACCGGGGCTACGAGGGCAACCCCATCATCAACGTGATGTGCCTGGGCCTTATGAAGCGCGAGCAGCTGATCCGGGGCGAGGCGCACGGAGAGGGCAACACCCTGATGTCGGTGGGCGCCCGCACCGGTCGCGACGGCATCCACGGGGCCACCTTCGCCAGCGAGGAGCTCGGCGAGGACTCCGACGCCAGCCGGCCCCAGGTGCAGGTGGGCGATCCCTTCACCGAAAAGCTCCTGCTCGAGGCCAGCCTGGAGCTGATCCGGAGCGGCCACATCGTGGGCATACAGGACATGGGCGCCGCCGGCATCACTTCCAGCGCCGCGGAGATGGCGGGGCGCTCCGGCAGCGGCGTCGAGATCGACACCGCGCTCGTTCCGGTGCGCGAGCCGGGCATGACGCCGTACGAGATCCTGCTCTCCGAGAGCCAGGAGCGCATGATGGTGGTCGTGCACCGGGGCAAGGAGGAGCAGGTCCGGCGGATCCTGGCCAAGTGGGAGCTGGAGGCGGCGGAGATCGGGCAGGTTACCGCTGACGGACGTTTTCGCATCCTGGAAGAGGGGCGCCCGGTGGCCGACATTCCCGCCCTGCCCCTCACCGACGGCTGCCCGACGTACGAGCGCGAGGGCGTCGAGAGCGAGGAGATCCGCGCGCTTCGGGAGATGGACCTGTCGCCCTACATGGGCGGCGAAGGCGACCGCACCGGCGAGTTCCTGCGCCTGCTGGCCTCCCCCAACCTCGCTTCGCGCCGCTGGATCCACGACCAGTACGACACCACCGTGCGAACCGCGAGCGTCGTGCAGCCCGGGGGGGATGCGGGCGTCCTGCGGGTGCGCGGCACGCGGCGCGGGATCGCCGTGACCACCGATTGCAGCGGCCGCTACACCTACCTCGAGCCCGGCACCGGCGCGCGCATCGCCGTCGCCGAGGCGGCGCGCAACCTGGCGTGCACGGGGGCCCTGCCCACGGCGGTGACCAACAACCTCAACTTCGGGAACCCCCTCAAGCCGCACATCTACTATCAGTTGCGCGAAGCCGTGCTTGGACTTGCCGAAGCCTGCGCGCTCTTCGAGACGCCCGTGACGGGCGGCAACGTCTCGCTCTACAATGAAACCAGCGGCACGGCCATCTACCCCACGCCCGTAATCGGCATGGTCGGCATCATCGACGATCTGGAGCACATCACCCGCCACGCATTCCGGCGCGAGGGCGACGTGATCATGCTGCTGGGCAGGAACACCGGCGAGCTGGGCGCCTCGGAGTACCTGTACGCGCTGCACGGCCTCGTCGGTGGCGCGCCTCCGCGGGTGGACCTGATGGGCGAGCGCGTGCTCCAGCAGGCGGTGCTGGCCATGATCGGCGAGGGGCTGCTGCGCTCCGCCCACGACTGCTCGGAGGGCGGCCTGGTCTGCGCTCTCGCGGAGAGCGCGCTGGACGACGGCGAAGAGCCGCTGGGCATCCATGTGCGACTGGCGGACACGCTGCCTCCGGCTGCACTATTCTTCGGAGAGGCGCAGGGGCGCGTGGTGGTTTCCTGCGACCCGGGCGACCTCGACAGGGTACGCCGGCACGCCCGCAGCTACGGAGTGCCGTGCACGGACATCGGTACGGTCGGAGCGATCGACGGCGGTTTCGTCGTGGAGAGCGCGAACGCTCGCATCGAGGCGGACATCAGGGAGGTGAGTGAGGTGTACTTCGGCGCTCTGCCCGAGCGCATGGACGCGCATCGCAGCAAGGCGCAAGCGCGCGGAGGCAGCAGATGAAGCATATACAGCAAGCGCTTCCGATGGCTGGAGTGGCGAAACAGAATGCGCCCGCTCTTCGGCCGCAGGACATCTCCAGCGCCCTCCTGAATTCCCGTCCTCGCGAGGAGTGCGGCATCTTCGCGGCCAGCGGCATCGACCGCGCCGCGGAGCTCGCCTTCCTCGGGCTCTACGCGCTCCAGCACCGGGGACAGGAATCCGCCGGCATCTACTCCATCGACCGCGCCGGGCGCGCGCATGTGACAAAGGGCCTCGGGCTCGTCTCCGATGTCTTCAACGCGGACAAGCTGCGCGCGCTCAGCGGCGGCACGTCGGTCGGCCACGTGCGCTATTCCACGGCGGGAGGCAGCTTGCGGGAGAACGCCCAGCCGATCGTGGCACGCTACGCGAACGGTCCCCTGGCCATCGCCCACAACGGCAACCTCACCAACGCCTTCGAACTGAAGGACCGGTTGGTGCGCGAGGGCGCCCTCTTCCAGACCTCGAGCGACTCCGAGGTGATCGTGCATCTGATGGCGCGCTCGCGGCACCGTGATGTCGCACAGCAGGTGGACGACGCCCTTGCGCACCTGGAGGGGGCCTTCTCGCTTGTGATCGCGGTGGGAGACACGCTCTACGCGGTGCGCGATCCCCGCGGATTCCGCCCGCTCCTGCTCGGGCGCCTGGGCGACGGCTATGTGCTGGCGTCCGAGTCGTGCGCGTTCGACATCGTCGACGCCGAGTACGTTCGTGATCTCGAGCCGGGCGAACTGCTGCGCATTCGGGGGGGGCGGATCGAGAAGTTGCGCAGCCTGCGCGCCGCCCCCAGCCCGTCGCCGTGCATCTTCGAGCTGGTCTACTTCGCCCGCCCGGACTCACGCATCTGGGGGGCCAGCGTGGACCGCTCGCGTCGGGCCTTCGGGCGCCAGCTGGCGCGCGAGCACCCCGCCGAGGCGGACGCGGTGGTCGCCGTCCCGGACAGCGCGAATTCAGCCGCACTGGGATACGCCGAGGAAACCGGCATCCCCTTCGAGCTGGGGCTCCTGCGCAACCACTACGTGGGCCGCACCTTCATCCGTCCCTCGCAGGCGGACCGGGATTTCGGGGCGCGCATCAAGTACAACCCCGTGCGCGAGGTGCTGGAGGGGCGCCGCATCGTGCTCGTGGACGACTCCATCGTGCGCGGCACCACCAGCCGGAGCCTGGTGCGCTTCGTGCGGGGCGCAGGGGCGAGTGAGGTGCATCTGCGCATCGCCAGCCCTCCGGTGCGCAACCCCTGCTTCTACGGCATCGACATGCCCAGCAGGGAGGAGCTGATGGGGTCACGCCACTCCGTAGCCGAAATCCAGGCGGAGCTGGGGCTGGACTCGCTGGGCTACATTTCCCTGGAGGGGATGACCCAGGCGGTAGAGGAGTACGGGCCCTTCTGCGACGCCTGTTTCTCGGGGCACTACACGGCGCCGCTGGTGGACATCGAGCGTCAGCTGACGGGCACACCCATGGCGGAAGCCCACTGACCGGTCCCTGGCGGCGACGCAACACCGCGATCCGGACACACGTCAGGCACTGAGCCCCCAGACCTCGATGACACCGAGGACGGCGCGCTATTGGCGCGTCAACCCGCCTGTTGTCCGTGCGTCGGGCCGCTAACCTGGGGGAAGCACCGCCACTTCCGCCGTGTAGATGAGGTCCCCGAGCGGCGAATTGTCGCCGTTGGCGGAGTTGCCGGTGACGTGGAAGACGACGGGCGCCGGGTCCGGGGGCGCCACCCACTCGAAGCTCCAGCTGGCGACATCCCCTGCGCCGAGTTCGCTTCCCTCGGCGGTATGGTGGATGTAGTCGACCCCGCCTTCGGTCCGAACGATGGTGCGTGCGTCAAGGGGGATGAGGCGCCCCGCCGGGCTTCCGGCCCGGTCGCCGTCCTGGAAGCGCGCGGCCCCCTGGAAGCCGGCGCTGCCCATCCCTTCCCCCTCGACCACGACCGTGACCACATACGCCGCCCCAGGGGTGAACGAGTCGGGGACGCCTTCGACCAGGAGCGCGCCACCGGGAGCGTTCAGCTCAAGGTCGAGGTGGCATTCGAGGCAAGTGAGTTCGCCGAAACCACCGGTGCGTGAAAGGGGCGGACCGTCGGCGTGGGGGGCGGGGCTCGCGAGAGCGCCGAGTCCCGCGTCGGGGGCGGCGGAACCGCCGGAGCCGGACACGATGAGCCCCGCGACGGCAGCGGCCAGGAGCCACCGCCGACTCACCCGGAATCCACGGAGAACCTGGACGCGCGCGCTGGCGCCCGGCCTACGCAAACGGCTCTCCGTTCGGCGTATGCGCCTCAGGCTCACAGAGCCTCCGCAGGCAAGATGTGCGTCGAACGTCTGGACCAGGCGTCCCGACCCGGCCAACGACCGGGCCGAGGGCGCGGGCGGGCGGGCCGGCACACGCCGACCCGACCGATCCGTATGGCGTCTAGTAGCTGACCCGCCGCGCAGGCGGCAGCACCGCCCGGCCAATCGTGTTGGTGTCCGCCCCGAACCAGACCACGTTGGTGTCCGGATCGTAGTACATGTGGCGGATGGTCCCGCCGCCGCTCTCCACCTCGACCACGCTGATGTACTCCTCGGTCCGGGTGTCGAAGCCCACGAACTTGTTGGGCTGCACCCCGGTCTCGACGAACCAGACGCGGTCGTCGTTGTCGATGGCGACGCCGTAGGGGCGCGCCTCTCCGCCGCTCGGGTTGGCCCACTCGGTGACCTCTCCGCTGGACGGGTCGACGCGGCCGAGGAAGCCGCGCGCGTAGTCCACGTACCAGACGATGTCCTGCGAGTCGATGACCAGCCGCCGGGGACGGGCGCCCTCGTCCGGAAGCTCGAAATAGGTGGGCTCGAAGGTCTCGGGATCGATCATGACCAGCTGGTTGGTGCCGAAGAGCGTCGCCCAGGGACGGTCCTGCGAATCCATCTTCAGGCCGTAGGGACGTGTCGAACCGCCTCGCGCCCCGGAATTGGCCGGCATCTCGACCAGCCGAACCTCGCCGGTCTCCTTCCAGAACTTGCCGACGAAGTTGCCGCCCTGGACGGTGAACCAGAGGTCGCCCGCGGCGTCGAAGGCGAAGGTGTGCGGGTCGCGAGCGCGGTCGTCGGGCATCGGGAAGACTTCGATCTCGCCTGACTCGGGGTCCAGGCGACCGAGGTTGCCGACCCGGTTGCCGGTGTACCACACCATGCCATCGTCGGCCACCACAACGGTGTGCGGGCCCGCGCCGTCGGGGAGGTCGTACTTCATCATCTCGCCGGTCTCGGGGTCGAGGACCGCGGCGTAGTGGGAGCGCTGGCCGGCAAACCACACCCGGCCATCCGGAGCGACGTACGGGTCGCGGGGCCGGCTCTGCTCCCACGGCACCTGCCACTCCTCGAGGGTCGGGTCGTTCTCTTGGGCCAACCCGCTGACGGGGGTCGCCAGCAACACCAGGGACACGGCTACCATCGCACTGCACAGGAATTTCATGAATCGGCCCTCCCGCCGGATTTCGAGGATGCTTCGGGCAGCTATGGGAAGTCTGGGCAACACTCTTAATCGAAGGCTCGGATGCGGCTGCGGCAAGGTGGCCGGCCATCCGCGACGCCACCGAACGTCACCCGCATCCGCGCGAGCCCTTCGCTTCGTAAGGACACATGGGCGCGGCCGGGCGTTGAACCGGTCGTGTGGCGTTTCTATCTTGTGGGAAGGAGGGGTGGCAGAGCGGCTAATTGCACCGGTCTTGAAAACCGGCGGGTCTTTACCCACGTGGGTTCGAATCCCACCCCCTCCGTTGGCGAGCGGCGCTCGCCCCGGAGGGGGTGTTGTTCGAACCCAGGGTTGAGGCTCCGGTGCTTCGCATCCTCGCCTCGCCGGAGCTGCTTGAGGCCATCCAGCAGATCGCTCCCGACCAACCCCTCCACGCCTGCGCGGCCACCATGACTGATCAGCTCGGCTTCCCCGATGCCGCCGTCTTCGACTACGTCGATTCCCCCGAACTCTTCGGCCTTGGCCCGACCGCCTTTGATCGTATCTGGGAACTGATCGAAGCCTTGGATGGCGAGCAGGATCGTCTCCTTGCCCATGAAGTACTCGCCAATGACGCCTCATGGTCGTCGCGAGCCATCGCGGCGACTGTCCTCCTCAACTTCGGCGAGCACGATACCACCTGGCACGACCTGGTCTCTGCGACGATCGATCCCCACGCGCAGGTTTCGGGGGCGGCAATGTCCGTTCTCCGGAGTTTGATCCAGATGGAGAGCAATCGCCCTGTCCGGTGGGATGCGGCCCGGGAGCCCCTTATGGCGGTGCTCGATGGTACCAATCCGTTCGCATTCCCCATGGTTCTGAGGGTCCTGGCCACCACCGAGATCGAGCCGGCGTTCGGGAGGCAACTGATCCGGGGAGCGCCGGACCTCCTGCTTGCGCACGTTGGCGCTGAGCACGAGTTCTCGCGGAAATTCGCGATTGATCTCTTGAAGACCGTGAGTGGTGAGGATTTCGGAGCGGATCCTGAAGCCTGGTCAAAATGGTTGAACGGTCCGCGGGTCCACGGGAGAGGGAACCCGCTCGGCAAGTCCTGAGTCCAACCAATAGGTTCCGCGCAAGGAAAACTCTCCGCCGGCACCATGCCAAGGAGGGGCGATGAAGGCTTCGCGTTGGTGTCTGGTTCCCCTTCGCATTCGCCTGTTCCAGAAACGAATCGGCGGCGCCATCGCCGTAGCGGTGTTGACGGGGGTCGCCGTCTCGTGCCAGAGCGTCGCCGCCCTCCGACACGAGGCAGTCGCGTTGGATCGCGCCCCTCGGGTGATCGAGTCATCCGTCAAGGCCCACCTGCTGGACGGATCCACCGTCCTGTTCCCGGACGGCGTCACGATTACCGATGACCGGGTAACCGGGAGCGGGGAGCGCTACGACATTCGTCTGAGTCCGGTCGGCTCTGTCTCCACGGTAGCGCGGGACAGCGTGATCGCCGTGGAGAGTTTCGTCCCCGAAATAGATTCTGACCGGACGCTCAAGTACAACTTGCCTCATCTGGGTGTGGCGATAGTCGTGGGGATTGTAGCCGGCCTGTCGTCAAGATGATGGCCGCGTTTGGTTCCTGGCTTGCCGGGAGGTGGCAAATGCCGCACTTGGACAGCAAACTCATCCTGGCCGTATCATGTGTCCCTCGTGATGTCGGCCTGTGTGCCCTACTATGGCCCGGACGTCAGGGAGTTTGGGCCGGCAACCCGTCCGGCGGGGATCGCTTCGACGCTCGACCTCGGAGGTGACACTCTTCAGGCTGAGATTCTGGCTTGGGATCGTCCTGGTACACCGGGGCACAGTCGCGAGCACCCCTCCTCCTCATCTCTCCAGACTGAGCCCCACGATCAGGCGGTCGCTCTCGAACAGGTCGATTCCCTGATGGGCGATGTAGATGTTGACGGGATCACCCCGGTAACCGAGGCCGCGGCGGAGCTGAATGTTGACGCCGTAGGAGGCGTTCAGCACGACCTCGGAGCCGTCCTGGTTCAGCAAACCCGGACCGAACGAGGTGACGGGGTTGATCCAGTAGGTGTCCCGCTCGAAGACCCAGGGAACGCGATACTGCAGGTTGGCGGCGATCATCCAGGTGCGCTTTCCCTGCCCCACCGACAGGGACGCTTCCGGAACGATGTCGAAAGAGGTGAAGGTGTCGCTCGGACCCCAGTTGACGGCAACGCCGAACACCCATTGCGTGTTGGTTCCCCCCAGGATGCCCGTATAGGGCCGTAGCTCCCGGGCCGGAAACTCGAGGGATGGATCGAGACGGGGTGGCTCGGAGACCTGCTCCGCGACGACGGACTCGGGTTCGGCAACCGACAACCCGGCCCCCGGTGGGTCCGCCTGGTCGGCGACCTCAGCCGCGGGCGGCTCAGCTTCGTCCGTGATCTCGGGCACCGGAGTGGATTCCACCGGTGCCGGCTGGGCCGGCTCGGTCGGGGCGACGTCCAGGTCCCGCCCCGGGACGGCAGCCCCGGACGGTGCTTCCCGTGCGCGGGCGCCATCCACCGCGACCGCTCTCCTGGTCTCGGCCTGGACGGGGGCTCTCCGCCGGGCCGGAGCGCGCGCCCGACCCCGCCAACTCCTCCGGCCGCCACCCACGAGAATCCCAAGCCCGGCCGACATCTGCCAGTTGTGCACGAGGTGCCGGGGATCCTTCACGTCCCCCAGGTCGACGGCCGCATCGCGGAAGTCCGGCCCGGACATGATGTAGTCCCGGGCAGCGGCCGACAGCCGCACATGTGAGCCCAGTCCGAGATCGACGCCGCCTCCGAGGATCAGCGTCGCGCGATCGGCCGGGATGAGATCGGCGCTCCCGGCGAAGTCCGGGGCGAACTCCATCCTGCCGGCCCCGGCCAGCAGGTGGGGCGAGAACCCCTCGTCGCCGCCCAGGTTGAACTGCGCCTCGCCGCCGTATCCCTCGATCCCCTCCCACGCGTCGTAGCCATCGTCGACTCCTCGCCACCAGAAGCCGCGCAGCCCCACGAAGCGGCCGAGGTCAAGGCCCGCGCGCACGCCCGCGACGACCTGATCCTCGATCTCCAGGCTGGCATCGAACGTCTGTCGACCGGCGAAGGGTTCGAGCGCCAGCCCCGCTCCCGAGAACCGGCGGGACCCGCGATCCCAGTCCCGGTCCCACTCCGATGCTCCATAGTAGTCCCGCCCGCCCAACTGCACGCCCAGACCTACGCGGAGCGCCAGGTTCCGACGTAAGGCGCCAGCACCGGGATCGTCCGGGTGCGCCGGATCCCCGACCGCGACGGGGGCGGCCAAGTCCAGCGGATCCAGATAGTACCGGTTGCGCTCCACCATGACTTCCGCTTCGAGCGCGTCCGTCACGAAGGTGCGAAACCCCAGCCCGTACTTCAGCTGAAGCCGCTGAATCTCCTGCCCGGCCTCTGGCCTGAAGCGGAGGATGCCCGCCCCACCCATGAGCACCGGCACGAAGGAACCGCGGGAAAGCCCGACGGCCAGCTCGCTTCCGTAGGAGGCGATGTCCACGTACTGGTCCGCGAGCGGCGCGCGCAGGCTCCGGGAGAATGGAAGACTCGACAGATTGGTCGCGCGGTCGTCGCTCTTCAGGTAGAAACCGGTCAGGTCAACGTATCTTCCGAACCCGATGCCGGCCGAGCCGCCGAGGAACCGTGCGTTCTCCAGGCCGAGGGCGTCATCCCACTGCGTCCAGACCGCGGCGGACCGCAGGTGGTAGCGGATGCCCTGGGCTTCGAGGGGTGCGGGCGCCAGAGCATAGATGCCGGAGAGGAGGCCGGCCAGCAGGCTGCCATATGCCATATGCCACATATTCGATGCAGACGATCTCATGGGTGCTCTCCATGTTGCTCATGGGTGCTCTCACGCTCGCAGTGACCATCCCCCTCGTGCTCGGGAGGCGAGGGCTACGCGGCCGAATACAGGCTGCCGCCCGGTTGCGCTTGCCCACCTACGTCCAGCGGGGCCGAAGGTTGCGTAAGGGAGTGCGAGATGGGCGCGGAAGTTGCCGGGGTTCAACAGCAGCCGGTTTCTTAGATTAGCGCGGCACGCCCAGCGACCTACCATCCAGCCCCCAGCCCGGGTCGAGGTAGACGAACATGGCGTCGGGGTCGGCGGTGTCAAGATGCATCACGGCACGCGCGGTGAGCTCGCCGTCAGCTTGAGCCCAGCCCAGGTCGTAGCCGTACAGCACGACGCGCGTGTCGAGCGAGACCGGGAGCACGGGGCCGCCCTCCTCGAGCTCCGCCAGGGGCAACCAATCCACCGCGGCGAAAGTGGCCAGGGCGGGGCGCTCCCGGTCCGCGCGGGTGAGGAAGCCGGGGCTGGTGCCAACACCGCCGCACACCGGCAGTCCACGGGACTCCCGCGATCGAGAGGGCGGTTGCGTGCGGCAACCGTTTTCTCCACCACCCCGGCGCGAACGAATCCGCAAGCCAACCCAATGCAACGGATCGACGAGCAGCGCGGGGAAATGCCAATGGCAGCAGATCGGGCAGCACACGGCTCGTCCGGCGGTCCGGACCCGGTACGGATCATCGCCGACAGTCCCCTGCTGCGGTCCGCCGCGCGTTCGAGCCTGGACGACCTCCGTCCGGCGCTGGAATGGGTCTCCCTCGACGAGAGCGACGTTCTGTTTCTCGGGGGAGACCACGGCAACGCTCTGTACTTTGTGGCGGAGGGACATCTCGAAATCACCATCGTCACGGAGCAAGCGGGCTCTCCGGGCGAGAAGACGCAGGCCGTGGCCAGAATCGCCGCCGGCGATGTCGTCGGCGAAATGCAGACGCTGACGGGAGGTCGACAGCTGGCAACGGTCACCGCGCTCACTTCCGCCCGCCTGGTCAAGTTGGCGAAGGAGAGCTTCGACCACTACCTCGCCACCCACCCCGACGTTACGTCGAAGCTGAAGGGCATCTTTACGCCCCGTTTCTATCGCCGCCAGATGCTCCTGGTGCTGAGCGACATGTTCGGCAAAATGACTCCGGGCATGCTCGTCGATATTGAAAAACGGATGACCGCACGCGTCGGTGAGACAGATCAGGGCAATATCCCGCGGATAGGGAATTTCGTCCGAAAACAGCACTCTCTCAATCCGTGCCTTCACCTCGCGGTCGGCTTCGGCGTCGATCTTCGGGTAGCGCGGAGAGCGGAAGAGAAAAAGGAGTTCGACCATCTCCTCCGACAACTTGTCCTCCTGCCGCTCGATGATGCCGCGCTCCACCAGGCTGGCGAGAGCACAATCCTTCGGCGAACGTCAGCATGGCACCATTGCGTCCCTCATCCGCATCGTTTCAGACAATCATTCAGCACGGCGGCGAAGACTTCCAGATGTTTGCCGCGAAACATTCCGTAGTGAGTGCCCGGCATCCAATGGACTTCCAGTCCGTGCTGGGCAATATCGCGCCAGGACTTGCCGAACACGGTCAGATTGAGTGCCCGTATCCACGAATTTCTGGATCGAAAATAGGTGATGCGGCCGGGATACGGCACCACTTCGTGATCCCGGGCGATGGCGACATGAGTGCGCAGACCCTTGTCCATGGTCGCGTGCAAGCGACGCCGCAGCCACCGGCTGTTGGACCGGCGGGCAAGAGCGGTGAGGCCCGACAGATTGCAGATTCTGTGAAGGCTCCCATATACAAGACCGACCCACCTGGATATATGACAGGGAGGATCCAGGACTACCAACAGGTCAACGGCATGGCCTCTTCGCTTCAACTCCCGTGCGGCTTCGAGGGCGAAGATGCCCCCCGCGGAATAGCCCGCCAACCGAAAAGGGCCGGCCGACTGTATCTTCAGCAGCTCGGTCACGTACTTGGACACCAGCCAATGGATCGACATGTCGCGGAGCCCCCTGACGTCCCTGGGCCGCGGTGGTTGCAGGCCGAACACAGGCTGGTCGGGATCGAGCCGGGTCACAACGTTCCGAAATGAAAGCAGATCGCCGTCGCCGGCCGGGACGAAATAGAGCGGGGGTTTGTCACCATGCTCGCGCAGACGAACCAGCACGTTTTCGTCCACCCGGGCTTCGCGGCTTGCTTCACCCGGCGACCTCCGTTCAGCCGGGACGGAACCGGCATGGCCCGGGGACGGCTCGTTCAAGTGTTTGGCGCCCAACGACTTCTCACGGCGATCAGACCTGAGTCTGTCGTTGACGTAGGCGGCGATCTGCGAGACCGTCACACTGTCGCTCAACATGCTCAACGGCAGTCTCACGCTGGTCGTGCGTTCGATCATCCCGGCCAGTTCGACGGAGGTGAGCGAGTCCATCCCGAACTCGCGCAAGGGTCGGTGCGGATGGATGTCCTCGCTGGGTATTCTCGTCACATGAGCGACATGGCCGCGAACGAGATCGTCGATTCTGCTCGCTTGGAGACGGAGCGCATCGAACGCGGGCCGGTCCGCACCGGCATCCCGTCCCGAAAGGGACGCGAGACCGGCTGCGATGATGTCACAGTCCCGCCCGTCGGGTCCGATGGACGGAATCCACTTCGCGTCGCGCCCCTGCCCGTTGGAGGCGCGCCCCCACCCGTTGGCTGCACACTGCCGTCCGTTGGATGCACACTGCCGTCCGATGCGCAACAACTCGGATGCCGGTCCGATTTCGATGAAATCCGTCGGCTTCAGAGTAAACAGGCAGCGCATTGCATCCAGAAACCGGACTGGCTCCCTGAAATGCTCCACCCAGTAGCTGGCCCGCCGCACTTCGTCGTACGCGAGAGAACCGGTCAGGGCAGAGACGTACGGAATCCCGGGAGGATTGAATCGTACGGAGCCCGCGGCCTCCCGAAGCTCGTCCAGGATGGGGGCCATCGTCAGCCTGAGTCCGTCTTCCACGTCGAAGACGCCCGCGATGCAGGCAGCTGCGTATTCGCCGACGCTATGGCCGACGACGCAGGCAGGCGTGACGCCCCAGGACATCCACAAGCGGGCCAACCCGTACTCGAGGGCGAAGAACGCCGGGTTGGCGTAGGCGCTCTCGTGGATGAGGGAACGGGCTTCCGGCGATCCGTAGAGCACGTCCAGAAGGCCGGGTTTCAGGTTTTCTCCCAGGATGCCGTCGCATCGTTCGATCGCTTCCCGAAACACCGGATGCGCCTCGAACAATCCCTCGGCCATGCCCTCGTATTGCGAGCCATGCCCCGTGAAGAGAAAGGCGGGGCGAGATTCCCTGCCGCCGTTCGGGGCGGTTGCCGGGCGCCTTGCAGCGGGACCCACCCCGGAACCGGCTGACAGCTGGGAGACCCGCGCGTTGATGGTCATGAGTTGCCCAGCCGATACCCGGTTCCGATAGGATGCCTCCCGCCGCTCGGGACCATAGCACCGCCACCTTGTAATCTCAAACGTTCCTGCTGCCACCATTCAGGCGGGTTCCCCGGGGACGGCGTGGCGCGCACCTGGAGGCGACTACCGTGGCGCTCCCAGCGACCTGCCATCCAGCCCCCAGCCCGGGTCGATCTCGATGCCGAGGTGGTCCAGCGCCGTCGCGGCCACGTCCACGATGAAGGCGGGTCCGGGTGGCGGCCAGTTCCCGGTGGCAGGGCCGCTCGCCAGGATGAAGATCGTCATCTCCTCCGGGGACTCCCCGCCGTGACCGCCGTCCTCCCGCCTGCCATGGTCGGTGCTGATGAGCACGAGCCAGTCCTCGTCCTCGTAGCCGGGCCGAGCCTGGACCGCGTCAACGAGCATGCCCACATGCCGGTCGGCGAGCGCAATGGCGTCCCGGTACTCCGTCCCGATCGAGCCGTGCTCGTGGCTGGTCTCGTCGGGGTTGCCGAGGTAGACGAACATGGCGTCGGGGTCGGCGGCGCCAAGATGCATCACGGCCCGCGCGGTCAGTTCGCCGTCGGCCTCGGCCCAGCCCAGGTCGTAGCCGTCCAGCACGACGCGCGTGTCGAGCGAGGCCGGAAGCACGGGGCCGCCGCGCTCGAGTTCCGCCAAGGGCAGCCAGTCCACCGCGGCGAAGGTGGCCAGCTCAGGGCGCTCCTGCTTCGCGCGGGTGAGGAAGCCGGGCCAGGTGTCGTAGTCGCGGCCGCTGAAGTTGTTGTCGGTGACGCCGTGCTTTTCGGGCCACACGCCCGTGAGCATCGAGGACCACGACGGCCCGCTGACCGACGGCGTGGTCGTGCGGGCATCGGCCGTGTACCATCCGCTCGCCGCCAGCGCGTCGATGTTGGGGGTGGGGACCTCGGCGAGGATGTCGGGGCGCACACCGTCGATGCCGATGAGGAGGACTTTGGGAGTGGCTTGGGGTGTGGCGAGGGCGGGTGACGCGGTACAGAGGAACATGGTCGTGGCCGTCGCCCGGATGAGCGCCATGGTACGCGATAGCAACGTCGCCGCGCATGCTCCCTTCATCGCGCGGCCACCAGGTCTGCGAGCCGTTCCAGACAGATCTTCCACCCCTCCTCGTGCCCGTCCCGGTCGCTGGGCGCGGGGAAAGCCCTCTTGGGACAGCCGGATTTCGGTTCCCTCTTCAGTCGGCACGATTTCCACCGTCACCGGGGTCTCCGCCTTCATTGGATGGGGTTCCTTCCACCCCCAGGAGGTGTAGACCAGCTGGCGCGGTGGATCGACCTCACGGTAGGTGCCACAGGCGGTGACGTGACCCCCCTCGACCTCCAGGCGCATCGAGTAGTGCCCGCCCACACGCAGGTCGACTTCCACCTCCACTCCCGCAGTCGGGTCGGGGTGCGTCCAGCGCTCCATGTGCTCCCTGGTGGTCCAGCCGGCAAAGATCTGCTTGGGGGTCGCGGGGACGGTGCGGCGCAGGGTCAGTGTTGTCGTCTTGGGATCCATTGGTTTCACTTGGCGTTGTGGGCGTGGGATTCGCAAGATACCATCAGCCTTCTCCCGCTGTCCTCGCTGGGTTCGCGTTGTTGACGTCGCAAAGGAGACTATCTTGGCCCCCGGAACCTGGAAGAGTATTCTCAGGCAGGGCGGGACTCGAGAAGGAAGAAACCTCATGACATATGCGATCGTCATCGAGCAAACCCTAAACGGCTACTCAGCTTACGTCCCGGACCTGCCCGGGTGCGTGGCCGCCGCAGACTCCTATGAGGACATAGAGAAGCTGATCCGCGAGGCGGTTGTATTCCACTTGGAATCCCTCCGAAAATACGGGGATCCAATTCCCAAGCCGAGGACTTCGGTTGGGCTGGTGGAGGTAGGAGCCGTGGCATAAGGCCGCTCGTCGGAATAGGACGCGCGGGCGCAACACGGACTGCACGCCGAGTTCCCTAGCCGGGCTACCGTGAAGGCCCTGACGTTACGGCATGAGCGTGAAGATTCGGATCTGTTGTGATTATTGAACTTACGGACTTCGCTGGCCGGATTCCCGCCTATTGATTCCCGCTGATTGGGTTCACCGGTGATTTCTGCGGCGGCTCTCCAGCGCTTTCCGGAGCTGAGCCTCGTCCGCCCTCTGATAACACTGGAGCACCGTCTTGGCCGTCTTCCAGCCCCCGAGTTCGCAAAGCACCTTGAGCGGTTGGTCCATGAGGTCCGAAGCGAACTTCCGTCTCAGCGAGTGCCAGCCTCGGCCCGGCTTCGGCTCCAGCCCCGCGAGCCTCTGGGCTCTGTACCACCAGATGCGCACCAGCGACCGGCCCGCGCACTTCGAGGGATGTCTCGGCGAGGGCAGCACCGGAGCATCCCCGGTCCCGGGACTCTTCCTTCGTGCCTCTTCCAGAACGGCGAGGGCCTCGGCGGTCGCCGGCGTCCGGTGTTCATAACCTGTCTTTTCGTGCTCAGCCCTCCACCGGATGAGTCCGCGTTCAAGGTCGATGTCCGACCAGCGGACTGCAGGTAGCCAGAATCCCGGTGGAGTCAAGGGGTGGCGCGGTGCCCTTAGGGTACGCGGCGTCCTCCGCACGCTTTCGCGGCGGTGCTTAGTTCGTCTCCCGTAGGTCCGTTTCCACCCCCTGCTCATCATATGTTGCGGCCCGGATTATGTGGACGACGGTCCGGGACGTCCTTGCCGGGCATGAGAACTCTCCGCAGATCCGCAACATAATATCCTGCACTCAAGTCCTCAGAGGGCGACGAGGAAGGCCATCAGCCCCTTGTTCGTTTTCCACGGTCGATCCGGTCCGGACTGAGCGGCATCGCAGAGCGCCATTGCCTTTGCCTTCATCTCGATATCGATTTCGGCGTAGATGTTGGTGGTATCGAGGCTGGCATGACCGAGCCAGGCGCGGATCGTGTTCAGATCGATTCCGGCCTGGAGCAGGTGGCAGGCGCTCGTGTGACGGATCGTGTGAGGTGTGGTCCTCCGTGCGGCGAGCGCCGGCACGCGGGCGGCACAGCGCTCGACGAGCCGATAGACCCCGAACCGCGTATAGGGTCTTCGCTGCTGGCTGAGGAAGACGGCATCGCCGGCTGCCCGTCCTTGCACGAACTCTGCGAGCGCAGCTTCGGTCCGCGGCCACAGCGGACACTGCCGGTGTTTTCCCCCCTTGCCGTGGATGTTGACGAGCGCGTGCCCGCCAACGCGTCGTCCGACTTGCAGATCGCCCGCGACGAGTTGCGTGGCTTCGGAGACGCGCGCGCCGGTATTGTAGAGGAAGAGGAGGAGGGCGTGTTCGATCCGGCCCCTCGGCGTCCGGCGGTTCGGAACCTCGAGCAGCGTTTTCATCTCGGTCTTGCTGAGCCAGCCGATCGGCTGCGGCGTTGCCTTCTTGGAGGCGATGGCGCGGATACTTGCGCTCCACTCGAGATGTCCGGGGTCGCGGCTGGCGACGAAGCGGGCGAAGGAGCGGATCGCCGACAGGCGCTGGTTGCGGGTCTGCGCGGAGCAGCCGCGGTCGTCCTCGAGGTGGTCGAGGAACTGCCGGATACGCCGGGCCGTGAAGTCCTGCACCGTGAGTCGCTCGACCGGCTTGCGGGTCCTGGCGCGGACGAACGGGAGAAGGAGGGCGAAGGTGTCGCGGTAACTCTTCTGCGTGTTGCGGGCGAGGTTGCGCTCGGTGACGATGTATTCGGCCAGGAAGCGGCGGAGCCAGGGGCCGAGGGTGCTTGGATTACTCATGGTCTCCTCCGTTGACATAGGTGTTGAAGCGGACCGAAGCCTCGTGCAGTAGTTCGGGTGTCATGGACAGGTAGACCCGGGTGCCGTCGAGATCGGCGTGACCGAGCCAGGTGGAGAGCGCCGGCAGCAACCGCTGGACGTCGGCGCCCTGCCGGTACCACGACTCCAGCCGGTGAACGGCCGCGGCATGGCGCAGGGAGTGAAGGCA
This sequence comes from Longimicrobiales bacterium, assembly GCA_965225805.1. Taxonomy (GTDB): domain Bacteria; phylum Gemmatimonadota; class Gemmatimonadetes; order Longimicrobiales; family Gaopeijiaceae; genus BD2-11. The sequence goes on from OZ245327.1 coordinate 2,655,569, forward strand.
CGGGGCTCGCTGCCGGTCGCAGCTCCTGATTCCGGCCTCCCGGAGTAGCTTGGCGAACGCGGTCTTGACGGTGCTTCTGATCACGGGTGTGCCGTTGCGGTTGGCGAGGAAGGTGGAGGCCGTGCCGTTCGGCAAAGGCCGCTGGGCACGTTTGGCGGCATAGGCCCTCAGCGCATCAGCGAGTTGCGGACAGACGGGAACGAGGCGGGTCTTGTAGAACTTGGTGTTGCGTATCGTCAGCAGTGCATCGTTCAGGTCGACATCGTCGAGCGCGAGGCGCTGCGCCTCGCCCAAACGCAGCCCCGCGCCATATAGAAGCAGGAGCAGCGCCCGCAGGGTGTCGGCATCGAGCCGGAACGCACGCCGCCGGCTGACATCGATGGCGCTGAACAGGCGCTGCAACTCGTTACGGGAGTAGACGTGAGACGCTGTCGGCCGCGGTCGCCTCGGTTCATCATCGCGCGCCGGAAGCGGCGACCGGCTCGCGTAGCCGCGGCTGATCGCGTAGCGGTAGAAGCCAGCCAGGGCGCCGTACTTGTTGGCCCGGTAGCGGGTGAGGGATCCGTTACCGGCAAGGAAGCCGAGAACGTCCGCTTCGACGACGGCGTCGCAGCCGATGTTCCCGCCGACATGCTTGCAGAAGCAGTGCAGCACGCTTGCGCTGGAATGGAACTTCGCGCCATGGGCCTGGCGCCAGGCGATATAGTCGTTGATCGCATCCCGGAGAATCATGCCAGGCCCTCCAGGTCGATGTCGGCGACCTCGCGGAGGATGCCGAACTGCACCTTGGCGTATACCGAGGTGGACGAGATGCGGCGATGGCCGAGGTAGTCGCCGACCTCCTTCATCGAGAGGCCGTGGTCGAGTAAGTGCTGCGCGGCAGCGTGGCGCAACGCATGCGGACCGCGACGCTTGCCGGTGATCCCGAGACGATTGAGGCGTCTTCTGACGACGATCGATATCGCGTCCGGGCTCAGCGGGTGGATCGGGGCTCTCACCGTGAGGAACAGCGTCCTCTCAGGCCGTGGGGGACGAACATCGGTGAGGTAACGCACGATCGCCTGTCCGACGCCGCGCGAGAGCGGATAGTGATGCGTGCGCCCCGGCTTGGGGCGGCGCACCTGCAACTTCTCCTCCTTCCAGTCCAGGTCGTCGAGCCGCAGGCCGGCGACCTCGCCGCGGCGCAAGCCATAGGCGATCAGCACCAGCAGGATGGCGTGGTCACGAACATCGACCGGATGATCGGTGTCAGAGGTTGCGAGCAGACGCAACACCTCGTCCCGGCTCAACCCCTGTGGGACCGTCTCGCCGGGATGGAAACCGCAACGGCATGATCCCGTCGGCCAGCCCCGGCATGCACCACCCCTGGCGTTCGGCGAACCGGAAAAAGGTGCGAAGACGTTGCGCATAACAGTGGATGGTGGTCCGGCTGCACCCCCCGGCCTGCCAGCGTGTGACTGCCTGGTCGATGTCGGTGATCCGGACCGAAGCCAGGGAGACGTTGCGCTCATTGAGTCCATCGAAGAAGCGCTCGACCACCTCCAGGCAACAGCGGATCGTCTCTGCGGACCATCCGCGCTCCTTTCGCATCCACGCCGCGAACACCTCGACCTCGCCAGCGTGGGCGTGTCGCGTCTCGCAAGGTTCTTCGAGCAAGCCCACGAAACGCAGCCATCGTAGCGCGTGCCCGACAAATCTCTGACGTGCACCCGGTCGTGCGGAGCGATGCGACCGGCGCCCGTCGGGACGCGACCAGTGCATCGCCACCGCCTCGATCCGGCGCATGCTGACGCGTGCGGCCTCACGTAAGTCGAGAAGATGAACCAGCCTGGTCTGATGAGCCGCGACCTCGCGCAATGTCCGCCGTCGAGCGCCCTCGTGTGCGCAATGCTCGAGATAGCTCAGCCGTTCTGCCAAAAGTGGCGTGGAGCGATAGCGGGCTATGGTGCCGGGATCGATGAACAGGTCCTCGAACATGATCGTGCCTCCCTGTGGGTGGAGACCCGACCATAGCAGACGAATGCGACGTCAGAAAATTATGTTGCGGATATGCGGAGAGTTCTCATGCCCGGCAGGACGTCCCGGACCGTCGTCCACATAATCCGGGCCGCAACATATGACGAGTTATGTGGAATTTTACATAACTCATCGAACCGGACGTGCGGATCTCCCGCATCCGGCTCTCAGTCGGGATCATGCCTTCGCCCACGGAAGGTGTCGTGTCGTCAACGCAAGGCGCGTGAGGCCGCATTTCTCCCACAGCCATCGGTTGGAAAATCGCACGTATTTTCCTGATTTCACCTTGTGCTTCCGGCAGAACCACTGTCGCAGCCGCTGGGCCGCGTACGTATCCACAGCCGCGTAGGCCGGACTGACCTGGCCGAGTGTGAAGTAGTTTGCCCATCCGGATATCATCCGATTGAGGCGTCCTACGACCTCCTCTGCTGGACAGCCCTCGTACCGTGGGTTCGTTTGCGCGTTGATCCTGCGGCGTATGCTTTGAACGCTCGCCTTGCTCGGTCGAGTGCCGATGTACCGGCTCGCATCCGTCCGACGATAGTTCCAGCCGACGATATCCAAGGAACTCTAGAGGCTCCTCGGGGCATCGGAGGCATCGGGTCTTCCGCGCGTTGACCGGTAGCTTCAGTCTTACCATGAGCCGGTTGACCACCGCCAGCATCTCCGCCGCCGGGGCCTTCCCGAGCACACAGAAGTCATCCGCATAGTTCACGATCTCCGCACCAAAGCGCCGGGCATTACCCAGCGCCTTCCAGCCAAGGATGAACCGCCGCATGTAGATGTTGCTCAGCAGCGGCGAGATCGGAGCCCCTTGCGGCGTCCCCTTTCGTTCCTTCCGCGCCCGGTTCGTGCGGCGCGTGCCGCCTTCCCCGTCCTCCTCGACCACCGGCATCTCCAGCCACACCTTGATGAGTCCAAGCATCCGTCCGTCGCTCACGCGCCGTGCAACACTCTTCATCAACTCGGCGTGCGGTATCTCGCCGAAGTAGTTCGAGAGGTCCGCATCGATCACTTCGTTGCGGCCCGTGTGCAGCAGGCGGTGGATCCGCCTGACCGCGTCCTTGGCGCTTCGTCCCGGCCGGTATCCGTACTGCTCCGGCTCCAGATCCGCCTCGAAGATCGGCGACAGGACCAGCATCGCCGACGTCTGCGCAACCCGGTCCCTCAGGCATGGAATGCCCAGAGGACGGAACTTCCCTGGCTGTTTCTTCGGAATCAGCACCTGTCGCACCGAACTCGGCTCGTAGGTGCCCTCCCTCAGGTCCCGCGACAGTTCCCCGACCCAGCGATCCACCCCGTACGCCCCGACATCCGCGACCGTCTCACCATCCACTCCAGCCGCTCCGCCGTTGCGCCGGACCAACCCCCATGCCGCCAGCAGGAGGTCCTCCCGCCATACCTTGTCGACAAGGGCGTGGAAGCGCCGTCCGGGTTCTTCCTTCGCTTTCGCATGTAGCACGGTCTGGAGTTTCCGAACGCTCACCGACCCTGTTAGGCTCGCGCCAGTGGTCATGTCCCTGCCTCCTTTCCGTACCGCTCCCAACTCAGGGCCCCTTCCCTCGACGGGCATTACCCCGCGTCCCCGGTACTACGGGCCCATCCGCCACCCTGCCGGCCCGGCCTGGCCCTCGCGGGGTTCCGGTTGCCGCGTGCACGGCACCGACGGGGCTTCCCGTGTTGCCACGCATTCCATCTTCCACACGTGCCGACGCCACTACCCCGGCGGAAACCAGCCGGTTGTCCCGTCGCTCTCTTCCCGGCCAGTCGGCGGCCTTCCCCTTTCTTGCGGAGGGTCGGCTCCCGCGTTTGATGTTTCGAGGCCTGCTCAGCGTTCACTCACGTTTCGGCCCGCGTGGTCGCTGGGCCTCCTACCGACTTAGCTCCTCCCTTGGCCGTCTCCGCCGTTTCCGGCTTCGTGCCCGTTTAGGGTATCGCATATCGTGCGAGGCCCTTCTGCCAGAGTGCTTCAGCTTACGTCGTTACCTCCGCAAACCGCCCTGGCTACTACCGGCTGGAACGACAGTTGCCGGGCGGGATTCGCACCCGCAAGGAACGCGCGCCTTTCCACGGCGCACGCAGGAAATCGTCTAAAGTCATACAGGACTGCACGATCTGCGTTTCTTGCCGTTGGGCCGTCACTGACTCGATCATGTCGCGACAGCGGGAAAGACGGAACCGATTGGCGGGAATCCATGTCACCTCGCTCCCCCCTGCGGCGTATCCATTGCCGGGACGTTTCGTCATCGCCTCCACGCCTCTGCGTCCGGAATTCCCCGGCTGAACAGCATCTCCAGCCCCGGTCCGGCGGTTGTCCCGGCCGCGTCCATGGCGGCCTGGGTCACGACCGGCAGATCGCGCAAGATGCCTCTAACCTGTCCGCTGCCCGGATTGCGCAAGATGGTCATCGGAAGATCCGTCTCGTCATCCAGGGTGAACGATCCGCCGAGTCCGGAAATGGTGACGCTGGCGAGGGCGCCGGCCCACTCGGGCCGAACCGGAACGGCGAAGGCGAAGGATGAACGCCCTTCACCGTCGGCCATCTCGGGCATCGTGAACGAGAACGAGAAGAGCTCGCCACCGGTAGCCGTGTGTCCGGTGACCCGATGGTCGCCAGCGGAATCGGGCGGCGCGGGGGCAGCATTGATCACAAACGCCGGGTTAAGGTAGGGTACGCTGTCCGCGCTTATCCCGCCCCAGAGGAGGAGCGACTTGGCGGGCCGCCCGCGGTCCGGTAGCCTCACGCTGTGCGCGTTGCTCAGACGGAACCGCAGTGCGTTCGTGAAGTGGTAGTCGCTGACCCATCCCGGGCTGCAATAGGACATCAGATCGTACGTCACGCGTGGGTCCACCAGTCCGCCGCTGTCGCGGAAGTCGTAACCCCAGGCGCCGATGGATCCGTCTGGGTACGGAAAAGACAGGTCTGGATAATCGGAGTCACACGGCGCGTGGAATAGACTCATGTTGTGGCCGAGTTCGTGGGCGATCACCCGCGAGGATGGTGTCGAAACGCTCGACCGGCCCGGCACCGGGGCGGTTCCAAAATGGAACCCCCAAGCGGTCTCTGACATTAGGCCCAGATAGTGACCGGTTCCGCCTTCCATCACACGAATCGCCTCGGTTTGCGCGAGTAGCTCGTCAGTGTAGCGGCTCGAGCTCAACACAGGCTCGTGCGCGGTCACTTCCAGACTGCCCACAGGTAGCAGCGTGCGCGTGTCCCGGAGCAGTTCGTGTCCATCGGCACTGCCTGCCATCCCCCTTGAGATCTCCAGGACTGCCGAATCGGGGTCAGCACTCCAAAGAAATGGAATCACCGTGAGGTCGAAGAGGGGCATCTCTCGCACTTCGACCGCCATTCGACCAGTCTCCGGGATCCGCTTCGTGACGCCCAGTGTGGGGTCCAGAGTCCCGTCCGGGTCGATCTCGATTACCATCTCAAGGCCAGGCTTCACCACATCGCCCGGAATCTCGGCGTTCGCCGACTTCAAGAATCTGCTCTCATTCAACTCGGTCGGAATCGATGTCGACTTCCCTGGAATATCTTCCACATGCGCCTCCACTCCGTTCAGGTACAACCGAGCCCGGACAGGGGGAATACCCACGCCGGTGGCCTGCCGGGCCGTCGGGAACACGCGTAGCAGCGCCTTCTCACCCGCTACCAGCGGAACAGGGAAGTCACGTGATTGGACAGCCTGCGTCAGATAGGCCGCCGGCGACTCTCCCTCCACGCACAGGGCTAGGCGACGGGCGTAGACGCCATCCAGCCAAGCCTGGAAGCTGGCATCCGCAGGTGCACAGAGGCTCGTTCCTCCCGCGCCAAGAACGACAAGGTGGTGCAAAGCTGTCAGGTCGGCCGGAAGCGCCCCCTCCATCGCGGGATTGTTTGTAAGTTCCAGTTCCCGCAGATTCGACATTCCACCGAACTCGGGGGGCACTGAACCTGAGAGGTCGTTGTTTTGGAGGGACAGTTCCTCCAGAGTCGACAGCTCACCCAACCGCGGCGGAAGTGGACCTGTCAACGCATTATCATGGAGGCTCAGATCGAGGACTCTGGGGAAGTTACCGAATCCCGACGGGATCGGGCCCGTTAGATTGTTGCCCTCAAGCGAAAGTGTCGTCAGCCCTGATAGGTTGCCGAGTTCGGATGGAATCGGGCCCGTTAGATTGTTGCCCTCAAGCGAAAGTGTCGTCAGCCCTGATAGGTTGCCGAGTTCGGATGGAATCGGGCCCGTTAGATTGTTGCCCACAAGCGAAAGTGTCGTCAGCCGTGACAGGTTGCCGAGTTCGGGTGGAATCGGGCCCGACAGGGCTTGCCCCCACAGGAGCAGGCGTTCCAAGCTGGAAAGGCTGCCCAGTTCCGGTGGAATCGCCCCTGTTAGCTTGTCGTCGTCACCGTGGGAATGAAACGGGCCGCGTAGAGCCAGGCGCGTCAGGTTGGCGAGGCTGCCGAGTTCCGACGGGATTGCGCCCGTCAGCCTGTTGTCGTCTAGACTCAGAGAGCGAAGGTTACTTAGATGCCCGAGTTCGTGAGGGATCGGGCCCGAAAGGTCGTTGCTCCCGAGCTCCAACCTGATCAGGTTGGCGAGGCTACCGAGTTCATGGGGGATCCGCCCCGCCAGCCCGTTTTCCTGGAGATCCAGTTCTACGACATGCCCATCAACGATTTGAACCCCGTACCAATGCTCCAGAGGCGCGTCGGTTAACCACTGGTCTCGGTTGTTCCAGTTCGGCCCGTCCGTCCCGTCGTACAGGGCTTCAAGGATATCACGGTCCGATAGTGAGGCGCATTCCGAGCCCGTCCCGTCATGGGACGCAATGTTGTTCAGCCATTCGCGGAACGAGACCTCCGGCGGTGTACACAGCCCGGTCTCCGCGTAGTGGAATACCTCAAGCGACAGGCGAGTCAGGGACAGAGGCAACCGCCCGGTGAGCGGGTTGCCGCCGACCCGCAGTTCGGTGATCTGGGTCAGCCCGTCCCAATTCCGTGGCAGCCGCCCAGCGAGTCCGTTGCGGCCCAAGTCCAGCGTGGTCACCCGGCCAAGTGAATCGGCACTGACCCCGTGCCATTTTTCCAACGCTGCGTCTCCCCGCCATCCGGCGGAGGTTATCCACTCCGTGCCGGATGTTGCTTCATACAGTGATTCGAGCACCACCACGTCGGTCTCGTTGCAGAACCGCCCTACGACACTCAGCCGCCCTCCCCGATCCTCGATTCCCTGGAGCCAATCGACAAAAACGGAGGTGCCAGGTGCGCAAAGACGCCCACGCCTCCTCGTTCCACCCGGAACCAAGGTCTCGTTCGCCCGGAACCGGAACTCCTGCAGTTGATCGAGTTCCAAAAACGTCCGAGGGATCGGGCCCTCCAAGTCGTTGGCCCAGAGGGCCAGCTTGGTCAGGTTGGAGAGGTTGCCCAGTTCAGGGGGAATCGGGCCCGTCAGGCCGTTGTTGTCTAGGATCAGGTTGGTCAGGTTGGAGAGGTTACCTAGTTCGGGCGGGATCGGGCCGGTGAGTTGGTTTCTGAACAGGTCGAGAAACTCCAGGTTGGAGAGGTTACCCAGTTCGGGCGGGATCGGGCCGGTGAGTTGGTTTTTGGTCAGGTCGAGAAACTCCAGGTTGGAGAGGTTGCCCAGTTCGGCGGGAATCGGGCCCGTCAGGCCGTTCCTGTCTAGGATCAGGTTGGTCAGGTTGGAGAGGTGACCTAGTTCGGACGGAATCGGGCCGGTGAGTTGGTTTCTGATCAGGTCGAGAAACTCCAGGTTGGAGAGGTTGCCCAGTTCGGATGGGATCACGCCCTTCAGGTTATTCTGGAAGAAGCCTAGGGACGTGACCCGGCCTTGGCCGTCAACGCCAACTCCGTACCACTCCCCCAGCGGCGCGTCGGTCAACCAGTTCTCGTCGTTGACCCAGTTCGGCCCGTCGGTCGCGTTGTAGAGCGCCACCAGCGCCGACCGGTCCGGGTTCTCGACGGTGATCTCCACCGTTCCGCGGGCGGTTCCCGCCGCCGCCGTGATCGTCGCCGTCCCCTGGGCGATGCCCGTCACCAGTCCTGATCCGTCCACTGTCGCCACCGACGCATCGCTCGACGACCAAGTGAACTCGGCCCCGTCTACCCGGTGCCCGTTCTCGTCGAATGCCTCGGCCGCCAGCCGCAACGTGTCACCCGGCGCGACCGTGTCCACGGCCGGCGACACGACGACCGAACCGGCCGACTGCATGACGGTCACGACCGCCGCGCCGGAGACCTCGCCAGCCGTGGCGGCGACCGTGGTGGCGCCTCCGCCGATGGCCGTCACCAACCCGGCCGAGTCCACCTCGGCGACGCTCGGGTCGGCGCTCGCCCAGGACACCGGGACGCCCTCCATCACACGCCTGATCTGGTCGCGCACCTCGGCGGCCAGTTGCGCGGTCTGGCCCAGCACCGTCAGCGCCACCGTGTCGGGAATGACCGCGACAGCGGTGGGCTCCGGAGCCACGACCGTGAGTGCGGCGCGGCCCGTTATCCCCGCCGCTGTGGCCGTCAGTTCCGCCTCCCCCGCGCCGATTCCGGTCACGAGGCCCGCATCGTCCACCACGGCGACCAGCGTGTCGCTCGACGCCCAGTCGAAGTCCATCCCCGCCACCGGATGCCCGTTGGCGTCGGCGGCTTCGACCGCCAGGCGCAGGGTGTCCCCCACAACCATCGTTTCGGCCGCGGGCGTGACCGCGACCGCGCTCACCACCTGGGCCACCGTGACCGTCGCGGTCCCCGAGGCGGAACCCGCCGTCGCGGTGATCGTCGCCGTACCGTTGCCGGCCGCCGTCACCAGCCCGGTCGCGCTCACCGTCGCCACCGTGGCGGTGCTGCTCGCCCAGCTCACTGCGGCTCCCGCCATCGTGTTGCCGTTCTGGTCGCGCACCTCGGCCGTCAACTGCTCGTTCGCGCCCAACGCGGTGAGCTGGATGGTTGCGGGCGCGACCGCGACGGTCGCCGGACGGGGAGGATCGGGAGCCGGGGGCGGCGGTTCCGTCGCCCCGTCGCCGCAGGCGTACGTCCACAGTGCCGAGCACAGCACGACGGCGGCTACAACGAGGATGCGATGGCGGTTCAACGTGTCCTCCTCAACTACGGCCGGTAACTTGCGAACGAACGCTGGGGGCCGGTCGGGGGCCCCGGTGATCACGGAGCTACCAATTGTAGTTCATGCGTGGCGCTCTCACACACTTCACTTGCCCGGCGGACCCCCGGCTCTTCTCGGCCGGGCAAGGGGGGACGGTGGAGGCTTTCCTCTGGAGACTCGCCGCCGGCAAGGCACGAAGTAATCCCTTCGCGCACCGGATTCGTATGGCCCGCGCGATTGACGGTCGGGCTCGCCGGACGGGAAATGGAGACCCGACGGGGCGGACAGGCCTCGTAGGAGGGGCGGGCACCGGTTTCTCCTCCTGGCACGCCGCCCGAATCCGCATTCCAGGGCGAACTTCCATCCGCTCGGTTCGCGTGGCTTTCCACGAGCGCCTTCCGCAGGGGCGTCCGCCACCGCATTGGCGGCGGTCTCCGACGGCTCCCGGACAACATCGGACAACTATGGACAATACGGACACTTAGGAGGTTTCCGACGGGTTGACTTCCTTCCGAATGGTTCGTCACCGTTCCCTTTATGGAGACGCTGAAGCAGCAGTTCTACTTGCACGTGAGCGATGCCATTATCCACCTGCGCGGGCGGGAGCGGGCGCTCGACGCCGAGGACATCCGCCACCGGATCGAGAAGAGTCGGGGGTGCGTAGCGCTTAGTCGGCAGCGTGCGCGAGCGAAGCCCAAGCCGGAAATCTCAAGGTGCTCGGGCACGCCGAACAGGCCGATGCGGCGCGTTGAGCCGGAGCGTCCGCGGCCGCTCCGGACGGGCTTGTCGGACGCCGCTAAGGGCGGGGAGCCAGCATACTCCGCACACTCACACAGATTTGCATCTTCCTGTGTTCTTTGAGTTTACGGGATTCTGTGGCTCGATTCCCTCCGAATGACTCCCTCCGATTGGGATCTCAGGTGCGAGCCCTCGGGCGGCTTTCCAAGGCCGTCCGAAGCTGTCCAGCGTCGGCCTGCTGATAGCAGCGCAGCACCGTCTGGGGGCTCTTCCATCCACCAAGCTCACAGAGGACCTTGAGCGGAAGATCCATCAGGTCAGTCGCGAACTTCCGCCGCAGCGAGTGCCAACCCCGGCCCGGTTTCGGCTCCAGTCCCGCGAGGGTCTGGGCCTTCCGCCACCAGTTATGCGCGCACACGCGGCTGATGCACCTCATGGCATCCCTCGGCGAGGGCAGCACAGGGGCATTGCCGGTCCCTCGGTTCATCCTTCGCGCCTCCTCCAAGACGGCGAGCGCCTCGGCGGTCAAGGGTGTGATGTGTTCGTAACCCGTCTTCTCGTGCTCCGCTCGCCATCGGATGGTCTTGCCCTCGAAGTCGATGTCCGGCCAGCGGAGTTCCCGGATGGCACCGATCCGGTGCCCGGTCTCGTGCGCGAGCACGAGCGCGACATGGAACCGCCACCCGACCTGCCGCGAGACCCCGAGCAGCGCCCGGTACTCGTCCTCGGTCAGGACGACCCGGTTGGGGTTCTTCTCCCTGGGCTTCCTGAGGCCCTTCAGCGGGTTGGAGTCGAGGAGGAGCCTCCCCTCCTCGTCCCTCGACCTCGCGGCCCAGTTGAGCACCGTCATCAGGAACGTCAGGTCCCATGCGATAGTTCGGTTGCCCACGGGCTTGCCCGAGCGTCCGGCCCTGCCCGCTCTCCGCGCCTGGATGAACCGGTCCCAGTCACGCTGCGAGAGGGTTTCGGGCCTCCGGTCCCTTCCGAAGAAGTCGAGGAACATCGCGGACGCGACCCTGTCGCGCCGCCGGGTCCTCTCGCCCTTGGTGGGCGTCACCTCCTCACCATAGATGTCAAGAAGCCTTCCCAGCGTGAGCGGCTCGGGCTCGGCTTCGGCCTTGCCGTTGGGCTCGTACATCGCGAAGCCCGCGGCGGCTTCATCCGCCTGCCGCTTCGCGCGAGCCCAATCGCGGTGCTTCAGCGATCGGCTCAGCCTGCGCCCGTTCTCTCGCCACTCGATCTGGAGCATGCCGGTTTTCGGATCAGGGAAGACCCTCACCCGGTTCCGGCCCCTGTACCCTTGTCGTCGGGGTGTGTACCAAGTTCGTTCGTAGCGATGGCGACCGGTCCGGGAGTAACCAAAAGGCCCCTGTGCCTGCGAGCACCTCGAATGGACCAGTGCCCCGGCCGGGAGCCGCGGTGGATGCTTCCCGATTCTCGAGCCTGGAGCCACGATTGGAGGTTGTTTTCCGACGCGCCGATCGAGAGCGGCTCGGGAGGCCGTTCCCGGACCCGAGCCGGGCGCGGCCGGGGCCGAGCCGAGCCCCGACAGCAGCCGCTGCCAGCGGCCCAGCACACGGTCGATCTGTTCCGTTGTGCGTCCGTCCACCACGGCGGGCCGGCGCCGGCCCGCCGCGATCAGCTCGCCCGAACGGGTCAGGCAGGTGCGGCCGTCGTCGAGCCAGCCCCAGTAGGGCAGCTCCTCGGCCAGCGAGCCCGCCGACTCGTAGGCCCGAAGCTCCTCGGCGACCCTCACCTGCCGCCCGCCCGGATTCTGAGGTGCCAGGGCTCGTCCGCCCACTTGCCCGGATCGAAACGCGCCGGGTGGCGCGTCCCGGCGCGGAGCACCGCGAGCATGGCCGGGTCCTTCCGGCCCGCGAGCCAGCCCGCCCCGTAGCAGGCCGCGAAGACCACGCCGCCCGCCACCAGCGAGGCGGTCGCGTTCCACACCGCGAGCGCGAGCGTCGCGCCCAAGAGGAACAGGCGCCGTTCCACGCCCAGCACCGTGAGCGGACGGTTGAGCGCGGCGTAGCCCGCCCAGCGCCTCTGGCCCCGCATCAGAAGAGCCAGGCCAGGAAGTTCACCGCGCCCACCACGATCGCGATCAGCGAGAGCCCTCGCGCGATCGGTCCGGTGAACTGCGTCTGAAGCTCGTTCACCGCCTCCACCCAAGGACTCGTGCCCTGTGCCCACAGCACACTGGGCATCAGCATCCACAGCGCGGCCCACGCGGCCGCTCGCTGCTCCAGCGTCTCCATGGCCGAACTGCTCCAGCGTCTTCATGGCCACAACGGTGAAGACCCACATGCAAGAAAGTTAACTCTTAGGAAATCTCTTAAATGCTTGTAGTGTATAGAGATATCCAGTAACAAGAGCGTGCGGCTGGATGGCTCCGCCAGTGGCATGGCAGACACCCTCCGCAGCGCTCGCCAGAGGTTCCCGTCAAGGGTCTTAGGGCTCGACCGGGAGGTCGGCCCGGGCACGGCCGACTTGGCGTCGCCCACCGGGGCGCGGGGCGGTCGCCGAGCGGGATGCCGTGCCTGCCGCGGCAACGGATCAAGGGCTTCGAGAGTCGCTCCGAACAGGACGACTGTTAAATTTGTTGCTCGATTTGTGACGCGGAGAGAGAAATCCATGAAGAGCCTGCCCGAGCGCATCATGGAGCACGCCGAGGCCACGCCGGAGGCCACGCCGATCTGCCCGGCGGCCCTGCTTCACCTCGGCCAAAGGGCCGCGGTCGGTCAGGCGCTCTCCCGCCTGGCCCGTTCAGGCCGGCTCATGAGGATCTGCCAAGGGGTCTACATGCGCCCAACCCAGACCCGCTTCGGGCGGTGTGCGCCGAGCGCCGAGAAGTCACTCCTGGCGCTCTCGGAGCTCTGGGGCGAGACGATCGTCTCGAACGGAGGCAGCGCGGCCAACTGGCTTGGTTTGACGACACAGAATCCGGTCCGCTCGGTCTATCTCACCTCCGGCCGCAGTCGGCGATTGCGCTTCGGCAAGCATCCCGTCGAGCTGCGCCACGCTCCCCGGTGGCAGTTGACGGAGCCGCTGAGCACGCGTCTGGCGCATGGCTGAAGCACTGTTTCAGCGCCTGGCGGCCGAAGAGCGCCGTCATGCCTTGCGTGCCGCTCAAGCCGAATGCCCGCACCCGGCGTTCGTGCTCGAGAAAGACATCTGGGTGGTCGCAACCCTCGGCGTCCTGTTCGACGCCCCGTTCGGCCCCACCGGCGAGCCCCACGCTGCCCATGCGGTTGTGTGCGATGCCGCGGCGTACCTTCCGGATCTGACGTTTCCGGAGGCACGTCCCGCCGTCATGCTGGCGGAGCGTACATTCTGGGAGAAAGCAACCTCGATGCACGTTCACTGCCTTCAGGGGCGCCGCGGCGGCGATCGCTGGTCGAGGCACTGGCACGATCTCGCTCGCCTTGACGACGCCGGGATCGCGGCACGGGCTCTGGCGGACCGCGAACTCGCGCTCTCGGTTGCGCGCCACAAGGCAATGTTCTTCCGCGAGAACGATTCCGGCGGCCAGCGGATCGACTATGAGGCCGCGGTCTCGGGCTCGCTCAGGCTCGTTCCCTCCGGCGCCGCGCAGGAGGTGCTCGCCAATGATTACGCCAGCATGGTCGCATCGGGGATGTTGCTGGACGAAGATGAGCCGTTCGGCACGCTCATGGAGCGATGCGCCATGATCGAGGCGCGGGCCAACGCTCCGTTAAGACCCCGGCCTATTCGATCTCCGCACCCTGACGGATCCAGGCCGCGATCAATGCCCGTTCCTCGTCGGTCATCTCGGTGAAGTTGCCGAGCGGCATGACCGTCGACTCCACCACGGTGGCGTAGATCCGATCCGCATAGGCCCGGATGAGCTCGGGCGTATCGAACATCACCCCCGCTGGTGGCGCATCGAAGAGTGTGTGCGAGGGTTGCTCCGAGTGGCAGACGGCGCAGCGCCCGACGATCACGGCGCGGGCGGCCTCGAAGGAGACGATCTCCCCACCCTCGCGGTCGGCCAGCCGGGGTCGCGACAGTCCGGAGGACACGAAGGCGAGCGCCACCATGGCCAGCGCGGCTCCCGGAAGGATCCAGGCGTTGTGCCGACCCCGGTTCCTGAGGTTGAAGTAGTGCCGCGTGCCCGCCCCGATCAGCGCCAAAGCAGCCAGGATCGCCCAGTTGTACCGGTGGCCGTACGTCATGGCGTAGTGGATGCTCACCATGATGAACAGCACCGGCAGCGTCATGTAGTTGTTGTGGAGCGACCGTAGGGCGGCGTGCTCGCCGACGGCGCCGTCCGGCTCACGGCCCGCCACGAGGTCGGCCACCATCTCCCGCTGGGCGGGAATGATCACCCGGAACACGTTGAGGGCCATGATGGTGCCCAACATGGCGCCCATGTGCATGTAGGCGGCCCTGCTTCCCATGAGCTGGACGAGTCCCCAGGCAATCAGCGTGGCGAGCAGAAACCCGACCGCGGCGAGAGCGGGGGTTCGCCGACCCAGGGGAGAACGGCACAGGGCGTCGTACACGAGCCAGCCGCCGACCAGCGTGGCCACGCCCACCCCGACGGCCGCGCCAGGAGAGAGCCCCCCGGGGACCACCATGTAGACGTCGGCGCCGAGGTAGTAGACGAGCACCAGCAGTGCGAGGCCGCTCAGCGCCGTCAGATACGCCTCCCACTTGAACCAGTGGAGCTCCTCCGGCATCCGGGCCGGCGCCACGCCGAACTTCATCACCCGGTAGAACCCACCCCCGTGGACGGACCACAACTCCCCCGTCACCCCCTCCGGTGCGTCCGTGGGTGTGGTCAGCCGGTCGTTCAGCCAGTTGAAGTAGAACGAAGTGCCGATCCACGCGACGCCGGCAATCACATGGATCCACCGTACGGTCAGTTCGAGCCACGCGACGGCCAGCGAGCCCACTTCGGCGTCCCCCTGGTTTGAGATGGGTGGGTGTGATTGTCTGCCCTGGGTGCCGTGAGCGAAAGGGCGTTCCCCCCGCCGTTGTTGCCGCCGCCCGCCCGATTCCCGAGTATCCGACACGTGTCGCGTACAAAGTTCACACGGCGAGGGCAGGTTCACACAACGTCCACACGGTAAGGAGAGGAGAGCCGATGAGGCTTCGAACCAGCATGCGCTGCGTGGCAGGCGCTGGGACGTGAGACGGCGCGAGGGGCTGGACAAGCTCTCGGGGTCCGAGCTGTACGTGGACGACATCCCGGCGCCGGACGCGCTGTGGGGTGCCACGGTCCGAAGTCCGGTAGCGCGGGGGAGGATCCGCGAGATTCGGTTCGGGTCAGACGTCGACTGGACCGACTTGGTCGTGGTCGATCACCGTGACATCCCGGGTGCCAACGAGGTGCTGCTGATCGAGGGCGACCAGCCGGTACTCGTGAGGGACCGGATCATGCACGTCCACGAGCCGGTCCTCCTTCTCGCCCATCCGTCCCGGGATCTGGTGCGGCGGGCCTCCTCCTCCGTCGAGGTCGTCGTCGACCCCGAGCCGGGTGTCTTCGATTTCAGGGCGACCCCTTCCGACGACGGCGTCCAGTACGGCGGCGACAACGTCCTGTCCCATCTCACCATCGTCAAGGGAGACGTCGAGGCGGCGCTGGGTCGGGCGCCGTTGGTGGTAGAGGGCGTCTACGAGACCGGGGCGCAGGAGCACGTCTATCTGGAGCCCCAGGGCATGCTGGCGTGGGTGGAAGACGGGATCGTCACGGTCAAGGGCTCTCTGCAGTGCCCCTTCTACGTGGTGAAGGCGCTGGCGCACGCGCTGGGCTGCCCCCCCGACGGCGTTCGCGTGATCCAGGCGGCCACGGGCGGAGGCTTCGGCGGCAAGGAGGAGTTCCCGTCCAACGTGGCGATCCACGCCGCGCTCCTGGCCATGAAAGCCGGGCGGCCGGTGAAGCTGGTCTATGAGCGGGGCGAGGACATGGCGGCCAGCACCAAGCGCCACCCGTCACAGGTCCACATTCGGACCGGTGTCGCCCGGGACGGTCGGCTCCTGGCCCAGGACATTTCCGTGCTCCTGGACGCCGGAGCGTACGTGACCCTCTCCCCGGTCGTGTTGAGCCGGGCGATCATCCACGCCGGCGGGCCGTACGCCTGCGATGACGTTCGCATCGACGGCCGGGCGATGCTGACCAACTCCGTTCCGTTCGGCGCATTCAGGGGCTTCGGTGCTCCCCAGACCCTGTTTGCCCTGGAGCGCCACATGGACCGGATGGCTGACGAGCTCGGGATGGACTCTGTAGAGTTGCGCCGGACGAACCTGATCCGGGACGGCCAGTCCACGTCCACCGGGCAGGTGATCGACGACGGAACGGACCGCGATGCCGTGCTGGACCGGGCGCTCGAGATGTCGGGCTTTCGGGCCAGGGCCACGCGTCACGCGCGCTTCAACCAGGAGCATCCGTACCTGCGGCGAGGCGTTGGGCTGGCCACGTTCTACCACGGCGCAGGGTTCACCGGTGAGGGTGAGGTAAGGTTGACCTCCGAGGTCCATGTGGCGGGTCGACCGGACGGCGCCATCGAGATCCGCACCGCCAGCGTCGAGATGGGCCAGGGCACGCTGACCGTGTTCACGCAGCTCGCCTGTGACCGTCTGGGTCTCGGCAAGGGAGACGTGCATGTGGCCGAGCCCGACACGGCCCGGGTCCCGAACAGCGGGCCCACGGTGGCGTCCCGAACGGCTATGATCGTGGGGCACCTGGTGGAGCGGGCGTGTGACGACCTGAGACAACGGGTCGGGGCGCCCGAGGAGACGCGCGGCGTGAGCTTGAAGAACGCCCTGGCAGCCTGGCACCCGGAGCACCCGGGGCAGACAGTGGTCGGGAGCGCACGGTACCGGAAGCCGGCCGGCATCGAATGGGACGAGGATACGTACCGGGGAGACGCCTACGGCACGTTCGCGTGGGCTGCTTACGTCGCGGAGGTCGAAGTGGATCTCCGTACCTTCGGCACGCGGGTCACGGACTTCGTGGCGGTCCAGGAGATCGGCACCGTGCTCAACGAGACTTTGGCCAGGGGACAGATCCAGGGTGGGGTGGTACAGGCCCTCGGCTGGGCGCTCATGGAGGACTGCGCGTTCCGTGGCGGGGCCATGGTGAACAACCAGCTCACCGACTACACCATCCCCACCAGCGACGACGTTCCACCGATTCGCGTCGACTTCCTCGAGAATCCGTACGAATACGGCGCACAGGGGGCGAAAGGGATCGGCGAGCTGCCCATGGACGGGCCGGCCCCCGCCATCGCGAACGCCGTCGCTGCCGCCACGGGCGCCGATCCCACCGTCATCCCCCTGACGCCGGAGCGTCTCATGGCACTGATGGACGGGGATCCCGCTGGAGAGCGCCCATGATCGCCGAGCCGGCCACGCCCACGATTCGGATCTCGTTCACCCTGAACGGGGCGTCCACCACCGTGGAGGCGGCCGTCACCGAACGCCTGCTGGACACGCTTCGCTATCGCCTCGGTCTCACCGGCACGAAGGAGGGGTGCGGAGAGGGCGAGTGCGGGGCGTGCACGGTTCTCCTGGACGGCCTCCCTGTCGACGCGTGCCTCGTCCCCACCTACCAGGTCCGCGGCCGAGCCGTGGACACCGTCGAGTCGTTGGACGAGGCGTCGCTCGAACCGTTCCTGGAGGGTGGCGCGACCCAGTGCGGCGCGTGCACCCCCGGGGTGGTCATGACGGCGTCGTGGGTGTGCAGGAATCCCGGGATCCTGGGGAGCCACCCGGTCCGGGAGCTCATGGCAGGCAACCTGTGCCGGTGCACCGGCTATGACGGGATCGTGGACAGCCTGCAGTCGGCGCTGAACCCGGAGGCGGGCGCATGAAGCTGCTGTTGCCCGAATCCCTCGATGAGGCCATGGAGATGCTGGCCGACGGCGACCCGGGCCGCACACCGATTGCCGGAGGAACCGACCTGCTGGTCCACTGGCCCCAGCACCTCGCGGGCGACACCCGCACCTACGTCGACCTCTCGGCGCTCCAGGAGCTGAGGCGACTCCGCTGGACGGAGGACGCGCTCGTGCTGGGGGGACTCACGACGTTCTGGGACGTGATCACGGACCCCCGTGCAGTCGCGGAGCTCCCACTTCTGATGGAGGCGGCCCGCCTCGTGGGCGCGATCCAGATTCAGTCGAGGGGCACGTGGGCGGGCAACGTCGTCAACGCCTCGCCGGCGGCCGACGGGGTGCCCGTTCTCATGGCGTACGACGCGGTGGTGGTCCTGCAGTCGCACGATGGCCGCGAGGAGGTACCGCTCGACGCGTTCTACACCGGCTACAAGGAGACCCGCCGTCGCCCGGACCAGCTGGTGACGGAGATCCGGTTGCCGCGCCGCGCGTACACGTTCCAACGATTCGAGAAGGTGGGGTCGAGAAGACAGCAGGCCATCGCCAAGGTGGGGTTGGCTGTCACCCACTCGGACGCGGGATGGCGCGTGGTGGCTGCCAGCATGGCCCCCTACGTGTGTCGCTGTCCGTCGTTGGAGAGGCTGCTGGAGACCGGTGCACCCCTGGCGTCACCGGTCGATCTGGTGGCGGCCGTCCAAAAGGACGTCTCACCCATCGATGACCTGCGGTCGACGGCCCGCTACCGCACGGAAGTGATGGCCCGGGTGTTGTACCACGCGCTCCAGGGGGCCACGCCATCAGGGGGAATCCACTGATGAGAACGACCCTCGGACCCGACGATCTGGACCGCCTGAGCGCGACCCTCCGTCAGGCCAACGCGGACTTCGAGGCCGCCTACCCCGGTGACTCCGGCAGCCGGCAGCCCGTGCACACTGTGTACGGCGGCGCCCACCTCTTCAAGCGAGACACGGCCGCGGAGCTGGGTGCCTTGGCCGTCCGCTTCATGGACCAGCACATGGCCACGCCGGAGCACCTGACCGCTACCCTGGGGATCCAGGAGCCCGAGGGGACGAACCTGGCCGACACGGTTCACCGCCGGGTGCGGGAGAAGCTGGTGCGCGAGGCCGTGGAGGACTTCCGCATCGATTTCGAGGACGGCTATGGTCCCCGGCCCGACGCCGAGGAAGACGCCGCCGCGGTGCGGGTGGGAGAAGAGCTGGCCAGCGGCCTGGAGGAGGAATCGCTTCCGCCGTTCATCGGGATCCGGATCAAGCCGTTGAGCGGAGAGCTCCACCTGCGGGGCCTCAGGACGTTGGACCTGGTTCTGACCACGCTCCTGTCGGAGAATGGCGCGTCGCTCCCGCCCAATTTCTTCGTTACGCTCCCCAAGGTCGTCGTACCGGAGCAGGTCGCCTCCCTGGCGACGGCATTGGAGATGATCGAGGACCGTTTGGGTCTGGCACCCGGTGCGGTGGGCCTCGAGCTGATGATCGAGACGACCCAGTCCATCCTCGATGCGGAGGGCCGGTCCAACCTGCCGCTCCTTGTGGCCGCAGGGCGGGGCCGCTGCGTCGGCGCCCACTTCGGCGTCTACGACTACACCGCCGCGTACGGCCTCACCCCGGATCAGCAGACCATGCGGCACCCGGCCTGCGACGTGGCACGTCACATGATGAAGATCGCGCTCCGCGGGACCGGAGTCCGGCTCTCGGACGGGGCCACGAACGTCGTGCCCGTGGAGCCCGGCGTCGAGGAGGCCATGCGCCTCCACTACGACGATGTGCGCCACTCTCTCGCGAACGGATACTACCAGGGATGGGACCTGCACCCGGCCCATCTCATCACGCGCTACGCCGCGCTGTACGCGTTCTTCCTGGAAGGTCTCGACGCGGCGGTGTCCCGACTCCGCAACTTCATTGATGCGGTGGCTCGGGCGACGCTTGCCGGCGGTGTGTTCGACGACGCGGCTACGGGGCAGGGTCTGCTGAACTTCTTCCTCCGTGGGGTCGGCTGCGGCGCGATCACCGAAGCGGAGGCGTTGGCTACCGGGCTCACCATGGAAGAGCTCGCCACGCGGTCGTTCGTACGGATCCTGGAGGGGCGAAGCGGCTAACGGCCCGCTCCCGGCGGGGCGGCTAACGGCCCCGCTCCCGGTGGGTCGGCGTCAGCTCCCCCGGTAGGTGGAGTACCCGTAGGGGCTCACCAGCAACGGCACGTGATAGTGCTGACCCGGATCGTCAATGGTGAAGACCACGTCGGCGAACGGATAGAAGCAGGACTGCTTCCTGCCAGCGAAGTAGGCGGCCAGCTGGAAGCGAATCCGATAGGTGCCGGGCTCGGTGATGGGGCCGAAGCTCTCCACCCGGCCGTTCTCCTCCGTGCGCGCCGTGTCCAGGGGTGTCCATCCGTCTCCGTCGGACTGGCGCGTCAGCGCGAGCTCCACGCCGGCGGCCGGGCGTCCGAAGGACAGGTCAAGGATGTGGGTCGAGAGGCTCATGGTTTCGTCAGCTTCTCCAGGCGCAGCCGAGTGATCTTGGCCTGCTCACCCGCTGCGACTTGCAGCTCGGTCTCGGGATCGTTGGTCATGCGCCGGCGTAGGGCTTCGAGCATTTCCAGGGCGCTCCTTCCGGTGGCACAGATCAGGAAGACGTGGCCGAGCCGGTCCTCGTACTCCTGGTTGCCCTGAGCCAGCGAGCGCAGGGTCTCTTCCGCAGCGTCCGAGGCTCCCGTCTGCTCCTGCCTGGACCACGCTGCGCTCCGGGTCGAGGCCGGCGAGCCTGCACTCCCCTGCCTGCGATCACCGATCCGGGGATGGCTGGCGAACGCTTCGCGCCAATCCGCTTCGTCCAGTCCCCCCCAGGCCGCCTCCGCGGCCTCGAACAACCCGTCGTCCCCCGCGTAGGGGCGGGCCGCCAGCATCTCCTCTACCCACCGGGTCGATCCGCAGCAGCTCAGCAATGCGGCGCGGGCCTCGTCGACGGACAGGGCCCGGAGGTACGCCGCCGCACCGCTCATTCGCCCCTCACAGGAGTCATGCGCCCCTCACACCAAGCGGCCGAACAGACGCAGCCGGCTCACGCCTCCGTCGGGATGAATGTTGAAGCGAACGTGCGTCACGCGGGAGTGGGGAGCCAGTCCCTCGTTGAACACATGGCGATGATCGGGCATGAGCTTGGCCTGAGGCATCAGCGGGAACCAGCTCACCTCGCCTCGCAAAACGGCCTCCTCGTCCAAAGTGTCGCACCCGTCCAGACTGCAGCTGTCGGGGAAATTTCCCTTGAAGAATGCGGTGTCGACCTCCACCGACTCCACCACGCCGGGTCGCCCCAGCTGGAGGATCGCCCAGTCGTAGCCTGGGCCTCGCCGACGACCGGTCTCCCAGCCGTCGGCCATCGTCTTCGAGCGATCGGGCCGAATCAGGTTCAAGGTGCTCCCGTAGTACTCGTTGCTGCACGCGAGGGGACGCCCACCGTGCTGGATCGCCACCAGGTCGATGGCTTCCTGCGTCTGCGAAAGCCGCTCCCAGTCGGGAAGCACCTCACCCCACACCCTGAGCCGGGCCACGCCGCCGTCGGGGTAGATCCGGAGGCGGAGATGCGTGAGCCGCTCGGTCGCCCCGATCTCGAACCGGTTCTCGGCGTTTCCCTCCAGCGGGGTGTGGGGCAGAATCTCCGTCCAGACGTCGGAGTCCGCGAGGGCGCTGGCGTCGGTGTCCTCGGGGGCGGCACAGGCTTCGACGGAGCACGCCTCCGGGTAGTTGGCCAGGAAGTGGCTCGTGTCCACGGTGATGGCGTGGATTCTTCCGGGAAGGCCCAGGCGAACAATGCACCAGTCGTGGCCGGGCTCGCGGCGTCGACGGGTCTCCCATCCGTCCATCCACTTGCCCCGGTCCGTGTATTTGCCGTCGATGAACACCGGTGCGTCGGGCTTGAGCAGGTTCTCCTTCTCCGCGAAGAACTCGTCGTTGGCGACCAGCACACGACCCCCGAAGCGCTCGCTGGCGAGGTCCACGAGGCTCATGCGCGGCTCCCCCTTATCCAATGGCCCACCGGCTCCCCGAACGCCCGGTTCTGGTCGTAGATCACGTTCCCTCGCAAGACGGTGGTGAGGACCCGTCCGAACAGCGTGCGCCCGGAGTACGGCGTGATCGGGTGCCTGTGCTTCAGCTCCCGGACGTCGACGCGGAAGCTCGCTTCGGGGTCCCAGATGACGAGGTCGGCGTCGTAGCCGGGCGCGATGCGTCCCTTCCGATCGGCGACCCCGGCCAACCGGGCCGGCGCCTCGCACATCCACGACACCACGTCGGAGACAATATGACCCCGGGACCGCGCCTCCGTCCACACGGCAGGCAAGCTCAGCTGCAGCGACGAGATGCCACCCCACGCCTCGGCGAAGTTGCCGGAATCCAACCGTTTCAGGGCCACCGGGCAGGGGGAGTGGTCACTGGCCACCAGATCGAGGACGCCGTCGTCCAGGGCCTGCCACAACGCTTCTCGGTGTCGGGCCTCCCGGATGGGAGGTGCGCATTTGAAGGCGGTGGCCCCGTCGGGCACCTCCTCGGCCGCGAAGGTGAGGTAGTGGGGACACGTCTCGGCGGTCAACGGGGGTCCGCGGCCGCGGACCCCGGCGAGCACGTCGGCCGTCTCAGCCGCCGATACGTGGACCACGTGCACCGCCGCGCCCGTCTCCGCGGAGAGCCGAACGAGGGCGGCAACGGCCTGTGTCTCCGCCTCCACCGGCCGGCTTCGCAGAAACGCGTCATAGCTGGTGGGCTGTGCCTCGAGCCCGCAGCCGGGTGCGGCGCGTGCGATGGGCTCCGGGAGCTCCGCGTGGACGAGGAGGACGGCGTCCAACTCCTTCAAGACCGGGAGCACCCGGGCCAGCTCCCTGATCGACACCGGCGGGAACTCCTCCAGGCCCGAGTCCACCAGGAAGCACTTGTAGCCCAGCACGCCGGCGTCCCGGAGCGGCGCGAGCTGGTCCCGATTGGCCGGCACGACGCCGCCCCAAACCCCGTAGTCCACCCAGCAGCGCCCCTCAGCGGCAGCCGTCTTGGCCTCCAGCGCGGCTGGCGTGGTGGTGACCGGGCTGCTGTTGAGCGGCATGTCCACCAGGGTCGTGATGCCGCCTGCCGCCGCCGCTTTGGTAGCCGTTTCGAAGCCTTCCCAGTCGGCGCGTCCCGGGTCGTTGACGTGAACGTGGGAGTCCACCAGGCCGGGCATGACCATGGCGTCACCTGCGTCCAGGTGGGGCGCGTCCGGGGCCGGCGTGCCCGGGGGCTCGACCGCCACGACGACCCCGCCGGAAACCACGACGGATCCCGAGCGGACCCCCTCGGGTGTGACCACCCGGGAGCTGGAGACGATCAGGTCGGGTGCTTTCATCGAAGCGAAGGATATGCCGAGGGCGGCGGAGCAGCTATAGATTCCAACAGACCCCTCCCACTCGAGAGGCCATGAGCAACCCCCCTGAAGTGCGCATCGGCGTGCCGGATTGGACCCGCGAGATCGTCGATTGGGACCGGCGATATGCGTCGGACGAAGACAAGATGAGGGTCGTCATCGACCTGTCCCGCGAGAACATCCTCCGGAGCACCGGGGGGCCCTTTGGGGCCGCTGTGTTCGAGCGGGAGAGCGGAAGACTGGTCGCCGTGGGCGTGAACCAGGTCGTGCCCCTGAACAACTCCGTGCTCCACGCCGAGATCGTCGCCTTCATGCTGGCCCAGGCGGCCCTGAGCTCGTTCACCCTCGGAGAGGAGGGTATGCCGGCCCACGAGCTGGTCTCCTCGTGCGACCCCTGCGCCATGTGCTTCGCCGCCATTCTCTGGGCCGGCGTCGAGCGGGTCGTCACCGGTGCCAGCCACAAGGACGCGAAGCGGCTTTCGTTCGACGAGGGGCCCGTATTCACGCGCTCACACGAGTACATGGAAGAGCGGGGGATCGAGTTCGTGCGTGGCGTGATGCGAGCCGAGGCCAGCCAGGTGTTGGAGGAGTACGGACAGCGCGGTGGGCTGGTGTACAACGGATAAGGAAGGCCGGCACTCCCGACACGGAGCCCAGGACGAGGGCGAGCGCGGCGAACACGGCGATGAGCGTGAGCGTGAATTCCCGCCAATCGATTCCGTCTTTCCCCGCCATCGTGACGCGATGGAATCAGATACTATCCAACGGCAAGAACGGCAGATCGTGCAGTCCCAGTTGAACTTAGACGATTATTTGCCGTGATTCACGCCACCGCCACTCCGCCGTAACGTCCAGGTTATTCAGTTCGAAACACGGCCCTGGCCGAGGAGATCCTCGAGATCCACGCACACAGGGAATCTAGCAGTTCGGGGGTGATGGTGGTGACGGAACTCCCTTGCTTGCCGGGTGCGCCCCGTGTGAACAGGCGTACATCCGGCAGGTCCGCCACGCTGCCCACTACCTCTTCCAGCACAATCCTGACTGCTTCAACGGCGTCCTGGAGGCGATGAGTACCCGGGTTCTACCCGGACCTTCGGGTCGAACTCGTTGAGGAATTCCGAGAGTACGCCAGGCGCGGCGGGCAGGTCTTCGTGTCCACGCACTCCCCTATTTCCTGAACGGGGCCGGGCTATTCAAGGGCCCCGTGTGCATTTCCGGGAAGCGCGCGTGTCCGCCCGAGGACTGCGGAGGAGTCTGGGGCTATTACGAGATGCTGGAAGCCCTGGGAGACCCGGATCACGAGGAACATGATGAGATGAAGGAGTGGATTGGTGGGGAGTTTCGATCTGGAGGCGTTCAGGGTGGAAGCGGTCAACGAGGAGTTGCGTCGGGTGGGCCCAGGGCAGCGCCCTCACCCCCCCAACAGCTCCAGCAGCTCCACCGTGCTCAGCCGCGCAGGCGCATCCGCCCCTTCCAGCAAGCGGTCCGCGAGATCCCGCTTGTGCCGGTGGAGCTCGACGATCTGTTCCTCGATGGTGCCCTTTGTCACCAGCCGGTACACGGTGACCGGACGCGTCTGACCGATCCGGTGGGCGCGGTCGGACGCCTGGTCCTCCGCGGCCGGGTTCCACCAGGGATCCATGTGAATCACGTAGTCCGCAGCCGTCAGGTTGAGTCCGACGCCGCCAGCCTTTAGGGAGATGAGAAACGCGTCGCCCTGGCCAGCCTGGAAGGCGGCAATCCGCTCGGCCCGCGCCTTCGCCGGCGTGGCGCCATCGAGGTATTGGTACTGGATTCCAGACTGGATGAGGTGCTCTTCGATCAGCTTGAGGTGGCGGACGAACTGGGAGAAGACGAGAACCTTGTGCCGGCCCTGGCGCAGCTCGTCGAGTGTCGTCGCGAACGTTTTCATCTTGGAACTCGGCGGACCCCCGGGATGCACCAGGCGCGAATTGCAGCACGCGAGCCGCAGCCTCGTCAAGTGGGCCAGCACCTGCAGACGGTGCTCGCCGGATTCCGACTCCCCGGTCGCGAGAGCATCCAGGTCCTCCATCGCCCGCTGCCGCAGCGCCTCGTAGAGGGCCGCCTCTTCGGGCGACATCTCCACATGAAGCGTGACCTCGGTGCGCGGCGGAAGATCGTCGAGCACGTCGGCCTTGAGCCGGCGCAGCACGAACGGGGAGATCAGGCGGCGGAGCCGCGTTCGGGCAGCGGGATCGCCGTCGCGCTCGATGGGAAGGGCGAAGTTCTCGCGGAAGCGCTTCAGCGAGCCCAGCATCCCCGGATTGATGAAGCTGAAGAGCGAATAGAGGTCCAGCACGTTGTTCTGGATCGGCGTGCCCGTCGTCACGAGCCGGAACCTGGCGCCGAGTTTGCGGGCGGCGCGGGCGCGCTTGGTGGCCGGATTCTTGATCGCCTGGGCCTCGTCGAGGACGACGGTGCTCCAGTCAACCGCAGCCAGGGCGTCGACATCGTTGTGCAGCAGCCCGTATGTCGTGACCACGACGTGGAAGGGGCCCAGATCCCGCAGCCGTCCCGCCCGCGACGCCGCCGGTCCGGTATACGCCCTGACGTTCAGGGTCGGCGCGAAGCGGCGCGCTTCGTCGAGCCAGTTGGCGACGACCGAGGTGGGGGCCACCACCAGAGCCGACCCGTCCGGGGCTCGATCCAATAGCGCCGCGAGAGTCTGCACCGTCTTGCCGAGACCCATGTCGTCGGCCAGGCAGGCCCCGGCGCCCCAGCGGCTGAGGCGGGCGAGCCAGCGGAAGCCCTCTTCCTGATAGGGGCGCAGTTCAGCCTGCAGGGTACCCGGCGTCCGGGGCTCGAAGCCCTGGGCTTCGCGTAAGTTCCGGCGCTGGGTCCGCCATCCCTCGTCCGCTGTGAGCTGTGTGCCGTCAAGGAAGTCGCGCATGGTCAGGGCGGCCAGCCCGTGGAGGCGGATCCGCTTCTTGCCGCTGGGAGCCGACACGCTGCGCAAGTCCGCCAGCTGGCGGCGGAAAGCGGCCGTCAGCGAGACAAAGGCACCCCCGCCGAGCGGGACGAACCGCGATGCCGGGCTCCTGTCGATCAGCTCGAAGAGGGCCCGCAGGTCCAGGGCATGGTCCTCGTCAACAGCAAGCGACCCTGAAGCGCTGAACCAGTCCGCCGCGGACTTGATCGACAGGCGGAGGGAGTGCGCCTCCGCGCGGGCAACGACCCGGAACGGCTGGCCCTTCGGCCACAGGCAGCGGGCGTTCGCGGCGCCCAGCTGGTCCACCAGCTCCAGGCAGTCACCCGGATCAGGCACCGTCAGCGACGAGTCCGGTTCCAGCGCCGACAGCATGGGGCAGGCCATCACCAGCTCCCGCACGGCCCGCGTTTCCGCATCGAGATCGCGCCGTGCCTGTACCGCCTCGGGGCCCAACGTGGCGAACGCGGTGGTCCCGCCGATGCCCGGCTGGAAGTATGTGCCCGAGTCTGGCACGGGTTGGACCAGCAACGCCACGGTCAACCCCGGACCGCTCGGCTCCAGCCGCACCCAGGGGCGCGGGTCCGCTTCGGCCTGCCTGACCGCCTGCACTCCTTCTCCGATCGTGCCCTGCACCCGAATCTCCCCGGCCAGTGCCGAGACCGCATCCACCAGGCGTTCCCTTGCCTCGACCGGCATCTCGATGCCCCGGCGCGGGATGGCGGAGCAAAGCTTCTTGTGGCCCAAGGTGAAGCGGGTCACTTCACAGCGCACATCGCTCGCCATGAGAATGTTGTATGTGTCGGTGGTCGCGTCGTCGACATGGGGGTGGACACGCGCCGTGAGGACGCCATCGCGCTCTCGCAGCAGCAATTCCGGCTCGCGGCGAACGACCTCGACCGGGTCGCCGTCCCCGTTGAAGACGTAGGGGTGCCCCGCCAGCGCGCAGATCGCCGCAGCGGAAAGGTAGTAGGTGGGGAGTCCGTTCCAGCGGCTGGTGTTGTGGACGATTTCTGCCGCGGCCGCCCGGTCCTGGTCGATGAGGAAGTCCATCTTTCCGGCCTGCGATTGAAGCCTCTTCAGCGCAACCGGGCGGCCCTTGCTCCACCTGCCGTTCTTGAAAGCGCGCTGCTCTTTGGGGGAAGCTTCGAAGCTCCCGCGCTCGTCCACCTCGAGCACCCACGCCAGCCGCCGCGGCGGACCGACCGCCGCCTTTCCGGGTCGGGGCGGCCCCTTCCTCCTGGTCTCGTACGCGATTTGCTCGACGCCGCGGAGGAAGTATTCCCACTCCGGCACCGGTGTGATCAGGGACGCCAGCGTGGTCGTGCCCAGTTCGCGATGAATCAGCGCGGCGGCTTCGGTCGCCGCGATGGGTTCGCCGCGGACGGCGAGACCCAACACCTTCGAGAGTTCGAGTTCCGGCCGGCCGGTCACGGCCCGCCACCAGCGCCCGCTGACCTCCAGACACTCGGCGGCCAGCCACTTGTAGCCACTGCTCGCCGCCTTCCGGGCGAAATCGCACAGGGCGACGAAGCGGCCGTCGCCCGCATGATCCTTGAAGTCATGCATCCAGCACTTGGCCAATCCTTCGAACAGCCGGTCGATGGACGGGTTGCCAGGGCGGTGGCTCCAGAACAAACCGCCCCCCTTTCGAACGCGGTCGGCCATCGAGACCAGGCTGAGCAGGGAGGGATCGGTGTCGACCTTCTCGCCCACGTACAGCAGATGGTCCGCTTTCGCCGCGTTCTCCGGCGTGTGGGCCCTCACCAGGCACAGAAGGGACAGCGTGAACGCGCCGGACACGGGGAAGACGTTGCGCTTGCGGGTGCCGGCCTTCTCGGCGGCGATGGCCTCGTCGATGTACTTCACGGCCTCGGCGTCGTTGCCCCGCAGCGTGGCCAGCAGTGCGCGGGTCGCCGCCAAACCCGCGCGCGCGGGTTTACTCTCGCGCAAGTCGGCCGGAAGTTCCGCGAACACCGCCAGCGCAGCGTCGGACGCCCCCCGCAGGACGTGGATGAACGCGACTTCGGCCGCGTGCCTTGACCGGTCGGCGCGGCTCTCGCCGTAGGCTTCCAGAATCGGTTCGGGCGCCGCCGCCGTTAGCACGACTTCGGCGAAGCACGCGGAAAATGCCCGCTCCGCGTATTTCTCCGGAAGCCGGGGCAGGAGGTTCGCAACACCCGGCCGGGCGAGCCAGCGCCACTCGTCTCCGTCGATGTCGCCCAGTTCCCGGCCAATCCTGTCGAAACGACCGGCGACCGTGTGGCAGCGCAGCCTCATTTGGCTGTCCGCGTGATCCATCCTGGCCCAGTACGGCGGGAACTCGAGGCGGAAAGCGTTCTCGATGCCTTCGAGTCTTCGTTCCCGGAAGGCCTGCGCCGTCAACCACGGGGCCCAGTCCCCGGACGCGATCAGCCTGCCCCGGTGTCCGGTCTCGCAAATGACGCCCGCCGCGATGCCTGGCTCACAGGAAGCCTTGTACCGGTTGTGGACGATCGTCCGGCCCCCGTGCCCGAACTTCGTGCGCCTGAGCACCTTCGCCAGCTGCGTGCGCGTGAGGGCGTGCGGATACACGACCCCGCAGGCCATGGCGACGAGGCGCGCCACCGGGGTCAGCGAGTGATACGGAGCGAAGAAGTCTTCCATCGGGTTCAAACTGTGCATGCGGCGGGGAGATGGATCAAGTCACCGCGAGTTGAACTTCACGTCGCGCCCGCGCGCAACGACCGCGTGCGGACGACGCTCTGCTCTGGACAAGTTCGTTGAGAATCGTGCTGGAGGGTCGTCCCGGGCAACCCGAACCCGCCCCCTCCTAACCAAACCGCGTCCGAATGTATACCTTGGCGCTCGCAGGCGGCAGCTTCACGGTCCCCGGCCCGCTACGCACGAAGAAATCTCCTTTCCTGGCGCGTTCCATGCCCTTCCACCGCAGCAACACCGGCTCCGGACTCCTCTGGCAGCTCACCACGCACACCGTACCTTCGTCGAGCATCTGAGTCTTCGGGTCGATGCACGTCCCCGCGCGATCGCCCAGCGCGTTGCGCACGACCTGCGCGAGATGGAGCATGAACCTGTCGTCGCCGTCCAGCCGGTCCCGTTCGATCCCGACGACCGACCCGTCGTCCGCGACGCCAAGCAGGAGATCGCCACCCTCGGTGTTCAGGAAGGCGGCGATCGTCTTCAGGGAGGCGTGGGTCACGCGGAGGTCCTTTCTGTCCTCCTTGAGGTTCCAGCGGAGCGTCGACTTGAACTCGAGCGTCTTCGACTCTCCGCGCTTGATGAGCTCCACGGCGTTCCGGTGGCCGCGCAGATACTGGTCGAAGAGGAAGGTCTTCACCACTTCGCCAAAGGCGCGGTCGTCCGTTATCCGCTTGTAGAGGTCGAAGTTCGAGTCCACGATGTCCTGAATCACCTCCTCGACCTTGTGATCGAAGGTCAGCCGCACGTTCTCGCGGGTGTTCACGCGGGCGGCCGCGTCGAGCGCCGTGTCCTCCTCCAGCCGTTCCATCATCTGATGGAGCGTCACCCGGTGCTCCGGCCCGAGATTCAGTCCGAAACGCTCGTTCAGTTCGGCGATGATCCGCGACAGGGGCTCGACCGCATCCTGGGGCGCTCCCTGATGGATGGCGCTCGTCCGGGGATCGAGGGTGCCGGTGCCCCGTGACAATGGAATTTCGCCGCCTCCCATCCGCTGAACGCGATACGATTCCATGTTGATGCTCTGCTGCACCTCCCACGGAAGCTCGCTCCCATCCGCCGGCAAGATAGGCCGAAGATAGCGGGCAAAGACGTGGAGTTTCTCCAGATCCGCGTCCACGAATGTCAGGATCTGCGCCAGGAACGAATAGAGGCGATTGTACTTCCGCAGGCCGCTCCGAAAGTCCGATCGGGCGTCCGGGTCGAGATCGCCAAACCGCTCCACGGCGTCTCCGAGCAGGGCGTACAGTTGATCCTGAGTGGCTTTGCGACCGAAATAGGCCTTGGCGAAAGCGTCCGCCTCCGCTTCACTGTAGACATTGAAGTCGAGAAGCTCTCTCTGGATGTCGTAGATGAGATTAGGGTCGGTCGCCTCCGAAAGGATCGTCGTCTCGTAGTAGGGCTCGAACGACGCCCGGATGTGGTCGGCCTCATTGGCGAAATCGAGGACCGCGGTGTCCTCCTTTCCCGGGTGCGTCCGGTTCAGCCGCGAAAGCGTCTGCACCGCGTTCACGCCACCCAGTTTCTTGTCCACATACATCGTGTGGAGCAGAGGTTGATCGAAGCCCGTCTGGAACTTGCTTGCCAGGACCAGGAACCGATATTCGGGCTTGGCGAATTCCGCCGCCGTCTGTTGCTCACCGATCGAATGATCGCTTCCGGCCGAATTCATCCCGGGCTCGGTATATTCCTTCCCTGCGTCGTGCACCTTCCCCGAGAACGCGACGAGGGACTTCCAGGGATATCCCTTCTCCGCCAGACAGGCGTCGAGGGCGAGCTTGTAGCGCACGGCGTGGAGGCGGGAACGGGTGACGATCATGGCCTTGGCCCTGCCACCGATCTTGTCCTGCACCTCGGAAGCGAAATGCTCGACCATGATCTCGACCTTCTGGCCGATGGCGTGCGGGTGCAGCTCCACGAATGACTTGAGCAGATGGGCCGCTTTCTTCTTCTCGTAGCGCGGGTCGTCCTCGATCGTCTTGAAGAGTCGCCAGTACGCAGAGTACGTGGTGTAGTTGGCGAGGACATCGAGGATAAAGCCCTCCTCGATCGCCTGGCGCATGCTGTAGAGGTGGAACGGCTCGAACCGGCCATCGGCGCGCTTTACCCCGAAGAGCTCCAGGGTCTTCGCCTTGGGCGTGGCCGTGAAGGCGAAGGTAGAGACGTTGGGCAGTGGCCCGCGCTTTTCCATCTCGGCGAGGATGGTCGCCTCCAGCTCTTCCTCCGGCGTCGCCGCGCCGGCCGCTTCCGCTTCCGCCGCCTCGAGATTCCCCGAGGCGAGCACCGCCTTGAGGCTCTTCGAACTCTCTCCGGACTGGGATGAGTGAGCTTCGTCCACAATCACAGCGAAGCGCTGACCGGGCAGTGATCCGATCTCTTCGGCAATGACCGGAAACTTCTGCAGCGTCGTCACGATGATCCGCTTTCCGGATTCCAAGGCTTGCCGCAGTTGCCGCGACGTCTGGTCGATGTTCTCGACTACCCCGAGTGTCTGCTCGAACTGGCTGATGGCCCGCTGAAGTTGGCGGTCCAGCACGCGGCGGTCAGTGATAACGATGATGGAATCGAAGACTGAGCGATCCCTGGCGTCGTGCAGCGTAGAAAGCTGGTGCGCGAGCCAGGCGATGGTGAAGCTTTTGCCGCTCCCGGCTGAGTGTTGGATGAGGTAGCGCTGACCGGGGCCGTGGCTGCGGGCGTGGGACACCATGCGCCGCACGGCGTCGAGCTGCTGGTAGCGCGGGAAGATCAGACGGGTCTTCCGCCGGCCCCGGCCGGCCTCGCCCTCCACCTCGTGGATGAACTGCCGGATCAGATCGAGAACGCTGTCCCGCGCCCATATCTCTTCCCAGAGATAGTCCGTGGCGTACCCCTTCCGGGTCGGAGGTACGGGCGGATTGCCGGCGCCGCCAAACCTGCCGCGGTTGAAGGGCAGGAAGCGGGTCCTCGGGCCTCGCAACTGTGTAGTGACATAGACCAGTCCGGGGTCGACAGCGAAGTGTGCGAGGCAGCGGCGATGGGCGAAGAGCGGCTCGCGGGGATCGCGATCGTTCCGGTACTGCCTGATCGCATCCTGAACGTCCTGCCCGTTCAGCGGATTCTTCAGTTCGGCGGTGAAGAAAGGGATGCCGTTCAGGAAGAGCGCAAGGTCGAGGCTCTGCTCCGTTCTGGTGCTGTAGCGGAGTTGGCGCACGACGGAGAAGATGTTCGCCGCGTGGAGCCGCCGGGTCTGCTCATTGAGGCCGCTTGCCGGGCGGAAGTACGCCAACTGGAACTTGCAGCCCGAATCCTTGACGCCCCTGCGCAGCACATCGAGGGCACCGCGCCGCTCGAGTTCCCTCGCGAGGCGGCTAAGAAACCGCTCCCGGACATCGGCGCCGTGGTGCTGTTTGAGCCGCTGCCAGGTGCGCGGTTGCGTTGCGACGAGGAAGTCGATGACGTCGCGGGGGATGAGGCAGAGTTCACGGTCGTAGTCGGTCGCCGAGCTGCGCCTGTGGTAGCCGCCGGGCACGGAGGCATCGCCGTATGGGGGTGACGACGCCTCGCGAACCATCCCTCCGCTCTCAGGACGGGCATTGGGCCCCCGGCGCAGTAGTGCGCGCTCGATGGCGTCTTCGAAGGCGCGTTCGGAGATTTCGACGGGCGTCATTCTCGGCTCCGCGAAGTCGGCGTGTGTCCGGTCGTCACCATGTGCTCGGGCTCTTGTCGCACATCGATTTTTCCGGTGACGGCTGCTGAGATCAGGGACATCCGGTATTCGTTTAGGCGGTCCATCGCTTGGTTCACTCTCGCAGCCAGTGCGTTGATCCGTGAGGTCTCACGGCCCAAAAAGGCAGCGATCGCATGCTGTTCGGCAACCGGAGGGACTGGTATGCGAAGCTCTCTCAACCGGTCCACCGCCAAACCTGGTTGCGCGGCGGCAACCGAAAGCCGGTTCAGGTTCATTGCTTCCAGAAGTGCAGCGCACCACTCTACCACGTTCGTACCTTCAGGGCTCATCACAACAGCGTGCTCCGAAGCCCAGAAGCGGCCACGTGCTACGTGGACATTGCCGCAATGCGCACCTTGCCTTCCAATCAGTATGTGGTTGCCATCATGAGTAAAGTCCGATGTGTAACCGCGGAGCCCGTTGCCACCAAAGACAGGATAACGTCCAGTGGACCTAATGGAGTTTCCAGTGATTGATTCACCACTCTGCATCGCGGAAAGTGTCTTGAGCCGTTGTACGCTCCAGTGCACCGGAATCTGCCCCAGCCACTCGACACCGAAGTCCTTCATCGCGACATCGAGATTCAAGCCCTTCGTGACAGCGCTGCTGATGAGTGCGGTACGCTTCTCTTGAAGCAATCTAATGAACTTCTCCTGCTTTCTGTCTAGCGCGTCGATTCTAATCGTTTCCCGGTCCAAGAAGGCTCCGATTGCGCGTTGTTCCAAGTGCGGTGGTACGGGGATGCGTGTTGCCGCCATCGCCTCGGTTTCGAGACTCTCAACAGTCGCGCCCTCTTTGCGCCACTCAAAAAGAAGGAACTCTTGCATACCTTCAATGAAGTACCTGAGGTATCGAGGCAAGGCTTCGCCGAGAGACATCAGCGCCTTGAGATCCTGATTCAGCGCAACTTCCCGCCCCGCGATGGCCACCGGGATTCTGTGCCTGAGTATTCCTGATCGCACGACTACGAGAACAGCTCCCTCGTCAACAAGTCTGGTTGAACTCTCACGCACAGCTTCGGGAGTGATGTGATCGACAGTATCGTTGATGACCCCGCTCCCCATGTCCTTCGGCGAGACCCAAGGAATGTCTCCCAACCAGTAGTGTGGGTCGTGCTTCTTGGGTGTACCGCCGCTCTTGAATGTCGCGAGGTACTTGAGTGCGCGGCCGTCCCAATGCGCCGGAATCTCCCCCAGCCACTCAACCCCTGAGTCCTTGTATTCCGGGTAGGGCTCGTATCGCCCCCGTTCGATAGGGCCTGGAGTATTGCCGTCAGTCATGAATTGCCCGACCCCCAGCCGTTCCCGCCCGCCGATACCACGGGCCGCCAAGGTTCCAGAAGCTGTCGAACTCCTGGCCCTGGGCGGCGCTTGTCCAGAATTGGTCCCAGGAATTCCCGTAGAGGAACGTTGCATAGGCGACGGTCGCCCATGTTGACGGGATCGCGCGTACAACAGAGGTTCGACCAGGGAGAGGGCGCGACAGACCTCAGCCGCGCGCAAGATCTGGTTGGGCGTCGCTTTTCTCTCCATAAGTGCGTCGTCCAGCGCCTCCAGGGCGACATCGAGGCCGACCTTACGCCGGAAGCGAGCTTCACGAGACTCCTCCCACTTCCCGGAGCATCCTCACGATATCCTCCTGGATCGCATGGATGTCGGCCTCGATCTCCCCGAGGGGCCGGGGCGGCTTGAAGCGGTAGAAGTAGCGGTTGAAGTTGATCTCGTAGCCAATCAGCCCCACGCTCGCGTCGCGATGGTCGCGCTTCTTCGTGTCGATCCAGGCATCGGGCGCGTGGGGCTTGACTTCGCGGTCGAAGAACTCCTGCACGCTCGCCGGGATTCCCGCCTCATCCACCGGATCGTCGAGGTCCGGTAGCAGTACGCGCTCGGTATCCCGGAGCTGCGGATCGGGCTCGGGCCGCCCCTTCTTGTCCCGACAGATGGCCGCCGTCTTGTCGCGTTCGGAGAGCGCCGCGAGGATGGCCCTCTTCACCGGGGCCCGGAGCTTGATGCCCGCCTCGCTCGCTGCCGCCTCAAGCTCGGCAACGAACGCCCCACGCTCCTTATTCAGCGTATCGGGCATCGCCCTGAGCGCGGTCCTGATGGATTCCTGAAGTGCACGGCCCTCGGCCTTCGCGCGCTCGCCCGCCTCACCCCTCTTTCGCGACTGCGCCAGGTTCGCGAACGCGCGCTGGTCATCCAGCCTCGCGATCCTCTCGTCGCTCGCCTGGAAGTTGAGCCGCAAGTGACGTTCGACGGTGATCTTGCGGAATCCGAACCGGGTCGTCGGGAATATGCGGCTGACAGTCACCTCCTCGTCTTCGCCGTCCTTCGACACCGTGCGGGTCTTTCCGTCCGCAAAGTCGCGGAGCAGCGACAGAATATCCGCAGCCTTCTCCGGGGGGATCGAGCGCCGCTTGCTGCCCAGGCTCTTC
The DNA here is from genome assembly GCA_965225805.1 of Longimicrobiales bacterium. Taxonomy (GTDB): domain Bacteria; phylum Gemmatimonadota; class Gemmatimonadetes; order Longimicrobiales; family Gaopeijiaceae; genus BD2-11. Next base: position 2,690,465 of record OZ245327.1, read on the forward strand.
GGCATCTGCGTCCAGAAGGACGTGGCGTCTATAAGCTGGATTTTGCGGGCCCGCTCCGGTGCCTTGCGGTTGGTGAGCAACCAGATATAGGTGCCGATGCCGGTGTTGTAGAATAGCTGCTCGGGAACCGCGATCAGCGCTTCCAGGAGATCGTTCTCCAGAATGTAGCGGCGGATTTCGCTCTCGCCGCTTCCCGCATCGCCTGTAAATAGCGGAGAGCCGTTCATGATGATCGCGATGCGGGTTCCCCCCTCTTCCGGCGCCTTGGCCCGTGCCAGCATGTGCAGCAGAAAGAGCGTCTGCCCGTCGCTGATCCTGGGGAGCCCCGGTCCGAAGCGCCCGGCTGACCCGCGTTCATGCTCCGCCGTCACGGCGGCCTTGTCGCGTTTCCAGTCCTTTCCGTAGGGGGGATTGGCGATCAGATAGTCGAAGCGACGATGCGCGTGTCGGTCGTTCGAGAGCGTGCTGCCGAAGGTGATGTTCCTCGCGTCCCGCCCCGTCGGATCCTTCATGAAGAAGTCCGACTTCGACAAGGCCCATGTCTCGGGGTTCACCTCCTGGCCGAACAGGTGGATCTCCGCTTTCGGATTGATCGCGGGCCGGAGTAGTTCTCCGTTCGCCGACCTGCCCTTGAGCACATGGTCCTTGGCGATCATCAGCATGCCGCCCGACCCGCAGCACGGATCATAGACGCTGCGAACGACGCCCCGCCGCGCGATCTGCTCCTCGTCACCCGCTAGCATCAGGTCCACCATGAGGTAGACGACATCCCGGGGTGTGAAGTGCTCCCCGGGGCTCTCGTCGAGCGCCTCGTTGAACCGGCGGACCAGCTCTTCGAAGATCGTCCCCATCGTGGGGTTGTCGACCACGTCGGGATGCAGGTCGAGCGTGCGGAACCGCTCCAGCACCTGGAACAGGAGGCCCGCCTCCTCAAGCTTGCTGATCGTGTTGTCGAAGTCGAACCGCTCCACGACCTCCCGCATGTCGTCGCTGAAGCCCGCGATGTAGTCGCGAAGATTCGCGGCCACCTGAGGCGCATCCGCCAGGAGCTTGTCGAAGTCGTATCTCGACGTGTTGTAGAATGCGAAGCCGGAGGCCTTCTCCAGCTGCCGGCGCAAGTCCTCCAGGCCGAGTTCCCTCAGCGCAGCCATCCGCGCGAGCACCTGCTGCTTCGTGGGCGCGAGCACGCAGTCGAGCCGCCGCAGTACGGTCAGCGGGAGGATCACGTCCTGGTACTTTCCCCGCTTGAAGCTGTCGCGGATCAGGTTGGCGACGTTCCAGATGAAGCTGACGATTTCGGTGTGGGTCATCGAGACAATCGCGATCGGTTCATGGTTTTAGGTCACGTCACCTCGCGAGCCTTCCAGGGGTGCCCTCTCACCCCGAGACGCCGGGATCCACTCACGCTCACTCGCTCGGACGGGCACCCGCCTGAACCGGCATCCTCCCAATTCTGCGGTTCCGCGGGAGCACAATACTGCCACGGGCCGTGACTCGGATCAACTTGCCCCCCACCCCTTGCCAACCTAACGTGCTGCACCCGTTACCGATCCGCAGTCAACCCGGATCGCTCCGCGCGACCCCGCGCAGGCTCGCCCCCCGCAGGTCCACGCCGCGCCCAAGGTAACCCAACCCCCACGACCGGAACTCAGAGAAAGCCATGCCCATCCCCTCCGCTATACGACGCCTCCGCGCACTCGTCCTCCTCCCCCTGGCCCTGACCCTGGCAGCCTGTTCAGGCGACGGGAACGGCCCCGCCGAAGTGGTGCTTGAGGATCCCGCCGAGCTGACCTACGACCCGTCCCTGGGCGTGGACCTCTCCAGCATGGACCTGCAGCCCTCGGGGCTATACATCAGGGATCTGCAGGACGGCACGGGCGACCCGACCGTCGCCGGCGACGTCATGGTGGTGGACTACGACGGCTGGGTCCACGACGGCACCCTCTTCGACTCCTCCCGCAACCCGGGACGCGAGCCGTTCGTCGTGGTGGCTGGCTCCGACGGCGTGATCGACGGCTGGCGCGAAGGCCTCGTAGGCATGCGCATGGGCGGCGTGCGGCAACTCGTCATCCCCCCGCAACTCGCCTACGGCGTCCAGTCCCCCAGTCCCCTGATCCCCGCGGGCTCCGTGCTGATCTTCAACGTGGAGTTGCTGGAGGTGAACCCGGAGTCCTGAGGGCCTACAGCTTCGGCAGCGTAACGCCCTTCTGGTCCTGGTACTTCCCCTTCCGGTCCGCGTACGCCACGCGCGGCTCACGGTCGCCCTGCAGGAAGAGCAGCTGGGCGATCCCCTCGTTCGCGTAGATCTTCGCGGGCAGCGGCGTCGTGTTCGAGATCTCGAGCGTCAGGTGGCCGCACCAGGTGGGCTCGAGAGGCGTCACGTTGACGATGATGCCGCAGCGCGCATACGTCGACTTGCCCACGCACACCACCAGCGTATCCCGCGGGATGCGGAAGTACTCCACCGTGCGGGCCAGGGCGAACGAGTTGGGCGGGATGATGCACGCATCCTCGTGGATGTCCACGAAAGAGCGGTCGTCGAAGCACTTGGGATCGACGATCACGTTGTGGACGTTCGTGAACACCTTGAAGTCGGGGGCAACGCGGATGTCGTAGCCGTAGGACGAGAGGCCGTACGAGATGCAGCCGTTGCGCACCTGTCCGGGCTCGAACGGCTCGATCATCCCGTGCTCCTCCGCCATCTTCTGAATCCAGTGGTCGCTTCGGATGGGCATGCGGGTTCGAGAGCAAAATGAGTCGAGGGGGATGCCGCCTCGAGCCGGCGCGCGGCCCGGGGCGGATCAGGGCGACGCCAACATAGGAAGACGACCGCCGGGAATCAAAACCGCTACGGGCCTGTGCCCGGGCACTTCGCGACCGGCGAAGGCAAGGCGTCCCGACAATGTCGTATTCCCGTAGGCACGGAAGTGGCCGGATCGCGGCCCATCCGTTCGCGGATCCCCTGCGCCAGCCCTCGGATGTCCGGCTGCGAAGCAGGCCCGGTCGCCACCTGATTGGATCGCGCAACCATCGTGCGTTATGGTTGCCGGGACGGCTATGTTTGCGGGGCAACGGAACGGTTTGATGCGGGAAATTCAGGGGAGGCGTGAAGATGCGTGCGACGTCAAGCGTGTTGATGCTGCTGGTGGTGCTCGCCCTCGGACGAGGCGGTGAACTCGCCGCCCAGGCGGGTTCCGGCCCGGACTCGGCCGACCCGGAGGCGATGGCGCTGGTGGACGCCTGGATCGAGGCGCTCGGCGGGATGGAGACCTACTCGAAGCTCTACAGCGCCCGCTACACCTTCACCACCGAGCTCTACGACCCCGAGTCCGGCCGCATGCGCCGTGCCCGGCCGCGCTATGTGACCCTTGCCCGCACCGCCATGGGCGAACTGGCCCGCATCGACCGCTGGGAGGGCGACGACTACATCCAGCAGGGCTTCGACGGGGTCACCGACTGGGCCTACCGGAACGGCGAGCTGCTCGAGCCCGGGGACCGCGACAAGGACGAGGTGCGCTACGTCTCCGGCGACGTCAACTACTGGCTCGGACTGCCCTTCAAGCTGCGCGACCCGGGCGTGCACCTTTCCTACGAGGGGCGCGACGCGGAGGGCCGCCACGACATGGTGGTCACCTTCGGCGAGGGCGTCGGGTCGGACATCTGGCACTACTACTTCGTCGACGGGCAAACCTGGCCGGCCGAGGTGACCTACTCGAGCGGAGGGAGAGGCCGCCCGCAGCGCAACCTGTGGAAGGACCTTCGCACGGGCGATGGATACCACTACGTCGGCCGCCGCGTCCACATCGACACCGAAGGCCGCATGTGGAAGGTGCTGCGCATGAGCGATGTCGAGATCAACCCGGCAGACCTCGACATGGCGGTGTTCGAGCGCCCGTAGCTCCGAGTTCGCGCCCTACCCGCTCAGCGCCGCCATCGTGGAGCGCACGTGCTCGGCGCTGCCGTCGAGCATCGCCTGCTCCTCCGCCGACAGGCTCAACTCGAGGACCTCCACGAGCCCTCCCCTGCCCAGCTTGCACGGCACCCCGAGGAAGATGCCCTCGTGGCCGTACTCTCCCTCCAGGTACGCCGCGCACGGCAGGATGCGGCGCTTGTTCCTGACGATCGCTTCGGCCATCTGCACCGCCGCCGCGGACGGCGCGTAGTAGGCGCTCCCGGTCTTCAGGTACCCGACGATCTCCGCGCCTCCGTTGCGGGTGCGATCGATGAGGGCGTCGATCCGCTCGCGCGGCAGCAGCTCCGTGAGCGGGATGCCGCTCACCGAGGTGTAGTTCACCAGCGGCACCATGGTGTCGCCGTGCCCGCCCAGCACCAGCGCCTGGATGTCGGCGACGCTCACGTCCAGCTCCATCGCCACGAAGGAGCGGTAACGGGCCGTGTCCAGGACCCCGGCCATGCCGATCACCCGCTCGCGCGGGAATCCCGTCGTCCGCAGCGCCACGTAGGCCATCACGTCGAGAGGGTTGGAGATCATCATGATGATCGAGTCGGGGGCGACCCGGGCGATCTCCGAGGACACCGATCCGACGATGCGGGCGTTGGTGTTCAGCAAGTCGTCGCGCGACATCCCCGGCTTGCGGGCGATGCCGGCAGTGACGATGAACATGTTGGATCCCGCCGACGACTCGTAGTCGTTCGCGCCGACGACCCGGGTGTCGAACCCCTCGATGGGCGCGCTCTCCCACTGGTCCAGCGCCTTCCCCTGGGGAATGCCGTCGATGATGTCGATGAGAACGACTTCTTCCGCCAACTCCTTCTCCGCCAGCCTCTGGGCGCAGCTCGCGCCCACATGGCCCGCTCCAACCACGGTGATCTTTCGTGCGCTCATGGAATCCTCGGAATCCCCCTCAGGACAGAGTTAGGGTAAGAACCTCGAACAGGGATGTTCGCGGACGTGGGCCGCCCTGGTAGTCGCGGAGCTAGTCACCGTTTCCAGGTCGGCGGAGACGGTGTCGTGGCCGGTCACTACCCGCCGGTCTGGCTCAGCGCGATCAGGCCGCCGGAGCCTTCCGTGCTCCCCTGCACCAGCCAGTGGCGCTCGGGCTTGATGCGCAGGGTCTCCTCGACGAGCGGCCGGATGTCCTCCCCGCGCCGCAGCGCGCTGCGGAGGTCCGTCTGGATCGAGCCGAACAGGCACGGACGCAGCTGCCCGTCCGCAGTGAGCCGCATGCGGTTGCAGCGGTCGCAGAAGTTGTGGCTCATCGGGGTGATGACGCCGATGGTTCCGGGCGCGCCGTCGAAGCGGTAGTAGGTCGCGGGGCCGTTCCCGATGGGGCCCGCCACGGGCTTGATGTCGCCCAGCTCGCGCACCCGCTCGAGAGCCTCCTTGCACGAGATGAAGCTGTCCGCCGACAGGTCCGTGTTGGAGCCGGTCGGCATGATCTCGATGAAGCGGATGTGCCAGGGACGCTCTTTCGTGATGGCCGCCAGGTCGACGATCTCGTCGTCGTTGGAGTCGCGCATCAGCACGACGTTGATCTTGATCGGATCGAAGCCGACGGCCTCTGCCGCCGCAAGCCCGCGCAAGACCTTGTCCAGGGTTCCCGGACGCCGGGCGATGGTGTCGGCGCGGTCCGCGCGCAGCGAATCCAGAGAGATGTTGACGCGGTCGACCCCGGCCTCCTTCAGGTCGGCCGCCTGGGCCTCGAGCAGCACGGCGTTGGTGGACAGCGCGATGTTGTCGATGCCCTCGATGGCCGAGAGCATCCGGATCAGGGACGAGAGGTCACGGCGCACCAGGGGCTCGCCCCCGGTGATGCGCAGCCGCCTGAGCCCCATCTTCGCCATCACGCGCACCACGCGCGCGATCTCCTCGTAGTCCAGAATCTCGTCGCGCTTGAGCCACGGCAGCCCCTCGACGGGCATGCAGTAGACGCAGCGCAGGTTGCACTTGTCGGTGACCGAGATGCGCAGATACTCGATGCGCCGCCCGAAGGAGTCGACCATGGAGCGCGAGGCGTTGGCAGCTGGGAGGCTGCGTACGCCCGCGGATCCGGGATTGCTCTCAAGAATCATCGGATGCTCCTTGGTCGGGACTACCGTTGCCGGCGGGCCGGCTATCAGCGTCGGGAGGAGTGGTACCCCTCACCCAGCGGGCGGCTCCATCAATGTAGAACTCCTTTTTCCACACCGGAAGACGACGCTTGATCTCCTCCATCACGTGGCGGGAAGCGCCGTAGGCCTCCGCCCGGTGCGGGCTCGAAACCGCCACCACCACGCTGACCTCCCCGATCTCGAGCGCGCCCAGGCGATGAGCGACCGCCAAATGAGGCGTGGAGAAGCGTTCGCTGGCTTCATCGGCGATGCGGCGGAGCACTTCAAGCGCCATCTCCTCATACCCCTCGTACTGCATCCCGGACACCGGACGCCCGTCGGCATGATTGCGCACCGTGCCCAGAAACAGGAGCACCGCACCGTCTTCGGACGCCCCCACCCGCGCCATCAGACGCGCCTGGTCGAGCGGACCCGAGGTGACCGCGACGTACGGCATGGGTCTCAGCCGCCCGCCACGGGCGGGATGAAGGCCACTTCGTCGCCTTCGTGGAGAGTGGTCCCGATGGGGGCGTATTCCAGGTTTACGGCAACTGCTGGCGTCGGGGGAAGGGCGCGGAAGGACGGCCCCCGCTCGCGCAGAGCTTCCAGCAGATCGGCCACGGTGGTGCCTTCGGGAAGTTCCACCTCGGTCGTCGAAGCGCCGGTGAGTTCCCGGTACGCGGCGAAGAAGCGCGCCTTGACCAGCACGGGAATCCTCCCGCAGTCAGCCGCCCGGTTCGTCGTCGAGGCGAACGACCCGGGAACGGAGCAGCCTGGACGGCTTGAATACAGGAACCGCGCGGGCGGGCACGCGCACCGGATCCCCTGTCCGGGGATTGCGGGCCATGCGCGCCTTGCGCTTGCGCACCTTGAAGGTGCCGAAACCCCGGATCTCGATGTTCTCGCCGCCGGATACCGCTTGCTTGATGGCGTTCAGGAAGCCATCCACGACGAGAGCGCAGTCCTTCTTGGTTATGCCGGGCCCGATGGCGTCGGCCACTTGCTGGACGAGATCCGCTTTCGTCATCCGAACCTGCGGAGAGTCAAAGGCTTATAGGGAGGACGCCCCCCGGAGGGTAGGAGCCCATTCACAAAATTGTCGCACCGTCACACAAAAAGTGTCGGAGGAAAACGAGCAAAATGTCGCACGTTCGCGGGCAAACGGATGTGCGAGCATGGGCTTACGGTACGGGCAATACCGGGAAGCGTCAAGGTATGCCGCCATTTACGGTCGAGACACTTCGTTCGCCCGCCGGGAGTTGCGACCACCGGGGCGAGCCTCCCCGGCCGTGCTCCCGCGTCGGGCCGAGCCGGCCGCCGCCATGAGCGCCACGAAATCGTCGAACAGATAGCGGCTGTCGTGAGGTCCGGGCGCTGCTTCGGGATGGTACTGGACGGAGAATACGGGCAGGGAGCGATGGGCCATCCCCTCCACCGTGCCGTCGTACAGGTTGACGTGGGTGAGGCGCAGTTCGGGAGCTCCCGGGATCGCGTCGCCGTCTCCCCCCCTGACCGCGAATCCGTGGTTCTGGGATGTGATCTCCACCGTTCCAAGGTCCAGGTTGCGCACCGGATGATTCGCGCCGTGATGGCCGAACGGCAGCTTGAAGGTCTCCGCCCCGAAGGCGCGTGCAATCAGCTGGTGACCCAGGCAGATGCCGAACACCGGCACGCCTTCCCGCGCGCACCGGCGAATGGTCTCGATGGCCATCTCCACGGCTGCGGGGTCGCCCGGTCCGTTTGAGACGAAGAGGCCGTCGGGCCGTTCGCGCGCGACTGCATCCGCCGGGGTGTCGGCGGGCAGGATGGTCACCTGGCACCCCCGCTCGGCGAGGAGGCGCGGAGAGTTGGCCTTCACACCCAGGTCGTAGGCAAAGACCCGGAAACGTGCCGGGCCGGCCGGGTCGACCCGGTAGCGCTCAGGGGTCGATACGCCACATGCCAGGTCGAGCCCCTCCATGCGGGGATGGGCGCGGATGCGTGCAAGCAGGGCCTTCTGGCCGGTGTCGGCGGCGGCGATGGCCGCGCGCATGGCCCCGGCGGCGCGAATGTGGCGGGTCACCGCGCGCGTGTCCACGGACTGGATGCCGACCACGCCGTGCCGGGTCAGGTAGTCCTCCAGGCCGGAGGTGGCGCGCCAGGAACTGTGCGCGCGCGCGACTTCGCGCACCACGAAGCCCGCGGCGGCGGGGCCCGCCGACTCCTGGTCGGCATCGTTTACGCCGTAGTTGCCGATGAGCGGGTAGGTCATCGTCACCAGCTGCCCCGTATAGGACGGGTCGGTGAGGATCTCCTGATAGCCCGTCATGCTGGTGTTGAAGACGATCTCGCCGAGGGTCTCCGCGCGCTTTCCCAGGAAGAATCCGTCGAAGCGCCGGCCGTCTTCGAGGAGCAGACAGGCTTCGGCGCGTTTCGCGGTCTGGATCACGGGCGACGGCGGAATGGGTGCGAGGAACGTCGGGGGGAATCTAGAAGGGACGGACCGGGTGTCCAAGGGGGCCCTTGCCTTTACATTTTGGCCCGCGACCATCGAACAGGACGACCGCAAATGGTATATATCCACGCAGACGAATCGTGTCTTGGCAACCAGTTTCGGGACCGGCAGCGGCCCGGGGGAGCCGCGGGACTGCTGGAGTTCTGGCGTCCCGATGGCTGGGTGCGCAAGGATTACTGGATCTCCGCGCCGGACACCACCAACAATCGCATGGCGTTGGTGAGCGCGATCGAGGGGGTCGGCGCAGTCAGGCGGTCCACGCGGATCCGGTTCGTCTCGGACAGTCAATACCTTGTGCGCGGCATGAACGAGTGGGTCCGCGGATGGCGCGCCCGCGGGTGGAAGCGCAAGGGCGGCACTGTCGAGAACGTCGACCTCTGGAAGAAGGCGCTACGCGTCGCCGGGCCGCATGACGTGACCTGGGAGTGGGTCCGCGGGCACTCCGGAAACCCCCGGAACGAATACGTTCACACCCTCGCGGTGCGCGCCGCGACCGAGCAGATCGACTCCGGCGGCGCGGTGCTGTCGGGCTTCGAGGACTGGCTGGAGGAGCAGCGCGAGAAGAAGGAGCGCTACTTCGACTTCTTCGAGAGCGCCCCGCCGGAAGACTGAGGGCTGTCGGGCTTCCGCAGCAGCGCCCCCTTTCCGCCCACGCGCACGAACGGCAGGCCATGCCGATCGATGAACTCGCGGCAGGCCTCGAGAGCTCCGTCGCACCAGGCGGGCTCCACGCAGTCGTCCAGAACGACGCCGCCGCCGGGAACGATCCGGGGCCAGAGGGCTTCCAGCGTCACCGCCGTGGGCAGGTAGAGGTCGACGTCCAGGAAGACCGCGCCGATGGGGCCGATTTCCTTCCAGTCAACCTTCGAGCAGTCGCTCTCGATGATGCGGTAGTGGGTGTAGCCGAGACGAGCGAGGCTGTAGTCGAAGACCCTGGCGCTGCCGTAGGAGTAGTCGGAGAGTTCGGCGGCGCGCTTGCGCCGGTTCGCCACCTCGTAGTCGATGCTCTCCCGGGTGAAACCATCGAAGGTGTCGACCAGCACGAGGGTGCGAGGGTCGCCGGTGGTCCTCAGGTGCTCCAGAAGAAAGACGGAGGTGTCTCCCCGCGCCACGCCGATTTCAACGATGGCTCCGCCGGTGCCCCGGGTGGCGTCGATCAGCCCGAGCATTGCGGAGAGCTGGCCTGGGTCGACCCAGTAGCGGTATTCGGGAAGCATCGCGTTGCGGAGCACGGGCAGCCGGTAGACCATGCGCTTGATCAGGGTCATGAGCCCTCGCGCCCGCCGGTTCAGGACGCGCACCAGGGAAATGGATGCGCCGACACCGGGGCTCCGTGGCACGCGGGGCACGGTCGGGGTTGGGGAGGACGGCATGATCCGCGGATTGGGGGAGTAGGGAAGCTTTGCGTCTGTGTTGGATGTGCAGGCTCGCGTCTACATGATCACAGGAGATGCGCAGGTGGAAAAGGTGCGCGGCGGCGACTCCCGGCCGCACGGCCAGCGGCTGGAGCCACAAAAAAAAGAGGCCCCCCGGGTCGGCACGCCGAACCCGGGGGGCCCTCATCTCGCTGGCGGCACCAGTTCCGTTACTTGAACCCGGCCGCGTACGGCCGTCCGGCCCTGATCCCTTTTCCCCTCGCCGCGCGCTTTGCGGCTCAGGTGCCCCTTCGCTCTCGGGGCTACTAGCGGAGGACAGCGACCCCTCCACCGGCTCGCCGGGGCTCAAGTCCCGGCTCGCGCCCGCTGCCGCGGCGTCCCGCCCAGCGAACTGCCACTCCGAACTGCCCGAAAGGGATGACCATCGCCATCGACTACGAGCTAACCGCGTCCGAAGCGGGCATACATGGTAGGGCATCGTTTCGGCGGTGTCAAGGGCTAGATCGGACTTTTTCGTGCGACTTTCAGACGGCCGTTGGTGCGGCTCCAGCGCGGCTCGGGAAGCGCGGAGTCGTTCAGAGGATCCCCTCCATCTCCGCCAGGAAGATGCGGGCGTCGAGCCAGTAGTTCGGATACGCGCGCCGCACATCATCGAGGGAGTCCGTGGAGACAAGCACGGCATCGCGGCCGTCGGACATCCTTCGTTCAGCGCCAGAGCCGAGCTGGCGAGGGTGAAGAACCGCAGCCAGTCCTCCTCGCCCTCGCTGAACTTGAGGGCGTGCTTCAGGAAAGCCCCTGCCGTCTCCACGGCGGTTGCCCACGCGTGCTGCAGCTTGGAGCGCAGCTGAACTTCGATCAGAAGCCCGTTGAAGGCGTTGTCGCCGCGGTACCTGTAGACCAGGTGCACCCCGCGGTATCCGGAGGGCTTGGGGCGGTCGATGTAGTCGATGTCCCGCACAAGCTGGTGTCGCGAATTCGAACCCAGGTGGGCGTCGCGGAGCTCCCGCACCTGCGCGATCGTGTCCAGGGCGGCACGGCACCCTCCCATGTCCTGCATCCTGGCGAGCGCCCAACCGGCCCGGTTGATTCGCCCGCGCGAGTATTGGGGAGCGATCCAGTCCACGACTCCTACCCGTCCACGACCGGGAACACCTCCGCGAACGCGGCGACGACGGCGTCCTGGACGATCTCCATCGACACGGGCCCGCCCGTGCACTCGGCGAGCGAGGTGACCTCCCGGTCGTGGATGCCACAGGGGACGATGGTGCGGAAGTAGCTGAGATCCGGCTGCACGTTGAGGGCGAACCCGTGCGACGTGACCCAGCCGGAGGAGACCCGGATGCCGATGGCGGCGATCTTTCGTCCCGCGGTCCAGACGCCGGTGAGGCCGTCGGCCCGTCCGGCTCGCACGTCGAACGCCGCCAGCGTCCGGATCAGGACCTCCTCCAGGTCTCTCAGGTAGCGGTGCAGATCGCGGCGTTCGGGGCCCAGCCGGAGGATCGGATACCCGACCAGCTGCCCGGGCCCGTGATAGGTCACGTCCCCTCCCCTGCCCGCCTCGAAGAGCTCGATGCCGCGCTCCCGCAGCTGGGTGCCCGTGGCGAGGATGTGGTCGCGGCGGGCGCTCGACCCCAGCGTGAGTACATGGGGGTGTTCGAGGAGAAGCAGCCGGTCGGGGATCTCGCCGCCGGCGCGCCGGCGCACCAGGTCGGCCTGCAGGGCGAGGGCGCGCGCGTACTCGACGCGTCCCAGGCGGGTGACCTCGAGGGTCCGGTCTTGCGAGGCCGGCCGGGGCCCGGCGGGGGGATGCGGAGCAGTCGGTGACGAGTCGGTGGAACGGGGGCCCGGGGCGGACACGGCGGCCGATCGCCCGCTAGGCGTTCGCGGGGAAGTCGTTCAGGGTGGCGCGGAGGTCCGCGATGAAGCGAGCCGCGTCCGCGCCGTCGACGATGCGGTGGTCGTACCCGAGCGAGAAGAGCGCGCGCTTGCGGATCGCCATGGCATCCTGGCCGCTGGCGCGGTCGGTGACCACCACGACCCGCTTCTCGATGGCGCCCGTGCCGAGGATGGCCGCGGTCCCCTTGGGGATGATCGGCATGCCCACCACCGTGCCCAGCACTCCCGGATTGGTGATCGAGAAGGTCGCCCCCTGGATGTCCCCCGGGTCGAGCTTGCGACTGCGCGCGCGCGCGGCCAGGTCGGCGATGCGCCGGCCGATGCCCACCAGGCTGAGCTCGTCCGCGTCGTGGATGACGGGCACGATCAGGCCGGGGTTCAGGTCCACCGCGATGCCCAGGTTCACGTTGCCACGGTAGATGACGCTCCGGCCGGACACGCAGGAGTTCACCATCGGGTATGTGCGCAGCAGGCGGGAACAGGCCCAGGCGATGAAGGAGGTGTAGCTGACCCGGACGCCGCGCTCCTTCCAGGCCTCGCGGTTCTGGCGCCGCAGCTCGTCGATGCGGGTGAAGTCGACCTCGATGAAGGAGTGAACGTGGGCCGCCACCCGCTTTGCGATCACCATGTGGTCGGCGGTGAGGCGGCGGATCTTGTCCATGGGCTCGACCCGGTCGGCGGCGCGCGCACGGAACTCGGGGTTGCGCACCTCGCCGTAGAACGCCGTCCACAGGTCGTCGGCGCCCACCCCTGCCGTCGCGGCCGCTGCCGCAGCCGCCGCGTCCCGCTTGCGGGTCTCGATGAAGTTCAGGATGTCCTGCTTGGTCACCCGTCCGGCGTGGCCGGAGCCGGCGATGCGGGAGATGTCGACGCCGTGCTCGGCGGCGATGCGGCGCACCACCGGGGTGGAGCGGCGGCGGAGGCGGTCCTCCACGGTCTCGGGGCCGGCTTCGGTCGCGGGGGGGGCGGGCCCGGCCGTCCCGGCGGCCGCGGCGGCCTGCCCGGCCGGAACTCCAGGGGCTCGAGTCTGTGCGGCCGGGGCCTGGGGGGCCCGCTGCGCGCCCGGGGACCCGGTGGGCTCGGCCGCCGATTCGGTCGCGGGGGCCTCCTCCACGATCGCGCCGCCCTCCGAATCGATGATGCCGACGATGGTCCCGACCTCGACCGTCTCCCCCTCCGGGACGGCGATCTCCACCAGCATCCCGCCGGTGGGCGAAGGAATCTCCGCATCCACCTTGTCGGTTGAAATCTCGAGGATGGGCTCGTCCACCTCGACGCGGTCTCCAACCTTCTTCAACCAGCGCGAGACCGTCCCCTCGGCGATCGACTCGCCCATCTGGGGCATCGGCACTTCAATGCGGGACACGGGCGGCACTCCGTTGCATGCGGCGGCGGGTTCGGGCTCGGGCGCCCGGCTTCATCAATACCTTACAAGATAGCGACACGCGGTGACCACATCCGATACCCGCGGGAGGAAGTAGTCCTCGAGCTGCCCGGCGTAGGGTACGGGGGAATCGATCGCGGTGACGCGCAGAATCGGCGCGTCCAGCCATTCAAAGGCCTGCTCGTTCACGCGCATGGCGATCTCGCCCGCGATCCCGCCGGTGCGAGTGTCCTCGTGGGCGACCAGCAGCCGCCCGGTCTTCTTCACACTCGCCGCGATCGCCGCGTCGTCCAGCGGCAGCAGCGTGCGCAGGTCCAGGATCTCGACCTGCACCCCGTCGTCGCGCTCCAGCGCCGCGGCGGCCTCCAGGCTTGTGTGTACCGTGGCACCATAGGTGACGATGGTTGCGTCCGCGCCCTCGCGCACGCAACGGGCCTCGCCCAGCGGAACCGTGTAGTCCTCCGCCGGCAGCACTTCCCGCAAGGCGGGGGCGCGGTACAGGCTCTTGTGCTCCTCGAAGATGACGGGGTCGTCGTCGCGGATGGCGGACTTCATGAGCCCCTTGGCGTCGTAGGCCGTGCTGGGATAGACGATCTTGAGGCCGGGGGTGTGGAAGAAGGCCATCTCCACGTTCTGGGAATGGAAGGGGCCTCCCCGGTTGCCACCGCCGACGGGTCCGCGCACCACCACCGGCACGCTCCCGCTCCCCCGATAGCGCGACGTGGCGATGTAGTTGGTGATGACGTCGTAGGCAGGAGAGATGAAGTCCATGAACTGCATCTCCACGACCGGACGGAGCCCCATGTGGGCGGCGCCCGCCGCAGCCCCGGTGAAGCCGGCCTCGGAGATGGGGGTGTCGATGACCCGCTCGCTCCCGAAGTGGTCGAGGAAGCCGCGCGTGACCTTGAAGGCGCCGCCGTAGTCGCCGATGTCCTCGCCCATGAGAAAGACGGAAGGATCCCGCTCCATCTCCTCGAAGAGCGCTTCGCTGATGGCTTCCAGCATCGTCACCGCCTCCCCGCGCAGGGTCCTGGCGAGATGCCCGGGTCTCGAATCGCCGGCCAATGTTCTTCGCGCGGTCAGGTGGCGGCCGCCTGCGCCAGGCCCGGGACCGGCGGATGCAGGCGATACCATGGAGGAGAACCGGAATCGCCGGCGTAGATGCCGCCGAGCGCGCTTGCTTCGGCTGGCGACGATTCCGCCAGTGCCTGCTCGCACGCAGCCCGCACCGAGGCCCGCGCTTGACGGTCCACTTCGTCGAGGACAGAGGCCCCCGCGACGTCCTCGTCGATCAGTCGGGCCCGGAACCCGGGCACGGGATTGGGCGCGCCCTCTTTCCGGTCATGCCCCGCGTCCCTCTCCGAATCGCGCCGGGCTCTTCCCGCCGCCGGGCAGCCGCGTGCTTCCACGAGGGTCGTCCCTCCTCCGGAACGAGCCCGCGTCGCGGCTTCCCGCACGGCTCGACGGACCGCGAGCACGTCGGTGCCGTCCACCGATTCGCCTGCGATTCCGTACCCGGGCGCCTTCCGCCCGAAGTCGCGTGCCCGGGTGTGCGTACCGGTCGAGGTTGCGTCCCCGACCTGTACGATGACGACCAGGGGGCAACGCTGGACGGCGGCGAAGTTGATGCCCTCGTGCCAGGCGCTGGTGGAGGTCTCGTCTTCTCCAGAGAAGACCAGTCCCACCCGATCCTGTCGGCGCAGGCGGAACGCCAGGGTGATCCCCGCCATGACCTCGACCATGGTCCCCGGCAACGCGACGGAACCCACCAGCCCCCGCTCGAAGTCGGTGTAGGAGACGCTGGTTTCGCGCCCCCGGCTCGGCGCGGAGCCCCGGGCGAGGTGCTGCCGGAACAACTCGAGCGGGGTGCCGCCAAAGGCAAAGAGGGCGCCGGGGTTGTGGGGCGTGAGCGCGATCGCGTCGCCGGTGCCGTCGCCTGCAGAGCGCAGTGCCCGCGCGGCGCCTACCGAGACGGCCTCGTATCCCCGGCCGCAGCGGGCTTCCGCCGGCACGCGGCCCTGATCGCGGAGACTCTCCAGCCGCGCCGTCGCGGCTCGGTGCAGGGCGAGCGCCCGGTAGAGGTCGACGAGGTCTTCGCGCACAGCCACGGTCAGCGTCGACCGGACCTGCGTCAGAGCCCGCTGGGCGGCGGTGGCGCCCCGTCGGACTCGGGGTCGGGAGGTGGTGGGGTCTCGCCCGCCGGGGGTACTTCGGCCGGGGCGGGCTCGCCGAGCCCGGGGAGTACGGGTGTCGGCGCAACCTGCTGCTGGCTCTCCCGGAGGATCGAGGAGGGCGCCGTCGCCCGCGAGGACATGATGGACAGCACCAGGGCCAGCACCATGAAGATTGTGCCGGTGGTCCACGTGGTGCGGGTCAGCACCGAGGTCGCCTGGCGTCCGGCAAGAATTCCCTCGGCCGGGCTGGCCCCACCGCCCATCGCCGCCAGTCCGCCTCCCTTCCCTGCCTGGAGGAGGATGACGATCCCGAGGATCAAGCCATCCAGAACGAGTAGGAGCAGAAGAAAGCCATACATGCGTCTATATCCTTCTAATTCGCCAAGTTCGAGGAACCGGCGTAAACCATCGTCCCGGGCCGCTCCACTGTCAAGCGGTTGCGGCCGCGCCCGAGCTAGACTGCCTCGGCGATGCGGGCGAAAGAGGCGGGATCAAGGCTCGCCCCACCCACCAGCACCCCGTCGATATCGTCGGATGCCAGGAGCTGCCTGGCGTTGGCCGGGTTGACGCTCCCTCCGTAGAGGATGCGCACGGCGGCGGCGCGCTCCCCGCCCCAAACCCGCGCCAGACGGCCCCTCAGGACCCCGTGCGCCGTGGAGGCGTCCGCCGGGGTCGCGGTCTCGCCCGTCCCGATCGCCCACACCGGCTCGTAGGCGACCATCACGTCGTCTGCCGGGGTGAGTGCTGCGAGGGCGGCGTCGAGCTGTCGCACGATGACCTCCCCGGCCCGGCCCGCATGCCGCTCGTCGAGCGTCTCGCCCACGCAGAAGACCGGAACCAGCCCCGCGTTCGCCGCGGCGCGGGCCTTGGCGGCGGCGTCCCCATCGCTCTCGCCGAACAGATGGCGCCGCTCGGAGTGCCCCACCAGAGCGTGACCGGCGCCGGCCGCGCGGGCCATGGGGGCCGAGATCTCCCCCGTGAAAGCGCCGCACGGCTCGGGGTGGATGTTCTGCACGCCCAACTGGACGACGGGCCGCTCGGGGAGGGCGGCCCGCGCCGCCGCGAGGGAGATGGCGGCGGGGAACACCAGGATGTCGGGTTGATCCGCGGGCCACGAGGGCCGGAAGGCCCGGAAGAAACGGCGGGCGTCGTCGGGAGCGTGGTACATCTTCCAGTTTCCGGCGATGACCGGTTGGTTCTTCATGCGGCCTCCAGTTTGTTCATGCGGCCTCCGGCGGCCAGGCGTCCGAGAGCGCCTCCACTCCGGGGAGGGGCTCCCCCGCCAGGAACGCCAGCGAGGCGCCGCCCCCGGTGGATACGTGCGTGAAGCCGTCGCTGAACCCCGCGGCCCGGACCGCGGCCGCGGAGTCTCCGCCCCCGGCGATGGTCACCGCCCCGGAGGCGGTCGCTGCGGCCACCGACCGGGCGATTGCGACAGTTCCGGTTGAAAACGGCGGCATTTCAAACACCCCGACGGGTCCGTTCCAGACTACGGTGCGGGCCTGCTCCAACTCGCGCGCGAAGAGGGCCCGGCTCGCGCTCCCGATGTCGCCAATGCGGTCCCCCGCTCCGACGCGGCTCCGGGCCACCTCGCGGGTCGACGCGTCGGGGGCGATGCGAGGCGCGACCACGCAGTCCACCGGCAGCAGCACCCGTTCGCCGGCGCAGTCCAGAAGCCGCGCTGCGAGGTCGATGGCTCCTTCCTCCACAAGGGATCTGCCGGTCTCGAGCCCCAGGGCACGGAAGAAGGTGTTGGCCATGGCGCCGCCGACCAGCACCCGGTCGGCCTCCTCCAGCATCTTCTCGATGACGCCGATCTTGTCCGACACCTTGGCCCCGCCCAGCACCGCCACAAAGGGCCGCTCGGGATTGCCGAGGGCGTCGCCCAGAAAGCGGATCTCGCGCTCGAGCAGGAGCCCCGCCACCGCCTGTCCGCCCTCGGCCCGCATCGCCCGGGCGAGGCCCGCCGTCGAGGCGTGCGCGCGGTGCGCCGTCCCGAAGGCGTCGTTCACGAAGTGATGGCCCAGGGCGGCGAATGCGGCGGCGAGTTCCGGATCGTTGCGCGTCTCGCCCTCGAGGAAGCGCGTGTTCTCGGCCATCAGGATCTCGCCGGGAGCGAGCGCGCGGGCAAGCTTCGCCGCTTCCGGTCCGGTCGTCTCCGGGGAGAAGCGCACTCCGCTGCCGAGCAGCTCGCCCAGCCGCCTCGCGACCGGCTCGAGCGAGGCTTCCGGACATGGCCGGCCCCCGGGGCGGCCCAGGTGCGAGAGGAGGACGAGACGCGCTCCACCGCCCGCGAGCTGGCGGAGGGTCGGCAAGGTGCGTGTGATGCGGGTGTCGTCCGCCACCCGCCCGTCCCTCAGCGGCACGTTGAAGTCCACGCGCACCACAATGCGCTCGCCCGCGAGCGCGGGCAGGTCCATCAAGGTCTTCTTCTGCATGACTGTCGGGTTCGGACGTCCGCCAACCTCCTGTTGGGAGCCGGAGGAGGATGCCCGCTCCCTCGTCGGGAACAGGGGAAGGCGCTCGCCCCGGCGGCGGCGGCTGCAGCTCCCTGTTCGAGGACTGGATGTGGATCTAGACGGCCGCCGCCGCCATCAAGCGCTCGCCGACGAAACGCACCAGGTCGACCACGCGGCTCGAGTAGCCCGCCTCGTTGTCATACCAGGAAAGCACTTTCGCCATCCGGCCCTCGATCACGTTGGTGCTCAGCGCGTCCACCACCGAACTCGCCGGGTTGCCGATGTAGTCGACCGAAACCAGCGGCTCGTCGGAAACTTCGAGGATGCCGCGCATGGAACCGGCAGAAGCCTCTTTCATGGCCTGGTTCACCCCGGCAGCGTCGGTGGGGCGCTCGACCTCGGCCACCACGTCCACCAGAGACACGTCCGGAGTGGGCACCCGCACCGAAATGCCGTCGATGCGCCCGCGCACCTCCGGGATGACCAGGCCGGTCGCCCTGGCCGCTCCGGTCGTGGTGGGGATCATCGACACCGCACCGGCGCGCGCCCGCCGCAGATCCTTGTGCGGCTGGTCCAGCAGCGATTGGCCGTTGGTGTAGGAATGGATGGTGGTCACCAGACCCCGGCGGAAGCCGAAGCGGTCGCTGAGCACCTTGACCACCGGGGCCAGACAGTTGGTGGTGCAGCTGGCGTTGGAGATGATGTCGTGCCGTTCCGGCTCGTAGGCGTCGTGGTTGACCCCGAGAACCACCGTGACGTCCACATCCTTGCCGGGAGCGCTTACGATCACCTTTCGCGCGCCCGCAGCCAGGTGGCGGCCCGCGCCTTCGCGGTCGCGGAAGAAGCCGGTCGACTCGACGACCACGTCGATACCCAGTTCGGCCCACGGCAGGCGAGCCGGATCGCGCTCGGCGAAGACGCGAATCGTCCTCCCATCGACCTCCAGTCCCTCGTCCGAGACCGCGACCGACCCCGGATACGCGCCGTGCACGGAGTCGTACTTGAGGAGATGGGCCAGGGTGGCCGTGTTCATAAGGTCGTTCACCGCGACCAACTCGATATCGGCGGCGCCTTCTCTCGCGAGGGCGCGCAAAACGTTACGGCCGATGCGGCCGAATCCGTTGATGGCAAGTCGAATCGACATGAATGGCGTGTCTCCCGGGGCGTGTCGTGATTTCTCCTGCCGAACCTGCCCGGACGCACCCCGCTGGCGGGTCAGAGTTCCAGAGACACTAACGCGGAAGGGCCCGTGCAAAGGTGACCAGCGCCACCCTGCGCACCCCGCAGCGGGCAAGCGTCTCGGCCGCCGCCCGGCCGGTGGCGCCGGTGGTCAGAACATCGTCGACCAACAGGACGTCGGCACCCCGCAGGCCCTGCCCCGATGCGGACCGATGCGCGAAGGCGTCGCGCACGTTGGCCATCCGCTGCTGGGGGTGAAGGGAGACCTGGGTGCGTTTCTGGCGACGGCGCGAGAGCAGGTGGGCGAACTTCAGACCGGCTTGGACGGCGAGCGCGCGGGCCAGGAGCTCCGCCTGGTCGTATCCCCGCTGGCGGCGGTGGGCCGACGACGTGGGAACGTGCGTGACCAGGTGACCCTCGAGCTGGCCGAGAACCGGCAGCAGTCTGCGCTTCATCAGCCCCGCCATCATCGGGGCGAGCTCGCGCCAGCCCTCGTATTTGAGGCCGTGCACGATGACGTCGGCCGGCGGCCGCATCGCCACTGCGGAGCGCGCCAGATAGAGCGCCTCCGGCCATTCCAGACACTCCAGGCAGGGCCTTCCCGGGCGTTCGCCGGTCCCGGCGGGATAGTCGCACCGCTCGCATCGCGGCGCC
Source organism: Longimicrobiales bacterium (assembly GCA_965225805.1). Lineage (GTDB taxonomy): Bacteria > Gemmatimonadota > Gemmatimonadetes > Longimicrobiales > Gaopeijiaceae > BD2-11. The sequence continues at coordinate 2,710,132 of OZ245327.1, forward strand.
GGAGGCGGACGCAGGCGGCCCCGGCAGGGCGCGCACGCCAGGCCGTCGCCCGCACCGCCCACGATGCGCGAGCCGCACGCGATGCAGGCGCAGGGGAGGAAGAAATCCAGAAGCGGAGCCAGCGCTCCGCGCGTTGCCCGGCTGCCCGTCCCCACGGGGCGCGTCACGCTCATGCCGAGCGCATCCGTACCATAGCCTCGCGCATGGCGGCGATCGGAGGCTTCCGCCCCCACCACAGCTCGAAAGCCGCGGCGCCTTGCTGCAGGAGCATTTCGCCTCCGTCCATCGCGGGGACGCCGCGCGCTCGCGCGCTGGCCGTCAGGCGCGTCCCCGAGGGAGAGTAGACCATGTCCATGACGGCCCCCACCTCGCCGAGCCGGTCGAGGTCGAGGGGAAGCGGATCGTGGGCGCGCAGCCCGAGAGAGGTCGCGTTGAGGACCAGATCGAAGGCCTGCCCCTCCAGGTCCCGCGCATCCGGCACGACGCCCACCCGCCGGTCGCCTGCTTCGCGCGCCATGGTTTGGGCCTTGGCGACGGTCCGGTTGACGACCCGGATCTCGCCGGCGTCCTCGTCGATCATCGCGGCCACCGCGGCGCGGGCCCCGCCCCCGGCACCCGCCAGCAGCACCCGGGCTCCCCGGGCGGAACCCGCCAGCAAGGTGCGTATGGCGCGCCGCGCCCCCTCCACATCGGTGTTGTCCCCGCGGATTCGTCCCCCCTCTCCCCAGAAGGTGTTGCACGCGCCGGTACGCCGGACCGCGTCGGCCGCGTCGTCGACAACTGTGGCCGCCCGCCGCTTGTGGGGAACGGTCACGTTGCCCCCTCCTCCGGCTCGCGCCAGCGTGCGCATCACCGGGGCCACATCCTCCGGGTGGCAGGCGATCGCCACATACCTCCCGTCGAGCCCGGCGGCCTTCAGCGCCGCCGTCTGGATCGCCGGCGAGAGAGAGTGCGCCACGGGGTTTCCCAGGATGGCGAAGACGCGTGGCCCCCCCGGCGGGGCGCGTCGGGTCGACAGGGCGTTCTTCCTCGCGCTCACGCTGGCGAGTCGGGTTCCAGGCGGTCGAGCATCGCCTCGACCAGGTTCTCGAGTTGCGCGTAGGTCTCCCGATAGATCTGGTCGTCTCCGCCGAAGGGATCTGCGACACTTTCGGACAAATCATCGACGAAATCTGTGATCACATCCGCGTAGCAGTCCCGGCCCAGCGTCTGCACCGCCGCCAGGTGCGACGGGGCCATCACCAGCACCAGGTCGGCCCAGTCCAGCCGCTCGAGGGTGAGCAGGCGCGCGACGTGGCCGTCCAGCTCCAGGCCTCGCTCGCCGGCGGCCCGACGGGCCCCGGCGGAGGCGGGGGAACCCTCGAAGGCCATGGTCCCGGCGGACTTCACCTCGATGTGGCGCAGTCCCCGGCGCACGGCCCGAGCGCGAATGATCGCCTCCGCCATCGGGCTGCGGCAGGTGTTTCCTGTGCACACGAACAGGAGCCGGAGACGCTTCGCCGCGGGCTCCGACGGCATGTCGCTCATTCTTGCGTCTCTCCAAGCTCGGGACAGATCTTGCGCAATAGCGACGCGCCGAGCGCCCCGGCGCGCAGAACGGCCGCGCCGGCGCGGGTACAATCTACGATGGTCGAGGTCGCCGCCGGGGGAATCTCGCCGGCGTCGATCACCCACAGCCGCCCGTCCGCGCCGAGCGCGCGAACCGCCTCCCGCGTGTGGGCGCCGGAGAGCGCCGGCTTGCCGCCCGGCGGGTTGGCGCTGGTGGACGTGACCGGCATCCCGATCTCGCCCAGGATCTGCCCTACCACCGGCGCCGGGCTGACCCTGACGGCGACTCCCCCGCTCCGACCCCGCACCTGCGCGGGAAAGGTGCGCTTCGGGTCGGGCAGGACGAGCGTGAGCGGTCCGGGCCACAGGCGTTCGGCAAGCCTCTGCGCACACCGGTTCCAGCTCAGCCCGGGAGCCGAGCCGGCATGAGGCAGCAGGAGGATGAAGGGCTTGCCCGCTTCCCGCCGCTTGAGTGCCGCCAGCGCGCTCAGGGGCCCGTCCTGCACGAGCCCCCCAAGTCCGTATACCGTCTCGGTGGGGTAGGCCAACAGACCCCCGGAGCGCAGATGCCGGGCAACCTCGCCAAGTTCGCGGGCCGCAAGCGTTCCGTTCCGGCAACGGAGGACGCGTGGTTCGCTCACCCGCCGTCTCCCGCCAGCTCGAGCAGGCGTTCCGCCAGGATCAGGTCTTCGGGGCAGGTAATCTTGAAGTTGCGCGGCGACCCCTCCACCACCTCGACCTCGCCCCCGAACCGCTCCACCAGCGACGCATCGTCCGTCCCCTCGATCCCTTGCTCGCGGGCCTGGCGATAGGCGAGCTCCAACTGGTGGCGCGGGAACGCCTGGGGGGTCTGGGCGTGCCAGTAGCGGCCGCGCGGGGGAGTGTGGACGACCCGGCCCTGCGGGTCGACCTCCTTCAGCGTGTCCACCGCGGGCACGCCAGCCACCACCGCCCGTCCCTCCGCCGCCGCGCGCAGGCAGCGCTCCACCAGACCGCGCGCCACCAGCGGCCGGGCGCCGTCGTGCACGAGCACCACCTCCACCCCGGGCGGGAGCGCCGCCACCGCCGCCGCCACCGATTCCCCCCGGGTGGCCCCTCCCGCGACCACACGCACACGGGGGTCGGCGCCGGTCAGCCAGGCCGGCGGGCGCGCGGCCAGGTCGGGGGGAAGCGCCACCGCCACGCACTCCACCCCGGGGGTCTCCAGAAACGGACGGATGGCACGCAGCAGGATCGGTTGTCCCGCGAGCTCCACAAAAGTCTTGCGCACCCCTCCCATGCGCCGGCCCGCGCCCGCCGCCGGGACCGCGACCCCGGCCCGGCAGGGAGAAGAGCGGTTGCCTGGCGTCACCCCGGGTATCCACGCCCGGCGCCGCTCCGCCCGCCCGGCGAGAGGGGCGCCATGTCGCCTTCCTGCACAACGGAATCGAAGCGCGTGTGGGAACTGTGGAAGTACAGCGGCACGACCCCGGTGGGGCCGTTACGCTGCTTGCTCACGATCAGGTCGGCCTTGCCTTCCAGGGAGTTGCCGTCCTGGTCGGTGGGTCCGTAGTACTCCGGCCGGTAGAGGAACATGACCAGGTCGGCATCCTGCTCGATACTCCCGCTCTCGCGAAGATCCGACAGCTGGGGCCGGTGATCGGCGCGCTGCTCCGGTGCCCGGCTCAGCTGGCTCAGCGCCACGACCGGCACCTCCAGCTCCTTGGCCAGTGCCTTCAGGCCGCGGGAAATCTCGCTCACTTCCTGCTGCCGGTTCTCACTCGAGCGGGACCCGGTCATCAGCTGCATGTAGTCGATGACGAGCAGTCCGAGCTGGCTCTCCGCCTTGAGGCGACGGGCCTTGGCACGCACCTCCAGCACGGTGCTGCCGGGGGAATCGTCGATCCACATGGGAGAAGTGTTGAGGCGTCCGGCGGCGGTGGCCAGACGCTCCATCTCGTCGCTCGAGAGCTCGCCCCGGCGCAGCGTCTGCGCGTCGACCCGGGCATCGGAGCAGAGCAGCCGCTGCACGAGCTCCTCGTTGGACATCTCCAGGGAGAACACGCCCACCGGTACCTGCGCGCCCGCGGCGTGCCGGGCGACGTTCAATGCCCAAGAGGTCTTTCCCATCGACGGGCGCCCGGCCACGATCACCAGGTTGCCGTTCTGGAGCCCGCCGGTGAGACGGTCCAGATGGTCGAACCCGGTGGCCACCCCGGTGAGTTCGCCCTTGGCCTCCTGCAGCCGCTCGATGTGTTCGAAGGCGGGCCAGAGCAGCTCCTTGATGCGGATGAAGCCCTCGCGGTCGTGGCCGCTCGCGACCTGGAAGATGCGCGCCTCGGCCTCGTCCACAAGCTGCTCGACGGGGCGCTCCCCCTGGTCGTAGACATCGCGAATGATCTGTGAGGAAGCGTCGATGAGGCGGCGCAACAGCGCCTTGTCCCTGACGATGCGCGCGTGGTACTCGATGTTGGCGGCGGTGGGAACGGCGTCCAGCAGTTCGGCGAGGTAGTCGTAGCCTCCCGCGGCTTCCAGCTCGTCGGTCTTGCTCAGCTCGTCGCTGACTACGATGACGTCGATGGCGTCGCCGCGCTCGAACAGGCGCAGCGCGGCCCGGTAGATGCGCCGGTTCGCCTCCGCGGAGAACATGGTGTCGGAGATGATTTCGACCGCGCGCGCCACCGCGTCCCGGTCGATGAGCATCCCCCCCAGAACGGAGATCTCCGCCTCGACCGAAACCGGCGGCTGGCGGTCGTAGGCGGGCGGCGGATCCTGCGTGGCGGGGAGTATAGTAGTGCTCACGCGCATCAGGGGTTGGATGTGAACGGACGGACGACCGGGAAGGAGCCTACCCGCTACCGGACCGGCGGACACGGTCCATGGTGTTGCGCAACAATTGGAGGTCGTCCCACACGGGTTGCGTCCAGCCGCGATTCCTGAGCAGCGCCGCCGGATGGTAGGTCACCACCGCCGGCACGCCCCTGTAGTCGTATATCTCGCCTCGAAGCTTGCCCAGAGCAACTTGACGCCCGGTGATGAACTGCGCGGCAAACCCGCCCACGGCCAGGATGACCTCAGGAGAGACCAGCTCGATCTGCTGCTCGAGGTAGGGAGTGCAGGCCTCGATTTCGTCCGGAAGCGGGTTCCGATTCCGGGGGGGCCGGCACTTGAGGACGTTGCAGATGTAGACGGATTCCTTGCGCGAGAGGCCGACCGACGCCAGCAGCAGGTCGAGCAGCTTGCCCGCCCGCCCCACGAAGGGAAGCCCGGTACGATCCTCGTGCGCGCCCGGCGCCTCGCCGATCACGACCAGCCTGCCTTTGGGGTTTCCGTCGGAGAAGACGACCTGGGTGCGACCCTTGGCGAGTCCGCAGCGTTCGCAGGCGAGCGCAGTCCGGCGAAGTTCGTCGTAGTCGCCGGACAGGGGGACGGACTCGTCGCCAGCCGGGGGGTCGATCCGTTTGCGGGCGAACGCGAGAGCTTCCTCGGCGCTCAGCCGGTCGAACACCACCTCTCCCTCGCCCAGCTCCCTTCGCTGGTTCAGGTAGCGGGCCAGGGCGCGCCTATCCATGCGCCGCGCCCGCGTTCACGAAGAGGTCCCGGAAGGTGGGGCGGTCGAGCCGCCGCCGAGACGGTCGAAGATGGCTTCCGCGATCTCGTCCTTGGGCATGACCGGCAGCGCTTCGGCCGACCCGTCGGAGGCCAGCAAGGTTACCGCGTTGGTCTCGCCCCAGGGCCCGCCTGCGGGGCCGCGCGCGTGGTTGGCGACGATGATGTCGAATGACTTGCGGGCCATCTTGGTCCGCGCCCGGGCGAGCAGGTCGTCGGTCTCGAGCGCGAAGCCCACAACTCTTGCCCCCGCCTTGCGCAGCGGAGCGGTCTCCAGGGCCACGTCCGGGTTGGCGGTCAGCTCCACCGACAGAGACCCGCCCTCGTCGGCGCGCTTGATCTTGCGGGCGCGGGCCCGGGCCGGGCGGTAGTCGGCCACGGCGGCCGCGAAGATCACCAGGTCCGCGCGCGGGATCGCCTCCGAGACGGCTGCGAGCATCTCGCGGGCGGTCCCTACGTCGACGCGCTCCACCCCGGGCGGACGCGACAGGTGGGTGGGGCCGGACACCAGGGTCACCCGGGCGCCCCGCCTCCACGCCGCGCGGGCGAGCGCGTGCCCCATCCTCCCCGACGAGCGGTTGCCGATGAAACGCACGGGGTCGATGGGCTCCCGGGTAGGGCCCGTGGTGATCAGCACCCGTTTTCCGTCGAGGAAGGCGTCCTTCTCGAGCGCCCGACCCACATGCTCGACGATCTCCGGCGCCTCGAGCATCCGGCCCGGCCCCTTCCCTTCCCCGAACGCCAGCGGTCCTGCCGCGGGACCCGCCACCGCGTACCCCGGCCGCTCGCGCAGATGGGCGAGGTTGCGCGCGGTCTGCGCGTGCGCGTACATGCGGTCGTTCATGGCCGGGCAGATCACCACGGGGGCGCGCGTGGCCAGCAGGGTGGTGGTGAGCAGGTCGTTGGCGCGGCCGGCGGCAGCCCGAGCGATGAAGTCGGCGGTCGCCGGCGCCACGCCGACGACATCGGCCTCCGCACCCAGGCGGATGTGCATCGCCGAGCCCTCGGTCGAGAAGAGCTCAGTCAGGACTTTGCGTCCGGTGAGCGCCTCGAAACTGAGCGGAGTGACGAACCGGCTTCCCCCGGCGGTGAGCACGACGTCCACCACCGCGCCCAGGCGGGTGAGGTCCCGCGCGGCCTGAACGGACTTGTAGGCGGCGATGCCCCCGGTAACCCCCAGAACGACCCGGCGATCGCGCCAGGGACGCCGCGGGCGCAGGCGGCCGGACACGAACTTCGCTTCTCCGCGGCTAGTCGGCGCCGCGGCCCCGCGCGTGCAGCCGGTACTCGATGCGGTCGGAGGTCAGCGCCTCGAGCGCCTTGGTCGTCAGCTTCTTCTCGTCCATGGGCATCGCTTCGCGGGGCATCGCGTTGAGCTCCCTCGCGTACTTGGCCGCGATCAGAACGCCCAGGTACTTGCTCATGGCCGGTTCGGCGACTTCCTGAGGTGTAAACACGCGCATCTGCTTTCTCCGTGTTGTGGTTATCCCGATAAGATATCGAAATCTCGGGTGAGAAGGGCGTCGATGCCCCGGCGGAGCGCTTCTGCTCGCCCGTCCGCAGCATGTCCCGGGTCGGCGCCGCTTCCGTCTCCGCGCGCAATCGCCCGCACTGTCTCTACGGTTGCGTCCAGATCGTCGTTGACCAGCACATGGTCGAATTCCGGCACCCGCGCCAACTCTGTGCGCGCGACCTGCAGCCGCCGCGCGATCTCCTCCCTCGGCTCCGTGCCACGCCCCGAAAGCCTCGCCAGCAACACCTCGAGAGAGGGCGGCAACAGGAAGACGGACACCGCCGAAGGAACGCTCTCGCGCACCTGGGCTGCGCCCTGGACATCGATGTCGAGGAGCACCCGGCGTCCGTCACGGCGCGTCAGATTCCGCCGCGGGGTCCCGTACAGGCAGTCGTGAACCGGCGCCCACTCTGCCAGCTCGCCGGCGCGCACCATATGCTCGAAGTCTTCGCGGGACACGAACTCGTAGTCGGCGCCATCGCGTTCGCTCCGGCGGGGCGGGCGGGTCGTCACCGAAACCGAGAAGACGAACCGGTCGGACTCCGCGGCCAGAGCGCGGGCCACGGTGGTCTTGCCGACCCCGGTCGGGCCCGCCATCACGATGGGCCCGTCACCGCGCGAGCCTTCGGTCACTGGACGTTTTCCAGCTGTTCGCGAATGCGCTCCACTCCCCCCTTGAGCGACATCACCGACTCGGCCATGCGGGCGTCGTTGGCCTTGGCGCCGATCGTGTTGGCCTCCCGATGCATCTCCTGCATGATGAAGCCCAGCCGCTTGCCTACCGGCGCGCCGTCGCCCTGCTCGAGCGTCTCCTCGAAGAGCTGCATGTGCGAGCGCAGGCGCACGATCTCCTCGTTGATGTCCCATCTTTCCGCGAGATGGGCGATCTCGCGCGCGATCCGGTCCGGGTCCGCGGGAACGTCGCCAAGCAGCTCGCGAATGGCCGTGCTCAAGCGGTCTCGTTCCTCCGTCAAACGCCTCGGAGCCCGCTCTTCCACGCATCCGAGATCCGTGCGCATGCCCGCCAGCGCGATCAGAAGATCCGCTTTCAGGCGCTCGCCTTCGGCCCGCCGCATCCGGACCGCCGCTTGCGCCGCCTGCTCCGTGACCTCGCGGAGGTCGGCCTCCTCCACCTCGACCTCGGGACGCCTGGGCTCCGCGCTCCGGATGACTCCCTTGAGCCGAAGCAGCAGGTCGAGTTCGATACGGCTCTCGAGACCCAGGTCCTCGGCGAGTGTCTCCAGCGATCGTGCGTAGGCGCGGGCGCGTTTCAGATCCAGATGAAGCTCAGGCTCCGCGCTCACCCCGGGATCCAGGGTAAGTGAGCAGCTGACGTGCCCCCGGGGCAGCAAGGGCTTGAGCCAGCGCTCGATGCGCGTGTTGAAGCGCTCAAACCCCGGCGGCGTCTTCACATGGCCGTTGAAGAAACGGTGGTTGACCGTGCGGATCTCGACCCTGAGGCGGCCCGCCTGCGTCTCGCGCACGGCTTCGCCGTACCCGGTCATGCTGTGAATCACGCGCGTCCTCCCGTCACGGTCCCGTGGCTTGCCGTCAGGATACGGCCGTGTCCCCCCACCGCGATGCCGGTCATGCCCCCTGCGTCCCGCCTCAGTTCCACAGCGTCCACTTGATCCCGTACAAGGAGCGTCCTCCCGGAAGAAACCGTTCGGGAAAATCCTGTAACTCCCGCTCCGCCGTCAAGTTCTCCGTCAGGATGAAGACCTGAACGGTCAGGATGCGGATCTGCAGCCGGAAGTACCAGCTCTGGTGGAAGGGCACTGTGAGAAACGCCGGCCCGACATCTTCCCCTGCGGGGATCTCTTCCCCGGAGAGCTCATCCCCGGACTCTGCCAGAGCCATGAAGGGCACCACCATGGGCTCGCGTCCCTCCACCCCGATCTCGGTCCAGATCTCGAAGTTCTCGGTGGGCAGGAACGTGTTGTGGTATCCGAGCTGCCCGTTCCAGCTCTCTTTGGGAAGATAGCGCCAGTCCGGCGCATCCTCGTCCCAAATCTGATACGATGCGGATGCGTAAAGCCCATCAAAATAGAGAGGCAGCCGGGCGCTGGCCTCCCTCCCTGAGCGCTTCCCCCCCTCCTGCACGACGCCCGCGGAGTCCATGGGGAATCCGAAGGGCGGCAGCTGGTCCTGCTCCATTTCGACCTGGGCGACTCCGAGAGACAATCCGCCCCATGCAAACTGCGCCCCGGCGCGGGTCGAGCGGCGCTCGGTGGTGAAGGATATGGGGGGGGCCGCGAGCCGGGGGATCTCCGGGATGGTGTCGCGAGGGTCGAGGAAGCGGAAGGGGACACCCGTCGTGCCGTCCCGCTTTTCCCCGAACACGGAGAACCCGAACACGGGTGCCGTCCAGGCGCGCAAGCTCGTGGCCGAGAGGTTCCCCCCGAGCCAATTCTCGCGACTCCAGCTTCCCTCGACCCCTCCCAGGAAGGAGTTCAAGCCGGCGGAGACGTCGAGCGTCTGCTCGGGCCAGGCATCGCCGCCCATCCATGCCCAGCGTCCCGTGGTCCACAGTCCGAGACGGTCTCCGAAGGCATGTTCGCCGGCGAGCCGGATGCCCGTCTGACCCCGGCTGAACAGGGCGGGGGTCGAATCGGCATCCTCGTCCACGCGCGCCGTCGCGGAGGATCGCCCCGCGAATACCTCGGCGGTGAGGCCGGGGGTCAGGTCGGCGCGGGCGCGCACGTTCCAGTCGTTGCGGCCCTGCCGTTCGGGGGTGTAGAGCGAGCCGGGGCGGGAAGCCGAGATGCGGCGCAGATCTGCGCGCAGGCTCAAGCGGGACCCCAGGTGGCGCGTGTAGCGGAGCCATCCTCCCGTCGTTGCACCGGGCTCCCTGCGCCCGGTGCCCTGGGTGTCGATCCGGTCCAGGGTGAAGGCCAGGCTGCCCCCCAGCGTGGCGGGGTGGGAGAACGTGGCCCGCAGCAGGTTGGTCTGAAGGTCGCCCGTCCCGACCTCGACGAGGGAGTACGGACGCGGATCGTCGATCTCCAGGCTCGTCAGCTCCACCCGCAGGCCATCGGCCGAACGACGCACTCGCACATGCTGGAAGCCGGCCAGTCCGACCTGGGCCAGATCGGGCGCGCCGACCCGCAGCGGCGCCAGCTCGAAGCCGTCGATATACAGGCGAACTCGCCCGCCTCCACCCCCGAAGGCGGTCACGATGTTGGGGGTTCCGAAGTCGCCCCCTCTCAGTGCGATGGTCCCGGGAATCTGGTCGAGAAGCTGCGCCAGGGAGAGCGCCTGGTTTCCCAGCAGCGCGTTGCGGTCCCACTCCCAGACCCCGGTTGCCCATCCGCCGTACGAGGGATCGGGAAGGTCGGGGAAGAGCTGTACGACCAGGGAGTCCGCGAGCGAGTCGGCAGCGAGGAGCGAGTCCGCGGGCGGGGCCAGCGAGTCGGGCGCGGGCGCGAGCGAGTCGGCGACGGGGACGGTATCGGCGGCGGGGGGCACCGAATCCGGCGGCTCCTGGGCTGCGGACCGGCCCGGAAGCAGGCAGGCGAGGATGGCGAACCCGGTGAGAACGTGGCGGGCCGACGTCACGCGGCGCGCTTCCTCACCCACTCGATAAGGAGCCGGGTCGGAGCCCCGTAGCCGCCAGGCCGCTGGTAGGGCAGCTTGCCGTCGCCGTACGCGGTGCCGGCGATGTCCAGATGGGCCCACTTCGCGTCGCCGACGAACTCGCGCAGGAAACACGCGGCGGTGATGGTGCCGGCGGGGCGGCCGCCCACGTTCTTCAGGTCGGCGGTGTGACTGTCCAGCTGCCGACGGTATTCCGGCCACATTGGCAGCGGCCAGCACCGCTCGCCGCTCGTGTCTCCGGCCGCCCGTAGTTCGTCCACCAGGGCGTCATCGGTCCCCAGAACCGCCGACGCCTGGTGTCCGAGGGCGATGACGCAGGCGCCGGTCAGAGTGGCGCAGTCCACGATGGCGGCCGGCTCGAAGGTGCGCGCATACGACAGGGCGTCGGCAAGAATGAGCCTGCCTTCGGCGTCCGTGTTGATCACCTCGATGGTTTTTCCTTCCCGGGATCCGATCACGTCTCCCGGTTTGACCGCACTTCCGTTCACCAGGTTTTCGGAGCTGGGAACGATGCCCACCACGTTCACCTCCAGGCCGAGGCGGGCGATACCTCGCAGGGCACCCAGGACGGCGGCTCCTCCCGACATGTCGAACTTCATGTCCTCCATGCCCTTTGCCGGCTTCAGCGAGATTCCCCCCGCGTCGAAGGTCAGCCCCTTGCCCACCAGTACCAGAGGAGCATTGCCGCGGGTTCCGCCGTGATGCTCGAGGACGATCAGACGCGGTTCCTGCGCCGAGCCCTGGGCCACGGCCAGAAGCGCGTGCATGTTCTCGTCGCGCATCTCCCGGGGGCCGAGAACCCGGATGTGGAGACCCAGCTCCGCGGCCAGATCGCTCGCCGTGTCGGCGAGGTGGCTCGGCGTGGCCACGTTCCCGGGGCGTGACTGGAGCGTGCGCGCAAAGTTCTCCGCTTCCGCCATGACGGCGCCCGTGTGCGCGCCCCGCCCGGTCGCGTCCGGGTCGGCTCCGGCCACGACCTCCACCGAGGTGACCGTGGAGGCCGGCGGATCCTTCTCCCCTCGCCGGGTCTTCAGTTCGTCGAAGCGCCAATTGGCGAGGACGGCGCCCTCCGCCACCACCTGGCCGAAGCGGTCCGGCGTAGTCGCGGGCGCGCCCAGCCCGTCGATCGTGACCCGCTCGAGCCCCAGCTCGGACGCCTTGCGCACGGCGCGGGCGGCCAGTCGCCGGATGCCTTCCGGGTCGTAGCTGGCCGGGTTGCCGGCGCCGAGCAGAAGAAGACGGCGGGGACCCGCCTCGCCGGGGTCGGCATGAAACAGGTGGCCGCTGCCGGGTCGGCCGCGCAGATCTCCGGCCGCGCGCGCCACCGCTCGGGCAAGCACCGAACCGGGGGCGGCCAGCAACGGCACGTCCTGCCCCTCGAAGAGGAAACCGGCCAGCAACGGCGTGTCCTTCTGGCCGGAGGGCCCGCGAACGACGTTTACCTGCATGAACGTATGCCCTACATGTGGTCGATCACGGCCTGGCCGAAGGCCGACGTGGACACCTTGGTGGCCCCTTCCATCTGACGCTCCAGATCGTAGGTGACGGTCCGGGCCGCGACGGCGCCCTCCAGGCCCCGGTCGATGGCGTCCGCCGCCTCGTCCCAGCCCATGTGCTGGAGCATCATCACCGCCGAAAGGATCAGCGACCCCGGGTTGACCTTGTTCTGGCCGGCGTACTTGGGGGCGGTGCCGTGGGTGGCCTCGAAGAGGGCGATCTCGTCCCCGACGTTCGCGCCCGGCGCCATCCCGAGTCCTCCCACCTGCGCCGCGCAGGCGTCGGACAGGTAGTCGCCGTTGAGGTTGGGCGTCACGATCACGTCGTACTCGGAAGGCCTGAGCAGCACCTGCTGGAACATGGCGTCGGCGATCCGGTCCTTGATCACGATTCGGCCCGCGGGATCCTCGCCCTCCCAGATCGCGGACTCCGTAAGCGTCTCATCCGGGAAATCGCGGGCCGCGACCTCGTAGCCCCAGTCCCGGAACGCCCCCTCCGTGAACTTCATGATGTTGCCCTTGTGCACCAGCGTCACCGAGCTGCGTCCGCGCGCGACAGTGTAGCGCAGCGCCGCCGCGACATGGCGATAGGTTCCGAACGGGCTGATCGGCTTGACGCCGATGCCGCTCATCTCGCGCACGTTGGCGCCCATCTCATCCACCAGGAACGAGCGTACTTTTTCCGCGCCCGCGCTCCCCGAGGCCCACTCGATGCCCGCGTATACATCCTCGGTGTTTTCCCGAAAGATGACCACGTCGAGCTTCTCCGGCTCGCGCATCGGAGAAGGCACGCCGGGGATGTAGCGTACCGGGCGAATGCACGAATAGAGATCGAGCTGCTGGCGGAGCGTCACGTTGAGGGAGCGAATGCCCTTCCCCACCGGCGTGGTGAGAGGGCCCTTGATGGCAACCTTGAACTCCCGCAGCGCGTCGCAGGTCTCCTCCGGCAGCCACTCTCCGGTCTCTGCCAGCGCCTTCTCGCCTGCGAACACCTCCATCCACATGACTTCGCGCGAGCCCCGATAGGCGCGGGCCACCGCGGCGTCGACCACGGCGCGGGTGGCGTGCCGGATGTCGGGGCCGATGCCATCTCCCTCGATGAATGGAACGATGGGCTTGTCCGGAACGTTGATTTCACCATCGCCAACGGTGATGGTCTCGCCCGCGGCGGGAACCTGAGCGTGCTGGTATTGTGCCATGAAGTGCTGTGGACGGTAGGTTGTGGGAGGGTGAATTCCGGCGAGTCCGATTTCGCCGGGGGCGGATGGACCCGCGAAGTTTACCGCGCACGTCAGGCGCTAACAAGCGATCGAGGAGGCCCGAGGTGCGACGAACGCGCCAGAACCAGCGGTCGCAGACCGGATTCAAGCTGATCCTGGTTCTCGCGCCCTTCCTGCTCGTGCTGGTGCTGGGATTGGTCGAGTGGTGGCTGCGCTCCCGGGGCCTGTAGCGCGTGGCCGTAACATCCCGGCCCCGGTATTGTCCCAACCGAGGGACGCTGTCGGTGCATCCAGGGCCCGTACCCGGGGGTTGGAGATGGCACGGTTTCTGCTCACACTTCTCGGATATGCCCTGAAGCTTCGGAGGAAATCATGAACAGAGTGCTTCGTATTCCGGCGATGATGGTGGCGGCGAGCCTGACCTGGGTCCCCGGCACAGCGGTGGCTCAGGGTTATGCGGAGGGATCTTCCCTGTCCTTCGCGGCGGGCGTGTCCTTGTGGGATGGCACCGACGTCGGACTGGCCTATCGGGAAACGCGTGTCGCCGCGCGAAACCCGCAGCCGGGTACGGAGGTGTTCTGGACCGGGGTGGGCGATCGCTACTACGTGGACTCCTACACCGGCTACGACTACCAGGGGCCCCGGTGCCGCTGGTACGAGGACGACTACCTCTACGGCTGGTACGACTGGGACGACTACTACGGGCACCGCTGCCGTCGCCGCGTGAGCCGCTGGGGTCTGGCGATCTCCTTCGGCTTCGGGTGGCACTACCCCGCCTACTACCGGTCGTACTTCGCCTGGCATGATCCCTTCTGGAGCCCCTGGTACTCCTTCGATCCCTGGTTCGGACGCGGGTGGCTCGCTTACCATCCCTATCGCGTCTACTCCGGCTACAGCCGCTACGCCTACAATCCCTGGCACCGCCCCGCCTGGGGAGGCAGGGGTGTGTACGGATCCGGATACGTTCGCGCGTATTCCCCGGTCGCGGCGGTTCGCTACAAGGAATCGCCCAGGCGGACGGCGGTCGCGCGCACCGCGCGGGCGGCGCCTCGCACGGCCGTACCGCGTGTCTCGTCCCGGTCGGCTTCCGCCGCGTCCGCCGGTGTTGCGCGGCGGTCGGGAGTGAGCGCGCGGCCCCGGGTGGTGCGACCGGAGCCGAGGTCGGCGACGACCGCGCGGCCACGAGGGCGTGGGGAGTCCGCAGGGGTGGTGTCACCCAGGACGCGAACCGCGTCCCCGCGTGTCCAGTCTCGGCCGGGCACTTCGCGTGTCCAGCCCCGCGCCTCGACGCCCTCCAACGTCCGGCCCAGGCGGGCTCCGGAGCAGCCTCGCGCCCAGTCAAGGCCCAGTGCGCCACGCGTTCAGCCAAGGAGTTCGGCACCGCCCAACGTCCGGTCCCGGCCCGCTCCCAGGCTTCGCGCGCAGCCCCAGCCGCGACCCGCTGCGCCCCGCGTTCAGCCCAGGAGTTCCGCGCCGCCCAACGTCCGGTCCCGGCCCGCCCCCACGCCTCGCGCCCAGCCGCGACCCGCTGCGCCCCGCGTACGGCCGAGGGCCTCCGCACCGCCCAACGTACGGTCCCGGCCCGCTCCCAGGCTTCGCGCGCAGCCCCAGCCGCGGCCGAGTGCGTCTCGTGCCCGGCCCCGCGCCTCGACCGCGCCCAGCGCACGGTCCCGGCCCGCCCCCGAACCCCGCGCCCGGCCACGCCCCACTGCGCCCCGCGTGCGGCCGAGGGCCTCCGCACCGCCCCGCGCACGGTCCCGGCCCGCTCCCGCACCCCGCGTCCAGCCGCGCGCCTCGACGCCTCCGGCCGCGCGGCCTCGGCCTTCCGCAGCGCCGCGGGCGACCGCGCGGCCCAACCGCCCGAACCGCCGCCCCCCCGGCGGTCGGTAGGACGCCAACGCCCACTCGCCCCCCACCAGAGTGACTCGAGCGCCCCACATCCGCCGGCCGACCACCTGGAGGGGCGCCCTGTACGCCTTGGCGGTGGTCGGCTTGGCGTGGGCCACTTCCTGCCGCGACGAGGAGCCGCCCACCGCACCCCCGACCCCCAATCGCCCTCCGGCGCCGCAGGGGATAATCCCCGCCCAGGTGATCAAGCCGGGCGAGACCACCACCGTGGACGCCGCGGCCTACTTCACCGACCCGGATGGGCAGCCGCTGACCTTCTCGTCATCCACCTCGGACGCAACGGTCGCTACGGTGTCGGTGCTGGGCAGCACGGTCACGGTCCTCGCAGAGCGGCCGGGTGATGCCGACGTCACTGTAACCGCCCGCGATCCAGCGGGGCTCGCGGCCGAGCAGGACTTCACTGTGACGGTTGAGCCGTTCTCCGACCGGGAGATCCTCATCCTCTTCCACCACGCCACGGGTGGCCCGAACTGGTTCGGCAGCGAGGACTGGCTCACGGACTCGCCCCTCGGCGACTGGTTGGGCGTCGAGGTCGACGACGAAGGGAAGGTCGTTCGGCTGGAACTCTACAGGAACAACCTCGTCGGCCCGATCCCGACCATCCTCGCCGAGCTCACCACCCTCGCGCACCTGGAACTGGCATCCAACCACCTGACCGGCCCGATTCCCCCGGAACTCGGCGCGCTGACCAACCTCTCCCACCTGGGGCTCTTCAACAATGATCTCGAGGGCCCCGTGCCACCGGAATTGGGCAACCTCTCCAACCTCACCCGGCTGGAGATCGACCGGAACGCGCTGACGGGCGTGATCCCGGACAGCTTCCTGGAACTCGACGGGCTTCGTCACTTCTACTTCTCCCGGACCGAGGGTTTTTGCGTTCCGGGTACACCCGCGTTCGTCAACTGGATCGAGGAAACGACATACCTGTACGAGGGGTCGTTCTGCAACCAGTCCGATCTGCAGGCGCTGGAATCGATCCATGAGACCGCTGGCGGTTCCGACTGGAACAACGCCTCCGGCTGGCTCGATGACGCCGTCGTGGGGCGGTGGCATGGCGTAACGGCCGATTCCCTCGGCCGGGTTACCGGCCTGGATCTAGGCGGCAACGGATTGATCGGAAGGCTACCGCAGACTGTGGGCCGACTGGCGCTGCTGACCAGCCTGCGGATGGAAGGCAACGCCTTATCGGGGCGCTTGCCCGAGTCGCTCTCCAGCCTCTCCCTGCGGGAGTTCCGGTATTCGGACACCGAACTGTGCGCCCCTCCGGACTCGGTCTTCCAATCCTGGTTGAACGCGATTCCCGACCATCAGGGCACGGATGCGGAATGCGCTTTCCCATCGGACCGCGACATCCTCGTCACGCTCTACGACGCGACCGACGGAGCCGACTGGGCCGAGAACGAGCACTGGCTCACTGACGCTCCACTCGGAGAGTGGTACGGAGTCGAGAACGACGCGCAGGGGCGCGTGACGGCGCTGCGGCTCCACAACAACGCGCTGGCGGGCCCGATCCCGCCCGAACTGGGCCAACTCTCGGAATTGCGAGACCTGGTACTCTGGAACAACGATCTGACGGGGCCGATTCCGCCCGAACTCGGGCAACTCGCCAACCTCAAAAACCTGAGCCTCTGGTACGCCCACCTGGAAGGCCCGATCCCGCCGGAACTCGGGCGGCTCGGCGAGCTGCAAGACCTTGGGCTGGGGTTCAATGACCTGACCGGCGACATTCCCCGCGAACTCGCCGGGCTCGCCTCGCTGACCAGCCTGGCACTGATCGGCAACGCCCTCACGGGTCCCATTCCGCCGGAATTCGGCGACTTGGCCAAGCTGCGCAATCTGTGGCTCGAGGACAACGAGCTGACGGGTCCGGTCCCGGCGCAACTCGGCAACCTCTCGAACCTCGCGCAGCTTTCGCTGGGCGCCAACGGCTTGTCGGGCCCCATCCCGGCGGAGTTGGGTAATCTTGTGGCCCTGAGGAACCTTTCGCTTGCCGACAACGATCTGACCGGCCCCATCCCGGGCGCATTGAGCGGCCTTGTCGACCTGGCGTGGCTGTCGCTCGGCGGAAACAACCTGACGGGCTCGATCCCGGTCGAACTCGGCGGCCTCCCCCAGCTGCGGCATCTGGAGCTCTCCGCGAACAACCTCACGGGCTCGATTCCGCCCGAACTTGCCAATGGCGCCCTATCCCATCTGGGCCTCAGCAACAATCGCCTGACGGGCCCGATCCCGGCGCAGCTGGGTCAGCTGTCGACGCTGCGCGACCTGTTGCTGGACCACAATCGCCTGACGGGCCCCGTGCCGCCGGAACTCGGTCGAATCCCGCGCCTTCGAAGGCTGGTTCTCACCAACAACCCGGACATGACCGGAGCGCTCTCCGACAGCCTGACTGTCCTCGAGAGAGTCACGACGCTCGCAGCCGGGGGCACGGGTCTCTGCGCACCTGCGGATGCGGCCTTTCTGCAGTGGCTGGAAGGCATACCCAAGCGGCGGATCGCCCGTTGTGCCGAGGGTGGCCCCGCGACGGCGTACCTCACCCAGGCGGTGCAGTCGCTCAAGCATCCGGTACCGCTGGTGGCGGGCAGGACAGCGTTTCTGCGGGTGTTCGTGACGGCAACCGGCGCCACCGCCGAGGGCATCCCGGCCGTGCGGGCCAGATTCTTCCAGGGCGGCGTCGAGACGCACGTGGTGGACATCCCCGGGAAGTCGACCCCCATCCCCGTGGAAATTGACGAAGGCGATCTCGACATGTCCGCCAACGTCGAGATTCCCGGAGAAGTCGTGCAGCCCGGTCTCGAAATGATGATCGACGTCGACCCCGAGGGCACCCTTGACCGCGCGCTGGGCGTGGCTCGGCGGATCCCGGACGAAGGCCGGCTCGCGGTGGACGTTCGACTGATGCCCCTGCTGGAGCTGACCCTGATTCCCTTCCTGCTGGAACAGGCTCCGGACTCCACGATTCTGGATCTCGTACGAGACATGGCCGAAGACCCGGAGGGGCACGAGAAACTCTCCGATACCCGTGCATTGCTCCCGATAGGCGACTTTCAGGTGAAGGTCCATGAGCCCGTGACGATCTCCACCAACGACGCCTTCACGTTGTTCAGCGAAACCCAGGCCATCCGCGCCCTGGAGGAGGGGAGCGGGTACTACATGGGCACGATACTCGGACGGACCGAGAACGCGCGGGGACTCGGAAGTCTCCCCGGCCGGGTAAGTTTTTCGAAGCCGGAAAAGCGCATCATCGCACACGAACTCGGACACAACCTGAACCTTGCCCACGCGCCCTGCGGCGGCGCGGGTGGTCTGGATCGCTCGTTTCCGACGGCGGACGGATCGATCGGTGCATGGGGCTATGACGTCGACCGCGGGAAGCTGGTGCGGCCGGGAACTCCGGATATGATGTCGTACTGCGAACCCAACTGGATCAGTGACTACTACTTCGCCAACACGGTTCGCTTCCGGCTCGCCGAGGAGGAGCGCTCGAGGGCCGTCGTCCTGGGTTCAACCGACAGAGCGATCCTGCTGTGGGGCGGAACAGATGCGGAGGGCGAGCCGTTCCTGGAGCCGGCCTTCGTGCTGGACGCGCCAGCGAGCCTCCCGCGGCCGGGCAGCGACTACGAGATGGCGGGTCGCGACGCGGGAGGTCGAGAGCTGTTCTCGCTCCGCTTCGACATGCCCGAGGTGCCGGACGGGGAAGGAAGATCGTCGTTTGCATTCGCCCTCCCCGTACAACCGGAGTGGGCCGGCACCCTGGCCAGCATCACGCTTTCCGAGCCCGGCGGTTCGGACACGCTGAACCGGGAGACAGTCCGCCCGATGGCCATTGTGCGCGATCCGGGGAATGGCCAGGTGCGCGCCATCCTGCGTGGCCTGCCGCCTGCGACTCAAATCGCCCGTGACGCCGTCGGGCGCTCCCTCGAACCCGGCCTGGAGGTCGTGCTCAGCCTGGGGATCCCGGGCGCCGAAGCGTGGAGACGATGACCGTGCGCGGCCCCCGGCCCTGGAAGCTCAGGAAGCGGGGGCGACCGAGTCCGACATTGCCGAAGAATCGCGGGCAGGCTCGACCGTGAAGTCCGTAAACATTCCTCGACCGTCATGCCCGGAAAAGTCGCAGATCGCCGTATACGCTCCGGGCTCCAGCTCCACGGTAACGACGCGCCGCTCGCCCGGGTTGAGGCGACGTTCCAGGACCCACGCGGGCGAGGTGCTCCCCTGCATCCGGAAGTAGATGTTGTGCTCTTCGAATCCGGCGTTCACGAAGCGAACCGGGTGCGGCCCGGCGGGAATCGTGATCGGCATCGAGATGGAGTACTCGTCCATCAGGACCTGCATCGTGTCCGCGTCTGAAGGCGCCGTCGACGGGCTCTCAGCTGCCGGAACGGCTTGCTCCGCGCCGGGTTCCGCGCACCCGCCGACGACGAAGCATATTGCCATGAGCGCCAGCAACTCCCTTGCGGCCGCGAGCTCCCGGAAGCATCGCGGTCCCCGGACGCCCCTCCGGCCGCTATCGGACGGGTCGCAGTGACCGCGAACGACTCCGTGTCCCGTCCCCGGCGACGCACTGGGCCAAACATACCCTGGATTCTCTCGAAACAAGAAAGCCGCGAGCCACAAGAGGAATGTTTCGGACGCGAGCGAACCCCCCGCCTGACCCGCCCGGGATCTGGTCCACCGTGGAATTCCCCACGGGGAGGCGCGACACCATCACAGGACGCACCGACTCCGACGGGAGACCCGAAACAGCCCGGACCACCGAGTGTCCGATGCTGCTTCGGAGAGGCGCCGGTCGGAGTCGAACCGACGATCGAGGATTTGCAGTCCTCTGCCTTACCACTTGGCCACGGCGCCAAACAGCAAATGGGGAGCCGACAAGCGCGCTCCCCATCCCGGCTTTGAAGAGCGGGAAACCGGACTCGAACCGGCGACCCCCACCTTGGCAAGGTGGTGCTCTACCAACTGAGCTATTCCCGCAGATGACGCATCATGAGGTTAGAATCAGCCACCATGGGTGTCAACCACCCCCACGGCGGTTTGCCCTGTCCAGCGTCGTGGCTACCTTTGCATGTTCTCGCCGGCGCCTGGTGGCCGGCCTGCGCGCACCATCTTCCCTCCGCTTCCTCTTGCCCCACCCCCTCCGCGGGCAGCTCGCACCATCCCGCGTTCCGCCGTTCGCCCGCTGGCTGCTGACGCTTGCTCTGCTGGGTCTCCCGGGAGCCGTGGCGGGGCAGCTCATCGGCGGGCCGGTGGTGCCGTCGGGCTACCTTCGGCTGGACATCGACGCGAACTTCACCACGTGGAACGAGCGATTCGGTCTGCGCGGCGAGGCGGGTGCGCTGATCGAGGAAGTCGAGCCGCTGGGGTGGAATCTGAGCAGCGACGCGCTGGGGTCGGACCGGCTGCCCGGGACCATCGTCACCGAAGCTCGCCTGCGGACGCTGCTCGAGAATCCCGACTACCGATTCAACCTGGGGAGCACCACCCACCTGCTCGCCGCCCATGTACGGCGCGTGCCGCTGGGGTTCCGGCTGGGGGTGTTTCGCTGGCTGACGGTGGGAGCTTTGCTCCCGATGGTGCAGCGCAAGCTCGACTCCGAACTGGTCTACACGCCCGGAGAGGCGAACGCCGGTCTAGCGCCTTCACGATCCGCAAGCGATCCGTTCCTGGCCGAGTATCGGACTGCTCTCTCCGCGGCACGCGATGTCGTTGACCGCAGGTGCGTCGCCGGCGGCGACACTCCGGAGTGTCTGGCGGGCCGGGCCGTTCTCCAGAAGGGAGACGTGCTGTTCGGAACCCTGTCCACGCTGTTCGCGGAATCGGTGTACTTTCCTCTGGAGGAATCCGATGCGGCTCAGGACCTCGCCGCGCTCATGGAACAGGTGAGGGGCGGATTGATGGACATCGGCGTGGGGAACTTCACGGCCCCGCTCCCTCTGGGAATCCCGCTGGACCAGGCGACCTTCGACTCGCTGATCGTCGCCCCGGTTTTCGGCGGGGACGGCCTTCCCCTGAGAGGTCTGGACGCCCTCTGGGAACCCGGAGACCTTGAGGTTACCGTGGCCATCCAGCTCCTGAACACGATCCCGCGTACCGCGGACGCCCAGGATCCCGGACAACCGGCCGACTCCCTCGCCACTCCCGGGGAGGACTCCGGCGGCGGGCTCGGGGTGCGGCTGGGCGGGGCGGGCACGCTCCGTCTGGGAACCGGCAACCCGCAGGACACGATTCGCGATTTTCTGGACATGGATGTCGCGGAGGGCCAGATGGACATCGAAGTGCACGCGTTCGGCAGCCTCGACTGGGCACGGCGGGTGGGGCTGGCCTTCGATGCCCGCTACGGAATCGCCTCCCCCGTCTCCGTGCGCCGGCGCATCATTCAGCCGGACGCGGGCTTCGCCGAGCGTCCTCCGCTGGAAACGGTACAGTGGCAGCCGGGCAACTACCTCAACTACGCGATCTCTCCACAGTTGCTGCTTACGCCCGAGCTTGCAATCGGCTTCGTGTACCGGTCCTACAGCCGGCGAGCGGACACTTTCGAGGGCGGTGTGGCCGACCTGGCCCCGCTTGCGCTCGAGACGGAGGCCAAGGTGCGGTCAATGGGGGTGGACGTGACCTACTCCAGCTTCCTGGGCGGCGGTTTTCCGCTGGAAGTCCGCTTCGGTTGGGAAGTCGCGCGCAACGGAACCGGGGGCAGGACCCCGAAGACGGGGAGGGTCCGCTTCGGAGCAAGCCTGTTCCGGAGGGTCTGGGGCGGGGGTTAGAGGACGGGCGCGCATGGGGCGGTCGCGGTGCGGGCGGTCCTCAGGAGCCGCCCTGCCCCCCGCCGCCCAACAATTCGCGGGCGTGGTCGCGGGAAGCCGAGGAGTCCGGGTCTCCTCCCAGCATGCGGGCGATCTCCCGTACCCGCTGCTCCCCGTCGAGCACAACGGCGCGCGTGCGGGTCAGGCCGTCCTCCGGTGACAGTCGCTTCTCCACGAGCAGATGATGGCCCGCCCGGGACGCGATCTGGGCGAGATGGGTGATCGCAAGCACCTGGTGCGCTCGCCCGGTCTCCTGCAGCCTTGCTCCGACCGCGTTGGCGATTTCACCGCCCACGCCGGAGTCGATCTCGTCAAAGACCAGCGTCGGAACCCGGTCCACGGCCCCGAGAATCGACTTGAGGGCCAGCATCACCCTCGACAGCTCTCCCCCGCTGGCGATCCGACGGAGGGGCGCGAGGGGGAAGCCGGGGTTCAGCGACACGAGGAACTCGATGCGCTCGGCACCCCCCGCTCCGACCTCGGGCAGAGCGTGCAGGGCAACCGAGAAAGTGCCCGCTTCGAGCCCCAGTTCGGGGAAGAGCGCCTCAACCTGCTCTTGCAGGGAACGGGCTGCCACTCGGCGCGCTTCGCCCAAGGCCGCCGCCTCCTGCTCCAGACGCACTTTCGTCTCTTCGATGCGCCGCTCGAGGGCGACGATGTCGAACGAGCTCGACTCGATCTCTTCGAGCTGTGCGCCCAGCCGGCAGCCGGTTTCGACGACATCCGCGAGTTCGGGCCCGTACTTGCGCTTCAATCGGAAGATGCGGTCCAGCCGGGTGCGCACCTGTTCCAGCCGGCGGGGATCGTGCTCAAGGGAATTCGCGTAGTCCCCGAGGAAGCGGCCCGCCTCGCTCGCGGCCTGGTACGACTGTTCCAGCAGCTCCGCCACTTCGGCGAGTGAGCCGTCGAGCCGGACGATGTCGCGCAGCGATGCCTGCACCGCGCGAACCCTTACCGTGACCGCGTCGTCCCCTGCGTAGAGTTCGTAGTGAGCGCCTGCGGCGGTGCGCGCCAGGTCGTCCGCGTGCTCGAGCCGGGTAGCCTCTGCTTCGAGGGACTCGTCCTCGCCCTCCTCAAGCGACGCTCCTTCGATCTCGCCGAGCTGGAAGCGCATGAAATCCGCGCGGCTCTCGAGTTCCCGGATCCTCGCATCCAGCTGCGCCCGCTCCAGCACCTGCGCCTTCAGCTGACCGTACGAAGAGGCAACCGCGCTCGCCTGCCCTTTCGCGCGCGCGAAAGAATCCAGCAGCTTGCGTTGTTCCACCGGCTTGAGCAGGCTCTGGTGTTCGTGCTGTCCGTGCAGATCGACCAGGTCGCGCCCGAGCTCCCGCAGGAGCCCCACGGTTGCAGACGAGTCGTTTACCCAGGCGCGGTTGCGGCCCCGGCGCGCCACTTCCCTTCGCAGCACGAGCACGTCGCCGGTCGCGGCCAGTCCCAGCTCGTCCAGCCTCTCCCTGACCGGCTCGCAGTCTTCGACGTCGAAGGCCGCCTCGATCAGGGCGCGCTCGGTCCCCGCGCGTACGACATCCAGGGACGCTCGTTCACCAAGAAGGCAGGAAAGAGCGCTCGCCACGAGGGACTTGCCGGATCCGGTCTCGCCGGACAGGGCGTTGAGACCCGGCGCCGCGTCCAGCGTCAGGTCGTCGATCACCGCGTAGTCGCGAATGCGCAGCTCGATCAGCATTCCGGGGCGGGACTGACGAGGAAGCGGCCGCTGGTGATCTCCATAAGATCAAGCACCTGAAGGAGATTTGAGCGCCCAGTTCAACTTGCGTCTCAATGTTGAAAAGAAGGTGTGTCCCGGGAAGCGAAGGAGGGGCACGCGCACCGTCCCCGTTCTGATCTCCACCACCGAACCGGGCACGACCGCCACCGCTTCCTGGCCGTCGACTGTGAGTACCAGGTCACCCGAGGGATCCACTTCCTTGATGATTACGCGCTCGTCCGCCGCCAGCACCAGGGGCCGAACGGCCAGCGTGTGAGGGCAGATCGGGGTGACCAGAATGCAGTCCACTCCGGGCGCGACGATGGGCCCGCCCGCCGATAGGGAGTAGGCCGTCGAACCGGTGGGGGTCGAGACGATGACCCCGTCGGCGCTGAAGCTGCCGATCTCGTCGTTAGCCGCTCCTTCGCCAACGAACAGGTCGAGGCGGGAGACTCTGGCCGCGCCGCTGTTGTGGACAACGAAGTCGTTGAGCGCGACCTGCGATTCCCTCGGACGTCCGGCCCCGTCGAGGATGGACGCCTCCAGCGTGACCCGGTAGTCGAGGGTGAAGTCGCCGCTGCGCAACCGGTCGAGGGCGGTTCCGAGGTTGGAGCCGGAACAGGAGGTCAGAAAGCCCAGGTGCCCGAGGTTGATCCCGAGTACCGGAATGTCCTTTCCCGTGACCTTGCGCGCTCCGCGCAGGAGCGTGCCGTCCCCTCCGAGCGTGACCAGCAGATCCACGCCGCTCTCCTCCAGACGAAGAGGACGCGCGCCGGGAGGAACCAGCGGAAGGATTGCCGGCTCGTAGGTGAGTTCGATGCCGAGTCCTCGCGTCAGTTCGGCGAGACGCCCGAGCGCGGAGGCAAGATCGGGCTGCAGGGGTAGTGCGAAGATGCCGATGCGGCGGATGGGAGGAGGCGCCATCGCGGGATCCGGGGGGTTACGCGCTTGCTCTCGCTGACAGCATGTGGATTCCGGCCATCCCCTCAGCGAACCGCCGAGCCTCCCCCGCGATTCCTTTCGCGTCAAGCCCCACTTCGCCCAGTAGCGAGGGCCTGTCCCCATGTTCGATGAAGTCGTCCGGCAACCCCATGGTCCTCACGCTTACCTGCGACCCCGCGCGCGCCTGGATTTCGCGCGACATGAAGGCACCGAAACCGTTTACCACGGTCCCCTCCTCGACCGTCAGGACCCGGGTGTGCGACCGGAGCACGCTCTGAAGCACGTCTTCGTCGAAAGGCTTGAGAAAGCGGCAGTTGACGACGGTCGGCGCGATGCCCCCGGCGGCCAGCTCGTCCGCGGCCGCAATTGCCTCGAGGACCATCGTGCCGACAGCGAGGATCACCATCCCGGATCCCCGGCGCAACACCTCCCAGCTCCCGTAGGGCACCGGAGCGATCTCCGAGGTCGGCGGAGCCGCGGCGGGAACGGCATCGCGCGGGTAACGAATGCTGTAGGGACCCGCATCATGCGAGAGGCCGGTCTTCATGAGGCCGATGAACTCCTCACCGTCCTTGGGCGCGGTAACGGTCATGCCCGGGACGAGCAGCATGTAGGCGATGTCGAAGGCGCCGTGGTGGGTGGGGCCGTCGGCTCCGGCGACCCCCGCCCGGTCCATGCAGAACATCACTGGCAGGTTCTGGAGCGCGACATCGTGCAGGATGGAATCGAAGGCGCGTTGGAGGAAGGTGGAGTAGATGGCCACGACGGGGCGCACGCCCTCGGTGGCCATCCCGGCGGCCGAAGTCACGCCGTGCGCCTCCGCGATGCCCACGTCGAAGAAGCGCTCCGGAAAAGCCTGCCCGAAGATGTCGGTGCTGGTCCCGCTGGGCATCGCGGCGGAAATGGCCACGACACGCGCGTCTTCGGCGGCCAGGTCGGTCAGTGCCCTGCCGAACACCTTCTGATAGCGGGGTAGCCCCACCGGCTTCTTCGGCGAGAGGCCGGTGATCTTGTCCCACGGCGAGGAGGCATGCCACTTGACCGGATCCGCCTCCGCCGGCTTGTAGCCCTTGCCCTTCTGGGTGACCAGGTGAATCAGCACCGGCCCCCGCATCCGGCGAACCCGCTGGAGGGTGTTCACCACCATATGGATGTCGTGCCCGTCGAAGGGGCCGAAGTAGCGGAAGCCGAGTTCCTCGAAGAGCATGCCGGGCACGAAAAGGTGTTTGACGCTCTCCTCGAATCTGCCAGTAGCCGACTGCATCACGTCGGCGATGCTCGTGGGCACACGGCGCATCAGCTCGCTCACCTGCTCGCGGACCCGGTTGTACAGGGGGTTGGTGATGACGCCGTTCAGGTACTTGTTCATCGCCCCCACGTTAGGGGCGATCGACATGTCGTTGTCGTTCAGGACCACGATCAGGTCGCGGTCGCTGGCGCCCGCATTGTTGAGGGCTTCATACGCGAGCCCGCAACCGATGGCGCCATCGCCGATCACCGCGACGACGTCGAAGTCCTCGTCCTTGTGATCGCGCCCGATGGCCATCCCCACCGCGGCGGATATGGAGGTCGCGGCGTGGCCCGCACCAAAGACGTCGTAATCCGATTCGACCCGCCGCAGGAAGGGGGCCAGCCCGTCCTTGCGACGAATGCTTTGCAGGCGGTCGTTCCGTCCCGTCAGGATCTTGTGAATGTACGCCTGATGCCCCGTGTCCCACACGATGCGGTCGCGGGGCGTGTCGAAGACATAGTGGAGCGCGACGGTGAGTTCGGCGACGCCCAGGCTCCCCCCGAAGTGTCCCCCAACCTGCGCCACGACGTCAATGAGTCTCTCGCGCACCTCTCGAACCAGATCGGGAAGCTGCGACCGCGACAGCTTGCGCACATCGCGCGGGTACTTGACGTAGTCCAGGATCGCCACCCGCTCAACTCCATTTGCAATTCTCGTGCTCCCGGGTCTCCGGGCAATGGCCTACTAGTATAACCGCATACCACCCGATCTGTTACAAGGCGGAGGTCAGCGCGCAGACAAGCCAAAAGCGCAAGCTCGTCCCATGATCGCGGTGCGCGATCTAGTGGCGGCGACGCACGACGTAGTTGGCAATGGCCTCGAGCGGCCGGGAATCGAGGCCGGCTTCCGCCAGAACCCGGCTCGCCAGGGAGACCTGCTCAAGCGCCTTGTGGCGAGCTGGCTCCAGTCCGTACAGGGTGACGTACGTGGACTTGCGGAGCGCGTCATCGCTGGGATGCTTGCCCAGCCGTTCGGCCGAGGAGGTGGTGTCCAGAATGTCGTCCGCGATCTGAAAGGCAAGGCCGAGTGCGCGCCCGTAGCGGTGCAGGGCTTCGATCCGGCCTCGTCCGGCGCCCGCGGCGATGCCGCCGATCCGGGGGGCGGCAGCCAGCAGAGCTCCGGTCTTGAGGGCGTGCAGCCTGTTCAAGCGAGCCGGTGACAGGGTCCTACCCTCCGACGCCAGATCGATGGCTTGACCCCCAACCATTCCGCCCGCTCCCGCGGCCCGCGCCAGCGCGCGCACGATCCCTCGCGCGCCCTTGTCCCGACATCCCAGTTCCAGGGAGGCGCGCCATGCCTGAAGCGTGGCTGCCGGAATCAACGCCGCCGCGGCGCGGGCCGTGCGCGGCGCTCCGAATACGCGGTGCGGCGTGGGCGCCCCCCTGCGCAGTTCGGCGTTGTCCATGCACGGCAAGTCGTCGTGCATGAGGGAGTAGGCATGGATCATCTCGATGGCTGCGGCCAGATCGTAGCAGTGGCGCTCGACTTCCCGCCCGCACGCCGTGTACGCGGCCACGCACAGGATGGGCCGCACTCGCTTGCCTTCCGTCAGCAGGCCGTGGCGCACCACACGGCCGAGGGCGGAGCCGACTCGCGGGGTAAGAGCGGTCAGCGCTCTTTCGAGAGCCCGCTCGACCTGCCTGCCTTCCTTCTTCAGGAAGGATGCCAGGTCGAAGTCGTCGTTCGGTGCCAGAGCGTCCCGCGACGTCCCAATGTCACTCACCGGTCGTCCGGACGCCGGGCTTCGCCCTCGATCAGCTCTTCCACCCGCAACTCCGCCGCGGACAGGAGTTGTTCCGCGGCGCGAATATGCCGGATTCCCTCCTCGAAGAGCTCGAGGCTCTGCTCCAACTCGACATCCTCCGAGTCCAGGGCGGAGACGATCCGGTCAAGACGCCGCAGCCGTTCCTCGACCGACATCAACTCCGGTGTCTCCGGGTCAGGGCGCGCGGGCGACCGATCTCCGCCGGCTCGGGCGTTGTCATCCATCAGCGGCGCTCCGGATCATGAGAGTCGGGGTGATGCCCGGTGACCCGGCATTCGACCCGGCCATCGACCACTCGCAGGTCGAAGGAGGACCGCAGCGGAAACCGGGCGACGCTCCTGAGGACTCGGCCCGAGCGATCGAGCGGCACCGCGTAGCCCCGCCGGAGGGTGGCGAGAGGCGAGAGAGCCTCCAGCTTGCCGGCGGCGTTCTCCATCCGGGCGCGCCGGGAGGCGAGTCCGGCGCGCATCGTCCCGACGAGCCGTTCGTGCTGGCCGAGGACCCCGGCGGCCCGCGGTTCGAGGACGCCCCGGATTCCGCGGCCGAGCAGGTCCGAGCGCGTATCCAGGTTGCCGCGATAACGGTCCAGGTACCGCCTGACGCCGGTGGACAGGCGTGGGCGCAGGTCGGCCAGCCTGCGCACGAACGAGGCGCGGTCGGGCACCACCGCCTCCGCCCCGGCGGAGGGCGTGGGCGCCCGCAGGTCGGCTACCAGATCGGCAATCGTGACGTCCACCTCGTGTCCCACCGCCGAGACCACCGGCACCGGCGAGGCGGCAATGGCCCGCGCCACCTCCTCCCGGTTGAAGGCCCAGAGGTCTTCGAGCGAACCCCCTCCCCTCGCCACCAGGATCACGTCAGCCAGCCCGCTCCGGCCGATCGCGTCGATGGCTTCGGCCACCTCGCCCGCGGCGCCGTCCCCCTGCACGCGCGCGCCCCTGAGCAGCACCCGCGTCCAGGGCGCCCGCGCCCCTATCACCGAGAGGATGTCCTGGAGGGCGGCCCCCGTGGCCGAAGTGACCACCCCCACGCACGAAGGACACGTCGGGAGCGGCCGCTTTCGGGCGGGATCCATCAGGCCCTCCGCCGCCAGTTTGCGTCGCACCAACTCGAAGGCCCGGCGCCACAGTCCCTCCCCGTCCGCCGCCTCCAGCCTGCGCACGCGCAGCTGGTACCTGCCGCCCGCCTCGTAGAGCGTCACCGACCCGAATGCTCGCACCCTGGTGCCGCCCGCCGGGTCGGTGGGCAGCCGCCGGGCATCGCTCCGGAACATGACCGCGTCGATCCGTGCCGTCTCGTCCTTCAGCGTGAAGTAGCGGTGCCCCGGCGACGTGCGACGCCAGTTGGCAACCTCCCCCTCCACCCAGAGCGCCGGCACCCCGTGCTCGAGAAGGATCCGCGCCCGGCGGTTCACCTGGGCGACGGTCCACGGTCCGGCGGTACCCCGGGGCCCGCGCGACGACCGCCCCGGGTCTCCCACGCGACCGTCGGCCGGCCGGTGCGAACCCTTGTCCCGCTCGCGGTCCCGGAAGAGGTCGAGCGACCCATCCGCAGTCATGGCGAGACTCAGCCCCGGGCTCCGTTCGCGTGCAGCCGCACCGCGGCATCGACGGTGTTGGAGAGAAGCATCGCGATGGTCATCGGTCCGACTCCCCCGGGGACCGGCGAGACCCGGCCCGCGACCTCCCTGACCTCGTCGAACACCACGTCTCCCACGATGCGGTACCCCCGCTCGCGGGTGGCGTCCTTCACCCGGTTGGTGCCCACGTCGATTACGGTCGCCCCCGGCCGCACCATCGCTCCGGTGACGGTTCCCGGCCGGCCGATGGCCACGACAAGGATGTCGCCCAGCCGGGTCACCGCCCCGAGGTCGGGGGTGCGGCTGTGGGCCACGGTCACCGTGGCGTTGCCGCCGGGAGCCTTGCGCATGAGGAGCGCCGCCATCGGCTTGCCCACGATGTTGGAGCGTCCCACGATCACGGCGTGCCGGCCCGAGGGATCCACGCCCGAGCGGAGGAGCATCTGGATCACTCCCGCAGGCGTGCACGGGGCCAGCACGTCGGGCGCGCCGGTAGCCAGGCGACCCACATTCACCGGGTGGAAGCCGTCGACATCCTTCGCGGGCCTCATCCGATCCAGCACCACCCCGTCGCGAATCCGGGCCGGGAGGGGCAGCTGCACGAGGATCCCGTGAATCGCCGGGTCGGCGTTGAGCCCGTCGAGCACGCCCAGCAGTTCGACCTCCGGGGTCGAGCCCGGCAGGGTGATCTGCCGGGAGTGGAGCCCCGCGGCGCGGGCGGCGCGGTTCTTCATCTTCACGTAGCTGTGGCTCGCGGGGTCGTCCCCCACCAGCACGGTCGCCAGCCCGGGAATCAGGCCTTCCTGCTCGCGCAAGGCGGCGACCCGCTCCCGGAGTTCCTCGCGGATCGTGCTCGCGATCTCCGTTCCTGAAATGATGGCGGCGCTCATTTCTCCACCGTTCGGGGTCTGTGGTTCGGGAATGTTGCCGAGGGTTGGTCGGCCAGCGGGGACTGACCGGCTAGCGGGCGAAGCCCACCGCGCGCGTCTCGCGGATCACCACGATCTTGATCTGGCCGGGATAGCGCAACTCGTCTTCGAAACGGCGCGCGATGGTCTCCGAGAGAGTGCTCATTTCGTGGTCGGTGATCTTTTCCGGATGCACCATCACGCGCACCTCCCGCCCTGCCTGAATCGCGAAGCAGCGCTCCACGCCGGGATACTCGAGGACGGTGTTTTCGATCTTCTCCAGCCGTTTCACGTAGCTGTCGAACATCTCCCGGCGCGCCCCGGGGCGGGACCCCGAGATCGCGTCCGCGGCGGTGACCAGGAAGGTCTCCGCGTAGCGGTGCGGTTCCTCGTCGTGGTGCGCGCGGATCGCGTTCAGGACCTGGGCCGGCTCGCCGTACCTCTCGCAGAGAGCGTATCCCAGCTCCACGTGGGTCCCCTCCTGATCGTGCGTCATGCCCTTGCCCACGTCGTGCAGAATCCCGGCCCGCTTGGCGACCTTGACATCGAGCCCCATCTCCGCGGCCATGCCCCCGGCCAGCAACGCCACCTCCTTCGAGTGCAGGAGTTGGTTCTGGCCGTACGACGTGCGGAAGCGGAGATATCCGAGCGCCTGAACGATCTTCGGGTGCACGTTGTGGATCCCCAGCTCGTAGAGCACCTCCTCGGCAGCCGTCAGCATCGTCTTGGCCACGGCCTTCCCGCTCTTCTTGACGACATCCTCGATGCGGGCGGGGTGAATCCGCCCATCCTCCACGAGTTTGCCGAGCGCGACACGCGCCACTTCCCGGCGGACCGGATTGAACCCGGAGAGGATGACGGCTTCGGGGGTGTCGTCGATGATGACGTCGATGCCCGTGGCCTGCTCGAATGTGCGGATGTTGCGGCCTTCGCGCCCGATGATGCGGCCCTTCATCTCATCGGACGGGAGCTGAACGACGGACACCGTCATCTCGGCCGTCTGCTCCGCCGCCATGCGCTGGATCGCCTGAGCGATGATCTTGTGCGCTTCGCGCTCGCCGGTGCGCCTGGCCTCCGCCTCTATGGCGCGCACGACGCTGGAGGCCCTGGCGCGAGCTTCGTCCTCCAGATTCTTCATCAGGAGGCTGCGGGCTTCCTCGGACGAGAGACCGGCCAGCGATTCCAGCTTCTGTTCCACCGACCGCTCGGAAGCTTCGACCTCCCCGACTCTGAGATCCAGCCGCCTGCCCTGACGTTCGAGCGCCTGACTGCGCCGGTCGAGTGCGTTCTTGCTCTCTTCGAAGCGAGATTCGCGCTCGTTCAGGCGGTCGAACTTTCGGTCCAGAGAATCCGATCTCTCACCGATGCGGCGCTCGATGCTCTTGACCTCTTCCCTGCGGCGCGCCTCCTCTGACTGCCAGGACTCGCGCAGCCGGTAGACTTCTTCCTTGCCCTGAAGTGCAGCGGCTTTGTGGGTGCTGTCGGCTTCGTCTTTTGCGCGGGCGATGATACGCGACGCATCGTCCCGGGCGGCGGCGCGTTCCTTCTTTTGTCTGGAGCGCTCGATCCCCCGTCCAAGCAAATATCCGGCTACGGAGCCGAGCGCCATCACGACCGCCGCAAGCATAATGCTCTGCGGGTCCATTTTATGCGCTCCAGATCGGGCGCACGCGCGCCCGCCAGTTCCATTTCCATGGGGTCGGCCTGACCGAAGCCGAAGCCGACCCTGAACGATTCCACGCCGGCACAGTACCGGGCGAAATGCCTCTAAAGCTCGTTACAATAGGAGGATGGGGAGGATTGGCGCAAGCAATGAATCCGGACTAGGACTCGTCATTCGCTGTCAACTCGGCTTCAATTTCCGCCACGAGCGACATCGACCGCTGAGCCATCCGGGCGCGCAGATCTTCCAGTTCGCCCTGGGCCTCATAGTACTGGGCAGCGATGGAAAGCGCCGCGAGGATGGTGGCCTTGTATCCGTCGAGCAGTCCGGCTCGGCGACGCACCTGGCGGATGCTCTCGTCCACGAAATCGGCACAACGCTCGATTTCTCTCGGATCGCCAGTTGACCGGATGGCGTACTTTTCACCTCCGATCTCGACCGTAAGCGATACGGGGATGTCCGACTCAGCCATCGTGATCCTCCAAGAATCGAATCCGGGCCATCATTCTCTCCGCCACTTTCCGGCCTGTGGTGAGACGCTCCCGGAGTTCCTGCCGCTCGGCCTCCGCGGCGCGCAGTTTCTCGACCACGCTCTCCGGGCCCTCCTCGCCCTGGGCGATGGGAGCAAGCAGTCGCATCAGCTCCACGTTTCGCGTCCGGGCGGCCTCCAAATCGGCTCTTAGCCCGTCGCTTTGCCGGATCAGACGTCGGACCGCCGATTCGAGGCGCGCGAACGTCTCGCTAGCGGCGCGAGTCCGCTGCGCTTCCTCTTGGTTCGACACCTAACTCCTCCCTAAGTCGTTGAACGAGACGCCGGAGCGCGCGATCGACAGCGGTATCCGTGAGGGTGCGGCGTCCCGACTGATAGCGCAGGCGGAATCCGATCGAGCGACAGCCACTTGGCACGTCACCACCCCGGAACAGGTCGAAGACGGATACCCTGGCGAGGTCCGCACCCCCGTTCCTCTCAAGGAAATCCAGAACTTGCCGGGCCGGAAGCGAATCCGGAACCAGCAGGGCCAGGTCGCGCTCCACAGGTGGAAACGCGGGAAGCGGCCGGAAGATCGTGGCGGGCCTGGCCCGGCTTCCGTCTCCCAGGTCCATCTCCAGCGCCCATACCGGCCCGGCCCACACCGGCGCGTCCACTCGTTTCGCCCGCACCTTGCCGGCTCCGCCCACAACCGAGCCATCGGCAGCCCGCAGCAGGTATTCACCCCCTTCCTCGAAGAAGGCGGAATCGAAAGTGCCGGGCTCGACCGAATACCCTCCCGGGACCGCCACTTGGAGCACCTCTTCGGCCAGCCCGCGGAGCTCCCACTCGTCCCCGGGCTGATCCTTCCGGGACCAGTGGCCGGGCTGGCGGCGCCCGGTCATCGCCAGCGCCAGGCGACTCTTCTCGCGCGGCAGCCTCCCGGGCCCGGCATCGCCGAACACCGCCCCCATGTCGAAGAGGCGGATGTCGCGGGCGCCGCGCGCGAAGTTGAATTCGACCGCGTGCAGGAGCCCGAAGAGCATTGTGCGGCGGAGGTGGCTCTCTTCCGCCGAGACCGGGTTGAGGACCCCCACTTCCCCCTCCTCCGCGGGCGCGAACGCGGTGGTGTGCGCCTCGAGGAACCCCCGACCCACCAGGGCCGTCCGAAGACGGTCGTGCAGTTGGAGGAGGGCATCGTCCGGGACCGTACCCGGACGAAAGGCCCCCAGGCTGTCGGGAAAGTTGTCGTACCCGTGGGCGCGAGCGATCTCCTCGATCAGATCGACCTCGCGAAGGGTATCGTAGCTGCGGTGGCCCGGGACCGTAACTTCCAGGAGATCAGAGGTCTGCCGGCATCGATATCCGAGCCCCTCAAGCAGGTCCACGATCTCCCCAGCCACGAACCTTACGCCCAGCAGTCGTTCAACCCGTTCCGGCCGCAGCGTCACGACCGGCGCCCGCCAGGGTCGGGGGCAGGCGTCCAGAAGGGTGGGTGCCGGATCGCCCCCCGACGTGGCCACCACGATCGAGACCGCCCGCCGAAGCGCCCTCTCCAGCCCGGCGGGATCGACGCCGCGCTCGAAGCGATAGCTGGCGTCCGTCGACATTCCGAGCCCTCGCCTCACGGCGCGCACCCCCTTGGGGTTGAAGAGAGCGCATTCCAGGAGCACATCCGTGGTCTCGCCGCTGATTTCGGACTTGCTCCCGCCCATGACCCCGGCGATGGCCATCGGTTCCTCGGGATCGCAGATCAGCAGCATTCCCTCGTCCAGCTCCCGCTGCTCGCCATCCAGCGTGCGCACCGACTCGCCTTGCCCAGCCGCCCGCACCACGATTTCCGGACCTGCGACCTTCGCCAGATCGAAGGCGTGCAGCGGCTGACCCAACTCGAGCAACACGTAGTTGGTGGCGTCGACCACGTTGTTGATCGGATGCGCCCCCGCGGCCCGCAGGCGGGAAGCCAGCCATTCGGGGGAGGGGCCGACCCGCACTCCCCGCACGAGCGCCGCCATGTAGCGCCAGCACTGCCGGGGGTCGTCGATGCGGACACGCACCCCCTCCCCCTCCACCACCGCCGACCCGGTGCGCACCGCGAGCTCGGGCTCGGTCGCCCCGGGGAGCGCGGCCAGGCGGATCCCGTCTTCCCCGACCAGTTCGCGCGCCACGCCCACATGGGAGAGCAGATCTCCCCGGTTGGGAGAGACTTCGACATCCAGGCGGTGGTCGTCCAGCCCCACGCTCGGGGCGAAGGCGCTCCCCGGTTTGAACTCTCCGGTCAGCTCCAGAATGCCCCGGTGGTCGGTGCCGAGCCCGAGCTCGCGGGCCGAGCAGAGCATCCCGCGCGACTCCTCCCCCCGAATGCGCACGCGCTTGATGCGCACGTTGCCGGGCAGGACCGCGCCCACGGGCGCGAAGGGATAGCAGACCCCGGCGCGCACGTTGGGCGCTCCGCACACGACCTGCACCGAGCCGTTGCCACCGTTCACCTCGCAAAGCGACAGCCGGTCCGCGTTCGGATGCCGGCGCACGCCCTCGACCCGGCCGATCACCACACCGGCGAGCCCCGCGGCGAGGGCGGTGATCCCTTCGACGGGCGCCCCGCGCATGGCCAGGCGCGCCGCGACTTCCTCGGGGCCCAGGTCGAGGCCCGGCGCCACCGACCGCAACCAACGGTGGGAAACGTTCATGCGAACTGGGTGAGGAAGCGGATGTCGTTCTCGTATAGCATGCGGATGTCGCCGACTCCGTACTTGATCATGGCGATGCGTGCGGGCCCCATGCCGAAAGCCCAGCCGGAATACCGCTCGGGATCGCAACCCACATTCTCGAGCACCGCGGGATCGACCATTCCGGCTCCCATGATCTCCATCCAGTCGGTCTCCTCGACGCTGCCGTCCGCGCGGACCACACGTCGCTTGACGTCGACCTCGGCGCTCGGTTCCGTGAACGGAAAATAGCCGGGACGGAAGCGGACGCGGGTGCCAGGTCCCCAGAACCGGCGCGAGAACTCGGAGAGGGTCGCCTTGAAGTCCACGAAGGTGATGCCCTCATCCACCGCCAGCCCCTCGATCTGGTAGAACGCGGGAGCATGAGTGGCGTCCCAGGTATCCCGGCGGTAGGCGGGACCCGGAGCCAGAATACGCACGGGCGGCTTGTGCTTCTCGAGAATCCGGATCTGCACCGGGGAGGTGTGACTGCGCAGGAGGCCTCCGCTTTGCAGATAGATCGTGTCCTGTTCGTCCGCGGCGGGGTGGTCGAGCGGCGTGTTGAGCGCCACGAAGTTGTACCACTCGGTCTCGGCCTCGGGCCCCCTCGCCCGCGTGAAGCCGAGGCGCGCGAAGATTGCGCAGATCTCGTCGACGACCTGGGTCACGGGGTGACGCGCGCCAACCCAGCGGCGGCGGCCGGGGAGCGTGAGGTCGGGCGCGACCCTGTCGGCATCGGCCCGCTCGTGCGCAAGAGAGCGTTCGCGGCCTTCGAGCGCGTCGCGCAAGACCCGCTTCACCCGGTTAGCCTCCGCACCCACGGCCGGGCGTGCCCGCGCATTGAGCCCACCCAGCTCGCGCAGGATCCTCGAGACGCGCCCCTCCCTGCGTCCCAGAAATGCTATCCGGACACGCTCCAGCGCCTCGGGGTCACTCGCGCTGGCGACGGCGTCCAGCGCCTCCCGTTCGAGCGCCCGGAGCTCATCGACAAGAGAGCCGGCCTCGGACACGAAGACGTCGTACTAGGAGCGCGAACCGCGCTCAGGCACCGGCCAGGCCCTGTTTGGCGCGATCCGCGAGAGCGGCGAAGGCTTGCGGGTTGCGCACGGCCAAGTCCGCCAGCGCCTTGCGGTCCAGCTCCACGCCCGCCCGCTGAAGGCCGTTTATGAAGCGGGAATAGGACAGGCCATGCTGTCGGGAGGCCGCGTTGATGCGCGTGATCCAGAGCCGGCGGAAGTTCCTCTTCTTCTGCTTGCGGTCCCGGTAGGCGTATTCCCAACCGCGCTCCACGGCATCCTTGGCCGTGCGATATAACTTCTTTCTGGCGCCGAAATAGCCTTTGGCCTCGCGCAGGATCTTCTTCTTGCGCTTTTTTCGCGCGGGAGAACCAGTCGTTCTGGGCATGGGATTCTCTCTCCGGCGGCCTACAGGTTGGGAAGCAGGCGCCGCAGCTTCCGCTCGTCCGCGCTCGAGACCAGCGTGGCGGACCGCAGGCGGCGCTTCCTCTTCGTCGTCTTCTTGGAAAGGATGTGGCTCTTGTAGGCTCGCATCCTGCGGAGCTTGCCGCCGCCGGTCTTCCGGACCCGCTTGGCCGTTCCACGATTTGTCTTCATTTTTGGCACGATCAACTCCTCGGAGCCAGCACCATCGTCATCGTGCGCCCCTCTCGGACCGGGCGCATCTCTATCTTGGCGACCTCTTCCAGGTCCTGCGTCACCCGACGCAATACCTTCATTCCGATCTCGGGGTGGGACAGTTGCCGCCCCCGGAACATCATCGTCAGCTTCACCTTGTTGCCTTCGCCGAGGAAGCGGCGGGCGTGCCGGACCTTGAAATCGTAGTCGTGATTTTCGATCCCGGGCCTGAACTTCACTTCCTTGATCTGTATGTGATGCTGCTTCTTCTTCGCTTCCTTGGCCTTGCGGGCCGCGTTGTACTTGTATTTCCCGTAGTCCATGAGGCGACACACGGGCGGACGCGCCGCGGGCGCCACCTCGACCAGGTCCAGGCCGGCCCTGCCGGCTCTGTCGCGCGCGTCCTCGATGGACACGATGCCCACCTGGGCTCCCCGTTCGTCAATGAGCCGAATGGGACTGATCCTGATCTGGTCGTTGACTCGGATCTTCTGTTCCTTGATGGCCTGTTTCCTCCGTCGTTTATGGCCTCTCCACAGGCGGAAGGGGACAAAAAAACCCGGGCCACCCCGGGACACGAATCCTGGCACTGCCGGTTGATGCCGCTCACCCGGCCGAGCCGTATCGTAACCCTGCGACGCATGGCGCCGAAGGTGGAGGGAACTCGCGATCCTCGCTTCCGCGTTGTCAACGCCAAAAGATAGGGATGAGAAGCGCACGGTCAAGCGAAAACCCCCACGGCAGGCTCATGTTCGCCGCCAATGGACGCTTCTGCGCGTCCGCGCCGACCCGGAAGGATGCCGCGCCGGGGCCGTGCGCCGCGGCCGTCAGCGGGCTCCGGCGGAGTCGCCAGCGCGTGCCAGCCGCCGCAGGTATAGCCGCATCCCGGCCCAGTCGTTGGCCGCCTTGAAGACATCGAAGTACCGGTCGGCTCGTTCCCGCCCAACAACCGCCGCCTGGCGCGCCCGCACCTCCGCCTCATACTCCTCGGCCAGTCGCGGGTCCTCGGTCGGCGGGTTCGCACGCACCCGGTTCTCGACCTCCGCCAGCGCCTCGCCCAGCTCTTCCCGGCGGGCGTCGAAGTCGCGGTAGGCGCCGAAGTGGGCGACCGCGAATCCGTCGGGATCGTAGACCCGCAACCGCTCCAGCGTCTCCCGCCAGGCGGCGGCGTCGACACCCGGTGCCGGCGTCGGCGGGTGCACGGGCGCGCGGCGGTCGAGGATCACGCCCAGCGCGTCGCCGCACAGAAGCATCCCCTCGCGCTCGTGAAGGTAGGCGACGTGATGGTCGACATGGCCGGGCGTCGGGACGGGGCGCAAAAGGCGCACGGGTGCAGGCGCGCCGGGCTCCCACGCACGGATGTTGTATGCCGGCACCGGGCGCACCTCTCCCCACAGGCGGTCGTGGGCCTCGCCGAAGGTGCGGCGGGTGCTTCGAAGCAGGCGGGTCGGATCGGCCAGATGGGGCGCGGCATCGGCGTGAACGTGCACCGTCAGGGCGTCGTTCTCGCCGACCAGGTGTCCCGTCGCGCCAGCGTGGTCCAGGTGTATGTGCGTGAGGAAGACGGCTCGCAGGTCGGCGACCCGGAAGCCCCGCTCGCTCAACCGCGCGCGAAGCACCTCGAGGGAGGTCGCGGGTCCGGGATCGATCAGGACGGGCTCGGGGACCTCCAGCAGAAAGGACGAGATCGCTCCCCGAAGACCCAGGTGCTCAAGGTCCAGGGGTTCGATCAACGACGCCGCACCCCGTCGGGCCCGCTGCTCGGGATTCGCTCGCGTTCCGACACTGGGCTACGCGCCGCGTCCGAGGTAGGGCCGCTCTTCCGGTCCCACGAAGACCTGGCGGGGACGCGCGATGCGCTGCTCGCGGTCGTTGATCATCTCCTCCCACTGCGTGAGCCAACCCACGGTGCGGGGAATGGCGAAGAGCAACGGGAACATCTCCACCGGGAACCCCATCGACTGATAGATGAGCCCCGAGTAGAAATCGACGTTGGGATAGAGGTTGCGCCGGATGAAGTACTCCTCTCCCAGGGCGATCTTCTCCAGCTCGAGCGCGATGTCCAGAAGTGGATTCTTTCCGACCACCTCGAACACGTCGTGCGCCGTGCGCTTGACGATGCTGGCGCGCGGGTCGTACGCCTTGTACACCCGGTGCCCGAAGCCCATCAGGCGCCTCTCGCCCCGCTTGACGCTCTCCATGAACTCGGGGATGCGATCCGTGGTCCCGATCTCCTGCAGCATGCGCAATACGGCCTCGTTGGCGCCCCCGTGCAGGGGGCCGAACAGAGCGGCCATCGCGCCCGCGTGGGCTGAATAGGGGTCGGAGTGGGAGCTGCCGATGACGCGCATCGCGGTCGTGGAGCAGTTCTGCTCGTGGTCGGCGTGGAGAATGAAAAGCACCTCCAGAGCGCGCTCCAGCACCGGATTGGGTTGGTACTCGCGCACGCCGACGCGGAAAAGCATGGAGAGGAAGTTCTGCGTGTAGTTGAGGTTGTTGTCCGGGTAGGCGAGGGGGAGCCCCCGGTGATGGCGATAGGTGAAGGCGGCGATGGTGGGCATCTTGGCGATCAGGCGCACAATCTGGCGCCAGCGATTCTCCGGATCGTGGATGTCCCTGGCTCCGGGATAGAAGGTGGACATCGCCGCCACGGTGCTGATCGCCATCCCCATCGCGTGCGCGTTGTAGCGGAACGCGTCGATCAGCTTGGTCAGGTTCTCGTGAATGAAGGTGTGGACCTGGACCTCGTGCCGGAAGCCGTCCAGCTCGTCGGAGGTCGGAAGTTCCCCCTTGAGAATGAGATAGGCCACTTCGAGGAAGGTGCTCTTCTCGGCCAGCTGCGCGATGGGATAGCCACGGTACTGCAGAATCCCCCGGGATCCGTCGATGTAGGTAATGGTGCTGCGCGTGTTGGCCGTGTTGGAGAAGCCGGGATCATACGCCATCATGCCGAAATCCGCGTCCTGGACCCTGATCTGGCGCAAATCCATGGCCCGGATGACGTCGCCTTCCAGAATGTCGATCTCGTACTCGGCGCCGGTCCGGTTGTCGGTGATCGAAAGAGTGCCGTTCTGCGACCCACCGTTTTCCATGTCCGCCCTCCGCACCAGCTCGCGCTCGGCCGGCGCACCCTCGTTTCTCGTTTCGCGGGCTCCTGGTCGCCGCAGGATCCGCCTCCACCTCGGCTCCACCGTCCGATAGTCTAATCGAAAACGCAAGCCGGGCGGTAGACATGGCCGGTCCGGCGTGGCGGCGAAGGCGCCCCTTCGCTCTGTCGTCGGCTTCCTCCGTCAGGCGTGCGGCAAAGACGCCGCATCCAGGCATGGAAGCGCCCAGCCTGAAGTGTTTGGATTCAAGTGAGCGAACGGAGAGCGCGGCCGGAACCGCGCGAGACAACCATCACCAGGAGGGGCAATGCGCAATTCCAGTGGTTTTTCACTCATCGAGCTGCTTCTCGTCACGCTGATCATCGGAGTTCTGGCGACCATCGCGATTCCTCGGCTGACCTCGGCGCGCGACAGAGCCTTCGTCGCGACCATGCAGGCGGATCTCAGGAACCTGGCCACCCAGCAGGAGATCTACTACGCCGACAACCTGACGTACTCCGACTCGGCCGCGGCGATGGGGTTCACCTCTTCGGAGCGGGTGACCGTGAACATCGCGGAAGCGTCGAGTACCGGATGGTCCGCGACCGCAGCCCACGAAGCGTTTGAAGAGGACGACGGGTGCTCCGTCTACTACGGCACGGCGGAGGCGACCACGCTGGGGGCTCCGTCGGCGGCCGGGGACATCGCCTGCACCCGCTAGGCGCCTCGCGGACGGGCACGGCGCCGACGACCTGAAACCGTCCGGACCGGTACGGCCGACGGCGCGCGCCGGGTCGTCGCCGCGGCCGGTCGCCGGGAGGTCTCCCACGGTTCGCTCGCAGACGCGCTCCGAAGGGGCCGGACCCCGTTCTTCGCGGAGGTCGGCTCGCGCGAGTGGCTAACGGACGGAAAAGCGGACGGTATCGACCACCCAGGGCTGCAGCGGCACGTGCACGCCGTCGGCCACGACCGCGATGATCGTGTAGTCACCCGGCGCCAGGTCCGTCATCTCATACTCGGTCTGGGCCAGGCCGAAGTGAATGTGGCTGCCCTCGATGGCGGGGATGGGCTGGTCGGCGGGCGTCAGGTCGGCGTTGACGACCAGATGATGGTGCCCGGTCCCCGGGTCCATCACCCCGGCCGGTACGACCTCCAGGTTCTCGACCTCGAACACGACTCGAACGGAGTTGCCTTCGATCGTCGCGCCGTCCGCCGGTTCGGTGATGTGAACCCTCATCGCCCCTTCGTCCATGGCGGCGTCTTCGTCCGCCATGCCGCCCTCGTCCATTTCACCCGCGTCTCCTCCGCCTCCGCACCCCAGGGCAACGAGAAGTGCGGCCAACGACCACGGGCTCCATCTGCAAATTCCTGGCATCGGTATCCATCCGTGTTGACGGGGAATGGTTTGCGCTCGCGGACCGGGTACGCCGGCAGCCCGCGGCTAGTGCCAGTATTGAGACGTACCTTGCCGCCCGGCAAGGCCCGGGGAACCGATGGCGCGGTCGGACTATCTTGCCGGGCACACTGGCGTCGCCCAATCTGCTACTTCACAACTCGGCGATTCCAGGCGGCCCCGTGCAACCATCCGGTCGGACGCGCGTCCGACCGGCGCGCGACCTTTCATCGCGATGGCTACCGACCGCCCCAGCACAGGAGATGACCATGCGAATGCTACTCCCGATCCTCGTCATGGCGCTCGCGGCGAGCGCTCAGGCGGCGCACGCGCAGAGTGCGCAGATGAATTTCTTCCTCACCAGCGCCGGTTCCGGCGACGGTGCGAATCTCGACGGCCTCGAGGGGGCCGACCAGCTCTGCCAGGACCGCGCGTACGCCGTGGGCGCCGGCGACCTGCTGTGGCGCGCCTACCTGAGCGCAAGCGCCGGGGACGGCGACCCCGCCGTGAACGCGCGCGACCGCATCGGCGACGGCCCCTGGTACAACTACGCCGGCACCATGGTCGCCCGCGACGTCGACGACCTCCACTCCGAGAACAACCTGCTCGGCAAGGAGAACTCGCTCACCGAAGAGGGCAACCAGGTGAACGGCCGGGGTGACTCGCCCAACATGCACGACATCATCACCGGGTCGACCATGGACGGCATGGCCTCCTCGGACGAGGGTGACTCCACCTGCGACAACTGGGCCAGCAACAGCGGCGACGGCAGCGCGCTGGTCGGCCATCACGACCGCCAGGGCGGCGGGCAGAACCCCACCTCCTGGAACTCGGCGCACGCCTCGCGGGGGTGCGGGCAGGAGGATCTGCAGGGCACCGGCGGCAACGGCTTCTTCTATTGCTTCGGCATCGGGAGCTGACCAACGACTGTCCCACGCTCAGGCCCGTCCCACGCTCGGGCCGTAGACGCAGGGGCCGGATCCGCTGCGCGCGCGGCGAGGTCTCGCTGCCGGTCGGTTCAGGCAGCGGGACCGCGCGCCCTGGCTGTAGTCTGACCGTCTAGGGGAGCGTAGCGGATTCCCCCGCTACCTCCCCGGCCACCCGCTCCTTCCCCGCCGGCCGCCGGATCCAGCCGATCACAAGCCAGGTCGCACCCATCACCACGAGCGTGAGCGCCACCAGGGCCAGCGTGCGCGCCAGCAGCGCCACGTCGAAGACCGGCCAGCGGAACGTGTACTGGGTGAGCGCTCCCCACCGCTCCGTCATCCAGTGCCAGGCCGTGTGCGCCACCAGGGCGGAGAGCAGGATGTTTCCGATCTTTTCCTTGATGACGAATCGGTAGAGCAGCTCCAGCGACGGCACAATGATGAGGAGCGCCGCGAGCTGCCCCAATTCCACCCCGACATTGAAGGCCAGGAGCGAGGTCACCAGGTGCGACCCCGCGAACTGCATGGTTTCGCGCAACGCGAAGGAGAAGCCGAAACCGTGGGCCAGGCCGAAGGCGAAGGTGATGATCCAGCGGGTCTTGACCTTGGTGCCCACGATGTTCTCGAGCGCCATGTACACGATCGAGGCGGCGATGAGGGTCTCGACCAACGGCGGGAACCACAGGGTGTTGGGGGCGAAATTGAAGGCAGAGGCGGCCAGCGTCACCGAATGCGCGACCGTGAAGGCCGTGACGAGCACCACCAGCGAGCGGAATCGGCGGAGTGGCGCGACCAGGCAGAGCAGAAAGAGCAGATGGTCGATCCCGTCCAGAATGTGCTGGAAGCCGAGCGCGACGAAGCGAAACGCCGCCTGATGCCAGCGGGGATCCAGGCGGACGACGCCGGGATGGCCCGTGTACTGGTAGAGTCGCTCCGAGCCGCCCTGCGGAAGAAACCGCAGAATCGTATTGACCTTGAGCGCCAGCCGCTCCAGGGCGGGATCCATGGAGAAATCGGAGTCGGCGGAGGTGATGGGGTATTCGAAGAGCACGTCGAGCATCGCCTGCTGCCAGACGATGCGGGTCTCGGGAGGGAGCGGCGGACCGGTAACGTGCGCCAGCGCCTCCTCGTAGCTGGTGAAGGAACGGTCCGAGGGAATGGAGACGAGCGCCGCGACGAGCTCGGGAACCGGAAGCCGCTCCCCGTTCTCGAAGAGCTGAAGGGGGTTGCCGAGCCAGAGCATCGCCCCCTGCCGGATTTCGTCTTCGGCCTCCGGGATGTCGAGGTACCCGGGCCCGATGGTCGGGAAGACGATGTCCTGCATGGTGTTGAGCGGTACGCGGACGAGGAGCCGCAGGCGGTCACCCTCGGGCTTGACGAACATCCGCACGATGGCGTCGCTGGGGATGTCGTGCGCCGCGGGAGCCCCTTCGAGGGGAGCGGAAGGACGCACCAGGCTGGCGGCTCCCGCGACCACGAAGGCGGCGGCGGCGATGACGAGGCGGGTTCGAGGCATGACTTTCAGCAGGTGGGTCGCGACGTAAACCCTCGTTCACGCGCCGCCATGCACGGCGCGGGCACCGAGGTCGGACGAAAAATCGTAGCCGGCCCGGGCGGGCGCAAACAGGGCGCCTCGCGGTCTACTCACCCGAGGTCGCACGCTGCCGCGGGCGCGCGGCGATGTAAAGTGCGCGCACGGGCATGAGGTCGTATAATGTCTACTCTGTCAGCTGTACGATCCGACGCGAGCTTGCAGAGCCGGTTCCATTCGACAAAGGAGATGAAGGGATGAGACGAGCACGCGACCTTCTTGCCGGAGCGGTCCTG
The DNA here is from genome assembly GCA_965225805.1 of Longimicrobiales bacterium. Lineage (GTDB taxonomy): Bacteria > Gemmatimonadota > Gemmatimonadetes > Longimicrobiales > Gaopeijiaceae > BD2-11. The sequence goes on from OZ245327.1 coordinate 2,753,698, forward strand.
ATTGCCGTTGCGGCCGCCTGTGTGGACGCCGCCATGGAATCAGCCGAAATGTCGATGGACGGCGGCGACGGCATGGCGCCGATGTTCGAGGTCGACCCCTTCTGGCCCAAACCGCTGCCGAACCACTGGCTGCTGGGCGCCACCATCGGCGTGGCGGTGGACTCGCGCGACCACGTCTACATCGTGCACCGCAACACGCCCGACCAGTTCGCGGCCCGCACCGAGGTGGGGCTGGCCCAGGATCCGCCGCTGAGCGAATGCTGTGCGCCCGCGCCGCCCGTTCTGGAGTTCGACCCGGAGGGCAATCTGGTGAACGCGTGGGGCGGACCCACCGACACCGGAGAATACGAGTGGCCCACCTCCAACCACGGCATCGTGGTCGATCACATGGACAACGTCTGGATCGGCGGCAACGGCGGGCAGGACAACCACGTCGTGAAGTTCAGCCGCGCGGGTGAGTTCCTCATGCAGGTGGGCAGATCCGGCGCTCGCGAGAGCAGCATGGACACCGAGAACTTCGGCCGGGTCGCAAAGATCGCCTTCGACGCCGAGGCCAACGAGGCCTACATCGCCGACGGCTATCTCAACAAGCGGGTCGTGGTGATCGACATGGACACCGGGGAGTTCAAGCGCTTCTGGGGCGCGTACGGGAACGAGCCCGAAGACGTCCAGCTCGAGCCCTATTCGCCCGAGGCACCCCCGGCGGCGCAGTTCCGCGGGCCGGTGCACTGCGCCGATCCCTCGAGCGACGGCATGGTGTACGTGTGCGACCGCGCCTCGGACCGCATTCAGGTCTTCCAGAAGGACGGCACCTTCGTGCGCGAGGTGTTCATCGCGCCCCAGACCCTGTCGCAGGGCTCCACCTGGGACGTCGCCTTCTCGCCCGACCCCGGGCAAACCTACATCTACCTCGCGGACGGCCAGAACATGAAGGTCTACGTCATCCTGCGTGAGACCATGGAGGTCCTGTACAGCTTCGGCGACGGCGGGCGGCAGCCAGGCCTCTTCTTCGCTGTGCACAGCATCGCCACGGACTCGCAGGGCAACATCTACACGACCGAGACCTACGAAGGAAAGCGGGTGCAGAAGTTCGTCTACCAGGGAATGGGCGAGGTAACCCGGATGAACATGGGTCCCGCTTGGCCAAGCGGCGGCTGATGTTGGACTTCGCGGAATCACGGGCCCCTTCGCTACTCCCGCGGAGGGGCCCTTTCCCTATGACGGTCTCCAGGGCAGTCCCTACCCCTTCGGGTCCCGCCCAACATTCCGCGCTTCCAGGGTGTCTTTCGGGTAGCGCGCGGCGAGTGCCGCGGGGTCGGGGCGGGACTGCCCTGGCCAACGGATGGCGATTCCCATACCAAACAGGGCCTGAATCCATGTCGATGATTTGCCGGGCAGTCCTCCTGGTGTTCTGTATGCTCACGGCGGTGTTCCCCGCCGCCGCGCAGGACCAGCAACTCCAGAACCCCGCCGGCGGGGGGGCGGCCGCGATCATGCTCGAGGCCGAGCATGTCCTGCCCGAGATGGGCATCAACCTCGATGGCCGGGTGGACGAAACCAGCTGGAGTCGCGCTGTTGCCATCACGGACTTCACCCAGCAGGAGCCGGTGGAGGGCGGAGTTCCCTCCCAGAAGACCGAAGTCCGCGTGATGTTCGACGAGGAGAACATCTACATCAGCGCGATCCTGTACGACGACCCGGAAGGAATTGTCGCGTACCAGCTGCAGCGGGACGCGTACCTGATGACCGACGACCGATTCATGTGGATCCTCGACACCTTCAACGACGGACGCACCGGGTATTTCTTCGAGATCAACCCCAACGGCCTCATGGGCGACGGCCTCATCACGGGAAGCCGCGGCGGGAGGGGTGGAGGTGGAGGCCACGGGTTTGGTGGCGGCGGAATGAACAAGGCCTGGGACGGCATCTGGGAGGCACGTACCTTCCGCCGGCCCGACGGCTGGTCCGCCGAGATCCGGATCCCCTTCCGAACCCTCAATTTCGACCCCGAAGCCGACCACTGGGGCATCAACTTCCAGCGCACCATCCGGCGCAACAACGAGGAGATCCTGTGGCGTGGCTGGCGGCGGACCGAGGGACTCAACAAGCCGATCTACGCGGGCGATCTGGTGGGAATCCGCGAACACGTCGGACGTGACGATGATCAGCTGCACGCGATCCAGCGCGGATACGGCGTGGAACTGCGCGGTTCGGCGATCGGCAGCTGGCGAAACGTGCGCAACGTGCCCGAGGACGTCGACCCCACGACCTTCCCGAGGCACATCAGCCTCGACATCGACTACAACATCACGCCCAGTCTGCGTGCCTCGGCTTCCATCAACACCGATTTCGCCGAGGTCGAAAGCGACGAACGCCGGGTCAACCTTACACGCTTTCCGCAACGCTTTCGTGAGCGGCGCGCCTTCTTCCTGGAAGGCTCGGGAGTGTTCGGTTTCGCCTCCCGAAGCGGTCCGCAGCCGTTCTTCTCCCGCCGCATCGGCTTGAACGGCGGCCAGGAGATCCCCATCGAGTTCGGCACGCGCATGACCGGCCAGGCGGGCAGGTACGAGATCGGATTCTACCAGATCGGGACCGGGAACCACGAGTTCACGGATACCCGGGGGATCCTGCAGGATTTCACGCGCGAACAGTTCTCGGTGGCGCGCGTCAAGCGGCGCATCTTCGAACAGTCGACCATCGGGGCGATCTATACGCGCCGTTCGACGGCGGCCGCCAATCCGCTGGAAGGCGAGTCCGCAGTCGCCCCGTCCGACCGGCATACGGCGGGCGTAGACCTCGCCTTCAACACGCGCAACTTCCTCGGCGACAAGAACATGGACCTGGAGGCGTTCTACGTCTGGAACTCGAATCCGGATCCGACGGTGGTCCGCACCAACACGGATCTTTCCGCCCACGGACTCCGCCTCAGTCTCCCCAACGACACCTGGTCCGGGCACCTCTCCTACCGGCAGTTCGGGGACGACTACAAACCCGCGGTGGGCTTCGTGGCGCGCAATGACTTCCGCCGCGTGGAGCCTCGCGTCGGCTGGTCTCCGAGGCCGGCGAGCATCGACTGGATCCGCAAGCTCGACTTCTCGGTGCAGTTCCGGAACCTTACCGAACTCGGCACCGGAATCGTGGAGGAGCGCGAGTGGGACCTCAACCTGCTGGGGGTCAACTTCGAGAGCGGGGACGGCTTCTCGATCAACGCCAAGCGCACCTACGAATTCCTCGACCGCGGATACGAAATCGTGGACGGGGTCCACATCGGGGACGGCAGCTACACCACCTGGGAGTATTCGATACGCGGCAACACGGCCGGCCGGCGGCGGGTCTCGCTCTACGGGTCGGTGACCACCGGCGGTTTCTGGGACGGAGACCGGACTCGTTATGGAGGGCGGGTGTCGTTCCGTCCCAACCCGGGCATCAACATCTCGACCAACGTCCAGTACAACGACGCCCACCTGCCGACCGCCGACTTCACCACCAGTCTGTACGAGCTGGAGACCGAGTGGAACGCAAACCCGTGGGTGAGCCTCACCAACCAGATCCAGTACGACAGCCGGAGCGAGATCGTCGGTCTGTTCGCTCGCGTGCGCTGGATCATCGAACCCGGGAACGATGTCTATCTGGTCTACACGCACAACTGGCGTGACTGCTCGGTTGCCGTACCGAATTCGGACTGTTCGCCCCTGGACGTCGATCCGAGAGCGGAACCCTGGCTGACGACCCTGTCCCGGGGTGGCGCGATCAAGCTGAACTACACATATAGGTTCTGATCGCCGGTTCCCCTGGGCACCGGCACAGGATTCCCGATCCCGGAGAGCACGTCATGCAGTATTCCCGTCCCGTCCGCGCCGCCGCCGCCCTTGCCTGCCTGACCCTCGTGACCGCCTGCTCTCCCGAGGTCGCCATGGAGGGGGATGAGATCCCGCTGCCGCTCACGGGGCGGTCGGTGGTCAACACCGAGATGGGGATTGTGGCGACCAACAACCCGCTGGCGTCGTCGGTGGGGGTGCAGATCCTCGAGCAGGGCGGCAACGCCGTGGATGCGGCCATCGCGGCCAACTCGGCACTCGCGCTCATGGATCCCACCTCCAACGGGTTGGGCGGAGACCTCTTCGCCATCATCTACATGGCCGAGACCGGCGAAGTGTACGGCATGAACGCCAGCGGCTGGTCGCCCGCGGCCCTCAACGCCAAGCTCCTCAAGGAACTGGGGCACGAGAGCATGCCGCGCCGAGGGATCCACCCCGTCACCGTGCCGGGGGTGATCGCGGGCTGGGACGCCATGCGCGAGCGCTTCGGCAACCTCGACTTCGGCACCATCCTCGCTCCGGCGATCTGGTACGCAGAGAACGGCTTCCCCATCCACGAGGTCACGGGGCGCATGTGGGCGGGATCGGTCGACATGCACATGGCCCACCCCAACAGCGCCCATACCTACCTGGTCGACGGCAAGCGCGCCCCGAAGGTCGGCGAGGTGTTCCGGAACCCCGACTTCGCGACCACCCTGCGGCGCATCGTCGCCGAGGGGCGGGACGGCTACTACAAGGGCCCCACCGCCGAGGCCATCATCGCCATCTCGGACGAGTTCGAAGGCACCATGACGCTCGCCGACCTGGCGGAATACGAACCCGAGTGGACCGAAACCATCTCCACCACCTACCGGGGCTGGACGGTGCACGAAATGCCGCCCAACGGGCAGGGCATCGCCGCGCTCATGATGATCGACCTGATGGAGAACTTCCCCTTGGGCGAGTACGGCTTCCACAGCCCGGAGGCCATGCACGTCATGATCGAGTCAAAGAAGCTGGCCTACGCCGACATGATCACCTACGTGGCCGATCCGCGCTTCAGCAAGGTCCCCGTCAAGGGCATGCTCGACAAGGGGCACGCTGAGGAGCGCGCCGGGCTGATCGACATGAACCAGGCCATGTGCTCGGTCGAGCCCTCGCGCTTCGTGGGACTGGACAACGAAGACGGCGGCGACACGATCTATCTCACCACCATCGACAAGGACGGGAACATCGTCTCCTACATCCAGAGCAACTACTCCGGCTTCGGATCCGGGCTGGTTCCTCCGGGCACGGGATTCATGCTCCACAACCGCGGCGCGCTGTTTACGCTGGACGAGAACCATCCCAACGTGCTCGAAGGCCACAAACGCCCGCTCAACACCATCATCCCGGGTCTCATGGTGAACAATGAGGGCGAGGAGCGGATCGGCTTCGGCATCATGGGCGGCTTCAATCAGCCGCAGGCGCACGCACAGTTCATCTCCAACATCGTCGATCACGGGATGAACCTTCAGCAGGCGCTCGAGGCGGGCCGCTTCACCAAGGGCAGCTTCGACGGCTGCGACGTCAACATGGAGGTGATGGTTCCCGAGTGGGTGCGGGCCGAGCTGACCGCTCTGGGCCACGAGATCACCGTGCGGCCGCCGCGCACCGGCACGTTCGGCTACGGTCAGGCGGTGATGGGCGACGGCACCGGGGTACACTATGGTGCCTCGGAGTCACGTCATGACGGCATGGCGATGCCGCAGCCGGCCCCGGTGTTCCCAAACAGGTAGAGGATCCGGCCCGCGGTATCAGGGCATGGAAAACCCGTCGGAGGGATCCGACGGGTCTCCTACCTGGCGTCCTCGGACTGCACCGTGTTCAGGATCTCGGCGATCTCCGACCGGCCCAGCGAGTGTGCGACCTCGAGCGGGGTCTGGCCACCCTCCATGACGGCCTCGGGGTTGGCACCGTGCTCCAGGAGCAGCAACACGATCTCGGGATCGCCCGCCGAAACCGCGTAGTGTAGCGGGAGTCGCGAAGCAGGTGGACCTGGTTCCTCAGCGGCTGCGTTCCAGACCCTTTACCGTCTGTTCGATGCTGTCGAGAGACCGTTCGATGCTGTCGAGAGATCGAGGGATCCTGTCGAGGGATCCAGAGATGCTGTCGAGAGATCGAGCCATCCGGTCGTTGGAGCGCGATAGTTCGGCTACGCTCCTGGCGATCTCGGACAGGAGGTTCAGCTGGGCCCGTTCCTGACGTGTCACGATCCACTCCTCTTTGCCAGCCAGTTTCTTCGCTAGCCAGTTCCAGAAATCCGGGTCCCGCCGCGAAATTCTCCGCGGCGAGACCCGGATTCGTTCCCGCCTCTCGCTGCTACAACCTTGCTGCTTGCTACTACAACCGGCTGCTTGCTACCTGCTCCGGTTGTTGGTGCTGTCGGTGCTCTCGAGGAAGCGCATGGCTTCCTGATAGCCCGGGAACGCATCCCGGCCCGCCCACACCTCGGTGAGCTTCTCGTAGGCCTCCGTCGCCCGCTCGAAGTCACCGGTTTCAACGCTGGCGCGCGCGAGACCGAGGAGCGAACGCGGCCGGTTGGGCATGCGCACCAATGAGGTCTCGTACATGGCAGCGGCGTCCTCGTGCGCGCCGAAGCCTGCGAGCATCTCGCCGTAGAGTTCGTGCAGCGGCTTGATGGGGCTGGCCGCGCCGCGCGGAGGAGCCATCGCCTCCACGGTTTCCACCGCCTCGTCCATCAGCTCCCGGGCGCCGGCCTCGTTGCCCCGGTCCACTGCCAGCAACGCCGCCACCTGCTTGTGCATGACGCCGGCGTAGCCGCCCCCGTCGGCGTCCAGGGCGGCTTCGGCAGCTTCCAGCGCAGCCCGGTTACCGGTACGGGCCGCGCTCAGCCCGGTGGCGAGCAGCTCGTGCCCGGATGACTCGTCGTTGATGGGCAGAACCGCCCACTCTTCGGTGTCGACGATGTAGCGAGCCTTGAGCAACGACACGGCACCGCTCGGGCGAGCCTGTCCGCCCTCGTCGGAAGGACCTCCCTCCAGGAACGTTCCCGAGGCCATCTTCTCGATTCGCTGGATCCACAGGCGCGCCTTCTCGTAGTCGCCAAGCTGAAGGTCGCCGTACTGGCCCCAGTCCAGCGCGTGCGTCGCGTCGCCCATGGGGTCGCCCGGCTGCCATAGCTCGCGGGCGGCGTCGTAGGCGTACTGGTTGTGCCCGGAGACGTAGTTCCACATCCCGTGCTGGATGAAGATGTGGGTCGGCATGTGGCGGGCGTGCGACACCGCCGGCGCGATCTCCGCGAAGCGATGCGCGGCTTCGAGCGCCAGTGGCGCGTGAAGCGGGTCGTCGAAGGAATGGATGGTGTAGTGAACGGCCCCAGGATGGTCGTTGTTGTCCTTGGACAGCTTCAGGGCGATGGTTCCCGCACGCACATTCAGGCGCCCGCTGAGGTCACGGGTCGCGCCGACGGCGCTCAGCATGGACAGGGCGTAGAAGGCAGCGACCTCGGGATCGTCGGGGTAGTCTTCGTACAGCTGCGCCATCGCTTCCGTGTAGCCCAGCCTGCGCTCGACGTGTTCGCCCTCGCCCCAAAGGATCTCCACGGCGTTCAGAAAGCCCTTCTCGCGATCGGTCGGCGCTTTGGCGAGGCGCTCGGCCCGTGTGGGGGCCAGTCGCTCGAGAGCCTTGCGCGGCTCGGTAGCGTCCATCTGCGAGTTCAGCGGGTGGTTGTAGGCCAGCGACTCTCCCCAGTACGCCATGGCGAAGTCCGGGTCGAACTCCTGAGCGGCGTGAAACTGCTCTCTCGCCTGCAGCCAGCCGAAGCTGTGCAGGATCGCCACGCCGCGCAGGAAGTGATCCTGTGCCTCTCCCGTTGCGGAGGTGGGAAAATCGATGACACCCACTTCCTGGAACTGCGCACGGGCATCGCCAGCGGCAACGACGAGCAGAACAGCGGCCAACGCAATGTTTCGTACCAGCTTCATCGGGATCCTCCTCCTGTGATAACTTCCCCCCACCCGTAACCACCCTGCTACCTGGGGGCACCAAGGCAGTATAATGGTTTGCACCCGTATTCACACGCAAAGGGAGGCTTCATCGTGTCCGAATCGCTGAGGGGGAACGTTGCCATCGTGACCGGGGCGTCGAGCGGGATCGGCCGGGCCACCGCCCTCGCCCTGGCCGAGGCGGGAGCCCGGGTGGCGGTGGCGGCGCGCCGCGCCGGCCGCCTGGACGAGGTCGTGGCGCGCATTGGCCGGGGCGGGGGTCGCGCGCTGGCCGTGGCCACCGACGTAGCCGACCGGGACGCCGTGTTCGCGCTGGTGGAGCGCGCGGCGGCGGAGTTGGGTCCGGTGGACATCCTGGTCAACAACGCCGGCATCATGCCGACCTCGCCCCTCAAGGACATCCACCTGGACGCCTGGTTGCGCATGGTGGACGTAAACGTGAAGGGCGTGCTCCACTGTATCGCCGCCGCGCTTCCGGCCATGCTCGAGCGCCGCCGGGGTCACATCGTGAATGTGGGCTCGCTGGCGGGGCGGCGCCCCTTCCCGGGGGGCACCGTCTACTCGGCCACCAAGTTCGCGGTTCGCTGCATCTCGGCGGGGATGCAACTGGAGCTGTCGGCGCGGCACGGCATCCGGGTGACCGACATCCAGCCGGGCGTGGTCGCCACCGAGCTCGCGGACCACGTCCCGGACCCGGAAACCCGCCAGGGGTTCCTTGATCGCTGGCAGTACAAGACGCCGATGGCTTCGGAGGATGTGGCCGCGGCCATCCTCTACGCGGTCACGGCGCCCCCGCACGTGAACATCAACGAGATCCTGATGCGCCCGCGCGACCAGGAAACGTGACGGCGCCGAGGTCCTGACACCTCGACTGCCCGGCACCCGCTGGCCGGGGCGGGAACTCCTGGCGCACCGGGGCAGCGCCCGGCGGGGTTGAGTCGCCGAGAGCCGGGCGGAGCCGTCTACAGGAGGAAGATCGCGAACGACACCACGAACTGATCCTCGATGTCCTCCAGGATTTCGTAGCGGACCTCGATGGTCGTGTTGTCCGTATTCAGCCCCACGGCGGCGTTGAATCCGCGGGTCCGGGTCGGTTCCTCGAACTGGCTCGCCTTGACGCTTTGCAGGTGCCAGCCTCCCCCGAAGTAACGAAAGAAGGGAATGGGCATCAGGGGCAGGGAGACGAGTACATTGACGTTGCCCTCCCAGTACCGGCACTGGTTGCAGTCGGGAAAGAAGTAGTCGCCCGACGCCGCAAGCCGCACGGGGAAGGCGGGCAGCCCGAATTCCACCCGGGGCCCGATCCCTATGGTGCCCCCGAAAACGTCGGTCGCCAGGGAAAGCTGTCCGCCGGCGCGGAGCTGGGCCGACGCCTGGAACGGCGTCGAACCCGCCGCCACGACCCCGGCCAACGCCAGGGCCGCAGCGACGAGTGTCTGCCGAGTTCGCCCGGCTCCGGTCCGCCTTGCGGGAGCAACCATCATCGTTCGTCGCCCGCCGCCATGGCCCCCGGCAGCGTGACTTCGCGAGCCGCGCCGTAGTGGATGCCATTGAAGAGGAACGGGAAGGTCCCGTGCGACTGGGCGCGGAACGTGATCTTGGGGCCGAAGAGGAACAGGCGTCCGTCGCCCACGCGCGCATCCGCGACGGAGATACCGCCCCGGAGGTGGTGCTGGCCCCAAGCCCACCCGCTGCGAAGCGGCGCGGCCGTGTCGAACCAGCCGACCGCGCTCACGCCGGCGGCGCCTGCATCCAGAGCGAACACGGGGCTCCGGCTGAAGAGCACGTTGGCCCGGTCGCCGATTCCGGCGGCCAGCGGATGGGAGCCGTCCACGCGAAGATCCAGCACTGACCCGGGCACGTAGTACTCCTCGGAGGCCAGGGGCTGGCCGTCGGGTCCGACGAGGTGGTCGCTCACGGGCAGTCCCGCCTGGTAGGCCAGCGCGGTCGAGCTGCCGATGGCCACGACCGTTCCCCCCGCGCGGATGAAGTCGAGCACCGCCGGCACCGTGGTCGCCGAGGTGAAGGGTCCGATGCGGCTCCGGTATTCATCCGGTACCGTCGCAACGAATTCGGGCGGCATCATCCTGCCGGCGTCGCGTCCGGGGAGCGGGACCGCACCGTCCTCCAGCACCAGGATGTCGAACCTTTCGATCAGGTTGCCTTCGTCCAGATCGGGCGGGAAGACAACTTCGAAGTCGAATTCGAAGTCCTCGAGGATCATTCGCGTCCATCCCGACGGCATCGAACCGCCGTACACATCGCTGAGCGCGATCCGGGGGGCGGTGAGTTGGAAAGCCCGCCCCGCCGGCGCGGACTCCAGGCCGACGAAGTCGATGCCCAGTTCCGCCGCCAGGGCAGACACCGACGCCTCGTCCGCCCCGGCGCCGGATACGAAGAAGGTTCCAGCCGGGTGCTCCGCGCCGCTCGACTCGAAGGCGTCCCGCATCCAGTAGGCATCGCCACCCGCCGCCAGCACGCGGTTAACCACGATGAAGGCGTCGTTGGCGTCGTGGCTGACGAGGTAGCCGGCGGCAGCCATCCCGGCGACCTGTCCCGCGGGCGGCTCGGCGAGCCATTCGATGGGCTCGAAGGGACCGTCGAAGCCGTCGAGGATGCGGTCGAACTCGACATCCATCTGGTAGGCGAGGGTCCAGCCCGCGTTGTCGTACGGCGCGGTCGGCGGGGCGCCCGGGTAGGCGAAGTCGTTGGGGTGGTTCTGGGGCTCGAACATGTCCAGGACGTGGGGGCGGAAGGCCTGCGCGGTCAGCACCACGTAGGACTCGGCGGGATAGCTCGTCCCTCCCACCTCGAAGTCGGCGGTCGCCCGATGCACCTGCACCCCGTTCTTCAGCAGCGCGTTCACGAACCTGGTCGCGGTCGGGAAGTCCGGCTGATCCGACGGTAGGATGAAGCCCCGCGGGTCGCGGTCGGCAGGATCCTTCAGGATGCGCTCGTAGTCGTCGTGCGTCCCGCGCGAGATCACCTCGCTGGCCGCGTCGATCTCGAAGGGCAGCACCGTCCAGTTGTCGCGGCTGCCTCGCTCGATGGAGTTGGTCCCCATTCTCCAGATGTTGAAAAGCAGGTGATCCTTGTTGCGCGAGGCGTAGTCGAGCACCGCGAGGTTGGCCGTCAACGAGTAGTCGATGGACTGCCGGAAGTGCCACGCCCCGGGCTCCACCGGCAGCGGCAGGTCACCGTGGGGCAGTTGCCGGCTGGGCAGGAAGGGAATCTCGATGGGCGTCGGGTTGCCGATCGTCTCGGTGAGGAGGCCGATCTGGTTCTTGAAGTACGGCGTGGTGCGCAGTCCGCCGTTCCACCAGGTCGAGTAGCTCGCCCCGCTCCGCATCGTGGTGCCCCCCTTCCCCTCCAGCACCATGCGCTGGTGCATCGCCGCGCCGACCTGGTCCAGACCGGTGATGATCAGCGGATCCAGGAAGTGGTTGGGGGGATCGCGGAAGGGCGGCGCGAACATGACCGTCCCCGCCGGGCCGGTCTGGTGGTGGTTGTAGACGATCTGCGGGAACCATTCGCGCGCGAGGATGCGGTTGATATTGGTGCTCTCGTTGAGCGCCGACATGTAGAAGTCGCGGTTGTTGTCGTGCCCCGCGTACTTGTTGTAGAGCACCGGGGCGCCCCCCGTGCTGCGCTCATCCGGCGTGTCGATGCGCATGTACCAGTCCGCGAGCAGATCGTGGCCGTCCGGGTTGGCGTGCCCTACGAGCACGACCGCGTCGTCGAGGATGCGCATGGTCTCGTCGTCGGTCCCGCTGACCAGCTGATAGACCAGCTCCATCAGCTGCTGCGCCCCGAGTACTTCACTGGCGTGCAGGCCTCCATCGATCCAGATCACGGCCCTGCCCTCCTCCGCCAGCTCCCGGGCCTCCGCCTCGGAGACGCCTGCGGCGTGCGCCAGCCGCTCCGCGATCTCCTTGTAGCGGGCGAGACTGCGGTGATTCGCGGGCGAGGTGATCGTGGCCATCAGGTGGTCGCGGCCCTCCGAGGTCTCACCGATGACCTCCAGGATCATGCGGTCCGACTCCGACGCCAGCAGCTCCCAGTACTCGGTCAGCTCCGCGTAGTTGGGAAGAACGTAGTCGGCGCCGATCTCGTGCCCGAACTGCTCCAGGGGCGAGGTGACCCGGGTGGCGGTGGCCATCTCCTCGCACGCCCACAGCCCGGCGACGAGGAGGAGAGAGACAGGCCCCAGGAGTGCCCGGTCACGGGAGAACAGGCGATTCCGCTTCATCATGCGCATGGGAACATCCTTTTGTATGGAAGCGCCAGGACCACTTGCGCCTGGCTCATGTGTGATTCTTTGCTCCGGCCCCCGGGCCGTCAACAAGTGGGCATCGGACGGACGGGCGCGGTGCCAGGCGACGCGAGCGCAGCCCCGGGGGGCCACGACGCCGGCGCCGGGACGTGCGATCAGGGCAGCTCCATCTTCCAGAAGGCGATGCCGCCGGCCTGCTGTCCCACCTCCACGTCACCCACGCGGGAGAAGTCGGAGAGATCGAACACGTCCACCTTGCCCGGCTCCGCGCCCACCCCCTCGGAACTCACGAAGGCGTAACGCGAGTCGGGCGACACCTCAACGCCGTGCGTAACCGTGGTGGTGGTGGGAACGCGCGCCAGGCTCTCGCCGGTACCCAGATCGAAGAACTCCACGCCGGCTCCCTGCTTCAGCGTCGCCACCAGCAGCCGGCCGTCGGGCGTGATGGCCAGGTTGTAGGGGCCGGTTCCGGTCTGGAACACGCGGGTCAGCTCCCAGCTCTGCCGGTCCACATGCAGGATCCGGTTGCCCACGTTGCAGGCGACGTAGAGGCTGAGTCCGTCGGGCGACGGCTGCACCCACGTCGGGGAGCAGGGCGTGCCCGCCATGGCCCCCCTGCCCATCCCGCTCATGTCGCCGGCCATTCCTCCCGCGACGCTGGCCGGGTCGAGCCGCCCTTCGCGGCCTGGCGCGACCGAGAACCGGCGCACGACCTGGAAGGTCCGGGTGTCGATCTCCACGACCTGCTCGTCCATCATGCAGTTCGAGTAGAGGAAGATGCCGTCGGGCGCGATGCGCCCGCCGTGCGGCATGGTGCAGGTCTCGATCTGCTCCACCTCGACAAGGTCGGGCGTATAGACCACCGAGACGGTCGACGGCACGTGTTCGCCGTGCAGGTTGAAGTTGGCGACGAAGGCGTAGAGTCCGTCCGGGGTGAGGTCGATGGTCGCGGGGAAGTAGCCCAGCAGGATGGGCTCCGCCACGACCGTGTCCGCTCCGGTCTCCAACTTCCACAGCTTCCCGTCCGGGAGGCCGTGTCCGGTGGTCATGTAGAGGTGGCGGCCATCGGGAGAGATGCGGAGCCCGTGGGGCCCTTCGGTCTCGGTGGGGATCTCGCCCACCAGGGTGGTTTGCTCCACGGCGAGCGTGCCGTCGAAGCGGATCCGGTGGATCAGGTCGGCCGATTCCGCCCCGGTGTAGAGCCAGTACACCGCGCCCGGGTCGACCGCGGGGACCGCCCCACCCGGGTCGCCGGCCCCATACCCGGAGGCGCACCCGGCGCAGAATATCATCAGCGCAACGGTGCCGGCGCGTCGTTTCGACAACATCGCTACCCTCCTTCCCTGTCCGAAGGCACCCCGCCCGGGCGCATCCGGCCGCGATGGCCAGCATTGCTTGTCGTAATGCCTGCCTCGTTGGCCGAAGGATCGGGTGAGGCTTCCGCAGGATCAGCCGGTCCACATCGTCACCGAGCTTGATGACAAGTTGTGTCCTCGCGGCCAGCATCGCCAGCGCCGGCACCTACCGGATAGACTACGTCTGGCCTGCGATGAGCACAGCAGCGGCTGGTCCGATGCGGCAACCTGATCGCGGACCTCGGTCCGAGGCCCGGGGAGGAGGCAGAGCGTGAAGAAAGGTGCTACCAGGCGGAGGATCCCCTGCTCGGGCCGGACGGGCTCGGCGGCAGTGTGTGGGGACGCCTCGGCGACGACCTTTTCAGGGAGGGACTCTACCGCCGGGTGCTGATCGTGCCGATCGGCATCGGGGGCACGCTGCTCGCGCCGTGGGCGGCCGGCGGCGAACTGCATGTGCGGGTGGAGAACACCGCCCGCATGCTGGCGCGCGCCGGCATCCGCCCGACGCATGTGCTTTGGCACCAGGGTGAGTCGGACGTGGTCGCGGACACGCCGCCGGAGGAGTACGTGGAGCAGTTCCGCGCGCTGGTGGCGGCGCTGGCCGAACTCGGCATCGACGCGCCCGTGTTTCCCGCCGTGGCGACGCGCTGCGGGAGGCGGCCCCCGGTTAGCGAATCTCACCCAGGTTGCGGCGGAGCATTGCGCGGGGATCCGGATCCCGTCCCATGAAGGCGCGGAACATCTCGTCCGGCTCCCGGCTGTCCCCCTGCGCCAGGATCGTATCCATGAAGGCCGTGCCGGTCCCGCGCGCGAGAACCCCTTCCTTCCGAAACCGCCCGAAGGCATCCGCCTCCAGCACTTCGGACCACATGTAGCTGTAGTAGGCCGAGGCGTATCCCCCGGAGAACAGATGGCTGAAGGTGGTCAGGATGTGGCTCCTGGCAAAGCTCGCATCCGGGGCGAACGGCTGCATGACCTCTTCCGTGTACGACATCAACTCCTCTCTGCCGTCATACTCGCGATGCAGCCGCAGGTCGAGCGTCGCGAAGCCCAGCTGCCTCATCTGGGCGTGGCCGCCCATGAAGCGTCGTGCCGCCAGCATGCGCCGGTAGAGTTCCTCGGGCAGGGGCTCGCCCGTCTCGTAGTGCCCGGAGAAGATGGGGAGCGCCTCACGCTCCCAGGTCCAGTTCTCCATGATCTGGGAGGGTACTTCCACCCAGTCCCAGGGCACCTGCATCCCTGACCGCGAGGGAAGCGGCACCCGTGAGGTACAGTGGTGCAGGAGATGCCCGAACTCGTGAAAGATGGTCTCGACGCTGCGGTGGGTGAGAAGGGCAGGCTTCCCCGGCACCGGCGGCGCGAAGTTGCCCGCAATCATGCCGCTGTGGGGAACGAAACCTCCATCCTCCCGGGGGCCCCCGGTGGCAAGGGTCGCCATCCACGCCCCCTGGCGCTTCCCGGCGCGCGGGAACCAGTCGGTATGGAAGGAGCCCAGGCGGGTTCCGTCCTCCGCCAGCAGATGATAGAAGCGCACGTCCTCGTGCCAGACCTCATCGGCCCGGGCCTCCTCGACGCGGACGCCGAACACCCGCTCCACGATCCCGAAGAGGCCGGACAGCACCCGGTCGAGGGGAAAGTAGGGACGCGTGACTTCGTCGTCGAATTGGAAGCGTTCGCGGCGCAGCGCCTCCGAGACGTAGGCCAGATCCCACGGCTCGAGGGGGTCCAGCCCCATCCTTGCGGCCATTTCACGGACCAGCGCCAGATCGCGCTCCCAGTACGGGAGCGTGCGTTTGCGCAGATCGCTGACGAAGTCGAAGGCGCGCGTTCCGCTGCCGGCCATGGCGTCGTCCAGGCGATAGTCGGAGAAGTCCGCGTACCCGAGCAGCCCGGCCAGTTCGCTTCGCAGCCGCAGAATGCTCGTGATGGTCGGACGGTTGTCCAGATCCCCGTCCCGGCAGCGCCCCACGTAGGCCTGGTGGAGTTCCCGGCGCAACGCGCGGTCGTGCGCGTACTTGAGGACGGGTTCGAAAGACGGGAAATCCAGCGTCAGCAGCCAGCCCTCCAGATCATTCGCGCGGGCCTTGTGGCGTGCCAGCTCGAGCGCGGTTTCCGGGAGGCCGTCAAGTCTGGAGCGCTCGTCCTCCGGGATATGCAGCCGGAAGGCCTCGGTGGCGTCGAGGACGTTTTCCGAGAAGCGCCGTTCCAGGCGGGAGAGCTCGACCCGGATCTCCTGGACCCGCGCGCGGTCTTCCTCACCCAGGTCGGCTCCCGCGGAGCGAAACTGGTGCAGCATCTTGTCGAGGTTGCGGCGCCGCAACGGGTCGAGCACCTCCGCTTCGGGAGTGCGCGAGAACTGCCGCACCACCGCCCACAGCCCCGGGTTCAGCGGGAGGCGCGACCAGAAGGCCGCGATCTCGGGCAGGACCACGTTGTAGGCGCGTCTCAGCTCCGGCGTTTCCGCGACCGAGAGCAGGACCATGACGGGCGCGAGGTCCTCCTCCAGGCGCTGAACGATATCGTCGAGGCGCTGAATGGTATTGTCGTAAGCCGCCGGTTGCGCCGCGCTCGCGGCGAGATCGTCGATCTCCGCCTGCGCTCGTTCCAGCATGGCATGTACGGTCGGTTCAAGGCGGGACGCGTTGATGCTCGCGAAAGCGATGGGGCGGGAGTCGCGGCGCGAAGGTGCGGCGGCCGGCGAGCGGGCGGTATCGGGCGTTGGGGCGGCGTCGGCGGGCATGGCTCAGACCGCAGGCGATCGCGAAGCCGGAGCCTCGCTGCTCCGCCAACTCCCGGGTTCGCTCCCGTCCCAGGGAAGATGGGCCACCTCGATGACGCGGCCCTTCCCGCCCCAGCGCGCCAGGGTGTCTTCCTCCGCCTCCAGCCCGAGTCCCCACATGGCGTCGCGGATGGCGGTGACCTGGTGGCCGCGGGCCTGGAGCCCGTCGATCGCCCGGGTCACGCACACGTCGCGCGCGACGCCCGCCACGAAGAACTCCGCCGGGTGCAGCGCGGTGGTAACCGCCTCCACGAAGGCGTCCGCGGCCGGGTTGCCCGCGAACACGCCGCAGCGGTTCTTGCGGATCAGCACCGGGCGGGGGCGGCCAAGCCAGCGCTCCACCAGGGCGCGCGCGTCGTCGGGGGTGGCGTCGACTTCCAGAACCAGACACTCGGGGGCGGCCAGCGACGGAATGATCTCCGCGCCGCGGCGTTCCGCGGGATCGACCGAACGACCCATGCAGTGGGGCGGATAGGTTCCCTTCCCCGGCTCCGGGTTCCCGGCATCGATCTCGGCGTCGTCGTAGCCGTGCCAGTCCCCCGTGTACACCACCAGCGCGGCGCGCGCGTGCATCCACTTCACGGCCTCGACCAGACGGGGCTCGGCCTCCTGCGCGCCCGGATCGCGCTCGTTGAAGAGGTCGCGCACGTAGAGCCGCCCGTTGGGCTGCATGAAGTCGCGCTGGACATCCACCACCCAGCCGATGCGAGTCATCTCCTCTCTCCCCCTCCTGTCCTCTCCGCTCCGCTTCTGTCCCGGGCGCTCCGGTCCGGTGTCGGCACGAGCGAACCCGGCTTTCTCTCGCGGCCGGTTCACCGTACGCGCTCGAGCGCGGGGTTCGGCCGATAGCCCCGTCCGGCCTTGGCGACGAGGTCGCCGCCCACCTTCACGACATCGGCCGTGAAGTTGATCTGATCCCGAATCAGGGACGAGCCGACCCCGAACGCGTCCACCGGAACCCCCGCTTCCCGGAAGCACCGGATGCGGTCGGCGTCGAACCCTCCCGACGTGACGATGCGCACATGGGAAAACCCGTTCTGGTCGAGCGCGTCCCGCACGTTGTGCACGAGCGCCGGGTTCACGCCCCGAAGAGATCCCTCACGCTCGTCCCCTGCCCTCTCGCCGCCCAGCGATCGATCGATCATGTTCTCCGCGGTGTCCAGGCGCACGGCGTACAGCTTCTCGCCCAGCGCCCGGGCCACCGCCAGCGCCGTTCCCACGCAGTCGTTGTCGAAGTCCACCAGCGAGACGATGCGCACCGACTCGGGCACCCGGCGGGCCAGCGCCAGTGTGGCGGCAACCGTGTCCCCCGCGTACGATGCGATCAGCGAGTGCGGCTGCGTCCCCTCTCCGCGCCCGCCCCACCATGCGCTCTGCGCGTCGGTGGAGACGCCGGCCGCCCCGGCCACATGGGCGGCCCAGCCGTCCGCCGCCTGCACCGCCCAGTGGTCGTGGCGCGCCGCGAAGAACAGCACCGGCAGCGGCCAGGCCGCCTTGACCGCCTTGCGGGTGCCGGTGGCGATGCGGGTGCCGCGGGCCAGCGCCCCCAGGTAGAGCGTCTCCAGATGAGCGAAGGCCGCGTAGGGCCCGGTGACGTGCATGACCGACTCGAGGGGGCGCGCCCGGTCTCCATCGCGCAGCGAGCGCACGTCCATGTCTTCCCACCCGAATCCGTCCGCCACGCAGAGCCGCAGGATGGCGACCGCCTCGTCGGTCCCCGCGACCAGAACGTCCTTCTTCTGGAAGACCTGCATGGTCACGCGGGGGTTGCGCCCCTCGGCCAGCAGCACCCGGCGGGTCCAGTTGAAGTACTGGTCGGTATAGTGCCCGGCGCGCATCTCGGCGGCCGGGAGGCCGAAGACCTCCGGGGCCAGCCGGTCCCCGGTGCGGCGGGGGCAAGGCGGGGCTGCGGATTTGGTGGGAACGCGCCCTTCTCGGCTCATGTTTCAAACTAAGCCCGCGCACCCCAAAGGGAAGACGGGAGATCTCGTCCTCCCCGTAGCCCCGGCGACCCGCTTGCGCTACCCTTCCCCTTCCGGGTCTCGTACGGAAGGCGCCGCCCGCCGTTCCATTTTCCGCCCCCGGAACCGTGCGCACTCCGTCCGTCTCTCCGCACTGTGATCATCGGCGCACATGACGATTCTGCTCGCGACCCTGGTCGCCATCCTCGCCGTCTCGGGGCTCTGCTCGATTCTGGAGGCGGTCCTCCTCTCCATCGACACCACCTTCGTCGAACTCAGGCGTGCCGAAGGACGACGTTCCGGCCGCCTCCTGCACGAGCTGAAGAGTCAAATCGAAAAGCCGATCGCGGCCATCCTCACGCTGAACACCGTGGCCCACACCGCGGGAGCCGCGTTTGCGGGATCGCTCGCGTTCGAACTCTTCGACAGCGCCTGGATGGCTGCTTTCTCGGGAACGCTCACCTTCGCCATCCTGATCTTCTCCGAGATCATTCCCAAGACCGTGGGAGCCCGCTTCTGGAAACAGCTCGCCCCGGCAACCGCCTACGTCCTGAAGGCGCTGACCTTCGCGATGACGCCCCTGGTGCTGCCCCTCTCATGGGTGCAGATGCTGGTGCAAGGCTCCAGGGAGCGTCCCGGCGTCAGCCGCGAGGAAATTGAGGTGATGGCGGAGATGGCCCGCACCACCGGTACACTCGCGGAAGACGAGTGGCAGGTCGTATCCAAAGTCATGCGCCTGGGCGAAGTGCCGGTCGGAGAGGTCATGACGCCCCGCACCGACATCGTCGCGATCGACGCGAGCGCCTCGGTCGAAGAAGCCAAGGGAGCGATGCTCGACCACGGCCACCTGCGGCTCCCGGTTCACACCGGAAATCTGGACAGCATCGTCGGCGTTCTGCTGGCCCGCGACCTGTGGCGGGCGGACCGGGAGGGGGTCACCGAGATCCGCGATCTCCCGCGCCCACCACTCTTCGCCCCCGTGTCCCGGCCCGTGCAGGAGCTTATCCCGGAGCTTCAGGACAAGGGCTCCAAGATGGTGATCGTGCTGGACGAGTTCGGCGGCACCGCCGGGCTGGCCACCTTCGAGGACCTGATCGAGGAAATCGTGGGCGAGATCCGGGACGAACACGAGTCGCACGAACCCGCCGACTTCCAGCATCTGGCCAACGGCAGCACCCGTGTCTGGGGGGGCGTCTCCGTACGGGACGCCAACCAGCGCCTGGGGCTCAAGCTGCCCTCCGACCCGTTCGACACGGTCGGCGGATTCGTGTTCGGGAGCCTCCGACGGGTTCCCCGGGAGGGAGACGAGGTAAAGTTGGAGGGTGGCCGGCTGCGCGTCGTCCGAATGACCGGCCGTCGTGTAGAGTTTGTCGCATTCCAGCCGGAGAATGTCGCATTCCAGCCGGAAATCCCGGGTTGACAGGCTCGCTACCCGTTGGAGGTTGACAGGCCCGCAACCCTGCTGATAACATCCCTCGTGCGAAAAATGGTTGACCCGCTCAGGATTGGCCCATGAGGGCCCTGGTCTACGGGCGGAGGTGTCTCCGGCCAGGACCCGGAAGAAGTGTCTCCGGGAACCTGGCCACTTTTCTTTTGGGGGTTCCCCTCTGTGGCGGATCTCCCGCGCGTCTGCATCACCGCAGACCCACAACCGACCTTTCTGGAATCCCGGAGCGCGCGGTCCGTGCTCCGGACCCTTCCCCTTCCCGAGCGGAGTGTAATCATGGACCGGAACGAGTACCTGTACGCAGCGGAAGAATGTCGTGACGAGATGGAGGAGTACATCGACGAGATGGACAGCCGAAACGGCCTGTCCCTCTCGAGCCGCGACGATGTCATGAACTATGTGAAGGAGCACGATGTCAGCTCGATTCGCCTCTGGTTCTCCGACATCCTGGGTTTCCTCAAGTCGTTCTCGATCACTCCCAAGGAGCTGGAAGGCGCCTTCGAGGAGGGAATGGGATTCGACGGCTCGTCGATCCAGGGCTACAAGCGGATCCAGGAAAGCGACATGGTCGCGGTGCCGGTGGCCAACACGGCCCAGGTACTGCCCTTCCGTTTGGGCGGAGGCAGGGCGATGCGCATGTTCGCGCAGATCCGCAACCCGGACGGATCGGCGTACAGCGGCGATCCGCGCAACATTCTGGAGCGCACCCTGGACCGCCTTGACGACCACGGCTGCACCACCATGTACGTCGGTCCCGAAGCGGAGTACTTCTACTTCAAGCACGAGGGCGGAACCGAGCTCCTCGACAGCGCCGGCTACTTCGACATCAACCCGGTCGACATCGGAGACGACATCCGGGAAGTGACGGTCTGCGCGCTCGAGGCGATGGGCATCCTCATCGAGTACCACCACCACGAGGTGGGTCCGTCGCAGCACGAGATCGACATTCGCTTCAGGGACGCGCTGCGCATGGCGGACGACCTCCAGACCTACAAGTACCTGGTCAAGGAGATCGCGCGCCGCTGCGGGGCTTTCGCGACCTTCATGCCGAAGCCTCTCGCCGGGGAGAACGGAAGCGGCATGCACACGCACCTGTCGCTCTTCAACGGCGGCCAGAACGCCTTCTACGACGGCAGCGACGAACACCACCTGAGCGCGATGGCCAAGCACTTCATCGCCGGCGTGTTGACGCGCTCGAAAGAGATGGCGCTCGTCACCAACCCGACCCACAACTCGTACCGGCGCCTGGTGCCCGGATACGAAGCCCCGGTGTACATCGCCTGGGCCGAGCGCAACCGGTCGGCGGCGATTCGCATCCCGACGTACAAGCCCGGCAAGGAGGTCGCCACCCGCATCGAGGTGCGCTTCCCCGACCCGACCTGCAACCCCTACCTGACCTTCGCGGTCATGCTCGCCGCCGGTCTCGAAGGGGTCGAGAACGCCATGCCCTGCCCGGATCCGGTGACGGTCGACATCTACCACCTCACGGCGAAGTGGCGGGAGCAGCTGGGCATCGACGCGCTGCCCCACGACCTCTTCGAGGCGACGCGCATCGGTCAGTTCAGCGACTTCCTCAAGAACGCCCTGGGCAAGGATGTGCATCGCAAGCTGATCGAGACCAAGATGGACGAGGCGGACAAGTTCCGCCTGCACGTCTCCAATCTCGACCTGCAGGAACACCTCGTGCTGTAGCAGGCGAGACCCGCGGGAAGACCAGCCGGGGATCCGACCTCCGGCGGTTGCAGGGCCCGAGTGGGCCCTCAGCCGCCGGGGGTCGTTTCGCTGGTGGGAGAAGCCTCTTCGGAAGAGGCCGGAAGCGCGGGTTCGGGGGAAGCGGCCTCTGGAGAAGCGGCGGCCTCCTCCCCGGACGCGGTCTCGCGGGCGCGGCTTCGCTCCTCCCGCCAGAAGGAGATGCCGAGCAGGACTGCGCCGCAGGTGATCGCGGAATCGGCCACGTTGAAGATCGGCCAGTCCATGAAGCCCAGGTCGATGGGGCCGATGAAGTCCACCACTCCGCGGTCCCAGCGCACCCGGTCGACCAGATTGCCGAGCGCGCCCGACAGGATCAGCGAGATGGACACCACCTTGGTCCGATCCCCGCTCTCGCTCTGGACGAAGAGGACGGCCAGCAGGATCATCGCCAGAATGGTCACCGGAATGAAGAACCAGCGCGGATCGTCTCCGATGGACAGACCGAACGCCGCCCCCCGGTTGAAGGCCAGCGTCAGGGGGACGAGCCCGCCCAGGACTTCCATCCGGTTACCCCCGGCGAGGGCGTCCAGCGCCCATCGCTTCGTGACGATGTCCAGCACGAGCACCGCGGGCAGGATGGCGCAGAGAATGCGGGGTTTGCTGTTCACGTTCCTCGGCGGATTGGGATGGAGGCGGCGGGAGCTGATTCCGTGGCTTCGGCGAGCCGTGACCCACCGACGGGTTCGCAGGCCACGTCCAACATTAGCTGGAAGCCGGGACCTGACAAGCTGCGCGAAGCCTGTCCGCCAGCGGAGCCACCCCGTTGTATTTCTCGCCAGCGGGCCAAGGCCGGGCTCGGCATCGAGATCGACGTTTTCCCCGTTCACACTCATTTCGCCGTGTATAACTCCTTTTTCGTCGTATATATAACACAGGATGTTGTTCGGTTGGCGGATGCAAATGACAGGCGCCGGGACAAAAACCTCCTCAGCGGCCCTTGCGACCCCGTGCCCGCGGCCCTAGTTTCCCCTCCGTGCTTCCTCAGTGCAGACTGAGCCTCTAGTCGGGTCATCTGCCGAATACAACAGCCCATCCAAGCGGTTCGCGGCTCGCTACCCGGACCGGGGCGAATAGGCAGAACCTGTCCTGCAGTTTCTCACTGCGCGAAGGGAAGCACACGGCCCGGCACCCGCTTAGTGCCCGAGCGTTCCTTTTGCAACGGAGGGAAGCATGGTGAAGCCGAAGACCACCCACGCCGCACTGATTCCTGGCACCGAAGGCATTTTCTTCGCTCCGTCCTCGCAATATCCATCGTTGGTTGTCGCAGTGAACGTCCCTGGTGGTCCCCTCTCGGCGAACCGCGCAGCTCGCGGGCCGCGGAGGATCCGGCGCGACTCGCGCTCATGCCGCGCCTCCAGGCGATCGCGTCACTGACGCTTCCAGCCGGCTGTTCCTTTCTCGATTGACCGGCCGACTTCGGCGGGGCATTCGGGGAGGAGTTCGTATCGGACCAGACTGCTTGCGGCTGTCACGATGCTGGCATACCTTCCTGCCGTCATCATCGTGCAGCGAAACCCATGTCGGGTCTCCTGCCGAATACAAGAGCCGGTCACAAGAGAACGGGTCGCTCCCGGACTCGTGCGGTGAATAGGCAGGAACTTTCCGTAGAGTCCTGCGCGATGGTGACAAAGGCCCGGCACCATTGCTCGTAGCGCCCGCGCGATGGTGTCGGAAGTCACCATCGCGCGGGTTGTTCGCGACACGCCCGGTTCCGCCTGCCGCACCCTTGGAGGTGCTGGCGAGGTCGGAGCCGGGCGGCGTCTTTTTGGGGGGGCGCGAACTGCGCATGTCCCCAAAACAGGACGGTGGTGGACTGCTTGACCCCCTTACGTCGCCACCCGGTACTCGGAAAGGAAGCGGCACAGACCGTGCTACGAGTCCGCTGGATAAGACGCGGGCGGTGCAGCACGACGCCTGCCTCCTCGAACGCCTTGCCACGGCTCGAACGCCGAGTTCGTCAGCCAACGGAGTCCTCATGGTCAGGCTGCTGGAGCATGGATGGCGACAAACGCAAACTTCATCACGCGCACGGCTACCTACCAGGAGCTGATTGCAGACGGCCGGGGCTACTCCGTACCTCCGTACCAGCGGGACTACTCGTGGTCCCGTCCGCAATGGAGGAACCTGTGGCACGATGTCATCGGGATGTACTTCCGGAACGGGAGACGCCACTACTGGGCCCGCTGGTGGTGGAATCGCGGTCCGACGGCAGTCAGGTAGTCATTGACGGGCAACAGCGCTTCGCCACGCTCAGCGTACTCACCCTCGCGGTCATCGATGCGCTACGGCGACTGGCGTCTTCGGGAGTGGAAGTCGAAAAGAACAGCGCGCGAGCCGACGAACTGCTGGAACGCTTCATCCGGAGAAGAAATCCGGCATCGCTCGTCGAGACCGACCGGCTCCGTCTGAGCGCGACGGACGATCGCTTCTATCGGGAGCATCTCGTCCACCTGCGGGAGCCCGAGGATTCCGGGGCGCTTTCCCCCTCCAACAAGGCGCTCTGGGATTGCTTTGGATACTTTGCCGAGCAGATCGGTCAGGTGGACAACTTCCGCCAGGACGGCGCGGCGCTCGCGGGGCTGATCTCCGAAACGGTCGCCTGGCGCCTGATCTTCACCCTGATCACGGTCGACGACATCTCGGACGCCTACACGATCTACGAGACGCTCAACAGCGGCGGCCTCGCACTGACCCCCACGGATCTTCTGAAGAGTCACATCATCGCCACGGCCTCGAGCGAGCACCGGGCGGTGATGCGTCGGCGCTGGCATCGCATTGCGACCACGGTGGGGCAGGCGCGGGTGCCCGATCTCCTCCGCTATCACATCCTCTGCGAGTTGCCGGTCGTGCCCCGTCCCAAGCTGTACCGGCTGGTGCGCGACCGGTACAGGTCGGCGCGCGACGTCTTTGAACTCCTCGAGATTCTGGAGACCCGATCGGAGTTTTTCGCGGCGGTGGGGGATCCCTCGCATGAGTACTGGTCCGAGACGCCGGAAGCGCGCCGTTGCCTCACTGAACTCCAGTTGCTGCGCACGACCAGCATGATGCCCTTGCTGTTCGCCGCCTGGGAGAAGTGGTCGAAGGAGGCTTTCGTGCTCGTCCTCAAGCTCGTATGCGCCCTGGCGTTCCGCTACACGGTCGTCGGCCGACTGAGTGCCGGCGACCTGGAACGCGCATACCATCGCGCGAGCAAAGCGGTGATGGGCGGGACGGCGCGGGAAGTGCCGGACCTTTTCGAACTGCTCAAGCCCGTTTACGTCTCCGACGAGGAAACCGTCCAGGCCTTCACTTTCCTTACTCTTCCGACCTACGGACCCCGGAAGCGCCTGGCGAAGCACATCCTCATGCGCCTCGAAGAAGATGCCTCCGGCAACGCCGGTCCCGGCTCGCTGGAGGACGACTCCGCGACGATCGAGCACATACTCCCCGAGCATCCGGACGCCGACTGGGCAGACGTATTCCCGGCAGCGCTTCAGGAGCGGGCGGTGTACCGGATCGGCAACCTCGCGTTGCTGGAAGTGCGGCTCAACCGCGAGGCGGGAAACGGCGCCTATGCGCGCAAACTCGCTGCCTACGCGAAGAGCAGGTACGCGCTGACGAAGGCGATTTGCCGGATTGCGCCGGAGACATGGACGCCCTCGCACATCGACGAGCGTCAGGGCCGGCTGGCGGCACGCGCCGTCCGGTTGTGGCGCGCGGATTTCGCCTGACAGCACCCTCACGCCCATCAGCAGAGATTGGTTGCGATGGCCCCTGCCCCAACGTAGGTTAGGCGCCGTCACCAACGTGCAGCAGTAAGATCAGCCATCCGATGGCCGCGGGGCAGACAGCTCCCGGACGTCCGATGGGCAAGAAACGGAGCTGCATGGTGACGGCTGGCGGACACGTCTATTCGCTGTATTGCAGGGACGGACGGCTGCGAGACTGGTTGGAAGGCCTGCTCGCCGGTCTGGCAGTCCAGCCGACGGCTTCGCGTGCTGCCCTCCGAAGTTCGCCGTCGCGCACATGCGCGATCGTCTATGGAATGACAGAGTGCTCGGATGGCGATGTACGATGGCTTCGGTTGACGACCCGGGAGGGCCTGCCGGGTCCCCCCTGCGTCTTGGTGGCGCCCTTGTCGATCGAGTGCCTGCGACGGTTGAACCCCCTCCGGTCCCACAGCCTGCAGGTCGTCTGGGCGGAGGAAGCGGAAGACTGCCTCTTTCGTGTCGTCAGGGAGATCGGACGGGACGGCCGGGATCCGCTATGGCATCTGGGGTGGAGGTTGCTTTCCAACTATCCGCTTAGACCTGCCGTGAGAGGAGTGATATCGCGCACTTGTGATCTGGACTGTAGTGGCGACAGTGCTCCAGAACCACCGGAAAACTCGGTAACGGCGTTGGCGCATCACGTTCATCTGGGTGCTTCGGCGCTAAGCCGCTATTGGAGGGAGGATGTTCCACTTCGGTGCAGCCTCAAGGAGTTCCTGGACTGGGCCATTCTTCTGTGGGCCGTCCGCGCATCATCGCACGACAGCTGCGGCGCCATTGCCCTCCGGGCGGGAGTGCACCGGCGCACATTGGAGCGGAAGTCTGCGCGGCTGGCGGGATCCACGCTCGCCGCTTCCCGTGAGGATCCGGAGCGCGTCGTCCAGCGCTTCAGGGAGTGGTATGAATCCGTATGGAAGCCGGAGCAGTCCCGGCGCGAGGCGGCGAGCAGCGGGCCGATCCAGCCGCGTCAGGAACGCGCCAGCAAAGAGCCGAAGAAATGCGGGGATGCCACTCCGGTCTTCGGCCCCCACGACGGTGAGTGACACAGAGCCATCATGGATCGCCGTGACCTCGATCAAACCAGCTGAGGCTCTGACTCCCGCCACGAGCGGGTCACTCGATGTTGCAGAGGTCGTGCCACGAGTGTGTGCCCATACCCGCGTAACGTGTACTTCCGCTCGTTCCCCGCGGGTGTGGCCAGGTCGTTCTGGCCCGAAGAAAGGAGGTATATGGAGGCGGCGGGAGTCGAACCCGCGTCCGCGAGTGGATCCTGCAAAGCTTCTACGTGCGTAGATCACTGTTGCATTTCATCGGCAGGCCCGGCCAGTGATCCGCCGGACTACCGATTAGCCGTCAAGCGTCTCGTCCACGGCACGACGACATCGCCGCGGACCAGCCCAAATTGTCGACGCCTGCAAGGCCTGCCTTGGGCGAGCCGGCCAGGAGACGGGCTGTGAGAAAACTCAGGCAGCCATTGCCAGTTGGTTGTTGGCAGTTGTGTTGATTCCGGGTGTTTTTCGAGGCTCCCGGACCTCGGCACGCTACTTCACAATTCACCAAACACGTCGAAGCCGTGACGCCCCCTTCGGTCTGGTGCAGAAGGCGCAGGGTTCGTTGCGCAATCTCCTTGGTCCGATGTGTGGCCGATCGCCCGCGTCCGCCGCGCGTCAGGCGGCGCTCGCCAGCTCCCGTTCAAGATAGCACTCCAGAACCTCCCGTGTTTCCTTCAGCGTCGTGAGACGAAAGAGTTGGGTCCGCAGCTGTCGCCCGTTGGGGAGGCCCTTCGTGTACCAGCCCATGTGCTTGCGGAACTCGATGACCGCCTTCCGGGCGTCGCGCTCGAAGTCCACCGCGTTCTGGGCGTGCTCGAGGCAGATGGCGAGTCGCTCGGCGGCGTCCGGGAGTGGTGGAAGGTGTTCATCGTCGAGGGCGGCGCGGGCGCCAGCGAACACCCAGGGACTGCCGTGGGACGCACGGGCGATCATCACGCCGGCGCATCCGGTCTCGTCCTGCATGCGGCGGGCGTCCTCACCGGTCTTGATGTCGCCGTTGCCCACCACGGGGATGTCCAGCGCCTCCACCAGGGCCGCGATCTCGTGCCAGCGCGCCTGGCCGGAATACATGTCCGCCCGGGTTCGCGGGTGCAGGGTGACCACGGCCGCCCCTGCGTCCTGGCAGCGGAGGCCGATCGTGACCGGGTCCCGGGTCCTCTCGTCAAAACCGCTACGGATCTTGGTGGTGACCGGAAGTGGGGTCGCGCGCGCTACCGCACCCACAACGCGCTCGACCAGCCCCAGATCCCGCAGGCAGCCGGAACCCCCGTTGCGCTTCACCACCTTCTTGACCGGGCAGCCAAAGTTGATGTCGATGAAGTCCGGCTGGTACACGTCCGACACCAGCGCCGCCGCCTCGGCCATGCGGTCGGGACGTGCGCCGAATATCTGCACCCCGATCGGCCGTTCCTCCTCCTCGAAGCGCAGGTAGTCGCGCGTCCTCTCGTTTCCGTGGCAGATGCCCTCGGCGCTGACGAACTCCGTCACCACCACATCCGCGCCGAAACGCCGGCACAACCGGCGAAACGGCGACTCGCTCACCCCCGCCTGGGGAGCGAGAAAGAGAGGCACGAAGCCGCTCGGGGCACCGGCAAGGTAGGGAAATCTCATGGATGCAAGATATCACTCCTCGCCGGGATCGCGCGCGAAACCGAGGCTGTCGGCAGCTTGCGGAAGATGATCCTGACGGCGGCTTGCGGAACAGGGTATCGAGACAGATAATGACGCATCCAATCTTCAATCGATCGTCAAACGGCCGCTGCACGGACGACCAGCTGCGGAAGACGACAAAACCCGTGACAAAGGCGACAAAATCTGCGGGCACAACCGGCGGTCCACAGGCACAAGTCATAGCCCGTTTCGCTCGGCCGGCGAGACGCCTCGATAACGATTCCTGACCGAAGGCAACCGTAAACACCACGGGAGACACCATGCACTCACGTCCACGCAGCACGAACACCTGTGCTCCTCGAATCCGGATCGGTCGCGTCGGCGCGCTGGGCGCACTGTTCGCGGCCGTCCTGCTTGTGGCGCCCGCGCCGGCGGCTGCCCTGGCGCAGGAAGCCCCGCAGGACGTCGGCTTCGTCCTCAACACCTTCTCGTTCCTGATCTGGGGCGCACTGGTGATGTGGATGTGCGCCGGCTTCACCATGCTGGAATCCGGATCCGTGCGGTCCAAGAACGCATCGGTGATCTGCCTGAAGAACATCGGGGTCTACGCGATCGCCGGGCTCACCTACTACTTCATCGGCTACGGGCTGATGTACGTGGACGTGAGCGGCTTCATCGGCTCGATCGACCTGTTCTACGGTCCTTCGGATGACGAGATCGCGCTGCTGGGCGGGGACGAGGGCGCGCTGGCCGCCGTGGTCGAGAACGGCTACGCCGTGACATCGGACTGGTTCTTCCAGATGGTCTTCGTGGCGACGACGGCCTCGATCGTCTCCGGGGCGCTGGCGGAGCGGGTCAACATGTGGGCCTTCTTCGTCTTCACCGCGCTCCTGACGGCCATCATCTACCCGATCATCGGCTCCTGGCACTGGGGCGGCGGCTGGCTCGCCGAGAGGGGCTTCATGGACTTCGCGGGGTCCACCATGGTTCACTCCACGGGCGGGTGGGCCGCGCTGGCCGGCGCTCTGGTGGTGGGTCCCCGGTGGGGCAAGTTCCGCAAGGACGGAACGGTGAAGTCCACGCCGCCGTCGAACGTCCCCGTCGTCACCCTGGGCGTGTTCATCCTGTGGCTGGGCTGGTTCGGGTTCAACGGCGGATCCCAGCTCGCCCTGGACGGCGCCGTCAACGTCGTGGCCATGAGCAACATCCTGGTGAACACCAATCTGGCGGCAGCCGCGGGCGTGGTCACGGCGCTGCTGGTGTCAAGGCCCATTCTGGGGCGCCTCGACCTCTTCGCGGGCCTCAACGGCGCCATCGCCGGGCTGGTGGCGATTACCGCGGGGCCCGACATTGTGGACGCCCGCTGGGCGGTCTTCATCGGCGCGGTCGGCGCGATTCTCTGCACCCTGGCTGTCAAGTTCCTGGAGCAGCGCCGGATCGACGACGTGGTCGGCGCCGTGCCGGCCCACCTGTTCGCGGGCATCTGGGGCACGCTGGCCACCTCCATCGCCGCCGGGGCCAACCTGGGTGTTCAGTTGCTCGGCGTAGTCTCCGTGGGAGTGTTCGTCTTCGGGTCTTCCTGGGTGCTGTGGACGATGCTTGAGAAGACCATGGGCGTCAGAGTTTCCCGCACCGTGGAGGAGATCGGGCAGGATGCGGCGGAACTCGGCCTCGATGCGTATCCCGAGTTCGTGTTGATGGTGGATCCGGACGAGGGCGACGACTACCGCGATTCCTGAGGCGGAGTCTTTAGCCTTGCCTGCTTCGTCGCACGTGTCCGTCGACCACGGTTTTCCCGACGTGTCCCGGCCCGGTGCAGCCGGGTCCGGGGCGTTCTCGGGCTACGAGCTGGACGCGCGCTTCTACGACGAGATGTTCCGCGGGGACGGAAGCCTCCGCGGGGCATCAAGGCGGCTGGGTACGGCGCTTTCCAACTCCTCGCCGGAGCAGCTGGCGCAGCTTCAGGAGGGTGTCGCGCGCCGCTTCATCCACGAGGGCATCACCTTCACCGTTCTGGGTGCCGGCAGGGCGTCCGAACAGATCATCCCCATCGACTGCGTCCCCCGGCTGCTCACGACGGCTGAGTGGGACCACATCGACCGGGGTCTCAGGCAGCGCCTGACCGCGCTCAACCTCTTCCTCCGGGACATCTACCACGAAGGAAAGTCGCTACGCGACGGAATCGTGCCCCACGACCTGGTTCTGGGCTGTCCTCAGTACCGGATCGAGATGCAGGGCCTGAAGGTGCCCCACGACGTGTACGTCTCCGTCTGCGGCACGGATGTCGTGCGGACCCACGAAGGCTTCGCGGTACTGGAGGACAATCTGCGGGTTCCGTCGGGGGTCTCGTACATGCTGGCCTGCCGCGTCGCCATGAAGAACGCGTTCCCCAGGCTGTACCGCGCGCACGACGTTCGAGAGATCTCCCAGTATCCCGTGCAGCTCCATGCCACCCTCGCTTCGCTGGGGTCGTGGGCGAGCTCTCCGCGCGTGGCCGTGCTGACGCCGGGCCGCTACAACTCCGCCTACTACGAGCACGCCTTCCTCGCTGGCGAGATGGGCGCCGAACTCGTGGAGGGGCAGGATCTGGTGGTGCACGATGCCACGGTATACGCGCGCACCGTCTCCGGACTGAAGCGCATCGACGCCATCTACCGGCGGGTGGACGACGACTTCCTCGACCCGGTCACCTTCCGCTCCGATTCCCTTCTGGGGGTGGCCGGGCTCTTTCACGCCTACCGGGCGGGAAATGTCGTGATCGCCAACGCTCCGGGCACCGGAGTCGCGGATGACAAGGCGCTCTACGCCTACGTCCCGCGCATCATTCGCTATTTCCTCGACGAGGAGCCGATTCTGGCCAACGTCGAGACGCACCTCTGCCGGACACCCGAGGGACTCGCCTACACGCTGGAGCACCTCGATGAACTGGTGGTGAAGGAGGTTGGGGGATCGGGCGGATACGGAATGCTGGTCGGCCCGCATTCCACCGCCAGGGAGCGTGGAGCCTACGCGCAACGCCTGCGCGCCGACCCCGCCAACTTCATTTCCCAGCCGGTCCTCGATCTGTCCCGGGCGAGCTGCTTCGTGGACGGAAGCCTTGAGCCTCGCCACGTCGATGTCCGGCCCTTCGTGCTCCGGGGCCGCGACGACACCTACATCGCTCCAGGCGGACTGTGCCGGGTGGCGCTGCGCAAGGGGGGACTGGTGGTGAACTCCAGCCAGGGGGGCGGCTGCAAGGACCTCTGGGTGCTGCGCGACCAGGAGGCGCCGGGCTGATGCTCGCCAGGGCCGCGGCCGACTTCTACTGGATGGGGCGCTATTTCGAGCGCACCGAACACACCTCCCGGCTGTTGCGTTACCAGCTCACGCGTCTGGTCGACACCCCCGCCGACGAACTGGCGCTGGGGTGGAGGGTGATCTACCGGGCGCTGGGACAATCGTCGCCGGTGACGCCAACGCCATCCGACGAAGCCGAAGCCTTCCTGATCGCCGACGCCTACACGCTGGCGGCCAGCCTGGTCGAGGACACCGCCAATCCGGACTCCATGATTCGCTGCTGGACCATGGCGCGCGCGAACGCCAAGCAGCTCAGACCCTGGCTCCCGGTCCGGGTGTGGACCTGCCTCAACCAGGGGTTCTTCTGGATTCGGGACTGCGACTTCTCCAACGCGTGGGCAGAGGGGCCGACGGCGCTCGTGGCCGAGGCCATCGACAGACTGCGGCTGCTGGCGGGGGTGGTGAACGCGCGCATGCCCCGTGACGATGCATGGCGCTTCATGGAGCTGGGCCGCTTCGTCGAGCGCCTGCAGCACCAGGCAGCCCTGCTCGACGCCTGGGACCGGGTCGGCCGGTCGCCGGAGGATGCTCCCGCGCTGTCCTGGGCGGGCCTGCTGCGGATTTGCGGGGCCTACGAATTCTACTGCCGCACCCATTCCATGGTGATTCGCCGGGATCCGGCGTTGGCGTTTCTGATTCGTAACCCGGAGTTGCCCCGGTCGCTCTGTTTCGCGGTGCGCCGGATCGAACAACTCCTCTCGGGAATCGACCCCAGAGGGGCGCGCTATCCCCTGGGGGCGCCGCATCGCACGGCGCTGCGTCTGGCGGCGGCGGTCGAGACGGACCTCGGAAACGGAGGAGACGGGGGGAACGGGCGGCGTTTCTTCGAGGCCCTCCTTGGAGACAGCCGCGCGCTGCACGAAATCACGATGGCGGCATACGTCGACTATCCCGTGGAAGCGGGGTTGCCGTCGTGACCGCGCGCTATCTCATCCGGCATGAACTGGAGTTTCACTACGACGCTCCCGTGCACGGATCGGTCATGACGCTCTTCATGTCTCCCGTCCGGGACCGCCGCCAGCAGTTGCGCGACTTCTCGATCGAGACGGATCCCGGGGGAGCGGTGTTCGAGTTCCGGGGACCCTTCGGCAACCGGGGCCACTTCTTCGATCGGCCCGGCAGCCATCGCGACTTCCGGATCGTCGCTCGTTCCAGCGTGGAGGTCACGGCCCCGGACGCGCTTCCCGACCGCCTCGGACCCGATTCGTGGGAGGCGATGCGATCCGGCATCCGGACGCCTGAACTCTGGCTGATGCTTCAGCCGAGCCGTTTCGGGCAGCCATCGTCCCCCGCCCTGGAACGGTTCCTGTCGGCCCGCGGCATCCAAAGGGGAAGCGATCTGCTGGAGACCGTTCGCGCCCTTCGGTCCACGCTCTATCGGGTGCTCGAGCATTCCCCTGGAAGCACGGCGGTCGACTCTCCCATCGACCACATCCTCAAGACCGGCCGAGGCGTGTGTCAGGACTACGCCCACGTCATGATCTCGATATTGCGGAGATGGGGAATCCCCGCCCGCTATGTATCCGGATACCTGGGGCCAAACGGCCACGTCACTTCGACCAACGAGAGCCACGCCTGGGTGGAATGCTGGTTGCCCGGGTTGGGATGGACCGGCTTCGATCCCGCCAACGATTGTGACTGCGACGAGCGCCACGTGCGCGCCGCGGTCGGCAGGGACTATGCGGACGTTCCCCCGGTAAGGGGGGTATTTCGCGGATCCGCGGACTCCACGCTCACCACGCGGGTGGAGGTGGCCCGGCAGGATCGGAGCGGGACCTGAGCTGTGAGAATTCAAACCAGCAATTCAACCCTCTGGAGGCAACCGATGTTCAACACCCG
The DNA here is from genome assembly GCA_965225805.1 of Longimicrobiales bacterium. GTDB lineage: Bacteria > Gemmatimonadota > Gemmatimonadetes > Longimicrobiales > Gaopeijiaceae > BD2-11. The sequence goes on from OZ245327.1 coordinate 2,786,656, forward strand.
CGGCGCGCGCACCTTGTTGTCCGCTCTCGCGTTCACCCTGATTCTGGCGATTGCGGGCCCGGTTCAGGGCCAGTCCGCCTCCATCGGCGCCGACGTCGTGAGCCGCTACGTCTGGCGGGGCACCGACTTCGGTGAATCGATGTCCATGCAACCCGCGCTGACGCTCGGTCTCGGAGGGTTGGAAGTCGGCGCCTGGGGCTCCTATTCCGTCTCTGCTTCGGGCGCCTACGCCAACGAAAACGACCTGTGGGCCACCTACACGGTTTCGGCCTCGAACGGCGCCTCGTTCTCGTTCGGCTTCACCGACTACTACTTCCCCGGTCCCGGAGCCGACGGTTTCTTCGTGACCGATGGCCACCTTCTCGAGTTGTCCGCGTCGTTCACCGGGCCGGAGAGCTTCCCCATATCGCTGCTCGCCGGGAAGATGTCGCGGAACGACCCCGACAATTCCCTGTATCTGGAGGCGAGCGTTCCCGTGTCGGGCTTCGAGGACGTTGACCTGAGCCTCACGGCCGGAATGGTCGCGGGCGAGAGCGAATTCTACGCAACCAATGGAACCGCGTTCGTGAATCTGGGCATCTCGGCGAGCAAGGACTGGGTGATCACCGATTCCTTCTCGCTGCCGCTTAGCGTCTCCTACATTCTCAACCCGAACCGTCCCGGCGACGACGGCCACATGGATCGCGACCAGGACGAAGACGACACCGACCGCGCGTTTCTGGTCTTTGCGGTGAGCCTGTTCCCCTAACGAAGGCCTGTTCCCCGGCGATAGCGAGGGAGTCGGCAACCGGAACTCCGATGGCGAAGCAACGGAAGGTAGCGGGCATCGTGCTGGCAGCCGGTGCGTCGACCCGGATGGGCCGCAACAAGCTCCTGCTCGAGGTGGCGGGGGAGACCCTGGTGCGTCGCGCCGTTCGTGTCGCGGGGGAAGCCGGCCTGGATCCCGTGGTGGTGGTGACGGGACACGCGCGCGAGCGGATCGAGCAGGAGATCGCGGACATGGACTGCACGCCCGTGTTCAACGCCGACCACGGCGGGGGCATCCAGACTTCGGCGGCCTCGGGTGTCGCGGGGGTGGCTGGCACCTGCGATGCCGCCGTGGTGATGCTGGCGGACATGCCGTTCGTGACCGCGCGCATGCTGCGGACGCTGGTGGAGCGCTACCGCGAGGAGGCTCCGCCGCTGGTGGTGTCCCGGTACGGCGGCGAGGTTAACGCCCCCCCGATGCTCTACGACCAGGTGCTGTTCCGCGAGGTGGCGCGCATGCGCGCGGGGTGCGGGCGGGAGGTGGTGCGGCGCCACCACGACCGGGCTCTGCAGGTCGACTGGCCGGCGGCCAGGCTGCGCGACCTCGACCGTCCCGGGGACTACGAGGCGGTCCGGGACGAACTCGACGGTGCCGAGGCGGGCGCGTCCGGCGCGGCTGGCTCCGCCAGCGGTGAATCTTGACCGGCGACGTGCTCCGCCTGGCGGCGCGAATGGAGCACGAAAGGCGGCCGTTCGCGCTGGCCACGGTCGTGCGGAGCGAGCGCCCCACTTCAGGAAAGCCGGGCAACACGGCGCTGATCGCTTCCGACGGGACCCTGCACGGATGGATCGGCGGGAGCTGCACGCGCTCCGAGGTGGTCCGGCATGCGCTGGAGGCGCTCCGCCTGCGAGAGCCCCGGCTGCTGGCCTTCGGGGCGGCGGAGGGGCGGCCCGACGATCTGGTCCAGGTGTCCATGTCCTGCGCAAGCGGAGGAAAGGTGGAGGTGCATATCAACCCGGTATTGCCGGCCCCCGTGCTCCTGGTCGCGGGTGATTCACCGGTAGCGCTCGCCCTGATGCGCCTCGGAAGCGCGATGGGATACAGAACGGTCGCGACCGCATCCGACAACGAGGAAGTGGTCCAGCTCGCGGACGAATGCGCGCAGGAGTTGGCCGTGGCGGTGCAGCTGTACGAGGCGCGCCCCCCGGGGACGCGGCTGTTCGCGGTCGTGGCCACCATGGGACGGGAAGACGAGCGGGCGCTGGCGCAACTGGCGGCGGCCTGGCCCGACTACCTGGGCGTGGTGGCGTCGCCCAAACGCATGGGTAGCGTGAGAGCGGTGCTGGCGGGGCTCGGGCTGGGGGACGAGCAGATCGCGCGCATACATGGGCCGGCCGGACTCGACATCGGGGCCGAGGAGCCCGCCGAGATCGCCGTGAGCATCCTGGCCGAGATCGTGGAGCAATCCGGGCGGCCGGCGGGAGCGCGGGCCGCCGGGGACCGGGCCGCCGGAGACGGCGCGACCACGGGGTCTCGCGCGGCCCCGGCGGCGGGTGGTGACGAGGCGGGCTCGGCCACCGTGGGCCCGGCCGCCCCAGGTGACCAGGCGGGCACGGCCGACGAGGCCCAAGGCGGTCGTGGTGACGCGACCCCCGCCGCCGAAGCGACCACCCCCGCCGAAGCGACCACCCCCGCCGCCTGGGCTACCGACCCCGTGTGCGGGATGACGGTCCCGGTGGCGGGGTCACCTTCGTCGGTCCATGAAGGCAAGACCGTCCACTTCTGCTGCGACGGCTGCCGCGGCCTCTTCGAGGCGACACCCGAGGTCTTCGCCTCCAGCCCCGCGACGGGTCCGGCGTGAGACCCGAGATCCGCGCGCTGCAGGAGGCGATGCGCCGGGCGGACTACATCGCCGAACCCTCCATCGTCACCGCCGTCCACCTGGCGCGCGCCATGCAGAAACCGCTTCTCGTGGAAGGGGCCGCGGGCGTCGGCAAGACCGAGATCGCCAAGGTGATGGCCGCCCTCATGAAGACGGAGCTCATCCGTCTCCAGTGCTACGAGGGGCTCGACGCCAACACGGCGCTCTACGAGTGGAACTACCGGAAGCAGCTGCTCCGGCTGCGCATGGGAACGGACGGGACAGAGGGCGGCCGCGGCGAGCCCGGGGAAGCCGGGGGCAACCGCGGAATGGGCGGCGGCGAGGCCGGGGAGGCCCGCAACCAGCCCGGAACAGGCGCCGACAAGCGCGAAATGGACCGCGGCGAGCCCGCAATGGGCCGAGGCCAGGGCCGGGAGAGCGGCGACGAGCGCGCGGACCGGCTGGAAGGCGTCATCTTCGGGCGCCGCTACCTGCTCGAGCGGCCGCTGCTGCGCGCCATCACCCGTCCGCACAAACCCCCCGTGCTGCTGATCGACGAGATCGACCGGGCCGACGACGGGTTCGAGGCCTTCCTGCTGGAGGTGCTGTCCGACTTCCAGGTGACCATCCCCGAGCTGGGCACCATCCGCGCGACCCACCGGCCCCTGGTGGTGCTGACCTCCAACCGGACGCGCGAGATCGGCGACGCCTTGCGGCGGCGCTGCCTCTACCTCTACATCGAGCACCCGACGTTCGCCAAGGAGGTCGAGATCATCCGCACCAGGGTGCCGGGGATATCGGACGCGCTCGCCGCCCGGATCACGCACGTCGTGCAGGGGCTGCGCGCGCGGCGTCTCATGAAGCCTCCCGGGGTTGCGGAGACGCTCGACTGGGCGCGCGCCCTAGTGACGCTGCATCAGGACCGCCTGGACGCGGAGATCGTCTCCGAGACCCTGGGCTGTCTGGTGAAGGATCAGCACGACATCAGCCTCCTGCAGACGGAGGAGATCGAGACCCTCCTGGCAGGCGCGCGAGCCGGCTGATGTCCGCGATCGCAGCCGCGCCCGAGAGAGAGCTGGTGGCTCACCTGGCGCTTTTTTCCGGGGAGCTCCGGCGGATCGGCGTGCCGGTGGGACTCCGCGACGAGATCGACGGCGCCGCCGCCCTCGGCTTCATCGACCTCGGCGACCCGGAGGAGGTGCGGCTGGCCCTGAGCACTGCGCTCAAGATCCCGCGCCGCTGGTGGGCGGAGTTCGACCGCCTCTTCGACGAGAGCTGGCGCCGTGCCGCCCTCCCCCGCCCCGCCCGTGACCGGAGCGCCCGCCGCACGCCCCGCCGCTGGCGTGGCAACGAGAACAGCGAGGCGCCGCTCATGCACATCCGCCGCGAACTGGACGAGCGGGCCGGAGGCGGCGAGGCGGAGGCCCCCGACGGTGACGGCGACCAGCCCGGCTACAGCCCGCGCGCCCTCCTCCGGCAGAAGGTCTTCGACGAATGCACCCCGGACGACCTCCGGCAGATGGAGCGGCTGCTCGAACGCCTGGCGCGGCGCATCGCCACACGGCCGAGCCGCCGGCTGGTGCCGTCCGCGCGCGGGCCGGTCGTGGACGTGCGCCGGAGCTTCCGCCGCTCCCTGGCCCACGGGGGCGAACTCGTCGAGCTGGCGCGCCGCGCCCGGGCCGTCGAGCTCCCCAGCCTGGTGGTGCTCTGCGACACCAGCGGATCCATGGACGCCTGCTCGCGCTTCCTGCTCGCCTTCGTCTTCGCGCTGCGCAAGGTCACGCGCCGCACCGAGATCTTCGCCTTCAACACGTCTCTCACGCGCCTGACGCCCTGGCTCAGGACCGGCGACGTGGCCGGCACCCTGGAGAGGCTCGCCCGCAACGTGGAGGACTGGTCGGGCGGGACCCGCATCGGGGAGTGCCTGCTGGCGTTCGTCGACCACCACTTGCGGCAAACCGTGCGAGGCGATACCACGGTGTTGATCCTGAGCGACGGGCTCGACCGGGGCGACACCGAGTCGCTGGAGACGGCCCTGCTGGCCATCCGCCGGCGCGCCCGACGCATCATCTGGCTGAACCCCCTCATGGGCGATCCGCGCTATCGTCCGGAGGCGAAGGGCATGCAGGCGGCGCTGCCGCATGTGGACCGGCTCGTGCCCGCCCACAACCTGGAGGCGCTCGAGGCGCTGTTGCCGATGCTCGGACCGTGAGATCTTTACAAGGAACAATCGGAGAAAAACGCGAATGAAGATTCAGGATGGCTTCACCATCAACGCGCCCGCGCCCGCGGTATGGGGGCTGCTCTCCGATCCCGAGCGGGTCGCGACGCTGCTTCCCGGGGCGCAAATGGGAGAACGGCTCGACGAGAACACCTACTCGGGCGGCATGGTCGTCAAGGTGGGCCCCCTCGCGGCGGCGTATAAGGGGACCGTATCCTTTCAACTGGACGAGAGCGACCGATCCGTGACGGTGCGCGCCCGCGGCCAGGGCAAGGCAGGCATGGGCACGGCCGAGATGTCCATGAGCAGCCGGGTGGTTGCGCTGGACGACTCGCGCACCGAAGTGACGATCGATTCCGATGTCGTCGTGTCCGGAATTCTGGCCCAGATGGGCCGCGGCATGATCCAGATCGTGTCGAAGAAGATGCTACAGGAGTTTGTGGGAAACCTCACCAAAGCACTTGCCGAGCAGGCAAAGGAGGGCTGAGACATGATTCCCCCGCAGTTCGACTACCACGCCCCTGGCACTCTGGACGAGGCCCTGGGGCTGCTCGGCTCCCTCGACGACCCGAAGGTGATGTCGGGCGGCCAGAGCCTCCTGCCGATGCTGAAGCTGCGCCTGGCTTCGCCCGCGAACATCGTGGACATCGGCCGCATCCCCGGCCTGGGCGGCCTCGAGGAGCGGGACGGCTTCCTGCGCATCGGCGCCCTGGTCACCGAGTCGCAGCTGGAGAGCTCGGGCGTGGTGGCGGAGCGATATCCCATCCTGCTCGACACGGCGGCCGTGATCGCGGACCCGCTGGTGCGCAATCGCGCCACCATCTGCGGCAACCTCGCGCACGGCGATCCGGCGAACGACCATCCGGCTACGATGCTGGCGCTGCGGGCCCACGTCATGGCGACCGGGCCGGACGGCGAGCGCGCGATCGCCATCGACGACTTCTTCCACGGGCTCTTCATGACGGCGCTGGGAGACGGCGAAATCCTCACGGAGATCCACATCCCGTCTCCGCCGGCCCGCAGCGGGGGCGCGTACGTCAAGCTCGAGCGCAAGGTGGGCGACTACGCCGTCGCCGGTTCGGCGGTGCAGCTCTCGCTGAACCAGGACGGCACCGTCGCGAGCGCGGGCATCGGGCTCACCAACCTGGGCATCGCTCCCATCCGCGCGACCGACGCGGAGGACGTGCTGACCGGCGCGGCCCTTGTCGACCCGGGCGGGGTCCTGGGCGCCATCCGCAGGGTGCGCGACACGATCAACCGCGCGCCGTCCGCGGATGAGGTCATCGCCGCCGCCGCCCAGGCCGCCGCCGACGCCACGGATCCTGTCGCCGATCGGCGCGGTTCCGTCGCATACAAGAAGAACATGGCCCGCGTGCTCACCGCCCGAGCCATCCGCAAGGCGCTCGCGCGCGCAGGAGGATAGAGCGATGGCCAGACACAACATCACCGTCACGGTGAACGGCGAGGCCCATTCGGCCGAGGTCGACTCGCGGTTCCTGCTCGTGCACCTGATCCGCGACGACCTCGCGCTCACCGGCACCCACATCGGCTGCGACACTACGCACTGCGGCGCATGCGCCGTGCTGGTCGACGGCGTGCCCACCAAGTCGTGCACCGTCCTGGCCGTTCAGGCCGACGGCGCCGAGATCGGCACCGTGGAGGGACTCGCGGGCGCCGATGGCATGACGGCGCTTCAGGAGAGCTTCCAGCAGGAGCACGGCCTGCAGTGCGGCTTCTGCACCCCCGGCATGCTGATGACCGGGACCGCGCTGCTCGAAAGCAATCCGAACCCCAGCGAAGTCGAGATCCGCGAGGCGATCTCCGGAAATCTCTGTCGCTGCACCGGATACGTGAACATCGTCAAGGCGGTCGAGTACGCCGCCGCCAAGATGGGGGAGGGCAACTGATGACACCGAGAACTTCCGCAAAGATCTGCGGCATGGGCCACTCCATGAAGCGCAAGGAGGACCCGCGCTTCCTGCAGGGCAAGGGCAACTACATAGACGACTTCACTCTTCCGGGGATGCTCTGGCTCGACATCGTCCGGAGCCCCGTCGCCTACGGCAAGATCAAGAACATCGACAGCTCCGCGGCGCTCGAGATTCCCGGCGTGCTCGCCGTGCTGACCGGCAAGGACCTGGAGGCCTACGGGCTGCACTGGATGCCGACGCTCATGTCGGACACCCAGATGGTGCTTCCGACGGACACGGTCATGTACCAGGCGCAGGAAGTGGCCGGCGTGATCGCGACGTCGCGGTATGCTGCCGCCGACGGGGTCGCCGCGGTCGAGGTCGAGTACGAGCCGATGAAGCCGGTGATGGACCCCTTCAAGGCGCTGGAGCCGGATGCGCCGGTGTTGCGGGTGGACAAGGAGGGGCAGGAGGACAACCGCATCTGGCACTGGGAGGCGGGCGACAAGGCGGCGACGGACAAGATCTTCGACGAGGCCGACGTTGTCGTGCGCGAGAAGATGCACGTCCCGCGTATCCACGTGGCCTCCATCGAGACCTGTGGCTGCCTCGCCGACTTCAACCCGGTCGAGGGGCATCTGACGGTCTACATGACCACGCAGGCGCCGCACGCCATCCGGACGGTGCTGGCGCTGGTGGCGGGGCATGTGGGGCTCTCCGAGGAGAAGATCCGTGTGATTTCGCCCGACATCGGGGGCGGCTTCGGCGGCAAGGTGCCGGTGTACCCCGGCTACGTGATCGCGATCGCGGCTTCGGTGGTGCTGGGCAAGCCGGTCAAGTGGATTGAGGACCGGATGGAGAACCTGCAGGCCGACTCCTTCGCGCGCGACTATCACATGGACGCCGAGCTGGCGGCCGACGCCAACGGCAAGATCCGGGCGCTCCGCATCAAGACGATCGCCGATCACGGCTATGCCGACGCCCAGGCGGCGCCGTCCAAGTGGCCGGCGGGTCTGTTCTCGATCTGCACCGGGTCGTACGACATGGAGCAGGCGTATGCCGAGGTGGACGCGGTCTACACCAACAAGCCGCCGGGGGGCGTGGCGTACCGCTGCTCCTTCCGCGTGACCGAGGCCGTGCACTGCCTGGAACGGATCGTGGACACGCTCGCGCTCAAGATCGGGAAGGATCCCGCGACGCTGCGCGAAGAGAACTTCATCCCGAAGGAGGCCTTCCCCTACCACTCGCCGCTGGGCTGGGAGTACGACAGCGGCGACTACCAGGCCGCGATGGACAAGGCCAAGGAGATGATCGGCTACGACGACTTGCGCAGAGAGCAGGCCGAGAGGCGCGCGCGCGGCGAGCTGATGGGGATCGGCGTGTGCAGCTTCACCGAGGTGCTGGGCGCCGGGCCGTCCAAGGACTTCGACATCCTGGGCATCAAGATGTTCGACTCGGCCGAGGTGCGCGTGCACCCGACCGGCAAGGCGATCGCGAGGTTCGGGACGAAGTCGCAGGGCCAGGGCCACGAGACGACCTACGCGCAGATCATCGCCGAGGAGCTGGGGCTCCCGGCCGCGCACGTGCAGGTGGAGGAGGGCGACACCGACACCGCGCCGTACGGGCTGGGGACGTACGCCAGCCGCTCGACGCCGACCGCGGGCGCCGCGGGGGTGATGGCCGCGCGGGCAATCCGGGACAAGGCGCGCAAGATCGCCGCGCACCTGCTGGAGGTGGGCGAAGAGGACCTGGAGTGGGAGCCCGGCACCTTCTCGGTGAAGGGCGCGCCGGCCAAGTCGGTGACCATCCAGGACTGCGCCTTCGCCGCCTACACCAACCTGCCCCCGGGGATGGAGCCGGGGATGGAGGCGACCAACTACTACGACCCACCCAACCTCACCTTCCCCTTCGGCACCTACATCTGCGTCGTGGACATCGACCGCGGCACCGGCGAGGTGACCGTGCGCCGCTTCGTGGCCGTGGACGACTGCGGCAACATCATCAACCCGATGATCGTGCAGGGGCAGATCCATGGTGGGTTGACCCAGGGACTGGGGCCGGCACTCTTCGAGGAGATGACCTACGACGAGGACGGCAACAACCTGGCAGGCTCGTTCATGGACTACCTGGTGCCGACCGCGGTGGAGACGCCGGCGTGGGAGACCGCGCACACGGTGACGCCGTCACCGCACCACCCGCTGGGCGCCAAGGGCGTGGGTGAGTCGGCTACAGTGGGGGCGCCGCCCGCGATCGCGAACGCGGTGGTGGATGCGCTGTCCCACCTGGGCGTGACGCACGTGGAGATTCCGATTCGGCCGGATCGGGTGTGGGAGATTCTGAGGGAGAAGGGGGTGGTGGCGGAGTAGGGGGGAGGGTTATCCGGGTTCCATGACTAGGTGGGTGCTACGGATCACTAAGATGATGTCTGAAGCGCTCTTGGAGAAGCTGGTCATCCAAGTCTTTTGGCGCTGGCCCAAGAAGCTGTTCTTTTGGGTTATCCGCAAGAGACCAGCCGACCGAGTGCCCGCGCTGGTGCTCGAGAAGGGGTCCACCTCGGCCTCCAGCCAGCGCGCCACGAATGGTGCCGCACCAGCTGCGATCGGACCGCAACACGACGCCAGCAACTACAGGTTACGCTTGATTGGTGGTGCGTATGTGTATGAATTCCACGCTGACCCGGAAGACGGACATGACTCATGTTGGGCGTGCCAGAAATGCTTTGATGAAGGCAGGGTCTGTTTACTCCAACCCGATTTCTCGTACGTGGAGATTGATGAATACTCGACATGTTGGACATGCTCAGGGTGTGATCGCAGCTACCTGATACATCACAAGGAACTACCTCCCAATTGGTGAGTTATTTCAGTTTCCGCTCAACAAGCGAACGTGATCCGCTGGGACGGATTGCCGCCTCACCGTCCTGCTCACCTCGCCGATGTCCTCTCCCCACCGCAGCCGCATCACCACTTCTCGGCTTATCCATCCCGCGCTCCAACTGCTTCTACAGGCCTCCCGGCCCACTAAGCCCAACTTCCAGCGGAATCCGGGCCTCCTGACGCTGTAACTCATTGGCAGGCGGGTGTTTTGGCGGGATTGTCGTGGTGTCTGGCGTACCCATGTAGTGAAAGAGATATCAACTTGCCATGACTCATTGTAGTCGTTATTATAATACCCATGTATGTCGAACGCGTGCCCAACCGGAGCTCCCCGCCCGCCGTGCTGCTGCGCGAGTCCTTCCGCGAAGACGGCAAGGTCAAGAAACGCACCCTCGCCAACCTGTCGAAGTGGCCCGACGATCTGGTCGAGGGGTTCCGCATCCTGCTCAAGGGCGGGGTCGCGCTGCCCTCCCTCGGCGACGCCTTCGCCATCCTCCGCTCCCGGCCCCACGGCCACGCCGCCGCCGTGCTGGGAACCGCCCGCCGCCTCGGCCTCGAGAAGCTCCTGGACCGCCGCCCCTCGCGCGACCGGGCCCTGGCCACCGCCATGATCCTCGCCCGCATCCTGGATCCCCGCTCCAAGCTGGCCACCGCCCGCTCCCTGTCCCGCGAGACCCTGACCCACACGCTGGGCGAGGAACTCGGCGTCGAGGACGCCGGCGAGAACGACCTCTACCGCGCCATGGACTGGCTGCTCAAGCGCCAGGCCCGCATCGAGCGCCACCTGGCGGCCCGGCACCTCGAAGAGGGCGCCCTGGTGCTCTGCGACGTCACCTCGGTCTACTTCGAGGGCTCGAAGTGTCCGCTGGCCAAGCGCGGCTACTCCCGCGACGGCAAGCGCGGCAAGCTCCAGATCGTCTTCGCGCTGCTGTGCAAACCGCGAGGGCTGCCCGGTCGCCGCGGAGGTCTTCGAGGGCAACACCGCCGATCCCGGCACGCTGGCCACCCAGCTGGAGAAGCTGCGCAAACGCTTCTCCCTGTCGCGCATCGTCCTGGTCGGCGACCGGGGGCTGCTGACCGACGCCCGCATCCGCGAGGAGGTCCGGCCCGCGGGCCTGGGGTGGATCACCGCGCTGCGGGCTCCGGCGATCCGCAAGCTGGTCAAGGGCGGCACCTTGCAGCTCTCCCTCTTCGACGAACAGGATCTGGCCGAGATCACCGCGCCCGAGTTGTTCCCGGGGGAGCGCCTGGTGGTGTGCCGCAACCCGCTGCTGGCCGCCGAGCGGGCCCGCAAGCGGCTGGACCTGCTCGCCGCCACCGAACGCGAGCTGGACAAGGTCGTGGCCGCCACCCGGCGCGAGCAGCGGCCCCTGCGGGGCAAGGACAAGATCGCCGTGCGCGCCGACCGGGCGCTGCGCCGCTTCAAGGTCGGCAAGCACTTCGACACCGAGAGCACCGACGACGGCTTCTCGTATGTGCGCAACGAGGACCGCATCGCCGTAGAGGCCGCCCTCGACGGCATCTACGTCATCCGCACCAACGTGCCCGCCGCGGAACTTCCGGCCGAAGAGGCGGTCCGGTCCTACAAGAGCCTGAGCCGCGTCGAGCGGGCGTTCCGCAGCTACAAGACCGTCGATCTCAAGGTGCGCCCGGTCCACCACCGCCTCGAAGGCCGGGTCCGGGCCCACGTCTTCCTCTGCATGCTCGCCTACTACGTCGAGTGGCACATGCGCCGCGCGCTCGCGCCGCTGCTCTTCGACGACGACGATCCCGCCGCGGCCGAGGCCGCCAGATCCTCGCCCGTCGCCCCCGCCCGTCCCTCTCCCTCGGCCCACGCCAAGGCGGGCAGGAAACGCACCCCCGGCGGCCTGCCCGTCCACAGCTTCCAGACCTTGCTGGCCGACCTCGCCACGCTCACCCGCAACCGCGTTCAGCCCGCCGCACAGGGGGCCGTGGCCGCCGATGTCCTTACCCGCCCCACCCCGCTCCAGGCCGAAGCCTTCCGCCTCCTCGGCGTCCGCCCCTGACCCGTACCCAGTAGCGTACACCCCCGGACCACGGCTATGTCGCCGCACTGCACTAAGTTGCCCGCTTCTGGGAGTTCGAAGTTGGGTCTAGCCCTACGAGAGACTCGTCGGAGAAACCAGACGCAGGGCGTCCAGCGAGATCATTTCCCTGAGGAGATCCATCGCCTTGGCCTCAAGCGCGTCCTTTTCGAACTCAATCCAGCCCAAATCGCTGAAATCACTCGGAAAAGTGACGCCTATCTCCTTCAGGATCACGATCTTGCGGCCGTACAGCAGTGAGGCGGCACCCAACTCATAGATGACATTCTCACTGGGCCTTCCCACGATCGCTCCAGTTTCTGACCTGAGTTCCTCATCGCTCGTGAAAATGAAGATCCCCGCCGAACATTCCCTCATGATCTCGGCTACCTTGGTCGAAATCGGACGTCCGGCATTCGCTTCCTCAACCGCGACCAAGTACGGCACCTTCCACATATTCAAGATGTTCTTGAGTTGCTCCAGCGGCCTGCGATTCTTGCCATGGGCGATGAAGATCTGCATCGGGCGTGGCTTATCGCGGTCCTTTCCGGACGCAGTCGATCCAGCTGAGCCGTCGCGGGCTTCCTGGTCGCTTTCCCTCTCTTCCAACTCCGGACTAGTGACCGGTTCGGTAGCCTCCACTGCCTCGGTTGCCGAGGGTCTCGGTGTTGCCGCGCTACCATCCAGAAGAACGTACGCCTTGCCCGAGATGTCACGAAGGAAACCCACATGGCGAGCGTCTTTCGCAAATGCCTCAGCGGCCGATGGGGCCCAATCTGCGCCTATGTTGAAGGGATCAACTTTCAAAGTGTTCGCCAGAAACTCAGGCTTGGGCAGGGCGTTGTTCGAAAAATGTTCCAAGAGCTGCCGAAATACAGGTACGTTCTGGACAGCCTTACGGAGCCCAGCAGTTCGCTCCTCTTCGTTTCGAGGCTGGGAGACGGAGACTCCAAGGGGCGTCAGGGAAATCTGTTCCGAATTGAAGTTGCCTTGAGTGAGTCCGTACTTTGCGGCAGCTGCAATTCGCTCTCGGAGGCCGCTACTGTTGGGGCTGTACCCCATGGCTTGGGCCAACAGCACTCGGTTCATTGGGTTTCCCGCGTTGTTGTCGGCGATCGCCTGAGCAACCATCGCGGCTGCCCGAATGTCCACGGGCGGGTGCGGACGGTTAGAGCGGCGTTTACGACGTGCCATAAATACCTCCGTTCAGGCACAGGTGTAGTGGTAACATCATCATGTAAGGCTACCTATCTGAAGGCACGGCGTCAAGAAGAGTGCAACGTAGCGATGTCCTACAGTTCCCAAGTGCCTTGCCCTAACCCCTCAAGTCCGCTAGATCGATCTTCCACGAGGGCACCACCCTGGAGGAGGTCGAGGATCGTTCGGTCCGTCGGGTCGTCCTGGCCGGCCGGACCTGTTCGGTGCGCAGAGTGACCCGCAGGCGAAGCCCGATTTCCTCCCAGACCGGCGCAGGCATCCCGTTGTCGCGGCATGCCGCAATCATCCTTTGTGCCCCGCTTCCCCACTGCTCGACCAGCCCGAGTTCGTGAAAGACCCGCCCGAGTACGCGGTTCCTGAGCTTGGAGACTCCGAGAGGCAGATCTTCCAAGGTGAGGCCGAAGGGAAGTAGTCCCGGGTTCTCAACCTCCAACCGGTCGTCGAAGATCGCGACGCGGGTCGGAGCTCCCCGCGGCGGGTAGTCCTCGTGAACGATGGCGTTGACGATGGCCTCCCGGACCGCCGCCTGCCGGGGGCCGGCTCCATCGATCCCGGCGCCGGAGCCGGCCGATGACGGCCCCGCGCTCGGAGTGCTTCTCGACGAACGACACCGCTTCTTCGATGGCCCGAACCGGATGCATTTCGAGCCGGACGTGGTCGAGGATGGCCGCCTTGTCCGTTCCGGTGAACCGTCCGGCCTGAATCCAAGCGCCGGGGAAATGATCGAGCCGGTTGCGTCCGAAGAGGAGCATGCCGCCTACAGTTGGCGCGAGGCGACCCTGATGGGGTTAGGAAGGCGGAGGTTTTCGAGGCTCCTGCGCGTCAGCTTCCGTACGGGAACGAACGACTCGGAAGCGACTCGGAAATCAAGCACTTCCGAGTTCACTTCCGGCATGGGCCACTCATCGAAAGACTCCCCGATCGCGAACCTCCGCATCTCGGCGATGAGCTGCGCATCGGCCTGACGCTCTTGGCAAAGCTTCCGAGTTGCCTGCGGGCGGTTTTCGCTGCCGGGTGGTGCTTGCAATGCCCATTGACAGCGGACCCTCTCTCGCTGAAGCTCATGGGAATTTTGTGACAAACAACAACCCTGGACCCCGAGAAGACGGCTACTAGGCGGTGAGCGTGCCCTTAGAGATACCGGCAATAGAAAAGCTCTTGGATCACGTAGCTAGCGGGATCGGTAGCGTCGCCGGTCCAATGCTGGCGCCCTGGAGAGCAGAACGGGAGGCTCGCGCAAAGCAGATAGCAGCCGAAGGGGAAGCACGAACCTTGCTAGTCCAGGCAACCGCCCAGGCGGAGGCGCGCGAAATTCTGTTGTCTCGTAACGACGCTGTGTCTGGAACTCTAGACATATCGGATAGAGTGCGTCAGAGAATCCGATTCCAAGAACGAAAACGCCAAGAGAATATTGAATCAGTGGTGAGCCAAGCCGCCAAGCAACTTGTTGGCAAGACGGTGGCAGACGACGAGCCCGATCATGATTGGACAGCTCGTTTCTTCAACAGCGTCCAAGACGTTTCATCGCAAGAAATGCAGGCCCTTTGGGCAAGACTCCTCTCCGGCGAAGTTGAGCGCCGGGGTAGCACGTCCGTTCGGACATTGGAGATCCTGAGGAATCTCGATCAAGCTACCGCCAAGGTGTTCAGACGACTCTGCTCGGCGTGTGTTTTTCTGGCTCCCGACGAGAGCGTCGTTCTGGATGCTCGAGTGCCTTCTCTTGGCGGAAACGCAGCTGCGAACTCGCTAGCCTGAATTTCTCAAAGCAATAAGGTGGCACCGGCCTCCGGGGACTGTTAAGTTTATGTGGGTCAATAACTTGACAGTCACCAAACCGGAGGACCGATGCCGACACAGTGTAGACCCGTTTCGTTCGGATTTCAAGGGTGCCAGGGCAGGAAGGTGATGGCCGCGTTCGACGGCGGCTCGATCACCTCGAACGGGGGAGCCCTGTTGCTGCGGGGGACCGACCGCTCGATCGGGCTGTTCGACCGGGTGGCCGCCTGCTTCACGGACCGGCGCGATCCGCGTCTGACGGAGCACTCGGTGCGCACGCTGGTCGCGCAGCGCATCACCGGCATCGCCCTGGGATACGAAGACCTCAACGACCACGACTTCCTGCGGCACGATCCCCTGCTGGCCCTGTTGTCCGGCAAGCTCGAGGGAGGGCGCAAGGGCTGCGCGGCGCTGGCGGGCAAGAGCACGCTGAACCGCCTCGAGCACGCACCCGGGGACGGGAGGTCGGAGCGGTATCACAGGATCGCCCATGACCCCGAGGCGCTCCAGGCGCTGCTCACCGAACTGTTCATCGAGTCCTGGCCGGGACGGCTGCCGCCGTCGCGGCTCGTGCTCGACATCGACGCGACGGACGACAAGGTGCACGGCCGCCAGGAGGGCCGCTCCTTCCACGGCTACTACGGCCACCACTGCCTCCTGCCGCTCTACATCTTCTGCGGCAAGCACCCGCTGTGCGCCGTGCTTCGGCCGGGCAACTCCGGCGCCGCTTCGGGCGCGACCGAAGCGCTCGCCCGCATCGTCGCCCGGCTGCGCCGCCGGTGGCCCGGGCTCGGCATCCTGGTGCGGGCCGACTCCGCCTACGCCCGCGAGGAACTGCTGGCCTGGTGCGAGGACAACGGCGTGGACTACGTCATCGGCGTCGCCCGCAACGCCCGGCTCGCCCGGAGAATCGCGCCGGAACTCCTCGCCGCCCGGGTCGAGTCGCAGGGCCGCCGCCGCCCGGTCCGCATCTACGAGGAGTTCGTCCACTCCACCCGGAGGAGCTGGTCCCGCTCGCGCCGCGTCATCGCCAAGGCCGAGCATCTGCCGGGCAAGCCCAACCCCCGCTTCGTCGTCACCTCGCTCCCGGAGACCGTCTCCCCCCGGACCGTCTACGAACGCGTGTACTGCCCCCGGGGCAACGCCGAGAACGCCATCAAGGAGCAGCAGCTCGACCTGTTCGCCGACCGGACCTCCGCCACCCGCTTCCCCGCCAACCAGCTCCGGCTCCTCTTCTCCGCCTTCGCCTCCATCCTCATGGCCGCGCTGCGCCGCGCGCTCTCCGGCACCGGCTTGGCCCGCGCCACCGCCGGCACGCTGCGCCTGAAGCTCCTCAAAATCGGAGCGCGCGTGATGGTCTCGGCGCGCAGGGTCAAGGTCGCCATGGACTCCGCGCATCCCTCCGCCTTCGCCTTCGCCCGCGTCCACGCCCGATTATCCGGGTAGAAACCGCGAACCCGGACCGCGACTCCCCGCCGCTTCCCCGCGGTAGAGGGACCGGTCTGCCGGCTCGCCCCGCCGGGATCCGCCAACGCCGCGCACACCCCTCCCCGGGCGCCTCTCCGCCCCGCATCCGACTATGACGGCCCGATATTTCGCCTCATAATGGCCCCGCCACTCGCGACGGCTCGTCAGGTCGCCCGCCAACCACCGCCAACCGGCTCGTGGTAAGGTCAGGAGGTGGCGCGGTTCCCGTAGGGTCCGGTGCGTGTGTCCCCTCGCTTTCGCGGCGGCGCTCAGTCCGGCTCCCATAGGCCCGTTTCCACCCCCTGCCCTCCGAACCGGGACGTGCGGATTTCCCGCATCCGGCTCTCCAGTGGGATCATGCATCTCGCACGCGGAGCGCCGGTCGGAGCCTTACTCGCGGTACCGGCGGCATTGCGTGCCCCACGGCTCCCAGAAGCTGCACGGCTTCACCCGCGCGGTGCCTCTCCCCGACGCGCCGCCAGGCCTGTTCACGCCCTGACGGCACCGAGCCTCCTTCAGCCCGGCCCCTTCGCTTTCGCATGTGATGCTTCGGAACTCTCCGCCCCTTCACGCGGGGTTCGTAGGCAAAGCCACTCCCGCGGGCCTTCGTCCCTCCGTCATCCCTCCACGCCTGAGGCCCCTTTCCTCGACGGGCATTACCCCGCGTCTCCAGTACTACGGGCCTCTCCGCCACCCTGCCGGCCCGGCCTGCCCCTCGCGGGGTCCCGGTTGCCGCGTGCACGGCACCTACAGGGCTTCCCGTGTTGCTACGCTTTCCATCTTCCATGCATGCCGGCGCCACTACCCCGGCGGAAACCGGCCGGTGCCCATGTCGCCCTCTTCCCAGCCGGTCGGCGGCCTTCCCCTATTCTCAGGAGGGTCGGCTTCCGCGACGCCCTTTTCGGGGCCTGCTCAGCGTTCACTCACGTTCCGGCCTGCATGGTCGCCGAGCCGCCCAAGGCGGCCCTCTACCAGTGTGCTTCAATCCATGTCGTTACCTCCATGAACCGCTCTGGTCGCTACCAGCTGGAGCGACAGTTGCTGGGTGGGTTTCGCACCCACCAGGAAAGCGCGCCTTTCCACGGCGCACTGAGAAATCCGGGCTAGGCCAAAAAGCGACGCCCCCCTCAGCGCTGATGAAACGCGGGAACGGTGGCGCGATCAGGGTGGCGAGGGGTATCTTCGAGACGTGGGAAACGACGTGGAGAAGTGGCAAGGGAGGTAGGAACTTTGAGGTACCAATTGGTTGAGATCGTTCCGGGAACCTTCGTCTACAGCGACGAAAAGACGGAGGGGCGATACATCTGTCCAGTTTGCTACGAAGACGCGAACAAGACGGTCACCTTGCGGCGCTTGCCTGCTGTCCGGGGCGGCGGTGGCGTAGTGGTTGTGCCCCAGCCCGAGCGCTACAGTTGCCCGGGGCCGAAGTGCAAGTTTCGCGTTGCCCTTTCGTGAAAGCTAAAGGGAGGCCACTAGATGGAGAAACGTGAGAAAGGCTTGTCCGCCAACTACGGCGGCGCGACGCCGGAGGAGGTCGCGCTGGCCGTGCTCCGGTATCGGCCGGGGAAGAAGAAGCAGCAACCGAAGAAGGACGGGTCCCGCGAGAGACGAAGGGACCGCTAATCCCCCGCCGACAAACATCTTTCAGGCCCGCTGGCGGCGTTGCAACGCGCCAGCGGGTCGTTTCTTTTCACAACGAGTGTTCGAGGGTATGACATAAGCCGTCTACCATGTAAGTAGAATCCGAAAAAGGGGGATAAGGGGACGAGCTGAGGAAGTTCTTGAGGCGCTTGGAGGTGTGTCCGGCGACGAACCAGCCGTACCCGCTGACGATGGTGTGCGAGTCATGGCGTGTGGCACGCTCGAGCGTGTATGCGCTGCGGGCCCGACACGGAGAGCGTCCGGAGTCCGGTCGCCGGCAGCCTGGGAAGCGGGGCCCGAAGACGACACTGAGCGACGAAGAGCTGCTGCAGGAGATCCGGACGGTGCTGAAGGCGAGTCCGTTCCTCGGCGAGGGCCACCGCAAGGTGAAGGCGCGGCTGGCGGCCAAGGGGATCCGGGCCGGCAAGAACCGGGTGCTGAGGTCTGGACGAAGGTGGAGGGCTGGTGCTGGTTCTTCGCGGCCGTCGACCGCTGCACCTCGGATGTCGTCGGCTGGCACATCGCGAAGAGGGGCGACCGCTGGGCGGCGCTGGAGCCGGTCCGCCAAGGCGTGCGGGCCCACATGGGCGGCTTCGGCAAGGCGGTCGCCCTAGGCCTCGGTCTGCGGCACGACTGGGGCTCGCAGTACAGAGCCAGGCAGTTCCAGGCCGAGATCAAGTGGCTCGGCATCCGCTCCACGCCCGCCTACGTGGGCGAACCGGAGTGCAGCGGCGTCGCGGAGCGCTTCATCCGCACGCTCAAGGAGGAGTGCATCTATCTGCACCACTTCGAAACCCTCGAGGAGGCCAGAGCGGTGACCGGGGCCTTCATCGAGCGCTACAACAACGGCTGGCTCCTCCAGCGCTACGGGTACATGACCCCGGCCCGCGCCCGCGAGCAGCTCAGCCGGAGGGCGGGCCTGATGTCTAAGCCGTCCACTTGTCCAGAAAACCGGGACCGGTACACCAGTAAGCAGGGAAAGGCTTACCAAGAGTCGTCGTCCGTTATAACTTCGGTAGTCGTCCGACACTCGGCGTGACTTGGGTTGGGGGCCTTGCGGTGCGGCTCTGATCTCCCCTTTCTGGCCGAGGGTTGATGTGTGCGGTTCCGGGGGATCCTGGCCTTGAACACCACGCAGGGTGGCGGTCCCTCTCAGCCGCGTCCGCGGTGCGGCTTCCGGGCGCTGTAGGTCTCAAGATAGGCGTCCCCAGGCGAGCCCTAGCGCAACAACCTAGACGGGAGGAGGACAAAGCATGGCTCTTCGGGCCGCGTTCATCGGTATCAACAAGCATCGTGACGCCAGCATATCGGAACTCACGGGTGCAACGAACGACGCGACGGCCCTGTGGGCGCTTTTCGAGGACTCTGTCGAGGGGATCGCAGCTGAGAGGCTCTTGGACGAGCGAGCTACGGCAGCTTCTATCCGAAGAGCACTGGATTCGTCGCTCGGCGCCGCGACAAGAGACGATACGGTGGTCGTATTCTTTGCGGGTCATGGAACTCCTAGTCACCAGCTCGTTCCGTACGACGCAGATCTAACGGCCGTTGACCGGACAACGATTCCCATGGAGGAACTCGCCCATCGACTCAAGGCAACTTCAGCTCGAGCAAGTATCATTATCTTGGACTGTTGCTTCAGTGGTGAAGCTCCTGCCCGCGTAGTCGACAGTCTGCCCGTCGCTCGTACTCAAGCTCTTGACATCACCGATCTCGGCGGTGACGGGCGAGTTGTTCTTGCCGCTGCCAAGGATGACCAGGAGGCTCTTGAGTTCGGGCAGCACGGCCTCTTTACTGCAGCTCTGCTCAGCGCAATCCAAGACGATCCTGGGTGGACGGACATCGGCGCGCTCATGACGAGAATCACCCGTGAGGTGCGAGCTGAGGCGAGCCGCACGGGTCACGATCAAACGCCCGTCTGGGCTGGAATCATCAAAGGTGGTATAGAAATACCGCCGATGCGACCGGGGTTGGTTTTCCGGACCGAGTTTCCAAAGACTACCGGTATCAGGATCCAGAGCGCGATCTCCAACCTTTCTTCATTCGCCGTTCCCAAGCCCGTTGTGGACGCATGGAGTACCCGCTTTCCCGAACTCAACGATCTACAGCTCTCCGCCGTCAACGACTACCGCGTTCTTGACGGTCAGTCCCTCCTACTAGTGGCGCCGACAACCTCGGGTAAGACCTTCGTCGGCGAAATGGCCGCTGCACGTGCTATCGCCGATGGGCGAAAGGCTGCCTTTCTGCTTCCTTTCAAGGCTTTGGCCAACGAGAAGTTCGAGGAGTTTCAGGATCTCTACGGTCAAGGCCTGACTCTTCGAGTGCTCCGTTGTACCGGTGATTACACGGATCAACGCGAACCGTTTGTGAAGGGACAATATGACATTGCGATTCTCACTTTTGAGATGTTTCTGGGCCTGTCCGTCGCGGTGCCGACCCTGCTATCCAAGATAGGCCTTGTGGTCCTGGACGAAGCACAGTTCGTGACCGATCCCACCCGCGGCATCGGCGTTGAACTACTGTTGACTAACCTGCTTGCTGCCCGTGAACGTGGCATTCACCCGCAAGTCGTCGCCCTGTCGGCCGTCATCGGCGAGGTCAACCACTTCGACGCTTGGCTCGGTTGCCGGACCCTTGCCACACACCAACGTCCCGTTCCTCTGGTCGAAGGCGTGCTCGACCGCCACGGCACCTACCAATACTTCGATGTTGACGGGAAGGAACACCAAGAGCAGTTCCTCCCGTCGCATGAGATTGTCCAAAGAAGGGCCAAACCGAGCTCCCAAGACCTTATCGTACCCTTGGTACGGAAGCTCGTCGGACGAGGGGAACGGGTTCTTGTCTTCCGTAACAGAAAAGGACCATCGTCAGGTTGCGCCAACTACTTGGCAGCCTCGCTAGGTCTTCCTCCTGTGACTGAGGTGCTCGCTACGCTTCCCGAGGAGGATCTCTCAAGTACCTCAACGGCGCTCCGTAAGGCCTTGAAGGGAGGAACTGCATTCCACACAAGTGACCTGTCGCGCGAAGAGCGGGTAATTGTCGAGCGCCATTACAGAAACCGCGAAGGAAACATCCGTGCCCTCGTGGCGACGTCCACAGTTGCTGCTGGCGTCAATACCCCGGCCGAGACTGTTGTCATCGTCGAGACCGAGTTTCCCGGCCGTCCGCCGGAGCCCTATGCCGTCGCCGTCTACAAGAACATGGCTGGCCGCGCCGGTCGCCTTGGTCTTGTAGACCGAGGCCGTAGTATCCTGCTTGCCGAAAACCAAGTGCAGCGGGAGCACCTCTTCAGAAAATACGTCCAAGGTATGCCGGAGCCCATCCGCTCATCCTTTGATCCAAACGACCTAGACACATGGATTCTCCGCCTTCTGGCGCAGGTCAAAGAGGTACCACGCCGTGCCGTCGTTACCCTCCTAGCCAATACCTACGCCGGTTACTTGGAGACACGCTCGTCCGCTTCGTGGGAACCACAGATGCGTGGCCGCATCGAGAGTCTTCTTGAGCAGATGCTCACTCTAGAACTCTTGGAAGAGGAGATGGGGTTCGTTCGTCTGTCTCTCCTTGGAAGGGCGTGCGGGAAATCACACATCAAGTTCCGTTCAGCGATGCGCCTAGTCGAGGTCCTACGCCAACAGCACGCAGGTGCGCCGCTGACCGCAGAGACTCTCTTGGCGCTGGTCCACACGCTACCCGAGTGCGACCAGGCCTACACGCCCATGTTCCGCAAGGGACAGCGCGAAGCGGCGTGGCAACGCCAAGTATACCAGCAATTCGGACGCGAGACCGCCGGTACACTACGATGGGGAGCAGTGGACTCGATGAGCTATTACGCTCGTTGCAAGCGGGTTGCTGTGCTCCGGGACTGGACCAACGGCGTGCGCATCAGCGAGATCGAGAACACCTTCACGGTGAACCCATTTTTCAGGCTCGGGGCTGGGGATATCCGTGGATTCGCAGAGTTCGCCAGGTTTCACCTAGCTGCAGCGTTCGAGATCGCAGATGTGCTGCTGCTCGGGCAAGGGCCCAGTGGCGAGGAAGTCGACGCCCTCCTCACGCAACTCGAAGCCGGCATTCCTGCGGGGGCACTCGGACTTCTCGAACTCCCGGTAACGCTAGGCCGCGGAAGCTATCTTGCGCTACACCGACGGGGCCTAGTACGACCCGAAGACGTGTGGAGCCTCACGAGGGAACAAGTCCGGAATATCGTTGGCATCGGGCCCGCTGAGTTGCTCTGGACAGCACGGCCAAGAGTTGAGGTAACCAACGCTCCCTCAACTCCTTGACCATGCACGGCCCCACGGGACGGAAGACCGGTGACCAAACCCCCAACGCCCACTGATCCGGTAGGTGGCGGTCCCGGGTGGCTGGCGGCGCGATCGCCTTCCCCATAGCGGTGCTGGTTCACGAACTCGGGCACTTCGCGGCATTCGCCGCGTTCGGATTCCCCGATCCGGTCTTGCTGAAGTGACCCCCAAAAGTTGGACACCTGACCTCTGGGTGTATTGTGCTGTTCAGCCCTCGCGGTAGAGCTCCTGAATGATTGCCAAGGGTGGCCGGTCTCCGAGGGAGGAGTGACGGCGCACCCGATTGTAATACCTGATTCGATCTCGGACGACTGCGCTGAGTTCCTCCGGTGATTCGGCGTCGAGGAGCAGAGAACGGTTCTCCACCTTGAAGCGACCGAAGAAGCTTTCCATCTCGGGGTTGTCTCCGGGCCCGCGAAGGGCGTAGGAGAGCCGCGCGCCCGCCGAGAGAAGCTGGCCGGTCCACGCGTAGCCGGTGAACACGGGATCCTGGTCTTGGTGGACGATCATGCTCTCGAGCGAGTCGCGGAAGCGGGTCAGGGTCTGCTCCGCCACGGTCTAGGCGGCGAGCGCGAGTTCGGAGTTCGCCCGTTTCCCGACCGCGAAGCCGGCAACGTACTTCGTCCTGTGATCGAGGTGCTGATTCCGGCGCATGCCGATCAGTGATTCCATTTCATGCCGATCACCGATTCCAGAGCATGCCGATCACTCTGGAGTAGAGCTACCCCGCTTTCACGGACGGTTGGTTTCTGTGGTTGATGGTATCTGATATGGTTCCTTTTCTCCCTCGTCATTCCAGTGAGAGAGGAAACGTACATCGCGGACGAGGCGAACAGCCAGGAGAAGTCCGGAGCGCTTCGGTCGCCCCAGCGCTGCACCTTCGCTTCAGGCCGCATGGTTGAGTCTCTCGAAGTTCGCCGGCGATGCGTAGCCGAGCGCCGAGTGGATCCTGCGGGTGTTTGTAGAAGCCCTCGATGAAGCCGAAGACTTCACGCCGCGCATCCGCGGGCGTCGGAAAGCGGCTTCGGTCGAGGAGTTCGCACTCCAAGGTCGCGAAGAAGCTCTCGCACATCGCGTTGTCGTAGGCGTCGCCCACCGAGCCCATCGACTGCACGATGCCCGCCTCGCGGCAGCGCTTCCCGAAGGCCAGCGAGGTGTACTGCGAGCCCCTGACGCTCTCATGTTTGTCAAGTGGGTGATGGGGCGGTGAGGACGCGGTAGATCTCGCGGGCCACGTAGCGTTTCAGGCAGCGCATCACCTCGCGTTTGGACAGCCCCTCCCCGGTGCGCCGCTCGACGTAGGTTCGGGTACGTTGGTCGGTGCGCATCCGGCACAGGACGATCATGTGGAGGGCGGAGTTGGCCTGGCGGTTCCCGCCGCGATTGAGACGGTGGCGTCGCGTCTTGCCGCTCGAGGCGGGCAGTGGGCAGGCACCGCACAGCATCGCGAAGCTCGCTTCAGAGCGCAGCCGGTCGGGATTCTCGCCCGCGGTGACCAGGAGCTCGCCCGCACTGGCGGTTCCCACGCCTTCGAGCTTGAGCAGATCGGGTGCGAGTTCCTCGACGAGCGGAGCGATGAAGCGGTCGAGTTCGGCGATCTCGCCGTCGAGGTCCAGGATCCGGCGAGCGAGGGACTTCAGCGAGAGCCTGGTCGCGACCGTCGGATCCCGGTATCCCGCGGCGTCCGGCCTCCAAGCCGCGCAGATGCGCAAGCGCCGCATGCGGGTGAGGTTGCGGACCTGGTCGCGCAGCTCGTCCGGCGCGGCGACGATCGTGTTGTGGAGCTGCTGCAGGGCCGCCCGGCGGCACTTGACCGCGGTCTTGCGAGTCGTGCGCAGCACCCGCAGGGCCTCCACCGCGCCGCCGCGGTCCTTGGCCACTTGGACTCGACATCCCGTGCGAGCCGCCTCGGCCGCCGCGACCGCATCGAGTGCGTCATCTTTTCCCCTGGCTCTTCGCGCGGCCCGGTCGGGACCGGTCACCTCGAGGACGGGCACTCCGGACAGCGCCAGGTGCCGGGCGATGCCGGCGCCGTAGCTGCCGGTGGATTCGACCCCCACGCGCAGCAGCTCGCCGTGGAGACCGGAACCAGGCAAGCATCGCCCGGTATCCGGCTCGTGTCGTGGAGAACGATTCGGTGCCGAGCACCGCGCCTTCGAGCGTCACAATGGCGGCGGTGTGCAGATCCTGGTGGGTGTCGACGCCCCCGATGATCCCGGTGTCCTCAGCTGGCGTACTCGCCATGTCGGCCCCCTCTGTCCATGATGGGTGAACGGGTTGGCACCGAACTCGGCCGATGTCGGACACGACAGTGAAGGGACGCCTTGGGCCAGGCTCTCATTAGGTCACGATGTCGGTCGAGGTCGGAGCCTCAAACCGGTTGCCCCTGGGTGGCCGACGAGTCCAAGGCATGACAGCTCGGTCGGTCGGAGTGCGGGTCAAGCCACCCAGGGGCGGCCGCGGCCGCCCCTGCATAGACCTCCAGAAGCGTCTATCAGTGTTTGAGTCAGACCACCCGAAGGGAACCGGCTCTTAAACACTCACTATCCGAATGAAGGGTAAGCACTTGGGGCCGGACGCCGTGCTTAAGGCAGCTTGCCTCGATCAGGCGTCCGGCCAAGCCTGCGGTTTCGCGCTCCGCCACCATCCATCCGGTGACGTAGCGGCTGAAGATGTCCAGGATCACGTAGAGGTAGAAGTACTGCCCCTTCCGCGGTCCAAGAAGCCGGGTGACGTCCCAGGACCACGCCTCATTGGGCCCGCGGGCCACGACCTCGGGCTTCGGATGGTTCGGGTGGCTGCGCTGGGCGCGGCGCTCACGGACCGCCCGGTTCTCGGCCAGAATCCGGTACATCGTGCGCTCAGAGCACAGGTAGACGCCTTCGTCCAGCAGCGTCGCGTACACTTCCGCGGGAGCGCGGTCCGCGAAGCGCGACGAGCACAGCACCTCGAACACCTCCGTCCGCTCCGCTTCGCTCAAGGCCCGGGCAGGCGTCGGCCGGGGCTGCCGCTGCCCGGTCTTCTTTGGCCTCCGGCGACGGTAGTACGTCGAGTGCGCAACCCGCAGCGCCTTGCACGCGGCTCTCACGCCCACGTGCCCGGCAAGCTCTCCGGCCGCGCTCAAGAGGACTTCCCGTCCCCGAGGCTCAACCCCAGCAGCCCCGATACTTTTCCCTGGACCTCGATGACGATCCGCGCCTTGCGGAGCTCCTCACGCAGGCGCGCGTTCTCACGCTCGAGCCTTCCCAGCCTCTTCAAATCCCGCTTCCCGGCCGAAGGCTTCGGGCCGCGCTTCCTGGCCAGCTCCCGCAGCGACCCTTCCCGTGCCGCCTTCCGCCACGCCGACAGATGCGAGCTGTACAGCCCCTCGCGCCGCAGCAGACGACCGATCTCGCCCGGTGTCCCGCACTCGTCGGCCTGCTCGATGATCGACAGCTTGTACCCCGCCGTGAAGCGCCGCCGCTTCGCCTTCGCCGAAACCTCCGGGTCCGGCGGGGCCGCCGCTCCTCGCTTCCTCTCCCCCGCAGCAGCGGGGACTCCGTTCGATTTCATTCCTTCTCCTCGTTCCATCGTGCAACTCTCCGCCTCGCCCTACTCTAAGCGTTTGCTCCTCTCGTGTCTCATCCTGCGTTGGCAGAGAGGGGGGCCGGCCCTTCCATATTTTCTAGGAACGGTTTTCGTTCCCTCTCCGTTCCGCTATTCATACACGGACCATCAGCGCTCCATTGCCGACGGAGAGGTCGCCGGTTCGAGTCCGGCCGAGGGCTTACCCAGCAGCTTCCAATTCACGGAAGAACCGCCTGCCACGGTCTCTAGCTCGCCTCCTAGCCGAGTGGAAATGGTGGTAGCTCTTGACCTTCTCGTTGGCATCGTGTCTAAGCAAGAACTCACGGAGATCGGGGGACAAGTGCGCGTAGGTGTGTACAGCGCGAAGGTGGCTCACCTGCAATCGTCTTAGGACTTCTCTTGGCCCCGACTCGATGTGTTCCGTCATGGTTGCTCTGCCTTCCAGGCTGTCTTCCAGGCTGTATGTGGGTGCCCGCTTATCCTAGGGGAGGGTGAACGCGAACTAGCGACCCTCTGCCTGCCAAGGTGTGTCTGCGGCGTCTCGCTTCGCCCGCGCCTTGCGTCGACCGTCGCCAGGAAAACGTTGCCGGCGAGCAGGGACGAGGCGGCCGTGGTGCCGGTGGCGAAGAGCGGTTGCAGCCAGACGCTCTGGATCACGCGGCCCGATTCGAAGGGGTGCCCCGCGTCCCATGAGGCGCGCAGGGCGTCACTGATGTCCCGGCCCAGATCGACCACGGCGATCTCTGGGTGTCCCTCATGCGTGAAGACCTGGCCGACGGGTTCGCGCAGTGGCTGTTGCGGGAGACCGGGTGCTTCCACGGTTTCCTCTCTTGAAGAGGGCTCGCGCCTCCACCAGCGTAAGAACCGACGCATGAGCGCCGCCAGGTAGGATTTTTCTCCGCGCCCATCACTGGCTTGATCGGTTGCCATCAAGGTGCCCCTCTGCCTCTTTCGCTGTCTTGGAGGGTGGTTCAGGTTTGAAGCTGAATCTATAGCCGCTCCCCCCGGAGGAGGACAGGATTGACATCGACTAGCCTAAGAACCGAGACGGCGTACGGGGTCGACGGGTGTCGCAAAGGCTGGTTCTACTTCGCTCTGATCCCGAGCCAAGAACCCGAATGGGCCGTAGTCGAAGAGATCGCGGACTTGGTCGCTGGAGCGGACGATTCGGACCGCATCTTCATCGATATTCCGATCGGACTTCCGGACGGTGAGGAGAGACGCCTCTGCGACAGCGAGGCGCGCCGGAAGCTAGCCCCCTACCGGACAAGCAGCGTGTTTCCGGTACCGGTGAGGTCGGCACTGACCGCGGAGACGTACGAGGAGGCGAACGAGAAGAACCGGCGGGCAAGCGGAAAGGGGCTGACACGCCAGACCTACGCGATCTCGCCGAAGATCAGGGAAGTGGACAGCCTGCTGCGCGGCAGCGCAAAGGCGCGGAGGACTGTCCGCGAAATCCACCCTGAGATCTGCTTCTGGGCGCTCGCGGGAGGCAGTCCCATGCGACACAGCAAGAAGACGGGACACGGTTTTGACGAGCGGGTTGCCTTGCTGGAACGCTTCCACCCGTCCGCCGCCAAGTGCTTTGGCGAGATTCGGACCGGATACCGATGCTGGGACTTGGCCGACGACGACAACCTCGACGCCATGGCTGCGGCGATCACGGCCTCGGCGGATCGGGGGGCGCTCAGGACCTTGCCCGAACTCTCAGTTGAGGACTCCTGCGGCTTGCCAATGGAAATGGTCTGTGCGCCTGTGGGCGCGTTCGTCATGCCGTCATAGCCCGCACGGCATAGCAATATCTCGGTCCACGCAGAGTCCTTTAGGCGGGAGCGGCTCGGAAGTACTCGGAAGTCCAGCGCGTCCGAGTCGACTTCAGAGATGGGTCGAAGCAGCTTTCCCGCTGCGGTTTTCCTTTGAAGCTCCCGCCGGGTGTCGCGACGAGCAGGTAGCCCTCACCGCCCCGACGAGCACCGCCAGCGCGACCACCCCGATGTCCCAGCGGTCCCACGGGGCTCTCCGCCACACCGGGGCTCGGAAGGTCCGGCCTGCCATGGATAGGTGCCGCGAGCGATATTGGGAACTGGTTCCTCCCTTCCAGTGCCGGGTCAGGAATGCCGTCGTTAACTTGAGTCCGCTACCAACCAATGGAGACGCGACATGAATGGCCAAGAGAGCATCCAGTGGTTCACTCTGCCTTGACTCGGGATACGGTCAGGCCCGGCGCGATACGAGTCTTCGCGTTCATCGACACCAACGTACTGCTGCACTACCGATTCTTCCGCGACGTCGACTGGGCTGAAGAGTTGGGCGCGGACGAAGCGACGCTTGTGTTCGCGCCTGTGGTGGTGGAAGAGCTGGACGAACGGAAGTGGGCCGGGACGCGGCGCGCACGGGCGCGAGCCAAGAAGGTACTCAAGGCTCTGAAGGGCTTGGGCCTGTCCGCAATGCCGCGGAAGATGCGGCCGGGCGTACAGGTCCTCGCGCTTGACGAGGAACCGACGGATGCTCTGTTCGTTCGCCACCGCCTTCAGCCGCGAATCAGCGACGACCGTCTCTTGGCCTCAGTGTTGGCCTTTGCGGCAAGTCAAACCAGTAGCGCCGCGATCATGGTGCTGACAGCGGACATGGGGCTGAGCTTGAAGGCAGCTACGAGGCAGATAGCTGTTACTTCGCCTGACGAGCGCCTGCGGAGAGATGACGAACCAGATGAGACGGAACGCGAGCTGGAGACTGCGCGGCGGAAACTTGTGGCGCTGCGGGCTGCGGCACCCAAGCTGAAGCTGACCCTCACCGGCAAAGATGTTCTGGAGTACAAAGTGCGCAGGTTCGGTGAGTTCAGTGCAGAAACGCTGGGACATCTCCTGGAAGCTTGGCGTTCGAAACACCCGTACGTTACTGCGCCACCGGACTCGATCATGATGCCGGGAGGAAGCCGAGTCCGACTCGCGGGGCTTGCCGGGCTCCCGGGATTCTGGTCCAAGAAAGACGCCGCGAGACACAACGCGGAGATCGACCGGGTCTCCAGGGAATACGAAGCCTTCCTCCGACGATGGCCGGCATGCGTGAACGCGCTCACCTGCTGTATCGAATTCCGGTTTGTGCTTGAGAACGCAGGCACGGCGCCAGCTGACGACATCGATCTTCTGATTTCAGCCCGAGCAAACGGCAAATGGCTTCAGGAGTTCCCAAAGTTGCCCACACCACCCGCAATGCCTAGGCCGCGCAATCCGCTTGACATCAGGTTCATGGCGCAACATAGGCCTTGGGACCTGGGTTCCTTGCGCGAACGCGACGACCCGATTCACGGGCCGATCATTCTGGAGGACGAACCCGAAAACGTCCGGTACACGGTGCAGCGTGTGAAGCATCATGTGCCATGTGATTTGCCTGTGGTCTTTTTCCAATTCGACTCCGACGAGGAGGTCCGATCCTTCACCGTCCGATACCGCCTTGTTGCGGCGAACGTCCAGGAGCCGAAGAGCAACGATCTCCACCTGAAGCTGGCGGTCGCTACAGTGATGGAACCCCCGAGTCCCGAGGCACTGCTCAGCAGCGGGGAGGAGGATGGTGATTCTGCTCGGGATGATGAAAGAGACGAGTGAGGGTCGCGCGTCCTGCGACCGTGGAGATTCAGCCTTCCGGAAGCGAGCGTCGAGAATGAGCGTTCATGCTTCTAGGAGCGATCGAGGTTGGGGCCTGGAGCATGGCCGACCGCCGGGTGAACCGCGTCACCCTGATCTCGCATGCGGACAATCTCGGCCGCACACCGGAGCCCAAGTAGTCGCTGAACGAGGACCGGATCGGCGAATGTCTTCGCGACCCGACTTGGGCACCCTTCGACACGGAGATGTCGGGCAGCGTCCTTGCGATGGCGCGCGTGATTCTGGACGAGGTACTGGGCTTTCGGCCCGACTTCATCGAGCATCAGTTGGCTCATCGGGTCAGAGACCCCAACGGTCGGGCCTACAACCGCACGAAGTTCCTGCCCGAGCGGAAGCACATGATGCAGGTCTGGGTGGACTACCTCGACCGGGTCAAAGCCGGGGACGAGGTCGTTGAGTCTTCGATTGCAGCGTACCCGCCACTCCGCCGTAACCTGGAGGCAGGCTACCCCCCGCCAGGGTCCGGCGTTCGGTAGTCACTGGCTTCCCTAGCCCCAACTTCCAGCGGAATCCGGGCCTCCTGACGCTGTAACTCATTGGCAGGCGGGTGTTTTGGCGGGATTGTCGTGGTGTCTGGCGTACCCATGTAGTGTAAGAGATATCAACTTGCCATAACTCATTGTAGTCGTTATTATAATACCCATGTATGTCGAACGCGTGCCCAACCGGAGCTCCCCGCCCGCCGTGCTGCTGCGCGAGTCCTTCCGCGAAGACGGCAAGGTCAAGAAACGCACCCTCGCCAACCTGTCGAAGTGGCCCGACGATCTGGTCGAGGGGTTCCGCGTCCTGCTCAAGGGCGGCGTCGCGCTGCCCTCCCTCGGCGACGCCTTCGCCATCCTCCGCTCCCGGCCCCACGGCCACGCCGCCGCCGTGCTGGGAACCGCCCGCCGCCTCGGCCTCGAGAAGCTCCTGGACCGCCGCCCCTCGCGCGACCGGGCCCTGGCCACCGCCATGATCCTCGCCCGCATCCTGGATCCCCGCTCCAAGCTGGCCACCGCCCGCTCCCTGTCCCGCGAGACCCTGACCCACACGCTGGGCGAGGAACTCGGCGTCGAGGACGCCGGCGAGAACGAGCTCTACCGCGCCATGGACTGGCTGCTCAAGCGCCAGGCCCGCATCGAGCGCCACCTGGCGGCCCGGCACCTCGAAGAGGGCGCCCTGGTGCTCTGCGACGTCACCTCGGTCTACTTCGAGGGCTCGAAGTGTCCGCTGGCCAAGCGCGGCTACTCCCGCGACGGCAAGCGCGGCAAGCTCCAGATCGTCTTCGCGCTGCTGTGCAACCGCGAGGGCTGCCCGGTCGCCGCGGAGGTCTTCGAGGGCAACACCGCCGATCCCGGCACGCTGGCCACCCAGCTGGAGAAGCTGCGCAAACGCTTCTCCCTGTCGCGCATCGTCCTGGTCGGCGACCGGGGGCTGCTGACCGACGCCCGCATCCGCGAGGAGGTCCGGCCCGCGGGCCTGGGGTGGATCACCGCGCTGCGGGCTCCGGCGATCCGCAAGCTGGTCAAGGGCGGCACCTTGCAGCTCTCCCTCTTCGACGAACAGGATCTGGCCGAGATCACCGCGCCCGAGTTGTTCCCGGGGGAGCGCCTGGTGGTGTGCCGCAACCCGCTGCTGGCCGCCGAGCGGGCCCGCAAGCGGCTGGACCTGCTCGCGGCCACCGAACGCGAGCTGGACAAGGTCGTGGCCGCCACCCGGCGCGAGCAGCGGCCCCTGCGAGGCAAGGACAAGATCGCCGTGCGCGCCGACCGGGCGCTGCGCCGCTTCAAGGTCGGCAAGCACTTCGACACCGAGAGCACCGACGACGGCTTCTCGTATGTGCGCAACGAGGACCGCATCGCCGTAGAGGCCGCCCTCGACGGCATCTACGTCATCCGCACCAACGTGCCCGCCGAGGAGCTCCCGGCCGAAGAGGCGGTCCGGTCCTACAAGAGCCTGAGCCGCGTCGAGCGGGCGTTCCGCAGCTACAAGACCGTGGATCTCAAGGTGCGCCCGGTCCACCACCGCCTCGAAGGCCGGGTCCGGGCCCACGTCTTCCTCTGCATGCTCGCCTACTACGTCGAGTGGCACATGCGCCGCGCGCTCGCGCCGCTGCTCTTCGACGACGACGATCCCGCCGCGGCCGAGGCCGCCAGATCCTCGCCCGTCGCCCCCGCCCGTCCCTCTCCCTCGGCCCACGCCAAGGCGGGCAGGAAACGCACCCCCGGCGGCCTGCCCGTCCACAGCTTCCAGACCTTGCTGGCCGACCTCGCCACGCTCACCCGCAACCGCGTTCAGCCCGCCGCACAGGGGGCCGTGGCCGCCGATGTCCTCACCCGCCCCACCCCGCTCCAGGCCGAATCCTTCCGCCTCCTCGGCGTCCGCCCCTGACCCGTACCCAGTAGCGTACACCCCCGGACCACGGCTATGTCGCCGCACTGCACTAAGTTGCCCGCTTCTGGGAGTTCGAAGTTGGGTCTAGCAGGCGGACCCATTGACGCGCAGGTACGCAGCGAGGAACTGGTCCATTAGCCTCCCGAACGCGGATGAAACGGCATCCAACACCTCTTGCTCGCTACGCGGAAAGCTAAGCCCGCGTGGTCGGACGGTTCTGGTCCAAGTAACGTTTGTGTTCGTCGGCCTGTTCCCGAACTCATCCATCAGCTTCTTACTCAACTTAAGTTGCACTTCATACTCGTACAGCTTCCGCCCGCTTTGGGGAAACAGGGGATCGACGGCTACTGTTGCGTGGAGGAAGGCGTTTTCCGAACTCCCCGTTTCGGACCATGACCACCACAAGCCGGCGGCTCGCAGACGGCTCTCCACTGCCACCTCGCCTGCGGCCGTTATGGCATCCTCCATTGCCTCCCAATTGTTCACGGATACCGAGACGCTCGTCACAGCAAGCACAGGACGACACTCGGTGTATAGCTGAAACCGTTCCCACTCTTCCACTTGCCCGCTGACAACGCCTGGGAGCGCCAATACGAGCATCAGAGCCGTCCTACGCATCATTGGTCGTTATCCTGCTGGGATCCGATTCCGGCGTTGGCTCCACTGTTTCCTCCCTCAGCGAACTCCATGAACGCCTCCTTGATGCTGAGAAATGCGTCGATAGGACGGTGCTCGCTCTCCTTCTGCAACCGTTTGAATTCTCGCACTAGTCCCTAAACAAGTGAGTAGGGTGTCGCGGTCCTACTAAAGAGTACCGGAAAGGCTTATCTTGGTTGTAGTTAGCACAGTCCGGCGGGAGTCGTCGGATGTCAACCAGGAGGCCTTTCCGGTGAAGGCAATTTCGCACAAACAGAGCCGCAGGAACAGTGCCCGGCGCAGGAGGAAGGTGAAGGCGCGGCACGCCAGGGCGCGACGCTCGCGGGCCCGGTCGCGGCCGGTGTTCGGAGCCGGGAAGGTCCACTACGAAGTCGGGGCGCGGATCAACGCGATGAGCTACGGGGGCATCGGCGTGATGCGGCGCCTGGCCTGGAGGCTGGGCCTCGTGCGCGAGATCGACGCGCGGCTGAACGCGCTGAAGCGGCACCTTCCCTACCACGAGTCGGATCACGTGCTCAACATCGCCTTCAACGTGCTGTGCGGGGGCACGCGGCTGCGGGACATCGAGAGCCTGCGCAACGACGCGGCGTACATGGACGCCCTGGGCGCGGAGGTGATCCCGAGCCCGACGGCGGCGGGCGACTTCACGCGGCGCCTGGGAGAGGCGGGCGTGATCGAGCTGATGGAGTGCGTCAACGCGGTGCGGCCGAGGTTGTGGCGGGGCCGGGGCCGGGACCTGCTGGCGCCGGTGGCCTACGTGGACGTGGACGGGACGCTCGCGCCCACGCTGGGCGACAAGAAGGAGGGGATGGACAGGTCCTACAAGGGGGTGTGGGGCTACCACCCGCTGGTCGTCTCGCTGGCCAACACGGGCGAGGTGCTGTACCTCGTGAACCGCCCGGGCAACGCGGTGAGCCACTCGGGCGCGGCGGAGTGGATCGACCGGGCGGCCGCGCTGGTGTCGCCGCATGTCGAGCGGCTGTGCCTGCGCGGGGACACGGACTTCTCGCTGACGGCCCACTTCGACCGCTGGAGCGAGGAGGCGGACTTCATCTTCGGCTTCGACGCCCAGCCGGCGATGGTCGAGCGGGCCGAGCGGCTGGAGGAGGAGGAATGGAAGCGCCTGGAGCGGCGGCCGCGGCATGTGTCGCCGACGGGGACGACGCGGAGCAGGCGGGAGGACGTGAGGGCGCGCATCGTCCACGAGCGGGGCTACGTCAACAACCGGCTCAACCACGAGGACGTGGCCGAATACGAGTACAGTCCGGGGAAGTGCCGCAAGGAGTACCGGATGGTGGTGGTGTGCAAGAACATCAGCAACACGAAGGGCGATCTGACGCTGATGGACGAGCTCCGGTACTTCTTCTACATCACCACGCGGCGGGATATCAGCGCGGCCGAGGTCGTCCGGCTGGCCAACGCGCGCTGCAACCAGGAGAACGTGATCGCGCAGTTGAAGGGCGGCGTCAACGCGCTGCGGCTGCCGGTCCACGACCTGGTGAGCAACTGGGCCTACATGGTGATGGCGGCGCTGGCGTGGAACCTGAAGAGCTGGTTCGCCATGATGATGCACTTCAAGGCCGACCGCCGGAAGTACATCGCCATGGAGTTCAGGACGTTCATCCGCGAGATGATCCTCGTGCCCTGCCAGGTCATCCGCCGGGCCCGGCGCACGACGCTGCGGATCATCGGTTGGCAGCCCTCCGTCGACCGGCTGTTCAGCACCTGGCGCACGATCGAGCGGACCGGCTTCACGTAGCGCCGGACACTCCTCCGCGAGGTTGCCGGTCGCGTTGGACCGGCTTCGGGGGACCGGTGTCTCCCGGCGCCAAAACCGCCTCCAGAAGCCGGGCTGAGCACCCTGGAACACCGTCCTCAACCCCTAAAATCTGCTCCGGAAGGCCGCGAATGGGACGGTGGAGGCGGCCCGACAAGCGCCGTACAAGCGAAACCCCGCCTCAGGTGGCAAACTCGCTTATTTTGGGACTAGTGCGACATACCGCGGGTCGTCCAGGAACGCCGCCGCCTCCGGAAATCCATAGATTACGAAATCAGACCGGCGGTGGCCGAGCCGTTCGAGGAGCTTCCAGCATTCCTTCTCCACGTTGTCGCGTTTGCACCTGTCTACGCGAGCCCAGAGGCCATCGGCCACTTCATAAGCCCTTTGGGACGGGCGGCGTTCCCAACGGTGCCGGAAGCAGTTGCGTGTCTCCAGCCAGTCGGAGGATCCTACGCAGCTCCGCAGACCATCTGGGTCCCGCTTGTACAGCTCATCTAGAAAATGAAGCCAAGTCTCGCTGAGTGCCTGCTTACGATAGGTTGCTCCGAACAGCGAGTACTCGCAGTGAGTGCCGTACCCCATCGGTCTCCTTCCCTGGGCGTCTCCAGGCTGTCGTCATCTTCCAACCTACACCACCTACTCCGCAGTTGGTCGAAGGCGGCCCCACACCGCGCCTCATTATGCTTCCCCCTACACGGCTCTGGCTAGGAAGGGGTGTCCCGCCGCTTCGCGTAACATGGCGAGGGGGTTCAATGGTAACAAGACATTGAGTCTCAGCTGATTGCAACGAGCACGCGGCACGAGCATTCCGCTCGATCTCTCCTCCCGCGCAGGGCAGCCGCCATGCTATCCACCCGGACAGCAGCAACCCGTCCAGCTCCGAATCGAGGCTCTACGGACGGTGGTGGTGGAGGTGCCGCGGGCGCTGGCCGATCCGCGTCAGGGACGACGCTGGAATGCTTCGGAACCCGCCCCGATATGCGCCTGCCCTGTCGGAGGCCGAGAAGGAGCGTCGCCGAGGGCTCTTTCTTGCCGATTTGCTGGAGGGAGCCATCGCTCCGGCCCTCCGCGCCGGTGTACAACCGCCTGATCCGACCGACCTTGCGCGTCGACTGGTCTCGGGGGGATATCCGGAACCCCTCACCCGGAGCCCGGCTCGCGCCCGCCAGTGGCACCGTCAGTATGTGCAGAGCATGGTGGACCGTGATGTCCTCGATGTTGGAAGGGTCCGGGATGCGGACGGCGTCGCACGGCTGCTGCGACTCCTGGCCGTCCGAAACGGCGAGCTGTTGAATACCGCCGGCCTGTCGCGAGAGCTGGGTCTCCACCGGAGCACGATCCGGGAGTACATCGCGGTGCTGGAAAGACTGTTCCTGGTCCGGCGCCTGTTGCCGTGGCACCGGAACGTCGGCAAGCGACTGGTAAGAACGCCGAAGATCCACGTCGTGGATAGCGGCCTCGCCGCGACGCTCGCCGGACTCGGACCCGGGGACTGGATCAGGAGGCGGGACCGCATGGGCCACCTTCTCGAATCCTTCGTGGCTCAGCAGCTGGTGACGCTCGCAGGATGGACCCACCCTGACATCCGCTTCTGGCACTTTCGCGACAGGGACGGACAGGAAGTCGACCTCGTGATGACCCTCGGCGCGCGCACCTGGGGCATCGAGGTGAAGGCGACGAGCACGCCCGGACGGTCTGCGGGCCGGGGAATGGCGCGCTTGGCAGCGATGTGCGGGGACGACTTCGAGGGCGGCATCCTCTTCTACAACGGCCGGGACATTCTGCCGTTGGCCGGCGACAGGATGATGGCGGTGCCGCTCAGCGAGCTATGGACGCGATAGGCGGGGACCGGTTGCAATCCGGCAACTGGCTGGTCAGCGTGGCCGGCGGCGCGATCGCCTTCCCCATCGCGGTGCTGGTGCACGAACTCGGGCACTTCGCGGCGTTCGCCGCGTTCGGATTCCCCGATCCAGTCCTGCGGTACTCCTCTACCAGCTGGTCCGGTTCCGGGGATTTCGCCAGGCTCATGCGGGCGGGGGACGTGGAGGCTGCGGCGGCGCTGGTTCAACCGTGGCAAGTGGCGGTCGGCGTGGCTGCGGGAGTGATCGTCACCTATCTGACGGTCATCGCCCGCGTGCTCGCGGTCCGCCGATTCGGCCCCGGCCCGCTTTCCCTGGTGCTCGGAGTCGGGCTGGTGACCCCGCTGCGCTGGCTGGGGGCGCTTCCGATCTTCGTCTCAAGGCTCCGCGGACGGCTGCAATCCACATCGAACACGGACGAAGGTTGGCTGGCGGCGCTCACGGGGATCCCCGAGACCCTTCTCCTTCTGCTCGGCCTCACCTGCCTTGTGCTCGGATACTGGCTCCTCGTGACCGCCATTCCGCGAGGCCGGAGAGTACAGGTCGTTGTCCCGACGCTGGTGGGCAGCGTGGCTGTGGGTGGTCCCCTGTGGGTCCTCTGGCTGGGGCCGCTGCTTCTTCCGTGAAGCCGTCCCATCCAGCCATTCGGATGCCCGCAGACTCCGGCGAGATTGGTGCGCCGCCAATCCCGGAGCCGCCGTGCACGACGCCTTCCTCAAGTCGGTCTTCTCCGACCGCAGGATGATCGAAGTCCTGATCCAGAGCCACGTGCGAGAATGGGCCGGTGAACTCGACTTCTCGACGTTGCGCAAAGAGTCGACTCAGCTGATCAGCAAGAGGACGTTGCAGCGGCGCCATCCCGACATGATCTGGTCGGTGGACACCCTCGATGGCAGAAAAGTCGTCATCCTGATGGAGTTCCAGCGTACCGTAGATCCGCTCATGGCCCTGCGAACGACCACCTACACCGCGCTCACGCTCGAAGGAATCGCCTCCGGCGAGAGGACCCGGTCCGGAGATCCGCTCCCCGAGTTCGTCTACCTGGTGCTCTACCACGGCGACCGCCCTTGGAGTGCTCCGGATCGCGTGGTAGACCTCTTCAAGCGTTCGGATCCAGGCAAGTTCCGCTTGGTTGCGTGGGGAGAGGACAAGGCCGAGCGCGAATCACACGACGACCTCGTGGGGCTGGTACTGGGCTTGGCCCGCAACCTTTCGGCTCGGGACATGGCCGCCCAGATGTCGGCCTTGCGAATGGCGGTCGAGCAGTACGGGGAGGCGGACCTGGACGCTTTTCTGTTCGAGAGGATGTACACGATGTTAGAGTTGAGAGGCTACACGGAAGGACTGACCCAACTACGGGAGAAGACCATGGCTGAGTTGGTAGACAGGTTTCAGCGCAGCTTGGACGAGTTGGTCCAGGAAGGGCGGCGCCAAGGCATCCAGCAGGGAGCGCGCCAAGGGCGGGACGAGGGTCAGGTGCTGCTCCTGCGCCGACAGATCGCCCGGAAGTTCGGCGACAATACCGCCGGGCAGCTGTCCGAGCTGCTTGATGACCTGACCGGCATCGACAACATCGACAGAGTCACCGACGCGCTATTGGAATGCGGAACGGGCGAGGAGTTCATCGAGCGGATGCAGATGGCCTGAAGTCAGCCGCCCGGAGGCCCTCGAAAGCCATCACTTGGCCGGGCATCCAACCCCGCGTGTCTAATCGACACATGGCCGCAACCTCTCGGTCATGCCCATTCCAAGCCTGCTACTCGTCAGCCAGGCAACCCGCTCACGCGTCCGCTTGACACCATGAACGGTCAGGTCATATTGTGACTCAATACAAATCGAGTTATGAGTCACCCAAGGGAGGCAACCGTGAAGCAGCTCACCGTACGTGGCCTGGGAGACGAGCTGGCGCGGGCGATTCGACGGCTTGCGAGCCGTGACGGGACGTCGCTCAACCGGGCGGCCGTCAAGTTGATGCGCCGGGGCGCGGGGCTGGCGGAAGGACAGGACGCGGATGTCGTCGGCTCGTCGCTGGACCACCTGATCGGGACCTGGAGCCGCGCGGAGGCGGACGAGATCGACGAGGCGCTGCGGCACTTCGAGACCATCGACAAGGCCGTATGGGAATGAGGGTGCTGCTCGATTCCAACGCGTACTCGCAGCTCATGCGAGGACGCGAGCAGGTGAGCCGGATCGTGCGAGGCGCCGAGGAGGTTCTGCTGTCGGCGGTTGTGCTCGCGGAGCTGTTGTATGGTTCCCGTCACGGCTCGCGCTACGAGCGCAACGCTCGGCAGATGCGCGCTTTCCTCGACAATCCGTACGTGTCACTCGTGCCGGTGGGAGCCACCACCGCCGACCGCTACTCGAGGATCGCGGCCTCGCTCCGCGCAAAGGGCTGTCGCATCCCCACCAACGATGTCTGGATCGCCGCTCACGCCATGGAGACGGGGGCCGATCTGGTGTCGGCCGACCGACGCTTCGAGCATGTGGACGGGATCGCGTGGATTCGGTTGAAGGGCGAGCGCGGGCCGACTTGGCCAACGGTGTGAATCACCCGTCCAAGCGCAGGGCATAGCGATCTCTTGATCCGCGCCAAGTTGCTTACGGCAGGAACGAATGACTCGGAAGCATCTCGGAAGTCAACCATCGGGGCTGGCAAGTGGGTGGCGTCGTCTTGACGGCGGTGTCCGCGGCTTGCACCAAGGCCTCCGTCCGCAAAAACACGGTATGGTTTCCGTGCTCCGAATCGAGACGGACCCGCCCGGCTGTCAGCGCATCTTCGATAGGGCAGTCAGCCCTGCGACGAGATGATTTCGGCCAGGGCTTGTCATCTGCGAGCATCTCGCGTGCCGGGACGAAGTCATGAAACGCTGGATCCTGGAGCCGGCTGGATCCCCGAGCAGGAACCACCTCTGTTTCGGAGGCAAGCCCCTCTCCCGCGACGCCAGAACACAGGTTCTTGCAGCTGAGCCCGTGACCCGCTAGGCTGTGCGGCTCACACGGGTCCTATCAGGGGGATCCATGACCCGCTTCGCCAGGCTGCTGACGATGGCTCTCTTGCTCGCCGGCTGCGACTCGCGGGCCGGCGCACTGTCGGAACACGACTCGCCTGCCGACGCAGCACTTGACGCCGTGCTGCAAACGGCGTTCGCGGTGGTGCTTAGAGAAAGCCCGCACGTGCGAGACGAGAAACACAAGCAGCGATCCACGGCTTCGGTGAGGGAAAGGCGGGTGCTGGAACTCGGCTCCGGGGGAATAGAGAATGGGAGACCACTACATTCCTCAGATGTTGCTGGAGCACTTCTGCGATAGCAGCGGGCGTTTCTGGGTTGCCCGCAAGGGAGACCAGCCATTCCGAACCACGCCTCGCAACGTGTTCACGGTAAACAACCTGCACACCAAAAAAACTCCCATAGCCAACGCCGACCGAACTGGATGGACCTTTCAACGGGACAGATCGTCAGAGGATATCCTGGGTCAGATCGAGAGTGCCGCTGCCAACCCGATTCGTCAGGTCATCACGCGTGCCCGGAAACGACG
Source organism: Longimicrobiales bacterium (assembly GCA_965225805.1). Lineage (GTDB taxonomy): Bacteria > Gemmatimonadota > Gemmatimonadetes > Longimicrobiales > Gaopeijiaceae > BD2-11. The sequence goes on from OZ245327.1 coordinate 2,826,161, forward strand.
ACTTCCCCAGCTCGAGCCAGACCCACAAGACGCCTTGAAGCGATTCTTCTTCGCAATTGCGCGCCGCACGCCGGAATCCCAGAAGCGCGTCCGTACACCTGACGCCGAAGCCCGGCACGAGCTTTACATCCGCCTATCCCGTAAAGCAGAGAGCGAAGGTGTGACGCTCCCCAGTGAGGATGATTTCTACGCAACCCCCGTCTTCCGAGAACTGATAGACCGCCTAATGCACAATGCGGATGCCAGCATGGCGGCAGGCACGATACCTTCGATCCGACGGTTCGAGGATCGGTTTTTCATGACCCGGGCGCTGACTGTTCTAGTGATCACTCAACGGCGGCGAAGTTTCATCGTTGGGAGCCACGGCCTCGCAATAGTCCAAGGGATGCCCCCCGGCAGCTGGCTTCCAATAGCTTCTGATGTTGCTATCGCGTATCACGACGACCACCAGCGTGAGAAGATCGCCTTTCTCGGCACCGAGCATGACAAGGCTATTCGTGCGATCAATTATGCTTCAGCCAGCCACAGCACCATGATCGCGGCGAGTTCACGGCAGCTCCTCGTCCGGATGATGGAACGGGCTTGGGGGGTGTGAGCCCCCTCAACAACTTCCGGTTGCGATCCGGCAGGTGGCTGGCCAGCGTGGCTGGCGGCGCGATTGCCTTCCCCGTCGCGGTCCTGGTTCACGAACTCGGGCACTTCGGGGCATTCGCCGCGTTCGGATTCCCTGATCCGGTCCTGCGGTACGCTTCCACCAGCTGGTCCGGCTCCGGGGAATTCGGCAGGCTCATGCGGACAGGGGACCTGGAGGCTGCGGCGACGCTTGTTCAACCGTGGCAGGTAGCGGTCGGCGTGGCTACGGGAGTGGTCGTCAGCTACCTGACGGTCATCGCCTGCGTACTTGCGGTCCGCCGTTTCGGCCCCGGCCCGCTTTCGGTGGTTCTCGGAGTCGGGCTCGTGACCCCGCTACGCTGGCTCGGTGCGATTCCGATCCTAGTGTATCGTATCATAAGTTCTTGCGCAGTAGATGATCGTCTGATATCCTTCCCCGCGGCCTTCAGGGACCTCAGGGGGGGAGAATGCGACGGTCATGGCGAATCACCACACGCGGGCGGTACCGGAGATCGACGACGGGCAGCGAGAGGAGCTGGAGCGCTGGCTGCGGCGTTCCAAGACCGGGCAGGCCCTTGCGCTGCGCGCCCGGATCGTGCTGGCGGCGGCCGGGGGTGAGAGCGACGTGGGGGTGGCGGCCCGGCTGGGCACGACGCGCGAGACGGTGGGCAAGTGGCGCCGCCGGTTCGTCGAGAAGGGATGCGACGGTCTTCTGGACGAGCCGAGGCCGGGCGCGCCGCGCACGGTCGGCGACGCGGCCGTCGAACGGGTGGTGACGATGACGCTCGAGTCGATGCCGCGGGACGCCACGCAATGGAGCACGCGCTCGATGGCAAAGGCGTGCGGGCTGAGTTCCGCGACGGTGAACCGGATCTGGCGGGCCTTCGGCCTGCAGCCGCACCGCACGGAGACCTTCAAGCTCTCGGCCGACCCCCTGTTCATCGAGAAGGTGCGCGACGTCGTGGGCCTGTACATGGCCCCTCCGGAGCGGGCCGTGGTGCTCTGCGTGGACGAGAAGTCGCAGATCCAGGCGCTGGAGCGCAGCCAGCCGATGCTGCCGCTGCGTCCGGGGACGCCGGCCCGGCAGACCCACGACTACAAGCGCCACGGCACCACGTCGCTCTTCGCCGCCCTCGACATCGCCACCGGCGAAGTCATCGGGAGATGCTACCCGCGACACCGGTCCGTCGAGTTCAGGAAGTTCCTCACGGTCATCGAGAAGGCGGTGCCGAAGGACCTGGAGGTCCATCTGGTCCTGGACAACTACACCACCCACAGGACCGCGATGATCCACAAGTGGCTTCTCAGGCACCCCCGCTTCCACCTGCACTTCACCCCGACCAGCGCGTCATGGCTCAACCAGATCGAACGCTGGTTCGCGGAGATCACCAACAAGCGGATCCGGCGCGGGAGCTACCGAAGCACCCGGCAACTCGTGCAGGCCATCGAGGACTATCTGACCGTCTACAACGACGACCCCAAGCCCTTCATCTGGACGAAGTCAGCGGACGACATCCTCGAATCCCTGAAGAGATACTGCGAAACAATTAGTGATACAGGACACTAGTCTCCAAGCTCCGCGGTCGGCTGCAATCCACCTCGAACACAGACGAGGGTTGGTTGGCGGCGCTCACGGGGATCCCCGAGACCCTTCTCCTTCTGCTCGGCCTCACCTGCCTCCTGCTCGGATTCTGGTTTCTCGTGACCGCCATTCCCCGCGGCCGGAGGGTTCGGGTCGTCGTCCCGACGCTGGTGGGCAGCGTGGTCGTGGGTGGTCCCTTGTGGGTGCTGTGGCTGGGGCCGCTGATTCTTCCGTGAGGATCGCCGGTTGGCCAAGCTTGTGCACGTATAGCCCGGAGATGGCCTGACAGTCAATCCTTGGCCTGGCCGCCGTCCTCCACCGACTTCGCAAACCCCTCCACCTCCCGCGACGACCTCAATCGCACGAACCGCATGTGTCCCCACCGCCGATCCGACATGTACGCGATCATGTCTCTTCGCTTCCGGCCGTGCTGGGTGATGATCCATCCGAGCAGTGAATCATGCGGTCGCCAGATCATGAAGTGGGGCCAGAAGCGCTCGTAGTTCGTTCCCCAGATCAGCTCCCTGGATCACCAGCGCCTCCAGGTGCGGCGCAGGAAGCGCCAGACAAGGACCGGCAGCGGCAGATCGAGCCAGATGACGGTATCGAGCCGCGGCCAGAAGGTCCGCTGGGAGAACTTCGTGTAGGAACCCGCGACGACCCAGCGCTTGCCCCGGGTCGCCTCGTGAATTCGGCGCTCGAACTCGTCGGGATCCGTCGCGTTGAGGCCGACCCATCCGGGTTGCCAGTTGATTGCGTCCAACTCCACGAATGTCGCATCCAGCGCCTCCGCCAGCCTCGCCGCCAGTGTGCTCTTGCCCGATGTGCTGTTGCCGATGACGTGGATGCGCGTGCCGATGGTCGAGTGCGCTTCGATCTGCGTGTTCGGGACTGCCATCGGATCTCTCCGCTCGCATCGTTGACCGGCTATCCCCTGGCTTCGCGAACAGGAGCGAACGACTCGGAGCTGGTTGGAAACCAAGCCCTTCCGAGTTCGCTTCAGACATGTATCGGCCGCAACTCGCGACCCGCAAGCGACAGACCACCCCGAACGCGGGACGACACTCCGAACGACACCCCATCCAGCCATTCGTCCGCCCGCGAATACCGGCGAGATTGGAAGCCCCGCCTATGGCGCGAGGGATCGAGAACCGGGTAGAATCTCGGAATGAACCTGGACATCCTCGGCAACCTCGGCGAGTTCATCGGTGCCGTGGGCGTCGTCCTGTCGCTGCTTCTGGTCGCGCGCCGGATGAGGCTCGGCATCGAGCAGACGCGCCGCAACACGAGGAGCGTACGCGCGGCCACCTTCAACTCGATGGTCGAGAACAGCATCCGCCTGCTCGAGCACGTCTTCCGCGACCCCGAACTCGCCGACTTCCTCGCCCGGGCGGGCGACGACCCGGACCGGCTCACGGCCGGGGAGCGGTTGCGCTGGAACTCCTACATGACGGCGATCTTCCGCCACATGGGCAACCTGCTCTACCAGCACGAAACCGGGGCCATGGAAGAGAAGATGTGGGAGTCCTACCGCCGCTCCTTCAAGGACCACCTGCTCAGCGAGGGTTGGGTGGCCTGGTACCTCGACCACCCCCATCTCTTCGACGAGCGCCTCGCGGACGAGGTGCACGCCATCCTGGAAGAGCTGGCGAGCGAAGGGGTGCCCCACGCGGTGGAGTGGAAGGGGGAGGCGACACGGCCGGAGTGAGCACGTGCGGGGCCAAGCATACCTGTCTTGCCCGTTCAGACTTGACACGCGAGTCATCGCTGGACGACCTCATCGGGGCCTGGAGTCGCGCGGAAGCGGACGAGATGGAGCAGGCATTGCGGCACTTCGAGACCATCGATGAGGCCGCGTGGGAATGAGGGTACTGCTCGACTCGAACGCCTATTCCCAGCTGATGCTCGGACGCGAGCAGGTCAGCCGGATCGTGCGAGACGCGGAGGAGGTTCTGCTGTCGGCGGTCGTGCTCGGGGAGCTTCTCTACGGGTTCCGGCACGGCTCGCGCTACGAGCGCAACGCACGGGACATCCGCGCCTTCCTCGACAATCCGTACGTGTCACTCGTGCCCGTCGGAAGGACCACTGCCGACCGCTACTCGCGGATGGACCGACCCCGACATCCGCTTCTGGCACTTTCGCGACAGGGACGGGCAGGAGGTCGACCTCGTGATGACCTTGGGCGCGCGCACATAGGGCATCGAGGTGAAGGCTACGAGCACGCCCGGGCGGTCGGGGGACCGGGGAATGGCGCGCTTGGCGGCGCTGTGCGGGAACGACTTCGAGGGCGGCATCCTCTTCTACAACGGCCGGGACATTCTGCCGCTGGCAGGCAACAGGATGATGGCAGTGCCGCTCAGCAAGCGATGGACGCGGTAGTCGGGGACCGGTTGCGATCCGGCAGATGGCTGGCCAGCGTGGCCGGCGGCGCGATCGCCTTCCCCATGGCGGTGCTGGTGCACGAACTCGGGCACTTCGCGGCATTCGCGGCGTTCGGATTCCCCGATCCGGTCCTGCGGTACTCCTCTACCAGCTGGTCCGGTTCCGGGGAGTTCGGCAGGCTCATACGGGCGGGGGACGTGGAGGCTGCGGCGGCGCTTGTTCAACCCTGGCAGGTGGCGGTCGGCGTGGCTGCGGGAGTGATCGTCAGCTACCTGACGGTCATCGCCTGCGTACTTGCGGTCCGCCGTTTCGGCCCCGGCCCGCTTTCGGTGGTTCTCGGAGTCGGGCTGGTGACTCCGCTGCGCTGGCTCGGAGCGATTCTGGTCCTCGTCTCGAAGCTCCGAGGTCGGCTGCGATCCACATCGAACACGGACGAGGGTTGGTTGGCGGCGCTCACGGGGATCCCCGAGTCCCTTCTGCTCCTGCTCGGCCTCACCTGCCTCCTGCTCGGATACTGGTTCCTCGTGACCGCCATTCCCCGCGGCCGGAGGATGCGAGTCGTCGTCCCGACGCTGGTGGGCAGCGTGGCCGTGGGTGGTCCACTGTGGGTCCTGTGGCTGGGGCCGCTGATTCTTCCGTGAAGCCGCCCCATCCAGCCATTCGGGCGCCCGCGGATTCCGGCGAGATTGGAGCCCCACCGATCCCGGAGCCGCCGTGCACGATGCCTTCCTCAAGTCGGTCTTCTCCGACCGCAGGATGATCGAAATCCTGATCTGGAGGCACGTGCGCGAATGGGCCGGTGAACTCGACTTCTCGACGTTGCGCGAAGAGTCGACTCAACTCATCAGCAAGAACTGGAATGCGGAACGGGCAAGGAGTTCATCGAGCGGGTGCGGATGGCGTGAAGTCAGCCGCCCCGAGGCCCTCCTGAACCACCACTTGGCCGCGCCTCTATCCGACAATCAGCCGCGTCTCCAATCGACACTTGGCCGCAACCTCTCGGTCATGCCCATTCCAAGCCTGCACTCGTCAGCCAGGCAACCCGCTTCACGCATTTCGAGGCCATTGACGAGGGCGTGTGGGAATGAGGGCGCTGCCCGACTCGGGCGCGTATTCGCAGCTCATGCGAGGACGCGAACAGGTGAGCCGGATCGTGCGAGGCGCCGAGGAGGTTCTGCTGTCGGCGGTTGTGCTCGGGGAGCTGTTGTATGGTTTCCGTCACGGCTCGCGCTACGAGCGCAACGATCGGCAGATGCGCGCTTTCCTCGACAATCCGTACCTGTCATTCGTGCCAGTGGGCCAAACCACCGCCGACCGCTTCTCGAGGATCGCGGCCTCGCTCCGCGCCAAGGGCCGTCCCCTCCCCACCAACGTCGTCTGGATCGCCGCTCACGCCATGGAGACAGGGGCCGATGTGGTGTCGGGCGATCGCCGTTTCGAGCATGTGGACGGGATCGCGTGGGTTCGGCTGAAGGGCGAGCGCGGGTCAACCTGGCCAACGGTGTGAGTCACCGCCCGAGCGCAGGGACGCATCTTGACCTCAGCCCCCGCGCACCCGTGCGAGAAAGTCGTCCGGGGCGTCGCAATCGACGACCGCCGCCGCGACGCGGCTAATCTGTTCCCCATCATGGACTTCCGCGAGCAACCGCGCCAATTCCTCGGCGGTTCCTCTACCGAACTTGCGGGCAGCCTGATCGCGCAGGACCCTCATCTGTCCCACTTCCATTCCCTCCTGCCTGATGTCGTCCAGACTGCGCTGAAATTCCGTCACTATCGTTCCCATCGTCATCGCCTCCTCCAGTCGATCGCTGTCGAACCCCTTCGAACGTAACATCGCCCTCACGCCCCGGGCCATGAACCGGTCGAAGTCCTCGTCGCCGCAGCCTGCGACCACCCGTCGCACCACCGCCAACTGCTTTCTCATGACGGTCGCCGAAGCCACTCCAGCAAGCCCCAGAATCATCTGTGGCAGGTCCGGAGGCCCTTGCGGCGGAGCATCGGGCGGCAGGCGCTCCACCACTCGGTAGGTATCCGGGGCGGAGTTCAGAAACAGGTCGCACAAGCGGGTCGGGGCGTTCCATTGCCTGTCCCCGTGGTGAAGGACAAGGGACTCCACGGCGAGTTGCCGCTCGCCCCGTCTCAGTTCCTTGTCATGCTCGATCAGTTCCTGGACCGCGAGAATGTTGTAGGTGGTGGTGCGCAGGACCATGTGCCGCTCCGGCCTGCCCTGAAGCTCCAGCAGCAGCACCAGATCCGTTGTCCCGTCGATCGTGCGGGCGCGCCACATCATGTCCGGGTAGCGCCGCCGCAGACGTTCATCGATGAGTTCCGTGGGCAGCCGTTCGAGCGTCGAGTACTCAATCTTCCCATCCCATGCCGGAACTTGCCGGCGGATCAGCAGCTCGATCATCCGCGGGTGGGAGAACAGCTTCTTGAAGGCGGCGTCGTCCACCGATGTACCGATTTGGGATGGATGAATTGGCCGTGAGGGGGTTCGGCCCTCTAACCTCTCGCGGAGCCTGGGGCGCATCCATAGCCGAATGGGCCTATCTTCAGCTTGGATCCTGTCCGGTTCCTCCGTGCCTTGATGGCGGAAGGGATCCGCGCGACTCCGGGGAGTTCGGTCGGCGACCTGACCGGCTACCTGGATGACCGCATGGAGGCAATGACAAGCCGGCGAACCGATCTGGGACGAGCTGGAGGAGGCCCGTCGGCGAAGTGCTCGCCGCCGATCAGGGTTCGGCAGGTCTCCACTGCGGCACCGCCGTGCACGCCAGCCGGACCGTGCTCCGGTATCCAGTCGACCAGGCGCCCTCGATCGCTCCGGCGCTCGCGCGGGACCACGCTGACACCGTGTTCGCCACGTCTTGCGCCAACTCCGAGTCGGCCACGTTCCCGACTACAGCCTTACCTCGCAGGTACGTGTCTCGCGCAAGGTCGGAGCAGGAGTCCGTCCATTCCCGCGATCCGAACCAGTCACGGACGATTCGAGCCACTTCCTCAGCCTTGGGCTCCGCCTTGTCGTAGAGCTTCGCTGCCACGAGATAGCTCACCACGCCCAACATCAATGTCACCCACGCGGGTGCGGGCATCAGGCGAGAAGCGCCGAGCAACGCCGTTGTTCCGACCATTCCACGACCGCCACCGCTCGCGATCCTCTTGAATCCTGCCCCATGTCTGGCCTCGTGAAAGCATTTCGCGAGCCCGACAATCGTGACCATGACCAGGAGCGGATTCGCGCCGACAAGCGCGGTCAGGCCCAGGCTCCCGACGATTTCGGAGAATCGACGGACATCGGCTTTGTTCCAACTCAGGACGAGAGCCAGGGCACCCAGGACCGCGCCGACGAACTCTGTGGCGGTGAACGTGGCCATGTCTTTCACCCAGGTGCGCGATATCCCCAGAGTCTCATTGAGGAAGCGCGCAACGGCGTCGAAGGCCTCCTTGTTCCAGGTTACCACTGGCAATCCGCTGGGCGTGACCATGTCCTTCCACAACGCCGAGACGTACCCCTCCGCGCGCTGAAGCCACGGCTCGTCCGGCATCGCTTCTACGATCGCCTTCCATGCTCCGACGACGTCATGACTTCCGTCGAAGATGCGATGGTCCCCTCCGTGTTGCTTCAAGGTGTTGTAGGCGAGGTCCAATGCCTTGTCATAAGGCGAGGCCTTACCCGACGCGAAGACGCTCCGCGTCCACCGGTCCAGCCTCACTGCGATGTCGGTCGCGAGAAGTGTGTTTCCGACGTTGGCGACCGTTGACGTCACAGGTTTGTGTAGACGACGCACGGGAACCTTCCGGAGCGAATCGGACGCAAGGCGCCCTGCTCGGATGGACACATCGCTCACGCGTGTTCCGACTGCTCTCGCGGAACCGGCCACTCGACCGCCGAGCGTTCCGGCTGCCTCGCCGATGCCGGTTACGCCGAGCTTCACCGCCCCGGTCGCAGAACCCACGGCACCACGCAATCGAGCTGTCCTCCCCGGCTCCGACGGGTCCGTCTCAGGTGCGTCGCCTTCAGAAGCCGACTTGGCCCCCGATTGGGAGGCAGTGGCCGGGACAGGCCGCTCGGGATCGTCCTCTGTGTCCAGCTCGCCGAGCTCCTTCTCGTATTCCGGGGGGTCATCGATCAGACAGAAGTAGTCTTCCGCCACAAACGTCGGGGCGTCAACCTCGAGGTGCTCGGGGTTGGCACCGATGCCGGCAATGTCGTCGCGGTTGGGAGGCATGGCGGTTCTCAATCCTTCTCGCGTGTTCTGTCTTGGCGCTCCGCTTCTCGTCCGCCAAGGTATGACCCCGCATCCGGAGCGCAACTCTGCTGTGGAGAAGGAGGAATGGCGCGATTGCGGACCCAGCGCAGGGCGATGTCGAGGGTCGCGTTGGAGGGGACAAGTCCCAGTCTCCAAACCTGTGTATCGGGAAAAGCTCACTTCCCTCTCCGCCCACCTGCACTTATCGTCGGTCGCGTTAGGAAGACCTGCGGCCAAGAACGCCGTTGAGTGTCGCCGCGCTCGTGCATTGTCCGCAGCCCTGAGAACCAGCGAGACTCGAACCCATGCGTAAGGACTGGATCGATATCCGAAGCGATGAAGTCGCGCAGACCAGCGCTGAAGAATACTGGACTGCTATGCGGGCGGAGTCGGATGCTGACGAGTATTGGGCGGATCGGATAAAGCGGTACCGTGGAGAACCCAAGAAGCGCCTCGCGTTGGCTCTCAAGCACTTGCCGTTGCCGGCAGCGTTCAGAGAAGCGGCCATCGCGATACGCGCTGTCGTTCGAGTCAATCGCAAGGCCGGAGCCCCTGTAGAGGAGGAGCTGATCTTGCTGTATCGGCTCGCAGCTGTCCGTTCCTTCATGCTGGACTACGCGCCCCGATTGCAGGAGCCTGGATTCAACGTCATCGAGGCCGCGCCGGGTCATCTCGTGTGGTCTCTCCCCTACACCTACTCCGAACTCGGATATCGTAAGCTGTCCCTCTTGAACAAGACGGACGTCAAGTGGCTGATCGAGGCTTGGGGGGAGCCTGAGTCCCACACGACTCTGAATTTGATCCACCGATCGTTGTGGGATGAGTACGAGAGTAAGCTCATGCAGCAACGGCGACGGAGACTCCACGAGCTGGGTCACATTGCCAGCGGGATGGGCTAGCGGCGCGTCCTGAATGCTCGCAGGAGACAGCTTCCGTAGGTGAGTGGAAGAGCAGATTCGCTTACCTGAAGGCCGTGGGTGGCGGGCGATCCGTAGACCGTTGTACTCTCTGCTGCGGCACGCTCCGGATCGGGGTCGTCGGTGAGCAGCTTGACCATCAGGCGGCGTCGGCGTCCCCAAAGCAACACGCCCCATCCAGCCATTCGTCCGCCCACGGATCCCAGCGAGATTGGAACCCTACCAATCCCGAAGCCGCCGTGCACGACGCCTTCCTCAAGTCGGTCTTCTCCGACCGCAGGATGATCGAAGTCCTGATCCAGAGCCACGTACGCGAATGGGCCGATGAACTCGACTTCTCGACCTTGCGCGAGGAGTCGACTCAGCTGGTCAGCAAGAGAACGTTGCAGCGGCGCCATCCCGACATAATCTGGTCGGTGGACACCTTCGATGGCAGAAGGGTCGTCTTCCTGATGGAGTTCCCGCGTGCCGTAGACCCGCTCATGGCCCTGCGAACGACCACCTACGCGGCACTCACCCTCGAAGGAATCGCCTCCGACGAGAGGATCCGGGCCGGAGATCCGCTCCCCGAGTTCGTCTACCTGGTGCTCTACCACGGCGACCACCCTTGGAGCGCTCCGGATCGCGTGGTGGACCTTTTCAAGCGCTCGGACCCAGGCAAGTACCGCTTGGTGGCGTGGGGAGAGGACAAGGCCGAGGGCGAATCACGCGACGACCTCGTGGCGCTGGTGCTCGGTTTGGCCCGCAACGTTTCGGCTCGGGACATGGCCGCCCGGATGTTGGCCTTGCGAATGGCGGTCGAGCGGTACGGGGAGGCGGACCTGGACGCTTTTCTGTTCGAGAGGATGTACACGATGTTAGAGTTGAGAGGCTACACGGAAGGACTGACCCAACTACGGGAGAAGACCATGGCTGAGTTGGTAGACAGGTTTCAGCGCAGCTTGGACGAGTTGGTGCAGGAAGGGCGGCATGAGGGTCAGGTGCTGCTCCTGCGCCGCCAGATCGCCCGGAGGTTCGGCGATGCTATAGCCGGGCAGCTTTCCGAGTTGCTCGATGACCTGACCGGCTTGGACAACATCGACAGGGTCACCGACGCGATGCTGGAATGCGGAACGGGCGAGGAGTTCCTCGAGCGGGTGCGGATGGCGTGAAGTCAGCCGCCCGGAGGCCCTCGAAAGCCATCACTTGGCCGGGCATCCAACCGACAATCAGCCGCGTGTCTAATCGACACATAGCCGCAACCTCTCGGTCATGCCCATTCCAAGCCCGCACTCGTCAGCCAAGCAACCCGCTCACGCGCCCGCTTGACGCCATGAATCGTCAGATCATATGGTGACTCAAGACGACTCGCATTATGAGTCGCCCAAAGGAGACAACCGTGAAGCAGCTCACCGTACGTGGCCTGGGATACGAGCTGGCGCGGGCGATTCGACGGCTTGCGAGCCGTGACGGGACGTCGCTCAACCGGGCAGCCGTCAAGCTGATGCGCCGGGGCGCGGGGCTGGCGGAAGGACGGGACGCGGATGTCGTCGGCTCGTCGCTGGACCACCTGATCGGGACCTGGAGCCGCGCGGAGGCGGACGAGATCGACCAGGCATTGCGGCACTTCGAGACCATCGACAAGGCCGTGTGGGAATGAGGGTGCTGCTCGACTCCAACGCGTATTCGCAGCTCATGCGAGGGCGCGAGCAGGTGAGTCGGATCGTGCGGGACGCCGAGGAGGTTCTGCTATCGGCCGTTGTGCTCGGGGAGCTGTTGCATGGTCTCCGTCACGGCTCGCGCTACGACCGCAACATCCGGCAGATGCGAGCTTTCCTCGATAATCCGTACGTGTCACTCGTGCCCGCCGGAGCCACCACTGCCGACCGCTACTCGAGGATCGCGGCCTCGCTCCGCGCTAAGGGCCGTCCCCTCCCCACCAACGACGTCTGGATCGCAGCTCACGCCATGGAGACGGGGGCCGATCTGGTGTCGGCCGACCGCCGCTTCGAGCATGTAGACGGAATCGCGTTGGTTCGGCTGAAGGGCGAGCGCGGGTCGACCTGGCCGACGGTGTGAGTCACTCGTCCGAGTGCACGGCATCGCGATCTGCCAGATCTACGCCGAGTTCCCGACGGCGCCTTCGGGAACCCATCTCAGCGACGCAGGCTTCGGCCACGCGGCGGCGGAGGCTGTGGAGAGTGCTCGACGCGAGGTAGCTGCCCTGGTTTCCTCGACACCCGAGGAGATCATCTGGACGTCCGGCGCGGCCGAGGCGATGAACCTTGCCCTGAACGGATCAGCTTTCGCCCGTCGCGCCTTCCAGAGTTCGCGGTGCGCCGAGCCCCATGAGCGGAGCGTGGTCGCATTATTGGTGGCCCGGCCCGACGTAGACCCTCAGTGCCCGGGCGAGTTCCCGTCCGTGGATCCGGCACACCCGACCGAGGATTGGACGGGCCACTGAGGCCCCAATATACTCCATGAGCGTCTCCATCGTGCGTCAGATTCCTTCGGCCAACAGCTGGCTTCGAGCCCAAACACCCGAACATGAAACACCGTCTCCCACGCAGGCCGTTCGGGCCTGTGGCGCCCCCCCCCTCGCTCTTCTGCCGCGGGCCGTTCAGACCATCCGCTCCGGCCGGAGGTCCGACATGCCTGACTTGATATTCTCCCCAAGCGCCATCGTCAACCAGATCACGCAGTTGCTGCGGGATCGGTACCATCCCGGCTTTCCCATTCTCAAGGAACTCCTTCAGAATGCCGACGACGCCGAAGCGCGCCGCTTCGTGGCCGACTTCTACGACTGCTTGCCCGGTTCTGAACACGCCACCAATCCGCTGCTTCGTGCCCCAGGCGCCTTGATCCTGAACGATGGACAATTCTCCGACACCGACATGGAGGGAATTCGCACCTTCGGAGACAGCACCAAATCGCACGACAGCTCACGGGTCGGCAAGTTCGGAATCGGTCAAAAAGCGGTTTTTCACCTCTGCGACGCTTTCGTTGTTGTTGCGAATGGTCATCCCGTCAAGTCGTCTTGGCAGGTCGTTAATCCTTTCGTTGGCATCAAGGGCTTGCCCGGCAACGTCACGGAACGTTGGGAAGACTTGCCGCAAGCGGATCGTCGGTTGCTTACCGATCGGTTTGCAACCGTGGCCTGGAAGCGCTGTCTCGGCATCTGGATCCCCTTGCGAAACCCGAATCTGCACGTGGCACCCCAGGCCGGTTTTTCCAGGACGATGCCTTCCGTAGACGAAATAGCCGATTCCTGGAACAAGCCCAGCGACCTGCACACTCTTTTGACAATGCTCAGCCATCTCCGAGAAGTGGCGATCCGCCGCGAGGGCAAAGACTTAGTCGCACTCCGTGTGATTGATTCGGCAAAGCGTCTCTCGCTAGTAGCGAAGGGGGAAACGACGGAAATCAACCGGGCTTCAGGAGATGGCGTGCGTCACCTTCGCGGTATGATCCAGAGAGTCCCGGAAGGTCGAAGCGTGCCATATATCGGTTTGGAGGCCCTGCTACCCAATCACCACCTTGGCGAACTGAAGGATAGCGAGTACTGGCCGTGCACCCACACAGCCTTCAGCCCCGTGCCACAACCGGAGAAAGGCGAACCGCACGGAGCCATCTCGCTGTGGTGTGATCCGCGGAGCCATGCATCGGAACTCTCGATATCTTGGGCCGTCTTCTTGCCTGTTTCGGACGAAGAGAACATCACAATTCCGATCGAGGGTCCGTCGGTTGGCCGAGTGCGCCTCCTGTTGCACGGGTACTTTTTTCTGGACAGCGGTCGTCGGCGCATCGACGGCATCGATGGATCCCGCGTCCGCGCTGAACCGATTGACGAATCGGCAACCCGTCAGGCCTGGAATACCGAACTGTGCAACTCGGTTGTTCTGCCTCTTCTCCCTCGGGTGTTGCACGACGCACTCGCTGCACGAGTGCTGAAGCCTAACGCTCTTCGAAGCCTGTTGATGGGCCTCGCGGGGCATGACTGGTTTCGGCATCGGCGAAGCGCCATTTGCGGTAAGCATGCGCTGGTGTGCGTGCTGAAACCCCCAGGGTCACGGGCGCAAAAGCCGAAATGGCAGCTCTTGTCCGCGAAGAGCAAGCTCCGTCCATTGCCCGATTTCGTCGCCCAGACTCCACGGCTACTTGCAGAGCTGTTCCCCGAGGTCCATGCGTTCGCGGCCAGGCATGAACTGGTACTGTGTACCCGCGTCGCTGCGTCTTTGATTGCGGATAAGATGAGCTGGTCGGCGGATGAGCTGAATAGACTCTTCTCTTCCTTGCAGGCAAATGCCTTTAATCGCCTCGCGCTGATACGGCCCCTTGCAGCGTTCCTGAGGTTGATCGCATCGGACAATGCTGGCCTGCTCACTTCGGTGACAGGTCAAGTCGTTGGCGTCCTCCGCACGGCTTTGCTTGGGAGGGCACGCCTGGTCGACGCTGAGAAGATTGCGAGCGTTCTTGGGCAGTTGCCTGACACCAGTCTTCGGGTCATTTCCGGTGTGCCGCCGAATCGTCGACTCCTGCGCGCACTCGCCAAATCGGAGTCGACAGTTCTGATCGTTCCAGAGGCCTACATGCCGAGCGGCTCGCAGCGAGTCGACAAGAAGGATCTGACGGCATTGCTCAAGGCCCTTGAGCCTGAAGTCCGTGGAGCGGACTCGGAGGCCGCAAGTCGGACAGCGCTTGCCCTCATCCAAGGCCACGGGAATTCCTCCGCGATTGCTTCCGATCCCATCGTGGCATCCCTTGCTGTCCTGCGTGGACGCAATGTGCGGACGGCCTACGGCACGGATGGAGAGGTGCGCGGAGAGACCGAGTTTCTATCAATCAAGGCCATCAGGGATCGTGTCGCGCGGGGGCTGCTATTCGCGGGGTCGCCCAATGCCAACAAGGCGTTGCCAATCCTCGCAGGCGCTATACCCGGGATATCGCCTGTCATTCTTGATCAACGGATTGCGAAGTTTCTGAATGAGTTGGCAATTAGCGAGCTTGTTCCAAGGAATGTGGACAAAAAGTCCCTTTGCCGAGCTGTCAGGGAAGCAGCCGAGTATGGGCCCGCCGTCGCTCGACGCCAACTCATTGAGTACCTTCGTGGCATGCCGGGTTCCGATGATCGTCAAGTGCGACAGGCGTTGCGGTGCCTGTGTGCGGGGGCCAGGGAGGCGGTCGATCTTGAGACCAGTCTCTACTATCTCAAGGGTGAGCTCGAAGGGCTGGAACGAGTCATCCGAGTACTTCTCGAGAACGATCCGGCCGCCTTCCTGGTACACCCGAAAATTACCGACGCACTGCCCCCGAGTGAGTCCAAGCGGCTCGGCATGCGAGCAATCGGCCTCGAGTACTTTGATCGCGTCGTTCAGGATCGGGGCCTCCGGGCAGCACTGGCATCATATTGCCCAACGAGAGACGAACGGGCAATCCTCCTGCGTTTGGGTTCCGACGAGACTCTTCGCAGGTTGCCGATCTTTGCACGAACCGACGGAACGGTTGGATCCGCAACCAAGATGTTCCGGGAGACTGACAAGTGGTCGGTACCTCGGCCGCTCAGAGACCGTGTCCTGTTGCTCAGACCGAGTCGGGAGCCGCAGGCAAGGCTTCGTGAGGAAGCCATCGTGGAGGTCTGGACTCCAAGGCAACAGGTTAAGGTCGCGCTTGAGACTTCGGATGCGCACCGGTACCAGCGTGAGATTCTCGATGCATTGGCGGAGGTCGCCGATGTCACAGCCTTGGGTGGCGTTCTCGTTGATGTCCTTCGCGACTCCCGATGGTTGATCGCGCGCTCGGAACCGGTAGCCCCAGCTTCTCTACTGGATCTTCCGGGCGAGGTCGTGCGTGAAGCACGATCGCTGAAAGGTGGCGGCTCAATTTCCTCCTTCGTGTCGAGACAGGATCTCCGGAGCGACGTGCGCAATCATCCGGGGTTTTCGATTCTGGAGTCCAAAATCCTCCCATGCCGTAGCAAGTCCCTTGAACGGCTGGCCAGCCTGCTGGGCGAGTCCCCTTTGATTGGCCGACTTGGTTCTGACACAGACTACCCTCTTGACGAATTCCGTGTTCTCGCTAGGCAAAGGGCTGATTTGGCTCTTCCCGGATGGCCGTTGCTGGCTGCCGTCCTTCGGCCGGTTGAGCGCGATATTGACGCGCAGCGAATCGTAGGAAAACTCGATTTCGCGACGGAGCAACATCAAAACCTGGCAATCGACCATCTGAACGCGCTGGCCACGGTGGCACCGGCCTCTCCAGAGCCCGCCCTCGCTGCCTGCCGACATGCATTGCGCGCCATGGCTCGGTGGAACCAACAAGCTCGCAAAGACGTCTTTTCGGAAACGCGCGTACCGACGCGAACCGGCGATTGGAGAACCGGGCGGGAGGTCATTCCCGGGGGGCAGGGGCTGTCCCGGGATTTTGTCTTGGACCACGAGTGCGCACAGATCCTCGGGTCCGACGAGCGCGTAAGGCGTCTCTCGGGTGACCAGACTTACGAGCACCTGGCGGCGCCGTCTACGCTCGGAGGATGGGTAATCCGTCGAGGATATCAGCATCTGCACGATCTTGACCGGAAAGCGTTTGAACAGCAAGCCGGCTTCCTCAATTGGTGGTTTGGCCGTATTCCCACCAGGCTTGTTGTAGTCTATCTTGCGCTGCTCGGCACTCGCGAGCTCCTTGGTAGTCTGGTCCAAGGCCGCGCCGCTACTCACGATATCGACACCTGGTGGGAGGAGACTCGCTCCAAGCTAAAGCTGAACGACGAGCATCGATTGCTCGTGGACATCTATCGCGGCGACACCATTCGAGCCGTCTCGTTGTCCGGCGACGATGTGGACGTGCCTCCAGCAACCGGTTCCGAAGAATTGCTCCGTGGTAATGGCCACAAGACCGGCACAATGTACGTCGCGGATGACGGGGTCCAGCGTCACGTCTCCAAGTTGCGGATTCGCGACGAGGACATCAGAGAGCTGACGGATGGCAATTCCGACGCTCCTGAGAAGTTCCGCCGTTTCGTCGAAACCGTCGCTGTAGACTGTGTCGAGCTGTGGACAGAATCCGACAGACAGGCGCTTGCTTCCCTGCTCGATAGAGCAATCAAAGTGAACCAGACTACATTGCGCGACACGAGAGCGTTAATGCAGGATGAGCTTCACAGTACGCTGAGCGGGCTCAAGCCGGAGATTGACAGTGTGATTTGGAAGGCCCTGAGTGATTTCCGAGACCTTCGCGAACGAGCGACCACTCTCGGGAAGTCAGCCAGTGATATCGCTGTTCTGAAGGCCGATCTGTGGAGCGCCATGGAGACGCCGGAAGCACAGGTCGAACTCCTGCACGCCATTCGCAGAAAGATTGAGGAATACGGGTACTCGACCGATCGGATTGTGTTTGAGCTTCTTCAGAACGCCGATGATGCCTACCATCAACTTCACGGCCGCGGTGGCGTTTCGTGTTTCGTCCTGAGGGTCCGCTCCGGCGAACGTGGGGGTTTTCAGGCTATTCACTGGGGCCGCGCGATTAACGATTTCGGCGGCAATCCTGACGAGGGCCGCCGCCGTGGTTATGGCCGTGACCTTCACAATATGCTGTTGATGAGTTTGTCCGAAAAGCGACGGGGCGATGGCGTCACTGGGCAGTTCGGATTGGGCTTCAAGACCGTTCACATGTTGTCCGACAGCGTGGGGATCGCCAGTCGCTTCCTGGCAATACGCACGCAAGGGGGGCTGATGCCAAGGCCGTGGCGGCAGGGTGCGAATGCGAGTGACCAGGAGCGGCGAGACGGACAACAGGCTACGATAATCGATGTACCGTTTGTAGAGGGCCGGATGCGAATGGGGCGGGAGGCGGTGAAGACCTTCCGGGAAGCCATGGTCTGGTTGCCCCTTTTTACAAGGCAGATTCGGCGCATCGAGTTCGAAGACAGCAAGTTGACGACCGTAGAGCGTCATGATGGCGAGAAGATCGCTGACGGGGCCCGTGTAGTCACTGTCCTCGGTGATTCGACGGAACGCCTTCTCATGTTTGATGTTCGGGACGGATACAGTCTGGTACTGCGTCTTGACCGCGACGGTCCAGCCGGATTTTCGTCTGCACTTCCTCGGTTATGGAACCTCGCTCCTCTGCAAGAGAGCGTCTCAGCCGGTTGCCTGCTGAACGGTCCTTTTCCGTTGGACCCGGGGCGTGGTCGGCTGGCGGGCGCCATCGATGGCCAGCGCGCGATCATGGAGAAACGCGGTGACGCCTATGGCGATTGCTTGCGGGGCCTCTATGACGCGGCGACGGCAGACTGGGATGCGTTCTGCAAGGCACTGGACCTGCGGGGTGGCCATGAGAGTCAACGCGACTTCTGGAGTCGGTTATTCGACATCGTTGCCGCGGATCTGGGTGATCCGCTTACGTGCAATCTTCATGGTGTCGATAGGGGCTACGGGTATCTCGCGTTCAGTTGTCCGGTCGTCCCCACTCGATTGCCGGACCCGTGCGGGCGGCTCGTAACAGCTGCGAACGTCAAACACCGCACAGCCGGTGCCCTTACGGACGAGGACGTGCAGCAGAACGTTCTTCGCTGGCCAGCGGTAGCATCGTTGACTGGCTCGCTGGTCGCCCACCCCGTCGCGGATCAGCTGCGGAAGCTCGGATTCGAGCCGGCCGAGGACCTGTCGGTTGCTAAGGCGCTTGAGCGGCAACTGGGTGAAGGTGCCCGCCTTGCCCAGAAGGCGAGCCGACGTGAACACCCGAAGGGTGGCCGCGTGGACGCAGCACTTGCCGGGAAGCTCGGCAAGCTCATCAACATGAAGTCTATTGAGAGAGCGCCGCTCGACCAGGAAAGAACAGCAATACTTGCTGTGGCGCGCCAAGCCCGGTTCCGTTGCCAGGATGGAGAATGGCGCTCCGTCCGCCAAGTGAGCGCGCGACTGGGAGGCGACGAGGACTTGCTCTGCGACTTTGCTCCTAGCGGCTGCGTGCTGGATGTCGCCTATCAGGGTGACGGACTGGAGTTCTTCAGGGTTGCGCGACGTGAATCCGGATATGGACCTCAGGCCAAGGATCTCCATTGCTGGGCAAGGGAGGCTAACGATCGGAAAGGGCAGCGGGCAGTGCTTAGGTACCTGCTCGTGGGGCGACACGGACGCGCCTTGGCCGAGGAACTCCAAAGCGATCGCCCTCTCTGGCTCCCTGGTCGTTCAGAGTTTTCCTCGCACGGCCTTCTTGACGGTTGGCCTGACGCAGACAAGCAGGACTTGGCCCGGAGACTCTATCCGAGGCACACGACAGTAGTCATCGAAGACATTAAACCCATCCCAAAAAACGGGACCCAGACAGCAGGCAACGTTCTCTTGGCGATTCACGACTGGTGGACGGAGTGCGGACAGGAGCAGCGGCGCCACTACGAGCAAGACGTCTACCCTAGGTCTTTCGACGTGTTTCCGTTTCAGGATTCGTCAGTCTCATGGTTCACCTTGTTCGCCATCGCACGCTTTCAGAACCTTGGCCGAGTGATCAATGCGCAGAATCGGACCTTCATCGATCGGGCTTACGACGACGGGTGGTGGGAGGAATTTGCCCGCACCGAAGGGAATGAGGTCGCGGTCGACCGTCTTGACGCGTGGAGTGGCCCGCAACAACCGGACCACGCGTATCGTCAATGGCGGAACACCTTGGTAGATCTGTATACAATCGCCCGCGGATTGGATACCTATGCTACCGTAATGCGTATTCTCCCGCGAATTATCCGGGAGAAGGGTCGCGTTTCGCTTCGGCAACTCCTCCATCCCGCCCAGTCGGACGTTCACATGCGCCTCGGCACCGAGGCAGCGCCAATCGATTCCCCGATCGGGTTCGGCATCAATTGGATGATCCGGGAGCTCGTTCGCCACGGCTTCTACAGCCAAGACGACGCTGCCGAGGTGCTGGCTCCGTACTGCTGGTCGGCCAGGGCCCGCGTGCGGGGCTTGCTGGATCACCTCGGATCCCGCCTTGGCAATGACGCAGATATGGACGCCACCACTCGAGTTTGGGACTTCGTACGGGAGCATCTGGGCGAAAAGCATGCCGACTTCGGCGGCGACTTCGATCTCCCCCTTCACTTGATCACGCTGAAGAAGAACACCGAACGTCTCAACTACATTTGCCGCGAGGCCGGTATGGAGCCTCCCGATCTCGCCCGGTAGACTGGTTGAGCCGCTGACACTATCTAGAAACCCGTTCGCTCAAGGGCCATGACCGTGACCAATCGATCAACGCTTGTCCCCAACGACCCCGTCGAGCACGGCCAGCATGGTCGCGGACGGATCGTCGCTGATCTCGGTGCCACTGTCGTCGTTCGCTTCGGAAACGAGCTCCACCAGCTACCGGCCGAGACACTCGACGTCGTTCCTTCCCTTGATCGCTCGCTCCGTCAGGGCCGTTGTGGCGACCCAACCGAGGTTATCCTCCGCGCACAGGGTCTCGCGATCTCGTCAGTCAACGACCAGTGGGGCGTCTTTTCCCGCTCGCGGATCCAGCTTCTGCCTCACCAACTGTGGGTTTGCAGAGTGGTCAACGCCCAGTGGCCTTTCCGTTGGATGATCGCCGACGATGTGGGATTGGGAAAGACAATCGAAGCCGGACTGATCCTGATGCCTCTGATCGCTTCGGCACGGGTTCGGCGGCTCCTCATTCTGACGCCAGCCAGTCTCGTCGCCCAGTGGCAGTACCGATTGCGGGACATGTTCGACATTCGGTTGCAAAGCTATGTGTCCCAAGCCGACACGGATCGCTCCGACTATTGGGGAACCGCATCCATGGTGGTGGCGTCCTTTCACACGCTCCGCAACGAACAGCGCGGAGCCCGTCAGCGGCTCCTTGAGGCAGATCCGTGGGACTTGGTGATCGTTGACGAGGCTCATCATCTGAACGCCGATGAGCGAATGGGAGACACGCTGGCATACGGCCTGCTCGCTGAGTTGAATAGGCGGAAGAAGACCGAATCGCTGCTCTTCTTCACTGGTACTCCCCACCGCGGGAAGGACTACGGATTCTTCAAGTTGATGCAACTTCTCCGTCCGGACCTCTTCGATCCAGAGCGCAAGAGTGTGTCTCTCTTTCCGAAGCTCCGGCAGGCGATGATCCGCAACAACAAGGCTTCTGCGACCGACCTTCGCGGCGAGAAGCTCTTCACAAGTACAACCGTTCACGACCGGGAATACGAGTACAGTGACGAAGAGGACGCCTTCTATCGAACACTTAGCCAGTTCATCCTCGATGGTCGCGCCTATGCCACGAGTGCAACCGGGCGGGCGAGAACGGCGCGAATGCTGGTCCTTACTACTCTTCAGAAGCTGGCCGCCAGTTCGATTGCCTCTGTCCGCAAGGCCCTGTTCAATCGACGGCGGATGCTCCAGGAGGCAGTTCGAAGCGACCGTCCCAAAGGTACGCACATGCCGAGCGAGGATGGCAGTACCCTTGACGATTTCGCTAGGTGGGAGGAGCAGGCCGCAGAGGAGGTCGCGTTTGTGCTGATGAAGGATGAGATTCGACGTCTGGACGAACTGCTGAATCTATCCAACAGAGTAGGCAGGGAGACCAAGATTGACTGTCTGGTCAAGTTGGTCAGACATGATATCCCCGACGGAGAATCCGTACTTCTGTTCACAGAATACAAGGCGACTCAGGCTCTGGTCATGAATTCACTTCAGCAAGAGTTCGGGTTCGGGACAGCTACGTTCATCAACGGGGACGACCGGCTTGACGGGGTTGAGGTGTCGGACGGACCGCCACGTACCATTCGCCGATCCCGAGAGGATGCGACCGACTCATTCAATGCCGGAAAGGTCCGGTTTCTGGTGTCAACCGAGGCCGGGGGAGAAGGGATTGACCTGCAGGAGAACTGCTGCACCCTCATCCATGTGGACATGCCCTGGAATCCCATGCGAATGCACCAGCGGGTCGGACGGCTGTCGCGATACGGCCAGATGCGACCCGTCACGGTCTTTATTCTGCGGAATCCCGGGACGGTGGAGGCTCGCATATGGGAACTTCTGAACGCAAAGCTGGAGCGGATTCAGATGGCGCATACATCGGTCATGGACGACCAGGAGGACATTCTTCAGCTCGTGACCGGTACGGCATTGCATTCGTCATTCGATCGCTTGTTCTCAGACGCACAGGAGGTACCGCGCGAACGCCTTGCGGAGTGGTTCGACCAAGAGACTGCAACGCTGGGCGGCCAGGACGTCGTGGACACGGCGCGTGAGCTTCTGGGCAACGTTGCACGATTCGATTTTCAACAGGTCGGCAAGGATCTGCCCATGGTCGACCTGCCTGACTTGGAGTCGTTCTTCGTGCGAGCGGTAGGGCGACACCGAACTCGGGTCTTCCGGCGAGACGGTGGGTTGGCGTTCAACTCCCCCAATGGATGGAAGGCACGCAGTTACGCGGTCCGCGACAGGTACGAGGGTCTGGTATTCGATCGAACGGTACGCGGAAAGGGCGCGGCCACCAAGGTGCTCGGTGTAGGCCATACCGTCTTCGACATTGCTCTCCAAGAGGCCTGTTCCCTCAGGGAATGTGTCGCCATAGGGAGCGGACTCCAGTCTCCCATTCTGGTCGTATCTGCCGAGGATGAGATCACTGGCACCGGTGCCATTTCTCACCGACTGGTTTTCGGGGTGACGGAAGTAGGGGACGAGGTCACGGTGCTACGCGACTGGGAACTGCTTCAAAAGCTGAATTCGTGTCGGCCGACTCAGGAGTGGCAGGCTAGCGAGCTTCCAGTCGGCCTTGCCGATGTGGTTGACCGCTTGATGAGTGCGTTCCATGCCGATGTCAAGAAGTACACCCCCATGCTCCAACGCCCGACCGTTGCGGCTGAACTGCTGTTGGTTCCCAATCCGGGCGGGTAGCCTAGAGTGTCGGCGCTTAAGTGCGATGGTCAAGGCGTGAAGCGGGCGTTATCTTTCATGCATGGCCAAGTTACGAAGGATTCGATTGCGACCCGGGGACCGCAAGGAGCTCGAGGGATGGGTTCGAGCCCGCACGACCCCGCAGCGGCGCGTGGAGCGCGCCCGGATCGTCCTGGGTTCGGCCGGCGGTTTGTCGGGCCGGGCCCTGGCCCGCGAGATCGGCGTCTCGCTGCCGACCGTGCAGCGCTGGCTGGACCGGTATGACGACGAGGGTCTCCCGGGACTCGAGGACCGGCCCCGGTCCGGCCGCCCGCGAAGCAGCATCACGCCCGAGCTGGAGGCCGAGGTCGTGCGCCGCACGCTCGAGGAGAAGCCCCCGCGCGGAACACACTGGAGCACGCGGCTGATGGCGGAGTGCATGGGAATCCATCACAGCCAGGTGGGGCGGATCTGGAAGGCGCACGGGCTGAAGCCCCACCGGGTGCGCTACTTCAAGCTCTCCACCGATCCCCGCTTCGTCGAGAAGCTCCGCGACGTGGTGGGGCTCTACGTGGCGCCGCCGGAGCGGGCGATCGTCTTTTCCTTCGACGAGAAGAGCCAGATCCAGGCGCTGGACCGGACCCAGCCGGGACTTCCGCTCAAGAAGGGGCGGGCGGGCACCATGACGCACGACTACAAGCGCCACGGCACCACGACGCTGTTCGCGGCGCTGGATGTCGCCACCGGAGAGGTGATCCATCAGTGTCTGCCCCGCCACCGGCACCAGGAGTTCCTCCGCTTCCTGCGCATCGTCGAGAAACGGTCCGACCCGGAACTCGATCTGCACTTCATCCTCGACAACTACGCCACGCACAAGCATGCCAAGGTGAAGGCCTGGCTCGACAGGCACCCCCGGGTGCGCTTCCACTTCGTGCCCACCTCGTCTTCGTGGCTGAACCTCGTCGAGCGATTCTTCTCCGAACTCACGCTACGCCAGCTCAAGCGCCTCGCGGTCCACAGTGTCGGCCAGCTGGTGCACGCGATCACGGCCTACATCGAAGACCGAAACCGCGCCCCGAAACCGTTCGTGTGGACCGCCACCGTCAAGGACATCCTGGCAAAGGTCGCGCGTGCTAATACCGCTTTAGCGGCAGTACACTAGCGAGATGGAATGGGGCGGAGAACAATCCCTTCTCTCGGCTGGATTCCAGATCGTTAATCTCCCCGACGTCATCACGCCGGGACCGTCCGCAGTTCCGGGAGATCCAACGGCTATAGCCGTGGACTTTGGGACGATCCAAACGGTCGCCCTAAACCACGACGGCTGGCAGTTCCGCATCGTTGCCGTGCCGGAGGCCGGGGACCGCTGCGACCAGTTGAAGGCTACGGGCGGATACGCCTTCACGCATGTCGGACAGTTGACGAGAGTCGACGACTCGGCGTTCTCCGTGGAACAGGTGCGCATTCCGACGATGCCGACCACCGATTCCGGCAAGCCGATCGTAGATTCCAGGCCGTGCCGATCACCTTGGAGGAGCGGAGGTCCATAGGGGCGCTGGGGGTGGGGGTTGAGGGTTGAAGTTAGAGGGTGGAGTCGGTCTTCGTCGAGTCGTAGAGCCTTCTCATCGATCCGCCCTTGAGGATGATGCGGTGAGCGTTATTGAGCAGCCGGTCGAGGATGGCGTCGCCGAAGGTGGGGTCGCCGATGACATCGTGCCAGTGGTCGACGGGGATTTGGCTGGCGAGCAGCGTGCCGCGGCGGGCGTAGCGGTCGTCGAGGATCTCGAGGAGGTCGTGTCGTCCCTGTCCCGAGAGCGAAGCGAGTCCCCAGTCGTCGAGGACGAGGAGCCAGGTCCTGGCGAGCCGCTGGATCAGCTTGGGATACGACCCGTCCCCCCGGGCGAGGGTGAGTTCGTCGAGGAGGCGGGAGACGCGGTAGTAGCGGGTGGAGATGCCGATGCGGCAGGCCTGGTGGCCGAGGGCGCAGGCGAGATCCGACTTCCCCGATCCCGTGGCGCCGCTGATGAGGACGGTCTGGCCGTCCCTGATCCACTGGCCGGAGGCGAGGCGGAGCACGAGGGAGCGGTCGAGGCCACGGGGGGCCTTGAAGTTGAGGTCTTCGATGGTGGCGTCGAGGTGGAGCTTGGCGAGGCCCTTGAGGCGCACGTAGCGGCGTTGCTCCCGTTCGGTCTTCTCGCGTTCGAGGAGCAGGGACAGGCGGTCCTCGAAGGACAACTCGCTGATGTCGGGCATGGCGGTCTGCTCCTCGAAGGCCTGGGCCATGCCCGAGAGCCGGAGTTCGTGGAGCAGGTCGAGGGTGGGTTGGCGAAGCATGATCGTCAGGACTCCTTTCCGTTTGGGGAGTTGGTGTAGTACTCCGGCCCGCGGATGTGGGCGTGCTCCGCGGGCAGGGAGAGCGTGCGTTGCCCGTCGTCGCCAGCCTGGTCCAGGCCGGTCGCGAGGATGGACTTGACGGACCCGTAGCTCAGGGTGCCGATGTCCAGCGCGCGGCGGCAGGCGGCCTCCAGGCGTTCGGCGGAGTAGGCGCGCAGCAGCTTCATGAGTCCGAGGCAGCTGCGGTAGCCCTGTTCGGGGTGGGGCCGGCTCTCGAGGAGCCGTTCGACGAACGCTGCCGTGTGCGGTCCGGCCTTGCGGCCCCAGGCGATGAGCCGCGACGGTGTCCATTCCGCATGGGCGCGGTGGGCTGCCGGCATGTGCGCGGGTTCGGTCGCGTATCCGCCTTTCCCGCGGATCCGGAGGTGCGCGGCGACCCGGCGGTGCTTGTGGAAGATCTCCACGGTCTGGGCCGTGATCCGAACATCGACCTCGCTGCGGGCCAGCGCGTGGGGGACGCTGTAGAGGGCGTGTTCGACCTGGATGTGATAGTCGATGTTGACACGGGCCTTGCGCCACTCGGCGTACTCGTAGCGCTGGGCCGGGAGCGGCTTGAGCGCCGGCCGGTCCAGATCCTCGAACCAGCCGCGGCGGCTGCCTTCGGTCTTCTGGAACGGTCGCTCGTTCAGTGCGGCCAGCAGCGGTGCGATGGCCTCGCGGAGTTCGCCGAGCGAGAAGAACGTCTGGTTGCGCAGCGGCGCCATGATCCAGCGCTCGACGTGCTGGACCGCAGCCTCGACCTTCGCCTTGTCCCGCGGGGCGCGGGGCCGTGCCGGCAGCACGGTGGTGCCATAGTGAGTGGCCAGTTCCTGGTACGTCGGGTTCAGGTCCGGCTCGTAG
Source organism: Longimicrobiales bacterium (assembly GCA_965225805.1). Taxonomy (GTDB): domain Bacteria; phylum Gemmatimonadota; class Gemmatimonadetes; order Longimicrobiales; family Gaopeijiaceae; genus BD2-11. Next base: position 2,851,980 of record OZ245327.1, read on the forward strand.
CGGCTCGCCTTGTGCACCGCGGCCTTCTCGTTGTCCGGGATCACAAGCTCGGGCACCCCGCCCCAGAACTCGAACATCCGGACGTGCGACATCGTCCAGTCCGGCAGCGACCGGCTCCAGGTCACGTCCACGAAGGTGTGGTTCGAGGCGCCGAGCACGCCGACGAAGACCATGGCGTCGCGTACCTCCCCGGTGCTCCGGTCCACGACCGGAAACTTGGGCCCCGCGTAGTCGACGAACGCCTTCTCGCCCGCCCGGTAGACCTGCCGCATGACCACGTCGAGCTGCTCCCGCCACGCCCTGTAGCGCTCGCAGAACCAGCTGTACTGATACCCGTTCGGATGAACCGCTCGGTACTCCAGCCACAACAGCTGCAGTGTCACGCCCTTGTGGCGCTGCAGCTCCCGGTGGACGTGGCCCCAGTCCGGCTCCGGCCGGGGAACCCGCGACGGCGGCGGAGCCGGGAACAGCGCCGCCTCCAGCGCGGCGTCGTCCAGCCCCTCCGGCAACGGCCATGAGAAGCCCGCCGCGCTTGCCCGCCGCACGTAGTCGCTCACCGTGCTGTTGGCGATGCCGAGCGACGTGGCGATCTCGCGGTGGCTACGCCCGACCTCGTACTTCAGGCGCATCAGTTCTCGAATTTTCCGCATGGACAACCTTCTCTGCGACACCCTCTTCCTCCTCGTCTCGGGGGACCTCGGCGAGGATGGAAGAAGGCGTCGCTACAACAGGTTCTCCAGCGCTCCTACTCGCTCACTCCAGAGTGATCGGCATGCTCTGGAATCGGTGATCGGCATGGCGGAATCACCGATCGGCATGCTCTGGAATCCGTGATCGGCATGAAATGGAATCACTGATCGGCATGCGCCGGAATCAGCACGGCAGAGGCAAACCCCCGGCGCGGCCCTTCCGGACCGTCTACACGCCCGGCGACGCCCTGCTGCTGGCCGAGGTGGACGAGGCCTTCGGCCAGCTGTCCGGCCCGGCCACCAAGGAGATCCTGCGGCGCCAGTACGAGGTCTTCGGCGACGAGCGCTTCGCGCGCCTGGCCCGCATCTCCAACGGCCACATCTACAACCTGCGCCAGCGACGGTCCCACCGACGCGCCCGCATCACGGTCCGGGAAACCCGCGGTGCTCCCTCCTCCATCGGAGTGCGGCGCGAGCCCCGTCCGCAGGGCCGCCCCGGCTTCGTGCGCGTCGACACCTCCACACCGGTGACCGCGAAGGCGAGAAGGGCGTGTACATCATCAACGCGGTCGACGAAGTGACTCAGTACCAACAGCTTGCGGCCGTCCCCCCGCGTCACCGAGCACTTCCTGGTTCCGGTTCTCGAAGCTCTCATCACCGCCTTCCCCTTCCGGGCTCTGGGCTTCCATTCCGACAACGGCTCCGAGTACGTCAACCACCGGGTCGTAAGTTTGCTCAACAAGCTCCACGTCGGCCAGTTCACCAAATCCAGACCCCGGCGCTCCAACGTCACCGCGAACATCACGTGATCCCGCCATTCACCCGCGATCTTCAGATACCGCTTGGCGAGCCCCTCCCTGCGGAAGCCCGCCTTCACGGCCACTCTGAGGCTCGCCGCGTTCTCCGGAACGACTGCGCTCGTGAAGCTCGATGAAGCCGGGGGCGTCGGAAAGGATAGGCGATTCGAAGGGCTGATTGAACGGTTGGCGCGAGTGGACTCGCATCCGACCTCTCGAGCGGACTGACGCTCTTGTTTGGTGAGAGTTGAGGAAAGAACCTAAGCGGTACAAGAGCTGATGGCCCCGAAGGAGGCGGAGGGCGGGGCGGTGGGCGAGCCTTTCTCAGGGTGGCCCGCAGAGCCCGGAGGAGGATGTGGAGGCCAGCACCGGCACTCCGGGGCTGGTGGTGGAGGAAGGGTCTGAGGCGCTTGGGCACCGAGAGCACGAACTGGCGCACCGGGACGTGGGGGGAGACGTGATCCACCAGGTGGGCGCGTCGCTTCGCGCACGGCGGCACTTTATTGCTTAACTCGTGGACCTCGGCTAAACTTGATGAGTGCCAACGCCTCGTCTGCCCAGCCGACGCTCGAAGCGAGGAGGTCTTCGGTCCCGGCAGCCCTGAGCCCGGCTGGTGCCTGCGGCCTCGAGCAATCGACTAGACTGACAGGTCGGCGGCGAGGGAGCGTCGCGATCGGGCTGTCCCCCAAGCGGCCGCATCCCCGAATCATGTCTCGCCCGGCCTCGTCTGCCGGGCGTTGTCTATCTAGACCGTCGGTCAGGAATCGACCCGTCCAACGCACAGCTGGTTCGAGCCGACACATGTTCAAGACCGGCTACATCGTGAGCCCGCGCGGCGATATGCTCTGGTTCTTGGGCTTACCATTCATCGCCGTCTTGATCGCGTTGGGCTTCCAGACCTGGCTCCCGTACGTGGCGGTAGCATCCATCAACCTGTGGATCACGATTCCTCACCACTACGCCGGGTGGGTGCGCGCGTACGGTGTGCCAGAAGAGCTGGCGCGTTTCAAGGAGCGCCTCATCATCGGTCCGATCGTGATCGTCGCCTTCACGGCCGTCGGGCTCACCTGGGCCCCGATCACGATGCTTCTGCTGGTCACGGCGTGGGACCACCAGCACAGCATCATGCAGCAGCATGGCTTCAGCCGCATCTACGACTTCAAGGCCGGGGCCGGCATGCCGTCCACCGGACGATGGGACCTGACCCTGCACTGGGTCCTGTACTCCACCATGTTCCTCAACGCGCCGATGTTCAGGCACTTGTGGATCCGCGAGCTGCACCGGATGCAGCTCCCGGTGTCCGTCGATTTCGTTGAGATTCTCCTGAAGGTCAGCTGGGTCGTGTTCGGGACCTACCTCGCTTTCTACGCTTGGCACGTCTGGAGGACCGCGGCCGCTGGCCACCAGGTCAACCCCATCAAGTACGCCTTCATCGGGTCCAGCTATTTCCTCTGGTATTTTGCCGCCTGGCACACGAATTCGATCCTCCTGTACGCCGTGGCGCACCGGATCATGCACGGCGTCCAGTACATGGTGATCGTGTATTTCTTCCTTCGAAGGAAGTCCGAGCGGGGCACCTCACAGCCGGGGTTCTGGAGTCGCGTGGTGGGGCAGGGGAGACTGAAGTGGTTTCTGCTGGGCGGGGGCGCATACGCGCTCATCGTTCAGCTGCTCATCAACCGCCCGTTGGACGAGTTTGGATTCGGTGTCGTGAACTTCGCCTCCTATCCGGCCATCGAGCAGTTCAATATCGCCGGGCTGGACTACTCGGCCGGGTACGCGCTCTTCGCCGAAACGATGATCGCCGCCTTCGCGCTGACCCATTATTACGTGGATTCCTTCATCTGGAAGGTGCGGGACAAGTACGTTCAGAAGGGGCTGTAGCCATGTGGTACCAGCGATACCGCCTGTTGCTCGTCATATACGGGATTTGCCTCGTCGTGGGCGTCCGCGAGTACCTGATCTCGCGCGGCACCGCCCCGCCGGGCTGGTTCAGCGAGGAGGGGCGCGAGCTCACGGAGGTCATCGCGCGAGTCAATCCTCGCGAGTCCGACACGGAGTTCCTGGAAAGCATGCAGGCGCTTTGGGGCGGAGACCTGGATGGGTTCGAGCGGCTCCTCCAGGAAGCACTGGCAAAGGATCCCAAGCACGACAACATGATGCTGCGCTTCCATGCGCAGCACCTGATCGATACAGGAGCGAACTGGCTGGACGTGAATCAGGTCCTGAACCGGTGGAGGCTCAACCATCCGTTCGACCCCGAGCCCATCAACTATTACATGGACCGTGGTCCGCGTACGGAGCTCGAACTCACCGCGATGGAGGACGCGCTCGAACGGGTTCGCTGGATCGACCGGGTCAGGCTGGAGCCCATCGGCCGCGCGGGTGCAGAGCCGCGCTGGCGTGCCATCATCGTCTTCCGCCACGGGGTCGTAGCCGATGTTCGCGACGTGATGAGCGCCGTGAACCTGGTTCGGCCGAACTAGATTCCCTTCAACCTACGGACAACACTGGAAACGAGACTCGTCAAGCCTAGTGTAGTGCCGCATAAGTGTCATGGTTAACACATGGAGGATCTGCTATCTTCCATGGATGCCTGCACTGCGAAGGATTCGATTGCGACCCGGGGACCGCAAGGAGCTCGAGGGCTGGGTTCGAGCCCGCACGACCCCGCAGCGGCGCGTGGAGCGCGCCCGGATCGTCTTGGGCTCGGCCGGCGGGTTGTCGGGCCGAGCTCTGGCCCGCCAGATCGGCGTCTCGCTGCCGACGGTGCAGCGATGGCTGGACCGACCGTGGGGAGTCCGCAGCGGCCGAAGTGCCTATTCCGACGAAGTTGTCCACCCATTCCGAGCGAAGCTGTCCACCTGTTCCGGGCCAAGGTGTCCACTTGTTCCGAGCCAAGCCGTCCGGATGGGAGCGGGGATCCTGAAGGGGTGCTGGACATGGATGGATCAGGCGTGGTCGTGAGGGTTTTGAGCCTCCTTGGTTGAGTCGTAGAGCCGCCTCATGGAGCCGCCCTTGAGGGTGATGCGGTGGGCGTTGTTGAGGACCCTGTCGAGGATGGCGTCCCCGAAGGTGGGGTCGCCGACGACGTCGTGCCAGTGCTCGACGGGGAGCTGGGAGGCGAGGATGGTTCCGCGGCGGGCGTAGCGGTCGTCGAGGACCTCGAGCAGATCGTGTCGGCCCTGTCCTGTCAGCGAAGCGAGTCCCCAGTCGTCGAGGACGAGGAGCCAGGTCTTGGCAAGTCGCTGGACGAGCTTGGGGTAGGAGCCGTCGGCGCGAGCCAGGGCGAGTTGGTCGAGGAGCCGCGAGACGCGGAAGTAGCGGGTCGAGATGCCGAGCCGGCACGCCTGGTGGCCCAGCGCGCATGCCAGGTAGGATTTTCCGGATCCGGTTGCGCCGGTGACGAGCACGGTCTGGCCGTGCCTGATCCACTGCCCCGAGGCGAGGCGGAGGATGAGGGAGCGGTCGAGACCGCGGTTGGCCTTGAAGTTGAGGTCCTCGATGGTGGCGTCGAGGTGGAGCTTGGCGAGCCCCTTGAGGCGCAGATAGCGGCGTTGTTCCCGTTCGGTCTTCTCGCGTTCGAGGAGCAGGGACAGCCGGTCGTCGAAGGCGAGTTCGCCGATGTCGGGCATCGCGAGTTGCTCCTCGAAGGCCTGGGCCATGCCGGTCAGGCTCAGTTCGTGGAGCAGGTCGAGGGTGGGTTGTCGAAGCATGGTTGTCACGACTCCTTTCCGTTGTGGGAGTTGGCGTAGTAGTCCGGTCCGCGGACGTGAGCGTGATCGGCGGGCAGGGACAGCGAGCGCTGCCCGCTCTCGTCGGCCTGGTCGAGGCCGGCGGAGAGGATGGTCTTCACGGACTTGTAGCTGTGGGCGCCGATGTCCAGCGCGCGGCGACAGGCGGCCTCCATGCGTTCGGCGGGGTAGGCGCGGGCGAGCCGCATGAGGCCGAGGCAGCTGCGGTAGCCCTGTTCCGGATGGGGCCGGCTCTCGAGGAGCTTCCTTGCGAAGGCGGCAGTGTCCGGTCCCGTCTTTCGCGCCCACCGGACGAGGCGCGACGGGGTCCATTCGAGGTGGGCGCGGTGCGCGGCGGGCATATGCGCCGGGACGGTCGTGTATCCGCCCTTCCTGCGGCCCCGGATATGGGCTGCAACACGCCGGTGCTTGTGGAAGATCTCGACGGTGGTCGTGCCGAGCCGGACCTCGATCTCCCGGCGGGCCAGCGCGTGAGGGACGCTGTAGAAGCGGCCGTCGACCTGGATGTGGTAGTCGATGTTGACGCGCGCCTTGCGCCACTCGGCATACTCGTAGCGCTGGGCCGGGAGCGGCTTCAGTGCCGGACGGTCCAGGTCCTCGAAGAGGCTGCGGCGGCTGCCCTCGGTCTTCTGGAACGGCCGCTCGTTGAGCGCCGCCAGCAGGGGCGCGATCGCGTCCCGGACCTCGGAGAGCGAGAAGAAGCGGTGGTTGCGCAGCGGCGCCAGCACCCAACGCTCCACGTTCTGGACCGCCGCCTCCACCTTCGCCTTGTCCTGCGGCGAGCGCGGGCGGGCGGGCAACACCGCCGTCCCGTAGTGGACCGCCAGGTCGTGGTACGTCCGGTTGAGGTCGGGCTCGTAGCGGCTCGCCCGCCGCACCGCCGCCTTCTCGTTGTCCGGGATGACGAGCTCCGGCACGCCCCCCCAGTACTCGAACATCCGCACGTGCGACGCCGTCCAGTCCGGCAGCGACCGGGTCAGCGTCAAATCGACGAACGTGTGGTTCGACGCCGCCAGCACCCCGACGAACACCCTGGCTTCTTGGACCTCGCCGGTCCGCCGGTCCGTCATCTCGACCGTCGGGCCCGCGTAGTCCACGAACGCCTTCTCGCCGGCCCGGTAGACCTGGCGCAGCACCACGTCAAGGCGTCCGCGCCACTCCCGGTAGCGGTCGCAGAAGCGGCTGTACTGATACCCGTCGGGGTGCGCCTCGCGGTACTCCAGCCACAGAAGCTGAAGCGTCACGCCCTTGTGCCGCGCCAGCTCCCGGTGCACCCGCGCCCAGTCCGGCTCCGGACGCGGCACCCGCGAAGGCGGCGTCGGCGGATACAGCGCCGCCTCCAGCCTCGCGTCATCCAACTCGTCCGGCAACGGCCAGGACACTCCCGCCTCCCGTGCCCTCCGCACGTAGTTGCCGACCGTGGTGTGGGAGATCCGGAGAATGGCCGCGATCTCCCGGTGGCTCCGGCCGAGTCCGTACTTCAGCCGGAGAACATCTCGAATCTTGCGCATGGACAACCTTCTCTGGGACACCGCCTTCCTCCTCGCTCAAGGATCTCTCGCGAGGTTGAAGAAACGGCCCCTTACATCAGGTCATCCAGCACCCCCCCACCCGCTCGACTCCGGCGCGCTCGCTTCCCGGGCTCGCCGCGACCACGGCGCATCCGAGTGGTCGACATCCGTCGGAATCCGTGGACACTTTGCGTCGGAATCGGTGGACACTTTGCGTCGGAATCAGTGGACAGCTTGCGTCGGAATGGGTGGTCGACATGCATCGGAATCAGCAGCCGAAGGCCGCGGAGGACGAGGAGCTCGTCGAAGCAATACGGCAGGTGCGTTCAGAGAGCGAGTTCCTGGGCGAGGGACACCGGAAGGTGAGAGTGCGCCTGAGGCCGAAGGGAATCTGGGTGGGCAAGAACCGTGTGCTCAGGCTCATGAGGGAGAACGGGCTGCTGGCGCCGGTGCGTCGCGGGCACTCGCGTGGTGACCGCAGTCACAGCGGACGGATCACCACGGAGCGACCGAACGAGCTGTGGGGCACCGACGCCACGCTGGAATCCCAGAAAACCACGATCGGTACTCCAGCGTAGAAGCCAGAAACAGCAGCGACGGGGCCCGCCTCGAGCAACTCTCCGAAGAGAAAGGCGGTACCGCCTCCTGGTATCGGCAGCCCCAGCACGCGCTCTTTGGGAGGGCGCCGAGTGTCGATACCATCGGGAATCGGGAAAAACAGCTCGGCGTGGCCGGGCTGGTCATAGGTGCCGTAGGGATAGGCCCGGTAGTCACGCGAGTATCCAGTGCTGCCACTCACCACCAGCGTGGCAGGGTGCATCCTCCGCCACGCTTCCCAAGTGATCTCGAGGGCGGGCAGCATGGCGAGGCCTCGACCCATGAGGGGGCCGCAACGCGCCCCGCGGGCCATTTGCGGCCAGAGCGATTCACCGCTGGAGCGATCGTACATGATCAGGTTGTTCAAGTACAGCATCCCCGAGACTCCGAACTCAACGCCGTCCAAGGGCCCCCGGTCGAGACCACGCTTGAACCGGTCAAGGGACAGTGCGTCACCGCGAGCTGAACCGTGTCCATCGTCAGATTCACGATCTCATGCCACCAGAGAATGCTGAGCGGCACGGCCAGCGCGGACCCGTTGACATGGAGCCCGATCACGCGGTCGTGGTCGCGGAGATTCTCCGTCCCGGAAAGTCCAGGATTGGTGAGCGCGGGATCCGTGAGTGCGGGTATGCCGTCCTTCCCGGGGCCTCCGGCGAAGATCTGCGAGGTGGGAATCGAGCACTCGAGGCCGTCGGCGGGGCTCACCCCTGCAGAGACGACCCCAACAACGGGTTCTCTCCCGCACCCGATGCCAAGGATAGCCACGGCGCAGGCGGCCCATCGCAGGGGCAGGTCGGGTCGTCGAAATGCCATTGCCTCAACTCATCGATGGTCCCTTGTCAAACACCGTGGGCTACCGTGCCGGTTCCCAGGACTCGTTCCCTCAGAAGCTGCGACTCCAGTCGTGACGCCCAAACGCTGGCCGGGCAGCGTGGAAGATCGCGGGAACGCACGACGCCAGCCGACGACCTCGCAGCGGCACTATGGGGAGCAAGGTAGGAGTACCGAAGTGTGCAGCTGCGTCCTCGACGACCCATCGTGGCAGGGCGGACGGCTCCATCGCCGAATCGGCGTTTTGGGTAGGAAACCTGCTCAGCGCAGCGCCCTGAAAACGCGGTCCGAGACCGTGGTCAATAGTGGTGTGCCCACCGTCAGCAGCACCACACCTGCCACCTGGGACGAGGTGGAGGCGTCCCTCTCGGCCCGGACGACGAGGAGGTAGCCCGCGACGACCGAGAGCCCGCCCATGAAGGCCGCCGGTAAGAGCCTCCCCCGAGACCGTTCGGTTGCCCCAGCCCACCTGGCGGCAAACCCGCCGACGAGGCTTGGAAGCCCGAGAGCGAGGAAGCTCGAACCGTACGTCGCGAGGCCATTACACCTCGTGTCGACCTCGAGCAGGCCGGACTCCTTCAGCTGCAGGCATCGGTTCACCGCGATCAGACCTAACCCCAGCCCTACCGAACTCCCCACCAGCGAGCTGGTGAAGACCCGCTTCCAGGGGTACGGCTTCGATTCTTCCGACCAATCGGCTGCCGGCTGTGCCGCTCGGGCCGCAGTCATCTGACGTTTCCCGGAGCGGGTCTCGACGAGCAGGACTCCCCATCCACCAGAGAGGCCGTAACGGGCTCCGGCCTCCGCCGCGGAAAGCATCTCGATACGCTCGATATCACTGAGCGGCATGGTGGGGAACAGGAGACTGGGGCTCGATACCTGGACTCCATCGACATAGACCGCGACTTCACGGCAGATCATGCCGCTCGCGGCTGCACGGTACGCCACGCAGTCCCCCGAGGCGCCCCCACCGCGCACCCCGGTGCCCAGCATACCCTGTCTCAGCAGATCCGTGAGGCTCAGGCCCCGCCTGGAGGCTTCGTCGATCTCCTCTCTCGATATCTCCCTCATGGAGTGGCCCGTGCTCTGTCGCCGCTCTTCGAGCTCGCTCCGTCCCTCGACGAGGAGGGGGTCCAGTGGAATAGCCGTTGTCTTCAGCCGAAGGTTGAGACGAAGTTCGATCCCGTCCTCCACGACGACAGCGTGCAGGTACTGCCCGTAGGCCACATGCTCGACGAGCACGACTTGGGGACCTGCCGGGACGTCAGATAACTGGTAGCGTCCTTGCTCATCGCTCAGCGCCGCCGCTCCCGACGCCCGGAGCTGGACGACCGCGTCAGCCACTGGCACACGCGTCTCGACGTCGACCACCCGTCCCGAGATCGAGCCGGTCTCCTGGGAGCTGAGTTGCAGGGGGAGCGCTGATAGCAGGATGGACAAGACACAGGCGGCGTTGGCGCGCACGCGCCCCGTTCGAGGCCGACGGTTCGGCGCGATTGTCCCAGAGCGAGACCGCCCCAGGGGGCGTCGCGAAACGAGGGCCCACGTCCTCATCAGGGGACAATCGCTTGCAAGACAGTCCATTGCCAAATCATAACATAGCTCGTCACGGGCCAGCCAGAAGCCGGAATACCCTTCGCGGGAAGGGTACCTGCGCGCGGAAGAGGTTGTCGGGGAGGTAGCTCTAAGGCACGATCTAGAATATAACCTCGTCACCTGTTTCATCGAGTATTCCTCCCTTGCTGTCGCCCCACATGAAGTGCACGAACAAACCGGTGAGCGCTCCAACGAGGACAGTCGTCACGGCTGCGGTCTTCCTCCGGTCGAGGACCCGTTCCTCTATGCCTTGGATCTCATCCCGTCCGATGATGATCCGCTGTTGTAGGTACTGTAGGTACGCCGATCCCAAGCCGTTCTCAAACCGATTCGTCGACTCGTGCCGTGAGAGCAGGTGTAACTCCCGCCCTGCGGCTTCGACCACTTGTCCCTCGACGGTGCTTCGAGCATCGCCCAGCGTGACCGTAAGGCGCGCCACTCCGGGAGGGGTCAGGTGTGCGCGAACCGTAGTGCCAGGTGAAGCCGCGTCAGGGGCGATCGCCCGATACGAGTGACAGCCCGAACTCGCCGCAAAGCAACCCACCGCGAGAATTACCGAGACCAGCTTTGAGCCGATCCTTGCAGCCATCGTCGCCTACTTTTCCCGAAGCTCAGGAGGTGGATCAACGAAGAGTTCATGCCCGGCCCCCCGTTCCACAGGAAGGCGAGAGGTCGGAGAGACTGCCCTGGCTCGGGCTCGAGCGTGCGCCATGAAGAAGGTGTTCGCGCGGACCTCGCCGGCCTCATTGTCGCGGATGGGGAGGAAGCCGCCTCGGGCGCCGTCTAGTCTAAGGTCCGACCGTCCAGTGTCATGCGTTGGCGGCCCCGAGCCTTTGTGGCTTGGGGCCGCCTGCAAACATTCAGCGGACCTTCAGCCGCGGAAGTTATCGGCAATACTGTTATTCGTTTCAATCTCACGCTGCGGAATCGGGATGCAAACGTCCTGCTCCCGACTCACGCCGTGCCTTTGCGCGACCTCCTCCGGGATTAACTCCAGGGGGTGAAGCTCGCCCGGCGTGCCCTGCTCCCTCCAGCGGCGCAGATCCCCGATGCGTCTCCCCTCCATCCACATCTCTATGGCCCGCTCTCGCTTGAGCCACTTCCAAGCCGACTCCAGGTCGGTAATCGGGAAGGGTTCGAGCGGCGTGCCACCCTCGTAGCTGCCACCGTGTACGCTCGTGTTCTCGGTGATCAGCTCGGCCCTGCGGCTGTTGATGATGTCCCTCGCGGTCTGCCAGTCACTCCTAAGTTCGAGGCCCACCTCCGCGATGATGAGCTGCATCTCACGGTAGCTCGTCACAGGGATCGTGAGATTGCGCATCGCCGTCCCGTCCCGGGAGTCGAAGTCCGTGTAGGCCGCCGGCGTTCTGGGCAAGAAGAACTTCAGCGGATACTGGAAGGGGACGTCCCCCCAGGTCAGAGGCCTGGGCGTCTCGCCGGTGGGGTAGGTGGGGTCGAAGCCCCACGCGGCGCGCGGATCGCCGGTGTCCAGGTAGTACTCGTCGAAGAGGGTCATCCAAGTGGTGATGCCTCGCACGGCGGCACCGGATATCTGCGTGACCCAATACCAGCTCGGAGAGTTCTCGCTGTAGTAGTGGACGCCCCACTCGAAGCCCATGGGAATCCGCTGTGCGTCCGCCTCCGCCTCCGCGTAGTTCTGGAGGTGCAGGTGCGTGGACGCCCTCCCGCCGTACGCAGCCATCTGCACATCGCTGCCCGCCGTCGCGATATTCGCCGCCGAGGTAAACTGCCCGATGGCGCGAGTCAAATGCGTCTTGTAGTCCTCCGGTGGTCCACCGTTAAAGACGGCGTGGCACATGTACTCGCCCAGGATCCGGTTCGCGTAACCGGTCCAGAGGTACATCTGGGCCAGCAGCTCGTTGGAGGACGCCGCAGAGCCGAGAACGGCCTCCACACGCTCGATGGCCTGCTCGCCCACCCAACGAGCCTGTTGCAGCTCCCCGAATCCGGCTTCCTGGTCCCCAATGTCGACCGGGGATCCAGGCGAACCGGCGCTGCCGATCTCGTACTCGTGATTGAGATTCGTGTCGCCCGCAGGCTGGATCTGACGGGCCCGCGCGTCGCCGCTCTCGGCGAAATCCTCGAACCCGTCTGCGAGCGCGCGCTCGATGCCGTTCACCAGCGCCAGCCAAGCTCCGGGGTCGTCCGTAGCACTGTCCTGCAGGGGCCCGGGATTGACCACGTCGAAGTCGCATCCTGACAGGCCCAGACAGACCAACAACGTCGCCGCGGCCACGCAGCCGGGAAGCGAAACCCCCCTGTGATTTCTCGTAGTCATGGGATCGCTCCTCGCTTAGAAGGTTGCTCGGAGTGAGATCACGAAACTCGACGACGGTGGGAGTTGCTCCCCAATCTGCCTGATGATGGGGCTGCCGTTGATCTGGACCTCGAGGCTTTCCGGGTGACCGGTCCTGAGCTCCCTCTTCGTCCAGTACCAGAGGTTGCGGCTGGACACGGTGAGCATCGCCGAGCTGGTCCCCGGGACGAAGCGGCCGACGGGTACAGTGAGGCTGATGTCACGCAGCTCGAAGTAGTCGCCGGGGTTGACGAACTTGCCGTACACGCCGCTCTCGATGCACTTGGCCCATTCCCAGGCGTAAAGCTCCTCCTCCTGGCCCGAGTTGAACTTATCGTGCGCGTCCCAGCACATCACCATGTCCAGCCCTCTCCCCAGAGCCGCCGTCTCCGCGATGTTGTTGATCCAGAAGCCACCGTGGTATTCACCTCGCCCCGAGAGCAGAATGTCCCCCGGGAGCCTGAGCGTCATGTTCGGCGACAGGCTGAGCGTGGGCCAGTGCGGACCCATGATCGCGTCGTTTGCGTAGATCGGCTCGGCCTTCTCCCAGTAATTCGTGACCCAATTGGTTCTGATCACGGGCACGGGCTGGCCCTCCTCGATCCACGCCTGGTAGCGAACCGTGCTGGCTGGAGCGAAACGAGGTGAGCCTCCCAGGCTCACGACTTCGCTGTGGTTCGTCGAGGCCATCAGGCCCACGTTCCAACCCAACGTCTGGTAGTTCAGCACCTCGGCGTCTATCAGCAGCTCATGACCCCAATTCTTCATCTTGCCCACGTTCTTGAGCTGGGGGCTCCAGTCGCCGTTGGACAAGGGTTCCTGAACCGCGAAGAGCGCGTCCGAAGTCGTCTGGCTGTAGTAGGTGTAGTCGAACCTCAGCCGCCCGTTCAGGAACGCGGCATCGAACCCGAGCTCGATCTCAGCAGTGCGCTCGGGGCCCAGATCCGCGTTCCCGAGATTCTCCGGAAGGAGTGCCGGACGGTTGAGGCCGTAGCCGACCGGATCCCACGTACGCACGGCGTCAAAAGCCCCGGGAGCACGACCCGCGTGCCCGTATGCCGCACGCAGCTTCACGTCAGCGAAGTCGCTTGGCCAGAACTCCTCGTCCGATAGGACATAGGAAAGGCTGGCCTTCGGGTATGGCTGTAGCCCGAACGACTGGCCGAACGCGCTGTTGCCGTCGACGCGTAGACCCAACGTCAAGAAGTAGCGGTCCCGAAAGTCCAAGAGGTTCTGCAGGAAGAACCCCCCCGTGATGACGCGTAGCCTGCTCTCTGCCGCGCCGCGACGGGCCGTGCTCGACACCGTGAATTCGCCCGGCCCAGGGAAGTCGAACCCTTCGGCCCTGACGTCCTGCTCGTCGGTTTCCACGCCCTGCCCGCCCACCGACATTGTGGACCGCCACTCCGAGGCCAGGTCCCACGTCAGCGAGCTGACGAAGTCGAAGCTCTTCGTGACGGTTTGGTTGACCTGTCGCTCCCGGCTGCCCTTCTCGGCGTCCGCGAAGCGCCAGCCGTAGGGTATCTCGAACTCCCCTCGTAGGTCGGCAAGGTCGTAGCCGACGGTCAGGCGGTTGGACCAGTTGGGAATAGGATCGTACTGGGCGGTCAGTCCGCTGATGAAGCGACGAGTGCTCCGAGGAGCGATTCGGTCGAGCATCGTCCGAAGTGTCGCTTCATCCCGCGATGTGGGGCCCCAGTACTCCTGGTTGGTGACCATGACGGTACCGGTGACGTTGTTCCCTTGCCGGGTGTTCACGACGTCCTGCGACATGATCGAGTTGTTGAACTGAAGGATCAGATTCTCCAGAGGCCTGAAGCTCGCATTGCCCCGTACGCTCCACGACTCCTCCTTGTCGGTCTCGATCCCCCCGTCACTGTCGAGCATCGAGGCGGAGAGGAAATACCCGAGCTGACCCTGACCCCCCTGCACGGAGAGCGAGTAGCGCTGACGCCAGCCGTTGCGCAGCACGGGCTCGTGGAAGTTGAACGGCTCCCTGTCGCCCTTGTTCCAGGGGCGGAAATAGTTGAAGCCCTGGTCCATCTGGGCCGACCAGACGGGGGCACCTGTCGAGCCCCTCTTGGTGAAGATCTGAATCACTCCCGCGGCCGCCTCCGTGCCGTACAACGTCGTCGCCGCGGCCCCCTTGATGATCTCGATCCGCTCGATGTCTGCCGGGTTGATGTCGTTGAGGGGGCTACCCGAGGTGGCCGGACGGTTCTGCCGACTCCTGGCCCCCAGGGAGTACGGCTCACTCTTGATGCGCACGTTGTCGACATAGATGAGGGGATTGTTGCTCAGCGCGACGCTGACGTTGCCCCTCAGACGGATCTGCGAGCCCGAACCCGATGAACCCGACTGTCCCATGATGAGGACGCCGGGGGCACGGGCCTGGATAAGGTTGTCGACGTTCGCCACTGGTTCAAGGACCTCGGCGATGTTGATTTGAGCGACGGTGTTGCCCACCTCGCGCCGCCGCGCCTGCCCGGCGGTGCCTGTGACGATGATCTCGTCCAGTGCCAGGGCGTCCTCATCCAAGATGAAGTTCGCCTCGACCGCCTGGCCGGCCACCACCGTGACTTCCTGTTCGACTGGCCGAAATCCGATGCGCTCGGTTCTCAGGACGTGCGTCCCGGCCGGGACATTCACGAGCAGATAGCGGCCGTTCTCTTGGGCGAGAGCTCCCACCTGAAGCGTGGGGATATACACCTGTACTAGGTTCACTGGCTCCAGCGTGCGCGAGTTGGTGACGAGTCCCGTGATGCTACCCACGGTCTGCGCTGCCGCCGACGTGGCGACCAAGATGGAGACAAGCGAGACGAACGCAAATAGGATCCTCATGGGTGCCTCCTCTCATCAGGAATCCCAATGGCCGAAGCGCCATCAGGGAAGATTAGCAGCCGATTCACAGCAACGCAAGCGGGAGTGTTGTCCAACGAGATATGAGCCTGAAGGGGGCGCGGGTTTCCAGCGAGGCATGAGCCTGAAGGCGGGGGCGCAGCGATCCTGGAGGCATGAGCGTGAACCTCTCGCTGGACAAGATCAGCACCGTCGACCAGATGCGGGCCTTCGTGGAGGGCGCCGCGCTGGCCGAGATCGTCCCCCTCGACCGGGACGGGACCTACGCCCTCATCGCCAACGCCCTGGAGCGGGTCCTCTATCCCCGCCTCGGCAAGGCCGACAAGGGGGCCGTCAAACGCTTCCTCGAAACGGCGACCGGCCTCTCCCGGGCCCAGGTCACCCGCCTCGGCCCACGCCGCCACCTGAGCGCGGGACCAGATCGGCGGGCCGGCCTCCCCGACCCGCTCCGGCTCCGCGCCCGCCGGTCCTCCCCGTCTCCGGGCCGGGCCGGGCCCGTCCCTCCGACCGGGGCGTCTGGATGGAGCCCGCTCCGCCCCTCTCCCGCCCAACCCGACGGACAAGAGCACAACCAGTCAGTCTCCCGGAACGCTTACCACCCGGAGACCCCCGTCCCTGTTGCCCCCCTTCACCACACACCAGACTATCCATCGACTCCTAACCACCAGCCCCAGCCAAAGACCGCCTCACCCCCCCCTCTTCAGGCTCATCTCCGAATTGGAAAAGACTGCAAGGGGCCGTCGATGCGCGCCGTGGCCCCGCGCCGGTGCGGCTAACCGGGTCTCAGGAAGCACCCCAGAGGCAGCTCACCGGCAATGCGTACCGGCGGTTGCCGAAGGAGAGTAATCGCTGGCCGAAATAGAAGAGAATCGAGGTCACCGTTCTCCTCCTGCCCGGGCCTTGGGTGGCGAACCAGTCGAGGTGCTTGAAGTCGGCTCGCCCCGCTGCGGACGACGCCTTGACCTCCATGGCGACGATGTTGGACGCGCTCTCTGCGAGGATGTCGATCTCGCGCCAGTGGTGGAAGCGGAAGTCCAATTATCACCACTTATCAGGGGAAGGCCATGGCCCCGCGACCGCACTCGCGACCACCCAGCCCGTCACCGCTTCGGGGCTACAGTTCGGGGCCGACACCGCGCGCATCGTCGGCGCGCTCGCACCCGCCACGCAACGCGCGTATCAAGGCCATTGGCGGCGTTTCCGTGCTTGGGCTGAGGACCGGGGGCTTCGCGGCGCGGATGATCGCGTCCTGGCGGACTACATCGCCAACCTGCGTGAGTCGGGGGCCGCGCCCGGGACGTGCCACCAGGCCGCCGCCGCAGTCCGCAAGGTGGCCGGGCTCCTGGGGTGCCCGATGGCGGGGGAACTCACGAAGGCGGAGCTCAAGCGAGCCGGGCGCGAGAACGCCGGGCGTGGCCGTGGTCAGGCTCCCGGCGTCAGGTGGGCGTCGGCCGATACCGCCGCACGGATCGCCGAAACTCGTCCCGACCCCCGCAGGCCATGGCCGGGCAAGGCCCGCGGACTCCGCGATGCCGCAGGGGAGATTGCGGAATGACCCAAACTGTGCGCCTCGGAGCCACGGTCGGGAGTTCCGACGGATTCGACCCGACGGCATTGAGGCCAGCCGCAATGGATGAGGGTACTTTGCTAATCGACGTGAGCACCCCTGGCTTGGTGGTCTTGAGATCGGGTGACAGACAGATGAGCCCTGCCTTATCGGCGCTCGCAAGAAGGGGCGCCCCGGCGAGCATCCCCCGAACACAGAGATACTACTGGTCACGCGCCTGGCAAGCTGCCGAGAGAGAGGCCCTCCGAGAACTGGAGGAAGGTAAGGGCGTCGAGTTTGACGATCCGGACGAGGCGATTCGCTGGTTGTTGGATGGCGGAGAGCTCTAGCGATCGATTCCGAGAACGATGCCGAGCCTCGTCATCCCGCCGTCCTTCGGCTGAATACCCACAAGGTGCGCGGCACTGCCCGTGTATGGGAAGCCTACGTCGACCGAACAAACCGGGTGACCTTTCATTATGAGGACGGAACAATCGTAATGCGAAATCACTGCAACCACGATATCATCGAACGTTCTCCATAGTGTAACCGTGCAATCTTCCCGAGACAGGATTGACTATGCACGGCCCGCCGACCGGAAGACGACCCGCTAACGAAACCACCAACCCTCACCAGCCCGCCGAGTGGCTACGATCCGGCAGGTGGCTGGCCGCGGTGACTGGCGGCGCGATCGCCTTCCCCATCGCGGTGCTGGTTCACGAACTCGGGCACTTGGGGGCATTCGCCGCGTTCGGATTCCCCGATCCGGTCCTGCGGTTCTCCTCTACCAGCTGGTCCGGTTCCGGGGAGTTCGCCAGGCACATACGGGCGGGGGACGTGGAGGCTGCGGCGGCGCTTGTTCAACCGTGGCAAGTGGCGGTCGGCGTGGCTGCGGGAGTGATCGTCACCTATCTGACAGTCATCGCCTGCGTGCTTGCGGTCCGGCGATTCGGCCCCGGCCCGCTTTCCCTGGTTCTCGGAGTCGGGCTGGTGGCTCCCCTGCGCTGGCTGGGGGCGACTCCGATCTTTGCCTCAAAGCTCCGCGGTAAGCTGCAAGCCCCATCGAACACGGACGAAGGTTGGCTGGCGGCACTCACGGGGATCCCCGAGACCCTTCTCCTTCTGCTCGGCCTCACCTGCCTCCTGCTCGGATACTGGTTCCTCGTGACCGCCATTCCTCGCGGCCGGAGGATACGGGTCGTCGTCCCGACGCTGGTGGGCAGCGTGGCTGTGGGTGGCCCCCTCTGGGTCCTGTGGCTGGGGCCGCTGATTCTTCCGTGAAGGCCGCCGGTTGGAAACAGGGCCGCTGGCCGTGCCCGCCCTTACCGCCTGGCGTCAATTCACCCCGTGCGTTCTATGCCGGAACCGCGGGATCGAAGGCCATACACTTCAAATACGTTTCGATCCTTATGAAGTCCAGATTGAGAAACGCAGCCATCCTTCGAAGCGTGACGTCCTCGACTTCCGACAGAGGGGTAGCTGACAGCTCCTCGTCCGTCATGAGGGGTTGATCGTACACGATGAAGTAGACTGCCCAGCGGATTTCCATTGGGTATTTTTTCCCGCCCTCGAGAGAAGCGTCGATCGGGTTTTCCTTCATGAATTTCGTAATCCGATCGACAACCGGTTTTTCTTCCTTCGTCCGTCGGTCCAACTCCAGGGATAGCGACACCCCGCAGTGCCCAAAGGTGATCGACCACCGAGGCCAGACGTTCAGCGACTTCCTCGTCTCTTCCATGCTCGCGTTCCAGAAGTACAGGAAGAACCATTGGTCGCCCGAGGGCGTGTTCGTCCTCGTCCGAAAGCCCTTACGCCGCAGGAACGGAGACTGAGCACCCGCGATCCACTGTTCGTCAGTCACAGGCTACTCACGACTCCTTGAGTGTGACGCTGTTGTAGTACCTCAACGACCGAGAGCATCGTTTCTTGACAACCGGCTGTGGCGGCGCAGTTCGCGTTACGTGCGCAGCGCCGAGGGATGGCCGCTTTCCGCCCGCTACTCGAGGTTGCCGCGGCGGCAGGAGCGCTCCTATCGCTTCTCTACGAGCCGTCCCGCCGCCAGGTACTTGTGGATGACGCTCGACAACAGCGTCTGATAGGGGATGCCCTCTTCGCGCGCTCTCGCGTGTGCTCGGGAAAAGTCGAGTTCCGTTACCCAGGTTGACTCGCCGGGTCTTGTTGAAGGTACTGCGGGCCGCTCGAGGCGCGATCTGCATCTCACGATCCGCCCCTGCAGCCGGCCTCAATTCATCCCGTTCGAACTTCTCCAGGATCTTCCGCTCTTCGGTGTTCAGCTGGTCGCATACGATGATCGCCTCTTCCGGTATTGTCTCGTCGCCTTTCGGCGATGAGTTGGGGAGAACCGCTCGCAACTCCCAACCTCCCGAACAGCAGACCCACATGGGCACGAGGCGGCACTGCGGACCACGGCCCGTCCAGCCATTCGGGGCTCCGCGGTCAGCCGCCCCGACAGGTCACAGTGTTCGACGGCCATTCTACCGCAGTCGACCGACCGCCGATCCACTCATGATACAACAGATCCGTAGACAACGAATTCGTTGTCTACTCTCCAGCGTCGACGACTTCTTCGATCGAGCCCGAACTACTGGTCCTCGAATCGCACCGGGCAATCCGCGGCCTACGGCAAGGAAAGCGTCGATATCTCGTCGGCTGCGAGTCAGGCGTGCTCACCGGGGACGTGCGTCCCGCCAGAACGACAGTCCCGTTTCGCCATGGAAACGCCCCGGCATGGGTGCGAATGTTCGCGGGGGCGGCGGCGCCTCGGCCCGATGGACGGTCCGGGGAACACCGCGGCTCGCCCTCGAGCAAACAACCCACCATGGCGGAGCTCACAGTTGTCCCGAAGACACGACCAATCCTACAAGCTCCTGTTCTCCCTGCCTCTGTCCATCGAACAGGTTGTCCGCCGCTTCATCCACACCGATCTGGCCGACGAACTCGACTTCGAAAGAGTGGAGAACCTCGCCACCGAACGGACGACCCCGGGACTGATCCGCTCCCACGCCGATCTCCTGTGGAAGATCCACTTCCGAGGCAGTCCGCGGTATCTGCTTCTGCCGGTCGAGTTCCAGTCGACGGTCGACCGCTACATGGCCGTGCGAGTCCTCTACTACGTCGCCATCTCGTACCACGGCCTCATCAGCAACAGGTGGCGCGCCAGAAGGTTGGCCCCTCGAGAGCTTCTGCCGCCGGTGCTGGCGGTGACGATCTACAACGGGCGCAAGGCGTGGACGGCCCCGGACGACGTTTTCGATCTCATCGAGCCAGTTCAAGGATGGCTGTCCAGGCGCCAGCCGAGGCTCCGGCACCAGACGCTTGACCTGCGTGCCCTGGCTCGCCAGCCTCTACCGGAGTCCAACGTGGTCTCGTGGATCGCGAGGATGGAACTCGACTCCTCGGCCGAAAACGTCTCGCGCGTCGCACGGGAAGTGCTTGAGGAGTACCCCGGACCGGAACATGCGACGTTGCGGGAAGCGTTCCGCGAATGGGTTCTGGGAGCGGCGGAATCGTGGGGGATCGAGGCAGAGGTTCTGGAGCAGGTGAAGTCGCTGAAGGAGGCGGAAATGATCTATGCAGGCGTAGAGGAACTGAAGGAGCGGGCGCACCGTCAAGGGCTCGGAGAAGGGCGCGCCGAGGGACACAGGCGGGGACGCATCACCCTGGTCTGTCGGCTAGCGAGGCTGAAGTTCGGCGCCGAGACAGCCGAGCGTCTTTCCAGGTTGCTGGAGGGGATCACTGACCCGGACAGGATTTGCCGAATCGGCGACCGGATCATCGAGTGCGAGACTGGTGCAGAACTGCTCGCGCAAGCCCGCGAGACCTGACTCCCGGCGATCGAATCCGGCACGGGCGAGGAAAGGGCGTTCAGGGCACTTTCTTTGGCAGGCCGAACACCTACCTGTTCATCGGCGACTACAAGTACTGGTTCATGACTCAGTGGGACGCCATCGACCTCGACGACGGGCAGAACTACGTCCTGAACCGGGCGCCCCTGTATCGCGACCGGCGCGATTTCGTCATTCAGACGGGCGACACAGGAAAACGCGAGGACTACCCCGACAAACCCGCTGCGTCAAGCGTCTCCTGAAAAAGCACCTCCCACAGCCGGAAGCTTACGGAGCGTAGACGGTAGCCTCCTCCGATCGTGTTCGGCTGCAATCCCCATCGAGGACGGACGAAGGTTGGTTGGCGGCGCTCACGGGGATCCCCGAGACCCTTCTCCTTCTGCTCGGCCTCACCTGCCTCGCGCTCGGATACTTGTTCCTCGTGACCGCCATTAGATTGGAGACACGCCAGAATCCCAATTCTCCACCCGCCGCAATCCCACTTGCCTGAGATGCGGCATTGCCGCACATTGGCCATGCGGATCTTCACTGCGCGAACCTACGAATGCGCCGTGCGAAAGCTCCTGTCAGAAGGAGACCGGCCAGCGGACAAAAAGGCGCTGTCGCGGCTTGTGGCCGCGATCAAGAAAGAGGAACCAAGCCGATGACTACCCAGCGAACCGATTTGGGACGCGAGTTGGAGGAGGCCCTTGGCGAAGTGCTCGCCCATGTGCGCGGTACGACACCCCTTCCCTGCCGAATCGTCGACGACCCCGCCGCCGAGCACATCGTGGCGCTACGCAAGCGAATGAAGTTGAGCCGCCAGAAGTTCTCCGACAGTTTCGGGCTCGATGTCCGGGCGGTGCAGGAATGGGAACAGGGGCGGCGGGTCCCGGACCGGGCGGCCCGTGTGCTGCTCACGGTTATCGACCGCGAGCCCGAGGCGGTTATCCGGGCTCTCGGCAGGTGAGTGATCCAACGCGTATGCCCAGCTCATGCGCGGGCGCGGGCAGGTGAGCCGGATCGTGCGTGGCGCCGAGGAGGTGCTGCTGTCGGCGGTTGCGCTCGGGGAGCTTCTGTACGGGTTCCGGCACGGCTCGCGCTACGAGTGAGACGTACGGATTGTCGAGGAAGGCGCGCATCTGCTGGGCGCTGCGTGCCGGTCGGAGAAACCACTGCCGACCGCTACTCGAGGATCGCGGCGTCGCTCCGCGCAAAGGGCCGTCCCATCCCCACAAACGATGTCTGGATCGCCGCCCACGCCATGGAGTCAGGAGCCGATCTGGTGTCGGCCGACCGCCACTTCGAGCATGTGGACGGCATCGCGTGGGTTCGGCTGAGGGCCGAGCGCGGGCCGAGCCAGCGACCGTAGTGACTTGATGGCAAACCGGCGATTAGCCTGCGCGGTGGCAGGCCGATTACTCGAATTCCGAACGGGACATCCTGGACTGCCTGACAATCGACCTCGGAGTGCCGGCGTGCAACTCCCGGAGGTCTGGGACCGGAACAGTCACGTAGTTGTCTTTTCGTCCTGGGTGCTCTCCAGCTGTTCGTGCTTGCGCCACGCATCCTCCATGGCCCGCACAAAGTCAATCAGACGCACTTTGCCGTTCTGCCATGATGCCTCGTTGAGGCGACAATACCACTGATGCGGAGCGCGTCGCGTCGCAGGTGCATTCGGCGGTTTCTCAGCTTCGAACGGAATTGCTTCCTTCAGTTTTGGGAAATGCTCATGACAAAGATCGACAGCGCCAGGATAGAAGGTGATCCGTATCTTCCCGGGTTCGTCAATCGTAACGGAATGCGACCCGCGGACACGCACGTCGTCGGGCAGGGTGATCGTGCGCTGCAGGTAGGTAATGCCGGATTTCGTGAAATATGTTCTGACACTGTAGTTTAATGCATCTTTCGCATCCTGCCACACTTCCGCTACTCCATGCTCCCTGGCCTTCTGATTCACGTCGCGGTCGCGTGGGGTAGACGGCCTTGGCTTGCGTACCATTCCTCAAAGTCTCCAATCCTGTTGATCCCACGCTTGCCGGATCGCTCGGCAATGAGGGTTGCCAGTTCCGAATCGGGCAGCGCTTCCAAGTAGCTACAGTAGTCCAGTATCTGTGCTATCGCATCCCTCGTGAGCTTCTCACGCTTGAGCTCGAAGACCACGAGCCGACCGTCCTCGTCGATTCCCAGGAGGTCCAACGAACCGGTCTCGACCGGAAGCTGTCTGCCGACCAGCCTGAGTCCACGCATCAGCATGTTGGGGTTCGCCACCAGAACGTCTTCCAGCATCTCTTCTGTCTCAACCCGCTCGGCAAAGCCGAGTTTGGTTCCGACTCGGGATGCCCGGTCGATTTCCCAGATTCCGATGTCAGTCTTCATGCGGTCCTCTCAAGGGTGTCAACTTGTTCGACTCATGGCTCAGGCGTGATCAGCCGCGCGATCTCCTCAAGCCGCGCCATCACCGCGTCCCAGTACTTCTCCGCGCTCCTTCCCGACCGGCAACTCGATCGTTTGAGATAGCCACCCGGCTGGCTCTCGGTGAGTCCGGCTCTTGCCGCGTCGCGTTCTCCACGTCCCCTCCTCATCACACGCTGACCATCGAACATCTCCCTTTCCGCCATCGCTGCGTTCGAAGCGTCACGGATCGGCGGTCGGGTCGGTCGCGGCCAGGCGTGCCCAACATAGCTCAAGATTTCGCCACCGGCGACACGAGGAAACTGATGCGCTGGCGGCCCATCCAGCCATTCGTCCGCCCGCGATTTCCGGCGAGATTGGAGCCCCGCCAGTCCCGGAGCCACCGTGCACGACGCCTTCCTCAAGTCGGTCTTCTCCGACCGCCGGATGATCGAAATCCTGATCCGGAGCCACGTGCGTGAATGGGCCGACGAGCTCGACTTCTCGACGTTGCGCGAGAAGTCGGCTCAACTGATCAGCAAGAAGACGTTCCAGCGGCGCCATCCCGACATGATCTGGTCGGCGGACACCGTCGAAGGCGGGAGGGTCGTCTTCCTGATGGAGTTCCAGCGTACCGTAGAGCCGCTCATGGCTCTGCGCACGACCACCTACACGGCGCTCACACTCGAAGGAATCGCCTCCGACGAGAGGATCCGGGCCGGAGATTCACTCCCCGAGTTCCTCTACCTGGTGCTCTACCACGGCGACCGTCCCTGGAGTGCTCCGGCCCGCATAGTGGACCTGTTCAAGCGTTCGGATCCGGGTCGATATCGACTGGTCTCGTGGGCAGAGGGAGCGGACGATGGCCCATCACAGGACGACCTTGTAAGACTGGTGCTCGGCCTGGCACGCAACCTCTCCGCGGAGGGCATGTCCGTCCAGCTGTCGGCCCTGCGACTCGCGGTCGAGGAACACGGGGACGCAGGCTTGGACGGCTTCATGGTCGACACGATGCGCACGATGTTAAGATTGAGGAACTATCCCGAAGAACTGAAGCAGCTAGGAGAGGAGACAATGGCTGAGATGGTAGACAGGTTTCAGCGCAGTCTGGACGAGTTGGTTCAGAAGGGAGCCCGGCAAGGACGGCAAGAAGGTCAGGCGTTGGTCTTGCGCCGAATCATTGCCAGGAGATTCGGCGACGACACGGCCGGCCAGCTGTCCGGGCTTCTCGACGGTTTGGCCGGCTCCAAAGACATCGACAGGCTAACCGACGCGCTGGTCGAGTGTGCCACGGGGCAGGAATTCATCGAGCGGGTGCGGACGGCTTGATCGCGGACAGCCCCTCAGCGAGGCGCCGGCCACCGCCATGAACGATTCGTGACAATTCGCTCCAGTCGGGAGAGGGAGATAGCCATGCAGCGTCAACGCGGCGATTCGCCGACGAAGGGGATTCCGTTGTTCGCGGTGATCCTAATGGCCGCGATCCTCATTGCCGCCGGGTGCGGGCAGGACCTGCCGCAGTCGATCACCGTCGTGTCATGGGGCGGTTCCTATGGCCGTGCCGTCGATGAGGGCGCCATCATCCCATTCACCGAGGCGACCGGCATCCCTGTGGACGTCGAGGACTACAACGGCGGGCTCGCCGAGATCCGCGCCCAGGTGGACATCGGCAGCATCCACTGGGATGTGGTCAGCCTGGAGATCGCCGACGCGGTGCGGGGGTGCGACGAAGGGCTGCTGGAGCCGATCGACATCGACGCATTGCCTCCGGGTCCCGACGGAACGCCCGCGGCCGAGGACTTCGTCGCCGAGAGCCAGACCAGGTGCGGCGCCGGCTTCCTGTACGCGTCCACGGTGTACGCCTACAACGAAGAGAACATCCCGGGGGAAAAACCCGCTACCATGGCCGACTTCTTCGATCTGGAGAAGTTTCCGGGCCGGCGCGGGATGCGACGCGTTCCGCAGGGGAATCTGGAGTTTGCGCTGGTCGGTGACGGAGTGCCGCCGGACCAGGTCTACCCTGCTCTGAACACGCCGGAAGGGCTTGCCCGTGCCTTCCGCAAGCTTGAAACGATCAAGGACGAAGTGATCTGGTGGGAGGCCGGCGCCCAGCCACCGCAGCTGCTGGCCGATGGCGAAGTGGTGATGAGCACTGCGTACAACGGGCGCATCTTCAACGCGCAGGTACTGGAGCGACAGCCGTTCGTGATCGTCTGGGATGGCCAGTTGCTGGCGGTCGGCCAGATCGGAATCGTCAGGGGCACACCGAGGCTGGAAGCGGCGCTGCGCTACGTAGGCTTCGCCACCAGTGCCGAGTCGCTGGCGCGGATCGGCAGCCGCATCTCGTACTCGCCGACGCGCAAGTCAGGCGTGCCACTCGTGACGACCCACTTGGCGACGGGTGTCGAGATGGAGCCGCACATGCCGGCGAGCCCCGCCAATGCCGCTCGCGCCCTGCCCTACGACTGGTCCTTCTGGGTCGACCACCAGGACGAGTTGAACGAACGGTTCAGCACCTGGCTGGCGCGCTAGAAGGAACGCGCCCGCCTCCTGCCACTTTCCGTCGGCTGACCGCCACTTCGAGCATGTGGACGGGATCGCGTGGGTCCTCTGAGGGATGAGCGGCTCGAACTGGTACGGCGCTTCGTCGAGCGGGCCCCTATCGCTTCTCTATCAGCCGTCCCGCCAGGTATTTGTGGATGACGCTCGACAACAGCGTCTGACCACCCGCCCCTCCGGCGTTCTCCACTTCTCGCGATCCGGCGCGGAGTTGAGCAGCGAATCCATGCGGCGCAGGTCCTCCGCGTATTCGTCGAAATGCCGTTCATGACTGGCACGATTCTTCGTGCAAACCAAGGTATGGGGGCTGCCTCGCCGTTCGGTCACGTGATGCAGGTCGAGGCGGTGGTGATCGATGATCCGGTGTAGATGCGGACAAACCCGGGTAGAAACTCCGCGGCCTCTCCGGGTCCGACTGCGGGAAGAATGGCTGCCAGAGCCTCATTCTCCCCGCCATCGTAGTTGGCCATGACCTACGCCGCGTTCCCGGCCCACGACCTCTCGTCGTCGCCCTATACGAACGCGGCGGCAGCCGGTTACCGCCTTGCCTCTGAATCCCGGGCCGGGTGCGCCAGCGCCAGGTGGAGTTCTGCCAGCGGCACATAGTAGCGGACGTAGCGGCGCCCGTCGGACCAGCGCGCGCCCGTCGGATCGTCAACCAGCACCGTGGCACGTTTCGTGACCCGATTGACCCGCCCCTCCAGCCACCGTCCCTGGTAACGGAACGTCACACGGGCGCCGACGGTGATGCCCAGCCTTGCGGCGCGTTCGGAGCGGGTGATGAGCTGGTGCGTGTGGGCTCGGTGCAGAAACAGTCGTGCGGCGATGCCCTGAAACCGCTTGTGGCCGCAGTGGCTCGCATCCCAGCACAGCCACTCCGCGAGGTGCACAAGTTCGTGCTCGAACAGTCGCTGCAGCGCCTCCAGGCGATGGCCGCACGGCAGGCCGCAGACGGTCACCTCCGGATCGTCCGCCACAAAGCCGTCAAAGAGGATCGATGTGGCCACCGCGATCTCGAAACGGCTGCCGCCATCCGGGCGCCGCAAGCGCGTGGTCTTACCGCCCGCCCGCGACATCCGGCTGGAGAGGCGGAAGGTCACGCCATCCGGCCCGAGCAGCGTCCTGCAGAGCCCGTTCAGGAAACGCGCGTCGTACGCGGCGAAAAGAAACGAGAGGTCGCCGGTATCAAGCCGCCTGAAGTTGGGTTCGCGGGCGTACGACGACGCGAGCAGGAGACGCCGCCCGATATCGTGCGTCCAACCGCGGATCCGAGCCGCTCCCGGATCGCTCGTCAGCAGAACCTGGGCGAGTGACTGCAGCACCTCACCGCGATCCGAGGCCGGCCGCGTGCTCTCAAAGCTCCGCGGTGAGCTGCAATCCCCCTCGAGCACGGACGAAGGTTGGTTGGCCGCGCTCACGGGGATCCCCGAGTCCCTTCTCCTTCTGCTCGGCCTCATCTGCCTCCTGCTCGGATACTGGTTCCTCGTGACCGCCATTCCCCGCGGCCGGACGATGCGAGTCGTCTTCCCGACGCTGGTGGGCAGCGTCGTCGTGACGGACTGACGACCGAGGCGCGTAGAGAAGTCTTCGGCTTCATCGTGTCGCGCGTAGCCCCTTCCAGGTGCTGTAGCACAGGGCCATCAGCACCAGCGCGAAAGGTAGTCCGGCGGCGGTGATGGCCGCCTGTGCGGCCACGAGGCCGCCGCCGAGCAGCAGTGCGACGGTGACCAGTCCCTCGAAGACGCACCAGAACACGCGCTGGGCGACCGGCGCGTCCAGCTTGCCGCCGGCGGTGATGGTGTCGATAACCAGCGATCCGGAGTCGGAGGAGGTAACGAAGAACACCACGATGAGCACGAGACCGATGACCGCCGTCACGTTCGCAAGCGGCAGCGTCTCCAGCAGCGCGAACAGGGCGATCTCCGGTTGCTGCGCCTGCACGGCCGCGATCACGTCGAGATGACCGCGGTCGACGTACTGCGATACCGCAGTCCCGCCGAAGGCGTTCATCCAGATCGCGATAGTCAGCGTCGGGATGATCAGCATGCAGGCGATCAGCTCGCGCACCGTCCGGCCGCGCGAGATTCGGGCGATGAACAAGCCGACGAAAGGGGACCACGAGATCCACCAGGCCCAGTAGAAGATCGTCCAGCCGTGCATGAAGTCGAGGTCCTCGCGGCCCAGCCAGTTGCTGAGCGGTCCGATCGCTGCGAGATAATCGCCGAGGCTGGTCACGGTGCGGGTGGCGATGTCGAGCGTCGGGCCGACCGTCAGCACGAACGCCAGCAGCAACAGGGCGAGCCACAGGTTGGCTTCGCTCAGCCGCTTGACCCCCTTCTCCATCCCGCTGATAACCGACGTCAGCGCCATGGCGGTGATGCCGGCGATCAGCAGGACCTGGGTGGTGTCGGTCGTCGGCGTGCCCCACAGGTGGGCCAGCCCCGCCGCCAACTGTTGAGCGCCCAGGCCGAGCGACGTGGCCAGCCCGAAGAGCGTGGCGAAGACGGCGAGAATGTCGATGCCGTGGCCGAACCGGCCCCACACCGCCTCCCCCAGGAGCGGATAGAACGCCGACCGGAGCGTCATCGGCAGCCCAAGGTTGTACGACGCGAAGGCGATCGACACCGCCGCCACCGCGTAGATGGCCCACCCATGGATGCCCCAGTGGTAGATGGCGCCGGCCATGCCGAGGCGCGCTGCCGCCGTGCCGGCCGCCTCGAGCCCGAGCGGCGGTTGCAGAAAATGCTCCACCGGCTCCGACACCCCAAAGAACATCAGGCCGATGCCCACCCCGGCGGCGAACAGCATCGCGAACCAACTCGATCGAGAATAGTCCGGCCGGGCATCCGCGCCGCCCAGGCGAACGCGGCCAAGCGGCGTCGCCACCAGGAGCAGGCAGAAGAGTACGAAGAAGTTGCCCGCGCCCATGAACACCCAGTCGAACGTCGGCAGGAGCCACGCGCGCAGCGCCCCAAAGGCGGCCGTCGCCCCGGCCTGGAATGCCAGTACCGCGGCGACGAACGCAATGATGGCGAGGCTGGAGACGACGAAGACCGGATTGTGGATGTCGAGGCCGAGAACCCGGACGTTGTCCTGACCCAGCTTGTAGTCGGTCTTCGCGATCTCGGTCACAGGGTTTCGTCAGCGGGCCGCCGCTTCGTATGCGCCTTGGGCGAGGGCGTAGTTCCCGAACGCAACCACTTGGCCGTCGGGGTGGTCATGCGGCACGGGAGCCACCTGAAACGGCTCTTGGTCCATTTTGGTGTCATTGAAGGTCTTGAAACCGCGTCGGACTGCCGCGCGGAAACTGGGCAAGGGTACTGCGGTTCCATCCGTTTCCCTGGACCCGAGTGGGCCGAGCTTCAACCAGATCATGGCATTACAGGCACGCGTGCGCAATCAACTGGATGGAGCAGGCATTGTCACGGAGTCCCTGGTCGGACGCATGGAGATCGCCCGCCTCCTGCCTCTTTCCGAGGCCGAGAAGGAGCGCCGCCGAGGGCTCTTTCTTGCTGACCTGCTGGCGGGAGCGACGGAGCCCGCTTTGCGTGCCGGCGGACAGCTGCCGGATCCCGCCGATCTCGCGCGCCGCCTGGTCTCCGGCGGATACCCGGAACCTCTCGCCCGCAGTCCCGCTCGCGCCCGCCAGTGGCACCGGCAGTTGTGGACAGCGGCCTCGCCGCTACGCTTGCCGGGCTCGGGCCAAGGGACTGGATCAGGAAACGGGACCGCATGGGCCACCTCCTCGAGTCCTTCGTGACCCAGCAGTTGGTGACACAAGCAGGATGGACCGACCCCGACATCCGGTTCTGGCACTTTCGTGACAAGGATGGACGGCAAGTTGACCTCGTCATGACCCTCGGCGCGCGTACCTGGGGCATCGAGGTCAAGACGACGAGCACACCGGGACGGTCGGCGGGCCGTGGAATGGCGCGCCTGGCGGCGCTCTGCGGGGACGACTTCGAGGGCGGCATCCTCCTCTACAACGGTAGGGACATTCTGCCGCTGGCAGGCGACGGGATGCTGGCGGTGCCGCTCAGCAAGCTTTGGACGCGGTAGTCGGGGACCGGTTGCGAGCCGGCAGGTGGTTGGCCGGGGTGGCCGGGGGACGCGAGGTGGAGGCGGCCCTCGGCGAAGTTCTCGCCCAAGTGCTACGGAGTTCATCGATCGGCTGCGGACGGCCTGAAAGCCGGCGTCATCCCCGGCGCTTCCCGTCTTCGCCTACCGCATCGCGGGTGCCGCCGGGAACGCACAGCGCCCTCGTCAACCGCACCACCCGCCCCTCCGGCGTTCCCCGCAGCGGCGAGCCGAACTCCTCGATCCGCAGCACAGCCGCGTGCAGCTCGCAGTCCGCTCGGTCCGCGGCTTCGGCGAGCAACTGCGCGACCGCGGCGTCGGTGTTCTTCAGCGTGTCGAAGGACAGCCCGCCCTCGCTGTACTCGTGGTCGAGCCGCCACACGAGCTTGTCCGTGACCCCCTCGTCCCGCCAGCGGGCGAGGCATTCCGCAACCGGCGTCGCCAGACCCGAGTATTCGGGCGCTCCGGGCGCGTCACCGGACGACGAACCCAGGAAGAGGTTGAAGACAAGCGTGACGCGGTGGCCCTCCGCGAGTGGCCGAACCTCGTGCAGGCAATCCGCGTAGAACGCCGCGAAGGACAGCTCGGACGGCTCGCCCGCGTTGAGGTCACAGACCTCTTCCCTCCCTCCATGGCGAACGATCAGCTCTCCTCCGGCCCCCGGCGTGGGGAGCGACAGCGAGAGGGTCGCGACCATGCCCGGCACCTTTTCAGTGTCCCGATGCTCGGCGAAAAAGCCTCCCGGACGGTAGATGAGGAGCTTGTAGAGCTCGGCGCCAAGCCTTTCGGCGGGGAGGCCGAGGCCGGCGGCCACGAGGTCCATCACCTTCGCGAGGGAGTCCGGCCATGCGCGCCCGGCCAGACGGACTCGCGTGGCGTCGATCTGCCAGCAGTCGCGAACCGCCGTGTCCACCAGGGTCTCGGTCCCCTTCCCGTAGGGCGCGCGCTCCGCCGCTGTGATCAGCGCCCGGATCTGCGCATCCGGGATCGGAAACGAGAGTTCTCCGGCGCCGTCCACGACGACGCGTGGCATGGGCGTGTAGAGCCGTCCACCTACGCAATAGTTGCCCGGACGATCGACGGACCGCAGGAGATGCTCGAGCCGCTCGTGCTCGTGCCCGTATTCGATGCCGTGGATGCCCATTTGTGGAAGCGGGTGGAGGTTGGGGGTCAATGGGGAGGCGGTTGAATATAGTGCCGATTCCTGCCCTGGGTGACTCCTCTCTTGGGAGGGCACGCGGATTCCACGGCCTCATCAGCAACAGGTGGCGCGCCAGAAGGTTGGCCCCTCGAGAGCTTCTGCCGCCGGTGCTGGCGGTGACGATCTACAACGGGCGCAAGGCGTGGACGGCCCCGGACGACGTTTTCGATCTCATCGAGCCAGTCCAGGGATGGCTGTCCAGGCGCCAGCCGAGGCTCCGGCACCAGACGCTTGACCTGCGTGCCCTGGCTCGCCAGCCTCTACCGGAGTCCAATGTGGTCTCGTGGATCGCGAGGATGGAGCTCGACTCCTCGGCCGAAAACGTCTCGCGCGTCGCACGGGAAGTGCTTGAGGAGTACCCCGGACCGGAACATGCGACGCTGCGGGAAGCGTTCCGCGAATGGGTTCTGGGAGCGGCGGAATCGTGGGGGATCGAGGCAGAGGTTCTGGAGCAGGTGAAGTCGCTGAAGGAGGCGGAAATGATCTATGCAGGCGCAGAGGAACTGAAGGATCTTTCCAGGTTGCTGGAGGGGATCACTGACCCGGACAGGATTTGCCGAATAGGCGACCGGATCATCGAGTGCGAGACGGGTGCAGAACTACTCGCGCAAGCCCGCGAGACTTGACTCCCGGAGACCGAATCCGGCACGGGCGAGTGCGTGAGGATGCTGGCAGCGCCGCGCAGCGATCCTTCTGGCCCGGGTGATTCGGTGGCTTGCGAGCCGTGACGGGACGTCGCTCAACCGGACAGCCGCGGTGCGGGGGTGCGACGAAGGGCTGCTGGAGCCGATCGACATCGACGCATTGCCTCCGGGTCCGGACGGAACGCCCGCGGCCGAGGACTTCGTCCCCGAGAGCCAGACCACGTGCGGCGTCGGCTTCCTGTACGCGTCCACGGTGTACGCATACAACGAGGAGAACATCCCTGGGGAAAAACCTGCTACCATGGCCGACTTCTTCCATCTGGAGAAGTTTCCGGGCCGGCGCGGGATGCGACACGTTCCGCAGGGGAATGGCGAAGTGGTGATGAGCACTGCGTACAACGGACGCATCTTCAACGCGCAGGTACTGGAGCGTCCTTCTGGGTCGACCACCAGGACGAGTTGAACGAACGGTTCAGCACCTGGCTGGCACGCTAGAAGGAACGCCGGGATCCGGGAAGCCGGTCAGGTGCCGGGGATCACTCGGATGTCGGGACACTGCAGGAGCAACCCGTCCGCTGTGACCAGGGTCAGTCCGTGCACCGCGGCGGTGGCCGCGATGAAGCGATCCGCCGGATCGTCATGACCGAGGCGGATGCTGCGGCTGCCAAGCGCGATGTCGAACGTCAAGGGGACCTCACGCATGGGCCTGACAGTCAGGGCGGTACGGATCCAGCTCCAGGGATCGGGGTGGAGAAGCACGCGTCCCTTTTCGGCCAGCACCAACGCCTCCCACACGCTGACGGGCGACAGCGCCAGGGTGTTCGCCGGGTCAGTCAGTTCGTTCCGCGTCCGGTCAGAGAGCCGATCGGGATCCAGCAGGCTCCAGAGCCAGATGTGGGTATCGAGGAGCAGATTCACCGCGTCTGAACGTCGTTCGGCTCGGGCATCTCCGAGCGCAGTGCGGCCCAATCGGAGGGCTCGCTCGCCGGGGACACGATGTCGCCGACGATCTCACCGAGGTCGCTCATGGCTCCCATCCATTCTCCGCTGCCCGCCTGGACAGCGGGGACCGTTTCAGCGGCTTGCCCGGCCGCCTCGGCCACGGTGCTCCAGACGGTCGGAGTCGCCCGGTGCCTGGCGGCAATCCGGGCTCGCTCGCGCACTGCGCCGAGCGTGGGTCTCGGGGCCGCGGACCGGGCAAGCAGGTAGCGCAGTTCGCCTTCCAGCGAGCGATGGTTGGCCTTGGCTCTTGCCTTGAGCGTGGCGATGACATCGTCGTCCACGTTCCGAATGGTGAGTACTCCCAAGTGTCCTCCGCATGCGTGAGCGTGGCTTTGACAGCGTAATGTATCGGTTTCGCCTTCATTATGACAGCACCGGACCGGCCGCCTTGCCGATCGGCGACTTCAACTCTGCGGGACGGCAAGCCGCTCCCTCTTACAGCACCTCCCACTCCACGCCGTCGAACTGGCGAACGAAATCGGCGCCGTACGCCGACGACGGCGTCTGATATCCGGCCCTGAAGTCGCCCCTCAGCGCTCGCGCTCCGATGGCCACCAGGGCCTTCGCGGTAAACCCGTAGGGATCGGGAACGCGCATGCGGGCGGCGGCGCGCCGGCCCCGGGCATCCTCGACTTCCGCCACCATGATCCCCTCGCTCGTCCTTCGCTCCGCGTCACTCGGTCCTGGCGGCCTGCGGTCAACCTGTCTGCACAGCAGCGCCTGGGCCGTCCGGCCGGCCAGCAGCCAGCCGAGCCATCGGCTCAACCTCATCAGCCGCGAAAGTCTTCTTCCGGCGCGATTGTAAGTCTCGATGTTCTCGATTCCCGTCGACCACCAGGCCGTCGACACGTCCGCCAGAGGTGTCACGAGAGCTCCGGTCGGTCCGCGCCCGAAGTCGAACTCGTGCCGCATGCTGCCCGCAATGACCCGCCTGATGTTGCCGTCGCGCCGGATGCGAATCGCGTTTACGCTCTCGAGGGCGGTCTTGATCGTGCCCCGCGAGGCTCCGGAGCGCACGGACAGACCCAGTCGCAGGACGCGTCCCCCGGGATGCCGCGCGGCCAAGTCGGCGATCAGGCAGTCGCTCGGCACGACATCGAAGCCGGCGGCAGGCAGCACCATGATCCCCGCCTCCCTGGCCTCCGCGTCCCGGGACGCGAGCGCTTCGCAGACGGCGATCTCGCCGGTGATGTCCACGTAATGCGTGCCCGTCCCGAGACAGGCCTCGAACATCGGCGGCGCGGTCCGCGAGAAGGGCCCCGCACAGTGCAGCACGACATCGACGTCCCGCAGCGCCGCCGCGATCCTCGCCGCGTCGTCCAGGTCGAACGCGCGGATCTCAAGCGGCCCGCGCCGGGATTCCCCGCGCACAGCGGCTCGGAAGGAATCGCCCATGGCGCCGAGTTTTTCCGCATTGCGGCCGGCGACCACGGGCCACAATCCGGCCTCGACCGCCTCCGTCGCGACCAGCCGGCCGGTGTATCCGGTCGCGCCGTAGATCATCAGCTTCCGTTCGCGCATCAATGACAGGAGACGACCCCTCCCGGCGTTCAGTTGGATCCTCAGCAGATCGGGCGCACATCTCCGGTGTTCAGTTGGTCCGTCACGATGATCGCCTCAGCTGCCCAGGATCACCCGGATGTCGGGACACTGCAGGAGAGACCCGTCCGCGGTGACGAGGGTGAGTCGGTGCACCGCGGCGGTGGCCGCGATGAAGCGATCGGCCGGATCGTCATGACCGAGGCGGATGCTTCGCCTGCCGAGCGCGATGTCGAACGTCAGGGGGACCTCGCGCATGGGCCGGACGGTCAGGGCGGTACGGATCCAGCTCCAGGGATCGGGGCGGAGAAGCACGCGTCCCTTATCGGCCAGCACCAGCGCCTCCCAGACGCTGACGGGCGACAGCGCCAGGGTGTTCGCCGGGTCGGTCAGCTCGGTAACTGCCTGTTCGGAGAGCCGATCGGGATCCAGCAAGCTCCATAGCCAGATGTGGGTATCGAGGAGCAGATTCACGGCGTCTGAACGTCGTTCGGTTCGCCGATGTCCGAGCGTAGCGCAGCCCAGTCGGAGGGCTCCGTCGCCGGGGACACGATGTCGCCGACGATCTCACCGACGTCGCTCATGGACCCCATCCATTCTCCGCTGCCCGCCTGGACACCGGAGCCCGGGTCAGCGGCCTGCCCGGCCGCTTCGGCCGCGGTGGTCCGGACGCTCGGATTCGCCCGGTACCTGGCGGCCATCCGGGCTCGCTCGCGCACTACCCCGAGCGTGGGTCTCGGGGCCGCGGACCGGGCAAGCAGGTAGCGCAGTTCGCCCTCCAGCGAGCGATGGTTGGCCTTCGCTCTTGCCTTGAGCGTGGCGATAACATCGTCGTCCACGTTCCGAATGGTGAGTACTCCCAAGTGTCCTCCGCATGCGTCAGCGTGGTTGTGACAGCGTAATGTATTGGTTTCGCCTTCATTATGCCATCATCAGACCGGTCGCCTTGCTTCCCGCGCCGGACGACCAATAGGGTTCGCCCATACCCAGAAACCAAGCTGCATTCGACGGACTAACGACCGGACGGCAGCGGGGTTACGTCCTGCATTTTGCCGGTGCCAAACAATCGAAGACGCGGGCCGCGCGCATTGACAGGTACAGGCGCAGGATCCTCGATGGGAGATGACTCCACGACCGGTAGGCCGGATCCGCCCCTCGCCCTGACGAGGGGGGGACCCTGCGGACGGGCAACCCGGCAGAGAGCCTTAGTTCTCGGAGCCGGAGAAGATCGTAAGACCCACACTCAACTGCCACAGGGTGCCCTCCTCACCGGGATTCTTCAAGAATCCGGCCTCGGGGCGGATGACCCAGCGGTCGAGATCGGAACTCAGCCCCAGTCCCACATTCGCTCCGATGAGGCTGTCGGCCTCGTCCTCGTTCAGCCAAATGACTCCCCGTCCCGACGCCGTGACCTCCGCATAATCGTTGAACGGGTAGGTAATGAGAACCGTGGGCTGAAGCTGCCACGTCTCGCTGCTGTCGAGGTCGCTCCCGAACGCAAACCCCACCGGTGTATAGATTGCCACGCGATCTTCGACCAGCCCGAACTTGGGCCCGGCCCCAAGGACGCCGACTCCCTCATCGGACTCAGTGAAGTGGACGTACTCATAGCGCAGGCGTAGATCAACCTTGGACGATAGACCCGTGGCCACCTGGACCCCGAAGTGATTCTGCACCTTCTCCGATTCGCCCTCCGAGTACACGCCGGCCGAAGAGTAGCCGGGTGTGATCTCCAGCCTTCCGGGGCCGGCCAGCC
The DNA here is from genome assembly GCA_965225805.1 of Longimicrobiales bacterium. Lineage (GTDB taxonomy): Bacteria > Gemmatimonadota > Gemmatimonadetes > Longimicrobiales > Gaopeijiaceae > BD2-11. The sequence continues at coordinate 2,887,498 of OZ245327.1, forward strand.
GGGCGCTCTGGAGGTCGGAGAAGACGCACGAAGAGTGCAAGACCGTAAGGGACAGGACTGCTACGACGCGACCAATGGCAGCGGGACGCATGGTTCTCCTTCTTGCTCTCTCGGGAAGATCGCGGCCAGGGGCAATTGTCGCGAAAGAGGGTGGGCCGGCTCCCCTCACGTCACCGGCTTCTCCCTGAACCGGTCAAACCACGCCTTTATGTACAGCTGCGTCATGATCCGGTGCGACACCGCGCGAGAGCCGTGGTACTCGTCCGGGATCTTGACGTGCATCGTCTCCTGGCCGAGCACTTTCAGCGCGCGGTAGAACTCCTCGGCCTGCGGCATCGGGGTCCGCAGGTCCTCGACGCCCGAGAGGAGCATCGTCGGGGTGGTGACGTTGCCGACATAGTGCAGCGGCGAGCGCTCGGCGTACTCCATCGGGTCCTCCCAGGGCGTCGAGCGGAAGCGGCGGTACCAGCCTGACCCGTCGGTGGTCCCCACGAAGGAGTGCCAGTTGATGACCGGCCGCTGCGACACGGCCGCGCGGAAGCGGTCCGTGTGGCCGACGATCCAGGCGGTGAGGACGCCGCCGCCGCTGCTTCCCGTGACGAAGAGGTTATTCTCGTCGATGAAGCCGCGGTCGATGGCCGCGTCGACGCTGGCCATGAGGTCGTGGAAGTCGTTGCCGGGATACAGATAGTTGATGCCGTTCACGAAGTCCTGGCCGTATCCGGTGCTCCCGCGCGGGTTCATCCAGAGGACCGCGTAGCCGTCCGACGCAAAGTTCTGCCAGTTCCAGTTCCAGCGCACGGTGTACATGGAAACCGGCCCGCCGTGGATCCACAGCAGCAGCGGGTACTCCTGGCCGGGCTCGAAGTTGGCCGGCTTCATCAGCCAGCCCTGCACGGGTCGGCCGTCGAAGGACTCGGTCCAGATCTCCTCGACTTCGCCGAGCTTGAGGTCGCCGAGGATGTCCTCGTTGTAGTCGACCAGCGTCGTGAGTTGGTCCGGGTCGTCCAGGTCGAAGGTGACGAGGTAGCTGGGGCGGTAGAAGGTCGAGTTGGTGGCGGCCACCCGGCCGTTGTCCGCGATCGAGACGCTGGAGATGTAGTGGACGCCGTCCGTGACTTTCCTGATGTCGCCGCGGGTGGAGACGAAATGGAGGTTCGACGAGCCCTCCTCGCCCAGCGTGTAGTAGAGGCCTGAGCCGTCGGGTGCCCAGGTGATGCCGCTCGGCGAGTTCTTGAGGTTGCCGGCGAGCATCCGCTCGTTCCCGCCATCGGCGTTCATCAGGTAGAGACTCGACAGGTTGCTGTAGTTGTCGTTCTCGTCGTAGCCGGTGTAGGCGATCATACTGCCGTCCGGCGACACGACCGGACCGTTGTCGGGACCCAGGCGGTCGGTCAGCGTGGTGATCTCGAGCGTGGCGAGGTCGATGGCGTGGACCTCGGAGTTGCCGCGCTCGTAGCCCTCCTCAGGCGTGAGGTCGCCGCTGAAGTACAGCTTTGTGCCATCGGGTGCCCAGCGCGGATTGTTGTGCGAGTTGTCGCCGAAGGTGATCTGGCGCGGGGTCCCGCCCAGCTCCGCGTCGACGATGAAGATCTGCGTGTTGCCCTTGCGCGTGTACCCGCTCCCGTCGCGCTGCCAAGCGATCCGGTCCTCCACCACGGCCGGAGCGGCCACGTTCGCGCCCCGCGGGAAAGCGGGCATTGTGATGGGCAGCGGAGACCCGGTCTCGGGGATGAACGTCGTGAACGAGATCTCGGTCCCGTCGGGTGACCAGCGGATCCCGCCCGGGGCCCGGTCCAGGTTCGTGAGCTGCACGGTCTCGCGCGTGTCGAGCCACATCACGTGGATCTGGTTCGTCCCGCTCTTGTCGGAAAGGAACGCGATCCGCGTGCCGTCGGGCGACCAGATCGGCGACGACACCTCGAAGCTCCCGGTCTCCAGCTCGCGGATCCGCCGGCTGGCGAGATCCATGATCATCAGTTCGCTCTTGCTCCGATCGTCCATCTTGTCCACGCCGCCGCGCGTGAAGAGGATGTGGTTTCCGTCCGGGGAGATGCTCGGGCTGCCGACCGACTCCATCTCCATGTACGTGTCCATGTCGAGAAGCCCGCTGGGCTGCTGTGCGGCCGATGGGGCCGGCAGCGCGAGGGCGATCGCGAGGACGAGAAGCGCGGGGGCGAGAAGCGCGGGGGCGGTGAGGAAATGGCGGCGGGCGGTCATGGGAGCCTCCTCGGGTGTTGCGAGTCGCGCCTGGCTTCAGGTGACAAGCATGGCGTCGGGCGATTGGGAGAATCTTGGCGTCCGAGCTGCACGAAATCAAACGAGGAGCCAGCAGACCTCCACCCTGGCCACGTTCACCTACCGCCTGACCCAGACGCCTTCCCACTGTGCCCATGAGCCACGCTTGGGGGACTGGCGCAAGGTTACCTGCTCCCTCGTCGGGACCAGGGCCGTGAACCACGGAATCTGTCAATCTGTCAAGACGGGGCCGTGAGCGCGAACGCGAGACTTCGGCACGCGAGGACACCGTTGCCGCTCGTAGTTCTTTCCCCAGATCAGCGTATCCAGCTCGACGAACGCCGCGTCCGACCCGCACGAAATCAAACGAGGAGTCGTCCGGCCGGCCCTCCAGAACGACAGTCCCGTTTCGCCATGGAAACGCCCCGGCATGGGTGCTGGAAGATCCACTTTCTGCGAAGCTCTCGATTCATGCTTCTGCCGATCGAGTTCCAGTCGGCGGTCGACCGCTACATGGTCGTGCGAGTCCTCTACTACGTCGCCATCGCCTATCACGGTCTCATCAGCAAGAGGGGACGCGCCAAGAGACTGGCCCCCGGAGGGCTTCTGCCGCCCGTGCTGGCGGTGACGATCTACAACGGGCGCAAGGCGTGGACGGCCCCGAACGACGTGTTCGATCTGATCGAGCCGGTCCAGGGATGGCTGTCCCGGCGCCAGCCGAGCCTTCGGCACCATGTGCTTGACCTGCGGGCCCTTGCCCGTCAACCTCTACCGGAATCGAACGTGGTGTCGTGGATCGCGAGGATGGAGCGGGACTCCCTGGCCGAAAACGTCTCGCGCGTCGTACAGGAAGTGCTTGAGAAGTACCCCGGACCGGAACATGCGACGCTGCGGGAGGCGTTCCGGGAATGGGTTCTGGGAGCGGCGGAATCGTGGGGGATCGGGGGAGGGAGCGAGGCTGAAGTTCGGGGCGGAGACGGCCGAGCATCTTTCCAGGTTGCCGAAGGGGATCACCGACGCGGAGAGGATTGCCCGGATCGGCGATCGGATCATCGAGTGCGAGACGGGTGCGGAACTGCTGGCGCAAGCCCGCGAGACCTGACCGGATTCTCCCGGTAAGCGTCTGGAAATGTATGGGCGGACGACGCTGTTCACCCATCCGATGCGAGGCGGAGAGCGCGCTCCGCTTTCACGTCGAACTCTACCCAGTCACCGAGAAACGCGCTGTAGGCCAACCCATCGATCCCGATATGGGCCGCGTAGCACCGGAGCCGCGCTTCGAACCCGGGCACGGCGACCCCGGTCGCCTCGTAGTGGCGCCGTGCCTCTTCGCGTGGGTCGACCGAGGCACGCGCGGGAAACCATGGCAACCAGAAATGGAGCCAGGCGATGTCGTACAGGAAGTCGCCGTAGATCGATGAGCCCCAGTCGAAGATGGCGGTGACGCCGTCTTCGTCCACGAGAACGTTGCGATTGTCGAGGTCGCTATGGACGAGGTGGCGTTCCTCGGGGACGCTTTCCACGAGCGCCAGCAGGTGCTCGAACATTTCGTCGAACCGGGCCATCCGGCTGGGCGATGCCTCAACCCGCCGCCGCTAGCCATGCGTCCGGGCACCGGGCCGGTCCTCGGCGATATCGAGGAGTGCCTCTCGCCAGGAAGCGTGCGGTGCATTGCCATCGGCACCCCACAGGCCGAAGCCGGTCGTCCCTGACAGGTCGACTCGGCGGGCGGCATCGAGCGCCGCGAACAGCGACGGAAGCGCCGTGCGCGTCTCCGTCTCTTCGAGGTCCTCCAGGTAGCGGCCGAAGGCGCGCTCCGTGATCGCGTAGTAGGTGCCCAGCGTCTCCCCGAGCTCGATGACGCGAGGGACCGGCAGGCCGCGAGCATCCGGCTGCAAGCTGCATTCGGCGGCGAGTCGGTCCTTCTCGAAGTCCTCACGGTGAGCGCTGAAGCGGGCGATGCATGGACGCCCGTCGACCCGGAACGCGTAGACGCGAGACCAAGTGCCCGCACGCATCTCGGAGACGCCTCGCACGCCATCACCGAAGCGTCGCAGGAGAAAGGCCTCGACGTCCTGTCGGCGGAGCTTCGGCGAGAAATCGGGATGGTCGGCGCTCACTGGCGATGCTCCTCATGCGGGTCGGGACAGGGCTGTCAGACGATACCGCCTCGACAGCCAGGATGGTAACCCCCGCCTGGGAAACACCCGAACCCACGGGCGACGGGCGACTCGCTTGACCTGCTATATCTACTCTTATATAGTAGCTCATGAGCCTCGACCACATCCTCCTCGGCATGCTCCGCGAACCGTCGACCGGCTACGACCTCAAGGCGGCGTTCACCGATCGACTCCGCCATTTCTGGTCCGCCGAGCTCAGCCAGATCTACCCGGCGCTGAAGCGGCTCAAGCAGCGCAATCTGCTGCGAAGCCGGGAGGAGCCGTCGCCGAAGGGACCGAACCGCAAGGTCTACACCCTGACGGCGGCCGGCAGGGAAGAGCTGCTGGGATGGCTCCGTAGTGGTCCGGTCGTGGGCACGGAACGGTTTGCCTATCTCGCGCAGCTCTACTTCATGGACGCGGTTGGCGACCTCGGGGACACGCGAGCGTTCATGATCAGCCTCCGGGACCACCTCGCGCGCTGGCTCACACACCTGCAGGCGATGGAACGTGAGGCGACCGACATCGCCGGCCACGCTCCGGAGCGCTACAGCGACTCCGGATTCCATCGCTTCGCGGCGCTCCGCATGGGCATCCATTCCCTCGGATCGAAGGTGGCCTGGTGCGACGAGACGATCGCCGCGATCGACCGGCGTCTCGCCGCTGGTCCCCTCGACGAAGAATCGGCTCCTCCCGCCTCATCGACCGATCATTCCGACCCACCCTCAACCAGGCAGGACGATACCGCATGATGTCGGAAAGCATGGCTCAAACACTCATCCTGGTGCATGCAGTCTTCGGTGGACTGGCTCTCCTGCTGGGAGCCATCGCTCTGGTCGCCAGGAAAGGCAAGACGTTACACAAGAGGGCCGGAAAGGGATTCTATTTTACGATGTTGGCTGCCGCGGCAACTGCCCTCGTTGTGTCCATTCTGCCAAATCACGAGAGTCCATTTCTGTTTTCGATAGGGGTATTCAGTTCCTATTTTGTGATCAGTGGCTTCCGAAGCATCAGGTTCAGACTAAGGGAGTTCAACCTGGCGATCGATCGATGGCTGGCCTACGGGATCACGACTACGGGTGTGATAATGATACTCTACTCCTTGGTCCTGGAGGGTCAACTGAATGTTGTTCTATTAACATTTGGCACAGTCGCCATAGTCATCGGAGCTCGTGACCTGGTTCTATTCAAAGACCGAACGCGACTCAGGAGAGGTTGGCTCAAGCTACACCTGGGAAAGATGGTCGGTGCATACATCGCCGCGGTAACCGCGTTTTTTGTAGTCAACCAGATTTTGCCAGGATTATCCAATTGGTTTATGCCCGGCATTGCAGGTGGTATCTATATTGGCTATTGGTTCAGGAGATTGGTGCCAAGGCACTCACGCCCCCCCGAACAGCACACTCACCCCCTGCTCGAAGACGATGTCGCGCGGAATCCCCGCTGAATCCAGCCGATCGAGGTCGGCCTGAAGCTCGGGCGGCACGAACCCCCTCTCCTCCATCAGCGTCGCGACTCCGCCGTAGTCGCCATCACCCTGGAGCGTGAGGATCAGCTCGCTCAAGCCCCCCACCGCCTCCCGCATCGCATCGAAGTCGACCCGGAATTTCCCGGTGGTTTCATCGCGGCTGAAGGCGCCTCGTTCCAGGAAGTAGTTGAAGCGCACCATGTTCGCGCGGCCGTGGGCGCTCGCGGCACCGAAGCGGACCGAGCGGAAGATCCCCGCGAGGAAGGTCACGTAGTGGTGGTCGACCGAGTATTCCGTGAGCTCGCCCCGCTCGAAGAGCTGGGTCACCATGTGCAGGCCGACCACATCGGCCTTCCCTTCCTCCATCGGGGAGGCGTGCTCGCGCAGCGCCTCTCTCACCGTCCCCATGCCTGTGATCGTGTTCTTGATGCCGAGCCCGTGCGCCACCTCGTGGAACATGGTATTGCCGAAGAAGGCGTCGAAGACGACGTACTCCTGCTGATCCTCGACGATCAGCTCCCTCGTGATCGGCACCATGATCTCGTCGAACTTGGCCTGCATCGCATTCTTGAGCTGAAGCCGCCGCGTTCCCTTTGCGAGCTGGACCTCCTCGTCGTTCGGGAGGTTGATCGCGATCGTCTTGGCTCCCGCGTTGGCATCGCCAGCGTAGTAGACGGCGTCGTAGGCGTTCAGGTCGGAGTCCGTCCCCGGCGTCTCCGCCTTGTATTCATCGGCGACGGGCAGGCTCTCCTGCAGGCTGGGAAGGAGCGCCGCGAAGCGTGCCAGCCTCTCGCTCCACTCCATGTCCTTGATCAGGACGAATCCCTCGTGGGCGGCCTTGGCGCCGAACAGCAGGTCCTCGTACGTCTCGATCGGCCCGATGACGACGTCGATCGGGTTCTCCTTCATATCGAGCCACGCCATGTCGCTCGGCTGGTAGTCGTCCGATTCGAGGGCGTCGGCGCGGAGCCGCAGGTATGTGGCCAGGCCGGGGTCGCTCGCCAGCCCGGCCGCCTCCCGCAGCCTGGCCGCTGCGGCCGCATGTTGCTCCGCGAAGACCTCGTGATAGGGCACAGCGATCAGCGAACCGTCCCCGTCCCGCCGCACGAGGGTGTAGAGGGAGCGGAGGGCTTCGTTTTCGCCGGCTGCGGCCTCGAATTCCTCCGCCGTCATGTCGGCGGGATAGAAGTTCGCGCCCGCAGGCTTGGCCTCGACGCCCGCGATGAACGGACCATCGCCCCGGAGCCGGTCCCAGGGCCCGTAGTTGATGTCGATGTAGCTGCGGGTCGCCTCATCGCCCTGCGCGAGCGCGAGCGCCTCTTCCCTGTCGCCGTACGCCTCCATCCAGAAGACGTTGTCCATGGGCTCGGCGGCCTCGATCAGGAGGCGCACGACCTGGCGATCGTTCTCGGAGAGATGGGAAAGATCCGCCTCCAGCCGGAAGAGCGCGTACCCGTTCACGAGATCTTGTATGGAGGATTCGTCATCTTGCATGGCGGCTTCGCCGTCTTGTATGGCGGCCCCGCCAACCTGTATGGCGCCTGCGCCGTCTTGTATGATGCCTGCGCCGTCTTGTATGGTCGCCCCTTCATCGTCCATCGAGGCCCCGCCATCCCCGGCGTCGGCGCATGCCGCGAAAGCGAGAGGGAGCGAGATCAGGAGGGACGCCGCGACCCGGGAATCGAAGAGTTGCGAGGCGATGGTCACTTGGATGCTCCTGGCGACAGGGGTCTGAGAGAAGATGGAGAATAGAAGGCGAGCGCCGTTGCGAACAACGTGATCACCGCCCCGGGCGCGGCTTCAGAAAATCCCGCACTAGCCCTTCCAGCCGTCGCTCGGCATGATCCGCCGCATGAATCCGTCGAAGCGGGGGACCGTAAACGCCGTGTCGCCGTGACTCGGGCTCCAGATCATGCCCTTGAAGATCAGCTTGGCCCGCACCGGACCGAGAGACGTGACGGGACGGTCGAGCACCGCAGCTACATCGCCCGAGCGATGCGGCCCCGGTCCCAATTCAGCCATGGCGCGCAGGTACTTTCGTTCCGATGGCGTCAAGCGATCGAAGCGCACCATGAAGAAGCTCTCGTCCAGTGCGGCGAGCGCGGACGCGGACGCGGCCTGTACATCCTGTGCGGTTACCGGCGAGCGCTCGGCAACATCCCATACATGCTTGCCCCACTCCTGAAGGAAGTAGGGATAGCCCTCGGATTCTCCGACTATCATGTCGAGCGCCTCCTTCCGGAACTCGACGCCCAGATCCGCGGCGGGCTTGGTGATCGCGACGGCCGCAGCGTCGGGCGGGAGCGGCCCCACCTCTGGAAAGTCGAACAGCCTTTCGGCATAGGACTTTGCGCGCCCCGTTCGGCCCCGGAGCTGCGGCAGTCCCGCGCCCACGAGCGTGACGGGAAGTTGCCGCTGGGCCGTGCGGTGTAGCGCGACGATCAGCGCTGCCAGGTCGTCTTTGGGCACGTACTGGAGTTCGTCGACGAACATCGCCAAGCCGGTGCCCGCGCTGACACACGCCTCGCCGATGGACTCGAGAAGCGCTTGCAGGTCGAGTTCCAGATCACCGTTGTCCGCAAGTCCCGGCTCGGGGTCCAAGTCGAGTCCGACCTCGATGTCCTGGTACTTCACCTTGAGAGCGCCGGCGAAACCGGCCAGGCCCCGCAGCGCGCGTCGTGCCAACTCCCGTCCACGGGATTTCCGCGCCAGCCGGATCATCGCCAGCCGCAGTCCCGGGGCCAGTATCGCGGGCAGGGAGCGGGACTCGGGAGCTTCCACCTCTGTCACCAGAATGCCCCGCGAGCGGGCGTAGTCGCCCATCTTCAGCAGAAGGACGGTCTTGCCCACGCCCCGAAGGCCGACGAGCAAGACACTCTTCGAAGGGCGACGGGCGCGCATTCGTTCCAACGATATGCCCACCCTTGCCAACAGCTGTTCGCGCCCCGCCAATTCAGGTGGCGGCATGCCCGCGCCGGGCGAATAGGGATTCTGGATCGGATCCATCTCGGACTCTGTTATACCAGGATTAGCGAGTTTAGCATGGGCAGATAATATCTCTAAACTTGCTATAAATGCCAGGGCGCCTCGTCGCGGCCTCCTCCAGAATAGCCGGGCACACGAACGTTTCCAGGAGTTGGCCGAACAACGTGCGATCGTACGCCAGCGCCGGACCGTCCATGCCGAGAAGTGCCGAGGCGATTCCGGTATCGCCGAGGTGCAGCTTCGGCCTCTTGACCAGTCGGCCCTCCACGCAGGCCGAGAGACACACCCGGTCGTGACTATTGCAATCAGAGCGATAAGCGCACAGATTTCAATGATGATGATTGCCAGAGAGTACCACCTGAAGCAAGTACGCCTGCTGCTGCGCGAGTTCCCGGTCGTGGCCCTGCTGGGCGCGCGCCAAGTGGGCAAGACCACGCTTGCCCAGCAAGTGGCGGCGACACATCGCGATCCCGTCTCCTGGTTTGATCTGGAGGATCCCGCCGACCTTGCGCGACTGGAGGATCCCGGCCTGGAACTGCGATCCCTGCTTGGTCTCGTCGTCCTGGACGAGATTCATCGGCTGCCCGGCATCTTCGAGCTTCTTCGCGTCCTCATCGATCGCCCCGGCCCGCCGGCCCGCTTCCTGGTACTGGGAAGCGCGTCGCCAGAATTGCTGCGCCAGACGTCGGAATCGCTCGCCGGCCGGGTAGCTTTCCACGAGCTCGACGGTTTCGGCATCACGGAGGTGGACAATCTCGAGAACCTCTGGCTGCGTGGCGGTTTTCCGCGCTCTTACCTCGCGCAGTCGGAAGCCGCGAGCCGCCGGTGGCGCGACGCCTTCGTCCGCACGCTCCTCGCCCGGGATCTGCCGGAACTCGGAAGCACCATCCCATCGCCAACCCTCCGCCGCTTCTGGACGATGCTGGCGCACTGGCACGGGCAAGTCTGGAACGGCGCCGAGTTCGGACGCGCCTTCGGAGTCGCCCACACAACCGTGCGGCGGTATCTGGATCTGTTGACCTCCGTCTTCGCCGTTCGCCAGCTCCAGCCCTGGTTCGAAAACATCCGCAAGCGACAGGTGCGCTCGCCGAAGGTCTACATCGCGGATTCCGGCATCCTCCACGCCCTCCTCGGCCTCACCAGCCGGACGGATGTCGTCTCGCACCCCAAGGTCGGAGCATCCTGGGAGGGCTTTGTCATTCAGCAGATCGTCCACCTCATGGCGGCGCCTCCGGATCAGTGCTTCCACTGGTCCACTCACGCGGGCGCGAAACTCGATCTGCTCGTGATGGACGGAGCACGACGCCACGGCTTCGAGGTCAAGCGCTCGGAAACCCCGCGGTTGACGCGGTCCATGCGTTCGGCGATGGAAACGCTGAACCTCGATCGCCTGGACGTGGTCCACGCGGGCACGGCTCGTTACCGGCTGGCCACCCGCATAAAGGCCGTGCCCGCAGCCGAACTTGCCGAGGCGTTGTGACCGCGAAGCGGCTCAAGGCTCAAAAACGCTACCAGCGAGCTCTTAGAGAACTCTCGAAGTGACGCAGCCGGAGCCACGGTGGGTTCCCCGCCTTGTGATCGAGGCTGTCCATCTCGACCAGGTCCGCGAGCATGGGGGCCTGTTCGGCATCCGAGACGAGAACGCCCTGGAGTCAGCGCTGGCCCGAGCAAGGCATAGATGGACGTATGAGCCGGAGTCGGATCTTTCGCGTCTCGCCGCCGCCTACGCTTTCGGAATCTGCGGCTATCGCAGCGCGGTGCGGGTGAGCAGCGGGGCCCGACCTTCGCGGACCAAGTAAGAAAAGGTATCGGGATGCACCCCGCTAATCCCTCAACCCCCGAACCACGATCTTCGCGTCGGGCCGGATGCCCAGCACCACCCGGAGCACCCCCGCGACGACCACGACGAGCCCGAAGGCACACACGAGCAGGGGTCCGGTCGCCAGATCCCAGTAGAAGGACGCGCCGATTCCGCCCACGATGGCGACCGCGCCGGCTCCCCATGCGATGCGAAGCGCGGAAGCGAAGTGGCTCGTGAACAGGAACGCCACCACTCCGGGGATGACGAGGGCACTGAACACCATCAGAACGCCCGCCACGTTGACGGAAAACGCGATGACCACACCGAACGACACATAGAAGAGGAAGTCCCACAACCTCCGCCCGTCCATGCCCTCGGGAGCGAACGTGAGCGAGAGAAAGCGCCTTCGGAACGCAAAATGGAAGGCGCCGACAACCGCATACGCACCCGCCATCTTCCCGATCGTGGGCCAGTCGACCCAGATCAGCGTGCCGGTCATCGTCTCACGGATGTGCTCGGCACCCTCGGCGGTCAGGCCGGCGATCAGAATCACCGCGGCCGACGCCACCACGAACGTGATCCCGATGATCGCCTCTTGTGGAACCGCCGAATCCTCCATGCGGGTGAACGAGAAGATCAGAGCGCCCAGCAGCGTGAATCCGAGTGCGAAGAGGAGCTCCCCCGGTCCGTGCCCGATCCCCAGCAGGATGCCGACCGTGGTGCCCAGCGCCGCGATCTGTGCGAACGCGAGGTCGACGAAAATCACGCCGCGCGCAATCACGTGCAGGCCCAGATATGCATGGATCACGAGGATCACCAGCCCCGCGGCGATTGGCGGGATGATCAGGTCCAGCTCTAACATGCGGTCACTCCGCTAGCGGTTCAGTTGTTCGAGAATGCTCGGGCCAACCCCTCGACCCAGGAATCCACGAGTGAGAAGTAGTTGTCGATGCCCCGGGCGGCGCCAGGCGCCAACGGTACGTGGACAAGCGTAGCCTCACCACGGCTTGCGACGGTCTCGACCCTGCCGGCGTCGAAATATGTAGCCGCCAAGAGCACGTTCAGGTTCTCGTTTCGCATGCGGCGGATGAGCTGGGCCACATGGCCCGGAGTCGGGGGGATGCCCGGCTTGGACTCGACGTAGTCCGCGCAACGTACCTGGAACCGCTCCTCGAGATACGCCCAGTTCTTGTGGTAGCAGATGATCTGCCGACCGCGAAAGGACTCTGCCGCGGCGAGCCAGCCACCCAGTTGGTCGATCAACGACACACCCTCGAATTCGTTGCCCTCGAGGAATTCAAAAAGGTTGCCGCTCAGCGCCAGCTGCTCCAGCGTCTCGGCCCCGAGGAGCTCGATGAGCCGATCCCCGAAGAGCCGGCGGTGGATGCGGTCGGCGAGGTCCGCAAGCCCACGGTCGAAGTGTTCGGCCCGGTCCGGTGCGACCCGCTTGAGGCCCACCGTGATGTTGCGAGCGATCTGCAACGTCCGCAGCGGATCCGTCGTCAGGTGCGGGTTGCCGAAGATGTGGACATCGCCTGTGCTCCGATCCGCAGCCACGGGGATGTCGAGCAGCTGAATGCCGGTATAGGCCGTGATGTACCCGCGGCCGCCCTCGAGAACGGCCGCGTTGCCCGCTCGGTCGAGCAGCGTCGGAACCCACAGCTCCAGGTCCAGACCCGTCGTGACGAACGCGTCGGCTCGCCGCAGATCAAGCGCGAAGCTTGGCTTGGGCCGCACGAAGTGAGCGTCCTCGTTCGGACTGGCGATCGACGACACCTCAACCTCCGCACCCCCGATTTCACGGGCGAGCTCGGCGTAGACGGGCAACGTCGTGACGACGCGCACCGGGGCACGCTGCCGGGCGGGGCCGTCCGCCTCATGGCGTTCCGGACCCGCGGCGACGGCCAACGCTCCGATCAGAATGGTTCCCCACATCGTTTGTCATCTCCTGTTGGCGCGCCCCGCGGGGCACGGCCGTCAATTCAGTAAGTCTCGTGCTTGTGCGGGCCCATCGCCATGGTCACCTGGATGAACAGACGCCCCTCGTTGTTGGAACTGAAGCTGCGGCCGAGCAGGTCGTACTCGAGGCGCAGCCGGACATACTCGCTCTGCCACCAGGTGAGCGTGGGCGACATGACCCACGCCGTCTCGCTGGTATCCTCGGGGCGTTGGACGCGGTCGAGGCGAGCGCCCACCAGCCAACTCTGCGAGAGTCGGAGCTCCCCGGCGCTCCACCACCCCAGTGCCCGCTTGTCCGCGAGCGCTGACACGACATCCCCGGATTCGGGCTCGCCATCCTCGGATTCGTGCTCCTCCCCGGAGACGAGGCCGTTCAGCGCCATGACCCCGCCTCTCAGCGTGAAGCCGCGATAGCGCGACTGTCCGGGCGGTCGCCAGGTGAACGCCATCTCGGCTCCGTAGAGGTCACGGTCCCCGGCGTTGTGGTCGTCCATGTACTTGCCGCGTATCCAGCTCAGACCGAGGTCGACGTCCGTTGACGACGAGAGGTTCCAGAAACCGTTCAGGTGCCCGAGGACCGACACGTCCCCGGCTTCCCCGAACAGTGTCTCGTTGCCGCTCCGCGTGACTTCCAGGGTCGCCTCGTAGGTGCCGCTCCGGCCACCGAAGGGGGCAAGCCAGTGGACGGAAACTCCCGATTGCGCCAACGCCTCTTCGCCAATGAAGGCGAGATGGGGGAGGGAACGGGACTGGAATGGCAGGGCGTGCCCGTGCCAGCGATTCAGCTGACCGAACTGTTGAAAGAACTTGCCCAGCTTGAGACCCAGTCCGCCGGGAAGCCCGACCCACTCGACGTATCCCTCCTCGACCGCGAACCCGCCTCCAACCTCTTCTTCATGCGCGTGGGCGTCTTCGCCGTCCTCGAACGGAGCGATCTCGGCCCCGGCGCCGTGGTGCGAAAAGAAAACCTTGGCCCGGGAGAACGGATCGAGATTGGAGATGATCGAGACCTCGAACTCCCTCGGAAAGAAGTTGTTCTCTTTGGCATCGTCCTTGTTGAGATGCCCGAAGATATCGGCGTTGACGCTGATTTCCGGGTTGAGGGCCTGCAGGGAACGCTGCCGGCCCACGAACTCCTGATCCTCGGCTCCCTCGGCCGTGGTGGGTTGTACGCCGGCCGCAGCCGCCGCTGACGCGGCGGCGCGCAGCCGGGCGAGGGCGTCGTCGGCCTCGGGCTCCTGGCCGGCCTCGTGCAGGCGCGCCACCTCTTGACTCAAGCTGTCGACCAGGGCGGCTAGTCGCGCCAATTCCGCTCTCAGGGAGTCGGCCGGTTCCTGCGCCGCAGCCCCGGAAGGGACCGCCATCGAAGCGAACATGACCCCTGCACCTACCCAACGTCGCAGCCCTCGGGTGTGTGCGAATGAAGTGCGTGGGAGGTGCATCGGATTTCCCCTTGCTGTACCAGAACGAACCGTAGCGACGGAGCGGGGCCGCGGATTGGAACGCCGCGAGTGCGACGTGTCGGATCGTCAGGTCAGGGGGGGTGCTCTGGCGGGATGCCCGTCGGAAAACGCGGCCGAAACCCTCTCTGGAATCCCGGTCGGCGGCGCGACGGGTACGATCGCGGGGGCGAGTCGATGCTCCTGGATCGTCGAAGGGGCTGGGAGATTCCCGCCCACCTGCGTGCAGATTCGGTGTTGGTGCGCGGTCGGACATGCCGCGGGATCGTGCTCGGTCTCCAGGACCGGCTGGCCGACCAGCTCCGAACGCTCCAGCAGGGGGATCGCCAGGCTCACTGCGAGCATGAGCAGCGAGATCCCCAACGAAGCGCCCCTGCGAGCCGGGCCAACGGTTCTGTCCATGCATTATGTTCGGGCGCAATTGACCGAGTGTCAAACTTGAGTTGCGGCACACGAGGCTGGTCATCAAGCTTGACCCAAACTTCGCGGTCGCAAGGTAGGGCGCGGCAGCGCGGACCGGAAAGCCACCCGACGCCGGACGTGAACATGAACCTGCCAACACCGACCGGCAGGAGTTCGGCGCAAGCGAAGCGCAGGGTCCCCACGTATGTGTGGACGTTTCTTGCTCTGGTGGCGGGCCTGGCCGCGGGTGGCCTCTTCCCGGGGCCGCTCGCGCCCGTGGCCGACGCCACGTCGTCGCTCATCGGCTGGATCGTCGCCGTCGTGCCGCTGCTGATCCTCGCCGCTCTCAGCCCGGCGATCGCAACCCTCGTGCGGCGCGGGCTCGCCGGCCGCTTCGCCGGAGCGGTCGTCCTCTGGTATGTCTTCACGTCGACCGTCGCCGGGCTCATCGCCCTCGTGGCCTCCGCCGCCATCTTTCGCATCCCCCTCACCACCGGGGACCGCGGCGTGTGGACCGAAGCCACCGCGATGCTCGAGAGCCTCGGAGCGGGTGGGGCCTCGTGGCCGCTCCTCGCGATCCTCGCGGGCGTCCTGCTCGGGTTGTTCGGCGCCCGTCACGATCCCACGTACCGCGTGCTCAAGAGAGTCGCCGACGCCATCGAGAACACGGGCAGCAGGCTGGCCTACGTCATGCTCCCGCTCATCCTCGCCTTCGGTATCACGCTGGGTGTGCGCTTCGGCGCGACGCTGGGACTCTCGCACTACCTCACCATGACCGCCTATACGGGTGCGCTCGTCCTGGTCTGGTGGGCGTTCTACACGTTCGTGCTCGTGCGCAGGGTCGGGCGCCGGCCCGTGGGACCCGTGTTGCGCGGGTACTACCTGCCGACCGCGGTGTTCGCCGCGGGCACGTGCTCGTCGCTGGCGACGCTGCCCGTCAACCTCGCCAACGCGAAGAGGGTCGGTGTCCGCGACGAGGTGGCCGACTTCGTCCTGCCCTTCGGCGCGGTCGTGAACCTCGACGCCAGCGCGCTGGCCTACGTCGCGTACGGGCCCTTCGTCGTGAGCCACGTCTTCGGCATGGAGCTCAGCTGGATGATGATGCTGGCCGCCTGGCCGGCCGTCGTCCTGTTCACGATCGCCGCTCCCGGGCTGCCGGCCGGGATGGGGACGGCGCTCTGGAGCGCAACGCTCTTCGCGAGCATCCTGGGGCTCGAGGGCCAGGCGCAGGGCGAGTTCGTCGCGAGCTGGATCGCGCTCTCCGGAGGCTTGCCCGACATGCTTCGCACCGCGACCAACTGCACCGGCGACGGCTACACGGCGCTTATCTTTGATGGCCGATTCGATGAGTTCTTCGCGACGGAACGTGGCTGAGGCGGGCGTGACTGATGCGAACGTGGCCAAGGCGAACGTCGCTGCGGCAACCATGGCGGTGGCGGGCGTGGCTGAGGCCGGCGGTGGCTGGGGTGGGCATGGCTGAGTCCAGAGGTGGCCGAGGCGGATATGGCTGAGGCGAGCGCGGACCTGTCACCGGGCGCGCAGCGGCTCGTGCACGTCAACGGACGCGTGCAGCCGGGCGAGGCGGTGTTGGTCGTGACTGACCCGACGATGCGGCGATACGCGGATGCCGTCGGCGCGGCCGCCGGTGAAGCCGGAGCCGCCGTCACCGTCTGCATCATTCCGATGCGGGACCAGGACGGGCAGGAGCCGCCCGCGCCGGTCGCGCGCGCCATGACCGAGGCGGCCGTGATCTTCTCCCCCGTGCGCATCTCGATCACCCACACGCGGGCGATGCGGGCCGCCCTGGAGGCGGGGGCGCGGGTGTGCATGATGACGGCGTACACCGACGCGATCATGACCAGCCCCGCGCTCCTCGAGACCGACTTCGAGGCACAGACCGGCGTCTGCCGACGTTTGGGGGCCGCGTTCACCGAGGGCGAGTCGGTACGCCTCACCTCCCCGCGCGGCACCGATCTCCGCTTCGGCATCGAGGGTCGCGTCGCAAACGTGCTGACGAACATCCCCGAACCCGGGCAATTGGCTCCGGTCCCCGACATCGAGGTCAACGTGGTGCCGGTCACCGGCTCGGCCGAGGGAACGCTCATCGCGGACGCCTCGGTGCCCTATCTCGGGATCGGCATACTGGAGGAGCCCATCGTCTGCTCGGTGCGAGAGGGCTACATCGTCGAGATGGCCGGCGGGGCACAGGCCGACTTGCTCCGCAAACACCTGGAGTCCTTCCGCGACCGGCACTGTTTCAACGTCGCGGAGCTGGGTGTGGGCCTGAACCCGAACGCCCGCCTCACCGGAGAGATGCTCGAGGACGAGGGCGTCATGGGCACGATCCACATCGGCATCGGCACCAGCCATACCCTCGGAGGGGAGATCGTGGCTCCGACGCACTACGACCTGCTCATGTGGGAGCCGACCATCGCCGTCGACGGCCGCATCGTGCAGCGGGACAGGCAGGTGATGGTATGAGACGGGTGCCGGCACGAGATCGGTGTTGGCATGAGACTCGGGACCGGCATGAGAGGGATAGTGGCGTGAGCGGTTGGTGGCATGAGCCAGGTGCTGGTATGAAGGACGGCGCGGCGATCCTGGTGCGGACATGCGCCAACGTTCTGGCAGCCGAGAACGTGGTCGTCGTCACGGACGTCGAGCGGATGGCTATTGCCCGGGCCGTCGCCGATGAGGCGCTCGCAGCCGGCGCGGTCGCGAGCATCGTGATCCCGCCGGAGCGGTCCATCGACAACGAGGAGCCGGGACCGGCCGTCGCCGCGGCGCTCTCGCCAACCGCGCGCCCGCCCAGGGCAGCGCCCATGGCGTGTTCGTCTGCGACGGGAGCATCCCCTACTACGGCGTCGGCCCCGTGCGTGAGCCCGTCACTTTCCGGATCTCGGAGGGCTTCGTCACACACATCGAGGGCGGGGACCAGGCCGCTTTCCTCGCGGAGCTACTGGCTCGGCAGGAGGATCCCCGGGTCTACAACCTGGCCCAGTTCGCCTTCGGCCTGAACCCGGCCTGCACGGAGTTCACGGGGGAGATGCTCAACGATGAGGGCGTGAACGGCGCGGTCCACATCGGGATCGGAACCTCCGCCAACCTGGGCGGATCCGTGTCCGCGAAGACCCACTTCGACGCTGTCGCGAGGGCCCCGACGGTGTGGATTGACGAGGAATTGCTGCTCTCCGACGGAGAGATCCTGGTCGAGCCCTGAATGGACGGCCCATGGCAGGTGGCCAACCCGATCATCATCGACGCGCGGACGTGAGAGCGGCTGGGGCCCCGGATTGGATGCGTCAACGAACGCAGTTTCTCTCAAGCGGGCACGGTCGGAACGTCGTAGAGCGGAATTCGCGCGTCCCGCGTGACCAGAGCAAGCCCCTCCACTTGGGCCTGGGCCACCAGCATCCTGTCGAACGGATCACGGTGGTGCGGCGGCAGTACCGCAGCCTTCTCGGCATGCTCGAAGGTCAACGGAAGGTGTTCGAAGTGTTTTGCCTCGACCACCGCGCTCAGGTTATCCGGTGCGACGAGTCGACCGTTGGCCCTCTTGATCGCGATTTCCCAGCCCGAGACCGCGCTGACGAACACTTCATTCTCGGGATCGGCGATGGAATTTCGGGTCTTCTCGGCGATTTCATCCCAATCGGACACCCACCAGAGGAAGGCGTGCGTGTCCAGCAGCAGCCGCATCGTCACTCGCCGCCCGGAAAGAGCTCGAAGTTCTCGAAGGCTGCGATGATCTCTTCATCCTCCGCGTCGAAGTCCGGGCGAATCCGGATCTGACCCTCGAGCCCTCCGGGCCGCCGGCGCTCGAGTTGTTCCCGATAGGGAATTAGCCGCAGCCATGGACGCCCGGACTTGCAGATCACGATTTCCTCTCCTTGCCACGCCAGTCTGGCCAGACGCGACAGCTGTGACTTCGCTTCATGCATGTTGACCTTCATTTGGACCTTCCATCGACCGGACATACTTTAGCTAAGCTAGACTAAGCTAGATCGAATCGTGGCGGAACATCGTAAATTGGTCAAGGGGAGCAGCCGCCGGCCCCCTATGGCAAGCACGAGTCCGATCGCCGCGACGCTCAGCGCGATCGCCACGCCGCCCCAGGGGTGGGAAAGAAGCGGATAGAGCTGGTGCAACATGGTCTATGTGACCGACATGGTGGGGCGCCTCATCCACCCAAATCCACCACTTGGAGATTCCGCCAGCGCACCTTGATGCCGCCGCCGTCGTGGATCTGGAGCGCGATCGCTCCCTCCGCTTCCCCGATCTGCTGGTCCTCGAAGTCGACCATGCGGGTTCCGTTCAGCCAGGTCGTGACCCGGTCGCCCACGGCGCGCACGCGTAGCGTGTTCCAGTCGCCCATCCGCAGCGCCCCATCCAGCGACGGATCGGGCTGCACCAGCCAGCCCCGCCCGTAGGACTCGTAGATGCCGCCGGTGAACAGTCCCGGCGGCGCCACCTCGGCCTGCCAGCCGTTCACGACCGTGCCCTCCACGCTTGAGCGGAAGAACACCCCGCTGTTGCCGTCGGCTTCCTGCTTGAAGTCGACTGTCAAGTCGAAGTCTTGAAAGGTCTGTGCTGTAGTAAGATAACCGTATTCAGCGTCGAGGCCACTTTCGCATACCAGTTCCCCGTTTTCGACGTACCAGCGTTCGGTCCCGTGCACCTGCCAGCCATCGAGGTTCTCGCCGTTGAAGAGGGAAACGGGTGCCAGCGGCAGGATCTTGATGTTCCGGTACCAGACGTTGCGCCCGTGGTCCTGCAGGCCGATCGGGCCGGAAGCCGATCGCCCGTAGCGCGGATACGGCGCGAACTTGCTGGCGGCAACCAGCTCTTCCCACTCGAGGGAGCCCAGCTCGTATTCCACAGTCTTCGTCCCGTTCAGCCAGTGCTCCACATGATTGTTCACGACGCGGATCCGTCCCTCGTTCCACTCGCCGGGCCCGTGCAGGGTCTTCTCGCCCGACGCGTGCAGGTCGTAGTTGTCGCCGGTGAGGTGCCTGTTCATGTCCATCGTGCCCATCTGGATATACGCGGTGTCGTCGAGCACCTGGTATTCGGGGGCGTTGAACCAGATCTCGGCGCCCTCTTCCTCGATCACCCGGTAGAGGACACCGCTGTTTGCCACCTCCGAGAGCCTGAACTCGAACCTGAGGTCGAAGTCCGCAAAGGACTCGGTGGTGACGACGTCGCCGCCCACCGGGACATCCGGATCCACGGCGGTCGCGCCTACGACCAGCATGCCGTCGATCACCGCCCATCCGGTGTCCGGGAACTCTTCGCGGTTGTAGCCCCGCCAGCCGGCGGTCGTCTCACCGTCGAAGAGGAGGCGCCAGCCGGCGGCGCGTTCCGCCTCGGTGAGGGTGTTGGGGGCCGCCAGCTGCTCCTCGGCGGGCGCGCTCGTCCCAGCACCGGACGCTCCACCGGGCGAGGATTCGGAGGCGTCTGAGCACGCCCCGGCGAGAGCCGTCGCCAGCAGCCAAGCGAGGGCGTGAAGCGAGCTCCGTGCGCCCGCACCCGCGGCATCGGGTCCATCGGCGGATGCGGCGCACGCCGGGCCCGAGGCCGTCACGCTTCCGCCGCCGACAGGGCTGCGAGCCTGCACTTCCCGCATTTTGCGCCTTTTGTGTACTTCATCCATCAGATGAGCCTCGTCGCGTCAGGATCCCAGCGAACGATCCGGTCGTCGAAGTAGCTGAGGTTGCACGCCAGCGCCGGAGCCGCCGCCCGCAGACCGAAGGTCGCGTCCTCAAGCACCGTTGGACCGCCCCGGATCGCCTGGAAGAAGTTGAAGAAGTGGTCGACGTGCGCGCCCCGGTAGCCGGGCTCGACTTCGTAGCGGGCCTCCGCGGGCGGCAGCATGCGCACCCGCTCGGGCAGGCCGCCCCCGCTCGTCGCCGCCTCGGCCATCTTCTCCTGCGAGAAGGCGTCCATCGGGTCTGTCGCGGCGTTCTTGCGCAGCACCACGTCGGTCCAGGTCACGTCCATCGCGCCCTCGCTTCCCACCAGCCTGAGGAACGTGCTGCCGGACGTCCCGTCCACGAAGTTCACCCGGAGCGACAGGTTGAACCCCGGATGCGTGTCGGTCTCGGGGTAGTCGAAGACGCCCAGGAGCACGTCCGGCACCTCGCGCCCGTCCTTCCAGTAGCGGAGCCCGCCCGCGGCCTGGATGCGCGTCGGGCCGCGCGAACTCACGACGAAGTGGAGGCTCGAGAAGAGGTGGACGAAGAGGTCCCCGGCGACACCGGTGCCGTAGTCGCGGTAGTTGCGCCAGCGGAAGACCCGCAGCGGGTCGTAGGATCGCTCGGGGGCCGGCCCGAGGAAGCGCTTCCAGTCGACGGTCTCTTCCGACGCGTCGGCTGGGATCGGGTACTGCCATGCTCCGATGGGATCGTTGCGCGCCCAGAAGCCCTCGGCGTAGTTGAGCTGGCCGATGGCGCCGGCCTCGTACAGCTCCTTCGCCTTCTCGTTACCGAGCGAGCTCATCCCCTGGCTGCCGACCTGGAAGACCCGGCCCGATTCCTCCTGGGCGCGGATCAGGTCGTGGCCTTCGGCGATATCGTGCACCATCGGCTTCTCGCAGTAGACCGCCTTCCCCGCCCTCAGCGCGTCGATCGAGATCCGCTGGTGCCAGTGATCGGGCGTGCCCACGATGACCGCGTCGACATCCTCGCGCGCGAGGACTTCCTGGTAGTCGCGCGTGGTGAAGATGTCGCCGTGGCGCTCGCGGGCGGCTTCGAGTCGGCCATCGAAAACGTCGCACGCGGCCACGAGTTCGACGCCGGGGATGCGGAGCGCCGTGTCCACGTCCGCCATCCCCATCCCGCCCGCCCCGATGACCGCCAGGCCGATGCGGTCGGAGGGGGCGACCTTGGTGGCGTGGGGCTTTCCCGAGGGCGCCGGGATGTTCTGGCGGGACAGCGTCCGGCGGACGACCGCAGACGTCTCCCCGCCCGATAGCAGCGATGGCAGACCGGCGGCCAGCGCCGAGCCGGCGGCGACGGATTTGACGAAGTCCCGCCGGCTGCTGGCGGCGGGTGACTTCGCGGTGGACTTTCTGGTTGCTCTCATGGTGCAGACGCCTTTGGGATCGGGGTAAGGGCGAGCATCGCTCGAGTCCGGCGCGACAACGTAAGCGTACGCCCGTCCAGCCAGCAAAAGGACAAGCGAGACACGGCGGGCGTCCTCGCCATCCGTGGGGCGTCGCGCTACCGAGGCACCTGTTCCGGCACTCCATAGCTGACCAGCAGCTGCTCGCGAGGCACGGTACCAGGGGGCGCCTCCGCCGCGGCCGCGGCGATAGCGTCTCCGGCGCTCTCCCCGCGCAGGATGGATCGGATTCGCCCGGTCGCCGGGTCGACCACGATGGCCATCGGCCGCGCGGGCGTGTCCCGTTCCAGCGCTGTCGCGCCCTCGGGGCCCGACAGCACGATACGCTCCAGCGAGGCGAGACGATCCTCGGCGAACGGGACGAGAAAGAGAAAGCCGCCGCCACCTTCGGAGACCCGCTCCATGTCGAAGTCAAGCGCGAACGCGCTGGTGCCATCCCCGGCAAAGCCCTCGACGCGGTACGGGCCGGAGCCCGATGGCAGCTTGGCCGGGGCGTCGAGCGTGAACGCGGGGTCCAGGCGAAGCTCGCCCTCCGCGCTCACGTGGCCCCACAGCAGCAGCCGGGTACCCTGGAATCCGTCTCGGGCGGCCAGGGCGGCCGGCCGCGCCTCCGCCCGGATCCGGTACTCCAGCGCCTTGTTGAAGTTGTAGTCGCTGATCCATTGCGGATGGCAGTAGGACATCAAGTCCGCAGTCGAGGGGTCCACCAACTCCCCGGATCGGGCGTCGTAACCGTGGACGCCGATATTCCCATCGCGGTAGGGGTAGTCCGGGTCCATCTGCCCTGGATCCCCGCACGGTGCGTGCATGAGGCTCATGCCGTGGCCCACCTCGTGCGCGAACACCTCGGCGTCGGGAATGCCGAGGCTGACCCGGCCCTCCACGTAGGCAATCCCGGCGGTGCCCTCATCTCGTTCGCGGTTCACCAGGCCGTACCAGTATCCGCTGCCGCCCTCGGTCGTCCTGAGCAGCTTGATGTCCTGAAGGATGGCGATCCAGTCCTCGCCGCTTCCGGCGGGCGGCGGGGCGGCGATGGTGAGCGGCTTGCGAATGGTCAGATCGAGTTCCCCGACCGGCAGCACCGCCCGCATGAACTCAACGGGCGGATCGTCAGCGGTCTGGACCCAGTCCAGCAAATCCAGGTCCCTGCTGGATCCTGTCACGATGGGCACGATCGTGAGTTCCATGGGCGGCATCTCGCGCGCGTCGAGGGGCAGCCGCAGTTCATCCAGTGCCGTCCTGGGCATGATGCTGTCGGGATCGATCTGCACCGCCATCTCGACCCCGGGACGCAGCACCGCTGCGGGGATCACCGCGTGATACCACTGGTCCAGCTGCCCGGGAAGGGACTCGGCAAGGCCGCGGGACGAGCCGAGCGTCATCTCCGCCGTGTGCACCTCCCGGCCATCCAGGAAGAACGCGGCCCGGGCACTCGGCTTGTAATCGTTCGCCCGGTCCGCCGTCGCGAAGACCCGCACCAGTGCGGGCCGGCCGGCGATGAGCGGAACCGCGCCGCCCAGGCCCTGGGCCGCTTGCGACAGGTGTGCGGCCGCAACCGACAGGGAGAAAAGCCCGTCACACGTCGGCCCGGAGCGGGTCGCGACCGAGCCGAGCCACGTCTGGAACCACGCCGCCTCGGGGGCGCACGCGCCGCTCTCGCTCCAGTTGAAGTCCGAAAGCGACTGCAGGTTCGTAAGGACCCCCGGCAGCGCGCGTTCCAGTTCGTTGTCGGACAGGTCCAGGCGCTCCAGCGCGCCGAGGCCCCCGAGTTCGCGAGGGATCGGCCCCGAGAACCGGTTGCTCGAAAGATCGAGTGCCTCGAGTTCGGTCAGGCTCCCGAGGTCCGCGGGCAGACCGCTCGTCAGCGCGTTGCCCGCCAGGTCGAGGCGCTGCAGATCCACAAAGTCCCCCACCGCGGGAGGGACTGTGCCCGAAAGCCCGTTGCCCGGGAGTTCCAGTGCAGTGACCAGACTGTCCTCCACGATCACGCCGAACCAGGAAGACACAGGTGCGTCCGTGAGCCAGTTCGCCTTGCTTGTCCAGCCCGGACCACCGGTCGCCTCGTAGAACGCGGCGAAGACCTCTGGCGGAGGCAGCGTGCAGCTCCGGCCCCCGTCGTGGTTCAGAATGCTCGCCAGCCATGCCTGAAATACACGATCCCGCGGCGCACACAGGCTGGTTCTTCCCCAATAGAAACCCCGCAATGGGGTTTGCATGAGTTCCCGGGGAAGCGGCCCGGCGAGGCCGACGTTCCGCAAAACCGAGAGACTCCGCAGATTCGTCAGGCCCCCGAGCTGGGGCGGAAGCGCGCCGGTCAACTGGTTGTTGCCCATCCCGAGGGCCTCCAGGTTGGCCATGCGACCGAGCTCCGCCGGGATCGGACCAGAGAGCCGGTTGGTCTCAAGGTACAGCTTGACCAGCTCAGTCAGTGCGCCAATGCTCGGGGGTATGTGCCCGGTCAGGTAATAGTTGGCGGAGAAATCGACGATTTCGAGGTGGGCCAGGTCGCCGAGCCACGCGGGGATTTCCCCCTCGAGTTGGTTGCCAAACAGACCCATGTGGCGCAGGTCGCGGAGCTGTCCGAGTTCTGGCGGAACCGGGCCGGTAAGCGAATTGCAGGTCAGTGCCAGGTATTGCAGTTTCGTGAGCTGTCCGAGCTCTGGCGGGATCGAGCCTGTGAACTTGTGTCCCAGGAGATCCAACTCCTTCAGATTCACCAGCTTCCCAAGCTCGGGCGGGATGGGCCCCGAGAGCACATGCCGCGGGCGCGGGGGGTTCAGCGAATAGTCGTAGCTTATGGCGAGGTCCAGCCTCTCAAGACGGATCAGGTTGCCCAGCTCGGGCGGGAGCGAGCCTGTCAACTGATTTCTCGCGAGCCACAGTGTTGTCAAGTTGACGAGTTTGCCCAGCTCGGGTGGGATCGGCCCCGACAGTTCGTTCAGGTTGAGGGAGAGCGTTTCAAGGTTGGCCAGGTCGCCGAGTTCGGGTGGAATTCGGCCCACCAATCGGTTGCCGGGGCCCTGCAGGTGGGTTGCTGGATTGAGGCGTGTGCGCGCCGGGGCATCGGCCACAAGGTCGACTCCGTACGTCCGGCCCTCGATGGTGTGCCTGACCCACGAGCGCGAATAGTGGTTTCCGGCCTCGATTGCGGATCCGGGCCAACCGCTGCTGCCCCCGCTCCGCGTACTCGATTCAGGTGGGCTGGGCGGCCGAGAACACGCATTTGCGTGGGCCAGTGCTGCATCGAGTCGAAGGTGCCTGAGCGCATCAAGCCTGCCGAGTTCGGGAGGGAGCTGGCCCTCCAGATTGTTGGCGATGAGTTTGAGCTCCACAACCCGGCCCTGGAGGTCGGTGTCGACACCGTACCAGTCCTCCAGCGGCGCGCCGGTGAACCAGTTGTCGTTGTTCCTCCAGAAGGGACCGCCGGTCGCTTCGTAAAGCGCCTCCAGTATCGCTCGGTCCTTGCCGGGGCCACCAAGGACGGTCACCGTCACCGTCGCGCTTCCGGACACCGACCCGCTCGTGGCCGTCACCACCGCGCTCCCTTCGCCTACCGCCGTCACCAGGCCGGTGGCGTCCACGCGCGCCACGGCCTCGTCGCTCGACCAGACGAACTCGGCATTCGCCACTGCCTGCCCGTTTGCGTCCAGCCCCCTTGCCTCGAGCCGAACCGTGTTGCCGATCGCAAAGAGCGTCACCGGGTCGGGCGACACGCGCACCTCCGCCACCCTCTGCTCCACGGTCACCGTCGCGATCCCGGACGCCGCAGCGCTCGTGGCCGTCACCACCGCGATCCCATTCTCCACCGCCGTCACCAGGCCTGTCCTGCCCACCGTCGCCACCGCCTCGTCGCTCGACCAGCCAAACTCGGCATGCACCACTGCCTGACCTTTCGAGTCCAGCCCCTTGGCCGCAAGCCTCACCGTGTCCCCGATCGCCAAGAGCGTCACCGAGTCGGGCAACACGCGCACCTCCGCCACCCTCTGCTCCACGATCACCGTCGCGATCCCGGACGCCGTACCACTCGTGGCCGTCACCGTCGCGATCCCGTTCCCCACCGCCGTCACCAGGCCCGAACCGTCCACCGTTGCCACGGCCTCGTCGCTCGACGAGTAGGCCACCAAGACCCCGGTCATGACCTGACCGTTCTGGTCAAGCACCGTAGCGGTGAGTCGAGTCGTGTCACTCAGTGCGTACAGCGTCACCGGCGAGGGTGCCACGGTCAATGTCGTGGCTACCGGCTGGGGCGGCACGGTGGGCGCGTCTTCTCCGCAGCCGATGACCAGGCAAAAGACGGACACCAGACGAAGGACAATCGACCAGCAGCGCCTCGGAGCCCGGGCTCTCCAATTCACCGTCGTCACGCGACGCCTGCTCCCCGTCCTGATTGGCCTCAACCCGCTTTCCGCTCGCCGAAGGCGTGGAGCGATGGCCCCAGCGCCAGGATCCTGATGTTCCGGTGCCACACGTTGCCGCCGTGGTCATCAAGGCCGATCGGGCCTGACGCCGCCCGGCCGTAGCGCGGATAGGGCGCTGGTTCAACTCGCTGCTGGGGGATGACCCGGGGGCTGGGCTTTCCTGTTTCGCTCATGGGGCAAGTGCGTGTGGAGGTCGGCTTGAGGGCGAGCGTCGTCCCCAAGGCTGGCCCGACAAACTAAGCGCCCGCCGATCCAGTCAGCAAAACGGGGAGATTCGACCCGTCACTCGTGGCGCCCCAGCCACGCGCGCAGGCGCTCGGCCTCCTCGGCGGCGGACGGGTCGAGTTCCGCCTGGTAGAGCCGGTTGCGAACGACGAACAGGTCCATCTCGTCCGGCGGCGTGTCCCGCGCGAGGATTCCCTGTACCTTGCGCGGGAAGAAGCTGCCCCAGTCCGGCCTGCGCCCATCGAGGTCGGTGAAGCCGTACTCCTTCGCCAGCCCCCAGCTGGAGAACAGCCCGCCGCCCTTCGCAGCGACGTTCGGGTCGGCGGCAAGCGCCGAGACCGCGCGGCCGACGAAGCACGGCGTCTCGGACTCGGCGAAGTACTCGTCCTTCTCGATGGCTTTGCGCCAGTTGGCCTCGGTGACCCCCAGGGTGTCGAGCACGGCCTCGGACCGCAGGAATCCGGGGGTGATCGCCAACGCCGTCACGCGGTGGGCGTGGAGGTCGGCGGCCATCGCGTAGGCGAGCCGGATGACCGCGTTCTTCGCCAGGTCGTAGAAGAAGTTGCCGCGGTAGCCAAACGTGTCGCCGTCGGTGACCTCGACGATGAGCCCGGCGTTGCGTTCGTCAGCGCGTCGCCGCCCCAGATGTCGTTCACCAGGACATCGAGCCGGCCCGCCTCCGCGCGGACGCGGGCAAAGAGCTGATCGACCTCCGACTCGATCGTGTGGTCGGTGCGGACGGCAATGCCCCGGCCACCCTCCGCCGCGACCAGCTCCGCCGTCTCCTCCAACGTCTCCGGCCGTCCCGGGGTGGCGGGTCGGTTTCGCACGCTGCGGCCCGTGCAGTAGACGGTGGCACCCGCAGCACCCAGCATGCGGGCGATACCCCGGCCCGCGCCGCGGGTCGCACCGGCAACGACAGCCACCTGATCTCGAAGCGGACGGTCCGGCATGGCGCCTCCTTCGGTGTCGAGAACGGGAATGACCACCGTCAAGGCAGAGAAGATAGCGCGCCGGAAGCGGTCGTTGCAGGTAGTTCCGTTCGCTCGACGCCATTGAAACACCGATGATGATCGGAGACGAGACGGACCGAAGCGATGGTCCCCGCTGAGAACCGAGATGGAGCCGAGGAAACTGGCGAGAACGCATCCCATGACTGCGAGGATAGTCTCGACCCTGGCGATCGCTTCAGCGGCTGCATCTGGCTGCGACCCGGATTCCGCCGCCAGCGGGGAGTGGGCCGGCACCGTCTACGACAGCGCCGGCATCACGGTTGTCGCGAACCCCGAGAGCGGCATCTGGACACCGGAGACGGCGTGGAGGCTCGAGGAGGACTTGCGCATCGGGGTGGTGGAGGGCGATCCGATGCGCGAATTCGGGTCGATCGCCGGCCTGACGGTCGACGCGGCCGGCCGGATCTACGTCCTCGACGGGATGGCCCGTGAAGTCCGGGTCTTCGACGCGGCAGGTGAGTTCGTTACCGCATTCGGCCGACGGGGCAGCGGCCCGGGCGAGCTGAACTCGCCGTCAGCAGTGCTGATTGGCGGCGGCGACACGATCCTGGTACCGGATGTCCGCAATGGACGGGTACAGCGGTTTCTGGCAGATGGTTCGCCCGCCGGCCAGTTCCCGTTACATCTGGCTGGTGGCATCCCCGTGGGTTGGCGCGCCCGCGATGGGCTGCTCCTCGAAGATTTCAAGCCACATCCCTCAGCGCCCAACGGCAAAATACCGCCCTACCTGGTGCTGCTCCGAGGGAGTGGCGGCGAGGTCCTCGACACACTGCTCGAAATGGAGAGTGGCGGGGCGCTGGCGTATAGGAACGGAATGGCGAGAATGGTTGTCTTCGCGCCCGAGCCGAGATGGGTATTGCTCGAAGATGGACGCTTGGCCAGCGGACGTCTTTCGGCCTACCGGCTTGAACTAAGGGATCCGAATGGCCGACTGGAGCGCGTCGTCACAAAGCCCTTCGAGCGGTCGCAGTTACGCGACTCCGACCGGCGGGCACTGCGTGAGCGTATACGCGCGCGGTACGGGCGAGCGCCTCTGGCTGCCGATTGGGAACAGATGATCCGCACCATGGAGTTCGGAAGTCATTTTCCGGTGTACGCAACGCTGTTCGGCGGCCCCCACGGAACGCTCTGGGTACAGCAAGCGCTTCAGGTTTCATCATTCGAACCCGACGACGTGGCAC
This sequence comes from Longimicrobiales bacterium, assembly GCA_965225805.1. Lineage (GTDB taxonomy): Bacteria > Gemmatimonadota > Gemmatimonadetes > Longimicrobiales > Gaopeijiaceae > BD2-11. The sequence continues at coordinate 2,915,929 of OZ245327.1, forward strand.
CGGGAAGCTTCGGCCTCCAAGCCTTCTCCACACCGGAGTACGACATCTTCGACCGCGAAGGACGTTACTTCGGCACGATGACGCCTCCCAGGGACTTTGACCCTGTGTTGTCCCAAGGGGAATATCTCTACGGCATTCAAGGCGATGATCTCGGCGTGGATGTACGTGGCGCGCCTGCGCGTCGTGCGGTGAAGGCCGAAACCCCGGAGCGGATCTCCGCCTCGGGCGAGGATAGTAATTATAATATAAATGGATTTATCGCTGACATATAATGTATATATAGTTGCTATAGACGTCAGGACGCTTCTCCATGCCCTGAACGCTCGTCCAGCAGTTCGGCAGCGCCCTTCGGCGGCACCAGCTTGTCCGCGATCGCGGCTATCTCCTCGGCTTCGCGCCAGGCCTGCTCAAGCCGCCACAGTTCGCCTTCGAGGGCGCGGCGCTCCTGCTCCTCGTGGAGGGCCATCTCCAGGGCGAGGCGGGTCGGCTTCGGCATCTTATGAAGATAGCCGGGGATTCCGTCGTATTCGAAGGCCGATGGCCGACCCACAATATCACGGAGAAATCGTTGCGGATCGCCATGCGACTCGATCCGGCCAACGGCCTCGCGCACGGTCCTCGAAGTGCCTCCCATGGAGTTGACCACGGGGAGAATGGCATCCATGGCTCGGCGGGCATCCTCGCCCTCGAACCACTCCAGGTTCCCATCCACCCAGGTTACGGTCGCGGTCTGTACGCGCAAGCCAATTGCGTCGTCCGCGGGGCGGATACGCGTGTGTGAGAGAACCTGGCTGCGGCTCATGGCCCGGACACGACCGTCCGAAGTACGAAAGCGGATGCCGGATCGCACCCGAGATAGCAGATACCACCATTCGGCGATCTGATAGGCGCCGAGTGCTCCGCCCACGCCCACGAGCGCCCCGCCGGCCGCGATACCTCCGGTCAGTGCGAGCCCCGCGATGCTCCCAAGGAGAATCCTCCGATTTCGCCTGCGGCCGAACTGATCCCCGTACCTCCACGCCGCGAACTCCGGCCGTAGCGGCTTGCCGATCCGCACCAGTTCCAGCCCCTCCGGGTCCCGGGCGAGCCCGATGTTCTCCGACGATGTGCGAATTCGGGTTCCGCGGAAGAGCTTCTCGCACGTCTCGACCGCCTCCCAGCGCTCTTCGAGAGGCGTCAGGTTCCAGCGTTCGCAACCTCGGCACACGACCCAGAGGCGTCCCTGGGCCGCGTAAAAAGCCAGCCGGCGCCCGACCGGAAAGGCTTCCACTACCTCGTTGGTGTGGAGCGACTTGCTGCAGAACATGCAGTGCCGATACATATCGGCTTCTAGTTCACCAACTGTTCATTCAGGATTTCCATGAACTGCTTGACGTAGTAGCTCCGGTCGGACACTGGGGCTCGGCGATTGAAGAGAACGGCGTAGTTGATCCCGCTTCCGCGCTGGTACGCCAGCGCGTTGGTGCCCCTGAGGTTGCCGGTATGATATCCCCACCATTCGCTATCCTTCCCTCCTTCGCGGCGGCGACCGATATCGTCTCCCCACACCTCGTATGCATCGAGAAACTCAAGTAGGGCCCGCGTGGACGTGACCAGACCGGCGTGGCCGGTCATGGCCTCGTGATGCCATCCTCCGTCCGGCCACCGTACGCGGAGGCCCGATGGGTCGAAAACGTTCCGGCCCATTCCCTCGGCGTCGTACCAGGGCTCTCGCGCACTTCGGTCCTCCGGAAAGGTACGACCCTGGATCACGTCTCCGAAGGGGACGCCGAGGGGCGCGAAGATGTTCTCTCGCACGTAGGTCGTGTAGTCCTGGCCTGACACCCTTTCGATGATAAGGCCGAGCACGAGATACCCAACGTTCGAGTAGGCGCGTCGGGAGCCGGGGTTGAACTGGAGCGGCTGGCCCAGGACATGGCGAGCGGTATTCTCTCGGCCAGGTGGGCTGGGAAGCGACATCGCCTCCGCGATCTCGATCTCGCCGAACACCCAGTCCGGCGCAACTTCCCGGTCCCAACCACCCCGGTGCCGAAGCAGATGCAGAACCGTGATCTCCTCAAGCCGGGCATCGCCCAGCCGGGGAAACGGGTCCAGCGCAAGCAGCCCGCCTCCCGGTTGTCCGAGATCGAACACCCGGTCGTCCAGCGCCAGCATGCCATCGGCCGCCAGCTGCCGGACTGCGGCGGCGGTGATCGGCTTGGTCACGCTGGCGATCCTCATCATCACGTCGCGGACCACGGGAATCCGGCGTTCGGCGTCCATGAAACCGGTCGTTCCCTCGTAGATGATATCGCCGTTCAACATCACGCCAAGCGCCGCCGCTCCGATGGCGTGTTGCTCGGTGAATTGTTCAAGCAGCGCCGTGAAGTCGAGTTCCGGCGGGGGCTCCGGCCCGGTGCTTCCATCGCCGCAGGCCAGGGCCCCTGCGACCAACACAGCCACCAGGAAGCGTGAAGCACGACGCGCAATCAGGGGCACGTATCCCGATTAGCTGCCGTTGAAGCCAACGTAGACACCTCTGGACCGGTCGCCACGCTGACTTCCTCCTCTATGGGCTAGCGCGCGTCGTATTCAGCGAAGTGCTGACCGATCCTGTCGATCTTGGTCTCGAGAAGGGAAATCCGCTTGGTCGTTTTGGTTTCGAGCGTGTCAAGTCGAGCAGCAACGCGGGTCTCGATACCGTCCAACATGTAGTTCACCTGCTTGAAGCCAGTGGCCACGCCCTCGATTCTTATCCCGAAGGAAGTGACTTCCCTCTTCGCCTGGGATTCCAACTCGTTCATCCGTGCATCAAGACGTGTCTCCAGCGTGTTCACGCGGCCCTTCAGCTGTTGGAACGCGACGGCGATGCGCTGGTCCAGGTTGTCGATCCGGTCTGTGAGCTCCCCAATCGCAGTGCTGAGCTCCTTCATCGTGGATGCAGTCATTCTTCATTCTCCTCACACAGTTCGGCTGGGAGACCGACCGGCCCTGATGCGAGCCAAGTCGGTGAACGCGCTCCCGGGCCCGCCGACCACCAGCCCTGGTCTTGTTCCATACGGTCCAACGACGTCAACGCAGGCCGGTCACCCGAGAGGCCAAGCCATGTCGATGGCATCCAGCCGGCGTGCGTCACTCCTCGTCTACGATACCAACCACACCAGAAACGCGAAATGGTCGCAACCCACTATGGTCGCAACCCCGCGTGGCTCCAGCTGGCCGTGTCCTCCGTCAGAACGAGATGGTCGCGGTCATCGAGATCGTCCGCGGTGCGCCCAGCCAGGCTGCGTTCTCCGTGATCGCGGACAGATAGGCCTTGTCGCCCACGTTGTTCGCGACAATCGAGAACTCCGTGGACCGGAGCAGGTCGCTCAACGCTTCACCAGAGAAACGGACGTAGTGCTGCCGCATCATCGGCTCGGCGACGAAGTTGCGAGCGAAGATCCGGGGCTCTTCGGCGACGACGCTGATCGTATCGAGCAGATAGGCGACCCGCAGAACGATCGGGACCATTTGCGCGGTGCCCGCCCCGACGGTGACCTGGAACTCCGCGGTCTGGTATCCCGGCAGCATTGCTGTTACGACGTAGTCGCCGGCGGCCAGACCGGCGAACCGGTAGGAGCCGTCGGTGCCCGTCACGCTTTCCTGTTGCGCGCCGGAACCGGTCACCGTCACCAGGACACCGGGCAACGCGTTGCCGTTCGCGCCAACGACCGTGCCCTCGATCGCGCCTGTTGTCTGGGCAGTAGCGGAAGCCGCGGCCGACAACGACAGTAGCTACGCCCGCTCGACGCCCGTCACGACGTGCGTGAGGCACGCTTCCCCAACTTCCCGCACCACCCCCGTCTCAGGGCGCCAGTCGCGCTCTCCCTACGGGGCCGGCGGCGCCCCGAGCACGAAATCCCACCTGTAGTACAGCGTACCCCGCTTCACTGTGAGGTCCACCGACCTCAAGCTCTCCGGTCCGGCCAGCGGGTCTTCCCGAAGGAAGACGATGTTGGCCTTCTTGCCGGGCTCGATCGTCCCGATCGCGTCTTCCATGCCCAGCGCGACGGCCCCATGGTAGGTGGCGGCCTTGAGGACATCCATCATCGGCATGCCCACCTCTTCGTGCAGGAGACGGATTTCGTCGTGGAGGGCCGGGAAGTCGGAAGCGGGAGGAGTCATCCCGTCCGTGCCCGCCGCGACCATGACGCCCGCTTCCCACGCCCGGCGTGTGAGCGCAACCGCATCCGCCCTCTCGCACCGGGGCCGCACGCCTCGCTGCCGGCGGTCGATGGGCGGACGGCGGGGCCCTGGCCCTGCCTGCGCGCTGTCCGCTGCTTCGCCCGGCCGGCGGGCGTTGACCGTGTCTACCGCCGCCATGCGTGCCTGCCCGACCTCGACCACGACCCAAAGGGTCGCGTCGAGCACCGTCCCGTTGCGTTTCATCACGGCGAAGACCGAATCCACCGCCGGGTGGTTCAGGTCGACTTCCACGAACCCCGTGCGGCGTCCTTCCTGACCGTCGCGGAACACGTCTTCCGGGATCGCCGCGCTGCCGATGTCGCACACGTGGGACATGGAGCGGACGCCGGCCTGCGCCACTTCCAGTGCCCGCGCCGGCCCGATGTGCACATGCGCCCACACCGGAATGTCCTGCCTGGAGGCCTCGGCCGTGATGGCGGCGAGGAGATCTCCCTCGATCGCCGCATAGGTCTTGATGCCGGTCGCCCAGGTGCCGCGCGCGAGCGCAACCGCTTCCGCCACTTCGGTCTCCTGCGTGACCGCCTGCATCCACGAGACCGACCCGGGCGTCTCTCCGGCGGCGGACGAGACCGTGCGCGGATCCGTGAAGAAGTCTGGGCCCGCCATCAACGCCGAGAAATGCAGATCGGGGGCGGCGATCTCCTTCATCAGCGAGGCACGCTGCAGATCCATGAGTGAGCGCACGTCGCCCGCCATGTCACGCGCGGTGGTGATCCCCGCGTAGAGCTGCCGGTTGAGGATGAATTCCGCTCGGGCACGGTCTGCCCGGGTGGCCACGTGCATATGCGACTCGACGAGACCGGGAATCGCGAACCACCGACTCGCATCGACCACCTCGGCGCCGTCGCGCACCTCTTCGCCGAGCTCCCCGGCCGGCACTACGGCGGTGATCCACTCTCCCTCCACCACGACGGCCATGTCGGCCCGCGCCGCCGCACCGGTCCCGTCGATCACGGTCGCGCCCTCGAAGATGGTCCGGGTCGGCGCGCCGTCCAGCCCGCCCGTTCCGGCCTGGGCCTCGAGGGTCCCTGCCGACGCCAGAGCGATGAGGATCGGAATGATGCGGCCGTTGGGGATCATGGCGTGCTCCGTGTTTCACCTGGCTTCCGAGACGAAAATGACATCCACCTTCGGCCAAGGATCATTCGTGAACAATGTCATTCGGCCTTGGGTCAGCTCTATCAAACCAGAATACGGAAAGTCAATTTCGCGAGTCGCGCCCGAATTCAGGTCGATCGCATAGGTTTGTGTTGCCTTCGGAGCATCCGCTTCGACTGCTTCCTGGTCGTACAGGCTCAATTGGACCAGGAGATTCGAAGCAACCGGCGCCACCGCGTGCAGCATGTGCATCTCCGCCCGCCCGGCAGCCAACCCCATGGCCACGGAATGCGCTTTCGTGTCCTCCACCATGCCCATCGGCCTGTAGTCCGGCAATCGGGAGATCCAGCGCATCACCCCATCCGTTCCATACATGTGGACTTCATTCATGCGGGTCGGCACCCACGCGATACCATCGATCTCCGGCAGGCAGGCGAGCCGGCCTTCCGTGGTTGCGTGTCGAATGAATACGTCGGCCCTCATGGATGAGTCGGCGTTCGTCGGCCACGTATATTCGACCCTCGGACAACGCCATGCCCCGCGGTATGGCCAGTTCTCCCGGGCCCTGGCCCGGCCTTCCGACACGCTCGTGTGAGCCCGTCCGTGTATCCAGCACATGTACCGTATTCAGCTGGTCGTCAAGCACGAAGATCTCGTCGCCCCGGAGCTTTGCCATTCCGATCCTGCCGATGATGCCGGCTTCCGGGACTTCGCGGGCGCCGAACGTTGCGATCAGGGAGTCGGGCGCGACCTCGGGATTCACCCAGGTTGGCGCATCTTCCGCGCTGGCTGTCAAGCCGGGGTAAAGCGCGCTCGCCAGGCTGTCGGGGAGAGGATGCTCCACGCCCGGCGTCTCGAGGGTGCAGGCGGAAGCAAGCCCGCCTATCGCCATAACCATCGACAGCCGAGCCAGATTCCGGCGGCTGGCGACGGCGGGTGGCCTGAAGTAGTCGAGGTCGGCGCTCGTCGGGAAGATCCCGCGCAGCGTCATGCCGGGTGACGAGCCGCCTCGGGACGTTGCCCCCGCGCGGCCGACCTGAACAGCCATGCCGATGCGAGCCACAGCGCGACGAAGAAGCCGTTTGAGAGCACGATCTCGGCCACGGAGCTGACCGGGGAGTGCTGCTTGCCGACGATCAGGGCGACTACGACGAGCAACGCCTGAGCGAGCGCCGTTGCGACCAACGCGCGTGCCATTCCCTGTGGCTTGAGGCGGGCGAACATGGCGCCGACGACTCCGACCGCCAGCACACCACCGTACATGAAGTCGTAGGGGTCGCCCTCAACCCCGATGAGGCCGACGGCACCGATCACCCATACCAGGAGGAAGGCTGTCGCGAGCGCAGCGCCGACGGCAAATCGGTATGCTGACCTGGTTTCGATCCTCATGGCTTCCTCCGGGCTGGATGACTGAGTGAATACTTTCCGGAAACTCGACCACTTGAGTATTATGCGCGCCCAAGGAAGAACGATCCCGGTTGACTGGTGGGCGGTGTCATGGACAGACGTAACTTCGTGAAATCCTCGTTCGCGGCCGCGGGTATCCTGCCCGTGCTGACGGCGCCGTTCCCGGTACGTGACAGAGCGCTTCCCGTGCGCAGTGGCGGAGGACCCGGAGCGCACCCGCCGGCCACCGGCACCGCCCTCGTCTACGATCCGCGCTACCTCGACCACGTGCTCATACGTCCCGACGGCGGCCGCCCCCCCGAGATTCCGGAGCGGCTGGTGCGCATGAGGGCCGAGCTGGAGGCGCGCGGGCTGGTCGAGGCGACCGTGCCCATCGCCCCCGGCGTCGATCCTCTGCTCCGCATCCGCGCCCACCACATCGGCGAGCATGTGGACTCCGTGCGTGAGCTGGGCGTGACCGCGACCGTGGCCGAACTCGCGGTGTCCGGCGCCCTCACCGGCGTGGACGCGGTCGCCGAGGGCCGGGTGCGCAACGTGTTCTGCGCCATCCGCCCGCCCGGGCACCACGCCAACAACACAGGCGCCGAAGAAGGCTTCTGTTTCTACAGCAACGCTGCGATCGCGGCGAAGTACGCGCAGGAGATCCACGGCCACGAGAAGGTCCTGGTCATCGACTGGGACTACCACCACGGCAACGCCACCCAGAACGCCTTCTACGGCGACCCCTCGGTGCTGTTCTTCTCAGCGCACGACTGGAACGCGTATCCCGGAACCGGCGATCCGTCGCTTAGAGGCGAGGGAGAAGGCACGGGTCTGAACCTCAACGTGCACCTGGACTGCGGCTCGAGCGACGCCGACATGCTGCGCTACTGGGACAACGCGCTCTCGCCGGCGGTGGCCGCCTTCGACCCCGACTTCGTGATCGTCTCCGCCGGCTTCGACAGCCGCCGCGACGACCTGCTCGGGTGCTTCGATCTCACCGACGACGCTTTCCGGCGCATGACCCGCATGGCGATGGACTACGCCGACAGCTGCTGTGAGGGGCGCCTGGTGTCGCTATTGGAGGGTGGATACAACCTGGACGGCACCGCGCTCGCAGCGGCGGCGCACGTGGAGACGCTGCTGGAGCACTAGCCCCGGCCCGCAGTCATGCCCCGGCGGCGGTCCCCGAACTTCCAGGGTCTCGGCGGAGAGCCGCCCCTACACCATCCGCGCCAGCACCCCCAGCAGCCGGTCCACGTCTTCGCGGTTGTTGAACATCGCGACCGCGGCGCGCAGCAGCCTCCCCTCTTCCTGGAAGGTCGCCGCGATGCCGTCGTCGGCGAGGGCCTTCGCCAGCGGCTCGCGTTCCAGGCCGTGGTAGAAGCTGACAATGGGCGACGGATTGCGCGGCGGCGTGAACAGCTGCATCCCCAGAGCTTCCGCCCCCGCCCGCAGCTCCCCGGCCAGGGCGTGGGTGTGCCCGGCGATGCGATCCAGCCCCACTTCGGCAAGGAAGCCGAGCGCCGCGTCCAGCGCGGCCACCGGGCCGTTGGCGGCACTGCCGTACTCGAACTTGGAGGCGCCGGTCCTCAGGCGATAACGATGGCCGGGCAGGGTCTCGGCCACCTGCCGGTGCCCGTAGCGGTCGGGCGCCATCCACTCCAGATGCTCCCGGCGGACGAAAAAGGGCGCGCATCCGAAGTCGGCGTGCAGCCACTTGTATCCGTTGGCGCAGGCGAAATCGACGCCCTCCTCGTGCAGGTTTACGGGGAAGGTGCCCAGCGCCTGGACCGCGTCGGCATACAGGTGGCCCCCGTTCGCGTGCGCGAGCTCGGCCAGGGCGGGGAGATCGTGGCGGAAGCCGTTCCGGTTGGACACCCATGCCACGCTGAGGAGCCGGGTGCGCCGATCCGTACGCCGCGCGAAGTCCTCAGTCGTGACCACGCCGTCGCGGGACGGCACCACGCGCAACTCCACCCCCTTCGTCTGCTCCAGCTGACGATGGAGTACATAGGTGGTGACGAAGTGCAGCTCGTCGACGACGATGTTGTCGCCTTCGCGCCAGTCCAGCGCGCTCGCAACGATGTTCTCCGCGTCGCTCGTGGAGTAGAGGAAGGCGATTTCGTCCTCGTCGGCTCCGAACAGCTCCGCGAAGCGCGTCAGGGCTCGTTGCCGAGGAGACGGTCCAGAGCCGCCCCGGCGCAGCATCTTCCCGTCGGCGTAGGCGTGGAGCGCATCGCGCACGGGAATCGGGATGGGCCCGACCGAGGCCGTGTTCAGGTAGGCCTGCTCCTCCGTTACCGGGAAGCTGGCGCGTACGCCCAGCGGGTCGTCGAGAGGGGACCGCGTGCGCGTGGGAGTCGGGGGGAGTGTGTGGGCGACGGAACCGGGATCCCCGGTGATCCGCGCCGCCAGCCCTCCGGCGGGAATGGCCGCCAGGCCAGCGGCCGCGGTGGTTCGGATGAAGTTGCGGCGGTCGAGCGGCTTCATTCGGCGTCTCCCCTGAAACGGTCGCCCTGGTCGCGCGGGCGATGGCTGACCGAGACCCGCGAATCGGGCCCGGACAGGCTAATCGTATGATGGGGGAGAGGCGGAGGCCAGCCGGGAAGATCAACCCGGACGGGTTGCACTACTGAAGATGCCGCGGCCTACTACAAAGAATGCCGCAGCCTACTTGGTCACGAACATCTTGATGACGCTCGAGCGACCGTTCACCACCAGTTCCAGGAGGTAGATTCCCGACGCAACCTGGTTCCCGTTGACGTCGCGTCCGTCCCAGTAGGCTTCGTACTCTCCCGGCGTCTCGTATTCCATATCCGACACGGGGAAGCCGTCGCCACCCGGATTGTTGAGCGCGGTGGGTGAAGCGACCAACTGCTGGAGTACGTTGTAGATGCGAATCGAAACAACGACCGGCTCCCCATCCGAGAACAGCTCTTCACCCAACGCGAAGGGGATGCGGGTTTCCGGGTTGAACGGATTCGGATAGTTCTGGCGAAGCTCGAATCCAGGGTTCTGCCGGCTTCCCCGATCACCCGTTTCCTGGGCCGAGGTCGGGTCGAGACCTGCGAGCGGGATGAGGAGGAAGCCTGTCAAGACGCGTAGGAAGCGTCTCATATCAACCTCCGCACAGTTTTCTGTGCAGTAGCTTAGGAACGATGGCCCTCCCAGGCACTGTGGAGAAGTGTGAGCCTGCACCACCAAGGCAGGGTACGAGGGTCTCACCCTCTTTGTCAACTTGAACAGGCGCCAACTCGGCGTGCCTTGTTACCGGGTTGAGACACCCCAGCCACTCGAAACGTTTCGCCGCCCGACCGCAGCCGAGACATGTGATCGCTCCGCGCAGCTACGAGGCAGAGCTTCCAGCTGGCGGGTACATCTCTGGCTGGCGGGCACTTCTCTAGTCGGGTACGTCGCGCCCGCTACCCAGTCGCACGGTGACCCCGAGGCGATCGAAGCAGGCGAGCAGCGGGAGCAGGTGCCGGCGCGTGACCGGCAGAACCTCGCGGAAGTCCGCGGGACCGAGTCCGGACCGTCCCCCGAGCCGGGCCTTCACCTCGCGCGCGCCTCGTCGTACGGCGCCCGCTTCCGCGAAGAAGTCGTCGTTCAGGACGACGAGATCGCCCGCTTCCTCGAGCAGCTTGAGGATGGGCCACAGGTCGGGATGATCGCGCAGCGCCGCGGGGAGTTCGCGGATGGCGGGCGGGGAGAGCCCCGCGGTCCGGTACCGCACCGCGAGGGCCGCTCGGACCTCTTCCTGCTCCGGGGTGAGGGAAGGCTCGAAACCGGGGGCGCGCACCAGTTCGCGGCGCACCTCCAGCTCCCCCTCCTCGGCCAGACGGGCCAGCAACGCGTCGGCGAGTTCGGGGCCGGCGCCGCGGGGAAGCGCCTCGCGTGCATCGGCCAGGGGCATGCCGGGTCTGAGCGGCTCGGCGCGATGGTAGCGCGCGACCCGGTGCTTGAGGAGACGACGGCCTTCGTCGGCCAGCGTCCCGGAATAGAGCGCCCGGCTGGTCGCGAAAACGCCGCTGTCGCCAGCCTCCGCGAGTGCCGACGGAGGATCGCCCGTGCGGATGGGCAGCTCCGGCGCCGGGATGCCCGCCCAATCCTCCAGGTCGAGTACCGCACGCCGGCGCGGCTCCGGGTCCGGCCCGAGGATCGCCTCGAGCCGTTCCCCGTCCCTTCCCCGCAGCCGCGTCCGTGGCGGGGGCGAAGGTTCGACTACGATCCCGCCGCCGATGGTGGTCATCGGCGAGTAGGAACGCAGGACGATGTGGTCCCGGGCGCGCGCCACCAGCGGCGCCTCCAGCCGCAGTTGCGCCCAGGCCGACTCCCCCGCCTCCATCTCGGCGCAGTCGAGCAGGAATACCCGGGCCATAACCTCGGCCGTCCCCAGATGCACCCGCACTCGTTGGCCGCGTTCGATCTGCCATGCGGTGTCCGGGAGCAGCTCGATGCGCGCGGTGACGCGGTCGGCGGCCACCCAGGGATCGTCGCCGACCACCACCTGCCCCCGCCCGACCGTCTCCTTCCCCAACCGGCCGCCGGCGAGCGCGACCGCAGTGCGCTCCCCGGCGCGCGCGGCCTCCACGGAGCGGCCATGGACCTGCAGGCCGCGGACGCGCGCCACCACCCCACCCGGCTCGAGCCGCACCCGCCGATCGAGGGAGAGCGACCCCGACCAGAGCGTGCCGGTCACCACCGTCCCGGTCCCACGCACGGTGAACACCCGGTCCACCGGCAGGCGCACGATGTCGGTGTCCATGCGAGCGCGCGCCCGCCCACCCTCGCGCGCGAGCACCGCCCGCAACTCGGCCAGGCCGGCGCCGGTCACCGCGGACGTCGGCACGATGGGGGCGTCCGCGTAGGGGGTGTCGGCCAGCAGCTCCCCCACGTCGTCCAGCGCCAGCTCGAGCCACTCCTCCTCGACCAGGTCCACGCGAGTGAGCGCCACCACCAGCCGCTCGATCCCCAGCAGCCGCACGATCGCCAGGTGCTCGCGGGTCTGGGGCATGGTGGCCTCGTCCGCGGCCACCACCAGCAGCACCAGGTCCATCCCGGTCGCGCCCGCCAGCATGTTGCGGATGAACGACTCGTGGCCGGGGACGTCCACTACCCCGAACGTCAGATCGTCGCTCACCGGCAGCTCGGCGAACCCGAGATCGATGGTGATGCCGCGCCGCTTTTCCTCCGCCAGCCGGTCGGTGTCCACGCCGGTGAGGGCTTGCACCAGGGCGGTCTTGCCGTGGTCGATATGCCCGGCGGTGCCGAGGATCAGCCGGCGCATGCGGGGTCCCCCCTGGCGAGAAGCGCCGCCATCTCGAGGGGTCGCCCGCGGCCGCACCGCCGGTCCCGGGAGCCGGCTCCCGGATCAGGCCGGCCCACCAACGACGCTCTCGAGAAAGGGAAAGGAGGGCAACGGACGCGATCCCGAAATGTGATGATGCACGTAGTTGCGGAGCACCTTCACGTGCGTGGCCATGTGGTCGAGCGCATCGATCGGCTCCCCCAGCAGGAGCGCGCCCAGTTGTTCGCGTGCGCGCGGTCCGATGCGCGGCCCTTCCGAGGCCGGACCCGCGCAGCGGGGACAGCGCACGCCCCCCGCCGCGTAGTCGAGCCGCCCTACCTCGGTATCGTCCAGCTCCTCCCCGCAATCGACGCAAATCGTTAGTTCGGGCGCGTACCCCAACAGCGACACCAGCGCCCAGGCGCCGGACAGAATGAGGGGGGCGACCGTCTCCGAGGGCGCCTCGGCCAGGCGTCCCAGCGCCGCATCGAGCCCGGCGAAGAGGATCTCGCTCGGTTCCTCTCCCGCGTGGTGCAGGACCAGGTCCGCGAGCAAGGACGCCCCCGCAAAACGCCGGACATCGCCGGCCAGCGCGCGATGGGCCCGGACGACGGAAAATTCCTTGTAGTTCTGCAGATCCCGGTTCTGACGATAGTAGAGAACCAGGACTCCCGAGGAAAAGATCTCCGGAGGCGTCCCGCGTCTCCGCACGCCACGCGCCATCACGCTTACCAAGCCTCTTTCGCGCGTGAGGAAGCGCAGGACCAGGCTGGATTCGCTGAAGGGGTGCGACCTCAGCAGGATGGCGCGCGTCGAGAGGAGCGACACTCTCTATCCCCCGCGATCATCGGAGAGCTCGAGGCGCGCCAGCAACCGGTTGCGCCTGCGCCGATAGGCCTTGCGGGCCTTGCTCCCCAACTTCCCCTCGCGGGCATGGGCTTCGTCCAGAATGGCCACTTCGCGCAGCAGCTTGCGCCGCTCGTCGGCGGCGGAGGCCGTAGCCCTGCGCGGGTCGCGGTAGACGGCGTACAGCGCGAGCCATGCGAGGATGAGGGAGAGGATCACCGCCATCCATTCCAGCGGGAGCGCCTTCCGTTCTTCCGCCATGAGCAGGCCCACGGCGTCGTCGACCATGTCGCCGCCGGCGTAGCGGCGGTAGGTCACCCCCTCCTCCACCTCGACCGGCGGAAGGGGCTGGAGTCCCGTGACGGTGGTCGGCGGAGCCGGTTCGCGCACCAGAAGCTCGATGGTCTCGGTGCGTCCCGGGAGAGGCGCGACGAACTGGTGGCCGGGCACGCTGTAGCGGACGGCGTACAGCCGCTCGCCGGGCGGCACCGGAGCCGCGATGTACATGCGCCCGTCGGCGAACCTCACCGCGTCCTCCGCCAGATCGCTCTCGCCCACCTCGAAGTCCTGTGCGCCGCCCAGCAGCGGGTACGACCAGACGGCATCACCGTTTTCCGGGATCAGCGTTCGGAACCCGTCGTTCCGGATCTGGATGAGATCGACCACGCTCCAACCCGTGCCCATGTCCTGCAGGAAGAGGTTGCGCACGGACACCGGCAAATCCGCGCCTCCCGGCGGGGCGGGCGCGGTCTCGTACACCCGGATGAGGTAGGTGCTGTCCAGCTGGACGACGCGGTTGACGGGAATGCCGAAATAGAGGATGTCCTCATAGAGCGTCGATGCGAAGAAGACGGTTCCCGATTCCGGGTCCGGAACCCTTGGCAACTCGAAGGCGAAGGAGCCGTCGTCCGTGACCAGGACCGAGTCGATTTCGCTTCCTCCCCCGAGCGACACCTCGTGCAGCGTCACTATTGCGGACCCGATCCCCACGTCGCCCAGCGTGACCCTGCCTCGCAGCGTCGCAGTCGCCTCCTGGCTGGTCGCCGCGCCGACCGCACCCGCCTCCTGCGACGACGGATTCGTCCCGGAAGGTGGGATAAGCGCGGCATGGGCCGGGGTGGGAGCGGCATGGCCGGGCATGGACGCCGCGTAGGCCGGGGCGGGAGCGGCATGGCCGGGAGCGAGCCCGAAGGCGGACGCGGCCAGGAGCACCCCGGGCAGGAGCGCTGGAAGCGGGGAGGAGAGGCGAAGCCGCGCGAACGGGGACGAACGGAGCGGGCGGGCGGGGAAGGTCGTCCGCGCGTAAGGGCGCAAGGGCAATCCGCGATGCGACGGCGATGGCCGACACGAGGTTGCCCGCGTGTCAGGGCGTGAAGCGACCAAAGTCCTCGGGGTGCAGCTTGCGCAGGTGTTCCTTCAGTTCTTCGGCGTCCATCCCGGCCGTGGACTCATCCTCCCCCTGATCGGACGCCGTGTCGTCCCCGTCCGCAACCTCGATCGAGGTCTTGTGGAGGAGATCCTCCTGCGCAAAGATGCGCGCCTCGGTCCTCAGAGCGACCGCGATCGAGTCTGATGGCCGGGCATCTACGGATACGACGTCACCGTTCTTCTGCACGATCAGCTCTGCGTAGAAGGTGTTGTCGAGGACGCGGGTGATGAGCACCCGCTTCAGGGTGCCGCCCAGTCCGCCGATGACCGCGACGATGAGGTCGTGGGTGAGCGGCCGGCTGAACTTCATGCTGGCCAGTTCCATGGCGATGGAGCTGGCCTCCCCTGGACCGATCCAGATCGGCAGCACCCTTTCACCCTCCACTTCCCGGAGGATTACGACGGGTGTGTTGGATGACGGGTCCAGCCCCAGGCTCTGTACCCTGACCTCGACCAACGGTCCTCCTCGCGGGACGCGACCCCGCCGCTCATCGCGGACGACCGCGACAGCGTGCTGTCTAGTAGCGGTAGTAGTCGGGCTTGTAAGGGCCGCCGACCGGAACGTCGATGTATCTCGCCTGTTGGGGGGTGAGCGTCGAAAGCCGCGCTCCCAGTTTGCCCAGATGAAGTCGGGCCACTTTTTCGTCGAGGATCTTGGGAAGCGTGTAGACCTGCTTCTGGTACGCTTCGGTCTCGCGTTCCTGCCAGAGCTCGATCTGCGCCATGCACTGGTTGGTGAAGCTCGCGCTCATCACGAAGCTCGGATGGCCGGTGGCGCAGCCCAGATTGACGAGGCGGCCGCGGGCGAGCAGAACGATGCTCTTTCCGTCCGGCCAGGTGATCCTGTCCACCTGCGGCTTGATCTCGGTCCAGTCGAGACCCGCCAGCCGGGCCACTTCGATTTCGGAGTCGAAATGGCCGATGTTGCAGACGATGGCCCCGTCCTTCATGCGGTCCATGTGTTCGCGCGTGATGACGGAGACGTTGCCGGTGGCGGTGACGAAGATGTCGCCGAAGGCGCAGGCCTCGTCCATGTTGACCACCTGGTGGCCCTCCATGGCCGCCTGCAGGGCGTTGATGGGGTCGATCTCGGTGACGTACAGGGTGGCGCCCAGCCCGGCAAAGGCCTGAACGCACCCCTTGCCGACATCGCCGTACCCGAGCACCACGCACTTCTTGCCGGCCACCATGACGTCGGTGGCGCGCTTGATGCCGTCGACCAGCGACTCCCGGCACCCGTACAGGTTGTCGAACTTGGACTTGGTGACCGAGTCGTTGACGTTGATGCCGGGGAACAGGAGGCTGTCCTCGTCAGCCATGCGGTAGAGCCGGTGCACGCCGGTGGTGGTCTCTTCGCTGACGCCACGCACGTCGGCCGCCAGCAACCTCCAGAAGCGCGGGTCCTCGGCCAGCACCTTGTCGAGCCGCCGACCGATCTCCTCTTCTTCCTCGGAGGCCCCGGGAGTGCGTGCGATCCCCGCCTCGGCCTCGATTTCGCGCTCGACGCCCAGGTGGATGAGCAGGGTGGCGTCACCGCCGTCGTCAACGATCAGGTCGGGGCCGCCCTCGGGGTGGGCGAGGGCCATCCAGGTGCACCACCAGTACTCCTCGAGCGTCTCCCCCTTCCAGGCGAAGACGGGGACGCCGGCGTCGGCCATGGCGGCCGCGGCGTGATCCTGGGTGGAGTAGATGTTGCAGGAAGCCCAGCGCACCCGGGCGCCCAGTTCCACCAGGGTCTCGATGAGGACGGCCGTCTGGATGGTCATGTGGAGAGAGCCGGAGATGCGGGCCCCCGCGAGGGGTCTCTGGCCGGCGTATGCCTCTCGCAGCGCCATCAGCCCCGGCATCTCCTTGCGGGCGAGATCGATCTCCTGCCGGCCCCATTCGGCCAGGCCCAGGTCTGTGACCTGGTAGGGTGGCCGCGGGACGGTGCGCCGGATCGGGGGGACTTTCGCAACCGTTGGCATGGTTTCTTCGGGAAGCTCCTGGACAAGCCCTGGAATGAGAGCAGGGTTCGTCCCTTGACGGAGAATCGTGTCGGGCACCGTGGAGCCTAGACCCCCGCTGCCGGGTGAAGTTCCGGCGACATGACCGAAGGGATGGAGGGTCAAGTGGACGGGGTCAGATCCCCAGCGCACCCCTCAGTTCCTCCACCTTGTCGGTCTTCTCCCAGCGAAACAGTTCGACCCCGCGCCCTCCCTTCCACCGCGCGCACTCGGGCTTGCGACCGAAGTGGCCGTGGACGGCGGTGGGGGTGAAGACAGGGCTCCGAAGGGCCAGGCGGTCGATGATGGCAGCGGGTCGGAAGTCGAACACCTCCTGTACCGCGGCCGCGACCCGGTCGTCCGACATCCCGCGCGCGGCCGTGCCGAAGGTCTCGACCGACACCGACACCGGCCGTGCCCGTCCGATGGCGTAGGCCAGCTGGATCTCGCAGCGGCGGGCAAGGCCGGCGGCGACCACGTTCTTGGCCGCCCAGCGCGCGGCGTAGGCGCCGGAGCGGTCGACCTTGGTGGAGTCCTTGCCGCTGAACGCGCCGCCTCCGTGGCGCGCGGCGCCCCCGTAGGTGTCGACGATGATCTTGCGGCCGGTGAGTCCGACGTCTCCGTAGGGACCGCCGATCACGAAGCGGTCGGACGGGTTGATGTGGCGGATGCACCCCTCCCACTCGAAACGGGATGCGGAGAGCACGGGCGCGATGACCTTCTCGGTGATCCCCTCGCGAATCTGGTCGTCTTCTGCGGCACCGTCGTGCTGGGCGCTCACCACGACGGTGTGCACGCGCACGGGACGGTCGCCATCGTATTCCATGGTCACCTGGGTCTTGCCGTCCGGCCGCAGCCACGGCAGCACCCCCGACTCCCGCACGCCGGTGAGGCGCTCAGCGAGCTGGTGCGCCAGGAGGATCGGGGCCGGCATCCGCTCGCCGGTCTCGTCGGTGGCGTAGCCGAACATGAGCCCCTGGTCTCCCGCGCCGCCCTCATCCACGGCAGCACCGATGTCCGGCGACTGCGGGTCGATCCTCGACTCGACCTGGCAGGTCCGTCCGTCGATGCCGTACTCGTTGCGGGTGTAGCCGGCGGCGAGAATGGTTTCGCGGACGATTTCGCTGTAGTCGAGCTCGGCGGCGGTGGTGGTGATCTCCCCCGCGACCAGGGCGAAGTCGGTCGCCACCAGGGTCTCGCACGCCACCCGGGCGCGGGAATCCTGCGCCAGGATGTGATCCAGAATCGCGTCGGAGATCTGGTCGGCGAGCTTGTCGGGATGCCCCCCCGTGACGGATTCGGAGGTGAACAGCCTCCCGCTCACCGGCCGACCCGGCGTGCTACGAGATGGGCGCGCCGGCGGCGCAGGATCTTGCCCAGTCGATCGGTGACCCGGTCCAGCGCCACCCGGAAGTCGGCGCCCTCGGCCCGGGCAACGACGGCCCGGGCTCCGTGCAGCGAGAGAACGGCCTCCACGCGATGAAGATGGCGTTCCACCTCGAAGACCACTTCGGCGGAGGTGAGACGCGGTTCGAAGCGAGTGAGCCTTCCGATCTTCTCATTGGCATGCCTGATAATGAAGTCCGGCACGTCGCAGTGGCGCGCGACCGTGTTGATGGTCATGGTCTCTCCCGACCGCAAGATCCGTGGTTGGATGATTGCCCCGCAGAAGGTAGAAAGGACGGGGTCACAGGTCTACGGGCGAAGCCGGTCACCGGGCGTCTCTCCCGCTCCGGGCCTTGTGGACCGCGTCCAGAACCCCGTTCACGAAGCGGTCCGAATGGTCGCTGCCGTACCGCTGTGCCAGGCGAACGCCCTCCTGGATCGCGACCGCGGGCGGGACTGCGTCGAGGAAGAGCATCTCCGTGACGGACAGGAACAGGACGCACCGGTCCACCCGGGCGAGTCGCTCGATCCGCCAGTTGTCCAGCGCCTCGCTCACCTCCCCCCGAACCTCGTCGGCGTGCTTGGCAAACCCACGCACGACCCGCACCAGGTGGGGTTGGCACTCGGGGGCCACGCGGCGGGTGGCCAAGGTGGTGGCGAGGGCATCCAGGACCGATTCGCCGTCCGCCGACTCCCATCGATACAGTACCTGGAGAGCCCAGGCCCGCGCCCGGGTGCGGTTGCGGCGGGGTCGCTCGACAGAGGTCATGGTCCCCTCAGGGAAGCTTCTCGAACAGGAGTACCATCTCGACCGCGGCCGACGCCACCTCCCCGCCCTTGTCCATTCCGCAGGCGTGCGGGTCCGCGCGGCGCTCGGCCTGCTCGCGAGTATCGGTGGTCAGCACGCCGAAGACAACCGGGATCTCCGATGCGCGCGCAACCGCGCCCAGTCCGTACGCCGCCTCCCCGGCCACGTAGTCGAAGTGCGGGGTCTCGCCGCGAATGACGCACCCCAGCGCGATGATGCCGTCATGGGAACCACGCCGCACCAGGCGGGCGGCGGTCTGGGGAAGCTCCCAGGCTCCGGGAACCCGGTATGCGTCGATGTCCTCCGGGGCTACCCCGTGTTCGGCCAGGCGGGCCGCGGCTCCCTCGAGCAGGCTGTCGGTGATCTCCTCGTTGAAGCGGGCGGCAACGATCGCGAACCGCTTTCCCGACCCGTCGAGGGAAGCGCTGAAGGTGTTGGAGCCGGTCATCTACTGTTCCCGGGTGCCGAGTACCCGCAATCCGAATATTGATCGCACGCGCGCGGCCCCTGGTCAGATAAGGTGGCCGAGCTTCGTTCGCTTGGTGGCAAGATAACGCTCATTGAAGTCGGAGGGCTCAATCTTGAGCGGCACCCGCCCGGTCACCCTCAACCCGTATCCTTCCAGGCCGACGATCTTGCGGGGATTGTTGGTCAGCAGCCGGATCGAACTGAGGCCGAGGTCGAGCAGGATCTGCGCCCCGATGCCGTAGTCGCGCAGGTCGGGGTCGAACCCAAGGGTGCGGTTGGCTTCCACGGTGTCCTGACCGTCGTCCTGGAGCTGATAGGCCTTGAGCTTGTTGTGCAGACCGATCCCCCTGCCCTCCTGCTTCAGATAAACGATTGCGCCGCGGCCCTCCTCCTGGACCTGCCGCATGGCGGCGCGCAGCTGATGGCCGCAGTCGCAGCGCACCGACCCGAAGACGTCTCCGGTCAGGCACTCCGAGTGCATGCGCACCAGCACATCCGCGCGCCCGTCGATCTCTCCCTTGACCAGCGCCACATGCTCGCGATCGTCCAGCGGGCTGCGGTAGCCGATGATGTCGAAACGGCCCACGGCGGTGGGCAGCCTCGCGGTGGCCACCCGTTCCACCAGGCGCTCCTTCGCCAACCGGTAGGCCACCAGTTTGGCCACCGTGATGAAGAGCAGGCCGTGCTCCTGGGCAAACAGCTCCAGCTGGGGGCGGCGGGCCATGGAGCCGTCCTGGTTGAGGATCTCGCAGATGACGCCCGCGGGGGCGAACCCGGCGAGGCGCGCCAGGTCCACGGACGCCTCCGTCTGTCCCACCCGGCGCAGCACCCCGCCTGGGACGGCGCGCAGGGGAAAGATGTGACCGGGGCGGCGCAGATCGCCCGGGCGGCTGGCCGGATCGATCAGCACTTCGATGGTCTTTGCCCGGTCGAAGGCGCTGATGCCGGTGGTCACCCCGTACTTGCGATGCGCGTCCACCGACACGGTGAAGGCGGTGCCCTGGGGATCGGTGTTGTCGTCGGTCATGGGCGGCAGACCGAGTTCGCCGGCCCGCTCGCGCGTGAGGGCAACACAGATGAGCCCACGCGCGTACCTGGTCATGAAGTTGACGACCTCGGGGGTAGCGGAAGCGGCGGCGCACACCAGATCGCCCTCGTTCTCCCGGTCCTCGTCGTCGGCGACGATGACCATCCTGCCTTCGCGAATGTCGCGAATGGCAGCTTCCACGCGGGAGTGCGGCATGGGGCTCAGCCTTGCCCAGGATCCGGGGTGCGAACTGACAGGAGCGTACCCACGTACTTCCCGATCAGGTCCCCCTCGACGTTGACCGGGGCCCCCGGGGCGAGGCCGGCGAGGTTAGTATGCTCCCATGTGAAGGGCACGATCGCGACCCGCACCAGCTCGGGACCGGGCAGCTCGCTGACGGTCAGGCTCACCCCGTTGATGGTGATGGAGCCGTGGAGGATGGTGGCGCGGGCCACCTCGGCAGGGACGCGGAAGGTGAGGAGGCGCGCGCCGTCCAGGGCGGAGGGATCGGTCCGGGAGACCAGTGATCCGACCCCGTCGACGTGGCCCTGCACCAGGTGGCCGCCGAGGCGGTCACCCATGCGGAGCGCGCGCTCCAGGTTGACGCGCGCCCCGGCCCGGTAGCCGCCGGCCACGGTGCGCGCCAGGGTGGCGGGAACGACGTCCACCACGAGGGCATCGTCGGGCTTCAGGGCGGCCACGGTGAGACACGCCCCATCGACCGCCACCGAGGCGCCCTCTGCCAGGTCGGTCGCGATGCCGGGCGCGCGGATCGTCATTCGCCGGCCTTCCGTCCGGGTCGCCACCGCGACCACGGTCCCGACTTCCTCCACCAGTCCCGTGAACATCAGCCGTCCCGATCCAGAACCCACAGGATGTCGCGCCCGAGCGCGGCCGGCGGCCGGGCCGGTCGCCAGCCCCGCCAGACCGAGTCGTCGAGGCGGCCGGGGAAGGCCGGGACCGAGCCGGGCCCCAGGGTGCGCGGGGCGAAGTAGAGATAGAGGCGCTGGACGTGCCCCTCCCGTAGGAGCGAAGACGCCAGCACCCCTCCTCCTTCGCACAAGAGCGAGGTGAGCCCCTCCTGGTAGCAGATGTCCAGCACCGCGCCCAGATCGAGGCCGTCGGTGGAGGCTGCGGCAGCGTCGGATTCTTGCATGTGAGCGCCCGACGGGGAGCGCGGCACTGTGTGGACGATAGCGCCCCGTCTCCGCAGCGCTCGCATCCGGCCTTCGTGGGCATCCGGACCCGTGAAGACGCGTACCCGCCCCCCCTCCTCCCCAAGGAGCCTTGCCTCGGGAGAAATGCGAGCCCGGGAGTCCAGCACGATCCGGTCCGGAGCGCGCCGGGGCTCAAGCGAGCCGCGAACCGTCAGGCGGGGGTCGTCGATCTCCATGGTGTTCGCTCCCACGACGATCCCGTCGAAGCCTGCGCGCAGGTACTGGACGTGGTCGCGCGCCGGCGGACCGGTCAGCGCGGTCTGCTCTCCCGCGCGCGAGATGCGGCCGTCCAGGCTGAGCGCCAGCTTGAGCGCGAGGTAGGGTGTCCCCGTCCGCGCAACGTGGAAGAAGGCGGGGTTGTACGCCACGGCCTGGGCTTGCGAGAAGGCGGGCCCGTCGACGCTCAACCCGGCGGCGCGCAGAACGGCCGCCCCGCCCGCGCCAGCACCCGGGTCGGAGGCGCCGAAGACCACGCGCGCCACCCCCGCGTCCATGAGGGCGCGGGTGCATGGAGGGGTGCGGCCGGTGTGGGCGCACGGCTCGAGGCTGGTGTAGGCGGCGGCGCCCCGTGCCCGGGGGCCCGCCTCGGCGAGCGCGTGCACCTCCGCGTGCGCACCGCCCAGCTCCCGGTGCCAACCCTCCCCCACCACCTCGCCGCCGTGCACCACAACGCACCCGACCATGGGGTTGGGAGAGACCCGCCCCCAGCCGCGCCGGCCAAGTTGGACGGCCCTGTCGAGGAAGTCCATGTCCTCCTCCGACACGCGCTCGTTGCAGGCCCGCTCGCGCGCGTTCGCCGACATCTGCGTCATGCGGCCATCTCCGCTACCGCGTCATCCGCAGGCTCAGAGAGCCGAAAACGCTCCCGGCTCCCGGGTGGAAGGGCATCGTCGCCGGATCAGGGCGCTCGTCGAACCCGCTGCCCCAGCCCATCTCCGCCGTGACCTGAACCACCTGCCAGATCCGGGAGATCGCGCCGAAGAAGAGCAGGCGATCCATCGCCGGCCCGCTAAGCGCCACACTGCCCGGCCCTCCTTGCGACGACACCGTGCCCGCCAGGGTCATGTCTCCCGAGTAGCGGTCCCAGCCCGCGCCGACCACTACCCCGGCGGCGGAAAGATCCTTCCCGATCAGGGCCCGCACCGAGGTCGCGACCGGTTGCACCCGGACGCTGACCGGCGCCCCGTCGGCTCCCAGCCAAGCCTCCCCGAGGAAGCGTCGCACCGCGGAGACCGAGATGCCCGGAACGTCGAAGGACTCGCGCAGGATCCCGAGGCGGGCACCGATCCCGGCAAAATACGCGTTGCCCTGGAAGCCGTCCGCGCGTGAAAGCCCGAGGATGCCCACGGAGGCGACTGCGTCCAGCGCCAGGATGCCGCCGTAGAGAGGCGCGACGCGAATTCCGTCGAACAGCCCCACCGCCGCGTCAAGCGATGCTCCGGAAATCATGGAGCGGAGTTCGGGAAGGCGGGACGCGGAGGCTTCGTCGAGCGCGGGCAGCGGAACGCGGGCGCCAGTAACGCGAGCGCTCAGCGCCAGGCGCGGGCCCAGCCCCCGGCGCCATCCCAGGGTGCTCGATGTGCCGGGGATATCGGTCGCACCGGACGCGGCCAGTCCCATGCCGGATGCTACCGCCTGATAGGCGACGGCACTGGCGGCGCACCACGCGGCTCCCCCGGAAGCGGCGCCGCAACGAGCGATGAGTTCCGGGACCGGTTGCGCGCCCCCCGGCGACGCGAGACCCGCCAGGACGAGCATCAGCACCGCTCCCGCGAGGGCCCTCACCCCAACTCCACCCCCGACCCCGACACCACCTCCCCGGCGACCCACGCCTCCTCGCCGCGGGTCCGCTGGCGGGAGACCAGGCCGTCGGCCTCTTCGGGAGCGACCACCACCAGCATGCCCACGCCCATGTTGAACACCCGGTACATTTCCTCGCGCGCCACGCCCCCCGCCCGGGCGAGCACGCCGAACACGGCAGGAGGCTGCCAGCTGGCGGTGTCCACGCGCGCGCCGAGCCCCGGCCCCAGCGAACGGGGCAGGTTTGCGGGGATGCCACCGCCGGTGACGTGCGCCAGCGCGCGCACGTTGCCGCGGTCGAGCTCCGGGACCATTGAACGGAGGTAGCTCCGGTGCACGGCCAGCAGCGTCTCCGCCACGGTTGCCTCGGAATCCGGGAACCGGCTCTCCGCGTCGAGCCCCAGGACATCGAAGACGATGCGCCGGGCCAGCGTGTAGCCGTTTGTGTGCAGCCCGGAGGAGGCCAACGCCACCAGCACGTCGCCGGGGCGCGTGCGCGAGCCGTCCAGCAACGCCCCCCGCTCCGCGATCCCGACGACGAACCCCGCCAGGTCGTACTCTCCAGAGGCATAGAAGTCGGGCATCTGGGCCGTCTCTCCCCCGAGCAGCGCGCAACCGTTGTCGCGGCACGCGCGAGCTACCCCCGAGACCACCTCCCCCACCACCCCCGCGTCCATGTCGCCGCTCGCCAGGTAGTCCATGAAGAAGAGCGGCCGCGCCCCCTGCACCAGGATGTCGTTTACGCAGTGGTTGACCAGATCCGCCCCCACCGTGTCGTGGCGCCCGGAGAGGAACGCCACCTTGAGCTTGGTGCCCACTCCGTCCGCGCTCGACACCAGCACCGGCGCCTCGAATCCCCGGGGCACCGCGTACATGCCCCCGAAGGAGCCCATACCGGACAAGGTGTTGCGGTCGTGGGTGCTCGCCACCAGCGACTTGATGGCCTGCCTGGCGCGGTCCGCGGCGTCCAGATCGACACCCGCGGCGCGGTAGTCCAGTGTTGGGGAATCGTCAGACAACGCTCGCTCCTGCCGGGGAGGGCTCCAAGGCGGCCTGCTCGCCGAGGATGCGGGCTCGCGCAGCCGCTTCGCCGGCATCCAGGTCTCGGAAACGATCCAGGGAGAAGGACTCGACGGCGAAGGACCCCATCACGGAGGCGTGCACGAGCGCCTCTCGCAGCGCATCGCCGGTACAGCGGGGGACGCCCGCAAGGTATCCCGCGAACCCGCCGGCGAAGGCGTCCCCGGCTCCCGTGGGGTCCACGACCCGGGGCACCCGATAGGCCGGGCAGCGAAAGGCGGACTCCTCGCCGAAGAAGAGCGCGCCCCTGGCTCCCTCCTTCACAATCACCTGCCGAGGCCCGTGTTCGCGCACCCAGCGCGCCGCTCGCGCGGGATCGGAAAGGCCGGAGAGTTGGTGGATTTCGGTGTCGTTCACCATCAGGAGGTCGATGCGCTCGAGAAGCTGCATCAGCGCCTTCCGTTCCCGCTCGATCCAGTAGTTCATGGTGTCGCACACCACGAACTCGGGGCTCTCCACCTGGTCGAGCACCTCTCCCTGCAGGACCGGGTGGATGTTGCCCAGGGAGACGATGCGCGCCTTGCGGAAGGACGCGGGGATGACCGGGCTGAAGTCGGCAAAGACACCGAGCGTGGTGAAGAGGGTCTCCCGCTCGCTGAAGTCGGCGTTATAGGCCCCTCCCCAGCGAAAGCTCTCTCCGGGCACCACCTGCAGCCCCGAGAGGTCGACGCCTCTTTCCCGCAGAAAGTCCAGCTCGGCCAGCGGGAAGTCGTCGCCGACCACCGCCACCACCTGGACCGGCTGATATAGGCTCGCAGCCGCCGCGAAGAACGACGCGGCCCCCCCCAGCACCTCCTCGGCTCTCCCGAACGGGGTCTCGACCGTGTCGAGGGCCATGCTCCCCACAACCAGAGCGGACATGCCGGGCCGCCTCAGTCCTCGCGTCGTTCCATGCGGGTCGGAGCCTCCACGCCCAGCAGGGCAAGCGCGTTGCGCAGCACCACGCGCACAGCTCCGGTGAGGGCGAGGCGAGCCGCGCGCAGCGCCGGATCGCCGGCCAGCACGGCGAGGCCGGGGTTGCGACCCGGATTGCCGGCGTGGTACCACGAGTTCACCATGCCGGCCGTCTGCTCCAGATACTCGCAGACGATGTGGGGGGCGCGCGCGCGGGCCGCCCGGCGCACCAGCTCGGGGAACTCTCCAAGACGCCCCATCAGCTCGTGCTCGCGGGGGTGGTCGAGGAGCGACAGGTCGTGGTCGTCCGAGGAGAGTCGGTTCGGCGCCATGGCGTCGGGATCCATCCCCGCCTTGCGGAAGATGCTGCACATGCGCGCGTGCGCGTACTTGCTCTTGTAGACCGGATTGCGGTCGGAATGGTCGAGGGCGGCGTCGAGATCGAAGACCAGGTGCGCCTCCGGCTTGCGCATCAGGAAGAAGTAGCGCGCCACGTCCACCCCGACGGCGTCGACCAGCTCGCGCAGGGTGGTGTAGCCCCCGGATCGCTTGGAGAGCTTCACCTCGGCCCCGCCGCGCGCCACGGTCACCATCTGGTGCAGCAGGTACTCGGGATATCCTTGCGGGCGGCCGAGCGCCTGCAGCCCCGCGCGCACGCGGTCGACGGTGCCGTGATGGTCCGCGCCCTGGATGTTGACGACGCGGTGGAAGCCGCGCCGCCACTTGCTCATGTGGTAGGCCACATCAGGGAGGAAGTAGGTGGGGCTGCCATCGCTCTTGACCATCACCCGGTCCTTCTGGTCGCCGAAGACGGTGGTGGCGAGCCAGATCGCGCCGTCGCGGTCGTAGACGTGCCCGGTGTCGCGCAGCGCCGCGATGGTCGTGTCGACCGCGCCGTCGGTGTAGAGCGAGGACTCGAGGAAGTAGCGGTCGAAGCGCACGCCGAAGTCGGCGAGGTCGCGGTCCTGTTCCTCGCGCAGCAGGCGCACCGCGAAGCGCTGGCAGACGGCGCGCCGCTCCCCGGGGTTCGCGTCCACGAGCCGGCGGCCTTCGGCTTCGGCGAGGCGCTCTGCGACCTCCGCGACATATTCTCCGCGGTATCCGTCTTCGGGGAACGCGGCCTCCACCCCGAAATGGCGCAGGTAGCGGCAGGCGACGCTCTCCCCCAGCCGCTCGATCTGGCGGCCGGCGTCGTTGTAGTAGTACTCCCGGTAGACCGCCCACCCGGTCCAGTCTAGGAGGTTGGCCAGCGTGTCGCCGAGGGCCGCCTGGCGCCCGTGTCCGAGGTGCAGGGGACCGGTGGGGTTGGCGGACACGAACTCCACCATCACGGCTCTCCCCTGCCCCTCCCGGGAGCGGCCGTAGTCCTCGTCCCGGCTGAGTATGTCGGCCACCACCGAAGACACCCGCGACGCCGAGAAGCGGAAGTTGAGGAAGCCGGGGCCGGCCACCTCGACCGAGGCGACGCCGGTGCCGTCCAGTTCCAGCCGCCCCGCGATCTCTTCCGCGATGCCGCGCGGGGGGCGCCGCAGCCGGGAAGCCAGGGTGAGAGCCACCGAGGAAGCGATGTCGCCGTGGTCCGGGTCGCGCGGCCGCTCCAGCCGGATTTCGTGTCCGGTCACCCCCATCCCGGCAAGTGCCTGTTCGAGGATGTCGCGCAGCGCCTGCCGGCTCATCGCCGCGAACCGCCCCCGGACGCTGGCTTGGCCGAGCCAGTTCCGGTTGGCGGTCTGGCCGAGCCACTCCGGGACGAAGACTTGGCCGAATCGGCTCCGGAGGATGTCTTGCCCGGTTCGGCGGTCGAAGCCGCCGACTCCTTTCTTCGGCCGGGCCCGGATCGATCCGAGCCACTCCCGGGGCCGGCCTTGGGCGCGGACGCGGGCTTTTGCTTCCCCGCATCGGCAGCAGCTTTGTCCTTGTACTCCTGGCTGCGGTGGTCGGTGATGTAGAATCCCTCGCCCTTGAGGAGGAAACCGGCACCGCCCGAGATCTTGCGCCGGGCGGCCGCCCCGCAGTCGGGACAGCTCGAGAGCGGCTGGTCGGACATCCTCTGGAAGACCTCGAAGGTCTGCCCGCAACCGGTGCACTGGTATTCGTAGGTAGGCATGGATGATCGATTCGGGGTTGGTTCGACCCGCCAAACTAATCGTCATTGCAGAGCAGGCGAAACCGGGCAGACGCATCTTCGGGGTCGCGCGTCGAGGCGAATGCCTTCTCTCGGCTACTGACCGGCGTACCTTCCCCACTCCCGCATCAGGACACCGCTGATCTCCCCAAGCGTTGCCCGTGCATGAACGGCAACCACCATGGGAGGGACCAGGTTGGCGTCCGTGCGCGCCGCCTCACGCACCTGGTCGAGGGCGCGGGTGACCCTGGAACCGTCTCTGCCGGCGCGCAGCTCCGCCAGCTTCGCGCGCTGCTCGGCCTCGAGGGCCCGGTAGTCGGGGGTGCCGCGGGGCGGGTCCGCGCCCTCCTCGACGAAGCGGTTCACCCCCACCACGACCTTCTCGCCCGCTTCGACCGCCAGTTGGGTGCGGTAGGCCGACCGGTGGATGTGGTCGCGCATGTAGTCGAGCGCTTGTGCCGCCCCCCCCCTCTCGCCGATACGCCCGAGGTGCTTGCGCGCCCGCGCTTCGATCTCGCAGGTGAGCGCCTCGACGAAATAACTCCCGGCGAGGGGGTCGACGGTGCGCGCCACGCCGCTCTCGTGCAACAGAATCTGTTGCGTGCGCAAAGCGATACGGGCGGATTCCTCGGTCGGGAGCGCGAGCGCTTCGTCATATCCGTTGGTGTGGAGCGACTGGGTCCCCCCCAGCACCGCCGCAAGCGCCTGCACGGTGGTACGGGTCACGTTGTTGAGGGGCTGCTGGGCGGTCAGTGTCGAGCCGCCCGTCTGAGTGTGGAAGCGCAGGCGCGCGCTCCCGTCGGAGGCCCCGAACTCCTCGCGCATCAGCCGCGCCCACAGCCGGCGGGCGGCGCGGAACTTGGCCACCTCCTCCAGAAAATCGCTGTGCGCGGCGAAGAAGAACGAGAGGCGGGGCGCGAAGTCCTCGAGCGCCACTCCGGAATCGAGCGCGCGGCGCACGTATTCGAGCCCGTTGGCGAAGGTGAAGGCGACCTCCTGGGGCGCTGTCGAGCCGGCCTCGCGAATATGGTAGCCGGAGATCGACACCGGATTCCACCTGGGCATTTCGCGCGAGCAGAAGGCGATGACGTCCGACACCAGACGGAGGGAGGGCTCCGCCGGATAGATGTACGTCCCCCGGGCGATGTACTCCTTGAGGATGTCGTTCTGCACCGTCCCGGACAGCTTCTCCCGCGGCACGCGCCGTTCGTCGGCCAGCGCAACGTAGAGTGCAAGCAGGATGGGCGCGGTCGAGTTGATGGTCATCGAGGTGGACACGTCCGCCAGGGGAATCCCCTCGAAGAGGAGGCGCATGTCGTCGATGGAGTCGATGGCCACCCCGACTCGCCCGACTTCGCCCGCGGCCATCGAATGGTCGGAGT
This sequence comes from Longimicrobiales bacterium, assembly GCA_965225805.1. Classification (GTDB taxonomy): domain Bacteria; phylum Gemmatimonadota; class Gemmatimonadetes; order Longimicrobiales; family Gaopeijiaceae; genus BD2-11. Next base: position 2,944,376 of record OZ245327.1, read on the forward strand.
CGTAGCCCATCTGGGTGGGGAGGTCGAAGGCCACCGAGAGCCCGGTGGTGCCGCTCTCGAGCAGATAGCGATAGCGGCGGTTGGTCTGCTCCGCGGTACCGAAGCCGGCGTACTGGCGCATCGTCCAGGGACGGCCGCGATACATGGTGCGGTAGATGCCGCGCGTGAACGGGAATTCCCCGGGTTCGCCCACATCGTCGCCGGGATCCGGACTCGAGAGATCGGGGGTGTACAGCCGCTCGACCGGGATGCCGCTGTCGGTGGTGGGGCGCGAATCGTTGGCCCGGCGCGAGTCGTCGCTCATCGTCCCGACCCGTGGCCGTCGTCCCCGCGTTGGTGGCCGTCGCGGGGATCCTGGCCGTCGCCCCCGGGGTGGTGGCCGTCGCGGGGATCCTGGCCGTCCCAGGCGTCTTTGTCCTCCCCATCCTGCTCGAATTCGATCAGGACGTCGCCGCGCCTGACGGATTCGCCAGCCGCGACGTGGACACGGCGGATATGCGCGGAGGCTCGCGCGCGCAGTTCGTTTTCCATCTTCATGGCTTCCACGATGAGCAGCGCCTGGCCCTGCGCAACTTGCTGCCCCACCTCGACATCGACGCGCAGCACGAGGCCCGGCATGGGCGCGCGCAAAGGCTCGAGCCCGGCGACCGCGGCGGCCCCGCCCCCGCGGGCCTGGCGTATGCGCCAGCTCTTCTCATCCGCCACCTCCACCCGGAAGGAGCGCCCGCGGAAGTGGATCTCCCAGTCGGTGTCCCCGCGCCGCACCGCGTATACCCGGTGCGGGCGGTTTGCCACCGAGAGGCAGAGCGTCGGCCCGTCGCTCCGGTCGAGCACCCGCGCCGCGCCCGCGGCGTCCGCCATCCGCACGGCGTCGCCGTCCGCTTGCGCCTCGAGCACGCGCCCCTCGATGGTTACGTAGTAGCGCACGGTTCCTCCCGGGTTCCGGGACGGGTGGACGGCGCGGAAAGCCGCGTCACGGCAGCACCCCCCACCTCGCCCCCGCCCTGCGCCACGCCGAGAAGGCGGGACGCCCGTCCGCGCGCGTCCCTCGCGCAGGCCGCCGGCGGCGCTCGCCCTCCGCCAGCAGCGCCGCAGCAGCCGCCACCACCCGCAGCGACTCGGGATCGATATCGTCGGCAGTCAGCTCGGGATGGTCCTCCAGGAAGCGGATGCTCAGGTCGCCCCGCCGGAACGCGTCGTGCCGCATGACCCGGTGATGGAAGGGCACGCTGGTGGGCACGCCCACGATCGCCAGCTCGTCGAGCGCGCGCGCCATGCGCCGCACGGCCGCCGGGCGGTCGGGCCCCCACGCGACCAGCTTGCCCAGGAGCGGATCGTAGTGGCGCCCGATCTCGAACCCGGCGCGGATGCCCCCGTCCCAGCGCACACCCGCCCCCGCGGGGACCTCGAGCGCCTCCACCCGTCCGGTTGCGGGCAGGAAGCCCTGGAAGGGATCCTCGCTGGTGATGCGGCACTCGATGGCGTGGCCGCTCAGGCGCACATCCTCCTGGGTGAAGGCGAGCGCCTCCCCCGCCGCCACCCGCATCTGCCACTCGACCAGGTCGATCCCGGTGACCAGCTCGGTGACCGGGTGCTCCACCTGCAGGCGGGTGTTCATCTCCAGGAAGAAGTACTCTCCGTCGAGGTAGAGGAACTCCACCGTGCCCGCGCCGACGTATCCCACTGCGCGCGCCGCCCGCACTGCAGCCTCGCCCATGCGCGCCCGCAGACCCGGCGTGCCCACGGGAGACGGCGACTCCTCCACCAGCTTCTGGTGCCGCCGCTGAATGGAGCACTCGCGCTCCCCCAGGTAGACGAGGTTGCCGTGTTCATCGCCCAGCACTTGCACTTCGATGTGCCGGGGCGCGTCCAGATACCGTTCCAGGTAGACCGCCGCGTCGCCGAAGGCCGCTTGCGCCTCGCGACGAGCGGCATCCAGCGCCCGCTCCAAGCCAGCCTGGTCGTCCACCACCCGCATCCCCTTGCCGCCGCCCCCCGCCACCGCCTTGAGCAGCACCGGAAAGCCGATGTCGCGGGCCTGCCGGCGCGCTTCACCCGGGTCGCGGACCGGGCCCGGGGAACCCGGAATCACCGGGGTCCCCGCCTCCCGCATGAGCCTGCGGGCGCGCACCTTGTCGCCCATCGCGTCGATGGTCGCGGGCTTCGGGCCAATGAACACGAGCCCGGCGTCCCGGACTGCGCGCACGAAGACCGCCCGCTCCGACAGAAAGCCGTATCCCGGATGCACCGCCTGCGCGCCTGAGCGGGCCGCCACCTCCAGCAGGCGATCGATACGCAGATAGCTTTCCGCGGAGGGCGCGGGGCCGATCTCGTGGGCTTCGTCCGCCGCCAGCACGTGGGGCGCGGCACGGTCCGCCTCCGAATAGACCGCGATGCTCCTGATGCCCAACTCCCGGCAGGCGCGCACGATGCGCAGCGCGATCTCGCCCCGGTTGGCGATCAGGACCGATTCGAGCACCGGCGGCTCCTCAGAGCGGAATGTTGCCGTGTTTCCTGGACGGGTTGGCGTCGCGCTTGTTCTCGAGGATGTCGAGGGCGCCCGCCAGTCGGGCGCGGGTCTCGCGCGGATCGATGACGTCGTCGACATAGCCGCGTGCCGCGGCGATGTAGGGGTGCGCGAACCGCTCGCGATATTCCTCCATACGGGCCCTGAGCGCGGCCTCCGGGTCGTCGGCGCGCGCGATCTCCTTGCGGAAGAGAATCTCGACGGCGCCCTTCGGCCCCATGACCGCAATCTCCGCAGTGGGCCACGCGAGGCTCACGTCCCCGCGAATGTGCCGCGAGTTCATCACGTCGTAGGCGCCCCCGTACGCCTTGCGGGTGATGACGGTGACCTTGGGAACGGTCGCCTCGGCGAAGGCGTAGAGCAGCTTGGCGCCGTGGCGGATGATCCCTCCATGCTCCTGCGCCACCCCCGGGAGGAACCCCGGCACGTCCTCGAAGACCACCAGCGGGATGTTGAAGGCGTCGCAGAAGCGCACGAAGCGCGCTCCCTTGTCCGACGAATCGATGTCCAGCACCCCCGCGAGCACCGCCGGCTGATTGGCCACCACCCCCACCGAGTGCCCGCCCAGATGGGCGAAGCCGGTGACCATGTTGGGGGCGAAGCGCGCGTGGACCTCGTAGAAGGCCCCGTCATCCACGACACGCTCGATGACCTCCTTCATGTCATACGGCTTGTTGGGGTTGGGGGGTACGATATCCAGTAGTGCCTCATCCCCTGGCTCCACCGCATGCCGTGTATCCCGGCGCGGCGCGGGCTCGGTGTTGTTCTGTGGGATGTAGCGGAACAGCTCGCGCACCGCAGCCAGGGTCTCCGGCTCCGAGTCGTGGACGAAGTGGGCGACCCCGGAGGTGGAGGCATGGGTGGCGGCGCCTCCCAGGCTCTCCATGTCGATGTCCTCGTGCGTCACCGTGCGCACCACATCCGGCCCGGTCACGAACATGAAGCTGGTGCCGCGCACCATGTAGACGAAGTCCGTGATCGCCGGAGAGTAGACTGCTCCACCTGCGCACGGCCCCATGATGACGCTGATCTGGGGGATCACCCCCGAGGCCAGAGTGTTGCGCAGGAAGATGTCCGCGTACCCCCCCAGCGAGGCCACGCCCTCCTGGATGCGGGCTCCGCCGGAGTCGCTCAGCCCCACGACCGGCGCTCCGGTCTTCAGCGCGAGGTCCTGAACCTTCACGATCTTTTCGGCGTGGGCTTCCGAGAGCGACCCGCCGAAGACGGTGAAGTCCTGGGAGAAGACGTAGACCAGGCGGCCGTCGATACGCCCGTAGCCGGTCACCACCCCGTCGCCGAGGACCCTGCGCTCCTCGAGCCCGAAGCCGGTGGAGCGATGGGTCACAAAGCGATCGAGTTCGACGAAGCTTGCGGGGTCCAGAAGCAGGTCGAGGCGCTCGCGTGCCGAGAGTTTGCCGCGCGCGTGTTGCGCCGCCAGACGCCTCTCTCCCCCACCCAGCTCCGCTTCCCGGCGAAGGTGCCGGAGCCGCTCCAGCTTCTCCCGCATGCTCATGGGGAAGGACCGCGCAGGACCGGCATCACCCGGGTGGCAGCGGGCGAACACCGAAACATCAGTAGGCCCGAACCAGCTCCCGGTCCCGGATCACAACGACTTCGTAGACGCGCGTAATGCGGCCGTTCTCCACGGCGAGGGTTCCGGTCGCGCCCTCGTAGCCGTCGATCTCTTCCAGCGCGTCCCGCACCTCCTCCGGGGCACGCGCGCCCGTGCGAAAGGCGGTCATGAGCAGGCCCATGATGTCCCAGCCGAGAGCCGGCACATCGCTGCGCAGCGACTTGCGGTGCACGGCCTCGTACGCCCGCACGAATTCCTCGTACGCCTCCTCGCGACGCCCCGGCGGGCGGGCGGTCACCGTGAAGACCCCTTCGATGAAGTTGGCGTCCACGTCGCGGAGCACATCGGACGTCGACCACCCGGCGGTCCCCAGGACCTGGACACTCAGGGAGTCGTCGCGGCCGTAGTGCTGCACCTGGCCCGCCACCTGCCGGATGTCCATCGCGGGCAGGGGCGGAAGCGGAAGCAGCACGCCGTCGGGATCGATGCGGATCAGCTCCGCAACCTCCGCGCGAAAGTCGTTCTGCCCCGGGGGATAGTAGAAAGCCCCGGCGAGAACTCCCCCTCCCATGCCGAAGGCCGACGTGAAGATGTCGACTTCGAAGCGCGCGAACGGCGTGGAGGGGGCGATCGCCACGATGCGCCGGATGCCGCTCTCCCAGGCGTACCGGCCCAGCGCTCTCGCGGGACCGGGATCCGGCCCGGCCAGCGAATAGACGCCCGCCTGACCCTCGGGCAATTCCCGTGCGGCGGGAGCGATCAGCGGCACCGGGCGCGCGCGCGCCGCGGCCACCTGCGCCACCGCCCCCTCCTGCAGCGGCCCCACGATCGCCGACAGGCCTTCCGCCTCCAGCTCGGCGAGCGCCTCGCTCGCCCGCTCGATTCCGCCCCCGCTGTCGATAATGTGCAGAACCGGCAGAACGTCGCTCTCCGGAGCGGAAGCGACGGCGGCGCGCACACCCTCTTCGATCTGCGTGGCATACTGCCGCATGAACGGCGAGCCGGAAATCGGGAGCATGACACCGACCAGAGGGGCCGCCAGCTCGCGCTCGAGCCCGGGCGCCTCCGGCTCGGGTACGGCCACGAGTTCAGGGACCGTGTCCGGCTGCCGGGTCTCCGGCGGCGGCGCCCCCGCCGCCACCGGCACGCAGCCGGCGATGGTCGCGAGGGCGACCAGGTCTCGGACGCGGACCGGGTTACGCATCACGGATAGAGCGTACCCTCGGCCTTCGTGGCGGGCAGGCCATCCTCGGTGACAGGCAAGCCGTCCTCGGCGGCGGGCGGGCCGTCCTCGGCGGCGGGCGGGCCATCCTCGGTGGCGGACAGGCCATCCTCGGTGGCGGGCGCCTCCGGCACGCGGCGACGGGGAGCGGTCATCACCCCCACCACGATCCTGCGGTTGGCAGCGTCGGAGTCAAGCACCTTGAGGTCGACCTCGTCCCCCGGCCCGTAGTAGTCCTCCAGCAGCTGGCCCTCGCGGATACGACTGTGCGAGATGGGGACAAACGCCTCCACGTTGTCACCCAGGTCGACCACGACTCCCTTCTCCTGAACCCGGACGACTCTGCCCTGACACTCCACTCCTGGCGCGAAGCGCTCCGAAAGCGAGGGCCAGGGATCGTCGAGCACCTGCTTGATGCCGAGGGAGATGCGCTTGTTTTCGCCGTCGACGTCGAGAACCATCACCTCCAGTTCCTGGCCCTTGCTCACGATCTCCGAAGGATGCTCGACGCGCTTGGTCCAGCTCATGTCGGAAACGTGCACCAACCCGTCGATTCCCGGTTCGATCTCGACGAACGCGCCGAAGGAGGTCAGGTTGCGCACCTTGCCCTGCAGTCGGGTTCCCGTGGGATACTTGAGGGGGAGAGCCAGCCAGGGATCCTCTTCGATCTGCTTCATCCCCAACGAGATCTTCTCCGCTCCAGGGTCCACCTTCAACACCACGGCCTCGATCTCGTCGTTTATGGAGACCAGCTTGGAGGGATGCCGGACGTTGCGCGTCCACGACATCTCCGAAATGTGGACCAGCCCCTCCACACCCTTCTCCAGCTCCACGAAAGCCCCGTAGTTGGTGATCGAGACGACTCTTCCGTATACTCGCACGCCGACCGGGTACTTCAGGTCGATGTCGGTCCACGGATAGGGGAGCAGCTGCTTGAGCCCGAGCGAGATTCTCTCCCGCTTCCAGTCGATGTCGAGCACCTTGACGTCCAACTCGGAGCCGATGGTCACCATGTCGGACGGGTGCCCCACGCGGCCCCAGGACATGTCCGTGATGTGCAGCAGTCCGTCCAGCCCGCCCAGATCGATGAAGGCGCCGAAATCGGTGATATTCTTGATGATGCCGGCGCGCACCTGGCCCACCAGCAGTTCCTTGACCAGGGTGTCGCGCTTCTTGCTGCGCTCGGCCTCCAGAATCACGCGCCTGGAAACCACGATGTTGCGGCGCCTCTTGTTCAGCTTGATGATCTTGAAGTCGTAGACATCGCCTACCAGATCCTCGATGTTGGGCACCCGGCGCAAGGCGATCTGCGAGCCCGGCAGGAAGGCGTCCACGCCCATCAGATCCACGGTCATGCCGCCCTTGATCTTGCGCACCAGCTTGCCCTGGATGGGCGAACCGGACTCGTAGGCTTCCCGGATCTTCTCCCAGACGCGAAGGAAGTCCGCCTTCTTCTTCGAGAGGACCACCACCCCGTCGTCGTCTTCCAGGCTTTCGAGCAGCACCTCCACTTCGTAGCCCGGCACCAGGGCCTCGTTGTCCCGAAATTCCTCGCGCGAGACGGCGCCTTCGCTCTTGAAGCCGAATTCGAGGATGACGGTGGTATCTGTTACCCGTACCACCTTGGCCTGTACGATCTCGCCCTCGCGCACGTCCTGAATGCCGGACTGGAAGTCCTGCAGCATGGTGCCGAAGTCGTCCCTCGACATGGACTCGTCGTCCTCGCCACGGGGGTCGTCGGAGAGCGCGAAGCCGACGTCGCCGCGCGGATCCGCGAAGAGTTCGTCGGAGGCGTCGAACGAGCTGAAATCTCCGAAGGCCTGGGTGAGGGGCGACTGCGTTCCCGCAGCGTCGTCCGAATTCCCCGGGCTCTCTGAAGGACCCGCTTTTTCGGAATCGCCGGAGGAGGGGGCGGAAGAGGAGCTGGGTTCCTGCGGAGGGGAGTGACTGTTTTCGGTCTGGTCGGTCATCGGTTGTTGTCCCTGGCGCGTTCCCGAAGGGAAGCGCCCTGCTTGGCCGGCCCCGCCTTGCGCGGTCCGGGTTCAGGGTTCACGAGAGATCAGAAAAGGAATGGAAGGATCCTAACCGGGTGGGCGTCCCGTACACCGGAGGCCGGGCTCGAGGAGCTGCTTCCTCCAGCAGAGGTTATAGACAGACGAGTATTCTTCAGCTGACTAAAATATGGGCCGGTGGTCATCGCGTCAATCAGTGCTCGGTAGTCGGAACTGCCGCGTCCCGGACTGCGACTCGTACCTCGGCCAGGATTGCGTCCACCTGCTCCTCGAACGAGAGGCGGGTTCCGTCGATTTCGACCGCGTCGCGAGCTTTCCTGAGAGGCGCGATCCCGCGTTCCGTGTCCAGTTGATCCCGGGCGCGCAGACGGGCGGCTTCCGCTTCGACCTCGACCTCGCCGGCCCGGTTGCGCTCCATCTGCCGCAGCCGGCGGCGCGCTCGCTCGGGAAGGTCGGCCACGAGAAAGATCTTCACATCCGCTTCCGGAAACACGACCGTGCCCATGTCGCGCCCGTCGGCCACCAGCGAGCCATCCGCCCCCGCCTGCCGTTGCCGGTCGAGCAGCCACGCGCGCACTCGGGGCAGACGGGCGACGGCGGAGACGTGGGCGTCGACTTCGGGGCTCCGGAGTTCGGATGCGAGCGTGCCCGCCCCCAGCTCGACTCGGAACGCCGCCGGGGCGGGCACCATGCGCACCGGGTACGCGTTCAGGTCGGACTCGGTGAGCGCAGGCCACGAATCCGGCGGCTGGCCGGACTCGAGCAGGGCGAAGGTGAGGGCCCGGTAGAGCGCGCCCGAATCCAGATGGCGGCAGCCCAGCCGGCGCGCAACCGCCCGCGCCGTAGTTGATTTTCCGGAACCTGCGGGCCCGTCGATGACGATCACCGGGCCGTGCTTGCGCGGACGGGCGCCCGGCACTCGAGCAGCCCCGCCAGCCACGGCTTCGGAGTCGCCGGCCGAAGCTTGGCCGGCCGCCGGCGCGGAGACGCGCTCGAGCATCTCCCAGAACCCTGGATAGCTCACATCGACGGCCGCCGGGGCATCCACGGTGATGGAGTTGCCCGCCAGCGCCCCGAGAACGCCGAAGGCCATCGCGATGCGATGGTCGCCGCGCGCCGCCACGGAGCCGGCGAGGGGGTGCTCCCCACCTTCGATCACCAGGCCGTCCGGCAGTTCCTGGACCTCCACCCCCAGGCCGGAGAGGTTGGCGGCGAGCGCACCAAGCCGGTCGGATTCCTTGACTCGCAGCTCCGCCGCGCCGGTGATGCGGGTAGTGCCCCGGGCGCGCGCGGCAAGCACCGCCAGGACCGGAACCTCGTCGATGAGGCCCGGGATTTCCGCGGGCCGGACCGCAGCGGCGACCAGGTTCGAGGGGCGGATGACCAGGTCGCCGATCGGCTCCCCCTGCTTCGCCGAGGCGTCTGGATGAACTTCGATGTGTGCATTCATCCTCTCCAGTACGGGGAGCAATCCCGTTCGTGTCGGGTTGAGCCCGACGCCGCGCAGGACGATTCCCTTGCCGGCTCCGCCCAGCAGGGCGAGCACCAGCGGAAAGGCCGCAGAGGAGAAGTCGCCCGGCACGATCACATCCACGGGCTCAAGGGCGGGGGGCGACGCCGTCAGGCGGACCCGGTTGGCGCCGTCGCGGAAGACGCTTGCCAGCGTGCACCCCGCGGTCGCGAGCATGCGTTCGGTGTGGTCGCGCGATAGACCGGGCTCGGTGAGCCGCACCGGCACGCCGCCAGTCACGCCCGCAAGCAGGAGCGCGCTCTTCACCTGCGCGCTGGCCACGGGGAGGCGGTAATCGAGGGCGCGCAGGGCTGCGCCGGTCGCGCGCAGCGGGAGCCTCCCGGGGGCCGCGAGGGAGTCGAAGCGGGCTCCCATGGTCGACAGCGGATCGGTGACGCGCCGCATCGGGCGGCGACGCAGGGAGCGGTCGCCGGTGAGGGTGGCCTGGAGTGTCTGCCCCGCCAGGACGCCCAGCAGAAGCCGGGCGGTGGTACCGCTGTTGGCGCAGTCGAGCACCCGACGCGGGGTGCGCATCCCGCGCGTGCCCACCCCCGTAATGCGCAATTCGCCGTTCGCCACCAGGGGGGGCACCCGCACACCCAGGGCCCGGAGGATGGAGGCGGTCGCCTGAGGATCCTCTCCGGTGAGGATTCCCCGGATACGGCTCTCGCCGCCGGCCAGCGATGCCACCAGCAGCGCCCGGTGGGAGATGGACTTGTCTCCCGGCACCCTCACTTCTGTCATCACCACGTTTGCTCCCTCTGCTTGCCGGGAATGCGGGGCGGGGACGGCGGTTCCGGGGTTGCATGCGGGGGCGGCGGTCCCATGACTCCGGCGTGCCAGGCGCGGGTAGACTTCATCCACTCTTCGATGGCTGTGAGATCTCGACGTTCGGCCGCGTCCGCGATCTCGTGCGCGGCGCGCGCGAGTTGCCGCAACGGTCCTGCCACCTCGCTCTGGGCCAGGAGCGGGAGCCACATTTCCGGCGAACTCCCGGAGAGGCGCAACATGTCGGCACCGCCGGTCCCCAGGTCGGCGGGGGTGTGGCCCGAATCCGCGAGGACGCGCGCGAGGGCATTGGCGGCCAGCTGGGGAAGGTGGCTGCACCACGCCATGAGCCGGTCGTGTTCGGGGGCGGCGGTCCAGCGCGGGCGGCCGCCCGCGGCCCGCCAGAGCGCCTCCACGGCCGCCCCCCCCGCCCCCTTCCCCGTCAGCCAGACGGTCGAGCCCGCGAACAGGTTGGCCGCGGAGTGGGCGAACCCCGACCCCTCCCCGCCCGCCATGGGGTGGGACCCGGTGTAGCGGGCGCTCTCCCCGAGGGCGTCCATCGCCTCCTCCACCGGGGCCTTCAGGCTGGCCACGTCGCTCACGACCGCTTCCGCCGGCCAGCGGCCGCGGTGTTGGGCGAGCAGCCTCAGGGTCACGTCGAGGGGGGTGGCGTAGACGACCAGATCGGCGGCGGCAACAACGGCGTCCGGGTCGGTCGCCCCGGCCTCGATGACCCCCGCTCGCTCAGCCAACTCCAGATCCTGCACCGAGTTGGAGGAGGCGATCACCCGGGGCGGCCGGGGCAGCGCCCTGAGCGCCCGGGCCAGCGACCCGCCGATCAGCCCCAGCCCGACGATCGCCACCGTTTTGAAGGGGGGGTCGTGGGGGGGGGCGCGAAGGCGATCGCCGGCGGGGGGGTCGGGCCGCTGGGTGATGGGGGCGCGCACGCTGTCACCGGAAGAGGGGGCGGGAGCATCTTCCCGGGGCGGGCGCGCACGGTCGCCGGCAGGGGGGTCGTGGGGGTCGCTCGCGGGGTTCACCCGGGCGCCTGCTCTCCCCCGCCGGACCGGTTGGTCAGGTCTTCGTCCCGGTACGGCACCTCCAGGGTGAGGCCGTCCGAGGCCACGAGGGCCAGGGGGAACACCCGGCGGGCTTCTCGCTCGAGGCGCGCAGGGTTCTCGGAGTAGCGGGCGGACACGTGGGTGAGAGCCAGCCGGGCCACATCCGCCTCGAGCGCGACGCGCGCGGCGTCCGTGGCAGTGGAGTGGAAGGTAGCGCGCGCGCGCGCTACCTCGTCCCCGGCGAAGGTGCACTCGTGGATGAGCAGCTCCGCCCCGGCGGCGGCGCGCACGGTCGAGCGAACGGGCCGGGTGTCCCCCGTGTAGACCACCGTCCGGCCCGGCCGGCCCGGCCCGACCACCTCCTCCGGCCGGACCCGCCGCCCATCGATCTCCACCGTCTCGCCCCGATGCAGGCGGCCGAAGGCAGGCCCCTCCGGGACGCCCAGGGCGCGTGCCTTCTCCACGTCGAAGCGCCCCAGGCGATCCTCTTCACGTAGCACGTACCCGAGGGCCGGCATGCCGTGGTTCACCCGGAAGGCGCGCACTTCGTATCCGTTCCGCGAGACGCAGTCCCCCGACCTCAGCTCCCGGATCTCGACCGGGAAGCTCAGGCGGTCGAAGCCGAGGTGGACGGCATCCTGGAGCACTCGCCTCCCGGAGACCGGACACGTCAGCAGCAGCAGTTCGCTCCGTCCCTGCAGCGCCATGGTCCGCAGCATCCCCGTCACACCCACGAAGTGATCCGCATGCATGTGCGTGATGAACACCGCCCAGATGGAGAAGCCGGTGCCGTAGCGCATCATCTGGCGCTGGGTCCCCTCGCCGCAGTCGAAGAGCATGAGTTCGCCCTCCCGCTGCACGGCGATCGCGCTCACGTTGCGCCGCACGGTCGGACACGCGGCGGAGGTGCCCAGAAACGTCACTCGGATCATGGTTCGCGCCCGAGGCGGGCCCGGTCAGCGCCGTACATCCAGCCGCAGAAAGAGGTGCCGGCCGGGGGCGTCGATTCCCGAGCCGTGAACACGATACAACACGTCCAGGAGGTTCTCGATCCCCGCCGAGACGCGCAAACGATCGCCCCAGGCGGCGCCTCCCCGGATCGAGTGCGTACGGTATGCGGGTGTCCCGCCCACCTGGATGCGGCTGTCGATCCGATCACGGAAGCCGAGGCGGGCCTGTTCTCCCGCAACCTTGCCGAAGTACTCGACCCACGCCGAGCGCCCGCCCCAGGGCAGCGGCCATCGCACGCGATACGACAAAGTCGCGGGTGGAACACGGCTCAGCGGCTCCTCCAGAAGCACGCCGTCCCGCGCCACCACGGCATCCCCCAAGGTCACCGAGGCCGACAAGTCGAACTGTCCCCGGGCGGGGAGCGCGGCGGAAAAGGCTGCTTCGATCCCGTCGATGGTCGCCGAGCCGATGTTCTGGATGGTGAGAATCGGGAGCCGGTCGGGTCCGTAGGTGCTCTTGCCCTCGAAGGTCCCGAAGGTGCGTTCCAGCAGGTCGTCGATGTCAATGCGAAAAACGGTGAGCTCCGTCGTCACGGGGCCTCGGGTCCAGTTGGCTCCCATCTCCAGCGTGTAGCTGTTCTCCGGGCTCAGATCCGGGTTGGGCAGTGCGATGCCGCCGGGGACGTCGCCGACGAGGGTGAGGTCATAGATATTGGGCGCGCGAAAGGCCTGCGCCGCACGCGCCCGGAGCGACACTCCTTCCGTCGCCCTGTACACCAGGCCGACCTCGCCGGTGACGTTGCCGACCCGGGAGTCCACGTCTCCGCCGTAGTCGTCACCCACGCGGGTGGTCGTCCGGTAGACGCTCGCGCGACCGCCCAGCTGCAGACGGAACCTCCCCCAGGGCTCGTCGGCGAAGGCGTACAGGGCAGCGCCGCCGAAGCGGGAGCCATCGGGAAAACGCCCCGTGGACACCGGCTCACCCCCGCTCCACCGGAACGACCTTGTCTCGGCACCGGTGGCCAGATTCTCCTCCCAGCCGCGTGAGCGGGTCACATTGTCCCACACCTCCAGGCCGTACGTCACGCCGCTGTGGCCGTCCCCGTGAATCGCCTGCCCCTGGATGTCCAGCGAGACCGAACGCACGTCGTCCGAGACGTGGCTGATGCGCTCCGACGGCACGAGGATGGCGTTCCGCAATGACTGTCCCCGGATCGCACGCCCTTCCCGCTGCACTTGCCACGAAACCTGGGCATCCAGCGAGGAGATGAACGGGCTGCGTGTAGCCAGGGTGCCCTTCAGGCGTGCCAGCGATCGGTCCTGCGGCTCGAAGAGGTAGAGCGCGTTGCGGCCTGCGCCTCCCCCTGGCGCTCCGGGAGCCCGGAAGTCGACATAGCGATCGTAGCGAGGGACATCGCTCTGCTCGGAATGCTGGCCGGCCATCTCGATTCGCAGCCGCGGGGTGGCCTGAAGGTCGAGGCGAAGGTCGCTGCTCCACTGGTCGTAGCCGGTCGGGTTCTGGGGCTGGAGTCCGCCGCCCGGCTTCAGGTGCGACCAGGAACCGAAGCTGCCGCCTCCGAACAGCTCCAGCCCCAAGAGGACATCCGGGAAGGCCGCCGCCGCCGAGACCCGCGCGCGGCTCCCGTTGGTGGCTCCGTCGAAGGTGTAGGAACCCTCCGCGACCCAGTTCTCGCCCAGCTCCAGCACGTCCGCCGCTCGGCGCGTGATCACGTTGATCACGCCGCCCATGGCGTCGGAGCCGTAGAGAGTGGAGGAGGCCCCGCGGACCACCTCCATGCGCTCCATGAGCTCGGGATCGACGGAAGAGAGGTACTGGCTGGGACCCTGGCGGAAGGTGCCGTTGTTGAGCCGCACCCCGTCGACCATCAACAGCACCTGGCTCCCGGTGAGCGCCCGCACGACGGCCGCTCCCTGTCCCGCGGTGGTCTGCTGCACCAGCACGCCGGGTTCGGCGACAAGCGCGTCGAGAAGGAGTCGGTTCGGTTGTTCGCGTATCTCGGCGCGTCCCACCAGGTTCACCGCAACGGCCAGCTCGTCGGTCGTAGTGGCCAGACGGGTCGCGGTGACGACCAGCGGTTCCAGTTCGAAGGCCGTCGAGTCCGGGTTCGTCCCGTCCGGCGGCGCCTGCGCCGCGGCGGGCAAGGAAGCCCACAAGAGCACGGCCACGCACGCCAGCGCGCAGGCCGGACAGGGCAACTTCGGCATCGCAATCCTCTTCTTGTTCATGCCTGGGTTGCCCGTCACCGCGCGAGGGGGGTGAGGTTTCGAGGGATGGGCTCCGTCGGACTGGGCGAGCTGTTTCGCACACACATGAGACGACGCCGAAATAGCCCGTCGACGGACGAAATGTTCCCCGTGACATTCCACCCCAGGCGTCGTTATGCTGCCTGCAACGAAGCGTGTGCCCAACACTACAGGAGACTCGATGATGTCCAGTCGCCGTCAGTTTCTCGGATCCCTGGCCGTGCCTGCCGTGGCCGCTGCCGGAATCCCCTTCGTACCCGCCCGCCTTTCCGCCGCCAGCGCCCGCGAGATCGCCGAAGAACTCGGCAACTGGTCCGGGACGCCGGGGCAGGTCGCGCGCGACGAAGACTTCTGGATCGAGGTCGCGCGGGCCTTCACCGTCGACCGCAGCCTCATCAACCTGAACAACGGGGGCGTGAGCCCGTCGCCACGCTGGGTGCAGGAGGCGATGAAGCGCCACCTCGACTACTCCAACGAGGCGCCCACCTACACGATGTGGCAGATCCTCGAGCCCCAGCGGGAGGCGGTGCGCGCGCGGCTGGCCCGCGAGTGGGGAGTGGACGCCGAGGAAATCGCCCTCACCCGCAACGCCTCCGAGGGACTGCAGATTCTGCAGCACGGGTTCGACCTGGAGCGGGGCGACGAGGTCCTCACCACGACCCAGGATTACGGGCGCATGATCACCACCTTCCGGCAGCGGGAGCGGCGCGACGGCATCGTTCTGAAGCAGATCCGGATCCCGGTTCCCGCCGAGGATCCCGCAGAGGTCGTGCGCATGTTCGAGGAAGCGATCACGCCGCGCACACGCATGATCCTTTGCTGCCACATGATCAACCTCACCGGGCAGATCCTGCCGGTTGAGGAGCTCACCGCGCTGGGGCGTCGCCACGGTATTCCGGTTCTGGTGGACGGAGCCCACGCGCTGGCCCACTTCGACTTCGATCTCGGCGAGTTGGACCTGGACTTCTACGCCACTTCGCTGCACAAGTGGCTCTTCGCGCCCCACGGGACCGGTCTGCTCTACGTTCGCAAGGAGAGAATCCCGGAGGTCTGGCCGCTCACCGCTGCTGCCGAGCGCATGGACGGCGACATCCGCAAGTTCGAGGAGATCGGCACCCATCCGGCAGCCAACTACCTGGCCATCGCGGAGGCGCTCACCTTCCACCAGGGGATCGGCGGGGCGCGCAAGGAGGCGCGCATGGTGTACCTGCGCGACTACTGGGCGGACCGGCTGCTCCAGCACGACCGGGTGCGGCTGCATACCAGCCGCAGGCCCGGCTTCGCGTGCGGGCTCGCCAACGTCCAGATCGACGGTGTCGACCCGGGCGCTCTCAACCAGTACCTGTGGAACGAGCACCGCATCATCGCGGTCGGCATCGGGCACGAGGAGTGCACCGGTTCCCGCATCACTCCCAGCGTCTACACGACCCTCGAGGAGCTCGACCGCTTCGGCGACGCAATGGAGCACGTGATCCGGCACGGAATGCCGGCCTGATCCGGGGAGGCTTGCGGGCGGCTCCCAGGTCGCCGGTCTGATCCCGGAGCGGGGAGGGTCGGCCTGATCCGGGACGGGTCGGCGGGATCCGGGGAGGGTCGCGGACGCTACCCGGGCGGCTCGCTCGGGGGGCCGGCCGGGTAGCACGAAAAACGGCGGCGGGCGCCATGAGCGACCCGCCGCCGTTGTCGTGGCCGGCCGGATCGACTCCGGCCGCCCCGCCTGGCTTCCGCCTACGCCTTCGCCACCGCCTCGGCGATGTTGTCCAGCGCCTTCTGCACCAGCACACGCGAGGTCGCCAGGTTCATGCGCATGCGCCCGCTGCCGCCGGTGCCGTAGGAATGGCCGGGATTCAGGTAGATCCTGGCGTTCTCGGCGAACCAGCGCTGCATGATCTGCTCAGGCGTGACAGTGGACTCCGAAGTCCTGTTCTCCTCCTCCGCCTGTTCGCGGGCGCCCACCCTGTCCATCAGCTCGCTCACGTCCAGCCAGGCCAGATAGGTGCCCTGGGCCTTGGTGTAGCCCACCATGGGGACGTTCTTCAGGTAGGACTCGGCGAGGTCGTGGTTACCGTCGAGGTAGGGCAGGAGCTGGTCGAGCCACTCGTCACCCCCGGTGAGCGCGGCGCGGTTGGCCTCCATTCCCAGGGTGCTCAGGTCGGCCCGGGTGTAGGAGCGGGCGCGCGTGAGCAGGTTGGGGTTGGTGGAGAAGTACCAGGCGGCCTTCATGGCGGCGAGGCTGAAGGTCTTGCTGGCCGCCTTGAAGGTCAGGCTGTTGTTGACGATGTCCTTGTCCGGGAGGCTCGCGAAGGGCGTGTACTTGTTGCCCGCGGTAACGAAGTCGCAGTGGATCTCGTCGGCGAGCACGATGACCCGGTTCCGGAGACAGATCTCGCCCATGCGCAGCAGATCCTCCTCGGACCAGCAGTTCCCCGTGGGATTCTGGGGATTGCACAGGAGGAAGGTGTTGACCCGGGTGGCGCGCCGCTCGAAGTCGTCCCAGTCGATCTCGTAGCGCCCGTTCACAAGGTGCATCTCGCTGTCTTCCGCCACGGTGCGCGTGAAGCGGAGGTCGCCGTAGAAGCCGTTGTACGTGGGCGTGGTCAACAGCACTCTCGACCCCGGGGGCGAGAAGGCGAGTAGCGCGGCGATCAGCCCGGGGTGCACGCCCGTGGTCACCTCGATGGTCGCCGGGTCGACCTCCAGGCCGTAACGGCGATGGTTCCAGTCCGCGATCGCCTGCGTGTAGGACGCGGGCCGGGTCAGGTAGCCCCAGTTCTCGTGTTCGCAGCGCTGCGCAAGGGCCTCGGTGATGCACGGGGCGGCCCGGAAGTCCATGTCTGCGATCCCCATGCCGACCTCGATGTCCTCCCCGAACATCTCGATCGCCCGATCCCACTTGTTGCAGTCGGTGCCCCGGCGGTCGTAGACCTCGTCGAAGTCGAAGGTGTCCCGGGAAGTCGATGCCAGCAGTTCGGCCGTACCTCCGATTCCGCCCGGTCTGGCCCCCACCGCTCCAAGAACCGCCGTCATTCCCGCGCCTCTCAAGAACGTCCTTCGGGTGAACTGATGCTTCTGCGACATGGGGCCTCCTCGCCGTGGTGTTTCCGGAAACGGACTCCGTTTCTCGATTGCGTTCAGGTGCGCGACGGGCATAGTAACGCCTCGCGCCGCGTTTTTCACGCGAGCGCCTGCGCGAACCCCGCCATCACCGAATGCCGGGAGTGGGATTTGAACCCACACGGGCCATGGCCCGGGGGATTTTAAGTCCCCTGCGTCTACCGTTCCGCCATCCCGGCCAACAAGTGGTTCAGCAAGCTATGCTCGCATCGCCCGGTGCGGGAAGAGCACGACCCGCGGTTGGCTCACGGCACTTTGCGACGCCACACCGGCCCTCACCTCGAGGAGATGGCCGTGTCCTTGCCGGCCTCGGACCTCCCCAGGCCCGTCCCGATGGCCACCAGTATCACGACGAGGAGCGCCCACGAATAGGGGTTTGCCAGCCCGGCTTCGAGGGCCGACACCCGGGGGATCCCGAAGGACTCGCCCGAAGACGTGGCGGAGGCCGCCAGAATGGTCGGAATGAAGAAGGGGAGGAGAAAAGGGTAGGTGCAGACCGTCATGTCGAGAAGGTTGGCGCGCCTGAAACGCCCCACACCGGCGCGGCTGCCCGAGTCCCTGACCAGGTCGCCGACGGCGAGGATCGCCATGACCGAATGCGTAGTCAGCAGTACCGCCACGCTCGTCACGCCGAAGATCCGCAGCTCCGCGGCGCGCGCCGTTTCCGCCGTCCGCCGGGGGCCCCGCGCCAGGCGGTCCAGGATCCCCGCCTCCTGCGCCGCCCCCACGATGCCCATCAGGAGGATGGTAAAGACCACGATCCCCACGGCCCCCTCCATCCCATCGAGGATCAGCCCGCGGGCCTGGAAGGCCTCCCTGTCGATGTACAGGAGGTCGGCCGGCGCGACGAGCCCCAGCGCCAGGGCCAGGACCACGGCCGCGGCCACGCCGGCGAAAAGGCTCTCCACCAGGCCGCGCCCCCGCCACAGCATGGCGAAGGCGGCCAGAGGCGCCAGCAGCATGGGGAGCGCGGCCGGGTTGCCTACGAGAACCGGGCCTTGCCCGGCCGCTTGCGTGACCGGTGCTTCCGCGCCTCCCAGCAGGGTGAGGATGAGGGCCGCGACCACCGCGGCCGGAAGCGCGTAGCGGAGGCGGCTGCGCACCACGCCCCCCATGGGCGCCCTCTGGCTGCTCGCCGACGCAATCGTGGTGTCGGACACGGGCGAGACATTGTCGCCGAAGGTGGCCCCGGCCAGGATGGCCCCGATCAGGGCGACCGGCTTGGCCTCGAGGACGCCCGCCGCGGGGTAGAGGAGCGGCGCGCATATCAGGATCGTGCCGAGGCTCGTCCCCGTCGCCGTGGAGAACAGGACCGCGATGAGGAACGCCATAAGGACGAAGCCTCCACCGCTCACGCCGAGTTCGCCCCCGGCCCACACCAGGGAGTGCACGAGCCCCGATTCGCGGAGCACCACCGAGAAGACGCCCGCCAGCAACCACGCGGCGACCATCAGCATCACGATCGGGCGCGACATCCCCCTGAGCGCGGCCGCGCTGTAGTCGGAGGCGCTTCGAGCCAGCAGAAGTCCGACCCCTAGAGCCCCCATGAGGATGGGCCAGAGACCGCGCTCGTCGGGGGCGCCCGAGAAGCCCAGCCAAGCCGCGGCGGCGGCGAAAACCAGGATGGGGGCCGCGGCGCCCGCGAGGCCCAGGTGGAAGCGAAGGGGTGCCGCCGACTCGCCGTACGTGCGCGAGGACGGTGGCGGATCGGGTTCGGGGTTCACGGTGCCGGGCGGCTTTCCTGGGTGACGGGACACGCTGTATCATCGAGGATTGGCCCCGGATGGTCCAGCTTCCGGCGCCCGTCCCCAAGCGAAGAGGGTACGCGCATGCGCGTTGACGACGTCTTCGAACTCTACGACCTGCGGGTCGAGGTGGTCGCCGGCGAGGGCAACATGGTGTGCGGCCACAAGGCAGGTGACTACTTCGAGCTCAGCGGCGAGAACTTGTCCTTTCCCGCCGGCCAGACTTTTCCGATCTACCCCCTGGCCGCCCTCCTTCCCCTCCTTCCCGCCAAGCAGCGCGAGACCCACCCCCACGATTGGATGACCACGGACACGGAGATCGCCTGCCCGGACCCCCACTGTAGCGCCCGCTTCCGCATCATGCGGACCGGCACGTCGACCTTCCGCCACAGCGAGGTCACCCGCGTTCCGCTGGGTCCGCGGTGAATCCCGCGCGACCACGCCTCCGGCTACCCCCTTCCGGCGTGATCCGCGGCTGCTGGCAGCTCTCACACGGCCACGGCCGCGGGTGGAGTCGCGAGCGCGCGCGCGCGGCCCTGGACGCCGCGGCCCGAGCCCCGGGCCCTCTCGTCCTGGACTGCGCCGACATCTACACCGGGGTGGAGCGCCTCATCGGGGACTGGCTGGCCGGACGGCCGGACATCGCCGATGACGTCGTCGTCCACACCAAGTTCGTGCCCGACCTCGGCGCCCTGTCCAGCATCGACCGGGACTACGTCCGCCGCGTGGTGCTCCGGTCGCGCGACCGCCTCGGGGTGAACGCGCTGGAGCTGGTCCAGTTCGCCTGGTGGGACCTGTCGCAGCCGAAGTGGGTGCCTACTGCCGAGTGGCTGGCGGAGCTTCGGGAGGAGGGGGTCATTCGCAACCTGGGCGTCACCAACTTCGACCCGGCTTCCCTCGGCGCCCTTCTGGACGCGGGCATCCCGGTGGAGTCCAGCCAGGTCCAACTCTCCCTTCTCGACCGTCGTCCCCTGAAAGGCCTGACGGACCTCTGCCGGGAACGGGGCGTGACCCTACTCGGCTACGGTGCCCTGGCGGGCGGGCTCCTGTCCGATGCCGGCGGCGCGCCGCTGGACTCCCGGTCGCTGACCAAGTACCGCCTGATCGTTGAAGATGTAGGCGGCCGCGAGGTGCTCGACCGGGCGCGCGCGGCGCTGGCGGAGCTGGCTGCCCGGCACGGGGCCACCATGGCGGACGCGGCGGTGGCCTATGTGCTGAGCCAACCCGGCGCCGGGGCCGTGATCGTTGGATTGAGCCGCAGGGGGCTGATGGTGGACGGCCGCCGCGTGCGTCTCACGCCGTCCGATGTGGAACGGCTCGAGGCGGCGGTGCCGGACACGGTCAGGGGAGAGGTGTTCGAGGTCGAGCGCGACCGGGGAGGCCCGCACGGCGGGATCATGCGGTACAATCTGAGCCGAGCGGACCGCGGAGCCCGCCGCGAGAAACATGCCTTACCTCCCATCTCCATCCCCGCCCATCCTCGCATCCCGGCGGCGTAGTCCGGATTCCGTTCGCGAACTGCCATGGTTGGATGCCATGGCCCGGAATCGTTCTGTGGGTAACAACTTAGAGAAGGACAGCGCCGCCCCCGCGCGCAGGTCGATCTCCAGTTGCGCACCGCTCTCGCCAGCCACAGGTTAGTCAGAGCGAAACCATCCAGCCGATTCCAGGGTCGCCGTCCATCTCGCGCAGGGATGCGAGGCCCTACGGTGCAGTTGGGCCCCGCTCAAAACAAATGTTCGTCTCGCACACAGGGATGCGGGGCTCGAGAATCCGAATCCAACAGGACACTGGCAGGCGCGCGATGAACGCAGGGTCCGCACTCCGCTTCGGCCTGCCTCCGGCCCGGGGGTTGTACAACCCCCGCTACGAACACGAGAGCTGCGGGGTCGGCTTCGTCTGCGACATCCGCGGGCGGGCGAGCCGGGCCATCCTCGACGACGCCAACCAGATCAACTGCCGTATGGGGCACCGCGGCGGGATCGGCTGCGAACCCGGAACGGGCGACGGGGCCGGGCTCCTCACCGGGCTGCCGCACCGGCTCCTCGACCGGGTGGCCCGGGAACAGCTGGGCATCTCCCTTCCCCCTCCCGGCCAGTACGGAGTCGGTATCGCCTTTCTCCCGCGCGACCACCGGGAGCGGCAGATTTGCAAGGAGCGTACCGAGGGCATCATCGCCGGGCAGGGACAACGCTGCCTGGGATGGCGCAGGCTCCCGTTCAGCGCCGAACGGGCGGGGCTGACCCCGACCGCGCTCGCGTCGATGCCGCACCTCGAGCAGCTCTTCGTCGGGGCCGGCGAAGGCTTCGCCGACGGCGCCTTCGAACGCCAGCTCTACATCATCCGCAAATTCGCCAGCCACTGCCTGCGGGGCGATCCGCGCCTCTCCGGACGAGAGCTTCCCTACTTCTGCTCGCTGTCGTCCAACACCGTCATCTACAAGGGGATGCTGACGCCCCATCAGCTCTTCGAGTTCTTCGACGATCTACGCGCCGGGGACTACGAGTCCCACATGGCGATGGTGCACTCGCGCTTCTCCACGAACACCTTCCCGTCGTGGGACCGCGCCCAGCCCAACCGCGCCATGTGCCACAACGGCGAGATCAACACGCTGCTGGGCAACTGCAACTGGATGAACGCCCGCGAAGGCGTCCTGCGCTCGGATCTGTTCGGGGACGAACTGGAGAAGCTCTTCCCGATCATCGAGCCCAACTGTTCGGACTCGGGGAACTTCGACAACGTGCTCGAGTTCCTGCTCATGACCGGGCGCAGCCTCCCGGAGTCGATCATGACCATGATCCCGGAGGCGTGGCAGCAGCGGCCCGACATGCCGGCCGACAAGCGCGCCTTCTACGAGTTCCATTCGTGCCTGATGGAGCCATGGGACGGTCCGGCCCTCATCCCCTTCGCCGACGGCCACTGCATCGGCGCCGTCCTGGACCGCAATGGACTGCGTCCGAGCCGGTACTACGTGACGGACGAGGACCGCTGCGTCATGGCCTCCGAAGTGGGCGTGCTGCCGGTGGCGCCGGAGCGGGTGGTAAAGAAGGGGCGGCTGCATCCCGGGCGGCTCTTCCTGATCGACTTCGATGCCGGGCGCCTGGTGCCGGACTGGGAAATCAAGTCGGAGTGGGCGCGACAGCGGCCCTACGGGGAATGGCTCGCGCGGCAGCGGGTCGAGCTGGGCGAGGCGGAAGATCCCCACGGTTACGAGAAATCCACCGTGGTCGAGCGCATGCGGGCCTTCGGCTATACCGCCGAGACCATACAGTTCATGCTCCTGAGCCTGGTGCGCGACCGGCGCGACCCCCTCGGCTCCATGGGCAACGACGCGGAGCTGGCGGCGCTCTCGGACCGGCCGCGCATGCTCTACGACTACTTCAAGCAGCGCTTCGCGCAGGTGACCAATCCCGCCATCGATTCGATCCGCGAGGAAGTGGTCATGTCGCTCGAGTGCTACATCGGGCCCGAGGGGAACCTGCTGGAGGTAACGGAAGAGCACGCGCACCGGCTGCGGCTGCCCCACCCGATTCTTTCCAACCGGCAGTTCGCCGCTCTGTCGCAGCTCGCGGAGCGCGGATGGCGTAGCCGGACCCTCGACGCCACCTTCCCGCAGGGCTCCGGAAAGCGGGGCCTGCTCGGCGCTCTGTGCCGCCTGGAGCGGGAGGCCGACCGGGCGGTGGCGGAGGGATATCGCCTGCTCGTACTCTCCGACCGCGCGATTGGCCCGGACCGCCTGCCCATCAGTTCCCTGCTCGCCGTCGGCTGCGTGCATCACCACCTGGTGCGCACGCACCAGCGCACCCGCATCGCCCTGGTGGTGGAGACCGGCGAAGCGCGCGAAGTGCACCATCACTGCCTGCTGGTGGGCTACGGGGCGGACGCCATCAACCCCTATCTCGCCTACGAGTCGCTGTGGCACGCCCGGCGCGCCGGGCGCATGGACGACTTCGACCACATCCGTTCCGACGACGACGTGGTCGCGGCCTACCGCAAGGGCGTCGGCAAGGGCATCCTCAAGGTGATGGCCAAAATGGGCATCTCGACCCTGCAGTCCTACAAGGGCGCGCAGATCTTCGAGGCGGTCGGGCTGGGGCCGGAGGTGGTCAACCGCTGCTTCACCGACACGGAGAGCCGCGTGGGCGGCATCGGCTTCGGCGTGCTGGCCGAAGAGATCGCGCGCCGCCACGAGCTGGGCTTTGCGGACAAGGCGCGCAGCAACGGGAGCGCGCTGCCCAATCCCGGGGACTTCCACTGGCGCAAGGGCGGGGCGCGTCACATGTGGGATCCGGCCTCCGTGCGCGGACTGCGGGTCGCGGCACGCACCAACTCCGCGGACGCCTACCGCCGCTTCGCCCGTCACGCCAACTACGAGAACACCCGCAAGGCGACGCTGCGCGGCCTCCTCGACTTCCATCCGCCGGGCGCCCCCGTACCGCTCGACCAGGTCGAGCCCGAGGCCAAGATCGTGAAGCGCTTCGCCACCGGCGCCATGAGCTTCGGCTCCATCTCCAGGGAGGCCCACGAGTCGCTCGCGCTGGCCATGAACCGCATTGGCGCCAAGTCCAATTCGGGCGAAGGGGGGGAGGACGCGGCCCGCAACATCCCAGACCAGGACGGGGGTCTGCGCCGCTCCGCGATCAAGCAGGTGGCCAGCGGGCGCTTCGGGGTCACGATCGAGTATCTCACCGCGGCCGACGAGCTGCAGATCAAGATCGTGCAGGGGGCCAAACCCGGAGAGGGCGGCGAGCTTCCGGGGCGCAAGGTGGACGACTACATCGCGTCGATCCGGCATTCCACCCCGGGCGTGGGGCTAATCAGTCCGCCCCCGCACCACGACATCTATTCCATCGAGGATATCGCCCAACTCATCCACGACCTGAAGAACGCCAACCCCGAGGCGCGCATCAGCGTGAAACTGTGCGCCGAGGTCGGCGTGGGCACGGTCGCCGCCGGGGTGGTCAAGGCGCGCGCCGACCATCTTGTCATCTCGGGCGACAGCGGGGGCACGGGCGCCTCTCCCCTCACCTCCATCAAGCACGCGGGCATGCCGTGGGAGATGGGGATCGCCGAAGTCCACCAGACGCTGGTGATGAACAACCTGCGTTCGCGCGTCATCGTGCAGACCGACGGGCAGCTCAAGACGGGCCGGGACGTGGCCATGGCAGCGCTGCTGGGAGCGGAGGAGTTCGGCTTCTCCACGGCCCCGCTGATCACCCTGGGCTGTGTCATGATGCGCAAGTGTCACCTGAACACCTGCCCGGTGGGGGTGGCGACCCAGGACCCGGAGCTGCGCAAGAAGTTTTCAGGGAAGCCGGAATACATCATCAACTATCTGTTCATGGTCGCGCGCGAACTGCGGGAGATCATGGCGCGCCTCGGCTTCCGCACCGTGAACGAGATGATTGGCCGTGTGGACGCGCTGCGGGCCGCGCCCCTGCCGGGCCACTGGAAAGCCAGAAGCGTGAATGTGGACGCGCTCCTGATGCCGGCGCTCGAGCCCCCCGGCTGTTTGGGCGTCTATCGCCGGCACGACCAGGATCACGGCCTCGAAGGCGCACTCGATCACACGCTCATCCGGCTGGCCGGCCCGGCCATCGAGGAGGGCAGGCCGGTGCGCCACGACATGGCCATCTCCAACGGGCACCGGGTTGTGGGCGGGATGTTGTCCAACCACATCATCGGCCGCGTGGGGCCGGGGATGCTTCCGGACGGCTCGATTCACTTCCGCTTCCGCGGGAGCGCGGGGCAAAGCTTCGGGGCCTGGCTGGCGCGCGGGGTGACGCTGGAGGTGGAGGGAGACGCCAACGACTACGTCGGCAAGGGGCTCTCGGGGGGTCGCGTCATCATCTATCCGCACAGGGCGTCCCGCTTCAAGGCCGAAGAGAACATTCTGGTCGGCAACGTCGTGTTCTACGGCGCCACCAGCGGAGAGGGCTTTTTCCGGGGCATCGCAGCCGAACGCTTCTGTGTGCGCAACAGCGGCGCGACGGCGGTCGTGGAGGGCATCGGGGACCACGGCTGCGAGTACATGACCGGCGGGCGCGTGGTTGTGCTGGGAGAGACCGGTATCAACTTCGCGGCCGGCATGTCGGGCGGGCTGGCCTACGTGTGGGACCCGCGCGAGACCCTCGCTGGCCGCTGCAACATGGATCTGGTGGTGCTCGAACGGCTCTCGGACGCGGACGAGCGGGAGGAGATCCGGCGACTGATCGAACGCCACCGGGCGTACACCGGCTCCGCGGTGGCGGCTGCCATTCTCGACGACTGGGGCGCCCGCTGGCGCGAGTTCGTCCGGGTGGTGCCCATCGACTATAAGCGAGCGCTGGAGCAGCGGGCCGAAACGCCGGTGGCGCGACACCTCCCCAGCACGACCGGCGCATAGGCCCCGCCGGCATGGGCAAGATCACCGGATTCAAGGAGTACGCGCGCGAGGCGGCCCCCTACCGGGATCCCGCCGAGCGGATTCTCGACTTCAACGAGATCTACACGCCGCACGTGGACAGCCGCCTGCAGACGCAGGGCGCGCGCTGCATGGACTGCGGCGTGCCCTTCTGCCAGTCCGACGACGGCTGCCCGGTCTACAATCTGATCCCTGAGTGGAACGACCTCGTCTACCGGGGCCGCTGGCGCGAGGCCCTCGACCGTCTGCACATGACCAACAACTTCCCGGAGTTCACCGGGCGTGTGTGTCCGGCTCCCTGCGAGGGATCGTGCGTCCTCGGCATCGCGGATCCGCCTGTAACCATCAAGAACATCGAGATGGCCATCGCCGACCGCGGTTTCAACGAGGGCTGGATACGGGCCGAGGCGCCGGCCGCGCGCACCGGCAAGCGGGTGGCGGTGGTGGGCTCGGGACCCGCGGGGCTGGCGGCTGCCGCCCAGCTCAACTCGGCGGGGCACCAGGTCACGGTCTACGAGCGCGACGACCGCCTCGGCGGCCTGCTCATGTACGGTATCCCCAGCATGAAGCTCGATAAGGGCATCGTCGACCGGCGGGTCTCGCTCATGCGGGAGGAGGGCGTCGAGTTCGTCACCAACGCGAACGTCGCCGATGGCAGCGGCGGATCGCTGGACTCGCGCAAGCTACGGGCGGACTTTGACGCTCTGCTGCTGGCCACCGGCGCCACCCATCCGCGCGATCTTCCCGTGGGCGGCCGGGAGCTGCCCGGCATCCACTTCGCCATGGAGTTCCTCACCGACAGCATCCAGGCGGTGCTGGGCGACCACCCACCCCGCATTCCCGCCACCGGCCTCGATGTCGTCGTCATCGGCGGGGGCGACACCGGCACCGACTGCATCGGCACTTCCCTGCGCCAGTCGTGTCGCCGCCTGGTCAACTTCGAACTCCTGCCGCGGCCGCCCGAGGAGCGAGCCTCCGGTAATCCCTGGCCCGAGTGGCCGCTCATCTTCCGGGTCGACTATGGGCACGAGGAGTCCGCCGCCCGGTTCGGCCACGATCCGCGGGTCTACGCCATCTCCGCGGAGGGCTTCTTCGCCGGGGCGGACGGACGGCTCGCCGGCGTGCGCACCCTGGACGTCACCTTCCAGGGCGGGATCATGCGCAAGATCCCCGGGAGCCAGCGGGAATGGGAGGCGGACGTGGTTCTTCTGTCCTTGGGGTTTTTGGGCCCGGAACACGAGAGCTCGGATCCCCTCGGCATCGAATACGACGCGTACTCCAATTACGCCGCGGAATTCGGCTCCTACGCCACGAACGTGGAGGGAGTGTTCGCCGCCGGGGACTGCCGACGCGGACAGTCGCTGGTGGTGTGGGCGATTCGCGAGGGCCGCGAGGCGGCGCGCGAGATCGATCGCTACCTCATGGGCGCGACGCGCCTCCCGTGACCGGGCGGCTCCCATCCGCCAGGCACCCGTCGTTCGCGCCATCTTGCCGCTGCCCCTGTCGCAACGGCGGCCGACATCGCACTTTGTCGAATGCGGTCCGTGATGAGCCCCGTCCCCAGGGCGGAGCCCTCCAACCCTCCAACCGATTGCAAGGAGGACCACACATGCGCAGGTTCGCCGCCCTCTTCCTGCTCGCCGGGGTACTCGGGCTCGGCAGCCCCGCGGAGGCGGATGCCCAGCTGCTCGCAGTCGGAGAGATGGCTCCCGACTTCGAGCTTCCCGGCGCCACCCGCTTCGGCGTGCTGCAGGACCCGGTTCGACTCAGCGACTACCGGGGAGAAACCGTCGTCCTCGCCTTTTTCTTCCGCGTTCGAACGCGTGGGTGAACGGTGCAGATGACAGCGTACCGTGATCAGTACGCAAGCCTGTTCAACGAAGGCCAGAACGTCGTCGTCGTCGGCATCTCCAACGACAGCCCCGAAGAGCTGGGATCCTGGCTCAAGGACGAGGACTTCCCCTTCCTGTTCGTGAGCGATGCCGGCACCGACGGCGCCACCTACGAGGCGTTCGGCGGCGGCAAGCGCGACAACAACATGGCCGACAGCCGCTCGGTCATCGTGGTCGGTCCGGACGGACGCATCGCCGGCGTGATCCCCCAGTTCGCCCAGGTGGATCCGACCGCCTACGAGGAACTGGCGGCGATGGTCGACGACGCCACGCCCGACCCCTAGCCGGCTTCTGAATGCAGTGTCTCTCCCTGGGTCCCAAGCAGGGCCCGGGGAGGGGCGGGTTTCCATCCGCGCGCGGGAGCGTTCTGACCGCAGGGACGCGACCTTGTCGCGGGAGCGTAGCCCCCCGGCGTTCTGACGGCGCGGCCCCAGGCCTGTCTCCCGCCACGCGGCCAGACTGCCTCCTGATGGCCCTCCCCCCCTTCATCGACCTGGTTCCGATGCTGTTGTGCGCTGATGTTCCCGCGTCAGTGCGATTCTACACGGATGTGCTCGGTTTCGAGATCGTCGATCGCATGGACGACGTGGGCAGCAGCGGCTTCGCGACCGTGCGAAACGGCACCGCGACCGTCATGCTCACGAGCCCCTCCTACATCCCCCGGGCGCCCAAGGTCGAGGGGCGCTACCCGCAGTCGATGTACTACTTCTACGTGGAGGACGCGGACGCGCTCCGGCGGGCGGTCGTGGACGCCGGCTGGCCGGCGACCGACTGCGTCGATCGCTTCTACGGGCTACGGGAGTTCGAGGTGGTGGACCCGGAGGGGCATGTGCTGCTGTTCGGGCAGGACATCGGTCCCGCGCCCTAAGCGCCCGTCCCGGCCGCCCTCCTCCTCAGCCACCCCACCGTCAGCAGCAGCGCCGCCGCGAACACGATCAGGAAGGTGGCCACGGCCAGGATGGCGGGACTGATCTCCTCGCGGATGCCCGCCCACATCTGGCGCGGGATGGTGTTCTGCTCCACGCCCCCCAGGAAGAGCACGACCACGACCTCGTCGAACGAGGTGGCGAAGGCGAAGAGCGCGCCCGATAACACCCCCGGCGCGATCAGCGGCAGCTGCACGCGGGCGAAGGTGCGCACCGGCCCCGCCCCCAGCGATGCGGCGGCGCGGTTCAGGTTGGTGTTGTAGGCGGTCAGGGTGGCAGTCACCGTGATCACCACGAAGGGTGTCCCCAGCGCCGCGTGCGCCAGGATCAGCCCGAGATGCGTCTGCCCCAGCCCCATCCGGGAGTAGAAGAAGAACATCCCCGCGGCCGAGATGATCACCGGAGTCACCAGCGGCGAGACCAGGAAGCCCATCAGGAAGCGGCGCGCGGGAATGTGCGGGCTCGCGAGCCCGAGCGCGGCCAGCGTGCCCAGGAAGGTGGCCAGCGCCGTGGCCGCGACGCCGATCACCAGGCTGTTCGCCAGGGCGTTCCGCCACGCCTCGCTGGTGGCAATCTCCCGGTACCAGCGCAACGACCAGGCGTCCGGATCCAGCCGCAGCATGCCCTCGGTGAAGGTGAAATAGGGCTCGGCATTGAAGCTCAGCGGCACGATGACGAGGATCGGAGCCATCAGGAAGAACAGAACCGCCGCGCAGAATGCGACGTGGACGGCGCGGCCGGCCCGCTCCCCGCTGCTCAGTGCCCGCATCCTAGGCGACGCTCACTCGTTCGTTCCCCGCCACCCGCTCGTACAGCAGGTAAAGGCCGATCACGCATGCGAGGATGATCCCGCCCAGCGCCGACGCCAGTCCCCAGTTGAGCGACGTCTGCATGTGGTACGCGACCATGTTGGAAATCAGCTGGCCGGTGCTCCCCCCGACCAGCGCAGGCGTGATGTAGTAGCCGATGGCCAGGATGAACACGAGCAGGCTCCCCGCCCCCACCCCGGGGAGCGTCTGCGGCCAGTAGACGCGCAGGAAGCCCTGCGCCGGCCCGGCCCCCAGAGACGCTGCCGCGTTCATGTGCGAGCGCGGAATGCCGCGCATGACGGAGTAGAGCGGCAGCACCATGAAGGGCAGCAGGACGTGCGTCATCGCCACGAACGTGCCGGTCATCTTGTAGACGAGCGCGAGCCGCCCGGCGTCGGAAACGAGACCCAGCGCGACCAGGATGTCGTTGATCACCCCCTGGCCCTGCAGAAGCACGATCCACGAGGTGGTGCGCACCAGCAGCGAGGTCCAGAACGGCACCAGCACCAGCGCCAGGAGCAGGCCGGCGCGGCGCGATGGCGCGTGGGCGATGAAATGCGCGAGCGGGTAGCCGAACAGGAGGCACAACCCGGTGATGGTCAGGCTCACCATGAAGGTGCGCGCGAAGAGGCGCAGGTATATGCGGCGGTCTTCGTCCTGCCGGACGACGGATCCGTCGGGGAGCCGTCGCAGGTCGAGCGCGGCCAGATAGTGGCGCGTGGTGAAGCGCTCGCCGGCGGTGCGCATCGCGTGCCAGGTGCTCGCCTCGCCCCAGGCCGGGTTGATGGCCGTCATGGTCTCGCGCCACGAGCCATCGGGTGACGCGGGCAACCTGCGTCCGGTCACCGCGATGACGCTGCGCAGTCCGCCCTGAACACGGTTGACCCGGCCCGCGACCCGGCCGATCACCCGTTCCTCCTGTGCGCGTGTCAGTTCGCGCACCGCGATCGCGAAGACATCCTCGCCGGGCACGCCCTCTCCGTCCCATCCATCCAGCACGGCGAGGGTTTCGGGCAGCGCGTCCGCCACCACGGCATCGTAGACGCTGCGGTTGAGCATCGTCGCGAGCGGCGCGACGAAGGTCACGCCGATGAAGACCAGGAGCGGCAACGCCAGCCCCGTGGCCCGCAGGCGCGGCCGCCAGTCGCCCGCTATCAACGCGCGAGCCACGAGCTGAAGCGCTCGTTCATTTCGTCGGTGTGGTTCACCCACCACTCCCAGTCGTTGCGCAGCGCCCGTTCGAGGTTCCCGGGGTAGGTGGGCATGTGCGGCAGCATGTCCACTCCCGCCTCGAAGTGCGTCCCCACCAGGGGCAGCCCCGAGTAGCGCGTGGGACTGTAGGAGATGTGGCTACTGACTGCAGCCATGGACCGGGGGGAGGTCGCGAATGCCAGGAACTCAAGCGCCGCATCCAGATTCGGCGTTCCCGCCACCACCACAAGCTGCCCGAAGTCCAGCAGCTGACCGTCCCAGATGATCTCGAAGGGCTGGTTCTCCAGCACCTGGGCGTTGAAGATGCGGCCGTTGTAGGCGGTGGTCATCGTCACTTCGCCGTCCGCCAGCAGCTGGGGAGACTGCGCGCCCGCCTCCCACCACACGATCTCGTCCTTGATGGTGTCCAGCTTGCGAAACGCGCGTTCGATCCCCTCGGGTGTGTCCAGCACCGCGTACACCTCCTCGGGGGGCACCCCGTCGGCCATGAGCGCGAACTCCATGTTCCCCAGCGGCTTGCGGCGCATTCCCCGGCGGCCCGGGAAGGTCTCCAGGTCGAAGAAGTCCTGGATGGTCGCCGGCTTGGGGTCCGGAATTCTCTCTCGGTTGTATGCGATGACGGTGGCATAGAACTCGGCGCCCACGCCGCACTCGGTCAGCGTCCCGGGAAAGAAGTCCTCCTCCGCCGGCGTTCCGTCCACTCCCGGCGGCCACAGCGCCGGGTCGAGCGGCTCGAGCAGCCCCTCGTCGCAGCCGCGCACTGCGTCCGCCATCTCCATGGAGACAATGTCCCAATGGACTCGTCCCACATCTACCTGTGCGCGGACCTCGGCCAGTCCGCCGTTGTAGAGCGCGTCCCGGATGACGACATCGGTCTCGGCGGAAAACGGCTCGTAGTAGGCCAGCTTGCAGGCGCGCGTGTACGATCCACCCCAGGAAGCCACGGTCAGCGAATCCCCGGGATCGCCGCCGCAGGCCGAGGCCGCCCCCAGCGCCACGACCGCGACCACCGCCAACGCGAGCCTCATATCGCTCCCGTCGCGCCGCCGTAGTCCAGCACCCGGCAATCCGTCGGCGTCCACCCCACTCGGATCTCATCTCCCTCGAGAACGGCTCCCTGGCCCACCACGTTGGCGATCTTCGCGACGAAGTCGGGGCGTCCGCACGCCTCCATGCGGATGCGCAGGTGGTCTCCCACAAAGGTGATGTGCTCGATGACCGCGTCGAACTCGTTGGAGTACAGGCCCGGCTCGGGATGGATCTCCACCCGCTCGGGACGAATCGAGAGGGTGACCTCGTCGCCGGGCTCGCAATCCACCACTCGCAGCCCCTTCACGACCTGGTCGCCCACTCTCACCTCGCACAGGTCTCCGCGAATCGCGGCGACGCGGCCGTGCAGGCGGTTGTTCTCGCCGATGAAGCGCGCGACGAAGGAGCGCTCCGGTTCTTCGTAGAGGGCTTCCGGCGGGGCCACCTGCTCCACCATGCCGTCGCGAAGCACCGCGATGCGGTCGGACATGACCATGGCTTCCTGCTGGTCGTGGGTCACATAGACGATGGTCACGCCGAGAGTCCGGTGGATGCGCCGGATCTCGTACTGCATTTCCTCGCGCAGATAGCGGTCGAGGGCGCCCAGGGGCTCGTCCATCAGCACGAGTTCGGGCTCGAAGACCAGCGCGCGCGCGATCGCCACGCGCTGCTGCTGCCCTCCGGAAAGCTGCCCGGGGCGGCGTTTCTGGAATCCTTCTAGCCGGACCAGTTGCAGGGCCCGGTCGACCAGCTCCTGCCGCCGGTCGCGACCGATGCCGCGCACGTCCAGCGGGAAGGCGAGGTTGTCCTCCACCGTCATGTGCGGAAAGAGCGCGTAGTCCTGAAACACCATGCCGATGCCCCGCTTGCGGGGCGGCAGGGCGTGCACGGAGTGCCCGCTGATGCGGATGGCGCCCGCGGTCGGGGTTTCGAACCCCGCGAGCATCATCAGGCAGGTCGTTTTCCCCGAACCGGACGGCCCGAGCAGGCTCAGGAACTCACCCCGCCGAACGGCCAGATTCAACCCCTGTACGGCCATGACCCGGCCGTCGTAGCTCTTGGCGATGTCCTCGAACTCGACGTGGGGTTCGGCTGGTGTCGTCACGCGCTGGTCCTGTCTGTCAGGTGGCGAAGGGTTGTAAGCCTGAGAGCCGAGGGCAATGTAGGGTCGGAGAGGGACGCCGCAACTTGCCGCACGGATGGCGCCAGCATGCTCAAGTTGCCAGCGAGCACGGAGTCGGACGACTTGAGTCGCGTAGGCCTAAGCGCATCCCAGACCGCATCAGCAGCCGATATCCCAATCCTCGCCTTGAGCCAATCCGATACGACACGACTCGAATGACGCACCCCCATCATGACATCACGTCTTCGTCCACCTCCGCATTCTGGATCTGCTTCAGGGTCCGTCCATTGCTGAACCTCCTCCTTCACCGCTTCCGATCCCTTGTGCACAACGAAATTGTCCCCCTGTTGATAGCCTTCTCCCCGGATGCCCTTGCCCTGAAGGTGAAGCACTTGATCTGGTGTCGTCGGTCTCCTCGGTTTCTCAAACACGTTCTTGAAGTGGTTGTCCAATCGACGCACCAGGACATCTCTCCGACTACCTTTGTTGTGCAACGAGATCAGTCGACAGCAATTCAAGTCGCTGAACCGGGTGATGATATCCAATCACTGTATTATATCGGAAGTAGCTCTGATGTAGCCGATCTGCTATTGTTATAATACGTTCTGCGCGACTCAGCTCTCGCTTGTCCAACGCCGGATCTTCGTCGGATTGAGTTGCTGTCGCGTATTGTTGTCGCAGCGGTGATGGAATCGCTTCGTTCGCTCATCCATCCTGCCGCGCCCTTTCCTGAAAGATCAAGATGAGGATTGCTTCGAACACGTGTCCAACGGGCTCCCATCTCAGATCCTTAGTCCGTCCATCACTGAAGACAGCGTCTACGACATCGATGTCTGCGATGTCGCCACTCACAAAGCTGTGATAGAGTTGCTCGTCTTTCATTCGGAGTACTGGCAAAACTACAGCTGCCAGCGCGAACGCCGGTCTGTTGTCAGGCAAAGAAGCGAGCACCAGCCCCAAGCGGCGAACCGCTTCGATTCCGGTTGCTACGGGCATCGAATCAACAAACGCGCCGCGATCAGGCGAAGGAGGGATAAAATCGATATCGAAGAACCGACGAAAATATCCAGTTGCATCAAAGCTGCTGCCGTATAGTGCTTTCACCGAATGTGCAAGTTGTGAGCGGTCGACCGCCTTCACCCACCCTCCCCCTCAACCGCCCTGTACTCCACCAACACCGCACGACCCACAATGTCAAGGATGTTCGCGAGAAGCTCCCTGCCCCGTGCATCGGTAAGCCGTAACGTGTCGCCAAATCGGAATTGGACCGGCTGAGTCTGCCCCTCGTTGATCGAGATGTTGGATGCGTAGAGGTACGTCCGGCCCAGCGTATCCCGAATCGGATTCAGTGTCCCTTGAAGGCCGGGAAGCTCGCCGACAGCTTCCGGGAAGATGGCCGAGCCGCCGCTTGTCAGAGACAGTAGGCTCAGGGCCAGTCCCCGTTCCGCCGGCACCCAACCGTACTGAATCGTCGCCTCGAGCCCATCCGCCGCCGCAAACACGGTCATCGGCAGATGCGTCGCGTACAGCTTGACCCTGGCTTCACCCCGGTCATCGGTTCTGGCCTTCACCCAAGTCCTGTTCGGAAACAGCACAAGGAGCTCGACTCCAGGCGCCGGATTTCCGTCGAGGTGCGCAGTGATCACCGTGGCAGCTGGCGTAGCCTCCGTTACCGCCGCCGGGATGATCAGCCGAAACTCCGCTTCGTCGATCAGTTCTCGCTCGGGCACCCTGCCGCTCAGTTTCTCCGTTTCGCTCCAGATGATCGGGATGCCGTCGCCCCTCCTTTCCATGAAGTAGTCCCGGTCGCGCGATCCCGCGATGCTCCCCACAGACATTCGCCCGAGAACCGACGCGAGTGTCTCGTTTCGCGTCGATTGGCGGGTGGCCATGTTCTCGACCGTCATGCCGTTCGGCAGAGCACCCGGGGAGCTGATCTCGATCCGGTCCGCGAACATCGATAGTCGGATACGGCTGCCGCGGATGGAGTAGTCCCGGTGCACCACGGCGTTGACGATGGCTTCGAACACCGCCCGATCGCTGTACTGGGGCAAATCGACGCGCGCCGGCGTCTTGTGGGCCCCTACCCGCATGTTTCGCATGACGAAAGCCACGGCTTCGGCTATCTGCCGGTTGAGAGGCCCCGTGATCGTCCGGGCATCCAACTGGCCGGAAGCGCGATCCAAACCCCGGTACTGGGTCGCGGTGATGCAGGCATTCGGCAGCCACTGGTCCGGTTTCGTGCTGCACACCAGCAGTCCTGTGACCGAAGCCCTCACGACACCGGCGTCGTCACGGACCAGGAGCCCCATCTTCTCAAGCGAAATGGCCGGATCGGCCAGCGACCGGGAACTCAGCAGCGGCTTCCAGAGCCCTTCATCCAGCGTACGAAAGCCGGTATCTGCAACCGGTTGCTGATCGAACCAGAAAAACCGGGCCTGCCCCCGTCGCTGGGCCAGACGCAAGCGCTCATCGCTGGCCATCTTCCGCTTTGAGCTGCCGACACGGCGATAGCTGCCGCCGGGGCTATCGTGCTGCGCTTCTCCCCGGGGCACTGCCACCAGAACGAAGGGCTTGGTGTCGTGCAACACTCGGCGTCGGATCGTAACGAATAGCGGAGGCTTGATCTTGTTGGTCGAGATGTCTTCCAAGACACGGACCAAGCGATCCATCTGCGCGCGCGACATCCCCTCCACGTCGCCCCGGTCGGTGACCCCGCAGAGCAACACGCCGCCGTCAGAATTGGCGAACGCAGCCATCTCGTCGGCCAGATCGTCCGGACGCGGACTTCGAGGCCGGTCGCCGGAAAACTCGATCCGCTTGAATTCCCAGGCGCTGTCTTCGCCGAGGTGCAGCTGGCGGCCGATTTCTTCGTCGCTGAAGTTCGTCATCTCCGCCGTGGCCCTATGGGCATCTCGCTCGCTGTCACGCTGGACCAACATAACCGCTTTGCACACGGCGCTCCGTTCTGGAGACAAGATGTTTCCACCCCAAGGGGCCTGCAATTGCCGGCAGCTTCGGTCCTCAAAACGCCCATGTGCTCTCGTGTGGGAGCTTTGTTCTCAAGCGGCCGGATGCCCGGCATCCGGCCGCTTCTGGTGACACAACCGTCGCGACAGTACGTTGTTCTGGATGTCGCGCGGTTTTCCGGGCCCGCCCGAGTACGCCGAAGAAGGATGTCAGGGGGAGCCCGCATGGTGGTTGATACCCGTTCTGTCAACAGCGAGAAGGCCATGCTCCGTTCCTTCCGGAAGCCACTGTTTCCCCTGCTCCTGACCCTCTTCGTTGTCGCGGCTTGCGGCGGCGAGGATCCCGTTGAGCCGGAGCCGGAAACCCCGCCCAACCTTACGGGCAGTTACACGCTGCAGTCGCTCTCCGCGATTGTTACCGGGGGCATTACCTTCACGCCGCCCGCGGTATCGGGCTCGTTTACGGTGCAGCAGACCTCGGTCACGGGATCCGAGGCCTCGGGCACGACGACAATCAGCGTCACGATCCCGGACGGTCAGGGCGGAACCGCCACGATTGAAGACGAGGGCCCCTACACCAACCGTCTGGACGGGACCTGGGAGCAAGGCGGCGTCCTCCTTCAGGGCAAGGGCACCTACACGCTCCAAGGCAACATCCTCACCGTGGAAGTGAGCGAGCCCGCGCTCAGCGTGTCCACCACGGTCTGGCAGCGAAACTGACGGTGACATGCATTCGTCGCGCGAGACCTCGCGCCCGGGCTCACATCTGATGGTGAGATGTGTCCACCGGGCGAGTGGCCCACCGAGTCGTACCCGCCGGGCAAGCCGACGGAGGCCGTGCCCCGGTCCATCGATTCTGCTCGGCCTACTCGCCCTCATTGCGCACTTCACCACCCTCCCCCTGGCCGCCCAGCGGGGCCCGACCATCCGCGGCCACGTCGTGGACGAACAGGGAGGGGCGCCCGTCATGGGCGCGGAGGTCCTCGTCCAATCGACGCCGCTGCGCGCTCTGACCGGAGTGGACGGAACCTTCGAGATCTCCGTCCCGGGTGCCGGGACGTACACGCTGACGGTGGTGGCCGCCGGCTACGCGAGCGCCGAACTCGCGGTCGACCCCGCCAGCACCGGCGCCGAGCCGCTCCGCATCTTCCTCGAGCCGCTCCTCTTCGACGTTCCCGGCGTGACCGTCACCGCGAGCCGCACCACGGTGCGTCCCGGCGAGGCCCCCGTGAGCGTCGCGATCATGAGCGGAGAAGAGATCCAGCGCCGCGACGTCACAAACCTCAAGGAAGCGCTGCCCTTCGCCCAGGGGGTGACGTTCAACGCGGGTCAGATGGACATTCGCGGCGCCAGCGGCATCGCGCGCGGAGTGGGCAGCCGGGTGCTCATGCTGCTGGACGGCCACCGAGCGCTGACGGGGGTGGAATCGGCGATCGACTTCAGCATCCTGCCGCTCCTCGACATCGACCGGGTCGAAATCGTCAAGGGCCCCAACTCCACTCTGTGGGGCACCAACGCCATGGCCGGCGTCGTCAACGTGATCACGCGCCCGCCCCTGGGGCCCCCGCGAACCGCCGTCCGAGGCTACTACGGCCTCTTCGATACCCCGGTCAATGTGGATTTCACCGACGAGCGGCTCAGCATGCGCGGCCTCCAGATCCAGCATTCCCGGCAGATCGGCGGCGCTGGCGTCACCGTGTTCGCGGGACGTGAGGGTTCAGACGGCTTCCGGCAGAACGGAGGTCAGGAGCGCTGGCAGCTCCGGGCCAAGACCGTCTTTGCGGCCGAGTCGTCCAAGCCGCTCGAGGTGTTCGCCAGCTGGAAGCGCGAAGACCTGGAGGAGTTCTTCACCTGGCTTTCCCCGGAGCGCCGTCTCGAAGTGGATCCTGCAGTGCTCGGGGACTGGAAGCGAGGTTCCGACCTCGTTTTCGGGATGACGGCATCACCCGTCGTCACCTCCGCGCTGAAGCTCCAGCTGAGGCCCCAGATCCAGCACGTCCGCTTGCGGAACTACTTCCACGACAACCAGGACTTCCACCGCTCGACGCGCTACGGCACCGACGTTCAACTCTCGTTCTTCTCCAGTCAGCGGCACGCCACGACCGTTGGAGCCGAAGCGGCCCGGACCAACGTGGCTTCCAACTTCCTGAGCCCGAGTCCGGATGTGACGGACCTGGCGCTGTTCGCCCTGGACGAGATCGAGATCTCGGATCGGTTGCGCGGTTCGGCCGGAGTCCGACTCGACGTACACAGCACGTCGGTGGTCGAGAGGGATGTGGCACTCAACCCGAAGATCGGCCTGGTCTTCGTGGCCAGCGACCGCCTGAGCCTGCGGACATCGTTGAGCCGGGGCTACCGCGCGCCGAGCGTCTCCGAGCAGTTCACTTCGACCACCGTGTTCGGATTTCGCGTGGTCCCGAATCTGGAGCTGCGCGGCGAATCGGCGTGGGCCGGGGAAATCGGCGCCACCGCTACCCCGAGCCAACGACTCTGGTTCGACGCCGGACTCTTCTGGAGCGAGTACTCCGGTCTGATCGAGGTATCGGGCGCGCCGAACCAGCCCTTGACCTTCCAGTTCCGGAACGTCGCCGATGCACGCGTGCGCGGGCTTGACGCGGGCGTGCGCGTCGGCCTGGTTCCGCAGAGACTCAACCTGCACGCGAACTACTTGTTCATCGACTCCAGGGACCTCCTCACGAACAGGCCTCTCACCTACCGGTCCCGCCACAACATCACGACCACGCTGTCCGGCTGGTCCGACCTGGTTGCGCTCGACGTGCGCCACCGGAGCGAAGCGGAAAGCGTTCTGGTCTATCCCCTGGATGACCGGGGGGGCATTACCCTGCTGGACCTGCGCGTCGCGCTGGAGGTCATGGACATGGACGTCCAGGCAAAAGTCGAGAATCTGCTTCAGGCGGAATACGTGGACGTGCAGGAACGGAATCCCGGAGCGACACGAAGCCTTCGCGTCACCGTCACCTCCCGCTTCTGAGGCCTGTCGGTTGACTCTGCGCTGATGCCGGACATTCTCGCGGGGAGCCAGTGACCTATTCCGATTCGATGAGCATCGAGGAGCACTTCGAGACAGGATCCGCCGAGGGGTCGAAGCTCGTCCGCTTCCTCTACCCCGCGCCAGCCGAGCGCAAGGTCGGCAAGATCATCCGCTGGTGGGAGAAGCGGCGCCTCGCCTACAACGCGGTGGTCGCGGGATGCGTGACGGGAACCGCCTTCGTGGGGCTGCTGACCCTGAACCCGCCCTCCGAGGTGCTGCTGGCGCTGCTGGCGCCGGGCTTTCCCTTCCTGGTCATGGCGAATGTCTGCTACACGCTGGGATGGATGGTCGAGTCGCTGCTGCACAAGATCTGGGGACGCAGCCTGCTCCCGGTCGGTCCGGCGCTGTTTCGGGCGGGGCTGACGCTGGCGGTGGGAGTTGCGTTCGTCATACCCACGATCATCCTCATGATCGTGTTTGTGGTCCGGCTGGTCACGGGGAACCTGTAGAGCGAGCGGAGACCGCTAGCTGGCTTCCCGGAGGACTCGGAGCACGAACTCCACGGCTTCCTCCACGCTCTCGGCCGTAGGCACGGATACCGGCAGATTCGCGGCCCGGGCGGTGTCTCCCAGCAGGATCAAAGGTCGGCCGTAGCGGATCGCCAGTTCGACTTCGGAGGCCGTACCCGATGATCCCGGCAGGGCGATGATGACATCGGAAGTCAGGATGTTGATGTGGTTGCGGGACCAGACTCCGGAGCCATCGTCTCCCCTGGCGTCGAGGTGGGTGCGGATGGCGAGTTCCACGTACGGATTGGGGTAGCCGGGGGGAGAGCCCGGATCCGCGTCACCCCCATCCCCTGCGGGCAC
Organism: Longimicrobiales bacterium; assembly: GCA_965225805.1. Taxonomy (GTDB): domain Bacteria; phylum Gemmatimonadota; class Gemmatimonadetes; order Longimicrobiales; family Gaopeijiaceae; genus BD2-11. Next base: position 2,983,347 of record OZ245327.1, read on the forward strand.
AATCCCGATGACCAGCCCCCGTCGGTCCTGTATGTTCCAGAACGCCCGTGACACCGCCTCCATGACGCCGCCCCCACCCCCGGTCAGCAGATGCACGCCCATCCGGGCCAGAGCGCGCCCCAGCGGCGCGGCGAGGTGGACGTGGGAAGTGGCGCCGGATCCCATGACCCCGACTATGGGGATGTGGTGTGGCCCTCCGTTTCGCATCAGCGCATGTCTCCGCTCGCCGACCGCCGGTCGAGGCAGAGTTCCCCGTCCCGGTAGCCCGGCTTGCGCCACGTGTCACCGCGGCGGGTGACGATCACTTCCGTCGCTACCTCGACAGAATGAACCGCCGATGGAGCGGCTGAACCGGACGCGCGTTCATGGGATACAGGGCCGCGAAGGCGTCGACCTGTGCCTGGGATGCAGAGATCGACTCGGCCATCACCACCCAGCTGATCACCTCGGAACAGGGCGGCGTGGTCAGGGAACCGGCGTACCGGAAGTAGCCACGTCCTTCGGGCAGGAAAGCGTTTGGATCGAGACCGGCGAGCGATGCGGGCGCCTCGCCCGCACCGGGAATGGCATCCCAGATGCTCTGGATGGCCGGGTGCACCTGGCCAGCGTCCATGAACACCCCGATCACGGCCAGGTCACCTTCCTCGGCCTGATGCACGAAGTGCACCTCCATCGCTGATCTTTCCCCTTCGACTGTGTGCTCACTGGGCAGATGGAAGTGGAACTGCGCGAGGGAGAACCCTCGGCCCTCCAGGGTGATCGCACTCCCTTCGGCCAAGTCGACCTGGATGGTGTGCCCGTTGTCCACCACCTGCGCGTCCGTCGGCTGCCACTGAATTGTCAACCCGCCCCCGCCCGCGGGGATGGCGCCCGCCAGATCGATGGGAGACTGCTGCGCGCCGCTGTCACAGACCGCGAAGGACGGGTCCAGCTGACCCCATCTGTTGGGGCCGGTATCGCCTTCATGGCTCCAGTGAACTTCGCCGTCACCGGCGCCCTGCGCCTGCTGTGCGTCCATCTGCTCCTCTGCGTCCGGCTGGTCCGGTGCGTCCGGCTGGCAGGCGTACTGCGCGCCGATGAGGCAGGCCACCGCGAGGGCGCCTGCGAGTGTCTTCGGGAATGAATGATGAGGCTGCATGTGTTGCTCCGTGTTGTCTTCAGCGAAGCCGTCCGCGGCAAGCCGATCTTCGCGCCGTGCTCGTCGCCTCTGCTTCGATGCCCGATACCTGCCCCGGTGCGGGTCTCCGGCACCAAGATGCCGCCCGCCGTTCGGGCTCGCAATCTGGGCAACGGTGCGGTCCCAGAGGGCGTCACGACCGACTCGGCAGCTCTCGAGTGAGGGGTCCGGCATCCACCTGACAGGTCGCCGGTCCGCCCCAGACCCGTATTATGGATGGTCGCACCGAGACCGTATCCCCGCCCCAAGCCACCCATGCGACCCACTCCAGCGAAGAAGACGGGATCCCGGCCCGGACGCGCCGGGCGCCACAAAGCAGTCCAAGGCGGTCGCGGAGCCAAGGCTCGCACCGCTACCCGCGGCTATGGGTTCCATGCGGCCGCCGCGGTCGTGGTGGCCAACATGATTGGCACGGGCGTGTTCACGAGCCTGGGATTCCAGCTCGAGACGATCCAGTCCACCTTCCCGCTGCTGCTGCTCTGGGTGGTCGGGGGCGTGGCCGCCTTCTGCGGCGCGATCACCTACGCGGAGCTGGGCGCGGCGCTCCGGCGTTCGGGCGGTGAGTACACCTTTCTGGGACGCATCTACCACCCCGCCGCGGGGTTCGTGTCCGGGTGGATCTCGGCCACGGTCGGGTTCGCCGCCCCCACCGCGCTGGCCGCGATCACCTTCGGCACCTACCTGGCCTCGGTCTTCCCCGCCCTGTCGCCTACCTGGCTCGCGGCCGGCCTGGTGGCGGCAGCGGCGTGGGTGCACTCCGCAACCTACGGCGCGTCCTCGCTGTTCCAGCGCGGTTTCACTACCGCAAAGGTGATCCTGATCGCGGCCTTCTGCGTCGCCGCGATGACCATGGTCGACGCGCCTCAGCCCGTCGCGCTGCTCCCCTCTCCCGGGGATGCCGAGCTCGTTTTCGGCGGCGCCTTCGCCGTGTCCCTCATCTATGTCTCGTACGCGTACACCGGATGGAACGCGGCCACCTATCTTACCGGCGAGCTGCACACCCCCGCGCGCACGCTTCCACGCGTGCTCGCGGGCGGAACCGTGCTGGTCATGGTCCTCTACTTCGCACTCAACTACGCGTTCCTGCGCGCGGCGCCGATGGCCGAGCTGGAGGGCAGACTGGAAGTCGGGCACATCGCGGCGATGCACATCTTCGGGCCGCTCGGGGCCGACATCATGGGCGTGACCCTGGCGGTCCTGCTCGTTTCCACCGTGAGCGCGATGGTCATGGCCGGCCCGCGCGTTCTGCACGTCATCGGAGAGGACTACCCTGCCTTCCGCTGGCTGGAGAAGAGAACCCAGGCCGGCATTCCCAGAGTCGCCATCCTGACGCAAGCCGCGCTGTCTCTCCTGTTCATCTTCAGCGCCTCCTTCGAGGCGATCCTGGTGTTCTCCGGATTCACACTGGGACTGAACAGCCTGCTCGCGGTTGCGGGGATCTTCGTGCTGCGCGCGCGAGAGCCCGAACTGGAGCGCCCGTACCGAGCCTGGGGATACCCGGTCACGCCTGTGGTCTACCTGGCGCTGACTTCGTGGATCCTGCTGTACATCCTGCTCGACCGCCCCGTGCAGGGCGTCATGGGCCTCGCGCTGATCGCGGCCGGGCTGGTCTTCTACTGGGTGGCCGGACGCACGACGGCGTGACGGCGCGCCAGCTCGACGACCTCACCCGCGTCGCGCACTCCCGGCTCAAGTTCCAGCAGCCTCGCCAGCACGCCCGTCACGTTGGCCACCGCGAAACTGATGCCGCCCAGGTTGCGCGCGGGAGAAACCCCGGGGATGGGACGCGGGAATCCGGAGGCGAGGAACACCGGGTTGCCCTCGCGGTCGGTCGCCACACGCACCGAATGCCGTGGGCAGCTCCAGTCGAGCAGCACGCCGATCGCGACGGGCAATGAGCCGGGAAGCCAGCGCACGCCGTCGCTCTCCTGAGCGGAAACCACGAGAGCGCCTCGTCCTGACGCCCGCGCCAGAGCCTCGGCGAGCCTTGCTTCGTGCGTCGGATTCGCCGTGCCCAGGCTGAGGTTGACGAGACGGGCTCCTTGCTCCCCCGCCCATTCGATAGCCTGCACGAGGGCGCTGCAGCTGGTGGCGAGCCGGTCACCGAACACCTTCACGGCGAGCAGCTCCGCCTCAGGCGCCTTCTCCTTGATGGCCGCGGTAACGGCCGTGCCGTGGCCGAGCCGGTCGAGGTAGTCGCTGGATTCCGCCCCATCCAGGCCGATGGCTACCCCACCCGCAACGCCTCCCACATGGGGATGCTGAGGGTGTACGCCGCTGTCCACCACGGCGATCCGCACTCCTGTGCCCCCGCACCAGGCCAGCGGTGACGAGTCGAGCCAGAGTTCACGATGTGCCCATTCTTCCATTGGTGTCATGCGGTCGATGATATAGCGTTGGAACTCCCGTTACCAAACGCCGCTGCCAGAGAGACAACATTCCTTGACATGTCTTGCACATGAAAACATGTTGTCCACATGCTCAAGATGCTCCAGATTCGAAATGTCCCCGGTGGCCTCCATCGTCGGCTCAAGTCCCGCGCCGCACATCTCGGCATGTCCATGTCCGACTACGTCCTCCGAGAGATTGAACGACTACTTGAGAAGCCAACGCGCGAGGAGTTGTTCGCAAGGATCGCCCGGCTGCCACCTCTTGAGCTCGACCCTCCACCGAGTGAGATCCTGCGGCAAGAGCGGGAGAGGCGCTAAGCCGGCATGATTGCGGTCCTGGACGCATCCGCAGTCCTTGAACTGGTGCTTGGAACCCGGTCGGGGATGGAGATTCTCCAGAGAACCGCCGACCCGCGAATCTCGCTGCATTGTCCCGAACTCGTTGACCTCGAAGTCCTCAATACTCTCCGGCGGTACGAGCTGGCAGACATCACCCCGCCGGATCGCGTTGCACACGCCATCGACAATCTGAGCGATCTCGATCTGCGCCGGCATCGGCACGGGCCGATACTGCCGAGAATCTGGTCCTGGCGTTACAACGTGACTCCTTACGACGCGGCATACGTCACGCTTGCCGAAGTGCTTGACGCGCCTCTTCTGACCACGGACGCCCGTTTGGCCAGAGCCGTGAACCTCAGTGTCCCGGTTGAGGTGTTCTCCTCCCGTTAACCCCCCTCCCCCCCAAACAGCCGGGCGAACGCCCCCCGCCGCCCCAGCAGCTCCGCGGCCGTCCCCTCCTCCACGATGCGGCCCCGCTCCAGCACCACCACCCGGTCGGCCCGACGGGCGAGCGCAAGCCGGTGGGAGACCAGGATGGTCGTGCGGCCCCGCATCACCGCCTGGTAGCCCTCCATCAGCTCCCGTTCGGAGGCCGGGTCGAGCGACGAGGTGGGTTCGTCGAGCACCAGCACCCGCGGGTCGGCCAGGAAGGCGCGCGCGACCGCGACCCGCTGGCGTTGCCCTACCGAGAGCTCCCCCCCGCGCTCGCCCACCTGCGTCTCCAGGCCTTCCGGGAGGGTCGCCAGGAAGGCGTCCAGCCCCACCGCGCGCGCGGCCGCCTCCACCTCCCCGTCCGAGGCGCCCGGGCGCCCGTAACGGATGTTCTCCGCGATGGTGGTGTTGAACAGAAACGGCTGCTGCTCGACCGGCACCACGCGGGCGCGCACGTCCTCCAGGCGGAGCGCGCGCAGGTCGCGGCCGCCCAGCAGGATCCGCCCGCGATCCGGGTCGAGCTGCCGGGACAGCAGGTCCACGATGGTGGACTTGCCGCTCCCGCTCGCCCCCACGACGGCCACCACCTCCCCCTCGCGGACCACCAGATCCACCCCGTCCAGCACCGCACCCGCGCGCCCGAACGAGAAGCTCACATCCTCAAGCCGCAGATCCCCACCCAGCCCTTTGGCGCTCGCCGGCCGCTCCGGGTCCCGCACCTGCACCGGCGTGTCCAGAATCACATGCACGCGCCCGAGCGAGACCCGCGCGGTCGCCAGGCTGGCATACAGCCCCATCAGCCCCTGGATGGGCCCGAGCAGCCGCATCTGGTAGGCCATGAAGGCGACGAACGTCCCCATCGTGATCACTTCCGTGATCACCCTCTGACCCCCGTACAGGAAGATGATCGCGACCCCGCCGGCCAGGATGAGCCCGGGCAGCCCCCCCGCGAGATACGTCAGCATCCGCATCGACATCAGCGCCCGGATGAAGGCGTCGTTCTTCCTCCTGAACCGCCTCTGCTCCCTGCGCTGCGCGTTGGATGCCACGGTGAGCTTGACGCCCAGGATGGTCTCGATCAGGAAGCTGCCGATCTCGGCGCTCCGCTCACGCAGCTCCGCTGTGATGTTCTCGAGCCGCTTCCGGTAGCGCACCAGGGCCCAAAGGCACGGCGGCAGCACAGCCAGGCTCACCAGAAAGAGCCGCGCATCCAGCCAGATCAGGATGCCCACCGTCCCCAGCAGATACGCGCTGTTGCCGAGCCACGAGAGCAGGCTCTCGGAGACCACGCGCTGGATCTCGCCGATGTCGTTGTTGATGCGCGACATGATGTCGCCCACCCGGGTGCGCGCGTAGAAGCGGGGTGAGAGCCGCTGCAGATGCCGGTAGAGGGCGAGGCGCATGTCGAAGAGGATCTCCGCCGACGTGCGCGTATAGCGAAGGCCCGCCACGACATTGATCCCGAAGGAAAGCGCCGTAATGCCCGCGAACATCGCCACGATGCGCGTGAGCGCGGCCGAATCGCGCCCGAGGAGGGCGGTGTCGACCAGATCCTTGCTGAGGTAGGGGATGTAGAGCGAGAGGGCGGTGCCCGTCAGGCTGAGGGCGAGCACCAGGACCAGCCACTTCGCGTAGGGACGGACGAAGCCGAGGGCCCAGCGAACCTCGCGATCGACGAAGCGTGCGGATCGTGGCGTGATGCGTGCGGACAGAGGCTTGAGAGGGGCGGACAGAGGCTTGGGAAACGCCAGAAAGGCCTGCTACGAACCGCCGTTGCCGTTGGCGGCCGCCGTCTCCGGCACCAGGATGAAGCGCGTCATGTCGGCGTCCAGCCACACGGTGCGGAGCAACTCGTGCGTCTCGGCGTCGTAGACGTCGATGGTGTTGCCCGCGTTGTAGATGTAGAGCAGCTCGCCGTTGGAGCTCGGCTGCAGCGCCATGCGGGGACGCCCGGGGAACTCCACCCGGCTCTCCACCCGTCGACCCTCCAGATCGAAGGTCCAGAACTCATAGAGACCGATCTCGGAGCGCAGCCCGTACGCCTTACGGCCGCCTGGCGCCAGCGCAAAGCTCACCCGCTCGCTGGGCCCGAGGGTGTAGAAGTCGACCTCCTGCTCCGCCAGATTCACCCGCGCGATGCCCATCATCTGCCGGCCCTGGAAGGGGTCCGTCATCCGGAAGAGGTTGGTGAAGATGCCCCCCTCATCGTAGGGACTGGGCTGGAAGCTCAGGTTGATGCGCCCGAGTCCCTCCTCCAGCGGGCGCGACAGCTCCCAGCGATCCACCTCGGTAAACCCCTCCGTCTCCACGGCGATGATGTCCCGGCCGAAGAAGTAGAGGAGGTCGCCGTCCGGGGAAAACATGAGGTTGACGCCCTGGCGCTGCTCAGCGTATGGCAAGGGGATGGTGTCGGTGACCTCGTGCGTGTCGAGGTCCACGCGCACCAGCGTGAAGTCGCTGATCTCGAAGCGGTCGAGGAGCTTGGTGTAGCTGCGCACGGCGAGCAGGATGTACTCCTCGCCCGGATCCACCGCCATCGAGCGGATGCGCACCCGGGTGTTGGCTTCGCTCAGGGTGAAGGAGTCGACGGAGCGGCCCTCCGTGAGGTCGACCACCTCGATGTGCTCCAGGGCCGCATCGCGGAGGTACAGGGTTTCATTGTCCGGAGAGAGCTCGAACCGGTTGGGGATGCCCGTCGTGACCGGTATGCGCTCCGTGACTTCCAGCGTCGCCTCGTCGATAACGTACACGGAGTGGTTGTACGCCCCCATGTAGATGGTGCCGTTTCCGCCCGAGCGGACCTCCTGGGCAACCGCGGCCGCGGGCACCCCGGAAACCAGAGCGGCCGCGGGCAGAAGCGCAGCCAGGGCGGGGATTGCGAGCCAGCGCCGCATTCCGGGCCCAGTCGCGAGCCTCACGTCGCCGATGGGGGAGCGCCGGATCCCGGCTCCGCGCCAGGTCCCGCCCGCGAGCCAGCGCCTCGTCTGGCCCGTCAAACCTGCCATTTTGTCAGGTAAAGCTGCCATTTTGTCAGCTTCCGTTGGTTGTCTGGGTACGCGTGTTGGAGTACGCGCGGCCTTCGGGACGCGCAGAGTCTGCAGAAATTCGCCGGGCCCGGGAAAGACGCGCATTCGGCCTATGGGAAGATCATCTCCAGCTTGCGCCAGTCGCTCTGGGCCGCCGCGCACTTGCCGGTCCAGTCGGGGCTGTGGTTCAGCTGGTCCGGGACGTGGGCGGGCCAGAAGCACGCCAGGTGGCAGTCGAACAGATCGCGCTCCACTGGCTGGCAGAGCCCGGCCGTGCCGCCCGCCTCGTCGACCTCCCAGCCGGGCGCGAAGACCAGCGAGCACCCCAGCGGGATGTGCGGGATCTCCGGCAGCTCCGGGAGACGGCCTCCGAGCGCGACGACATCCTCGGCGTTCTCGTCAGCGCCGCTCTCGTCCGGGCCCGCGTGCACCGCCACCGGGCCCGCCATCTGCTCGGCCTCCGGCACGGCTCCCTGGTTCGCCAAGTAGGCCACCATCCGGTCCGCTTTGCGGTTGATCGGTTTCAGTCCCAAGGTTCTCTCTCCTCGTTAACGCAGTCGCGAAGAACCCGGCTCAGGCGTCGAAACGCGCCAGGAATCCGGGGTTGCGCTCCGACAGGGCTCCGTAGACCCGCAGACAGGTATCGGTCCAGCTTCGAACCCACTCGCAGAAGTGGAGGTTCGGGGTTCCCGTGGTGCCGTACCGGGTATGGGCCTCGTGATAGCATCCGCCGGCGCAGATGGGACGGGCCCAGCAGGTATGGCAGTCGGTCTTGCTGTTGATGTGGTGCTTCTTCAGGAAATCGTACTGCACGTCGACGTCGACGCCCTCCGAGACGGAGCCGATCTTGTGCTCGTCCGATCCGGCGAAGCGATGGCAGAGCGCCACGTCGCCGTCGGTGGCCACGCCCATGAGCCCGAGCCCGGCCCCGCACGGATACGCCTTGCTCACGCCCTTGTGGATCTCCTCCAGGGTGTCCTTCACGTTGGAGAAGCCGTGATGGCGGTCGGCGCAGGCGCTCTCGAGGAAGTCGTGGGCGAGCTCCTCGAACTGGCCCAGCATGTGGTCGTAGCCGGCGTCGGAAATGGAGAAGTCGCGGCACGACGAGCTGGTCACCGGCGCGAAGCCCACCTCCCAGAAGCCGATCTCCTCGGTCAGGTGCGTGAAGATCTGCTTCACATCCAGGTTCTTGCTGGTGAGGGTCACGCGCGCGCCGATGGGGCGGGTGCGATGGCGCGCGAGCAGATCCTTGATCTTGGGCAGGATGATGTCGTAGCTGCCCATGCCGTTGGAGAAGACGCGCAGGCCGTCCTGGACCTCGCGGGGCCCGTCAATGGAAACCGTGACCCCCACCCGGTTCTCCGCAATCCAGTCGACGATCTCGGGCTTGAGCAGGGTGGCGTTGGTGGTCAGGCTGAAGTCGACCTCCTTGCCGACTTCGAGGGCGCGCTGGCGCGCGTAGGCGACCGTGCTCTTCAGCAGCTTGAAGTTGAGGAGGGTCTCGCCGCCGAAGAAGGTGAGGTGCACGAGCCGGTTGGTGCCGCCCTGCTCGAACATGAAGTCGACGCTCTCGCGGGCGGTCTCCAGATCCATGTAACGGGGCTTGCTCTCGGCCTCGACGATGCGGTCGTCGCCATACTCGTAGCAGTAGGTGCAGGCCAGATTGCACTTGCTGGTGACGTTCAGGACCATCGTGGTGAGCGGAAAGCCCTTGGGCGGCAACATGTCGGGAACCGCCGGGGCGGGCTTCCCGAGAAGGCCGACGGCGCGCACCTCCAGCAGTTCCTCGACGCGGTTGGCAACCTCCTCCGCGGGAAAGCGGGCCTCCAGCAGCCGCACCAGTTCGGCTGGCGTGCGGTTGGCCCTCTCGAGCGTCTCGAGCACCGCCAGCGATGGCGCGTCAAGGCGGAAGATGGCCGCGCTCGGGACCAGGTAGAGGAAGGTGCTCTCCTCCGCCTGGAAGGAGTGGAACTCTCCCAGGGTGAGGATCTCCGGGGCGGCCGCGGGCGGCCCCGAGGGGATGGGCGGCACGGTCGCGGGGCTCGCGGACGAGGCTGGCGGTGAGGCGATTCCGGCTATGCTCATTTCGGGCTTCCTCCCATTCCGGGGTTCGCTCCCGGGGTTCGGTTTCCTCTTCCGTCCGGGCTTGCCGCCGGATCCGGGCTCGTCCCCGTGCTCACATTCGATCCCGGATCGAAACGGATGTAGAGCGGGACGGTGACGACCAGGTGGGCGCGGGCCCGCAGGGGACGGTCGCCGTTGTCGCCCTGGTTGAGGGCGGCGACCACCCACACGTCGCCGACGTTGTTGCGGTTGCGGTCGCGCTCGGGGTTCGGGCCGTCCGCGGCGGGCGTGAACAGCCCCGTCTGGTCGATGCCGCCGACGAAGTCGATGTCGTTGTCGTCGAGGGTGGCCGAGTACTCCTCCAGGCTCCACTCGACCTCGACCGGGCCGAGCTCCAGGTCGTCGTCGGAGCTGGGGCGCCCGTCGGGACCGTCGTCGAAGGCGACCGCCTCGAACTGCTGGTGCCCCTTGGGGAAGACGACGCCGCCCAGCCGCGCCATGCCGGTGCGCGGCAGCACCTGGATGCGGTCGATGCCGTCGTGCACCACCACGGCCTGGGCCAGGCTGGCGTCGCCCACGAAGACGTCGCGGCCGCCGGGGAGCGCGTCGGGGGCCACCGTCACCCGCAGCGCGATCTCCTCCTGGGTGGCACTCACCACTCCGTTGACGGTCAGCCCGGGACCCAGATCCACATCCGCGGGCCCGATGCCGTCGGCGAAGCCCGCGCCGTACACGCGCACCTCGCGTTCGCCGCCGCCGAGGTGAACGGCGCGGGGATGCACCCCCGCGACCACGGCGGAGCCGGTCACGCGGGTCAGGCTCACGTCCATGCCGATCTCGTCGTAGGCGCCCTGAAACCAGCGCCCGGTGATCTCACCCACGCCCCGCTCGACGAACATCACCTCGCGCAGGGTGTCATCTCCCCCGCCCGCCGCGGAGGAGCGCCCCCGCCACTGGTAGCCGGTGTAGACCAGCCCGCGGCCGGTGCGGGTGACGGTCTCGCCGGTGGCCGAGAAGGTGTACATGGCCGTGGTGGTGAACTCGTCGTCGTTCCCGCCGGCGGCCATGGTCACCGTGCCGTACACCGCGCCGCGGCCGGGCTGGTAGCCGGAGAGGACCCACGCGCCCTCCAGGCGGGGCGAGCGCATGGTCGCCGACCAGGCCGCCCACTCGGGGGTGTGGAGGGGGAAGACGCCGGAGAGGTGGTCGACGGCGCGCTCCATGGGGTGGCGCGTGTCGGGCGGCTCCCCGTTGGGCCCGGGCTCGGTGGGCGCGGGCCCCATGCGCAGGAGCGCCTGGAAGTCTGCGAGCGGATAGTAGCCGCGGTGCGTCGACATCAGGAGCTCCCACTCCTCGCGCGTCCGTCGCTGGGTGATCACCCGTCCCATCGAATGGCACTGGATGCAGGTGAACTCGACGTCGGTGTCCGCCTCGTAGCGGTGGTCGATGAGACGCTTCTCCACCTCGAACAGGCCGGGCCGCAGCTCTTCGGGAGCCAGCCCCTGGTTGTCGGAGAGGTACTTGACGATCTCGCGCGCTTCGTCCGCATCCAGCGACACGTTGTTGAGCGACATCATGCGCTGGAGCGAGGCCTGCCAGCCCTCCGGCGTCTTGCGCTCGAAGGAGATGCGCGACATGCGCCCCTCGGAATCCGCGATGTGGCACGCCGCGCAACGGGTGCGGAGCGTCTCGTGCTGGATGGGAAACCCTTCCTCGTCGCTCTGGGCGCTCGCGCCCGACGCAACGACGGACGCGCCTGCGGCGAGCAGCCCCGCCAAGAGGAGCGTGCGGGTCAATCGAGGGCGGTGAACCATACGGGGGACCCGTGAGTGGAGAAACCTTTGTTTACCGGCGTATGCGGCATGGGGAATGATATAGCGCGTGCGGGGGCGGGAGACAAACGGGAATGGGGCCGATTCTGATGACCCGGGGGGTCGACTCGATGCCGACGGGATGTGTATTGTCTCACGGCCATGAAAGGCCGATTCCGAGCCGGAGTGTTCAACCATGTCCCGCGTCACGATTCACCTGACAGACCAGATGTACCGCGCGCTCGTGGAAGCCGCGGCGCAGGAAAGGTGTTCCATGGACTCGATCGTCGAGGAGAGCCTGAAGCTCCATTCCACCAGGGATCCGAGCCAGAGAGCAACTTGCCAAAAGGGAAGAACCCATGACCTTGGATGTCGATAGCCACCTCGGCGCCACAGAGCGCACGGTGTCGTCGCTGGAGCGTGACGGACAACCCGCTCGCGCTGTCACTCTTTCCCGCAGCTACGCGACGACGCTTGAGGACTTGTGGGACGCCGTGACGAACGGCGAGCGCATTCCGCGCTGGTTTCTGCCCGTGAGCGGTGAGCTCGAAGTGGGTGGTCGCTATCAGCTGGAAGGCAACGCGGGGGGCGTGATCACGGCGTGCGAGCGACCATCACATCTCGCACTCACCTGGGAATTCGGCGGGGACGTGAGCTGGGTGGAGGTCCGGTTCTCGGACGATGGAGCCGGGCGCGCGCGGCTCTCTCTCACGCACACCGCGCTCCTTTCGGAGCACTGGGGCGAGTACGGGCCAGGCGCGGTAGGCATCGGCTGGGAGGCGGGTCTCCTGGGACTCGCGCTCCATGTCGCGCAACCGGCCGAGCCGAAGATGGACGAAATCGCGTTTGCCACCTCACCGGACGGCAAGGCGTTCATCACGGGAAGCAGCGAGGCGTGGGGACAAGCGGCGGTCGCGGCCGGGGCCGATCCCGATGGCGCGCGTGCGGCGGCAAAGCGCACGACCGCGTTCTACACGGGTGAACCGGCCTGACCCGCCTGCTGCCCGCGCTATTCGCTCTACGACCTCGTGGGGGGGAGGGAGGACTGACCATGCACGGCCCGACGACAGGGAGACGACCCGTCGAAGAAACCGCGAACCCTCAGAAGGGAGCCAGCGAGCGGTTGCGATCCGGCAAGTGGTTGGCCGGGGTGGCGGGCGGAGCGATCGCCTTCCCCATCGCGGTGTTGCTTCACGAACTCGGGCACTTCGGGGCATACGCCGTCTGCCGGCTGGGCCGACGAGCAGTTCTACGCGCTCATGGAGGCGGGAGACCTGGAGGCCGCGGCGGCGATTGCCGAACCGTGGCAAGAGGCGGTCGGCGCGGCTGCCGGGCCGATGGTCTCCTACCTGATCATCATGGCCTGCGTGCTCGCGGTCCGCCGATTCGGCCCCGGCCCCCTTTCTCTGGTCTTCGCAGTCGGGTTGGTGACCCCGTTCCGCTGGACGTGGCCGATTCCGATCCTTTTCCTGATGCTCCGCGGCGCGCGAGTCACAGGGGGCCCGGACGAGATTGCCGTCCTCGTGCTCGCGCAATCCGGTGCTGGCAACCCTGCGGGCTCACCGCACCCCGGTATCCGTCGGAACAGGACGCTGGTTGGACCCTGATCCTGACGTCCTCCGCTCTGAGCTTTCGGGTAAGCTCCCGGTCAAGTCCGTTGGCGTAGCGGCATTGTCCCGACAAGTCTTCTCCCCAGTACCACGGCGTCTCCGTCCCCGCGCGCGCCACGAATTCCCACTCCGCCTCGCTGAGCAGTCGGTAGTCCTCTCCGGTCTCTTCCGATAGCCATGTGACGTAAGTCTGCGCGTCTTCCCAGCTGACGTTGATCACCGGCTGCCTTCCGCGGCACTCGTCGCAGTCCCGCAACACCGTGCCCGGCTCCGGCTGCTGGGCAAGATGATTCTCAGCCGGCAGGTTCATGCAGGTTGACGAGCATTCCCTTGCCCAGGAGGACGGAGAGCGCGCCGAGGAAATCCGGGAGGGAGACGGTCGCGACCTGGTCCAGGTAGGACTGGTAGAGGTCGGGGACCTGATCGTGCTCGCCGGCCATCTCAAGCAGGGGCGGGAGGTCCACGTCGCGCAGGAAGCGTACTCCGTCGGGGAGAGAGGGCGAGGCGAGGTGTTCGTCGAGAACGATGCGGCGGCCGCACACCGCTGGGAGTTGCAGGCGGCGGAGGCCGGGTGCGGGGCGTAGGCGGATGGCGGGAGCGGCGCGCAGATCGGCAAAAGCGCGCAGGACATCGGGATCGCGGCGCAGGGCGGCGATGTCGGGCTCATTCGGGACCGGGACATGTACCTCAGCGGCTGGGTCGAGGGCGGACGCGTCGGGCGCGGACCTGGCTCGGCTAGTGAGGTCGGGCGCTGCGATGCCTGGATTGGCGGCGTCGGGTGCCGGCGTCGAGGCACTGGGCGCAAAGATGTCTGGGGCGGACGCGTCGGGCACTTCGATGGCTTCTGCGGCCGTGGAACGCGCGCTCCAGAAGCCGTGGCCGTGGGCCCCAGCCGCCTCGCGGTAGTATTGCGCGGTGTGGCGCCGGTGGGCGCGCCACGTTTCCCGCTCGCGGCTCTCGAAGAACTCGAGTGCCACGTCGTGCATGTCGGGCGTTGAGATGCAGGTATGTACCGCCACCGCGGCCAACCAGGCGGAGGCGAGCGCCTTCTTGACCCCGACGGACGCAAGCGGATCGATGAAGCTGGCGGCGTCCCCGACCAGCAGGAACCCGTCTCCGGCGAAGCGTGAGGCCGTGTACTGGGAGGCGGTGTGTCCGCTGATGTCGCTAGCCAACTGCGCATCGGCTACCAGCCGGCGCGCCTCTTGGGTCTTTGCGAGTTCGGCCAGGTAGAGGCGGCGGCGGCCGTGTCCCTTCAGCAGCCGCGTCCGGCGCGGATCGACCATCATGGTCATGTAGCGGTGCGTCGGGGAAACCGGCATCGACCATGCCCAGCCGTCCCGATAGCTCTCCACCAGGGTGTAGGGATCGGCGGGGGGCGCGTCCGGACTGGTGCGCCACACCCCTGCTAGTGCAACGGTTGCATTGGTCTGCTCGTGGACGCGCAGGTCCGGGCTGGCGACCACTCCCGAGCGGCCGGAGCAGTCCAACACCCAACGGGTTTCGAGCGTGGCCATGCCGCCGCGTCCGTCCTCGTACTCAATGCGCTGCCGCCGCTCTCCTTCGGCATCGCCACAAACTCCTGGCCGGCCCACCCGCCGCACCGTGGCGTCGCGCAGTACGAGCGCACCCGCCTTCTCGGCCAGATCCAGAAGCAGGGAGTCGAAGGCATCCCGCACCACGTGATAGCCGGTGGCCCCGGGAGCAAAGTCGGCGCGCCGGAGGGGGTCGTCGCCCCAGTGGACGAGATTGCCCCGGGCGGGGAAGAAGCCCGCGTCGTCGATTCTCTGCGCGATTCCCAGCAGGTTGAACAGCTTGCGCGTGCTGGGGGGAACGGACTCCGCGAGCGGTGGATGGCCCGTCGGCGGACGGGTGAGGAGGGCCACCGAGTGCCCCCACAGCGCTAGCAGACGAGCCGCGGCCGAGCCTGCGGGGCCACCTCCGACGACGACCACATCCAGAATGTCGTCAGGATCCGTGCATGACGACGCCCGAGTCGGGTCGGGCACTGATTCCCTGTGTGTCATCTTCGCGCCCGAACGGCGACCCTCCGGCGAGGCTCTTCTTTCGTCCAGTTTCGCCCTACGACACCGGCCGCTCGGGCGGCTCCACTTTCACCGACCACAGACCGGAGTTGGTGTCCGAGAAGAAGACATGGCCCTTGAAGGGCATCGCGCTCCACACCATGGTCGAGTTGGGCACCCATCCGTTCACGTCGGTGGACTTGTGCACGGAGATCTCGCGGCCCTGGGTGTACAGGTTGCCCATCAGCTCGCCCGAGACGTCGACGATGCGGAGCCCGCCCTCGTAGTACGCCTGGTAGAGGATGTCGTCCTCCACCCAGATGTTGTGGGTGCCGTACTCGGTGACCTCGTAGCGGGCGACCATCTCCGGGTTGTCGGGATCGGTGAAGTCGATCACCTGAATGTAGCCCTGGGTCGCGAGCGGAATCCCTCCCATCCCCGTCTCCGGGTCGTACGGAAGCTGGTACGAGCCGCCGACGCGCGGTCCTTCGTTGGCCAGCCCCCTCCTCTGCATATCCTCGTCCCCGACGAAGACGTAGAACCGGTCCGTGGATTGCGACTGGTAGGGGAAGATGGCGTGGGTGGTGCCGGTCGGCACCGGAAGCTCGGAGATCAGCACGGGATTCTCGGGCGTGCCGCCCCAGCGCCCGTTCCCGACGTCCACCGCCACCATGCCATTGTCCCACTCGGCCGAGTAGGCGATGCCGTCGAGCACCCACACGTCGTGCAGGCGGCTGTCGGGATGGTTGTACTCGCCCACCACGCGCGGGTTGTAGATGTCGGCGACGTCGATGATGACGTACTTGTCGCCCGCCGAGAGCACGTAGGCGTAGTCGTCGTCGGGGAAGGCGTTGTGGACGCCGCCGGTGAGCCCTTCCACCAGCTCGGAGGCGATCACCGGGTGGGCGGGGTCGGCCAGGTCGAGGAAGACCACCCCGTTACGGCGGTTGGAGGCGCCCTCGCGGGTGATGGTGGCGTAGCGGGCGTCGGGGGAGACCTTCACGTCGTTCACGGCGCGCGCGTCGACCTGCAGCGAGTCGGTCTTGACGATGTTGGCCGGGTCGGTGACGTCCCAGGCGAAAGCGTACCCGTCGGACATCTTGGAGCCCGTGAGGGCGTAGTCGCGCCCGTCCAGCCCCTCGAACACCCAGAAGTCGGTGGCGCGCATCGCGGAGGTGCTCCCCTTCCCCACCATGGTCATCTCGCGCACCACGTCGCGGGCGACGGCCTGGAAGGTCGCACGCGCCGCCAGCGGGCCCGCGTTGACGACCACCGTGTAGACGCCGGGGACGTCCGCAACGAAACGCCCGCGCGCGATCTGCCCGGGCGCGCTGGGCGCGATGATGTCCTCGTCGGGCACCGCCGTGTGGGTCCACACGACGGGGACGTCCGCGACCAACTCGCCGGACGCGGCGCGCGCCACCGCGGTGAGGTGCTGGACGTCACCGGTGCGCACCTCGTCCGCCAGCCCGGTGATCTCCAGCGAGGCCGCCGGGAATGGGGCCACGTCGTAGGCGGCCGAGCCGGACACCCCCTCCACGTCGGCCTGAATGGTGACCGCGCCCGTCCCGGTGGCGGTCACGTAACCGAAGCGGTCGACCGTGGCCACGGACGGATCGGAGCTGCTCCATGACACGACCGGGCTCGGCCGCACCGATCCGTCCGCCTGGTGGGCGGTCGCGGTGTGGCGGAGGGTGGTGCCCTGGTAGAGGCGACCCGGCTCGGCCATCACCTCCACCGAGGCCACCTCGGGGGCCAGCACCGTAAGCGGTACACGCAGGCTGGGCGGCGTCCCCTCGAAGCCGGGCGGCGTGAGCAGCGTGACCACGATCTCGTACTCGCCTGCCGTTCGTCCGCGCACGGTGCCGCCCCGCACCGTCGCCGCCGTACGGGGCGCTACGGTACGCACCTGAGCGTCCGCAACGACCTGTCCCTGGGCGTCGAGCGCGCGCACTTCGAACGGGACCTCCTCGCCCGTCATGACGACGACGGACGGCGGCGACGCCTCGAGCCGCACGACGCTCTCGGCGCCGGCCTGAGCGTGCGCCCGCGCGGGCGTGGCGACGGACACCAACAGAACGGTCAGAAACGCGAGGACAGTCAGCCGCTGCATGGCACACTCCAGTTCGAGGGATCTGGAGGAGGACGATAACCCGCGAAGCGTCCGGACCGCCAGAACACCGACTTCGCCTCACTCGAAACAGGTTCGCAGCGCATATCCCGGGAGGCCCCCGGAAGTCCGCGCTCATCCGTACTGATAGTCAAACACGCTCGAAGCTCCCAACATCTCCCGGAACCACAGGGTGGCAATCGCCCCCATCGAATCCGTCAGGCGGACGGGTTCCTCGAGGCTGAAGTGAACGGGTTGCCGCATGCCGTCGTTGATCGCGACGTTGTCCACATAGAGATAGGTGCGGTCCAAGTTGTCCAGGATCGGATTCAGCCTGCCCCGGATGCCCGGAAGATGTCCCGTGCGGTTCGCGATGATCAGCGATCCTCCGTTCCAAGTCGGCCGCATCTGTACTGCCAGCGGCCAATCACCCTCATACGCCCGTCGGACACTGGCGAGGACCCCCGGAGCAGCACACAACACTGTCATCGGCAGCTCGGCGTGGAGTTCAAAGTCCGCGTATCCAAACGCGTCCGTGCGTGCCTCCAAGCAGGTCTTGTTGGGATAGACGAGCAGGACATGTACATCTCGCAGTGGCTCATCCGTCTCCGCATGGCGAACCGCGACCCGTGCGGCAAGCCCTTCGCGCAGAGGTGGTTTGGCCGCCGGAAGCGTCAGCTTGAGTTCACGTTCTCCAACCAGCTCGAATACCGGTTTCCGCCCCGCGACCGCAAAGGTTTCGTCCTCTATGACTCCGACTCCCTCGCCCCGCCGCTCGATGAAATACTGTCGCCCCCCTGATCCCGGTACATCCCCCACCGGGCACTGGCCAAGTCGTGACGCCAGGAGCTCGTTCCTTGTAAACTGACTCGTGCGCAGGTCCTCGACTTTCATCGAATTGCAAAGCCCGCCGGGCGAATAAAGTTCCAGCCGATTGTCGAACATGAACAGACGGATCCTGGATCCGGTGACGGCGTAGTCCCGGTGAACCACAGCATTCACCACCGCCTCGAAGACGGCGCGCTCGCTGTATTGGGGAAAGTCCGTGCGGGCGGGCTGCTTGCGCGCTGCGACTCGCCGGTTGCGGATCACGAACCGCATTGCGCTCCGAATCTGCTCATCCAGAGGCCCGCCGATATCCTGGGCGTCAAGCTGTCGATTGCCGTCCATCTTGTCACTGTCGTAACAGACGGCCTGCAGGTAGGCATTCGGCAGCCAGTCCCGGGGATCTTCAGACGCGAGGAGTACGCCGCCAACCGTGGCTCGTAACTCCCCCTGGCGATCGTCCTTCATGAACTTGAGTTTGGAGAGGGCCATCTCGGGCGCGTCACTAACACGGGAACTCGCATACCGGCGCCACAGTTCTGGCCGAAGGCTGTTGATGCTGGTGTTCGCGACCACCTGCATGTCGGTGCCCACAATGTCGGATTGGCCACGGGCCTGCAGGAGCCGCCGGATTTCTGCCGGATCCATTTGCCGCGTACTGGCCCCACGGCGCCTGAAGTAGCGGCCCCGAGAGCGATGAACCGACGCGCCCTGCGGGACTTCGACAAGCAGTACACCGCCGTTTTTCCCGGGCACTGGCATCCTATGGAGGCTGAAGTCGAGCGCAGGCTCGATGCTGTCCGAGGATATCTCCGTCACGAGGTGCGCCAACGCATCCAGTTGGGTCGGATCCAGAGACTGTGGGGTTCGGTCATTGGAAACTCCCAGAACGAACCATCCACCGCTCGAATTGGCGAATGCGGCGAATCCATCCGCCAGGTCGCGCCGTTTCGGAGCATCGACAGTCTTTCCCCGGAATTTTACTTCCTTCAGCTCGAGGTTGGTGTCTTCACCCAGCCGGACCACCGCCCAGAATCTGTCGGCATCGATCGACATGCGTCCCCTGTCCGTTCCCGATAGCCCTGCTCTCAAGATTCCATCGAACCCGACATCAGCCCGAAGGAACCCGCCCCACCTTCAAACCTAACAAGTCGCGGCGAACCCTACCGCCCGCTAGCCCACCCCGAGCCCGAACCGCAGCGCCTCCTCGATCGACGGGTGCAGGAACTCGTATCCGGTGCTCTTCGCCTTCTCCGGGACGGCGCGCTGGCCGCCGAGCAGCACGGTTCGTCCCATCTCGCCCAGGAGGGCGTAGACGGCCAGCGAAGGGACCGGCAGGACAGTGGGCCGTCCCAGTACCCGGCCCAGCGCGCTGGTGAAGGTCGCGTTGGTCACCGGAAAGGGGGCCGTGACGTTGATGGGGCCGCGCAGGTCCGCCGTGGCGATGGCGTGGAGGATGAGCCCGAGGGTGTCGTCCAGGCCGATCCACGGGAGGTACTGCCGTCCGCTGCCCAATCGACCTCCCGCTCCCGCGCGAAAGGCGGGCAGCATCAGCTGGAGCGCGCCCCCGTCAGGCGAAAGGGCGACGCCCTGGCGCAGGTGCACGACCCGGATCCCGGCCCGGCGCGCGGGGGCGGCGGCCTTCTCCCACGCCCGACACACGTCGGCCAGGAATCCCCGGCCCGCTCGGCTCTCCTCGGTCAGGATCTCGTTGCCGCGGTTGCCGTAGTATCCGACGGCTGAAGCGCACACCAGCACCCGCGGAGGCGGGGAGAGCCGGGCCGCGGTGTGGGCGATCCACTCGGTGCCGTCCTTTCGCGACCGCAGGATCTCGCGCTTCTTGGCCTCGGTCCAACGCACACCCACGAGCGGCTCGCCCGCGAGGTGCACGATCGCGTCGACGCCCTCGAGGCCGGCGTGATCCACCTCTCCGCGCGCGGGATTCCAGTACACGGCTCCGTCTCCCGCCTTCGCCCTGGAGCGCACCATGCGCAG
Source organism: Longimicrobiales bacterium (assembly GCA_965225805.1). Taxonomy (GTDB): domain Bacteria; phylum Gemmatimonadota; class Gemmatimonadetes; order Longimicrobiales; family Gaopeijiaceae; genus BD2-11. Next base: position 3,003,150 of record OZ245327.1, read on the forward strand.
CACCCGGTGGCCGCCGGTGGTGAGGAAGTGCCGGAGGTTGCGTCCCAGGAAACCGGAGCTTCCGCTGATGGCCACCGTGAGTGGCCGGCGCTGAAGATAACGCTTGTGCAAGGCCAGATCGTTGGCCAGCCGCTGATGCCGGAAAGCAAAGCTCCGCTCGAGGATGCGTTCGATGCGCCGCATGAAGGGAGGGGCGTCGACGTTCAGGGGCGGGCGCCAGTCGATGTCGTCCTCGATGACGCAACCGCCCTCTCCGTCCGATGAGAAGCGATGGGTATGCACCCAGCGGTCGAACGGACCTCGGACCTGCTCGTCCCGGAAGAGGACGCCTTCCTCGAACGCGGTGTGGCGCACGGTCCATGGAATCTTCAGCGGGCCGGGTCCGGCCCGGACCGTGACCGTGCCTCCGTCGGCGATGCCGCCCTCGCGCGCCACCACGCGGACGCCTTCCCACGGGGGCAGGAGACGTTCCAGCGCCCCGGGGCGCATGTGCCACGCGAAGACCTCCGCGGGTGGATGCGGCAGCCGGTACCTGCGCCGGAAGATGGCCATGGCCTTGGTACGGGATCAGCCGGCGGCTGTTTCCACCGCGTTCCGGATAGCGGAGACGCCGGCGGCTACGCCTTCGGGATGGCCGTAGATGGCCGAGCCCGCGACGAGCACATCGGCACCCGCGGCGGCGACTCCGGGAGCGGTGGTGGCGTCGATTCCGCCATCCACCTCCAGCGCCGTATCCTCGGCTCCGCACTGGTTCAGCAGCTGGCGCGCGCGCGCCAGCTTGTCGACCGCGGAGGGGATGAAGGCCTGTCCCCCGAATCCCGGATTCACGGACATCACGAGCAGCAGGTCGATCTCCGGGAGGATAGGCGCGAGCGACTCCACGGGCGTGGCCGGGTTGATCGCCACCCCGGTACGCACGCCCGCCGCGCGGATGCGTTGCAGCGTCCGGTGCAGGTGCGGGCAGGCCTCCTGGTGCACCGTGAGGTAGTCCGCCCCGGCGTCGGCGAACGACTGGATGTAGCGGTCCGGGGCCTCGATCATGAGGTGCACGTCCACGGGCAGCCGGGTCGCGCGCCGAACCGCCTCCGTGATGGCCGGGCCGATGGTGATGTTGGGGACGAAGTGGCCGTCCATGACGTCCACATGGATCCAGTCGACGCCTGCGTTCTCCGCCTCCACGACCTGCTCGGCCAGCCGCCCGAAGTCGGACGCAAGGATGGACGGGGCGATGCGAACCTTCATCTGGCTACCTCCTCAACGTGTCCCGTCTCGCGCCGCACGTGTCTCTCATTTCCCGCGTGTCCCGATCAAGGTCTCCCGCCCGGCTCGATCGTGCGCACGCCGTGGGCGGCAGCGACCACGGCCTGGCTGGTCATCCCCAGAAAGAGCCCGTTCTCGACGATGCCGGCCCGGGCCCGCAGAGCTTCGTCGAGCGCCACCGGGTCATCGATGCCCTCCGGAAAGCGCGCGTCCAGAATGTAGTTGCCGTTGGACGTAACGTATCGGGTGCCGTCGGCGTGGCGGCGCAGCGTCACCTCCGCCCCCAGCGCGGTCACGAAGGTCTCGTGCCTGGAGGAGCCGAATCGAGTCACCTCCACCGGAAGCGGACTCCGGGTGCCCAGCCGCGGCACCGCCTTGCTCTCGTCCACGATCACGATGAACCGGTCGGAAGCCTGGGCCACGATCTTCTCGCGCAGCAGCGCTCCCCCGAGCCCCTTGATCAGGTTGCCCCGCGGATCGACCTCGTCGGCGCCGTCCACGGTGAGGTCGAGGCGGCGGTGGTAGCGCAGGCGGGAGGTGTGGATCCCCAGATCCCGCGCGATCTCCGCCGTGCGCCGCGAGGTGGGCACCCCCACGATGCCGGCCAGCTCGCCGGCCCGCACGCGCTCCCCCAGCAGGTCGAGGAAGAAGCGGATCGTGCTACCCGTGCCGAGCCCGAGCACGATCCCGTCCCGGACGCTCTCCAGCGCCCGGGCGGCGGCGGCTCGCTTCAGGGCGTCGGCGTTGCCGGACATCTTCGCGGAACCGGCAGCGGCAAGCTGGGCGTCGTCAGGACGGGAACTGGCTCAGGACTTCCTTCACCTGGCCGACGATGTCGAGCGCCTCCTCGAAGGGACGCTGCCACATGTTGCGCCCGAAGATGAGCCCGGTGGCCCCGGACTCCATCGAGATCCTCACCTTCTTCAGCATGTCCTCGTCGGAGAGCTTGCTCCCGCCGCTCACCAGTACCATGGTGCGGCCCGCCGAGCGGAAGACCCGCCGCGCGCCCTCCGCGTAGGTGTGGACGATCTCCCCGTACTTGCCCGGCTGCGCCGGGTTGGGGCCGACCTCGGGGGGGATCACCAGCTTGGCGATGTCGGCGCCGAGCTCGAGCGCCGTGCGCGCCGCATAGTCGACGGCGTAGAGCGAGCTGGCGCCCCCCTTCGCATCGATGGCCTCCCCGCGCGGATACGACCAGACCACGAGCGGCATGCCGAAACGCTCGGCGTCCTGGCGCACCTGGCGCAGCTGGGCGAAGTCATCGTCCTGGCGGGGTGTACCCACATAAAGGGTGTAGCCGACCGCGTCCGCCCCGATGCGGACGGCATCTTCGACAGTAGAAGTCAGCGGGGAAAGCGCTCTCGCGGCCGACGGGATGTTCGTCTTGCCGTTCAGCTTGAGGATGAGCGGCACCTTGCCCGCATACTTCGGCATGTACTTGCGGGCGAGCCCATAGTGGCACGCGATCGCGTTGAAGCCGCCCTCCAGCGCCAGGCGCCACTGGAATTCGGGGTCCTGCGAAGGCGGGTTGGGGAAGAAGTCGATCGGGCCGTGCTCGAGTCCCTGGTCGATGGGCAGGGCAAGCATGGTTCCGTTCTTGAGGCCGTGCCGATAGAGGATCCTGTGCAACCGGGCGCGCTTGCCGAGGTCGATGTCGAGGTCGTGGAGCGAGGGTCGGGTCGTCGTCATGGAATCGTTGTGGAGGGGGCTGTCGTGACGGGCGGGTTGGCTATATTGGGTCGCCGAAACCGCCCGGAATCTATTCGGACGTCGCGGCAACGCCAAGAACGGAATCGGGGGAGCAAGGCATGGGCCGGCGATCTTGACGGCCGGGTGGGGCTGGGTTCTCGTGCAGGCGGTCAGCCCTCGCTTCTGGCACCGATGGCCCTTCACCGGAGACGAACATGATTCTCGTGACCCGCAAGGGCATCACAGAAGACGAGCTGGATCACATCCGCGAACGCGTGGAGTCCCTTGGCCTCCGCACCCACGTATCGCGCGGCGAGATACTGACGGTGGTGGGATGCATCGGGGACGAGGAGAAGCTGCAGCACGTTCCGCTGTTGTCGATCCCGGGGGTGGTGGCCGCCCACCCGGTTATGAAGCCCTACAAGCTGGCCTCGCGGGAATTCGCGGCGGATCCGACGAGGATTCCGCTGGGCGGAGTGGAGGTGGGGGCACGCGGCGTGGTGGTGGTCGCCGGGCCCTGCTCGGTTGAAGGCGGCGACATGCTGCACGAGACCGCCGCGAGGGTTCGCGCCGCTGGCGCGCACGGGATTCGCGGCGGCGCCTTCAAGCCGCGCTCATCGCCCTATTCCTTCCAGGGGATGGGCGAGCCGGGACTGGAGCTGCTGGTGGACGTTCGCGAGACCCACGGACTTCCGGTCGTGACCGAGGTCATGGACACCCGGCAGGTGGAGTTGGTGGCGGGGTACGCCGACGTGCTCCAGATCGGCACCCGCAACATGCAGAACTTCAGCTTGCTGACTGAGGTGGGAAGGGTTCACAGGCCGGTCCTTCTGAAACGGGGCATGTCTGCGACGATCAAGGATCTGTTGATGTCAGCCGAATACATCATGCAGCAGGGCAACAGCCAGGTCATCCTGTGCGAGCGCGGGATCCGCACCTTCGAGACGGCCACCCGCAACACCTTCGACCTGGCCGCGATCCCGGTCCTGAAGAAGGAGACCCACCTGCCGGTGATCGCCGACCCCAGCCACGCGAGCGGGCGGCGCGACCTGGTGGCGGCGCTGGCCTTCGCGGCTATAGCAGCGGGGGCGGACGGGCTGCTGGTGGAGGTCCATCCAGATCCCGAGTCCGCGTGGTCGGACGGGGACCAGTCGCTCGACTTCGGCGAGTTCGAACGGATGATGGGGCAGCTGGCCCCGTTTGCGGAGGCCGCGGGAAGGACGCTCGACCCGCTGTAAGTCGCGGGCGCCCGCCCCGGGGCCGGGAAGCCTCGGGGCGATCACCTCGGGTGTAGAACGCCAAGGCGCGGGCGGCAAGCCGACGAAGCTGCAGGCCGTTGCCGGCGCTGCTAGAGGAGTGAACGCTCCAGCTCTCGCCGCGCCAGCTCCAGCTGCTCGGCCACTGCCTCGCGCCCCGTGCCCCCCGACACCGCGCGCGCATCCGCCGACCGGGCCGGGTCGAATACCTGCGCGACCTCGGCGCCGAAGGCCTCGTGCTCCTCCACGAGCGTCTCCAGGGACAGCTCCGCGATCGAGCACCCGAGCGCTTCCGCCCGGCGCACGACCCGACCCACGACCTCGTGGCTGGTCCGGAAAGGCACGCCCTTGCGCACCAGGTAGTCCGCCAGGTCGGTGGCGAGGAGCGCGGGGTCAAGCGCGGCCCGCATGCGCTCGGGTTGGAAGGCCGCCCCGCGGATCGCCCCGGCCACCGCCGGCAGGGTGAGTTCCAAGGTGTCGACGGTGTCGTAGAGCGCCGCCTTGTCGTCCTGCAGGTCGCGGTTGTAGCCCGTCGGCAGCCCCTTCAGCTGGATGAGCATCGACACCAGGTTCCCCACCAGGCGGCCGGTCTTGCCGCGGGTGAGCTCGGCCACGTCCGGGTTCTTCTTCTGCGGCATCAGGCTCGAGCCGGTGCAGTAGCCGTCGGAGAGCTTCAGGAACCCGAACTCGTCGGAGGCGAAGAGCACCAGGTCCTCGCACAGGCGCGAGAGATGCACCCCGATCATCGCCCCCGCGAAGAGGAGCGAGACGATCCAGTCGCGGTCGCCCACGGCGTCGATGCTGTTGGGGGTCACGGCGCGGAAGCCCAGGTCGCGCGCCATCGCCGCCCGGTCGACCGGGAAGGGGCAGCCGCCGATCGCCCCCGCGCCCAGCGGCAGCACCGCGGCTTCCTCGGCGGCAACGCGCAGGCGGGTTCGGTCGCGGACCAGCGGCCAGACATGGGAGAGCGCCCAGTGGGCGGCGCGCACCGGCTGGGCCCGCTGCAGGTGGGTGTACCCGGGCATGACCAGCTCCTGCGACCCCGCCGCGAGGCCGACCAGGGCGCGACCCAGCTCCACCACCCGATCGTCCAGCGAGGCGACCGCCTCCATGCCCCACAGGCGCACGTCGGTGGCGGCCTGGTCGTTGCGGGAACGGCCCGTGTGCAGCTTCCCGCCCGGGTCGCCCACCTCCTCGATCAACAGCCGCTCCACCAGGGAGTGGATGTCCTCGTCCTCCACCGTGGATGGGTCCGTATCCTCCAGACGCGCCGCAACCGCCACCAGGCCGCAGTCGATGTGCTTCCATTCCTCGTGGCTGACAACCCCGGCCCGGACCAGCGCTCGAGCCCACGCGCGGCTTGCGCGCACGTCCTGGCGCCAGAAGCGGAAGTCCACCTCCAGCGAGCGGTTGAGGGGCACCATCTCGGGCGCCATCCGCTCGGAGAAACGCCCGCCCCAGAGCCCGTGGCCGGGGCTGCCGGGTCCTCTTTCGGTGGGGTTTGGCACGATTCGCGTCGGATGCGGGAGGTCAGACGGTGGCGGGGACCGTCTCCGGGTCCGCCTCGGCGCGCCCGGCGTCGGCATCTTCTCGCGCGCCCTCGCCCGCATCCGCCTCAGCCCTCGGCTCCCCTTTCCCGCCCGCGATCTCACCTCCCGCCTCCGGGTACTCGAGCGACAGGCTGAAGAGCTTGATGAAGCCCTCGGCATCGGCGTGATCGTAGGTGCCGGAGCCCGCGTCCCCGAACGAAGCCAGATCGCCGTCGTAGAGGGTGTTCGGGCTGGTGCGGGACACGCCGCGCGCCGACCCCTTGTACAGCTCCATCGTCACGCTGCCGGTCACGCGCCGCATCAGCACATCCACCAGCGCATCGATGGCCTCGCGCTCCGGAGTCCACCAGCGGCCTTCGTAGACCAGGTCCGCATACCGATCGGCGACCAGGTCCTTGAGAGCCATCGAGCGCCGGTGCAGGGTGAGCTCCTCCAGTTCCTTCAGCGCCGCATACAGGAGGGTGCCGCCCGGGGTCTCGTACACGCCCCGCGACTTCATCCCCACCAGCCGGTCCTCGACAATGTCGGCCCGGCCCACGCCGTGCCGGCTTCCCGCGGCGTTCAGGGCCAGCAGCAGCTCCACCGGGTCCAGCCGCTCTCCGTTCACCGAAACCGGATATCCCTCATCGAAGCCGATCTCGACGCGCTCCGGCTCATCCGGGGCATCCATGGGAGAAACCGACCACAGGAACATCTCCTTCTCGGGTTCGAAGGCGGGGTCCTCCAGCGGACCGCCCTCGTAGGAGATGTGCCAGAGATTCTCGTCGCAGGAATAGAGCTTGGCCTCGTCCACGCCGGTGAGATCGATGCCCCGCAAGCGAGCATAGGCAAGGGCATCCTCGCGCGAGGCGATGTCCCACTCGCGCCAGGGGGCGATGACCTTCAGGTGCGGGGCCAGCGCCCGGTAGGTGAGCTCGAAGCGCACCTGGTCGTTGCCCTTGCCGGTGCATCCGTGCGCCAGGGCGTGTGCGCCGGCCGCCCGCGCCACCTCCACCTGACGGCGCGCGATGATGGGCCGGGCCATCGACGTCCCCAGCAGGTACTTGCGCCCGTAGACGGCTCCCGCCCGCAGCGTCGGCCAGACGTAGGAAGAGACGAACTCCTCGCGCACATCCTCTCCGTAGAAGTCTACCGCGCCCGTGGCGAACGCCTTCTCGCGCAACCCCGCGAGTCCACCCGGCTGGCCCACGTCGACCGCCACGCAGATCACTTCCGCGTCGTAGTTCTCGATCAGCCACCGGGCGATGACCGACGTATCGAGCCCGCCGGAGTACGCGAGCGCCACCCTCAGTGCCATGGTGTCTTCCTCAGTGCCTCGTTCGTTTTCCCGCCCGGTCCGGCGGCCGCGCCCGGCTCCGGGATCCGCGCTTGGCGTCGTATCCGATCCCGCCCCACTAGGCGCCGGCCTCGGCCGCCACCGCGCCGGCGACGAATCCGCGGATGACCTCCGGCTCGAAGCCGAGGCTGCGTCCGGTCTCCTTGCCGTTCTGGAACAACAGCACCGTCGGCACACTGCGGATGGCGTAGCGCTGGCACTGCTCCACGGCCCGGTCGCTGTCGACCTTCACAACGAGCAACCTTCCCTGCTCCGCGGCCGCGATCTCGTCCAGAAGCGGCACCACCAGCTTGCACGGACCGCACCAGTCCGCGTAGAAGTCCGCGAGCACGGGCACACCCGCGCCAAGCACCGTGGCCTCGAAGTCCTCGGACTCCACCTTGACGGGCCGATCGATGAGCATCGGCTTCGAGCAGCTCTCGCATCTGGGCCCGGTACGCGCCTCCTCCAGACCGATCCGGTTCAGAGAGCGGCAGAACGTGCATCTCAACGTGGTGAAATCGCTCAATCCAGAATCTCCGCAAGGGGTTGCGCCGGGGCGACCCGAAGCCCCTCCGGACCGCCCGCAAACGTTACCACGGGGGCACACTCAACGGAAGGCATAGGTGAGGCTGGCCACGACCAGCCGGCCGATCTCGGGCGCGCCGATGAACTCCTGGTGGAGGTCGTCGAGGAGGTTGGTGGCGGTGATTTCGGCGCTGGTGCGAGGCAGACTCGGGATCGGAAGCTGGATTCGCGCATCCAGCACGGCGTATCCTTCCACATCTCCCGCGTACACGCCCGCGTTAGCGTAGAAGCCGCGCAGGCGCCTCATGCGCGCCTCGGCCGAGAATCCCGAATCCGGGCCCTGATAGCGGACCGAGAAGCTGCTCCTCGTCTTCGGCACATTGAGGGAGATGTCATCCAGGTCGGAGCAGTCCGTCGGCTCAGTCAAGAGGAAGGCGAAGCATTCCTCGCTGACGTACGAATACGCGCCCTCGAGCGAGAGAGCGGGGCTCAGCGAGACCTCCCCGGAGAGATTGGCTCCCCACAGGTTCACCGTGCCGTAGTTGCGGTAGGTGAGCAGGAGGCCCGGGGTCGTGATCTGGTCCGGCATGATCGTGCCCACCGGAAGCTGCGAGGCGAGGTTGGTGAGGTCGTGAATCAGAAGGTCCACCAGTTCAGGGTACACGATTCCCAGCCTGACCATCGGCTCGACGCGCCGTTCGATGAAAGCGCGCAGCGATGTGGGGTCGAAGAAGACGGTCGGGGTCTCGGACCGGAGCGGGCCGATGAAGTTGTCGATCGAGGAACGCCAGATCTCCGCCGAGACGTGACCGCGGTCCCGGGCCTCGCCCCGGTACGACAGCGCCACGGTGTTGAAGGTGGTCGTCTGCAGCGGATCGATCGGGCGGACGCCGATGGGGCGGCCCAGGGCCTCCTCCCCCAGGAAGGGCGGCCGTCCGGCCTCCCATTCCTTCTGGTTGTATAGGAGCAGGCGCGGCTGCAGTTCTCCCGGCTCCGGGTTTCTGAAGAACGGGCGCAGGGGCCGGAGCGCGAGAGGATCGCTGGCCGCCGCGATCTCCACCAGCGTATTCCAGAGCACCGACGGATCCGCAGGCAGCTTCTCGCCCGGCGCCAGCGGCGAACGCATGCACAGGTCCTGGAAGCCCCCGGGACAGCGGTCGTTGAAGGTGAATCCGCTCGCGGGGACGCCGCGCGCGTACAAGTCGTAGGTGAACGCGCCGGCGTTCATCCGGCCCGCGGTGATGTCCATCACGAAGTTGGCCGCGGCAGGCATTGCCTGAACACGCTCTGCGGTGGCGCGAAAACGGTGACCGGGGGCCGGACGGTAGACCAGGGCAGCGTTGGGAGAGAGGATCAGCCCTTCGATGCGCGAGTGGCTCTCAACCCGCAGCCCCGCCTCGAGATGGAGCGAGTCGGTGAGACGGGTGAGCGAATTCAGGGTTCCCCCGGCGACCAGGATATTGTCGTCGTCCTCGTAGACCCCGGTCACGGTTCCGTTGGTGGACGGGCGCATGTTGCTCACGTCCACCTGGTAGTCCAACTGCTGCCGGTCGCCCAGCTCGGTGGCGTACCGCAGCCGGCCGGAGGCAAGGAGCCACTGGTTCTCGATGGCCCTGGCGGTACGGTAGAACGAGGCCTCTCCGGTGCCGCCGCCCTGTACCACCGCGTAGCCGGAGAGGCGGCCCCGCTGGTGGAGCGCGAGGCCATGCCAGCTGGTCGTGCCACGGGAGTAGGCGGCCCCGACATCGGTGAGCTGGTTGCCGCGCGTGCGGTCGAGGCCGGCTTGGAACATCCAGGTCGAATTGTCGCTGCGACGTCCGGCGTATCCGACCTCCCCTCCCCATCGCTCCACCCCGTTGTCCCGCGGCTGCAGGAGGGCGCTCGCCTCCCGCAGGCGCACCTCGACCGAATCGGCGAAGGGCCAGTCGTTCCCCTTCAGGTAGTGTCCAGAGGCTCTGAAGCTCGAGCCGTCCCCAACCTCCGCTTCATGGCGGAATCTGCCCCCGGCGAGCGAGCGTTCGCCAGCGAAGAGGGTGGCCTCGGTGCCCGCCGAGTCACGCGCGGCCGGAGCCGTGAGCGTGTAGGGCAACGAGAACGGCATCCATGCGCCACCAACGCGAAACCACGGAAGGAGGCTGCCTGAAAACACATCCGTGAAGGCGGGCTGGACGAGCGCGGGCTGGATGAGCCCGGTTTCGACGGGGTGCGCGGGCGGCCGGCCCGTCTGGGCGTGCGCGAGGCGCGCCGGTCCCAGCATCGAGAGCAGGGCCAGCGCAATGATCAGCGAACTTCGCGGCGGTGCCGGCATGGCACGGGCTCCCGGGTGCAGGCCTCGCTCCGAAGGAGCCAGGTGGAAGGGGTGGGCGGATAACAACCCAGGCCAGGTAAGCGGCAAGTAGCCGGATCGAGGCGTGCGCCGCAAGTATCCCCGCGAAGAGAGGTTGTTCCCCCGGGGGCTCACTGGCGCGCGCGGACGGCGCGGCGCATCATCTCCGGTTGTCGCCTGGGTTCATCGTGCCCATCGCTTCAGCCATTCGTCATCATCCCGATCCTTTCCCCCCGGAGCCCCAGAATCGAATCGCTCGTCACGCTGGCTTCCGTCCGCGAGGCGCAGGCCCGCATCGGTGCCCGGCTGCACCGGACGCCGGTCTTGTCGTCGCGGCGGTTGAGCCGGCAGGCGGACGTCCAGCTCCGGCTGAAGATGGAGAGCCTGCAGAAGACCGGCTCGTTCAAGGTGCGCGGGGCGCTCAACAAGGTGCTGGTCGCCGGGGAGGCGGCCCGGCGAGGCGTGGTCACGGTGTCGGCCGGGAACCACGCGCAGGCGCTGGCGTGGGCGGCCGGTTGCGTGGATGTGCCGTGCGCGGTGGTCATGCCCGCAGGCGCGTCGAAGACCAAGGCGAGGGCGAGCGCCGGCTACGGCGCGGAGGTGGTGATTGCCGACGACGTGCACCATGCCTTCGCGCTGGCCGAATCACTGGCGCGCGAGCGGGGGATGCTCTTCACCCATCCGTTCGACGACGCTGACGTCATCGCGGGGCACGGCACCACGGGGCTGGAGCTGGCCGAACAGGCGGACGAGTTGGAAGTGCTGGTGGTGCCGGTGGGGGGCGGAGGGCTGATCGCGGGCGTCGCCGCGGCGATGAGGCGCCTGCGTCCCGAAGTGCGCATCTTCGGGGTGGAACCGCGTGGGGCCGCCGCCATGTCCGAGAGCCTGCGCCTCGGGCACCCGGCCCGGCTCGAGCGCGTCGGCTCCATCGCGGACGGGCTAGCTCCACCCATGGCGGGCGAAATCACTTACAATCATGTACGCGCGCTGGTGGATGATGTGGTGCAGGTGAGCGACGCCGAAATCACCGCCGCGGTGCGCGCATTGGCTGAAACCGCCAAGATGGTCGTGGAGCCCGCCGGGGCCGCCGGGGTGGCCGCGCTCCTGTGCGGGCGGGTTCCCGATGTCGGAGGAGGTCCCGCGGGGGTGATCGTGTCGGGCGGCAATGTGGATTTGAGCCTGCTGGCCAGGATTCTCGATCCGGGGCGCGCGGGGAACACTTCGGAACCCTCCTAGTTTTTTTCGCGCATCATCCCCAGGACGCCGCGTCCCTGAAAGAGAGAAAGAACGTGTGTCGATTCGTATGTTACTCCGGCGATGAAATGCCCGTCCGCCCGATCGTGTTCGGCGGAACCCACACGCTCGTACGGCAGAGCTACGACGCCAAGGAGATGGGCCACGGGGTCCACAACGCCGACGGATACGGTGTCGGCTGGTATCACAAGGGGCGTCCGGTGCGGATCCGGGAAGCTCGTCCCATCTGGCACGACCCGGATCTGAAGGACGTGTTGTCGTGCGTGCGCTCGACCTGCTCGCTGGCCCTGGTGCGGAGCGCCAGCCCGGGCATCCCCCTGGACAAGGGCGAAGTGGCGCCCTTCGTGTTCAAGCGCTGGTCGTTCGGTCTGAACGGGTACGTGCGCAAGTTCCACACCCACGCGATGCGGCCGTTGCGCTCGACGCTGCCCGACGAACTCTACACACAGATCCGGGGCACCTCGGACACGGAGACCCTTTTCCTGCTGGCGATCGCGGAGGTGTGGCAGGGAGCGTCGCTGGGGATGGCGCTGGCCCGCGTAGGAGAGCGCGCGTGCTCGCTCGGCGTCCGGAGCAAGCTGAACATGGTGTTGTCCGACGGGCAGGATCTGGCCGTGATCCGGACCTCCAACATCCAGGAAACCAACTCGCTGTACGTCGCCTACCGGGGATCGCTCGCTCCGGGAGGCACGCTGGTCGCTTCGGAGCGTTTGGATGACGCTGCCGACTGGCTGGTCGTGCCGCCCCACTCGGTCGTGGAAGTGTCGGGAGGGGGCGAACCGCGCATCACGGAGGTCGATGCACTGTTGCGGGGACCGGTGCTTTCGTCCGTGGGGGCGAGCCACAACGGTAGCGCATAGGAACGCCGTGCATGGGAGCGCCAACGCCGGTGCGGAGGAAACGTCGCCCCGATCGCGGGGGCCAGATGGCCCTCCAGTGGGACCATTCGGACATGAGGATGCAGACATGAGACGGGCGTCGGTCATAGTCGCAGTGATCTTCACCTTGTGGTCCGGATGGGCCTGCGCCCCGGAGGCGCCGGCGGCCGAGGATAGCGCGGTGGGCCTTGGGAGCGTGGCGGGTCCCATCACCGCCGAGGCGCTGGTCGACCTGCGGACCGCGGTGGGTGGCAGCCGTTCGCCCCAGTGGTCACCCGACGGATCGATGATCACCTTCGTGTCCGGCGGCGGGCTCGGGGCGGTCGGCGTGGAGCATGGGACCTTCCAAACGCTGACCGACAACCTGCAGTTGAGCGGGGTGGGCTCGCTCGGGGCGCCGCAGCCGGTGTGGTCGCCCGACGGGCGGTGGATCGCCTACACCTCCGACAAGAGCGGGGCGCCGGAGATCTGGCTCTGGTCGGCCGAGGACGGCACCGACCGGAAGCTCACCGGCCTCGCCGCGCGCGCCAACGGCCTCGCCTGGTCGCCCGACGGGGCCCGGATCGCCTTCTCCGGCGACCGCTTCGGCAACATGGACATCTGGACGGTGTCGGTGCCGGAAGGAAAAGTGCACCGCCTGACCAGCGATCCCCTCTACGAGGGCTATCCCAGCTGGACCCCCGACGGCGCGCGTATGCTCTACGTGCGCATGGACGACCGCTGGGTCGACCACGACGTGATCGAGATCGACCCCGACGGCGCCAACCCGCGAAGGGTCGCAATGGACACGGGCTTCTTCGACTACCGCGCGGGACGGTCCTTCGGCGCCGCGCAGCTCTCCCCCGACGGCGAGACGGTCCTCTTCCGCTCCCAAAGGAGCGGCTGGCTGAACTTCTGGGTCGCGCCCCGCTCCGGTGGCGAGCCGCACCCGGTCGCCCCCTCCGACTACGACCAGAGCGATGCCCGCTGGTCCCCCGATGGACGCTGGATCAGCTATACCGAGAACCGTCACGGCGTCCATTCGCTCCGACTGGTGTCCGCCGACGGCGGTGAACCCAAGGTGCTGGTGGACCCGGAGGCAGGCGCGGCGCTCCGGCCCGAGTGGTCCCCCGATGGAACCCGCATCAGCTACACCTTCGAGACCCCGGTGCGGCCCGCGGAGCTCTTCGTCATCGATGTCGCGTCAGGCGAGAAGCAGTTGCTTCACAGCGACATTCCCGCGGGCGCGGCGGACAAGCTTCACATGCCCGAGAAGGTCAGCTACCCGAGCACTGATGACCTCACGATCGAGGCCTATCTGCACCGGCCTCCGGACGCGGCCCCTGGCGAGCGCTTCCCGGGCGTGATGTGGATCCACGGCGGCCCCACCTCCCAGTTCGACGAGCAGTTCGGCCGCCACCAGCAGGTCCACTTCTTTGCCCAGCGCGGGTACGTCGTCCTCATGCCCAACATCCGCGGCAGTTCCGGCTACGGCCTCGAGTTCGAGGACCTGAACAACGAGTGCTGGGGCCACTGTGATCTGGAGGACGTGCTGGCGGGCGTCGACTACCTCAAGTCCCTGCCCTACGTAGACCCGGACAAGATCGCGGTCAGCGGCACGAGCTACGGCGGCATCATGACCATGGCCGCGGTGGCCTTCGCCCCGGACGTCTTCCAGGCCGCGATCTCGCTCTCGGGCTACGGAGACATGACCGACTTTCACACCGAGGTGCACGAACTCCAACACATCAAGCTGGTCGAATATGAGCTGGGCCCATATCCGGAAAACCGTGACGTCTATCTGAATAGTTCCGCCATATTCAAGGCCCATCAGGTGACGACGCCCACCTTCGTCATCCAGGGGGAGGGCGTGGCGGCGGACTGGCGTCTGGAAGAGGGCGGAGCCCCGGCGGCCCTCGATTTCGCGCGCAAGCTGGATCAGCACTATAAGATCGTGCGCTACAAGGCGTATCCCGGCGAGGGATATTATGTATATGGGCGGGATAATACGATTGAGAAACTCCATGATATGCTGGACTTCTTTGAGGAGTTCCTGGTGACGGAGATTGATTACGGGGATGCCAAGGGCGGATAGAGCGCGCGGCACCGAAGCGGGTGGCGAAGGCCCGGGTCACGGGCCCGGGGTAGTGCGCGCCGGCCTGCGCCTCGGAGCAGGCTGCCCCTCCTGGCCGTGACCAGGTCCTCTACGGAAGGAGTTTCCGCCGAAACGTGGGCTCGGTCATATCGACCCTGACTCTCAGGCCAGCAACCCGTCCCGACAAGTCTCCCTGCCCCCGTGGCTCCTACGTTAGACCCAACTTCGAACTCCCAGAAGCGGGCAACTTAGTGCAGTGCGGCGACATAGCCGTGGTCCGGGGGTGTACGCTACTGGGTACGGGTCAGGGGCGGACGCCGAGGAGGCGGAAGGCTTCGGCCTGGAGCGGGGTGGGGCGGGTGAGGACATCGGCGGCCACGGCCCCCTGTGCGGCGGGCTGAACGCGGTTGCGGGTGAGCGTGGCGAGGTCGGCCAGCAAGGTCTGGAAGCTGTGGACGGGCAGGCCGCCGGGGGTGCGTTTCCTGCCCGCCTTGGCGTGGGCCGAGGGAGAGGGACGGGCGGGGGCGACGGGCGAGGATCTGGCGGCCTCGGCCGCGGCGGGATCGTCGTCGTCGAAGAGCAGCGGCGCGAGCGCGCGGCGCATGTGCCACTCGACGTAGTAGGCGAGCATGCAGAGGAAGACGTGGGCCCGGACCCGGCCTTCGAGGCGGTGGTGGACCGGACGCACCTTGAGATCCACGGTCTTGTAGCTGCGGAACGCCCGCTCGACGCGGCTCAGGCTCTTGTAGGACCGGACCGCCTCTTCGGCCGGGAGCTCCTCGGCGGGCACGTTGGTGCGGATGACGTAGATGCCGTCGAGGGCGGCCTCTACGGCGATACGGTCCTCGTTGCGCACATACGAGAAGCCGTCGTCGGTGCTCTCGGTGTCGAAGTGCTTGCCGACCTTGAAGCGGCGCAGCGCCCGGTCGGCGCGCACGGCGATCTTGTCCTTGCCCCGCAGGGGCCGCTGCTCGCGCCGGGTGGCGGCCACGACCTTGTCCAGCTCGCGTTCGGTGGCGGCGAGCAGGTCCAGCCGCTTGCGGGCCCGCTCGGCGGCCAGCAGCGGGTTGCGGCACACCACCAGGCGCTCCCCCGGGAACAACTCGGGCGCGGTGATCTCGGCCAGATCCTGTTCGTCGAAGAGGGAGAGCTGCAAGGTGCCGCCCTTGACCAGCTTGCGGATCGCCGGAGCCCGCAGCGCGGTGATCCACCCCAGGCCCGCGGGCCGGACCTCCTCGCGGATGCGGGCGTCGGTCAGCAGCCCCCGGTCGCCGACCAGGACGATGCGCGACAGGGAGAAGCGTTTGCGCAGCTTCTCCAGCTGGGTGGCCAGCGTGCCGGGATCGGCGGTGTTGCCCTCGAAGACCTCCGCGGCGACCGGGCAGCCCTCGCGGTTGCACAGCAGCGCGAAGACGATCTGGAGCTTGCCGCGCTTGCCGTCGCGGGAGTAGCCGCGCTTGGCCAGCGGACACTTCGAGCCCTCGAAGTAGACCGAGGTGACGTCGCAGAGCACCAGGGCGCCCTCTTCGAGGTGCCGGGCCGCCAGGTGGCGCTCGATGCGGGCCTGGCGCTTGAGCAGCCAGTCCATGGCGCGGTAGAGCTCGTTCTCGCCGGCGTCCTCGACGCCGAGTTCCTCGCCCAGCGTGTGGGTCAGGGTCTCGCGGGACAGGGAGCGGGCGGTGGCCAGCTTGGAGCGGGGATCCAGGATGCGGGCGAGGATCATGGCGGTGGCCAGGGCCCGGTCGCGCGAGGGGCGGCGGTCCAGGAGCTTCTCGAGGCCGAGGCGGCGGGCGGTTCCCAGCACGGCGGCGGCGTGGCCGTGGGGCCGGGAGCGGAGGATGGCGAAGGCGTCGCCGAGGGAGGGCAGCGCCACCCCGCCCTTGAGCAGGATGCGGAACCCCTCGACCAGATCGTCGGGCCACTTCGACAGGTTGGCGAGGGTGCGTTTCTTGACCTTGCCGTCTTCGCGGAAGGACTCGCGCAGCAGCACGGCGGGCGGGGAGCTCCGGTTGGGCACGCGTTCGACATACATGGGTATTATAATAACGACTACAATGAGTCATGGCAAGTTGATATCTCTTACACTACATGGGTACGCCAGACACCACGACAATCCCGCCAAAACACCTGCCTGCCAATGAGTTACAGCGTCAGGAGGCCCGGATTCCGCTGGAAGTTGGGGTTAGACGCCCCTGCTGGCACCATGGTACGATCTCGCCTCGTCGAGCTGACAAGAATCATGCGGTGTCCCAAATTCACATTGCGTAGTCCCATTTTGCCATTGACGGATCCGAGACGCGCGCTGTACCGGGATTCGGAGATCCCTGGGCTATCGAGGCGGCAGCGAGAGAAGCCGTTGAGGACGCGATGGAGGAGGGTGGGACAGCTGTGTGATTGAGCGCGGGGCCGCTTGGTGACCGCGAGTCCCCGGTCTGGCTGCGGGGACCAACGGCATCGCGTGGTGCCCCCCGAGGCGGGCGGCGGCCAGCCCAATGGGCTCGTGACCCCGACGGGGATCGCGCTCCCCTCCCTCGCTAATCAGGCCGAGATTCCCCTACGTTGACTCGCCTGATGAGCAGACCTTCATTGATTTGGTTCTGCCCTGAGTCGGAGTTGGCCGCGACCTCCCCGTTCCAAACAGGACTCGATGACTGCTCAAGGAAAGACCCACTCCGGCGAACCCCGGTCGTCGCCCCGCTCCGGGCTCCTGCGGGGATCTCTCGCCCTTGCGGTGGCCACGTTCGCGGGATGCGCCTCCGGGGATGAGACATCTCCCGAATCCCGGTCGGTCACTGAGCGAGACAGTACGGCAATCCGCGTCGTGGAGAACGCCGCTCCTGCCTGGGAAGCAGATCAGGGCTGGCAGGTCGCGCCGATTCCGGAGGTGACAATCGGGTCATCCTCAAGTGATATCATGGGTGGGGGGGACGAGGTTGATCTCTACCGCGTGCAGGGTGCCCGATTCCTCTCGGATGGTCGAATCGTCGTTGCAAACGCGGGCACCTCCGAAGTGATGATATTCGACACCGCCGGCACGCTCGTCACGCGCTTTGGAGGGCAAGGGGAAGGGCCTGGAGAACTCCGGAATATCGCCGGCGTCCACCGATGCGGCGGAGACTCCATCGCCGTTGTCGATTCCCGCCGAACGCTCCACCTCTTCGACAGCGAGGGAACGTTCGCGCGCCGGGCACAGTTTCGACTGGGCGAACAGGCGGCGCCGCTGCGAGGAGTCTCGACGAGCTGCCGACGAGCCTTGCTGCAACAGCGCACCCGGATGCCCCGACTGGATCGTCTCGGCCTTACCGAGGATGTCTTTGCGTGGGTCGACTCATTCTCTGAAGCCGTCGACACAGTGACGACGGCTGAGCTGCTCGAAGTGTGGACTCGGAGGTTCGACGGAGCTGCGCGTCCGGGGATCATGCCTTGGGGCACCTCGGTTCGCACGAACGCGACGAGAAACGACCAGCTCGTGCTAGGGAATGGGCGAGTCCCCGAGCTCTTTCGGTACGATTCGACCGGTGGACTCCAGTTGATCATTCGGTGGTCTGGACAGGCCCAGCCGGTCGCCGCGAGGGATCGGCGGCGCTATTCCGAGCGACGCATGGAGTTTCTTGCCTGGGCGCCGCCCAACGAGCCGGAAGTCAGGTTTCTGTTCCCGGCGCTCGACGACTACCCGGAGGTCCCGACGCACAAGCCGCTATTCGACCGGCTTCTGTTGGATGACCGGGGAGGGATCTGGGCACGAGTCTTTCCTGACGAATCCTTTGGCCTTTTCGACTCGCGCCTCCCAGGCCCCATCATCTTTACGGAGACCTGGACAGTATTCGACTCGGCCGGGGTCTGGCTCGGCGATCTCGCCTTGCCTGAGCGGTTTGAGCTTCACAGCATAGATGGGGATCGGCTGCTCGGCGTTTCGAGAGACTCCCTGGATACGGAAACGGTCCAGGTGCTTCGGGTCGAAGTGGCGGTATCCGACTGACGCTGCAGGAGGTGCTTGATGACGCGCAAATGGATGGGACTCCTGATCGTGGCCGGGATGGCGATCTACTCCGTCCTGGTTTTGCCCTCGCTCCCTGCCGAAATCCCAATCCACTGGAATGTGGCCGGCGAGCCCGACAACACTATGGCGAAGGCTCTCGGCGCATTTCTCATGGTGCTCGTGGGGATCGGAGTCTGGCTCCTCTTCGCCGGCCTGCCGCGCATCGACCCGCGCCGCCGTCACTATGCCGATTTCCAGGACACCTACTGGCTTCTTTGCAACCTCGTCCTCCTGTTCCTGGCGGCCGCCCATGTTCTCATGCTCGGGATCGGCCTCGGATGGAATGTCGACCCGGTGCAGGCGATGCTCATCGGTCTTGGCCTCCTGTTCCTGGGCATCAGCCCGCTGCTGCCGCGCATCTCCTCCAACTGGTGGACCGGGATCAGGACGCCCTGGACCCTTTCGAGCGAAACCGTCTGGCGTCGGACTCATCGAGTCGGCGGCTACACGTGCGCGCCCGCCGGAGTGCTGATCGTCGCCACCGCCTTCCTTCCACACCCCGCACGACTCTGGGTCTCCGCAGTCGTTTTTCTCGCGCTGGCGATGATTCCGGTGGCGTATTCCTACCTCATCTGGCGCAGGCTCGGCGAGGACCGGCCCTCTCTCTAGCTCCTGTCCGTCCGCCACGCGCCGCGCAGCCAGGTGAGCCTTCCCGCGGGAAAGAGAAGAGCGGAGAGAAGTACGTTGGTGTCCAGGACCCGTCGAGGCGGGGTCATTCGCCCCGGCGCGCCCACTTCACCGCATCGGCCACATCCGACTCGGTGATCCCGATTTCGGCCAGCTTTGCCCGCACGACATCCGCCCGATTGAACCGGACCGGCGTAAGCACGATTCTGCCGTTCTCGCTGGTCACGTCGAAATAGGTCACGCCCCCGAAGCCGGCATAGGTCAAGTCCGGTCGTCTCCCCGCTTCGGGCGCTGGAGAGAATCCCTGGCCCTTGCGATGGCCGTATTGATCGGCGCTCACCGGTCGGATCGGTCATTGCTTCGTTGGTTCTCTTCTGCTTAGGCTCATGCGCCTTCGCCACCCCATGAGCCTGAACATCGGGAAGCACATGTCTCCTGCCGGTCTTCCCGCGCGTTTGATTCCTCCGATTCTCTCCCGCGGTCGACCAGCGCTTCCGAATCAGTCTCCTTTGAATCGCAGCTTCGTCCGTGCCGCCGTGGCTCTATTCTCCCTCTGGGCCGCGGCGTGCGGCGACGGCACCACGGAGCCCGCGCCCACTCCGAACCGGGCACCATTGGCAAGCGGCGCGATCCAGCCTCAGACGGTAGCCGTAGGGCAGACTGTCACGGTGGACGTGTCCAGCTACTTCACCGATCCCGACGGAGACGCCTTGACCTTCACGGCTGCGAGTTCGAATGCCGCGACCGCATCAGTCGCGGTGTCCGGCGGTGTGGTGACGGTGACTGCGGCCGCACGGGGAGTAGTGACGGTGACGGTGACGGCACGAGACCCCGGCGGTCTGTCGGCACAATTGGCGTTCACCGTCACGGTGCCCAATCAGGGACCGGTCGCAGTGGGCGCCGTCCCGGCGCAAACCGTCTTCGTCGGGGAAACGGCCTCCGTGGACATGGGCGCGTATTTCAACGACCCGGACGGGGACGCGCTGACCTTCACCGCTGCGAGCGCCAACGCGGGAGTGGTTTCGGTAGTGATCGCCGGAAGCACAGTGACGATCACCGCGGTCGCGCCGGGGGCAACGATGGTGACGGTGACGGCCGCTGATCCCGAGGGGATGTCGGCACACCAGACGTTTGCCGTAACGGTTCCGAACCGGGCACCAGTGGCGATCGACACCATCCCGGGGCAGTCGGTGGAGCCCGGACAGACGGTCGCGGTCGATTTGTCTCCGTTCTTCAACGATCCTGACGGCGAAACTCTCACCTACAGCGCCGCAAGTTCCAACACAGGCGTTGCGGCCGTCGCGGTGGCCGGGAGTTTAGTGACGGTGTCTGGCGTGGCAGCGGGAACGGTGTTGGTCACCGTCACGGCGACAGACTCGGCCCCGCTCAGCGCTCAACAGCGTTTCTCGGTGGCGGTACGAGCAGCCAATCAGGCTCCCGAAGTTGTGTCAACCATCTCCGACCTGAACCTGACCGTAGGAGAAACGCGCGATTGGAGGGGGGGCGACCACTTCCGCGACCCCAACGGTGACGCTCTTAGCTACGCGGCGGGTAGCTCCAACGCGGCGGTTGTCTTGGCCGCGGCGTCGGGAGGTGAGTTCGGCATCGTTGCGCTGTCGACGGGAACGGCGACGGTAACGGTAACCGCCAGCGATCCCGGCGGCCTGAGCGCTCGACTGAGCTTCCAGGCGACGGTCAGACCCGTGACGCAGGTGCCAGTCGTAATCTCGGGGATCGAACCAAGTGTGCTGGTCGAGGGGGCGAGCGCGAGGATCACGGGATCCGGGTTTTCGGTCACCGCCGCTCAGAATCACGTGTCGGTGGGCGGGCTCGCGGCAACGGTCACCTCGGCCAGCGCGACAAGTCTTTCGATCGTGGTGCCTTGGAGCGATTGTCTGCCGCCCCGCAGAGATGAGTTGCGGGTATCGGTGGGAAACCGGAGTGATGCTCGGACGGTTGGGGTGACGCCTTGGAGTGCTGAGAACTATTCCGCGTTCCAGGCAGGCACGTACGTCTGGTCGTACGGGGGGAGCGGCTGCGTCCACTTGCCCGGTAGCGGAACGGGCGGAGAGTATTTGATTGGCGTGGTCTCCACGTCGGAGGATCCTTCGTCTCTCACCGCCGTGACCCTGAATGGGACTCCGGGGGACGCCACCATCGTCGGAGCTGCGGGCCAAGCTGTCGCATCCGCGAGCACCGACCCTAACTTCATGACGGCAGTACCCCTCCAATCACTCGTGGTCGGCAACGCGGCGGCCCGGGTGGCCTCTCCCACGGATCGCCGGGTCGAGGACCTCTCCATGGGCTACGATTCCTTACGCATCCGACGAGCTAAGGTCCACAACGAGGTGATGTCAAGAAACGAAGCGCTGCTACGCGACTTGGGGCCCTCATCGTTGCGAGAGAGGGCAGCCGATCGGTACCGCCGGGTCGAAGTGGGAGATACTCTAACGCTTTACGCTCAATCGGGTCGGACATGCTCGGCGGAATCCCGTCAAGTGCACGCCGTGGTCCGGCTTGTAGGAAGTCACACCACTTGGCTGGAGGATCTCGACAACCCCAGCGGAACCTTCGCGGATTCGGAACTCGCGGATCTGGACGCCTTCTATGCTGCGAACATTAGCAGTGTTCTCGACGACTATTTTGGAGATCTCTCCGATATAGACGGCAATGGACACGTATTGATCCTAATGACGCAAGAGGTAAATCGCGCGGAAAACCTAAACGGCTATGTTTGGAGTGGAGACCTTTATCAGAGCAGTGAGTGCGCGGGTAGCAATCAGGCCGAGATCTTCTTTGGATTCGTACCCGATCCAGACGGTGTCGTTGGCCGGGTGTTGACCAAGGAGCGGGTATTGAAGAGCTATCGCTCTCTAATCGCTCATGAGATAGCGCACATCGTTCAGTTCGTCCCGCACGCGCAGGGTAGAGCACCCGTTAAGAAGTCGTGGGAATACGAAGGAGGCGCGACACTAGCGGAACAGCTAGTCGCCTATCGCCTGTTCGGACATCGATCCGGGGGCGAAATGGGATATACGGAGTATTCAGCCGGCCGAGATTGGTACTGGGATTGGCTCGGCGATGTGTTCAGATTTTGGGGATGGAATCGCGAAGGGGGAAGTGGTGGCCGAGTCCGTTATGCCCCCGAACAGTGCAGTTGGATCGGGACGCCTGAAGAAGGGAACAGCGGACCCTGCAAGCTACCAAGTCGAGCAGTCTATGGAGTACCCTCAATGGTTTTCCGCTACGCCATGGACCGTTGGGCCGGAGAGTATCCGGGAGGCGAACAGGCGTTGATGAGACGCCTCACTCAATCACCCTACCGAGGGTTCGCTTCCTTGGAAGAGGTCAGTTCCTGGCAGAGAGAGAAGAGCCTCGCTGATTTCTACATCACTCTTTGGCTAGACATGCAGGGCAGCAACACATTCGGCATGAGTTCTTGGAACCTTAGAGACATCTTCAGTAACTTCGATCGT
Source organism: Longimicrobiales bacterium (assembly GCA_965225805.1). Taxonomy (GTDB): domain Bacteria; phylum Gemmatimonadota; class Gemmatimonadetes; order Longimicrobiales; family Gaopeijiaceae; genus BD2-11. The sequence goes on from OZ245327.1 coordinate 3,025,422, forward strand.
GAGTTCCAACTACAGCCCTATCCGTCCAGTTCCACCCAACCCCGCCAAACCGCAAGCGTCCGCGCGGGCTCATCCCTCTATCTGCATTGGACACCCAGGGGTTCACTCAGCCCCACCGCCATCAAAGTGACGTCGGCCAACGGCGGTCCGGTTCCCGACCACATTTCGGTCTGGGCTCTGAGGATCCGGTGAACCGCTTGCGTTGGCGTGGTGGCTGTCGCCGGGCGGGGTGGCGACCGCCGCAGAACACGCCGACCGTTCTCGCACCAGAGGCATGTCGTGTTCCCGCGCCGCGAGCAAGAAGTCCCATCGGGCCATTCAGTCGCCCGTCCGATCCGCCGATATTTCTCGGGATACTTCGGGGCGATCAACGGACAATGCGGAGGCCATCGGGTCGCGCGGGCAGTCGCGCGCACCCGCTGAAGCGCACGGAGCGGACCGATTGCCGCCTCGTGTGAGTCGCGCATATCTTGATCGACTGGTTGCTCGACGAGCGCCGAACCAGAGGGAGAGGAAGACATGGAGTGGTGGCAGCCGGTCAGCATGGCGGGCACGGTCATCGTCACGTTGACTACCGTGTTGACGTTGGGGTGGCGCGTCCTCGAAAGGATGCGACTGGAGAACCGGATCGCTCACGACAAGATCGGAGATAGCATCGCCAAGCTACGCGCCGACCTGACCCGTGACATTGGAGGCCTGCGCGACGACCTCACCCGTGACATCGTCGGGGTCCGGGGCGACCTCGATGGCAAGATCGGAGGCCTGGGCGACGATCTCAATGGCAAGATCGGAGGCCTGGGCGACGACCTGACCCGCGAGATCGTCGGGGTCCGGGGTGACCTCGATGGCAAGATCGGAGGCCTGCGCGACGATCTCAATGGCAAGATCGGGGGCCTGCGCGACGATCTGAGCCGCGACATCAGGAGTCTGGGGGACAGGCTCGGTGCCGAAATCGTCACCAACCGGCAGGGGCTGGTCGCGGTAGGCGAGGGTCTCGCGGAACTCCGAGGGGAACTGAGGGGCGTGAATCGCTCGCTTCAGGATCTGCGGGAGGACTTTCGGACCCACGTCTACGGAGGGAACGCCGCCGCCTAGACCTAGACCTAGAGCTAGCACCACCACATTTCACCGCAGCCCCCGAACTCTCGCCCCGGAACACCCTCAATCGGCCGCTGCGGTCTGCCGCGGTTGGCCATCCCTCCCTTCCTTGGTGGCCCCCCACCCCCCCTCGGCACTACCGTGGCGGAGTGCCCTTCCCCTCCTGCAACCGGGTGCCGCCATGACCTCACGTCGTCCCGCAACCATCGCTCCCGCCGCGACCGCCCTGGCCGTCTTTGCCGCCTTCACCGTCCTGCTGACCACGGCCGCACTGCCCCACCCCGCGACCGCCCAGACCACCGAGCAGAACGACAGTTCGGCAGCGGAAGCGCGTCGCACCAACTCGCTGCCGCTCATCCCCACGCGCTCCCTGGACTTCACGACCGACGAGGGGACCTGGATCTCGCTCGATCTGTCGCCGGACGGGGAGACGATCGTCTTCGAGCTGCTCGGCGATCTGTACACGCTCCCCGTCACAGGGGGCGACGCGACGCGCATCACCAGCGGGCAGGCGTACGACATGCAGCCGCGCTACTCCCCCGATGGCTCGATGCTCGTGTTCGTGAGCGACCGGGACGGCTCCGAGAACGTCTGGGTGTCCCGCGCGGACGGGAGCGCGGCGCGCCAGCTCACCGACACCGAACGGGAGAGCTACATGTCGCCCGTGTGGACGCCGGACGGCGAGTACGTGGTCGCCAACAAGGGCACCCAGCTCTGGCTCTACCACCAGGACGGGGGCTCGGGCGTCCAGATGACCGGGCACCGGGAGGAGGGCGAGCCCGCCCCGCCCGCCCACCTGGGCGCGGCCTTCGACGCCGACCCCCGCTACCTGTGGCTGAACGTGCGCGGCGAGGTCGCCAGCGGGTTCGAGACCGTGAGCCGCGCCAGCCTCATCAACTCCGGCGATGTCCTCGAATTCGGGCCCGACCACTCCACGGGACGGAGCTCGGCCCGCCAGGTGGGCCCCTTCCAGCTCGCGCTCCTCGACCGCGAGACGGGGCGCGTCCATGTGCGCACGCACGAGCACGAGGGCGCCTTCCGGCCGGTGCCGAGCCCCGACGGACGCTGGGTCGTGTACGCGACCCGCTGGGACGCGCGCGAGGCGCTCAAGCTGCTGGACCTGGAGACCGGCGGCGACAGCTGGCTGGTCATGGACGTCCAACGCGACGAGTCGCAAGGCGGCGGCATGCGCGACCGGGACGTCTACCCCGGGTCGGCTTTCACCCCGGACTCGCGCGCGCTGATCACCAGCTACGGCGGCAGGATCATGCGGGTCGAGGTGCCGTCCGGCGAAGCCAGCGAGATCCCCTTCCGGGCGCGCATCCAGCAGGAGCTGGGTCCGCTGGTGAAGTTCGAGTACCCCATCAACGACTCCACCATGACCGTCTCGCAGATCCGCGGGGCGCGCCCCTCCCCCGACGGCCGCCGGCTGGCGTTCGCCGCAATCGACCGCCTCTGGATCGCCGACCTGCCCGAGGTCGAGCACCCGCAGACCGGTGAACACCCCGACGTCACGGGAGCGCGCCGTCTCACCTCATCCACCGACGTCGAGCACGGCCCGGTGTGGTCGCCCGACGGCCGCCACATCGCCTACGTCACCTGGAACGACTCCACCGGCGGGGATATCTGGCGAATCTCGCCGGAGGGCGGCGAGCCCGAGCGGCTCACCCGAGCGCCCGCCTTCTACGACAAAATCGCATATTCAAGCGACGGAAACCGTATCCTCGCCGCACGCGGCTCGATGATGCACCGCTTACGCACCCTGGAGGACTTCGGGCGCCATCACCCCGCGTCGGAGATGGAGTACGTCTGGCTTCCGGCCGAGGGCGGAGAGGCAACCCGCATCGCCTGGGTGGGCGCGAGCACGACCCAGCAGGGCCGCAACACGCCCCATTTCGGCCCCGATCCCGAGCGCGTCTACGTCTGGGCAGGCTCCGAGGGGCTGCTCTCGATGCGCTACGACGGCACCGACGTGCGCACCATCGTGAAGGTCACCGCCCCCTCGGCGGGCCCGGGCGGGAGCGCCACCCCGGACGAGGTCGTGCTCTCACCCGACGGCCGCCGCGCCATCGTCCGCGCCAACCGCAACGTCTTCCTCATCACCGTGCCACCCGTGGGCGGGAACCCTGCTACCGTCTCGGTTGAGAACTCCTCCACCGTGCCCACCCGCAGCCTGACCAAGGTGGGCGGCGACTTCGTGGGCTGGAGACACGACGGCGGCGCCGCCTACTACTCGATCGGCCGCTCCTTCTTCGAATACGACATCGCCGCGGCCGATGCTCTGATTGCGGACTCGCTCGCCACCGCACGCGCCGAAGAGGCAGAAGATGAGCCTGAGGAGGGGGAAGCAGACGAAGAGGCGGGAAACGAACCTGACGACGACGACACCTCGACTCCCGTCTATTCAGCCGCCCGCTACGACATCAACATCACCCTCGAAAAGGACAAACCGCGCGGCACCATCGCCCTGACCGGAGCCCGCCTGATCACCATGCGCGGCGACGAGGTCATCGCCCGGGGCGACATCCTCATCGAGGACAACCGCATCACCGCCGTCGGCCCTTCCGGCAGCGTCACCATCCCGGAGGGCGCCGAGATCCGCGACATGTCCGGCAAGACCATCCTCCCCGGCCTGGTGGACATCCACGCCCACACCTGGGTGGCCTGGGGCGTGCACCGGAGCCAGGTGTCGCAGTTCCTCGCCCAGCTCGCGTACGGAGTCACCACCCAGCGCGACCCGCAGACCTCCACGGAGGACATCCTCGCCTACAGCGATCTCATGGAGGCCGGGCAGCTCATCGGCCCGCGCCTCTACTCGACGGGTCCGGGGGTCTTCAGCGCGGACCGCATCTCGAGCCTGGACGAGGCTCGGGATGTCCTCCGCCGCTACGCCGACCACTTCAACACGCAGACCATCAAGCAGTACCTGGCCGGCGACCGCAAGGTGCGCCAGTGGGTGATCACGGCGGCGCGCGAGCTCGGGCTCACGCCCACCACAGAGGGGGGCTCCAACTTCACCATGAACCTCACGCTGGCCCAGGACGGCTACGCGGGCCTCGAGCACTCGCTCCCCATCAGCCCGTTCTACCGGGATGTGGTCCAGCTGGGGGCCTTCAGCGGCATGGTGTACACCCCGACCTTCATCGTGGCCTATGGAGGACCCTCCGGACGCCAGCTCTACCTGACCAGCGTGAGCGTCGACGAAGCCGAGCGGCTGCGCTACTTCACCCCGCACGACGAGCTGGACAAGTGGAAGACCACCACCTGGCACCGCACCGACCAGTACCCGCACTTCCTGCACGCCGCGCAGCTCAAGAAGTGGATGGACGCGGGCGGGCAGGCCGGCCTGGGCTCGCACGGCGAGGTGCAGGGACTCGGCACCCACTAGGAACTGTGGATGATGGCGTCCGGTGGGATGGAGAATCACGACGCTCTGCGCATGGCCACGCTCATGAGCGCCGACGCGATCGGGCTCGCGGGCGACATCGGGTCGATCGAGGCCGGCAAGCTCGCCGACCTTCAGGTACTCAACTCGAACCCGCTGGACGACCTGCACAACACGACCGACATCGAGTACGTGATGAAGAACGGCCGCCTCCATGAGGCCGCAACCCTCACCGAAGTGTGGCCCCGGCGGCAGCCGCTCCCCACCCAGTGGTGGTGGCGCGTGGAACCGCCGGAGAGCGGACCCCCGGTCAGGCTCTTGCCGTGACCGTATCCTGCCGGAGCGTCTCGATGTCTTCGGCCGGTTGGCTGAAGGGTGGACTGCGCTCTGTTGCCAAGCCATGCCCGAACATTCCAAGCTTCCATCGGCATCCTCCAACCCTCCAACCGCATCTTCCAAGCTTCTTCCCGGATCTGCTTTGATGACCATGAAACTGATTTCGGTTCGCCGCTCCACCAACCGCTTCGCTCCGCTCGCCGCCCTTGCCTGCGCGCTTTTCTCCGCTTCGGCGCCGGTCACGCCATTCGCCGGCGACCTCTCGGCGCAGACCCCCCTCTCCGTCGGCCGCGCGGTTCAGGGCTCCATCACCGAAGGCGACACCGCGCGCTACACCTTCGAGGCCGGCGACGACTACTTCGTGCTCGGCGAGGTCGACCAGATCTCCGCGGACGTCGACGTGCGCCTTCTTTCACCGGACGGCGAGCCGCTGGGCAACTCGTCGGGACCCGGGCGGGGGCCCGAGCGCTTCGCGGCGCGTCCTCCGGAAGCCGGCACCCATACCATCGAGCTGACGCCGGATGAGGGAGAATCGGGCGACTATACGATCACACTGCTTCGCATCGAGCCGCTCGAGACCGACCCGAAGAAGCTCACCGACCAGCTCATGTCCCGCTACGACGGAGAGGGTTCGCCGGGCGCGGCGGTACAGGTCTGGCGCGACGGGGAGACGCTGTACTCGAAGGCCTACGGCATGGCCAACCTCGCCTACGGCATCCCGTTCGACACCGACACGCGCACCAACATCGGCTCGACCTCGAAGCAGTTCACGGCCTTCGCCATCATGCTCCAGGCCGAGCGGGGGCTGCTCTCGCTGGACGACGACATCCGCAAGCACATCCCCGAACTCCCCGAGTTCGATCAGACCATCACCGTGCGCCATCTCGTCACGCATACCTCCGGCCTGCGCGAGTTCCTCAACCTGACGCGCATGACCGGGCAGCGCCTGGACCGCGGCGACTGGATCGACCGTTCGGAGATCATCGACATCGTGCAACGCCAGCCCGCGCTCCAGAACGAGCCCGGCGCCGAGTGGAACTACAACAACACCGCGTTCGGGCTGGCCGCGGTCATCGTGGAGCGCACCTCCGGCCAGGACTTCCCCACCTTCATACGCGAGAACGTCTTCGAGCCCCTCGGGATGACCCGCACGATGGTACGCCCGTCCCCCATCCACATCGTCCCGGAGATGTCCGAGGGCTACACGCCCGGGCCCCACGGCTTCCTTCAGATCGGCGACCTGGGCGGCGCGGCCGGAGCCGGCGGCATGTACTCCACGCTGGACGACCTCCAGACCTGGGTCGAGAACTACGCCAGCCCGAAGCTCGGCAGCCCGGAGATCTTCGAGGAGATGATGACGTCCTACGTTCTCTCGGACGGCGAGGAAACCGGCTACGGGTACGGCCTCTCGGTTGACGACCAGCGGGGGCTGAAGCGGGTGCACCACGGAGGCGCGGATGTCGCGCACCGCTCCATGCTGGCCTACTACCCCGAAATCAGCGCCGGTATCACGACCCAGAGCAATCACGCCGGCTTCAACAGCGCGGTGGCGTACGAGTTGGCGGCGGCGTTCTTCGCGGACGCGATGGAGTCCGAGGAGGAAGCCGAGGAGGAGGCTTCAGAGGGAGAGTTCGACCCGGACGACTACGATCCCGAGGCGCTGGCCGACTTCGCCGGCCGCTACTTCAGCGAGGAAGTCGAGACCTTCTACACGATCGTGATGCAGGACGGAGAGCTGGTCATGCAGCAGCGCCGTCTGGATGACGCGACGCTGACGCCGGGCCAGCCGGACACCTTCTCGGGAGGCGGCTTCACCTTTCGCTTCGAGCGCGATCGCAACGACCAGGTGATCGGCTTCTACCTGTCGAGCGGGCGCACGCGCGATGTGCGCTTCGGGCGAGTGCGGTAGTGATACTGCTCAGGTCCTGATCAGAATCGCCAGCAGGAGCCCGGGGAACAGCACGCACGCGTACAGATTCCACACCACGAACCCCTTGACCAGCGTCCAGCCCCATCCGTCGCCGTAGAACTTGCGCAGGGCGATCAGGAAATAGACGGAGGGCACCAGTGTGAGGGCGGCCTTGAACCAGGCTCCGACGCCTTCGTTCGGGATGAGCAGCGCGGCGCCGAGGGTCAGGAAGACGAAGGTGTGGAGGTGCATGCCGAACACCAGGTGCTCGACGAAGAAGCGCTTCCTGGTGGAGTAGCACAGAGCGAGGATTATCGCGAAGAACGGGAGCAGAAAGAACATCGCCACCGGCAGGTTGCCGATGGCCTGCTGCGCGAAGTCGCCGGGATCGTGCATGAGGTCGATCGCGAGGCCGGTGAGGTAGCGGCGCGCCAAGCCGGGATCCTCAAGTTCCTGCAGATTCTCCCCGAAGACGTAGCCCGCGACTGCCTGCTTCGCCAGCGAAGCGTCCGAGCGGCCCAGGATGTCGTCCACCTTGAGGCGTTGCGCAGGCCTCATTGCGCCCCTGAAGGCTGCGAGCCGGTCGGGCGGCACCGTCACACCCTCTGGTTCGTCCCCGGCGGCGGTATCCGCTTCCTTCGCTGCGGGCCGCAGGCTCGCACTGGCCGCCAGCGCACTATCCACAAGGGCACCAACCCCAAGTCCACCAATCGCCACCCCACGATCGGCAAGCGCGCTGTCCACGGCCGCAAGCACACTATCCGCGACCGCACGAGCACTATCCGCGACCGCACGAACACTGTCCGCAACCGCCGGATCGGCGGCGATGTCCGTCTCCACGTCCTCGTCCGACAGGTCCAGGTTCGACAACCATCCCCCCGCCGTAATCGACAGCACGAGGAAGAACAGGAAGCTGGCGAAGAGGTACAGCCGCACCGGCGACATGTACGCCGCCCGGCGGTTGTGCGAGAACTCGCTCGACAGGCGGCCCGGCTTGAAGAACAGGAACTTCAGCGTGCGGAAGAGCCTCGAGTCCAGCTCGAACATCTCGCGGACGAACTCGTACACCACCGTCCACAGCCCGCGCATGTAGTCGCGGTTGTTCTGACCGCAGCGGCTGCAATAGCGATCGGGCCGATCCGACCCGCAGTTTGGGCAGGCTTCTGTCAAAATCGACGTACAACTTCCATTTTGAGTCGCAAACCGGAATCAGCGATGCCAAAATGTATGGGAAACGGCTTCCTCAGAACGGGTTCGTGGCAAACACCGAAAGCTCGGGCACGAAGCCGCGCGCGTCCACCTTGAGCGCGCCTACCAGCGCATCGGCGATCTCCCTGGGCGTGAGCTTCTTGTCGGAGCGCTCGCGGTGGGCTCCCGCCTTGGCCGCGAAATTGGTCATGACCTCGCTCGGGTTCACGAGCGTGACCCGGATGTCGTGGCGGCGGAGCTCGTCGCGCCAGCACTCGGTCATGCCGCGCAGGGCGAACTTGGAGGAGGCGTACGCGGTGCGTCCCGCGCTGCCCCTGAGACTGGAGGTGGAGGCGATGTTGATCAGCTCGCCCCTTCCCCGATCCATGAAGTGGCGGGCGGCCTCGCGCGCCATGAGGAAGGCCCCGAAGACGTTGGTGCGGTAGACCCCCTCAAGCTCATCCAGCGTCATGTCCACCAGAGGCTTGAAGAGCCCGAAGCCGGCGTTGTTGACGAGGATGTCGAGGTGTCCGTTCTTCGCGATCACCTCGCGCACGGTGTGCACCGCGTCCGTCTCGACCCCCACGTCGCCCGCGATCCAGTCCGCCCCGATTTCCTCGGCGGAAAGGCGCAGGAAGTCCTTCCGGCGCCCGGTGATGGTCACCTTCGAGCCTTCCCCGATCAGCGCTTCGGCGATGGCGCGGCCGATGCCTTCGGATCCGCCGGTGACCAGCGCGACGGTGTTCTTCAGTTCCATGGATGCCTCAGGGTTGGGCTGGAGGGGTGGCGCGTGCCGGCGGGGGCGTGATCGGGAACGCGGCGATGGCGTTGACGATCCCGCGCGCGACCCGCTCCGGTTGCTTCATGATCACTTCGCGGTCGCCGGCGTTGGTGAGGAAGCCGGTCTCGATGATCGCCGCGATGGTCATGGGATGCAGGGCGTGTTCGTAGCGGCGGAAGTTGAAGGCGTAATAGTTGCGCATGCGCCGGGTCGCCACCGGAAGCCGCTTGATGCCGGTCGCCTGGCCGTAGGTGCGGTTGAGCAGGTCGACGATGCCGGAGGCGCGGCCGGTGGCGTCGCGGCTCGGCGCCCCCACCCGGTAGCCGGTCGCGCTGCGATCGTTGCTGGCATCCGCGTGAATGGCGAGGAAGAGGTGCGCGCGGTAGCCGGGCGGCACCACGGCCGGCAGGATGTCGACCTGGTAGCCCATCTCCTCGAGCAAGGCTCCGGTCTGACGCGCGATCTCAAGGTTCACCTCCCACTCGGCGGTCCCGTGCCAGCTGGTGCCGTTACGCCGCAGTCCGGACAGCTCGCGCGGGGCCTCCGCGGTTCGCCAGTGACCCACCTGCAGACCGATCCGCACCGGGCCGTCGGGGGCTCGCCACTCCTCGGGGGTGGGGATGGGGCCGGGGTAGCGGTTGTAGTTCCGCCAGCGGCGCCGGCGGGGGGCGGCCTCCTGGGCTTCCTGGACGGGCGGGGCTTCCTGGGCCTCCTGGGCCGCCTGGGGGAGAGGGGTGGCCGGGGCAACCGTAGCCGGCGAGCCCGCGACCACGGCGGCCGGTCCGGAATTCGCTGCGGCCGTCCCCGCGGCCGACGCCTCGCCCCCGGGAACGAACCTCATCAACACCAGAAACGCCAACACGCCGACCCCCGCCAACCCGATCTTCTTCACCAACACTCTCCTTCCGTGGAGATGGCTCCCAGCGCGAGCGCAAATCGGCCCTTCTCGTCGGTCCACCAGCGCACCAGCTTCAAGCCCGCCTGCCCCAGGAGGGAGCACACCGTGGCGCGGTCGTACTTGCAGCTGATCTCCGTGCGCAGCGTTTCGCCCTCCCGGAAGGATATCACCGGACCGCCGGGCAAGGCCACCGAATGCGCCGAGCTCGCCTCCAGATGCATCTCGATGCGCGCCGCGGACGCGTTGTACCAGGCGCGGTGGCGAAAGCGGGAGGGATTGAAGTCGGTTCCGTACCGGGCGTTCAGCACCCGCAGCAAGTTGCGGTTGAACTCCACTGTCACTCCGGCTGCGTCGTTGTACGCCGCCTCGAGGGACTCGAGCGACTTGCCGGGGCCCGGCCGGAGATCCGCGCCCAACAGGAACACGTCCCCGTCCCGCATCCCGGCGCCCAGCCCGGCGATCATGCGCACAGCTTCCTCGTGGGGGAAATTGCCGATGGTGCTCCCCAGAAACGCGTAGATGCACGGTGCCGGTGGTTGGCCGGAGAGTTCCAGGTCGCACTCCATGTCCGCCACCTCGGGCCGCACTTCCAGCGTCGGATACTCCTCGCGCAAGCGCTTCGCGGTGTCGAGCACGAACTCCTCACTGACATCGACCGGAACGTAGACGGCTGCTCTCCCCCCGGTCGTCATCGCATCCAGCAGAATCCTCGTCTTGCGCGCGCTCCCCGCCCCGAGCTCGACCAGCGATCGCGGCTTGACCTCCTCGATCAGCCCGGGCGCGACCCGCGTCAGAAGACGGCGCTCTGCGCGGGTTAGGTAGTACTCGGGAAGCCGGGTGATCGCCTCGAAGAGCTCCGACCCCCGCTCGTCGTAGAAGTAGCGGGAGGAGACCGACTTCTGCTTGCGCGCCAGCCCGCGCGCGAGTTCGGCTAGCTCCGCGTGTCGCTTGCGCACCTGAGCCCCGAGAAGATCTGTCTGCGCTGGGGATAGTCCCAATTCCGGAAGGTGTTGCGGATGGCGCCAGGGCGGGTGGCCCACGATCCGCCACGAAGCACGCGGTACTCGTCCCCGAAGAAGACCTCCGAATACTCCGGGTACGGGAAGGCTTCGAATCCGGGATACGGGAGAAAGTGGGACGATGTCCACTCCCAGACATCGCCGATCATCCCGTGGCAGCCGAGGGGCGACACGTTCCCGGGATAGCTTCCCGGAGGGGCCGGGCCGATGCGGGCGGCATCCAGACTGGCCAGAGAGGTCGACGCGGGCTCGTCGCCCCAAGGGTAGAGGCGCGCCCGCTCCCGGGCCGGATCCCAACCGGCGGCGACCTCCCACTCCGCCTCGGTGGGAAGGCGCTTGCCGGCCCAGCGAGCGAAGGCGTCGGCCTCGTACCAGGAGACGTGGCAGACGGGCAGCGCAGGGTCGACGGGGGCCTCGCGCCCGAGCGTGCGGGTCCACCAGACTCCGTCCCGTCTGAACCAGAAGAGCGGGGCTTCGGCGCCTGCGGCGCTGCGCCACGCGAGCCCCGGCTCGCTCCAGTGCGCGTCGGTGCGGTAGCCCCCCGCTTCGATGAAGTCGATGAAGGCGGCGTTGTGGACCGGGTGTCGATCGATCCAGAAGGGCTCGACTCGCAAGCGGGTGCGCGGGCGTTCGTTATCGTAGGCGCGTGACCGGTCGTCGGTGCCGATGGAGATCGCTCCGCCGGGGAAGGAGACCATGTCGCAACCGACCTCCGGTTCGCTCCTCGCACCCACAGGGTCGCTCCCCGGCCCGGTCCCGTTCGCCGCCGACAGGCCGGCTTCGGGCCCGGGTCGATGAGCGGCCAGCCCGGCATAGGGCTCGCCTTCCTTCAGCTGCAGCGTCTGCAGGATGGTCTCGTTGTGCTGGTACTCGTGCTGGAGCACCATGTTGAAGACGAAGCCGTCGCGCAGAAGTAGGGTCTCGGCACGAGCATCGATCTCCCCCATCTTGCAGAGCACCGCCCGGCGCACGTCGGCCAGGTAGTAGAGGCAGGCGGCGCGGTCCGGGAGCGACAGCCGGTCGCGCATGGCGCGGGGATGGCGGAACGCGTCGTAGATGCCGCGCAGCCCCTCGGTTCCGTGTCCGGCGCCGTCGATGTTCTCCAGCAGCCAGACCTCCTCGAAGTGTGCGATGTGGCCGAGATCCCAGACGATGGGCGACATGAGCGGGTTGTGCTGGCGCGTGACATCCGAGTCGCTGAGCGGCGCGACCAGGTCGAGTGTGCGGCTTCGGGCCTCCCGCAGCCGACCGCGCAGGCCCCGAAGATCGAGGGCGGGCGCCGTCATTGTCTCGAACCTCGTTTCCCGGCTACCATTTGACGCCCTGAAGCCAGACCATCCAGACCATCTCCCTTACGATGCGCGTTATGGGATTCACACGCCTGCTCTTTGTGTTGAAGCGCGTCTCTGTGTTGGAGCGCATCTTTCCGCTCAATCGCCGCCGCAGCATAAGGTGCGGTTGGACGGCTCGAATGCAAGCCGGGGCCGGGCCCGGCCCCGGTCCTGCGGGATTCAGCGCGTGACTGCCGGAGGTGATTCGCCAGCGTTGCGCGGGCGCGATGTCGTCAAGCGTTACGGCGCGACGATCGCCCTCGACGGGGTTTCGGTGGATGTGGCTCGAGGCTCCTGCCTCGCGCTGGTCGGGGAGAGCGGGTCCGGGAAGACGACGCTGCTGCGCTGCTTCAACGCCATGGTTGAGGCCGACGCCGGTTCGGTGGAAGTGGGCGGACGGCCCGTCCAGTCGTTCGATCCGGTCGTGCTGCGCCGGGGCATCGGGTACGTTCAGCAGGAGGGCGGGCTGCTGCCGCATTGGTCGGTGCTTCGCAACGCGGCGCTGGTCCCGTGGCTGCGGCGGGAGGCGGATGCGGAAGAGCGGGCTCGCGGAGCCCTCGAACGGGTGGGACTGCCCGCCGAGCGCTTCGGGAGTCGCTGGCCCAGAGACCTTTCCGGCGGCCAGCGCCAGCGGGTGGCTATCGCTCGCGCGCTCGCGGGAAGCCCGGAGATCATCCTTCTGGACGAGCCCTTCGGGGCCCTGGACGCCATCACGCGGAGCGAGCTCAGGCGCAGCTTCCACCGGTTGCGCCTGCGCATGGGAGTCACGGCGCTTCTGGTCACGCACGACCTCCACGAAGCGGTCGAACTGGCGGACCACATCGCGGTGATGAGGGGGGGCGCTCTCATACAGACGGGAACTGCGGGCGAACTGATGCACGCCCCCGCGCACGACTATGTGGAACAGCTGCTGGAGCGGGCGGGGATTCGATGAGAATGGGAACTTCCGGCCGCGCAGTCGCGGTCACCGTCGCACTGCTGACGGCGGCGGGGGCCAGCCCCGTGCACGCCGGGCTTGCACAGGCCACTTCCACAGGCGACGTCCCGGGGCCATCTACATCGTCGTCGGCTCCGGCCATGCCCGCCTCTGCAACGCTGGCGACGGCTGGACCGGTTCCGTTGCCCGCGCATCGTTCCTCGCCACCGTCCCAGTCCGCGCAGGCCTCCCTGGATGAGGCGGCACCCGTCGTAGTGGCCTCCAAGCCCTTCGCCGAGTCCTACGTACTGGCGGAGATCTTCGCGCAGTTGCTGGAGGCTCGCGGCATCGAAGTGGACCGACGCTTCGGCCTCGGGGGCACCGAGATCGCCTTCGGAGCGCTGCGGGAGGGGGCGATCGATCTCTATCCGGAGTACACGGGCACCGGACTGGCGGCCATCCTGGGAGAGGTTCTGCGCGCCGACGCCGAGACGTTGTACCGCTACGTGGTGCAAACCTTTCGCGAGCGCTGGGACGTGCGCTGGCTGGCGCCGCTGGGATTCGAAAACACCTACGCCATGGCCGTGCGCCGGGAGACGGCGGAGCGGCTGGGCCTGAGGACGCTGAGCGATCTTGCCCGCGAGGCAGGGCAGCTGCGGGCTGGTTTCACGCCGGACTTCATCGGGCGCTCGGATGGGCTTCCGGGACTGCGCGAGGCCTACGGCTTCGAGCCGGCCGAAGTTCATCCGCTGCTCCAGGCGATCAAGTACGAGGCCCTGGTCGAGTCCGGCGTCGATGTCATCGACGGATACTCGACCGACGGCTTGATCGCGCGCTACGACCTCGTGGTGCTCGAAGACAACCTTCGCTTCTTCCCACCCTACCAGGCGGCGGTGCTGACAAACGGCGACTTCTGGAGCCGGCGTCCGGATGCGATCGCCGCGCTGAGCGAACTCTCGGGGTTGCTTGGCGTGGAGCGGATGCGGGAATGGAACCGGCGCGCCGAGGAGGACGGCGAACCCGTGTCCGACATTGCCCGCGACGCCCTGGCGGAGATCGGGCTGGTAGTGACGGATCGCGCAGAAGTGACCGGCCCCGCCCCCGACGAGGAGGATGGCTTCGCAGCCTACATGTGGCGCAATCGCATCGACCTCCTGCTCCTCGTGCGCCGCCACCTGCTGCTGGTCGTCGTCTCCCTCGGTGCCGCCGCCCTGCTGGCGATTCCCGCGGGACTCCTGCTGGTGCGGGCCGCAGGGGGAGCGGAGGGGGTCATCCGCGGCATCGGCGTCGTGCAGACCATCCCGAGCATCGCCCTGCTCGCCTTCATGATCCCCGCGCTCGGGATCGGCGTCGCCCCGGCCGTGGTCGCGCTCTTCCTCTATTCGCTCTTTCCGATCCTGCGCAACACCTACACCGGCGTACGCGACGCAAACCCCGCGGCGGTGGACGCCGCGCGCGCCCTGGGCATGACACCGGCGCAGCTCCTGCGACACGTGCGCCTGCCGCTCGCCGCTCCGGTGATCATGGCCGGACTGCGCACCGCGGCGGTGATCAACGTGGGTACCGCCACCATCGCCGCCTTCATCGGCGCCGGGGGGCTGGGCGACCCCATCGTGGCCGGCCTCGCCCTCTCGGACACGCAAATGATTCTGTCGGGAGCGGTGCCGGCCGCCGCGCTCGCGATGCTGGTCGACGCGGGGCTGGCGCTGGCGGAGAGGTGGGTGGCGCCCGGCGGGGTGTCGGTGGGGTGAGGGGGGCCGGGCCGCTCGTAGGGTGTCCCGAATTTTCATTCGATAGTCCCATCCAGCCATTGACGGGTTCGGGTCTCACACTCCAGGGCTACCTCCCGGATCTGCGCTGGAATGGCCGTCGGCGGCGTCAGAAGGCCCCCCTGCGAGCGGCGTAGCACCATATACGTCGCGGGCGTTCAATTCCGAACCGGCTTTGACCAAGACCTCCACGACCGTCAAGCTCCCACAGACCGCTGCCCAGTGCAGGGGCGTCTGGCCTGCGGCGTCTCGAGCGTGTACATCCGCTCCCGCCGCGAGAAGGGTCGCCACGTCTTTGTCGCTCCGGCGTCTTGCCGCCCAGTGCAGGGACGTCTGTCCCTCGTTGTCTCGTGCGTGTACGTGCGCCCCCGCCGCGATTAGAGCAGCCACGCCTTTGTCGCTTGAGGAATCGGAGACTCTGCGGCGTTGTAGCCTATCACCCGCGCAGGCGCTGCAGGAACCACCAGTGATGTCCTTCCAGGTCTCGGGCCTCGTAGGTGCGTTCCGTCCAGTAGCCCTCGCCGTAGTCCTGCGTCGCGGGCTCGGTTGTGATGGTGGCTCCGGCCGCGCGAGCGTGCTCGCAGTGGGCGTCGACATCGTCGACAAACACGCACAGCGCCTGCGTGTTCGCGCCGGCCGCGGCTTGCGGTGATCGTGGGTAGGTGCGGCCGGGCGTCAGGCCGGCCTGTCCGACCATGATGAGCCCGCCGTTCATGACGAGCTGCGAATGCACGATCTGTCCCTGGTCGTTTTCGACTCTGACCCGCACCTCGAAGCCGAAGGCGCGGGTCAGCCAGTCGATGGCGGCAGCGGCATCATCGTAGAACACCGCGGGCGTGATTCTTGGCCAGCCGTCAGGCGGGTTCTTCATGTGTCGTTACTCTGTTGCAGGTGGTCGTGGTGCCGGTGAACCATCACGCGGCAGGGCTCATTCCGCCCGCAGCCGCTTCAGCCGGCGCATGGCTATGATTCCAGCCCACGGTCCCAGCGCCAGCACCCCGAAGGCGACGCGCCAGCCGTATCGAATCTCGAGCTCTACCGTCATCCAGATGGTGGCGGCGGTGAGAAGGAAGCCGAGGGAGGTCTGGAGGGTGAGGGCGGTCCCGACCGCGTGCCGGGGCGCCACCTCGGTGACGACCGCGCTGAACTGGGCGCTGTCGGCGACGATGGCGAAGCCCCACACGGCCGCGACGGCCAGGACCAGCCAGAGCGGGGCGGCGAGCAGCCAGCCCATCACCACTGCGCAGGCCCCGCTCACCGCCATCGCCCAGATGGTCACGCGTTCACGGCCGAGGCGGTCGGCCCAAGTGCCCGCCATCACGGCCCCCGCCCCGCCGATCGCGATCGCGCCGAACCCCGCCACCCCCGCCAGCCCCGCAGCCGAGAGTCCACCGGCGCCCGTGGCAGTCACACCGCCCGCGACCGTGCCGGTGGGCATGCCCCCACTCGTGCCGGCAAGACCGCCGGCGAACGCGAAGTAGTCCCCAAAGAAGAGCGTGATCGTCGCCCACATCGGGTAGAGCTCCCACATGTGCCCCAGATAGCCCGCGACGGCGAGGCGGGTTTCCCGGTGGCGCACGACCGTCCCCGCAAGCTGCCACGAAAAGGGCCGGCGCTCGAAGCCGTAGGGCCCGTCGCGATAGGTCGCCAGCACCAGGAGCCCGCTCGCCGCGCAGGCCAGCGATGCGCCCAACAGCACCAGCGATGCGCCCCCGCCCTCCACCGAGGTCAGCAGGTACGGAACCGCCTTTCCCACCGTGAGCGCCCCCACGATGGTGCCGATGGCGAAGCCGCGCGCTTCCCGGAACCAGGTCGCGATCATCTTCATCGCCGGCGGATAGACGCCCGCCAGGAAGAAGCCCGTCAGAAAGCGCAGGACCAGGGCGGAGCCGTAGTCCGGGGCAACCAGCAGCGCCGCGTTGACGGCGGCCCCCAGCAGCGCCGAGACCGCGAAGTAGCGCGCTGCGGGAAAGATGTCCGCGAAGTTGAGGAAGGCCGCGACCGCCGTTCCCGCCACGAAGCCCAGCTGCACGACCGTGGTCAGCCACCCCGCCTGCCCTTCGCTCAGCCCCCACTGCGCGGCCAGTTCGGGTGAAAGTGCGCTGGCGGTGAACCAGAGCGACATGCCCATGAGCTCGGCCACCGAGAGCAGAACCAGCGTGCTCCACGCGCCCCGCGGGGCTCCCATCATGTTCGGCCACCTCCCATCGGGGAAAGCCGATGTCGAAGGCATCTCCGCCCCCGAAACCGGCTTGGCACTAAACCGATCCTGGACCAGCGGGAGCACGTTAGCACAACCATCCTGACGAGGCACGAACTCGGCCCGCCCGGCTGGCCCCCTGCGTCCTTTTCGACGCTCGCGCGTCTTACGAGGCAGATGGATGGAGCGCCATATTCCTCAACGCGCCACATGGAACCTGAAGGAGGACTCGCATGCGACTGCAACTCGCCCTGAACGTACGCGACATCGACGAAGCCGTGGACTACTACGGCAAGCTCTTCGGCGCGACGCCACACAAGCGTCGTCCGGGATACGCCAACTTCGCCCTCGACCAGCCGCCGCTGAAACTGGTGCTGTTCGAGAACCCGGATGCTCCGGAGCGCATCAACCACCTCGGCGTCGAGGTGTTCGATGGCGCACAGGTGCGGGAGGCCGGTGCACGGCTGGAAGCGGCCGACATCCTCACCGAGATCGAGGAACAGGCCGTCTGCTGTCACGCCGAACAGACCAAGGTCTGGTCTCACGAACCGCAGGGACTACGCTGGGAATGGTATGTGATCACCGATGATGCCCCGGTCGGAGTCGCGACAGAGGCTTGCTGTGACGGCTGACGGCCTTCGGCCTGGTGGCCAATCCCACGGAATGCGCCGCGGATCGGGCGCGGCCAGCGTTGGCGATGAATGGGCCGGCGTTGGCGGTGAACAGACCGCCGTTGGCGATGAAGAACAGCGCTGGTCCGAGTTCCAGAGCCGGCTCCGCCGCTATGTGGCCAGGCGCGTAGACGTTGCGTGGGCCGACGATGTCACCAGCGACATTCTGCTGCGACTGCTGGAGAACAGGGATCGCCTCGAGCAGGCCCGCAGCCCGCTCGCCTGGGCCTATCGGGTTGCCGCCAACGTGATCGCCGATCACTACAGGCGGCGTGCGGTCGAATCCCGCGTGCTGGAGCGAGCCGGGACCGAGGCCGCCACGCCGGGCCCGACTGTGGATAGGAAGGAGCAGGAGGTGATGCGACGGGAGATCGAGGCGTGCCTGATGCCCTTCACGCTCGACCTTCCGCCGAAATACGCCGAGGCCCTGGTTCTCACATCCTTTCAGGGACTCAGCCAGGCCGAGGCGGCGCGCCGACTCGAAATCAGCGTCTCGGGCATGAAGTCGCGTGTTCAGCGAGCCCGCGCCGAGCTGAAGCGCCGGCTGCTCGCCTGTTGCGATTTTCAGATGGACCAGCGAGGGAGGGTGATGGACATGCGACCTCGCGGGTAGCCGCTACCTCTCCAGGCGCGCAATTTCGGCGACCGCCATCCCGGTTCGGGTGCGTGCCACTGGCCGGTGAGCCCGCCAGCCCCCCCCCCTACCGCATCAGCCGCAGCGGCGCCTCCGGCGGGAACAGCGTGAACCCGACTGCCTCCAGACGCTGACGGAAGCGCGTGACGTCGCCCTGGAACACCGCGTTCACGTCGTCGAGGATGGTGGACAGCGCCGCCAGGGCGTTGTTCATCGCCACGCGCTCGTTGGCGGTGGGGGCGTCCCAGGACGTGGCGAGCGGGCCGGCGGCGGCCTGCACCTGGCGCACCGTCACCTGACCGCCGCAACCGCCCTGGCACTCGGGGCCGGTGAAGTGCATCTCCAGCAGCCCGCGGACGACTTCCGACACGGTGCGGCCCTCGTCGCTCAGGCTATCGTCGTCCGCAAGGGTGGCGAGCACGACGCCCAGCCCATCGAGCGCGCGCTCCAGGCGGCCGCGCGCTTCCTCCGCTGTGGCCATCCAGCCCGAGACCTCCTTGCGCGCCGCGATCTTGGCCGCGCGCGCCGCCGGGTCGTACGGGTAGCGGTGGTCGGGGAGCACCTCGAGCGTCTGGGCGCCCGAGCCGCCACCGGCGTTCACCCGCACCGAGTAGGTGCCGGGCATCACCTCGATGCCGCCGCCCTCGGTCTCGTCGCGCAGATCCCACACCACCCGGTTGAGTCCCGGATCGGTGGTGCCGGCGAGCGTCCGCACCAGGGCGCCGCTCTGGTCGGCGATCTGCACCTCGGCGCCCGCGACCATCTCCTCCGGCGCAAGCCAGTAGTGGATGAGGGCGCCGTACGGCCGTTTGGATCCGATGAACATGGTGTGTCCCACCGAGCGGTATCCCGTGTACCCCATCCCCTCCGCCTCGGTGTGCTGGCGAACCGGGGCGACCGGCATGACCTCCACCGGCCGCGCGGCCAGCGCGGGATCGGCCGCCAGCGCCCGCAGCGGACGCACGTCGTCGACCACCAGCGCCGCGCGCCCGTGCGTCCCCAGTGCCAGGTCGCCGTCGCGCGGGTGCACGACGATGTCGCGCACCGGGGTGGGGGGCACGCCGGGGTGCTTCCACCAGCTGGCTCCGCGGTCCAGGCTCACATACAGCCCGAACTCCGTCCCCAGGAAGAGCAGGTTGGGCTCCACCGGGTCCTCCTCGATCACATGCACGAAGCCGTAGATGTCGTCGCTCGCGATCGATTGCCAGGACTGGCCGTAGTCCTCTGTGCGGTAGGCGTAGGGCGTCCAGTTGCCGCGCCTGTGGTCGTCGTAGACCAGGTGGGCGGTTGCGGGATCGTGCTTGCCGGGCTCGATGTGCGGGATCCAGGTCGCGTCGGGCACGCCCGGCACGTTTGACTCGACGCTCGTCCACGAACCGCCGCCGTCGCGCGTAACATGCACCCGCCCGTCGTCGCTTCCCACCCAGATCAGTCCCTCCTCCAGCTCGCTGGGCGCGATGGCCAGGATGGTGGTGTGGTCCTCGGCTCCCGACGCGTCGATGGACAGCCCTCCGCTCCTGTGGGCCTGCTGCTTGGCCGGGTCGTTGGTGGTCAGGTCGGGCGAGATGATCTCCCAGCTCGACCCCTGATCACGACTGCGGTGCACGAACTGGCTGCCGATGTAGATCGTCGTCGAGTCGAACGGGTCGGTGGCGACGGCCGCGTTCCAGTGAAAGCGGAGCGTCTCACCCTCCGGAGGCGCCGGGCGGATGGCCTTGCGCTGGCCGGTGACCCGGTCGAAGCGCTGGAGGTTGCCGCGCTGCGACGACGAATAGCCGTAGCGCGGGTCGCTCGGATCCGGCAGCGCGACAAAGCCGTCGCCGCTCACCACCCGGTTCCAGTGCGCGTTCATGATCCCGCGCCCGCCCCAGACATCCGATGGACCCCACCAGGAGCCGTTGTCCTGAAGGCCGCCGTAGACGTTGAACGGCACCTCCATGTCCACTTCGATGTGGTAGAACTGGGCCAGCGGGAGGTTCTCGACAAAGCGCCAGTTTCTTCCGCGATCATACGTGAGAGCGATCCCGCCGTCGTTGCCCAGGATCATCCTGCGCGGGTCGTCGGGATCGATCCAGAGCTCGTGGATGTCGCCGTGAATGACGGCGCTGGGCACCACTGTGGTGAAGGTGCGGCCCGCGTCCTCGGACACCTGCACCGACCCGTGCAGGGAATAGATGCGGTTCTCGTTGGACGGATCGGCGCGGATGTCCGCGTAGTAGAAGGGCCGGGGCGCGACGCCGGGCTCGTCGGAAATCGTCCTCCAGCTGCGCCCACCGTCGTCGGAGCGCAGCAGCTCGCTCCGAGTCGCCTCCACCAGCGCGTACACCACGGAGGGATGCTCCGCGGGGATGGCCAGCCCGATGCGGCCCAGATCGCCGGGCGGCAACCCGTCTTCCTCGGTGAGCCGGGTCCACTCGTCGCCGCCGTCGCGGGTGACGTAGAGCCCGCTCCCCGGTCCCCCCGACTCGAAGATCCACGGCCAGCGCTGATGCTCCCAGAGCGCCGCGAAGAGCTTGTCGGGGTTGGCCGGATCCATGATCAGCTCGCCCGCGCCGCTGCGCTCGTTGGACTGGAGGACCGCGGTCCAGGTCTCGCCTCCGTCCTGCGTCCGGTAGACGCCGCGTTCGCCCCCGGTCCGCCACGTGGGCCCCAGCGCCGCCACGTAGACGATGTCCGGGTCCGACGGATGCGCGAGCACGCGATGGATCTTCCCCGAGCCCTCGAGCCCCATGTGGGTCCAGCTCTCGCCCCCGTCGTTGCTCCTGTAGATGCCGTTGCCGACCCCGGCGCTGTTGCGCGGATTCCCTTCCCCGGTGCCCGCCCAGACGATGTCCGGATTGGGCTGGAAGACGGCGATGGCGCCGATGCTGCCGACGGGCTGATCGTCGAAGACGGGCCGCCAAACGAGCCCGCCGTCATCGGACTTCCACACGCCTCCGCTCGCCGAGCCGACGAAGATGATGTTCCGGTTCGCGAGCGCCACCTCGACATCGGACACGCGTCCGCTCATCCCCGCGGGCCCGATGGGACGCGCCTGCATTACGGAGAAATGCTCCGGGGCGACACTCTGACCGGCTAACGGCGCAGTCGCTGACAATATTATGACAACTACTGTTAACTTCGTCCATCTCATGCGGCGCATGGGTATGCCTTTATGTTGGTCTTCAGTCGAAGTCGGTCACGGGACGCGACTTCTCATCTTCCTTCGGACGCTCCGGCGCCTCCCAGTCCGCGTTGCCGCGCACGAAGCGCTCCAGCCAGCGGAGTTCCTCCACCAGGCGCGTGCGGTGATGCCGGGGCTCGGAGATGCCGTGGCCCTCGCGCGGGAAAAGGAGGAAGCGGCTCTCGACGCCCAGGTGCGTCAGCCCGGCGAAGAAGTTCATCGACTGCGCCATGGTGTCCGTCTGATCCCGCTCCCCATGGAAGAGGATGGTCGGCGTGGTCACCTGGTCGAGATGGGAATAGGCGGAGCGCTCAAGCCAGTGATTCCGGTTCGACCACGGGTCGCCGCCCAGATACCAGCGCAGGACATCGAAGTGGAAGCCGGTGCCGAACTCGCTCTGCCAGTCGGAAACCATCGCCCCCAGGCTCGCGGCCTTGAAGCGGTCGGTCTGGGTGATGGTCCAGCCGCCCAGGATGCCGCCGTAGCTCCATCCCTTCACCGCCAGCGAGTCGGGGTGGGCGATGCCGGCGTCGAGCGCGTAGTCGACCCCGGTCATGACGTCGTCGTAGTCCCCTCCCCCGATGTCGTTCATGTTGCCGCGCAGCAGCTCGTCGCCGTAGCCGGAGGAGCCGCGCACGTTGGGCTGGATGATGGAGTATCCCGCCGCCGCAAGAATCTGCGCGTCGGCGTCGAAGCCGCGTGTGAAGACGCCCGCCGGACCGCCGTGGATCTCGAGCACCAGCGAGCGCGCCTCGGGCTGCTGGCTGCGGTAGAGGATGCCCTCGATCGGGAGCCCGTCGCGGCTCGTCCACTGGACGACTTCGGGCTCCGCCAGCTGACGTTCCGCCATCCATTCGTTGGCCACGGTGAGTCGGGTCGGCTCGCCTCCGTCCGTTCCTGCGACGAAGATGTCGCCCGGAGACGTGGGGTTGGATTCCGTGAAGGCGTAGCGCGTGAAGTCGGCGGAGAAGCTGGGCGCCGAAAGGATGCCGTCGCCCGACGAGACGGCCTCCAGCTCGCCCGAGTCGGCGCTCATCCGGTAGAGGCGGGCGACGGTGCGATCCAGCCCGGCGAAATAGAAGGCCTCGCCTGAGGGATGCCACTGAGGCGTTCCGCGCATGTCCACCTGCATGCCGGGCGCCACCTCGCGGATGTCGCCGCTCTCGACGTCGATGACGTAGAGGTTGCCCTGGTCGAGTTCCCAGGTCTCGAGATCGGGCGCGGCGAAGGAGAGGCGGGTCCCGTCGGACGACCACGCCAGCGAGTTCTCCGGGGTCTCGTTGTCGGTCAGGTCGCGGACCTCGCCGGTGGCCACGTCGAGCACCGCGATCTCGGAGAGGTAGCCGTCGTTGCGCCGGTTCTCGGTGCGGTGGGTGAAGGCGACCCGCTCGGCCCCCGGGGCGACCGCGAACTGGCCGATGCGGAGAGTACCAGTGGTGAGCCGGGTCGCCTCCGAGTCCTCCGACCCCAGCTCGATGCGCCACAGGCTCGACCACTCGCCCCGCCTCTGCCCGTTGGGCGCTTCATCGACGAAGATGGCGTCGTATCCGTTCTCGCGCTGCTCCTCTTCCTCATCGGGAAGCGAGTCGTTGGCGAGGTAGAAGATCGAGTTCGCGTCTCCCCACTGGAAGGAGCGCACCGAGGTGGGGTGCTCGGTCAGCGCACGCGCCTCCCCGCCGTCCGTGCGTATGATGAAGACCTGCCGGGTGCGATCCTCCTCCCCGGTCGAGCGCAGGAACGCCACCCAGCGGCCGCCCGGAGACCAGCGCGCGCCGGAGTCGCCGTCTTCCGAAGTGAAGCGACGCGCGTCGGAACCGTCCGCATTCACGACCCAGAGCGACGAGTTGCGCTCGTTCTCCTCCCAGTCCAGCTCGGAGCGCGAGAACAGAACCCGCTCCCCGTCGGGAGAAATGCGCGGATCCGACACCCGCGCGAGGTTGATGGCGTCGTCAACGCCGAACGGCGCCTGCTGTGCCGCAGCCGATGCGCCCGAGAGGGAGAGCGCGATGACGAAGAGCGCTAGAGCGCCGACCCGAGGTGCGCCTTCCCGAGCCCGAGTAATCCGTAGACCGTACATGTTCCCGACCTGCCGCTAGTGTGACCGGATCCGGCTGGCGGACCCGCTGGCCGCGCGGCCGTCGGAGCATCCCGACGCGCCGCTCAACGTTGGCAATATGGTCCCCTCTCGGTGCCAGCTGCAACCAACCATGGTCGTCAACCTTGCCCTCTTCCCTCACCGACTCCCTCCTCCGATCATCACTACCGTACCCGAACCCTGCCGAACTCCCCACTGGCGGATCGCAACGACAACTAATAATCGAATACGCGGAAGACGTACGCATGCAAGATTCCTTGGTGGACGCGCTATGGGTATTATGTGGCGAAGCAACAATGGATTCGGGGAGTCCACCGACTATCCGCAGGGATACACTACGACTACGAACAAGCGGTGATTTTTGGGCATTGTGTCTATCGGCAGTGTTTGAGGAGCGTCTGTTTTCGCCGGTCAGACGCGCGAGGACTTCGGATCTTCGGAAACGCATCTGCGATCGAGCCGCTATCTGGCGAAGGATAGAGCGATAACGTTCGCTCTGGAGTGCCCTGAATATGCTGAGCTCCAGCAGCTTACTTCCGATCACCCCAGCGGCTACTATTATTCCTTGGACTACCTCGTGGTTGTTGATCTTGTGAGTGCGAGCCGTGCGCCAGACTGCATCGCCGATTTCGTGCGCCAAAACCGGCATCCCTCCCGTGTACCGAACCAGACCCCGAGCTTTGCGGAAACGGCCAAAGGCGTGCGCCATTCCGTCTTCGTAGTTCCGTTTCGACATATCCCGGTCGCCGCCGAAGCGGCTAGCGTCGTCAATGAGCTCGCCATCGTTCGCGCCATGCTCCCATTTGGGACCGAGAGCTTCCGCAAACACCGCGTCCATCTCGGGAGAGAGCCCGCGGAGGACGCGCCGGAGCCAGATGTGGAAGAAATCCATCAGATCCGAATAGGGGATCGCGTCGTAGTAGGGCGGGTCGGTGCAGATGAGGTCGAGGCCGGTCGGCTGCTCGGCGGTGGCGCTGCGGGTGGCGACTTCGGGCGACGGGGCGTCGTCGACCGTACGCAAGGCGTGGTCGATATACCGGGCGACCCAGTCCGACATGCCCTTGAAGCTCCCAGTCGTGTCGGACAGCGGATTCACCTCGCAGTAATCCCAGACCATGGGGAGAGCGAAACGGGCAAATGTCTGGCGGAGCTTGCGCCCACGCCCGCCTTTGGCGTCGGCTCGTCCGGCACCCCGAACGGAACGTCGGCGCACCGCAGCCTCCGCACTCAGCCGTGCGCGCCCACAGGTATGCGACGACGGGCTTGGCCACCCAGCGCGGACGGGTCTCGTCTTCCAGATAAGGCGAGTCGAATTCGGCGTTCAGCGCCTCGACCGAAGCGTGGCCCTCGACGTCGGAATCGAGCAGGCGAGGCCGCTGCGGCCTGTACGCTCTCCCGACCGGGATCTCCGCCCGTCCGTTGCCCTTGCGCCGCACCGGCTCGAACTCCGCCCAGGTTGGATACCGGGCCGTCAGCTTCCGCCGCACGTTGCCGAGCACACGGAGTCCCCAGGCCCGCAGATGCCACGCGAAGTCGGCGTCCGTCCGGGCACCGCCCTTCAAGACGCTGGACGTCAGCTGCACCGAATCCCCGTCTTGGTGTCCCAGCCACCGGATTCAGGTCGGAGGCGAAGGTCTCGCATCCCAGGCGCATCGCCTCCAGCGGGATCGCCCCGCCGCCCGCGAACGGATCGAGCACGCGGGGCGCGCGGCCGTCGAATGCGTCCCGGATCTCGTTCCGGAACCGCTCCAGCTCCACCCCGTTCTGGCGTCCCCAATGGAGGATCCCTCCGGAGGTTTCTTTCAGCTTCGTGTGTTCCCCACCGCCCTTGAGGCGCTTCGGGACCAGTCGTCCGGCCATGCGCAGGCCAACGCGTCGCCGGGCCTCGCTGTCGCCGGAGTCGGGCAGCAGTGTGGCGAGCAGCATCGCCCGGCTCGCCGCCAGCGGTCTCCGCGCTGGCCAGATGTGGAGCGTGGAGATGTGGCCGTGGCGCACGCTCTTCTCATGTACCGAGTCCAAGGAGATCTGCCGCAGGGGGAGGGTGGACTCGGAAAGACGGTGGGTCATGTGGGATCTCCGGCTGAAGCTTCGGCGTCCTGCGCCCAAGCGAGAGCGATCTCTCCACCGCCTTGGCATCGTCAGCCTTCGGGACATCGCCCGCCACGAAGAACGCCCCGCGTGCCACGCCACCTGCCTGCTTCCTGTGATAATCGTGGACCACCAGAGTCGCTGTATCGTAGTCCAAGAGAAGCATCTGGTCGGCGACCGTGGTCAGGGTCAGACCCGAGAGCAGCCACTCCCTCGCCCGTCTGCGCTTCGACGCGATATCCTCGACAACGTCATCGTGCGTGTCGAAGTTCGTTGGGGTGGTGCCGGTCACCGCGGTATCGTCGAACCCGGCCAGCCGAAGTCCGTGCGTCAACCCGCCGATTCCGCAGAACAGATCAACGACTACCCAGCCGGAGACCGGCGTAGGGCTATCTTCCTGCTCCCGCATGCCGTTCGGCTCCACGATACTCAGCCACCACCCTTGGCCGATCCGACCGCGTCGCGACGGGCGCGGGGATCCGCCCGTTCAGTCTTTCCAGCCGGTTCTTCGGGTGTTTCGCCCCTCCGAACGGCGGCGGCCCGAGCCAGAGCTCGATCTCGCGCGCGGGAAAGCGCGGCCAGAACACTTTCGTTTGAGGGCTCGCCCTCGGGAAATCTGCGCGGATGTTCGCTCATGAGGTTCCTCCCAGAAAGTTTATGCGCGGGCTCGCGGCGCGGCGTCTCGCGGGATGGTTGTTCATCGCGGTCATCCCGTGGACGCCATGTGGGGCGCGGCTCCCGAACCCCCCGCCAATCATCGGACTCCGCCATGAGGACCGGTCCGGTAACGGGATTGTCATAGACTCGCCACTCGTCTGCAAGCTCCCGGTACAGTTCGACGAAGTTGACCCAGCTGCGGAAGAAGCGGCGCCGGACGACGGACTTGGGTATGTCATGGCCACCCTCCCGAACGCGCCGAGCGACCCGTTTGACGGCAAGGTCTGCGGATGCGAGCCGCAGATAGATGATGGCGACGCGATAGCCCCGCGCCTGCCATCGCCTGATCCTCGCAGCGTAGGCGCGACCGCTCAATGTGGTCTCGACCGCGAAGTCCCGGCCGTCCGCGACGTACGCCTCCATCTGCCGGAGCGCAGTCCTCCCCGCCTCAAGCGGCCTGTTGGTTGCCCGTCGCCCGGTTGTAGCAGTTCTGGAGATAGGTCGTGGTGCGGTCGTAGAGAGCTCGCTCGCCATCCGGTCCCGCGGTGAGATCGTAGCCGAAGGTGTCGCAGCGTCGCTCGCGGAAGATGGGCCGCCCCTCGAAGTCGACCATCTCTTCCTTGGTGCGACGGATGAAGTGGCGGGCGCGGGCTCGTTGCGGGAAGCCGAAGTCCAGAGTCGGCGGTGAGAGTGGTCGACGGGAAGCCGAAGCACCGGCATGGCCGAAGGCCGTTATCGGAGCATGCGTTCGCGCGAAGCGGGAAGCTCGGGCAGTTCGCGCCGCCCCGGTTTTCGTGTGAAGAGCGCCAAAATACCACAACTCGTATACCTGTCAAATGATGGATCGCCGGACGACGGATTGGGATTCGGGCGATCAGGCGACATCCTGGCCTACGCGCGCCCGTTGATCCCGGCCCATCCTCGCTCTTGCCCGTCCACCCCTCTCCGTAGAGCTTGCAGCGTCGTCGCATGGAGGCGCTCCCCGGCGTGTGCGGAAGGACGATCCGCGAGGCGGAAGGACGGTGTGGCGGATCGCTTACCTGCGGCACGAGCCCGGCCGGTGGCGCGAGAGCAGCCGCCCCAGACCTTTCTGACAACCGTCACGAGAGCACGAAGCACCATGACCCAGAAGCCACGCACCGCGCGTAGGACGCGCCTGTTCACCGAGTCCGTCATCCGCGAGATGACGCGCGTCGCGCGCGAGTACGGGGCCCTGAATCTGGCCCAGGGATTCCCCGACTTTCCCGCGCCGCAGGTTATCAAGGACGCGGCCTGCCACGCCATCCAGCGAAACATCAACCAGTACGCGATCACGTGGGGATCGCCGCGCTACCGCGATGCCCTGGTGAGGAAGTACCGCGAGTGGTACGGGATGGAGGTGAACGGCGAGCGCGAGATCACCGTCACCTGCGGGGCCACCGAGGCGATGGCCTCCATCATGCTGGCGATCATCAACCCGGGGGACGAGGTGATCGTGCTGGAGCCGTTCTACGAGAACTACGGGCCGGACGCGATCCTGTGCGAGGCCACCCCGATCTTCCATCGGCTCGAGCCCCCGGACTTCCGACTGGACGCGGCGGAGCTGGAAGCCGTGGTTACCTCGCGTACCCGCGCCATCATCCTGAACACGCCCAACAACCCCACCGGGCGCGTCTTCAGCCGCGAGGAACTCGAAGGCGTTGCGGACATCTGCCGGCGTCACGACCTGCTCGCCTTCACCGACGAGATCTACGAGCACATCTACTACGAGGGCGAGCACATTCCGCTGGCCACCCTCCCGGATATGCGCGAGCGCACCGTCACCGTCTCCGGGGCCTCCAAGACCTACAGCGTCACCGGCTGGCGGCTGGGCACGATCGTGGCCCCCGCCGACCTCACCAACGAGGTTCGCAAGGTGCACGACTTCCTGACCGTTGGCGCTCCCGCGCCGCTTCAGGAAGGGGTGGCGGCGGCGATGAATACGCTGGGGCCCGAGTTCTACGACGAGCTCAAGCAGAGCTATCTTGCAAAGCGGGAAGTTCTGTACGAGGGGCTGCTCGAGGGCGGATTCCGCTGCTCGGCTCCCGAGGGCGCCTACTACATCATGGCCGATTTCACGGATCTCTCCGACGAGGACGATGACACTTTTTCGCGCACGCTGGCGCGCGACGCGGGGGTCATCCCGGTGCCGGGATCCAGCTTCTTCAACGTGAAGGCCGGGGACAGCACCTACGTGCGCTTCGTGTTCTGCAAGCGCCTCGAGAGCCTGGAGACGGCGAGCGAGCGGCTGCGGGCCTACGCGCGGGCAGGGGCGTAGCTCCCAGCGGAAGACTGCCGCGAGCCGAGCGGGAGGCACGTGAATAAGCTCGCAGAAAGCTTGCTGCGAGCCCTTTGTTCCGGCACATACCGTGCAGATTGTCAATACGATTGACAATCTGCAACAATTCCACCACGATTTACACGGTTATCCCCTCAGAAGCCTTTCGTCGAATCAGAAAACCTCTCGTCGAATCGGAGGCCGCAAGGTGCCCTTGATCGATCGCGATCTGGCCGCCGCATTGCGCGAGCGATTGCGGCACTACCCGGTCGTCACCGTCACCGGCCCCCGGCAATCGGGCAAGACCACGCTTTGCCGGACGCTGTTCCGCGACCGGCCCTACATCTCGCTCGAGGGCATGGACATGCGCGCCTATGCCCGGGAGGATCCGCGCGGCTTCATCGATGAGTATCGCGGGGGGGCGGTTATCGACGAGGTACAGCGTGCCCCCGACCTGACCTCATACCTGCAGGAAGAGGTGGACCGGGATCCCATGCCGGGCCGCTTTGTCCTAACCGGTTCGCAGCACTTCGGCCTGAGCGAAGCGGTGAGTCAGTCCCTGGCCGGCCGGGTCGGCGTACTGCACCTGCTGCCTCCAGGGTTCAACGAGCTGGCCCGCTTCGGAGGGTCGCCCCCCAGCCTGCTGGACTGCCTGTGGGCCGGCGCCTACCCGAGGATACATCACCGGAACATCCCGCCGGACATCTGGTTGCGCGACTACTTCACGACCTATATCGAGCGCGATGTGCGGTCGCTGCGCAACGTGACGGACCTGGAGGCGTTCTCAATGTTCGTGCGCCTGGCCGCCGGACGGACCGCGACGGAAGTCAATCTCTCGGCGCTCGCGGGCGATGCGGGCGTCCGTCACAACACCGCGCGAGCCTGGCTGTCGGTTCTGGAGGCCAGCTTCCTGGTGATTCAGGCTCCCGCTTACCGGCGCAATCTCCGAAAGCGGCAAATCAAGGCCCCCAAGCTCCACTTCCTGGACTCGGGGCTCGCCTGTCATCTGCTGGGCATACGATCCGCGGAAGAGCTGCGCCACCATCCCCTGCGCGGGCAGATTTTCGAGAGCTGGGTCGCTTCCGAGGTCTTCAAGGCGACGACGCACCGGGGCGAGGAGCCTCGGCTGGGGCACTATCGCGCCGCCGGAACGGAGGTCGACCTTGTGGTCGAACGGGGCCTGCGGGTCATCCTTGCAGAGGCCAAGTCCGGAGGCACCATCGTTCCCCGCTTCTTCTCCGGCATGGGCAGGCTGAGTACCTCGCTGGAAGCAGTGGGTCTGAGCGTGGAGCGACGCCTGGTTTACGGAGGCGATTCCCGATATCGACGTGCCGAAACCGAAGTCGTCCCGTGGAACCGGATGCTGAAGATGCCCTGGGACTGACCTACTCCGCCACTTCGCGCAATGTCTCCAGCGGCTTCCGCCGCAGGACGCCCCGGCTGTTGGCGAGCCCGGTGACCACGGTCAGGGCGACCACCACCAGCCAGATGCCGGCCACGCGCCAGAGCGACAGGTGGAAGTCGAGCTCGAAGAAGAACTCGACCAGCGCCCAGGCCGCGCACACCCCCAGCAGCGAGCCAGCCAGCCCGGCGAGCGTCCCCAGACTCGTGTATTCCGCGAGCAGCACCTGGCGCACCAGCGACCGGCTCGCGCCAAGCGTCTTGAGGAGGGCGCTCTCGCGCATTCTCTGATAGCGCGAAGTGGAGAGGGAACCCACCAGCACGACTACGCCGGCCAGCGCGATGAAGAGGGAGAGGAAGCGGACCGCCCCTCCCACGCGGCTGAGGATGGTGTCGAGGGCCTCCTGGACGAGCGCCAGGTCGAGCACCGAGACGTTGGGGAGGCTGAGCACCAGGTTGCGCTGCATTCGCGCGCGGGCCTCGGGGTCGGCGACGCGGGCGAGCCCCAGATAGCTGCGCGGGGCCTGGTCGAAGACGCCGGGTTCGGCGACCACCAGGAAGTTGACCTCGAAGCGCTCCCAGTCGACGCGGCGCAGGTTCTCCACGGTGGTCGTGACGGGGACGCCCTGAACGTCCCAGGTGATGCGGTCCCCCACCCCGACCCTCAGGTCGTCGGCCAGGTCGGCGTCGAGGGAAACGCCGTCGGGCGGGCCGTTGTCGCCGTCGTCGTCCGCCCCGTCCCCCCACCAGCGGCCGGCCACCAGCTCCTCGGAGTCCGAGAGCTCGGACCGGTAGGTGTTGCGGTAGAGCCGCCGCACCGCCCAGCGCGCCGGCCCCCCGTCGGAGCGGTCGCGCAGGATCTCCGCGGCCGGGCGGCCGTTCAGGCTGGCCAGGCGGGCGGGCACCACCGCGGTCAGGTCGACCTCGCCGCCCCCGGCCTCCGCCACCAGCTCGGCCACCCCGTCCCGCTGGTCGGGCTGGACATCGAAGAAGAGCAGGTTGGGCCGGTTCTCCTCGGGGTCCATCGAAAGCGCCCGGCCCAGGCTGGTCTGCACCAGCAGCACGGTGGTGATCAGGAAGGCGCCCAGGCCGAGCGCGAGGATGACGGCCGCGGTCTGGTTCTGGGGCCGGAAGAGGTTGGCGATCCCCTGGCGCACGGCGTAGGAGGCGCGCGCGGGGAAGTAGCGCCGGGTGAGACGGGTGAGCGCGATCGCGGTTCCCCAGAGCAGGAGCAGAGTGGCGCTCAGTCCTCCGGCGAAGGCCAGGCCGTGCTCGGGCTCGGGAGCCTGCCAGAGGCTGAGCAGCAGCATTCCGCCAACGAGCCCGCCGAACACCAGCACGCGGTCGAGCCGCGAGCCCGCCGAACTCTCCGGTTCGAAGTCGGCGCGCAACGCCTGGAGCGGCGCGATGCCGCGGATGCGGAGCAGCGGGATGAGCGCGAACAGGGCCGCGGCCACCACCCCCGTCACCAGCCCCGCGACCACGGCCGTCGAGTCCACCCGGGCCTCGACCGTCACGGGCAGCACGTCCGTGATCAGGAGGGGCAGGACGCGCTGGAGCCCGATCCCCGCCACCACCCCCGCGACCGAGCCGACCAGCCCGAGCGCCACCGCCTGGAACAGGTAGGCGTTGAAGACGCTCCGCTCGCTCGCGCCGATGCAGCGCAGCACCGCGACCGCCGTGGTCTTCTCCTTCACGTACACGTGGATCGCGCTCGCCGCGCCGATGCCCCCGAGCAGCAGAGCGGTGAGCCCCGCGACCCGCAGGAACCAGGCGAGCACGCGCGTGCCCCGGGTCAGGTTGCGGGCCTGGTCCTCGGCGGTCACCGACCTCACCGCCTGGTTGCGGAAGAAGCGCCAGTGGCGGTCCTCGACGTCCTCCGGGTCCTCCCCGCGCGGCATGCGCAGGTACAGGTGGTAGCGGGCGACGCTGCCGAACTCGAGCAGCCCGCTGCCCTCGAGCCCGCTTCGGGCCACGAACACGCGCGGACCGATGGAGCTCTGGAAGCCGATGTCGGTCGGCAGGCCGCGCACGGTGCCCAGGACGACGAAGGAGGCGCTGCCGACCTGCAGGGTGTCGCCCGCGCGCACGCCCAGTTGGATGGGGATCGCCTCGTCCACGATCGCGACCCCGGGTTCGCCCAGGCGGGACCAGATCCCCGGGGGCGCGGTCTCGACCTCCCCGTACAGCGGGAAGACGCCCTCCACCCCCCTCACCTGGGTCAGCCGGGTGGCCCCGCTCGACGGCGCGTACACCATGGACACCAGCCCGGTGACCCGGGTCAGCCGGCCCCCCTCGGCGGCCACCGAGTCCGCGATGGCGCGCACGCTGTCGGAGATGGGGGCGTTGGAGGAAAGGCGCAGGTCGGCGCCCAGCAGGAGCTGCGACTCCTCCCGGATGGAGCGGATCACGTCGCCGCTGAAGGAGTGCACCGCCACCAGCGCGGCGACCCCGAGCGCAACCGAGGCAGCGTAGGCCCCGATGCGGCGCATGCCCGCGCGGCCCTCCCGCCAGGCGAGCCGCAGCGAGAAGGGGATCACCGGGGCCCGTGGCCGTTCAGGCTGTCGGAGTCGATGCAGCCGTCCCTGAGGGTGACAATGCGCCGCGCGCGGGCGGCGAGCTCCAGGTCGTGGGTGGCGAGCACGATGGTGGTGCGGCACTCCCGGTTGAGCTCCTCCATCAGCTCGACCACCATCGACCCGGCAGCCGAGTCCAGGTTGCCGGTAGGCTCGTCCGCGAAGAGCACCAGCGGCCGGTTGGCGAAGGCGCGGGCGAGCGCGACCCGCTGCTGTTCGCCCCCGGAGAGCTGCGCCGGATAGTGGTGGGTGCGCTCCGCGAGCCCCACGCGCTCAAGCAGCTCCCGGGCCCGGACGCGCGGCTTGACCCGCGACGAATTGGCCCCTCGCGGAGCCAGCTCCAGCGGGACCATCACGTTCTCGAGCGCCGTGAGGGTGGGCAGGAGGTGGAAGGTCTGGAAGACAAAGCCTACCTTTGCCGCCCGGAACGCGGCGCGCTCGTCGGCGGTAAGCGTCGAGAGCCGCTGGCCGCCCAGGCTGATGGTGCCGGCCGATGGGGCGTCGAGCCCCGCGAGCAGACCCAGCAATGTGGTCTTGCCGCTTCCCGAGGGACCCACGAGGGCGATAAAGTCCTCTTCGGGCACGCTCAGGTCGATGTCGCGCAGAACGACCAGCGAGCGGCTGCCGCGCCCGTACGCTTTGCTCACACCTTCGGCGACGATCATCATGTGGAGACGACTGGCGGCAATTGGCCTGCTAACTGTCCTGCCCGCGTGCGGCGAAGCAGAAGACCCCGAAGCGTTACGCTCGCCGGATGGGGAAGTTCCGGCAGCGGAGGACGACGAACGCGGCGTCATCCTCTTCCTCGGCACCAGCCTCACCGAGGGCTACGGCCTGCAGAACGCGCCCGAAGACGCCTTCCCGGCGAGGGTCCAGGAGCGCATTGACGGGGCCGGGCTGCCCTTCCGGGTGGTGAACGCCGGGGTCGGCGGAGACACCAGCGCGGGAGGGCTCCGGCGCCTGGAATGGCTGCTGCGCATGCCGATTCGCGTCCTGGTGCTCGAGCTTGGCGCCAACGACGGCCTGCGGGGACAGGATGTCGGCGCCCTGCGGGACAACCTGCTGGCCATCATTCGCGAGACCCGGAGCCGGTACCCGGAGGCCGAAATCCTCCTTGCCGGCATGCAGACGCCTCCCAACCTGGGCCAGCGCTACAGCGAGAGCTTCCGCGCCGTCTTCCCTGAAGTCGCGCGCGTGGCCGAAGTCACCCTCATCCCCTTTCTTCTGGAGGGCGTGGGCGGCATCCGCGAACTCAACCAACCCGACGGCATCCACCCTTCGGTCGAAGGCCACGAGATCATCGCGGGAACCATCTGGGCCGGCCTCGAGCCGGTGCTGAGGCGCATCGCCCCCGAACCCGGCGACATCCGCCAACCCGGCGGTGTCCGCTAGCCGAGAACCCGTTCCCCGACGCAGGAGCGCCCCATGGCGGTGAAGTTCTTCAGTTTTCTCGCGGTGGTCTTCACTGCCCTCCTCTTGGTCGGGCTCATCCTTCCCGGGACCTGGGAAGTCGAGCGCTCTCTGGAAATGCCCGTGGCCCCGGAGGACGTCTTCGCCTACGTGAACGACGTCTCGCTCTGGGCGGCATGGACCGATTGGCCCGACGACGCCGCGGAACGCTTCGGCCCTCCCACCGGGGTCGGCGCGGGACGCAGCTGGAACGATGCGGAGTTCGGCGACGGCGTCTTCACCATCGTGGAGAGCGTCACCGGCGAGCGGGTTCGCTATCGCGTCGAGGTGGAGGACGGGGCGATGATCACCGAAGGCACCATCGCCCTGGACCCGTTGGAAGACGGCACGCGCGTGACCTGGCGCGAGACCGGCGACTTCGGATGGAACCCGATTCTCGGATACGTGGCGCGAGCCATGGAGCGGCTGCAGGGACGGGAACTGGAGATGGGGCTGGAGCGGCTGCGCGAGGCCAGTTCGCCCTGACCGGGTGGAGCGGCTGACCGGGTGTAGGCCTGACCGGGTCCAGGTCCCTGGCCCGGTCTACAAGTTTCTGAACCCGGTCTAGTTCAGGTGACGCGCCATCTCAAGGAGCTCGGCGTTGTTCCGGGTCCGGTTCATGAGAGCCAGGAGCTCGGTCATCGCTTCGGCCGGGGGCTTGTGCGACAGCTGGCGGCGGAAGGCGCGTGACAGGGTGAGAGCCTCGGGCGAGAGCAGCAGCTCCTCGCGCCGGGTGGCGGAGGCGACCAGGTCGATGGCCGGGAAGATGCGCCGGTCGGCGATTTCGCGGGAGAGCAGCAGTTCGCTGTTGCCCGTCCCCTTGAACTCCTCGAAGATGACCTGGTCCATGCGCGAGCCGGTGTCCACCAGCGCGGTCGCCACGATGGTGAGCGACCCCCCGCCCTGCGCTTCGCCGATGCTGCGCGCGCTGCCCAGGAAGCGCTTCGGCTTTTCCATCACGCCCGCGTCCAGCCCGCCTGAGAGCGTGCGCCCGCTTCCCTCTTCCACGTTGTTGTAGGCACGTGCCAGGCGCGTGATGGAATCCAGGATCACGACCACGTCCTGACCCATCTCGACCCGCCGGCGGGCGCGCTCCATGGTGATCTCGGCGACCGCGGTATGGCGTTCCGCCGGATAGTCGAAGCTCGAGGCGATCACCTCGCCGAACCCGCACATCTCCATCTCGGTGATCTCCTCGGGCCGCTCATCGACGAGGAGGATGTAGAGATGGCAGTCGGAGTGGTTGGCGACGATCCCCTGGGCCACGCGCTGCAGGACGGTGGTCTTCCCCGCCTTGGCCGGCGCCACGATCATCGTCCGCTGCCCCTTGCCGACCGGGCAGAAGAGGTCGATCACGCGGTTGGTGTAATCGGGCCTCCCCAAGTGTGTGATGTCACACTCGAGCTTGAGCTGGTTGCGCGGGTGGAGCGCGCTCAGACGGGTGAACTCGGACCGGTCGCGCAGCCCGTTGGGTGGCTCGCCGTTGACCGCGATGACACGGGTGAGCGGCGGCGCCTTGCCGTTGCGCGGCCGGTTGCCGACGTCCCCGACGATCTCGTCGCCGGTGCGCAGGCCGAAACGCCGGATGACCTTGGGACCGACGTACACGTCCTGCTTGGAGGCGATGTAGGCGAACTTGCGCAGGCGGATGAATCCGGATCCGCTGCCGAGCACCTGAAGTAATCCTAGGGGCTGACTTTCCGACACGATAAGGGGATGGGGGTTACCGGGTGCGACGAGGTTTCGCGACCCCTGAAGCGCGGCCGCGAACGAAAGAGACTTCCGTACATCCATATACAGATTGGACCAGGGAGCGCGCGCGCACAAGTGCAACCGGCGCCGGAGCGCATCAGCGCCCGGCGCCGGATCCCGACCCCGCCACCCCTCTTCCCCTGCGACCGCCTACCGGCGGATGCCTCTCCAGGGCTGTCTGCCGCGGTTCGCCACCCGCCAGACCGCCACGCGTCCAGGACCGCGGCGCGCGGCCGAGATCCTTCTGCCCGCCGGACCCATGGGCGCCCCGCGCCCGACGCCGCCGCGGCGGACGCGCGCCTGGTCCTCTACCGCGCCGCTCACCTGCACCTCGGAGCGGTCGCGCATGAGGGTCAGCGTTACCGCCTCGCCCTCCTCGTAGGAGCGCAGGATGCGGCGCACGTCGCCGGCCGAGTCGATGGTGCGGCCATCGATGGCGAGGACCACGTCGCCGGCCTCGAGCCCCAGCGGGTTGTCCGCGTCGGCCTCCGTGACCAGGGCACCGCTCTCCGCGTTGAAGTAGCGGCCCAGCTGCGGGTTAAGCGTCACCAGGCTGATGCCGTGCGAGGCCCGCAGCCCCATGACCGCGATCGCCGAGCCTGCCTCCGGGAACCAGGCGTAGTCGTCCCACTGCTCGCGCATCTCCTCTGCCATCTCACGCGCGCGCTGGCTGGTTTCCTCGGCGCGCTCGCGGGCCCGCTCCATCGTCTGCTCCATCTCGTCCGCGTCGAACCCCAGCATCGCCCAGCCTCTGTTCGCGCGCACTTCGAGGGTGGCTGAGGCCGCCTCGCCATCGCGCAGGTACTCCACCACCACTTCCTCGCCCGGCTCCAGTTCCAACGCCATCAGCAGCAACCGCTGACTGGGCACCGAACGGTCGGAATCGACGCGCTCCTCCAGGTCGGAGTCGGCGAGGGGCTCGAGCAGGCCAAGGCCGCCGAGCGAGGTGATGATGTCGCCTTCGCGGAGGCCCGCCTCGTCGGCCGGGCCGTCGTTGGTGACGCCGCGCACCTCGGCGCCCTGCGCGTCCGCGTCCGCCTGGCGCGTGCTCAGCTGGATCCCGAGCAGCCCACGGGACATCAGGTTGCCCCGAAAGCCCATCAGCGCGCGGTCAGCGCCACCCCGGATCCGGCCGCGGTTGCGTTCCTGCGCCTCCAGCACCGATGGCGCCGTCAGCGCGACCAGCAGCGCGGCCACCCAGAATGCCGCGCCGATCCTTCGTGTTCGCCCGCTCCCCGTCTCCCGCTTCGTCCTCAACATGCGATCCTCCTCGGTTCCCCCAACTTGTTGTCGTCTGCGATGTCGCACGCTGAACCGGGAACTCCGGGAGCCCCCGGCGCGCGCCATCAGACCATCGGACGCGAGGGCGTACGGGAAGGTTGCACCGGGGGAAGGCCGGAGGATCGCGAGGCGCTCCCGCCGCGGTGGAGACGCTCCTGCTACGGAAGCGCGAGCGCGACCAGCTCAGCGCCGTGGCCGCGGTCGCCCACCGCCACCACGATGAACTGGCGCCCGCCGGCCAGATAGGTCATCGGCACGCCGGTCTGGTTCGCGGGCAGCTCGAACTCGTGCACCACCTCGCCAGTCGCCTTGTCGTGGGCGCGCAGCTTGTTGCCGCCCGATCCGAACGCCGCGAACATCCCGCCTCCTTCCCCGGCGAAGAGCAGCGTGCGGGTCACCATGGTGCCGCCCCGATCCGGCTTCCCGGTGGTCGGAATCTCCACACCCTGGAGCGCGGGATGCTCCCGCACGTAGTCGGGCGTGTCGCCGTTGGGCCTCATCCAGACATGGTCGCCGGTGTTCAGGTCGATGGCGGTGATCCGCCCCCACGGCGGCTTGATGAGCGGCAACCCCTGCGGGCCGCCCCCCTGCACCCGTCGAAAGGCGCGCCCGGACACGAAGTCCATGCTGGAGATCTCGGGGTCGTTGATCAGGCCGTGAACGGAGGGAGAGGTCACGGAGGTGACGTACAGGATGCCCGTTTCCGCATCGACCGAAGCGCCGGGCCAGTTGGCGCCCCCCAGCGAACCCGGCAGCACCAGCGTGCCCAGGGTGCCCTCGGGGTCGATGACCGTCGGGGGCGTGAAGAGCGGCCCGATGACCAGCCGGGAGACCATCTCCAGCGCCTCCGCGCGCAGCTCGGGGGTAAAGTCGATGAGGTCGTCCACCGACACGCCCTGGCGGTCGAAGGGGGCGGGGCGGGTGGGATACGGCTGGGTGGGGGCGGTCCACTCGCCGGGAACGTCGCTGGGCGCCACCGGCCGCTCCTCGATGGGCCACACCGGCTCACCCGTGTAGCGGTCGAACACGTAGGTGAACGCCTGCTTGGTGACCTGCGCCACCGCGGGGATGGTGCGCCCGTCCACGTTGATGTCCAGCAGGATGGGGGGCGCGGGCGGATCGTAGTCCCAGATGCCGTGGTGGACCATCTGGAAGTGCCAGACCCGCTCGCCGGTGCGGGCGTCGAGGCACACCAGGCTCTGCGAGAAGAGGTTGTCGCCGGGCCGGTGGCCGCCGTAGTAGTCGCCGGTGCCCGCTTCGATGGGCAGGTAGACGTAGCCCCGCTCCAGATCCGCCGAGAAGGGCGTCCAGACGGCCGCGTTGCCGGTGTAGCGCCAGGACTCGTCCTCCCAGGTTTCGTTGCCGAACTCCCCCTTCTGGGGGATGGTGTGGAAGATCCACAGGCGCTCCCCGGTGCGCACGTCATAGCCGCGCACATGGCCGGGCGGCATGTCCGGCCTGGGCGGCGAACTGCCGGACGGGAGCGCCGTCCCCACCACGGCCACGTCGCCCACGATCACGGGCGGGGAGCTCGAGCCCAGCGGGTCGTCGTCGAGGTCGACCTCCCGGGGGCCGAAGTTGCTGCGCAGGTCGACGACCCCGTCCTCCCCGAAGGCCGGGTCGGGCCGTCCGGTCTTCGTGTCGAGCGAGACCATGTGGTAGGCCGGGGTGATGAAGAGGATGCGTTCGGCTTGGCCGTCCGTCCAGTAGGCCACCCCGCGGCCGGAGTTGGCGCGGGGAGCGGTCTCGCCGCGCATCCCCTCGTCCATGCGGTACATCCACAGGGTCTCGCCGGTCGCCCCGTCGATGGCGACCACCGCGCGCCGGTAGCCTGCTGTGACGTACAGGACGCCGTCCACCGCGAGGGGGGTCACCCGGGAGTTGAACTCGGGCCGATCGCCGAAGTTGCGCGACTCCCAGCGCCACGCGATCTCCAGGTCGGCGACGTTGTCCGCGTCGATCTGGTCGAGCGGGGAGTACTTGGTGCTGCCGGCGTCGCCCCCGTAATAGAGCCAGTTGCCGCCGGTCGCCCCCTGCTGCGCAACGAGTCCCGGCGCGGCGGCTGGTGATCCCGGCAGCGCGGTCGCGATTACCGCCGCGGCGAGGAGGAGGGGGCGGTGGGGGCATCGGCGGAGGTTCGATCGAAAGCGATTCACGGCTTCGTGCATCGGGGACTCCTGGCTACGGGTACAAGCACGCCGGGCGCACACGCATCGAAGCGAATGTCGTGTACGGGGGGCTCGTCCACAACTACCCGGAGATCGACGCTCCCGCGCCGGGAGATCGACGTGCATGAAGGCGCCCTCGTAGCGCTGACGTCCAGGCGTCGCCGTTCTGGCGCACCTTCCGTTGTGCCCCGCGCTCCAGTTCGATCGTGAGTCTGCCGAGGTCCCCGATGCTGTCTCCGACGATACTCAGGTCGAGTGCATCTTGAAGCTCCACTTCCGGGGACTCGATCGATTCTCGTCCGGAGCGGGCCTCTCGTCCGGAGCGGGCCGCGTCGCCTCGGAGTCACTCCCTGCGGGAAGCGCCTCGAGGGCCGCAGCAAGAGACCCGTAGACCGGAATGATCTTGTCGAAGCCGCTTAGCGACACGATTGAGCGGATCGTCCTTGACAGTTCGCACATGGCAATCGTCTGGTGGCCTTGCCGAAACTTCCTCGTGACTACCAGGAGGACGCGCAGGCCCGCGCTGCTCAGGTAGGAAAGATGCCGCAGATCGAGGAGCAGGGCCCGTTCCTCCGACGGGATCCCCGACTCCAGGTCTTTCTGGAACTGCGCGCTGTTCGCACTGTCGACGCGGCCGACGGGCGTTGCGATCAGGACGCCGGCTTGCCGGTCCCAGTTGATTTGCAGGTCCATGGCTCTTCGTGTGGCATGGGCTGTGCTCCTGGCGGAGGCGACCGCCAAGACGACTCAGGAGCGGCAACAACGTGGCTGACTGGCCACTTGCTGTCAACTAATCTGTTGTATTTGCGCAGAATTTGTCGTTTAGTCGGGATTCGTTGTAGGTTCCGGCCCCGATGGACATGAAACGCGCACCAGTCGGGACACCGCGTCAGAGGGTGACCGCCACGCCGCCTTCCCCTCCGGGGCCCAGCGGGCGTCGATTCCGCCACCTGCTGGCCCGCCTCCGTGATTTTCCGCGGTTTCTGGAAGAGCTTCACGGCGAACACGGGGACATCGCCTCGTACAGGCTCCTGTCGCGCAGGTTCTGTGCAGTCTTCGAGCCCGACATGATCCGGGAAGTTCTCGTCTCGAAGCGCCTCTCCTTCGCGAAGACCGTCGCCTACAAGGACATCCGCCCGGTCAGGAACCCGACTTTGCTCACAGGCGATGGTGTCGACCACCAAAGAAGGCGGAAGCTGGTCCAGCCGTCATTCGGCAAGAGGGGGATGGACGAGTACGCCGGAATCATGCTCGAAAAGGCCCGGGCCGTTCAGGACGGTTGGCATGACGGGCGTGTGATCGACGCGGCCGCCGAGTTGCATCAGATCGCGATCAGCGTTGCGGTCGCATGCTTCTTCGGCAGGGACATGCAGGTGGATCCGAAGGTGGGAAAGAGCGTGGTGGACGCGATGACCTGGGACTTCGCTCTGGGACTGCTTCCCTGCACGGACCTTCTGCGGAGGCTGCCTTTGCCCGCGAACCTGCGCGCCAAGCGAGCCTGGAAGGCGATCGACGACGTGATCTTCGAGGTTATCCGCAGGGCGCGCGATCCGTCCCGAAACCGCGCGGACCTGGTTTCGCTGTTGGTCACGGCAGAGGACGAGGAAGGCATCGACCACCCGTTCACCGATGACGAGATCCGTGACGAGGCGCTGATCCTGCTGATGGCCGGGCACGAGACCTCCGCTGCGGCGATGACCTGGTGCCTGTACTACATGATGCGCCATCCCGAGGTGCGCGACCGCATGGAGCGAGAAGTGGACGAGGTCGCCGGAGACCGCCCGCTGGCCCCGGAGGACTATGGGAGGCTCCCCTACACGAAGGCGGTCTTCAACGAGGCGCTTCGCGTCGCCCCGCCGATCTATTTTGTCGGACGCGAGGCGCTGGAGGACTGCGTCATCGGCGGGTATCTGATTCGCAAGGGCACGATCGTCCAGCCTTGCATCCGTGTAGTCCACTGGAACGAGAAGTATTTTCGGCGCGCGTCCGAATTCCGACCGGAACGCTGGCTGGAGCAGCCGTCCGGTCACCCCGGACACGCCTATCTCCCCTTCGGCTACGGTCCCCGCATCTGCATTGCCTGGGGGTTCGCGACAATGGAAGCGGTCTTCGTGCTTGCGACCATTGCGAAGCGCTGGAGGCTGGAGGCGGCCTCCCACGAGCCGGCCGCGGTGGACTCGAAGGCGGTCTTCACCTGCAAGGGCGGCCTGCGCGCGATCCCGAGAAGGCGAAGGCGTCGTGCGTAGCCCGGGGGAGACACGGCCTGTCTTCATCGTGGGCACGGGGCGGTGCGGCTCCACCATGCTGTCCAACATGGTACGCATGCATCCCCGCCTTCTGAGCGTGTCGGAGTTCTTCTCCGCGCTCGCCGCCGGGGCTCTCAGGAACAGACGAATGGACGGGAAGCGGGCATTTCGCCTTCTGAACACGCCTCGTCCCGCCGGGCGCGCCTTCCTGGGCAGCGGCCTGCGAATTGACGAGTTCCTCTACCCATTGGGCCCACGCGCGCGCTACTCGCCGGAGAAGGTGCCTCCGATCATGTGCACCACGCTTCCTCACCTCACGGACGACCATGAGGCACTCTGGGACGAACTCGCCTCGGCGCTGCGTCTCCGGCGGCGCCACCGTCTGACCAGCCACTACCGCTTCGTCTTCGAGTGGCTGGCAGATCGATTCGGGAAGTCGGTCTGGCTGGAACGATCCGGCGGTTCGCTGCTCCTCGTGCCGGCGCTGGCGCGTCACTATCCCGACGCGCGATTCGTCCACATTTTCCGCGACGGTCGGGATACGGCGATATCGATGCACGGGCATCATGCCTTCCGTGCGATGGCATTGACGGCGCTCGCCACGAGGAGGCTGGGGCTGGACCCGTTTCGTCCGGTGAACTGGCCGGGCACAAGCCCGTGGATCCCCGCAGTCGCGCGGCTGAAGTTCCGCTTCTTCTCGGCTGAGCGGTATCTTCGAACGAACATCAAGTTGCCCGTATTCGGCTGGCTTTGGAGCAATATGATCGAACGGGGCACGGCATACCTGAGCGCCCTCCCCCCGGACCGTGTCCTCTCCCTGCGCTTCGAGTCCATGCTGGCGTCCCCGCAAGAAGAGACAAGGCGCTTCATCGAGTTCGTCGGACCGGAGTTCGGGGACGCCGCATGGATGGACCGGGTAAGCACCCTGCCCCGTCCCAAACCGCCGGCCTGGACCCGCCTTTCTCTGGACGAACGCGCCAGGCTCGCCGAAGCGTGCGCGCCCGGGCAGAGCATCCTGGGATACCTGAACGGCTCGTCGTCGTCGGGGAGCGGAACCGCATGACGGCGCGCGCGTCCGGCCGAGGTCGTCCGCCGCCGTTGTCCCCGGAGCGGATTCGGATCGCCAGAGAAAGGCATGGCGACGACCCGGTCGACAGGTATCTGACGCACCTGCGCATCGGCGACCCGCTCATCGATGCGGTGACGCTTCGCTTCGAGCGGATGCCGCCCGGAGAGGGCAGCCGTCTCATGACGAAGGTGATCGACCACGGCCTGGATTCCCTGGACAATCCGCCCCCGGAGCTGGCGGCGCTCTTCGATCAGCTGGATCACGTGCCTCCCTGGGTGGACTGGAGGGAAATGCGTCATGGCAGCGGGAGGATCCTCCGCACCGGGATGTTGACCGGACTCGCCTTCGCCGCCTACGCGCTGCCTCACAGCTATCTCGCGACCGCCAACAAGCCGCTCGCCTTCACAGGTCGCCTCCTCGGAGAGACCGCCCAGCGCTACGGCACGACAGTGCGCTTTGTCATCGAGTCGTTCATGCCCGAGGGCCTGCGGCGTCATGCGGACGGATTCAAGATGGCCGTTATGGTGCGCGCAATTCACGCACGGGCGCGCCTGAAGATTCTCCGATCAGGAAAATGGAAAACAGGCCGCTACGGGGTTCCTTTGAATCAGTCGCACACGTCCATGAACTCGGTCTTCTTCTCGTTGTACGTGGTTGAAGGCCTGAGGCGGCTGGGCGTGGAGTTGGACCCGCGCGAGCGGCACGGCGTCATTCTGACCTGGCGCTACCTCAATTACCTGCTCGGCGTCAGTCCCGATATCGACTTTCAGACGGAAGCAGACGCCCGCAGGCTGGCGGATGTGGCCTTCAGCCTCGAGTTCGACCCCGATGAGACCTCGAAGAAGCTGTACCGGGCCATGATCGATGCCGGCCCCGAATACATGCACATCAGGAGCAAGCCCACGGCGCACGTCTTTACCGGCATAGTTCGCCCCATGTCGCGCTATCTGCTCGGGGATCGAATGACGGACAAGCTCGGCTATTCGGGCAGCAAGCGGCGTATGCTGTGCCGCGCCATCATTTCGCTGATCGGACTGACGGAACGGATGCCATGGTTGCTACCTCCCCGGATTCGCAGCCACATCGGCGTGGAATTCTGGCTCGACACGGGCGACTATGGTTGGCTTGGCCAGAGTGGCGGCTACCGCAAAGTGACGGGAGCATGACGGCGCCGACATTCATCGTGAGCACCGGACGTTGCGGGTCGACCATGCTGTCGAACATGGTGAGAATGCACCCGGACCTTCTGAGCGTGTCGGAGTTCTTCACTTCACTGACCAGCAAGGCCTTCCGCGGGAAGAAAATGACCGGCGAGGCGGTGTTTCGCCGCCTGAACACGCTTTCGCCGTCAGGCCGGGCGCTGCTCGAGAACGGACTGCTCATCGAGGAGTTCCTGTATCCGCTCGGTCCGGATG
This sequence comes from Longimicrobiales bacterium, assembly GCA_965225805.1. Classification (GTDB taxonomy): domain Bacteria; phylum Gemmatimonadota; class Gemmatimonadetes; order Longimicrobiales; family Gaopeijiaceae; genus BD2-11. The sequence continues at coordinate 3,069,213 of OZ245327.1, forward strand.
CTCGCTATCGGCCGGAAGAGGTGCCGCCCGTCATGTGCGCAACGTTGCCGCATCTCACCGACGATCATGAGCGGGTTTGGGACTGTCTGGCGGGGGCGCTACGAACCCGGGGGGAAGCCCCGCTGGCGGCGCACTATCGATTCACTTTCGAGTGGCTTGCGGAGCGCTTCGGGAAGAAAGCCTGGATTGAACGCTCGGGCGCGTCCCTTCTGTTCGTCCCGGAACTGGACCGGCTCTTCCCGGGTGCCCGGTTCGTGCACGTCTTCCGGGACGGTCGGGACACGGCCATGTCGATGCACAAGCACCACTTCTTCAGGTTGAGGATTCAGGCCGCTGAACTGATGAGGAAGGTCGGACTCGATCCCTTCCATCCGGCCAACTGGCTGGGAACCAGCCCGTGGATGCCGTTCTTCGAGCGGTGGCGGTTCCGGTTCTTCTCAGTCGATCGTTACCGGCGCGCGCGAATCCGGCTGACGTCGGCCGGCTGGTTCTGGAGCTGCATGATCGAGCGGGGCTGCGCATACCTGGACGCGTTGCCGCGGAAACGGGTGCTGGCGCTGCGCCTCGAGTCCATACTGGAGTCGCCGAAGGAAGAGATGAACCGCTTCATCAACTTCGTGGGCCCCGAGTTCTCGGATTCGCGCTGGCTGGATGAGATCAGCGCGCTACCTCGCCGGACGCCTCCCGGCTGGCACCGACTGTTGCCCGAAGAGCACGCCCGGCTGGCTGCGGCATGCGCGCCCGGTCAGGGTATTCTGAACTATGACAACGCTCCCAACGCTCCCGGCGTGTCGGGAGAGAGGGTCTCGACCCGGTAGGGCGCCATATTGCTGAGTGAACGAGGAGCTGGCGAGGAGACCATGCCGGAAGCGAAACCCAACGGGCCCACGAAGGGGCGCCCAGATGTCGATTCGGGCAGGCACCCGGATCCCGCCTCATTCCCGGACCCTCCCGGGCCGAGGGGACAACGGGTGCGCAATCTGCTGCGCAGGGTTCGCGACACGACTGGATTCTTCGCGGATCTTCACAGCCGATACGGGAATGTGGTTGCCTACCGTATCCTGGACAAGCGCTTCTGTCTGGTCTTCAGCCCCGACCTGATGGAAGAGGTGCTGGCGCAGGAGCGCTGCTCGTTCCGCAAGGGCGCGCAGGAACGAAAGGCCATGGAGAACGACTGCATCATCACCGCCAACGGCGAGGACCACGAGCGGCGACGCAGACTGGTGCAGCCATCCTTCACACCGAAGTCGATCGACGGCTATTGCGAGAAGATGGTCGCCGAAGTCGTTCGCGCGCGCGGCGCGTTGCGCGATGGCGAGCGCATCGACATGGATCATCTGGCGACCGATCTGTCGCTGTCCATCGCGGCACGCACTTTCTTCGGGGACGACATGAAGGTCGACACCCAGCTCATGAGGGACTATCTGACCGCGTTCAGATGGATGTTTGCGCTGGGTCATCTGCCTTTCGAGAATGTGGCCAAGGCCGTGCCGCTGCCCCGAACCCTCACCGCGAAGCGCCGCATCGACGAGTTTCACGGCGCCATCTACGAGACGATCCGCCGGACGCGGGAGAGCAGCGGCCGTACCGACCTCATATCCCATCTGGTAACAGCATGGGATCAGGATCGCTCCAACCGGGACTTCACCGAGAGCGAGCTCAAGGACGAAGTGCTGGCGATCCTCGTGGCGTCCCACGTCACGATTGCGGCGACGCTCACCTGGTCCGTCTACCACCTGAGCCGGAACCCTGGCGCGCGCGCCCGGCTGGAACAGGAGGTCGACACGGTGCTCGGCGGTCGCCTTCCGGGTTTCGCCGATTTCGGCAAGCTCGCGTATGCCAGGGCAGTCGTGGACGAATCGCTGCGACTGACCCCCCCGGTGGCCTACCTCGGGCGCAAGGCAGCGCACGATGTGGTGATCGGAGGTTATCGGATCCGCAAGGACACCATCGTACAGCTGTCCACTCGGACACCGATGCGTCGGGGGAAGTACTTCCGGGAACCGGATAGATTCATGCCGGAACGCTGGCTGGGGAAGCCGCCGCCCGACCTGCCCCGCCTGGCGTATGCGCCCTTCGGCAGGGGCATCCGGTTCTGCAGCGGGTTCAGGTTCGCACTGCTCGAGCTGGTGTTGGCCCTGTCCATCCTTGCACAGCGGTGGAGGCTCGACGTGGAACTGTCGGGGTACCCACCCATCTCCGACGCGATTTTCTACAAGGTCCGGAACGGCCTGCCCGTGGTGGTCCGCAGCCGCCCGGACTCCCGATGATCGCGACCCTGGAATCCGAAGCCATCGAGATCATCCGCGAGGGGATCGCGACCGCCGCCCGGCCGGTCCTGCTCTACTCCATGGGCAAGGATTCCTCGGTCCTGCTCCATCTCGCCCGGAAGGCGTTCTGGCCCGCGCCTCCGCCCCTCCCGCTCTTGCACATCGACACCACCTGGCAGTTCAGCGAGATGATCGCCTTCCGCGACCGCATGGTGGCCGAGACGGGTGTCAAGCTCGTGGTCCACGTCAACCGGGAAGGGTTGGAGGCGGGAATCAACCCCTTCACCCACGGGTCGGCAGGTTACACCGATGTCATGACGACCGAGGCGCTACGGCAGGCCCTGGACGCCGGGCGTCATGATGTGATTTTCGTCGGCGCGCGGCGCGACGAGGAGAAGTCACGGGCGAAGGAAAGGGTGTTTTCCTTTCGCAACGCGGCCCATCAATGGGACCCGAAGGCTCAGCGGCCGGAACTCTGGAACTTGTACAATACGCACATCCGCCCGGGCGAGTCGCTCCGGGTATCTCCGCTATCCAACTGGACCGAGGCCGACATCTGGCGCTACATCGCCGGTGAAGAGCTACCCGTGGTTCCCCTCTACTTCGCCGCGGAACGTCCGGTCGTCGAGCGCGACGGGCACTGGATCATGGTCGACGACGAGCGCATGCCTCTCCGGCCGGGCGAGAAGCCCCGGTTGCGCCGCGTCCGCTTCCGCACTCTGGGCTGCTATCCACTCACAGCTGCGACAGAGAGCTCCGCGGGCACCATCGACGCGATCATCGCGGAGACGCTTGCAGCCCACGATTCAGAGCGCCGGGGCCGGCTGATCGACCATGACGGCGATGCGTCCATGGAACGCAAGAAGAGGGAGGGATACTTCTGATGATCAGCATAACATGTTGGGCAAACAATATGTTATGTGACGAGGCTGGGATATTATCCCTTATTCCATCCCACACTACGGTCCTTCTTGCACGATGGCCCACGCAGCGGCGCTCGGTGGTCTTCCCGCAAGAGTTCTTAGCCCCTACCCGCACTCAAGCCGCCAACTCAGCACACACCCCCTCGCGGTCCGACCACACGACCGGCGACACGCCGTAGCTGCGGATCGCCGTCACGACCTGTTGCGAAACCGGTCGATCTGAGTCGTTCAGAATCGCGTAGGCGCGGGATTCAGGAGACCGCACGGCCCTTGTGTCCAGCCACGCGAACGCCACAGTCTGCGCGGTCTGTCGACTGGGACGGTTGACTGTGCGAACGATACGCTCCGGTGCCTTCGGGGATCTAGGGATGACGAAATCGAACAGGTGATCGTAACCGGTCTTCCCACTGAACTTGACCTTCGGTGTGTGCCGGATGTCATGGACATCGAGCCACTTGCCCACGTCCTCGTAGAACAGGTTCGTGACCAAGGGGGCCGCCAGATAGAACATGTCGTTCACGGCAAGCATGGTCTGGATGAGACTGTGCTTGCGGAGCGCAAAGTCGCCAGGGACCGCTTGGACCTGAAGGGCCTTATCCGCTAGCTGTACCCCGAACCCGTTCACGGTCACCTTCAACAACTCTTGCCGCTTCTTGCTATCCAGCTTGCAGCCGCTCTGCTCAAGATCCCCAATCGTGTATCCGTCGTCCGTGAGGAGAAACCCGCCGTTAGCGCGTTTGGCATAGATCTGCAAGTAGTCGTTATGCCGGTCGAGGTACGGCGTCGTGATCTCGACCCATTCCTCGATCTGCCGGAGGGCGCTCTTGTCCTTGAGCCACGCGTGGTACGCGTCCAACAGGCGCTGGATGTCGCCCATCATGTGAAGAGTCCCCTTCGAACGAGCGGTGGCCGCGTCACGTTGCAATAGCCAAGAAAGTCCTCCAGCGTTGTCCACACGTCGGTCAATTCGCGGAAGCCGTTTCCCGGGACGGGGAACGCCCACTTGTCAGCGTAACCCTCTCGGTAAACATGGATATGGGGGGTTCCAATCTCCTCGCCGTCCGGGTTGCGGTGGGGCGGTCCGCCAAGATCAAGGCGCACGAGCACCACGACCTGCCTGCCTCGATTCTGCATTTTCACTTTGCGAAGATCGATCCGGCCACGGCTCATATCAAGCAGAAACTGCTCCCGCCCATCGGCGGACTGAATTGGGACAGAAATGGATTCCCCACCCATCGGCAAACCCCACTCCTGCTCATTGGACCGGTGTTTTTCCATAGCGATGAGGGCGTCGGCCTCCGCTTGGGTCAGGTCGATCTCGGCCATCAGACGGCCCTCCTGTTACGGCTGGTGTCCGGGACTGCTTGAACGCGACGTACAACTTGTAGGGCGTGGCATTCCCACGCCACCATCCGAAGGATTCGGCTGCGATCCAAGCGAGGGAGGAGCCCCAGAAGCCGACCGACCCGCGCAGGCGTACCGAACGGAGCACTTGGTCCGGATTCGAGACAATCGCTCATGGCTCTATCGCGGCGTCTGGATTGCCAGCGGCGAGCGCGTTCGCCCATGCGAGAGCCAGCTCTCGGGATCGGTAGGTGCCATATGCGGCTGTCTCTTCGCGTTCGACGATGGGGAATGTTGAGTAGATGTAGCGAATGTCGTCCCGGTCCGTCACGCCGTACAGGTGGAAGTAGAGCGCATCCAGCTTGGCGCGGAGTAGGCGGCGGCGGTCGTCGTCCCAGCGGAAGGGCGGCAGGGCCTCACCCGCCTCGTCCACATGGCCCAGGTCGCGGGCAAACGGTGCCATGTCGTGTGCTGTGTAGGTGAGTTCCAGCACGCCCTCGCGGACGATCTCCTCCGCCGTCTTGGGTCCGAAACTCACGGCATTGTACCGCTCCGGCGGGACGACGGGAAGCTGTTCGACGATGAACCAGTTTAGATGTTGGCCTTGGATCTTCTGGCGCGCCACGTAGTCGAAGGGTATAGCATTGAGATTGGCCAGGAGGAGCGCTGCATCAGCCCTGTCGTGCCAGTCTGCCGAAACGATGGGGAGCGTGTTCCCCACACCAGAGCCCGGTATCAGCGCGGCGATCATCGAGCGAACGTTCGTGGGAGCGGTGACATCCTTGAATGCCAAGAAATAGGGGGCCGTAGGGAACGACGTCTCGTTGCGGCGCACCCAGAATTGCGGGTCCGGCAACCAGCTCGGGTCACGATGCTGCTCAGGGGCGGCCGGTTTCGGCTGGGCCGGGCGGTGAAGGTTCTTCGGATTGATCACGATACTGGCGGCCCGGTGGTCGAATGCCTGCACCATCTTGCCCTCGTAGAGCGGCACCTGTTCACCCACCAAGCTACCGAATCGGTTGCCGATGATCGGCCAAGCTCCTTCCTTCTCTTCAAGCTCAGAGCGCGTGCGGAACTTGCCGGAGTCGTTGGTCATGTGGAACATCGTCGAGTACTTCACCGGCCACGCCTTCACCGCCGCGCCCGAGGATCGGTCTACGAGCACAGGCAGGCGTTCGTAGATTGCCGCCGTAAGCTCCGCATCCCGTCGGGAGCGGAAGATCGGTGCGGTGCCGGTGTTCGGATTGACTCGGGCGAAGTCCTGTGGCGAAAGCGGAAAGCGCCGCTCCGGGTCCTCGATTTCCGACACGTCCTGTAGGAAGAATGCGCAGTGGGCAGCTTCGCTACGCGGTATCCCGCTAGTGTATCGTATCATAAGTTCTTGCGCAGTAGATGATCGTCTGATATCCTTCCCCGCGGCCTTCAGGGACCTCAGGGGGGGAGAATGCGACGGTCATGGCGAATCACCACACGCGGGCGGTACCGGAGATCGACGACGGGCAGCGAGAGGAGCTGGAGCGCTGGCTGCGGCGTTCCAAGACCGGGCAGGCCCTTGCGCTGCGCGCCCGGATCGTGCTGGCGGCGGCCGGGGGTGAGAGCGACGTGGGGGTGGCGGCCCGGCTGGGCACGACGCGCGAGACGGTGGGCAAGTGGCGCCGCCGGTTCGTCGAGAAGGGATGCGACGGTCTTCTGGACGAGCCGAGGCCGGGCGCGCCGCGCACGGTCGGCGACGCGGCCGTCGAACGGGTGGTGACGATGACGCTCGAGTCGATGCCGCGGGACGCCACGCAATGGAGCACGCGCTCGATGGCAAAGGCGTGCGGGCTGAGTTCCGCGACGGTGAACCGGATCTGGCGGGCCTTCGGCCTGCAGCCGCACCGCACGGAGACCTTCAAGCTCTCGGCCGACCCCCTGTTCATCGAGAAGGTGCGCGACGTCGTGGGCCTGTACATGGCCCCTCCGGAGCGGGCCGTGGTGCTCTGCGTGGACGAGAAGTCGCAGATCCAGGCGCTGGAGCGCAGCCAGCCGATGCTGCCGCTGCGTCCGGGGACGCCGGCCCGGCAGACCCACGACTACAAGCGCCACGGCACCACGTCGCTCTTCGCCGCCCTCGACATCGCCACCGGCGAAGTCATCGGGAGATGCTACCCGCGACACCGGTCCGTCGAGTTCAGGAAGTTCCTCACGGTCATCGAGAAGGCGGTGCCGAAGGACCTGGAGGTCCATCTGGTCCTGGACAACTACACCACCCACAGGACCGCGATGATCCACAAGTGGCTTCTCAGGCACCCCCGCTTCCACCTGCACTTCACCCCGACCAGCGCGTCATGGCTCAACCAGATCGAACGCTGGTTCGCGGAGATCACCAACAAGCGGATCCGGCGCGGGAGCTACCGAAGCACCCGGCAACTCGTGCAGGCCATCGAGGACTATCTGACCGTCTACAACGACGACCCCAAGCCCTTCATCTGGACGAAGTCAGCGGACGACATCCTCGAATCCCTGAAGAGATACTGCGAAACAATTAGTGATACAGGACACTAGCGACGAGAGCGCAGAACTTGAATCGGCTGTCCACATCGGGAAAGAAGGGCGGCGCATCGTATCGCGTCCGGCGGTTCTCAAAATCGTACAGGGCCTTGAGCTTGCCCTTCGTGGCTACGCTCTGGAAGAACGGTGCCGCCGTCTTGTCCGACGCAATGCCGGACGGCACCAGCAGCCCGACCATGCCGTCGGGCTTCACCAGCGTCATGGCGCGCTCGACGAACAGCGAGTAGAGATTGAGATCGCCCCGGGCCAGAAGCGGATAGTCGCCCGAACTCCGGGCCACCCGGGCGGCCGCCGCTGCCCGCTCGCTTGCCAACCGGAAGTCCCGGGCCAGCGGGTCTCCAGCCTTATCGAGCTCGGCAATCATGCGCTTACGATCAAAGGCACGCGGAGCCATGGCAATCTCTCGGCGCCGCGCCGCGAACCATTCGACCTGTTGCAACTTCATCCGGTCCCAGGGCGGATTGCCGATCACCGCGTCGAAGCCGCCCGTCAACTCCGTGGCCTCCCATTCCGACCACACGCCCGGGAACGCCACCTGCCAGTTCAGGAACCGCTCACTCGCGGCGAGTTCCAGCGCGGCCGTCAGAACGCCATCGCCCTCCGCCGAGTCGGAAAGCCCCTGCCGGGCGATATCGATGGGGTCGCCCGACGTGCCCTGTAGCCAGTTGAGATAAGTGGCCTTGACCTCGCGTTTTCGGATCCCCAACCAGTCGAACGCGTGAAACAGCGACATGAAGGCGTTCAGCGGAGCGGTCATCTCCGAGACTTTGGCGAAGATGTCGGCGGAGCGGTGCGCCTCGGCGATCTCGGCATCCGTCAGTCCCTCGATGATCTGCATCGGCGCCGCCGCGCGCGTGGCCCGCTCGAGCGGTTCCCTCAGGAACAGGCTGCTCTTCTCCTCCGTTCGTTCGGCGGCGGGACGCACCCAGGTGCCGAACAGGCTATCGCCGCAGCGCAGGTGGTGATCCAGAAAGCTGAGCGGCGCCCCGACGGTGAAGGTGTGGAGCCACAGCGAGACCTTGGCCAGTTCCACCGCCATCGGGTTCTTGTCCACGCCGTAGACACAGCGCTTCAGCACCATGCGGCGGACGATGTGCCGGTCGTCGAGCTGGGCCGGATCGAACGTCCAGCCCCTGTCCTCGACGTTATCCATGATCGTGTTGCGGATCCCGTCGATCCGCTCCACCAACGGCGATAGGTATCCGTCCACGAGCGCTTCGGCCTCGGCCATGGCCTCGATGACGCGGTCGGCGAGGTAGTCCACGAGGTTGACCAGGAAGTGTCCGGAGCCCATCGCCGGATCGCAGACCTTCAACTCCAGCAGTTTCTCCGCCGGGTCGAACCGCTTCAGGCGGCCCATGCGGCGGTCCTCCGGCACCTGGCTTGACGCGATATCCTCCGCCCTGACGGCGAACTCCTCCATGCGCGCGTCCGCCAGGGGCCCGACCGTCTCCCGCACGATCAGGTCAACCAGATCGTCGGGCGTGTAGTAGCTGCCCGAGTCCTTGCGCGCGAATACGTTCAGCCGGACAACGATGTCCCGATCCTCGCGAACGACCTCCCGTTCGAGCAGCCGCTCGTAGATCGAGCCGAGTTGCTGGACCCCGAGATCCCGGTAATTGATGTACCGCCGCCTCGGGCCATCGCGCTCGAACGACAGCGCATCGATCACGTCGGCCATCACCGCGTCGCCCACCCGGACACGCGAGAGCAGGGGAGTGCGGTCGCGATCGAACAGCCCGCCGTTGTAGGGCGGCAGGCCGATGGAGGCGTCACCCGCATCGATGGCGCGGCACAGGTCGTCGAACACCGACCAGTACCGCGCCGCCGTGGCCGAGAACACGTCGCCCTGGTCCTTACGGCGGCCGATATCGCCGCGCACGCGGTCCCGGAGCGCGTAGTCGTCGTAGCGGCTGTCGCGGACGGGCAGGAGATCGCGGTCTTCGGCGTAAAGGACGAAGAGAAGCCTGTAGAGGAGGACCAGCGCCGCGTCCCGCACCTCGGGCAACGGGGCCTCCGTGTCTGCCTCGGCGAGTGCCCGGACGAGGTCCGGAAACACGTTCTCGAAGACCAGCACCGACAGGCTGCCGGCGACCCTTTCCTGATGGAAGCGTCCTTCCTCGATCGCCCGTTCGTGGAACGTTCGATCGTCCGCCGCGTCGGGAAGGAAGGCATCCCGCCGGAACACCAGCCAGAACACCCTTAGCCAGTGTCGCCGGACATCGGGCGGGATGGCGTCGCGGCCGTCGCCCGGCATCCCGAGAACCGCCGCGAGATCAAGCTCGAAGAACTGTTCGGCGACCGAGCGCGCGCCGGCGTAGTACAGACGCCAGCGGGCACCATTCGTCAGGATGCCCCAACGGAGCTTCCCCGTGGTCAGGTCGTCGACGCGCCGGAGGTAGCGTAGCATCTGCGTCGAGGGGGCGGACTCCTCGCCACGCCGCCCGGAGCGACGGTCCAGCGGTCGAAGCCACCGTTTCGACTCCACGACCGCAAGGCCGTGCTCGTAGCGCTTCCACTCCTCTGCGAAGCGGTTGGCACGGTCTTTCGAGGCACCGTCGGCGAACAGCAAGCCGTCCGGCACGTCGTCGCGTCCGCGCGCCGAGAGGTTCTGCTGCCTGAGGCTCGCAGTCCAGCCGAGCCGCGCCAGCACCGGCCAGATCAAGTCATCCTCGGTCTGGCTCTCGTTGGGCGACAGATCCGTAGGGAAGCGGTTGAATACGCCACGCAACTCGGCTTCGAGGTGTGCGAGTCCCTCGTCGGCCAAGTCCCAGTCGGGAAGCTCGGTGATCGCTTCTCGCAGGAAGTCCTCGGCGAACAGGCTCCCCTCGAAGGGACGGATCATCGTCATCCGAGACCTCCAAAGCCCAACAGCCCCGAGTCAGCTTGGTCGAGCAGCGCAATCCTTGGTATTGTCGAATCCTCCTCTGACAGTGATCCGGCCCGTGCATCCAAACTAGCTCCCGCCGCGCTCGAGCGCGCCTCGTCGAAAGCCCACCCGAGCCTGCGAACGAAACCCCGCTTTACGCTCGTCGGGAGGCGATGGAGGCACCACTGGCGGAGGCCGATCCGACTCCGGGACGGTGCTGGAACCCATGGGAAATCGCCCCGCTTCACGGTGTTGACACAGCCGAGATCGGGCTTCTCCGTGTACGGGTATGGAGACTCCGACGACCAAGGATTCCCGGCGCCGGGAGCTGTCTCACGCCCTTAAGGTGCCTAAGCCAGCCGACGCAGTGTTGAACACTGCGGCCTGGCAAGGGGGCGTTGCGCCCCCCTTGGACCCCCCAAGCTTCGCGCGCCGCCGGCGGAGCTGCGGGAGGCGATGGCGCGGACGCGGACATGGACCGCGCCTGCCCTGGCCGTCGAGAGCGAGCGCATTCGCCAGCTCGCGCGCATCGGCAGCGGACTGTCGGTGGCCTGAATCACGGCAGGAGATCACGTAAGTCAAACTGGGACTGCACGATCTGCCACTCTTGCCATTGGATCACGCCCGGTCCGATCGGGTCGCGAAAGCGGGAAAACCGGAGTCAATCGGCGGGACTCCCAAGCATGGCCCAATACCTTTCGGGGGACCGTCTAGCGACGGCTCCCCCGCGCCCGGAATGCCTTGGGTGGGAGGCATCGAGCGCGGGCCGGCTGCCGCCCGAGCTAAGCCGGGGGGGCGACAGCCGGCCGGTTCCCCTACCCTCCAGTGACGGTGACCGTGGCAGTGCGGCTTGCGGACCTGCCTGACGGCCCGAAGGACCCGGGAGGTCCATCAGGCTCCCGCGCCGTGACGGTTACATCGGCCGTCCCGGGCATGAGGCCGTGGATCGTGAGACGCTGAGCATCCGACAGCTCGACGCCTGCCACGGTCGTATCGCTTGATGCGGCGGTATACGTGTATGCGTACTGGATGGGTCCGGTGAAGAGCACCTTCACGTCCAGCACGATCACGGCTTGGCCGACCTCGATCGTCAGGTCGGGGAACTCTACATCCGTTGCCACGGGTGGCGTGGTCGGAGGTGGAGGGGGTGGGCCGTTGACGACGAACTTCTCCGTCCCACAAGCCCAGAAACAACTCGCGAGTGCGAGCGCGGCAATCAACTTCATCCATCGTCTCCCATGTTCTGGATCCAGGTGTCGCGGATGTCCTCGGCATCATGGTCGTAGGGCTCATCGGCGTCCTCCCTCTGGTCCAGCGGAAGTATGATGTCGGAGAACTCCGTAAGATGGGTGTTTGTGTCCACGCCTTCTTCGAGGCACCACACGATGTCCGAGATATCGTTTCGGTCGGCCCAGAAGATGACGATTTTGACCTCGCAGGTCTTGAAGACCTGAACACGTACTCGCCCGAATAGGAGGTATTGTCGTCACCATCGCTGTTCGTGTCGATCAGGTCTTGGAAGATGGCGGCGATGTAGCCTTCGGTCTTGGCCGGGTCGTTGTCGCCCGGATCGGGGGGGTACTCGAAGTAGTTAGTATAGCCGGGCACGACTGTTGCCGCCCTATCAGCGCTCCGACCTGCTGGAGCGCCTTGCGGATTGCTTCCATTCGGTGATGACGACTTTTGTATCGAGGATGACGATTGGATCGCCGGGATCGATTGGGCCGCAGACAACAGCGTTGGTGTTCTTTCCATGAGCTTTGCGACGAATCCGTCGGTCTCGGTCGTCGCCGCTCTGTCCTACGCGTACAACAACGACGACGTCTTGCTGCTGGCGGGGCTCGGAAACGACCTGGACCCGGAAACGGATGTACATTCGGTGGCCGTATCCCGATTCAAACTCGCGGGAAGAGGCCTCGCCACCGGAACCCCGTCGCCGGTGCGCCCGTGTCTGAGCGCCGCACCCTCCTCATCGCCGCCCGCGTCACGCCCGCGGAGCATGCCGACTGGCAGGAGAAGGCGGCTGCGGCGGGCATGTCGCCGTCCGAGTTGCTCCGGCAGGCGATGGCGCGGACGCGAACGTGGACCGCTCCGGCACGCGCCGTCGAGCGCGAGCGCACCCGCCAGATCGCGCGCGTCGGCAACAACCTGAACCAGCTCGCGCGCTGGGCGAACACGCACAAGACAGCCGCCGAAGCCGTCACGGTGATTGCCAACCTCGTGTCGTTCGAGCGGTCGCTACTCGCCGTGGCCCAAATCGACGAGGACAGCGGCGATGCACATTAAGTTCCTCTATTCTGATAAGATTTCGTAAGTTGCATATATGGCAATGGTTTATGAAACCATATGTGCCGGTCATCCCCTCTTTACATCCCTATTCCTAAATGGGATTCCATGCGACCTTGGCGGATCTTGGCGGACTGGCGGACGGTCCCCGACTCGGGCCAGGGACTCCCTCGGCGGAGAACGCTCGATCATCCGCCGCTCAATTCCTCCACGTTGGCCAGTCCTTCCAGATCAACGGAAAGCACCTCGATGTCGTGTTTGCGTACACCGAGGTCGTGCTCGATAAGCAAGTCGATGAGCTTCTTCCCATCGATGAGCGTAATCGGTGCTGCGCCTTGGGCGAAGGCAGCTTTCTTGGTCCCCCGCGCAAAACCGGACGTTGTGACAATGGTGCCGCGCACCGCGTTGAAGCGATAGAGCGACCCACGAAGGGCGTCCAAGTCTTTCCGCTGAATGGTCCTCTTGTGACGCTTGACCTGAACCACCTCACGGACGGATGTGACGCCCAGTTCGATTTCCGCAACCACATCTACCCCACCGTCGCCGGACTGGCCGATCACCTTGATGTCTTCGTAATCCATCGCCTCCAGCACGCGGGCGACGAGGTGCTCGAAGGCGGTCGGATCCATCTGAAGGAGGTGTTCGTGGAGGTCTTCACGCACGGTGACTTCCCGTTTCCGAGTCAGGTCGCGGATGGCTTGTAGCTCGTCATCAGGGGGCGTCGGGCAAACGCGCTTCAGGTACTGGAGCCCCGTGTCGGTGATCGTGTACTTCAGGCGTTCTCGGTTGACCAGGCGTCGGTCGAGGAGATTGCGTAGGCGACGGCCCAGCGTGTCGCGCATGGTTGACGGCGAACGGAACCGCGAATGTCGTCCGAGGAACTCGGCCCACGGTTGAACAAGAGCGCCAGACCGTGCAGGGCCACTGTCAGCAACGATCGTGAGGAGTTCGATAAGACCTTCCTGTAGGTCGAGAAAAGCCTCGGCGTCCCCGAACTCGTGGTCGATGAAGTCGCGGCCGCGCTCCGTCAATCGCAGATTCCCGTCACCGCCGTCCACCAGTAGCTGGTACTTCTGGCTGAGGATCCAATCACCCGCCGTGTAACGAGGATTGACCGACTTGCCGCTCTCAGTCCAGATCACTTGGGCCAGCTTGCGGTCTTGCCCGTCGAGCTTCTCTTGAATCCACGAATCCGGGTCTCGCCAGTTGACGGGTTTCTGGGGCGTGCCACGGAGCTGGGCCAGGGTACTGCCGAGACCGGTGACGTGCGACTTCCTGCGTCCTGCCCAAATCCGGAGTAGGTGCCGCAGCCCGCCATAGACTGGAAACGACGGAACGCGGACGCGCCGTGCGTTGCCACCAGATCCGGTTCTGCCGGTCTCTTCCACGGAGTTACCTCTTCCAAGCGTGATGTTGGTATCCAAGGTAAGCGATCGTGCCTTGGTGTTGCAGTTCGGCGGCTGCCCCGCACGGGGAGCGGAGCGATGAGGGGACGAGTCCGCCGCACGCTCAAGAGCGGGAGAGCGAAGGCTGGCTTGGGTCCGATACTGGTCTCAAGCCAGCCGACGCAATGTTAAACATTGCGGCCTGGCAAGGGGGATGCTGCGTCCCCCTTGGACCCCCACCTTGCTGCTTCGCGCCGGTCGCTTCGCTCTGGGGCGGAGTTGGTGCGGCAGCGCGGCTCGTGCCGATTCACATTAGCGGGAGCGTGACTTTCGTCCCATCATTAAGATCTGCCCGTACGTGCGGATACGGTCCGCGCAGCCTTCGCACCTGCAAAGATGGAGCCCAGCGATGTCAGCCCACCCGCATTCGTTTCGGGTCCTCGTGGCTGCGGTGCCGATCATCCTTGCGACAATCTCAGCGGTCGGTTGCGATCCGAAAGAATCCCTTTCCGGCACCGGGGACTTCTCAACCACCATGGACACCGTGGGCGGGGTAGTCCACGTTACCAACATCGGCACACCCGCCGAGTGGCGGCTGACCCAGGTCGTCTCGATAGGTCCCAAGTCGCTGACCGAACAGGAGACACCCAACGAGTTCGGCCGGGTCAGCGCCGTGGCGCTCGGCCCCAACGAGACCGTCTTCGTCGCGGACATCGTGAACAGCGAGATCCGCGTTTTCGGTCTCGACGGGGCGCACATCCGCACCTTCGGGCGGGAAGGCGAGGGACCCGGCGAGTTCAGGAGCATCTATTCCATAGCCTGGGTGGGGAACAGGCTTCTCACCTTCGACCCCGAACTGGGCCGTATCGGCGAGTTTTCGGCCGTCGGCGAGTGGCTCGGCCAAAGAAGGACGGCAGGAGGCGTGACCGGCTCAGCCGCCTATATACGCTTCTACCCTGTCGGCCCAAACGAGGTGTTTCGCCCTGCTCTCCCCGGGGGTCTTTGGGTGGGCCTTGACAACAGTGGAGACACAGGCGACACCGTGCCCTACCTGACCGCCCAGGACGACCTTCCCGGCATGATCGAGAGCATTTTCTGCACTTGGGACGGGGGAGTCGGCTTCTACCCGCACACGGTCGGGGCGAAGTTCGTGCAGCACCCGGCTTCCGGTGGCGTCATGTACTCAGCCTGGGGCTATTTCTACCGCGTCGCGGTCACCCAAGGCGACGGCGACACCCTACGGGTGATCGAGCGGACGCTGCCGACCGAGCCGATCACGGACGAGGAATGGGCCGCCGGGAGTGCCGAATTCGACGAAGCCCAGGAGCGGAGGCCGGACGCCTCATGCAACCCCCGGCGCTACAGCCGGCCGGAACGGAGCTCGTTCATCAACGAGATCTTCGTTTCTTCCGATGGCAGGCTGTGGGTCGACGTGATCCGCAACGCCGGCAACCACTGGGAGGTCTTCGGCTCCGAAGGAAGGCTGCTCGGCAGCGTTCCGGTGGTTCCGTACAAGGAGGGCACCGTTCCCGTGTTAAGCGGGGACCTTCTCGTGACGATCCGCCAGGACGGCCTCGACCTGGACCACGTCGACGTCTGGCGGCTCGAACGAGGTGGAGGCTAGCGGCGGCGAGGACGAAAGTCCGAGTCTCGGGGTGGCAAAGTCACTTGAAGGCCGAAGGTGCGGGTCTACGCCTGCGCGGCGAGCGATTGCCGTCGGCGAGGAAGGGAGGACGAGCGGCTCGGGCCGCGAAACTCTCGCCTCCGCGCGGGCCTCCGGGGATCGAAGGGGCAGAGCCCCTCGCCAGGCCCCTGTGTTATACCCAGGGTAGGCTGGCTTAGCCACCTAACAGTGGCTCAAGCCAGCCCCGCGGCCACCCGCGAAACCCTCCCCGCGCGCCGCCCGAGACGGCGGTGGCCGGGCCGAGGGGCACAGGCGCGAGGGCGTCGAAGTGCTGCGCGGGAATCCGGACATGGTGGCCGCCGTGGCCGACTCGCTCGAGTTCGAGCGCAGGTACACGTCGGTCGTGATCGCGTGGGCT
The DNA here is from genome assembly GCA_965225805.1 of Longimicrobiales bacterium. Taxonomy (GTDB): domain Bacteria; phylum Gemmatimonadota; class Gemmatimonadetes; order Longimicrobiales; family Gaopeijiaceae; genus BD2-11. The sequence goes on from OZ245327.1 coordinate 3,084,882, forward strand.
CCCGGCGACCGGCCCATTGAGGCGCAGATCGAAGCCGTCCTCGACGAGTTCGAGAAAACGGCGTGGGCGGGACTGGGGCCGGACCGCTACGCGTGGACGGCGGTCCTGCACCGAGAGCGCGACGGCGGCGTCCACGCGCACGTCCTCGCCGCGCAGTGCGACCTCCAGACGGGCCGCAGCCTCAACATCGCGCCGCCGGGCTGGCGGCGGACCTTCGATCCGCTGCGCGACGCCTTCAACCACGAGCACGGCTGGAGCCGCCCGGACGACCCGGCGCGGGCCAGGGCGCAGCACCCGGGCCACCTGGCCTACATCGAGGCATCGAAGCTGCGGGCCGGGCTCGAACACGAAGCCGACCCGCGCAAACTGATTCGCGACTATGGTGCAGCGCGTCGAGCACGACGCAGTGCGAAACCGCGTCGACGTGGTCTCCGCCTTGGAGAGCGTCGGCCTCGAAGTGCCGCGCCAAGGCAAGGACTATCTGACCGCCCGCGATCCCGATCACCGGAAAGCGGTGGCGGCTGAAGAGAGAACTGTATGAGCACGACTTCCACCCCGAACGACTTGACCTCCCGGCTGCATCGTCGGATGGAGGCCGACCGGCAACAGTACACTCGCCGCGAGGTCGCGGGGCCGTTGGATCTGACGCGCCACCGCGGGCCAAGGCGGGATGGTCCGAGTCGCTGATGGTTCGCTGGCCGCCATGGACCAATCGTTGCACCCATGCGTCCGTCACGGCCAAGTCGAGTCCGTGTCTCAGCCACTTCAGGGCTCAGGAGAGGAGGGGCTCGAACCTCCACTCTCTAAGAAACGCAAGGAGCGCAGCGCATCCTGAATCTCACGCCAGGCAAGCAGATCCTCACCCGGAGCCACCAGAAACTGGAGCTGCACGAAGAACACCGATTCCTCGCCGAGCGCGACCAGCTGGAGTTGCTCAACGGCCAGTCGGCTCTCCGCCTGTTCCCCCAACACCGATACCCTCGAGGAGAATCGGGTCCCTACCAAGCAAGGCGCGGCTGTCCCTGCTAACCTCCGGCGTCTGTAGGGCTCCCAGAGAGAAGCTTGGTATGATGTCGGCCAACGTAACGCCAGCTCGATCCCGGTCCACGAGCCGCCGGCACGTATCTGGATGATCACCTGGGAGACCTCGGCATGAGGAAGGGCTCTACAGTGCCTCTTGCGACCGTTATGCCTGGGGAGCGCTGCACCGATGGCATCCCCGGCCGGGTTCGCTTCGCCATTGTTGCTCCGACCCTCCACCTGGCTTCCACGTCCTGCGGTGGAGCGCGATTACCGTCTCGAGAGCATCGGCGAATGTGGGGCAGCCCCGGTTCGCACGCGGGTCCTGGCCAGCTTTGGACAGCTTGCGGTATTGGAAGGCGATGTCCCGGGCCTCGGCCAGCGAAACGTACGGATACGTGCCGACGCCGAGATCCGTTCTCTTTCCTCGCACCGTTCCCCGCCAGAACCAGTACTTGGACCCGGAAGGGCGAACGGTTAGGATCAGGCCGTGCTCGTCGTAGTGCTTGCCCGGCTTGGCGTGCTCGACCGACTTCTGGGTCAGCCTCTTCTTCATTTCGCCTCCCATCCAGCAAAGATGATACGACGATAGTGGGACTGGAACATCACAAGCAGGAGGGCTACTTCTGATGCCTCCTCGCATGCCTGTGGTGCGACCGTCCGTGAGATTCGTCGTGTGCGGCAGCGTGGACGACGGAAAGAGCACGCTCATCGGCCGGCTCCTCTACGATTGCCGGCAGGTGTTCGCGGATGAGATGCGAAGCGTGGAGGAGGATTCCCGCCGCTGGGGCACCCGTGGCGACGCCGCCGACCTCGCGTTGCTCGTCGACGGCCTGCGCGACGAGCGGGAGCAGGGCATCACCATCGACGTTGCCTATCGCAGCTTCGAGACGCCCCAGCGGCGGTTCATCATCGCGGACGCGCCCGGCCACGAGCAGTACACCCGCAACATGGCGACCGGCGCCTCGAACGCGGATCTGGCGGTGGTTGTAGTGGACGCCCGCAAGGGCCTCCTGCCACAGACCGCGCGCCATACCCGGATCGCGGCCATGTTCGGCGTCCGGCATGTGGTTCTCGCGGTCAACAAGATGGACCTGGTGGACTGGGATCAAACCGGGTACGAAGCCATCGCGGCAGCCTATGGGCCGCTGGCGAGAAGCGCTGGTGTTCAACACTTACAGATCATACCCGTATGTTCACTTACCGGAGATAATCTGACGCGCCCTTGTACGTCGGCTGAGTGGTATTCCGGCCCGACGCTGCTCGGCCACCTGGAAACGGTCGATGTCGAGCGCTCCATCGACAGGGAGTCCTTTCGCATGCCGGTGCAGTACGTCAACCGGCCTGACCTCGACTTTCGCGGCTACTGTGGCCGGATCGCCGCGGGACGGGTTTCCGTCGGGGACCGTATACGCATTTCCCCAACGGGGACGGAGACCTTCGTCAAGTCGATCGTGGCGTGGCAGGGGACCCGAGAGCAGGCTGAACGGGGAGACTCGGTGACCTTGACCCTGACGAACGAGGTGGACGCGTCCCGGGGTGACGTGATCGCGGAAGCCTTCAATCCGGTCGGTGCGACCGACCAGTTCCAGGGAAACATGATCTGGATGGGCGACCGCCCGCTGGTCGTCGGACGTCCCTACCTTCTCAAGATCCATTCGCGCGAAGTGACCGCGACCGTCACCCGGATCAAACACCGGCTGGATGTGTCACGGGGCAACAGGCTGGCGGCCACCACGCTCAACCTCAACGATCTGGGCAGGGTCAACATTTCGACCAACCGACCGGTTCCCTACGCGCCCTTCGAACAGTACGGCGCGCTGGGTAGCTTCATCATGATCGACCGAGCCACGAACGGGACCGTAGGCGCGGGCACCATCAACTTTGCGCTCATGCGCGCGTCGAACCTCGAGTGGCAGGACTTCCACGTCACGCGCGGGGCCCGCCAGGATCTCAAGCTGCAGCGGGCGCAATGCCTGTGGCTGACGGGACTCTCGGCCTCTGGCAAGTCCACGGTCGCCAACCTGCTCGAGAAGCGCCTCCATGCCGAGGGCCGTCACACATACCTGTTGGACGGGGACAACGTGCGCCACGGCCTCAACCGGGATCTGGGCTTCACCGAGGCCGACCGTGTGGAGAACATTCGCAGGGTGGCTGAAGTGGCGCGCCTCATGGTGGACGCCGGACTGATCGTCATCGCGTCCTTCATCAGTCCCTTCCAGTCCGAGCGCGACTTCGCCCGGAGCCTCTTCGAGCCCGGCGACTTCAGGGAGATCTTTGTCGACGCCTCGCTGGAGGCATGTGCGGCGCGCGACCCGAAGGGCCTCTACGCCAAGGCGAGGCGAGGCGAGATCAGGAACTTCACCGGCATCGACAGTCCGTACGAGAGGCCCGAGAAGCCCGATCTGCGGCTGGACACCGAGACGCTTCCCCCCGAGGCTTGCGTCGCACTCGTCATGCGATGGCTGCTGTGAGCGGGCGAGGGCCCGGCTAGCCGTCCACCCGGACGGTGCCCGGCCTCCCGGGTCCTGTTGTCGCAGGCTGCACCGCGCGTCTCACCTCCATCGGTTCTGCGGAACGAGTGCGGGCATCGCGAGTATAGCCATCGGCACGCGAAGCCGGAACAATGCGCCGTAGACGACGTTCGCCATGAAGAGGGCTTTCCGTTTGACGACACACGAGCACCTTGAGATCCTGAAGAGGACGTCTTGCTGAGCCGCCCTGCCGGACATCGTCGGCGAACTTCGGTTCCGTCCTCCGCTCTCCTGGCCGCTTTTCTCCTGGCAGCACCGACGCTTGTTCCGCGCGCGGCGCCGCTCGCCGCACAGGTATCGCCCGAGATTCTGCAGGTGCTGCAGCAGGGCGGCGCCTGGGTGACGCTGGACATCGAGGACGGCGTCGGCTCCTTCCAGAGCGCACCCGTGCCGACCCTCGGGATTCAGCTGCGTGGCCACCTGAGAATCTGGGAGGAGCACACGGGAAGCTGGCATGTCGTCATGCGCGACCTTGCGCGCCAAGAGAACATCGTCATCGTCGAGCGCCTGATGGTCCCGGGAGAGCGCGTCGACTTCGACTACCAGACCGGCATGCTGGGGCAAATCCACATCGACGTGCAGTGGAGCGAAGCCCGCGACACCACGCTGCGCGTGTGGGTGGGGACGGAGCTGACGCCCGGGGCGGAAGCGGACGGGGATTCGGTACGGATTCCTTCGGATGCATCGCGCGCACAGATGCCCGGAACTCGCGGGGACTCAGGCCTTTATCGGCGGGACGCGACGGACTCAGCGAGCAGGCAGAGAAGCTCGTACATGAGCGATGCACCGACCAGCGCCGTGCCCCCGCTCTGATCGAGAGGTGGGGCGACCTCCACCACGTCGCCCCCCACCAGGTTGAGACCGCGCAGGCCGTGCAGGAGCGAGATCGTCTCCCGCGTGGTCAATCCCCCGATCTCCGGCGTGCCGGTCCCCGGCGTGTAGGCCGGGTCGAGCCCGTCCACGTCGAGGGTGACGTAGGTCGGGCCGTCCCCCACCACCCGGCGGGCCTCCTCCACCACCCCCTGCACTCCCAGTCGCTGGAACTCGTCGATCTGCACGACCCGCATGCCGTGCGCGACCGAGAACTCGAAACCGTCGAGAAAGTTCTGGTAGCCGCGGATGCCGATCTGGATGCAGCGTTCGGGATCCAGCACCCCCGCCTCCACGGCGCGGCGGAAGGGAGCGCCGTGGTGGTACTTCGAACCGCCGATGGCGTCCCAGGTATCGAGATGCGCGTCGATCTGCACCATGCCGAGCGGCCGCCCGGCTCCCAGCGCCTTCATGATCGGATAGGTGATCGAATGGTCTCCCCCCGCGCTCAGGGGCACCGGGCCCGCCGCGTGGAGCCGCGTGAAGAGAGCTTCGATCTGGGCAACCACCTCGTCGAGATGATAGATGGTGTCGAATCGCACGTCGCCCACGTCGGCGATCCGGCACAGCGAAAAGGGATCAACTCTCGTAACCACATTCACCCTGCGGACCACGTTCGACTTGTTGCGGATCTCCCGTGGCCCGTGCCGCGCCCCCGGCTGGAAGGTCACGCCGTGGTCGGTCGGCACTCCGACAAGTGCGATGTCGAGACCCTCGAGCGTAGTGGCGAGCGGTGCGCGCAGGAGGGTGGTCCCGCCCATGAAGCGCAGATCCTCGAGCGGCTGGTAGGCCTCGCCGGTAACCGGCGAAACAACGTCGTAGAAGTCGTTCACTGTCGCCTCTCGGGATCTGGGTGGGGATCGAGTTGACGCCGGGGCGCGACGGGGATCAGCATTCGGATACGGACTACTCCGGATTCGTCTCGCGCAGCAATGTCCAGAACTGACGGGGGCTCAGCACCGTGACCGGCATCGCCCGGCCGACGTCCCGCAGATCTCGATCTCCCGTCACCAGGAATTCCGCCTTGCCGGCCACTGCTTCCTCGACGATCGCGACATCGTCGGGATCGTGTAGCTGGATGCCCGGTTGGGGCAGGTTGACGCCTCTAGTTAATACGACATCCGGAAAGCTAAAGAGGGGCCGGCCCCTTCCGGGACCGGCCCCGTCTCTCTGACGTTTACTGGTATCTACTGTCGATTAGCCGCGGGCGGCTGTGGTGGCAGTCTTGGGCGGCATGATCTCCTTCCACGCCGTCATGAAGCGCGCCATCTCCTCCTCCGTGCCGACCGAGACCCGCAGGTGGTCGAGCATGGGCGGGAAGTCGCGGCCCACCAGCACGCCTCTCTCACGGAAGGCGGCGCGCACTTCGGCGGCGGGCCGTCCGGTGTTCACCATGAAGAAGTTGGTCTCCGAGGGGATGACGTTGTAGCCCATGGCCTCGAGCTCGGCCACGGTCTGCTTGCGCAGCCGGACCGTGGTCTCACGCACCCACGCCTCCGATTCCACATCCTCCAGCGCGGCGACGCCGCCCCACTTCACCAGCGCGTTCACGCTGCCGGTGCCGTGGACCCGCATCTCGCGGATCATCTCGGCGGGGCCGATGCCGTAGCCGAGGCGAAGGCCGGCCATGCCGTAGATCTTGGAGAAGGTCCGCGCGATGACGACCTTGCGCCCCTCGAGCACGTACGGCACCGACGTATCGTAGCCGGGATCCTCGACGAAGTGATGGTACGCCTCGTCGATGAGGACCGGGATGTCCTCGGGGATGCCGTCCAGCAGCTGCCGGGTCTCGGCCGCGCTGACGACCATGCCGGTCGGATTGTTGGGGTTGCACAGGTAGACGAGCCCGACGTCCCGGTAGTTCTTGCGGGTGGCCTCGATCATCGCCGGAATATCCTGCGAGTAGTCCTCAAGCAGCGGCAGCATGATGCCGTCCGCGTCCACCCCGGAAGCCACCCCGAAGACCGTCAGGTAGGTGGGCTCCACGCCGATCACCTTGTCGTTGTGCCCGAGGTAGGTGTGGGCCACCACCCTGAGTGTCTCTCCCGAGCCCGCCCCCAACAGGATGTTCTCCGGCTCCACCCCGTGGTGCTCGGCGATGCGCTCCTGGATGTTGCCGTCCGGATAGCCGTACCGGTTCGAGTATTTCCAGGCGCCGTTCATCGCCTCCATCATGCTGTCGGACGGGCCGTAGGGATTTTCGTTGGAGGAGAGCTTGGCGTAGGAATCGTAGTCGTACTCCTGAGGGCTCAGCCGGAGCGAGCGGGGGGGCGCATCCCATGCCAACAGGCCTGCGGGCTTAAGCCCGGCGTACCCCAGCGCCGCAGCCGCTCCTCCCATGAAGCGACGGCGAGTAACGGAATTCCTCGATTGCATGGCTACCTCCTCAGGCGTGAGAGCGCGACGAACGCGAACGGAACGACATCCAGTCCATGTCTATAGATTGGCCGCACGGGGCCGTGAACGCAAACCCCGTGGCGGCGTTCGGAAACGGGCCGTCATACGGCCGCCGAAGCTCGCGACGAGTAGTGTCGGCGTAAGAAGCGGCCGATGTCGTCGACCACCTGGTACATCACCGGCACCACGATCAGAGTGAGGAAAGTCGCGAAGATGATCCCCGCGATCACCGCGATCGCCATCGGGCCCCACCAGGCGGCCTGGTCCCCGCCCCAGTAGAGGTCGGGGGCAAGGCTTCCGTACAGGCCGAAGAAGTCGAAGTTGAGCCCGATCGCGAGCGGAACCAGCCCGAGCGCCGTGGTGATGGCGGTCAGCACCACCGGCCGGAAGCGGGTCATGCCGCCCAGCACCAGCGCGTCCCGCCGGCCCACGCCGTCGCGCCGGCGCAACACGTCGATGTAGTCGATGAGCACGATGGCGTTGTTCACCACGATGCCCGCCAGGGAGATGACGCCCACGCCGGTCATGATGATGCCGAAGGGCATGCGGAACACCATCAGCCCCAGCAGCACCCCGACGGTGGACATGATGACGGAGGTGAGGATGATGAGCGGCTTGACCAGCGAGTTGAACTGCGAGATCAGGATGAAGCCGATGAGGAAGAGGGCCATCAAGAACGCGGTGGTGAGGAAGGCCTGCGCCTCCGCCTGCTCCTCGTTCTCGCCCGTGTAGCGGATCTGGTATCCGGGGGGTAGCCCTTCGGCGAAGTCGGAAAGTGCCTGCTGCACCTCGCCCAGTACGGCGTTCGAGTTGTAGCCGGCCCTTACCTCCGACGACACCGTCACCGAGCGGTCCATGTCCAGGCGCTGGATCGAGCCGGCCCCCTGCCCCACTTCCCATGAGGCAACCGAGAGCAGAGGGATGGGATCTCCATCGGACAACACCGTCAGTTCGGTGAGCGCGCTCAGCTCGTCGCGGTCCTCCTCCGCCAGGCGCACGACGATGTCGTACTCGTCGTTCCCGGTCCGGTACTTCGCCGCTTCGATGCCTTGGATGGCGCCGCGGATGGCCTGGCCCACCCGGAGGGTCGAGAGGCCGTAGAGCGCCGCCTTCTCGCGGTCCACCTGCACGCCCAGTTCGGGGCGGGCATCGTCCAGGTTGCTGTTGAGGCGAACCAGCTTGGCATAGACCGGATCCGCCTGCAGGGTGGCGATCACCTCGTCCGCGAGGTCGCTCAGCAGCTCGGGGTCGGCCCCCACCAGTTCTACATTGACGGGTGGACCGGTGGCGGGTCCCTCCTCGCTCTTGTCGACTGAAATGTCCGCCCCCGCGAGGTCGCTGGCAACGGTTTCCTGCAACGCGGCCAGCGTCTCGAAGGCATCCAGCTCCTGGTCCTGGAATTCCACGAAGGAGATGGTCACCAGCCCCGCTTCCGGACCGCCCGGTCCGCCGCCCATGGGACCTCCCCCACCCCCGCCGCCACCCACGGTGGCCACCACGGACTCTCCGTCGAGCGCGACCCCCTCGTAGGCGGGCAGCTCGTCCTCGATGCGGCGCACCAGCCGGTCGGTGAAGTCCGCGCGCGTACCCGTCGGGGCGTCCACGTCGATCATGATCTGCCGGGGCGGGATGGCCTCGGGGAAGAACTCCACGCCGGCATTGAACCGCCCGAAGAGGATGACGGTCACCACCAGCAACGCGCCGGAGCCGGCCAGGACCAGAACAGGGTGGTTGAGCGCCCGCGTCAGCTGGACCTCATAGAAGACGATGGCCCGCTCCAGCCACCAGTACTGGAAGGCCGAGGCCGCGCGCTTCAGCACGAAGCGGTAGAACGTCCACAGAAGACCGGCGGTGGCGAGCAGCAATGCCGCCGTAAGCGGGTTGGCGAGGGCGAACACGACGATGAAGACGAAACTGCCGGCGATCAGGGTGAAACGCGCCGCCCGCGTCAGCGGCGGGGGCTCCTCGTTGTCCCGCAGGATGAACATCGAGCACAGCGTCGGGATGATGACCAGCGCCACGAAGAGCGAGCTGGAGAGCGTCACGATGAGGGTCGTGGGTAGATAGCTCATGAACTCGCCGGAGATGCCAGGCCAGAACAGGAGCGGTGCGAACGCCGCCAGCGTGGTCAGGGTCGCCGCGATCACGGGTCCCGCCACTTCGCCGGTCGCCTTCTTGGCCGCCAGCTTCCGGTCCCATCCGCGCTCCACGTAGCGGTAGATGTTCTCCACCACCACGATCGCGTTGTCGACCAGCATCCCCAGCGCAAGGATGAGCGAGAAGAGCACGACCATGTTCATGGACACGCCCAGCAGCCTGAGCACCCCGAAGGAGAGGAGCATCGACGAGGGGATCGAGATCGCGACGAAGAGCGAGGTGCGCAGCCCGAGGAAGAAAAGCAGCACGCTTACGATCAGGATGAGCCCCGAGATGATGTTGTTCTCGAGCGAACTCACCATGGAAAAGATGTCCCGGGACATGTCCCCGGTGATCTTCACCGTCAGGGTCGCCGGGAAAAGCGGCCTCATCTCCTCGATGATCGCCTTCACCTGGTCGGCGGTCTCGATGATGTTCTCACCCGAGCGCTTGACGATGTCCAGCGTCACCACCGGTGAACCGTCCAGGCGGGCGTAGCTATCGCGCTCCGAGAACCCGAACTCTACGTCCGCGAGGTCGCGGACGTAGATCGGCCCCCCTTCGTCCGCGGTGATCACCAGATCCTCGATGAGCTCGGGATCGTCGAACTCGCCGTCGACCCGGACCAGGAACTTCTGGTTGCCCACGTCGATGGACCCGCCCGGAATATTGACGTTCTCCGTGGCGATGGCGTCGATGATGTCCTGGAGCGCCACATTGTAGAACTGGAGCCGCGAGAGGTGCACATCCACCTTGACTTCGCGCTCCAGCCCGCCCCGGACGTCCACGCGCAGAATCTCCGGGACGCTCTCCAGCTCGTCCTGCAGGTCCTCGGCGATGTCCTTCAGGTAGACCAGGTCGAAGTCGCCGGCCAGGTTCACCTGCATGATGGGGAGCTCGGAGAAGCTGAACTCGACAATGCTCGGCTCCTCCGCGTCCTCGGGCAGCTCCGGCTTGGCCAGGTCGACCTTCTCGCGCATCTGCTGAAGCGCCTCCTCGATGTTGACCGTGGTCTCGAACTCGGCGACGACGTTGGAATACCCCTCGACGGAGGTGGAGGAGAGCTCCTTGATGTCGGAGATGGTGCTGAGCTCCTCCTCGATGGGGCGGGTGACGAGCGTCTCCATATCCGCGGGCGACACCCCCGGATAGATGGTGTTCACCGCGATCACCGGAATCTCGATCTCCGGGAACGACTCCTTCGGGATGACCTGATACGAAGTCAGACCGGTGACCGTGATGAGCAGGAGAAGCACGACCGAACTTGTGCGGTGCTCGATGGCGAAGCTGGTGAGGACGAATTCCTTGAAGCGCGCCAGGTAGCCCGCGTCGGTGCGGGGTCCGCCGGCGCCGGGTTCTTCGCCCGTGTTTCCGATGGCCTTCGGGTCCCTCGGTTCAGACATATCTATCTCTTTGAAATGCAATCAGTCGGTGGAATCAACACCAGCGCGGACCTCAACCGCCCGCTCGCTTACCTCAGTTGACCACCCGCACCCGGTCGCCGTCGGTGATCTGCTGCTGGCCGATCACCACGAGGCGATCGCCGGCCTGAAGTCCTTCCTCGACGACGACGCGGTTGCGCTGGCCCGGACCCAGGCTTACGAGTCGCGAACGCGCCACGCCGCCGCTGTCAGGGCCCTCGACGACGTACGCGATGTACCCCTCCTCCACCCGCACCAGCACCTCGCGCGGCACCACCACCACGCCGGAGCGCGTCTCGCGCACGATCTCGATGTTGGCCACCATCTCCGGCTTGATCAGCCCGCCCGGATTGGCGAGGGTGAACTCGGCCGGGAAGGTGCGGTCCTGGGGATCCACCGCGGAGCCGACGTAGGTGATGTCGCCCTCGAAGAATTCACCCTCCAGCACCTGGAAGGTCACGGTCGCCCGGGAGCCCGGCCGCACGTCGAGCGCGAACCGCTCGGGCACGCCGCCGCGAATCCGCACCGGGTCGAGGTCCACCACGCGCGCCACCGGCGTCCCCGGCATGATCATGCTGCCGAGCTCGATTTCCCGGGAGTCGAGCACGCCCTCGAAGGGCGCACGGATGATGGTCGCGTCCAGTCGCGCGGAGAGAGCGGTCAGGCTGGCCGCGGACTGTTCGGCGGTATAGCGGGCTTCGAGGTACTGCAGTTCGGATCCGACCTGATCCTCCTCGAAGAGCCGCTTGCGCCGCTCCCAGGTCTCCCGCGCCAGGTCCGACCGGGCGCGCGCCTCCTGCACCTGAGCCCGCAATTGGGTGTCGTCCAGGCGGGCCACCGCCTGTCCGGCTCTGACGCGGCTGCCCTGGTCCACGAGGATCGCCGACACGAGCCCGGCCTCCGTGGCCGAGACGACCACGTCGCGGTTCGCGCGCACGTTTCCGGTCAGCCGGATCAACTCCGTGAAGTCGGTCGTGGCTATCGTCTCGGCCTCGACGTTGATCACGCGCGTGGAAGTCTCGATGATGGGCGGAACCGTGTCTCCCGCCTCCGCGCTGCTGCTGCAGGCGGCAACGACACCCGCCAGACCAAGCGTCACGCCTCTTGTCATCCCCCGTACTGCTCGATTCATCGTCGTTTCCTCAATACTTCGTGTCGTTTGTCCAGAATCGTTCGGGGCCCCGGTACGGCCCGCCCAACTGCTCCCGTCACTGCCCGTCCGCGAGCGCGACTTCCGAATCCACCATCGGCACCGAGCCCGTCGCCTCGTCGAGCTGGGCCCACGCCACCAGGTAGTCGTATACCGCCTGCGCGTAGTTGAACTCGCTCTGCCTGAGCGCCACCTCGGCGTCCGTCAGCTCGAGCTGGCCGCTGAGGCCTTCGCGGTACTGAGCGGAGGCGATCTCGAACCCGCGCTCTGCCTGCGCCACCGCCAGCCTCTGTCCGCGGGCCCGCGCCCGCGCCTCGTCGGCCAGCTCGACCAGCGATTTGACCTGGCTGGCCGCCTGGTCGCGCGCGAGCCGGGACTGGGTCTCGGCCTGCCGCCATACAGCCCGGCGCTGGTCGACGCGCGCGTCCTTGCGAAAGCCCTCGAAGATCGGGACGCTCACCGTGATCCCGACCGCCTGCGCCGATGCCCGCGACATCGGGTCGCCGAAGAAGTCCGGAGCGCCGTTCTGCTGGGCCTGAATCACGTAGTTGCCGAAGAAGGAAATGGTGGGCATGTACTGCATCTGTTCCAGCCGCATCTCGGAGTGGCGCAGACGCTCGGTCATCTCCAGCTGGCGCAGATCCGACCTCCGCTCCCAGGCCTGAAGGACCCTTTCCTCGGCGGCTCCCTCCAGCGGCCCGGCACTCGCGAACGCCAGGATGGAGCGGTTGGCGGGGGTGTTCGCTGCCGGATCGTCCAGGTCCATCGTCGCCAGCGAGCCGGCCACCTGCAGGCTCTCCTGGTCCTCCACCGCGAGCTCCACCGCCAGCACGCGGCGAAACTGGATCGCGGCGTTCTCGGCGCGGCGCAGGTTCGGCTCCAGGTTGGCGAGCTCGACTTCGATGCGGAGCACGTCGTAGTCCGTTGCCAGCCCGGCCCGGTTCATCGCGCGGGTCTCCTTCAGGGACTGACGCACGCGGGTAACCGAGTTGCGGGTGAGCCGCTCCTGTTCCTGCGCCAGAAGCAGATCGTAGTAGGCAAGACGCACGCGGGTAACGAGGTTCTGGCTGCGGCCGCGCACGAACTCCTCCTGGAGCGAAGCCAGACGCTCGGCCGCCCCGAGGCCGACGAACACCCGCGCGTCGAACAGGGGCTGCTCCAGGCTCAAGCTCGTGTTCCAGCTGTTGTCCGCTCCGAACTGCACCTGGATCAGCTCGTCGCGGCTCGCGTCCGGATTGAAGAGAAAGGCCGGCAGGAAGGTCTTGGCGGGGGAGATGTTGCGCGTGTAGTCGGCATTCAGGCTGATGGTGGGCATGATGCCGCCCCACGCCTCCGACACCTGTTCCCTGGCCTGATCCAGGGCGAACCGGGCTTCTCGCACGTCGCGATTGCGCCGGAGCGCCATGGAGACCGCCTCCGGGAGCGTCAGCGCCTCGCCCGACGGTACCGCAGCCGCTTCGGAAGCCGTCTCCTGGGCTCGCAACAGGACCGGCGACGCAGTCGCAGCCGCCAGGGTCATGCAGAGAACAGTGTTCACTGCGATGCCCGTACTACGCACATCGCAGGGGATCCCCTTCCGCCCTCGCCCCGCATCGTCTGTCATCCGTATACCTCGCTGTACTCGGTTGTCCGGGATTCGTCGGTCCCCCCGACACGGCTCCGCTTGGCGCGTTCGCTCGCCCGCGCTTCCCTCAGCAGCTTGCGGGTCCCCAGGCCCAGCAGCATCCGTCTGGCGGAGGCCTGGTAGACCTCCCGGAACTCGGCCTGGCTCAGCCTCAGGAGACCTCTGAGGTAGATGGTGATCAGCCCATGGGAATGGGCCCACATGGTCATCCCCACGTCACTGATTTCCGCTTCGGCTCTCAGGTACCCGGCATCCACGCACTCGCGCACCCGATCCATCCAGAACTGATGCGTGGCGTGTGCGTGGGCCGCCACTTCGGGCGGATAGTCCGACCAGCCGAAGCGCTCCGGGGAGAGGTACATCATCTCGTACCAGCGGGGATGCGTGAGTGCGAAATCGAGATTCTCCTCCCCGGCGCGCCTGAACCGCTCCAGGGGCGTGCCGGCCGAAAGAGCCCGGTAGATGTAGGCGGCCGACTGCCGGTAGGCTTCGCGCACGATGTCGCGCAGCACCTCTTCCTTGCTGCCGTAGTGCCGGTAGAGAGCGGGCGCGGTCACGCCCAGCCTGCCGGCCAGCTTGCGCATGGACAGCGCCTCGAGTCCCCCGGAAAGGTAGAGCTCGGTGGCCTGGTTCCTGATGTCGGCTCGCTGAATCGCCATGTGAACAGTGTAAACAAATCGGACAACGGGTTCAACGGACTGGCTTCGAGCTCGCCGGTTCCCCGACACGACCGCTCTCTTCTGCCGCCGTCCGATGTCCGGGCCCTGGAGAAGCGCGGCATGCGCCGATACGTGGCATGCGTCCTCGCGGCTTTCTACCTTCCTGGGGCTTCCATCGAATTCGAAAGTCCCCTTTCACGTTCGAAGACCCCTGTCACGCCGGATGTGCTGCCGGAGATGCCCCATGAAACGCTCTGACGTCCCCCTCCGCCTGGTTCGCCGCCTCTCGCTCCTCCTCGGTCCGCTTGCCCTGGCCGCCTGCTCGCTCGGGCGCGCTCCGGATCCGGGCCCCGCGCCCGCGCGATCGGGGCAGGACGAGGACGCCATGCAGTCGTACGCGGAGGTGATCACCGACGCCGCCGTCAGCGACGACGGCCTGTTCGACGTGCATCAGGTCGGCACGGACTTCTTCTACGAGATCCCCGACGAGCAGTTCGGACGGGAGATGCTGGTGGTGTCGAGGATCTCCCGCACCGCGGAGAACGTGGGCTGGGGCGGCGCCAAGGAGGGGACCGCGGTGGTGCGCTGGCAGCGGCGCGGCGACCAGGTGCTCCTGCGCCAGGTGAGCCACGAGAACTACGCCGACCCGGAGAGCACCATCTATCAGTCGGTGCTGAACTCCAATTTCGAGCCTGTCATTCAGGTCTTCGACATCGCCGCGCTCTCGGATGACTCCCTGGCGGTCGTCATCCAGGTGAACGACCTGTTCGAAAGCGACGTGCCGCTGCTCGGCCTTCGTCCCGGCCGGCGCGAAACCTACGATGTTCGCAGCCTCGACGGGGACCGCACGTTCATCGAGTCGGTGCGCAGCTTCCCGCGCAACGTCGAGGTGCGGCGGGTGGTCACCTACCAGGCCACCGAGGCCCCTTCGGACGCGGAGTCCAACACCCTCTCGCTGGAGATGAACCACTCCATGCAGCTGCTCCCGGACGAGCCCATGCAGCCCCGCCTGTCGGACGAACGGGTCGGCTTCTTCTCGGTGAGCCGCACCAACTATGGGCTGGACGAGCAGCGCGCCGAGCAGGAGCGTTTCATCACGCGCTGGCGCCTCGAGCCCTCGGATCCGGAGGCGTGGGCGCGCGGCGAGCTGGTGGACCCGGTGAAGCCCGTCATCTACTACGTGGATCCCGCGACGCCGGAGAAGTGGCGCCCCTGGATCATCCAGGGGGTGAACGACTGGCAGGTGGCGTTCGAGGCGGCGGGATTCAGCAACGCCATCGAGGGACGGGAGCCGCCTTCCCCGGAGCAAGATCCCGATTGGAGCCCCGAAGACGCGCGCTACTCCGTCATCCGCTATCTGGCCTCGCCGGTCCAGAACGCCTCCGGGCCGCACGTCCACGACCCGAGGACGGGGGAGATCCTCGAGAGCGACATCCAGTGGTACCACAACGTGATGAACCTGCTGCGCAACTGGTATCTGGTGCAGACCGCGGCCAGGGAGGCGAACGCGCGCGGGGTGAGCTTCGACGACGACGTCATGGGGGAGCTCATCCGCTTTGTCTCGGCGCACGAGGTGGGACACACCCTGGGGCTGCCGCACAACATGAAGTCATCGGCCGCCTATCCGGTCGACTCGCTGCGCACGAACTTCACCTGTTCGATGGGGACGGCGCCGTCGATCATGGACTACGCCCGCTTCAACTACGTGGCGCAGCCGGGAGACGACGCCTGCGTGCTGCCGCGAGTGGGTCCGTACGACATCTACGCGATCCGCTGGGGCTATCGGCCCATCCCGGAGGCGGCTTCGCCCAAGGATGAGAGAGCCGCGCTGCACCAGTGGATCCTGGATACGGGCGACGATCCGGTGTATCGCTTCGGCGATCCCAGCCAGGCCGACCCCGAGTCTCTCACCGAAGCCATCGGCGACGACGCCATGCGCGCCTCGGAGCTGGGCATCGCCAACCTGAAACGCATCGCCTCGTCGCTACGCGACTGGACGTACGAGGAGGGTGAGGACTACTCACAGCTGCGCGAGCTGCACCAGCAGATCGGCGGGCAGTGGAACCGCTATTCGGGACATGTGCTCACCAACGTCGGCGGGGTGCGCTGGAACCGGAAGAGCCAGGACCAGGACGGCTATCCCTACCAGCGCGTGGAGCGGGAGACGCAGCAGCGGGCGATGGAGTACCTGGACGAGCAGGTCTTCCGCACTCCTTCGTGGCTCATCGACCCCGACATCCTGGACCGTGTGCAGGGATCCGGCGCCCCCGATCTGCTGGGCGGCTGGCAGGCGTCGGCTCTCAACCGCCTGCTCGCGCTGGACCGCATGAAGCGGCTGATCGAGCAGGAGGCGTTCGACGGCGCGGACGCCTACGGGCTCAACGAGATGCTCGACGACCTGCGCGGCGCGGTGTGGCGCGAGACGGGAGGCGGCAACGCCACGGACACCTACCGCCGCAACCTGCAGCGGGTGCATCTGGAGCGCTTCGCGGAGCTGATGGAGGACGAGGACGCCCTCGCCACCGACATCGTGCCCGCGGTGCGCGGCCAGCTTACGACGCTGGCGAGCGAGGTTCGCGCAGGGATCGGGCGCACCCGCCACCGGGCGACCCGGCTCCACTACGAGGACGTGCTGGTGCGCATCGAGGCGATTCTGGAGCCGGGGACGGAGGGCTGACCTTCAGCCGAGGGGCATCTCCGTCCCAAGGCGCAGGAAGGCGACCGTGAAGGAAGTCACGATCCCGATCCAGATGGCCACGTAGACCGGAATGAACTTCTGCCGCGTCTCGAGCATCCGGGGATGCGTGATCGGTTTCCCCGCAAACTTGCCCCGCGGCTTCGACGGGAAGAAGAACGTCTTCCAGGTCTCCAGGGTGGCGACCGTGTAGCCGATCGCGCACAGCGTGATCAGCACGTAGCTGTTCGTGAAGCGGGAAACCAGGAAGCCGTAGAGCATCGCCGAGCCCGGGCTGCGGAAGAACTTGAACCACTCGAACCCCTCGATGGGAGCGTCCTTGAAGGCGCCTCCGCAGGCGGAATACCAGCCGCCGATGCTCGCGATCAGGAGGATCTGCCAGAGGGGGCCCTCCGTCCCCGGGGCGGGCTGCACCAGCTGCGCCGCCCGGAGCAGACCGAACGCCACGGCGACGTATCCCAGCCCCACGACAAGACGCAGGAGGCGGTTGCGGGGCACATGTCCGAAGACGTGGAACTGCATCGGAATGAAGTACTTCGACTGGTCTTCATCCCGGATGAACGTCTTCCAGAACTCGGTCGTGGCGCGTTCCAGGGCATAGGTGAGCCCAAAGAGGATGACGATGCCCGCTGCGGTAGTCGCGTCGATTCCGACAATGCGCGCAGCGACCGGAGCCCAGAAGAGGCCGACAAAGGTGCTGCGCAGGTAGCGGGGTACGGTGAATCCTTCATGGATCGAGTCCTTGTACATCCCCCATGTCGAAATATGTCCGCCGGCCGCGAGACCCACGAGAAGTTCGCAGACGAGATTCATGGACGGTCCTCCCCGTAGGCCTGGTAGGTACCCTGGATCAGATCGACGCACCGGCGCGCATCGGTGATGGTGAATTCGGGCTCGGCGCCCGTGGTCAGGACGTTGATGAAGTCGGCGAGCATGGCCCGGTATCCCTGAATGTCCGACAAACCGGGGAACGACAGCCGGCGATGGCCCCTGAGCAGGAAGAGCCCGTTCGACTCGAAGAGAAGAGAGCTGCGGGTCCCGTAGACCCTCGAAAGGCGCAAGCCTCTCAGCAGTCCGGGAATCTCCCAGGAGTGGCTCAGGACGCCGACCGCCCCTTCCTCGTACTCCGCGACGAAAACCGCGCTCCTCTCCTGTCCTCCGGGGGCGTCCGGGAAACAGGCGTGGACGCGCCGTATGGAGAGCCCGAGGCTGTCCATGAAGCTGACCCAATGGATGCCGCTCTCGAAGAGAGCCCCTCCCCCGGCACGCGCCGGATCGGCTCGCCACCCGTCCGCGATCTGGCACTTCACCGCATCGATCGCGATGAGGCGTACCTGGCCGAGCACCCCCGAAGCAATCTGTTCGCGAATGGCGCGCAGCAGCGGCTTGTAGAGGTAGTTCTCCGCGACCAGCACCTGGCCGCCGTGCCGGGCCGCGGCCGCCTCGACCGAGTCGAATTCGTCGCCGTTCAGGAACGCCGGCTTTTCCACGACCACGTGTTTGCCCGCCTCGAGCGCCGCAACCGCGATGTCCAGGTGCGTGTCGGGAGGTGTTGTGATGAAGACGGCGTCCACGCGCTCGTCCCGCACGGCCTGATCCCAGCTGCCCTCGATCCGCTCCCCGCCGAACCTGGTCGCCAGCTCGCGGGTGGGGGATGGCGAACGTCCCCAGTACAGCCGCGCGACACCCGGATGGTGCCTGGCCAGCAGCCCGGCATGGCAGCGGGCCGCCTGACCGGAGCCGACGATGAGCAGGGTCAAACCGGGGTGGGACCGGCTCATGCCCGGGGGCCGGGCGGTTGGCGGTCCGTGTCGGCGAGGGGCTGGCCGGCGATCCGATGTGCCGCGCGCAACGCGTTCGCCGCGATCGTCAGGCTCGGGTTCACGGCTCCGGAGCGAGGCATGAAGCTGCCGTCCGTGACCCACAGATTGTCGAGTCCGCGGAAGCGGCACCACTCGTCCAGCGGAGCCGTCCGGGGATCGCGCCCCATTCGCATCGTGCCCACCGCGTGCGAAAAGGTGCGGATGCGGAAGGTCGCGGCCACGCGGGCCCCGGCCGCGCGAAGCACCGTCCGGGCAACCCGGGTCAGGCACCGGCGGGCGCGCAGGTCGCGGCGGGTGTAGCTGTGCGTGATGGTCGCCCGGGGAAGGCCGTAGCGGTCGCTCCGGCTGCGGCTGACCTCAACCCGGTTCTCTCGCCGGGGTTCGTCCTCGGCGATCACAACCAGCCCCGTGCATCGGTCGAACAGAAAGTCGGCGAACTCCGTCATCGGACCAGGAAGCCGATCGGAGGTCAGACCGGGTGGAGGGGGATGAATCGACTGGATCATGCCGAATTTGGGCTCGTCATTGCCGTCCCCGTAGTGATCGAAGATCGCCACCTGCTTGTGGAATTCGCGGCCGCCGGCCAGCGGCTGCGAAAAGATGCCGTAGACGATCCCGTTGCAGTGCCGCATCAGGCACCGCCCGACCCATTCGCACGCAGGAGAGGCGCTCTCGATGCCGGACGCCAGCACAAGATGGGCGGATCCCAGGGCTCCACCCGCCAGAATGTAGCGTCTCGCCCGGAACACGCTGCGCCGCCCGCTGGCACGATCGATTCCCACCACCCCGTCGATGCGCCGCCCGCGCCACAGCAGGCGTACCGCAACCGTGTTGGAAACGAGCGTGAGACCCTGCGAGATGAGCGCGGGGAGAATGGCGGTGCCGGGATCGCGCTTCGCACCGATGGCGCAGGCGTACCCGTCGCAGGTTCCGCAGCGAACGCATGTCGGACGTCGCTCGTCCGCTCCATTGAAGTCGATGGCGAGCGGCAGGTAGGACGGGTGCAGGCCCACCCCGGAAGCGGCGCCCCAGATGAGCCGGGCCGGGCCCTGGACGGCGGGGGCGACATGGGGATACTCGGCACGATCGGCGGGCTCGGTCCCGTTTCGGGCGGGTCGGCCGGCAACCGCGAGAAGCTCTTCGGCGATCTGGTAGTAGGGAGCCAGATCATGGTACGAGACCGGCCAGGCCGCGCCCGTGCAGGCCACGATCTCGCTCCGCTGAGCGAAGTCGGCCTCGCGCAGCCGGAGCGCGACGCCCCCGTAGAACACGGACGGCCCCCCCACGCACTGGAAGGTGCCCTTGCGGCCGCGGTCGTCCCCGCGGAGCCGGTAGTGGCTCTCCATCGAAAAGTAAGGGCTCAGTTCGAAAGCGGCGTCGCGAGCCCAGTTGTGCACGCCGCGCTCGACCTGCCCGCCGCGCTCGATCATCACCACGTCCATGCCCGCCCCGACCAGCGCGTGGGCGGCCATGCTGCCGCCCATGCCGCTTCCGATCACGAGCGCATCGGGTTGGCGTTTGGCGGCTCGGGGAGCGGATGGGGAGGCGCGCAGGCTCAATCGGCGGCCTGTCGGGTTTTGGGATGGGCGATCCCGGGGAGGAGTCCGATGATCCCTAGCCATAAGGCAAGGCACCGGGGCCGCGCAACTCACGGCGACTTACGCCGATTCCCGACCTCGCTTAGCTTCACGCTCGACTCTCCGCCCCCCTTGAGGAAAACCGCTATTGGCCGAAGTCGTTTCCCACGGGACGCCCGAGACGGGTCGAGCCCCTGGCGAGCCCGGATCCCCACCCCATACGACCGCCTTCGTCCCGGCGGCGGAAGCCGGAACGCCCGGACGGCTCTCGCCGGAAGCGGCGCCCGCCGTCCCTTTCCGGCCGCGCGCGTTCCGGCCACCGTGGTGGCTGCGGAACCCGCACGCCCAGACCATCGCGGGGATCTTTCTGCGCCCGCGCGGCGGGTGCCCCCTCGAACGCCGCCGGCTGGATACGGCGGACGGCGACTTTCTCGACCTGGACTTCACCCCCGACCCCGGGGCGGGTGCTCCCATCGCGCTCGTGCTGCACGGACTGGAGGGCTACATCCGCCGCCCATACGCGTGGGGCGTGCTGAGCCAGCTGTTCGACCGCGGCGTGCGGGGCGTGGGCTTGAACTTTCGTGGCTGCGGGGGAGAGCCGAACCGGACCCATCGCTTCTACCACGCTGGCGATACCGGCGACCTCGCGTTCGTGACGGAGCACCTGATGCGCCGATATCCGGGCCGGCCCATCGGCGCGGTCGGCTTCAGCCTGGGGGGAAGCGTCATCCTCAAGTACCTGGGGGAGCAGGGCGTGGACAGCCCCATCACAGCGGCCGCCACCATCTGCGTCCCCTTCGATCTGGCCGCATCCTGCGACCGGGTCGGCCGAGGCTTCATGGGCCGCGTCTACACGACGTACTTCCTGCGCTCGCTGCGGAAGAAGGTGCGAGCCAAGCGGGCGATGCTCGACGGGATCATCGACACCGAGCGCGCGCTCCGCGCACGCACCCTGCGCGAGTTCGACGAAGCGCTCACCGCCCCGCTGCACGGTTTCGCCGACGCCGCCGACTACTACACCCGTTCCGATTCGCGTGCGTTCCTGGGCCAAATCCGGGTTCCGGTCCTGCTCATCCAGGGGCGCGACGATCCCATTGCCAGCCCCGACGCGCTGCCCGAAGTGGAGGAGGCCAACCCCCACCTGGTGGCGGCGTTCGCCCCTGGCGGCGGGCACGTCGGGTTCGTCGAAGGCGAGGTTCCCTGGCGCGCGTCGATCTGGGCCGACGCGGAGGCGGTCCACTTCCTCGCACATCACCTCGCCTCGAAGAGCTGACTCCGTGGACCGCCGAGATGCGTCCTTCGTCGAATCCGGTCACATGCCTTGACGACTCGCGTCCATGCCTTTAGCGTATTGTGCGTTTGCTTCACCCGGGGTCCACAAGTTCGGCACCCCGCAACCTGCAGCTTCAGCATCATCTGCCGTACGCATCATCCGCCGTAGTCATCCGCCGTACAGGCACTATTGCATAGTCTCACCACTGTCGGGATCTTGCCGCTCGCGGCGCATTTTCGCCGTCTGCCGGTCCCGCGCCATCAGGAGGAAGAAGTAGCATGAGAACGACTGGAACCGTGAAATGGTTCAACGACGCCAAGGGGTATGGATTCCTGGATCCGGAAGGACTGAACCAGGATTGCTTCGTCCACTACTCCGCCATCGCAGGCGACGGTTTTCGCTCGCTGGCCGAGGGCGACCGCGTCGAGTTCGACATCGTAGACGGCCCGAAGGGCCCCGCAGCGGAGAACGTCACACGCCTGGAGCAATCAGCCCAGTGAGGGAGTAGGCGTCCTGCGCCTCACTTCCTCCGAAACGACCGCAGCCCCTAGCTGGAACCGGAGCCGCGGTCAGACCCGAAAGAAGGCTCGGCCCTGCCAGCTGTGGCGGGCCGGGCCTTCCCATTTTCCTCCCCTGAACTCCTCCAGCCGCGTGATCGTGTTGTTGAACACGAGGGTGTCCGGCGTCACTTCACCGGCGTCCGCCAGCTTCCTGAACCCCCCCCGGGTCACCCGTTCCACACCTGCCGACGACCGGTAGTACACCGGCGTGTTGTCCACCAGCCGGCATCCGATTTCGGCCTCAAGTTCCCTGAGCATGCGCACGAGGGCGTCGATCGAGCAGCCGGACGGCGGCGTCACGCGCTCATCGACCGCAACCGCCAGAAAGCGGTCGTAGAGCCAGGCCCGACCCGCCGCCAGGGGAGCTCCGTGGGCCTTCCAACGGGACAGAAAGTCGTCCACGCGCGCAAGCAGCGCGGCGCGTTCGCGACCGGTGAGGAGACGCTCGCTCGCGAACACCCACAGCCGCGCCTTGTCAGGCAGGCGTTCGAAGACGGAATCGGTTTGTTGAGCTTGTATCACTGATCGGTCCTCGTGATGGAGTCGCCCACGCCCTTCCCGAGCAGCACAGCCATCCAGCGCAGATCGGGGGTGTTCTCGAGGAGGATCTTGATGATCATCGTGAGCGGAATGGAGAGGAACATCCCCAGCGGACCCCAGACCCATCCCCAGAAGATGAGGGAGAGGACGACGACGAGGGTCGAAAGCCCCAGGCGACGTCCCATCAGGTTCGGTTCGATGATGTTCCCGAACACCATGTTGATGCCCAGATACACGACCCCCACGCCGAGCGCAGAGCCCAGGCCGAGCTGGATGAGCGCCAGAAGTATGGCGGGGAAGGAGGCGATGACCGAGCCGATGGTGGGAATGTAGTTGAGCACGAAGCCGATCAGCCCCAGCAGCACCGGAAAGTCGAGCCCGATGGCCGCGGCGAAGATGCCGATGGTGAGCCCGGTAGCCAGGGAAACCAGGGTCTTGATGGTCAGATAGGTCTGGACTTCGCGCACGATCTTGGTAAGCCTGATGGAGTCGCGCCCGTCTTGTCCCAGCGCCATCCGCAGCTTGCGGGGGAAGACCGCCGCCTCGGCCAGAATGAAGACGAGGATCAGCACGACCAGGAAGGTGTCGGTGACCAGAACCAGGACCCGCTGAATGGTGCCGGCGGCGAAGTCGAACGCGTCGTTGAGCGAGAACAGGCCCGGCAGTTCGGCGAACACGTTGCCCAGGACGGGCAGCTCCACCTCAGCGAGCCTTGCCTGCCAGAACTGCCAAAGCAGCAGGAGACGAATCTCGTATGCGGGATAGCGGGCCTGGAACTCGGCGAACGCCTGGCTCGCGAGCAGCAGCAGGCCTCCCAGGACGGCGGCCACGAGCAAAACGGAAATCAGAATGGCGATCGGTGAGGGGACGCCATGCCGGCGCAACCACATCATCACCGGAAGGGTCAGGATCGCGAGCACCAATGCGAGAAAGAAGAGCGACAGAATGCCGCCCGCCAGCTTCAGGCCGGCGACGACGACCACGGCCGACGCGAGGACGCCCAGGACCCTGGCGCCGCGCTTGTCCTCGTATCCTTCCAGCATTCGTGACTCCGCGGATGTGCGGGGTGCCGGGCCTTGGGGCCGATGTCGATTCGTGCGCCCTTCAACCACGCGGCCGGGCGTATGTTCCCACTTCCCGGGGCGACCGGAGGGGCTTGGCCGACCGTCATGGGGCGAACTTCTCAGACGACCATCGGAGGGGATTCCCCGATTGCCATCGGAGGGGCTGCCCCGACTGCCGCCGGAGGGCCCTGCCGTGAGCGAGACCGGAGCGTCCACTCCCTTCGCCATCCCCGAGTCCGACGAAGAGCTCCTGCACGAATGCAGGGTCGACACTCTGCGGGCCGGAGGCAAGGGGGGGCAGCACCAGAACGTGACGGACAGCGCCGTACGCCTCACCCATCTTCCCAGCGGGATCGTGGTGATGGCCCGGGAACGCCGCAGCCAGCACCGCAACCGGCAGGTCGCGCTGGCCAGGCTTCGCCAGCGGCTCGAGGAACGTCTGGCCAGAAAGCCGAAGCGGATCCCGACGCGCGTGCCCAAGTCGCAGAAGCGCGCCCGTCTGGAGGCGAAGCGCAGGCGCTCGCAGCTGAAACGGTTGCGGGGGAGGCCGGAGGAGGACTAGGCAGGGCGAACAGCGAAGACGAAGGAAGACGGAATGCCCGGCGAGGCGCACTTCTTGCAGGGAATTGCGCTACCGCTTTCGACCAAACGCCCATCCATTGCCACCGTACCGACGGCGGGGAAGACTCGCTCGCACTTCGCCGTAAACTGCGTCACTCGCATCCGGAGGTCCAGATGAAATGGTTCCCGACCGCTTGCCTGGCCGTGTTGCTTCTCCTGCCGTCAACTCCAGCCTCCACCCAGACCACTGTGTCCGCGATGGGCGGCCTGAACATGGCGTCGCTGGACCTCGACGTCGATGACGCCCTTGCTCCGATTCTCCAGTCGGTCAACAGGATGTCGGTCGGCCTGACCTCCACATTTCCAGTTTCGGACCGGTTCGGAATCCAGCTTGGCGGGACCTATTCCCAGAAGGGAGGAAGTGTGGATGTGCTGGGGATGCTGAGTCTCATGGCGGACATGGCCATGATGCCGGGAATGGAGGGCATGGACCTCAAGTCAGAGCTGGAGGGCATGGACCTCAAGTCAGAGATTGAGATGGACTACATCGAGCTGACGGTGCTTGCCGAGGTGCGCTTGCCGCTGTCGGGGGAGCGTGTTTCGGCTCACCTGTTGGGCGGTCCGGCTCTGGCTTTGCGCTCGTCCTGCCAGATGGCCTTCTCGGTTAGTCGGGGCACCTTCAGCCTCGACGGCAGCGAAGCGTGTGACGAGATCGACCTCGACTCGAAAGCCTTCGATATCGGACTTGCCGGAGGCGGAGGAATCGAAATCGGACTGACGGACAAGCTGAACGCGCGCCTCGGTCTGCTCTACACGCTGGGGCTACTCGACATCAGCGAGGACGACTCGGGAACGTTGAAGCACCGCGCTCTGACTCTTCGGGCCGGGTTGGGCTATCCGGTCGGTTGAAGCCGGGGCGCGGCGGTGAAGCGCGTTGAGTGGCGCTGGCCGGCTAGCCCCCTGCCCGCTCGACCCTCCAGACCTCCACATGGTCGAGGTCGAGGCTGTCCTGGCGGATCGTCACGAGGTGATCGGGGCCGAACGCGGGGGCGGCGCGCTCCTTGTGCGGAGGAGCGGGAACGCTGCCGAGCAGTCGCCCGTCGGGATCGAAGAACTCCCATCGGTTACCGGCCGTGCGGATCACTTCCACCCACAGCCTGCCGTCAGGGACGATAAAGATGTCCTCGATGAAGGACTTGGTCTCCGGCCGGCTGGGTCGGCGCGGGTCGCAGGATGCATCCGGCCATTCGGCACGGAGTTCCTCGAATCCCCGATTCCCGGCTGCCCATTCCTCGTCCGAAATGGGCTCGGGCGCCAGGGTGCGCTCGATCACGCGCAGGGTATCGCCGCTCCCCCGGGTGACGGCGATTCGATAGGCATTCGTCATCGCCGAATACATCACCGCGCCCGGACCCGGGTGCTGAACCAGCCGTGGACCAAACGGGATGTCGAAGACGTTGATCCACCCATCATTGTATTGGCACAGGATACTGCCAGGCGGGCCTGGTGGGGCCTGGAGCTGCGGTAACGTGTCGCCGGTCTCTCCCCGGCTGTCGTGGCCCACGAACACGGACTCGATCCCGGTCGGGCGTCTCCGATACCCGAGTCGAAAGAACTCGTCCAGGCCAACCGGCCTGAATCGGAAGTGACTGGGCGAGCCGCTGACGCTTCCCTCGATCCCCTGCTGGCCCAGCCACTCGCCCTGGGCCGAGAACTCCCCGATGCGGCCCAGATTGGGATCCAGAGTCACGAGCCGGTCACCCACCCACGCCACCGAATACAGACTGCGGAACTCCCCCGGCCCTGCGCCGTTGCGTCCGAAGGTGCGTCGATGGACGCCGTCGAGACCAAAGACCCGGACTTCCCAGTTGCGGCCATCGGCCACGAACACGGTCCCGTCCGGCCCGAGGGCGGCGCCGTTGACCCGGCCGAACTCCTCGGGAGCCCCCGTTTCCGCCAGGGACTTCGGTCCGATGGAGACCACGGGAACAAGTTGCCATTCGGGCGGGGCGCCTGTGTTGGTCACCCGGACGATGCCGCCGATGGTGTCGATCGCGACCGTGAAGTCTCCGGCGCCGGCCGGAGATTCCTGGTCGCAGGCCACGGCAACCGCGACCGCGAGTACCAGTGAGAACCCGAGACTGAAGTCTTGCGCTTTCGGTGAGCCGAAGTCCATCGATTCTCCTCTCTGGGCGGAGGGCCCTTGCTTCGTCGTATCCCGTTGGAAACAGAGTTGCCATTCACGGTTGCCCATCGCTTGCCTCGATGTCAACGGCGTGGGAGATTCCCTCGGAGTTCGCCCGCCAACCGATTCCCCCGCTGCGACAGGTTCCCCATGAGACTGTTCTCGCTCTCTCTCCTGGTCTCGCTATGTCTCGGTCCGGGCACTTCAGTCCGTGCCCAGACCACGGTGTCCTTCACAGGCGGCGTCAACATGACCTCGCTGGACCTCGACACCGGAGCCAAGCTGGCACTCTCGCCGGGAGAACGGGTTTCCCCCCACCTGCTCGTGGGGCCCGCTCTCGCCTTGCAATCGTCCTGCCAGGTGGCCGTCTCGGCTCGTCAGGGCAGCGCCAGCTTCGATAGCAGCTCCAATTGTGATGGATTCGACCTGGACACGAAGGACTATGATTGGGGACTTGCCGCAGGCGGCGGATTGGACATCGGGTTGACGGACCAAGTGGATGCAAGGCTCGGCCTGCTCTATACGCTGGGCTTTCCGACATCAGCGAGGACGGCGGAGATACGTTGAAGCACCGCGCCCTGACTATTCGGGCGGGCCTGGCGTTTCCGATCGACTGAAGCCGAAGTGGGCACCCGGGTCACCAGGCAATGGTCACAACAGGGAACCGACAGAGGATGGCGAATTCGGCGCGCAGACCTGAACCGAATGAATATGCCGACTACTACGGCAGCTACATCACCGGTGTTGATGAACCGCTGATGCAGACGCTTGAGGACGAGGCCGAGGAGTGGCGTGCCCTCCTGGCGGCCGTGCCGCACGACAAGGAAGGATACCGCTATGCTCCGGGAAAGTGGTCCATCCGCGAGGTGGTGGGACACGTCATCGACGCCGAACGGATGTTCAGCGTCCGGGCGATGGCCTTCGCACGCGGGGACCGGTCGCACTATCCCTCATTCGATGAGAACGCGTACGCGGCCGCATCCGGGGCCGACCGCCGTACCCTCGCCGACCTGTCCGAGGAACTTGCCGCCGTGCGCACGTCTACCCTCTTGCTTCTCAGAAGCTTTGCGGAAGAAGTCTGGAGCCGGCGTGGGGTGGCGAGCGGGAACGAGTTCACTGTCAGGAGCCTGGCCTGGATCATAGCCGGCCATTCGCGGCATCACCGCAAGGTGTTGATGGAGAGGTACCTGGCATGAAGGACGCTCAGGGCGCCATGATGGCTGGTTGGGACCACCCTCAACGCACCTCCCCCGCCTCCGCCCATAGCGTCTCCAGCATCTCCATGTAGAATTCCCGGCGCGAACGCTGATCCTGCGTGAGCGGGGCCACCACCCCTTCGACATCGCCGGCAAGGCGGGCGATGCGGCTGGCCAGCTCGCCAAACTCGCGCTGCAGGTCGCGCAGCTTTGTGGCGCGGGGGCCCATGTCGTCCCCGGCCATCCCTTCCAGCGCCTCCTCGATTCCGGACAGTTCGGCGGCGGCCCGTGCCCGTGCGTTCGCGAGTTCCAGCAACGTGGCTGTCCAGGCAGCCCGTACGTCGGGCGCCACGTCGAGCCGGGGGTCGTCGCGCACCGGGAAACGGTGCGCGGACTCCACGCCCACGGCCTGCAGACGCGCAGTGTAGGTGCCTGGAACGACCAGCGGCCCGCGGCCGGCGTCCACCTGGTGACGCATGTCCCACACCACCCGGTTCATCCCCTGCCCCGTCGTTCCCTTCACCGTGGCCACTCGATCGCCGCCCCCATCCTCGATGGCGATCATCACCGTCCCTTCGTCGGCAGCCGCCGCGAGCCAGTAGTCGAGGATCGCACCGTTGGGGGGATTCTCGCCGCGGTAGAACAGGTCGCCGGCGTGAGCCGCTCCGCCTGCGCGCCGCACCTGCACGGCGGGCTCGACCGTGAACAGGTGCACGGGGCTGGCGACGACCTGTGGCGTAAGCTCCTGGAGCGCGTTGATCTGGTCGAGGATCCAGATGCCGCGGCCGTGGGTCGCAAGCACGAGGTCGTTCTCGCGCGGTTGGATGACCAGGTCGTTGAAGGCGAGAGTGGGCATTCCTGCGCGCAACTCGGTCCAGTGCTCCCCACCGTCCATCGTGTAGAAGAGCCCGATTTCGGCGCCCAGGTAGAGTACGGAGCTGTTGCGCAGGTCTTCGCGCACCGTCCGCAGGACACGCTCCGGTGGGAGGTCGCCGGTTATGGGGACCCAGCTCCGGCCGTAGTTGTCAGAGCGATACAAGTAGTTGGCGTAACTGTCGTTACGGTAGTCGTTCCACACGACATGGACTCTCGCTTGGTCATGGTGCGAGGGCTCGATGCCGTTCACGAGGGCACCGGGAGGCAGGCCGGGGAAGGCGCCGGTCACGTCGGTCCAGGTCGCGCCGTCGTTCCTGGAGACCTGCAGCCGCCCGTCGTTGGTGCCGGCGTACAGGACGCCGCGCCTGAGCGGACTCTCTGCTATGGCCGAGATGGTGGGAAAGTACGGGATGCCGTCGTCCAGCGACAGGGTGAGTTCGTGCGGCACCTGTCCCATGACCGGCAGCGCGCGCCGGTCCACTCCGCTCGTAAGGTCGCCCAGCGCCTGCCACGAGTCCCCGCGGTCGGTGCTCTTCCAGAGAATGTTGGTCCCCGCGTACAGGGTCGAGGCGTCGTGGGGCGAAATGATGAAGGGACCGTCCCAGTTGGCGGGCGCCATGGCGTTGCCGAGGCGCTGCTCTTCGGGCGCACCGATGTCCTTCCAGGTCTCCCAGTTGCGCCGTCCCGCAATGTGGCCCGTAGGGTCGCCGGGCCGGATGGCGGTACGCTGGCCGGTGCGCGTATTGAAGCGCGATAGTCCAAGATATTGTGATTCTGTATATACGATATAGTTGTTGGTTGTATCCGGGATATTCACGAAGCCGTCACCGCCTCCGAGGCGGGTCCAGTCGCTGTTGACGATTCCTTGCGCGCGGTAGGTTTCGCTGGGTCCCATCCACGAGCCGTTGTCCTGAAGACCTCCGTAGACGTTGTAGGGCTCCGCCATGTCGACCTGGACCCGGTAGTACTGGCTCACGGGCAGGTCGGAGATGTAGAGCCAGCTCAGGCCACGGTCGTAGGAGATCCCCAGCCCGCCATCATCGGCCTTCATCACGTGGCGCGAGTCGTCAGGGTTCACCCAGACCAGCCGGTCGTCCCCGTGCAGGCTCTGGGGCGGGACGGTGAACGTGCGCCCGCCGTCGTCCGAGAAGGAATAGCTGTTCACCATGTAGATGCGCTGGTGGTCGCTCGGATCGACCAGAATCTGGCTCGCGTACATGGGACGCGGATTCCAGTCGCTCATGAATTCCCACGTCTCGCCGCGGTCCTCCGACCGGTAGATGCCGGCCCGCCGCTCGGTGTAGGCGGTCGAGGCGTTGTACCGATAGCCCTGTTCCACGCTCACGTAGACGATGCGCGGGTCGCTCCGGTAGACGGAGATGCCGATGCGTCCCAGTTCTCCATCCGGAAGCCCCCGGGTCACGCCGGGCCCCGACAACCGCTCCCAGCTCTCCCCTCCGTCCATGCTGCGGTACAGCGCGCTCCCCGGCCCGCCCCCGTGGAATCCCCAGGGACGCCGGCGCCGCTGATAGCTCGCGGCATACACGATGTTCGGATCCTCCGGATCGAGCGCCACGTCCGCGACGCCCGTGTCCTCGTCGACGTACAGGATGCGCTCCCAGTTCGCGCCGCCGTCCGGGCTGCGGTATAGGCCGCGCTCCTCGTTGGGACCCCAGAGATGCCCCATCGCGGCGACGTAGACGGCATCCGCGTTGTCGGGGTGGAGCGCGATGCGCCCAATGTGCCGGCTTTCGCGGAGCCCCATGTTGGTCCAGGAAGCTCCGCCGTCCGCGCTCTTGTAGACGCCGTCACCCCACGAGGAACTCTGCCGGTTGGCCCGCTCACCGGTTCCGACCCACACGATCGCCGTGTCCCGCTGATGCAGCGCGATGGCCCCCACCGAGTGAGTGGCTTCGTTCTCGAAGACCGGGACCAGGGTGATGCCGTTGTCGCTGGTCTTGTAGATGCCCCCGGTCGCCGACGCGACGTAGAACCTGGACGGATCCGACTCCGCCACGGCCAAGTCGACGATCCGCCCGCTCATGGTGGCGGGACCGATGTTGCGGGGGCGAAGGGCGTCCAGCTGCCCGGTCGTGACCTGGGCGTGGACAGGGAGGAAGCTCGTGCTGAGGACAACGGCGAGCAGGCAGGCGAAGAACCGGTGTTGATGGATCATCGAAGGGGTCCGGGTCCGGGGTATGCAACTTCGGGACGATCCTCAAGTTCGGCTGTGCCGGAGATGTGATCAACCTCGCGGAGCACGCGAATTCTCGGGTCCTGGGCTGCGACGGGTCAACGGATCGACAAGGGTCGCTATGTTTCGTCTTGCGGCCTTGTTTCGTCTTGCGGCCTTACGGTGCTCGGACTCGCCTCGATGCTCGTCCCGGCTCCCGCGGGAATGCTCGCGGTGCTCGTGCCGCCGCCGGGAACAGGGCTCGCCGAGAAGCGGGCCACCTCCGGGCAACAGGCGCCAAGCGCGCGCCTACGCCCTTCCGGGAGCCTGTGACTGACGTCTTCGGAGCGCACAATGAAGCGATTCGCCTTGATGTTGACCGTCACCCTCTCGCTGCTGGCCGGGGGTCGACCCGCCCGCGCCCTGCAGGAGAACATCGCCGTGGGCGCGCGCCTCGGGACGCTCGGCATCGGAGCTGATGTCGCGGTCGCGGTCCATGAACGATTCGCGGTCCGGGGCGGAGCCGGCTTTCTCGGGTTTGGCGTGGACCTCACGGGCAGGTTCGAGCTTGCCGACAACCGCACCGCCGAACTGTCTCTGCCGAGCGCCCTGTACACGATCGGCGCAGAGGTGTCGGCCGGCGTTCTGCGGGCGGGCGCGGGTCTGCTGATCAAGTCCGGGGATCCGATCTACGAGATCACGTACGGCAGCGGCGCGTCCATCGACATCGGCGGGGGTTACTACAGGCAGCCGGAGGTCCGCACGCTGGCCACGACCCTCGTGTCCGGATCGGCCGCGCCCTACGCGCTCATCGGTATCGGGTCGAACCTGTCGAGCGGGATCAGCTTCGTGGTGGATCTCGGGGCGGCGTTCCCGCAGGACGCGGCGTTCGAGATGACGGCCACAGGCGATCCGGCGGTGCTGAACTCGCCCGAGTTCCGCAACGACCTCGAGACCGAGAGGAGAGAAGCCGAGGACGACGCCGGGGGGTTCCTCAACTACTGGCCGATCGTCAGCATTGGGCTGCGCTACGAACTCAGGTAACGATTCTAGGCTCTCCGCCTCGGAAGAAGCCTGACGCTTCTCTACATCCGGCGCCGCTGGACAGCCAAGAGGGCGTGCTCCTGCCGGGCGCTGCGTCCCGGCCCTCATCTGAGAGGGTTCTTGCGGGTGCTGAGGCGATATCCGAGTGATCCTTGGGGGAAGGACTCGATCCCATCGCCAGGGATGGCTTCAGCGGGTCAGGTTGACCCTACCAAGGATGCGCAACGATGTTTGCCCTCCATGTCCTCGTCCCAAACCGCTCAGCTGATGACCGCTCACGACTCTGGAAGACACCTTCTCGAAGTGGAGAACTTCGGGCCGATCGCGAAGGCCGAGGTGGCACTGCGTCCTCTGACGGTGTTCTTTGGCCCGAGCAGTTCCGGAAAGTCCTACCTGGCCAAGCTGATCTACGCGCTGCATGGGTATTTCTCGCGGCATTTGGCGTTCACCCGGAATGCTTGGCGATCTACCGATTTCTACGAGCGGGCCCGGGCAACGCCGAACTTGACTGAACTGGTCTACCGCCTCGAAGATTACTTGGGCCGACCGGTCACGGATGATGAACAGGTCACGGATGATGATGAACGGGCGAAGCTGGAAGCAGACCTGGCCCCCCTTGCGCGTGCCGCAGTCAAGATGCTCGACGTGGCGCCGGTGTTGGCAGACGAAATCCTTCGCGTCTACGGCGAGCACACTCTGTCGGAGCTGATTGGGAAGCCCAGTTCGGAGGCAGGCTTCACCCTTTCTCACATAGCTTCTGGTGACCAGGGACGGGAGCCACCTTTCCGCTACCTATTCACGATGGGTGACAACAAGCTGAATTTCGAGTTCGATGTACGCGAAAGCGCTTCGATGCGGTTTGAGCGAAGTGGTTCCTACTGGCTGCGCGCGCGCGACCCCGGTTTCTTCTACCCTCCGAGCCGAGCCGTCCGTGAGCAGTCTTTCTCATTCATGCGGCTACAAGCCGTGCTGGCGAACCTCGCTCAACCCTGTACGGTCGGAGCCATATCCCGGTCCGCGTACGTACTATCTGCCCGCCAGCCGTTCCGGGTTGGTGGAGAGCCATGGAACGCTAGTGGGGTCTTCACTTGAACGGTTGACCCACGGGAGCGGTCGGCAGCAGCAGGCCACATTGTCCGGCGTTCTGGTCGACTTCATAACACAGACTTTCGTTGATGTTGGCTCCCATTTCTCAGAATGGAAACGTGGCGAACTCCTTGCGAGGCTTGTCGAGCAAACGATCACCGACGGCACGGTCCGCGTACACATGTTCGAGAACGGGGCGTCTTCGATTGCATACCGCCCCGCCGGTTGGAAGGAAGACCTGCCGCTCACACGCGCATCATCTATGGTGACTGAGATCATTCCCCTGGTGCTCTATCTGCGCCACTACGTCACCCGTGGGGCAACGATAGTCATTGAGGAGCCCGAGGCTCACATGCACCCCGCAATGCAAGTGCGCATGGCCGCCGCAATTGCGGAAATCGTCAACGCGGGGGTCCGCGTGATCATTACCACCCACAGCGAATGGATTCTTTCCGCACTGGCCAACGTCGTTCGCTCGGCGGAACTGCCGAAGAGCGAGCAGAAAGACATCGCCGGGCACGGCGTCGCGCTTCCCGCGAGCAAGGTTGGGTGTTGGCGATTCGTACCGGAAGCCGATCGCGGTTCGGTGACGCGAGAGCTTCGTCTGGATTCCGAGGACGGCATGTTCGGTGCCGGCTACCCGGAGGTCGGGCAGGGCCTGTACAACGACTGGGCGACGATCATCAGCCGCCTGCAGGAGGATTGAAGGCTGCCGGACTGGATCGAGCGCATACTGTTCGTCCAGTCCAGCAGCCGCAAGGGCCATTGGACGGCTCCAATCGAACTCAAAGGCGGAACCATCAAGGAGAAGGATTTGGATGGGATCCGCGAGCAGCTTCAGACTGGAGCGGATACCGCAAGCGGCCTGCTTCCGGATGACCAGGTACGCATGCGGCCGATCCTCGGGCATGGCGGCCTCCACCGATATCTCGAGCTGAAGCTGACAACGCGCGAATACCGCGTCCGACTACGAGGCAGGCGCGAGGTGATCCGAGCGATTCCGTGCGGAGGCCGTATGGAAACCGCGTTGAAGTAGCGGTTCCGGTGACCGGTGGGTCCCGACTCCGTCCGCTTTGAAGTTTCTCCCGACTCCTTCGGATTTCCGCATGGGCGGCCCGCGAGCCCCCCAGCCCCGTCTTCTTGCCGCGCGGGCCAAGACGGGTGTTCCGCGTCGTCGCTCCGTCGGCCGTCACGCGGGAAGCGTGGCACGACACTGTCCGGCCGCCACGCGGATCAGTCCGCCCGGGCTTGCGAACCCAGCAGCCGGGCGGCGCGCTCGCGGTCGGCGGGGGTGTTCACGTTGAGGAAGACGTGTTCCACGCCCGCAGCGAGTGCGAGTTGGTCGCGGGTGACCAAAAGCGGGTTGTTCGCGCGCACGAACTCGCCCATGCCGAACCGGCCCGCTGCCAACGATTCCTCCACGGCCGCGACCAGACCCACCGGGTAGCAGGCACACAGCGGCTCGATGCCCAGCGGGCCGGGGCTGGCGGGCACGGTCGGGCGCGCGGGATCGAAGCTGCGCGTGAGCCGGCCCACCAGGGCGGGGGACACGAGAGGCAGGTCGCACCCAAGGAGGAAGACCCCCGCGTCCCCCCGCTCGCGCGCCCAGCAGAGTGCCGCGTGCAGCCCGCCCAGGGGACCGGCGCCGGGAATGAGGTCCGGCCGCACGGGTGCGGACGTGGGGGGGTGGTGGGCCGTCGGCGCGCGCGCGCCGGGGGATGCGGAGTCGGCGCCGCTGGGCGGATGCGCATCCGTGCCCCTGGCGGCGCGCGCCTCGCGCGGGTGGAGCGCCGGCAGGTCGGCAGCCCGGTTGGCGATCACCCCGGTCTCCAGGCCGGCCTCCCACAGAGTCTCCAGCGCGCGCCCCAGCAGCGTACGTCCGGCCAACCGCGCGCGCGCCTTGGGGCTTCCGTAGCGGCGGCTCAGTCCTCCGGCCAGAACCACCCCGAACAGGCGCGGTCGGACGTGGTCCATCCCGCTCAGGTCCGCACCCGGACGTGACCGGCGTATACGTGGAAGCCGGTTCCCACCCGCACGTCACACAGGCACACGTCGCACCAGGTCGCCACCCGGACGTGACACGTGTACACGTCGAATCAGGCCTCCGCCGGGGGGTGACGCATGTGCACGTTGAATCAGGTCGCCACCCGGGCGCGCCCCGCGTACACGTTGAACCCGCTCGCGCGCGTGAATCCCACCAGGGTGACGTTGAAGCGCCGCGCAAGCTCCACCGCGAGCGACGAAGGCGCGCCCACCGCCACCACCACCGGCACGCCCGCCATCGCGGCCTTCTGCAACAACTCGAAGGAGGTCCGCCCGCTGACCAGCACGATGCGGTCGGCGAGCGGCAGCCGCCCGGCCAGAAACTCCTGCCCGATCAGCTTGTCCAGCGCGTTGTGGCGCCCCACGTCCTCCCGCAGCGCGAGCAACCGCCCCTCCGCGTCGAAGAGCCCGCTCGCGTGGATGCCGCCTGTCTTCTCGAACACGGGCTGGGCCGCACGCAGCGTATCGGGCAGCCCCGTCAGCACATCGGCTGCCACCCTCAGGGTGCCGTCAGCGATCGGCTCGCACCCCTGCACCTCGATGGCTTCAAGCGACGCCTTGCCGCAAACCCCGCAGCTGGACGTCATGTAGAAGTTGCGGTTCAGGAGGCCGGGATCGAAGGACGCGTCCGGCGCTAGCCGCACCTCGAGCAGGTTGTACTCCTGCTGCTCCTCTCCCGAGCAGTACGAGATCTCCTGGATGTCGCGCCGGCTCGCCACCAGCCCCTCGGCAAACAGAAACCCGGCCGCGAGCTCGAAGTCGTCTCCCGGCGTGCGCATGGTGACCGACACACTGCGCGTCCGCCAGGTATCGCCGTCGACGAAGCGTACCCGGATCTCGAGAGGCTCCTCGACCGCCACCACGTCCTGGCGCGTACTCCGGCTGCCCCCGCGCAGGCGGGTGACCTTGAGGCGCGTGATGCGGCGGCGCGGAATGATCATGGCGAAACGGGACGGGTCACGGACGGAGCCTGAGACGGGTCACGGGCGGAGCCGGATGGATCGAGTCGGCGGCGGATCATGCCGTATAGTCAGCCGCCCCGATGGCGACGGTCAAGAAGCCGGGCTGGCCGGAGACGTCCCGGTGCCGGAGCACCCGGGCTCTCTGCCGGATTGGAAGCCCGTCGGCGAAGGGACCGGATACCCCGGGAAGGCAGGTCGGCGGACTTGCGGGACGCCCGTGCATCCGGTCACGTTGAAGTTCTCACCAGGACACGCAGCCGCCCCCCGCTCAAGGAGCCGCATCATGAAGAACCTGACTCCATCCTGGCGCGCCATAGCCATTCCCGTCCTCATCCTCGCCGCCACTTCGGCCCTCGGCGGCGTCGTGCTCGCCGGCGTCTCCAGCTCCGCGGACGAAGTGGCCAGCGCCGCCACCAGCTTCGTCGCCACCCTCGACGCCGAAGGCCGTGACCGGGCCGTCTTCCCGCTCGGAGACGCGGAGCAGTTCAACTGGCATTTCATCCCCAAGGAGCGCAACGGGCTTCCGCTGAAAGCGATGACCTTCGCGCAGCGCACCGCCGCCCATCAGCTCCTGAAGTCGGCGCTGAGCACCCAGGGGTATCTCAAGGCCAACAGCATCATCGAACTCGAGCGCATTCTCGGGATCATGGAGGGGCGCGAGGAGCGCCGGGATCCGGAGGACTACTATTTCGCCATCTTCGGATCTCCCTCGGCGGACGGAGCCTGGGCCTGGCGATTCGAGGGACACCACGTCTCTCTCAGCTTCTCGGCGACAGGAGATGAAACCCTGGTGACCGGCCCAGCCTTCATGGGAACCAATCCGGCCACCGTTCCCTCCGGACCCAAGGCCGGGCTGCGCGTGCTGGGGGCCGAAGAAGACCACGCCCGCGCGCTGGTGACGATGCTCTCCTCCAGCCAGCGGGGGTCCGCGGTCATCGCCACCGAGGCCTTCGACGACATCATCACCGGAGCCGAGCGCACGGTGAACCTCGACTATGCCGGAATCCGGGCCTCCGCGCTCAACGATGCCCAGCGGGCCCAGCTCGACCGGCTCATCGGCGAATACGTGCACAACATGGACGACGAATCCGCGCATCGCTGGACGGAGCGCATCGCCGACGGATCCGACGACGAACTCTACTTCGCGTGGGCGGGCGCCGCCGAGCCGGGTCAGGGCCACTACTACCGCGTCCACTCCCCCGAATTCCTCATCGAGTACGACAACACCCAGAACGACGCCAATCACGTCCACTCGGTGTGGCGCGATCTGAGGGACGACTTCGGCGGGGACGTGCTGCGGCAGCACTACGAGCAGGCGCCGCATCATCATCACGACCGGTAGCGGGGGGCGGAGTCTCGACCGAACAATACGCACGGATGTGCCACCTGCGGGCCTCGCGCGCGCAGCTTGCAGACCCCCTACCGGTAGGGTGTTGCCTGAGGTTCGCCCTCGCGGTCCGGCCATGGCGCGTCTGCCGTAGAGGCGGCGCAGAGTGTGAGTTATCACGGCCGCCGCCGCCGACTCGGCGCTTTCTTCATTGGCGACAGCGGATTGCCAGCATGATGTGCTAGCATTATACTTACTGGAGACCGACTCGCAACGTTCAATGGTGGGGGGAGGAGATCGTTATAGCCTGATGAGTTCTACGATCACCGTTCGCCGCATCGATGCAGGGGACAAGGCCTGGCTGAAGAGCGAGGCACGCCGAGCCGGTGTCTCGATGGAAGAGTTTGTGCGACGCCTCATCCGCGACAGACGAGAGAAGTCAAGGAGTCGCGGAAAGCCCTCCGAAGCGTTCAAGCAACACTTCGGCCCGAAGCACGGAATCGAGCTTCCTCCGCGGGTGCGCTACGGCTACAGACCGGTCGAGTTCCGCGACGGAGAGTGACCACGAGTGTCATGGCTCCTCGACACGAACGTCGTCTCGGAGATGATGCGACCATACCCGAAGCCACGGGTTGCGCGATTCCTCGATAGCGTGGCGGACGACGGGCTCCACGTCAGCTCCATCACGGTCTGGGAAATCCTGAACGGCATCGGTCGACTCGACCGTCTACCAAGGCGGAGGAATCTCGCGGCGCGCTTTGAGGACGTCTTGAACGAGATCTTCGAAGACCGGATCCTCGATTGGACTGCCGCCGACGCAAGAGAGTGCGCCCGCATCATGGAAGAAAAGCGTCGGCGGGGTGAACCGCTCGACCGCCACGTGCCGGACGCCATGCTTGCTGGTTCGGCAGCAAGCCGAGGTCTTGCAATCGTCACGCGAAACATTCGGGATTTTCGAAACACGGGCGTCGAGGTGGTCGACCCCTGGAAGCACGGACTCGACTGAACTCGCGGCTCACTCCCCTCCCGGCGGCGGCACCTCCACGGCTGCGAAGTCCGCCATATCCTCCGGGCCGCGGGGTCCGATCCTTCCCTTGGAGGACTCGAGCAGTTCCGCGGGATCGTAGGCCACCCCGTCCTTGAACACCACGCGCGCGTCGTGGGTGTGGCGGATGTCTTCCAGCGGATTCCCCCTCAGGATCACCAGGTCCGCGATCTTGCCCGCCTCGATGGTGCCCAGCTCGTCGTCGACCCTGAGGGCGCGGGCGGCGTTGAGGGTCGCGAACCTGAGCACTGCACCCTCGGGGATCCCGGCTTTCACAAAGAGCGCCAGCTCCCGATGCACCGAGAAGGGCGAGAAGAACTCCCCCGTGGACGGGTGATCGGTTCCCAGCGTGATCAAGTCGCCGCCGCCCATGTCAAAGAAGCGCTTGACGAGCTGCTGCTTGACCTGGTAGATGCGTTCGAACTGCTCGCTCACCCGCCGGGGTTCGGCGGCGAGGCGCTCCTCGACGAGCTGGCGGGCGTAAGGGGTCAGGTAGCTCATCTCGTTCGCGAAGGGCTCGAAGATGTCGGGATCGCGTCCCCCGGAGTACCCGTAGGCGCTCATGGTGGCGTCGTAGTTGACGCCCTCGTCCAGATAGAGCTGCACGATGCGCTCGAACTCCGGCATGTCGGGGGTCATCTCCTCGAAGGAGTCGTAGGCCGAGCGCTCGGCCGGCATCGCGTCCCCGCCCATGAAGTGCTCGATGCGGTCGATCCCCATGTGGATGGCGTCGCGCGGGTTGACCGAGTTGCGGAAGCCCGAGCCCAGGTGGCCGGTCACGCTGAGGCCGTGGTGGTGCGCCCGCTCGATCAGCGCTTCCAGGTGAGGGGGCGTGATGGTCTTGGCCTTGAACCCCGCCACCCCCTCCGCGACCATGGCGTCCACCTGGCGGTGGATGTCCTCCGCGGTGAAGTCGGGGTTCCACCCCACCCGGGCCGCGCCGAAGTACGGTCCGGAACGGTGGAGACGGGCGCCCACCTGCTCGCCCGAGCGCAGGCGCTCCTGCAGGGCGCGCATCTTGTGCGGGCTGGCCTCCCCGTTCGGGAAGGTGTTGGTGACCCCGTTGGCCAGGAAGAGCGCCGGGTAGACGCCCGTCTCGTCGACGCGGCCCTCCCCCAGCAGGTCCAGATGGAAGTGGGCGTGCAGGTCGAAGAGGCCGGGGAGGATCACCTCCCCCTCCCCGACCTCCACCACCGCAGCCCCGGCCGCGACCGCCTCCTCGGCGGCACCGGCGTCCACGGCCCGGAGGCGCCCCGCCGCCACCACGATCCCCGGGTTGGGCACCACGGCGTCCCCGGTCCCGTCGAACAGGCCGCCCCCCTGCACGACGGTCACATCCGACAATGCGGGCGCCCCCGCCCCGTCCTGCCCCGCCGAACATCCTGCGAAGACGAGGACGGCGATAGTCGCGAGCGCGCGGCCCGCCCCGATTCCGTATGCCCTGAACCCGATCATGATGATCTACTCCTGATGACTAATGTCGACGTTGGCGTTCCAGCTCCCGCCCTTCAGCCCGAGATACCCGGCACTCAGCCCGAGATGTTGGTGTTGTTGTTCACCTCGATGTCCGGCAGCGGCATGCAGCTGTACGGCTGGAAGCTGTTGCCCTTGTGGTTCACTCCCTGCGGGAACTGGAGGTTGTGGCGAATCATGTCGCTGTGCCGGTGACCTTCGAGGAAGAAGGTGCGCTTCCGCTCCTCCAGGATGGTCTCCAGCATGTTGCTGACCTCGCTCATCTGGATATGGGGAATCCCGTAGACATCCCGCACCCTGTTCAGCGCGTCGAGCGCGGCCTGCCCCATGCGCGCCTCGGCGATGATGAATTGCGCCTCCCGCCATGAGGCAATGGGAATGGGATCGTTGCGCGCCGTGTACTTGAGCTGGTCCCACTGGTCGGTCTCGCCGTCCTGGCCCTTGCGCGCGGTATTCGCCACCGGAACCCTGGGATCGGGCATCCCGGCAACCGTCAGATCGCGCCAGGCGAAACCCACGGACAGATAGTCGGTTTCCGTGCGGTTGTAGGTGCTGTTCTCGCGCCGGATCTGTGCGGTCGAGTACTCCGCGTTGCGCACGAATCCCTCTGGGACCTGCTCCGCGTC
Organism: Longimicrobiales bacterium; assembly: GCA_965225805.1. Taxonomy (GTDB): domain Bacteria; phylum Gemmatimonadota; class Gemmatimonadetes; order Longimicrobiales; family Gaopeijiaceae; genus BD2-11. The sequence goes on from OZ245327.1 coordinate 3,124,822, forward strand.
CTGCGCGGCCTCCGCGAGATTCCCCAGATCCAGGTTCACCCGGGCGCGGCCCACCCTCGCCATGTTGACGATTGAGGGATCCGAGGCCTGGCTGATCGCCGTGGTGAAGCGATCCGCCGCCAGCCCCAGCACCTCCCCGGGCTGTATGACCGGCCCGTTGTCGACCGCCATCTCGCAGAAGTTCTCCCCCAGGTGCACCAGGCTGTAGCCCGCGTACGCGTTCAGCGTGCCCAGCACGTTGGACTTGTCGGGAACGTCCGCGTCGCTGAATTCCGTGATGCGGCGCACGGCGTCCTCGGCCAGGAAGCGCGCCCTCTGGAAAGGCGTGTAGTAGCCGTAGTTGGTGGCCGACCGGGAAGTCGAACAGGCGCCCGAGGTGGCCCGGATCTCGGCCTCGCCGCGCCAGCCCCAGACGTTGGAGCTGAGGAAGAAGTTGGAGGCGATGAACTCGCCGGTGAGAAACGCGTTGGTGGGGACGAGGGTGTTGAAGGCGCACTCGAACTCGCCCAGCGCGCTGACCAGCATCGTGCCGGCCAGAGCGGGGTCGTCTAGCGCCGCGTCTTCGACCTGCCCCGGGATCTCCACTTCGAGAAGGGACTCGCAGGCCAACGTCCCGGCGAGAAGGATTCCGGCGAGAATCGTCATCGCCCGGGAACCCGTTGCCCGCCGGCGGCCGGCCAGCCGCTGTCCGATGTACTTGTTGGACCGTCTCATTTGCATCACCTCGTGCCCATGCTGATTCGATTCGTTGCTTCGAAGGCCGATCATCTTGCCACCTCCTTCAGAAGCTGAGGCGCACGTTCGCCGTGAAGCTGGCGAACGGCGGCATGACGGTTTGCTGATCCGCGCGGAGGTTGCCGGTGCTGCGCAGCTCCGCGTCCCACGACCATCTCCCCCCGAATCCCCCGGGAGGCATCACCCGGCCGTCGCGCCAGGTGCCCCACCCGTGGGCCTTGGTCCAGAGCATGGCCATGTTGCGCGCGGACACGCTGACGACCCCGCGGGAAGCCCCGATGTGGGTGAGCAGGTCGCCCGGGATGGTGTGGCTCGCGCCAACCTCCCGAAGGCGCAGGTACCCGCCTTCGTGGAAGCCCATGGTGTTGTTCTCGTACTGGCGCCTGGCCTGTACCTCGGGAATGCAGCGGCAGATCACGGCCTCGGTCACGCCGATGTTGTGCGCGGCTCGCAACTCGGAGTTGAAGTTCCAGTGGCCCCCGTTGCCCTCTACGCGCGCGTAGAGGCGGAAGTTGTTGATGCTGAAGCTGTTGGTGATGCCAACCTGCCAGGTGGGCGTGGAGGGGGCCCAGTGCACGTCGGGCGCGCCGGCGCAGTCCACCGTAGAGCCGCCCGAGTCGATGCCGCCCACGCCGGTTCCGCCGTCGCACATCGCCGACGTCACGAAGCCGCCGGCGTCGATCTGCGCGGACACCACGCGCTTGGCGAAGAACGCGCCGATGGAATAGCCCTCGTAGTGGGACTGCTGGCCCCCGGCCGGCACGAAGGAAAGGCCGCCGAGATTCTGGATCTCGTTGTTCATGGTGGCGAACTGTCCGCTGATGTCCCAGTTGAAGACCGGGCCCTCCACGGCTCTGAAGTCGACGCCGAGCTCGTTCCCCCAGGCCTTCACCTCGGCCAGGTTCACGATCTGGCTCCCGGAGAAACCCGTGGAGGTGGGGACCGGGCGCTGGACGATGGCATCCTTGATGGTCCGGTCGTAGCGGCTGAACACGACATCCAGGCGTCCACCGAACAGGCTCACGTCGAAGCCGTATTCCAGCTCCTCTCCGCGCTCCGGCTTGAGCTGCGGATTGCCGAAGGAGCCGGGAAGCAGTCCGGGCTGATCCTGGTAGCCCACGCCAGGCACGTAGAGGCGCGCGGCGTCGAAGGTGCCGGGCTGCTGTCCGGCGGCGCCCCAGGCGGAGCGGAGGCGCAGCTGGTCCACCCAGCCCAGGTCGAAGAAGTCCTCTTCGCTGACGACCCAGGTGGCGCTGAACTTGGGGTAGACGGCGGCGTCGAAGTCGGCCCCGAAGGCGCTGTTGTCGTCGCCCCGGACCGCCGCGGTCAGGAAGACGCGGTTGTTCCAGTCGAGCTGTTCCTGCACGTAGGCGCCGAGGGTGACGTTCTCGGTGAAGTTCTCGCCGCCGTCGCGGTCCGCTCCACCGCTCACGGTTGTGATGGGCACGGCCGGGAACTCGGAGCCCTCGGCCTCGATGATGGAGGTCTGGCGCTGGTAGTACTGGACCCCGACCGAGCTGGTCAGGCGCAGCCCCGGGCGCACGTCCAGAAAGGCCGATCCGCTGTAGTCCAGGGTGGTGAAGCGGTTCGTGATGCGGGCGACGTCCTTGACCCCGAGCCCCCGGCGGCCCCAGAAGTGCGAGCGGCCCTCGGGTTGGCGCGGGATCAGCACCCAGTCGACGGCCTCGCCGCGGTCTATGCCCACGGAGAGCCGGTGCGTCGTCCAGTCCGCCGGGTTGTACCCGAGTTGGAGACTCGTGGTGATGCGGTCGTTGTCGGCCCGGGTGGTGTGCTTCGACCACTCCTCGGGCGGCGCCACCATGAACCCCCGCTGGGGCGTCTCGATCGTGCTCGGGAATCCCCAGATGATGCCGCTGAAGGGCTCCGCGCCGAACCCGCCGCGGTTCTGCGCGAGCCGCACCCGGTTCTGCATGTACCCGGTGCTGGTCCTGAGCGACACATCCTCGGACAGCACCAGATCCAGGTTGACCCTGGCGTTGAGACGCGTGGCGTAGTCGTAGCCCACAATGCCCTCGTCGTCGTCCCAGGAGAGCGAGGTGTAGTAGCGCACGTCCTCGGTGCCTCCCCTCAGGCCCAGGTTGTAGCCCTGTTGAAGGCCCGTTCTGAAGATGGGAGGGCGGCCTGCGTCGATCTCCTGGCGAACGAGGTTGAAGCCCTCGAGCTGCCCTGTGTTCGCGTTCCTGCGCCACTGGAGGCCGTTCGCGCACGCGAGGGCATCCAGCGACGCCGGGCTCTGGTAGCAGGAGTTCGGATCCCCGCCGGCACGGCCCGCCGCGTTCTGAAGCCAGTTGGCCCCGCTGCGCACGCTGATGTCGAAGCGGGGAGCACCCTCGGCGCCGCGCTTGGTGATGATCTGGATCACCCCGTTGGAAGCCTCGGTGCCGTAGAGCGTGGCGGCCGACGGTCCCTTGATGATCTCGATGCTCTCGATGTCTTCGGGGCTCAGGTCGTTGATGCGGCTGACGCGGGCTCCTCCGCGCACGCGGGGCCCGCCGCGCGGATTGCTGTCCATGCGGATGCCGTCGATGTAGACGATGGGGTCGTTGCCTAGCGACATGCTGGTGGTGCCGCGGATGCGGATCGGGGATCCGGTGCCGACCTGGCCCGACGACGGCAGCACGATCATGCCGGCGGTGCGCTGGGCCAGGAGAGTCTGGACGTTGGTGACCGGGGAGACCTCCAGGATGGCGGCCGCGTCCACCGTCTCGACCACGTTGCCGATGGCCCGGCGCTGTGTCCCTCCCGCGGTGCCGGTGACCACGATCTCGTCGAGCGCGAGCGCCTCCTCGCGCAACGATACGTCGATTTCGGTCGCCAGGTCGGCGGTGATGGTGACGGTGCGGGTCTCGGTGGCGTAGCCGAGGCTCTCGAAGGTGACCTCGTGGCTTCCGGCCGGGACACTCAGGATGTAGCGCCCGTTCTGGTTGGTGGCGGTGCCCAGGTCGAGCCCCGAGATGTAGACCTGGACGCCGGCGAGGGGTTGGAGGGTTCCGGCGTTGACGACCTGCCCCACCAGGTTGCCTGTCTGGGCGGTAGCGGGCGTGCTTGCGGCAAGTACCGCCGCCAGTGCTCCGGCCAGGCAGGACAGCCCCCGTAGGTGCGAGCGGAAACGACTCATGGGTGTTCCTCCTCAAGGCGCGTACAGCTAGGGGACCCACCAGGGAGTGCCCGCCGGACGGCGGGTTGCGAAGGAACTGCGCGCCTGGCAGGGGGCACTGCGACTTCGGACACGCCTCTGGTGTCATTCTACGCCCCGCGCCTGTCGGCGGCCAGTGAGAGCGCGCGGCCCGCCAACTGGACATGCCCGCAGGGCGAAACAGGTCACCCTCCTCCGCCGCCAATTGGACATGCCCATCCTGCGTCGTCAGAATGAGAGAGGCGATTGCGATGGACCCGCCTGCCCATATTTGCCGACCCGGGAGGTGGCCGGTGGCTGCACTGGTTGGACGCAGACTCGGCCGAGGCGGTCGCGCGGCGGCGCTGGCGGGGCTTCTGGCCGTCGCCTGCGCGCCGGGGGACGCGCCCCAGGACGGCGAGCAGGCCGGTGGCGCCTCCGCCCTCGAGATCCTTCTCGACCCCACCCTTACGGTCTGGAGCGAAGCCGCCCCCGACACCTTCGTGGCCCGCTTCGAGACCAGCACGGGCGAGTTCGCCATCGAGGTGGTGCGGGCCTGGGCGCCCATCGGGGCGGACCGGTTCCACAACCTGGTCCGTCACGGCTACTACGACGACTCGCGCTTCCACCGCACCGTGCCGGACTTCATCGTCCAGTGGGGACTGGCCGGCAATCCGGAGGTGACGGCCGCCTGGATTGGCCGGACCATCCCGGACGACGAGGCCGTGGTCGCCAGCAACGTGCGCGGCACCATCGCCTTCGCCTTCACGGAGCCGAACACCCGTACTACCCAGGTTTACATCAACATGGTGGACAACCGCCGCCTGGACGCCCAGGGCTTCCCGCCCTTCGGCCGGGTGGTGGAGGGGATGGAGGTGGTGGACCGCATCTACTCGGGGTACGGCGAGAACTCCGGGGGCGGGCTGCGGCGAGGCGACCAGAGCGCGATCGTGGCGGGCGGAAACGACTATCTCGACCGCGAATTTCCGATGCTCGACCGGCTCGTGCGAGCCACGGTCGACCTTGGAGGAGGATACTAGCAGTGCGATCCCTACAGGTAGAGGCCGGACCCATCGCGCCGGCAAGGACCACAGGCAACGGGAAGACGGCTCGATGGTGGGCGCACCAGGCGTCACTGATTCTGGTGGCGATCAATTCCGCATGCGTCGTGGGCGCTCCGGGACCATCCCGCGGAAGCTTCCAGGGCGACATCACGCGTCCCGAGCTGGACCAGGTCCTGTCCGAGAGCGCCTACGAAGCCGTCGAGCAGCTCCGGCCCTCATGGCTCTTCTACAGACGCACGCCCACGCTCACGAATCCGAACCCGGAGCCGGCCGCCTACGTGGACCAGGCGAAGCTCATCATGCTGGACGACCTGCGCACCATTCCGGTGCAGGACGTGGAGCGCATCCGGTTCCTCTCCGCGACAGATGCGACCACGGTCTACGGAACCGGGCACATGTGGGGCGCGATCGTGGTGACTACGCGACGCCCCGGCGGGGTGACGGAGGTTGGGGCGGAGAGTGACTAGCTCGGAAAGAGCGCGGAGAGCGGCTGACCGGAGGCAGCCCGGACGGGACCTAGGAGCCTGCGCGTCAGAAAACTCTGTCCCCCCCGACCCCCAATAGATAGTGGGTCGGCCATCTGCGTACTACCGCATATGGTATCACACCCGTCCAAAACCGGGGCTAAACCGTTCTGCGGCGCAGGCTCCTAGGTCGGAGGACCTCGCCGGGTCACAATCAAAATGGCCCCCGCAACGTGACCGGTCCCGAACCGGGTCGTGGCGTCGGTGGGCGAGAGCAGCGAGATCCTCTCGATGTAGTCCGCGCTGAGGCCGTGCAGCTCGTTGATGGGCCCTACCCGCACCCCGTCTACGTAGACCCACGGCCGGGGATCGGGGTTGTTCGGTGTGCGGGCGGCCCGGCGGCGCAGCCAACTGCGCCGGAGCCTCTCGATGGCGTAGTAGGCGCTGGTGAATGCCTCCGTGTCCAGTTCGGCCCTGGTGATGTCGCCGATCCCGCGCGACATGGGACGGACGCCTTCCGGACCCTGGACACAGCCGACGAGAGAGAGCAGGCCCGCGAGCGCCAGCGTGCAGACGCACCGGGCCGCACTCCTCCTGCCCGGGCCCGGGGAGGCCCCTTGCGGGCCATCCCTGGGCGGGGACCAGGCCTTGCGACCCGGCACTAGCCGCTCGTGTTGGGGTTCAACTCGAGTTCGGTCTCGTCGATCGGCAAGCACGTTGTCGGCGCGTAGGCCACTCCCTTGTGGTTGAGTTCTGGCCGCGCGGGAACCACAGGTCCTAGCGCAGCTTGTCCGCACGATGGCGTCCCTCGAGGAACCGGGCCTTGGCCCAGTCGCCGAGTAAAATGTTATACCCCTGATCGCGGAATTTGGTCTGAACCCAGTCGCTCGACCCTGTCGTCGCCGAGCGAGAGGCCGCCGAAATCGCAGGCACCCACGGCTTGGCCTACAAGAGCACCCGGCTTCGGATCTCCCCGGCGACCTGCTCCGCGAACGCCGCCCGCTCCATGACCACCTGCTTCTTGCCCGCGCCACGCTTGCGCACCGCGACCGTCCCCGCCTCGGCCTCGCGCTTCCCCACCACCCCCATGTAGGGCACCTTCTTCACCTCCGCCTCGCGGATGCGGTAGCCGAGGGTGTCCTGATCGTCCAGGCGGGCGCGCACTCCCTTCGCCCGCAGGCGGTCCACCAGCTCGCGGGCGCTCTCGCTCCACACCTCGGAGACCGGCAGGACGCGCACCTGCTCGGGGGCCAGCCAGACCGGGAAGGCGCCCCCGTAGTGCTCCACCAGCCCGCCGATGAAGCGCTCCATCGACCCCAGCATGGTGCGGTGGATGACCACCACGTTGTGGCGACGGTTGTCGCTGCCCACATAGTCGAGGCCGAAGCGCTCGGGCATCAGGTAGTCCAGCTGGAAGGTCGGCCCCTGCCACTTCCGCCCCAGCGCGTCCACCAGCAGGATGTCCACCTTGGGGCCGTAGAAGGCACCGCCTCCCTCGTCGACCTCGTACGCCCGACCGCGCTCATCGAGCACCCCCGCGAGGGTGTCCACAGCGGCGTCGTAGACCGCCGGGTCGCCGATCGCCTTCTCCGGGCGGGTCGAGAGCGCCACCTCGAACTCGTAGCCGAACACGTCAAGCAGATACTCCAGCAGGTCCAGCAGACGATGATACTCGTCGCTGATCTGGTCCTCGCGCACGAAGATGTGGGCGTCGTCCTGGGTGAACCCCCGCACGCGCAGCATCCCGTGCAGAGCGCCCGTGCGCTCGTAGCGATAACACGTGCCGAGTTCCGCGTAGCGCAGCGGAAGATCCCGGTAGGAGCGGTTGCGCGAGCGGTAGATCATGAAGTGGTGCGGGCAGTTCATCGGCTTCATGCGGAAGCGGTTCCCCTGGTCGTCCATCGCCGGGAACATGTCCTCGCTGAAGACCTCCAGATGCCCGGAGATGCGGTAGAGCTCCTCGCGCGCAACGTGCGGGCTGTAGACGAGGTCGTAGCCGTGTTCGAGCAGCGTCGACTTCAGGAACTCCTCGACCGTGTGGCGCACCAGGCCGCCGTTCGGGTGCCAGAGGATGAACCCGGACCCCACCTCCTCCTGGACGCTGAACAGGTCGAGCTCCTTGCCGAGCACGCGGTGATCGCGCCGGCGGGCCTCCTTGAGCCGCTCCAGATGCTCGTCCAGCGCCTTCTTGCTGAAGAAGGCGGTGCCGTAGATGCGCTGGAGCATCTGCCGTCGCTCGTCTCCCCTCCAGTAGGCGCCCGCCGTGGAGAGCAGCTTGAAGTGTTTCACCTCTCGCGTGGAGGGCACGTGCGGCCCGCGGCACAGGTCGAGGAAGGGACCGTCCCTGTAGACGGTGATGACCTCGTCGTCCTCAAGTTCCTCCAGCCGCTCGAGCTTGAGGGGATCGTCGGCGAAGAGTTCCCTGCCCTCTTCCTTGGAGATGCGACGGCGTTCGAAGGGATGGTCGGCCGCGACGACTTCCCGCATGCGGGCCTCGAAGGCCTCCAGGTCTTCGGGCGTGAACGGTTCATCGACTTCGAAGTCGTAGTAGAAGCCGTCGGCGATCGGGGGGCCGAAGCCGATGCCCGCGTTCGGGTGCAGCTCGCGCACCGCGGTGGCGAGGACGTGGGCCGCGGAGTGGCGAAGCACGGGCAGGGCGTCCTTGTCCCTGCGGGTCAGGATGCGCACTTCCGAGTCTGGTGGCACGGGCCGGCCCAGGTCCACGACCTCGCCGTCGACTTCGGCCGCCAGCGCGGCGCGGGCCAGTCCGGGACCGATGCTCGCCGCGACATCGGCGGCGCTGCTTCCGCGCGGCGTCTCGACGGGCCTGCCGTCGGGGAGCCGCACCTGGATGGGATCGTCAGCCATCTGTCTTCGGGGTTACGGGAGCTCTGGTCGTTCGCGGATGGACGCGGAAGATACACGATGAGGCGCGGAATTGTGTCGGCGGCCAGCACAAACGGCAAGGAGCCCGGACGACTTGCGCCCAGGCTCCCAGAGTGCCTCGCGTCGGCCGGAACGGCGCCCGGCCGAACGAGTTCAGGGCAGCTGCCTGCCCGTGGGGGCTAGTACATGCCGCCGCCGCCCATGCCGTCCATGCCGCCGCCCATGCCGGGGGCGCCGCCCGCCTTCTCGTCCTCGGGCTGCTCGACCACGACGGCCTCGGTGGTCAGCAACAGACCCGCGATCGAAGCGGCGTTCTGGAGCGCGGTGCGCACCACCTTGGTGGGGTCGATCACGCCGGCCTTCACCAGATCCTCATAGACCTCGGTCTGGGCGTTGTAGCCCCAGTTGGGATTGTCGGAGTTTCGGATATGCTCGACTACGATCGAGCCTTCGGCGCCGGCGTTCTCCGCGATCTGGCGGAGGGGCTCCTCGAGCGCCCGGCGCAGGATCTGGACGCCCACCTGCTCGTCGTGCCGGTCCAGCTCGAGGCCGTTGAGCACGCTCTGGGCCCGCAGCAGAGCCACGCCGCCGCCGGCAACGATGCCCTCCTCGACCGCCGCGCGGGTGGCGTGCAGGGCGTCCTCCACCAGAGCCTTCTTCTCCTTCATCTCGGTCTCGGTGGCCGCGCCCACGTTGATGACCGCAACGCCGCCGGCCAGCTTGGCCAGCCGCTCCTGCAGCTTCTCGCGGTCGTAGTCGGAGGTGGACTTGTCGATGGCGACCTTGATCTCCTCGATCCGGCCCTTGATCCGGTCGGCCGAGCCGGCCCCGTCGATCACCGTGGTGTTGTCCTTGTCGATCAACACCCGCTTGGCGCTGCCGAGATCGGAGGAGACCGCGTTCTCGAGCTTGAAGCCCACTTCCTCGGAGATCACCTGGCCGCCCGTCAGGATCGAGATGTCCTGGAGCATGGCCTTGCGCCGGTCGCCGAAGCCGGGGGCCTTGACGGAGCACACCTTGAGGGTGCCGCGCAGCTTGTTCACCACCAGCGTGGCCAGTGCCTCGCCTTCCACGTCCTCGGCGATGATCAGGAGGGGCTTGCCCATCTGCGCGACCTTCTCGAGGATCGGCAGGAGGTCCTTCATCGACGAGATCTTCTTGTCGTGGATGAGGATCAAGGGGTCCTCCATGACCGCCTCCATCCGCTCCGGATCGGTCACGAAGTAGGGCGAGAGGTAGCCCCGGTCGAACTGCATGCCCTCGACGGTTTCGAGCGTGGTCTCGAGACCGCGCGCCTCTTCGACCGTGATGACGCCGTCCTTGCCGACCTTCTCCATCGCGTCGGAGATCAGCTCGCCGACCTCGTTGTCGTTGTTGGCGGAGATGGAACCGACCTGGGAAATCTCGCGCTTGCCCTGCGTCTCGACGGACAGGCCCTCGAGCTCCCGAACCACCGCGTCGACGGCCTGCTCGATGCCGCGGCGGATGCCCATCGGGTTGGTGCCGGCGGTGACGTTCTTGAGCCCCTCGCCGAAGATGGCCTGGGCGAGCACGGTGGCGGTGGTGGTGCCGTCGCCCGCGACGTCGGAGGTCTTGGTGGCGACTTCCTTCACCATCTGGGCGCCCATGTTCTCGACGCCGTCATCGAGCTCCACTTCCTTCGCCACCGAGACACCGTCCTTGGTGACCTGAGGAGAGCCGAACTTGCGGTCCAGCACCACGTTGCGGCCCTTGGGGCCGAGGGTGACCTTCACGGCCCTGGCCAGCTTGTCGACGCCGGTCTTGAGGCGCGCGCGGGCATCCACGTCGAATCTGAGATCCTTGGCTGCCATGCTTTCTTCTCCTGTGCTTTAGAGTCGGGGACCGGGCTTGCCCGCCCGCCGACTCGTCGTTTTTCGGTTCAGCTTGCGGGGGACGGAGTGGCTAGTCGTTGATGATGGCGAGGATGTCCGACTCGCGGAGGATCAGGAACTCGTCGTCGTCGACCGTGACCTCGGTGCCGCTGTACTTGCCGTACAGGATCGAGTCGCCCGCCGAGACGTCGGGAGCAACGCGCTTGCCATCGTCGGTGAGCCTGCCGGGGCCAACCGCGACCACGGTGCCCTGCTGGGGCTTTTCCTTCTGGGCCGTGTCCGGGATGTAGAGGCCGCCGCGAGTCTGCTCCGTCTCCTCGGCCGCTTGTACGACGACCCGGTCGGCCAGCGGCTGGATTCTGTTCGCTGCGTTCGTTGCCATGCGTGGCTTCTCCTTTGAATGGTGGTCCGAAATACATGGGTTTCCGGGCCGGATCTCCGGCGCGAACGTTGTTAGCACTCGATACCGAGGAGTGCTAACGGCTCAAAAAAGTACTCCGGGAAGGTGTGATGTCAACCCCGGTTAGCCGGAGAGGCTGGCCAGAAGGGCCGTCACTTCCCGGTGCCCGATGACTTCGGTCCGATCGACGGCGCGGCGGGAAGGAAGCGCTATCCGGGTCGGCGGAGCAATTCCTCCACGGAATGCACGGTCCCTCCCAGGATGACGGTGCTGACCGAGCGGGTCGCGGCGATGTCCTGCAGAGGGTCCCCGTCAAGGACGATGAGGTCCGCGAGCGCGCCGGGGGCGACTACGCCGAGCTGGTTTTCGTAGCCCAGAGCTTCCCCGGACTCCGAAGTGGTGGCGCGCAGGACGTCGACCGGGCGCATGCGGCCGTAACGGACCAGGGCCTCCATCTCGGCGTGCAGGCTGAGGCCGCGAGGGATGATCGGCGAGTCCGTACCCACGACGATGCGGCCCCCGCCCTCCAGCACGCGGCGCGGGAGGGAGGCCATCCTCTCGACCAGTCGGCGGGCCAACTCCAGATCCGGAGGGATGCGCGCGCTGGCGGGGGCATCGGGGAAGAAAACCTCCACGCGCGGATCGTCAAAGAGGTCGGGCGTCTCGGCGGCGAGCAGCCCGTAGCCGCCGTAGATGCCGACCGTGGGCGTGAGGGTCATGCCCGAGGCGGCCAGGAGATCGACCGCGTCCCCGTAGATGCCGTTGGTCTCGGAGACTTTGGTGGAGTAGCCGCGGCGGCTGGTGCCGCGCACATGCTCCACGCCGTCGGCGCCGTACGCCACCGCCGGATACAGTTCGTGGGAGGTGACCGGGATCCCCAGGGCGTGCGCTTCGGCGATGGCCCGTCGCTGCATTGGATCGGAGAGACGCACGTAGGTCTTGATCATGTCGTGGCCCAGGGCCGCGGCGCGTCCCATCTGCAGCTCGACCTGGGCGCTGGCACCCAGCGCGGGGGCGTTCGGATAGTAGATGCGGCTGCCATCGATGGTCCCACCGGTTCCGAACGTGCGCGGCGCGACGCGCCGGCCGGACTCGCCGGCTTCCTTTGCTTCCGTGAGCTCGTAGCCGTCGCAGGCGGGGCAGCGGGTCGCGGTCACCCCGTAGGAGAGCCATAGCCGTCCCAGCGCCTCGCCGTCGGCCAGGCCGCCGTGGGTATGCATCTCGATCAGGCCGGGCATGACCACCTGGCCGCTCGCGTCCACGACCTGGTCGGCGGTGCGCGCGCGGTCACGGTCGGCCACCTCGGTGATGACGCCGTCCTCGATGACGATGTCCACGTTGCGGCGGAGCGTCTCGGAGCGGCCGTCGAAGAGGGCGCCGGCGCGCACCAGCACCGATGCGGCGGGCGCCGTGCGCGTCCAGGTGAGGCGGGGGGTGATGTCCTCGGCCGCGCCGGTGAGCGCGTCGATCCGGCGCAGGTGGTCGTTGCCCAGGTAGACGATGGAGCGCGAGTCACCGGTCCAGGTGGGGTCGTCGGCCGCCTCGTTGGTAAGGCGGCGGGGGTCGTCGGCGGGGTCGCCCTCGGGGGTCATGGCGACCGTCCAGAGCACGCCGTCGGACACGTAGGCGACGTAGCGGCCGTCCGGCGACCACACCGGCCCGTCGTTGGCGCGGCTGCCGACCGACCCGTGGATGGGCAGGTCGAGGTACCGGTCGGCGGCCTGGAGGGGGGTCGGGGTCGGCGGCTCCCAACCCGCCCAGGCCGGGAGGTCGTGGGTGTGGCCCCGGCCGCCGGGGGCGGGGCGGGTGGCGGGCGCGGCCGCGTCGGCGGTGCGCAGGGGGCGGGCGGGCACCACCAGCGCACGGTTCACCCCCTCCCGGAAGCGACCCGAATACGGGGAGTGCGCGGAGACCAGCACGGAGGTTCCGTCGGGCGACCACGAGGGCCGCCCCGCCCCGTTCAGCCCCGTGCGCAGGGTCTCCACCGCCCCGGTTGCCAGGTCGACCGCCTGCACGGCGGTTCCGTCTGCCGACCCGACGAAGGCGATGCGGCTTCCGTCCGGCGACCACGCCGGCAGGGTGGCGGCTGCCCCTTCGGTCACCCGGCGGTCGCTCCCCGCCCCCAGGTCGCGCACATACAGGTCGAGCGACCCGTCCCGGTCGGAGGCGAACGCCAGGCGGCCGCCGTCGGGCGACCACGCCGCATCCGTCTCGATCCACGGATCGTCGGTGAGGCGCTCGGTGTCCCCGCCGATGGTAAGCAGCCACAAGTCGCCGAGCGCCGAAAATGCGACCCGCGTCCCGTCGGGCGAAACCGCCGGGGAGACGATCCCGCGCACCTCGAACGGGCCGGGCGCCACGAGATCGCGCGGCCTCCGCTGGTAGTCGGCCCGGTCGAGCGCCACCATCGCCGAGAAGGCGACGTCCCGCCGGCCGCTCCCGTCGCCCGCGCGCCGGCGCACCAGCCCATCCCCCGTATGGAACAAGTCTCCGGCGTCCGTCCATGCGGCCCGGAAGGGAAACACATCCTCTTCCTCGCCGGTGAGCGTGCGCACCTCCCCTCCGGCAGCCGGAACCGCGTGTAGCCGCGAGCGCCCCGCACCTATGGAGTTAAAGGAGAGCGTCTCCCCGTCCGCGCTCCACGACGGCGCATTCAGCTGGCCCCCCTCGCCATCCGCGACTCTGCGTGGCTCGGCGACCCCGGCCAGAACCCAGATCCCGGCTGCGTCCCCGTCCGCCGCGAAGGCGATTTCGCCGCCATCTCGAAAGAACGCGGGCCCGTATTCGTTGCCCGGCCAGTCCGTGAGCGGCTCGGGGTCGCCTCCGTCGACTCCGAGCACCCAAACGTCGTAGCTCCCGCCCCGGTCCGACGAAAACGCGATGCGGGCGCCGTCGGGCGACCAGTGGGGCTCGCGGTGGTCGAAGCGGCCGCGCGTGTGCTGACGCAGCCCGGTGCCGTCCGCGCCCACGCTCCAGATGTGGTAGTTCCCGTCCCAATAGGCCTGGAAGGCGATGCGGCTCCCGTCCGGCGACCACGCCGGCTGGCGCGCGTCCCCCGCGGGATCCGTAAGCGCGGTCGCGGCTCCCCCGTTCGCGGGCATCACCCAGATGCGACCCAGCAAGTCGAGCGCGAGCGTGCTTTCGTCCGGCGAAAGCGCCGCCGCCAGATTGGTGCCCTCCGTGATCGTGACCTCGATTCTCCCATCGGGCTCGCCCGGGGAAACAACCTGGGCTCCCAGGGTCGCCGGAGCTGCGGCGGCCGAAGCGAGCGTGGTCACCGCAGCGATTGCGGTCAGGACACCGACCGCGGCCACCGCACTGAATGAGGAGGCCACACGGACCGCGACTGTGGCGGCCGCGCGGCATGCGACTGTAGCAGCCACACGGACCGGGGCAACTCCGCACCTCGCGGAAGCCTTCGGCCTCGGATGCGACACCGGTGCAATATTCAAAGTTCTGGACACTGTCTGTCTCCGGGCTGATCGATGTACTATATGCATCATATACGAAATGGCAAATAGGATATCCATTATATACGCGATGGCGAGCGTACCCTTCCGGGATCGTCCAGCGGCCGCACACGAGCCGCGCGCAGCTCGGACAGTGGAATGGGAGGCCCGCCCCAGGCTATGCCTCGGTAGAGAGTGATAATGACCGAGCGCCACCAACTATAGACTATCACCACGGCAGCCACCGGAAGCCCGAGTCCGGTCCACCATGGAAAGCGGGAGCTTCTCGCAATGTAAATGGCGAGCCCCCACGCGACCATCGCGGAAGCAGCGAACAGAGCGGCGGCCGCGGCGGCCACGGGGGCCAGCGCCACGCCCAATACGACCGGTGCGACCCCGGTCCACAACAGGCCGGCGGTCCTCACGAAGACGACCGGGATTCGGTAGCCCGTGAAGGCAAAGAGGTTTTTCTGCGTCCCGCGGACCAGGCCTCGAACCGACCGATACCAGTCGCAGCGCAAACTGGATTCGGCTCGTACCAGATCGGAGCGCTTGCCGGACAACTTCACCAGCCGGCCCAGCTGGTAATCCTCGTCGGGACGCAGGGCCACCTGCTTGTGCCCGCCTATGGCGTGGTAGGAATCCGCCCGGAAGAGGTTGTAGGCGCCGACCCCGAAGGAGGCCATACTCCTGGACTCGCGAACCTTCCACAGCCTGCCTGTCCCATGGGCGCCCCAGTGGAACACGATCACGCAGGCCTGCAGCAGAGGGCCCGTCGCCGTCAACACGGGCACCGCGCCTACATGGTCCAGCCCATTCCTCAGGAGGTGGCGCACCCCGCGGGCGACGGCCTCGCGCCCGAACATCACGTCCCCGTCGGTGAAGAGCAGCAGTTCCCCGCTCGCCGCCTGCGCGCCGCGGTAACTCGCGTGGTTCTTCCCGAACCATCCCGGGGGCAGCTCCCGCACATGAATCACCGCCAGCCGGTCGTCCTGCGCGCCCAGCCGCTCCGCGATCTCTCCGGTGCGGTCGTCGGACCGGTCGTTGACGAAGATCACTTCGTAGTCCGGGTAGTCCAGGCCGAGCAATGACCGCAGCGCCTGCTCCACGTCGTGCTCCTCGTTCCTCGCGGCGACCACAATCGACAGGCGCGGCAACTGGGGGTCCCCAGCGCGTGGCGCCCCGATTTCTTCGAGGCGGAAGACGTGCCGGAAGCTGTACAGGACAACGGTACTCATAGCCATCCAGATAACCAGCGTGGCGGTCGCGACGGCTATCATGAACGGGGTGACGCTTCCAGCTCCGCCCGGAGATGCCGTCCCCGGGCAGTCAGCCGATACTTCTGTTTTCCGCTCGTGGGCCTGTCGGGGATCGTCATCCCGATCAGCCCGGCGTCGAGCGCGGGTCGAAGGTAGTTGGCCACCAGGTTGCTGCGGTTCCGGAGGCCCAGGCTCTCGAGGATTTCCACGCGGGAACGATCGCGATCCAGCACCCGAACGAGCTCCCGGACTTGTATGGTGCAAGCGCTTGCTTGTATGGCTCTGATATTTTTCCTGTATGATGACCGCCGTTTCGGGACGGCCTCTGGCGCGTAGGCTGGTGGCCCTCTCCGCTGACCAACCTGCATATGAGGCTGTTCGTCATCGTGTATGGCAGGAGGCTCAACCTGTATGGCTGGAGGCCGTTTGAAGGTCGTCGTGACCCGGTTGCCCGACACCTCGATGCGAGGCTCCTCCACCCCGTACTCCCTGCACAGCGAGCCCATGCGCCGGACGCCCGAACCGATCCCACCCACCATGTCCATCCGGGCCAGCATGCCGTAGAGCAGCGGATTGCGGGGCACGCTCTTCGTGCCCAGGTCGGTTTCCGTCATCCCTTCGGGCAGGCCGCCGGGGCTGACGACCTCCACCCGGTCCCTGAAGACGTGCACCCGCACCCTCTCCGGGGAACGGTAGTCGCGGTGCGCAACCGCGTTGGCGATCGCCTCGGCCAGGGCTTCCTCGGGCAGTTCCGGGCGCTCTTCTCCCTCCTCCTGCCAGATCCTCAGCTGGACGTTGATCCTGGTCAGAACCCACGCCAGCACCTCGTCGATCATCGTCGGGATCGAGCTGCGGAAGTCCCGCTGGTCCCGCCCCCCGGCTTGGTCGGTTCCCTCGAACCGCGTGCACGACACGTATGCGCCTTCGGTGAATCGGCGGATGTCGTGCGCGAGCAACCATGCGCCGGCAAACGTCATCCGGTCCTCCGTGTCGACCAGCCCGAGATTGCGCAGAGCCAGGATCGTGTGCATGGCTGCGGGGATCTTCGCCCGGCGGATGAATCCCCCCCAGACGCCGGCATCGATGTGATTCTCCAGGGAGAAGCTCTCACAGGGCTCCTTGTCGAAGTGCGCGCGGCCCACGGCGTAGAACAAATCCTTGATTTCCGCGTTCGACAGGCGCCTGCTGAGCGTGCCCTCGCGCACGAAGGCGCGCCACCCAATGGAGTAGGGCTTGTACTTCTGGGGCCGGACGATCACGCGGAGCACGTTGCCCACGCTCCCGACCTCCACGAGAATCGGCGGATCGGCCGAGCGCGCAATGGTCAGCACCTTGGCCTTCGCGCGGGTCCGGCTGCCGACGCCTGCGATCTCCCCGGACTTGGAAACGCCGAGCAAGAGGGTGCCGCCATTCCCGTTCGCGAACGCGCACAGATCCCGGCCCAGGTCACGGCCCAGCGAGCGCTTGAACCCGATGTCGGGGCCTTCGCCGGCGGCGATCAGGTCGTAGAGTTCGTTTTCGGTCACGGCATCGGAGGCCTTCCCGCTTCCTCCCCGCGGCGAAAGGTTAGCGGAAGATGTGTGAAGCCGCGGTCTTCGATCACCCTGAATACCCGATCAAGTCGGCCAGTTCCTCATGCATGTTCACTTGGACCATCGATGCCCCCGTTGGCTAGGTATGGCTGATGGTTGAGGTCGGCAAGAGGGCTTGTCAAGCGTAGCAGCCGGCGGAACCTCAGCACCGCCGAGCGGCTGCCCTTCGCGGGGGCAGCCTCCTCCAGCACGCCCTCGTCGCGGAGTCGGGAGAGGATGCGATGCGCCGTGCGGGATGGGATATCCCCGGCGGAGATGAAGTCGCTGGCGCGGAAGACCGGACGCGCGAAGATGCGATCCAGCCCCGGAGCCACATGGCGGGGGTGGGTGCGATCCGCCAGCGCCGCTTCCACCTCGGCCCGCAGTTGCAGGATCGCCTCGATGGCCGCCGCACCCGCCCAAGCCTGGTTCCGCATCGCGTCGAGCGCGTACAGGCACCACCCCGTCCCATCATCATCGCGGGAGACGCCGAGCAGGCCATCGTAGTAGAAGCTGCGGCGCGCCGCGATACGGGCGCTGAGCCCGAAGACGGGTGTGCGGATGAGGCGGTACTGGTGCATCAGGAGGGGGATCAGCATGCGGCCCAGGCGGCCGTTGCCGTCGAGGAAGGGGTGGATCGCCTCGAACTGGGCGTGCTGGACCGCGATCTGGACGAGCCGGTCGGGGGCATGGGCGCGAATGTACCGTTCCCAGGTGCTCATCGCGTCCGGGACCTGGCTCGAGGGGGCCGGGACGAAGGTGGCCGTCTCCAGGGTCGAGCCCGGTCCGCCGATCCAGACGGGCGCGCGGCGGAATGCGCCGGGGGACTTGTTGAGGCCTCGGTCCCCGGCGAGCAGACAAGCGTGGGCTTCCCGGATCACGCGAAGCGACAGGGGCAGCTGGGCCAGCATCTCGGTCGCATGCCGTTCGGCCGCCAGGTAGTTGAGCACCTCGCGAGCGTCGCTTCGGGCGTAGGGGTTCGCCGGCACCAGGCCTGCGTCCATCTCGAGCACTTCCGTCACGCTCGTGAAGATGTTCTCGATGCGAGACGAACAGACGGCTTCCCGGACGCGGAGCCCGGCCAGCAGGGCGCGCGGGTTGGAGACGGTGGCGAGCAGCCAGTCGTACCGGGCCACGGCGGTCGCCGCGGGGCCGATCAGGGGAGCCAGTCGGCGCCAGTCCAGGCGGTCTTCCGGAGGAAAGCCGTCGGTTCGGTAGTGGGCAGGGGGCATGGTGCGGGCACCTCCGGTTCGTCGGCGTTCCTCAATGCGGGGGATGGGCCTCATTCTCCACCACGCAAGCTCTTTTGTCCGCCATTTGAAGGCAATAGTGGCGGACAAAAGAGGTGTCGCTCTCGGGATGGTCCGCTACTGGGGTGAGGGTAGTTCCTTGACTCGGGGCGGGTGCCTAGCCCGGAGTGGCGCTCCGGATCCTGATCAATGCCCCGGCACAGCCACGAAGAGAATCAGGGCCGCCGACATGACCAGGCGAGATCCGGGCACGGGCCAGATCGCAAACGAGGCTTGCCAACTGGCCGGGGAGTGTAGTGACGCTCGTCATGGCTTCTGGATGGCATCGTCGAATATCTCGGGTTCGGGGTCGATCTTTACTACTTTGCCATCGCGCATGTCTTGGTTCCGGTCCGCTGCGCGATCTCATGAGCGCGTCTTGCGGCGCGCCAGAGGGCCTTTGTCACGCTTTGCGCGCTAGTTGACCCCGCCGGGGTATTTTCAGCGCCCATCTCCATCACCCTCCTTGCCTCGTTGGAGAAGCACCGGTGTCTCGCCGCTGTTGTCGTACCATAGCCATTCGTCAACCGCTTGGCGGCAGACACTCTTGAAGTTACGCAGCCCAGACGAAGTTGCTCTCCGCGCTCGTCGTTGGGCGGACGCGAGGGCATCAGCCAACCGGCAAATCTGCGGTCGATTCGTAATCTAGTGTCGCCATTACCGCGTCTATGAAGTCAAGCATTAACGGGCGAACGGTCTCCCACTCTCTGGAGGATTCAACCGAGAACGCTTGTCCGCCGTGATGGAACCAGTACTCCAGTTGGACGGCGGCGTCTAGCCGCGCCAAGGCTTCTCCACCTCGATCAAGGGCTGGCGGAGCAATACTGACGCTCACCAGCCGTGAGACTCGGGCAACCGAACCGTGCGCGAAGTAGCCAGCGAAGACCCCAAAGAGCGCTACGCGGTTTCCGACCTTGGGATCGGCTATTGCAAAATTCACTCCATTCGCGGTCTGGACTTGATGCGTGTCAAGCAGATGCGCCGCCAAGCTTGATCGAACCACCTCGAACAGTTCTGCGACACCACATCCATTCAGATGCTCGCGTAAGCGGCCCGTCGGCTCGAATGTGTCCATTCCTCGTTTCCTTGTTGATTTCGATACGGCTTCCTCATCGTGTCGCTGCCCTATCGTTTTCGCGTCTGTCGTTCGCTCGTCGGCGCGGCTGCCATCCCCTACCACATATTCTCCCGCCAGCTCCAGCCCCATCAGCGTGAGCAGCGGCTCCACATGGTCGAAGGCGCGGACGTGCCTGGCCACCAAGGGAGAGAACCCGCCTGTGGCCACCACCAGGGGGTCGGGCGCGTCCCATTCCGCGCGCACCCGCTCGACCATGCCCGCGATGGCATCCATGGCGCTGAAGAAGATGCCGGAGTGGATGCAGGACTCGGTTCGTTTGCCGATGACCTGTCGCGGAGGGATGAACTCGACCAGGGGGAGCTTGGCGGTGCGGGCCGCCAGCCACTCCTTGCCGGACATGAGGCCCGGGGCGATGACGCCGCCCTGAAAGCGGCCATCGGCGGTGATGCAATCGTAGGTGGTGGCGGTGCCCAGGTCGACCACGATGCAGTCGCGTCCGAAGAGTTGGGAGGCGGCCATGGTGTTGGCGATGCGGTCGGCGCCCACCGTGCGGGGCTCCTCCACGTCGAGGACGATCGGCAGCCGGGTTGTCGGGTCGATCACCACCAGCTCCGCGGAGCCGAGCCGAGCCGCGGCTTCCCTGAGGACGTCGGACGCGGAGGGGACCACCGAGCCCAGCACCACGCGGGTGAGGGCGCCAGGGTCGTGGCCGGACGAGCGGAGCAGCGCGCTCAGGAGTAGCACGTACTCGTCGGGCGTGCGGGGCACGTGGGTGCTTACCCGCCAGCGGCCCTCGACTCCTTCCCGGCCGGGGGCGAAGAGGGCGAGCACGGTCTCGGTGTTGCCTACATCCAGTACCAGATGCATGGTCGCGGTTCCTCGGGTGGTTCTAAGTCGCGGATGAGCGGGCGGCTCCCGGCGGGTCTGTGGCTGGGCGGACTGGCGGGCCCGCTAGTGGGCGGACACTACCCGAGCGAATCTCGCGTGTTTCTCCGCCGGGTTGCTCGAAGCGGAGCGCACCTCCAGGACTGATGCCACGCGCGGTTCCGGTCTCACCGCTTCCGAGCACGACGGCGCGGCCGGCGAGGGCGTCGCGCCGGGCGAGTTCCCGGTGCAGCGCGCCTGCCAGCTCGGCCGGCTTCGGGGAGAGAAGCAGGCGCATCTGGCCGAGCAGCGCTCCCGCCAGGGCGGGCTTCGACACGGAGGTCGCCCCCATCGCGCTCAGGGACGAGGCGCGGTCGCGGAGTTCCGGGGGGAAGTCCGCCGCTGCTTGGCAGATGTTGATGCCTGTCCCGATCGCCATGCCCCGGTTCCCGGCTCCGTTGTCCCATGATTCGCACAGGATGCCGCCGACCTTGCGGCCCGCGACGATAAGATCGTTCGGCCACTCGATTGCCGCCCGCAAGTCCGGGCACACCTCTTCGATCGCGCGGGCGGTCGCGATGCCGACCAGGAGCGGGACCGTTGGATGTTCGGACGGGCGCGCTGCGAGCAGCACCGTCATCCAGAGCCCGGCCCCGGGCGGGGACAGCCAGCGCCGCCCTCCCCTTCCCCGGGCGCGGGTCTGCTCGTCCGCGATGACCACCGAGAAGGAGGGGGCGCCCGCACGGCCGATCCGGCGGGCGCGGTCGTTGGTGGAGCCGAGCCGGGGGTACGCCTCGACCAGGGGGACGCCCCACCGCTCCGCCCACCGGTCGACCGGTTGACCCTCCCAGACCGGGGCGGCATGCCCTACCCGATCCACAGGTACCCGAGGAAGAGCAGCCCCAGAACCCACGGATACGGGGCGAAGCGGTGGAACGAGCCGGCGCGCAGCACGGCCAGGAAGATCTTGATCGCCAGCAGGCCGGTCACCGCGGCGGCCACTGCCCCGAACACCAGCGGCGCGGTCCCGAGCGCGGACACGGCCTCCCCGGCGTCCAGCACTTGAAGCAGCGTGGCCCCGAGGATGGCCGGCACGGACATCAGGAACGAGAACTCCGCGGCCTCGTCGGACCTCACCCCGAGCCAGAGCGCGGCGACCACCGTGGATCCAGAGCGCGAGATGCCCGGGAACAGCGCGAACGCCTGAGCGACCCCGATCAGCATCGCAACGCCCGGCCCGGGCGGATCTGGAGGCACCTCTTTGGTGCTCGGGCCGAGAAGGTTCGCGAGGTCACGACGCGCGCTCAGCCCAAACGCGCCCCGCGGCACACCCGGTGCGCCCGCGGCCGTGGGATAGGGTAGTCGAAGCTCCAGCTGCATCGCTGCGTCCGGCTCGGACGGGTCTGAAGGGACATTTGTCGGATCGCTCCGGTCCCAACCGTTCATCCCGCCGCCCGCCCGCCGCAAGGCCCCGCGCGTGCTCCAGAGCACCCCGCCCGTCACCAGAAACGCGAAGCCGGCCGCCGCCGGGGTCTCGAAGGCCGCCTCCACGACGTCCCCCATAAGGAAGTAGACCGCCGCCGCCGGGATGTTGGCGAGCACGATCAGAGTCAGATAGCGCCAGGTCGTGGGGTCCAGCCGGACCGCTCCGTACATCAGCGCGCCCACACGCCTCCGGTACACGACCAGCACCGATACCAGCGTCGCAAAGTGCACCGCCACCTCGAATCCCACCCCGGGAAGCTCGATGCCGAGCAGGGCCTGGCCCACCACCAGATGCCCCGAACTCGATACCGGGAGGAACTCGGTGAGCCCCTGGACCATGCCCAGAAGGACCGCTTCCCAGGTGTTCACGAGGCCAGCACCTCGTGGCCGGTGAACCAGATCTTCATGTTTCCGCCCCCGCCTCGCCTTGCGGGCCAATCTCGCCAGCATGGTGCGCCTGGCGAGATTCCGTTTGTTTCGAGCCTCCTCGCCCGGTGTCGCCGCACCGCGCCCGCCAGGCCTCCACCACTTCGCTGCACTGGACCTCCAGCGGCTGCAGGCCGTCGAGTCTGAGCGTGTCCGGGGGAAGCTGGTTGCGAAACCACGTGAGCTGCCGGCGGGCGTAGCCTCGGGTCGAGCGCCGGGTCGCACCCAGCGCCTCCTCCAGACTCCAGCGCCCTTCGAGATATCCGAGAATCTCGCGATAGCCAGTCCCCGTCATCCCGGGAGCATCGGCTGCGTAGCCGCGCGCCGCCAGCGCGCGTACCTCCTCCACCATATCCCGCTCCGCCATCGTCCGCACCCGTCGGTTGATGCGCCGGTAGAGCTCGTCGCGCGGCACTTCGAGCAACGCGACCATCCCCTCGGCGGCGCGAGCTCCTCCCGGCCCCGTCCGGTGCCACCACGACAGTCGGCGGCCGGTCAACAGGGCGATCTCGATGGTGCGCTCGATGCGCTGCCTCCCGCCCGCACTGGCGAGGCGGGCCCGCTCCGGATCGAGGACCCGCACCCAGCGCTCCAGCTCCTCCAGGTCGCGCGCTCCCAGGAACGCGCGCAGTCGCGCCACTCGCTTCGGGTCCAGCGGAGGCTCCTCGAAGAGCGGCTCCATCAACGCCTTCAGGAAGAAGCCCGTGCCGCCGGCCAGCACGGGAACCCTGCCGCGCGCGCGAATCTCGCGCATCCAGCCGCTGGCGTCCCGGGCAAACTCCCCGGCACTGTACGACTGGTCCGGATCCCGGATATCGACGCCGTGGTGCGGGATGCGGGCGCGGATCTCGGCGTCCACCTTGTCGGTGCCAACATCCATGCCGCGGTAGATCTGCCGCGAGTCCATGGAGATGATCTCGCCATCGAGCGCTTCGGCGACCGAGAGCGAGAGCGAGGTCTTGCCGGTGGCGGTCGCGCCCGTGATGGCGAGGAACTCAGGTGCGGCCAAAGCGGCGTTCCAGCTCCGACAGGGACAGGCGCACCGCAGTCGGCCGGCCGTGCACGTCGTGGTGCGGGAGGTCGGTGGCGAAGAGTCGGTCGATCAGCTCCTGCATCTCCTCCTGCGGCAGTCGCTGCCCCGCCTTGATGGCGCCCTTGCAGGCGAAGGTCATGGCGATGCGCTCGTGCTGATTGCGCGCGGCCCGCACCAGTTCGGAGCCGTGGGTGAGTTCGCCGATCATCTCGCGCAGGCAGCGTTCCGCATCGAAGTACGGATGCGGGTTGGGGACCGCGTGCACGATGATCGAGTTGCCTCCGAATCCATCCACCTCGAAGCCGGCGCGGGCGAACATGCCGAACAGCGGCTCGACGTGTTGATACTCCGCGGGAGGCAGAGTCAGCGTGATCGGAAACAGAAGGCGCTGGCCTGGCTGGCCACCTTTGCCGAAGGCCTCCGTCAGCTCCTGAAAGAGGATGCGTTCGTGGGCCGAGTGCTGGTCGATCATCAGCGCGCCGCCACGCACCTCGACGAGGATGTAGGTCCGGTGCAGCTGCCAGAGGCGCGCCGGTTCCTCGGGGACTTCCTCGGCGGGGGTGGCGGGCGTGGCCACGCCGGGAGCGGGAGGGGCTCCGCTGGCGAAGAGCGCGATCTGCGCTTCGCTGGAGTCCGGTGAGGGCTCTTTCGGCGGCTCCGGAGTCCCGGGCGAGTACTGGCCGGATTCGCGCACCCTGGCCGGGGGAACCGAGTCCGCGGTCGGCGGCGCGTCGTCATGGCGCAGACCGGCGTCGCGGCCC
Organism: Longimicrobiales bacterium; assembly: GCA_965225805.1. Taxonomy (GTDB): domain Bacteria; phylum Gemmatimonadota; class Gemmatimonadetes; order Longimicrobiales; family Gaopeijiaceae; genus BD2-11. Next base: position 3,148,575 of record OZ245327.1, read on the forward strand.
GCGGCTACGGCGCCCTTGCGCGGAGGGACTGCGTCCAGGGTGGCCGCGCTCTCCTCCTCCGCGAGCGCGCGCCGCACCTCCTTCTCGACGAAGCCTTCCACTGCGGTGCGGTCGCGGAAGCGCACCTCCAGCTTGGCGGGGTGCACGTTTACATCCACTCGCCCGGCGGGCAGGTCGATGTAGACGAGGAACCACGGACGCACCGTCTCGCGGACGGTGGTGCGGTAGGCCCGGCGCACGGCGTCCTTCAGGCCCTTGTCCCGGAACGGCCGGCCGCCCACGAAGAGGTAGGTTCGACGCCGACCCGGACGCGCCTGGTCGGGGCGCTGCAGGAGACCGCTCACCCGGCCGACCGCGCTCTCCCCGGCAAAGGCGAACATCGAAGTGCGAGCCTCGTCGCCCCACAACCGACCGACCCTGCGGGCGGGACCCGGATCGGCCGGCAGTTCGATCAGGACGCGGCCGTCGGAGGTGAGGGTGAAGGCGACCTGCGGATTGGCCAAGGCGAGGGAGGTGATTTCGGCGGCCACCATGCGGGTTTCCGCGGATGCGTTCTTCAGGAAGCTCCGCCTCGCGGGTGCGTTGAAGAAGAGGTTCGCCGCCTCAAGGGTGGTGCCGCGCGCGCGCGCTTGATCCGCGACGCTGGTGATGCGCCCGCCGGTCGCCCGGATGCGGGTGCCCGCGCCCGATTCGTCGCTGGTCTCGAGGGTCAGCCGCGAGACCGCCGCGATCGAGGGCAGCGCCTCCCCCCTGAACCCGAAGCTCGCCACGCCCTGCAGCTCGCGGGCGCTGGTGATTTTGCTGGTCGCGTGGCGCTCGAGACACATGATCGCATCCTGGCGCCCCATGCCGATGCCGTCGTCGACCACCCGAATCCGCTGCCTGCCACCCCGCTCCACCTCGACCCGGATGTGGGCGGCGCCGGCGTCCAGGGCGTTCTCGACCAGCTCCTTCACGACCGACCGAGGGCGCTCGACCACCTCCCCGGCGGCGATCTGGTTCGCCACCGAGTCCGGCAGCACCTCGATGGGCCGGGTAGGTGGGGTCACGACGCGTACCGTGAGGGCGCGGCGGGAAGCCCGGCCTCCTCCGCTTGCAGACCGAAGAAGCGGAAGGCGTTGCGGGTCGTGTAGCGCTCCACCTCCTCCGGGCTCTCGCCACGCACGGCCGCCACGCCGTCCCGCACGCGGGCCACATACGCGGGCTCGTTGCGCTTCCCGCGGTGGGGCACCGGCGCCAGGTAGGGCGAATCGGTCTCGATCATGAGCCGATCGCGCGGCACCGCCCGCAGAGCCTCCTGTCCGCGGAAGTTCTTGAAGGTCACGAGCCCCGTGAAGGAGATGTGCCAGCCGGCGTCGATAGCCTCCTCGAGCAGCTCCATCCCCCCGGTGAAGCAGTGGAGCACGCCCCGGGCGGCGCCCCTGAACTCCGCAATGGCCGCGCGCGTGTCGTCGTCCGCGGAGCGCGAGTGGACGACCAGCGGACAGCCCGTCTCGGCGGCCAGGCGGGCGTGGCCGCGAAACAGCTCGCGCTGGCGGTCGCGCGGACAGAAGTCGTAGTGGTAGTCGAGGCCGGTCTCCCCGACGGCCACCAGGTGCGACTCCCCTTCCAGCAGTTCGCGGACCCGATGCACGTCGTCCGGGTGCGCCTGGCCCGCCTCGTGGGGATGGATGCCCGCGGTGCCCCACACCCCCCGGTGTGCGCGGGTGAGCGCGGCCACCTCCTCGGCGTCCGCCACCGACGACGCGATGGAGACCAGGGCGCCCACGCCGGTCGCGCGCGCCCGCTCTATGGTCTCGGCCCGGTCGGCGTCGAAGCGGCGGTCGGTCAGGTGGCAGTGACTTTCGAAGAGCATGAACGGTTATGGGCCAGTCACACCCGGCCCCAGGTCAGGCGTGGCCGGGAATCCCGAAGCCCGGCGCTGGAAACATCCGGCGGCCCGTTGGGTGGCCGGTAGAGTGGAATCAGGCAGGGACGCCCGCGGCCCTCCGCCCCTTTTTCTTGCGTCGCTTCTTCTTGCCCGTCGGCCGCCTCCGTGGCGGGATCTTGCTCACCGGAGGACCCCTACGACCCCGGCCCTTGGTCTTGACCAGTTCCCTAGTGCCCCATCGCTTCTGGATTTCGAGCAGGGCCGGCGAGGCGACGAAGATCGAGGAGTATGTCCCCACCAGGACCCCCAGGATCAGCACGGTGGTGAAGTCGCGGATCACGGCGCCGCCGAAGATGAGCAGGGCCAGCAGCACCACGAGAGTGGTCCCGGACGTCAGCACGGTCCTCGGCAGCGTCTCGTTGATCGAGCGGTTCACGAGCGCGACCGGATCCTCCCGGCGCCCGCCCTTCGCGTTCAGGTTCTCCCGCACCCGGTCGAACACGACGATGGTGTCGTTCAGCGAATACCCGATGATGGTCAGGATGGCCGCCACGGTGGGCAGCGCGATCTCCACCTGGAACAGCGCCAGGAAACCGAGCGTGATGAGGCTGTCGTGGACGGTCGCGACCACGGCCGCCACGCCGAAGCGAAACTCGAAGCGGATGGCCAGATAGATGAGCGTGAGCGCGAACGAGAACAGGATCGCCAACGCGGCCTTCTGCTGGAGTTCCGCGCCGATCTTGGGACCCACCAGCTCGGTGCGCATCACCTCGAAGTCACGGTCCGGGAAGGCGCCCTGGATCTGGGCCCGGATTTCCTGCGACACCGCCTCCACCTCGCGGTCCTCGGCCAGCGGGGCACGAATGACGAACTCGTTGTCTTCGTTGCCGATGCTGGTGATGGGAGGGGCCTGGGCGCCGCCCAGCGCGGTCCGCATCTCCGCGGCCTCCATCGGCTGTTCGAAGCGCACCTGCACCAGCGAGCCGCCGGTGAAGTCCACGCCGTAGTTCTGCCAGCTACCGATGAACACAATGTTCGCCACCATCGCCACCACGGCGATGGCCAGCACTGCGGCCGAGAAGACGTAGGCCTTCTTGCGCGCTTCGATGAAGCGATATCGCGCGTTTCCGAATAGTCTCATGATTCAGTTGGTCTCATGATTTCAGATGCTGATGGGGTCCGTGGCCCTCTTCCGGGACAGGTAGATGACGAAGAAGCTGCGCGTCACGTAGAGCGCCGTGAAGAAGGAAGCCAGAATCCCGATCGAGAGGGTGACGGCAAAGCCGCGCACCGGACCGGTGCCGAACTGGAACAGGATCAGCGCCGTGATCAGGGTGGTGAGGTTGGCGTCGACGATCGCCGACATGGCGTTGCCGAAGCCGTCGTCCACGGCGGTTCGCACGGCTCTTCCGGCATCCAGCTCCTCCCGGATGCGCTCGAAGATGAGCACGTTGGCGTCCACCGCCATGCCGACCGAGAGGATGAGCCCCGCGATCCCGGGCACCGTGAGCGTCGCCCCGAACATGGCCAGCCCGCCCAGCACCAGGACAACGTAGACCGCGAGCGCGCATACGGAGAGCATGCCCGCGACGCGGTAGTAGGCGCACATGATCAGGATCACCAGCACGATGCCGATCATTCCGGCGATGCGGCCCTGGTCCACCGAGTCCTGCCCGAGCGACGGACCCACCGTCCGCTCCTCCATGATGCGCAGCGGGGCGGGCAGGGCGCCGGCGCGCAGCACCAGCGCCAGGTCGCTGGCCTCCTGCAGGGTCGAGCCGCCGAGGTCGATCTGGCCGCGGGCGCCGATGCGGTCGCGGATCACCGGCGCGCTTACCACCTCTCCGTCGAGCACGATGGCGAGGAACTCGCCGACGTTCTGGCCGGTCACCTCGGCGAAGCGGCGGCCTCCCCGGCGGGACAGCTCGAACTGCACCTGCGGCGTGTTGAACTGGGGATCGCGCCCGGAGACCGCGTTCTCCAGCATCTGTCCGGTGATGAAGGCGTCCTCCTGAAGGACGTAGAGTTCCCGGTAGATCCTGCCGGTGAGGGCGATGGGCGTCATGCCCCACTGGAGCACGATGTCGCGCGGCATGGCGCGCTGCACCTCTGGAATGCTCAGGAACAGCTCCGCCGCCTCCACGTCCTCCTCCGTCACCAGGTAGACGCCGTCCTGGCCGCCCTGGTTCAGAAGCGCCGTGAAGGGACTCAGGATGGTGGAATCGTCCTCCTCCGCCTCGGCTTCGGAAGCCTCCTCCTGCGCTGCCTGCTCGGATTCAGCCTCCGCCGTCTCTCCGGCTTCGCCCTCCGCAGCCTGTGCCGAATCGCCCTCCGCGGCCGGCTCGGCGTTGAAGAGCAGCTCCTCGATGGAGGAGGTGGGCGCCTCCACGTCGCGCCCCAGGCTGCTCAGCGAATCGGCCCCGAGAGTCGCGACAAGAACCCGGTCGATACGCGGCAAATCGGGCGCGAAATCCACCCACGGGCGCACGAGCTTGAACTCGAGGAAAGCGGCGCGCCGGATGACGTCCTTCGCCTGGTTCTCGTCGCTGATGCCCGCCAGCTCCACGATGATGCGGTCGTTGCCCACCTTCTGGATGAGCGGTTCCTCGACCCCGAGCTCGTCGATGCGGGTGCGCAGCACCGTCTCGGCCCGGTCGATGGCATCCGTGCGCGCCTCGTCGGTGAGGGTGCCGTCCGGGTCGTCGATCTCGACCACCAGGTGCATGCCGCCCTGAAGGTCGAGTCCCAGTTTGAGGCCGTCCCGGTAGATGTAGTAGCCGCAGATCATGAGGATCACGGCGATGAAGATGATCCGGCCACGAAGAGACTTCAGCATGGTGCCACCGCTGGCTCCGGGAGGGTTTCGCGGGTGTTGCCCGGCTCGCGCACTGCCCGGGGGACCTCCTCTGAACCCGCAGGCTCCTTCCCGCGAGCGGGATGGGTATGGCTATGTAAGGTCGCTAGCCGCTAAACCGGTGTCAATCTGATGCTAATCAGGGGCCCCCAAACACGCCGGCAGCCCCGAGACTGCACGCCCGGGACTGCCGGCCGACCTGTCCGGTGTACGGATCAGCCGATGTTGGGGTTTCCGTTCCGTTCGGTGTCGGGCAGCGGGAAGCACTGCATCCCGCCGTATGCGTCACCTACGTATGGGTGCTGCCCGCTGGTGAACTCGGTGATGGTCCCCAGCCGGCGCAGCACGCCCATCCGGTGTCCCTCCACGAAGAGTTCGCGGCGGCGCTGCTCCTGCACCTGCGCCTGGATCTCCTGCTCGTTGCCGCTCGCGAAGTTGCCGGGCAGCCCCGCCTCCTCGAGCAGTTCGTTGATGATCCCGACCGCGGTCGCGCCCCCCTCCACCTCGGCGATGATCAGCCGCGCTTCGGTGTGGCTGGCGAGCCGGATCTCCGCGTCCCGGCTGGTATACTTCTGCTGGAACCACATCGGCGTGAGTCCGTCCTGCCCGAGAATGCCTTCGTCCGTAACCTGGACCCTGGGATCGGGCAGGCCCGCCCATTCCAGATTCCAGAAGTCGGGATCCACCGAGACCGCCTGTTCGACGTGATTGCGGTTGAAGATCTTGTTCTCCCGCACATTGGCGGCGGTGGAGCGGGTGATGAGGAACTCGAATCCCCCCGGTATCGCGCGCGCGTCGGCGAGTGCCCCCGCCGCTTGCCCCAGGTTCAACTGAGCCCGCGCCCGCCCCACGTAGGCCGCGTTGCGGACATCCGCATCCGACGACTCCAGGGCCATGCTGAAGCGCTCCTTCGCGATCTCGAATACTTCCGCGGGCTGCAGTTCGGGGCCCAGGTCGAAGGCCGCGCTGCACCATCCCTCTCCAAACGTCGTATAGCTGTAGCCCGCATAGAGCGCGTTCCTGGCGAGGAGCGCGGACCGGTTGGGAACGTCGCTGTCCGAGAACCCGTTGATGCGATTGATGGCGTCATCCGCGATGAAGCGGGCCTGCGCCAGCGGCGTGTGCAGGGATGTCGAGCTGCCGCACCCCGAGGTGGCGAACGAAGCGTCCAGGGGCCGAACGTCCCTGCGCTGATAGGGGACCTGGCCCAGGAAGGTCTGTGACCCCATGAACTCGCCCGAGACCAGGCCGGACAGCAGCGCGTACTGCGTGTAGGCGCACTCGAAGGCGCCTTGCGCGCTCACCGTCAGCAGCGGCGCGGCCGACGGATCGTCCAGTGCGTCCGCGGGCGTCTCCCCGGGGAGCGTGACCGACAGGTCGCACGCTCCCAGCATGAGCAACGGGGCGAGCAGAAGGAAGGAGAATCCTCCCTTCATCTTCTTTCTTCTATTCAATATGTCTGACATCTATTCCTCCCTTGTTTCCTTGAAACGACGGATATCGCACGAACAACACTCATCCCGGACATCAGAATCTGACTCTGAACGACAGGACGAGGCTGTGCGGGAGAGGAGCCTGCGTTTGCTGCCAACCCCACGGATTGTCCCTGGTGCGACGCGTCTCCGGGTCGAGACCCGGCTGGCTGAAGCTATCGTGCACCCACGGGGTCCAGATGTTGCGCCCGCTCAGGGTAACCGCGGCCCGCGAGACGCCGTATCCCTCGACGAAGTCGCCGGGGAGCTCGTAGGTAAGGGAGACTTCGCGCAGCCGGACATGGTCGTCCCGCTCCATCCAGGGATGCTCGATGTCGAATGTCTGGATCTCGGCGGCCTGAACCGGATCGAGACTGCCCAGGAGGTATTGCTGCGCCCGCTCGGTGTTGCGCGTGTTGCGGTCGCGCTGCCAGGTCGTGGTGCTGAAGCGGCGGCTGTCCCAGGTGTAGTTCCAGAGCGCGTGCAGCGTGAGCCCGGCATTGGGAAGAGAGAGGGTCTGTGTGACCGACCCCTGCCACACGGGTCCGGGCGGGCCAAGGAACTGGAAGGGCGCCTGGCCGCAGGGAGTGGGTGTCCGCGCGGGCGCCTCGCCTTCGCACATGACGTCGATCAGCCGCGTGGGATTGCCGGGATCCCATCGGGCCGAGGCGATGTACTTGCTCCAGTATCCGCCGAGCGGATATCCCACCCGATGCTGGAACCGGCCCCGTGTATCGGCCTGAATGCGTTCGCGGTCTTCGCCCAGCGAGACGAGCAGGTTCTTGTTGTAGGCGGCGGTCACGCCCAGATCGAAGGCCATGTCCGGAGTGCGGACGACCTGCGAGTTGAGGGTGATCTCCATGCCCTTGTTGTTGACCTCCCCGACGTTGATGAACCGGGAACCGGGGAAGCCCAGGGATGGGGCGATCAGGTCGGCGAGGATCGCGTCGCGGGTGGTCTGGTTGTAGAAGGTGAACTCGATGCCTACGCGGTCGGAGAAGAGACCCGCGTCGAACCCCAGTTCCAGCTCGGTACCCACCTCGGGCTTGAGGTCGGGGTTGCCGAGGTTCCCCGGCAGCAGGGCGGGCTCGTCGCCCGGGCCCGTGGTCGGGGAGTAGGTGCGCACGGCGGCGAAGGCGTCAGGCTGCAGACCCGATTTTCCCCAGGCCACCCGCACCCGGAAGCTCTCTGCAAAGCCCACATTCCAGAAATCCGTGTCGCTCAGCACCCAGGAGGCGCTCAGTTTCGGGTAGTAGATCGCGTTGAAGGTCTCGCCGAAGGCGCTGTGGGCATCCCCGCGCAGCGCGGCGGTGACGTACAGCTGGTCCCGCCAGCCGATCGTCTCCTGGATGAACAGCCCCGCGCTCTTGCTCTCCACGAAGTCCTCGTCGCCGCGCGTGCGGGCCGCGGCACCCACGGTGGAGACCGCCGAGTTGGGGAGCTCGTCTCCGCGAGAGAAGATCTCGAGGCGCTCCTTGGTGAAGTACTGTGCGCCGAAGGAGGTGGCCGAGGTGATCTCCGGGGTGAGATCGAAGCTGGCGGTGACGTTGTAGTCGAAGGTCGACTGCAGTCCGCGGTTGTATTCCACGTCCTTGCGTCCCCGGCTGAGACCGGCGTACGCGGCGAACCCGCCCGAAGGCACGCGGGGCCAGAAGCGCGAGACCTTCGCATCCGTGAAGTCCAGTCCGGCCACCAGTCTGTGCGTCAGCCAGTTGAACGGACGATGGGTTGCGGTGATCGAAGCGGTTCCGCGGTTCAGCTCCTCGGCGAAGTCGATGTCGTTCTGGGCCTCCGGCGGACCGACCATGAAGCCCCGGGAGCCGGTCTCACGCGACGCCGGCGTGCCCCACAGGAACATCGCGAACATGCCGTAGAGGCCGCCCTGGCCGTCCGGCGCGAACCTTCCATCGCTGCTGATGACCCCCAGATCCGCGGCAAGATCGAAGTTCTCGGAGATCGCCAGCCCCAGGTTGGTGCGCACCGATGTCCTCTGGAGCCGGTTGTTGTACATGTAGCCCTGCTCGTCGTCATGGCCGACGGACAGGAAATAGGTGAGGTCGCTGGTCCCGCCGGACACGCTCATGTCATAGTTCTGGACGTGGCCGGTCCGGAACATGGGCCGGCCGGCGGCGACCTCTTCGGCGTACAGGTCCTGGCTGATGACCTGGCCGTTGACCAGACCGTAGTTGGTCGGGATGCGCCCGTCCGGGTTGTTGAACCAGTTGCCGCCCTGGCGCACGGTCAGGTTGACCACGGGGCGTCCGGTCGTGCCCTTGCGGGTGATGATCTGGATGACGCCGTTGGACGCCTCCGTCCCGTACAGGGTCGCCGCGGCGGGGCCCTTGATGACCTCGATGCGCTCGATCTCTTCCGGGTTGATGTCGTTCAGCCGTGAAGTGCCGGCGCCGCTCGAGGGCCCGGCCCGGTTGTCGGCGTTGATCCGGACCCCGTCGATGTAGACCAGGGGACCCGTGTTCGCGGCGCGCGTGCTGGATCCCTGGGTAAGCGTGCCGATGCCGCGGATGAGGATGTTGCCGCCGGTGCCGACGTTGCCTCCGCCGATCTGCACCCGGACCCCGGCCACCTGTCCGGCCAGGAGCTGCTGCAGGCTGGCGGGGGCGATCTCCTCGATCTGGCTGCTGACGTCGAGGGTGCCCACCACGTTGGCGACCGCCCGGCGCTGCTGGCCGCCGGCGGTGCCCGTCACGATGATCTCGTCGAGGCCGAGCGCTTCCGAAGAGAGGGTGAAGTCCTGCACCAGGGTCTCGCCCGCGGTCACAGTGACCTGGGTGCTCACGGTGCCCATGCCGATGCGCTCGGCGCGCATCTCGTAGGTGCCGGGAGGCACGCTGACGAGCAGGTAGCGCCCGTCCTGGCGGGTCAGGGTGCCGACGCTGGCGCCGACCAGGTAGACCTGGACCTCGCCGAGCGGCGTCCCCGCGGTGGCGTCCGTGACCTGGCCCGTGATGCGGCCGGGCTCCTGGGCCGCGGCGGGGGCGGCGGCGAGCAGCCCGGCCGCGAGAAGAAGAGTGGAGAGAGCGGCGGCACAGCATCGCTGTCCGCGGGAAGGATGGGTGTTCGGGTCAGTGGACCATCGTTTCGTCATGGACCCCCCTTGGAGAGAAGACGGACAGAAGAGAACGGCTGAGGTGGGGGGCGCAGGCCGGGTTGTCCCGGGCCTGATCGACGATGGTGTGGTTAGTGCGCTCCTTCGGTTGCGGCGTGGTTACCGTCGGGCATGACGGTGCAGACGGGGGTCGAGGGGTACAGCATCAAGTTCTTCCCGGCAAAAACGTTGCATCCAAAATACTGCGGCCCGGCCACCGGCGACAGCAGAGCCCGTGGCTGAGTCGCCGAGGAGCGAGTCAGCTCTCCGCGGTCGCGACGAAATCGCGCCCGGCCATGCAGACGTTAGCCCGGACGAAGAGGTTTCGGTCGCCGGGGACTTCACCGCTCTGGAAACGAACTTCACAGGCCGCCGGCAGGCGGGTATACTAGCGAGGACACCAGCGCGGAGAGCACCCAAATGGAGAAGAACGCAAGCGAACGCCATCGCGGACCGTCTCGGCTTCCCGGAGACAGTCCCGAGCGTCCGAGCCCACTGAACTGAGGCGGCTACCTCAGTAGCCCACCCCCTCCAGCTCCTCCAGGTAGCCGACGCCGGGCAGCGCGGTGCCCCTTCCCAGAAGATAGAAGTCGAAGAAGGCCTGCATGTCGTGCAGCATCTCCTTCATGTTCTCGAAGCCCCGGACATAGAAGTTCTCCCCGGGATAGGCCTTGTACCGGGCGGGCTTGTAGAGGCGCTGCAGTTCGCGGAAGAACTCGGTCATCTGGGGTGAGCCCGGGTAGCGCCCCTCGCCGTGGAGCACGAAGACGGGTACCCGGGCATCGGCGATGTGATAGTAGGGAGAGTTGGCGTGATAGCGGTCCCTGTACTCCTCGAGCCGCCCCATCTCCTTGCGCAGCTGCTGCAGATGGCGGAATTCGCCGTCTTCGAAGAATGTGACCCGGTCACAGTAGCCCGACGCCGCGATGACGGCCTGGAACGTCTCGCCCCCGAAGCTCACTGCCGCGCACGACATGAAGCCACCGTAGCTGGTGCCGGTGGTTCCGATGCGCTGCGGGTCGACGTAGGGGAGAGTCCGGAGGTACTCGGCGGCCGCCACAGCGTCCGCAAAGTCACATTTCCCCCAGCAGCCGTCGTTGGCTTCCTCGAAGTCCCGGCCATACCCCGAGCTGCCCCGCACATTGGGCAGCAGGACCACGTAGCCACGCTGGGCGAAGAATTGGATCGCCGGTTCGAAGCTGTCCTTCCACTGCGATGTGGGTCCGCCGTGGGTCCATACGATCGCCGGATGGCGGCCCTCTTCGTCGCCCGAGCCCTCGGGCGGCCGGTAGATGTAGGAAGGAATGGTGAGGTCGCCGCTCGCGAACTCCACCTTGGTGGGCGTGATCAAACGGTTCTCGACGCCCTCGATCGGCATCGAATCGGTCAGCTTGGACGACTCCCCCGATTCGAGCGAATGGACGATGAGCTCCCCAGGTCGAGTTGGCGTTTCGAACGTGTATGAAATGCTGCTGCCGTCCGGAGACCACTGAGGGGCCCCGATGATTCCGGACTCGGGATGGGAAACGACGCGGGTCTCTCCGCCGGGCGCTGGCGCGATGCGGAGCTGGTAGGTGCCCCCGTGGTTCTCTACCCAGGCGAACCCGTCGCCGTCGGGCGACCACACTCCGTCCGTCTGGTCGGCCTGGGCCGGCGCCAGTGGTTCCGGTTCGCCTCCCGACCGAGGCACGCTCCAGTAGTTGATCCACCCGGAGCGGTATGAGGGGAATACCACCGTGGAGCCGTCCGGGGAGACCAGGGGATAGCCGAACGTACCCCCTTCCCCATAGTCGAAGAAGTCCTGGTCCTGCACGACCACCCGCTCTTCGCCCCCGTCGGCACGGACTTCCACTATGGTGTGGTCCATCCACGCGTCATCGATTCTCACATACAGGACAGACTCGGAATCGGGGCTCCACGAGGGATATACGTCGAGCGCCGCCCCGTGGGTCAGTCGGCGCGCCTTCCCGGACGGGACCTCCACCGTCCACACATCATATTGGCCGTGACGATTCCCGGAGAACGCGATGCGGCTCCCGTCCGGCGACCACGAATAGCCCTTGATCAGCCGTCCGCCGTTGCCGGTGATCCGGATTTCCTCGCCGTCTCTCGGGGACCACAGCCAGATCTCGGGTGTGCCGCTCTTGTCCGACACATACGAGATCCATTGCCCGTCCGGTGACCAGCGCGGCTCGGCCGACGCGAGGAAGTGACCGCTGCCCCCCGTCGAGACCGGCAACTCGCTGATCGCACCGCCCTCCGGACGGATCAGGCGCAGGTTCGAGCCTCCCAGGAGGATCCACTCCCCTCCGGGAGCCCATCGCGGGGTCTCGCCCCCCACCGCAGAGGAGAGCGAAAGCAGCATCTCCACCGGGAGCGGCTCGGGCCAACTCTGGACCGGGGAAGGCGCGAGCCGGGTCGAAGATGTGAGGGTCAGGCAGAGAATGGGAGGGACGATTCCGAGAAACTTCACGGCGCGTCGTTGCATGGCACTGCTCCAGAAAGGCAAGATCTTACGTCCCGCGCGGGACTTCGGGTCAAATGGCCCAGCAATTGCTGGGGAAATGTAGGTCCGCCGCAGGGCGCGTTACCACACCTCACAGAAACCCGGAGTGCAAAGATATCGATGGCTTCCCAGGTCGTGGTCGAAGAGGAGGCCGGACGAGAGCCCCAAAGACCGGGGACCGGGTTGTCGAGCAGAACGTGCAGGTTGGGAGCCTCGAGCATGGGCGGCACACGCGGTTGTCGAACACGGATCCTCGCGGCTGCGTCCGTGGCGGCAGCCATCTGGACCTCTGCTTGCGGCGAGGCGGGCACCGAGCCCACGCCCGCCGATCCTCCCCGCCCCGCGACGGTGGCGCTGGCGCCCAACACCGTGACGTTCACGACGCTCGGGGACACTGCCCGACTTGCCGCAGAAGTACGCGACCAGGACGGGCGCGTGATGGCGGGTGCGCACGTTACCTGGCTCACCCGGAATTACACGGTTGCGGAGGTCACCTCGACGGGGCTTGTGAAGGCGGTCGGCAATGGCACAACGATGGTCGTCGCCCTGACCCGCCACTGGGAGCTGCGGGAAAAAGAGATGAGAATGGCGGCGACCCGCGAGGCTTCGGACTCGGTGGTGATCAGGGTGGATGCACCGTCGTTCACCCTGTCTGGCACGGTGACCGACCGCCGGAGACCGAGCCTGGCGTTGCCCGGTATTCTCGTGCGCCTGGAAGGCTGGAAGCATTCAGCCACGATCACCGATGCCGATGGACGGTATCGCTTCACAAACCTCGGGGCGACCTTGAAATTGACGGTCGAGGCTGAGTTCAGCTACGTAAGCCAGACGGTTGAAGTGGACATGAATGCGGATCTGACGCGGGACTTCGCGATGGAGCACAACGGCCTGACGCCATTCAGATCCACGACGTGGCCCTGGCGCCACATCCTCGGACCCGGCGCCACGTCGCTTCAAAGCGTGACGCACACCGGCCGCGGGATGCGGTCGCTCTATGACCGGCGGTTCAGAAACTGGATCCCCGTCAACGCGTTCCTGTTCGACGCACACATCGCTGAACAGGTAGTGGAATTCCGGGTCCATCCGGCATTCGACAGCCTGGAGGCGGCAAGCGAGGAAGTGTACAAGTTTGCCCCCGCACTCGGGCGGCTACCCGCGGCCTTCCTCTCAAATGTCCGCGCACTGGCGATCCTTCCCGGCGTCGGACTCGCAGGGGGCAGTTCGTTCGACCAGAGCATCCTGCTTCACGCACAGGACCGAAGCATCGGAAGGGCCTTACGCGACGGCTTGGTCGAGGAACTCTTCCTGCACGAAGCTGCCCATGTCTCGCTGGACCGGGCGCACGAGTACGCCGTCGGCTGGCACGCCGCACAGGGCGCGGACGGCGTGTTTATTTCCGACTATGCCCAAGACCATCCCAACCGGGAAGATATCGCCGAGAGTGCACTCGCGTACTTCGCAGTGCGGTATCGGCCAGGAAGCCTGACCCGCGAGGACCGGTGGATCATCCTGACTTCGATACCGAACCGGCTGGCCTATTTCGAGGAGCAGGGCTTCGACATGTGGCCGTACGAGGCGACAAGTTCGCTCGTCCCGGGCCTCGAACCCGGCTCAGTCGCCAGCAGTCTCCACGGAACAGTGCTCCCCGCACCCGAAGCGGCGGCGGTTGCGGGCGAAGTTTCGGTATCCCCACGCGAAGAGGGGACGTGCGAAGGGGAGGCGAAAGACCCAGCCCAGCCGTGGACCGCGTGGGAGTACGCGCACGAGTTGCTCGACGGCTCGCGCGCCTTCCCAGGTCTTGCGGGGTGCTGCGCCAAGCCCGGAATCGCAGCATCCCGAAGTGTGGCTACCCGATGCGTCCAGCCTGGCTCCGGAGGCGTAAGCGCGACTCCCGGCGTCGCGCGGACTCCCTGAACCGGGACCGTTCGGACGCGACCCCACGAGTTGCAACGCCTCCTCGAAGCGAACGGGGTCGATCCACGGGAAGCGCGCCTGCACACCCTCTTCCTGATAAGCGACGATCTCGAGCGTCCCTTCCGGATCGCGCCTCCGCAGGTAGTCGATGAAGCGCAGGCAGACCGAGCAGTCGCCGTCGTAAATGACGGTGTAGGTAGCGGACGTGCGCGGGATCATATGCCTCGGGGTTGCGGGTACAACTCCTCGAAAACCTACCGCTACGGGATAAACAGTGACAGCAACAGCAACCGCGAACCCCGATTCGCTATCTTTGCGCCGGAGAGTATCGCCCTCGCCGCCAGGGAGAAGCGTGGACACGCCGGGATTCTGCCGCGAGCTGGAACGGCGCATCGGGCCCGGACGGGTCGAGCGCAACGTTCCGCTCGGTCCCATGACCACGTTCAAGATCGGCGGGCCCGCGGATCTGTTCGTCCGGGCGCGCACCCCCGACGAGCTCGCGGACGCCATCCTGGCCGCGCGTGAACTCGGGATTCCGCATTTCCTGCTGGGCCGGGGCGCGAACATTCTGGTCGGGGACGGCGGCTTCCGCGGGCTGGTGATCCACTCGCAGGCGGGCGGCATCGACTTTCTGGACGACGTGCGGGTGCGCGCCGGGGCCGGGGTGGACAGCTTCCCCGACCTTATCCAGGCGACCGTGCGGCGCGGGCTGGGCGGGCTCCACCACTTCGTCGGCATCCCCAGCACCATCGGTGGGGCCATGTGGCAGAACCTGCACTTCCTCGCGCCGGAAAGGGACCGGACCGTCTTCCTGGAAGAGGTTGTCGAGTCCGCGGAGATTCTCACCGAGGAGGGAGAGCGCAAGTGCGTCGATCTGGACTACTTCCAGTTCGGCTACGACTACAGCATCCTGCACGAGCGCGACGACATCGTCCTCACCACGACCTTCCGCCTGGACCCGACTCCCGCGGAAGAGCTGCGGCGGGTGATTCGCGAAAACCTGCGCTGGCGGAGCGATCGGCATCCCGACCTGTGGCTGTACCCGTGCGCGGGGTCGATTTTTCAGAAGATCGAGGGCATCGGCGCCGGCCGTCTCGTCGATGAATGCGGGCTCAAGGGACATTGCCACGGCAACGCCCAGATCTTCCACCGGCACGCCAACATCATCGTGAACCTTGGAGGGGCGACATCCGCCGAGGTGCGCACGCTCATCGACCTCTCGCAGGAGACGGTGGCTCGTGAGATGGGCTACGAGCTGACCCCGGAGATCGTCTTCGTGGGAGAGTTCTGAGCAGAGTTCACAGACTGCGCTCAATGGAGCATCAGAGTCGCCTGAATTCACATTCGCGAGGCTCATTCTGCCATTGACAGGTTTGACGCTCGCGACAGCGTCTGGGTCGACACCAAGTCGCCCGAATTCACATTCGCGAGGCCCATTCTGCCATTGACAGGTTTGACGCTCGCGATTCGGGGGAGTCGGGGACGCCGGATACCTAGCCCGCCAGAGGCGCTGGCTGGCCCCCTGGCAGCGTTCGCGGACCGCTTCCACCTCCGAAGGTCTCCCGACCCGACTTCGGCCACTACAGGCGGTCCTGAGAGGCCGACTTAAGTGCCGTTATATTTATACGTAAATCATTGCACAATCTCATGTTGGGAGGAACGATGATCGCATCCGCAGATTGCCGCTACGCCATTCCCGGGGCGGCTTCCCCGTGGCCGGCGATGGTGCGGGAACCGGGCGTCACCCGACCCAATGCCGCAGCGAACTGCAACGGCCACCGGGCGGCGTTCGACGCCAATGCCCTGACCCCCGGCGCCGACGGCGAGCCCCCCCGTGTCCGCCGCAAGACTCCCAGCGCCGGCGGGGTGTTCCCCGATGCCATCCCGGCGCCCTCCGGTGCAGGTGGCTCCGAAAATGGCGACGACGAACTCTTTCTGCTGGGCGAGCGCATCGCGGAGCTGGCTGCGCGCATCAACGCCGCGGAATCCCGGATGATGACCCTCATCGCCGACTTCGATCGCCGGGGCGGCTGGAAGGACGGTTTCGCCTCCTGTGCCGAGTGGCTGGCCTGGAGGATCGGCATCAAGATCGGTCCGGCTCGCGAACGGGTCCGGACCGCCCGGTCGCTCGAAGACCTGCCCCAGACCGCCGATGCTCTCAGGGAGGGGCGGATCTCCTACGCCAAGGTGCGGGCGATCACCCGCGTGGCTACGCCTGGGAGCGAGGCGGAGTTGCTCGAGTTCGCGCACGCCGGTTCGGCGGCGAAGCTGGAGCAGACGGTGCGCATGTTGCGCACGCTGTCCCGCGACGGGGAGCTGAAGGCCGAGGAGATTCGGCACCGCAACCGAACGTTCTCGGTCTTCGTGGACGGCGACGGCATGTACGTGGTGCAGGGGCGGCTCGAGCCGGAGGCCGGGGCGGTGCTGATGCGGGCGGTGGAGGCCGCGTCCGATGCGCTGTTCCGGCGCGAGGACGGGGCCGGACATGCGCGCCCAAAGCCGAAGCAGCGCCGGGCGGACGCGGTGGGGCTGCTCGCGGAGCGGGCGCTGGCTGCGGGCTTCGGGGGTGGTGGATCTCGTGGCGAGTCACGCGACTCTCGCGGCGGCTCCCGTGACTGGGGCGACGACTCCGGCGTGGGTTCGGACGCGATATTGGGCGGGGACGTGGGCGCACGGAACGGTGCGCAGATCGCCGAATCGGACGTCGCGCCGGGGCCCGAATCGGTTGTGACGCCGAAGCACGAACCGAGAAGTGCGCCGGGCGCCGAGCCCCGCGTCCAGTCCGGCACCCGCGCAGAGCGCTACCAGGTCATGGTCCACTGTGACGCAGCGACTCTGGCGGAAGAAGGGGAGCCGGGGCGCTCGGACCTGGCAGGGATCCGCGTTTCCGCGGAAACGTCTCGGCGCATGGCGTGCGACGCGGCGGTGGTCGCGATGGCCCACGCGAAGGACGGGTCCGTGCTGAACGTGGGCCGCAGGGCGCGCACGATCCCACCGCACATCCGGCGGGCGCTCGAGGAGCGCGACCGTGGATGCCGCTTTCCGGGGTGCGCGGGGCGCTTCACGGAGGCACACCATGTGAAGCACTGGGCCGATGGGGGAGAGACGAGCCTCGGGAACACGCTGCTGCTCTGCCGGCGGCACCACCGCGCCGTTCACGAGGGACGGGTCAAGGTCGGCACAGACCGCGAAGGGACGGTGTTGTTCTTCACGCCGACGGGGAGGGTGCTGGCGGATGCACCCGAGAGGCCGGCGCGGACCGATGCGCCGAAGAGGGCGGCACCACCGCCGGCCGGTAACGCCACCCTGTCCAACGGGGCCGCGCTCTACCGTGATTCAGCCATCCCGTGGGCGATCGAAGCCGCTGCAAGGGAAGCCATTGAGGATTCTCTGGAACGCTGACCCACAGAACGCCTGGGTGCCGGAGACCACCGGCCAAGGATCGCTAACCGAACCGGTGGTAGAAACCCGGGCTAGAGCGTCACGGCAGTCCGAGCGCGACGTACTCGGCGGGATGCTCGCTGCCGCCTACCGCCACCACGATGTACTGCTTGCCCTCGTGCATGTACGTCATGGGACCGCCGGTCGTGCCCGACGGAAGATCCGTCTCCCACACAACCTCCCCCGTCGCCTTGTCGTAGGCCCGGAACTCCGTTCCCCAGTGGGTGTCCGGCGTGCCGATGACCACATCGCTCCCCTCTCCGATGAAGAGCAGCGTTGCCGTCAGCAGCGGCGCCGGGCGGTTCGCGTTCCCGAGGGGCGAAAGATCCAAGCCCTCCAGGAGCGGATGATCGTTGGGGGCGTCGCCGTTGGCCGCCATCCACAGGTGCTCGCCCTGGCTCATGTCAATCGCCGTGATCCGTCCCCAGGGCGGCTTGACGATGGGCAGACCATCGATCTCGGCTCGCGGCCAACCTCCCTGGGTCCCGTACTCCATCTCATCCGGTCCCGACGTCTTGGAGAGGCGCCAGACGTTCGGCAGCGTGAGGGACACGGCGTAGTAGACGCCCGTCTCCGGGTCGAACGCGCCGGTGTGCCAGTTGCCCGCACCCCAGGCGCCGGGGACGACGTAGGTCCCAATCTTTCCCTCGATCGAGCCCGCCGCCATCGGGGGCGTGAACAGCGCCCCGAGGACCAGCGAATCCGCCAGCGCGAGGGCCTGTTGGTGGATCTCCGGCGTGAAGTCGATCAGGTCCTTCGACGAGACCCCCTGGCGGTCGAAGGCGGGCGGCTTGCTCGGGAACGGCTGCGTCGCAGAGGTACGCTCACCGGGCACCTTCGACCGCGGCACTTCCTTCTCCTCGATGGGCCACACGGGTTCCCCCGTCCTGCGGTCGAAGGTGAACAGGAAGCCCGTCTTGCTCGCCTGCATCACCGCGTCGATCGCGCGCCCGTCCACATGGATGCGTCCCAGCACGGGCGGGCCGAGAGTGTCGTATTCCCAGATGTCGTGATGCACCATCTGGAAGTGCCAGATGCGCTCGCCCGTGGCCGCGTCGAGCGCCACGAGGCTGTTCGCGAACAGGTTGTCGCCGGGGCGGTGCCCCCCGTAGTAGGCCGAGGTGGGGGCCCCCAGAGGCACGTAGACGTAGCCCAGTTCGTCGTCGGCGCTGAGGCAGCACCACGAGCCCACGTCGCCGGACAGTTCGCGAGATCCGTCGCCCCAGGTATCCGCGCCGAACTCCCCCTCCCTGGGGATGACGTGGAAGGTCCAGACCTGCTCGCCCGTTCGGGCGTCGAACCCGCGCACGTCCTCCGGCGCGCTGTCGCGCCACTCCGTGCCCGAGTCCCCGGCGCCGTCGAGGGTGCCCGCCACGACGATGATGTCGCCGACCACGATCGGGCCCGAGCTCCAGTTGAACCGGTCACGGCCCTCCGGCACGAGGTTCACCCGGCCGTCGTCGCCGAACGATGCCACGGGCTTTCCGGTCTCTACGTCGAGGGCGTGCAGCCAGGATCCGCGCGCCGAGATGACGCGCCCGCCGGCATGCCCGTTGTCCGAACTCAGGTCGTCGGCGCCATCCCCGCTCCAGTAGGCGGCGCCGCGGAAGCTCCGTCCGCGGGCGTCTTCCAGGGAAGCCGCCCGCTGGACCCAGCGGGTCTTGCCGGTCCCCGGGTCGGAGGCCTCGATGAGGCCCACCGCGTTGGGTGCGTAGAGCGTCCCGTCGACGAGGATCGGCGTCCCGCGCAGGTAGTTGTTGAAGGCGAGGTCGGGGAACTCCTCCGCCAGCTGCGGGTCGATGCCGGGCCGGCGCCACAGAACCTCGACCGACGCGACGTTCTCCCTGTTGATCTGGGTGAGCGGCGAGTAGCGGTTGAAGGAGTTCTGCCCCCCGTAGTACGTCCACTCGGCGCTGGGAGGAGCAACACCGTCGGGGGCTTCCCCGGGGCTGCCGTCTGCGCATGCAAGAGCCCAGGCGGCGGAGATAACCAGGCAGGCGGCGAGCGCCCTCCGGTTGCGATGAACGTTCCCCTTCGTGCCTCTCGGTCGACTCGTCCGCATGGAAGCCTCCGTATCCCGCTGCTGCTGCTCTTCGGCTGTCCCGGCAACGTAACGGTCCCGGCGCGGGCTCGCACCGCATTCTCCTACACCAAAGGTTCCCGGCCGGCTTGGTGTGGGAGGTCGGCAAAGGCAGCACGATGATCACGGCGACGGCGGGGTCGGCATCGGGAACAGCCCAGGTCACCGTGCCGGGTCCGGCGCCTTACGATACGACCTCTCCGCCCGCGGATCCGACTCCGATGGCGCCAAGCGAAGAGGCCTGCGGGGACTGGGAGGAGCTGACGGAGTCGGGCTTCCACTACCTGACCAAAGTCTGGAATAAGCGGGCCATTACGGACTACGAGCAAGGTGTCAGAAGCTGTCTACGGACACGGGCCGTTGGGTAACGAGGTGATCAGCGGCACTGGTGAGCTGTGGCTCAAGACTTTGAAAGGTTCAGGTGCGATAACGAGATCCGCGTTGCCTGGCGCGCTTACTCCTTGAAGAGGTCGGAGTGGGCACCGGTTCGGACCAGGAGCAATTCGTCACCTCTGACACGGTAGATCACGAGCCAATCCGGTTCCATATGCGCCTCCCGATACCCCTTCCAAATGCCCCGTAGCGGGTGGTCGCGATGGCGCGCGGACAATGGCTCCTGCTCGATCAGCGACGCCAGCAGGGCCTGCAGCTTGCCCAGATCCTTACCTCGTGCCCGGGCCTTCCTGACGTCGCGCTTGAACTGCGAGGAACGAACCGGGATCAGCATGTCAGAGATCGAGGTCGCGGAACAACTCCTCGACGCTGCCGAAACGCTGGCCCTTGCCCTCGTCCAATTCCCTCATGGCCTTGAGGGTGGTCGGGTTGGGCACCTGAACGGCGAAGGGCAGCCGCTTTTCGTCCGCTACGCGCAGCAACAGCAGGCGGATCGCGTCGGACATGGACAGGCCCATGGCCTTAAGCGCCTCGGTGGCGCGTGCTTTCGTATCGCTGTCGATGCGGGCGCGGACAACAGTGTCGGTACTCATCGTGGATCTCCTCCTTGATATAGCTCCATTGTAGCTACAGCAGCTACCGGCGGCAAGAGAATAGGTGGTGTGCGACTAAGCTGGCCTCCCGGAAGCGATGTCGAGCAGGGGCCTGCGGGCGATCTCGTGCCCGCCGGGGAAGATGAGCACGCTGAACGGCACCCCCAGCTCTCCCAGCAGCGCGTCCTGGGCCGCTTCTTCCCGCGTATCCCGGAATTTGTCGCGCGCACCCCGCACGAAGGTCACGTGCACCCCCTCGAGCCCCACCGCGAGCGCGTCCGGGCTCAGGTCGGTGGCGAGCCCCGCTCCCCAGAGCACCAGCTCCTGCGCGTCCGCGCGCCCCAACACCACCCATCGCGAGGCCGTGTGCGCCCCCTGGGAGAACCCCAATACGACCCGGCGACAGGTGGCGGGGGCGGCCGTGTTCGCCACTTCGTCGGCGAGCGAGTCCAGATAGGCGATGTAGTCGACGATCTCGTTGTCCCGGTCCTCGCGCGTCATCCAGCTGGCCCCGACCCGGTGCTCCGGCCCGTGCCTCCCCGGGCCCGGATCCACGTAGAAGCGCGACAACGCCTCGGGGACCACGACGATGCGCTCCGGTGCGTCGAGGACGGAGAACCGGCGCGCGAAGCGGCGTGCCGCCTGTCGATAGCCGTGAAGCGCAAACCAGGCTTCGCCGACCTCCCCGCCCCGGCCTCCGAGCGTGTAGTAGCGGGCCGTACGCGCAACCTGAATGTGGTGCGCGGACAGTGGATGCCCGGTCATCGGCGGCCTCCGCGCGCGATCACCGCGGGAAGCGGGCGGCGGGATCTGCCTGGCCGCAAGACGCAAATGCGTTCGACCGCAATATCGCAAGACGCAGAGGCGAACGATCGTGGACACGCAAGACGTCTGGGCGTACGATCGCGGAAGCGCGAGACGAATTCCCTCTTCATCATTCCTCCGGTCGGGGCGGGCCGCGCAGGATGACCTGCTGGAAGATGACGTCGAGCCGGTCCAGCCGCGCTTCCTCGTCTTGCATCCTCAGAAGATCCTGCCGCCAGGCCGGATCAGCCTGGACGAGCGCGGCCAACTGAAACGAAATCTCGTCCTCCGGATCGAGCTTCAGCGATACGGAGGAGGGCCGCTGGAGAGCCGCGGCGGCGGCCCGGAACAGATTGATGGACATCTGCCGCCTCGCACTCAGTCCCGGCCTCACTCGGGGCTCGTCTTCATAGTCCGCGACCACGGCTTCGTAGTACGGCTCGCCGGATTCCAGCCCGTCGTGGATCGCGAACCGGCCCACGCCCTTCACCAGGATGAAGGAGCGGCCATCCTTCAGTCCCTGATGCCGTTCGATCTCCGCCAGCGCACCCACCCGGCCCTCCTCGATGA
The DNA here is from genome assembly GCA_965225805.1 of Longimicrobiales bacterium. Taxonomy (GTDB): domain Bacteria; phylum Gemmatimonadota; class Gemmatimonadetes; order Longimicrobiales; family Gaopeijiaceae; genus BD2-11. Next base: position 3,170,178 of record OZ245327.1, read on the forward strand.
GAAAGGGGCCCAGGCGGTCGGAGTCGTGATAGATGAGCCCGAATCGCTGGTCGTATTCGAGGCAGCGCGACACCATGCGGCGGTAGCGGGGCTCGAAGATGTGGAGCGCGATCAGCTCTTCGGGAAAGAGCACGACATCGAGCGGAAAGAGCGCCAGGCGGTTCATGCCACGCGCTTGTGGCGGGCCGCCGCGGACACACCCGGATCGTCGATGACCACCCGTCGGATGTCGCGAGCCAGGAGGCGGCGGACGCGCATGAAGAGGAGCACGGCGACCGCTCCGAGGCCCGTTGCCAATCCCCACCAAAGTCCCTCCGCCCCCATCCCCAGCGGAAAAGCGAGTACCACGCTGACCGGGATCCCCAGCCCCCAGAAGCCCAGCGCGTTGAACAGGAAGGGGGAACGGGTGTCGCCGGCGCCGCGCAGCACCCCCGCCGCCACCGCCTGCAGGCCGTCAGCAACCAGGAAGATCCCCGCGATGGGCAGGAGAACCACCGCGACCGCGAGAACCTCCGCATCCGACGTGTAAACCCGTGCCAGGAATCCGGGTGCCACCAGGAACGCGCTCGCCGTCACAACCATCAACGACCCGCCCAGCAGGGTCCCCGCCCCGGCGGCCCGGCGCGCCGCCACCATGTCTTGCCGGCCCACCGCCCGGCCCACCAGCACGGCCGAGGCGCCCGCGATCCCCAAAGCGACCATAAAGGCGAGCGCCGCAAGGTTGAGCGCCACCTGGTGTCCCGCCATGGCGATGGTGCCGAGCCAGCCCATCATCACGCCGATGAGGGCGAAGGTCCCGAACTCGAGCTGCTGCTGGAACGCGAGGGGAGCTCCCAGCCACGCCATGCGCCCAAGCGCGAGCACATCGAAGGCCTCGCGCCGCATCCTGGACAGGAACGGCCTCACCGTGGGCCACGAGAGGGCGAACAACAGCGCAGCCATGAACCAGCGGGCCACACTCGAGCCCCAGGCCGAACCCACGGCGCCCATCTGCGAAAAGCCGAGATTCCCGAAAATGAGCACCCAGTTGAGAAAGGCGTTGAGGAGGTTGGCCGCCACGATGGTCAACACGATCGGCGACACGCGCCCCATCGCCTGGAGACTCTGGCGCAGCACGACGAAGGCGTAGAAGGGGAACATCCCGGGGATGGACCCGAAGATGTATGCCGCCGAGACCGGGACCACCTCCGCGGGCTGTCTCAGCAGCATGAATACGGCCCGGGACGGCAGGAAGAGCACCGATACTGCGACGGCGAGAAACAGGGTGAACACGAACCCGCGCTGCATGCCGCGCGCAATCCCTTCGGGGTCGTCCGCCCCGACCGCCTGGGCGATGATCGGATCGAGGGCCATCAGCATGCCGATCCCGAACACGGCGAAGGTGAAAAAATAGGCGTTGCCGAGGGCGACGGCGGCGAGATCGGTCGCGGAAATGCGGCCGACCATGATCGTGTCCACCACGCCCATCAGCATCAGGCCCACCTGCACGCCCACGATGGGCAGCGCGAGACGCACCATGCTGGCAAAATCGGCCCGGCGTGGAACGAGATCCATGGGGAGTCCTGGCGGGCTCCTCAGAAATCCAGCGTCGAGTCGTCGACGCTGCCCGGGTCGTCGATGCCCATGCGCGCGGCTTCGTGGGCGCGGATCGGACGGCGTCCGGTGAATCCGGCATCCACCTCGTGCCACTGCGAGATGCGCGGCTCCCCGCGGCGCCAGCACAGGTAAACCCAGCGCCCCTCGAACGTGGTGGGAAAGTCGAGGAGACCGTGTTCGAGCCCCCCCACCGGGAATCGAATGCCCTTTCCCAGGATCTCCTTCTCGATGGAGCGGCGGATGCGGGCGCCAGCGCGTCCGGCGCTTTCGCGATGCTTCAGGAACTCCCTGTGATCCGGGTTGGTCGGGGCCATGACCAGGCGTCCCCAGAGGGCATCGAGAATCTTGATTTGCTCGGCGTGGCGCTCCAGGTCGTCGCGCGAACGGGCAATGTCGTCGAGGACGGCTTCGAGCGCGGGGAGGAGGGCGTTGGCCTCGGCGAGGGTGAAGGCCTTGCGCGAGGCGCTCACCTGGCGCGGGCCTCCAGGGCGGAGAGGCGCCGTTCGATCTCCTCCAGCTTGTAGAGGATCATCACGTGCGTCTTCCTGGCATCGATTCCGACCGGGCTGGCATCGCTGGATATCTCGCGGGCGATGCGCCGATAGTCCTCCGCAGATGGATGGCTGCTCATGCGTCGGCTCCTTTGAGGGTTGAGGCGAATCCCGGACTGCCGCGAATCCTTGGGGCGACGCGCCGGATTTGGCAAGCTGGAAGTGGCGGATCGGGGTGCGGTCGACGATCTTCCCGGAGCAACATTGCGCGACTCCAAGCACGGTAGCCAGCCCGATGGCCGACATGACACGCAGAGACTTCGTTTCCGGAAGCGCCGCTCTGGCGATGGGCGCAACTGTGGTCCCGCGCCGCGTTCTCGGGGGACCGGGGCAGCAGGCCCCCAGCGACACCCTGGCGATCTCCATCGTGGGCGCGGGGGGGATGGGTGCGGAAAACGCCCAGGAGCTCGGGAGCGAGCGCATCGTCGCGGTATGCGATGTCGATCACCGGCTGGTGGCGAACAAGGCCGAGGAGCGCTCGGTCGACCGGGACGGGAACCCGCGCGAACAGGGTGTGCGCTGGAAGGAGCAGTACGCGGCGGCGCGCAAGTACGCCGACTTCCGGGTCATGCTGGACCAGGAGGACGAGGTCGACGCGGTGCTGATCGCGACCCCCGACCATTCCCACGCCGTCATCGCCGGGGCGGCCATGCGGGCGGGCAAGCACGTGTACGTGCAGAAGCCCCTGACCTGGTCGGTGCACGAGGCGCGTGAGCTCGGGCGACTCGCGGAATCGACCGGGGTGGTCACCCAGATGGGCAACCAGGGCCACTCGAGCGACGAGGCGCGCCTGATCAAAGAGTGGGTCCAGGCGGGGGTGATCGGTGTCGTACACGAGGTTCATGTGTGGACCAATCGCCCGATCTGGATGCAGGGACTGCCCCGCCCCGCCCCCTTCCCCGACGACGCGAGCCTCACCGACCCCGACCGTTCGTGGTGGCCCGGGTCGGCGCATGAGGCGGTGGCGGCCGGGCTCTGGGCGGACTTCGCCGTGCCGGACCACGTCGACTGGGACCTCTACCTGGGGCCAGTCGCACGCGAGGTGCCGTACCACCCCATGTACCATCCCTTCCACTGGCGCGGCTGGGTCGATTTCGGAGTGGGGGCGCTTGGCGACATGGGCGCGCACCTGATAGACCACCCCTTCTGGGCGCTCGACCTCGGGCTGCCGGAGGCGATTGAAGCGACCTCCACCCCCTGGGGCGGCCCCGCCGACGACCCCGTATCGTATCCGATCTCGACCAATGTGCACTACGAGTTCGGGCGGCGCGGCCTCCTGCCCGCCGTGGACATGCACTGGTACGACGGCGGGCTGATGCCACGGCGGCATCCCCTGCTCCCGGACGACGTGCCGCTGGACCGGGGAGGTGGCGTGCTGTTCGTGGGCGAGCGGGGCCTGCTGCTGCACGAGACCTACGGGCGCAACCCGAGGGTCTATCCGGTGGAGCTGCAGGAGGAGGCGGATGCGGTCGCGCCCACCTACCCCCGCATCGAGGACACCCACGAGATGAACTGGGCCAACGCCTGCAAGGGGATCGGCGAGGCGACTTCGCCGTTCTCCTACGCGGCGCCACTCACGGAAACCATGCTGCTGGGACTTGTGGCGCTCCGTGCGGGCCAGGGCGCGCGCATCGAGTACGACGCCGCCAGCATGCGCGTGACCAACCACGAGAAGGCCAACCAGTATCTGGTGCGCGAGTACCGGGACGGATGGAGCATATGATGAATGGCAGCATGGTGTTGTCAGGGTTTTTTCGGGCGGCTCTCGGCTTTCCGCTGTACGCCGCCCTCGCGCTGGCCGCTTCGCCGGCGCCTTCCGCCTCCCAGGAACACAACACGCTCACCGCCGCCGAGAAGGAGGCGGGGTGGCGGCTGCTCTTCGACGGGCGCTCGCTCGATGGCTGGCGCCGCTACGACGGCCAGCCCATGACCGGGGGCTGGGTTGTGGAGGACGGAGCGCTCGCGCATGTGCGCAGGGGACGCGCCATCGTCACCGACGACATCTTCGAGGACTTCGAGCTGACGCTGGAATGGAAGGTGGAGCCCGGCGGGAATTCGGGGATCTTCTACCGCGCGGCGCCGGGAGAGGAGGAGATCTTCCACAGCGCCCCGGAGCTGCAGGTTCTGGACGACGCGGGGCATGCCGACGGCCGCAGCCCACTCACCAGCGCGGGCTCCAACTACGGGCTGCACGGGGTGCCGCGGGGCATCGTGCGCCCGGCCGAAGAGTGGAACCGGGTCGGAATCCTGGTGGAGGGGTCGCATGTCGAGCACTGGCTGAACGGCGTGATGGTGGTCGAGTACCAGCTGGGCAGCGACGACTGGAAGGCGAAGGTGGCGGCGAGCAAGTTCGTCGAGTGGCCCGCCTACGGGCAGGCGCCCCGGGGGCACATCGGCCTCCAGGACCACGGGAACCGGGCCTGGTTCCGCAACATCAAGCTGCGGGAGATTCGATGATGGGGAGGATGCGGTCGCGCGGGCGGGCCGCAACCGCCGCAGTCCTGGCTATGGTGCTCCTGCCGGCGGCCGTGGCCGCGCCGCTCCTGGCCCAGTCCGGGAGCGATGTGGCGCGCGCCTACCGGGAAGCCCATGAGGCCGAGCTGCTGGGCGACTTCGCGGAGCTGCTCACCTACCCGAACCGCGCGCGCGACATCGAGGATGTGACCCGCGCGGCGACCTACATCCGCGATCGCCTGCGGGAGGCGGGAGCCACCTCGGAGCTGCTCTCCACCGACGGGGTGGCGCCCGCGGTCTACGGCGAGCTGATGGTGCCGGGAGCGACCCGCACCCTCGGCATCTACGTGCACTACGACGGCCAGCCGGTCGACCCGTCCAACTGGAGCCACCCGCCCTTCGAGCCGACGCTCTACTCGGCGTCGATGGAGGCCGGCGGCGAGCCCATCCCCTTCCCGGCTCCGGGAGAGGCGGTCGACCCGGAGTGGCGCATCTACGCCCGCTCGGCGGGGGACGACAAGGCGCCCATCGCCGCCGTGCTGCCCGTCCTGCACGCCTTCGCGGGAGCGGGCCTGGCGCCCACATCCAACCTCATCTTCCTCTTCGACGGCGAGGAGGAGGCGGGCTCGCGCAATCTGGGCCGATACATGGAGATGCGCGCCGAGAGCTTCGACGAGGTGGACATCTGGCTCTTCTTCGACGGGCCGGCGCACCAGAGCGGACGACCGCAGCTGACCTTCGGGGTGCGCGGCTCGATGGGGATGGAGATCACGGTCTACGGCGCCACCCGCAACCTGCATTCCGGGCACTACGGCAACTGGACACCGGACACCGGCAACATCCTCGCGCGCCTGCTCGCTTCGATGAAGGACGAGGATGGACACGTGCTGGTGGAGGGATGGCACGACACCACCGATCCCATCGGACCCGAGGAGCGCGCGGCGCTGGAGGGCATGCCCGACATCGATGCGGCCCTGAAGCGGGAGCTCGGGCTGGTGTGGACCGAGGGACAGCCCCAGACGCTGCCCGAGCGGCTCCTGGTGCCGGCACTGAACGTCCGCGGCATCACCAGCGGCAACACCGGCGCGCTGGCCCGCAACATCATCCCCAACACGGCCGTGGCGGCGCTCGGCATCCGGCTGGTGAAGGGCAACGATGGCGCCCACCTGCGCCAGCTCATCGTGGACCACATCGAGAGGCAGGGCTTCCACGTCGTGGCCGAGGATCCGGACATGGAGACGCGCTTGCGCTACCCGCGCATCGCCAGGGTGACCGGGGGCACCGGCTCGCCGGCGGCGCGCACGGAGATGGCCAACCCCTTCGTGCAGGAGATCATCGCGGCGGCTTCGGCGGCCGCCGACCGCGCCTTCGGGCCCGGGTCGCTGGTGCTCGCACCCGGGATGGGCGGGACGCTGCCGCTCTATCTGTTCACGGACATCGCGGGCAAGCCGGCCATCAACGTTCCCATCGCCAACCACGACAACAACCAGCACGCTCCCGACGAGAACCTGCGCATCGCCAACCTGTGGTACGCGATCGATCTCTACGCCGCGTTGCTGACCATGCCGCGGGGGGTATCGTAGGGGAGATGGGCACACCGGGCACCCTCGACCGGCGGAGTTTTCTGGGGACGCTTCCAGGGGCGGCCGTGGTGGCCGGCGGGCTTCCGGGCCTGAGCCGGATGCGGCGGGGGGCAGCCAGTCCGCAGGCACCCACCGCGATCGGGGTGCAGCTCTACACGGTGCGTTCGGTGATGGCCGCCGACCCGGACGGCACCCTCGCCGCGCTGGCGGAGATCGGCTACCAGGAGGTCGAGCTGGCGGGACTGTACGGGATGTCCGCAGGGGAGATGCGGGGCATGCTGGACGCCGCGGGGCTGGTGGCCACGTCGAGCCATCAGTCCCTGCAGGAGGTGCGGGGGAGCTGGGAGGCGACCCTGGAGGCCGCCGTCGCGCTCGGCCAGAACCTGATCGTGGTACCGTCCATCCCGGTCGCCGAGCGCGGCGGGGAGGCACTGCGGCGGGTGGCGGACGACTTCGACCGGGCCGGTGAGGCCGCCCGCGCCGCCGGCCTCCGCTTCGGGTATCACAACCACGACTGGGAGATGCGGCCGGGAGCGGGCGGAGTGCGCCCCATGGACCTGCTGCTCGACCGCACCGACCCGGAGTTGGTCGACTGGCAGATGGACATCTTCTGGACGGTGCACGGCGGCGCCGACCCGATGGCCGAACTGGACGCGCGCGCGGGCCGCGTGACCAGCGTCCATGTGAAGGATCGCACGGCCGCGGGCGAGATGGTCGACGTGGGCGCGGGTGTCACGGACTTCCGGGCGCTCCTGGCGCGCGCCGGCGAGTTGGGGCTGCTGCACCAGTTCGTGGAGCACGACCAGCCCGGCGATGCGATCGCCAGCGTGCGCGCCAGCTACCGGGCGCTCGCGGACCTGCTGCCCGCCGGCGCGGAGGGCGACCCCGCACCCGGATCAGCCGCCTGATGACGCCTAACGGCGCGAGATCCCAGGCCGCCCATCCGGCCACCCCCGGCCACCTCGGCGCGCCCCGGGAGACAACGTGAGCCCACGCACCCAGGAAACCTACGACGCGATCGTAGTGGGGTCGGGCGCGGGGGGCGGCATGACCGCCTACGTCCTCGCCTGCTCGGGCCTCAGGGTGCTGATGCTGGAGGCGGGCCGGGACTACGACCCGGTCGCCGAGACCCCCATGTTCCACCTCCCGCGCGACGCGCCCCTGCGCGGCGGCGGCACCCGCCACAAGCCCTTCGGCTTCTACGATGCCACCGTGGACGGCGGCTGGGAGGTGCCGGGCGAGCCCTATTCCAGCGCCGAGGGCACCAACTTCCGCTGGTGGCGGGCGCGCATGCTGGGCGGGCGTACCAACCACTGGGGCCGCATCTCGCTGCGCATGGGAGGATACGACTTCAAGCCGTATTCCCGGGACGGGCTGGGCTTCGACTGGCCCCTCTCATACGACGATCTCGCGCCGTATTACGACAAGACCGAATCCCTGATCGGCGTCTACGGCTCCAACGAAGGGCTGGAGAACACCCCGAACTCTTCCCCGGACGTGCTCCTCCCGCCCCCGGCTCCCCGCGCCGAGGAGCTGCTCACCCAGCATCACTGCCGCGACCTGGACATCCCCGTCATCCCCGCCCACCTGGCGATCCTCACGCAGCGTCTGGACGCCGCCCGCATCGCGCGCACGCTGTGGCCCGGGAATGCCCTCGCGCAGCGGGTCACCGAGGAAGCCATGGCGGCCCGCGCGGCCTGCTTCTACGCCACCCCGTGCGGCCGCGGCTGCTCCATCAAGGCCAACTTCCAGACCCCGACCGTGCTCCTCCCCCCCGCCCTGGCCACCGGCAACCTGGACGTCATCACGGACGCCATGGTACGCGAGGTGACCATCGACGCGCACGGACGCGCCACCGGCGTGCACTACGTCGACAAGAACACGCGCCTGGACGAACATGCCCGCGCCCGCGTGGTGGTGCTCGCGGCCAGCGCCTGCGAATCGGCGCGCATCCTTCTCAACTCGAAGAGCGCCCTCCACCCCGAAGGGCTGGCCAACGGAAGCGGCCGGGTCGGCAAATACGTCATGGACACGGTGGGGGCAGGGGTCGGCGGCCAGATTCCCGCCCTGGAGAACATGCCCCCGCACAACGCGGACGGCGCCTCGGCGATGCATCTGTACATGCCGTGGTGGCTCTACCAGGAACAGGCTCGCGGCGGGCTCGACTTCGCGCGCGGATACCATGTCGAGTTCGGCGGAGGCCGGCGCATGCCGGGCTTCGGCTTCATGGGCGGGCTGGCGGAGCTCACCGGGGGCAGCTACGGCCAGCGGCTGAAGGACGAGTGCCGCCGCTACTACGGGTCGTTCCTCTGGTTCGACGGGCGCGGGGAGATGATCCCCAACGAGGACTCCTACTGCGAGATCGACCCCGAGGGCGTGGACCGCTGGGGGATCCCGACCCTCAGGTTCAACTGGAAGTGGTCCTCGCACGAGCTGAACCAGGCCCGGCACATGCAGCACACCTTCGCCGGCATCATCCAGGCGATGGGCGGCCGGGTGACGAGCGACGTGCACGACGACGGAGCCCGCGCCATCGCGGCGCCCGGCGTGATCATCCACGAAGTGGGCGGCGTGATGATGGGAGACGACCCTCGCACCTCGGTGCTCAACCAGTTCTGCCAGTCGTGGGAAGTGGCCAATCTCTTTGTCACCGACGGGGGTGGCTTCGTGTCCAACGCGGACAAGAACCCGACCCTGTCGATCCTCGCGCTGGCGTGGCGCGCGTCCGATTACATCGTGGAACAGCTTCGCACCCGGAGTCTCTGATGAGCGACGAGCGAACTACCGCGAAGGATCGGCGCAAGCAGGCGTTGCCGATGGCCGGAGAGGTGCGCGCAAGCATGTCCGCCGATGCCGGCGGATCGGTGGATGATCGCGTCTCGAGTCCGACGTCCTCGCCCTCCGCGACGCCTGAAAATGACACCGCTCACCGCGCGGCATCGGGGGCGGTTGGCATGAACCGCCGCCACGCCCTGAAGGTGATGGCGCTGGCCGCCGCCGCGCCCGGTCTTGCATCGTGCAGCCCAGGGCCCCGCGAGGGCGGTGCGACTGCGGACGGGTCCGCCCCCGGTGCCGCCAGCTCGAGCGGCGCCACCCCCGGCCAGGTCTCCAACCCCAACGCGCGCGGCGACCTCTGGGATCCGGACCTCCTCTCCCCCGTTGTGCCCTGGGAACGGCAGCTGGACCCTGACGAGCTCCAGTCGCTCGCCGCCCTCTGCGACGTGATCCTCCCCGCCGACGCGCGATCCCCCTCCGCGAGCGACATCGGCGCGCACGACTTCATCGACGAGTGGGTGAGCGCGCCCTACGAGGCCACCCAGGAGGGCGGTGTGCTGATCCGGGGAGGCCTGGTGTGGCTCGACCGCGAGGCGCATACGCGCTTCGGCGGGAACGCCGCGCCGTCCAACGTGCGCTTCCGCGACCTCACCGCCGCGCAGCAGCGCGCCATCTGCGATGACATCTGCGACCCCGAGCGGGCTGAAGGAGGACGATTCGAAGCCCCTGCCCTCTTCTTCGACAGGGTGCGCTACCTGACGCTGACCGCCTTCTGGACCACCGCCGAAGGCATGGACGATCTCCGCTACATCGGCAACACGCCGCTCACCCAGTGGGATCCGCCGCCGCCCGAGGTGCTCCGCCACATCGGGCTGGGATGAGGGGGTCGCGTCCACCCCTCCGGCGGACGTGTGCGCCTACGCGAGGGACAACATGGTTCTAACGACGCCATCCCGCTTGCGGAGACCACATCGCGCCCTCCGTGTCGGGCAGCAGCCGAACCGGCTCTGGTGAGGGCGATTCGACTGGAGTAGACAGGAAATCGCGGCACGCAGTTACCCGCTTGCGGCCGGTGTACCCGGAATACAGGAGAGTAGCCCCCCATAGGGCCGACCCGGTTGCCAGAGTGATTTCGTCTTCGCCTAGAGTCAAACTGCTGATCCCGGCCAGGGCACCGAAGACGAGATCAACGATCGGCAGAGCCATCTCGGTCGTGCAGTTGGCCGTAGCAGGCGGGGTTGATCCAGGACGTACCTGTGGAGGGCCCTCAACAAGCACCAGAGAGCAGCCGGAGAAACCGATGACCAGAACGAGGACAGCAAGCGTGTGTTTCAGCATGGCAGATATGGTTCAGGTGAGAGCAGGGATGGAAGTGAACCTGGCAGCACACTATTCGACCGCAATAACTGACGTCGTCCGGGAAAGATGGTAGCCGCCATATCCCAGGTTGCCGAAGCTCAACGTAACCGCGAACGTTGGATGAGTAACCGCTCCAGTCCACGAAGGCCACCGTGGTCACCCGGAGCATCCTTCGTGATCCACCTTCCGAGACACTACGCTTATCTCGTTGACGAGTAATCGCTTACACGTACTCCACCACATCGGGCTGGGATGACTGGCCCTTCCACCCGGGACCCCTCCATGGCGCCTTCAGACGCTCGACCTACCGCCAACCCCGAGCGCCTCTTCCGGGGTAGCTGCGTCGCGCTCGTCGCCACATCGGTCGCCTTCGCGACGGTGGGCGCCGTCATGCTCGACCTGAAGAACGAATTCGTGCTCACCAACGAGCAGGTGGGCTGGATCGGTGGCGCGGCCCTGTGGGGCTTCGCGCTCTCGCAGGTCGTGTTCGCGCCCCTCGCCGACTCGCTGGGCTTCCGGGCGCTGCTGCGCACCGCATTCGTCGCACACCTGGTCGGCACGATCACGCTCATGCTCGGGGAGAGTTTCGCCTTCCTGTTCACCGGCGCGCTGATCATCTCCATGGGGAACGGGCTGGTGGAGGCCGCGTGCAATCCGCTGGTGGCGTCGCTCTATCCGGCCAACAAGACCGTCAAGCTCAACAACTTCCACGTCTGGTTCCCGGGCGGGATCGTCCTTGGGGGACTGGCGACATACGGGCTGGACCAGCTGGCCGGCATGTCGGCCGCGCTGGAGGGCCTCGGGGAATGGCGCGTGAAGATCGCGCTGATCATCATCCCGACCCTGGTCTACGGCCACATGCTCCTGCGGGAGAAATTCCCGCCCACGGAGGGGGTGCAGGCGGGTGTCTCGGTGCGAGAGATGTTCCGCGCCGCGCTCACCACGCCGTTGATGCTGCTCATGCTGATCGCGATGACGATGACGGCCTCCATCGAGATCGGGCCCACCCGCTGGGTTCCGGCGGTGCTCGAGGCGGGCGGCATCCCGGGCATCCTGGTGCTGGTGTGGATCAACGGCCTCATGGCGGTGCTGCGCTACCGGGCCGGAGCGGTCGTGCACCGGCTCTCGCCTCCCGGGGTGCTGCTGCTGTCCGCCGCCGTGACGGGAGTCGGGCTGCTCGCCTTCAGCTACGCGTCCGGAGCGGCGGCCGTCTTCCTCACGGCGACGGTCTACGCGGTGGGCATCTGCTACATCTGGCCCACCATGCTGGGCGTGGTGTCGGAGCGAGTGCCGAAGAGCGGGGCGCTGGGCCTCGGGCTGATGGGGGCGGTCGGGATGGCGACCACCGGGCTGGTGACCGCGCCCCAGATGGGCCGGATCGCCGACGTGTACGCACATGACCAGCTCCCGGTGGCGGAGGTCGTGACCCTCTTCGAGCGCGCCGAGGTGGAACTCGCGGGTGTGCCGGGACCGGATGCGGGTGCCGCCCGCGCGGCCGCCACCGAGGTGGTCGGCGAATACCGGGCCCAAGGCGCCCTCCCCTCTCCCGCGACCGCCAACGCGCTCCGCCAGATCATCGACTCCGGGGCGGGCGAGGCGCTCACCGGGGAGGCGCAAGCGATCCTGGGACCGGCCGACAACTTCGGCGGGCGCATCTCCTTCCGCTATCTGGTGCCTCTGTGCGGCATCCTGGTGGTGATCTTCGGGGTGATGCAGGCTCGAGCCCGCAAGCAGGGCGGATACCGGGCGCGGCGGATCGCGGAGGCGGGGTGAGGCGGCGAGCCGCCTGCGCCAAGCCTGCGCGCCGGTCCGGCGAAGTCGGCATGCGCCTCCGAGTCGGACCGACCGCCTTTGCGGGCGTAGGTCGGCCGCATGACCGAGGATGGCTTTGACCCTCCGCTACGGCATGGTCGGCGGCGGGCCGGGATCGTTCATCGGTCCGGTGCATCGCATGGCCGCCGCCCTGGACGGCGAATGGCGGCTCGCCGCAGGAGCGTTCTCAGCGGATGTGGACAAGTCGCGCGACACCGGCGGCCGGCTGGGGCTCGCGCCCGATCGCGTGTACGGGTCCTGGCGGAAAATGGCGCGGGCCGAAGCCGCGCTCCCTGAGGGAGAACGCATCCAGGCGGTGGTGATCGTCACCCCGAATCATCTGCACCACCCGGTCGCACGCACGTTCCTGGAGCGAGGCATCCACATCATCTGCGACAAGCCACTGGCGGTGACGGTGGAGGAAGCCGACGACCTGTCTCGCCTTACCGCGGCAACGGGGCTCGTCTTCGCGGTCACGTACAACTACTCCGGCTACCCGCTGGTCAAGGAAGCGCGCGCGCGTGTGGGGGAAGGCGGCATCGGCCGGGTGCGCAAGGTGGTGGTGGAGTACTCGCAGGGGTGGCTGGCGGAGCTGCTGGAGGCGGAGGGGCACAAGCAAGCGGAGTGGCGGGCCGATGCCCTGCGTGGCGGGCCGTCCGCCGTGCTTGGCGACATCGGCTCGCACGCCCACCACCTGCTGCGCTACGTGACTGGCCTGGAGGTGCGGCGCCTGTTCGCGGATCTGGGAACCGTGGTGGAGGGGCGGGCCGCCCACGACGACGCCGTCGTCCTGCTCGAGCTGGAGGGTGGGGTGCGCGGTGTGCTGATGGCCTCCCAGATCGCCACCGGCGAGCGCAACCACCTGCGGCTGCGCGTCTACGGCAGCGAGGGCGGCCTCGACTGGAATCAGGAGCAGCCCAACCGCCTCCGGCTGCTGTGCGCCGACGGGTCCGAAGAGGTGGTGTACCGCGCCGCCGGCGCCCGCTCAGCGTCCGCAGCTGCCGGCACTCGCCTTCCGGGCGGCCACCCGGAAGGCTTCGTGGAAGCTTTCGCGAACCTCTACCGGGAAGTGGCGCGGGCGGTGCGGGCGCGTGACGTTGCGCGAGCGCGGGGTGGTCCGCCGGACGACAGCGAGGAAGCCCCGCCGCCCGACTTCCCCACGGTTCAGGACGGCGCCCGCGGCATCCATTTCATCGACACCGCGATTCGCAGCGATCGAGCCGGATCCTGGATGGAGATCAGCTCGACCGAGGACAGGAGGCTCCCCATATCGTGACATCCAACGACCTGGATCCGCGCACCCGGATGTTGGTCGAGGCGTGCGACGACCTTCAGATGGCGCCGGCCGAGATGCTCGAACTGGTCGTCATCACCCACCTGGGCGGGCGTGGTGGCCGACTTCCTTGCGGCGGGGCGGGTGAACACCCCGGACGCCGGCCTTGACGAGACACTTGTGGACACGATCCATCGGACCGTGCTCGCACGCCTCTTCTGGGAAGACCGGGCCTTCATATCTTCCACGAACCTGAAGGGCACGTTTTCGCTCAGGATGTGCATCGTCAACCACACTACCACCTGGGATGACGTGCGGGGAACGCTCGAGGCCATCGAACGGTTCGGAGCGGAGGCTCTGGACCCGCAGCGAGCCTGAGCCTCAAGTTCGACCAGCGGAGAGAATCAATGGCGAGCCGGACCGATCGAGCAGCCTCCGCGACGGGAGTGGCCCGCACGTGACCCGACCCGTCACCCTCTTCACGGGCCAGTGGGCCGACATGCCGCTGGCCAGGCTGGCCGCCAAGGCGAGCCGCTGGGGCTACGACGGCCTCGAGCTGGCCTGCTGGGGCGACCACTTCGACGTGGCGCGCGCCAGCGCCGACCCCGGCTACTGCGCCGCCCGCCGCGAGCTCCTGGAGTCCCACGGGCTCGGGGTGTGGGCCATCAGCAACCACCTGGTCGGCCAAGCCGTGTGCGACCCGGTCGATGAGCGCCATCGCGCCATCCTCCCGCCGCACATCTGGGGCGACGGCGACCCTGAAGGCGTCCGCGCCCGCGCCTCAGAGGAGATGAAGGCCACCGCACGCGCCGCCGCCAACCTGGGCGTGCCCGTGGTGAATGGGTTCACCGGCAGCTCCATCTGGCACCTGCTGTACCCCTTCCCGCCCGTCTCCGAGGGCACCATCGAAGCGGGTTTCGCCGACTTCGCGGCCCGGTGGCACCCCATTCTGGACGCCTTCGACGAAGCAGGCGTGCGCTTTGCGCTCGAGGTGCACCCCACCGAAATCGCCTTCGACATCGCGAGCGCCGAGCGGGCCCTCGATGCCATCGGGCGCAGACCGGCCTTCGGCTTCAACTACGACCCCAGCCATCTGGCGTATCAGGGCATTGACGTGGTCGAGTTCATCCACCGCTTCTCCGACCGCATCCACCATGTGCACGTGAAGGACGTGTGGTGGGCGGACCATCCCATGCCGAGCGGCGTCTTCGGCGGACACCTCCCGTTTGGCCACCGGGACCGGTCCTGGGACTTCCGCTCGCCCGGCCGCGGGAAGGTGCCCTTCGAGGACATCGTGCGTGCCCTCACCCGGATCGGTTATGATGGACCGCTCTCGATCGAGTGGGAGGACATGGGGATGGATCGCGAACACGGCGCCGAGGAAGCCTGTGCCTTCGTGCGCTCCCTGGACTTCCCGCCTTCGGAGGCGGCGTTCGACGCGGCCTTTGAGCGCGGCGGGGCCGATACGGGCTGACTATCCCCCGATTTCAGTCAAGACAGGGGTTGGTATCGGGTGGGTTGGTCCCCCAGGCGGTCTGCTCTCAGCTCCCCGCCAGCCAGCGATAGACCGCACCCACGTTGAGCGGGAACCACGCCTCGTACTGGCCCCAGTCCGCATAGTCGTCCAGTCGCACCTGCTCCATGGCCTCTTCTTCGGACAACCCCTCGTCGAGCGCTGCCTGGACGGCGTCCCGCAGATCCCCGTAGTAGGCGAGCTGACGCTCGATGGTGGCCCGGTCTCCCACATCCCCGTGGCCGAAGACCACGGTCTCGAAGGGAATCTCCATCAGCCGGTCCAGCGCGACGTAGAAGTCGTCGAAGTGCCACCCCGGCAGGCTCTGGAAGCCCACCCGGTCGTTGCTGACGAAGTCCACGGCAAAGGCGACGCCCTCTTCGGGGAGAAACGGCACCAGCATGTTGTCGCTGTGGCTCGGCCCCAGGTAGTGGAGTTCGATGGCGCGCCCGCCGAAGCGGAGCGTCATCTCGTCCGAGAAGGTCAGATCCGGAGGCGGCAGGTCGGGGTCGGCACGCTCCATCAGGATCGGCAGCGCATTCTCCTGGGCGATGATCGGGACATCGTCGCCGAACTCGCTTCGCAGCACGGGCGCCCCGGTGGCGTGATCGGCGTCGCTGTGGCTGTAGACGATGGCCGCAAGTGGCTTGTCCGGGGCCGCGCCGCGGATGGCGGCCCCAAGGCCCGCGGCCGCTTCCATCGAGATGGGGTCGAAGGCCACCACGCCATCGTCGGTATCGACGAAAAACGCATTGTGGGTGCCGGCATTGAACCAGAAGACGCCGTCGGCGACCTGGCTCGCCGGGGAGTCCGTCTCGACGCCCTCCTGGGCACACGCGAGTGCAATGAGCGCAAGGGCGGACGCGATCGGTAGCAAAGGTCGGATGGGACGGGTCATGCGGTCATCCTCCGCCGGAGGTGGGACAGGGTCGGGCGGGGCTCCCTCTCGGCAACCACTGATGTAATACTCCGCTGCTCCTGCGCCGCGTGCAACCGACGCAGAAACCATTCCAGTCTTTCGGGCATACCTCGCCATGGTGCCCGGAACGGAAGACGGCGCGGCGGATCTGCTTGCGGGTCAGACTCGATAGGAACGACTCGGCTCGGGGCTGTCGCCGACTGGGACTGAAAGCGCAGCAGCCGTGCCGCGATCCGTGATTGCCTACGAGAGCGCCAGGAACGCTGCGTCCGCTTCGGCCCCGAAGGCGAGAATCCCGGTTCGGTTGGATCGCAACAACGCCTCGATGTCCGCCGCGGCGTCGGTCGCTCGGGCCAGTCCCACATCTCGGACGTGGACGGACCCCGGGAACACGTCCGATAGGCCAGCGACGAGACGCGGGGAAATGTTCTCGTCGAAAAGGAGCTTCACCCGGGCGGGATCGAAACGAGCCTGCGCTCACGCTCCGCCGCAAACGCCAGCGCTGCCCGGATGTCTTCGCGCTCCAAGTCCGGGAAATCCGCCAGGATTGATGCGATCCAAATGGTTCATACTTCAGAATACCCGTAGGCCGGATCGGAGGTCAATCTCGCTCGTTTCCTACCCAATCTTCGGAATGCCTCCGAGTACCCCCGCCCTGTACTTGGGATAGAGCCGCGCGTCACGGGGGTTGCTGTCCCTGGATCGGAACCAACCGAGGATCTCGGTGACGATATCAACGTGAAGATATCCCGTCGATCTGGTCGAGTACGACCAAACCGGTCTTGTCCAATGCGAGCTTGAAAGGTCGCTACCCTTGATCTGCTCGGTGACCCACCGTCGACTCCCTTTCGACATCCGGTTTCTCGCGGCATCTTTGTCCGATGGAATGGACCCCCGCCTGGCATCCCGATACGGAGTCGATCTTGAATCAGCCAATTCCTTCCTCTCCTCCCCGCCGAGAGCGCCGATACGCCGCGAGGGAAATGCTCGCGAGGCACGCGCTCCGGTTCGCGGGTGTCGTTTGGATAGCCGGTGTCGTCGCGTGCGCAGCGCCCGCATCCGAGGTCACCGAACTTGCCCTGGAAGAACTGGACGTCGCCGCCGCGCCCGAAGCCCGGTTCCCCTCGCTGGAGCGCCATGGCGACGCGGTCGTGCTGAGCTGGCTCGAGCCGCACATGCAGGAGGGCGAGGAAGTGTGGGCGCTCAAGGGGGCCGCGTACCAGGGCGGCGCCGTGGGCAAGCCCTTCGAGGCGACGCGTTCGGGTGGCGGGGCTTCCTTCTTCGTCAACTGGGCGGACTTCCCGGCGGTGTGGCCCCTGGCCGATGGGCGCCTGGCCGCGCACTGGCTGGTCCGGGGAGGCCCGACCACCTACGACTACGGGGTGCGGGTCGCCTTCTCGGACGACGGCGGGCATTCCTGGAGCGAGCCGTGGACACCACACGAGGACGGCACGCCCTCGGAGCACGGGTTCGTGTCCGTCTTCGGCCTTGAGGACGGCGGCGCGGGCATGGTGTGGCTGGACGGCCGGCGCTTCTTCGAGGCCGATGGCTCGCGGGCGGCCCAGCCGCGCATGACGCTGCGGTACCGCACGGCCGGCGCGGACGGCACGCACACGGCCGAGGTCGAACTCGACGACCGCATCTGCGACTGCTGCCAGACCGACGCGGCGATGACGTCGCAAGGGCCCGTGGTCGTCTACCGCGACCGCACCCCGGACGAAGTACGCGACATCTCGGTGGGGCGCTTCGTGGACGGCGAGTGGACGGGTGGCGTCTCCGTGCACGACGACGGCTGGGTGATCCCGGGCTGCCCGGTGAACGGGCCCTCGGTCGCGGCCCTGGGTGACGCGGTGGTGGTGGCGTGGTTCACCGGTGCCGGCAACACGCCGCGAGTGCGCACGGCGTTCTCGGAAGACGCGGGAGCGACCTTCCACGCCCCGGTCACCATCGACCTGGGCAACCCGGTCGGACGCGTCGCCGTGGTCATGCCGCAACCGGGGGCGGCGCTGGTCACCTGGCTGGAAGACGACCAGTTGTTCGTGCGAGGCGTCACCGCGGACGGGAACCTGGGTCCCGCGCGGCTGGTAACGACATCCTCCAACGCGCGAGCCAGCGGCTTCCCCGCCATGCTCGTGGACTCCTCCGACCGCGTCGTCTTCGCGCAGACCGTGGTGGACCACGGCGTCCGGGTAGTGCGGTCGCGACAGCCGTGGACGGCCTGGCAGGACTAGGCGGTGCGAACCCCTCGGGAGATCACCATGACCGACCAGCCATTCGGATCAGCCGGAAAGTTCTGGGGGCTTTCCCTGCTCTGGCTGCCTGCGGGGATCGTCGTGGTCTCGCTGGCCCGGGGGGTCGCACCCCCGATCACGCCCGAGACGTTGTTCATGCTTCCCATGGCGCTCTTGTCGCTCGCGTTTACGGCCCCGTGCGGGCTGCCGCTCGCTCTGGCCTGCCGGCGAATCTGGCGCACAGGATCCCCGCGCGCGGCCTGGACATCGTTCGCGATACTCGCGCCGCTAACGTCGGTGGCGGCTCTGTTCGCGGGTCTGCTTGGCCCGATTGCGATCGCGATCTACGCCTCCGTCCTCAGCGTGCCGGCGTGGATCGTGTACGCGATCCGGCGGCGCCGCTGACCCCTTCAGACCGACTGACGCCGTCCTGTCTCGACAGGCGTCCCGCGCGTAGCGCCTCGATCCTGGCTTCGGCAGCGGGCTAGGTCGACGAGGACTCTCCCGACATCATTTCGACGGTCGTTCTGCAAGACCTGTAGATGAACGGAAGTCCCCGGCAGACCGTAACTTCCGTGCGAATGCCATCTTCCGAATAGTCGTCCGGATACATTGTCCGGCTGGTCGAGACGACAGCCGGAAACCGGAAAAACCCGGTAAGGCCGACCAGCAGGTACAGGACGACGGCCAGCCCAATGATGGTCTTGTTCTTCATGGAGGTCTCTCTCGCGGCGGGGTCGGTATCGGCTGCCCTGGGCAGCATCCTGAACGCGCGGCGACGTTCTTCAGACGATCAATCCCGGCCGCGTGTTCCACAGGGTGATGATGATGCGGGTCCGTCAGCGTCCTCTCAGGAGTCCGGCTACGCGCCCGCCCACCTCATCACCACCCGCCGCAGCTCCCCCGGTTCGGGGGCGATGCGCGTGCAGCGCGACGGCCGAGCCTGCCCCGCCGCCAGCTGCTCCGGCACCGGCACCGGGCACCCGATCGCCGCCTCCACGATGTCGCCGAACTTGGCCGGATGGGCGGTAGCCAATACGACGCCATGGGCGTCCGGCCTCTCGCCCAGCGCCCGCTGCAGCGCCAGCCATCCCACGGCGGTGTGCGGATCCAGGACATAGCCGCGCTCGTCGAAGACCCTCCGCATCGCCTCCCGCGTATCGCCATCGCTCCACGCAGACGCCGACAGGCATCCCTGCAAGCGCCCCAGGTCGCCATCGAACAGCGCCAGGATGCGGGCCAGATTCGACGGCTCCCCCACATCCATCGCGCTGGAGAGAGTGCGCACCGATGCCCGCGGCCGGTAGCGGCCCGTGCTGAGATACTCCGGAACGACATCGTTGGCGTTGGTGGCCACCACGAAGCCGGCGGCGGGCAGCCCCAGCTCCCGGGCCATGAGGCCAGCCGCCAGGTTGCCGAAGTTCCCGGACGGAACCGAGAAGATCAGCGGCTGGTGGCGGCTCAGCTGCGCCCACGCATGGAAGTAGTAGAAGATCTGCGGCAGCAGGCGCCCGATGTTGATCGAATTGGCCGAAGTCAGGGCGAGAGCTTCCTTTGCGGCGGGATCGCGGAACATCGCCTTGACCAGGCGCTGACAGTCGTCGAAAGTCCCGGCCACAGCCACCGCGAGCACCTGGTCGCCCAGCGTCGTGAACTGCCGTTGCTGGCGCTCGCTCACCTGGCCTTCAGGGAACAGGACCACCACGCGCGTTCGCGGAAGACCCAGAAAGGCGTGCGCGACCGCTCCACCGGTGTCGCCCGATGTCGCGACCATGATCGTCAGCGGAGGCCCCGAGCGGTACAGTCTCGACATCAGGCAGCCCATGAAGCGCGCGCCCACATCCTTGAATGCGAGCGTGGGGCCGTGGAAGAGTTCCAGGACATGGATGCGCGCGCCCAGCGGAACGAGCGGCAACGGGAACCCGAGCGCCTCCCGCACCGCCGACTGGAGAATCCCGTCGTCCAGCTCTTCGCCGAGAAGATGACGGGCGACGGCAAGGCCGCATTGCACGGCGCCGGCGCCTCTCAGCGCCTCAACTTCATCGGCGGAAAGGGGAGGAATCGTCTCGGGCATGAAGAGCCCGCCATCGGGAGCCAGGCCCCGGAACAGGGCTTCGCCGAAGGAGACCGGCGCCGCCCGGCTCGATGTGCTGACGAGCTTCAATGTTCCGCCGATCCGGAACGGGGGCGGCTGGATGGGCCGGAGCGCCCGCAAAACGTGTGCGTCATCGTGGGGCGTCGGGAGATCCGACGTCCTCGACGCGAACCCCTCTCCGGTTGACGGGCGAGACGTAGGCTTCGCACTGGAGGGCCGCGGTCTCGCAGAAGGCCCAGCGGATGCCCGCTGCCACCTCTTCAGCCGTCTCGCGTCCCCGGCACAGCGCGAAGACCGAGGGCCCGGACCCGGAGAGGGAAAAGCCGAGGGCGCCGCGGGTCAGCGCCGCCTCCTTGGCGCGGGCAAAACCCGGGACGCGTCCGGCGCGCAGCGGCTCCGCGATGACGTCCTTGAGGGAACGGGAGATGAGGTCCCAGTCGGCGGCGTAGAGACCCGCGGTGAAGGCCGCGGTGTTGCCCCACTGAGTGACCGCGGCCTCGAGGGGCACGTGGTCGCCCAGAACGAGACGCGCATCGCTGGTCCGGGTTTCCAGGTGCGGACGAACCACGACCACCCACAGCTGATCCGGCACGGGCAACTCGACGACGCGGGGGCGCTTTCCGGGCAGGACGAGCACGATCCCTCCGTACAGGGCGGGGGCGACATTGTCGGCGGCAGGCGATCCGGAACCCGCCAGCTCGCCCGCGATCGCGCACCGCAGAAGCTCTCGGCGCGAGAGGCCGCTTCCGAGCACCCGGTCGGCCGCCACCGCTGCCGCGACCGCGCTGGAGGCGCTGCCGCCCATCCCTCCCGCGAGCGGGATTCCCTTGTGAAGCTCGAGCGCCACCCCGGCCGAGTCGGCGCCGGACACTTCAACCACGGCCCGGGCCGCCGCGCCGGCGCTGTTGCGTGCGGGATCGGCCGGAATGGACCCCACCTCGCCGGCGATGCGGTCGATGGTCACCCCCGACTCGCGGGTTGCCCGCGCGACGACCACATCGCAGGGGCGCTCGATGGCCATGCCGAAGACGTCGAACCCGCACGCGATGTTGCCGATGGTCGCCGGAGCGGAAACGCGCACGGCGTCCGCGCGGCCGGGAGAGCCCGCTGGTCCGGCCATCACAGCCCTACTTGAACACCCGGAAGAAGGTGCGGAAGGCCTTCTCGATCGTCGGCGTCAGCTTCTGCTTGCGCCAGGCGTTGGCCGCGCGCGCAAAGACATCGCTGCGGGTGGGATAGGGGTGGATCGTGCTCCCGAGCTTGCCCAGGCCGAGGCCGGCGGTCATGGCCAGCGTGATCTCGCCGATCATGTCGCCCGCGTGGGCGGACACCAGCGTCGCCCCCAGGATGCGGTCGCTGCCTTTCTTCAGGTGTACGCGAAAGAAGCCTTCCTTCTCGCCTTCGAGAATGGCCCGGTCGATGTCGTCGAAGTGGATGGTGATGGTCTCGACCTCGTGGCCGGCCTGGATCGCCTCGTCGCGGTAGAGGCCGACGTGGGCGACTTCCGGCTCCGCGTAGGTGGCCCACGGGATGACCAGGCGGCTGGCGCGGCCGCGGCCGAAGAAGAGCGCGTTCTGCACGGCGATGCGGGCCTGGTGGTCGGCGGCGTGGGTGAACTGGTAGCGCGAGGCCACGTCGCCCACCGCGTAGATGCCCTTGGCGGTGGTGCGCAGGCCGTCGTCCACCTGGATGCCGGTGCGGTCGTAGGTCACGCCGGCGGCCTCGAGTCCCATCCCCGTCACGTTGGGAGCCCGGCCGGCCGCCACCAGCACTGCCTCGGCCGCCAGCTCCTCCCTTTCGCCGCCGTGCTCGACCTCCAGCACGGTGACGCCGTCCTCCCGGCGGGCGCCGCGCACCGCCACCGCGTTCAGGACCCGCACGCCATCGCGCTCGATCGCCCGGGTCACGATGGCGGCCGCGTCTTCGTCCTCGCGCGGCAGCGGGTGGGGGTCGGCGTGCACCACGGTGACCCGGCTGCCGAAGCGCGCGAAGGTCTGGGCGAGTTCCACCCCGATGGGGCCGGCGCCGATGACCACCACGCGCGGCGGCAACTCGGTGAGCGAGAAGATGGTCTCGTTGGTGTAGACGCCCGGGCCCTCCAGCCCGGGAACCGGAATCAGCGCCGCGCGGGCGCCGGTCGCGATGATCGCCCGGCGGAAGTTGAGCTCCCGCCCCTCCACCCGCAGGCGGTCGGGGGCGGTGAACTCGCCGTGACCGAGGAAGACGTCCACCCCCAGGCCGGCGAAGCGCTGCGCGCCGTCGATCGGGCTGATGCCGGCGCGCAGCCGGCGCATGCGTTCCATGGCGGCCGCGAAGTCGCTTGCCGCATCCTCCCCGGACGCCACTGCCCCGGCCCCGTTGCCCGCCGCCGCCTCGGCCGACACGCCTGTCCCCGTCCCCCCGTCCCCCGCCCCCGGACGCCCGTTGGTGAAGCCGGGGCGCGCCGCGCGCACCCGCCGGGCGGAGCTGATGATCGCCTTTGAGGGAACGCAGCCGAAGTTGAGGCAGTCGCCGCCCATGAGATGGCGCTCCACCAGCGCGACCTTCGCGCCCAGCCCGGCAGCAATGGCGGCGCTCACCAGTCCTCCCGTCCCCGCCCCGACCACGACCAGGTGGTAGCGGTCCTGGGGCGTGGGGTTGCGCCAGTCCGGCGGGTGCACATGCCCCACCAGCTCACGGTTGTGCACGTCGTCGGGAAGGAGCACGACTCTGTCTTCCGACACGGTCTACCTCTGCGTTATTGGTCTCATCGGTTCATCCCAGCGCCCGCGCGGCCCGGATTCGCATCCCGCCGCCCGGCCCGCGCCTCGCGCCGCCCACCAGCCGCCCGAACGCCGTCGCATTCCAGCGCCCATCGTCCGTGGCCATCACGACCGCGCTGCGGGCCGCCTCGTCCACCGCCCTCAATCCCCCGTGATCTCCCTAAGAGCCCGCCGCGCGATGCGCGTGACCAGGGTCGTGACCACGATGGTAGCCGCCAACCCGACCGCGAGCACCGTGTAGTAGCCCGCACCCCGCGCCACCTCCACCCCGCTCGCGAGCGCCGCGACGTCGCCGATGACCTGACCGTAGTACACGTACAGCAGCGTCCCGGGAATCATCCCGAACGAAGCAATCACGTAGTCCACGAAGCGAACCCTGGTCAGCCCCAGGGCATAGTTGAGCAGGTTGAAGGGAAAGACCGGCGACAGGCGTAGCAGGAAGACGATCTTGCGCCCCTGCTCGCCGATCGCGCGGTCGATGGCGGCGAATCGCGGATAGTTGGCCACTTTACCCTCGATGGCGGACCGGGCCAGGTAGCGCGCCACAAGAAAGGCGAGCGCGGCCCCCGTCGTGGCCCCCACGAACACGATCACCGTCCCGCGCGCGATGCCGAAGATGGCCCCCGCGGCCAGCGTCAGAATGGAGCCGGGCGCGAAGGCCACCGTGGCCGCCGCGTAGGCGCACACGAAAACCACCGGCCCCCACATCCCGAGCCCCTCGATGCGCTCCGCGAGCGCCGGGATGGCCCCGGCCAACGACCTTCCCGCGACCACCAGCAGCACGATCACGGCCACCGCCACAAGCGCCCACACCCAGGTCCGCCGGCCCCGACCTTCGGTGGCTCCAGAATTCGACTCGGACACGTTCTCTCCTCCCCTGGCCGGGACTCGCGGACGGGCGCGCGATCCCTATGCTCCTGGCTGTCGCCACGTGTCGCTTCTCCGCTGCGCCACCCTTCGGTCTCCCACCCCTCTCCACCGGAAACCTCGGCAATATCCGCGCCACTTGCCGGATCCGCCTGGTTACGGTATTGACAGGGTTCGCCCGGCACGTTTGCCGGCCTTTTTCTGCCCACTACACAGGAGAGGCGATGAGCGCCGAACAGCGCGCGCGACACGTCCGCTGGGACGATATGCCAATCGAACAGGTGAAGGAAGGTCTGGGAAGACGCGTGGTGACCGGCGAGCGCATGATGCTCGCGCACTGGTCTATGGCGAAGGGCTCCGTCGTCCCGCTGCACTCGCACGACAACGAGCAGATCGCCCATGTGCTGGATGGCGCGCTCAAGCTCTGGCTCGGGGAGGACGAGAGCGAGGAGGTGATCGTGCGCTCCGGCGAGGTCCTGTACATTCCCTCCGGGCTGCCGCACAAGTCGCTCGCGCTCGAGGACACGTTGGCAACCGATGTCTTCTGCCCGCCCCGCCGGGACTGGCTGGATGGCACCGACAGCTACCTGCGGTGATTTGGACCTCGGACGGACGGGTGGACCTCGGACGGACGGGTGGACCTCGGACGGACGGGATCATTCGCGCCGAAAAGCCACCTCGAGCCGCGGGCTTCCGACAGGCGCGCTTCCGCCACTTGCCGGAGACGCCCGGTTAGGGTATTGAGAGGGTTCGACCGGCCGACAGCCGGCCCTTTTCAGCCATCACAGAGAAAATCCAATGAGCCCCGAGCAGCGCGTGCGACACTTCCGCTGGGACGATATGCCGATCGAAAAGGTCAAGGAAGGTCTGGGAAGACGCCTGGTGACGGGCGACCGCATGATGCTCGCGCACATCTATCTGGACAAGGGCGCGGTCGTCCCCCTGCACTCGCACGACAACGAGCAGCTCACCTATGTGCTGGAGGGTGCCCTCCATTTCTGGTTCGGGGAGGACGAGAGCGAGGAAGTGGTCGTGCGGGCCGGCGAGGTCCTGCACATTCCCTCCTGGCTGCCCCACAAGGCGCTCGCGCTCGAGGACACGCTCGACGTGGATGTCTTCTGCCCGCCCCGCCAGGACTGGCTGGACGGCACCGACGCGTACCTGAGGTGAGAGTCGCCTTGGCGGGCATCCGCGACGACGCGACTACGGCCCACCGCGCTGAGGTGACATGGACCTCGGACTGACCGGAAAGGTGGCGCTGGTGGCCGCCTCCAGCCGCGGGTTGGGGCGCGCGGTGGCCGAGGAGTTCGCGCGCGAGGGAGCCCGGCTGGTGATGTGCGCCCGCGGCTCGGACGACCTGAACCGCACACGCGACCGCATCGCGCGCGCCTCCGGCTCCGAACCCGTGGCCGTGGCCGCCGATCTCACCGATCCCGAGGGCGTGCGGCGCGTCACCGAAGCGGCCAGCGACGCATTCGGGCGGGTCGACATCCTGGTCACGAACACCGGCGGTCCTCCCTCCGGCCCCTTCGAGGCGCACACCCCCGAGGCGTGGCGCACCGCCGTCGCCCAGAACCTGGAGAGCGTCCTGAACCTCACCCGCGCCGTCCTCCCGGGGATGCGCGAGCGAGGCTGGGGCCGGATCATCAACGTGACCTCGATCGCGGTGAAGCAGCCCGTCGACGGGCTCATCCTCTCCAACAGCGTGCGCGCCGCGGTGACGGGCTTTGCCCGCACCCTGGCGAACGAGGTGGCGCGCGACGGCATCACCGTGAACAACGTGATGCCCGGCTACACCCGCACCGCCCGCCTGGACTGGCTTGCCGGTCAGATCGCCGCACGCGAGGGGATCGACCGGGAAGCCGCGTTCGACCGCTGGGCCAGCGAGATCCCCGCGGGCAGGGTTGGAAAGCCCTCCGAATTTGCCGCCTTGGTTACGTTTCTCGCTTCGGAGCGCGCGAGCTACATCACCGGCACCTCCATTCCCGTGGACGGCGGATGGATCCGCGCTCTTCTATAACCCTCGAGACCGAGAACCCCGATGGCCCTTGAGCTGCAGGAATCCGAATTCATCTGGAAGGATGGAGAGTTCATCGCCTGGCAGGACGCCCAGGTGCACCTGCTCTCGCTGGCCGTACAGTTCGGCGTCTCCGTCTTCGAGGGCATCCGCTGCTACGACTCCGGGCAGGGGCGGGCCATCTTCCGTCTCGGCGCGCACATTCGCAGGCTCTACAACTCGTGCATCGTCTACCGGATGGTGCCGGAGCACACGAAAGAAGCGTACGCGCAGGCGTGCGTCGACGTGGTCGCGAAGAACGGACTCGGGAGCTGCTACGTCCGCCCCATGGTGCTGCGCGGATACGGCGCCGCGGCCCTGGATCCCCGGCCCAGCCCCATCGAATCGTACGTGGCCACGTGGCCGCTCGACACGTACTTGGGCGCGGGCGCGCTCGAGAAAGGCGTCTCGGTGCGGGTCTCGTCGTGGCAGCGCGCGGAACCCAACACCTTTCCAATGCGCGCCAAGGCGGCTGGCCACTACAACGCCGCCATGCTCATGAAGATGGAAGCGTACTCCGACGGCTACGCGGATGCGATCGCGCTCGGCCCGAGCGGGCTGGTCAGCGAGGGCAGCGGCCAGAACCTCTTCCTGGTGGTGGACGGCGAACTCATCACCCCCATCCTCGACGGCACCTCGCTCCAGGGCATCACCCGCGACACCGTGATCAAGCTGGCCGCGGAAATGGGAATCCCGTGCCGCGAGCAGCTGGTCGCAAGGGAAACGCTCTACACCTGCGACGAACTCTTCTTCTCGGGCACCGCCTCTGAAGTGACCCCCATCACCAGCGTGGACCACATTCCGATCGGATCCGGCAAGGCGGGCGAAGTCACCATGCGGATCCAGCGGCGCTTCATGGACATCGTCAAGCAGAGGGCGGAGGATCCGTACGGCTGGCTGACGCAGGTGTAGAGGTCGGGGTCCCGAGGGGCTTCGCTCTCGACCGTTACCGCCTGGGCGGCGAGTGTGGCGGCCGGCATCGTGAGGTGTGCGGCAAGGATCAGGACCGCGCCTTCCATAACGTGCTCTCGCTCCTGCGTACCAGGGACGCCCAGCCCACACCCCGAAGCCAACCAGGCTATCAGTGTGTATCGGATACCCGTCGTCATCCTCTCAATCATCAGTCGCTGTCTCCCGGGTCGGATAGCCATATCGCGGTGACCGCCCGACTCCAGCACGGCCACCAGTCGGATTCAAAGCCGATCACTCTGGCCGCTCTAGATCGATCCGGGGCGTCACGATGAGGATGAGCACGGGCTCCTCGGCGGAGCGACGAGCCGATCCCAACACGACCCTCTGACCATCACGAATCGTGACCGAGGCTTCGAGAAGCGGCAGTCGTTCCCTCGAAATCGCATTACCTGTCACCCGCGAGGTCACGTCGGTGAGGATCACCTTGGCACGGACAACCATCGTGGAACGGCGCGCACTCACCTCCGCGCTGATCGCCAGCGGCGTTTTGTAATCACCCGGGACAATTCTCTGGGACCCGCTGCCGGTAACGCTGGCCGATGAGTTGGTCTGCCGTGCGAGGCCTACGTTCAGCACCGAAGTCGACAGGAGCCGGTATCCCCGGAAGTTGAAAAGCATCCGGAGTTCGGCCACGACATCGGCGATCTTGGGATCCTCGTCCGTGAAGCCATCCGCCTGCACCAAGTCGAAGACGAGTTGCAGGTTCCGGATGTCCTGAGTGGTATTCTGGCGCTCCTGTGCACTTGCGACGCCCGCAAGCGGACCCAGGGCTAGCGGAACGATCAGCGCGCATCGAATACCTTTCTTCACAATCTCAATCATCAGTCGCTCTCCTTGGGGTTGAGCAGCCAGACTACGGCCATGTCGGGATCGCTCGTGGGAAAGACCACGAAGGGCCTGTCCGCCTCCACGTTCATCTCGGCCGTCATGCTCGGTGCGTGCGGAGTCCTTGGCACAGCGAGGGATTCGTCGCTCGCTCCGGTTCGGCCGGTGCGCATCAGGATCAGCGAAGCGACGATGGCAGCGGCCGCAAGAGGCACCATGGTCTGCAACCTCCAAGAGGGCCGAGGACGCAGCGGCGCGGCTTGCTCCCATTCCGCAACCGACAGGCTCTCACTCAACTGGTTTGCCATCGCTGTGAGGACGGCGTCCATATTTCGCCGGTCCCGGGCGATCAGCTCGACGCTCTGACCCACTGGGGCATCCATGCCCTCGCGCGAGTCGAGATCTCCCTCCAGGATCTCATCCGGCCAGTCATCGCGATGATCCATCATTCCCCCGCGTTTCCGTATCGGTGGCCCTGGGACAACATCTCCTTGCGCATCGAGCGCCGCGCGCGTAGCAGGTGTACCCGCAGCGTGTTCGGGTTCATCTCCAGCAGGTCAGCCGCCTCGATCGGTCTCAGCCCCTGCAACTCCACCAGATCGAAGACCTCTCGTTGCCTCATGGGCAGCTCGCTCAGAAGGGTCCGAATCAGTCGCAGAGTTCTCTTCATCTCGATGTTGTCGAGCGGGTCTTCGAGCCGAGGCGTCTCTACCTGAGCCAACTGCCCCAGCTTCTCGGCCAACCGTCGCTCCCGCCGCTTCGCGGGCAGTCCCCATCGTGCGTGACGGCGCAAGCGCCTCATGGCCTTTCCATGACAGCGCGCCCAGCGCGACCGTCCCCCAAAGCGAAGACGAACTTGTCGCCGCGGGTGAGGGCGATGCCGTCGTAGCGCGCGGTCTCGGCGGAGGTCCGGTTGGGGCCCGTGACATTCTTTTTCCCCGTATGGCGATCGTAGGCTTCTACGGACACGTCGAGTTGCTCGAACGGAAACCAGTACCTGGCCGGGTCCAGCCTGCCGACCGTGAACACCAGGCGGTTGGAGTCCACGATGTCCATGCTCGTGACGAGGTCGAAGCTCTCGATCAACCGCTTGATCGGATTGCCGGCTTGAGCCCCCAGTCCCTCTTCGCTGGTGAAGGCGAGTGCCCCCGGCTCAAGCTCTGGCACTCTGCGGAATCCTGCCGACGGCGTCCCGATGGTTCCGACCGAATCGCCGGCGCCGTTCAGGATGGTCGCGGGGTACAGGAGGCCCGCCATCACGTACACGGAGTCCCCACCAACCGCAGCGTGAGCACGTCCCAGGCCATTCCAATACGGCTTGCTGGCGGCCAGCGTATTCCAACTGCTCCAAGTTACCGTGCTGTCGACCAGCCGATGATAGAGACCGTCCATGTCGGCTGCGTACATGTCCCGTCCAATCCCGCCGAACACGATGTCAGGCCCAAAAGGAAGAACCGTCCCCGGCACATAGCTCCCGATCAACAACATGCTATGAGGAGTCAGATCCGGAGCCAAATAGGTCAGCGCCCCGCTCTGCGCGCCTGTCACGACGATTCGGCCGTCCGCCACCTCCGCCACGCTCCGAATCCCGCGGAACTCCCATGGCCCGTCCCCGAAGCGCCCGAACCCTGCCTCCAGCGAACCGTCCTCGCGGTAGGTCCGCACCCGCGGGAGCAGTCGGTCCCCGATTACGAAACCGCCGTCGCGCCTCTCGAAGAACTCGCCCACGTCCGCGATCGAATCGGACGGATCCTCTCCCAACTCGATGACCTCCACCAACTCGAAGATTTCATCGAAGGGCGGCGAGGGCACCTTGGCTGGCTGTTTCTCACAGGAAACGACCGGAAGCAGCAGGACGAAAGCCAACGCCGCCTGCCGGCGGGCCAAGAGGTTCCAATAACCCACAACCATCACGGCTAGCAACCCCATTGTCCCAATGTGCCACCCTGCCGCTTCTCTTGGTGTCAATGCCAGTATCAGAAGAGCTCGGCCGCCGCGTCAGTCCGCCCGCTGATCCGGTATTCGCCAGCGGAGTCCGGAAGCGCCGCTGGCGCGTCAACAACGAAGACGGGTTCCATGTAGGGCACGCTGTCCGCTCCTACGCCGCCCCAGATGAGGAGGGACTTGCGGAAACGACGGGTCCGGGCCGTCGGGTCCTCCACACGGCGCGTGATCGAGACTCCTGTTGTGGCCGAGTTCGTGGGCGATGGTGCGCGGGAAGGGAGTCGAGAAGCTCGACCGGCCTGGGCGATAGGCAATCCCACCGGGATCCCTGACCGGCCGCGACATCATGCCCATGTAGTGGCCCGTTCTACCCTCCATGGCCCGAATCGCCTGGGTGTTGGCAAGAAGGTCGAACGCACGGTTGCTCGAACTCAACACGGCGTCATGCGTCTTGACATCCAACTCGTCCACCGGAAGCAGGGTTCGCGTGTCCGACAGCATTTCGTGGTTTTCGGGGTCCGAGGCCATGGCCTCGACCAGGTTCACGATCGAAGAGTCGCGGGTCTGGCTCCAGACGAACGGGATCAGCGTCAGATCGAGGAGCGGCATGCCCCTTACAGTCAACGCCAGACGGCCGGTCTCCGGGGACTCGGTCCGATTCATGTCGATTTCTCCAACTGCCGCAACGACCGGCCTTCGAGTGTGTGTGCATGATAGGACAACGCGGAGGCGCCCGCCTCCCCTCAACACCCGGTCGGTGATGCCGTGGCTGCTTGGAGACGGTTGCGCTCAGTATGTAGTCCCATTCAGCTATTCGTTCGCCCTCCGTTCGGCACCATCGTTCTCCGGCGACCACCGAGGAAGCCGACGGCCCATCCAAACGGAGACCGCCTCGGCTTCTCTTTCAGGCCCGAGGCCCCCGGACGATGCCCAAGAAGCCCAAGCGGCCCAGGAGACCCAGGCACGACGCCTCCTACAAGAGCATCTTCGCCCAGAGGCGCGCTGTGGCCGACACGCTGCGTGGCGTCGTCCGCGATCTCGTCCAGTATCTCGACCTTTCCACGCTGGAACGGCTTCCCGCCAGCTTCGTCACCGAACATCTCGGACAGCGCCACGCGGACATGTTATGGAGGATCCGGGCCAGCGACGAAACGTGGCTCTATCTGCTGGTCCTGCTCGAGTTTCAGTCAACCGTCGACCGCCGCATGGCCCTGCGGATGATGGACTACACCGTCCGGGTACTGAAGGCTCTCGGAAAAGACGACCTGGGCGCCCGCAGCGAATATCCACCCGTCCTGCCCATCGTCATCTACAATGGCGAGCGGCGCTGGAACGCGGCGACGGACGTCAGGCAGGTGTTCGCCCCGCTGCCCGAGGAGTTTCTTGGATACCTGCCGCGGCATCCGTATCTTCTCATCGAGTTGCAGGCACTCGATCCGTCGCTGCTGCCGCGCGAAAACGTCCTGTCGATGATCGCGAGGTTCGAACAGGCGCGGTCGCCCGAGCAGTTGGAGAAGTTGGTAGTCTCCTTGGCGCAATGGATCGAGCAAGCCGGGGAGCCGGATCTCGTGGACAGCTTCAGGGCGTGGATCACCCTGGTGCTGGCGCAGCGGATCGGTCGGACGGGAAGGACGTTGGAACTCGATGTCAGGAAAGAGGAGGAAGCAAAGATGACAACGTTGATCGAGCGGGCTCGGAAGTGGGGTCAGGAACGGGATCAACAGTGGTTGGAGAAAGGGATCGAGAAGGGCATCCAGCGGGGCCGACGCGAGGGCCTCCAGCAGGGCCGGGCTGAGGGAGAGCGGGAGTTGGTATACCGGCTGGTCACCCGAAGGTTCGGCGCGGGCGTCGCGGAGCAGCTGATCATAATCCTGGACAGCGTTTCCGACCTGGAACGGATCGCGGCCGTCGCCGACGCGGTACTCGAATGCGATACGGCCGAGGACTTCCTCGCGCGGGCGACGGAGGTGGCGGCGACCTGACACCTACCGCAGGAAGACGCTCTTGGGGATGTATCCCGACACGATCTGAGTGAGGTCCACCACCTCGCTGACCCGGAAGTCCACGGCGATGCTCGCCAGCGACAGCGCCTTGGACGGCGAGAGCCCCTTCTCCTCGACGAGGAAGTCCACGACGGCCCAGGTGGCGTGCCGCGCGGCCCGGTCCAGATCGAGGTCGATGCCCATCAGGATGTAGTGCTCGTCGTTCTCGGCCATCGGACCCGCGATCGACCGGTCCTTGTGCACGACGAGGCGGAAGGTGCCCGCAAGCGACTGCTCGATCGCCGTCCCGCTAACCTCCCCGTCACCCTGCGCCCCATGCGGGTCGCCCACATGGAAGAGGGCCCCGGGATGGAGCACGGGCAGATAGACGGTCGTGCCGGCTTTCAGGTCCTTCACATCCAGATTGCCCCCGAACGCTCCGGGCGGCGTCGATCCCGGGACGCCGGGCATGGTCACGCCGGGCTGACCCACCACGGGGTCGGGCACCACGGCCAGAATGCCCATGAACGGCGCAAGCGGCACTTGGATGTCCTCGGAGAAGAAGGCGACCTCCACGCCGTCGACTTCGCCGGTGCGGATCACATGACTGCCCGGCGCCATGTCCAGGGCGGGATCGTCCTCCGCAAAGCCGGGATACGACGTCGAGAACACGCCGCCGCGCGCGCTCGTGCTGTTGATGCCCCAGGGAACCCGCGTCTCGACGGAGAGGATCTCGATCTCCAGCACATCCCCGGGCTCGGCACCCTCGACATGGATGGGGCCGGTGATGACGTGGCCGCCCCGCCCCTCGCGGGCCCGTCCCTCCCGCGAAGCCCAGAAGTCCAGCACGTCCTGGAGGATCTCCTCCCGGGGGATGCCGAGACCGGTGAGGTAGGCCACCGGCTCTTCATCCTGGGCCGCCCCTGCGGAGGTCAGCGTGTTTACGCGAACGGTCTCCCCGGACTGCATTCGGAGCACCGGCTCCTTGTCGATGGGAAACCAGCCCCAACTCACGTTCTCGGGCGTCGAGGGCACGAAATGGTCGGCTTCGACGGCCTGCGCAGTAGATCCGGGCTGGCTGGCGGTTGCGGCGTTGCTCGCCGGGTCGTCCGCTGGCACGGTGCAGGCGGTGGCGACGGCGAGGGATGCGAGGAGGCAGGTGCGGGGGGGTGAGCTGCGGAGGGTCGAGGGCTTGCGAGTGTTCCCGAGGTCATGGTTCAGCATGGGGATTCCTCCTGCAGCTGTCGTTGCTACGTTTGGGTTGTTGACGCTGCGAAGCAAGCCAGGGGAATGGTCTATTCTCCGTTAAGCACGGAGCGCTGGTGGTCGCTGCCAAGCTCGCGCTCTACGCGATGCGCGAACAGGGGCTCTCCAAGGTGGGACTGGCCGCGCGCATGGGTGTGAGCGAGGGTGCGGCCGCAAGCTCATGGACCCGAGCCACCGGTCGCACATTCGCCTGGTCGAAAAGGCTCTGAGACAGGTCGGAAGGCGGCTGGTCGTTGAGGACGGGATGGTGTAGGAGCGGTGGTTGCCATACTACCATATCAGTAGTACGCTATCCCATATGAAAACGACTCTGAACATCGACGACACCGTCATGCGGCGCCTGAGGCAGGAGGCTGCCCGGCGCGAGACCACGATGTCGGCGCTGGTCGAGGCGGGGCTGCGGCTCGTACTCGCAGACCACGGTGCGGTCAGGGGCAAGGCCGACGACCTCGCGCCCCTGCCCTCCTGGAAGAGCGGCGGGCACCTGGTGGACATCGGCAACCGCGAAGAACTCTATCGCGCGATGGAGGACGAGTGAGTGCTGGTTTTCGACACCAACGTGCTCCTCTACGCAGCGGACGAGGACTCCGAGTACCGTGATCCCTGCCGCCGCTGGATCGAGAAAGCCCGGCGCGATCCGTCTCCCGCCTTCCTGACCTGGAACATCTGCTATGAGTTCCTGCGGGTAAGCACCCACCGCCGGGTATTTCGCTCGCCCTGGACGCCCGCGGAAGCCCGCCGCTTCATCACCGCGCTGGTGGCCTCCCCGGGATTCGAGTTGCTGGTGGCGACGCGTCGTCACGCCGCGATTCTCGAGCAGACCGTGGCGGAGCTGCCCGACGTCCGGGGAAACCAGATGCACGACCTCCACACCGCGGTGCTCATGCGCGAGCACGGCGTCAGCAGGATCTGCACGCGGGACACGGGATTCCACCGCTTTCCGTTCCTGACGGTGGTCGATCCGCTGCGGCGGCGTATGTAGTCCCATTCAGCCATTCGTTCGCCCTGCGTCCGGGGCCATCCTTTCCGGTAACCGCCGGATCGAGCCCGATGGTTCACACGCGATCCGGGTCGGCTTCCTCTTCAGGCGGGAGATCCGGGAACAATGCCCAAGGTCAGAGATGCGATACGCCTGGTTGCGGCCGACGGCTGGTTCCTGGCAAGGACGCGTGGCAGCCACCGTCAGTACTCGCACCCAGCCAAGCCTGGATCCGTCACCATTGCAGGCAGAATGAGCAAAGACTTGGCCACCGGAACCTGGAAGAGTATTCTCAGACAGGCTGGCCTCGAATAAGGAGAAGCACCGTGACATACGCAATCGTCATTGAGCGAACCCTCAACGGCTACTCGGCCTACGTCCCGGACCTGCCCGGCTGCGTTGCTGCCGGGGACTCTCAGGAGGAAACCGAGAAGCTGATTCGCGAGGCATTCGCATTCCACCTGGACGCAATGCGAGAACACGGGGATCCCATTCCGGAACCGCAGACGTCGGTCAGGTTGGTGGAGGTGCCTGCCGCGTCTTAGGACGGACCCATCTTCCGGGGGCAAGGTTCATCGTCCCCGTGACCTTCCTGTCGAGTCGGCCTTACTGCGATGGCTACCGCGGCGACCTCCACGCCGTCCACTTCACCGGTGCGGATCACGTGACTGCCCGGCGCGATGTCCAGGGCCGGATCGCCCTCCCGAAAACCGGGATACGAGGTCGAGAACACGCTGCCGCGCGCGCCCGCGCTGTTGATGCCCCAGGGAACCCGCGTCTCGACGGAGAGGATCTCGATCTCCAGCACATCCCCGGGCTCGGCGCCCTCGACATGGATGGGGCCGGTGATGACGTGGCCGCCCCGCCCCTCGCGGGCCCGTCCCTCCCGCGAAGCCCAGAAGTCCAGCACGTCCTGGAGGATCTCCTCCCGGGAGATGCTGAGACCGGTGAGGTAGGCCACCGGCTCTTCATCCTGGGCCGCCCCTGCGGAGGTCAGCGTGTTTACGCGAACGGTCTCCCCGGACTGCATTCGGAGCACCGGCTCCTTGTCGATGGGAAACCAGCCCCAGCTCACGTTCTCGGGCGTCGAGGGCACGAAGTGGTCGGCCTCGACGGCCTGCGCGGTGGATGTATCGGGCGGGGTTTGGTTGCCGGGCACGGCGCAGGCGGTGGTGAGGGCGAGGGATGCGAGGAGGCAGGTGCGGGGGGGTGAGCTGCGGAGGGTCGAGGGCTTGCGAGTGTT
The DNA here is from genome assembly GCA_965225805.1 of Longimicrobiales bacterium. Lineage (GTDB taxonomy): Bacteria > Gemmatimonadota > Gemmatimonadetes > Longimicrobiales > Gaopeijiaceae > BD2-11. Next base: position 3,205,235 of record OZ245327.1, read on the forward strand.
CCCGCCCAACGGTCTGGTCAGCTCGCCCGGGAGACGCTCTACACCTGCGACGAGCTCTTCTTCTCCGGCACCGCCACCGAAGTGACGCCCATCACCAGCGTAGACCACATTCCGGTGGGTTCCGGGAGGGCGGGAGAGATCACGCTGCGCATCCAGCGGCGCTTCATGGATGTCGTGAAGCAGAGGGCGGAGGATCCGTACGGCTGGCTGACGCCGGTGTAGGGCGTACAGCAGCCGCTGGAGGTCGCAGCCAAGCTCGTGCTCTACAAAGGCGATGCTCAAATCGGCCTGGTCGAGAGGGCCCTGAAACTCTGCAATGAGTTCCTGCGGGTAAGCACCCACTCTCGTGGAAGCCGGCTGTCACCGCCTCCACGCCGCCGCGGCCGGGATCCCGCGGCTGATGAGGACTTCCAGGCCGGCCGCGCCGCCGCCGGGTGCCGCGTCCCCGGCGACCTGGACCGGGGGCGGCAGATCGCGCAGGATGCCCCGAACCTGTCCATTGCGGGGATTGCGCAGGATGGCCATGGGGCGATCGCTCTCCCCGTCCAGCGTGGCCGACCCGCCGGGCCCGGTGAGCGTGATGCTGGCGAGGTTGCCCTCCCACCCGGCTCGCGCGGGGAGCACGAATGCGAAGGACGAACTGCCGTCGCCGTCGGCCGTCTCCGGCATCGTGAAGCTGAACGAGAAGAGCTCGAGAAAGCCCGGCGCGATCCGTCTCCCGCCTTCCTGACCTGGAACATCTGCTATGAGTTCCTGCGGGCAAGTACCCACCGCCGGGTATTTCGCTCGCCATGGGCCCGCGGAAGCCCGCCGCTTCATCACCGCGCTGGTGGCCTCCCCGGGATTCGAGTTGCTCGCGACGCGTCGTCACGCCGCGATTCTCGAGCAGACCGTGGCGGAGCTGCCCGACGTCCGGGGAAACCAGATGCACGACCTCCACACCGCGGTGCTCATGCGCGAGCACGGCGTCAGCCGGATCTGCACGCGGGACACGGGGTCCCACCGCTTTCCGTTCCTGGCGGTAGTCGATCCGCTCCGGTGGCGGACGGGAGGGTGATGCGCAGTCCCCTCGAACAATTCATCCGCGCCCCAAGGCTACCCATCACCGCAGGGCGCGGTCGCGCGCGACTGCACGCCGCGTTCCCCTGGAGCGGCGCTGCTCTGCGCCCTGAGGGACGGGCCGGTGATGCCGTGGTGGCTTGGCGACGGTTGCGCTCAGTATGTAGTCCCAGTCCACCGTCGACCGCCGCATGGCGCTGCGGATGTTGGACTACACGGTACGAGCGCTCCAGGGTCTCGCCGAAGAGGACCTGGTCTCTCAGATTGGCATCTCGTGCGATAACTGAGGTTGCGGGCTCCAGTGGCCGGATGCTACCGTGCCGGCAATCCTGGGCCAACGCATGATTGAAGCGGCTGGCTCCGGCAACGGGGTCGTGGGCACTGTCGGCACGCCGGAGCATGTCGACCTTATCGGTAGCGGCGCGATGCTTGAAGGATGAGTAGCCACAGTAAGAAGGCCCGCTGGAGTTATATCGCCAGTATCGCGATCATCGTGACTCTGGCGGTCCTGCTGCTGAATCCGTCCGGTGTGGTGGGGCGGTGGATCACCTCGACGTACCGCGGATGGGACGAGAGACCCTCGGGACCGGAAGCGAACCACTCGCTTGTCCCCGGACCTTCGACATTCGACTCATCGGAGCTTCCACAGCTCGTCCACGCATTGTCGTTCATCGCCGCCGGGTTCTTCCTTCCCGACTCCGGAATCGTCCTGGTCGAACGTACCGAGGTCTACTTCGTCGACATGGCGTCCGGGGAAACCAGGGTGTTCGGCCGGGAGGGTGGCGGGCCACTCGAGTTCCGCCGTATCCGACGTGCCTTGCGCAGCCCGCAGGGCATCGCGCTCCAGGACATATACCGAGTTCGCGTAGTGTTCCTCGACAACAGCGGCGAGTTCGTGGGCGACATGCGCTACAACACTGTCCCGTTCAAGGGCAGCGTCATGCTCGCACCGCCGGTAGCCGTTCATCCGGATGGTCGCATCGTCTTCGGTGACAGGGAAGACAAGGATTTCCGCAGCTACCGGGGACGTACATGGGACGCGATCGAGTACCTTGCAGTGGACAGCGCAGGCGAAGTCGAGGTCGTCGCCCAGGCCAAGGGCTCCGAATATTACTACGAGCCGCAGCGCAGTGGCAGCGTGACCTTCGGGCATTCCACTCTGATGGCGGCCTCCTCGGATCGCGTCGCCATCGCCGAGACCGACCAGGAAGCGATCCAAGTGTTCGGATGGGATGGAGGCGAAGTCGGCCGCATTCCCATGCCGCCGGCCGTTCGGCCGTCCAGAGACCAGTTGCGTGCGGTACACGAGTACGAGGCTAATGCACCGTCGAGAACAGCGAGGATAATGAGCAAGGTCTGGCCCGAAGAGCTAATGGCCGACCTCCTTGCGGCGCCGCCCCTCGATATGGACAATTGGCCGGTGAACGAACTGGCACCGCCGATCGATCTGCTATTCGTCGACTTCGACGAGAGGCTCTGGGTGCGCGACTACCACTTCACCGACCAGGACAGCGTGACCTGGCGGGTGTGGGACATGGAGCGGTTCACGCCATTGTTCCAAGTGAAGCTGGCGGTCGACGAAGAGCTACTGGACGCGAGAGGGGATTTCGTACTGCTGCGCCACAAGGACGAACTGGACGTTCCGCGGGCCGTGGTCAGCAGGCTTGTCGCAACAGAATTCCCCTAATCCTCACGTTACGTCAGGGTTACTCAGCCAAGCAAGCTGGGGGACCCCGCCTTGGCGTCATCCGGCACCCGCAAAAGAGATCCTTCCCGCAGGATCTCGGCATCGTCGATGTGCTCATCCTCGCCGATGTCGGGCAGCCCCTGCGCGAATCCGTCGCCGCCGAAGAGCTGCTGCACCAGCGGGTGGTCGTCCGGCTGGCTTCCCTCCGGCCAGGTCTCCGCATCCAGGTCCTTGTAGATGAGCAGCTTGCTGAAGGAGAAGAAGTTCAGATGGACCTCGTCGTGCTCGACTGCCCAGCGCTCCCTTCGCGCGACCGCCTTCTCGACCCGGAAGAGATAGTCCTCCACGTCGAGATCTTCCTCGGCCGGCATCTCCGGCAGGCGGACGCCGAAGTCCTGCTTGAGCTTGGCCTCGAGCGAGAGGTTCGCCTCGATTTCATCCCCGGTCCACTTGAGCTTGAAGTTCTCGCGCACGCCGGACCTTTGGAGCTGAACCGGGATCAGGATCAGCGGTGCGCGGCGCTCGGTACTGCTGCTCTCGGACTCGTACCACCGGAGCATCCCGAGCGCGAGATAGAGGATGTTGACCCCCTGTTCCTCGATCGAGAGGCGGGCCTGACGGAAGGTCTCCCGCAGGCGCAGATTGAGTGAGGCTCGCGCAAGCGCGGTCTGGAGCTTGTTGTCGGTGTGGCGCGCGGCGGCATCGTCGGGGTCGTCGTCCGGCTCGCCCAGCATGGCGAGGAGTTCGGAGAGGATGTCGTCGAGGTCGTCTGCGGCCGGTTCCCCGGTGGCCAGCGCCGTCTCCTCGGGCGCGGGAAGGAAGTACATGATCCGCGGGCTTCGGGACGAGGATCCGTCGGGCGCGGGGCCGCCGCCCACGAGGATCCGGAACAACTCGCGCGACCGCTCATCCACGACCTCGATGCCGCGCCGCTTTGAGGGACGGAAGTTGAGCAGCGGGTTCCGCAGGGAGAGATCGAGGACGTCGCGGCGGGATTTTGCGAGCTCCTGCCGGATGGAGGAGAGGTCGGTCATGGAGCCTGCGCTTCGAGGCAACCCGGCTGGCAGGACGGGTGGCAGGACGGGTGGGTGCATTGGGCGGTGCCCTGCTCTGAGAGCGGTGGCGTGAGGAGAGGAACGGAGAGGAGGGTGCGGGGATTGGGGCTCAGGGCGCAAGGGTGTCCTACAACCTCTCCCAGCCGAAGCGAACGTGGAGTTCCCGGAGCATCTCGAAAGTGTCCTTGACGGGCAAATCGAACTCGTGGCAGACGTTCCCGAGCGGAACGCGCTTCTTCACATTCGGATCGCGGCGCTCATGGGTCACCACGATCGCCCCATGCACCCGTGCGTACGCGGCTACCCATCCGTCGGCCGCATCAGCAAACTCCGATATTCCATACGCACCGACGTACTCCCAATACGTCGCATTGCTCCACAAGGACACCATAAGACTCCGGACCTCTTCCATCGAAGCTGCCACGCCGTCTCCCTTAGCAGACCCTCCGAGGTCGTTGTTGGAAAAGTTCCCAAACGCCGCCGACAATGGATGCAAACGAATCGCGCCGTTTCGCTGAACAGTAATCCAATCGCGTGACAAACGGCTAAAGCTGACGACAGGTCATGCAGCACCGACACCGCGCAGTCGACCAGCGCCCGAGGATCCTTGATCAACTCCGATTTCTTGCGCCGCCACCAGCGGGGAAACGGGTCACCTCGCTCACTGATGTACCAATGGGCATCCCAGTCGGCTGCCCAGTCGAACAGAGTGACGATGGATTGATGCTGAACCCTTTGGGAAAGAAGTCGGAGTTCCCTCCGGAATCGACGTATGTCCACCTCGGTGAGTGGAGTCTTCAACTCGCGATAGACCCCGCGACGCCCATCTTCGTGCCGGACCGGGATCGTGATGGCCTGGCCACTCGTCGTCCGGGATCCTCGGACGATCCACCCAGAGGGAAGATTAGTCGGGCGCCGTGAGCGTGGAGGCATTCTTGGTGTCCCGGAGGCAAGTCAAGCGGCTTTCCGCGGAAAATAACATGCTTGGCCCGTGACTGCAGGACGCTCGCCGTCACGTTGCGCGGGCGCTGGATCTGACGCGTCGGCGGGGCCGACGGTGCGATCATGGTCCGAGCTGGTAGTGGTTCTCGGCAGCGGAATCGCTCGCTCTCGAGGATCGGCGTAGGCCCTTCGGCGGCTTGTCGCGGCATCCGGTTCCAGAGTCTCCTTGCATTACCACCAAGCATCGTTTGGCCCGTCGGATTCTCTATCGCAAAGCGCTGGGCGAGGCCGACCGGCTCCTCGCAGCAACGATCTCGTGATTTGACGCCGCAAGCGGTCGGTTTCCGTGACTCCGGACCGCGCCTGGACGTAGAAGCCAAGCCCGTGACGGACACTCTTGTCCGGCGACCGGCGATCATCCTCATGGGATCCCGTTTGGACGCTGGAGAGCGAGCCAGACGGGAGGTTTGCCCCCGTCCCAGCCATTTAGGTATCATGAGATCCCCCCGGAGAGAGCGAGTGAGTCCTATGGAAGAAAGCGGCAGCGCGCCGACGAGACACACGGAAACCCCAGCCAAGCCGAGCAGGTTGAAGAGGCTGAAGCTTGAAGGCTACAAGTCCTTTCGTAAGGGAGAAGTTGACTTCGGCGATGTGACCGTGCTGCTCGGAGCCAATGGCGCAGGGAAGAGCAACCTGGTGTCCTTCTTCGGGCTGCTTGGCTTCCTCAGCACCGGCGCGCTGCAGCAATTCATCGGCCGCGCAGGACACTCCGACTCGATACTGTTTGGTGGACGCAAGAGGACTTCCCAATTACGTGCCGAAATCGAGTTCGTCAGCGGGGACCTCGCTGCGGAGGAGCGAAGGTCTACCTACCGGATGCGGCTCGGGGACGCTGCCCCCGACACCTTGATATTCATGGATGAGCGTGCCCTCTACGTGCGTTCCGGGTGGCCGCAACCGCAGAACATCATGCTGGGATCAGGCCACCGCGAGAGCCATCTGAAAGAAGAGGCCGATAAGGGGCAAAGGACCTGCCATGTCCTGCTCCAGTTGCTGTCGCGCTGTCGCGCCTATCACTTCCACGATACGTCTCCCCAAGCGAACATCAGAAGGAACCACTACATCGATGACGCTCGGTACCTCCGCCACGACGCGGGGAATCTGGCTGCGTATCTCTACGCCCTCGAGCAGACCCGTCCGGACTGCTATCGCCGCATTGTGGAGACGGTCCGGCTGGTGTTTCCGGCGTTCGGGGACTTCAGTCTGGCTCCCACTGCGATTAGTAAGCGCGACATTCTCCTCAACTGGCACGAGAAGGACCGTTCGGACCACCTTTTCGGGCCGCACCAGCTGTCGGACGGAAGCTTGCGGTTCATGGCCCTGGCGACCCTGTTTCTTCAGCCGCCGGATAAACTGCCCAATGTGATAGTGCTGGATGAGCCCGAGTTGGGGCTCCATCCCTACGCGATAAGCGTGCTCGCGGCGATGGTGAGGGCAGCGGCCAGTACGGTTCAGGTGGTGTTGGCCACGCAGTCGACCCGTCTCGTGGATGAGTTTGAGCCGCACCAGATAAGGGTGCTGGAGGTCCGGGGCACTTCGGGAACCAGATGCCGACCGCTGGATCCATCCGACCTCGCCAAATGGCTGGAAGACTACTCCCTGGGCGAACTGTGGGAGAAGAACCGTTTCGGGGGACGACCGTGACCGCACGGGTCATTGCTCTGGTGGAAGGTCAAACCGAAGAGACTTTCGTCCGTCGGTTGCTCGCGCCCATGCTCGGCGCTCAGGGTGTCGCAATCTCAGCGACTACATACGGCCGGCGGCGAAGCCACGGTGGAGTACCCCCGTGGCGGAAGGCTGAACGGGAACTCCTTCGCCTTGTCAAGGAAGATACCAGCCGCCGCGTGACAACGATGTTCGACTATTACGGACTGCCTCGCGATTGGCCAGGACGGAAAGCGGTTGCTGGCAGACCACCGGGGGAGAAGGCGGAGGTTCTGGAACAGTCCATGTTGGGGAGGATTATGGATGCCCTGGGCGGTGACCCCGATCGAAGCCGGTTCATGCCTTACGTCCAGATGCACGAATTCGAGGCGTTGCTGTTCTCTGAGCCGAAGATCTTGGGTGAGATCCTCACCCGCGATGCCCGTCCACAAAAGATCACCCGCGCGCTGCTGCGGGTCGCCGACGACTTCCCAACGCCCGAAGAGATTGACGATGGCCACACGACTGCGCCCTCGAAGCGCATTCGGTCATTTGCCAAGCACTACGAGAAGGTCACCGACGGCAACCTCGCGGCGACTCGGATCGGCTTGGAGACCATGAGACGGAAATGTCCACACTTTGACGAATGGTTGAGTAGCTTGGAGGCGCTAGGCCATCGTAGGAGCTGATCGCTGATGGAGTTCTCCGAGAGGTTTTCCGTCGAGGGGATGCCACCTCGTCCCCACCCACCGGCGATTCGGTGTCCTGTCCGAAAACGAATCGGGCGGGGTCGGTTTTGCCTCCAACGCCTGGGAGGCAGGACGACCCGGTCATGAGGCCACGAGCTGCTCGACCTCTGTTGATCGCTCTAAACTCGTCCACGGACCTCCGACGAGCCAGACGTTACGCCAGAAAAGCCGAGTTGGACGTGCGGTTCGACCCGAGCCGTGGCAAGGGAAGCCATGGCCTGCTCTACGTCGGAAAGCGTCGCACGGTCGTGAAGCGCGGTGAACTGAAACGAGGCACCGTTCGAGGAATGCTGAAGCAACTGGATATCCGCGAGGAGGACTTCTGATGCGGTATGCCTATCCATGTGAGTTGACTCGCGAGCGGGACGGCGGCTTCTCCGTCTCGTTCCCGAACGTGCCGGAAGCCCTCACCTGTGGGGACGATCAAGCCGAAGCGCTGGCCATGGCCGAAGACGCGTTGGCCGTTGCGCTTGGGGCCTATGTGCGCGCCCGGGAGGATATCCCGTCGCCGGGCCCGGTGCTGCCGGGCCAAGGCGTGGTTGCGGTTCCGCTGGTGGCCTCCCCGGGGTTCGAGTTGCTGGTGGCGACACGTCGGCACGCGGCGATTCTCGAGCAGACCGTGGCGGAGCTGCCCGACATCCGGGGGAACCAGATGCACGACCTCCACACCGCGGTGCTCATGCGCGAGCACGGCGTCAGCCGGATCTGCACGCGGGACACGGGGTTCCACCGCTTTCCGTTCCTGACGGTGGTCGATCCGCTGCGGCGGGGGACGGGAGGGTAGGTCCACCCTTGAGCGGCTGCCTGCCAGTTTCTTCGTTACCGAGCACCTCGGCCAGCGACACGCCTGTCCACCGAAACGGGGTAAGCCCAACCGTTGTTCGGCACTTGACCGCTTTCGCTACAAATGTTCATGTCGTTTACGGGGTGTGCCATGAGACGCTCGTTCTTGATCGGGATCGACAGCTTCATCAACCTCGGGCTGAGCGCTACTGATTGTGTTACCCAAGAGACTTCGTCTCCTTCCTAGGGATTCCTCAACCCGCCTCAGCGTTCTATCCCAGCATCCTTGGTGCCGTGCTGTTTGGCATTGGCATCGCGCTTTGGATGGAGCGCGGAGTGGACCGCGTTCGCGGACGCGGCCTTGGGCTTGGTGGAGCGATCGTAATCAACCTCTGTGGCGCCTTGGCTCTCGCAGCTTGGCTGCTAGTCGGGGACCTTTCTCTTTCCACCAGAGGTGCTGGCGTGCTCTGATGCATTGTGGCGGTTCTTATAGTAGTGAGCCTAACCGAGGTCGCTAGCGTACGTCATGGTCGTGAGGGGGCCGGCCCTGAGACAGGTGGGAAGGCGAGTTCCTGCGGGTAAGCACCCACCGCCGGGTATTTCGCTCGCCCTGGTCGCCTGCGGAGGCCCGGCGCTTCATCGCCGCGCTGGTGGCCTCCTGCCCATTGTCATCTACAATGGGAAGCGGCGCTGGCACGCGGCGACGTCCGGCAAATGTTCGCCCCGCGGATGTCCGGCAAATGTTCGCCCCGCTACCCGAGGATTTTCTTGGATACCTGCCGCGGCATCCGTATCTTCTCATCGTTCGTATGCTGCCGCGCTCGCGGGTTTGTCCAGCGTTACGGTGAAGACCTCGCGCACGGGTTCGGGCCTACTGTCGTCGGCCACGGCGATCTCGAACAATGCACCGGTCTGCCCGGCTGGAATCTCGATCGTCCCGGTGGCCATGCCGAAGTCCGCCGTGTCCGCATCCGCAGTCGCGGGGTCGGTGTCCGCGCCGACCGTGTAGGCCACCGAGATGGGGGACGAAGCCGCCGTCGAAAGAGCGACGTCCAGAACGGCAAGCGTGCCCTCCGTCAGCGCAACATCCGTGTGAGCCAGCGACACCACGGCGCGCGCGGAATCGACGCGCACCGCGAAACTCTGCGAAGCTTCCAGAGCGCCGGGATCACGGGCCGTGACGGTGACGGTCCCCAGGGCCGCGGCCACGAGAGTGACGCTGCTGCTGGTCGGACGACGCGGCTGCATAGGTCAATGCGTCTCCGTCCGGATCGGTGAAGTAGGAGGACACGTCCACGGTGGCGCGCGTGCCCGCGACGATGGCCTGGGCCGGAATGGAGCCCGCCGTCACCGGGGTGCGGTTGGGCGGTGGCTGCAGCGTCGGCTCTGGTTCAGTGCTCCCGTCGCCACAGGATGCAAGCCAAGCCGCAAGCAGGGCCGCCCCCAGAATCCTTCTCCTTGACATCGCTCCTCTTCCAGCGCGACTTGCCTAAACCGCACGTCCGCTCGACTGTGTCAACGACAGAATGTAGCGCCTCGCCGGTCCTGGGGCCGGCTGACACCTACTCGTTCAGGGCCGCCGACTGGGGTCCGGTCCCGAAGAGGAGTCCTGGGTGCGTTGCATGTGACCTCCGGTGTCCGTGGTTAAGCAGGTCGGGAGAGGCCAGCCCGCCCAGTTCGGCTCGGGTTAATACCCTGCACTCAGTGGCGTTTCCGCCCTTGAACCGTGTGTGGCTGCTACGACAGGCGCGCCCGCACGCGGTTGCTTGAATCGAGAAGCGTAGACGACGTTGGACGGCGCGCCGCCGCGCGGCTACGTCAATTGCACGAGATTGGACGAACCACCTTAGAGGAATTGGAACCAATGCGCCATATCAAGGCTCGATTTCGCGTTTTCCTGCTCGTCGTCGTCACGGCGGCGACAGGCTGCGGTGACGGCACGTCGGAGCCCACCCCGGAGCCCAACCGTGCTCCGGTACCTGCGGCATCGATTCCGCTTCAGACGATCACCGTGGGCGAGACTGCCAGCGTGAACCTGTCTCCCGCCTTCAGCGACCCGGACGGTGACGCCCTCCAGTATTCGGCGGCGTCATCAGACGCCGGAGTGGCCACCGTTTCTGTTGCCGGAACTTCCGCGACGGTCACGGCCATCGCCGCAGGTTCCACCTCCGTGACGGTGACCGCGAGTGATCCGAGCGGTTTGACGGCCACCCAGAGTTTCTCCGTGACAGTCGAGGCTAGGCCGACGGGCGTGCGTTTGGCGACCGAGTCGGTATCCGTGCCCGAGGGCGGCGTCGCCGTGCTGCAGATCTCAATCGATCCCGCCCCGGAGACTTCCGTGGTCGTGGGTTATTCGTTCGGCGCAGACAGCGACCCGGGAACCGATGACGCGGATGAGGTGGATTTCGCCGACGATGGGGGCGGGAGCGTCCGAATCGAAGCAGGGGCGAGCAGCGCCTCGATCGAGATCGCTATCAGCGACGACGACGACATCGAGCCGACCCGCGAGATCTTCACCGTCGCGCTCGATGCACCGAGTTCCGAGTCGGGATTCGTGCTTTCTGAGAGGAATGTTGCCCGCGTAACCATCGAAGAGGGTATCTGCGATCGCACGCCCCAGGTCCAGGACGAAATCATGAAGGACATCGGTAGCGTGGATCGCTGCTCCGAGGTCACGGACCAGCGACTGCGCGGCATCGGTTCCGTGGATCTGGTAGACAGCGGCATCACGGCACTGAAGACGGGAGACTTCGATGGCCTCGACAACATGACGCACCTGTACCTGATCGGGAATGCACTCACAACGCTGCCGGCCGGGGTCTTCGAAGGACTCGCGCGCGTAGTGTGGCTGCGCGTGGACGGCAACAAGCTCAGCGAACTGCCGGCAGGTGTCTTCGAAGGGCTCTCCAGCCTGGGGTTCCTCGACCTGTCGAACAACGAACTGGCCGAGCTCCCCGCTGGTGTCTTCAGCGGACTTCCCAGTCTGACTCAACTCCTGTTGCACACCAACCAGCTCGTCGAGCTGCCTGAAGGCGTCTTCGCACGGCTTCCCAGCCTGGATCTGTTGGAATTGTTCAGCAACCGGTTGCAGGAATTGCCCGAAGGGATCTTTGCGGATCTTCCACAACTCGCATCACTGGTGCTCGACGACAACCAGTTGCGGGCATTGCCGGGGGGCATCTTTGACGGACTCTCCAGCCTGCAAAGCCTCAGTTTGAACGATAACCGGTTGAGCACTCTCTCGGAAAACCTTTTCAGAGGACTGTCCAGTCTGACTTCACTCTGGGTTCAAGGAAATACACTTGGTGAATTGCCGGGAGGCGTGTTCGGGGATCTTTCGGCATTGGAAGAGCTGTACCTGAGCGGCAACCAACTGACCGACCTGCCGGGCAGCATGTTTGCGGGGCTCTCCAGTCTGCTTTCTCTCAGTCTGGACGGGAATCCCGGGGCGCCTTTCACGCTCGCTTTGGAGATCAGGCGCGTCGACAGCGATGATCTCGTGACCCCAGGCCCCGCCGAGGTAACCGTCTCTCTGGCGGAGGGCGCCCCGTTTGCGATGAGCGTCGGCTTGTCGATCAACGGTGGCCACACTTCGGCCGACGTTGCCGTGCTTATCGCCGGAAGTACGCGGACACAGAGTTTCGCTGTGAGTCAGGCAGCCGGACACACCAGCACGCAGATTACGGCGGGCCCCGCTCCGAAGGTACCCACCAGGCTGATGGGAATTGAAGTCTCGCTCCCTGACCCATTGGTGCTCTTCGGTCAGGCGTCAGGCACAAGCCCGATCGCGAATCGCGAAATGCCGTGGATTCAGCTGCGGGAAGGCGGAGCCGAGGCATGGTTCCTGGTGACCGACCATTTCCTGGACTCTGATGGCGACGACCTGGTGTTGCGTGCAGTCTCAAATGATCCAGGCGTGGCCATGGCCTCGATCGACGGAAGCAGAATCGTGGTAGAGGCATCTGGACGCGGTGCGACCGAAGTCGTCGTCACGGCCACTGACCCAAGCGGCCTCAGCGCGTGGATGTCGCTTCCGGTTACCGTCCGAGCCCCCAGCCCGGGGTCGTTCGACATCGACCTCATTCTGACGGGTGAAGCGATCACGGAGTCTCGCGAAGCGGCGTTTGTCAACGCCGTGAACCACTGGATGCGCATCCTTTCCCGTATGGAATTGCCCGATTCGCCGCTCCCGCCGGGGACCCAACTGGGCTGCGGAGAGGCTGCAACGGAACAGCGCATGGACGTTGTGAACGACCTGGTGATCGTGGCAGCAGTTCAGCAGACCAGCCAGCTTGGTCAAGCCTTCGGATCGCCATGCCGGATCCGCGATGAATCGCGAAAACCGCTAACCGGGATGTTGCTGGTAAATCCGGGCGCCCTGGACTGGGCAGAGGACAGGGAAGCCGAAGGTGCTGTACGGGTGGCCGAGCAGATCATCCTCCACGAGATCGGGCACATTCTGGGCATCGGGACGGCGTGGTACTCGTCGATCCGCGGCCCCGAAGGTGCCGATCCACATTTCACAGGATCGCTGGCCACGGAAGCGTTCGATGAAGCCGGGGGCACCAGCTATACATACGGCGGAAAGGTCCCGGTCGAGCTCGAGTACTTGAGCCATTGGCGCCAGGACAACGGTGTGGGTGAATCAGGATTCCGATGGGCATTCGGCAAAGGCGAGCTCATGACACCCAGCCTTTCGTGGCTTGCCTCCTCCCCTCCGGTCATCGAGAACCCCTTGAGCGCGATCACCATTCAAGCTCTGGCAGATCTGGGGTGGACAGTGGACGTCAGCTTGGCCGAGCCTTTCGCGTTGCCGGGCACGGGTGCCGTGTCCGCCATCGGAGGAGAGGCGGCTCGCAAAATAGTCCTTGAGCTCGGCGACGACATCATGAAGGGGCCGATAGTGGTCGTCGACCGGAACGGACGGGCCGTGCGCATTCTCCGCTGAGTACGCTGGCCCGGCCGCACACTCTCTACCGCCATTCCCGTACGCCGCAAGCAGATCCGGTCCAACGGCAAGAACGGCAGATCGTGCAGTCCTGGTGGAACTCTCTCATCGTCTTCCAAGGACGTCCATAGCAGTCCGCTAGTTGTCCGATAACATCCTGTATGACCACGGGTTATCATCTTATATAGGAAACTCTCCGTCCCTTGCAGTCCATCGGCATCCCGTGTATTCTTCCCTGTGTGTAGTGTTGCAATAAGTGATACACACTTTCAGAAAGGAACGCATGGCCAAGCGACCGAGAACGCTCACCGCCGCGTTCGTGCGCACGATCAACCGGCTCGGCGTGTACGGGGACGGGCGCGGCGGGCGGGGCTTGAGTCTCCGGGTCCACCGGACGGCGACGGGCCGCATCACGAAGACATGGCGGCAGCGCGTCAGGATCGAGGGGCGGCTGACCTCGATCGGGCTCGGGCCGTATCCCGAGATCACGCTGGCCGAGGCACGGCAGAAGGCGTTGGACAACAGCCGGGCGGTCCTCCACGGCGATGACCCGCGCAGACGCGGGGTCCCCACGTTCGCCGAGGCAGCCGAAAGGACGATCGAGCTTCACCGCGACGGGTGGAAGGCCGGGAGCCCGTTGCCTGAGCAGTGGACCTCGACATTCCGTCTCCACGCCGCGCCGCTCCTGGACAAGCCGGTGGACCGGATCACGAGCGCGGACGTGCTGGGGTGTCTCGCGCCGATCTGGAACTCGAAGCCGGGCGCGGCCCGGAAGGCCCGGCACCGGATCTCCGCGGTCTTCCGCTGGTGTATCGGCCGGAACCACCGCCCGGACAATCCGGTGGACCGGGCGGTCGTGGCGCTGCCGAGGGTGAACGGCAACGCGCTGAGGCATTATCGCGCGCTTCCGCACGGAGAGGTGGCGGCGGCGCTCGAAGCAGTTCGCCGGGTGAAGTACATACACCCGTCGGCGGTGTTGTGCGTCGAGATGATCGCGCTGACGGCGGTGCGGGCCGGAGAGGCGCGCGGGGCGCGTTGGGCGGAGATCGACCTGGCGGCCGCGAGGTGGACGATCCCGGAGTCGAGGATGAAGGCTGGGCGCGAGTTCTCCGTCCCCTTGAGCACGGGCGCGCTCGGCGTGCTCAAGCGGGCGCGGGAGCTGTCTCCCGAGTCGCCGCTGGTGTTCCCGTCGCGGACCGGCGAGCCGTTGCCGAGGAACGCACCGGGGCGCGTGCTTCGGCGAGCCGGGGTCGCCTCGACGGTTCACGGGTTCCGTTCGAGCGCACGGTCGTGGATGGCCGAGTCCGGGGTCCCGGCGGAGGTCGCGGAAGCCTGCCTCGCCCACGTTCCCCGAAGCAGGGTGGTTCAGGCGTATCAGCGGTCCGACCTGCTGGAGCGCCGCGCCGAGGTCCTCCAAGCGTGGTGCGACTACGTCACGCAGCGATAGGCCGCCATCGCAACCATACGCGGTCGCTCCGGACCGACGGGGCTCGGAGGCCGTTTCGGGGCGTTCCACCTCCTTTTCGGGGAAACTACGGGCCGTAGGATCGCCTCAGATCGACAATCTCGGGTCTCCGAGGGGTACGGGGTAGGGCGGAACGCGGCCACGCGGGCGGAGAGCGCCGGGTCGCCCGCGCCGTCCGTCAGGCCAGCGGCCAAGAGGCCGAGGAGCTTGCCGGCGATGGCTCCCGCCACCGCCCGTCTCGGGCGGCGCGCGGGAGCGTGTTTTCGGGGCATCCGCCGGGGCCGGCTCACGACCGTTAGTGGTCGTAAGCCTGATCGTCCACATCCCGGAACTGGGCATGCTCACCGGGCCGCGCGCCGCCAGCCTCGCCGGACTCGCCCCGGTCACCCGGGAGTCCGGACACTGGAAGGGACGCAGCTTCATCCAGGGCGGCAGGCACCGGGTCCGCAGGCTGCTCTACATGCCCGCGCTGGTCGCGGTCCAGCACAATCCCGACCTGAGGCGTAAGTACGAGGCGCTCGTCGCCAAGGGGAAGCCGCCGAAGGTCGCCCTGACGGCCGTGATGCGGAAGCTTCTCGTCCTCGCCAACACGCTCGTGCAGCAGGACCGCACCTGGACGCCGCACCCGCCGCGGGAATACTCCTGTCCGGCGTTCCCGGCGCCCAGCCCGGCGGGGAGCGTTCACGGATGATCGAGCCGGGGAGAAGCGGACAACGCAACCGAGCCGTCGCGAGAGACACCGCGAGGCAGGTCGCTGCCAGAAAAAACGGCTTCCGCTTGACATGGATACTCACGACTTTAGTGGTCGTAAGCCAGCACACGCAACGTTTAACGTTTGCGGCTGGCAAGGGGAAGCTCCGCCCCCTTGGACCCCTGGTTTCGTGCGCCGGTGGCGGCGGCAGCAACCGCTGGAGTATGCCCCCCCGAACCCTATCATCAGCACTTCGCGCCTCGCCGCCAGATCAGCGTATCGCTTCCGGCAGACGCCTCACCACCACCGTCTGTACGCCCAGCTCGTCCACTTCCACGAACGCGGACAGCCCGCCGGGACCGAAGGCACCCGGCATCGACATCCCGTCCGCCGTGAAGGTGTCCAGGTAGCGTCCGTCCGGGGTGAGCACATCGATGGGGCCATCGCTCACCGGCTCTTCTCCGCGGCGCTGGACCCATATGTGACCCTCCCAGCTTGTGCGCAGCCGGCGAACGACAGGGACCACGGGGTGGAACTCCATCGACTCGGCCTGCGCGCGCATCGCACCGGCCATGCCGCTCATCATGGCACCCCTTTCACCACCGGACCTGCCCGCTCCCAATGGATCGCCCTCCAGCCGCTTGAGGCGGCGCTCCCTCTCGTCCTGGCGGATGCGGTCCGTTACGGGTTCGGGCGCAAACGGCCTCGTCAGGACCCGCTCCAACGTGCCATCGGGACCCGCCACCTTGATCGCATAGGCGGATGAATCGGTGTAGGCCACTCCGCCCCGGGGTAGTGCGCCCGCACTCAGAGGAGGTATGAATTGATCTGACCTGCCATTGCGGTCCGGCGAAGCCAGCACCGTTGGTCGGGTGAGCAGCGTGATCTGACACTCGAGCTAGAATTGGCGGTTAGTGGTGCCAGGCCGGGCGCTCTCAGAACCTAGCCTCCCACTTGAGATTGACGCCGTAGGGCGTGAGCACCCCCCTCGAGTCCACTCGACACCGTGCGAGGGAGATGTCGCCGGCACCCACAACCGGCTCCGCATTCACGGCCACGGTCGTTGTCTGGTGAACAGCCGGACCCTCGTGGCCCGGCTTTCGATGGATACCTACCGGCGGTTAGGAAACGTCGAAACGTGGGGGCCCTTGGCGAAACGGGCTGTTTAACAACGCGTAGCGAAAAACGGAGAATCGGAGAATCCGGGAAACGAAATCGCGAGATCCCCTTGCGCAGCGGAAGCGTTGTCAAGCGGACTTCCGCCCCTCCGGTCAATTAGTAGTACGCTCGCCGGCGAGGGTACCAGGATATCTGGATCGTCGTTCTGGACGCTGTTCACCCTGGTGCTGCCGGCGTGCCTCTCGTAGGAGAGACCTACTGGTCACAACGCCACTGCCCGACACAGAGTTAGATGGCGCCTGCGTCGAACTCCTGGTACCGGACCTCGTCCAGGTGCCGACTGACTGACTCCCAGGGCGTTCGCTCGGCGTAGTCAGGGGCTCACTCCAAAGGGCCGGAGGAGACAGGCGCCGAAACGAACCATCCACTTCGGCCGCCTTCCCGTCGTTTCATTTCCACGATGCCAGGCGTCCCCCGGGACGCACACAGGCTGGGCGCCCGAGGTGGGCGTGACGTTCTTATTCCCCTAGCGCGGAAGGAGGCGGCCCATCACAAGGCGGCCGACAGCCGCAGATGGCCGCCGCCGAACGGCTCCCGCACGAAGTGGTCCAGGTCCCAGCGGAGCCCGGCCGTCACCTCGAAGCCCGACCGGAACCGGTGGCCCGCTTCCGTGATCAGTCGCTGATTCTGCGAGGTGAGCCAAGGCGCCTGGGAGCCCGCATCGCGGTCCAGAAGGGCGTAGGCCAGGCGGCCCGTCCATCCCGCCTCCGGGTACCGGACGAGGGCCGCCCGGGCGAAAACCTCACGATCACGGTGCTCGCGGAGAGCGCCCCGTCCCGGCGAGCGCCATTCGGGTCGCCGCACCCGCGCCAACTCCGTCTCGACCGCCCACGGCGGGTTCAGGCGGGTCCGTGCGCGGGCGCCCACGGTCACCGTCTGCTCGCGCAGAGTGAAGCCGAGCCCGCTCGCGGGCGCCCGCCGCTCGGTGTCCGCCCTCGCCCAGGTGCCGTACAGCGCTAACGTCACGCGCTCGAGCGGTGTGACCTGGAGGAGTGCTCCCAGGAACGCGACCTGTTCGAGCTGGGTGAACGGAGCCAGACCGGTTGCCGGAAAGGTCACCTGTACCTCGCTTCTTCGGCTCGATCCCGCGTGCAGCTCCGCTCGCCAGCGTGACGCCGCGGCCCTCAGGGTCGTGCGAGCGGCGAGGGGAGCCCCCGCGTAGTCGTAGTGGGCGTCCACCTCGTCCGCCCTCACTCCCAAGCCCTGGAAGATCGCTTCGTTGAAGGCGTCGAGCGCTGCGAGGCGCACCTCCAGCGTCCAGCTCCGCTCTTCCCTGTCTCTCCAGGAGCGTGCCAGCGCGACCTCCACGTCTGCGGACGGCTTGAAGAAGTGGACGCCGAGCCCCACCTGCACGGTCCACGGCGTCCCGAGCACGTCGCGCCAGCGCATGCCGACCCACGGGTAGTCGCGCCGTGCCGTGAGCGATCGCTCTCGGCGGTAGCGTGCCATCAGGTCCACGGGGCCGGAGACGTGGATCTCCTGGCGCCAGTCCACGACGTTGAGGATGTGCGGATGGCTGATCGAGGCCCCAGCAATCCGAATGCCGTTGGGCAGCTCGGCCCAGCGTGCGTCTTCACTGGGATCGAAGAGGGTCGAGCGGACATCCAGCTCGTACTCGTGGTCCATTTTAGGGTTGAGCCGCTGGAAGGTGCCCTCCTCTGCTAGACGGCCGTAGTAGGCACCGTCGCGGTCGAGCAAGGACAGCCACACCTGATCCGCCCACGCCGCGAGAGTCGCGAGAGCCGCCGAGTCGGTCTCGCCCGTAGGGAAAGTCGCGGATCGCTCTGCGCCCGACTGGGCGCGGAGCGACGGCACGGCGAGGAGGGAAACTCCGGCTAGTACGGCGGCCAGACCCACTGCCTCCCAACCACCCAATCCCGGAGGAGGGCCTGCGTCCCTGGCGTCGCCGCGGCACACGTTCAGCCTTTAGACCGCCGTGTGCACCGATTCACGCCTGCGCGTCCGTCGGAGAGCATGGCGATCCGCATCGAAGTGGTGTTGTGTTGATCGAATTCCCCGGGACCCGTGCCGACTCCTCCAAGCTGCCGGACAAATCCTCCCTCCGGGTTCACGACGACGATCCGCGCGCCCTGGGTGTCCACCACGTACAGGTTGCCGAGCCTGTCGAACGCCAGGTCGTGCACATTGCCGAAGGTCTCCCAGTCTTCACCTGTTACAGCCCCCACGCGGTACACCTCCTCAAAGTCCGCGTCGAGGAGGCGGTCCTCCGCGGGCAGTTCGACGACCTGCTGCGCGGCAAGCGGGGACGCGATCAAGGAAAGAGCCACCGTGAGAATCGTGCCTACGATGGCCGTCCGACATCTCATGACACCTCATCTCCTTACCGAGGGGAATATCTTCTTGGCGAAGTCATCGACCCGGTTCGAGCTTCTCTGCGGACGATGGTGAAACCTAGTCTTTCGCGACAGACGCGGAAAATGCGAATCCCGCGCTCGACGGAACGATGTGGTCAACGGGGAGGACGGCCCAGCGGCCGCAACTTCCGGGAGACACAGCCATCGCGGCAAACCCGTAGCCCGCGATTTTGCGCGCATCGGCGCGTGCATTTTCAGGGGGATCGAAGGGGGGCGGCAGCCACCCTCGCCAGCCCGTTTGTACCCACAAGGGGTAGGCTGGCTTAGCCACCTAACAGTGGCTCAAGCCAGCCCGGCGGCCGCCCGCGAAGACGCTCCCGCGCGCCGCTCGGAGCAGCGCCCACCGGGCCGTCGCGGGCAAGCGTCCCGGCCTCGTGATCGTCGGCCTCACGCACGGGGAGGACGACGGGGCACCCCGTCGCGCCCTTGTAATGGCCGCGCTCCCTGCCGCGCGGCCCGGTTTCCACCCTACCCGTACCCCTCGGAGACCCGAGATCGTCGATCCTGGGCGATCCTGTGGCCCGTAGATGTCAATGGCCATTGAAAATGTCGCACTTTGGGCCATTGAAAATGTCACACTTCGCGGGCTGACCTGCGGAGGGAGCGGAGCGACCGGAGCGGGGGAGCCCGCGAAGAGCCTGGTGACCCTCATGAGGCCGGCTCTCGGGAAGCAGGGTGTTCAGTATGTCTTCGGTTTGCGCTCGGATGGATCGCCCTTGAGAGCTCGGCGTGGCGGCGCATCCGGTAGCTGTTGCCCCGGATGTTGACGATGTGGCAGCGGTGCAGCACCCTGTCCAGCAGCGCGGCGGCCATGACCTCGTCGCCAAGGATGCGGCCCCACTCCTCGAAGCCTTTGTTCGAGGTCAGCACCGTCGAGGCCCGTCCGTAGCGGCGGTTGACGAGCTGGAAGAAGAGGATCGCGCCGCTCTGGGTCACGGGCAGGTAGCCGATCTCGTCAACGACCAGGAGTGCCGGGTAGGTGAGGGTCTTGAGGCGGCGGTCGAGCCGGCCGGCGGCCTTGGCCTCCTCCAGGGAGTCGACCAGGTCGGTCAGGGACCCGAAGTAGATCTTGCGCCCGCTTTCGGCAGCCGTGATCGCGAGGCTGATCGCCAGATGCGTCTTGCCGACGCCGGGCGGACCGAGGAAGACCACGTTCTCCTTGCGCTCCAGGAAGCCGAGTTCGTGGAGCGCGTCGATCTGCTCGCGCTTGATCGAGGGCTGGAAGGCGAAGTCGAAGTCTGTCAGCGTCCTGACGTACGGCAGTCGGCTGGAGCGCATGGCCGCCTCGAGGCGCCGGCTGTTGCGAAGCGCGATCTGGGCGGCCAGCAGGCGCTCGATCGCCTCGCCGCCGGTCGTCCCGCCGCCGTCGACCCCGGCGAGCACTTCGTCCAGAGCTTCCAGCGCGCCGGGCATCTTGAGGTCGGCGAGCTGGGCCGCGATGCGCTCCCTGCGCGATGGCGGCCTCACGGTGCTCCTCCTGCGATCCGGGCGTACTCGGCCAGCGGGCGGCGCTCGACCTCGACGAGCGGAGGGAACGCCGCCCCCTCAGCCCGCTCTGGCGCTGGCTCCACGGGCCGGGGAGCCACCGACCGGTAAGGCCAAGGGGGCAAAGGCATCAGGTGGGACCGCTCCGCCTCGAACCGGTCGGCCGGACGCTCCTTCAGCGTCCCGTGGATCCGGACGTTGGCTTCGGTGTCGAGCCACAGCAGCACCTGCGCGTTGAGGTCATCGTCCGACCCGAAGACCCGGCCGTAGAAGAAGTTCTTCCGGATGTAACTGACCAGCCGCTCGACCTTGCCCTTCGTCTGGGCCCGGTAGGGGCGGCACGCCCGGATGCGGAAGCCCCAGTGGACGCTGAAGCGCAGGAACTCCCGGTTCTCGACCAGCCGACCGCCCTTCCCGCGGCCATCCTCGATGATGACCGCCTTCATCTGGTCGAACAGGAGTTCCGAGGGCACGCCGCGGAAGTAGCGGAACGCCGACTCCAGCCCCCGCATCACCACCGCCATCGTCTGGCGCTCGTAGTACTGAACCCACATCCGCCGCGAGTAGCCCAGCACCACGATCAGCGCGTACCGCTTGCCCCACGGCAGCCGGAACTCCGCAAAGTCCACCTGGGCCTGGTGGCCCGGAGGGGTTTCGAACCGCTGCACCGGCTCCTCCGGGGGCCGGGGCCGGACCTCGCGCACGTAGCGCTTCACCTGGCCGTAGCCGCCCGGATAGCCCGCCGCCTGGACTTCGTTGAACAGGCGAACGGCGCTGAGCTCCGGATACTCGGCCAAACGGGTGTCGATGATCCCCCTGTACGGATCCAGCTTCGAGGGCCGCGAAGGCCTCGGTCCGTACCTGACCGCCCCGTCGTCCAGCTCCCGGTCCAGTTGTCCCGCCGCGATCCAGCGGTACACCGTCCGCGGATTGATCCCGACCTGCCGAGCGATCGCGGCCTTACTCATCCCTTGCTCCAGATAGTGCCGCAGCAGCACCCGCGTCTCTCTCCCGATCATCGCGTCTCCTCCGTTCGGTGGAGACGCCATCGTATAGAACCCGCCGGGAACCCTCATGGACACCCGGACCCCGCGTCGCAGCCATCGCTCCGTCACCCTGCCCACATGTGACATTTTCGACGGCCACTTCTGTGCAATTTTACATGGCCGGTAACACGTAGAATACCCGAAAAGCCCCCGGAACCCGCAGAAACGGCCTCTGAGCCCCGTCTAAGGCTGCCGCACGTCCAATCAGGCCCCGGTGCCTGCTCTCCCGCCCGCCACAGGTCCGAGGTGCCGTCGGCGGAGCGAACGGGGGTGCGGTCTGACTGCCGAAACCGCCCTTGGGGGGTGGGAGATACGCCCGGTTCGACCGGTCTCTCGCCCTTCCCTCGCCCCGAACTTCGTCCACTGCGGTCCCATTCGATCCGGCGACATCCCTCTCACTATTGCATATTGCAAGTGATACATGAACGCAGTGATGACTCGTAACTTATTGATATATCATACTTTATGATTTTCTCAAGTAGTCGGAAGCCAACTTGCGCCTGAGCGAGTGCCAGCCGCGGAGACGCTTGGGCTCCAGCCCCGCAAGCGTCTCGGCCTTTCTCCACCAGTCCCTCGCAAGCGAGCGGCTCATGCATGCGAAGGGATCCTTCGGTGCGGGCAGCAGCGGGGCGTCCCCGATCCCGGGGTTGTGCCTCCGCGCTTCCTCCAGAATGGTCCGTGCCGTGGCGGTCACCGGCGTCCGATGCTCGTAGCCGGTCTTCTCATTCTCGCCCCGCCACCGGATGGTCCTGCCATCGAGGTCGATATCGGACCAGCGCCGCGTGCAGGTCTTCCACGATCTCGACAGCCAGCACTTCCGGCTCCGGCAGATTCTCGCTGTCCTCCAGAGCACTGTCCTTGAGCCACGGGAGGAGGCCAACCTGGATGACCAGATGACGCGGCATGGTTTCTGAGCGATGCGCGCACACGATTCGGGACGAGGAGTTGGGGCTTCCGGCCCGGCTTCATCGAGCACCAATTGACCCAAGTGGTCCAGCGAGTCCGAGGCCGGCCCGCGACCGACCACTCCGTTCGTCTCCGTCCTTCCGTTTCGCCGCCGCATCCCGTGTTGCCGTGGCCTTGCTCACGGCGCGCCACCGTTGAGCGCCAGCAACTCGCGGCGGCCACCGTCGCCGTCGGAGAGGTTCTGTGGATTCAACCGCACGCGGCGGCCACCGTGGCACCGAGGCGTCAACGCACCGGCACCACGTCGAGAACCGGGCGAGCGGTCCGTCCGCGATGCGGCTAAACTAACGGCCCCATCCGTACCCGAGCCGCACGTAATAGTAGGCGCCGTTGAAGCCCCACGGCGTGTACTCGCTGTACTTCTCGCCGACCGACATCGCGCGCGCGCTCTCGTCCGGGTAGGCGTTGAACACGTTCTGGCCACCGATGGTCAAGTTCGCTCCGGCGCCGAGCGCGATGCTCGCCTCCAGGTCGACAATCGGTCGGCCGTCGAAGAAGCCCTGATCAATTCCTCCAGACGGCAGGAACGACTCGGCAAAGCCGCTGTCGTAGTCGTACCAGCCGCCGAAGTAGTTCAGCCGGCCGACAACGCTCACCCGTGCGATCTGCTGGGTCACACCGATGTTCCAGCGGGTCCGCGGCAGCGCGTAGGCGTACTCGGTCAGACGCCGGTCGTTCAGCAGCCCCATCTCGTTGTCCGTCACCTCGGTGTCGGTGTAGTTGAAGACGGCGCTGATGGTCGTGTTGCCGCGTAGCGCGAGCGGCGTGAAGGTCGACACCAGATCGATCCCCTGCGACGCGGTGGAGAACGCATTCGTGAAGAACCGGAACCGCCGCAGGTCGCGGGCGGCCGTCAATCCCGACGCCAGCAGACCGTCGATCTCGTCTGCCGTGAGCGTGAAGTTGCTCGTGATTCCGATGCGGTCGGACACGTTGATCCGGAAATAGTCGGCCGTGAAGTTGAACTGGTCGGTGCCGAAGACGCCGCCGAAGGTGTAGTTGATCGATTTCTCCGGGGCAAGCGGGACGCCGCCGCGCAGCGCCGCCAGCGGCGAGGTCGACGGGATGGTGCCGTTGTTGACCAGATCGCCGAGCGCGGGGTCGAAGATGGTCGAGATGTTGAATCCGTTCTGCTGGCCCGGCGTCGGGGCGCGGAACCCGCTGCTCACACTGGCGCGCAAGAAGTGGAAGCGGGCGGCGAGCTTGCCATTCATCGTCGTGCCGAAGTCCTCGAAGCGCTCGATGCGAACGGCTGTCCCGAGCGTCCATGCTCCCTCGGCGCCGGCCAGCTCGAGATCGCCGTAGGCCGCGACGCTGCCGCGGCTCCAGGTCCCCGCGGCCATCGGCCCATAGCCGGAGAACCCGTTGGACCCGGCCGAGAAGCCCTGTCCCCGGCCGTAGGGGCCGACCGTCCACGACTCCGGATCGCCGGCCCGGGTCTCGTACTGCTCGTTCCGCCATTCCGCGCCGGCTGCGATGTTGAGCATCTCGGTGGCGGCAAAGGAGAAGTCGGCGTTCAGGCCGACATCCCGCTGCCGGTTGCTGCCGAGATTGAACGCGGTCGGCGTATCGGGGCCGAGCGAGGCGTTGACCGTATTCCTAATGAAGAGGTCGGTCTCGTGGGCGCCGAGCGAGGCGCTCACGTCCCAGTTGAAGCCGCCGGCGGTGAAGCCGCGGACCCCGCCCACCACCGACATGTCCTGAGCTTCGCCCCCGAAGCTCGGCGTGAACCCGCCCGGGAACAGCTCCCGGAACGAGAAACAGTTCGGGTCGGCGAAGACCCGCTGCAATGCGACCGGATCGGGAACGTTGTTCACGATGTTGACCACCGGGCAGTTGGCGGAACCGTCGTTCACTCCGTCCATGGCGTCCAGCACGTCGCCGATCAGCAGCGTCTCGCCGTCGTCGCCGCTGAACACGCCGCCCCGGGTGTTCGGGTTGCGGAAGAAGAAGCCGCCGGTCACCTTCTTGCTGGCATAGTTGGAGTGGGCGTAGACCTGCACGCCGGCGCCGGAGGTATAGCCGAAATTCCCGAAGAGCTTGAGGTCGTCCTCGATCTCCGGCGAGCCCCAGACCTGCGGCGTGTCGGACCACACGTCAGTGTTGCCGGCGGCGATGAGGGCGATCGCGTCGCTGCGTGGCGCACTCCGGTTGGTGGGGTTCGCTCCGCCGTACTCCAGGCTGAGGTTGGCGAAGCCGCCGGCACCGAGCGGCAGACCGACGTTGGCGGCCACATTCATTGCCTCGCCGTCGCCGTCGCCGTACCTACCGGTCCCGTACTCGAAAGCGCCGCCGGAGGCCGCATCCTTGAGCTGGAAGTTCAGCACGCCGGCGATCGCGTCCGAGCCGTACTGCGCGGCCGCCCCGTCCCGCAGCACTTCGACCTGCCGCAGCGCGATGGCCGGGATGGCCGAGATGTCGGATCCCTGCGAGCCGAACGCCACCCCGTTGCCGCCGTGCCAGTCGATGATCGACGAGCGGTGGCGGCGCTTGCCGTTGATCAGAACCAGCGTGTGGTCGGGAGCCAGGTTGCGCAGCATCGCCGGCCGGACGACCGTCGAAGCATCGCTGATCGGCTGGGCGTTGACGTTGAAGGACGGGACAACCGTCCGGAGTTGATCCTGCAGGTTGACGGTCCCCTGCCTGGCGATGTCCGAAACCGGGATCACGTCCACCGGGACCATCGACTCGGTCACGGTGCGGGGGCGGGTGCGGCTTCCCACCACAATCAACTCGTCGAGCGTGAGGACCGCCACCCCGAGCTGGATGTCCAGATTGAGGGTCTGGCCCGCTGCAACCGTCACCTCCTGGGTGTGAAGACCGAAGCCGAGGAGGCGGATCTCCAGCGTGTGTGTGCCCGCGGCAACGCCGGAAATCGAGAAGGCGCCGGTTGCCGCCGTGTAGTCCACCAATCCCAGCGCGGGAATATCGACCCGGGCGTTGACGAGTCCCTGTCCGCTTTCGACATCGCGAACATTTCCTTCAATCGTGCCTTGGGCGAAGGCGGCAGTAGGAACGACCAACAGTAAGATGGTCATGAGCGCTCTGCTCATCGCATGATCCCCTGGAAGCTTTGGACGTGGCAAGCAGTTCGATCAGCTTGCCCTCTGAAGTTTATCGTAGAACCGGATTCCCAGATCCGAAAGGAAAACGGGGGTTTCGAGGATAGTTTCTCGTCGATTGAGCGGGCTACGCGCGACGGAATCCGTTCCCGTTGCCCCCGTTGCCATCGATCCTCCTGATCTTGCCGGTCAGCGTCTGGAGACCCTCGAAACCATGAACCTAACGCTGGGCACTCGGTTGAAGTACACTCCGGGCCTCCCACATTGGGGGGAAGGCGTGGTAGCAAAAGGCCATACGCTGCCGCGCTCGCACCTTTCGCTTCTGCGGCCAGGGCGATCAGCGCCGCACGGTTGGCGCCGACCGGACCGTGAGACCGTGAGCCAGCCCACGCAGTGTTGAACACTGCGGCCTGGCAAGGGGGGCCGCGCCCCCCTTCGAACCCCCTGCCTGTCGCGCCGCTGTTGGAGCAGCGGACGCGCGGGGTCGCCGCCCGGGTCACGCCCTCGGAGCGTGCCGCCTGGCGGGCGAAGGCGGCGGCGGCGGGTGTCTCCCCCTCCGCGCTGCTGCGGGAGGCGATGGCGCGGACGCGGACGTGGACCGCGTCCGCCCGCGCCGCCGAGCGCGAGCGCACCCGCCAGATCGCGCGCGTCGGCAACAACCTGAACCAGCTTGCCCGCTGGGCCAATACGCACAAGACGGCCGCCGTGGCCGACTCGCTGGAGTTCGAGCGCAAGTACACGTCGGTCGTGATCGCGTGGGCACCCGAGGACCGGCCGACCGGCGAGCAGATCGAAGCCGTCCTCGACGAGTTCGAGAGGACGGCGTGGGCCGGACTGGAGCCGGACCGCTACGCGTGGACGGCGGTTCTGCACCGCGAGCGCGGCGGCGGCGTCCACGCGCACATCCTTGCCGCCCAGTGCGACCTCCAGACGGGCCGGAGCCTGAACATCGCGCCGCCCGGCTGGCAGCGGACCTTCGACCCGCTGCGCGACGCTTTTAGCCATGAGCAAGGCTGGAGCCGTCCGGACGACCCGGCGCGGGCCAGGGCGCAGCAGCCGGGCCACCGGGCCTACATCGAGGCATCGAAGCTGCGGGCCGGGCTCGAACAGGAAGCCGACCCGCGCAAACTGATCCGCGACTATCTGGTGCAGCGCGTCGAGCACGGCGCCATAAAGGGCCGCACCGACGTGGTCTCCGCCCTGGAGGAAGTCGGCCTCGACGTGCCGCGCCAGGGCCAAGGACTATCTGACCGCCCGCGATCCCGACACCGGAAAGCGGTGGCGGCTGAAGGGAGAGCTGTATGAGCACGACTTCCACCCCGAACGACTTGACCTCGCGGCTGCGATGTCGGCTAGAGACCGACCGGCAACAGATCGAGGAGGCAGCCGCGCGAGAGCTGGAGCGGCTTGGCGAGAGCTTGAGCGCCGTCGCGAGCGGCGCGCTGCGTTCCATCGAAGCCGATACGGAGGCGGCGACTGCGCGGATGCGCGCGCTGTTGCTGAGGGCGTGGCTCCGGCCCCTTCTGGTAGGCCTGAGCCATTTTCTCGGTTTCAGCGCCGGGAGTTGGGCGACGATGCATTGGTTGTCGGTGAGCATCCAGCGCCGGATCGAGACGCTGGGGGCGGCGAACCTGCGGATCGAGGACGCGAGAGAGATGCTGGCCGAGATCGAGGAGACGACCTGGGGCGTGACGCTGCGGGAGGTCAACGGAGAGCGATACGTGACGCTGCCGGCCGGAACGATGGTCCATCCTTCCTTCACCGTGGAGGGGCGGCCCTGCGTGAAGCTGTCGAGAGAGTGAGGGAACTGTATGACCGACTTGGAACGGCGACTGACGGCCGCCTTGGAGAGGTTGTCCGCGCAGTACGAGATGGAACAGCGGCGGCACTCAGAGCAGGTCGAAGCCTTGCAGCGGCAGGTCGAGACCTTGCGGCGGCAGATCGAGCAGCAGACAGTTCAGAGCAAAACCTTGCGGGAGCAAGTCGAGCGGCTCGACGGGCAAGTGACAAGCTGGACCGACTACTTCGGGACGCTCGCCGCGAGGTCGCGCGGCCGCTGGATCTGACGCGGCCGCGTGGGCCAGGGCCCGATCGTGGTCCGAGTCGCTGAGGTATCCCAGCGGGGCACCGGTTAGCTGGCGAGGAGCTTGACCGATCGTTCCGGTTGGTGCGGCATGGCGACCGCCCATGCCAGCGCGTACGCACGTGATCCGCCTCAGGCTGCCGGGATCGCTCGCGCGGGTCACGCGCTACGTTCCCTACGCGTCTTCGCTCCCCTTTCGCGGTCGTACAAGCACGCAACCGAACACGTGTGAGAACAGAACATGATCGCTCAATCAATCGAAGAAGCAGCGGGCAGCGTCCTGGCGGGTGTTGTCGCCGCCATTGTGGCAACCACCATCTTGGGCGTTGCAAAGTGGATTCACGGGAAATGGCTGCAACGTCGTGATGTCCTACAAGTACGAGAGGTATTGAGAGAAGGGCGACACCGGGTCATGGAATCCAAAGATGTATTCCATGAGGGCATGAACTCCGTGATGTCTGCAAGTGTGCTCCGGTGTGCGCAGTACAATCTGATGATCAAGCAACTCGCCGTCGCATTAGACCATAGGACGACGAAACTTCCGTATGCCAATCGCAAGCAAATCCTCGATGCCCTCGATTGGTACCACACGGACTCGCTCCTCGCGACCAAGGACGAAAAAGGCCGTCCGACTTTTGTCATCACGCAGGAGGGGCTATGGCCAGCCACCGAAATGCGTCTGAGCGCTGCGGTCGATTGTTTCAACAAGCTGGAAGCCATTGGGTGGTTGAGATTGAGATTCGGGGAAGCCGAAATCGTCGATTGACGGGATGGATATCTTGCGGCGGCAGGTCGAGCAGCAGACAGTTCAGAGCGAAACCTTGCGGGAGCAAGTCGAGCGGCTCGACGGGCAAGTGACAAGCTGGGACCGACTACTTCGGCACGCTCGCCGCGAGGTCGCGCGGCCGCTGGATCTGACGCAGCCGCGTGGGCCAGGGCCCGATCATGGCCCCAGCCGGTGATCGGCTCCGTCAGCGGAAGCGACGGGCGGACGCCCGGTCAGGATGCGTCGTCAAGGCGATTCCGGAACGATCACAATCCGCAGCCGATTCTCGAATCGCACGAAAACCGTCCAACAACCTCCGATGCGGTCGCATGGATTCCAGCACAGAATTGGGTACCTGAAGTGATACAGCAATCGCCGTGAGGCAGGCTAACCTATTGGGTCACCGACGGTTGCAATTCTTCCGACTAGTCCTGGTTGAACTTACGTGGCTTCTTTCCGTGATTCGCGTCCCCTTGACCCCTCACGTTACGTCAGGCTAGCCGGGCAACCGCACCAGTGAGACTCATTCGCTCTTGGCGTCATCCGGAACCCGCAACAGCGATCCTTCGCGCAGGATTGTGCCCTGCGCGACAAGCTCTTCCAAAACCTGCCGGAACCGTTTGGCGATCTTTGTCCCGGATCTCTTGAAGCCGAAGAGGCGGATCGCCTCGCCTGCCGCGTCGGCAGGATTGATGCCGTAGCTCACCCGAACGGCGTGGACCAGGGCGGTCTCGATTTCCTCGGATGCGCTGCGCAATGGATTGCGCAGCGACGAGGGGATGTCACCATCCCGGCGGCGTACTTCAGCGGCTTCCTGCTCAGGCCGCCAGAGGAAGTCGCGCTCGTCGATCCTGTAGAGTTTCCGCCTCGCGCCCACCACTGCACCCAATCGCATCTGTGCGCGGATGCGGGACCCGGCGCGGCCCACCCCCGCAGCCTTGCGGATCCGGAGGATCACCTCTTCGAAGTGAACCGGGCTCTCCACCGCAACCACCTGGGCGATCCACGTCGCCAGCCGGCCGGCAGGGGTTTCGTGGAGAGGCGTCCGGAGGAACCCGATGCTGAGCCGGGCCATCTTGTAGGGAGCGGTGGGAGCGGGAATCTCCGGTTCGGGCTCGGGCGCTCTCTCGAGGGGCTTCGGGGGTGAGGGCTTCGATGCGGCGGGTGGTGTACTTCTCATCTTCGCGGAGCGGACCGCCATTCCCACCCGTTCGAGTTCCCGTTGCGGATTCTGGAACCAGTCGGTGCTCCAGATGCGGTGGATCTTCCACCCCAGTCCCTCCAGCACCTGTTGCCTCAGGCGGTCCCGGTCCCGGGCGGAACGGGAGCTGTGGTAGGCGGCTCCGTCGCATTCGATGCCCAGGAGATATCGTCCGGGCCGCTCAGGATCCACCACCGCCAGGTCGATGAAGAATCCGGCAGATCCTACTTGATGGTCGACATCGTGTCCCAGGGCCCGCAGCCTGGCGGCGACCGCTTCCTCGAACGGAGAATCGGCCTCCCTGCCGCTGGCCATGGGAACGTCGATCACCCCGTGTTGCGCGTACTCCAGGAAGGTCTTGAGCGCCTGGACGCCCCTGGCCCCGGAGCGCTTCAGGTCCAGATCCGCCCCGACGAAGTTGCAGTACACGATGCAACGCCGACGGGCCCGGGTGATGAGGACATTCAGACGCCGCTCGCCGCCGTCCCGATTGAGCGGTCCGAAGTTCATCGGCAGATAGGCGCCGTCGATCTTACCGTAGCCGATGCTGATCAGGATCACGTCCCGCTCGTCTCCCTGTACGTTCTCCAGGTTCTTGACGAAGAAGGGCTCTTCGGGATGCCCGGCGAAGAACTCCTCGCACGACGGATCGCGGCGGCGCAGGATGTCGACCTCGTCTTCGATGCGGCGCGCCTGAACATTGCTGAAGGCCGCGACGCCCAAGGTGAGTTCAGGGACCTCGCGGGCGTGCTTCATCACGGCCAGCGCGACCGTCTTCGCCTCGGCGGTGTTGATGCCCCTTCGCTGGTAGCTGGCGTCGGGATTGTGGCGGAAGACGAGGCCGGCATCGACCTTGCCGGCATCGGGACTCGGGAAAACCACCAGGCGATTGTCGTAGAACTCGTGGTTCGACACCATGATCAATGACTCGTGGCGGCTGCGGTAGTGCCAGCGCAGCATTCTCTCGCGGGCCCCCTGGGCGCAGAACATGCCCAGAATGCTCTCCAGGTCGGCGGTCCGGCTCGCTTCCTCTTCCCCGCCGTCGGCCATCCGGTCGAAGAAGCTGGTCGGCGGCAGCTGCTTGCTGTCCCCCACCACGACCGCCTGCCTGCCCCGGATGATGGCCCCAAGGGCCTCCACCGGACGGACCTGGCTCGCCTCGTCGAACACCACCAGGTCGAAGTCGACCGATCCCGGTGGAATGTACTTGGCGATCGAGAGCGGGCTCATCATGAGGACCGGCTTGATGCTCTGGATCGCCCTGCCCGCCTCCTGCATGAGTCGACGGACGGGCAGGTGGCGGGTCTTCTTCTGGAACTCCCGTTTGAGGACGCCCAGTTGGCCGCCGCCGTGGTGGCGCGGAAGCTGCTGCCAGTGCCGCTCGGCGATCAGCGCCCGGTTTTGGTGGAACTGCGCCATGTCCAGTTCGCGGAACCGGTCGATGATGCCACCATGGGTCGCCCCGTCGAATTGGGCCAGCGCCTCCTGTTCGCGGAAGGCCGAATCCAGCCAGGCGGCGTAGCAGGAGTGTTCGAAGAGGCCGGTGAGCTGGCGTGCCGCGTCCGGGCGTGATGCCGCCGCTTGGGCTACTTCCGGGATGGCCATTTCGGCGGCGTGCTTCTCCAGCTGGTTGAAGCGTACCACGTCGTGCATGGAGGAAACCCGGTCGAGGGCTGCCCGAAGCCAGGCATCCAGACCGCCATAGGCGCGTTCCTCCAGCGACTCTCCGGGCTCCAGGCGATCCGTCCGCAGCTCCACTGCGCCGGCCAGTGCGTCTAACGCCTCCGCTAGCGCCTCCATCGCGCGTTCGCAGGCGTCGGCGGCGGCACGCAGTTCGGCGGGGTCGGAGGGATCAGGGGAGGGCGGGTCCGACGAATGGTCGGAGGGATCAGGGGAGGACGGGTCCGACGAATGCCCGGAGGGAGGACTGCCTGAGCGCCCGGACAGGCGGTCCAACAGGTCGTGCACCTCGTCTCCCAGGAGCCCCGCAGCCTCGTCGCGATGAAGTTGCACGAGCCACGCCGCGGCTTCCGCAAAGGCGCGGTACTTCTCCACGCGATCGCCCAGGCTCAACCCCGGAAACAACCGGCCGATCAAGTCCTTCGATTCCTCGATTTCCCGCCGCAGACGCCTCACCTCCAGGATGGCATCCACCAATTCGACCTGCTCCCTGACGGTGCCGGGCGTCTCCCCGCGGCAGAGTCCCTCGAGCCTCCTGCGAGCCGCGCGAAACGGCCCGGACAGGAAGCGCCACCACTTGTCACCGCAGGCGCGCAGAGCCTGACGCTCCGCCAGCACATTCTCATCCCAGGCCTCGGGGATCAGGATGGCACCGTGCCGTGAGCGGATCTCGGCGTAGGAGCGGGCGGCCTCGGCCACCTCCTCGATTCGAGCGGAATCGGCGACCCAACGCGGACTGCGATGATCGGCGTCCCCGAGCACCGGAGCTTCCAAGGCTCTGCGCGCGGTGCGGATCATCCTCTCCGGATCTTCGGGCTTCAACTCCCCGAACACCCTGTCGCGGCCGAGCCGCTGTATCAGACCCTCCGTCTCCCGTCCCAGTCGGCGCAATGCACCCGATGCCCCTTCCAGGACGTGTCGCAGGGAATGCTCGTCGGTTGGGACGAAGTGAAGCCGACCGCACGGCCACCACACATGCTTGCAGGGAATTCCGATCGCCCGCACCAACTCCTGGAGCTCGCGGACCACCTCACGCCGGCGAATGAACTCCTCTTCGCTCCACGACACCGAGTCCCGGATCGGAAGCCCCGGTCCGTCGACAGTCAGTCCATCCTCCTTCAGCTTCGCCAGACGGCCGACCAGGTCGTGAGGGGTCAGTCCGCTCTGTCCGACCGGCGAGTTGACCGCCCGGGCGTAGCCGTTCAGGCGACGTCGGGCTTCCTCGAGGAGCACCCCGTCCTCGGCCCCGCGCTCGACCTTCGGCCGGCCCATCGCCAGCGTGCGCTTCAACTCGTCCAGCACGACGCGCTTGTTGGTCTTGTGACTGTGCAGCTCCAGGCAGGCGTCGCCGAGGTGGATCGTGTCCAGGCGCCGCTTCACGACTTCAAGGGCGGCCATCTTCTCCGCCACGAACAGGACCGTCCGGCCGCAGGCCAGCGCCTCGCCGATCAGGTTGGTGATGGTCTGCGACTTCCCGGTGCCCGGAGGCCCCTGGATCACCAGGTTGCGGCCTTTGATCGCGTCCAGGACCGCGAGCGTCTGCGAGCTGTCCGCGTCCATCACCGGATGGAGACCCGCCACCCCCTCGGCATCGTCGATGTGCTCGTCCTCGCCGATGTCGGGCGGCCCGTGAGCGAATCCGTCGCCGCCGAAGAGCTGCTGCACCAGCGGGTGGTCGGCGGGCTGGCTTCCTTCCGGCCAGGTCTCCGCATCCAGGTCCTTGTAGATGAGCAGCTTGCTGAAGGAGAAGAAGTTCAGGTGGACCTCGTCGTGCTCGACCGCCCAGCGCTCCCTTCGCGCGACCGCCTTCTCGACCCGGGACAGATAGTCTTCCACGTCGAGATCTTCCTCGGCCGGCATCTCCGGCAGGCGGACGCCGAAGTCCTGCTTCAGCTTTGCTTCGAGCGAGAGATTCGCCTCGATATCGTCCCCGGTCCATTTCAGCTTGAACCTCTCTCGCACGCCGGACCTGGCGAGCTGAACCGGGATCAGGATCAGCGGTGCGCGGCGCTCGGTGCTGCTGCTCTCGGACTCGTACCACCTGAGCATCCCAAGAGCGAGATAGAGGATGTTGACCCCCTGTTCCTCAATCGAGAGGCGTGCCTGCCGGAAGGTATTCCGCAGGCGCAGATTGAGTGAGGCTCGCGCAAGCGCGGTCTGGAGCTTGTTGTCGATGTGGCGCGCGGCGGCTTCGTCGGGGTCGTCGTCCGCTTCGCCCAGCATGGCGAGGAGCTCGGAGGGGATGTCGTCGAGGTCGTCCGTGGCCGGATCGCCGGTCGCCGGGGGCGCCGTCTCCACGGAGGAAGGGAGGAAGTACATGATCCGCGGGCTTCGGGACGAGGACCCGTCGGGCGCGGGACCGCCCCCCACGAGGATCCTGAACAACTCGCGCGACCGCTCATCCACGACCTCGATCCCGCGCCGTTTCGACGGGCGGAAGTTGAGCAGCGGGTTCCTCAGCGAGAGATCGAGGACGTCGCGGCGGGATTTTGCGAGTTCCTGCCCGATGGAGGCGAGGTCGGTCATGTGCCGGAGCCTGCGCTTCGAGGGCAATCCGGCTCGCGGGACGGTTGGTTGCACCGGGCGGCGCCTTGCTCTGAGAGGAGTGACGCGAGGAGATGAACGGTGGGGAGGGTGCGGGGATTGGGGCTCACGACGCAAGTGTATTCGCGTTGCAGGCAAGGAACCTCCGGAAGGGAATCCAGACCCTGATCGGAGAGAAGCAGGCTTCTCGACTGTACGGTCACCCTCTGGTCAGCACGCTGGCAAGCCAGAAGAAGCTCCCGTCCTACATCGAGTCGCGCACCTTCGCGTCAGCGCTCCTGGACGTGCTGTCGCATGGCGAGGACCCCTTCGCGCAAGATGACGACGTGCCTGACTGGGGAGCAGTGGGATGGATCGCACACATCGCCGGCTGGCTGTTCACCGCCGCGGCCGTCTCGCTCGGCGCGCCGTTCTGGTCGAGGTCCCGTCAGGCGGCGACCTCGATCTCACGGATTACCATGCCAGCGGCATCCGGGGTCATCCGGATCCGAGGCCGTCAACGAACGTTTCAATCTAGCGTTCTCGGGCGTGGGCCGCGCTGTTCACCCCCTCATACGCCAACGCGAACACCACGCCCCCCAGGTCGGTGGGCATGGGGGGATGTGAGTGTCGTTGGCCGGTCGCGGTCGGTTCACAGAACCCTGAAACCCTCGCGGCGCGCCGCTGCCGAGAGACGATCGTAGCTGCTGACCAGATCCAGCCGCTCCGGGTCTTCGTCCGCGGCCGTCAGCGCCGCCGCCAGTTGCAACGCGTCGGCTGCACGCAGGGGATGAACCCGAAGCAGCCTGATCGCACGCTTGCGAACCTGCTCCAGCGGTTCGATCTCCAGCCAGCTCGCGGACAACAGCCCAAGCTGGTCCATCGACCGGTCAAGGCCGTCCCCCTCGAAGCGGTGCTCGCGCTCCAGGCGGTTCAGAGCCGATGCGCACTCGATCCGGCTTCCCCACCACGTCACGATCACCGGATCCCGACGGATCGTCGCACGGCGCTCCGCGCTTTGCGGCTCGTCCACGACGAGTGCCACCAGGGCCGAGGAATCCCAGTACTTCAACCGCGCGCTTCGCGCTCGGCCACGATGATCTCGCTGGCCCTGGCGCCCTCGGTCAGCCGAGCGACCGGCGCACCGAGGAAGCGCTCGACATCAAGCGGCGCGCGAGGTGGGACCGCAACGCCCCGCAGCAGGAGCTCGGCCATCGCGTGCTCGTCGTCGGGGCCGTCAACATGGCAGGGTTCGATCCGCGCGACGGGCCGTCCGCGGTGCGTAATCAACACCGCCTCCCCGCGCCGAACCTCGCTCAGTAATCCACTGAGTCCGTTCTTCGCCTCGCTGACACTAGCCCGTTTCATCTGGCCACAATGGCCATGTGGATGTTGCCCGTCAAGCCTGTGGCTCCGCGTCTCGCCCATGCCTGCGTCGCCGTCCGTTGCACGGTCACGGGTTCCACCACCGCGGCCAACTTCTCCAGCGTTCGTCACCGTGCGCGACGGAATCGCCGCAAACCGCCGCCGCATTGCTTGTCGGGAGCGGTGTCGCGCGATAGCGTTCCTGTCGCCTCGAACAGGAACCAGCCCATGTCGCCGCGACACTCGAAGCCCCCCGGCTACACCTACCAACTCCGCGTCGCCCTCAAGGGGACCAGGCCCCCGATCTGGCGCCGCTTTCAGGTCTCGCCGTCGATGAGGCTCTCCCGCCTGCACGATGTCCTGCAAGCCGTCATGGGCTGGTACGACAGTCATCTCCACATGTTCACCAAGGGCCAGCGGCGGTTCATGCTTCCCAACCCCTGGATGGATGACATGAGCCCGTACGGAAGGCCCCGCTTCCTCGACGAGCGGAAGTACCGGATCGACCAGCTCCTGACCCGGGAGAAGGACTGGATCGAGTACCAGTACGACTTCGGCGACAGCTGGTACCACCGGATCACGCTGCAGAAGATCCTGCCTCGCGACCCCGCGGTGCGGTTGCCGGTGTGCATCTCCGGGAAGCGCCACTGTCCACCCGAGGACTGCGGAGGGATCTGGCGCTTCTACGAGACGCTGGCCATCCTCGCGGACCCTGACCACGAGGAGCACGACGAGATCGCGGAGTGGATGGACCCGGATTTCGACCCGGAGGCGTTCAGCGTCAAAGACGTCAACAAGACGCTCCGGGCGATGTTTGGGTGAGGGGCCGAACTCGCCGCCTACACCGCCCGCTCCCCGTCCCCCGCCTCCCGCAGCGCATCCGCCATGATCCCGCACGCCGACCCGATGACCCCGATCCCGGCGAACATCGCCACCGTGGCCAGGATCCTCCCGCCGGCCGTCACGGGCTGGATGTCGCCGTACCCCACCGTCGTCAGCGTGACCACCGCCCACCACAGGCCATCGTACACCGAGCTGAAGACCTCCGGCTGCACCTCGTGCTCGAGGTGGTACATGCCGCACCCGGCCGTGAACACGACGATGCACGTGCCCACGAACAGCACACCGGCCTCGTCCATGGCGAACCGGAACGCCCTCGCGAGCTTGATCACGGCGTTGGTGCGGGTGGCCAGCTTCGCCGTCGAGACAAAGAGGCGAAACAGGCGAAACAGGCGAAAGGCACGAAGCGCCTTCAGATCGAACCCCGTGAACACCCACAGCGGCAGGACGGCCAGGAAGTCCACGACCCCCATGAAGCTGAACGCGTACTTCTTCCAGTCCTCCGTCCGCCGGATGCGAACGCACCACTCGACCGTGTAGAGCAACCAGACGCTCACACCGGCCCAAAAGAAGAACATCGCCGCACCGGCCAACGCGTCCACCGTCTCCGCGGTCTGGAGCACCAGATCCAGGCAAATGACCGCGATCACCGCACGTTCGATTCCTTCTGAGAATGGAGAGGTCTGTCGCACTGGGGGTCTCCCGGGGTGGGGGGTCGCGGGTTCGGCATTTCGCGAGCCCGCTGCCGGAAGGCCGGCCGATCGTGGTGGTAGTTCAGTCACACGTCCGGCGGCGGGATCGATCCATTCGACGCGGTAGATCATCCGCGCGGGCGCTGCTGGTCCTGTCCTACCAGTCCTCTTCAGGTTCGTCCCAGGTTTGGGCCCAGAACTCGTCCTCTTCGGCCCGCATTCGCTCCATGTCCACCGGCTCGACATCTTCCGCGTCTACGCGGCCGAGCGTCTCGATTTGATGGACGATCTCATCCGTCACCCCGCTCCGGGTCTGGTGACGCAGCCGGTGCCGGACCCTCCAACCGGCCACGGCCACGAGCACCGCGAGCGCCACGATCAGATATCCGGTCACCGCTCCTCGAGGCTCCTGAATCACGAAAGTTGCGGGTGGCCCGTCGGCCCTGCATGCAACATGTCGCGCTCGACGCAGGAAGGCATCCCGCAACCTCTCAGGAAGGCGACCCGCGCGCCACGGCTACAACCCCTGAATGCCCCCCGCCAGCTCGAGGGCCGGCGGAGCCTCGCCACGAAGCCGACAGGGCCGGACGACGGGACCCTGGTTTCCCATTCGCGCCCGTTTCGGAAGTCGGCACCCGTCATCGTGGAGGGAAGGCCGTCGATGCCGGCAAGCTCGACTCCCGTTGCTGTAACTACAATCTATATGTACAATCGACGAACATCCGCAAGCACGGCATCGGGTTCGACACCGCCAGGCGCATCTTCGAGGGGACCGTGGCAACGTCGCCCGACCGTCGCCGGGACTACGGCGAGGACCGCCACATCAGCATTGGCCGGGTGGAGCCCGGAGCGCTGATCGTGGTTGCCCACACTGAGCGCCGTGGGCGCATCCGTCTGATCTCCGCCCGCCCGGCATCACGCAAGGAAAGGAAAGTCTACCATGAGCGGACGCTACGATAGGCCCCTCACGCCCGCGCAGATCGCGTCAGAGAAGGACGAGAGCATCGATTTCAGCGACATACCGGAACTGGACGAGGAATTCTGGGAGCGGGCGGAACTCGTCGAGCCTGATCGCACCGACCAGATCACCATGCGCGTCAAACGCTCCGTGCTGGCCTATTTCAAGGCTCCGGGGAAGGGCTACCAGACGCGAATGAACCGCGTACTGGAGAGCTACGTGAGGCACAGGACGGGGGAATCCGCCGACACCGGGGAGGGCGCAGGCCACTGACAGGGGTTCCCGGCTCGGCCCTTCGCCTCGATGAACCGGGCGCGGCCGGTCCCGGGCACCCGGACCAGGCCTTCAAGGACCGTCCGCCCGGTGTCTTCGGCGGGCGCTTCGAGGGCGTCCGCCGGGCTGGCTCCCGACCTCGCTAATGGCCGGGAGCCAGCCGACCCTGTACCTCACAGTCGCCTACAAGGACCGGGCATCGCAGGGATCGCCGGTCAGGGCCTCGCAGATGAGGCGCTCGAGGCCGCGCTCGATCAGGTCGGTGGGCATGGGGGGATGTCAGTGTCGTTGGCCGGTCTCGGTCGGTTCACGAAACCCTGAAGCCCTCGCGGCGCGCCGCTGCCGAGAGACGATCGTCGCTAGCCGAGCGACCGGCGCACCGAGGAAGCGCTCGACATCTCTGATAACTAGGGCAAGGCCATCCCACCCCAAACCATGACGTAACGGCAGAGTCAACGGGACGGGAATCACGGCAAGGAGTCACGTAAAGTCAACCAGGACTGCACGATCTGCGCTTCTTGCCGTAGGGCCAAGCCGGGCCCTGCCGCACCGGAATAGCGGGAAAACCGCCATCAATGGGCGGGAATCCTGTTGGCATCGGCTCGACCAAGCGGGCCTAATGATCTTGCGCTCCACATGGAGAGGAATAGGCAGCAGCGCCCATGGTTGGGGAGCGTCGCCGCATCGTGCCAGCGCTTGATGCACTAGGAACGCAGGGAGGGGAAGACACGACCCGACGACGAGGACGCTCATACCCGATGGGATCGACGAGATCGCCCCGGCCGTCCCGGAAGCCCGGCGCCGATTCCGCCGTGCCGGGGGACGCGTGGAGCGAGCGGGGAGAGCAGGGGCCGCTCCCGGCGGACAACTGATGGCAGCCGATACCGGCTGGTGCGCTGCCCGCCAACGCTGTTCTCGCCCGGGCACCTCTGCCCCGGAGGCGGCCGGCTGACCTCCCGCGGGCCTCGGGAGCCTCCAGATTCCGCCGCACCGTTGGGGCTCATCTGTATGTATTGACATGTCAATCTGCATCTAACGCTCTTGGGTCAACCGCTGTATCTTGGCGGTCGGACCCGGACCAACAAGGCGTCAGCCGCGTCTTGACCATCGTGCTGCTGATGGGCTTCGGGCGAATGGATGGCCGCGACCCGCGCATGTGTACGTCATGGTGAACCCAGGAAAAAGGATAGATCCGTTGTCGAATGAACTGTCGGACAAGCTCCTCTGTCGAGCTGCGCTGGGGCAACTGGATCAGGACGGGTGGGGCATCAGCGGGCGGAGGGCACCGGTTGGACCAGGTCCCAGGGATGGACGCGAGATGGTGCGGTGGAGGAGCCTGTCGGGTGCGCCTCCGTCCGCACTCGGCGACACCGTTACAAGGGACACGAGCAAGGTGATTCCATGGGGTACCAAATTGGGCACAGGAAGGCGGTTGCGGGATGCCGGCTCTACCCCACGAAGTCGGCCAACAAGGGGTCTTCACGTCGTGCACACCTTCAAGCGATAACATGACCGTCCGCGCTTGGTGCGCACTCGTCGCCTCGGGGTTGGCCGCCGCATGTGGGGACGGTTCGGTGGAGCCCCCCATCCCCGCTACGCTGAACGTATACCCTGCTTCGGCGACGCTGGTGGCATTGGGTGACACGGTGCGGTATTCCGCCTCGCTACTCGACGACGCCGGGCAGGCGATACCGGATGCTGCCGTCCAATGGACCACCGCTGATCCCACGGTGGCGGTCGTGGATGCAGGCGGGCTCGTTAGTGCAGTCGCCAACGGAACGACGGTGGTGTCCGCGACGAGTGCCGGCGTTTCCGGAACCGCCACGGTCATCGTGGCTCAGGTTGCCGCTCAGATCTCGGTCGAGCCCGACAGCGTCACCCTGGACGCCCTGGGCGACACGCTTCGGCTGACGGCCCGAGCGGAAGACCGCAACGGGAACCCCATTGCGGGCACCACATTCGACTGGAGTTCGAGCAATGCATCGGCGGTAGCGGTCAACGCCAACGGGCTCGTTACCGCGAAGGCCAACGGAACGACGGTGGTGTCCGCGACGAGTGCCGGCGTTTCCGGAACCGCCACGGTCATCGTGGCTCAGGTTGCCGCTCAGATCTCGGTCGAGCCCGACAGCGTCACCCTGGACGCCCTGGGCGACACGCTTCGGCTGACGGCCCGAGCCGAAGACCGCAACGGAAACTCCATTGCGGGCACCACATTCGACTGGAGTTCGAACAATGCATCGGCGGTAGTGGTCAACGCCAACGGGCTCGTGACAGCGGTAGACAACGGAACAGCAGAAGTCACGGCCTCGGCCGGCGGCTTATCTGGAACGGTTGCCATTACCGTACGACAAGCACCAGCAGAACTACAGGTGGTCGCGGGAGCAGGCCAAACCGCCCGAGCCGGGAACACGCTGCGCGAGGCCGTCACGGTGGTGGTCGAGGATAGGGGAGGCTCACCCGTCGCCGGTGCCGATGTGGCCTTCCAACCTGCAGACGGCCATGGATCGGTAGACCCGGCGTCCACTGTAAGCGACAGCGTAGGCCGAGCGAGCACGATCTGGACGCTCGGAGAACAACCCGGGGCTCAGACACTAGTGGTGGCCGTCGGCGCTGTTACGGGAGAGGTATCCGCCGAAGCCCTGGCTCCGCTTCCGGTAGTTTCGTTCTCTGACACCAAGGCCTCGGCCGCCGAGGGCGGGACGGTCCTGCTCGCAGTTACCGTATCGCCGCCTCCGTCTTCACCGATGTCGGTGCGCTATGAGGTGGTCGCGGACCAGGATCCCGCAACGGCTGATGCGGACGCGGACGACTACGCAGGCCAATCGAGTCGGTCATTGCAGTTCGGTCCAACCACCCCGAGCGCGATGGTCGAAGTCGCCATACGAGATGACGATCAGATTGAACCGCCACGCGAGGTTTTCCTCGTGCAGCTGCTCGCTTCGGAGGAAGTGTATGAACTCGGTGCTTCATCCGCCATCGTCGAGATCGACGAAGGCGTCTGCGACCGGACGCCGCAGGTAGCCGACGCGATCTTGAGCGCGGCCGGCCAGGCCGGCTGCGCCGCCATCGATAGCAAACACTTGACGGACATTTCCTCGCTCTACATCGCCGGCTACCGCAACCGGATCAGCGTCACCAGCCTGAGAACCGGCGACTTCGGCGGTCTGGCTGGGTTGAAGGATCTCACTATCGACAATCACCGCGACAGGCAGGCTGGTCACACGGGGTTGACCGAGCTCCCCACCGGAATCTTCGCAGAACTGCACAATCTCGTAGAGCTTTCGTTAGGTAATCACAGCTTGACCCAACTTCCTCCCGGCACATTCGCTGAGCTCGGAGCCCTAAAGAAGTTGGATCTCCACGAAAACAGCTTCTCCAGCCTTTCCGCAAATATGTTCGCTGGGCTGACCGCCCTCGAGAGGCTCAATCTATCAGGAAGTCGATGGTATCTGGACCCCGGTATCTTGCTGACGACGGTACACGAAGATGCCTTCGCTGGTCTCCACAACCTCCGCCTCCTCTTCATCCCCTTCCATGCGTTGTCGGCACTACCCGAGGCAGCATTCCGTGACCTGGGCGAGCTTCGTAACCTCAACCTACGGCGGAACAGCTTGCGTCGGCTGCCAGAGGGCCTCTTCGCGGGCTTGAACAAGCTCGAGTCGCTTCGTCTCGAATCGAATCAGCTTACCGAGCTTCCAGAGGGCATCTTCGCGGGACTACGCAAGCTCGAGGAGTTGAGCCTAGCAAACAATCCCGGTGCTCCGTTCGAATTCACACTCCAACTCGCGCGAATCGATACGCCGGACAGACTGGCCGCAGGACCGGCCACCGTTGCCGTCACCGTCGCAGAGGGGGCACCGCTTCCGGTCGTCCTGCCGCTGTTGGTTGGCAATGGCTCCGCATCGGATACCGTGCTTGCCCTCACCCCCGGGGAAACGACGGGCGAAGGAGTTGCCGTACTTCCAACCACAGGCGACTCGCGCGCCACCTTTCTCGACCTTGGCCTGGTCCCAACGCTGCCAAGTTCACTGGGCTTCGTGTTCCGCACCGGAGATCCCCTTGTCCTGTTCGCCGACACGCGTAACAGGGCCCCGGTACCGGTGGGTCGGATCCAGTCGCATATCATACAGGCCGGTGGACCAACAGCGCCCCTGGACCTCACGTCCCACTTTTCGGATCCCGACGGTGACCGGCTGATCTACACGGCCAAGGATGAGCCTTCCCCGTTCGGCGTGAGTGTCGACGGAGACCAACTCACGCTAACCGGGCACCAGGAGGGCGAATCTACACTTTTTCTGACGGCGAGCGATCCGGAGGGTTTCTTTGCCACCCAGCCCGTGCGGGTCATCGTGCTCCCGGCGCCGGATCCCGATGTCTTCAACATTGACGTCGTCTTCGCAGGACATCGTTCCGAGCCCATGGACCGCTTGGTGCGAGAGGCGGCACAACGCTGGATGCAGGTCATTACCGGGGATCTGCCTGACATCACGGTGTCCGGCAGTGTCAGCCCGCCCTCAACGCGCTGCAACGTTGAAGAGGGGGATTACAGATTCTACGGGGTGGTCGATGACCTACTGGTGTTCGTTGGGATCGAGGAACCTTACGGTGGCGTAGCGGGCAGAGGGGGTACCTGTCTCCTGCGCGACTCTTATCTCCCCTATGTTGGCGGCATGCGACTCAATCCAAGGTTCGTCCACCCAGTGGACAATCGTGCCAAGGCAATCGAGATCGCATCTCATGAATTCGGGCACACATTGGGATTCGGCACGATCTGGAACCGCAAGGGATTCTTGAAGAACCCGACGTGGCGCGAGGGATTGGGAGCGGACACCCATTTTAGCGGGCCTTTGGCCATTGAAGCCTTTGACGCGGCAGGAGGCACGAGCTACGTGACCGGTTCCAAGGTTCCGGTGGAGAATGTCTTTGCTACGGACGCTCACTGGAAGACTTCGTATCCATCGGATGCCGAACTGCAAGTGGGCGTATTTCAGGACGAGTTGATGGGAGGGTTTGGTGGCGGACCAACCCTTAGCGCCATCACCGTCCAATCCTTCGCCGACCTGGGCTACGAAGTGGACATCGCCAAGGCGGATCCCTACCGGCTGTACAACGGGGCCGCGGATGGCGGGGCCGCAGCAACGGCGGCTCGGGAGACTGCGGACGCGGAGCGCCCTGACTTCACCAACGACGTTCACCTGGGCCTCCTTGCCATCGCTGACGAGAACGGCAACATCGTGCGCGTCATCAGGCGATAGCGATGCGCGGGGGGAGCGCAGAAACTCAGTCTTGAGCGCACCGGCAGCAGGGTTAGGGGGCGACTCCGCGCTCGCTATCCCGGCAGCGGGAAGGTTGGGGTTCTATGAGGGGCGCCAGCCTGCTCACCGGAGCTTCAGTGAACAACGCCCCTTATGGTTCACAGCTAGCCGGAAGGGGGGTATCCCCTTTTGATGGTTGGTTTTTCGGAAGTCCGGGGGGGCAATCCGCCCCACGAGAGTCATGCTGCGAAGAGCGCGGCACATGAAATGACTCGTTTGCGGTGGTCCCCCACGCGGTCATCTCGACGGGGCCTCCGGGGAGTGCGAGCCGGGGGGCGTCCAACAAGCCGCTGACGGCGGTCTTCTCCGGCACCCGGACAACATCGGACAACTATGGACACCACGGATACTTAGGAGATTTCCTACGGGTTGACTCCCTAGCGAACGGCTCTTCACCGTTCGGGCATGGAGACGCCGAAGCAGCAGTTCAACTCGCGCACGAGCGGGACACTCATGCGCCTGCGGTCGACGGGAACAGGCGCTCGATCCCATCGGCTGGGCACGGGCTGCAGAGCCGAGTGGATCGCGCTCGCGTGCCTCCAAAGCGAGGTGCTCATCCGGGGGATCGGGCAGGTGTGCCGCGTCCATGCCCGGAGTCTCCACCGGGTGCCGGGACCGGATCAAGGAAGGGCCAGTATGAGGGCCTTTGGGCGGAACGGTGCGCGAGGGAAGCTCAAACCCGAATCGCCGGGGCGTGCGAGCACGCCGAAGAGGCGGATGCCGAGCGCCGGGCCGGAGCGTCGGTGGACGGAATCGCTCGGAATGGGTGGACGACATCCGTCGCAATGGGCGGACGGAATCCGTCGGCATCGGTGGACGGCATGTATCGGAATCATCACGTCGGACACGGAAACTGGTTGCGCTTGAGGCCCTGCGGATGCGGGGGAGATGGAGATGTGGTGAGTGGCCGGAACCGTCACGCCCCCCAGACGGTGATCCGTTTGCCGTCGTGGGTGTGCTCCTCCCGGAAGATGCGCTCCTTCCAACTTCGACCCTCTCGCACGTCGAAGACGACCAGGTGGCCTGCTTCGGTCCCGCACAGATCCATGTAGCCCGCCGTCTGTTGGAGGCCCTTAAGGAGGGTGCGGGCTCCGCCGCTTCGGAGCAGCTTGCACTCCACGACGAACCTTCCGGGCCTGCCTGTGTCCAGAGGCCAGACGACCAGCAGGTCCACCCGGCGGCTACCCAGCGCGTACTCGCGCTCGATCCGGCCCGCGGCGTTCACCACCCGGTGAAGAAACGCCTGCAACACCAGATGCGGCCCGGCCTCCCTGTACTGCGCCCGCTCGATCCAGTGCTCCGCGTTCTCGCGGAAGAACTCCTGGAAGGCGGTCAGCAGCGCGTCCATGTCGAGGCCCCCGTGCTCGTCGACGTACCAGGCCGTTTCCTGTCGCATCTCGTCCTGCAGCACCCAGGTCAGCTCCCGGGGCAGCACCTCGGCGTAGATCGGGTTGGCGATCCGTAGCGGCGGGTCCGGCATCACAAGCCCAAGATCCCGCACGTAGTCCCGGTCCCGGTCCGAGTACTCGGCGTCTCCCCCGCTCATGAGCGGCTCGATCACCCGTCGCACGCGCGGCTCGCGGAGCTTGTCGGCCAACTGGTCCAAGTGGGTCTCGCGCCGCAGGATCAGCGCTTCACGGGCTTCGAAGACGTCACGCTTCGCAAGCGGCCGGTCGCGGCGGCGGATCTGCTCGTGCTCGAAGCACATCTCCCTGGCCAGCGCGTTGACCAGCCACGGCTGGCCGC
Source organism: Longimicrobiales bacterium (assembly GCA_965225805.1). Lineage (GTDB taxonomy): Bacteria > Gemmatimonadota > Gemmatimonadetes > Longimicrobiales > Gaopeijiaceae > BD2-11. The sequence continues at coordinate 3,249,873 of OZ245327.1, forward strand.
AGGTCTGCCGCCACACCGCGGCGAGCGCTTCGGGCGCGAACTCCTGCCCGGTCTCGGCGGTGTGCTGCCCGAGCAGCGCCCGGACCTCCGTCTCGGTGAAGTCGCCGAGACGCAGCGACTTGGCCTTGATGTTGAACGCGCTGCCGCCCGCGATGATCTGCTTCTCCAGGCTGGAGTGAATCCGGTAGTCGCGCACGTCGCGCACCCCGCACAGCACCACGCTCTGCGGAAACCGGCCTGGGCGGTCGAGATAGCCGGAGCGAAGCTGCCGCAGCACCGCGATCAGCGAGTCGCCCACCAGCGCGTCGATCTCGTCGAATAGCAGGACCAGTGGCCGGGCGTCGGCCTCGCACCAGAGCGTGAGGAACTCCTCCAGCACACCGTCGGGATCGGCGCCGGGATCAAGCGACGCCGCGATCTCCCCCGCCCGCGTGTCCCCCAGCGTCATCCGCGCCTGGCGGGCGATCCGATTGAGGATGTTGCGCATCGCGCGCGCCACGTCCTCGCGGGCCGTCTGCGCCGGTTCCAGGTTCACGTAGACGCAGCGGTACTCGCCCGCCGACCCGCCGTTCAGCAGGTCGCGCAGCGCCACCAAGGTCGATGTCTTGCCGGTCTGCCTCGGGGCGTGCAGGACGAAATACCGCTCGTCTGCGATCAGGGTCAGCACCTCGGCGAGGTTCAGCCGTTCGAGCGGAGGGATCAGGTAGTGCCTGGCGGCGCGAACGGGTCCCGCGGTGTTGAACTTTCGCATGACGCAACTTCACCCGGGCGCTGGCCGATGGCAACGGACGGCGCTGGATGCCGGAGCGCTCGCGTTCGCGGGCGATGCGCTAATGCGGTGAGGCGGATGTCCAGCGACCACAGACCGAATGGTGGTCTCCATTCTCGTCGGCGACGTGGGGATTGGACCTGCCCCGCTTTCACACGGCCCGGAGGTGGTTGACACCGGTATCCTGGGCACGGCCTATGTGGCGACCTCGATCTCGCGGATTACCGTGCTAGCGGCATTCTCGACTGCCACTTCTCTTCAAGGGCTACCCGGTATTTCATCGTCCACCTCCAGGGTCATCCAGATCCAAGGCCGTCAACGACGTTTCAATCTAGCGTTTTCGGGTGAGGGCCGCGCTGTTCACCCCCTCATGCGCCAACCCGAACACTTGAAGATCGAGAGGCGCGCCTGACGGAAGGTCTCGCGCAGGCGCAGACTGAGCGCGGCGCGGGGAAGCGCGGTCCGGAGCTTGTTGTCGGTGTGGCGCGCGGCGGCTTCGTCGAGGTCGTCGTCGGCCTCGCCCAAAGAGATCAAGGACGTCGCCGCAGGATTTCTCGAGCTCCTGCCGGATGGAGGAGAGGTCGGTCATGGCCCGGAGGCTATGCTTCGAGGCAGTCCCGGTAGCAGGACGGGTGGTTGCATTGGGGGGTGCCCTGCTTTGTGGGGGGTGGGGTGAGGAGGGGGACGGGGGGGGAGGGTCGCGGGCAGGGCCGTGCAGTGCGAGGGGGATCTGGAACGAAGCAGGAGGCACGGGAATGGCCGGGGAGAGACGGCGGTTCACGGCGGAGTTCAAGGCGCGGGTTGCGCTCGAGGCGCTAAGGAAGCGCGACAGCGTGCAGGCGATCGCCGCGCGGCACGAAATCCATCCGACCCAGGTGAGCCGCTGGAAGCGGCAGCTGATCGAAGGACTGCCGGAGGTGTTCTCCGCGGACGCGGGCCGCGAGTTCGCCAGGGAGCGCGACGCAGAGATCCGGGACCTGGAGACCAGGATCGAGAAACTCACGGACGAACGGGATTTCCTTCAGCGCGTGCTGGAGAGCTGATGCAGGGGTCGGCGGATGGAATCGCTCGGAATAGGTGGACGACATCCGTCGGAACGTGAATGCTGCGCGGCGGGGAGTGGACCATTCCGGTGGAACCAACGAGGTCCACCTCCAGGATCAGCCAGATCCAAGGCCGTCAAAGAACGTTATCCCACCCCCAACCATGACGTAACATCAGGGTTGACCGCCCGGGCGTAGTCGTTCAGGCGATCCCGGGCCTCCTCGAGCGGACCCGCTGATGGTCTGCTGATCCTGACGTACTAGCTTTCGTCGGCGACCGCCGAAACCAGTCGAAGCTGCTTCGTGGCGATCAGGTAGGCGCAGGAGCCGTTTGGGGGTTCCGGTTCGTGAGCGACCACCAGGCCATTCCGGCGGAAGTATAGGTGAGGATCTGCGCAAGCACCTACACCGAGCGATCGACTTTCCCGAGGACCGTACCCAATGAGCCGCCAATCCGACGTGCGCGAATGTACCCTGCTCGCCTGCCACCGCGTCGGGCTCTACGCCCACATCTCCGACCCCGACAGCGACCCCTTCCTCGATCGTCCATGCGTGGAGCTCGTGGAGGCGTCCGCGGACAGCTGCCCGATCTCGCCCCCGTACAACGACACCCTGATGACCTTTCGGGCGCGCTACGTCGCCGCGCTCAGGGAGAAGGGATACGAGACCGTCCGGGTGTACCTGCAGCGGCTGTGCACCGAGGATTGGACGTGGCGGCGCTGGTGCCGGCATCACGCCGGCCGCATATCCGGGCTGCTCCTGGGCGTGGTGCTGGCGGCGGCAGGTCCCCAGCCGGCAAGCGGCCAGGACATCTTCTACTCCGAACCTGCGCCCGGAGTCGGAGCCAAGACCGAGCTCGCCGGCGGCGCCGGTTTTCGGGAGGACCTCATCGTCGACCTCTACTTCTACGCAGGCGTACCGGAGGTCTCCGATCTCGTGGCCGACGTGATTCTCCCTGACGACAAGTCAACGGTGGAACTGGTGTTCGCGGTGGACCCAGGCGCGGGGACCGGGGGCGCGCGGGTCGAACGCTGCCGGGTCATCGACCGCGGCACCGTCTGCCATCCCCTGGATCCCCCCGCGTCCATCCGCATCGGCGGATGCGGCGACACGCCGACCGACTGCTGGGGCGACCGGGTCGAGATCGAACTGCCGTCCCTGGACATGGATTGGGGCGGCGAATTCCTGCGCCTCACGCTCCCCCGCGGAGCCTTTACCCTCACCGGATGCGCGTGCGAGGACATCGACGGGCCGCTGGTAGCGAAGCGGGACCCGGCCGGGAACCCCGTGATCCGGGATTCGCCCGAACTCGTCGTGCCCCTCCCGGCCCCCTCCGACGTCGAGCGGCAGTACCTGGAACAGCGGCCGTTCCTGCGATTCAACGCCAACCCCTTCACACGCGACGAGTCCACGGGCGGCGGGTTCCAGGACCTGAGCCTGTCGTTTGACGGAGGCGTCTACCGGCAGCAGGCCCACGGCCGCTGGCTCGCGCAGGCCAGGTGGTCGGGCGATGTCGCCACCCGGGCCGAAACCAACTTCAACCGTCTGACGCTGGAGGCCGGCGCGGCGTTCAACCTGCTGTCCGGCGACTGGCTGCCCCTCACCATCAGCGCAAAGGGGCAGTCGGACCAGGGGCTCGACGCTGTCGACATGTCCGCCGAAGCTCGGCTCGCCTACGTGCTGCCCTTCAATCCGACCCTTCAGTCAGGCATCTACCGGCCCGCGGCGGCGCCCCGCCTCAATGTGATTGCGGCCTACGGCTGGGGACTTGTCCGCCCCGACGAGCCAACGGACTCGAGCACCCACGCCCTGCCCGCTCCGACTCCGGAAGCATCGTTCCGGCGAGTCGGCTACGAGACCTGGTGGCGGCTCCCCGTCTCCGACAACATGCTGCTGAACATCCACCACGCCGGGCTGTGGAACCGCCCGGAAGGTGCCAGCGGCGACTTCCACACGCTCTGGGACCTGGCTCTGGAAGTCGATATGGGCGGGGTGACCTACCTTGTAGGATACCAGAAGGGAAGCGCGGCACCGCTGTTCGTGCCGATCGAGACCACGCGAGCCGGACTGAGCTTCGCCGTCGGAGGAGGGACGGCGGGGTCCGGGGGGCCGGACGCGGATTGAAGAGGAAGAAGGAGGCGCAATGCTGGATCATCCGGTAGTCGATGTCACCCTCGGTCTCGCGCTGCTCTACAGCGTGCTGAGCCTCGTCGCCTCGGTCGTCAAGGAGTGGGTTTCCACCTTGCTCTCGCTGCGGGCGAAGAACCTCCGGAAGGGGATCGGGACGCTGATCGGAGACGACTACGCCCAGCGGCTCTATGGACATCCGCTGGTCAGCACGCTTGCGAAGGACAAGAAGAAGCCGTCGTACATCGGAGCCGAGACCTTCGCCTCGGCGCTCGTGGACCTGCTCGCGCAGGATGAGGACGGCAATCCCGTGGTGGCCATGGGGGACGAGGCGGCCAAGCTGGTCGATCGGCTCGGTGACGATTCCGCGCTCAAGCCGCCTCTCCGGGCGCTGACGAACCTGGGTGCGGAGACAGTTGACGACCTTCGCCGTCAAGTCGCCGGCTGGTTCGACGAGGGGATGAACCGCGTCTCGGGTTGGTACCGGCGGCAGACGCAACTGATCATCTTCGCGATCGGCGCCGTCGTGGCCGTGTCGGCCAACGCGAGCACCGTGCACGTCGTGCAGGACCTCTGGCGGGATGACGCGCTGCGGTATGCGATCGCCCAGGAAGCCGTCACCGTGGCTTCCGAAACGGTGAGCGCGGACTCCGCACAGGTCGCGGACGCGATTCTCCAGTCGTTCCCACTTGGGTGGGAGGGCGAGGATCCATTCGGTTTGCATGAAGGGGTGCAGGACTGGGGTGCGGGGACCTGGATCGCCCACGTTCTTGGGTGGTTCTTCACAGCCGCGGCGGTATCGCTTGGCGCTCCGTTCTGGTTCGATCTTCTCAGCAAAGTGGCGAAGCTGCGGGGGACGGGGAGCAGGCCGAGCGGTGGATGAATGAGGGTGGTCCTCAGGCTCGACTTCTCCACCATTGGGCGGATGCCCGCGAGGAGACTTCATCGAACCGCTTGAAGCGCTCCCGAGTTCACCGGCAACGACTCGGGCACATCGATGGAAAGAGAGGGATCTGGAGGAGTTCCTGTGGTCCAATTGGGAGTCCATCGACTTTGGCTTCGACCGGCCCATCTACCTCGTTGGGAAGCAGCAGCGCCTGGGTGACGGCACCAGCGACCGGGTTGATCTCCTCGCCAAGGGCAGGTCAGGCGAGAAGATCGCAATCGAGCTGAAGATCGTCGAGGCACGGCGCGGGGACTACACCCAGCTCACGTCCTACATGGGGAACTTGGAGTCGAGCGGCGTGCCCGCAGACAAGGTGCGCGGCGTCCTGGTCGCGCCTGCCTTTCCCCCCAAAGGTGCTAAACTCAGCGGCGATCGAACCCCGGATCACCCTCCTCCGGTTCGACAGAGGACCTTAGGAACACCACACCGGCGGCGGCCCACCCCTGCGGCGTTGCAGATCAGGGACTGGGCCGCCGAAGAGACGGACCGCCCCCGCAAGGTCGTCGAGGCGGCCTTGGCCCATGGTCCGGAACCCGGTCGAGGCTGCCTACATGCGCTTCGACCTGTCCGAGCGCCGCCGTCGCCTCATGGATGAGTGGGCAACCCATCTGCGAGGCGGGGCGTGAGCACTCGCCCGCCGGTTCGGGGAGCTGCCGCAGCGGCGGGCTCAGGGGCGCCCGCAGGGCTGGCTCAGCGCACCTTATCCTGCCGGCGGCGTCCCGATGGTTCCGACCGAATCGCCGGCGCCGTTCAGGATGGTCGCGGGGTACAGGAGGCCCGCCATCACGTACACGGAGTCTCCACCAACCGCAGCGTGAGCTCGTCCCAGACCATTCCAATACGGCTTGCTGGCAGCCAGCGTGTTCCAGCTGCTCCAAGTTACCGTGCTGTCGACCAGTCGATGATAGAGGCCGTCCATGTCGGCTGCGTACATGTCCCGTCCAATCCCGCCGAACACGATGTCAGCCCCAAAAGGAAGAACCGTCCCCGGCACATAGTTCTCGACCAGCAACATGCTACGAGGTGTCAGATCCGGAGCAAGAAAGGTCAGCGCCCCGCTCTGGGCACCGGTCACGACGATTCGGCCGTCCGCCAGCTCCGCCACGCTCCGAATCCCGCGGAACTCCCATGGTCCGTCACCGAAGCGCCCGAACCCTGCCTCCAGTGAACCATCTTCGCGGTAGGTCCGCACCCGCGGGAGCAGCCGGTCCCCGATTACGAAACCACCGTCGCGCCTCTCGAAAAACTCGCCCACGTCCGCGATGGAATCGGACGGATCCTCTCCCAACTCGATGACCTCCACCAACTCGAAGATTTCATCGAAGGGCAGCGAGGGCACCTTGGCTGGCTGCTTCTCACAGGAAACGACCGGAAGCAGCAGGACGAAAGCCAACGCCGCCTGCCGGCGGATGCTCCAGACTGCCAGTTTCGCCATCGTCCGCTTCCCTCAGCGTTAATCGGCGCGTCGAATTGACCTGGAGGATTTGGCGGGGTAGTCCTCGCGCTTGCCTGTATCGCCAGCTGAGAAAAACGAGCTTCGGCAGCCTGAGTGCGGCACCAATTCCGATCCCAAGGCATGATACTCTGCCGGGGGCTCGGGGTCGAATTCCGCGATCACGTCGTTACGTACGCATCGCCGTCTCGATCGATCGAACGCCGCATGGCGCTGAGGATGATGGACTACACTGTCCGCGTCCTGCCGGGTCTCAACAAGGACGCTCTGGGCCTTGGCGGCGAGTACCCCGTTCGTTCTCCCCATCGTCATCTACAATGGGGGGCGGCGCTGTAACGCGGGCGGGGGAGGTGGCGGCGACCTGACCGGGCCCTGTGCTGCCGGGACAGGTGATGGTTGGAGTAGTAGCCATACTCCCATATCAGTAGTACGCCATCCCATATGAAGACGTCCTCGGCCGGCATCTCCGGCAGGCGGACGCCGAAGTCCTGTTTGAGCGTTGCTTCGAGCGAGAGATTCGCCTCGATATCGTCCCCGGTCCATTTGAGCTTGAACTTCTCTCGCACGCCGGACCTGGCGAGCTGAACCGGGATCAGGATCAGCGGTGCGCGGCGCTCGGTACTGCTGCTCTCGGACTCGTACCACCTGAGCATCCCAAGAGCGAGATAGAGGATGTTGACTCCCTGTTCCTCAATCGAGAGGCCGGGCCTGACGGAAGGTCTCGCGCAGGCGCAGATTGAGCGCGGCCCTGCCGCTTCGAGGGACGGAAGTTGAGCAGCGGGTTCCTCAGAGAGAGATCGAGGACGTCGCGCCGGGATTTTTCGAGCTCTTGCCGGATGGAGGAGAGGTCGGTCATGTGCCGGAGCCTGCGCTTCGAGGCAACCCGGCTGGCAGGACGGGTGGTTGCATCGGGCGGTGCCCCGCTCTGAGTGGGTTAGCGTGAAGGGAGGAACGGAGAAGAGGGTGCGGGGATTGGGGCTCCACGACGCAAGGGTGGAGGGTGGACGCTAGCGGATAGGTGCCGAACTACGTCGTGGCGGCGCATCCACCGATCTCCCGTGTGCTGAGATGACCCACGCCTGCGTCTGTCGGCGCCCGATGCTACATTCATGTGCGGCTCGAGCCGTAACGAGCCCCAACCAGACGAACTCGGACTCAAAGAGTTCATTGGCGACTACGGGAGGGGAGAAGATGCAATGATAACCCGTCGGGAGGGCGAGGAATGAAAGCAGAGAGCCTGTATTGCAATCTAACCTCAGACAGAATCGCGGAGATGATTCGACGTGCCGAGCGCTTCGTGTGCTTCATCGCACCAGGAATCCAAGTCAAGCCCGCCAAAGCAATGGCGGAGGCGGCTGAGCGCCTTGGACGCGAGAAAATCGCTGTGAGCTTGGATTTCGATGAACATGTGTTCCGGATGGGTTGGGGAGACGTAAAGGCTGTTGAGATACTCCGAAACGTTGGAATTCGAATAGGTGATGCTCGTGGCCTGCGGAGTGGCCTAGTACTCGTCGACCAGCAAGGTCATGCGTTCACTCCCACTGCCAAATTTCTTGAGTCGGAAACAAGACCTTCACTTAACGCACTTAGCTTAGTGAGCGATCAAGTGAGAGACTTGGCGCGTCACTTGATCCGCACGCCGTCAGAAGACCCCGACGCCTGCACCCCTATGGTGAAGCTGCCCGGAGTAGCCAGTGAGGTGGTCGAGCAACAGTTGCAGGAAGTGAAAGTGAAGCTGGAGGATATTCCGCCGCTGGAGTTCGATGTGGCTCGACAAGTCAATGTGTTCTCTCCCTACCTGCAGTTTGTTGAACTAAGGTTGCAGGGAGTGAAACTGGATAGGAAACGGTATACGATTCCCCAAGCACTTACGGGCATTGGCCGTTTCAGGGATCCGGACGGTCGCATGAAGGCCACGTTTGATTTGATCGGTGAGGCGGAGCGAAATGCTGTATCCGCCAGCCCGCTCGAAAAAGAGTTGGACGATATTCGCGAGGAGTTCACTCGACCGCTGCCTCGACAAATCGGAAGCGGCAGAGTCTTCCTGAAGGCAGAAAAGGCAAAGATGGAGAAGCGGATCAGCGACTTGCGACGACACTTGGCAGAGTATCAAGCTCACTTAGACAATGTCTTGCAGAATGTCCTGGACAGATCTAAAAAGCACATAATAGAATACTATACCCAGATGGTGTTGGAATCGCCCCCACATGGCCTGATCCTTCATTGTGGCAAGCATCCGGAATCGCGGGATGCGCAGTTGTGGATAGACGGTTGTCTTAGTGACTTTCCGACAATCGATATTATCGTAAACAAGATGAACCTACGTGTAAACTACAAGGATGTAACGTACGAGACCCTAAGCAGCGAGACTTTCGTAGATTGGGTGAAAGGTGCTTTTAGGGATGTCGATTGGGACAAGCCACTAGCTGAATACAAAGCAGCGAAGGGAGAATGAGCAAATGGGGTTCGGTTGGTGCGAATCACCCCCCCGGCAACGCCTTCAACATCCCCCGATCGATCAGCCCCTGCAGATGCGTCACCAAACTCAGGGCCAGGGGCCGACCCCGCACCAGCAACCCAAGCTCGATATTGTGGTCCAGTGCAACCGACGTGAAGTTCGCGGACGTGATGAACACGCTCTCCTCATCGGCCACGACGGCCTTTGCGTGGAGGACGCCCGGCAGCTCCGGGTCCACTGATCTGGGATCGTAGAACACGGTGGGGCGTACTTTGCCGGGCCAGTCCTTTTTCCAAAACTGCTCTGCGAACCGATGGACCAAGTGGTCCCCCTGGGTTTTCTCCCGGTAGCCACGGTGGATGTTGAGTAGGAGCGTCACCCTCAGTTCCGGAACCTCCTCCATTCGCCGTGCGAGTTGCTCGAAGACCCGGGGGCCATCGAAATACGCGTAACTCACTGCCCAAAGGGACCGCCTGGCAGATTCGAAGAGCTCTTCGTAGACCCGTCGGGTGTCGCGGGCGTGGAGACCGCTGACCTCTGGGCCCGACCAGACGAGATCCGGCTTCTGGGCGGGGGTCACACTTTGGTCGAGGGCCCGGATCCATGCGGCTGCACCGAGGTTCGTCACACCGAGTTCCGCGAGGTGCTTCAGGGCTGACAGGACCGCAGCGTCGGGATGGCCAAGGGCCATGAGAACAGCGGACGAGGAGTAGGGAGCCTTCAGCGATCCAGAGTCGAGCGCCTGCGCCAACCTCTTCCGCAGGTGGCTTGGCAAGGCCGCGAGCGCGTCGGTCACAGCCACCCCGGATCCGGGAAGAACGCCGCGTCGCGGTCCGCAAGGGTCGGGATGACCAGGGCGCGGTCAAGGTAGTCGTTCCACATCTCGCACGAGGTCTCGGCGACCAGGGTGCAGCCGTGGCAAGCGGCGCCGTGCAACCAGCGTTGCTCGATGCTCTCCGCGGGCGAGTGCTGCGCGCACACCGGATCACTCGAACAGAGAGCCGCCGTGGCAAGAGCCTGCCGGATGTGGTCATCGATGTAGCGCGCCTGTTGGACGAGTCCGCCGAGGGTCCCCTCAGCGTCCGGGCTGGAGGTGTAGAGAAGGATGCCGTACCGCCGCGCTTCATCGTCCACGTACACGCGCTCACGGATCGAGGCGGCGGGATATCCGCAACGAGCGGACATCGACTGCAGCAGCATGTGGGACAGCGTATGCAGCATGACGTATGTCCCGCCCGGAAATGTCGGCGGGTTGTTGCGCTGCTTCGCCCACCGGACATAGCCGGTCTCCATTGCCTTGATCCGCTGCTTCACACCGGAGCGCCGTTGCCATTGGCGCACCGCCACCGGTGAGACATGCAGTAGAACCCCCTCGCCGCGATTCTCCACTGCTGGAAACCACGATGGATCCCTTGAGATCTCGGCCCGTTTCACGTCGGCCCGGTACTCGCCGTCGATGTCCGGCATGGGCGCTTCCAGGCGCGTGAAGCCCGCCAGGGCCAGGACTTCGCGCAGGCGGTGAACCTGCACTACCGCCTCGATTTCCTTCCGGTAGCTGTCTTTGCGCAGGTGTTGCGGGAGTTTCCGGGCGTGAAAACTGGGATCAAAGGGCACATCGTCCCCAAACCCCTCCGGAACCGCGAGCATCGCTTCGATTTCCACCGCTTTGATGGACTGGTCTCCGGGAGAGCCTTCCCGCCGTCGGTCAATCGCATCGAGCACGTCCTCGTCCGCGAACCCGTGGAGCGCCTCCGCGACGTTCGGCTTCTGCTTCATGAACCCCAATCCACCGAGGTCGTTGACGATCATCAGGTCACTCCACAACTCGGCGACCACCTTGTCAATGGCCGCCGCCTTGTCGGGGATCGACAGGGTGCGCACCAGAAGCGGGAAGTATGCGTTGGTCGCGGTTCGGATCAGCAGACGACTCGGTTGATCGCAGTCTTCGTTCGCGTTCGGCCCCAGCCACGGCCGCGCCCCTTCGCAAGTGCCCAGCGCATTCGATGAGATGTCGTTGGCTTCGATCATCGATCGCGACTTCCCGCAGTCACAGCGAACGCGCAGGTTGGCGAGCTCCCCCGTCGTACCCGACTCGTCGAGCCAGAGTTGGCCGAGACACTTTGTGGGGCCGCTGTGCGCGAATTCCTTCCAATTCAAGTCGTCGACGTGGCCCTTCGGACAAGCCCTAACGAAGCGCGTCGCCACGACCGGATTCCGGTCGAACCTGCGCCTGTCGTCCAGGGCCTTTCGGTGCACGAGCCGACGGGAACGGGGCTTCGCGGATGACGGCTGCTGGCCACCCGCAAATCCGGAATCCTGCACCACAAACCACTCGGGGAAGCGGTAGGCATCGATTCCCTTTGGGGACTTTTTCCAGAACTCGGTCGGGTCCGGAGTCGGCGGGACAAAAAGGTCCGGGTGCGCAACATCGGTCATGCGCGACAGGAGGCGCTGAAGCCGAGGCTCATCAAGCTGTTCCAGGGGAAACACCCACCCATCGACCCCCGCCATGACCGCTGAGTCGCGCGGCAGGTCGATCAACGACCCCGGGCCGTACGTGGTGATGACCTGGCTGCGCCGAATCTGGCCGGTCGATTTCGGATTCATGCCGACCCCCCGCTTTCCTTGAGATCCTTGACGTAGACATGCACTTCGGGCTCCACGTCGCGCAGGGACCGGTTGGCCCGGAATTTTCGGTGATGTTCGGTCTCGAATTCCTGGTCCAGCACATAGCGGAGCAGCGGCTTGGCCGTCCGTCCCTCGTACTGCTGGTACTGCAGTTCCACGCCGCTGGCCTGATAGTCGTCGAGGATCTTGGTCCATGAATCCAGCAGGTCCACGACACGACTCCGTACAGCTTGGGCAACTTCCTCTCGCTCGTCCGGATCATCGATCGGCTGGTTTTCGAGCCGCTCACGGAAGACTGTCTGCAACCGCTCCTCCAGCGCTGCCCGAACGGTCTTGATCGCTTCGGCACCTTGCGGAGGGGTAAGCGCCGAGTCCGAATGACGGGCGAGGGCAACGAGCGCGCCGGCAAACCCCCGGTCCAGCGCACGGGCCGCGAACGGGGTCACGGAGGCGGGTTCGACCGAACGGTAGAAGGTCTCGTGGTAGTGGCGGAAGCGCTCGTAGTGGGAACGGTCCCTCGCCTTGTGGATGTTTAGCAGCGTGACTACGAGGCCGGGTTTCTTGTCGTCTCGCCCCACCCGGCTGGTTGCCTGGATGTACTCGGAGTGCGTCTTCGGCTGTCCGCAGACGACCATGAGACCAAGCCGGGACACGTCCAGTCCAACGGAGATCATGTTGGTGGCCAGGGCGCAGTCGACCCGGTCTTTCTTGTTGAAGGTGCTGGCGAGCCTCTGGAATGCGGTCGCGACCTTGTCGGTGGTCTCCCGCGAGGTGAGTTCGAGAACCTCTCTTCGCAGACTTCGGTCCCGGAACAACCCGGTCTGCTCGCCCAGGCGACGTCGGCCACCGCGGCCCTTGAGAGTGTTCTGTACTTCTTCCTCCACGATTCGCCGGGCGCCGCCCAGTTCCCGCAGGCTGTTGAAATAGGCAAGCAGGGTCATGTAGGGATCGGCAGGGTTTTTCTCGTTCTTCCGACCGCCCGCGGCACGGTAGTGCGTCTCCGCGCCCGCCATCAGCGCCAGCATGACGCGCCTCATGATGACTTTCGGGTTCCGGCCAGCCGCCGCGATGCCCAGGTACCGCCGTGCCGGAACTTTGCTCGCCGGAACCGTGCGTGCGAAGAATGAGTCTCGCCGGTTGGGCCCCGGCGGCGGAAAGACCCGGGTTTCCGCTCGGGCGAAGACGGCCTGGACCTGGTCCGACGCCCTTCTGGCCGTAGCCGTAGAGGCGACGATCTTGGGCTTGAACAGCCTCCCGGAGGAACCTGTCATGCAGAGTCCCTCTATCGCGGTCTCATAGAGGCCCATCATCGTCCCCAGCGGTCCCGTGATCAGGTGAAGTTCGTCCTGGATCACCAAATCGGGCGGGAGCAACGGCGAATCCAGTCTGGTCCCCCGGCCGGGAGTGATGGGACCGTAGAAGCCATCCGAGTCGTACCGCTCGGCACCCCCGAGCAGCGCGCCCGCGGGGCCCTCCCATGGCAGGGCAGCGAACTTGTCGACGGTCGCGATCAGGAAAGCGGGAAGTCTTCGGTAGAGAGGCTCGTCAACGGCCAAGATGGGCAGGGGACGGTCGCCTGAGAAGTCGCACTCGAAGTTGGTGCACACGACCCGGAGGTCACGGGGACGGTCGGTATCCGGCAGAAGGGAAAAAGACTCGCCGGTGAACCGCGTCTGGCACCAGGGACAACGCTCAACCGGGATCGGCGAGGGATTCGCGCGGGGATTGGATTGAAACTTGAAGGTCTTTCGGCGCGCGGTGTCTCCGCGCTTTTCGCCCTTCGACCCCATTTTGTTGGGCGTGGCTGCCTTGCCGACCCAGAGACCGATCTCGAACGGCCACTCACCGTACCGGTTGGGGTTTTCGGCGCGCTCAAGCTCCAGGGCGCACACCAACCCAGCGGCGCGGGAAAGCTGGTCGAGAGTGAGCAGGCGAAGGGTGTAGCGCAAGATCACGCTTACGCCCGCGCCCGCCCGTCCGTTGTGTCCCGGGTTACGAAGCCGCCGGAGCACCATCCCGAAGGCCGCGAGTCCCAGGTAGGCTTCCGTCTTCCCTCCCCCGGTGGGGAAGAAGAGCAGGTCGACGGTTGCGCGTTCAGCGCCGTCCGGATCGGCCATGCCCGAGAGATTGAGGAGCAGGAACGCGAGCTGAAACGGGTGCCACTTCAGGTCGTCTTTCTTGATCCGGCGCGAGAGGGCCTTCTCAACCGCTCGGTTGGCCATGCGGAAGGCATCCAGGGCATCTGCGTCGGCCGCGAGCACGTTCGCGCCCCGCTCCATGCGATCTGACGCGTGTCGGGCCTGTTGGAGGAGCCCCTGGGCGATATCGCGATGGCGCTCGGGCAGCGAGGCGGCAGCTTCTGCGTGTGATTCAATCCAGCGGCGGTACTCCGATACCAGAGGGAGTAGTGCTTCTTCCGCGGCCTCGCCGTCGGGGAGGTCGCCGAGCCGACGCATCGACAGTTCCACGCCGGGTACAGGGCGGGGCTTGGTGGCTTCGACCTCCGCACTCCCGATCCAAGTGGTGCGAACCTGCCGACACTCGCCGTTCTCGATCGTCCAGTCGGCCGAAACACCATGACCTGTGGCGAAGGCCGGCGTGTCGGCGAAGTGCAGGTGAGCGACCAGTTCGTCCCAGCTTGGGGCGCGCTGCCCCGAAAGGTCGGGACGCGGGTGGAATGGGAGATCACATTCCACCGAGAATTCGGCCTGAAAGACGTACGTTTCATCGGCATCCTTGGGATCGTCCGCGAGGGACCGATCGTTCACGAGGAACACGGAAACCGCCCGAGTACCGGGTTCGATCTCACCGCCCAACCCCTCCGTGGGGATGGGACGTTCGGCGATATGGAGCTTGAGACCGCCGGAATCGGGAACGGTGTGTTCTCGGTGAGACTCGGAGCTTCCCAATTCGATCGGGACGGTCTTGGTTTGCGGCTCGCGTACCCAGGCATCGACCTGCTTCCCGGCTGAGTCATCGCGCTTCCCCCGCCGATAGTCACCCCATGTCATGTTGACCCGGATGGAATTGGCGCCAGGTCGAACCAGGAAACTCAGGCCCATCGATGACGGGAAGAAGCGCCGTTTGGCTCGCTTGCCGTCCTGGGTGGACTCTTCCGCCAGTCCGGGCCTTTCCGGCACCTCCGCGTGAGAATCGTCGTCCGCATCGTCGTCGGCCCGCTCGGCCGCGGGTGTTCCGGAGGGTACCAGGAACCCCGTGAGATACCAGAAGGACGGGCGTTCCCAGCCGGGCAGGGCTTCGCCGGCGTACTCACTCCCTGGACCCGGGCCGATAAGGTCGAGGCGGAGGGCACGGGTGAGCGCATCGCGAACTTCTTCGGAGGTTGCGGGCTGGCCGCCGTTGGATGTGGAGGTCAAAGAGTCGACTCCTCGGTGTTGGGTCGGTTGTAGGCTCGGTTCTGGTCAGACCAACCGCCGAACTTGACGCGTCGCGCGAGCGTCACCGTTTGCGTGCCTCCTCGGACGCCGCACGCCGCTCCTCCTCGGCTCGTTCGGCATTCAGATCCATGAGACGACCGAGTACCTCATCGCGGACCGGGTCCGGCCACCGATAGCGGTAGCGCTTCTTCCGCCGTGAGGAGCCCTCGTCGTCATCGTCTTCGTGTTCTGGAAGAAACTCGCAGTCCGTTGGGATGTCGGTCCAGCCGTAGGCGTCCAGGACGGCTCGGTCCATCGCGACGTGGAGGGTGCGCAGTTCCGCGATGTCAGGGTTGCGTTCGTCGGGGTCGTGGAAGCGGTTGTAGGTCTTGGTGAGGCCTTCGTTGTTCATGACCATAAGGTCGGCGCGGAAGTCGTAGTAGGCTTCGCCGGCTCCTTCGAGGGTGGTGTCGGTGGTCCAGTTTCTGGGGAAGGGGAAAGTCTCGAACACGTCGGAGGGGGTGTAGCGGAGGTCGTCTTTCATCGAAGAGCCGAAGAAACGTGCCCAGATCTCGTGGGGGCGGGATTGGAGGGCACAGAAGGCGGCGTGGGTGTCGAGAGGGAAGACTATGAGAGAATCCGCGAACACCGTTTTTGCCGGCAGGTAGGCGAACGCGGCGTGCTGGCCGACCCGGGATATGGCGAGAACACCGGAAAGGTCGGCTGTAGCGGCCTGCATGTCCTTCCCCGGTTGGACATGCTGCCACCAGATCTGTCGGGGCCTATCTCCCCAACTGGCCTTAAGGTTATCCCGTTCCGGCTTGACCTTTCTTCGCACAATTTCGAGCAGATCTGGCCAGTCCTCTGCGACTGGCCCCGGGTAGTCATTGGGCACAAAGCCATGTCGCAGCCACTCCCGCCGCTGACCTGGGTTCGCTCTGGCCCACGAGTTGCTTAGTCCTTTTGGACGGCACCGTGACAGCGGATAGTCGCGGAAATCAATCGTGTAACGATGATGGGATTGGGTTGGACTCCTATTGACCTCGGCGCCACCCATGTAGGGACGGATCGCGTCGCGGTTGTTCGGGTCGTTCGCGACTAGTCGGTGCATGTCTGTCAACGACGTAGCTTTGGCCTTCTTGTCAGTGTCGTCAAAGGTAAAGCCCATGCCCAAGAGCTTGGAACCAAAGAAGCTGTGACCACGATTTGCCTGGAGCCGCATAGGATCCCCGTGCCTGCCACGGTGAAACAGGAATGCAGAAATGGTCGGCACTAGTTTACCGTCAAGTAGTCTAGAGCGGTTCCAGCGGCCGCGATTTATATGGACGACGCTGACGACCACAGCAGCAAGTCCCGGCCATCTGACCCGACGGCGCGCGGCATATATCTCTCCGTCATTCTCGCATATGAAGCGCAAACCGGCCGCACGGGTATCGCCCTGTGCCACGGTGTTCGTCGCGATTAAGCCGAGTGTTCCGGTGTCGCGCAGTAGGCCGAAGGCCCGGCGGAAGAAATGCGCGATCAAATCGACGTGGCCTTTGCACTCGACATGTATCTCGGAAAGCCAATCCGTATATCGAGTGACGTTAGCCTCGCGCAATGTGTTCCGGCCCGCAAACGGCGGGTTCCCAACAAACCCGTCGAACCCCGGATTCTTACGATCAAAGACCTCCGGAAACTCGATCTCCCAGTGGAACGGGGCCAGTGGCGGGTGTCCGTTCCGCTTGTCCACAAGCCGCTCGCGGTGAGTCCCCGTGTGGCCGCGCTGTACGTCTGCTAGGTGCGCCAATCGTCGCTTCTCCCGCGCAGCGGGCTTCGCCTCCAGGAAGAACGCCTCGACCGCCAAGTCACCATAGAACCGGGCCTCCCGCAACACCCTGTTAGCCTCCTGCCACATGTCCTCCAGCTCCAAGTGCGGCACATTCCGCCCGGCCTGTTGGATCTCGCGGCGCCACGTCATGGCCTCGTCCACCACATCGTCCACCCGCACGCCCAACTCCGGTTGGAATACACCGCGCTTCCAGGTGAACGCCGCAATCTGCCGACGGGTCAGCCCCACCAGCGAGTCCCCGTCGCGCAGCGCATGGTCCACAAAGGTCAGCGGTTCGTCCTTCGCCAGAGTCGCCAGCCAGAGCGACATCTTGGCCAGATCGACCGCCATGGGATTGCGATCCACCCCGTAGAGGCACTTCTGCGCCACCATGCGCCTTGCGAAGACCAGTTCGTCCTCCCCATCCGGGATCTCCGGGCGACCACCGTACACCTTCCACGCCTCGACCAACCTCTCGGCCAGATAACGGCAGGTCTCGACCAAGAACGCACCCGATCCCATGGCCGGGTCACAGATCCTCAAGTCGAGCAACTCGTCAGCCGTTGGCACGCCACCATTGCCCATCCGGCCCAGAATCGGTTCCAAAGCCTTCTCAACGATCGGAGCAGTCAGCTCCCGCGGTGTATAGTGCGATCCCGAACGGCGCCGTTCATCACTCGGCTGCAGGATCATGGCTCCGCGAGGCACCAGGTCCGGAGTGGCCGCGCTGTCCACGACCCTACCAAGCGCCGCATGCAGGTCCGTCAGGTTCGTCGCGGCTCGAAGCGGCTTGGTCACCGTGGCCGTCAGCTTCCGCTCCGTGCGGTCCCGGATCCACTTCGCTCGCTGCCCCGGCGGAGCCTCCAAGAGCGTGTCCAAATCGACCGTCGTGGATGCCCCTCCCCGTTTCTGCGACTTGATCGCGACAGACCGGCCTGTCGCCTTCTCCAACCGGAAGCCCATCATGGTCTCGTACACGGACCCGATCTGCTCGACATCGAGTGCGCGGTACGAGATACGCTCGCCGTCGAGCACGAGGAGTTTTTCGAGGACCCGGTAAACGGTTGCATCGGGGACCCACGGCGGCTTGATGGCCTGAGTGACCTGAGGAGCCCCGCTCCCGTGCCAACCTTCCAGGAATGGAAAGCGGCTCGGACTGAAGAGATCGCCGCGGCGGGCCGGAAGTCGCATATCCCCGCACTTCGCGCCGTCGTGAACCATGCGGAATAGCACCAGGAGCTGCGCCCAGGCACCGTAGCGATTGTCCATCGTGTCCGGGTGCAGGCCGGCGTCCTCCCGCAGGCGTGCGTACAGTCCGACGATCGAATAGTGTTCGGCGAACGTGTCGTCCCGGGAGAGCATGTCCCGCTCCTCGGCGTAGAGGAGGAACACCAGTCGCAGGATTACGGTAAGGAGGGCCCGGTACACTTTGTCGGGGTCCTGCTCCAGTTCATGAGACAGCAGCGTCCCGTACGACTCCTTGTGGGCCGACTGGAAACCCCGCAACAGCTCGTACAGACCGTGCAGTACCTGCTCCGCGAGCTGTTCGCTGACCACATTCTGGTACTTCCGGCTCGCTTCGAGGAGTCCCGCCAGGCGTTGAGCCTTGGGCAACGCCAAGAGCCGTCTTTCGGAAAGCAGTAGCCTCAGCGCCGTGCAAAGCGGCCGTCCCGCCGTGGGCAGCATGTCATGCACGCGGAAGTCCATCCATCCGGAACTCTCGCCGCGCGGCGCCGAGATCACCCGGATAACGCTCCCGTTGAAGAGGAGCCCGGCGGAGACGTGAGTGCCACGCAGCAGGCGCTCCAGGCGGCCATGCGGCGATGCTTCGAGACCGCCTCTCTTGAAGACCACTCGGTCCAAGTCCGTCCCCGGCTCCAACACCTGGACCAGCAACTGCCACGGGGGGCTGCCTTCGGCTGGATCCCGCTCTCTTACGGCAAAGTCGGGACGGAGGGTCTCGCCGTATTCCGGAAGCGCAAGCTCCAGTTCCTCGGGAATTGATGCGGAGTCGGTTCCAGCATACCCTGTACCCTTTGCAAATGCTTCGCGTTAGATCGAAAGATTCTAACAACAGCGGCAGGCTACCGGGCCGGGAGTAACCACAGCATACCTGTGCCACCGAGCACCTACGGGGGAGTTGTACCCCGGCCCGGAAGCCGCGATGGATGCCCAGTGGGGAGTTTGCGCCATCGAGCGCCAGTACAGGGATTGGCGGGCATCGCGGCAGAGCCTTCGCTGTCAAGTGACACCTTCACACGGGAGGAAGCATGGTAGAACCCAAGGCTTGGTTCGCCGGCGTGGACTGGGCGTCGGAAGCGCATCACGTCTGCGTAGTCGGCGGCGACGGCTCGAAGCGGGCGGAACGCATCTTCCGCCACGGAGGCGCGGGGCTGGCGGAGATGGCCGAGTGGATCGCCGCCAAGTCCGGAGGGTCCGCCCCGGACATTCCGGTGGCGATCGAAGTCCCGCACGGGCCGGTCGTCGAGAGCCTCATGGACCGGGGGTTCGCGGTCTACGCGATAAACCCGAAGCAGCTCGACCGGTTCCGCGACCGCTTCTCGCCGGCCGGCGCCAAGGACGACAGCCTCGATGCCCGCGTCCTCGCCGACGCGCTGAGGACCGATCTTCGCCACTTCCGGAGGATCGACCCGGTCGACCCGACCGTCATCGAACTCAGGGCATGGTCGCGGATCGCCGAGGAGCTCACCCGGGACCGCGTTCGCCTGTCGAACCGCGTGCGAGAGCAGCTGTGGCGCTACTACCCGCAGATCCTCGAAGCGGTCGGAAGCGTGGTCGAGCCCTGGTTCCTCGACCTCTGGGCCAAGGCTCCGACGCCCGCGAAGGCCCGGCGGGTCCAGCGCCGGACCCTCGAGAGCCTGCTCAAGCGCCACAGGATCCGGCGGATCACGGCCGACCAACTCGTCGAGATCCTCCGCGCCCCGGCCATCGCCGTCGCACCCGGTACCACCGAGGCCGCGGTGGCCCACATCCGGAGCGCTTCCGAACGCCTACGCCTCGTACAGCGCCAACTCGCCGACGCCAAGCGGAAGATCGCCCGCCTGATCGACGTCTTGGCCGGCAGCGAGGACTCCGGCTCCGGCCAACCCGGCGGGCAGCGCGACGTGACGGTCCTCTCCTCCATGCCCGGAGTCGGTCAGGCCGTCCTCGCCACGCTGCTCGCCGAGGCCCCCCAAGCGTTGGCGCGCCGGGACTACAAGGCGTTGCGGTGTCTCACGGGCGTCGCGCCCGTCACACGGCGATCCGGCAAGTACAAGCTCGTCGTGCGCCGCATGGCCGCCCACGCCCGCCTTCGCGACGCAGTCTACCACTGGGCACGGGTTGCGGTCCAGCGCGACGCCGTCAGCAAGGCCAAGTACGCCGCCCTTCGCGGGCGCGGCCACGGCCATGCCCGCGCCCTGCGTTCGGTCGCCGACCGCCTGCTCGCGGTCGCCTGCGCCATGCTCAGAACCCAGACCTGCTACCGGCCTACACACCCGGCGGAGGAAAATGCGGCCTGATATCCCCCCTGGACGCGGGGTTACAGCCCCGCTTCAAGAAGCGTTGACAAATGGTGGGGAGTCCCTTGGGCGAGAAACTCCAGCCCAATACGTGCCGTGCGAACACCTCAAAGTCCGGCAGGTAAGGCTCTGGCTCGCGGTCAGGATCGACAGTCCGCTCCTCAACGCATTCCTTGAGCAGCTCCTGGCCCTCGATATCTCGACGGTTCAGGATCGCGCCCGCCTGGACGAGTGCGTGGGCGGACACGACCAGCCCGGTCGGCTGTATGAAGCCGAGCCATTCCAGGTGGTCCCTGACCTGCGGCGAGAGCTTCTTTCCCATCCCCGTCACCCGGTCTCCGGCCACAGATACACCAGACCCACCGGCTCCACCCGGCTCGCCCGCACCTGGTAGAAGTCCCGTATTCGCTGGGGTTCGGTCTTCAGATCACGCTCGAATTGTTCCAATCGATGCCTCCAGGCGCGCTTGTTGGCGTCGAGCTGGCGCTGGTCGGCGGCATCCAGGCGCAAAGCGAGCTGGTGCGCCTCGGCCTCATGCCGCTCGAGTTCGTCCTTCACTCGCTTCCGCTGCTTCAGCAAGGTTCCATGTAGCTCCTTCGCTTCCTGCTCGCCGCGGTCCTCCAACTGTTGCTCAGCCTTCTCCTTCAGTTCTTTCGCCCTCGGCTCCAGTTGCGGCCGCAACTCCTCGATGTCCTGAGCCGCCGACCGAAGAAGCCGTTCCCGAATGATCCTGCTCGGCTGGGAAGCCGCCCCTCGTTCGAGAACCTCGTCCAGGAGGGCGAGCGTCTTTCGTTCCGCGTCGATCGCGTAGCGCATGAGGGGTTCTGACCGAAGGTGTGGCTCGACCCAACGTGCCGTGACGGTCACAATCTCCTCGTGCAAGCGCTCGGCGCGTTCTCCGTACAGGGACAGCCGACCCAACAGGACCACGCGGCGCACCGAATCCCCGACATGCGCCAGACAGGCCCGGGAAAGATCGTTGTGGACGAAGCCCTGGGCGCGGAAGCGGGCCAGCAGGCGTTGGGCGACTCGCTGCTCCAAGTGCAGGTGAACGACATCCTCTGTCAATTCACCGGCATCTTTGAAGACGACGGGCCGGATTGGAGCTTCCCTCCGCCACTCCAACGGTTTCTGGTCACGCTTGATTGGGACTCGAAGCGTGTCCAGCGTGGCGGCCCACGACGGATCCGCTGCGACTCTCCCGGTCAGTTCCGGTAAGCGCCACACGTCACGACCCTTCGCGTCCTGCTCTTTCCGCAGAGGTCCGGCGTCCTGAATGCGGAGGGAGCACGAAAGGGCCTGCCGGAAGGCGTCTGGCTGAAACCGCACCCAGTTCCGGGACTTTTCGAGCAGGTTCCGGCACCGTTCGATCTGCTGCTGCAACTCGCGCTGCCGCTCGCGGACGGCCTCGAATTCGTCGGTGACCACGCGCTTCTGTTCTGCTCCAAGGTCGAAGTTCTCCAACTCGGCGGCCAGCGCGTTGGCCTCTCTGCGCCGAATACCGCCCTTGGTGAGCCGCTTCTCGATGTCCTCGTCAATCACCTTGCCCAGGCTGCCGAGTTCGCGCCGAATCGTCTCCGTCTTCTTGACCAGCACCTCCAAAACCCGGTCTTCGTGGCGCTGCGGCAACTTGAAGTAGTGGCAACGCACCTCGTCGGCCGGCTGAAGCTTCCGGTCGATCCGCCCGTTGCGCTGCTCGATTCGGCCGGGGTTCCAGGGAAGGTCGAAGTGGAAGAGATCGGTGCAGTGGGCCTGGAAGTTCAGTCCCTCGCGAGCCGCGTCCGTGGCCAGCAGGATTCGGAGCGGATCCCGGGCCGGAGGGGTGTTGAAGCGGCGCTGGACTTGCTTGCGGCGCGGCCCGCCGGTCAGCCCGTCGATGACCTCGATGCGCTCGTCAGCCCGATCCGTTCCCTCGATCGCGGTCTCCAGCGCCCTCTTCAGGAAGCGCTTGGTGCCTTCGCGGTTCTCGGTGAAGATCAGGACGCGGCGGTCGTTCCACTTGGGGGGGGCGCCGACGATGGGCATTCCAAAGTGCGGGAGGTCTGGACAGAGATTCTCGCGGATCCAGTCGATCAGTCGCCGGGTCTTGGCATCCGGGCTCGTCCGGGCGGTGTCCGCTACTCGCTGCATGCGGTCCAACAGGCGGCGTTCCTGTTGCCAGATTTCGGCGGCTGTGGCGTCTCGCGCCAAGCTGGCTTCGGCCTCGCGGTTGGCGGCCTCGATCTGGAGTTCTTCTTCCTCGGTCTCCACGGCCTCGGCGTCCGCGGCCAATGCCTGGTCCGCGTCTTGGTCGACTCCGGAACCCAGAGCCTCCAGGACCTCGTCGTCGGCTCCCGCGGTCTTGAGAAAACCGCTGTCATCGGATGTGGACCTTGATCTACGCCCGCGCTTCTTGCCGGAGCCTTTGCCTTCGGCCCAGTGACGCTCCACCGTCTTGCGATGCCGCCTCAGGCTCACTGCGAAAGCTTCGATGGACGAGAGCAGGCGCTGCTGCAGTCCGATCACGAGGAGCCCGGCAGCCGCGCGACCTCGTGGGGTCGCGGTTTGAAAGCGTCGGTCGCGCAGGTTGCGGTACTCGTCGAGCAAGCGCGAAAGAACAAGCTCAGGTGCGTCCTCAGGGAGACCGTCGATGATGACGGGCTCCACCACGCGAACCGGAAATCCGCCAACCTCCTCGCGGATGTCTTCCTTGAGACGACGCACCATCACCGCATTCAGATCCTGCTTGCCCTGGACCTTGACGCCGCGCGTGAACCGGTGCGGATCGAGCAGTTCCAGCAGGGTCGAGAAGCTGTTGGAGTGCCCGTTGTGAGGGGTGGCGGACAGGAACAGACGGTGCTCGAAGCGATCGCAAAGGTCCCGCACCGCCCGCGTGAACTTCGACTCGATGCCGTAGCGGCCCCCGTGGCTGGGCGCGGCGTGGTGCGCCTCGTCCAGCACGAGGAGGCTCCCGGGCCGCATCGTGCCGAGCCACGCCCGCATCGGTTCGGCATAGGTGGGGTCGGCAAGGAGTCGGTGGGATACCAGGAAGCGGCTGTGCGTCGACCACGGGTTGGTGCCGAAGCCACGTTCACGACGGATGCGTGCCAGGTATTGGCGGTCGAGGATCTGGAAGATGAGCCCGAACCGCTCCTCCATCTCGGCCTTCCACTGTTCCAGAACTGATGGGGGGGCCGCGACGACGATCGTGCGGACTTTGCGGCGCAGGAGGAGCTCGCGGATGATGAGGCCGGCCTCGATCGTCTTCCCCAGGCCCGTGTCGTCGGCGATGAAGAGGTTGACGCGGGGGAGCTGGAGGGCCTTTCGGAGGGGCTCCATCTGGTACGCGTCGATCTTGATGCCGGCGCGGAAGGGGGCCTGGAAGAGCGACGGGTCGGTGGCTGTCGTGCAGCTCCAGCGGAGGGTGTTGAGGAAGGCGGCGAAGTAGTCGGGGCGGTCGAACCCGCGATCGCCGAGGTTGGACCAGGGCTCGTCGTCGAGGATCGCGCGGTCGAGTTCGCAGTTCCAGAAGACCTCGAGTTCCTGGCCTTGGGCGTCGTCGTCGGCGCAGGCAAGGCGGACTCGGGGGGATTCACCGGGGGTGGGGGCGGGGGTGACCTGCTCGACGAGCCAGCGGCGGGTGCGGACGCGGACCATCTCGCCGACGTCAGGGTCGCGTTCGGGGAGGTCGGGGTGAACGGTCTGGAGTTGTTGGTGGGTGGGTTCCACGAGTTGTAATTCGACCTATGTCATTGAGGACGTTTCTGTTCTTGAGCCGGTCGCGGAGGCACTATAGCGCTCCACCGGCAAGTGCACCAATTCCTTCAAGTCCCTCTCAATCTCCCTCCATTCCTGCTCCAGATCTATCGAGCAGACCCGGATCCGCCGCCCCATCAGCTCGAAGCGGTAGTCGAAATCACCGTCGACCGCCGCATACAGCAGCCAGCCTTCCGGCTCGGGATCATCGGCCCTGGCCGCCGCGACCCAGTTCGTCACGTAGGCGAAGATCTGGTAGAGGTTACCCGAGTGTACCCGACCTCCGCCGAACCGCGCATCCAATGGATTCTTGTAGAACTTGGTGTCGACGATGATCGTGCGCTCAGGGGACCGCAGCACGATGTCGGTCTTCATGCCTGGAAGATGCCGGAGGTCCGTCTCGCTGCCCTCCGCCCCGAACCAGTCGATCCTGGGCGCGCTCACCCTGTAGTCCGTCTCCCGTTCGCAAAACGTTTTCACAAACTGCTCGAAAAGCAGTCCCATCTGGTGCTCGTCCTCGCGGAAGTCGCGGAACTGCGCCGTTCCTTCCTCTTCATTCACCAGGAGATTCTCGTGGATGATGCGGCAGAGGTGCAGGAGAAAGCTGTAGAACCGGTTGTTGCGGTGGATCCGGACGGTGCGGAACAGACTCGCGGTGAGCCGGACATCGGAAACCGCGTCCAGCTTCCGATACAGGCGCTCGGTACGCCGTCTCTCGGTCGGATCCAGGGCGGCGACCAGAGTCAGGCGGCGCAGGGTCGCCTTGAGGATCCGGTTTTGCGGCACATCGTAGCTCAATTCGTCGAAGGCACAGTGCGCCTTGCCGTTCAGCAGCAGGTTCCGCTTCACCGTGGTCGCGAGATCGAGTTTGCCCTTGAGTCCCCTGATGTCCTCGTGGACGACGAGGTAGTCACGATCGAGCCCGCGGGAAACGACCCGCGCGACGCCTTCGTTCAGAACCTTGGCGAACAGGTCGACCAGTCCCCCGAATTGCTCGGATCCGACATCGACCGTCTCCCCTTCCCTGACGTGGCTCCAGGCGTAGCAGAGGAGATAGTAGATGTTTCTGACCGGAATCTTCACGCCAGCAGCGCCTTGATCTCCCCGTCCACGTGATCGGGACGGTCGAACCAGTATTCCCGCAGCAGGGGTTCGATCTCGCGGAGAATGACGGAGCTGTACCAGGATTCGTCGAGCAACTCGTCTTCGTCCTGCGGGCAGAAGAAGCTGTGACCGATCTCGAAGCCGGGGCCGAGGTTCTTGCGGTCTTCCCGGATCTTCCGGTTCAGGTCCGAAAGTCGGTCCACAATCTTGTTCATGAGATCCTCCTCCACCTCTGCCGAAAGGAGGAAATCACTGAACTGATCCGTTCCGAAGGCTGGCTTGAGCCGGATGAACGCGAACCGCCGCCGGAGCGCGTAATCGACCATCGCCAGGGACCGGTCGGCAGTGTTCATCATCCCGATCAGGAAGAGGTTGTCCGGGACATGGAACGGCTCGCCGGCCGAGTAGGTCAAGGGAATCGCGTAGTCGCGATGTCGCTTGTCGGCCTCGATGAGCATCATCAGCTCGCCAAAGATCTTGCTGAGGTTGCCGCGGTTCACCTCATCGATGATGAAGACGTGGCGTTTATCGGGATCCCTGGCCGCCTCGCGGCAGAACAAGTAGAAGACCCCGTCTCGCAACTCGAATCCCCCTTCCTCCTTTGGCCGATATCCCTGGATGAAATCTTCGTAGGCGTAACTCTGGTGGAACTGGATCATCTGCACCCTCTCGGGGACCTTGTATCCGATCAGGCAATAGGCCAGCCGCTTGGCGATGAAGGTCTTCCCGACCCCGGGTGGACCCTCGAGGACGATGTTCTTCTTGCGGGCCAAGGTGTCTACGATGTCATGGAACTGCTGGGGATCCATGAAGAGATCCTCCAGCGCGTCCTCCGAAGTGTAGCGCTCCTCTGTCCCGGGGCCGGAGGGAGGCTTGGATTCAGTGGGGCCACCCCCGTCATCGTCCTCCTCCATGAGCCCGAAGGCGAACTGAAGCCAGTCCCGGTAGGGGCTGAAGTCCGTCAACGTCTTGGTTGTGAACCACCGATCTTTCGGAACCGGCCACCGACCGGCTGTCACCCAGCGTACGCGGCGCACATGCCTTAGTTCGGCGCGGCTGTCGTCGAACTCATAGTCGGACTCGACGATGCCGTGACCCAGGAGCAGCGCGCCTCCCTTCGTTGCCACGACGTGGTCGCCGGGACGCATTTCGTGCGCGAACTGGTAGCACGCCAGTGAGTTCATCACCGGATTCTTCCAGCCGTACGCTTCACGCAGCTTGTCGTGGACGCTCTCCCTCGTCGGGCATTCCCGGAGATCTCCAACATCGTCCCATCCGATCGCGACAATCCCTTCCCGTAGCAACTCGTCCCAATGCCGGGCACCCGCACCCGGCGTGAGCAGCCATACTCGAGCCTCCCCGAACTTCTTGTAGTACCACTGCTCGGACTCTTCCCGAGATGGAAGGCCGTTGTCAGCTCCGGAGTCCGGCCGCCAGACCTTCAAATGGGGTTCGTCGTGGAAATCGAAGTCCGGAGCGGCACCTTCCTTCTGGAGCTTTTCCCGGATAACGAGGATCTGCCGATCGATGGCGGTCCTGTCCTTGTAGTTGAACGCCGCCGGGTCTTCCCCGAATTTCTTCGCGAACGCACGCACGATGATTCTCTTCTGGGACGCCGTGGCTAAGAGCTCGAAGTGGTCGGGAAAGAGCAGATACAACAGAATGTGCCGCAGCTGTCGGGTTCTCGTCTCGTCCTGCTCTTCCAGCCACTTCGCAAAATCCCAGGGGCCCGCAAGGCGCGCCTCGCGTTGCGATGCGGACAGCCGCGCCCACGCCTCCATCATTCGTACGAAAAAGAGGAATTCCCTCCATCGCAGCGTGTGGAAGCCCGTGCCTGGGTGACCGACGCCGTCATTGAGGGCCTCGTCAAGCTCAAACGGAGCATCGGGAAGCGGCTCGCCCGACCATTCCCAGACCTGCCGAATCTGTTGGCGCTTCGTTCCAGGCTGCATCGAGCCGGGTACCGGATACAAGTACATCACCCAGAGCATTTCCGCCGCCAACTGCTTCGCGCTCCCGGGCGCTGGCGCCAGTTGGGTTTCCAGCTTCTCGAAGAAGTTGCCTTCTCCCTCGTCTCGACTATCCGCGTAGTGACGTACCAGGAATCCAACATTCTCCGAAGTCCAGAGCGACTTGTCCGTGAACACGGACCCGTCGTTTCGAAGACAGCCGTCCCGCCATCGGGCGGCCGCGCGAAGAACAGGGTGGTCGGGCGATGGTTTGGGCATTTCCGGATCGGTCTGGGGCTGTGTTGCGTGACAGTGCTCGAACAGACGGCCTCGTGTGTCCCCCCTCTACCGCGTGTGCAATCGACAGACCCACCGTTTCTCGCCATCTTGGGTCCGTGAGTCGATCACGCGAATCTAATCGCTACCGCATACGACAAGAAGGCGCAAGCGCATAGCGAGCACAAATGGCCTCCCCCTCCATCTTCGGACAACGTCTCCGCGAGGCGCGGACGGCCCGCAGCTGGACCCAGGAGCAGTTGGCCAGGGAATCGGGCATCACCGCGGCCGTCATCAGCCACTTCGAGACCGGAACCCGCCAGCAGGCGTCGGCGGACAACCTGGTAAAGCTCGCGACGGCCCTGTCGATCTCGGTCGACTACCTGCTCGGCCGCACCCACCAGATGGAGCTGCGCGACGACCGCGTCCAGGCCACCTTCCGCCGCCTCTCGGACGCATCGGCGGACACCATCGATCAGGCGGTCCGGGTGGTCGAGGCACTCCTCGAACGGGAAGACCCGAAGAAGAAATGAGCCCGCGCGAGCGCGAGGTCCGGCAATACGCCACCGACCTCCTCTCCACCTGAGCGTCACCACCGTCCCGGTCGACCCCGTCCGGATCGCCCGCCGCCAGGGGCTCGCCGTCGCGGAAGGCCCCCTTCCCTCCGGGGTCTACGGGGCGCTCTGGAAGAAGGGCAACCGGTTCGGCATCATCGTTTCCGACGCCTGCCCGACGCCGGGGCACCGGCGCTTCTCCCTCGCGCACGAACTCGGGCACTACCACATCGACGGCCACCTGGACGCCATGTTCGCGGGCGACACCGAGCAGGTCGAATCGGCGGGCGAGTTCCTCCACAGCGGGAAGAGCCCGCTGGAACGCGAAGCGGACTGGTTCGCCTCCGAGCTCCTGGTGCCGGCATCGCAGCTGGGTTCGCGCATCGACGAGCAACCCGCGTCGATCGGCACCCTTCAGTCCCTGGCGGACGAATTCCAGACCTCGCTCAGCATGATGGCCATCCGCCACGCCGAGCTGACCGACCGGGCTACGGCTTCGATGCTCTCCCGCGATGGCCGGGTGGAATGGGTCTTCTTCTCTCGCCGGCTCGCCCGCCACGACTGGTCCCGCGCGTTGCGAAGGGGCGACCACGCCCCGCAGGGCACCGCAACCCTGAGCCTCGCCCGGGACCTCCCGGGGCTGTCCGGTGGCGAGACGCGGTCCGCGGCCGGGCCCGCCCGCGAGTGGTTCGATGGCGCATCCCTGCATCTCCAAGTCGAAGAAGATGCGATCGGGATGGGGAGTTACGGACGCGTGCTGACGTTGCTGGTGGTGCACGGAGCGACAACCCTCACGTAACGGCGGATCGCCCGGGGCCTGAATCGCGGCAGAAAATCGTCTAAAGTCATACAGGACTGCACGATCTGCGTTTCCTGCCACTGGACTGGACCCTGCTGGACCGTGCCGCGACGGCGGGAAAGCCGGGCTCGATCGGCGGGAATCGGACCACACGGAGGCGGTCCGAGGGCGTTGGACGGTCCGAGGGCGTTTGGGGGTGGATTCCGGTGGTTTCTCAAGCCTTCGAGGATGTCTCTTGAGACCCGGTGTTGTCGACCGGGTCCAGTAGGAACTGAACATCACCTCCGTCTTCCCGTCGGGACTGGCTCCCGATTGGGAAGGCGGGGGGAACCGCCGCCAGCAGAGGCTGCGGCGGTTGTGAGCGAAGGTGCACGCCCTACGCCTCCGTGGCAATGACGCGTCGGATCGTCCTCACCACGTTCCCGCACCTGCGCGATAGGCTTCGCGTCGGCATCCCGGCCGGCCACGCATCCGTGATCTCGCGTCGCCGGTTCGCGTGCTGGCCCGCGCGGGCCGGCGACGCGCTTCGCTTGCCCACCCTCGTTCGGACGCCGGGAAACCTGCCATCCGAACGAGGGTCCGGTTCCACCTTCCCTCTCCGCAAGGGAGAGGCAGACCACATCAGACACCACCAACCCCAAGCACCAACCGTCCCGTGAAAGCGGGGCAGGTCCAGCCCTCTGCGGTTCCTCCGTTTTGTGATGGTGACAGGCCCGGCACCATCACGCCCCCCCGGGAGGAACCCATGTCAGCCCCGAAACCGGAACGCATGGGATGTATTGGCTGGGGGGTCGTCTCGGTACTTGCAATCTCGGTCCTCGCGTCGCTTGGCGAACGCTCGGACACGCCCGAGACGCCGGATCACTGCCGCCGACTCCGTGGCCCAGGCGCAAGAGGCGGAGCGCCGTGAAGCGCAAGCTGCGCGCGCCGAAGAGCAGCGTCAACGTTCGGCCCCCGCCCGGTCAGCTTCTCGCGCTTGTGCTTCGGCATTTTCTTGCGCAACCCGCCGAAATCCCCTCATCTACCTCGATGGGGCCGGTGAACGTCATCCGCACGTCCGCGAAGGCTCCGCGGATGCGGTGGAGGGAGGAACCACGCGGCGGGCTGCGATATCCCGAGATCGCGGTGCAACTTCGTGGAGGACACGCTCAGAATCGACGTGGGAGGTTCATATGGCTGTGAGACTGGCAATCATCGTGGCCGCGCTGGCGTTCGCGCCCGGCGCGGCGGCTCAGGAGTTGAGGGTCGGCAGTTCCGCGCTCCGAGAGTGGCGCAACATGGCGTGCAACCGGGGCATGGTATCGACGTACGACAACGCGGCGGACTCGGAAATGTTCTGGAAACAGGACGGCGATCCGTCGATGTTCGGCAACCCGCGCCCCGGTCCCTACATGGACCGAGCACCGTTCTCGAGCGAAACAGTGGTGCGGGGAATCGCGGTCAGTCCGGAGTATGCCCGTAGGCTGCGTGGCAACGACGCGCTGGTGCGCGGTACGATGGTGACCACGCTGTGCGCGTGGTGGTACGACACGGGGGTGGAGTGGGACCCGGCGATGCTGATAGCGGAGGATCGCGACTTTTCTGAGCCGATGGTTCCCATCGCTTGGGTTGACTTGAGCCTCAACGTTCACTGGTACCGATAGATGGCCGTAACCCGCCCGCTGGCCCAGCCATGACCTTGGCCGATCCGGTTGCGGGTCTGGCGGGCGCAAATCCGGCCCCCTTCGATCCGGCGGGAGTCTCCAGACTGACCCCCCGGCCCGTTGAAGGCATCCGGAGGGGTTCGAGGGGACCGGGCGCTCCGGGCGGAAGCGGAAGCGGCTCGGCTGTCTTGCGGCTGTCGCTGACGGCGGCGGTGGAGCGGGTTGCGGCGGATAGGGTGGAGCGCGAAACTCTTGGAGCGGTTGGGCGGGAATAAAACCGCACAGAATCGACGTGGGAGGTTCGTGTGGCTATGAAAATGCGCTGGCGGCGCGGGAATCGCTGGACGGTGTGGGCGTTGGCGGCTGTCGGCGCGGTGGTGGCGTTCACCGTCTTCCTTTTCGTGCAGAATCTCAGGGTGGCGCGGGAGCTTGACACCGCTATGGAGCGTGTTCGTTGCGCCTTGGAGGAACGGAGGTACGGGGAAAAAGCGAATCAGGTCTTCGTATATCGGATGGCTCAAGCCGTCTCTATGGCGTCCATCTTGACAGAAGAGTTGGAGGTAGAGTTTGAGGCGAGGGGGGACTCGGCTCGAGCGACGTTGGATTCCCTCCGGTTTGAGTGGCGGCAAGCTTGCGCTGACGTGGTTGACCACAACCTAACGGTTGGGGAGGAAGGGGGTGAACCGCGTCCGTTCGGGGGGTTCCAATAGCCGGGACCAACGCGCGACCCTTGCGCGGAAGGTGGCCGCACTGGCCGAAGTGACCGCATGGGACGTGGACGAAGCGCGGGCGTGGGTGGAGCGGAAGGCGAAGCGGTGACCGGCCCGACCGGCCAGGACGTGCTATTGCCGCCCTTCGCGGCCATGGCCACGCCCGCATCCTGCGTTCGGTTGCGGACCGCCTGCTCGTGGTCGCCTGCGCCATGCTCAGAACCCAGCTCTGCTGCCGGCCACCACGCCCGACGGAGGATCATGCGGCCTGATCTCCTCTCCCGCCGCGGGCCAACGGGGCGGTCTACATCCGCGAGCGCGCTACGCCCTGCCGCAACAGCGACGGACTTAGGGCAGCTGGCTCACGACCGTAGGAAGTGTCGGTGGGGCATCCTACTCCACGTCGCCGATCCGATGTGGACCCCCGCTCCCAAGATTTTCTCCCGGATTGCCCCCGCGTCGTTCGCTGTGGAACCGTTCCGACCTGCCAGCGAACCTACCTTCATTGGCAACACGTTGCCACGTCCTCGGAAACGGGCCTGTCCCGCAACGAGTCAACCAGCGACCTCCTGATCCTCAGTTCGCATCAACTGTTCCAGATGTGGCTGGAGAGCGTCCCGCAGCGCAACCAAGTTGTCGGCCATCCACTGGCGCGCGGCTTCCAGTTCGGCCTCAGACGCCGTCAAACTGATCACCTCGTCGCGTGCCAACGTGACTTCGAACTCTCCTTCCTGCCACAAGATCGTTCCGTCCACCTGTCCCGCGGCTTCCTCTCGGTGCTGGAGCAGGGCACGATATCTTTGTTCGCGAGCGAAACCGCTGAGGTGCAGGAACACCGTGGCCTTGCCCTCGCCAATCCCCGTGCCCCAGACGGCGCCGGGGTGTCCGGTCTGGAAGGACCGCCACTGGCCCCGCCATCCCCCCTTCCCAACAGGCTCCACACCGCTCCGACGAAGCCGCGCCACCAGCGGCCTGTAGAACTCCGCGTACAACGTATTGGTGTTAATTGGCCCCGGTCGTACGGTTTCGGATCCCGCTGGTGGCGGCGAGACCGGCAACTCGATGTCCAGTTCCTTCGCGAGCGCTTCGGCATCCGGCCAGAGTCTGTTCACATAGCCCGCCGACTACGCAGACGTGATGCGCTTCCGATGCCCAGTCCACGCCGGCGAACCGGGCCTTGGGGTCTACCATGCTCCCTCCCGTGTGAAGGTGTCACTTGACAGCGAAGGCTTTGCCGCGATGCTCGCCAATCCCTGTACTGGCGCTCGATGGCGCAAACTCCCCACTGGGCATCCATCGCGGCTTCCGGGCCGGGGTACAACTCCCCCGTAGGTGCTCGGTGGCACAGGTATGCTGTGGTTACTCCCGGCCCGGTAGCCTGCCGCTGTTGTTAGAATCTTTCGATCTAACGCGAAGCATTTGCAAAGGGTACAGGGTATGCTGGCTCCCCGGCCCTAGCTCCCCGGCCCTAGCGGTGATCGACAAGCCCGTCCGGAGCGGTCGCGGTCGCTCCGGCTCAACGTGCCGCATCGGCCTTTTCGGCGTGCTCACGCGCTCCGGCGATCCCGGCTTGGGCTTCCCTCGGACACCGTGCCGTCTGCGAGCCCGCATTCCGGCTCTTGTCGATCCGGCCCCAGCGCTCGGTGGAAGCCCCGGGCACGGATGCGGCAGAACCCGTCCGATCCCCCCGGGATGCTGGGCGGGGCTCCCGGCGGCCAAACCCCGCGCGATCAGCGCGAGCATACCGCGCCGAACCTGTTCGGGGTGCGCGTCCATGAACCGCGCCCACCGGGCGCGGGTGAACACTCCGCCGTGGGGGCGCGCGAGTGCTATGCGCTCGGCTGGACAGCCCGTCCAGTCGAAACGTTCGAGCGCCTGTTCGCGTCCCCGCAGGCGCATGAGCGCCCCGGTCGGGCGCGAGTTGGACTGCTGCTTCGGCGTCTCCATGCCCGAACGCTGAAGAGCCGCTTGCAAGCGAGTCAACCCGTAGGGAATCTCCTATTGTTCGGGAACGTTCCAAGTTGTGTCAGGATGTCTCAACCTCGCAGGATACCGCCGCCAACGGCGTGTCGACCAGCCCCTCGACGCTCGTGCGGTGCACGGACGACTGGCGCAGCAACCCTGCGCTGGAGTTCGAGGAAGATTAAGTTTAGCGGAGTGTCCGTCCGATGGGTGGACGGTTGGAGATGCTTGGAACCCGAACCCGAACTGAGAACACTGGACAGGTGCCGCAGCCGTATCAGATTCTTCGTGGCTTGCAGTCGAGCGATGAGGAGACTGCTGGTCATAGCGGATCAATCCTCACCCTCCCCGTTCGTCAGCGACTTCGATCGTAACCACTGGAGGACCGCCGGATGACCGAGGTGCGACGGCTGGAGCGCAAGGCCCGCGAGCGCGGCGCGGTGGACCCCGACCCGGACCCATGAACCTCCCCGCGATCGCCAGGGTCGACCGGTTCCTGCAACCCCTGGTAGGCACCACGCTCCTCTTGGGGTTTCTGCTCCTCTGGCAACGCACCTACGACCACTCGTGCGTGGCGCTGGCGACTCCGGCGCTTGTCTACGCCGCGATACTCTACGGGCTGCTGGAGTACCGCCTGGAGCGCAAGCGCTTCGCTGTCGACTACTATCTGGATCGGCGGTCCTCTTGGCGGAGGCGTTTGAAGGGCACGTGGCTGCCGGTGGCGATCAGCATGGTCGCGGCGCTGCCGCTGGCCGTTTTTCTGGTCATCTTCGCGGCCCTCTCGCGGCCCACCGACTGGCTGTTTCTGGCGGCGGCGGCCGTGGCGGCGCCCTTCCTGTTCGACCGCATCTCGCAGTGGCCGGGGCGTCACTTCAGGCGCGACGCCGGCGTGGGCGGCCCGGGCGTTGCGGTCGCTGACATCCTCAGTGCGAGGCTTGCGGGCTGGCTCCTGCTGGCGCTGATTGCCGTCGCATACGTCTACTTCAACTACATGGTGATTGGCGGTCCGTCGTACATCTACTGCGATTCCCTCCAGTTGACGATGGAGGCCTTCACGGCGGGCGTCCAATCGGCGTGTCCGGTGGTGGACGACGGGCTGCGAGCGGCGGCCGCGCTCGAAGGCTCCTCGTGGTACGTGGTGACCCGCGCGGCGACCGCGTCGTGGACGCCCGACGGGATCCGTGTGGTCGTGTGGATCGGATTCTTCCTGAACGTCGCGCTGGCGATCGCAGGGTTCGTCCGCGGGCTTGAGGGCTGCATGCTGGCGGCGTGGCGAATCGGCGCCCGGAATCGTGAGTCGCCGCGCGGTATCGAAAGGGAGTGACCGATGGCGAACAAGCAGGCGAATGACGGCGAGGCGGGCCCGGAGGCTTCCCGCGCGGGACGGAGGGCATGGACCGGGCGGGCGGTGCTCGCGCTGGTTCCGCTGGCGGTGTTGGTGGCGACGGGCCATCAGATGATGCAGCTGCGGGCGGAGGAACGCTGGCGGGAGTTCTCCGTGGAGTTTCGGCGGACCCCGCTGCCGGAAACACGTCAGGCCATCGACGCGGGAGTCGAAGCGGCGTTCGCGCCCGTTTACGTCGCGATCCCCTCGCTCGTGGACTGGCACTACTCGTTCATCGGACAATACGCCGAACTGGGTCTGGCACTGACCGGAAGACTGGAGGAGGAGATCGAGTCGCGGCTGTTCGGTGAGCTAGAGGATGGCATCAGCCTCGCCGTTGCAGATGTCGGCCGCGTGATGCAGGAGGAAGTGCTCACCGAAATCGAGCGCTGGTTCGGCCGCGAGGTGGCGGCGCTCCCATCCGGACTGAGATGGGGACCCGGGCGCGCCTTGGAAACGCTCCTAGAGGACGCCAGGCGTCACTTCGTCGTGTCAGTCGGTCCCACGGCTGTCGGGGCCGCGATGGCCGGCGTAAGGACCTCGGTCGGCGTGAAGACTCTCACAAGAGGGTTGGCCGAGAAGCTGGCAGGGGGCGCGGCGCTCCGGGCGGCAGGTCCCCTCATGGGCCGTGCGGCGGGGTTCATCGTGGCCGCCGCCGCGGGAGTCGGTATCGACATCGCGCTCCGGAAGCTGGACGAGTTGCTCAACCGGAACGAGCTCGAACAGGCGCTGACGGCGCTGGGGGACGAGGAGAAGGAGAGGGTGAAGGCCGCCTTAGAGAGTGCGGTCGACGAGGTGAAGCTGACGGCGCTGGGGGACTTTGTTCCGTCGCGGTTGCGGTAGGGGGGGATCGCCACGCGAGGGGTCAGAGAACGGTTGGTCTAGCTTGGCTTGGTCCGCCCGCTGGGACTCCGCTCGGCGAGACAGATTTCCCGCCAAATGATTCAGCTTTCCCGGCTATTGTGACCCGATAGGGTCGGACCTCGTCCATCGGCAAGAATGGCAGATCGTGCAGTCCTGATTGAACTTACGTGGTTTCCTGCCGTGATTTGGTCTTAGGGTATTCCGCATACTCCCCGTGGCCACACTCCGTGCGTCCCCTGCGGAGGCTGGCGGGGGGCTGTGCCCCCTCTGACCCCCACATCATCGCCAACGGCGCGTCATGAGCCCTCGACGCGCCGTGTGGGTGGAAGGTTCGCGCCAGCGGGGCGGAGCGTGCCGAGTGGCCCGCCAGGGCGCGCTGCACGAGCGGCGGCCAAGGCCGTCGGAGGTCGTCGCCCAACCGGGTCGCCATCGAAGCGGGCGTTCGCGCCGCTGGCCACCGTGCCGAGCCCTGGTCACGGTGACATTACGTCTCTCTCGCGCATTCGGCCGTGACGCTTTGGAGCGACGCGTTGAACCCTATCCGCCCCCCTCCCTTCTTCCACGCCACGGCGTGCGGCTCGCCCTCGCGGGACAGTTCCTCCAGAATGGAGCGCACCTCGTCCGCCAGGCGCTGGTCGAAGAGATGGGAGTTGTCGAGGTACCAGGCCACCCAGGCCTCGCTGAGCAGGTGGTCCTTGAAGGAGCGCCGGTAGGACTCCCACATCTTCTCCTCCATCGCCCCGGTCTCCCACTGGTACATCAGGTTGCCGAAGTGGCGGAAGACCGCCGTCAGGTAAGAGTCCCACCGCAGCTTCTCACCGGCTGCGAGCCGGTCCGGGGCGTTCGCTGCGCGAGCGAGGAAGTCAGCGAATTCGCGGTCACGGAAGACGTGCTCGAGCAGGCGGATGCTGTTCTCGACCATCGCGTTGAAGGCGGCCGCGCGCACGCTCCTCGTGTTGCGCCGGGTCTGCTCGATGCCGAGCCTCAACTGGCGCACGACCAGAAGCAGCGACAGCACGACGCCCACGGCAGCGATGAACTCGCCAAGGTTGCCGAGGTTGTCCAGGTTCATCACGGAAGCGTCGGTGAAGGTGCGGGATCGCCGACCCAGAACGCGCCGCTTGTCAGCGGACGGGACTCCGCCAGAGGCGTCGGCACGGTTCGGAATATACCGGTTCCTCGATTTCTCGCGCGCCGTCTGCCGTCCCGACGCGAGGGCCACCGCTGGTATGCTGGTCTGCGAGGACCGGTGTGGGGACGCGCCGCCCCGAGTTTTGCAGCCGACGCACGCGACGGCGACCGGCCGGGGCAATCGCCATCGGACGGCGAGTACGAAACCGTCCGGCTCGCCGAGCTGGCGACCATCAGGCGGACCCAACACAACCCGTCCCCGGCCTCGTCGATGGCGACCACTTCACGGGCGTGTATCTTCCGCCCGTAGGCTTGCCTGATGATTCCGCTGTCGCTCACGGTATAGACCTGCCCCCATCAAGGTGTAAACCTGACCGCAGGATGATCCGATAATGCACGGACGCGGTACTGTCGCAGGAGCCCCCACAACCTTCCCGAGTAATCTAGTCTCCCACCCTCCAGCCCGAAACAACGAATTGGCGTCCAATTCTTCCCTTGTGGGAAGGCTCTGCCCGGGGCCGCTTCGAAGCGGCGGAGCACCCGTTCCCCACCCGAGGCGAGGTGGCTCCACCGGCGCGGGCCATGACCGGGGCCATCGACCCGACATGCCCGTTTCGGTTCGCCGATTGGCCTTCCCGCACGGGATTGATGGACCGGGAGCGACCCCTGGCGAGGTTGGGATGGAAGCGCACATGCCGACCTCCCCGATGCCCCGCCGGGCATCCGAAGGGCGGGGTCGCTCCCGCCACGGCCGCACCCTTCGGAACGGCATCGTCGTTCGTGCGGCCGTGGTGCAACCGCAACGCGGGCAGCGACATGCGGAGCTCCTGCCCCTTGCACATGGACACGGCGATTCCGTGCACATGCACCCCGATGTCGAATGTGCACGCGCGGTACGCCACCGACCCCGGCCGATCGGCGGTCAAGATCCCTCCCCTCGACCTACCGAATAGCCGTGGATCATTCCTCCGGGGAGGCCCGATAAAGTCGCAACTGCGGGCAAATGTTCCGAACCGTCCGGTTCGATGCCGGATGCTGAACGACCTCCGGCAGTAGCTCCTCCATCACTTCCCGCAGAGTCCGACGAAGTGCTCGGGTGCGGTTCGAAAAGCGAACGGCACGGGTGCCGCACTGGTCAAGCAGCCTTCGTCCAGCGAGATTCCTTTGCGCAGATCGTGCAGTCCATCAATCGAGAGGAATCGAATGATGGCACGCACGAAACGAAGCCGGCGCTCCTACGGCGCCGGTGAATGGACTCCCCACCGTTTGTCAAGGGGCTGACGGGGGTATTTCTCAGGGCGGAACGGCGGATCGGACTTTGGCGGCCGGGTCCGAGCATCGGCACAACGACAGATGCGCAGGTGTGCTCGGTCGGACCGTGTGGCTGCACCGGCCGGGCACGGTCCCGGTGGCCGGCCCGCCGAGTGCATAGGCGAGAGGCGAACGGGAGTCAGGCTGCACGAGACTGAGTCGGGTGATCGGGTTCGTAGAGGGTCTGCGTCCTGAGCATCGCGCACGCCACGGCGAGGAGCCGGTCAGCGACGGAGCGCAGGGCGCGGCCGTGAGTGTGACCGCGTGCGCGAAGGACGGCGTACTTCTTCTTGCTCGTGGCGTCATGTTGGACGGCGACACGAGCCCAGTGGTAAACCGCGTCACGGAGGCGCGGGTGCGCGGCAAGCCGACGGACGACGATCATTGACTTGCCGGATCGTCTGGTCACCGGCGCGACTCCACACAGGCACCGCAGGGCCATGTAGTCGCGTTTGGCCACCAGTTGCGGTGCCTCGGCGAGCAGCGCGGCGAGGACGGTCTGACCGACTCCGGGCAGGGAGGAGAGGATCGTCGCGTCGCGCTGCTCGCCGGGCTCTTCGGAGGTGGTCTCTTCGGGGGTGGACAGAGACTCGAGGAGGCGGCCGATTTCGCGCTTGGCCTCGGCGAGTTGCCGGTGCACCAGGCCGAGGCGCTCGGTGGCGCTCCTGATGTGGGCGACGGCGGCTTCGGTGGTTCCCGGTGCGACGGCAATCGCCGGCGCACGCAGGAGATCGAGCAACTCGCAGGCCGTGATCCGGCGGATCCTGTGCCGTTTGAGAAGGGCCTCCAGGGTGCGGCGCTGGATCCGGCGGGCCTTGGCCGGCGTGGGTGCCCGTGCCCAGAGCTCGAGGACCCAGGGCTGGGCCACATTCTCGGTGGCCTCGAGGATCTGCGGGTAGTAGCGCCAGAGCTGGTCACGCACGCGGTTGGAGAGGCGTGTGCGCTCCCGGGTCAGCTCTTCGGCGATGCGCGACCACTCCCGCAGTTCGATGACGACCGGGGCGAGGGGATCGATGCGTCGGAAGCAGTGGCTGTCGGTGCGAAGCGCGTCGGCGAGCACGCGCGCGTCGCGGCTGTCGTCCTTGGCACCGGCCGGGGAGAAGCGGTCGCGGAAGCGATCGAGCTGCTTCGGGTTGATCGAGTAGACCGCGAAACCCCGGTCCATCAGGCTCTCGACCACAGGTCCGTGCGGGACCTCGATGGCGATGGGGATCCCGGAGGCATCGCCACCGCACCTGGCGGCGATCCAATCGGCCATCCTGGCCAGCTCCTTCCCGCTGTGCCGGAAGGTACGCTCTTCCCGCTTCGATCCGTCATCGCCGACCACGCAGACGTGATGCGTCTCCGTGGCCCAGTCGACTCCGGCGAAGCAGGCGGAATCTCTTACCATATGCTCTCCTCGCGAAGATGAACGGGATGGAATCGAGCGGACGGACGGTGCCGCGATGCCAGCCGGTCCCTGTACTGGCGCTCGAAGGCGCATACTCCCCACTGGGCATCCACCGCGGCTCCCGGCCGGGGCACTGCTCCATTCAAGGTGCTCGCAGGCACAGGGGCCTTTTGGTTACTCCCGGACCGGTCGCCATCGCTACGAACGAACTTGGTACACACCCCGACGACAAGGGTACAGGGGCCGGAACCGGGTGAGGGTGTTTGCCGATCCCAAGACCGGCCTGTACCAGATTGAGTGGCGCGAGAACGGGCGCAGGCTCACCCGGTCGCTGAAACACCGCGACTGGCGGCGCGCGAAGCGGCAGGCGGACGAGTTCGCCGCAGGGTTCGCAAAGCCGGAGCCGAACGGCCACAAGGAGCCCGAGCCGCTCACGCTGGGAACGCTGTTTGACATCTACGGTGAGGAAGTGACGCCCACCAAGGCGGAGGCGTCGCAGAGGTCTGATCGGGCCGCGACGAAGATGTTCCTCCAGTTCTTCGGACGGGGCCGCAGTCCCGCGACGCTATCTCGGCGGGACTGGGACCGGTTCATCCGGGCAAGACGGGCGGGCAGGATCGGCCCGAGCGGCAAGCCGGTGTCCGATCGAACGATCGAGTACGACCTGAAGTTCCTGCGGGCGGTCTTCAACTGGGCCGGCAAGTCGAGGGACGAGCAGGGGCGTCTGCTCCTTGACTCGAATCCCCTGAGAGGCCTGAAGGCGCCCACGGCAAAGAACCCGACCCGCGTCGTTCTGTTAGAGGAAGAATACCAGTTGCTGCTCGGAGTGTCCCGAGAGGTCGACGGGCGCTTCCACGTCGCGCTGGTGCTCGCGCACGAGACCGGACACCGAATCGGCGCCATCCGCCACCTCCGGTGGCCTGACATCGACTTCGAGGGCAGGACCATCCTGTGGCGCGCGGAGCACGAGAAGACCGGCTACGAGCACCGGACGCCGGTGACGGCCGAGGCGTTGGCCGTCCTTGAGGAGGCGCGAGAGTCGAGTTTGGGGCTGGAGGACACTCCCGTGCTGCCCGCGCCCAGGGATGCCTCGAAGTGCGCGGGCCGGTCGCTGGTGCGCGCATGGTGGTACCGGGCCCAGACGTTGGCGGGGCTCGAACCGAAGCGCGGGAGAGGCTGGCACTCCTTGAGGCGCAAGTTTGCCTCCGACCTCATGGACCAACCGCTCAAAGTGTTGTGCGAACTCGGAGGCTGGAAGACCGCCAAGACGGTGCTTCAGTGCTATCAGCGAGCCGACGAAGGACAGCTTCGGAAGGCACTGGAAGCCCGCCGGAGACCTCGCGGCTGAGGCTCGCGAATCAGCGGGAGTCAAGTAGCGGGAATCCGGCCTTCGAATCCCGTAAGCTCAACTGAGCGCAACAGATACCAATCCGCGAGCGCATGCCGTAACGTCAGGGTTGACGGCCCCCTCGGCGATCCGTCAGGCCGGCGTCTTGAAGTATTCCGTCTCGTGGTTGAGAACCGCTGTCACTTGCCATTCCTCGACCTCGGGAAACCACTCCAGGAACTGCTGCACGGTCGCGCCGCTCTCCAGGTTCTCGAAGAGGGCGTAGACCGGCACCCTCGTTCCGGTGAAGGCCCAGGCCCCGCTGATCTTCCGGGGGTTGCGTTCCACTGCCGGACATGTGTTCCAGTCCGTCATGCGCCTGCCTCCTTCGCCGTGTCGTTATTCGAACGTTTGTACGTGCGAATCGGTGTAGCCGGTGCCGCTCCGGTCGCCGCCCGCGACCCGGGTCGGTGAACCGGCGAGATCCCGCCCGGAGAGATCGCGCGGGAGCCTCATACGGCAATGGCCTCGTCCCTCACGAAGTGCAACCGGATCACGCCGGGGACAACGTCGTCAGCGAAGTGGCAGCGCACCGCGTCCCGGACCATTTCCTTCAGGTCGTCCCAGTCCTCGCCCTGCGTGAAGACGCCGTGGCCGAGCGCCCGGGCATCGTATCCGCCTTCGGCGGCTTCGGTCACCTTGAAGATAATCTCGTTGCGGTTCATCTTCTCTTCGTTGCTGTCTGATTCGTCACATGTCCTTGGTCTCGATGGGGACGTACCCCGTTTCCTGGTTCACCTTATTGTATCGCTGGATCATCCGCGATGCCCCAGATATAGTTGGCGCTCCAGTTGAGGTTGGGGGTGGCAACGCCCCCTCGGCGATCTGTCACACATCCGCTATCCACGCGGCGAACTCCTCAGCGGTCTCGCAGTCGGAGTACCGACAGGACCGACGCCTCTCAAGTGTAGGAGTTCCGAATGACGATCAGGCCCATCAGGAATGAAGCCGCCTACGACGAGGCGCTGG
This sequence comes from Longimicrobiales bacterium, assembly GCA_965225805.1. Lineage (GTDB taxonomy): Bacteria > Gemmatimonadota > Gemmatimonadetes > Longimicrobiales > Gaopeijiaceae > BD2-11. The sequence goes on from OZ245327.1 coordinate 3,291,173, forward strand.
GTGAGATTGACCGCCTCATGGGGGCCACCCCAGGGACGCCGGAGTCCGACAAGCTGGAGATCCTGGTGACCCTTGTGGAGCGGTACGAATCGCAGCACTGGACCATCGCAGCTCCAGATCCGATATCGGCGATCCATCACGTCATGGAGGCGCGTGGACTGCGGTAGAAGGACCTCGCGGCACTGATCGGATCGCAGTCCCACGCGTCCGAAGTTCTCCGTCGGCGCCGTCCCCATTCGCTGGCCATGATTCCGGTGCAGCCCCATTCAGCCATTCATTCGCCCCCGATTCCCCTCCATTGTTCTCCGGCGCCCAGCGAAGAGCTCAATGGCTGGTCCACACTGGACCCACCCGAGCCCTTCCCTCTCACGCGAGGCACGGGGTACGATGCCCGGAAGCCCCAAGCAGCCCGGGAGACACCCGCACGACGCGGCGTACAAGAGCCTCTTCGCGAGCAGGCGCACCGTGGCGGACACGCTGCGCGGTGCCCTCCGGGACCTTGCCGCCAGCCTCGACTTCTCCACGCTCGAACGGCTCCCCGCCAGCTTCGTCACCGAGCACCTGAGACAACGTCAAGCCGACATATTGTAACGTGCCTCGGCATCGGTATCTTCTCATCGAGTTGCAGGCGCTCGATGCGTCGGTGTTGCCGCCAGAGAACGTTCTGTCGATGATCGCGAGACTCGAACAGGCGCGGTCTCTGGCGCGGCTGGAGGAACTCGTAGAATCGCTGGTGAACTGGCTCGAGCGGGCCGGTGAGCCGAATCTGTTGCACATCTTCGGTGCGTGGATCGAACTCGTCCTCGAACAACGGACCGGCATGGCGGAAGGGACGCCGGAACCCGACTTCAGCCGGGAGGAGCAAGAAAAGGTGACAACGTTACTCGAGCGGGTGCGGAAGTGGGGTGAGGAGGAGAGAAAGCAGTGGCTGGAGGAGGGCGTCGAGCAGGGACGGCGCGAAGGCGTTGAGAAGGGGCGGATCGAGGGGGAGCGGGACTTGGTGTACCGACTCGTCGCCCGAAGGTTTGGTCCGGATACGGCGGAGCGGCTTGGCCCGGTCCTCGACCCTCTCTCCGACCCGGAGCGCATCGTGGCCGTCGCCGACGCAGTCCTCGAATGCCAGACGGCCGAGGAATTCATCGCACGGGCGAGGAAGGCAGCGGGGACGGCGTAACGTCATTCCTTCGAGTGGCGGCCAACTCCAGCAGCGGGGTCAGCGACCTTCGTCCCCAATGAGGATGATCCGAACGGGCCGGGACGCCTGGCCCGGAAGGTGAAGTGGCCTCTCCTCTCCCTCCTGAGCCCCGAGGAGCGCGTACCCGAACGGGGAATCGCGAGAGACCTCCCCCAGCTCGATGTCGGGATCACCATCTACGACCCTGCATTCGACAATCTCGCGCGATCCGGAGTCAAATACCCATACCCTGTCGCCGACCGCGACTTGGCGAACGGGATTCGGGTCCGGTGGATCGGGCGGCCACGGTATTGATGCAATCCGTCCCTGAACGAACCGTTTCGCTCGCTCACCATCGACCGCGACGCCGATGGCTTCCTTCATTTCGCGCTCGAACCGCTGTAGGACTTCCTCCCCTTTGAGAGAATGACGCCACGCCCGGTTGGCTTCCGGGACAAACCGCTTCTGGCCGTACACCCGTTCCGCCTCCCGCCACGCTTCACCCGATTCGACGGAATGACAGGCGAGAAAGCGGTCGAAGGCCTGGGCCATGCCCTCCGCCGATTCGGGAACCAACTCGAAGCGCGCGAATTCGCGGCTGCGGGTCTTCCCCCTCCCTGCGGGGAAATGGAGTCGCCAGATTCGGGCGTCCTCCGATACGGCCAACTGCATCGCGGGAAGAGTGCAGTCGTCAAATGGGTTTGCGGTCGTCTGGTCCGGGTTCCCCGGCAGGCCCCCGATCTTGATAAGTACCTGCGGGTTTCCGGGAGGAACGCACAGCGCGAAGTCGATCACACCCGTGGTCAGGCGAAGTCCGGGCTTCACCACGCTTTTGTCCTCGACATCCCATCCGAGCCGATCCAGTAGGGGGAGCACGATCTCACACCCGAGGTTGACAAGGGTCTCGGGGCGCTTACGGTTCGCTGAAGCCTCGCGTAGGTGCTCGGCTAGATCCTCGATCCGCAGCCGCGGGTCAAAGAGAGGCCCAAGGCCCTTGGACTGATGCTCCACCGGGATTCCCGTCTACTTGAAGTTCATGACGTATCCCACCGCCGCCCCCAATGGCGCAAACAGCGTCACGCACGCTTGGGGCGAACGTCGGTTCCCGCCCACGTCAGTACGGCACGGCACGATGGAAGAACGAACACCCTACGACGGGTTCGGGGTGAGGGGGTTTGCCAACCGACAGTGTAAGTCATGTGCTCCGAGCCTGCATCGGCGGTCGGGTAGTGGATCACCGCAGCGGCATGACCCACCAGCGAGCGCCTCCCCTGGCCCGCCCATTCGCGATCTGTTCCCCCCGGCGCCGGCGAGGCTGGTTGGATACGTTCCGCGGCATCGATATCTTCTCATCGAATTGCAGGCGCTCGATCCCGCGTTTCTGCCCCGGCGGAACGTCCTGTCCATGATCGCCCAGACGGGAGCAACGCTGGAACTCGATGTCAGGAATGCGGAGGGGGACAAGATGACGACGTTGATCGAGCGGGTGCAGAAGTGGACTGAAGAGGAGAGACAGCAGTGGCGGGAGGAAGGGCGGTGACGGTCCCGACCGGGGCGTAGAGCCTTCCGCCCCCTCCTACTCCCCCAGCTCCCCCAGCTTCTCCCGGGCCTCGCGCGCCGGCTCGAACGCCTCGTCCGCATTCTCCCATGCCGCCAGCGCGCTGCGCAGGTGCTCGACCGCACCCGCCGCGTCCCCCCTCGCCTCCCGCACATAAGCCATCTGCAGGTGCAGATGCGGGGCGGCAGGCCTTAGATCCAGCGCCTGCTCCAGCTCCGCCTCTGCCTCCTGCAACCGGCCCGCCAGCCTCAAGGCCCGGCCGAGACGCCAGCGATAGTCCAGCCCCGGATCCAGGTCCATGGCGCTTCCGTAGCTGTCGGCCGCGGACGCGTAGTCGCCCTCGGCCTCCTGGATTCTGCCAAGGTCCGCGGTCAAAGTCGGAACCAGCACCTCGAACCGGTTGGCTTCCACCGCGTCGAGTGCGCGCTCGTACGCCTCGCGAACCGCTTCGACATCCTCCAGCCCCAAAGCGACATGGATCGCCCAATGGGGCACGTAGTACTCGCTCAGAGGCGGCTCGAGTTGTGTGCTCAGCTCCTCGAACAGAGCGATGGCTTCATCGTCGCGGCCTGCGGCGAAGAACACGTTGATGTCCGGAAACCGGGCCTGGCTGACGGTGATCGGCGTCAGAGCACGGGTCACCTCGTCGAACCACTCCTCCAGCGTCCGGATGGCGTTGTCCATCTTTCCCCGAAACCGATAGTAGCCGCTGAGCTCCCTCAGGATATCGGCTCTCTGCCCCGGATTGCGGGCGAGTTCCAGCGCACGCTCGTACCCGCCCCGGGCGTCTTCGAACCGGCCCACGTTCGTATCGAGTTCCGCGAGTTCGGCCGTGAGTTCGGGGAGCAGCGGCTGGATGAGGATGGCTCGCTCGATGTTCTCGCGAGCGAGGTCGTGCTCACCCCTCCGGCGATGGATCGCGGCGATGTCCATGTAGCCGGTATGGTCGTCCGGACGCTGCTCGATGTACTCGGTCAGCGTCGCCAGCGCCGCTTCCTGGTCCCCCAACTGTTCGTGCACCCGCGCAATCTGCTCCAAAACACCCGCGTCCCGGGGAGTGAGCCGGTAAATCTCGTTCAGCGTCTCGAGCACGCCTTCCCAGTCGCCCCTCAGCTGCAGCGGGAACAGGTAGTTGCGCAGCGCGTCCACGTCCCCCGGGTAGAGGTCGACCCACATCTTCGCAACCGCCGCAGCCCTGTCCATCTGGTTCGCCATGAAGTAGTACTCGGTCTTCACCGCGAATCCGACCCGTTCCGGAAGCCGGTAGAGATGGTCCATGGCCGCCTCGATCGCCGCCAGGGCCTCCGCTTGCCGATTGGCGTTCAGCAGCAGAGCCCCGAGCACGCGATGGGCGCCGGTGAAGGTGGGATCCAGGCGGGCGGCGGCGGTCATGTGCTCGATGGATGCGTCCAGATTCTCGCCCACGACCAGGCTGGTCATGCCCAGGACATACTCTTCCCAGGCCGCCGCGTGGCTGGTCAGTCGCTCGCGCACCGGCAGATCGTCGATGCCGTCGCGGGCCGGGATCTCCAGAGCCGTCTTCAGCGCCACCGACATCTCGTCGACGAGGTCCAGCGGGTCGGGGCCTTCGTAGCCGGCCTCCGCCACCAGAGATCCGTCGGCCACCTCGTGAAGCGTCAGCGTCACGCGATACTCCCCGTCCGCGCGATCGATCGAGCCCCCCACCAGGAACTCCGCGTATTGCTCCTCGGCGACTTCGCGCTTGAGCGCCAGCGGCACATTGCGCTGGGCGTCGAATCCGAGGTCGTGCAGCTGGCTGGCGAGCGTCGCGACGGTGACCGGCTGGAAGAAATCGTCCGGGACAAGATCCCACTCCAGGGCCAGCGGCACGGAATACGCTACCCAGGTTTCGCCTTCCTCGAGTCCTGGTCCCGCATCCAGGGGAAAGAGCGCGGCGCGCTTGCGAAACTCGGCTTTGGCGACGGCGCGCTCGATGACCTCGCCGTCCTCGGTTTCCACCGTGACGGCGGTTGTAGCGGCACCCAGATCGGTATCGGCGAAGACCACCCAAAGGAGGGCCGCGCAGAACGCGACGTTCGCGGGGATGCCGATCTTTTCCGCTTTCACCATCCGATCAGGGCCCGCCTTGCCGTGGAACCAGGCGAGCATCAGGACACTCGGCAGCAGCAGGACCGAACCGATGAGGACCACCCGGGTCCAGTGGGGGGAGAGCAGGAACTCCTCCACTATGAAGTCCGCGAACTCCACGAACCCCCAGCACGCGGCGACGTAGATGGCGACGATCTGGGGCACGCGCCGTTCGATGAGGTTCCTGGTCAGACTGTCGTTCGTCTCGGGCATGCCGGGACCTCGCGGCGCAAGCGGACGGGAGTTCCAACAATGCGAAAGCTACCGGGGCGGTTCGGCTCCGGCAAAAGGGTTCCCGGCTACTTGAGCTGCTTCGGGCGCACGAAGTGCTCCAGGGTCCCGCTGGCCCCCGGAAGATCGGCCCAGCTGGAGATGCGGAACGAGATGACCGCGAGCGCGCCGGTGGGATACTTGCGCGTTAGTCGCGCGATCTTCTTCTTGTTGCCGAAGACGGAGTAGCGGTGGGCGAACTCCCCGATTGCCGGGTTGTGCCCGACAACTGCGACCGTGTCGGCCGTGTCGTCCTGTTTGATCAGCTGCTTGACAATCGCCTGCGTCGACGCGTGGTAGAGCGCCCTGCGATGCACCACGGGGATCTCCCCCAGCGCCGGCGCCATGCGTTCCCAGGTTTCGCTGGTGCGCCGCGCCGCGGAACACAGCACCCGGTCGGGAAGCAGGTCGTTGTCCCGGATCCAGCCTGCGATGCGGGGTGCGGCCTTGCGCCCCCGGGGCGAGAGAGGCCTGTCGAAGTCCGCGAGCGTATAGTCCTTCCAGTCGGACTTGGCGTGGCGGAGAAGCAGGATCCTCTTCAAGGGCGGGTGCTAGCGGCCCTTTCGGCGCCGCCATTCGAACCCCGGAGGGGCGGGCGGCTTCGGAAGGCGGAATGGGTTGTCGGGCTTCTCTGCAGTGGGTGGCTTCGGCTTGCCCGGGTGCTGGACGCGAGGCTTGTCGAACACGCCTCCCTTCTTGGTGATGAGCTTCCAGATCATGATGGGGCTCCTTGGAACCAGACTCGATGGGACGCTACGCGAATACGACTCGCTACGACAGGGGCCCGCCGGCCGTTTCGGCCCGCGCCACTTCGGAGGGCCCGATCCCGTCTCCTATGCATCGCCCGACGGCAGCTCGCGAGTCGCCTCCTGTGCCGTCACCCCCGCCGCTCGTCGCAACACTTCCTGGATGTCGAGGCCGAGCACCGACGCCAGCCCCTCAAGGGTTCCGTAGGCGCCCCGGACCCGCTGGTTCAGCGCGTTGGACACGCCCTCGCCCTGACCGCCGTCCATGACTACCACGCGGTCGATGTCTACGCCCCGGACGGCGCCCACCGCGATCTCGAGCAGTTCCGGCAGCTTCTCGGCCATGAAGACGGCGAAGGCCGCGTCTCCTCCGGTCTGGACCTCCGCGTAGAGCCGCCTGAGCACCTCCACCTGAGCTTTTCCGCGCTCGAGAATCGGCGCCGCTTCCGCCTGGGCGCGGGCGAAGGCCGCCATCTTCGCGGCCTTGGCGGGCTCCACCACGTCCGCGCGCAGCCGCTGTTCCTCGCGCTCGACGCGCCTCATCTCGAGGATCTTCTCGGCCTCGACTTCGGCCTCCTGCGCCTTGACGCGCGCAATCTTTTCGGCGGTCTCGCCCAAGCGGTCGAGTTCCGCCTTGCGCACGCGCAGGTCGCTCTGGGCCTCGGCCACCTTGATGGAGGCGGCGGCCTCGCGCACCTGGGCGCGCCGGCGGGCCTCGGCGCGGGCTTCGCGGGTATCCGCTTCAGCCTGAGCTTCGGCGATCTCGGCCTGGCGAATGGCCTCGGCCGACTTCTTGCGCCCGATGGCTTCGAGGTAGCCGCGCTCGTCGCTCACGTTCTGGATCTTGAGGACGTCCAGATGGAACCCCAGCGACGCCAGGTCCTCCCCCGCGTCGTCCGCCAAGGCTTTGGCGAATCCCAATCGGTCCTCGTTGACAGCCTCGGGGGTGAGAGTGGCGAGCACGCCGCGCAGGTTTCCGGTGAGGGTGTCCTGGGCCAGCTCGCGCACTTCCTCCTCCGACTTCCCCAGCAGACGCTCAACGGCGTTGTTGAAGACCCATTCGGGCTCGGAAGCGATCTTCACGTTGGCGATGGCCTCCACGTTGAGGGGGATGTTCCCCTTGGAGAACGCGTTGTTGACCGAGACCTCGATGGGGATGGTCTCGAGGTTCATGTGCTGCACGGTCTCGATGATGGGTACCCGCAGCGTGCGACCCCCGGAGATGGAGCGGTACCCCACCGCCTGCCCGTCGGAGGAAGTGCGGTTGCGACCGGTAAGCACGGCGGCCCGGTTGGGCGGCACGATCACGATCAGGCTCTTGATCGTTATGACGAACACGATCACGGCCACCAGCACCACGAGGGCCATAGTCAGGGGTGCGGCGAGAAATTCCATCATTCTTCCTCCAAGCTTGTATTATCTTGTATGGTAAACTTGTATCATCTTGTATGATAACCGCCATCAGTCATCGATCAGCTTCATTTCCACCGGAACCACGCTGGCGATGCCCGATTTCATGCCGACCACCACGACCGACTGACCGGGGCTCAGCGCCTGTTCTGGCGGGCAGCTCGCGTCCAGCCGGGCGCGGATGCCGTGGCGCCGGTCGCCGCGCAGTACCCGTATCGACCCAGGGCTCGCGGACGTGATTTCGAGCGACACTTCGCCGGTCAGCCCCACGAAGGACTGCTCCCCGAGCATGGCGCCCGAGCTGCCTCGCTTGAGGAAGCCGAACGCCGCGCCGACCAGCACTCCGGTGGTCAGGCCCGTGACGCCCGCGACGATGGCGGTCAATGCGGGGCTCGCGCCCCCCCACACCAGGTGCAGAACGGTTCCCGCCGCGCCGAAGCCGAAGAGGGCATAGACGATCGACCGCAGCGAGAAGAGCTTCGCGAAATCGCCGGCGTCCCCGACATTGAGATCCACGTCCGCGTCGATGTCCGCGTCAGCCTCCAGGAAATCGCCGAAGAGCGACAGAGCCAGGAAGCCTCCGCCCACGACAAGACAGAAGATGTACGCTGCGAGCATGAACCGTCCTTTTTCGCGCAACCGCCGGGGGCCAGAAATCTACCGATTCCTCCGCGAGCGGCAAATGCTACCGGCCCTTGGCGGAACCGACCCGTCAGCAGAGTCTCAACGGGCGCTCAGCCCCAAGGTCGCCTTGCGGCGAGCTACATCGCCGGCCGGTCCAGCCACTGCTTCCACCAGTCGAGCTGGACCCACGTGCGGTGCACCATGCGCCAAGGCGTCCAGCCCCCGTGGTAGGACTCGGGATATCGCACGAACTTCGCCGGCACCCCTTGCTTGTGCAGGGCCACGTACATCTGTTCGGCCTCCTCGATCGGGACCCGGTGGTCGTATTCCCCGTGCACGAAGAGGGTTGGCGTGGTCACCCCCCGGGCATGAATGATCGGCGACGAGCGCAGGAGGTTCTCCAGGCCGCGCTCCTCCCACGGGGGCCCGAAGAACTCGCTTTCCTTGGTGCGCGGGATGTCGGCGACGCCGTAGTCGCTCACCCAGTTGGAGATGGAGGCCCCGGCGATGGCGGCGGCGAAGCGGTTGGTCTGGGTGATGACCCAGTTGGTCAGGTAGCCGCCGTAGGAGTACCCGGTCACGCCCATGCGATCCGTGTCGATGCGGTAGCTGGCGATGGCGTGGTCGACCCCGGCCATGAGGTCGTCGTAGTCGTTGAAGCCCCACCCGCCCCAAGTGCCCCAGCGGAAGTCCTCGCCGTAGCCGGTGGAGGCGCGCGGGTTCGTGTAGAGCACCATGTACCCCTGGGCGGCCGTCAGCTGGCGGTCGAAGGAGAAGTCGTTGCCGTACATGCCGTGCGGCCCGCCGTGCATCTGGAGGATCATGGAGAAGTCGCCGCTTCCCGCCTCGTATCCGCGCGCGGGGAGCATCCAACCCTCGACCTCCGTGCCGTCGGGGCTCTGGAAGAGCAGGTTCTCGGGCTGAGAGAGTTCCAGTTGCGCCAGGAGCGCCCCGTTCACCTCGCTCAGGCGGGTCTCCGAGGCGCCCGAGAGGGGCGCGACATGGATGTCGCCGGGCTCGGTGGGCGCGGTGACCCGGTAGGCCATGCGGGAGAAGTCGGCCGCAAAGGTGAAGCCCCCGAGCCGGCGGTCGCCATCGGTGACCTGCTCGACCGCGCCGCCGTCCACGGGCACCCGGAAGAGGTGGGTGTTGCCGCTGACGCCGGCCGAGAAGTAGACGTCACCGTCCGGCGACGGGATCGGCCCGCCCGGGATCAGGTCCCAGTCGGCGGTGAGGTTGCTCCTGCGGCCGCGCGCGGCGTCGAAGGCGAAGAGGTCCGACGCGGCGCCCCGGTCCCTGCCCTCCCGGATGATCACGTCCAGCCCCTCGTTGCCGCGCGCCACGATCCGGCGGCCGTCTGCCGACCATGCGGGCGAGGAGTAGCTGTACTCGTCGTCGGAGAGGCGGGTGACGGTGCCGTCCAGGTCGGCGGTCCAGAGGTCCGCCCGCTCGTAGCTGTGCTCGTCGCGCTGGTGCGCGTCGGCGGTGAAGGCGAGGCGGCGCCCGTCCGGGCTCCACGCCAGACCGGCGGCGTCCACGCCCAGGTCGGTGAGGCGGCGGGGTTCACCGCCGGCGGCCGGTAGCAGGTACACCTCCCGCGGCGGGGTGGCGGCGGGGTCGCGGGGGTCGGCCAGGTAGCCGCGCCGGTCGAAGCGGTAGTTCATCCAGTCGTACGCGCGGCCGTCGAAGCGCTCGGCCGTGCGGCGCTCGAAGTCCGACGCGTACACCGGCTCGGGGGCGGGAGCCGGCGGGGTGGGGCGGCTGAACGCGATCCACTCGCCGTCGGGGCTGAAGACCGGCGATCCACCCAGCCCCTCGATCCGGAAGGCCTCGCCGGCAGGGCGGTCCATGCGCAGGAACCAGGTGCTGCCCGCGCTCTCGCCAGCGGGGACCGGGCGATTGGATGTAAAGGCGAGCAGGCTCCCGTCCGGCGACCACTGCGGCCCCGAGGCGCTGAAGCTCGGGCTGGTCAGGCGCACCGGTTCTCCGGCTCCCGCCGCGTCCGCGAGCCAGATTTCGCTGTGGCTCCGATTCTCCTCTTCCAGGACCGAGGTGATCACGAACGCGACCCGCGACCCGTCCGGCGAGATGGCGGGACTGGCGGCGTTCTTCAACCGGTAGTAGTCCTCGAGTTCGATGGGCCTCGGTTCCTGTGCCGCCAGTGCGGTGACCAGCGGATGCACGCCGGCGAGGGCGAACGCGAGCGAAAGGGAGACAGCGGCCAGGGCGAAACGCCGCAGAACGGACGTGGGGCGCGGAATCATGAGATCCTCCGGGTGCGAGGGACTTCCGTTCAATCTGAAGGGCGGGCGCGCGGGCGTCCACCGGCGGCGGGACCCGCGTACACTCTCCGCCGGAGACGCTCGCTGAAGGCGCCCGGGGTCAGGATCGCGACATCCCCCTTTCCCCGTCCGGTCCCGGCAGCAAGGATATCAGCATGAGCGACTCCACTCAGAGAGAGCCCAGGCTCTCCCATGCAGCCCCGAGGTTCCGTCGCGCAGGGTGGTCCGCTGTGTCCGCGGCGGCGGTCTTCTTCAGCGCGGCGTGCGCCCTGGAAGCGCCGGACGAATCCGCGGAGAGCGCTCGCGCCGCGGCTACCGCATCCGCGTCCGACGAGGCGAGCCGCGACTCCGGCCCGATGCTCGACCTGGAGACCGCCCTGGCCCTCGCCGCGATGCCGCTCTCTTGCGTGGACCGCCCCCACGCGCTGCGCCCGGACCGGACCGGATATCTCGACGACATTACCTATAGCCGGCGGCGCGACTTCGACCAGAACCGGGCCTTCTATGGGTGCTGGGACTGGCACTCGGCGGTGAACTCGACATGGGCCATGGTACGGCTGGTGAAGGAGGTCCCGGAGCTGCCGTTGGCACCCCTCATTCGCGAGAAGCTGAGGGATCATCTCTCCGAGGCGGCGCTCGAAGGCGAACTCGAGTACCTCTTGGACAACCCGTCGTTCGAGCGCCCCTACGGCTGGGTTTGGCTTCTCCTGTTGCACGGAGAGCTGGCGTCCTGGGACGATCCCTACGCCACCAACTGGGCCGAGCGCATGGAGCCCGTGGTGAGCCACCTGAGCGACCGTCTCATCAGCTATCTGGAGGACCTGGATCGACCGGTGCGCACAGGGGTTCACCCCAATACCGCCTTCGCCATGGCGATGAGCCTCCAAGCCGATGAGATGGCCGATCTTCCCGAACTGGAGGAAGCCCTGCACGCCGCCGCCGCGCGCTTCTTCGGCGATGACCGCGATTGTCCGGTCGCCTACGAGCCCGGCCGCTCCGACTTCCTCTCGCCCTGCCTGGAAGAGGCCGCTCTCATGGGGATGGTGCTTGAGCCCGAGGACTATGTCACGTGGCTCGACGGCTTTCTTCCGCCGCCGGACTCCGAGGAGTTCGAGCCGCTCCGGGAGACCGATCCGGCGGGCGAGGTGGACGAAGCGCCTCCCGAGGGCGGCGCCGTGGTCACCAACGACTCACTGAGGTCCGCGTACGGAACCCACTCCCACCTCATCGGGCTCGCGTTTACGCGCGCGGACGCCATGCTGCGCATCGCCTCGGCGCTTCCCGGCGAAGACCCCAGGGTCCCCCAGTTGCGCGCGCTTGCCATCGATCACGCCCGCACCGGCTTCGACACCATGTTCGACGCCGACTACGCCGGGTCCCACTGGATCGGCTCGTTTGCCCTGAAATATCTGGTTCTCACGACAGGAGGCCCTTCGCCATGAGACATTCGCACGCGCATATGCCCAGCAGCTTCTCCAGGGCCGTAACCGTTGTCGCTGCCCTCGCCCTCGCCACGCCGCTCGCGGCCCAGGGAACCGTTATCACCCGGGCGTCGCCAGCGGAAGCCGGCATGTCCGAGGGCGTCCTCGCCGGAGGCGTCGCGCTCTACGAGGAGGCCATCGAGCGCGGCGACCTGGTGGGAGCAGTGCTCCTGGTGGCCAGGGACGGGAAGGTCGTGCTGCACGAGGCGCTGGGGTGGCGGGACAAGGCGCGCGGAATCCCCATGGAGCGCAACACCATGTTCCGCATGGCCTCGAACACCAAGCCGCCGGTGGCCACCGCCATCGCGACGCTGGCGGAGGACGGAGAGTTGGCCTACGAGGACCTGGTGCGCGAACACATGCCGTCGTGGGACAACTACCGCGCCGGGTTCATCAACGTCGGGCATCTCCTGTCGCACGCGAGCGGGCTTCGCATCCCGACCCTCTTCCTGCAGCCGTACATGGAGCCTTCCGCCGAGCATCCGGACGCACCGACTCTGCAGCTGGAAGCCGCACGTTTCGGCGCCGTCGGGGCGGAGGCGATCCCGGGCACCACCTACAGCTACAACAACCCCGGCTACAACACCCTGGGCGCGCTCGTCGAGATCGCCTCCGGGATGCCGCTGGAGGAGTATCTGGACCGGGAGATCTACACCCCTCTCGGCATGGACGACAGCTACCACCATGAGGTCGCGGAGAAGATGGACGGCAAGCTGGACCGCATGGGGGTCGTCTACTACGAGCGCGACGGCGAGGGCGGGTGGATGCCCGGATGGACCCCCGGCGATCCGCCCCAGGTCCCCTTCGTCCGGGCTTCGGGAGGCATGATCTCGACCGCTGACGATTATGTGATCTTCTGTCAGATGTTCCTGAACGGCGGCGTCTACGATGGAAAGCGGATCCTCTCCGAAGAAAGCGTGGAGCTCATGACCTCGCCCAGGATCCGGACGAATCCCGGTTCCGAGGGGCCCGCCCGCTACTACGGGTACGGATGGTCGGTGTCGGAGGACGGCGTGTACTCGCACGGCGGGTCCGACGGGACCGACGCCTTCGTGGATCCCTCGAGGAACCTGATCGTGCTGGTCTTCACCCAGACGCCGAGGGGCCCGAATCCGCTCTCGCGCTTCCGGCAGATCGTGAACCTGGCGATCGAGGGGTAGCGGGCTGTGGCAGACGGGAAATGCCCCAGAAAACCATTTGACCAAGAAGGGTGGTTGACCCGCAGAGGAGTCGCGCTTACGTTGCATCACTTGACATCACGTGACATTACATTGCATTACAGGCAGTGAGAAAGGGGCTATACATGACCCAGATTACCGCACGGGTTTCTGATACGCTTGTCGAAGCACTTGACGCAGCTGCGAGAGGGTTGAAGCGTAGCAGGGCCGAGATTGTGCGCCAGGCACTGGAGAGGTACCTGGAAGATTTTGACGATCTCACGGTAACTCTGGAGCGACTCCGCGACCCTTCGGATCCTGTGCTGGACTGGGTACAAGTCAGGGATGACCTTCTCAGTTCGGATTAAGCGCAGCGCGGCCAAGGAACTCGCACGCATTCCCAAGCAGGACCGGATACGGATCGTGGATGCCATCGACCGCTTGGCCGAATGGCCGCACCTGGGTGCTCCCCTCAAGGGGCAACGTCGCGGACTCCGCCGAGTTCGCGTCGGCACCTACCGCGTCGTCTACGAAGTGCTCGACAAAATGCTTATCGTACTTGTAGTTCGAGTGGCACATCGGCGGGATGCCTACCGCAACTGATTTCAGTCCGCTTCGCCGGGCTCAACGAACCACGAGGATCCCATGACTCAGCTTCGTCCCATCGCCCACTTCTCTCTCCTGCTCCTCGTTGCCGCTTGCGGCACGGGCGAGGCGCGTGACGTGGATGGCGCCCGGGAATCGTATGACGCCTCGCGGTCGGATGGCGCCCATGCACTGGGCGCACCGGGCGAAATCGCCTCTGGCGTAGCCGGCGCGGATGCCGACGCCCTCCCGACCGCGCTCGTCTACAAGACGCCCACCTGCGGGTGCTGCAATCTGTGGGTCGATCACCTGCGCGAGGCCGGTTTCGAGGTGGACGCGCGCAATCTGAACGACATCATCCCGGTGAAGATCGACGCGGGCGTGCCTCCACGGATGTCGTCCTGCCACACCGCGCTGATCGACGGCTACGTGGTCGAGGGCCATATTCCGGCCGAGCACGTCAAGCGGCTGCTGGAAGAGCGGCCGGACATCGTGGGCATCGCGGTTCCGGGCATGCCGATCGGATCCCCGGGCATGGAAGGCCTGGGCGCTCGCCCCTATCAGGTCCTCTCCTGGGACCGCCAGGGCAACGTGGAGGTCTACGCGGAGGTCGACCCCAGGCGCTAAGCGTGCACGCGGCGCTTTCCCATCGCGCCACCGGACTTCCAGTCCGCACAGCAGGCCTCCCGGCGCCGGCACCTCGCCCGCCAAGCCTCCAGTTCGCGCAGCAAAGCGAAGTTCTACCCGCGAGCCCTTGACATTCCCGCTCGGGGCATGTCATTCTCACGCGACTCATCGAGACCGGCTGAGGGACTGGCCCTGTGACGCCGGGGCAACCGGGTCGCTTCTTTCTGGAGAAGCGATCAGCGGTGCCAACTCCCGCGGGTTCCGCCAGTGGAACCCGAGAGATGAGTGCCGGTCGGCGTTGGCCGCCAGGCGCTTCCAGGGGTTGGCATCGCAACCAACCTGTGGAGAAGCCAGGATGCACGCGAGAACCGGCCAAACCGAGGCATACCCCCTCCCGTACCCGCCCGCCCGCAACGGGAACGTTCCGGACCTCAGGGAACCTCCTCTCGCCCGCTCTCTGCCACCCGCGCGCCGCGGGACCATCTACATGCCCCGGGCGTGGAGACCCGAGCTCGAGCCGGAGCTGGATTCGCGCTTCAGGGTTCCTTTCGAGGTCACGGGACCGGAGGACGCTCCCCTGATCGTGGCCTTGGGCGGCATCTCAGCCCATCGTCATGTTTGCGCGAACCACGCGGATCCGTCCGAAGGCTGGTGGCGGAGGATCGTCGGGCCCGGTCTCGCCATCGACCCGCGCTGCTGGCGCGTCCTGGACATCGACTTCATCGGCGCGCCGGGAACCATTGACACGGGAGACGGCGACGCGTCCCGCACGCGGTTCAACGTCACTCCCGGCGACCAGGCCGACGCGGTGGTGGCCGTGCTGGACCACTTGGGCGAGGGGCGCGCGCACCGCGTGGTGGGGGCATCCTACGGGGGTAACGTTGCGCTGGCGCTGGGCATCCGTCACCCCGGGCGCGCCGACGGCATCGTGCTGGTCGCGGCCGCCCACCGGCCCCATCCCCAGGCCACCGGCGTACGCACCGTACAGCGCGCGATCGTGGAGTTCGGGCGCGACCATGGCCGGGAAGGCGACGGCGTGGCCATGGCGAGGGCGCTGGCCTTCACCACCTACAAGACGGCCGCGGGACTGGACGCGCGCTTCCCCTTCGCGGCCGACCTGTCGGGCAGCCACCCGATCCATGCCGTCGACACTTATCTCTGGAAGCGCGGTCACGAGTTCGCCGGGCGCTTCGATGCCCGGGCGTACCTGACGCTCTCCGCATCCATCGACCTCTGCGACCTGACACCTGAAGAGCTGGCCGTGCCCTGCTGGTCGATCGCCTGGGAGGAGGACGGGCTGGTTCCGCTCTGGCTGGTGGAGGAGATGCATCGCAGCGCGGGGGCACGCTCGCACCTGCGCGTGCTGAGCTCGGATGCCGGGCACGACGCCTTTCTCCTGGCTGCGCCCGAATACGACACCGCCCTTCGCGAAAGCCTCGGCGTCCCCGCCGGAAAGGAGGCGTGAACCATGAGCGGAAACTGTATCAGTAGAGATGCCGTTGCCGGGCCCACCGGCGATGCGACGGCCGAGCGCCTTCCAAGGGCGCGAGCGCTCCATTCACAGGCAACAAACGCGGTACGGGCCGGGCTCGCCGCCGACCCCGCCTATGGCGCGGTGATGCCCCCGCTCTACCTGTCGAGCAACTTCCGCTTCACCGCCCTCGGGCACGCTCCGGAATTCGACTACACGCGCTCCGGCAACCCCACCCGGTCCCATCTCACCGACGCGCTGGCTCAACTGGAAGCGGGAGCAGGCGCGGTCGCCACTTCTTCGGGGATGGCCGCGGTGGCCGTCGTCCTCAACCTCGTCAACGCCGACGACCTGGTTCTGGCGCCGCACGACTGCTACGGCGGCACACATCGCCTGCTGGTGGGATTGCAGCGCACCGGGCGACTGCGGGTGCGTTTCGTCGACTTCACCGATCCGGTCTCGCTTGCGGCCGGTCTGAAGGAAGGGCCGTGCATGATCTTGGTGGAGACGCCCAGCAACCCGCTGCTGCGCATCACCGACCTGGCCGCGGTGGCGCGAGCAGCCCACCACATCGGGGCGATCGCGGTCGCGGACAACACCTTCCTCTCGCCGGCGCTCCAGCGGCCCCTGGACTTTGGCTTCGACCTGGCGGTTCACTCCACCACCAAGTTCATCAACGGCCACAGCGACGTGGTCGGCGGGGCAGTGATCGCTGCCAGCGACGAGCTCTTTGAGGAGATCGCCTGGTGGACCAACGCCACCGGCGTGGCCCAGAGCCCCTTCGACAGCTACCTGGCGTTGCGCGGCGTCCGCACACTGTTCGCCCGCACCCGCGCCCACGAGAAGAACACACGCGCGATCGCGCCCCTGCTCGCGTCGCATCCCGCGGTCGCCCGGGTGTACTATCCGGGCCTGGCTTCCCACCCCGGCCACGACCTCGCGCGGCGCCAGCAGTCCGGGTACGGCAGCTTGTTCAGCTTCGAACTGGAAGGCGGGCGACCCGCGGCGGAGGAGTTCCTGGCACGGCTCGAGCTGTTCACGCTGGCGGAATCGCTCGGTGGCGTGGAGAGCCTCATCTGCCACCCGGCCAGCATGACCCACGCGGCCATGGACGAGGCCGCCCAGGCACGGGCGGGCATCGGCAAGGGCCTCCTCCGCGTCTCCGTCGGCATCGAATCCGCGGGCGACCTGGTCGCCGATCTGGAGCAGGCGTTGTCGGCCTGCGGTGCCGCCGCTCCGGCGCCGCGCACCAATGACATCGACGTCGTGCCCATCGTCTCCGTCGCGGTAGAGCCCGGTGTCCCGCGGGCGGGCATCGGGGGAATCGGCTGACTTCCGTGACAAGCGCATCCTCGCGTACTACCATGTCCTACGAAGACTCTCGTTGCGATTCGAGGAACGGAGACTCAAGATCATGGCTGCGAAGAAGATGAAGTGGAGCCCGCCGCGCGCAACGGCACTGGCCAGCGTGACCGTGGCTACTCTAGTGATCGCTTGCGATACCGAAGCGCCCACCGCCATTGACGACGCAATCCGCGACGTCCTCGCGAACCCGTCGCCCTTCCCTACCCTGCCTCCGACGTCTTAGCCCTCTTGCGGATCCCCCCCTCGTCGGTGGATCGACGGCGCCATCGAGCCCGGCTACCAGCGCCCGCGGCAGTTCGTCGTCCCCACTGAGGACGGGAGCCAGGTATGCGACGGGGCTGGAAGCTCGGGCTGTGCGTTGCGGTCGGAGTCCTGAGCGGAGCGTGTGTTGGAGAGAGCACCGTGGAAGAGTTCGGCCAGTTACGAACTTGTGCATTGGACGCAGATTCTCATCTGGATGTTGGCGGAACGGATGAATCCATCTATTTCCACGGCATCGTTGATGTTGAATGGGTCACCGACTCAACAATTGTCGTGGCAGAAGCTACGACCCTCAGACTGTTGTCGGTGCAAACAGGACAGGTGATCGAAACACTGGGAGGTGAGGGCGAGGGCCCCGGTGAGTTTCGAGCGATCAGCACTGTAGGAGTAACGGAGGATCCCACCCGTGTTTGGGCATATGACCGAGCGAATCAAAGGATTACTCGCATTTCTCTTGCCAATGCTGCAACAGTCGCCCAGGAGTTGTTAGCTGACGGGCCGATTGCGTATCCATCTGTGGTTCAATATTCTGCCCGATGGCCGAGTGGTGGTAAACGGGGAAACAGTTAACACCGACCTGTCAGTGTCGTCCGATGGGGTTGCCGGGGGAGTTTCCGCATTGGCGCTGTTCGGTCCTGATTCTACTTTCGAAAGAATGTTGTGGGAGTTGGCACCAGATGCAGAAAGCTATCGACCGCCCGGAATCTCGATGGGGAACAGGGTCGTGCGAGTCCCACTCCCGTTTGGACGCCGCAGATACACGGCTAGCGATGGCGAAGTGCTGGTAGTCGCGAACAGCGATTCAGCAATGTTTCGGACGTTTCCGATTTCAGGCCAGGCCGGAACAGTGGTGAGGTGGACGCGGGAAGAGCGGGCGCTATCGTCTGTCGAACGTGACCGCAGGATTGACATTCTGATCAGTAGTGTTCCCGGTTCCGGACGAGAAGAAGTACGTCGATTGATGATGCAGGCGCCATCCGGGGAAGTCCCGCAGTTGGGTGGGATTGCAATGGGCCCGGGAGGAGAGGTGTGGGTGGCCGGTTATGAATATCTTCTGAATCTACCTACGCGATGGCGCATGTTCTCCGACTCGAGACTGGTTGGGTATTTGGAGACGCCAGCAAGCTTTAGCATTCAATCAGTTCGTGGGGCCCTGGTAGCAGGGATTTGGAGAGACGAGTTCGAAGTCCAGCATGTTCGTGTGTATGGCATGGAATGTTTCAACCCGTCCAACAGCGCTTCGTGGCGTTCAAGCTCAAGTTCACGGCCGGAGCTCCGCTACGTTTCAGGCAGGTTTCGGGTGAGCGTCAAGACCTGAGGATGCTCAACATCGAGTTCGTCCCTCCAGACGCCGAGGACCGCGTCCATGGTGATATCCATCACCGCAAAGTCGTTCGGCACGTCGACGGTGCCGAGCCAGGTGCCGTCCGCGTCCAGCACCAACCACGCCTGTGGCCGGTCCTGCTCGCTTCTGCCCCGGTACAACTCCAACCAAATCGCGCCCGAAGGGTCCACGAGAATGTCGGAATAGGCGGGGCGAGCCGCTGGGGTCGGGAGTTCCTCGATGAACTGGCGCATGAAGGGAGGAAACGTCGCGCCGGGAGGCAGCTCCATGTCAAACTGAGCCTCCCGCTCCGCAGTGACCTCTTCATCGGTGAGGCTTAGCGGATAGTCCGGGATGCGCAGGATGCGAACGACGTCGCCGGTCACCGAGAGTTCCCGCACCTCCATGAGATCCGCCGATCCGTGGAGAATCACGTCGTGATTCGCGGCCAGGTGTCCCTCGCCTGCGAACAACGGAGGACCCGAGATGGGCCGATCGTCGATTACGCGGGATACGTCCTCATAGCCGGCGATCTCGCCGAGGCTGTCGATGAGAGCACCGCTCAGGTCGTAGCGCAGCAGAGCTGCCGAACTTCGAATGACCTGAGTGCCGGGCGCGGTCTCCGTGTACGAGAAGACTTCCACCACGACGGTGCCGTCGCCCAGGTCGTGAAGGTCGAAAGCGCGTGCCGCAACATCGAAGGTGCGTGTCGGCCCCAGATCGGCCGCGAACACGGTGATCCGACCGCGCTGGTCGAGGGCGAGAATGTCTTCCGCCGCCGGCTCCAGCTTCCAGAGGTTCCGGAATTCGCCCGGTCCGTCTCCGGCGCCTCCGACGGATCCCAGGAATTCGCCACCTGACGAATAGAGCCGCACCTCCTGTGAGCCTCGGTCGGCCACCACCACCGATCCGTCCGGACGCTGCTTGACGTCGCGGACACGGAAGAACTCATGCGAAGTGCCGCTGCCGGAGAGCGTCAGGTCGACAAGCGGATCCGGTTCGATGCTCCACGCGTCGGCATCGCCCCAGAGGGGTCTCATCGCCTCGACGATCTGGACACCGGCGCTGTCCCGCTGAACCACCAGGGGTGCATCGGAATCCCCGGACATGCAGGAGGACAGGCAGAACAGGAGCAGAATGGCTACGGACCGGAAAACAGAGATGGATCGAGGCACAGGCGTCTCACGATTGGCCATGGACTGTGTGCGGATGGCGCCCGCTAGGGCCAGCGCCAGAGAAGCGCGGGGATAAGCGCGACGGGCTTGCGGGCGGTGCGTTCCATGAAGTCATAGGTATACGCCCTGATCTCCGAACCGCTGGAGTAGACCTCCACAAGATAGAGTGCCGAAGTGGGGAACAGCTCGAGCGCGTCCAAACCTCCGGGGGCGTAGACCTCATCGATGTAAACCGTCGGCTCGCCGATGCGTTCTCCTCTGGCGATGCAGAAGTGCGCGGATTCTCCCAAGGGGCAAGTCATTGTCCGCACGAAGGTGTGTCGATCCAGGAATTCGAGGCCGGTCTCGGCGCCTGACGCCAGCAGCGCCTCCTTGTCAAACGCACCAATGAGCCCTCGGAAAACGGACGCGCTTCCCCGACGAGAGCGTAGCCGGATCTCCATGGTCTCGATGTTGCGGGCCACCGCCGTAATAGCTCGCGGTGCAGCACCGCCGACCATGCGTAGCGGTCGAAGTCCAGTCCCGCCCAGGCCGTCTCCTCGAAGGCGTCCAGAACCGCGCCGATCTGTTCGTCGGTCGGTTCGTCCTCCGGCGCCCACGCGATCACGCCTGACGTGTACTTGTGTTCGAAGGGAAGCGTATTGGCCACGGCGACCACTTGGTGGAGATCTCCCCTGAGCACCTCGACGCCTTCGCGCGGCTTCCCGGCCGCGTCCCGCTCGCCGAGGAGGTAGTCGGCCGCGTCCCGCGCCGAGCCGGTTCCGCGGGCGAGGAACTTAACGAGCATCGCCGTCCGTGCATTCAGGAAGGGTCTGTGTCGCGAGCGCCCGCTCGATGGCGATGAGGTGGCCGATCACCTCGACGGCCTCGATGGCCCCCTTGTGGGTATTCGCCCACCGAGCGATCTGGTTGAGGTTGTTCCCGATGCGCGCCAGCTCGCGGGTGCGCTCGCGCTCGACCTCGGCGTGCGCCACGGTCCAAGTGCGCGCCCGGCCAACCGACCGGCGCACCAGATCCGACAGCGTGAGGCCCGCGGAGCGCGCCTTGGCGTGCCACTCGGCACGCTCCGCCTCGCTGGCGCGAACCTTCACCCACACGGCGCGTCCAGGGCTCATGACGCGCCGTTGGCGAAGTAGGGGTCAGAGGGGGCACAGCCCCCCGCCAGCCTCCGCAGGGGACGCACGGAGTGTGGCCCCAAGGAGTATGCTGGCTCCCCGACCTTAACGGCGTCCGACAAGCTCGTCCGCCGCGCCCGTGGGCGGGCCGGCTCAACGCGCCGCATCGGCGCCCTCCACGGGCTCACGCGCCCGCGCCAGGCAAGGGTTCCGGGCACGGATACGGCAAGACTCGTCCGCCCCCCCCGATGCCGAGCGAAGTCTCCCCAGCACGCAGCCAAGGCTCGCCCGACCAGCGTACATGCCGCGGCGTAACAGTTCCGGGGCGCGGGTCGACGACCGCGCCCGCCTTGCGGGAGCGAACGGCCCTGAGCGGAGGCGGACCGGACACGATCCGCTCGGCACGGTGTCTCACGAAGTGTCAGGACGTCTCAGAACGTATCAGCGCTGTCGGGCACCGCCGTCAACGGCTCGTACAACCTTACCCGTCGGGACTGTCTGGAAGTCCCAGCAAAGGGCTTGCGAGGACCGTAGATTGGTCGGGGGACCGTTGCGCACGGACCCGTCTGTTCACGCTCCGGCGTGTGAACGGAGGATTCGAGATGCTGGACGAATCGTCGAAGATCCGCCATCGGTGTCCGACTGACCGCATCACCCGGCCTGCCCTACTGGTAGCGATTCATGTGACCACTCTGGGAGGATCGCCAGTTCCTCCCTCAGGAGCGGCGCTCAACCCCCTGCTCATTGGTCCTTCTGCCCAATCCCGGCAGCCGCCAGCATGTTCGCCAGCTGTCCAGACTCCACAACGACGCGCATGAGATCGGCTCGGTTTTGGGCACGCAGCTTGCGCTTCAAGGACGAGCGGTAGTTCGCGACGGTCTTTGGCGCCAGATAGATCTTGCGCGAGATCTCGTCGGCCGTGAAACCCGCCGCCGTCAGGAACAGAATGTCACGCTCCCGTTCGCTCAGGGAGGCCAGATCGTCGCGCTGCCGGCGCGCCGAGGTCCGCGTTTTCGACAGCAGCCCGGCGAGATGTGCCGGAAACGACATCCTTCCCGATGCCAGCATGTCGAGGGCGGCGACCAGATCCGAGCGAGCCCGCCGCTTGCTGAGGCAACCCATTGCCCCGGCCTCGATCACGGCCTCGACGTATTCCGGGTCGTCGTACGCGGTGAGGACGAGCACTCGAACGTCGGGATGCCGCTTCGTGATCCTGCGGGTGGCGGCGATCCCGTCCATGTCCGGCATGCGGATGTCCATGATGACCAGATCGGGCTGGAGCTCCGCGACCTTCTCGACGACGGCCTCGCCGGTGTCGGCCTCTCCGACCACCTCGTAGCGCTCGGTGAGCTCGATGAGCAACTTGATGCCGGCGCGGACGACCGCATGATCGTCGGCGAGCACAACGCTGCAACGGTAATTCATTCGGGATCGTCCTGCGACGGCGGACCGGATCGGACCGGCACCTCGAGCAGGACGGACGTGCCGGCACCGGGCCCGCTCGTGACGGTGAGCCGTCCGCCAAGGATCTGGCTGCGCTCCCGCATGCCCGCGAGTCCAACCGAAAGATGCGGCTCGATGTCGTCGGGCGAGAAGCCCGCGCCGGCATCGGTGACCTCCGCGCAAAGTCGTCGGCCATCCCGCCAATACCGCACCGTCGCGCGACCGGCTCCGCTGTGTTGCCTGGCGTTGTTCAGCGCTTCCTGAACGATCCGGAACGCGGCCAGTCGCCCCTCGGCGTTCAGCACGTCGCCCACCCGCCGGATGTCTCGTTCAACGACGAATCCGTCTTCCTCTGCCCGACGGCACAGAATACGGAGCGCGAACTCCAGGGAATGCCCTTCCAGTTCCACCGGCATCAGGTCGCTTATGACGCGATCCAACGCGTCATGGCAACGATCCAGATCGTCTTGGATGCGCACGATCATTTCCGCCGCGCGCTCTCTGGAGAACATCATTTCGACCAGGGCGGCGAGGTGGAGCTGGGCCGCGGTGAGGCCTTGCTTCACATCGTCGTGGAGTTCCCGGGAGATCCGCTTGCGCTCGGACTCGGCTGCAAGAACCCGTGCCGCCCCTACCCGGCGAAGCACTTCGCTCTGCGCGAGGCCACGCACGACACAGACGACCAGCAACTCTCCGGACCGGTCCGACGACGGGCCAAGGCTGATCTCGACCGGGAACCCGACGCCGTCCTTGCCGACGGCCAAGAGCTCCATGCCGAGGCCCATCGGGCGCGAGGCGGGGTGGCGGCGGTACGCCGACCGGTGACGACGGTGGTCGTCCCGAAGCGCCTGGGGAACGAGCATCTCCACCGGTTCACCGACCATTTCGTCGCGCGACCACCCGAACATGATCTCGGCCTGGAGGTTCGCGCCCCGGATTCGGCCATCGGCACCCACCAGGAGAATCGCGTCCGGCGAGGCTTCGAAGATCGCCTCGAAGTCGCTTCGGCGCGCAAGCTTCCGGATCGTAGCCTCTCCCAGATGCAGGTCTTGGCTCAAGGCGCTCGTCCGCTCGGTGGGGAGCGAGAGCAGTGCCTGGTTCGTCCATCATACCGTTTTCGGATGGCCGAGACCACAACGAGGGCCGAGGCGGCGCATAGCAGACGATCTCACGCGCGCGCTGCAACACGTGGCGGATTCGTCGCAGCCTGGTCCGCACCGTCGCCGCGGGCAGATCGAGGCGGCGAGCGATGTCCATAGCGCTGAGGCCTTGCCAATAGCGCATCCTCAGCAGCCCTCGCTGCTCGGCCGGGAGATGCTCCACGGCGCTTCCAACCCGCAGCCGCATCTCGCCGGTCTCGCAAGCGGCCAAGGGATCCGGGATCGCTGTCTCAGCCGAAGCGATGCCGTTCTCACCCGCGGTAAAGCGGCGCCGGTCGCGCCGCTCATTCCGGACGGCGGTGAGGCAGACTCGCTGGCACAGCCTCTTCGCCCACCCGAAGACCGCCTCCGGTTCACGACACTGCTCCCGCTTCTCGTACAGCCGGATGCGGCAGACCTGCACGAGTTCGTCGGCGCTCGCTCGATCCCGCGCGAAGCGCGCGGCGATCGACCGGATGAGGGGCTCGAGACGCAGCAGGAGGTCCTCTCCCGCTTCGCATGCTCTCGCCTGGTGGTCGTCACCGTCATCGTGGTGCACGATCCGCTCCTCCCTGGCCGAGGTCCTCGTTTGCGTCAGTGACCGCACATCAAAAGTTGCGAACGGCGCAGCGGAATGGCAGGGCAGTTTTGCCCCTACTTCGTGCCGAGAAGTTCACCATCCCGCCGTAGATATGCCCGGCACCCCGGGAAGAACTGCCCTACGGTTGGGGAAGAAGTGCCCTCAGGTTGCCACGAAACGTGCCCGAAACTTCCCGTTTGAGCCCACTTGGGCCAAAGGCCTACTGGAAGAGGGTTGACTGGTCGCCGTTCGGGCGGTGAAGCGATCGGCATCCGTACGGTGTCTGGTCAGGCGAAGGCAGGCCCGAGATGCCGTCGAAAACGTTCGGTTCAGCAACGGAGGTGGGAAGAATGCGAAACAGAAAGCTACTGAGGTCGGTTGCCCGGAACCCTCTGGCACTCTCCATTCTCTTTATGTCAACGTTGGTCACGTACTTGGCGGCGTCGAGTCTGCTGGAGGCAATGCGAGCGACGGGAGCGGGTAGCCCTCGCGCGGAAAGCCCCACTCCCGACGTGCCTACTAACCCGTTTGCTTCGGTCGACGGCGCGCACCTGGTCGCCTTTGTCATCACGGCGTCGGATTGCGGTTGGTCCAATCACCCCCAAACCAAGGCAGCTCTTGGTATCATCCGGGAGAGGATGCGCTCCGCCTACGGAGACAAGTACGCTCACATTGAAGTTGTGGGCGTGGCGATCGACGAGGACCCCGAGGTGGGGCTAGCATTCCTTTCAGATATTGGGAGAGGGACCGTTCGCGCGGCCTTTGACCAAATTGCCGTCGGCGGAAGTTGGCTCAATGAGCAGGTCGTGCGATTTGCCTGGCGAGAAGGCAAGGCTAAGGCTGCGACGCCCCAGGTGATCGTAGTCGAGCGTCTTGTCGATACGAGTTCTTACTTGTCCGAGTACACGATCAAGACCGGCGACGACTTGGTCGTGGCGAATGCAAGTGGCGGTAGCGACATAGTACGATGGATCGAACAGGGTCTGCCACTTGACTACTCGGGTGACCATGGCGAAGGTCAACTAACCGGAGAGGGGCGTACACCTTGAGCGGGCTATCACGTTGTCCCGGACCTTCCGGGCTTAGCATCACTCTTCCCAAAGGAGGGAATCATGTCAAGACTGCGTAGACTACTTGCCACGGGCGTAGCTGGGGCGATGCTTGGGATGGTCCTTGCCGTCGCGGCCCCGCCAGCCCCCACCGCCGCGAACGCGAGTGCGTCGCTTGACGACTGCTATTGCTATGATGGGGGATCTGGGAACTACATGTGCAGCGAGGACGACGACGCATGTGGGGCAGGCAGCGAGCATTGCTTAGTGTCCTGCAACTAGATCTTGCGACGGTAGGGGGGCGTAGAGAATGCCAGACAGTGATGCGGGCTGTGGGCGGGCCGCCAGGTGCCCCAGAAGCAATGTGGGAGCCTTCCCCCGCCCTCACCCGCATCACTGGCGGCTGCCATCATCCGAGTTTTGCGGCTCCTTTGACGCCGCTTCTCAGAAGGGGAGACGAGAATCATGCCGAATAGGGTGACCACCTTCGCGGCAACGGTAGCCGTGGGGACTGCCTTCCTTGGTGTCCCGGCGAGCTTGTGCGGACAACAGACATGGTCAGCAGGGTTGGAGGCAGAATCAAATCCGAATCTGTATCTTGGACGGGTGACGGCACTCGCCATCGATTCACGACTCAGGGCATACGTTGTCGACCCCGTATGGGAGGGGATCCGGATTCTGGGTGACGATCTGACCCTTCAGGAGGAAGTCGGTCGCAGGGGCAAAGGGCCGGGTGAGTTCGAATGGCCAGCCACAATCCAGATCCTTAAGGGCGACAGCCTATACGTCTTCGATGGCAGCTTGGCCCGCGTCACCGTGTTCGAGCCGCAGGACCTAACCGTGGCGTACACAGTCACACTGCCCCACTTGTACAGTACCAGCGGGTTGTGGAGAATCCCTGGGCAGGGCGGTTACATAGGCGTCCGATCTCCGCCCATCTCCCCGCGGCAGACCGAAAGGGATGACCAAGGTCGGTTTGACGTTGTGTTCTCACTGGATGAGGAAGGCGAGACGGAATCGGATTCGATCCATGCATTCCCTTCCGCCGAACCCCTGATTGTACGAAGTGGAAGAAGCGTCATGGTCGGAGACCATCCATATGGCAGTGAACCCTTTCTCCGTCTCCTGGGTGATGATCGCCTTGTCTACGCCAACTCACGCTCACCATCTCTGATGATTCTCGACCTCGCCGGCACCGTGCATCATTCCTTCGGCGTTCCGGCGGCGGAGGTTCCGGTAAGCGCTACGGACCTGAAAGCCAGAATCGAGAGTGAGGAAATCGAACCCTTTGCTCGCGCCCTGGAACAAGGCGCGCCGTATATGTGGCCAGCTCTGACCGGCTTGGTCGTTGATGATGAGCAGCGCATCTGGGTCGGCACGCGATCCGAATCCATGCGTGACGAACGGGAGTGGATTGCGTTCACACAGGAGGGCGGTCGGGTGGGTTCAGTCCTCCTTCCTGCTCCGTTCGAACTCCATGCCGTAAGAGGTGACCGCCTGTTCGGCGTGGTCACCGACGAGTTCGACGTACCGCAAATACGGGTGTACCGGCTGGAAGCAGAGGAAGTGTGGTAGCCCTGCCTCCGCCACCTTCCAGCACCACGCACTCGACGAAAAAAGGAATTCGGCCCATGAGCTTTTCGAATACGACGCTGGGAGTAGCGACCGTTGTGATCATCGCAGTGCTGCTCGGCGGGGGGATCTATCTGAGGCTGCGGCCGGCTCCCGCCGAGGAGGAGGCTCAGCCCGCCGCCGAAGCGCCAGCGCTCAAGGTGCCGGAAGCCTCGCTGGCGAGCTTCGCCCGGCGTGCTCAACCGGTAACCGGAGCGCGCGTGCTGCGCGATACGCTGTGGATCAGGATCACGGCTTCCGGGCGCGCGGCCGCCTTCCGGCGCGCCACCCTTTCGGCCCGCGTTTCCGGCCAGGTGCGGGACGTGAGGGTGCGCGAGAACGACCCGGTTGATTCCGACGCCTTCCTCATCCAGATCGACACCACCGAGTACGCGCTGGCGCTCGCGCTCGCCAGCAGCACTCTCACCAAGGCGCAGGCCGACTACGAACAGATCGTGCTCTTTGACGACGAGATCGCCGACCCCGAAGTGCGGGCGGAGCGGTCGCGCGTCGCGCGGTCGCGTAGCGGGCTGGACGAGGCCACGGTGGGCGTCCGCGAGGCGGAGCTGAAGCTCTCGTGGACGCGCATCAGCGCACCCTTCGCCGGACGGGTCGCCGAGCTGCAGGTCGTGCCGGGCCAGTTCGTGGCCCAGGACGTTGAGTTGGTCACCATCGTGGAGCTGGATCCCATCAAGGTCGAGGCCCAGGTGCTCGAGGGGGAGATCCGGCTCCTGAAGGAGGGCCGTCGCGCCACCATGACCTTCGCCGCGTTTCCGGGCGAGACCTTCACCGGACGGGTGGAGACCATCAACCCGGTCATTGACCTCGAGACCCGCTCGGCGCGCGTGACCGTGCTGCTGCCGAACCCCGGCGGCAGGATCAAGCCCGGAATGTACGCGAGCATATCGCTGGACGCGCAGCACTTCACCGAGCGCATTCTGGTTCCGCGCTCGGCGGTGCTGGAGCGCGACCGGCGCACCATGCTCTTCGTCTTCAATGAAGAGGGGGGGGCAATCGGCCGCACCGAGTGGCGCTATGTCACGACCGGGCTCGAGAACAACCAGGTGGTCGAGATCGTGGATAATCCGGAGACGTCGATGGTGAGCGCCGGAGAGATCGTGCTCGTTGACGGCCACCATTTTCTCGGTCATGACGCCGCGGTTCAGATCGCCGAGGGAGAGGCCCCCACCGCAGGAGCAGAACCTTCCGCCGGGTCGGAACGATGAGGCGCCGGGAGGCGCCGCTCCGGCGCTGGTCCGGTCGGGACAACGGGCGGCACCCTCGGTGTCGGGCTGTACGTGCGCGCGGCCGGCCTGCGAAGCGTTCGCGAACGAGGGTTGCGGGCATCGGCGCGGGATGCGTCCTCGCCGCATTGCTCGCCACGGCTCCGCTCGAAGCGCAGCAGCCGCGTGTCCTTTCACTTGAAGACGCCCTGGAGCTGGCGAGACAGAAC
The DNA here is from genome assembly GCA_965225805.1 of Longimicrobiales bacterium. Lineage (GTDB taxonomy): Bacteria > Gemmatimonadota > Gemmatimonadetes > Longimicrobiales > Gaopeijiaceae > BD2-11. The sequence continues at coordinate 3,319,182 of OZ245327.1, forward strand.
AACCCCTTGCTGCGTCAGGCCATGAACGAGCTGGAGCTGACGCCGGCGGGCATGCGGGCGGCGTGGGGTGCCTTCCTGCCGACCCTCTATCTGGATCTGGGCACCAACCTCAATTTCAACCGGCGGTTGCAGGCCGAGGACTTCTTCGGCAACCCCATCGCCAACCCCAACGTAGAGTGGGTGACGGCTTCGTCATCCTCCCAGTTCGTGTCCGCCGACCTTCGCCTGTTCGAAGGCGGCGCGCGCTTCCATCAGCGCGGTGCGGAGCGCGCACGGGGCATCGCCCGCGAGCGCGGGGTTGAGGCGGAGATGACCGCCACCTGGGCGCGCGTCGCGACGAGCTTTCACGAGACCATCCGGCAGTCGGACCTTCTCGAACTGGAGATGGCAATCCTCGAGGGCAAGCGGCTGGATCTGGAGAGCACGAGGAGGCTGTTCGAACTCGCCGTCGGCAGCCGGGTCGACGTCCTGGCCGCCGAACTGGAGGTCCAGCGGCAGGAGCGGGCGGTTCGCCAGACGGAGAACGAGCACGCCAAGGCAGTGCTGGCTCTGCGCGCGGAGATCGTCGCGCCGGACATGGGCGAATTCACGACCCGCGGCACCCTTCCCGAACCCTTTGATCCCGCGGCGCTGGACGAAGCGGGGCTCATTGGCCGGGCTCTGGACCAGAGCCCGCTCATCCGGCAGAACCGGGCGCAGGTGGATGTGGGCCGGGCATCGCTGAGCGCCTTCCGCAGCGCGCGCCTGCCGACGATCAGCATGGGTACCTACTTCTACCAGAACGCGTACGGGCAGGAGTACACGGCGGCCTTCAAGCCCTTCTCCAGCGATTCCCGCCGCGCCAATTTGCGACTGAGTCTGTCGATCCCTGTCTTCACCGGGTTCTCCGCCGAGCGCGACATCGCCGTGGCCCAGGTCGAGCTGGCCAACGCCGAGGAGCGGGTGCGCCAGACCCGCTTGGAGATCGAACGCGACGTGCGCTCCCGCCTCATCGACCTGCGCGGCGCCTGGGACAGCTACCGGCTGGCGGAACGGTCGAGCGAGATCGCGGAAGAGCGCCTCAGGCTGGCGCGGGAGGGATACCGCCTGACGACGGTCACCTTCTCGGACCTGCAGATCGCGATCCAGGGGGCGGCCGACGAGCGGCGAGCCGCGATCGACGCCCGCTACGAGTTCGTCGCCGCCCGCATCGAGCTGGAGAAGGTCGTGGGCGGACCGCTCGACGGCGGCGGGCCGATTCCCTGACGCATGTCGATTCCCCGCATCTCGACGCGGCGGCCCGAGAGGGGCTTACACCTTGAGCGAGCTATCACGTTGTCCCGGACCTTCCGGGCTTAGCATCACTCTTCCCAAAAATGGAGGGAATCATGTCAAAACTGCGTAGACTACTTGCCACGGGCATAGCTGGGGCAATGCTCGGGGTGGTGCTCGCTGTCGCGGCCCCGCCAGCCCCCACAGCCGCAATTGCGTCGCTTGACGACTGCTATTGCTATGATGCCGGGTCTGGGCGCTACCAGTGCGCTGACTATGACGAATGTGAGGCAGGCAGCGAGCGTTGCTCCGTGTCCTGCAACTAAGATCTGCGAAGTTAGCAGGGAGAATGCAAAGTCATGATGCGGGCTGAGGGCGGGCCGCCAACAGGTGCCCCGCCCTCACCCGCATCATTGGCGGTTGCTCATCTCATCATACACTACGCGCGCCGGGTTTCTTAGGACCAACTGTGCCCACGAGGGGGCGTGGCGACGCCGCTCTCGGGGAAGGGGAGCCGAGAATCACGGCGCGTAGGATGACCACCTTCGCGGCAACGGTAGCCGTGCGGACTGCCTTCCTTGGGTGCCCTGGCGGATTTTGTGCAGACAACAGAACAGTCCGCTTGGCCAATGTGCGTAAAGGGAAGCGGCTGCAACAACGGCGTTCTTGCGAATCCGGTGTTCAAATCACGAGCCCGGTGCGATCCCAGCCGCTGTTGCGGACAGACAATCGGAACGACTGGGCGACTCTTGGAGTTCCCGCCAATCAACTCCGTGTTCGCCGCCATCCTGACTCGATGGAACCGGATGCCGCTCAACGGCAGAAGGGGCAGATCGTGCAGTCCAGGTTCAACTTAGACGATTCCTTGCCGGGATCCGCTCCTTAGGTACTCTGCCTCAGGGTCATGTCCTCCAAGCCACCAGAAGCCATCGCAACGTCGCGTCTCGGCAAGATGCTCTGATGTCAGACACCAGTCAAACTGCGGTTCAGCCCGCTTGGCGGCCCCGACTACGAAGACCCTCGTTGACATCCGGGGAGCCGTCCGCTACCGTCATCTACGAAGATCGTCGTTGACAGGCAGCGCCCCGTATGCTACCGTAGCTACGAGGGCTGTCGTTGACAGAGGTGGAGTCCCCGCCTCATCATGATCGATGTGGCCCTTCGCGGGATGCAGCCGCCAAGCCCTTCGCGGACCGCAAGTCGAGTCGCAGGCAAAAGAAATCGAGTTCCAACCACAGGATCATCAGGTGAACCGACCTGGAACAGCACGCAGACCGGATCGGGCGGGAGGAGGCCCGAGCCAGTTCACGGACCGTGAACTGGACATCATGAGCGTCCTCTGGCGCCACGGATCGGGCACGGTTGCGGAGGTACGTGAGGCCTTGGGCGACGATGTCGGCTATACCACCGTGCTGAAGATGCTCCAGATCCTCGAGGGAAAGAACGCGGTGGGGCACGAGAAGGAAGGGCGGGCTCATCGCTACTTTCCCCTCGTCGAATCCGCGGACGCCGGCGGCAGCGCCCTCCGGCGCGTGATGAACAAGATCTTCCACGGCTCCGCGGAACTGCTCCTGGCGACGCTGGTGGAGGACCGCGAATTCAGCGACGAGGAAATCGGTCGCATGCGCTCGATTCTGGATCGTGCCCAGGAGAAGGAGGAAGAGAGATGATCTTCTGGATGGGGTACGCAGCGGCAGTCGGCCTGCTCCTGGCGGCCGGCGGTTGGGCGGGCGAGCGACTGTGCGAGACCATGGGCTGGCCGCGCCGGTTCCCATGGATCGTGGCCCTGACTCTGGCGGTCGTGATTCCTCTCACCGCGCGGGCGCCGGCGCCCGTGCTTCAGATAACCGCCCCGGCGCCGTCTCCCATCACGTCAGTCGTGGTAGCGGTGAACGAGTCTGTATCGCCGAACCCCGGTCCCGGACTGGAGCGTGCGGCGCTGGTCGCCTGGGGAGGCGCGTCCCTGGCCACCCTGGCCCTCTTCGGCACCATCCTGGGTCTTATGGCCCGCTCGCGCCGCCGCTGGCCCCGGCGGTCTGTCGACGGCGAAGAAGTCTACGTGTCGGAAGGCTTCGGGCCGGCGCTGGTCGGCGTGACCCGCCCCTCCGTGGTCATTCCCGAGTGGCTGTTCTGTGCGAGCGCGCAGGCCGGCAGCGTCGCGATCCTGCACGAGCGCGAACACGCCCGCGCCGGGGACCACCTGACGCTCCTCTACGGTGCGCTGATCGCCGCCGTCTTCCCCTGGAGCCCGGCGGTCTGGTGGATGGTCCGCAACCTACGGGGCGCGGTCGAGATCGACTGCGACCGGCGCGTCATCGCGTCCGGCATCGCGGCGGACGACTACGGAAAGCTGCTCCTCGCCATCGGGGTGGGACAGCACAGGCGGTGGGTGTTCACGCCCGCTCTCGTCGAATCCAGACATTCCCTCGAAAGGAGGCTGAAGGTCATGGCTGCAAAGAAGATGAAGTGGAGCCCGCTGCGTGCGGTAACGCTGGCCGGCCTCACGGTGGCTGCCCTGGTGGTAGCCTGCGATACCAATGCGCCCACGGCCATTGACGACGCCCTCCTCGAGGTGTTGGCGAACCCGGAGGCAGCCGCGGATGGGGACGGGGCGGAACCCGCTTCCTCGGCCAGGAATTTGCTGATCGAGCGGATGAACGAGGGACCCCAGCCGCTGATCTTCATCGACGGCGTGGAGGTTACGAGTACGGATGTCTCTGGACACTCGTCGTTGAACTCTTCGGATCCATATTCGCCGCTAAACTCCCTTAACCCCGACGACATCGAGAGAATCGAGGTAATAAAGGGAGCGGCCGCAGCCGCCTTGTTCGGCGATCGCGCCGAGGAAGGCGTCATCCAGATCTTTACGAAGAAATCTGACGCGCCTTCGTTGAATCCCGGCCCGCTCAGCGATGCCCGCAACGACGGTTTGGATGATGCGATGGGTAGAGTTCGAGCCACCATATCCGAAACCGGAGTCGGCATGAGGCTGACCCTCGAGGGCAACAGGGAAAGTGCAAGCCGCGCCGAGATCGATTTGGGTCCGAAGGACCGGCCGGCTACCTTGCATCTCGCCAACGGTTTCATCCGGGCGTGGACCTTATCCATAGCCGTGGACAGCACGCAAGCGGACGGCTGAGGTCAGAACGAATCAGGACACTCTCTCGAACGGAGGCTGAGGGTCATGGCCGCGAAGAACAAGAAGTGGAGCCCGCTACGCGCGGTAGCGCTGGTCGGCCTCGCGCTGGTGGCGGTAGTGGCCGCCTGCGATGCCGACGCACCCACCGCCATCGACGACGCGCTCCTCGACGTACTGGCGAACCCGGAAGCGGCAGCCGAAGCAGGCGGATCCGACAACCCGGCTGCGGAGGGAATGCAAATCAGGAGCACCCTCGGAGACGGGCCCCAGCCGCTGATCTTCGTCGACGGCGTCGAGGTAACGAATGAGGACGGTGCGCTCTTCAGCTCCCTGGACCCCGACGACATCGAGAGCATCGAGGTCATCAAGGGAGCGGCGGCCGCGGAGTTGTACGGCGAGCGCGGCGAAAGGGGCATCATCCAGATCCTTACGAAGGAATCTGGGGCGTCTTCGGACCCGGGTCCGCTCAGCGATGCCGGAAACAACGCCCGCGTCCGGATCGTGGGGAACGCCACTACGGGCTATCTCATCGTCCCGCTCCCGGCGGGATGAGGGAGCGGGGGAGTGGCCTCCCCTACCCCTCCTCCGTCGTCATAGGCGTCTTGTGGGTCCCCCACTTCTCGAACCACTTGCGCAGATATAGCTGGGTACGCAGGAAGTTGGAGGGCCTTGAGCTGGTGCCGTGCCATTCCTCCTGGAACCGTATCATGACGGTGGGCACGCCCTCGTACTTCAGCGCCTGATAGAACTCCTCGGTCTGGCCCATCGGGGTGCGCAGGTCCATCTCCCCGGTCATGAGCATGGTCGGCGTGGTCACGTTGCCCACATAGAAGATGGATGAGCGGTCGATCCACTCCGCCGGATCCTCCCAGAAGGGCTTCTCGAAGGTGCGCGTGTAGCTGATCGCGTCCGAGGTGCCCATCGCCGACATCCAGTTCACGATGGGGCAGTTGGCCGACGCGGCCGTGAAGCGGTCGGTGTTGCCCACGATGTAGCTGGTCAGGATGCCGCCGCCCGAGCATCCGTAGACGAAGAGGTTGTCCTCGTCGATGTAGCCGCGCTCGAGCATTTCGTCGACGCCGCCCATCAGATCCGGGAAGTCGGCCCCGGGATAGTCGTGGTTGATGGCGTTGGCGAAGTCGGTGCCGTAGCCGGTGCTCCCGCGCGGGTTGGTGTAGAGCACGACGTAGTCGTTGGAGGCATGCTCCTGGAAGGCGAAGTTGAAGCCCCCGTTGTACATGCCGTGGGGACCGCCGTGGATGGCGAGCATCATGGGGTACTCGCGGGAGGGATCGAAGCCGGGGGGCTTGACGATCCAGCCGTGGATCCGGAAACCGCCCTCCGAGTCGTACCGGACCTCTTCGACTTCGCCCAGCTGAACGTAGCCGAGCACGTCCGCGTTCACGTCGCTGAGGCGGCGCGCGTCGTTGGGGCTGTCGAGGTCGAAGCGGTAGACGTCGCCCGGTTCGTGGGCGCTCGAGATCACCCCGACCCCCACGCCGGCGTCCGAAAAGGACGACAAGGCGAAGAGGTGGTCGCCCGAGGTGAGCTGCGTCACCCCGCCGTCCACCGAGACGAAGTGAAGCTGCCTGTAGCCCTCGCGGCTGACGTTGAAGTAGAGCCCGCCGCCGTCCCGCGCCCACATCATGCCCCCGACTTGCCGGTCGTAGTCCTCGGAGATGACGCGGGAGCCGGAGCCGTCCCGGTTCATCAGATGGATTTTCTGGTTGCGGTACGTGTCGCGGTGCGCGTCGAGCCCGGTGTAGGCGATGAGCGAGCCGTCCGGGGACGGAACCGGGCTGCCGTCGGGGCCCCGCCTCCGGGTCAGGCGCCGGATGTCGCCGCCCGCCACCGACACCGCGTAGATCTCCGACTCCTGCCAGTGCTCGGGGCGGTCCCAGTCGTCTTCCCGGTACGAGGTGAAGTAGATCTCGCTGCCGTCGGGGCTCCACTGGATGCCGGAGTGGTTCCAGTCCCCGTCCGTGAGCTGGCGCGCCGTGCCGCCCTCGGCAGGGACGACGAAGACGTGGGTCCAGCCGGTGTCCACGTATCCGGCCCGGTCGCGCTTGTAGCCGGCCCGCTCCACCACCTTGGGCTCGCGAACCCACTGGGCGCCTTCGGGACGGCGCGGAAGCTCCACGCCGGCGAAGTCGGCCCGGTCCGGCACCCGGCTGGTGAAGGCGATCCACTCGCCGCCGGGAGACCACTGCGCCCCCGAAGGTCCGTTCTCCAGCCGCGTGATCTGGCTGACGGCGCCCTCCGCGTCCATCCAGCGGACGAAGACCTGCGAGCCGTCGGGCTCGCCCCTCGCGGTGAAGAGGATGCGGCTGCCGTCGGGCGACCAGCGAGCCCCGCTGCCGTCGATCAGGTGCCGGGCGCGGGAGCCGTCGGCGTTCATGATCCAGAGCGACGATTCCCGCCGGTCGCCCTCCTTGTCGACCCAACCCCGCGTATGGACGATGCGTTCTCCGTCGGGCGAGATGCGCGGATCGGACACGCTCTCCATGTCCAGGTAGTGCGCGAGCGACAGCCGCTCCTGGGCGGCGGCGGGTGTTGCCGTGGCGAGAGCGGCGAGCCCCGCCACGGAGAAAGCGGCGATGCCGGCGATGGTGGTGTGCGGATGTCTCATCAGATGCTCCTCCACTTCCGTTTACTCAGTGTGTTGCGTAAAATTACTCACCATGTTGAGTAATTCGTCCTATCTGCGGCCCCAAGCGACGGAACTGCTCCAGCGCCTTAGGGAGCCCCGACGCTTTCTACAGATCATTACGGGTGCACGCCAGGTTGGCAAAACCACTCTGGCCACCGACGTGTCCCGAATGTCCGGGTTGCCCTGTCATTTTGCGAGCGCCGACGAACCCACGTTGCGGGGGCCGGAGTGGATCGCGCAACAGTGGGAGATCGGCCGGCTGAGAGCCCGCGACGCCGGACCCGCAGGCGCGCTTCTTGTTCTGGACGAAGCTCAGAAGGCGCCGAATTGGGCCGAATCCGTCAAGCGCCTCTGGGATGAAGATACGCGACTTGGCGAGAACCTGAAGGTTATCGTGCTCGGGTCCGCGCCCCTCCTGGTCGAAAGGGGGTTGACCGAGAGCCTGGCAGGACGCTTCGAGCGCCTGCATCTGCCACACTGGAGTTTTTCGGAGATGCAGACGGCGTTCGGATGGTCGCTGGATCGATATCTGTTCCACGGCGCCTATCCGGGGGCAGCCCCGCTGGTCAACCAGCCAGGGCGCTGGGCCGGCTACATTCGCGACTCGCTCATCGAGACTACCCTGTCCCGCGACGTGTTGCTGCTTTCCCCGGTCCGCAAGCCGGCATTGTTGCGTCGGCTGTTCGAGCTGGGTTGCGCATACTCGGGCCAGGTCCTGTCCTATACAAAGATGCTGGGACAGCTTCAGGACGCGGGCAACACCACCACGCTGGCCCACTATCTGGATTTGCTCGCGGGCGCGGGGATGTTGACGGGTCTGCCGAAGTACGCGGGCGCCGAGGTGAGGCGACGAGGCTCAAGTCCCAAGTTCCAGGTTCTCAACACGGCTCTCATGACCGCGGGATCCCGTCTCACTCCAGAGCAGGCCCGTACCGACCACGCGTTCTGGGGCCGGTTGGTGGAATCCTCGGTCGGCGCTCACCTGGCGAACGCAGCCGCGGACGGGTCGTGCGAACTCTTCTACTGGCGCGACCGCAACCGGGAAGTGGACTTCGTGGTGCGAGTCGGCCCCAGCGTGACGGCAATCGAAGTCAAGAGCGGGCGGACTCGAGGCGGCATGTCGGGAATGGCCGCCTTTTCGGCGGCGTTTCGACCGACCCGGACCTTGCTGGTGGGGACCGGCGGGATCACGGTTGAAGAGTTCCTGAGCCGACCCGTGGAGTACTGGGTGCGGCCCTAGCGCGGGCCTGGAATTGAATCCCCGTGGATGATCAGCTCCCTCTTCGGATACGGGATCTCCACGCCCGCATCGGCGAAGGCGCTGACCGCCTTGCCGGTGATCTCGTCGGCGATGCGGCGGCGATTGCGGGCCTCCAGAATCCAGACGCGCAGCTGCAACTGGATGTCGGACGCCCCGAAGCCGCGCACGATGACGATGGGCTCGGGTGTCAGCTTCACGCCCTCCACCTGTTTGGCGGCCTCGATCAGCAGCACCTTGGCGCGCTCGATGTCCGACTCGTAGGCCACCGAGAGGGGGATGCGCAGGCGAATATCCTCGCCGGACATGGTGTAGTTGACGATGTCGCGCAGCATGATCTGGCTGTTGGGCACGACCATCACGAGGTTGTCCGGGTTGCGGATCTTGGTGGCGCGCAAGCCGATCTCGATCACGTCGCCCCAGGTGCCGGTCTCGTTGGGCGCGGTCCACAGCTCGATTCGGTCCCCGACCTTGAAGGGCCGATCCATGATGAGGAGGACGCCCGCGATCAGGTTCGAAAGCGTGTCCTTGGCCGCCAGCGAAAGCGCCAGTCCCATGACCCCGGCGCCAGCCAGCAGCGGGGCGATGTTCAGCCCGAGCAGATCCAGGGCCAGCACGATGCCCAGCGCCACGACGACGAAGCGAACGGTGCGGTTGATGAGGGGAAATGCGGTCTCGTCGAGGGTCGTGTCCCCTCTGAGGATGACTCTGGACTCCACGACATCCAGGATGTCGCCAATGAAGCGGCTGAGCGGCAGGAATAGGAGTCCGACCCAGATCGCCAGAACCCAGTTCGCGGCCGGCGGCGCGGTCCCGGCTTCGTTCGGGACGGACCAGATGACGATGATACGCCACGCCGCCCACGCGACGATCGAGAACAGCCCCGCGCTCAGCAGGAATTCCACGAGGTGATCGTCGAGCCGGGTATCGGTGCGGGCCACCCAGCGTTTCTTCGCCAGGCCGAGGATCCACCGCACGATGAGGTAGACCATGGTCACGAGGACGACCGTGGCCAGGCTGGGAACCCAGCGCGGGGCCGCAAAGTCGACAGCGGCGCGCCACAGTTCGCCAACATTGATGAACTCGATGTTGAATCCGAGGAATTCCAAGCCCGCCTCGCTCTGATATGGATGTGAAAGATGACCGGCCACCGCGAAGGCCTAGCCTAATCGTTGGCCCGCTCGTATATCAACCGGACCGTCGAATCCCGGTCTCGGCTGCACGCTCGCAAGCTAACCGGCAACGCTCGGCCAGGGCACCGGCCACATGGGACTTTCCCCGGGGGATCATGCCAATGACGTCGCGCGCTATCAGGTCCGCCCCGTGGTTCCTGGCCATCCAGCTCGCCGCCTGCACGGCGGGGGAAGGGCCCGCCGACATCCTCATCCTGGGCGGCTCGGTGGTCGACGGCTCGGGAAGTGAGCCGATGGCCGTGGACGTGGCGGTCGCCGGCGACCGCATCCGCTTCGTGGGCGACGCCGCGAGCACGGGCATCACGGCGCGCGACACCGTCGACGCGCGCGGCCTGGTGGTCACGCCCGGCTTCATCGACATGCACTCCCATGCCGAACTGGACACCGACCACGGGCGGGACGCGCGCGCCTTCCTGTTCCAGGGCATCACCTCGGTCGCCCTCGGCCTGGACGGAGGCGGGTCGGCCCACGTGGCGGACCAGCTGGCCGAGTGGACCGCGGACGGCATCGGGGTGAACGGCTTCCTGTCCGTGGGCCACAACCGGGTGCGGCGACAGGTGCTGGGGATGGCGGACCGCGCACCCACCGCGGCCGAGTTGGACGAGATGCGCGCCTGGGTGCGCAAGGGCATGGAGGAAGGCGCCTACGGGCTCTCCTCAGGGCTCTTCTACCTGCCCGGCAACTACGCCGAGACCGAAGAGGTGGTCGAGTTGAACCGGGTCGCCGCCGAGTACCCCGGAGCCATCTACGACACGCACGACCGGGATCTCGGCGCCGCCTACCCGCCCTTCGGCTATCTGAAGTCGATCGAGGAGGGCATCCGCATCGGAGAGGAGGCGGGCACCAAGGTCATTTTCAGCCATTTCAACGCCCAGGGGGCGCATAACTACGGCCGGGCGCCCGAGGGAGCCGCGCTCATCGAGGCGGCGCGGGCTCGCGGGGTCCAGGTCGCCGGCGCGCATCACTCCTACACCGCGACCCAGTCCAACCTGCGCTCGTACACGATTCCGAGCTGGTTCGTGGCGGGAGGCGACACGGCGATGCTGCGCCGCTTCGACGATCCCGACACGGTCGAGGTGATCGACCGCCAGACGCGCGAGATGCTCGCCATTCGGGGCGGGGCCGACCGCCTCCTGTTCGCCGACCAGCGGCCCGAACTGAACGGCAGGACGCTCCAGCAGGTCGCCGACGAGCTGGGCATGGAGCCCTCCGCCGCGGCCCGCCACATCCTGCGCGAGGGCAACGCGGCGGTGATGAACCTCGGCCTCTACGACATCGAGAACGTGCGCCATCTGGCGCAGCTTGACTGGATGATGACCTGCACCGACGGGCGCGATCCGGGCCCGACCCGCCCCGTCACCCACCCGCGCGCCTTCGGGTCGTTCTCGAAGAAGATCCGCGACCTGGTGCTCGACGAGGGCCTCATCACCCTGCCGCACGCGGTGCGTTCCATGACCGGGCTCGCGGCCGACTTTCTGGAATGGTCCGAGCGGGGCTATCTGCGCGAGGGCTACTTCGCCGACATCACCGTGCTGGAGCTGGACGGGGTGCGGGACATGGCCACGTACGAAGACCCGCATCAGTACTCCGAGGGTGCCGTGCATGTGCTCGTGAATGGCACCTTCGCCATCCGTGACGGCGAAGCCACCCTGGCTCTGGCGGGACGGGCGCTGGTGCGAGGGGGCGCGGCCTTCGGGGCGGGGGCTCCATGATGAGATCAGGGGGCAGCTTCGTGACAGGTGAAATCGAGGGGCACGAGGTCCTGGCCTCGCAGGAGGACGCCCTGCTTACGCTGACCCTCAATCGTCCGCACCGGCTCAACGCGGTAAACCTCCCGCTCTATGAGAAGCTGGTCGCGGAGCTGGAGAGGGCCGCGGCGGATCGCGGCGTTCGTTGCGTCATCCTCACTGGCAGCGGGCGGGCGTTCTGCGCGGGCGCGGACCTCAAGGCACACGCCGAGAGCCCGATGTCGGAGAAGGAAAGGGCGCGATACGTGAGAACTGCCCAGCACGCGAACCATCTGATACAGACGATGGGCACGCCGGTGGTGACGGCCGTCAACGGACACGCCATCGGGGCCGGGCTGGAGCTGGCGCTATCGGCGGACTTCGCCCTCGTCTCGGAGGACGCGAAGCTTCGCCTCCCCGAAGTGGCGCTGGGCACTTTCCTGGGAGGCGGCGTGGTGTACACCCTGGCCGAGCGGGTCGGGGTGCCCAAGGCGCGCGAGATCGTGTACCTGGGCGACTTCTTTTCGGGGGCGGAGGCTGCCCGGATGGGGGTGGTCAACCGAGCCTTGCCTGCGAACGAGGTGCTTCCCGCGGCGCGGCAGCTGGCGGAGCGTCTTGCCCGCCGCGCTCCGATTCCCCTGGCGGAGGCCAAGCGCCTCATCGGACCGGCGGGGACGATGTCGCGCGAGCAGGCGCTGGAGCGGGAGCGAGCCGCGTTGGAGGAGATCTTCCGAACGGCGGACTGGGCCGAAGGGGTGGCGGCGTTCCGGGCCGGGCGAACTCCCGACTATCAGGGGCGATAGTGACCCTTCGGCGCATCTTCGAGCCCGCTTCGATCGCGGTCGTGGGGGCCAGCGCCAATCCGGCCAAGCGCGGTCACCAGATCCTGCGCGGGCTCGCGAGGGCGGGCTATCCGGGTGACGTCTACGCGGTGAATCCGCGCGGCGGGCGCCTCCTGGGCCACGACCTGCTTCCGTCCGTCGAGGCGCTGCCGCCCGGCGTGGATCTGGCCGTTCTCTGCACGCGCGCGGAGATGGCGCCCGACCTCGTCCGCGCCTGCGGGGAGCGAGGCGTTGGAGGGGTCGTGGTGCTCGCGGTGGGTTTCGGCGAGTCCGGAAGCCACGGCACGGAACTGGAGGCGCGTCTCAGGCAGGCGGCGCGCGCGCACGGCGTGCGCGTCATCGGCCCCAACACGTCGGGGATGATGAATCTGCACGCGGGGGTGAACCTGATCGGCGTGCGCGGCGTGCGCCCGGGGGGCATCGCGCTTCTGGTACAGTCCGGAAACATCGCGCTCGGCCTCATGAACGAGATCGGCGCGCGCACGCGAGAGGGGATCTCGGTCTGCTGCGGGCTCGGCAACCAGGTCGACGTCGGGTTCGACGAGGTGCTGGAGTACCTGGGCGGACACGTCCCAACCGCGGCGGTGATCGCGCATGTGGAGGGCTTCACGGACGCACGCGCGTTCCTCCGGGCCGCCAGCCGGGTGACACCGCGGAAACCCGTGGTGGTGATCAAGTCGGGGCGCACGGCCGTGGGGGCCAGGGCCGCCCTCTCGCACACCGGGGCGGTCGCGGGCCCGTACGACCGGCTGCGCGCGGGACTCGTTCAGGCCGGAGTGACCGAGGTGGGTCGGACCGACCAGTTGGTCGCGGTCGCGCAGACGCTGGCGTCGCAGCCCGCCGCACCGCCCGGCAGCGGAGTCGCCATCCTTTCCGACGGCGGCGGGCAGAACACCCTGGCGGTGGACGCGCTGACGGAGGCCGGGGCCTCGCTGGCGACGCTCGCGCCGACCACCCGCGACGGGTTGCGGGCCGTGCTGGGGCCGGCCGCCGCCGTCGGCAACCCCGTGGATGTGGCGGGAGCGGCGGACACAGACCCCGCCGCCTTCGCGCGCGCCCTGGACGTGCTCGCCCCGGATCCGGCCGTTGGAATCGTCCTGGTGGTGGGTCTCTTCGGCGGCTACGGCATCCGCTTCTCCGATCGCCTCACCGCCCCTGAAACCGAGGCCGCCCGGACGATGGCGGCGAAGATGCGCGCCCTCGGCAAGGGCATGGTCGTCCACTCCATGTACGCGACCCATGCGAGCCCACCTGTGGACGCTTTCATCGAAGTCGGCATCCCGGTGATCGAGTCGCTGGAGGCGGCGTGCCGGGCAGCGATCGAGCTGGAGCGGAGGTCGCGGCGGGCGGGCGCGGCCCGCTGGAACCCCGAACCTGATCCGGACCCGGGCATGGGGGAGGCACCCCACCCGGTCATCCGGGCGGCCCGGTCGGACGGACGGGTTACGCTCACCGAACTGGAGTCGCGAGCCCTGCTGGAGGCGGCTGGGCTGGCTTTCCCGACCGCCCACGTCGCCGGTTCGGCGCGCGCGGCGGCCACGGCGGTTGAGCGGCTGGGCTGCCCGGTGGCGGTCAAGCTCCTGTCGAAGCACATCACCCATAAGTCGGCCGCGGGGGGAGTGGTGCTGGATGTAGCGGACGGCGCCGACGCGGCGCGCGCCTTCGAAGGGATCGCCGCCGGCGCCCATGCCTTCGCCCGCGCCCGGGAGCTCCCGCGGGAATCGTGCTGCGTACTGGTGACACCCATGTTCGCGCCCCCGGCGGCGGAACTCCTGGTGGGCGCCTGCCGCGATCCCCAACTCGGCCCCACGCTGACCCTCGGGAGCGGCGGCAGCCAGGTCGAAATCGTGCGCGACGTCGCCCACCGCGTGCTTCCCGTGCAAGAGGGCGATCTGGAGATGATGATCGGGGAACTCCGTGCGGGTCCCCTGCTAACGGGACGCCGCGGCCGGCGCCCTGTCTTTCTGGACGGCATTGCGAGCGCCGCCGCCGCCGTTGCCCACTGCGTCACCCGCTGTCCCGATGTCGCCGAGGTGGAGGTCAATCCCCTCTTCGTGTACCACGACCGGGCCGTGCCCGTCGACGCCCGCGTCGTTCTATCAGCTCCGTGACGGCCCTCGCCTGCCTCAGGGCGCACTCGTCGCGTCCCAGCACGCCCACGGGCCGGGAGAATCGGAACGGGGTTGTCAGCCCGCCGGTGCTGCCCGCACTTTGCGGTCTCCCCAACCCATCCTCAGGCATGTGAACCCGGAGGCACCGTGAACAAGAACTTCCTGACGGCCACCATCGCGGGCGGCGTTACCCTGTTCGTGCTGGGCTTCCTCATCTACGGGCTGCTCCTGGCGGACTTCTTCGCCAACGACGCTGTCAGCGAACAGCCCATCATGTGGGCGGTGACCCTCGGCCAGCTGCTTTCCGCGGCATTCCTCACCATCATCCTCGGCTGGAAGGGGGTGGGCAGCGCGAAGGAAGGCTTTCAGGCGGGAGCCATCATCGGAGCCGTGATGGGTCTGGCCTACGGCCTGATGATGTATGGCACGATGGAAGGCATGCACACCATTGCCACACTCATTGGCGACACGGTGGTCTCGCTGGTCGTTTACGGGATCGGCGGCGCGGTCATCGCCACAGTGCTCAGCCGGGGACGCGCCGAAGCCTAGCCGGTACCGGATTTGCGCCGTCTGCAGGTACCGGCGGCGCGCCGTCTAGAAGAAGGCGTCTCCGCGCAGGTGGACGCGCCATCCCGGCGCCAGTGGATCGCCTCCGTCGACCAGGTCCGGACGCGACGCGAGGCCTCTGGCCAGGTCCACGCGCATCAATCCGTCCATCACTACGAGCCCGGCGCCTGTCGAATAGAGGTCGTGGGTGCCGTCCGTCGCCCAGTCCGCGAAGAGCGCCAGCCGCACGAACCGGACGGGGCGCTGGATCTCGGCCCTGGCCCGCCGCACGCTCGACCCAGCCAGGGATCGCGCCGGATACCCCCGCAGCCAGGCGCCCGCCCCTCCCACCGACCAGAGGTCGTGCGGCGCCGGGGCGCCCCATATGTGCGCGACACCGGCCTCCAGCGCCGCCGACCAGTAGCCGGGCAGCGGAACCACCAGCGCCCCGGTCGCGGCGGCTCGCACGCTCTCGTTGTCGCCCAGCCATCCGTCGACCCACACGTCGCCACCTCCGTTGACCGAGCGGGCGGGGTCGCCGCCCCACCAGGGTCTCCACCGTAAAGCGGCACCCCACCGCGACGTCCGGGTGCCGGAAACCAGTTCGGTGTGCCTCTCCGCGAACAGGCGTGCGGATATCCACTCTCGGTTGTCCCGGGGAGGCAGCAGGCGCAGGGAAGCTCCGCTGGCGACATGGAAGTCGCTGGTTTCGCCCCCGTCCAGGCCTCCTGAAAAAGTTCCGAGCCCTTCCGCGGCGGTCGCCGCGCGCAGGGAGTGGTAGACGGAGGCCCGCAGCCGGAGCCCCGGATGGTCGCGTTCGAAGGTCAGTTCGGCATCGGGCTCGGTCCTCTTCGTCCCGACCCGGAGCGTGGCGACGGCGCTGCCCCAGGCGAAGTATCGGTGTAGACGAGTCCCTGCCGAGAAGCCCTCCACCACGTTTGTGCGCAGTAGCCGCAGCGTCCAGAGCGGCGGGTGGAAGACCCAGGGACTGGGCGCAAGATCGGCGTCCGAACCACCCGAAGCATCGATCTCGTCCAGCCATGCTCCCATTTCCGCGATGTCCGGGGAGGTGAAGTTCCCGGAATTGTCGGTCCATGCCGGAGGTGGCAACCATTCCGCGTCCGCCAGCGCGCGCCGGTCACGCGGGATGATGGTCACGGTCTCGCAGGGATCCCCCGAGGCCACATCGCCCTCGATGGAATCAGAATCGCTGCGCCACTCGGCGAGGACGTCCGCGGCGGAGGCGTCGCGCACCGGTTCATCCCCCGAATCCCCTACGTCCACATCCTCGATCGCGAAACTCCATTCGTGGAAGAACGGCAGCAGGACCGAATCGTCCCCGGCCGCCCCGGGCTCGCTGCCCGCTCTCAGGTATCCAACCCTGGTCACCTGGCGCGGAAGCCAGTGCCCGAGCTCCCACAGCGTATAGTCGACCACGACTGTCGAGAGGTCGAGTTCCAGAGGACCCAGCCAGTTGCTGTAGAGGCTGTTCAGCAGACGGGCGCCCAGACCCAAACCACGGGACTCCTCATCCGATTCGGTGGGGGGCTGTCCCGATGGCGCATCCTCCCCTCTGTCCGGGGAGAGTGGTCCGGCTTCCGATTCCTGAACGGCGGCTGCGTCTCCGAAATCCACGGCCAGCCCCAGGGCCCACCCTCCTGGGCCCCTGATGGTCCAGCGAGCTTCCGAGTCGATCCTCTTGGCCAACCTGTAGGCGACCCGGACTACGCCGTGGGACTCGGGATCGATCCACAACATCGCGGCGAGAAGCGTGATATCGCGCCGCCGCGGGATCGCCGTCACCTGGATCGCCTGAACGGAGTGCCCCGACGGAAGCCCTACCGTGATGGTGTCTCCCGAGCGGAATCGGTAATGACGCTCGGCGTTTGCCTCCAGCGGGCTTCGCTTCGGTACGCTGGATCCCGCGAGGAAGAACGAGTAGTCCACCGTGAAGCGGAAGGGATCCCGCAACGGATCCGCTGCCAGACGCGCGGCGGTGCCTCGAAAGAACGACGGCGGATCGCCGGGCCCGAGGCCGGGGTGCCGCATTCTGGACCCCAGGACGTGGATCACGTCGGGTTCGTCGCGCGACCAGCGCACGCGGGCCGCGTGTTCGCCGTTTGCAAGCGGTCGGTCCCGGGTCAGGCCGGGAGGGCGGCGTCCAGCCGCTCGGACGCCGGACTCCCGGGCGTGCCGCCGCGGGATCCGGCAGGCCCCAGTGCACCCGGTGGGCATTCCCCAGGCGGGCGCACAGAGGCTGGCTCGGATCCGGCAGCGATGAGACCCGTGTACGCCGCCCGGCGCACAGGTCGCGTCCGCGATTCCCTCGGTCCATCTGACTGCGGGCCGAGTTCGGCAACGCAGTGACCCGGTGGGATGTGTCCGGACTCGAGCGGACCACACGCACGCGCGCGTCCATTCCCCTGGAGTTCGAGGCGTGCCGCTCCGCCATCCAGAGTCTCGTGTTGTCACGACCCCGCCGGATCCGGGATGCGCGCCACGATCACGCGTACTCCGAACCGCTCCCGGGAGAATTCGGCCCTTAGGGGCAGCTCCACCAGGATCGTGGCGCTCGCGCCCGCTTCCGCCGCTCTAAAGTCGTGGAAGCGCACCCCGCTGGCGGCGAGTTCACCCCGGAAGGGGCGGCTCGCGGAGAGATTCGCCCAGAGCACCGCCACATCGTCGAATCCCCCGGTCGTCGTCGCGGGCCACGGGTAGTGTCCCGGAGGGTCGGGAAAGGTGATGAGTTCGCCGATTTCCGGAAAATCATACGACGAGAACCGCGGCACGCCGTCCTCCAGACTGTCCTCGGCTCCCGCCACGGACATGGCTACCGCGTGCTGTTCCAGAAGGTCCTCGAACGACTCGCCGGTCAGGTCTTCGATGCCCTCGATACCCGCCGCGGTGAGGGAGTCGTTCAGCGCCGTGACGAAAGCCTCGTCACCGGCAGTCGATGCCCCGGCTCCGCCGAACCAGTCTCGGAGGAAACGGTGGAAGTGCCAGCCGCTCCCGTAGATGTTGCCCTGGCTCCGCGGCTCGAAGGCGATCGCATTGGGTGCATTGAACGTACCGGGGTCGGGTTTGAAGGCTTCCGTGGTGCGGCGCAGAAGGCTGGCGGCGATTCCATATACCTCGGGATACGCGTTGTCGATGCCCGCCTGCAGCATCTCGCCGGTGACGCGGGCACCCGGAGTCGGCCCGCCCGCAGCCTCCCAGGCGAGGCGCGAACTCATTTCTTTGGCGATCTCGGCCGCACCCTCCTCAATCCACGTTGGATGGAAGGTGCGGCGCGTCTCACCCATCACCCCGAGAGAATGGCGAGCCCGCTTGTATTGCGAGCTGACGTGCTTGACCTCGTGCACGAGCCCGCCGAGAGCCCAGTAGCGGTCGTTTTCGAGGGCGAAGGCCCCCGCGCTCATGTGCACGAGTTCCATCTCATTGGAGGAAGCGCAGCTCTCCCGGGAGAGAGTGTGGTCGGCGGACCACACGAAACCCCTCACCCCGCCGAGCGTCGGGTCGACCAGCACGACGACGCGGCCGTCGCCGTTGACGTCGCTCAAGCCGCCGAAATAGCGCTCGATCACGGGCGCCCCGTAGTCCGCGTAGAAAGCGAGAATCCGGTCGGCGTTGGCCCTGGAGATGTTCGTGGTGGCGAGGGTGTCCTGGTAGACCGCGAGGTAGTCGTTCTCGGTGACCAGACGCGCATTCACCGTCAAGTGGATCGCGCAGGGGGACACCTCGCCGGAGCGGTTGTACAAGCGGAAGGTCCGCAGCGGCGGGCTGGGCTCCGCACCCGCCGCCACTCCGCCTCCGGCCTCCGCCGAGCGGTCGGGCAGGATCTCCAGGCGTCCCTCGGCAGCCAGCCTCGCGAACAGTTCTTCTTCCTGGCGCCGGATCTCCCGGTGCAGAACCGCGTTGGCGCGTTCGATTTCCTGGATCTCCTGCAGCTCGCGGACCGAGATGCTGCTGCGGAGCGCTCGCACTGAGGAAGTCTGATGCGCGACCGGCCGCATCACCGCGGCGTTTGCCGCCTGTCCGGCGGCGGTGTCGGCCTCGACGTGCAGAGCCACCGGCATGATGCCGCTCGTCTCGTCCCCTTCGTCGTGGTCGTAGTCGGTACCATCGGTCCCGGCCAGCGTGACCCGGTAGTACGCGCCCGCCTCGGGAGCGCGCAGGTAAAAGCCGCATCCCTCGATCGCGTCCGCCTCCATGACGCGAACCTCCCCCACGCCCAGCCCCAACGGCCCCTCGCAGACGCGCAACGTCAGGTTGCGAACCGCTTCCCCGCCCTCCGAGTCCACAACCCGCGCCTCGAACTCGACGTTGCCTGTGTCCGCGGGAAGCCCCCAGATCGTCCCGGTGGAACCGAACACCAACCCTGCGGGCAAGATGCTTCCTTCAGCCAGACTCCAGAGGTAACCCTGGGTGGTCCCACCCCTGGCCTCGAGGCGGGCGAGGTAGGGGAGCGTCCGCCGCGCCGGGGCGAGCGAGTCCGTCGCGATGGAGAGCGGCAGCCTCTCCACGGTGGCCCGGAACTCGGCATTGACGCTGCCCGCTGTGGCAACCAGCGTCTGCTCGGCGGCCGTCCCCATCGTCCAGTTCGCCTGGGTGATGCCGGCCTCGTCGGTCAGCGACGACGCGGGAGTCACGGAGCCCCCCCCGGAAGTCACCGCGAACTGCACCCGCACCAGCCTCGCGGGATGGCCGTTGGCGTCCAGCACGCGCACGGCGGCCGGAACCGGGAGGAGTTCGTCGATGAAGCCGGCCTGGCGGTCCCCCGCCAGCTTCTCGATGGCGCGCGGCTCCTGGGCCACGGTGACCTGGACTCTCGCGCTGAGCGTGCCGGAGGTCGCGGTGACAGTGGCCGTCCCCGCCGAGATCGCCGTGACCAGGCCGCCGCCATCGACCACCACCACGCCCGGCCGGTCGCTCGCCCAAGCCACGCTTACACCGGCCACCACGTCGCCGTAGTGGTCGCCGACCTCCGCCCGCAACTGCTCGCTCTGGTCTATGGCGGTCAGCGTCACGCTTTCAGGCGAAACCGAGAGGGTAGACGGTATTCCAGGGGGCGGCTGCGCCGGGCCGCCGTCGCAGGAAACCAGCAGCGCGGCCAGGGGAAGGGACAGGCGAACCATGCGGTGCGGCCCGACGGAGGTCCGCGTCAGGATTCGACGGGACATGGATGTGAGGAATCGTTGCGGCATGGACGCAAGATAGAGCAACCATCTGCCCAGGGCATACTCGCGGGGGCCTGCTCCCCGGACTCCGACAGCTACCCCGCCAGCACCGCCCCGCCGTTGACGTTCAGGATCTCGCCGGTGACGTGCCGGCCCAGCTCGGAGCACAGGAACACCACGGGGCCAGCCACGTCGTCGGCGCTGGCGATGCGCCCGATCGGGATCGAGGCGGCGATTCGCTCCCGTCCCCCGTTGCTGTAGGCCGTGGCCGACATCTCGGTGTCGACCCAGCCGGGCGCGACGCAGTTGACCGTGATCCCGCGGGGCGCGAGCTCGATGCAGAAGCTCTTCACGAACGACCCCATCGCGCCCTTGGCCGCAGCGTAGTCGGCGTGGTACGCCTCCCCCCGCTGCCCCGCCGTGCTGCCGATGAGCACCAGCCGGCCATCCCGCCGCAGCATGCGCGCCGCGCTTCGGCAGGTGTAGAAGACCGAGTGCAGATCGGCCGCCAGCGTCCGGTGCCAGCGCTCGTCGCTGATGTCGGACACGGGCGTGTCGACGGGCGGCCAGATGCCGTGGTTGCCCACGAAGACGTCCAGACCGTCGAACTCGCGCGCCGCCCGCGCGAACAGGGTGTCCACGGCTGCCGGGCTGGACAGGTCGCCGCCCCCGGTCCAGGCGCACACGCCGAGACCCCGCACCTCATCCGCCACCGCCTCGGCTTCGTCGCGGCGACTGCGGTACCCTATGCCTACCGAGGCCCCGGCCCGTGCCAGGTGCAGCGCAACCGCCCTTCCCACGCCCCGGGAGGCCCCCGTCACGAGGGCGTTTCTGCCGCGCAGATCGATCAGATCGTTCATCCGACTCAAACCTTCCGTCCAGGTCTTGAGACTCCGCCGCGGGTTGCACCCGGGGCGCGCGCGAGTACCGCGCGGTTCCATTGTGACAGGCCGGACCAAATGACAGGCCGGACCAATTATGGTGCGATGGCTCTTTCATTGGTAGGGCCGCGGCCACAACCCGACGCCGCCCACCCGGCTGGTCGGACCCACCCTATTGTCGGGGAATCACCCGCACGACATACCCGTCGGCGTCGACCGCCAGCAGCGGCCCCCGCATGATGTCGTCCCCGAACCGGTAGACGGGGGCGCCCATACGATTGGCCGGGACGCCCACCCGGGCCCGTTCGACGTCCGCCGTGGCGAGGTCCGCCCCGGGAAGACGGTAGGGCTGCGCCAGGTTGACATCAACGGTGTAGCCCAGATCCGCCAGCGACTGGATCGTGATCGCGCTCAGAGAGGCGCCGATGGTGAGGACGGGCGTCATGACTTCCGCCCGCCCGTCGCCATCGAAGACCTCCCGCCGCCAGTGGGCTTCCACTCGCTCCTCGACCGGCACCTTGGCGCCCGCCGTGTAGCTCGTACCTCCCGCCGAATCAAACGCCGCCACGGCCAGGGCTCCGGTGAAGTGGGGATCGTCCGAGGAAGAGCCGCCGATGAGGTCGTCCCAGAGGGTTCCGATCCCCAGAACATGGCCGATCTCGTGGAGGATGAGGTTCTCCAGCACCTCCAGTCCGGAAGCCGATCTGTCGTCGGACCAGTCCTCCAGCCCCTCCAGGGCCTCGGAACTCACGATTATCCGTCCCATGAACGGAAGTCCCGAGCTGTCATGCACACGGCACACCCCCCCGAACGCCAAGCCTATCCGGTTGGTCTGCCGGACGTTCGCCACGATCACCAGATCATCAGCCGCGGCCATGCGCTGCTCGGCGGTGTCCTCCCCGCACCCCAGCCGGGTCGCGTCCCTGAGGGTGATGTCGGGCAGTTCCGTGTCCGCGAGGATTCCCATCCAGTAGTCCGCCGCCCGCTCGAACGCCGCTGCCTGTGTCTCGGTGACCGGGTCACCCGCGAAAATCAGGTCGATGTTGAACGACCCCGGGGCTTGCCTGCGGACACTGGCGCGAAAGGAGGCCTGGGCGCTAGACCCGCCCGGATCGGTGGCGGTCACGACGACCATCGTTCGCCCCTCTCCCGCCGGCGTGACCGTGATCCGGCTGCCTTCAGCGGCGGCGGAAACCACGGCCCGGCTCCTGGGAAGGGCCTCGAAAACCAGAGGGTCGCCATCAGGATCGCTGAACCGGGAAGACGCGTCGAACCATCCCGCTTCGCCCCCTGCCCGCAACTGAATCCACGGCAAGTCCCCTTCGGCCACCGGGGTGGAGTTCGCGGGCTGTTCGGGCTCGATCGTTCCGCCGTCGCACGCCAGCGCGGCAACGGGCGCAAGCAGGAGTTGGGCGAGCCGGACCGTTCTCATGCCTTCCTCTGCTCTCTGCGAGGTGCTAGTCCCACCTGTACCCGAATCTGAGGTAATAGAACCCCCCGTTCGAGCCGAACGGCGAATTGGGACCATACCGATTACCCGAAAAGACCGCGTTGGGGTTCTCCTGGGGATAGTTGTTCAGGGCATTCTGTCCCCCGATAGTCACCGTCGCGGACTCGCTCAATGAGTACGACGCCTCGAGGTCGACAAGATAGTCACCGTCGTAGGAGGTGTCGTCCCTGGAGTCGAACCAGCCAGCGTAGTAGCTGAGCCGGCCGAGCAGGCGCACCCCGCCGAGAGCCTGCTTGCCGGTCACCAGCCAGCGGTATCGCGGGAGCCCTTCCTGCAGCTGCCGGATGCGGGTCGCGTTCACCACTGTCGGAGTCGTATGAGGTGACCCGCGTGTCGGTGTGATTGAAGGCGAAGCTGATCTCGGTGTCGCTCGACGAGGGAGGTGCGTAGGTCGCGACGATATCGATGCCTTGCGTCCGGGTCTGGAAGTCGTTGGTGAAGAAGCGGAAGTTCTGGAGGTTGCTCGCGCTCGATATGCCTTCCGCCACCAGCTGGGTCTTCTCCGCCGCCTTGAGTGCGAAGTTCTGGGTGAGCGCCAGGCGATCGGACACTACGACATGGAAATAGTCCGTCGTGAGCTGGAATGCGCCCGCGCCGATCACCGCGCCCAACGCCATGTTGCGCGACTTCTCCGCGTCCAGGGACCTTCCACCGCGAAGCTGAGCCACCCGCGAAGTGGAAGGGATGGTGCCGTTGTTGACCAGGTCGCGGCGGGTACGGCTGAACACGGTCGACACGTTGAAGGCGTTCTGCTGCCCCGGTGTCGGTGCGCGGAAGCCGGTGCTCAGGCTGCCGCGCAGGGCGAGTCCCTCGACGAGCGCGTAGCGCGCGGCGAGCTTGCCGTTCAGCGTGGATCCGAAGCCCTCGAAGTCCTCGAAGCGAAGCGCCCCGCCCGCGCTCCAGCGGCCCTCCCCCGGGTCGACTACTTCGGCGTCGGCGTAGAAGGCGTAGTTGGCGCGGTTCCAGTCGCCGGCGGCGATCGGGCTGAAGCCGGGAAAACCATTGGATCCCGCGCTGAAGCCCTGGGCGGCGTAGGGCCCGATGACCCACGAATCCTCCTGGCCCAGGCCGATCGTGAAGTGCTCGTCCCGCCACTCCGCCCCGCCGGCCAGATTGAGCATGTCGCTGACCGCGTAGCTCAGATCCACGTTCGCGTTGAATTCCTGCTGCCTGTAGAGGCCGGGGTCGAACTCGTCCGGGGTCGCGGGGCCCAGCGAGGCGTTGACGGTATTGAAGATGAAGAAATCCACCTCGTTGGATCCGTAGCTGGCGCTGGCGTCCCAGAGCAGCCCGCCCGCGGTCTGACCCTTCACGCCGGCGACGACGGAGGCATCGGTCACGTCGGCCCCGAACTGGGGCGTGAAGCCACCCGGGAACATCTCCTGGTACGTGAAGCAATTGGGGTCGGCGAAGACCTGGGCCAGCATCGCCTGGTCGGGCAGTCCGTTGTTCACCCGGACGGTCGGACATCCGGCAGAACCGTCCGCCACCCCGTCCCGGGCATCGAGCGCGTCGCCGATGAGAAGGGTCTCTCCCCCGTCCGTGCTGAACACCGCCGACCGGGTGTTGGGGTTGCGGAAGAAGAAACCGCCCGTTACCCGCTCGCTGGCGTAGTTGGCGTGCCCGTAGAACTGCGTGCCGCCGTGCAGCAGGTAGCCGAAGTTCCCCCACAGCTTGAAGTCGTCTTCGACCTTGGGGGATCCCCAGAGCTGGGCCGGATTCCTCACATGCGTGTTGCCCACGGAGGTCAGCAAGGCGGCGTCGGAGCGCTGCGCGCTACGGCTGGTGGCTGCCGCGTTGCCGTATTCCGCGCTTACATTGGCGAAGCCAAACCCTCCCAGCGGCAGGCCGACGTTGCCGGCCACGGTGTAGGCTTCTCCGCCGCCGTCCGCGAACCCTCCCCCGCGCACCTCGACGGCGCCACCGGAACGGTCGTTCCTGAGCTGGAAGTTCATGACCCCCGCGATGGCGTCGGAGCCGTACTGGGCCGACGCGCCGTCGCGCAGCACTTCGACCTGGCGCAGGGCGATGGCCGGAATGCTCGAGAGGTCCGGCCCCTGGGCGCCGTCGGCGACCCCGTTGCCGATCCACAGGATGGCCGCCGCCCGGTGGCGCCGCTTGCCGTTGACCAGCACCAGCGTGTGGTCGGGCGCGAGCCCGCGCAGGCTGGCCGGACGGATGATCTTGGCCGCGTCGCCGGTCGCCTGCGGGTTGATGTTGTACGACGGCACCACCGTCCGGAGAAGATCGGCCACGTCGGTGTCGCCCTGGCCGACGAAGTCCGCGGGCGGGATGGCGTCGATCGGCACCATGGACTCGGTGACGGTTCGGGGTTGGGCCCGGCTGCCCACGGCGACCACACCCTCCAGGGCGATGACCTCCGCGCCGAGAGCCATGTCGAGGTGGGTCGTCTGACCATCGCTGATGACAGCGTCGCGCCGTTCCGTGTGGTAGCCAATGAGGCGGATCTCCACCCCCCGGGGGCCGGCCGGGATGCTCGCGAGCCGGTAGTGGCCCTCCGAGTCGGTGATGCCCCCCGTGCCCAGCTGCGGCAGGAAGATCTGGACGCCCACCAGGGGCCGGCCCGTCGCCCCGTCGCGCACGTGGCCCTCCAGCGCGCCTTGGGCGAGGAGATCTCCCGCGGGCCAGAGGAAGAAAGCCAGGAGGCACAGAGCGCGAAGGTACAGGAACCGGTTCATGATCTCTCCGTCATGGGGCGAGGCGCCTCGCGTGTAGATGAAGATGTGGGAAAGCAGGTGGCCGGATTGCCCATGCGCTGAAGGCAACGTCCTTCTGGTAAGGCTCATGTCCGGTCACCATGGAACGGGTTACTTGCGTAAACCCGCTGGGGATCCCATTGTGACGGATCGTTGTCTAATGCTGTCCCTGCCGTCCGGTGTCGCGGGGCCTCCTTCCCGCGATGGCGGGAGTGCCTTCCGCAACCGCTCGGCCGCAGTTCCGCAAGCCCTGTCCTTCCACCTGAGGAGTTGCTGACGCGCGATCCGTTACCGAACCCAACAACGGCCCCGCCGGGGAAGCGCACGGCTTGTTTCGCGTGTACGAGCGACCCCGGGTGAAGTGTGCTCTCCAGCAGGTTCACTCCAGGAAGGAGGCAATGTGGACAAGAACTTTGCAACTGGTACCGTCGCGGCCGCCGTCGCGCTATTCGTTCTCCACTACGTCGCGAGCATGGCGGGTTTCGGAGAAGCGGCAACCCTTGACCTTAACGGAATTCTGGGCCTCCTCTTCGGCGGAGCGTTCCTCACCCTTGTCCTTGGCTGGCGGGGCGTTTCCAACGCTCAGGACGGCTTCAAGGCAGGAGCCCTGGTGGGCGCCCTAATGAGCTTGGGTGGCATGAGCGGTGAGATCGGAGCTGCCGTCATGGCCGCCGTCGTTGCGGCGGTGGTGACGGGCATCGTCGGTGTGGTGCTGGGCACTCTTGCGGGCAGAGAATCCGGCTGATTTTGAGCCCCTAAGGACGACGGCGGCCGCGGCCCCCGGGGGGCCGCTTGAACGCTTCGGGACGCGGCCGCTGATCTTCCTCCTGTTTGCTGAAAATCCATCCAGGCCCGGCTTTCCTGCCCGGTCTTTCCGCCATTCGGCCTCCCGTCGCTCGGCTTCCCGCGTCATTCGGCCTCGTGCCGCTCGGCTTCCGGTGACAACTCCCGTCGCGTAGCGCCCCCCTGTTGCGCCCGGTCCAGCGCCCGGTCCAGCCACCCCCCCCCTGATGGCTCCCGTGTGGACAGCTTCGCGGGCACCGTCGAATATTTGCTGCTCGCCATGAATGGTCGGCGGCACCGTCGGACGGCTGCGGTCCCGCGCGCTGCTTCCCGAAGACAGGAGTCGGATGATGTATCGCTCGCCCCATGTGTTGGTCCTCGCCCTGGCCGCGTTTCCCATCCTGTTCTCCCCGGCCTGTGGTCCGACTTCCCAGGACCTGCCGGCGAGCAGCTCCGGGGGAACCTCGCATCCCGGGGTCGACGCCCTGTTCGCCGACCTGGACCGGGAAGGCCCGGGAGCGGCGGTGGGAGTGCTGCTTGGGGGCGAAGTCGTGCATCGCGCGGGGTACGGCATCGCACACCTCGACCACGGCATCCCCATTACGCCGGAGACGGTGTTCGACATCGCCTCCATCTCCAAGCAGTTCGGGGCCATGGCGGCGCTCCTCCTGGAAGCCGAGGGCAAGCTGGATCTGGACGAGGACGTGCGCACCTACGTCCCCGAGTTCCCCGACTTCGGCGTGCGGATCACGCCGCGGCATCTCATCCACCATACCAGCGGCATTCGCGACTGGGTGCACGTCATGGACCTGAGCGGCGTGGAGAGGAGCGACGTCATCTCCTTCGACAAGATCCTGCGCATGCTCTTTGAGCAGCAGGCCATCAACTTCCCGCCCGGCTCGGAATACGCGTATTCCAACACCGGCTACAACCTGCTCGCCAGGGTGATCGAGGCGGGGTCCGGAATGACCTTCCGCGAGTACACGCAGCAGCGAATCTTCGCGCCTCTGGGGATGAGCCGCACGCACTTCTCCGACGATTACCTGGAGGTGGTCCCGGGACGGGCGGAATCGTATTCGCCGGACGGAGACGGTGGATTCGTGCGTCAGCCCAACCAGCTGACCGCGCTGGCCTCGAGTTCGCTCAACACCACCATCGACGACTTCATCCGCTGGATGCGCAACTACGAGACGGGCGAAGTCGGGGGCGGGGAAACCGTGCGCACCATGCTTCGGCGGGGCGTGCTTGCGAGCGGCGATACGCTGGCCTACGCGCACGGGCTCACGATCGGCGAGCACCGAGGGCTCTTCAACTTCGGCCACGGAGGTTCCTGGGCGGGATACCGCACCCACTTCGTGCGCTTCCCGGAGCAGGATCTGTCCATCGTCGTCTTCTGCAACGTCTCGGACTGTGACCCCGCGGGGCGAGCGCTACGGGTTGCGGAGGTCTTCGCCGGAGAGTTGATGGAGGAGACGCCCGAGCCGGCGGAGGCCGCTCGGATCGCGGATGCCCCTCCGGCCGCGCCGGATGAAGCCCGGTTGCGCGAGTACGCCGGCCGCTACCGGAGCCCCGAGCTCGACATGACCTACGAGGTCGCCGTCGATGGCGGCCGGGTGGTCGCCCGGCACTGGCGCACCGGCCCGTCGGTGCTCTCTCCCGCGGGGGACGACACCTTCTCCGGCAATCCGCGGCGATTCCCGGAGGTGCGTTTCAGTCGGGACGCGGCGGGCCGGGTGGTCGCGTTCGCGGTCACCGGCGCGCGGGTGCGCGATCTGGTCTTCGAGCGGGTGGGCGGCCAGGACGGCGCGGCTACGACAGCCCGCCGTCCACCAGCAGGCCCTCGCCGGTGACGTACGACGACGCGTCGGAGATCAGGAAGGCCACCGCCTCGGCCACCTCGCGGGTGCGCGCGGGCCGGCCGGCCGGGATGGTCGCGCGCGCGGCCTCGTCGACCGGGTAGCTGTCGACGTAGCCGGGCAGCACGTCGTTCATGCGGATGCCGTCGGCCGCGTAGCGCGCCGCGTACATGCGGGTGAAGGCGCCCAACCCCGCGCGGATCGCCGACGATATGGGAAAGGCGGCGCTCGGCTGCTTCGCCCCGAAGGTCGAGATGTTGACGATGGAGCCGCCGCCCCCGGCCTGCAGGACGGGCGTGACCAGGCGGCTCATGCGCACGACGTTCAGGAGCAGCAGGTCAAGGCCGTCGTGCCACGCCCGGTCGTCCAGGGCGAGCAGGTCTCCGCGCGCGGCGTGCCCGGTGTTGTTGACCACTCCGTCGAGACGGCCGAAGCGGTCGAGGGCGCCGTCCACCAGGCGGGCCAGGTCGTCCGGTTCGGTGACGGAACCCCGGATGCCCCACCCCCCCAGCCGCTCCGCGAGCTCCCGTGCCTCCGCCGAGCGGGACATGAGCGCCACCCGGTAGCCGCGCTCGGCCAGCACGCGGGCGCACGCGGCGCCCATCCCGCGGCCGGCTGCGGTGACGAGGGCGGCCGGCGAGCTCATGAGAAGCTCACCCACGATGAGTCGGACCCGACCCGCGCCCGGCCGCGGCGACGAGAGCGATGGGCTGGCTCACGACCCGCCGGGCCGGCGGTGCCCGCGCGCTCCGGCGGCGGCCCGGGTGAACGCGCGAATCCTCCCGCGGGTAGGAGCGTATCGGTGAGCGCGCCGACATCCCGGGAGCCGGAGGGGCCAGGCACTCCGGCGTGGCGCCACCCGCGACCGGAACGGCTACGCCGCCCGACACCCCGCCACCTTAGGCCGGACAGAACGTTGCGCAAACTCATCCTCGCCCTCGGCATCAACGCGGCCGCGCTGTGGGCCGCGGCGGAACTGGTCGCGGGCATCCAGCTCAGCGACCGGTTCGAAGAGGTGGTGGTCGTCGCCACGATCTTCGCGCTGGTCAACGTCTTCATCAAACCCGTGGTCAAGTTCTTCGCCTTCCCTTTCATCCTCATCACTCTGGGGCTGTTCACCCTCGTCATCAACGCGGGCATGCTCATGCTCGCCGACGCATTGGCGGACGCGCTGGTGGTCGCCAACTTCACATCCGCGCTGCTCGGCAGCGTGGTCATCTCGTTCGTAAGCGTGGTGCTCGGGGCCATCCTCGACGTGAAGGGGAAACGCGAGTAGATCAGGGCGTGACCGGGTAGTACCATACCCGCTGGATCAACCCGTCCCGCACATGGTAGACGGCGAGCGCGGCCTGGGACCGCTCCTCCCCGTCCGGCGCCGTCCAGGACGCCCGTTCGCGCACCGCGACGAAGTCTCCCGTCACCACCGCCTCCTCGATCTCCGACCGCACCGCGGGCTGCGCCTCGAAATAGGTCGCCATGTAGTCCCGCAGCATTTCGCGGCCTCTCACCTCAACCGACGTGATGCTCCCCTGTACGTTCAGCCATTCGACGGCGGGAGCCACCCAGGACAGCAGATCCTCGGCGTCGTGCCGGTTGAACGCGTCCATGTGGCCGCGCACCACGGCCAGGGGCCCCGTCGGTTCCTCCTCGTCCACCGACTCGGACGGCCCGAAGCAGCCAGCGCCGGCCCATCCCCCCAAGAGCAGCGCGCACATCGCCCACAGCACCCTGGTGACCCGTCTGCGGTTGCCGGCTGCCGAACCGAGCATGTCCTCGCTCATCCCGTTACTCCTCCGCCAGAACCATTTCCGCCAGCGTCGCCAGATCCGGCACTTCCAGATCCGGCCGCGCGCCTACCGGCATCGTAGCCCCCGATCCGCCATGGGGGGAGACCCGGTTCACATGCACGGTAGCGAACCCGAGGCGTCTCGCGGGGGCAACATCGTGGAAGAGGCTCTGAGCGACATGCAGAATGGCGTAGACCGGCACTCCGAGACGCTCGAGAGCAAGTTCGAAGTTGCGCGGGTCGGGCTTGTAGCTGCCCACCTGCTGCGCCGTTACGACTCCATCGAAGCCGACCCCGAGACGGCGTGCCGACGCGGCGAAGAGATCGTCGTCCACGTTGGAGATCACGGCCAGCCGATAGCGCGACGCGAGGACGCGCAGGGCGGCGACGGTGTCGTCGAAGGGAGCCCAGCGTGCGATCGACTCGGGAAGCGAGGCCCGTTCCTCCGGGGTGGGCGCGAAGCCCAGTTCGCGCCCGAACTCGTCCACCACCCGCGCCAGGACATCCCTGTACGTGCGGTATGGACCGGCCTGGATGGTCGATTCGAAGCGCGCGAAGTGCTCCAGGATTTCGGGAGGGGGGAGTTCGCGGCCGTGCGCGGCAAGCACGCCCGCGACCGCGTCCAGAATCCCGCTCTCCCAGTCGATGAGCGTCCCGTAGCAGTCGAAGGTGACAACCTTGAAGGAGGACAGCTTCATTTCTTCCTTTGCCTGCGCCGCTGACGCGAGCGCGACACCGCCTCTCCCACCAGCGGCCCGGCCAGCCCGCCGATGGTCCCGCCCAGGAGCATCATGAACCCGAGCGGACCCAGGGCCGGGCCCAGCCCCACCCCTGAGCTGACCGCCTGATAGATACTCGCCGCCCCGAAGGCGACCGCGCCCGAAACGAACCCGATCAGGGTCCGCCGCACGATAGGGTTCATCGCCCGTCTCCCGTTCTGCTGTTATCGCCGGCCACGTCGCCCGCGACGGACTCGCCGGCCAGTCCGCGGGTCTCCAGCAGGTGACGCGCGGTCGCGCGGTATTCCGCGTCGGTCAGGCTGCCCGGGACCTCGTAGGGCATCGCCAGCCGGAGGTATCGGTACAGTGCCTCTTCGTCCCCGCGGGACGCCAGGGTCGACGCGGTGATCGCGGCTCCGATCGCGCCCTCGACATCGTGGCAGAAGGCGCAGTGCTGGACGTACACCAAGGCGCCGTCGACGGTCTCGCCGCCTCTCCGGTCGACCACCAGCGCGGTTGTGGCAAGTGCCGCGGCGAGCAGAACGAGTGCGGCGGCGAGCAGCACAAGCGCCGCGGCCCTGCCTGGGCGTCCGGTCACTGCCATTCGGGTCCGGCCCGCCGCGGACTGTTCATCGCCATTCGGGTCCGGCCCGATGCTGTCCGGTCGCGTCCCGCGCGTCGCCGCCAACGCGCGGTCCGGTCGTGCCCGGCCCGCCACCGCCACGCCGCCCGCGGAACGGGTCGGTTTCCGCTACGGGAGGTAGCAGCGGCGCCACCGCTTCCCACTCAGGTCACCTCCACGGGGTGCGGAAGCACAACGTTGAGCAGATAGCCCTTCTGGTTCCACACCGCCTCGGCGGGCTGGGTGTTCCCGGCCGCGTCGCTCGCGCGCGTTCGCAGCGTGTGGGACCCCGGCGCGGCGTCCCACTCGATCTCGAAGCGCGTCCAGGCGTAGCGCAGGGAGGGGCCGATGAGGCGGGCCGAGGCCCAGCTTGCCCCGTCGTCGGCACTCCATTCCACCGACTCGATGGGGCCGTCGTTGGAGTAGGCGAAACCGCGGATCCGGTTTCTCCCCGCCGGCACGCTCGCCGGCCACGGAAGGGCCAGCGCGCTCTTGACCGGCAGCGTCGTCACCGGAGCGCCGTCCGCGGGGGCGTACCGTTCGGCCGGCCAGTCCGGGCCTGCCAGCACGTACGAGCTGGTGTTGGCGCGCACCCAGATCGGCTCGGTGGAAACCTGGATCTCGCCGACCCATTTGATGCTGTTGCTGCCCGCCCAGCCGGGCACCACCCCGCGCACCGGGGAGCCGTGGTCGGGGGGTAGCGGCTCGCCGTTCATGGTCAGCGCGAGCAGGGTGTCCGGGTCCATCGCCTTGGCGACCGGCATGGGCCGGCTGAAGCCGCCGTCGTCGAGGCCCACCAGGTTCACCGCGACGGCTTCCGGGCGCAGCCCCGCGGCCTCCAGCACTGAGGCGAGCGCCGGACCCGACCACTCCGCGCATCCGACCGCCCCCGTGCCCCACTGGGTGCCCTCGGCCGCCTGAGCCATCACCCGGGCGAAGAAGCCGCGCCAGTTGCCGGCGCACTCCAGGTACGCCACGAGCGAGTGGCTCGGGAGGGCACGCAGATCGTCGAGGCTGAGTTCGAAGCTGCGCTCAACCCCGTCGCCGGTGACGCGCAGGCGGTATTCGTCCGTGCTGATCATCGGCGTCGCGGCGTGATTGCGGACGAAGAAGAGGTCGTTGGGCGTGATCAGCCCGTCCAGCAGCTCCAGACGGGTCTCCAGATTGGTGGCGTGGCGGATGAAGGGATCGGGATTCTTGAACCAGGCCGTCTCGACCTCGGGGTCCATGGCGCCGGTCTCGGAGCGGCAGCCGGGCAGGAAGGCGGATGCGCCGCCCGCCGCCAGGAGCACCGCGAATTGCCGGCGGGAAAGCGGGCCGCCGGACACCGCGGACCATGCCTCCACACTCGTCATGTCCGGAATCGACATGGGAACGCCCACGCCGGAGGCCTTCGCTTCCGGCCGGAGCGCTTCCTCCCGATCCCGCGCCTGCGGCCCTTGGAAGGGTGCGTCGCCGGACCCTTCCCGCCCGTTCACGACACGACCTCGATCTCGAGCTCGGTGGAGAATTCGACGCATCCGGCGAGGGTGCGATAGACGGGACAGTACGGGTGATGAACCTGGTGCGCCCGCCGCGCCTGCTCCTCCTTCCCCGCCTCCATGCGCAGGTGGTAGCGCACATGCACGGTGCGAATCACGAGGACCCCGTCCTCCTTGTCGATGCCTCCCTCGACTTCGGCAACCAGGCGATCCTGTCCTGCCGGTATCCCGCGCGCCTCCAGCGCGCCTCCCAGGGTGCCCGCCAGTCAGCCGCCGGCCGCGGCCACAATGTAGTCGAGGGTGGTCGCCACCGGCGTCTCGGGTTCGACGCCGTAGTGGCCGGCGATCTCGCCGTGCACCCCGAACAGCACCGGGTCCGGTGTGGCCGGCAGATGGGCGTGGCGCAGCGGGCCCGCCTTGCGCTCGATGCGAACTCTGGAGGTGTAGACCACGACGCTATCTCCTTTTCTGACGGGTGGCGGGCGAAGCTACACGGCGACGGCGCGATAGTCGAGCTCGTCCATGGCGGCGTCGACTGCGGCGCCGGTGTCTACCGGGCATCCGCTCGCCCCCAGGGCATCGCCCACGGCGCGGATGGTGCGCCGCAGCAGGTCCGGCCGGGTGGTCACGTAGCCCATGTGGCCCACCCGGAAGTACTGGTCGTGGATCTGGGGGTGCAGCCCCGCCGCGACGATCACGCCCCGCTCGACGATGCGTCCCACCAGGGAGGCGTCCACTCCCGCCGGATAGCGGACCGCGCTCAGGGTATTGGCGCAGTGAGCGTCGCTGGCCGGGACCATGCCGAGTCCCAGGTGCGCCCAGGCCGCGCGCATCGCCTTCCCCGTGCGTGCGTGGCGCTCCACGCGGGCGGCCACTCCTTCGAGCCCGTCCAGCCGGTCCGACAGGATCTCCCCCAGCGCCACCTCGGCCGCGACCACCAGATTGGTCGCCGGGGTGGCGAAGTAGCTCATGCGCCCCGCTTCATGGGTCTCCATGATGGGCAGCCAGACGTTCCAGTCCAGGTACAGGGGGCAGGGTGTGCTGCGCGCCCGGCTCGCCTCCATTGCGCCCGGACCGGCCACGAAGAGCGCGAGTCCCGGCGGGAGTCCCATCGCCTTTTGAGAGGCGGTGAAGCAGACGTCGGCTCCCCATTCGGACATCTCGAAGGTCTCCGCCCCGGTGGCGCACACGCCGTCAAAGACGGAGAGCACGCCGCGCGAGCGGGCGAGGGCGGCCAGACCGGCCGGATCGACGAAAACGCCCGTCGAGGTGTCCACGTGCGTGGCGAACAGGGCCTTCGCCCGGGACGCGTCGAGAGCGGCTTCCACCTCCTCCAGTTCCGGTCGCTCGCCCGGCGGACTGGCGACCACGCGCACCTTCACGCCGCGGTGTTCCAGCACCAGCCGCATGCGATCGGCGAAGTAGCCGGTGTCCACGAGCAGGGCCTCGTCGCCCGGATCCAGCAGGTTCACCGCCGCGATGTCCATCGCCAGGGTTCCGCTGCCCGCGACCAGAAAAGGCTGAGCGCCCTCACCCGCCCTCCACACCTCGCGCATCCGGCCCAGGGTGGAGCCCAGCGCCTTCACGACGAAAGGCTGCCCGTGCCCGGGAGGAGGAGTCGAGAAAGCGCGCAGGACCTGTGGGGAGACCTCCACCGGTCCGGGGATCATCAGGAGGGGACGCTCGCTCATGGCAGTCGGCAAACAATTGGAGTCGGAAGGGTCGACACGGGTCTGGATGTCGAACTCGGTCGATGCCCGCATTACCATCCCGGAGCCTTCGGCGGCTCCGGTGCCGAAGCTAACCAATTCGGCGGATCCCGGGAAAGCGGCCCGCCCTCCCGCCTGGAACGAGGGCGGACGGAATAGCCGCTTGTGTTGACCCACACCAGCCGTGAGTCGCCCCGGGCTTTCTGTTCATCACCCCGCTTCCCATTATGCCCGGCGGACACGCCCCTACTTCCAGCGGAGAGACCCATGGCCCAGAACCCCGGCCGCACCCACGCGGAATCCTCCGAATTCGACCAGCTCGAGCTTCCCGACCGGTCGGTGCGAGGGCTGCTCCGGCACTTCGGACCGGGGATCATCCTCATGATGACCGGAATCGGCACCAGCCACCTGGTCACCGCGCCCACCGCGGGGGGTCGCTTCGCCTACGCGCTGCTCTGGTGCCTGCCGGTGGCGTACATCTTCAAGTACTACGGCTTCGAGATGGCCTTCCGCTTCACCAACGCCACCGGCAAGAGCCTGATCGAGGCGTACGCGACGGCCCGGGGGAAGTGGCCGCTCTGGTACGTGCTGATCACCACCCTGGTCCAGTGCGCGATCGGGCAGGCGGGACGCCTGGTGGCGGCGGCCGCAGTCGTCTACTACCTGACCTCCGAAGTGCTCGGCTGGCCCGTCTCGCTCACCGGTGCGGCGGTGGCACTGGGGGTGGTGTCGGTGACCATCCTGCTGCTGGGGCGCTACAAGGCCGTGGAGAACTCGGCCAAGATCCTCGCGGCGATCATGGTGGTCTCCACCCTGGCGGTGTACTTCTACCAGCCCGCGCCCCTCGCCCAGATGGGCACTTTCTTCCTGGTCGAGATCCCGGACGGCTCCTGGCTGGTCATCGCCGCCTTCCTGGGGCTCCTGCCGACCGGTATGGATGTCTCACTGCAGGCCTCGGAGTGGGGCAAGGCCAAAAAGGCCGGGATGAGCAAGATCCGCGACCGCATGGAGGAGCTCGGAATCGCGGGCGCCTTCAACCCTTTCCGGCCCTCTCTCGCTGATCTAAGCGTCCACACCAACCGCCTCCCCGCGCATGCACAGGAGTACTGCCGGCGCTGGTTCCAGATCGGCCTTTGGGACTTCCGCCTGGGGCATGTGGTTTCGTTCGTGATGGCCGCGGTGTTCATGCTGCTGGCGGCGGTGTGGCTCTATCCCAGCGCCGTCGAGGGACAGGCTGTGATGGGCGAGATTGCCGGCATCTTCACCAATTCCGTGGGTCCGAGCATGATGGGGCTGTTCATGTTCGGCGCCTTCGCGGCCACCTTCTCGACCGCCTTCAACTATTTCGACGGCTGGCCGCGCATCGTGGGGGCGTGCTGCCGCAACCTCTTCCGGGGCACCGCGCGCACCGCCGGCATCGACAAGAAACACAAGGGCTGGTATTCGGAGTACAACCTCTATCGGGCCACCATGATCTACTCGCTGGTGGGCTCGGTGGCCGTGATCGCGGGACTGCCCCGCCCCGTCCACCTGGTGCTGGTGGCCTCGGCGCTGGCCTTCTTCATCGCCCCGGTGATCTTCTTCCTGAACTTCTACTACTGCCTGGCCGTGATCCCGAAGGAGGACCGCGCCTTCTACCCCTCCACCTTCGCGCGCTGGTTCGGATGGTTCAGCCTGATCGTCTTCACAGCGATGAGCGTGCTGCTGATCTTCGCCAGGGTCTTCCAGATCCCGCTTTTCGGGGCGTAGGTCTCAAGCATGGCGGGAGGTCCGGCCGGCTCCATCCCGAAGTCGAAGCACCCCGCACCCTGTGGCCGGACAAACAGGGAACGACTGGTCCCCTGGGCGACCTGCTTGCCTGGCAGCGGCCTCGATCGCCCGGCGCTGCTTCGGCTCCGGGCGCGCATCGCCGGCACCGCCCTCGCGCCGGAACAGCGCATCGGATGCGGCCTCCACTGCCCGCATCAGGACCGCTCCGGCCTCCGGCTCGAGCCGCCCCCTCACCACGTACATTCCGTCGCCGTCCACGAAGACCGAGAAGGTTCGGCTGCGGTGCCGGGCCTCCTCCACCGTCGGCTCCCCCTCGCGGGACAACTTCCGCCACATGCGCACCGTCTGCTCCAGCTTCGCGGCCGAACCGGCACGCGCGAACTCGAGCAACTCCGCCTCGCTCCCGGGCGTAGCTACGCGGGTGATCGCCCGCACCTTGGCGTAGGAGATCCGCCCCTCCCTGAGGGCATCGGCGGTCTGGGGCAGATTTACCAGCGCGCGGGCGGTCCAGACACGCTCGCGAGCCGGACCGATCTTGATGCCGATCCTCCAGGCCAGCCACTCGGCGCAGGAAGAGAAGCCGTCCTTCCAGCCGCGCCGGCGATCGAAGTCGGCGATCAGGGTCATCATCCGGAATTCTGCGGAGTTGATGCGCGCCGCCAGCTCCGCCATCGCGGACCACGGAGAAGGGTCTCGGCGAGTCGCATGGCGGCAGTCTGCAGCTGCGACCATCGTTACTCCTAACACGAGATTGTACAACGAGTTATGTACAAATATAACGGCTCCCAAATCGGCCTCTCAGGATGGTCTGTAGTGGCCGAAGTCGGATCGGGAGACCTTCGAAGGAGGAGGAAGCCCGCGAACGCTTCCAGGAGGCCAGCCAGCCCCTTTGGCGGGCTGGAGAATTCGGGATGCCGGACTTTGCCGAGCCGCGAGCTTCGGAATCCGTCAATGGCGGATTGGGACTCGCAAATGTGAAGTCGGGCGATCGGTTCCTGGTTTACTCCGGGTTCAGGAGCCTCAAACTCCTCAATGGCAGAATGGGACTCGCAAATGCGAATTTGCCCGACCGTCGGCAGGAAGTCCTTCTCGGCGCGTCAACGGTCGAGTCTCGGCGCGTCGGCGGTCGATCGGGAGTCGGCCCACCTCCAGCGCACTACGGAATAGGTGTCGGGAGATACTCGCCGGGGACCGGTGTACTACTCTTCGCTGCGAGGAATCCGGGCTCGCTAAGCTAGCCCTGGCGGCCGATGAGCCGCTTCACCCAGGGCGCAGCCACCAGCCCCACGATGCCGACGATGCCGATGGTCACAGCGACGCTGTGGAAGAGAGGTGCCGGGGCGAGGTCCTCCAGCCGCCCGGCCACCAGCCCGGCGAACAGGTTGCCCAGCGCCGCGCCCACGAACCACACCCCCATCATCTGACCGACTCGGTTGGTGGGTGACAGCTTGGTGATGGCCGACAGACCGATCGGCGATATGCAGAGCTCTCCCACGGTGTGGAAGAAGTAGGTTACCACCAGCCACGACGGGCTCACCAGATTGTCGGGCGAAGCGTTGGCGGCGCCCCAGGCGAGTACGAAGAACCCGAGCGAGAGGCCGACGAGCCCCATCCCCGCCTTCATGGGGATCGACGGGTTTCGCTTGCGCCGCTCCAGCCAGACCCACACCGAACCGAAGACGGGTGCGAGCAGGATGATGAAGAACGAGTTCACCGACTGCAGGAAGGCCGCCGGCATCAGCCAGCCCAGGATGTTGCGGTCGGTGTAGTCGCGCCCGAAGAGGTTGAGGGAGGACCCGGCCTGTTCGAAGCCGGACCAGAACACCGCGATCAGCAAAAATAGCCAGAAGATCACCCCGAGGCGCCGGTTCTCCTCCCTCGTGTGGCCTCCCATCGTCCACAGGTAGACGAAGTAGGCTGCGATGATCACCAACACGCTGTAGCCCAGCACCGTGGCGATCCGGGTGAGCGTGACCGGGATGACCCCGCTCGACACCAGGTAGCCGAACGCCACCACGCCCACGATCACCGCGAAAAACGTTCCGAAGAACCTGCGTGACCTCGCCGCCAGCTGCGCTCCGCTGTCTCCGGTCTTCAGCAGGCCCGCATCGCCCAGCAACCGGGCGCGGTTCCGGTACTGAATGAGGCCCAGGACCATGCCGACGCCGGCCGCTCCGAAGCCCCAGTGCCAGTTGTAGCCCTCTCCGAGAAAGCCGGTTACCAGCGGCCCGAGCAGGGCCCCCACGTTGATCCCCATGTAGAAGACGGAGAAGCCGGCGTCCCGCCTCGCGCCCCCTTCGGGGTAGAGTTCGCCCACGATCGTGCTGACGTTGGGCTTGAGCAGCCCGGTCCCGCAGACGATGAGACCGAGCCCGAGGAAGAACGTCAAGGTTGACGGCACCGCCATCGTGAAGTGGCCCGCGGCGATGATGCAGCCACCCACAAACACGGCCTTGCGCTGCCCCCACAGGTTGTCGGCGATCCAGCCGCCGGGCAGCGCCATGATGTACACCAGGCTCGTGTACAAGCCGTAGATGGCGGCCGCGGTCCCCACATCGAGTCCCATTCCCGCGTTCGCGACCTCCGATCCGTCGTCCCGCAGGATCACATGGGTGGTCGCCGTGGTCATGTAGAGCGTGAGCAGGGCGCGCATCCCGTAGTAGGAGAAGCGCTCCCACATCTCGGTGAAGAAGAGGGTCGAGAGCCCCCTCGGGTGACCGAACCAGGTTCCGTGCGCGGAGGCCGCCGAATGTGAGGTGGATCGCATCGTGCCGTCGTTCAATGTCCCGGACTCCTCGCTCTTGAAGAACTCAGCGCTCGCAGAAGACTCAGCGCTTGAAGGTGAAGGCCCCCGCCTGCTTCATTTCCGCGATCTCGTCGGCCCCGTAGCCGAGCACTTCGTCCAGAACCTCGCCGGTGTGTTCGCCCAGCAGGGGCGACCGCGTGATCACCGCCGGCGAGTCGGAAAGCTTGATCGGGCAGCCCAGGTTCCAATAGGGGCCGCGCTCGGGGTGATCCAGCTCCACATACATCTCGCGCCCGCGCACGTGGTCGTCGTCCGCCAGGTCGCCGGTGCTCATGACCGGGCCGCAGGGCACGTTCAGCTCGTTCAGGATCTTCATCAGCTCGCGCTTCGTGTACCGGCTCGCGAAGTCGTTCAGGATCTCCCACATCTCGCCCTGGTTCCTGCGCCGCACGCCGATTTCGCGGAAGCGCGGGTCGTTCACCAGTTCCTCGCCCCCGACCCGGGTCGCGATCGCCTCCCAGACGTGTTCCTGGACCACGATGTAGAGGTAGTCGTTGATGCCGCCCGGCTTGCAGCGGATGCAATTGCCGAGCTGTCCGCCCCCGGAGTCGTTGCCGGCCCGCGGCGCGAAGTCCTCGAACTCCTGGATCGAGAATTCGGGGAGCGGCCCGCGCTCGATGCGCTGGTGGTCGCGCCACTTCACCCGCGCCAGGTTCATCACGCAGTCCATCATGGCGCACTCGACGTACTGCCCCTTTCCGGTTTGCTCGCGATGCAGCAGAGCCGCGAGAATGCCCAGCGCCAGATGAAGTCCGGTGCCCGAATCGCCGATCTGGGCGCCGGTCACGACCGGGGGACCATCGAACATGCCGGTGGTGCTCATCGAGCCGCCCATCGCCTGGGCGATGTTCTCGTAGGCCTTGAAGGCCGCATAGGGGCCTTCCGTGCCGAAGCCCTTGATGGAGGCCATGACCATCCGCGGGTTGATCTCATGCACCCGCTCCCACCCGAAGCCGAGCCGTTCCAGCACCCCCGGGCCGAAGTTCTCCATGAGGACGTCGCACTCCTGCACCAGCCGGGTGAAGACCTGCTTCCCGCGCTCGTTCTTGAGGTTCACCGTGATCGAGCGCTTGTTGCAGTTGAGCATGGTGAAGTAGAGGCTGTCGGCGTCCGGCACGTCACGCAGCTGCTTGCGGGTGGCGTCGCCGAGAGGTGACTCCACCTTGACCACGTCCGCTCCCATGAACGCCAGCAGCTGGCTGGAGGTGGGTCCCGCCTGGACGTGGGTCATGTCCAGGATGCGGATGCCGTTGAGTGCTTTGCTCATTGAAGGGTTGCTCCGATCACTTGTGCAGGTTCGATGGATGGCCGGCGGGTCCCGGTCACTTGTACATGGTTTGACGCTTGGTGCCCGGCGCCCATTCGCCGGGATCCACCCAGATGTTGATGACCGCCGACTTCCCGCTGCTCTTCACCGATTCGCGCGCCCGCTGCAGCGCCGGCTGGATCTGCCCGGGGTCGCGCACCTCCTCGCCGTACCCGCCCAGCATCTCGCCGAACTTGGAGAAGGGCACGTCGCCCAGCAGATTGCCGACGTTGCCGCGCTCCTGGCCGTACTTGGCGAGCTGCCCGTAGCGGATCTGGTTCATCGCCGAGTTGTTGCCGATGACCGCGATGTAGGGAGCGCCGAAGCGGTTGCAGGTCTCCATGTCGAAGGCGGTCATGCCGAAGGAGCCGTCCCCGTAGTAGCAGAGGATTTCCTTGTTCGGATGCGCGAGCTTGGCCGCCATGGCGAAGCCGGTGCCCACGCCCAGCCCTCCCAGGGCGCCCGGATCCATCCAGTTGCCGGGCGCGCGCGGCCGGACCGCTTGCGCGCTGATGGTCACGACGTCGCCGCCGTCGCCGATGTAGACGGTGTCCTCGGTGAGGAACTCGTTCAGCTCCCACGCCACCCGGTAGGGATGGATCGGGTTGGCGTCCGACAGGAAGAGCGGCATCAGCTTCTCGGACTTCTGCTCCTCGATGGCGCGCAGCTGCTTCATCCAGCTCAGGCGGCGCGTGGGGCCGTCGCCGAGGTTGGCGCTGGCCGCGGCGAGGACCGCCTCCATGATGGCGCCGGGATGGCCGACCAGACCGAGGTCGACGTCGCGGTTCTTGCCCACGGTGCGGTAGTCGAGATCGATCTGCACGACTTTCGCGCCGGCGGGAAGGCGCTTCCCGTATCCCATGCGGAAGTCGAAGGGCGTGCCCACGATCACGATCACGTCGGCGTTCCCGAAGGCGGCGCCGCGCGTGCGGTGGAAGTAGTGGGGGTCGTCGGGACCGAGGAGGCCGCGCGAGGCGCCGTTGGTGAAGGTGGGGATGTTCAGGGTGCGCACCAGATCCCAGGCCTCCTGATGCGCGCGGCAGGCCCAGACCTGTTGACCGAGGAGGATGGCGGGCCGCTCGGACTTGACCAGCAGGTCCGCCAGCCGCTCGATGTCGCGCGGATCCCCGATCGAACCGGTCGATGCCCGGTAGCGCCCCGGCTCGGGGATGGTCGCGCTGGCCAGGGGAACCTCGCGGTCGAGCACATCGCGCGGGATTTCCAGATAGCTCGGCCCGGGGGTGCCGGCGAAGCACTCGCGCGCGGCCATCGACACCATGTCCGCGATGCGCTCGGTGGAGCGTACGCCCGCTGCGAACTTGGTGATGGGGCGGGCGATGTTGACGTGGGGCAGGTCCTGGAGCGACCCCATCTTGTGCTGGGTGAGCGCGCCCTGCCCGCCGATGTGCAGGACCGGGCTCTCCGAGCGGAACGCGGTCGCGATCCCGGTGAGGGCGTTGGTGAAGCCCGGGCCGGCCGTGGTGATCACGCACCCGAGCCCGCCGGTCTGGCGCGCGTACCCGTCGGCGGCGTGCGCGGCCACCTGCTCGTGACGCACGTCGATGATGCGGATCCCCTCGTCGATGCACCCGTCGTAGGTGTCGATGATGTGCCCGCCGCACAGCGTGAATACGGTGTCGACGCCCTCGTTCGCCAGCGCCCGGGCGGCCAGGTGTCCGCCCGAAATGACGCTCTCGTCCCGGCTCTTGCGCGCCAGGGTGTCTTCGGCGGTCCGGGATTTCAATGCGGTTGCGGTCGTCATGAAAAGATCCTCCGTGATGGCCTCTGGGGTCGAGCCACGCGGGCCTCCCCGCGGGTCCGAGCAAAGCTAGGGAGCCGCCCGTGGCCTGCCAAGGAACGGCTACGGTGCGTTGCGACTGGTATCACCGTCAATCGTGCCCCGAAGACCCTCACCCCGAAAGGAGGCCACGAACGCGGCCCGGACCGTGACTGGAGGCACCGTGGTCGCCAAGGCTCGCGGTGTCACATTACGTTCACTTCATATCAGGAGGATGGCATGTC
This sequence comes from Longimicrobiales bacterium, assembly GCA_965225805.1. GTDB lineage: Bacteria > Gemmatimonadota > Gemmatimonadetes > Longimicrobiales > Gaopeijiaceae > BD2-11. The sequence goes on from OZ245327.1 coordinate 3,361,044, forward strand.
GTACCTGACCCACAGATCTCTTCTCGTGAAGTCGTTCGCGTCCGGCGGATAGAGCGATGTTTCGATGTCTGCGCAACGGCGAAGCGCGGCAGCTGCGCTCGCTCGCGACGTGCGTCCTTTTCGTCGTCTCGTGCGGCGGTGCGGAGCAAGGGAGCGACATTTCCCTGGTTCCCTACGCCGAGTCGGTCGTCCCTCTAAGCGATGACATCGGCGTTCTCCTGGCCGACGAGAACACGGTCTGCACGACGGAGTCGTACGAGTACCGTGTGTATTGCACGGACGTGAACGGTTCCGCGGTCGGATATTTGGGACGGCAGGGCGAGGGACCGGGCGAGCTCGGCGACAAGTTACCCGATCTGCTACGCGGACCGAACGGCTCGATCGGCGTAATTGATTCCCAATTGGATCGGATGTCGGTTTTCGACATGACCTCGGGCACATTCGTGTTCCAGGTTAGTCTGCCGGGGTTCTATTTCCAACGCGGTGCTTCTTCTTTTTCGTTGACGCTGACCGGCAGTTCGTGGTCGATGCAGCGCGATTCCTCGGGAGCGATGCGTACGCAAACCCTATATGCCGAAGTGGATATGGAATCCGGGGAGATTGTGTGGGAGAGGGTCTACGACAGCCGATTCGATGCCCAATGCGAAGATTCAGGAGTGCTGGAAGGGCTGTCCTCCGGGAGTTTTTCTCCAGGGGGGAGTGCCGCGTTCCCTCTGTGCCGCGGGCAGTTGCTGTTCTTCGCCGGACGCCACGATGCTTCCGGCACGCTCGTCCGCGCACCGAGATACGTGTTGGAGTACCCCAGCGAACGAGATGTGGAGGAGTACCTGGAGTCCGCGGGCGGCTTCGCGACGGAAAGCCGTTTCCGGCGCACGCCGAAGCCGTACCAGCGTTTGCCCCTGGTGTTCGACGACCGCGGCAGGCTGTGGGTCGTGACGAGCCGGGGGCGCACCGACGGCGTCTCCTATTTGGACGTGTATTCGGGCCCGGAATACTGGGGTGCCGTACGCGTGCGGCACGACGCTCTCGCGGTCGACGTGCTCGGCTCGACGCTTGTGGTGCTCGTAGACCGTCCCGTCGGACCCGGCGACACGGACGGTTACCCAGACCGCGGGGTCGACTGGTATGACGTGAGCCAACTGGAAGCGCCCGGGTACGATCCGGGATCCTGAGGTAGTACAACCTCATACCCGCGACCCGAAGAGCACGGCGGTTCGATGACTCCTTCGGCGTAGACCTCACCTACGACGCACGGACCGGAAAACCGGACTAATCCTCCCGGACCCTGAGCACCAGGCTGGACGAGGTAGCGGCCGCCGCCGGGGTCGGGCGCCTCGCTGTCGCCCGCGTGATGGGCCTGTCCTCGACTACCTTGGCCCGGAGGCGGAAGGCCGGGCTGCTCACGCCGGAGGAGTCGGATCGACTTGTTCGGGTGGCCCGTCTGGTCGCGATGGCGCACGACATGATGCGGGGCGATGGCGATGCTGCCCGCCGATGGCTGGCTTCGCCCGAGCATTCCCCCACCATCGAAGAAATGCTCTCCGGAGAGGGGGCGCTGCGGTATGGCGGGCGCTGGAACAGCCCGGGGCGCAGGGCGGTCTATCTGGGAGGCAGCCTGGCGCTGGCAAGCCTGGAACTGCTCGTTCACCTCCGAGTCTCCGACGCCCTGAAAGCGTACCGGAAGCTTCCCGTTGGCATCCCGGAGGATCTCGTCAAGGTCATGAATCCGGCGGATCTGCCCGCCGGTTGGGCGCGGGTCGGCCTTCACCCCGTTACCCAGGGGATTGGGGACCGATGGCTCGATTCGCTCGAATCAGCCGTTCTCGCCGTGCCGAGCGCGGTCGTCATCGGCGAAGTCAACCATATCGTCAATCCCGGCCATCCGGATTTCGCAAGACTCGAGCCGGGCACGATCACGGACTACCGCTACGATCCCGCACCTTCAGCACCAGCTTGCCGAAGTGGGCGCTCGCTTCCATCCGGCGGTGCGCCCTGGCCGCCTCGCGCATAGGGTAGACCGCGTCGATCAGGGGTACGATGCGGCGGGCGGCGAAGTGGGGCACCACCACCCGCTCGAACTCCGCCATGATGTCGGCCTTCTCGGCGACCGGGCGGGAGCGCAGCACCGAGCCGATGATGTGGTGCCGCTTGACCATCAGCAGGGCCAGGTTGAGTTCGGCCTTGAGCCCGCCCATCAAGCCGATCACCACCAGGCGCCCACCCGGCGCGAGCGCCTTCAGGTTGCCCTTCAGGTAGGCCGCGCCGATGTGATCGAGCACCACATCCACCCCCCGCCCCCCCGTGAAGGCGCGCACGGCCGGCGCGAACGCCTCGGCCGTGTAGTCCACGACCAGATGCGCCCCCAGCGCCCGCACGCGCTCCACCTTGCCGGGCGAGCAGGTCACGACCATGCGCGCATCGGGCAGGAGGGTGCGGCACAGGTGGATGGCAGCCGTGTTCACCCCACCCCCGCCGCCGTGCAGCAGCACCGTGTCTCCGTCCCCGAGGCCGCCCAGAATGAACAGGTTCAGGTACGCGGTCACGTAGGTCTCGCAGACGCACGCCGCCTCCTCCCAGGTCAGCGTCTCGGGGACGCGCACCAGGTGGCCCTCGTAGGCGCACGCGAACTCCGCGTACCCCCCGCCGGCCACCAGCGTCATCACCCGGTCACCGGGGCGGAAGCGCTCGACCCCGGGGCCCGTCTCGCGCACCACGCCCGTCACCTCGAGCCCCAGGATTTCCGACTCGCCCGGGGGAGGCGGATACTTCCCTTCCCGCTGGCTGATATCGGCGTGGTTGACGGTGGTCGCCACCACCTCGATGAGAACCTGCCCGTGCCCGGGCACGGGCATCGCCGCATCCCGCCAGCGCAGCACTTCGGCCCCGCCGAAACCGTCCATCAACACCGCCTTCATGGCGTCTCCCCCGGGCAAGTCCAGTCCCCGTCAAAGCTCCCCGCAGAGCCGGGCTGCTGCCCATCGTCCGACTTGACCGGACATCGGGCGCGCATCATCCTACCCGAAGCTGCTCTGCCGTGCGAGTTGTGCGGGATGAGGGCGAACCTCCAGTTCCTTGATTCCCTCACGCGGAGGACCTCCATGAAGCCGTTCACCCCCCTGACAGCCATTTTCGCCCTGCTCCTCCTTCTGCCCGCCTGCGCCCAGGAAGCCGCTGAAGAAGCCTCCTCCGACATGGAGATGGCCGAAGGGTCCATGGAGCCCGACTGCTTCGTGCGCGGCGACACCGAAGGCCGGCTCAGCTCGCACGAATCCGCCTCCACCTCGTTCGGGGACATCATGGTGAAGGTGTGCTACGGGGCTCCCCTGAGGAGAGACCCCAACAACCCCGAGGTGACCCGCGAGATCATGGGCGCCCTGGTCCCCTACGACGCGCCCTGGCGCATGGGGGCCGATGAGGCGACCGCGTTCTACCTGAGCGCGCCCGCGAGCGTGGGCGGCGTCGCTCTGGATGCCGCCGCGTACTCCCTGTACGCGGTCCCCACCATGGGCGACTGGACCATCCACATCAACGCGGTCAACGAGCGCTGGGGCATCCCGATCAGTCCGGACGTGATGGCCGGCGACGTGGGCAGCTTCTCGGTGACGCCGGGGATGGTGGACGAGGCCGTCGATCAGCTGCGCTACACCTTCGAGGACGCCGAAGGCGGGGCCGATCTGGTCCTGGAATGGGAGCAGACCAGCATCCGCATCCCCTTCCGCTCCAACTGACCGGAACTCCCGACATCCGGGAGGCCGCGCGCGCGGCCTCCCCCCCTCACGCTACGCGGTCCTCTCCCTTCGGGAGCCAACCCGAATACCGGCGGTACGCCGGTTCCTCCCGGCCATACCGGCGGTAGCACTGCTCCGCCAGCCACTGCATCCACTCGTTGAACTTCTCGTCCCCGCTTCTGTCGCGGACCTCCCGAGTCCAATCCTCCAGCCGCTCCCAGCAACCGAGCAGCGCTCCGCCCATGAACTCCCATACCAGCTCCAGGGAGACCATGTGGCGGTGGGCCATCAGCCCCACGGACTCAAAGGTCAGGGAAACCAGCATGGCGGCGTCTTCATACTGGCTTCCGCGCTCGCGAATCTCGGCGGCGTCCAGACCCGGCGGGAGGCTGAAGACCAGCCGCAGCGCACGCGCCATGGGTGGGTTCTGGAGAGAACGCGCGAGTTCGATGGCGGCGGTCGCGCTGCGCTGGATGCGATACTGCTGAAGCTGGAGAAAGCCGAAGAAGAAGCCCGCCACGACGATCAGGGCACCGACGACCTCCGCCAGATTGCCGAGCGACTCGAGGTCCATTGTCTCACTCCGGAAACGCGGCGTTCAGTCCGCAAACGGGCGGGACGCGGCCCGCCGCAGGGACGGCGCCCCCGAAACGGCTTCCTCAGCCGCCGCGCGAGCTGGCCGCGGATCTCCTGGCCGGGAAGATGTCGTGGAACGCGACCAGGAAGCGGTCCATCTCTTCGCGCGTGCCGATCGACACCCGCAGATAGTCCAGCATAGGCGGGAAGGGACGGCCCACCAGCACGCCCTTCTCGCGGAAATCGCGTCCGACCTCCCTGACCGGGCGACCGGTGTGCATCATGAAGAAGTTGGTGTGCGAAGGGAGCACTTCGTAGCCGTGGTCCTGCACCTGAGCGATGACGTCGCGCTTGAACTCGATGGTCTTGCCGCGCACTTCCGCCTCCGCCTCCGCGTCGCGCAGCGCCTGCGCTCCGCCCCACTTCACCAGGGCGTTGACGCTGCCGGTCAAATGGGGGCTCATCTCGCGCACCATGTCCGCCGGGGCCACGGCGTAACCCAGCCGCAGGCCGGCCATGCCGAAGATCTTGGAGAAGGTGCGCGCCACGATCACCTTGCGGCCCTCGAGCACGTACGGGACCGAAGTCTCGTACGCGGGATCCTCGACGAAGTGGTGGTAGGCCTCGTCGATCAACACCGGGATGTCCTCGGGGATACCGTCCAGCACCTGGCGCACCTCATCGGCCGTGACCGTGATGCCGGTCGGGTTATTGGGGTTGCAGAGGTAGACGAACCCGATGTCGCGATAATTCCGGTTTGTAGCCCGGACCATGGCGGGGATGTCCTGGCGGGAATCCCCGAGCAGGGGAATCAACACCGGATCCGCCTTGATCCCGGTCGCGTGCTCATAGACGGATCCGTACGACGGCTCGACCCCGACGACCCTGGTGCGGTCGCGCAGGTAGGTGAGGCCGACCACCCTCAGAATCTCCTCAGAGCCCGCACCCATGAGGATGTTCTCGCGCGGAACCCCGTGGCGCTGGGCGATGACATCCTGGATGCCGTCGTCCGGATAGCCGTAGCGGTTGGCGTACTTCCAGGCCCCGCTCATCGCCTCCATTGCGGAGGGAGACGGACCCCAGGGGTTCTCGTTGAAGTTGATCTTGGCGTACGAATCGTAGTCGTATGCCTGCTGGGGGTAGCGACCCAGCCAGCGTGCGGCCCCTTCTCCAGCGAGAAGCGGGTCGGGCCGCAGCCCCAGATAGCCCAGCGCCAGCGCGGCACCACTCACGAAATTGCGGCGTGATACTTGCGTTGCCTGCATGGCCCGACCTCCGTTTGCGGGAAGCTCTCTGCCTCCGATCCCGTTTGCGCGACGATCGGAAATACTAGCGACTCGACCAGCCCGGGAACACCTCGTCGTCGAGCACAGCAGGATTTCAACGGATATGCTACATTTCCTCGAATCCATATCGCACTCAACGAGGAGAGCCAATCGATGACTGCAACGTCGAACCCGGGATTCACCGGTCGGGTCCTGTTACTCGTGCTGATCGCCTTCCTTCCGGCGGTCGGGATCTACCTGTACGCGAACGGGGAGATCCGTTCCCTGCAGTTGGGCAATCAGGAGCAGGAACTCTTGCGCGCCACGAGGGAGACGTCGGTAGAGTACAACCGGCTGCTCGAAGAGAGCCGCGTGCTGCTGGCGACTCTGGCGGAGTTCCCTCCGGTCAGCGGGATGCAACAGCCGGAGTGCACCCAGATCCTGGGGCGCGTCTTCGACCAGGCGAACCACTTGAACGGGATCTGGGCCATCGGACTCGATGGATACGTCGGGTGCGGTTCGGTTCAGCCGGACGGACTGCTCTACCTGGGTGACCGTACATACTACATCCGCGCCATGAACGAGAATCGTCACGTCATCGGCAACTACCAGATCGGGCGCGTCACCGGGCGGCCGGGCGTCGGGTCGGCCATCCCGATTCGGGATGACAACGGGATGCCCGGGGGGGTTCTGATCGCGAGCATCGACTTGCGGGCCCTGAGCGAGACCGCGCAGGACATGGAGATGCCGGAGTCGGCCACCTTCACGGTGCTCGACCGGCAAGGCCGGATCCTGGTCCGCTACCCGTCCGGGCTGAGCGAAGGGGACACCATCGGCGCGATGCGGACGGAGGGATTCCCCGAAACGGCCGACGAGCCCGGCATCGTGCACGGCGCCGATCTCGACGGGAGCATGTCGGTCTTCGCGGTCGCCCCGCTTACGGGTGAAGGTGCGACTCCCGAGGGGTATATAGCCATCGGCCGCCCGGAAGGGGTGATCAGCTCGGAAGCGTCCGACGTGGTGAACGACACGCTCGGACTCGTGGCGATCGCCGCGCTCGCGCTGCTCACGGCGGCGTGGATCTTCGGCCGCTACATCATCGCGAAACCATCCTCCTCGGGCTGACCGGGAAGTCGGCGGTGCCGGCTGGGCCCGTAAGCCGGGTGCGGCACGACAATCCGACCAGAAACCACACCGGTGCCCCGCGGCCCATCTCGGCCGCGGGGCATTCTCGTTTAGCCCTCGGACCGGCTCCGCGCGATCCGTTACCCGCACAGCCTTCGCAGCCCCCGTCAACCGACCGTGACCCGAAGATCGGCGAACGTAGGTGCCTGCGCGGGGCGCGTGTGATACATTAAGGGAAAGCTCGAAAATGGTTCACCAGCCTGTCCGGGAGTCGGGTACGGATAGCGTGCGGGCCGACGATTGGCACCGGGTCGACGAATGGCTGGCGTTCAGCCGGTTCAGGGCTCTTCCCGGTCGATCCGAAGCGCGCCTGTTTCACACCCCGTAGGCTGGATTCGATGGTAGCGGGATTCCACACTCAACCGTCTCTAACTGGAGGATAGCCGATGTTACACAGAATTCGTCTGAATGCGCTTTGTGCTGCGCTCTTCACCGTGTGCGCCACGGGTCTGGCGGCACAACAAACCGCAACCATTGCGGGTCGAGTGACCGAGGAGGGGGGTGCCGGCGTCGCCAGCGCCCAGGTCGCCGTCACGCACGAAGCCACGGGGGCACAGACCGGCGGGCTGGCGGGAAGCGACGGTACGTACCGCGTGGAGGGGGTTCGCGCCGGCGGACCGTACACCGTTGAAGTCGTCATGATCGGCTACGGCCGCCAGTCGGCGACGGGCGTCACGCTCGATGCCGGACAGACCGTGACCCTCGACTTCAGCCTCAGCCAGGAGGCGATCGCCTTCGACGCACTGGAGGTCTTCGCCACCCGGGCGCAGGCCCGGCAGACCCCGGTGGCGTTCAGCAACGTCAGCAAGATTCAGCTCCAGAACCAGTTGGGCTCCAGGGATCTGCCGCTCATCCTCAACGTCACGCCCAGCGTGTACTCCACCGCCCAGGGCGGAGGCGCGGGCGACGCCCGCATCAACGTGCGCGGCTTCAGCCAGCGCCACACGGCCTTCATGATCAACGGCGTTCCCGCCAACGACATGGAAAACGGCTGGGTGTACTGGTCCAACTGGAGCGGCCTTGGCGATGCCGCGACCGACATCCAGCTTCAGCGCGGCCTCTCGGCGGTCAACCTGGCCGCGCCCTCGATCGGAGGCACGATCAACGTCATCACCGATCCCTCGGCCCGGAGCGCCGGCTTCTCGTACAAGCAGGAGTTCGGGGTGGGAGGCCTCGACGATACGGGCGGCTGGGCGGTGGGCTCGAACCTGCTGAAGGAAACCCTGGTGGTGAACACCGGCCAGCTGGGCGACTTCGCCGCGTCCGCTTCCGTGGCGCGCCAGACCGGAGGCGGGATGTACACGGGCTTCGCTGGCGGGGAAGCGACGTGGACCGACCTCTGGGCGTTTTACGTGGCCACTGCGTACCAGCTGAGCCCCCGCAACCGGCTCGAGGCCTACGCGGTCGGCGCGCCGCAGCGCCACGGCTCGAACGGGTACAGGCTGAATGTCGCCACCCTCGACGCGGATTTCGCGCGCTCGCTGGACAACTTCGACCAGGGCGCACTTGACAAGTTCCCCGAGCTCGGCCGGGGGCGGAGCCCGACCGTGGCTCCGGTCAGCCCCAGCTACTCGGGGGGCCAGTACAACGGCGTGGGTCCGGATGCCGGACACAGGAGCCGGTTCAACAGTACCTATATCAACGAGCGGGAGAACTTCTACTACAAGCCGCAGCTCAACCTGAACTGGTACTCCTACTTCGGGGAGGGTCTCAGCCTCACCACCGTGGGCTACTACTCCGGCGGCAGGGGCGGAGGCGCCGGACCCATGGGATCGCTGAGGTGGAACTACGACTACGGACAGCGCTTCGCGGACTGGGACGCCACCATCGAGCGCAACCGGGCGAACGACAACGGATCCCGGGGGATCCTGCGCAACTCGGTCAACTACCAGGACACATGGGGCGCGATCTCCAAGCTGCGCAAGATCTTCAACGCCGGGTGGACCGCAGAGGTCGGCGTCGACTGGCGAGCCTCTGAAATCGCACACTACCGCGAAGTCCGGGACCTGCTCGGCGGCGCCTACTTCGACGACTGCGCCCGCGGCTGCAGCTCGGACTTCTGGACCGAGGCGGATGGGCGGCGCGTCCTCGGCGACAAGCTCGCCTACCACAACGTGAACACGGTCGACTGGCTGGGCGGGTATGCGCAGGCCGAGAGGACGTCGGCGGAGGGATCTCTCTACGGCATGGTCGGGTGGGCCCAGAACGCCTACGGCTTCGTGGACCACTTCCGCCAAGACCAATCAACCGGTGGCTTCAAGACAGTCGAGAGCGGCAACATCGCCGGTTACCAGGTCAAGGGCGGGGCGGTGCGCAACCTGACCAGCGAGTGGTCGGTCTTCGGCAACGCCGGCTACGTTTCCAAGGTGCCGATCTTCGACGGTGTCATCGACGACAACAACGGGTCGCTCAACGCCGAACCGAAGAACGAGAAGTTCGAATCCGTCGAGGCGGGCGCGCAGTTCCGCTCGAACGACCGGAGGGTCTCGTTCGACTTCAACCTCTACCACACGGTGTGGAAGGACCGCACGCGCAGGGTTTCAGTCCAGAACGTCGCCAACCCCGAGGGGGTGGACGGGTTGATCAACCTGTTGGGAGTCAACGCGCGCCACATGGGCATCGAGGCCGAAGCGGTGTTCCAGCCGAGTAACGTTCTGCGCTTCGAGGCGGCGGCTTCGATCGGAAACTGGACGTATCTCGACGACGTGTCCGGCACCTACCGGCCCGACGACCGGTCCGGCGAGACGGAATCCTACGACTTCTACATCAAGGGTCTGAAGGTCGCCGACGCACCACAGAGGCAGCTCGCCCTCAGCACTTCGATCTTCCCGGCCGACGGCGTGTACCTTTCCCTGGTGGGCAGGTTCTACGGCGCGCACCACGCGGGGTTCGACCCCTTCAGCCGCACCAACCCGGAGGAATCGGGAATCCAGTCCTGGCAGCCCCCGGGCTACTCCGTCTTCGACCTGTTCGCCTCGTACTCGCTGGCGAAGGTTCTGCCGGTGGCCAGCGGCGGCGATCTGCGGTTGTTCGCCAACGTGTTCAACCTTCTCGACGCGGTGTACATCCAGGATGCCAGGGACGCGTCCCGCTTCAACGGCTACCACGACGACGGCGACCGCCACGACGCCGACTCGGCCGAGGTATTCCTGGGAATCCCGCGCAACCTGAACCTCGGGTTCCAGGTCACGTTCTAGGCGGCGCGGACCGGGGCCAGGAAGGGTTCCGGTTCTGACGACAACGCGGCCCCGCCGGCGGACGCTGGCGGGGCCGCGTTGTTTGCAGGAAGGCGGACGGGCGATGGGCCCAGCAGGACTCGAACCTGCGACCGTCGGATTATGAGTCCGCTGCTCTGACCAACTGAGCTATGGGCCCGTCCCGAAACCGCTCGCCCGCCCGCTCCTCCCACACCCCCAAAGGTATGCAGACGAGACCCCGGCATACAAGCGAACTCGCCTTTGGGCACGCGAAGATACCGCCGTCAGGAAGGCGCAACCCTCCGACGGTCGGCAAGCGAGATGTCCGCTGAAAGCATATGTTTACGGTGTCTTGGACGGGGGGGATTCCATTTGCGTGGTCTCGTTTGCACGTTGTCTCCCCCGCAAGTCTGACTGGAGACCGCAGATGACCGACCAGAGCGCCGCATGACCGACCAGGAGATCCTGGCCCGGTGGAGGGAGGAGCCAGCCCCGCTGCTCCCGGTGCTGCACGCCTTCCATGCGCGCGACGGCTATCTGTCGGAAGACGCGATTCGGACAGTCTCGCGGGGACTGCGCATTCCGCTTGCCGACCTCTATGGCACGATCACCTTCTACCACCACTTCGCGCGCGTGCCCGGGGGGCTGAACACCCCGCGGGTGTGCACCGGACCGGTATGCGTGCAGAACGGCGCTCTCGACATCGTCGCCGGTCTGGCTGGGGAGGGGGCGACCGGGATGCCGTGCTCGGGACGCTGCGACGACCCCGTCCCGGTGCTGCGCGGCCACCTCACCCTGGCGGGCCTCTCGGCTTCCGAGCTGGTCGCCCGGCCCGCTCCCCTGCCCCCGCCCGCACTCGGCGGCACCGCCGAGTGCGTCTTCCGCACCATCCGCGAGCCGGGGCACGCCACCCTGGCCGGGTATCGCCGGGACGGCGGCTACGAGGGCCTGGCGCGGGCGGTGCGCGAGATGACCCCCGCCCAGGTGGTGGACGCCGTCAGCCGGAGCGGGTTGACGGGACGTGGGGGCGCGGGCTTCCCCACCGGCCGCAAGTGGCAGGCGGTGGCGGACGCCACGGGGACTCCCAAGTCCATCGTGTGCAATGCGGACGAAGGCGAGCCCGGGTGCTTCAAGGACCGCGCCCTCATGGACTACGACCCCCATGCGGTCATCGAGGGCATGATCGCCGCGGGCTATGCCACCGGGGCGCACCGCGGCTTCATCTATCTGCGCTACGAGTACCCCGAAACCGAAGACATCCTGGCGGACGCCATCCGCGAAGCGGAGGAAGCGGGCATCCTCGGGATGTCCGTGATGGGCACCGGCTTCGCCTTCGATCTCCACATCCGCCGCGGAGCCGGCGCGTACATCTGCGGGGAAGAAACGTCGCTGCTGAACTCCATGGAGGGGAAACATCCGTTTCCGCGCAACCGTCCTCCCTTCCCCGTGACCCACGGGTTCGAGAACCTGCCCACGGTCGTGAACAACGTGGAGACGCTCGCCTCCATCCCGCACATTCTCGCGCTGGGAGCGGACTGGTACGCGGGACTGGGGATGAACGGGCACGCCGGCACCAAGGTGATCTCCCTGTCGGGGGACATCCTCCGCCCGGGAAACTACGAGGTCCCCATGGGCTTCCCGCTGGAGAGGCTGCTGTACGACTGGGCCGGCGGCCCCTTCGAGGGACGCACCATCCAGGCGGTCACGATGGCGGGGCTCTCCGGGGGATTCCTGGCGGGTGAAGACCTCTTCGTCACGCTGGACGAGCCCGCCATCCGCGCGCGCAAGTCGTTTCTGGGCGCCGGCGGAATCATGGTGTTCGACGACTCGCGCGACATGGTCGAGGCATCACACGCGGCGATGGAGTTCTTCGCGCACGAATCTTGCGGGAAGTGCTTCCCCTGCCGGATCGGGACCCAGAGGCTCACCGAGCGGCTCTGCGGCGAGGCCGGACCCGACACGGTGGTGGCGTGGGTGGACGAAGTTGCGGACATTGGGTATACGATGAAGGAAACAAGCGCGTGCGGGCTGGGCACCGCAGCTCCGCTGATCACCGAGAGCCTCATGCGCTACTTTCCGGAAGCCGTCACACGCCATGTCGCCGGCAACGGGACACGCCCGTCGGCGGATCGCGGCGCAGGCACGCCGCACCGCGCGGGAACGTAATGGCGGAAGTCACCGAACCAGGACGACACCGATGAGCACGAACGGGACTCGACCCACCATCGTTCTCGACGGGGAAAGGGTCGCCTTCACCCCGGGAGAGACCGTCTACGAGGCCGCCCAGCGGCACGGCAAGGACATCCCGACCCTTTGCTACGACCCCCGGCTGGAGCCGTTCGGAGGCTGCCGCCTGTGCGTGGTGGAGGTGGAGGGCGCGCGCAATCCGGTCGCGTCGTGCACCACCCGCTGCCAGTCGGGGATGGAGGTGCGTACCCGCAGCGCGCGCGTGGAGGTGCACCGGCGCACGCTGATGGAGCTGCTGGCTTCGGAAAACCGCGAAGTGGATGTGGACGAGCTCACCAGCCTCGTCTCGCAGGAGATGACGGAGCTGGTGGACCGCTACGAGGCGCGCACCGGGCGCTTCGAGGGCAGGAAGTCGGGAGCCAGCCGGCCCGACGACCCCAACCCCTTCATCATGCGCGACTACGACAACTGCATCTCCTGCTACCGTTGCGTGCGCGTGTGCGCGGAGCAGGAGGGCGACTACGCCATCTCGGTGAAGGGGCGCGGCTTCGGCACGCAGATCACGGTCGAGTTCGACGGCCACCTCAAGGACTCCGCCTGCACCTTCTGCGGACAGTGCGTCCATACCTGCCCGACCGGGGCGCTGGGCGACCTCAAGGCGCTGGCCAACCGCCACGTCCCCGGCGAGACCAGGAAGACGCGGACGATCTGCCCCTATTGCGGGGTGGGCTGCTCGGTGGACCTCCTTACCCGCGGCAACCAGCTCATCGGGGTGCAGCCCGCCATGGACGGCCCCGCCAACCTGGGCGCGCTGTGCGTGAAGGGACAGTTCGCCTTCGACTTCGTCCAGCACCCGGACCGCCTGGCCCACCCGCTGGTGCGCGGTGAGGACGGCGACCTGCACCAGGCCAGCTGGGACGAGGCTCTCGACCGCGCCGCGGCGGGATTCCTGCGCGTGCGCGAGCGGTATGGACGCCACAGCGTGTACGGGGTGGCCTCCGGGCGGGCGCCGCACGAAGCCGCCTACACCATGCAGAAGTTCATCCGGGCGGGGTTCGGAACGAACCACATCGACAACTGCAGCCGTGCCTGACACGCTCCCACAGTCGCCGGTCTGGCGGCAACGATTGGGCGGGGCGCCATGTCGAACCCGTTGGAGGACATGGAAAAACCCGATGTGATCTTCTGCATCGGGACCAACATGACCGAGTGCCACCCCGTGGCCGCGACCCGCCTGAAGCGGGCGATCGCCAACGGGGCCAAGCTCATCACCGCCGACCCGCGGCGCATCGGCCTGGCGGAGCTGGCGGACGTCTACCTGCCGCTCCGGGTCGGGTCGGACGTGTCACTCCTGCTGTCGATGGCCCACGTCATCCACCGCGAGGGCCTGACCAACGAGGGCTTCGTCGCCGGGCGCACGGCCGAGGCGGAGGCGTTCCTGAAGCACATCGAGGAATTCACTCCCGAGTGGGCGGAGACCATCACCGAGGTGCCCGCGGCCGACATCGAGCAGGCAGCCATCCTGTACGGGAAGGCGGAGCGCGGGGGCATCTACTACACCCTGGGCATCACCGAGCACATCTGTGGTGTCGACAACGTCCAGAGCCTGTGCAACCTGGCGCTGATGACCGGCAACATCGGCCGCGAGGGCACCGGGGTGAACCCCATGCGCGGGCAGAACAACATCCAGGGCGCCGGAGACTGCGGCGCGCTGCCCAACAACTACGCCGGCTTCCAGTCCGTCCTCGATCCGGCCTGCCAGGAGAAGTTCGCCAGGGCGTACGGGCGCAAGGTCGATCTGGAGCTCGGACCCACCAAGCCGCGCGCGCTGGAGGCGTGCGGCGACGGCATCCGCGCGATGATCATCAACGGCGAGAACACGGTGGTGTCGGACCCCGAACGGCACCACTGCGAGGAAGCGCTGAAGAGCCTCGACCAGCTGGTGGTGATCGACATCTTCCTCACCGAGACCGCCGAGCTGGCGGACGTGGTCTTCCCGGCCACCGCCTGGGGCGAGACCGATGGCGTCCAGACCAACACCGAGCGGCGTGTACAACGGCTGCGCAAGGCGGTGGATCCCCCGGGCGAGGCGATGCCCGACTGGTGGATCGTGTCACAGATCGCACGCCGCATGGGCACCCCCGGCTTCGAGTATCAGAGCGCCAAGGACGTCTTCAACGAGTTGTGCGAGCTCTCGCCCCTGTACGCGGGGCTGGATTGGGAGCGCATCGACGCCGGGGAGTATCAGTGGCCGGTTCCGCACAAGGACCACCCCGGCACGCCCATTCTGCACCAGGGGGTCTTCGAGAACGGGCGCGGCATCTTCAAGCTTATCCGCTACCGGGATCCCGCCGAGGTCATCAGCGACGAATTCCCCATCTGGCTGACCACGGGCCGGCGCCTCCCCAACTACCACACCCGGACCCAGACCGGACGCGCCTCCGGCATCGACTATCTGGCGCCGGGGGAGCGGCTGGAGATACACCCCGACGACGTAGCCGAGTGGGGGCTCCAGGACGGCAGCTGGGTCAAGATGACCAGCGCGCGCGGATGCATGATGGTCAAGGTGGAGGCGAACGCCCGCTCCCCGCGCGGGACCGTGTTCACCTCCTTCAGCTTCAACGACGCGCCCGTCAATGTGCTCACCGGCGGCGGGTACGATCCCATCACCGACACGGCGGAGCTGAAGGTGTGTCCGGTCAGGGTGGAGCGGCCGTAGGGCGGAACGCGGAGAATCGGACTCGGGGGTCATCGAGCCGCCGTGCTGGCGCACGATGTCGTGCGAGAGACTCAGCCCCAGTCCCGTGGCCTGGTCCGTCGGCTTCGTCGTCGCCACCGCGGGCCCTCAGTTTTTCCGCGGTGGCGTAGCACGCGTTGTCGCGTACGATGCGTTCCGATGACTGTAGGTAACGCCGACGATCCCGAAGATGAGACACGCCCCACCTCCCCGCTCGCTCCCTTCAATCCGAACCGAAGATCCGATCGCCGGCGTCCCCCAGCCCGGGGAGGATAAAGCCATGCTCGTTGAGGCCCCGGTCCAGCGCCGCGGTAAATACGGGCACGTCCGGGTGGGCGCGCTCAAGGGCGTCGACCCCCTCCGGCCCGGCTACGAGGACCGCGAGGCGGATGGCGCGGGCTCCGTGTTCCTTCAGCATCGTGATGGTCGCGGCGGATGAGCCGCCCGTGCCCAGCATGGGATCGACCACGACGAAATGGCGGCTGGCCGCCCTCGGGACGTTGAAGTAGTACTGGACGGGCTGGAGCGTCTCCTCATCCCGGTAGAGCCCCACGTGGCCGATGCGGGCACCCGGCAGCACGGTGGTGAAGCCCTCCAGCATCCCCAGCCCGGCCCGCAGAACCGGCACAAGCACCACGTCTTCCTCTCGCACCCGGGGCCCGGTGGTGGTTTCCAGCGGGGTCTCGACTTCCACCTCTTCGGTGGGCAGATCGCGCAGCACCTCATAGGCCATCAACGCGCCGACCTCCCGGATCAGATCCCTGAAATCCCGGTGCCCGGTACGCCTGTCGCGCAGCCGGGTGATCTTGTGCTGTACCAGCGGGTGCCTGACGACCGTGAGGTTGGGCGGGTCGGGCATGGTCTCTCCGGGCTTTCTACCTCCCCCCGAGTTCCGGGAAGCAGTAGACGATGACGCCGCTGCCCGGAGCGTTGTCAACATCCACGTAGCCCTTGTCGACCATGTCGCGCAAGCACTTCTCGACATCTTCGAACGACTTGCCGGAGGCCATTACCCCCTGGGTCACCGTGAGCACGCCCGCGTTCTTTTCCGCGGCCTGGAGCAGCACGAGCCTCAAGTCCGCGTGGCGGGGCAAGGCTTTGGGGGATGAGCCCGAGCCGGGGTTGGCGTTGCCGGCCAGCCTGGGGTGCGGGATGTAGCCCTTCCGCACATTGGCATCGCGAATCAGCGACTTCATGCGGAACAGGTCCACCAGCTGGCCAATGCCCAGAAGACCGAAGGTGCACAGCCAAAGGAGCCCGGTTCCCCACTTCCCCATGTAGATGCGATGGGCTCCGAAGATTCCCGCGAGGCACAGGCACCAGAGGCCGTACCCCAACACGTCCTTGTACACCGGTTCGTAGACCGGCATGTCCGGAAGGCTGAGGTTGACGTTGACCGAGATGTCCGTGGGGTCGCGCCGGCCTTCCTTTGGATCCTGTTCCATCAATGTCGTTTCGCTCTGCGGATCGGTGTAGGCGGGATGATCGAGGATCTGGGGGGCAAGCAGCCTCTCCAGTGTGTCGGTCCCCCGGCGGGAATGCAATTTCTCGTGATCTGTGGCGCCGGTCCAGCCCTCCCGGGTCCTCGGGCATGCCGGTTGGGGCCGTTCCCCATGCGTCGCCTGTGCCTACGCACGCACCGCAAGCAGGTGTCGCGGCGTTGGTTGGCCGGGGGTAGTATGGGGTTGTCGGCCGTCCCCGGGGACCTTTGCCCGGAGACCTGTCCCCGCGTGTCCATCTCTCATGACCGACCTGTCCATCTCTCATGACCGACCTGGCTCTCTACCGCCTGCTCGACGCGGCGTTCGTCGCCTTTCACACGGTGTTGGTGGGCTTCAACATGTCCGGATGGGCATGGCGCCGGACGCGCCGGCTCCACCTGTTCACCATCGGCGTCACGCTGCTGTTCTGGTTCGGTGCGGGGATGGTCTACGGATGGGGATACTGTCCCCTGACGGACTGGCACTGGCAGGTCAAGCGGACCTTGGGCGAGACGTCGCTACCGGCGTCCTGGATCAAGTACTACCTGGACGCGATCACGGGAGTCGACTGGAGTCCGGCACTCGTCGATGCCCTGGTGATCGGCTGCGCGCTGGTGGCGCTGGGGCTCGCGGTACTGCTGAACGTGAGGGACCGGCTGCGGTCCGGGTAGCGCGGCGGGAGTGCCGGAGGCCCCCCGTTTCGCTACCATGTTCCGGGCGACGTCGAATACTGGAGACCCGCCCTCCACCAACTCGCACCAACGCCGGCAGACAGGAAGCAAACATGAACGTTCGTGCCTTCATCATCATCGCCACTGCACTGGCCGCCGGGCTTGAGAGCGCGCCGCTTCAGGCGCAGGACGGCAAGGACATGGTCGCCGCCTTCATTGACCAGCACGCGGGCTCCTATGCCGACATCGCGCAGCAGATATGGGACCTCGCCGAGCTGGGCTATATGGAGACGGAGAGTTCCGCATTGCTGGCGGGCACCCTGGAAGCCGCCGGCTTCGAGGTGGAGATGGGGGTGGCGGGCATTCCGACCGCCTTCGTGGCCAGCTATCGGAACGGCGACGGCCCGGTCGTGGGCATTCTGGCCGAGTTCGACGCGCTTCCCGGCATCACCCAGGACCGGAACCCGGAGCGCACGCCCATTCCCGGCAAGCCGCAGGGACACGCCTGCGGCCACCATCTGTTCGGCACGGGTTCGGCCGCCGCGGGCATCGCGGTGCGCCAGTGGATGGAGACGAGCGGCCAGGCGGGCGAAGTGCGTGTCTACGGGACACCCGCCGAAGAGGGCGGCGCGGGCAAGGTGTACATGGTGCGCGAAGGACTCTTCGACGATGTGGACATCATGCTTCACTGGCACCCCGGCGACAGCAACTCGGCGGGCGCGTCGAGCAGCCTGGCCAACAAGTCCGCCAAGTTCCGCTTCTCCGGCGTGTCCGCGCACGCGGCCGGCGCCCCCGAGCGCGGCCGATCCGCGCTGGACGGCGTCGAAGCCATGAACCACATGGTCAACCTTCTGCGCGAACACGTGCCGCAGGAGACCCGCATCCACTACGTGATCACCTACGGGGGGGCCGCGCCCAACGTCGTTCCCGACTTCTCCGAGGTGTTCTACTACGTGCGCAACCCCGATCCTGCGAACGTGCACGCCATCTTCGAACGAGTGGTGCATGCGGCGGAGGGCGCCGCGCTGGGCACGGGCACCGAGATGGAGTACGAGGTCATTCACGGCCTGTACAACATCCTCATCAACGTGGCGATGCAGGAAGCGATGCACGCGAATCTGGAGAGGGTCGGGGGCGTGCACTACAGCGAACAGGATCGCCGCTTCGCCGAGTCCCTGCGCAAGTCCCTGCCCGCGGACGCGCCCCCCATCGAGTCGGCGGCGGAAATCGAGCCCTTCTTCGTGACGGAAGCGGGAACGGGGGGCTCGACGGATGTGGCCGACGTGAGCTGGATGGTGCCGACCGGCGGGGTGCGAACCGCCACCTGGGTGCCCGGCACCTCCGCACACTCCTGGCACGCGATCGCGGCGGGCGGCACGCCCATCGGGGAGAAAGGCATGGTGGTGGCGGCCAAGACGCTGGCCATGACCGCGATCGACGTTCTCACCCGGCCCGACCTGGTGGAGGCAGCCAGGAACGAGCACGCGGACCGCATCCCCGAGGGGTGGGTCTACGAGCCGCTGCTGGGTGACCGCGACCCGCCGCTCGACTACCGGAAGCCCGCGGGAGGGGGCAACTAGAGGACTCGCGTCCCGAACTCCAGCGGGCCCCCTTCGCCGGAGCGGCCGGCCGCTCCGTCCCGGAACGCGGCTGGCCGCGCTGGCCCCCTAGCCTCCAACGGCGAACTTCTGGACGCGCCTCCCGGTCGAGGCCTCGCCGACGTAGACGTTGCCCCGGGAATCCACCGCCATCCCGTGCGGCCGCAGGAACTGCCCGACCTGCCGCCCGCCGCGGCCGAACTCGCCCACGACCTCCAGGTCCGAGCGGCGCAGGATCCACACCTTGTGGTTGGTGCCGTCGGCCAGGTAGAGCCAGTTCTGCTCCGCGTCGGGCGACAGAGCCACCACGAACGCCGACCCGGACGCGCGCGTCAGCGGCGCGATGGTCTTCTCGGTCACGAAGGTGCCCTCACGTTGGAAGACCTGAATGCGGTTGCCGCGCCGGTCCGCGACGTAGAGCAGGCCGTCCGCCGAACCCACCAAACCGTGCACGGTGGAGAACTGGGGCGGGGGCGGACCGTCCGCCGTGCGGGCGGCGTAGGCGTAGGCGGCTTCGTCGTCGGGGGTTTCCCCGTAGGCGCCCCAGTGGCGCAGATACGCGCCCGTGTCGCCGTCAAAGACGATGACCCGCCGGTTGCGGTATCCGTCCGCAATGAAGACCTCGTTGGTTTCCGGGTCGACCCAGATCCCCGCCGGGCCACCCAGCAGCGTGGTGTCGCCGCTGCCCCCGTTCACGTCGTATTCGCCCAGCGTCATGAGGTGCTGGCCGTCGCGCGTGAACTTCATGACCCGATGGTGCCGGTAGCTCCCGATCCAGACCTTCCCGTTGTGGTCGATGAAGAGGCCGTGGGAGTTGCGCGGGAACTCGGAGATGTCCTGGGTGGCCGGGTCGCCCCACCCCTGGACCACGTTGCCCTCCGGATCGATCTCGAGCACCACCGGGGCGGGAACGCAGCATTCCCCGATCGGCGGATCCTGCACGGCGGCGATCTCCTCCGGCGTCAGTGTCTCCGGCAGGTGCGTGATCCAAACGTGGTCCTGGGCATCCACGAAGACCGACGTGATCGAGCCCAGAATCCAGTCGTTGGGGAACTCGCGGGGCCAGGTGGCGTCCACCCGAAATGACGGCGGGCCGTCCCCGGAAACCGCGGGGTCCGCGCCGGAAGCGGCCGAATCTGCGCCTGGAGCGCCCGATTCGGAGCAAGCCGCAAGAAGAACCGGGAGCACGACGACGGCTGACAGGAACAGGAGGGGTCGGGACATGGTTCCTCCAGTGACTCGGGGCTGGGGCTGAATCGCACGCCGGCTACCGGGACTGCGGCACAGACGGGTTTGCGGATCGGTATCGGGTGCGTGGCCGACAACGGACTCGGGCAAAGGTACATGATGATGGAGATTCCCGCCTGTTCCGTTTGCGCTGCGTTCGCAGGACTCGTGCGGCGCCGACGACGCGATCACGCTGGCCACGGGCCTCGCTCGCCGAGCGGTCGGCCGGCCCGGCACCGTCCGGTGGCCGCTCGCATTCCGTTCCCCTTCCTCCACACGACCGGCTCATGTAGGATTGAGCGCGTTTTCAACCCTGACCCCGGAGGAATCGATGAAGATGGTTCGTATGCTGTGCAGCCTCGTCCTGGCGCTCGCCTTCGCCACCACCACCCAGGCCCAGGAGCGGCTGGCCAGCCCCCGCGGAGAGGCCGCGACCCAGGTGGGAGGCGCCTACAACGCAGAGGGCAGCTTTGAGAACGGCTCCTGGGTCGTCGTGACCTACGGCCGCCCCATCCTGCGCGGCAGGGACCTCTTCGGCTCGGGCGACGAGTACGGGCAGGAGTTCCTGCGGGGCGCTCCGGTCTGGCGCATCGGAGCCGACCAGTCGACCCGCTTCATGACCGAGACCGACCTGGTCTTCCAGGGAGAACGCCTCCCCGCCGGCGAGTACAGCATCTTCGCGGATCTCGCCGAGGACGCGTGGACGCTCATCTTCGCCAATTGGGGCGTGAAGAACGATTTCCGGGAGGAGAACCCGGACGCGCTGTGGGGCGCCTATGGGTACACGCCCGACCGCGACGTGCTGCGCACCACCATGGACGTATCGACGATCGGCATGTCCGCCGACCAGCTGATCATCACGTTCACGGAAATGACCCAGGAAGGCGGTGTGTTCACGATCTGGTGGGACGACCAGGTGGCGACGGTGCCGTTCGAGGTTGCGCGGTAGCGCGACGCGGCCGGCCCCCCGCCGGCCCCCTCCCCCGCTTGCGCCGACTCCCGTCACCTGATCAGCTTTCGGACGTTACGCCAGGTAGTCCCGAACTCACAGGCAGGTGACGGCGATCATGAACGTTCGGCAGACGCTTGAGCGCCTCGGCGCGCTGTCCTCCCTGCTCTTCATCGCGGCTTGCTCCCTCGCGCCGGCCCCGTCCGTGCCGGAGCCGGTCGCCGAGCTTCCCGACCGCTTCACCG
Source organism: Longimicrobiales bacterium (assembly GCA_965225805.1). Lineage (GTDB taxonomy): Bacteria > Gemmatimonadota > Gemmatimonadetes > Longimicrobiales > Gaopeijiaceae > BD2-11. The sequence goes on from OZ245327.1 coordinate 3,382,090, forward strand.
GGAGTGGGGGGAGGGGCGGCTACGAGGCCCGAGAGTGGTGGGCCGCCTTCCAGGACCCGGTGCTCAACACGGTGGTGGACTCCGTTCTGGCCGCCAACTTCGACCTGGCGGAAGCCGTGGCCAGGGTCCAGCAAGCCAGAGCCCAGGCGGGGATCGCGCGGGCCGCCCTCCTCCCCGCCATCCAGGCCAGCGCGTCCGCCACCGACCAGGACACCCCGTCCAACGCCGGCTTCGGCCAGCAGTTCCGTGAAATCGCGGGTGACGAGGTGCCCGGTTTTCAGTTCCCCGACCGGCTCGGGATCACGACGTACTCGCTCGGCGTCGACTTCGCGTACGAGCTCGACTTCTGGGGACGCGCCCGCAACGATTCGCGGGCGGCGGGACAGGAGTACCTGGCTTCGGAATCGGACTACCACGCGGCGCGCATCGGGGTTCTCGCCGAGACCATCACCACCTACTTCGAAATCGCCGACCTGCGCCGGCGAACCGCCCTCGCCCGCGAGACCGTGGACGTTCTGCTCGAGCGCGTGGAGCTGGCAGAGGCCCGCTACGACCGCGGGCTGGTCACCTCCTTCGAACTCTACCAGGTTCGCCAGGAGCTCCGGAACACGCAGGCCGCGCTGCCCCAGGTCGAGAGCCAGCTCGTCAACGCGGAAGGCCGCCTGGCCGTCCTGCTCGGCGGCTTTCGCGGGAAGCTCAACGCAATCCTCCCCGACTCGCTGGCGCCGATGCCGTCCAGCGATCCGGTCTCCGCGGGGATCCCGGCGGACCTCCTGGTTCAGCGACCCGACGTGCGCGCCGCGGGTCTGCGTCTGGACGCCGCCCGCTACACCATTGGAGCCCGCCGCGCCGAGCTGCTTCCCTCCCTGTCGTTCTCGGGAACCATCGGGGTGCAGTCCGCGGAGGTCGACGGCCTGTTCAACGTCGACCAGTGGTTCCGCAACCTGCTCGGGAACCTGACGGCGCCGATCTTCCAAGGGGGCCGCATCCGCAACAACATCGCCCTCGCGCACGCCCGCTTCAGCCAGGCAGCGGCCGCCTACGGCCGGACGGTGGTGACCGCGGTCCACGAGGTGGAGGCGGCGCTGGCGGCGCTGGACAACGAAGGGCGCCGCAACGACTTCCTCGGTTCGCAGCGTGAGGAGGCCCTCGCCTCGGTGGAGTTGCAGTCGCGGCGTTACGCCGCAGGGGTGGGGGGCTACGTCGACTACCTCGATGCCGTGCGGGCGCTACTGAGTGTGGAGTCGACGCTCGCCGGCGCCCGGCGCGATCTCGCCCTGGCGCGCCTCGCGGTGCACCGCTCCCTGGGCGGCGACTGGACCGCTCCGCCGGAGGAGCTCGAAGGACTTCGGATGGTGCCGGCCAACGAGGCGGCGCCCGCCAACGAGTCTGAAGAAGAAGTCGAGACCCCAACGCAGGGGAGCAGATAGATGAGTCGCCGTCGGAGTTTGCTGATTGCCGCAGGAATCCTCGGGGGGGCAGTCGTGCTGGCGGTGGTCATGGTCGCGTTGCGCCCCGATCCACCGCTGCGGGAGCCCCCCTCGCGGGTGCCGTTCGTCACCACTGCCCCTGCCTCTGCCCTGGAGGGTGCCATCCCCGTCTACAGCGCGGGCACGGTCCGTCCGAGAGCCGAGATCGACGTGGCCGCCCAGATCAACGGGAAGGTCACATCGGTGGCGCCGGCCTTCCAGAGCGGCGGGCGCGTCAACACGGGCCAGGTCCTCTTCCGCATTGACGACGCCGACTACCAGAACCGCGTCCAGCAGGCGCGCGCGAACGTCGCGGCACAGCAGGTCGCCCTCCTGCAGGCGGAGGAGGAGGCCCGGATCGCCCGAGAGGAGTACGAAGGCTTTCTGCGCCGCCGTGCGGGCGACGTCCCCCCGGGCGCGGCCAGCCCTCTGACGCTCAGGGAACCCCAACTCGCCGCCGCCAGGGCGGCGTTGGCGAGGGACAGCGCCGCCCTCGCGGACGCGGCGCTGGCGCTCTCGCGTACGGAGGTGCACGCGCCCTTCAGCGGCATCGTGCGGATCGAATCGGTGGATATCGGGCAGTTCGTCGCCGCAGGTCAGAGCGTGGGCCGGCTTTACGCAGACGATGCCGTCGAGGTGGTGGTGCCCCTTTCCGACGCCGACGCCGCCCTCATCCCGGAGCTCTGGACGCTGGCCGCCGGTGACGGCGACACCCGCGTGGGCGCTGCGGTCACCGCCGAATACGGCGACAGGGTCTACGCCTGGTCGGGGTACGTGGACCGGGCGGAGGCCGCCCTGGACGAACAGACTCGCACGATCGACGTGGTTTTGCGCGTCCCGAATCCGTTTGCGGGAGGGCTCGCAACCGATGGTGAGGGCGACGATTCGGAGACAGCACCGGAGAACGGCGGGAGCGGTCCCCCCCTCCTGGTCGGGCAGTTCGTGGAGGTGCGCATCGACGGGGCCGCCCCGGAGCCATACTTCACCGTGCCCCGCTCCGCATTGAGGACAGGGAACGAGGTCTGGGCGGTGCGCCAGGACTCTCTGGTGACCATCGTCCCGGTAGGCGTCCTGCAGCGCGCCGATGCGCTCGTGTACGTCACGGGCAACCTGGAAGACCGGCAGGCGGTCGTGCTGGGCGGCATCCAGTTCGCCACCGAGGGCATGGTGGTCCGAACGAGCGCCCAGGGATCCGGGTGAGCCAGCCGGGCGAGCATCCTCCGGACGAGCATCCGCGGGAAGCGCGCGGCCCCATCGCCTACATGGCCCGCAACGGGGTCGCCGCCAACCTGCTCATGTTCTTCATCCTGGCGGTCGGCTTCTTCTCCCTGCGCGGCCTGGTCCAGGAAGTCTTTCCCGAGATTTCCATGGATCAGATCATCATCTCGGTTCCCTATCCCGGGGCCACGCCGGACGAAGTCGAAGAGTCGATCCTCCGCAAGATCGAAGAACAGATCGAGGCCGTGGACGACATCAAGGAGATCCGTTCCACCGCGGCCGAAGGGAGAGGGTCGGTGGCGGTCGAGCTCCAGCTGGGCGCGGACGCGAGCCGGGCTCTCGATGACATCAAGGCCCGGATCGACCGGATCCAGACCTTCCCCGCAGGAGCCGAGCGACCAGAGGTCAGCGAGCTGACCAACCGCCAGAGCGTGATCCGCCTGGTCCTGTTCGGCGATGTCGGCGAGCGCACGCTCAAAGAGCTGGCGTACCGGACCGAAGATGCGCTCTCCGCGCTCCCGGTGGTCTCCTACGTGGAGACGACCGGCATCCGCGAGTACGAAATCTCCGTCGAGGTGCCGCTGCATCAGCTGCGGGCGCTGGGCCTGACTCTCAGGGACATCGCCAACGCGGTCCGCGGCGGTTCGCTGGACCTGTCCGCGGGAAGCATCGATACCCGGGACGAGGAAGTACGCATCCGCACCACCGGACAGAACTACACCCAGCAGGACTTCGAGGAGATCATCGTCCTCAGCCGGGCCGACGGCACCGTGGTGCGCCTGGGGGACATCGCCGAGGTGCGCGACGGTTTTCGCGAAGTGGATCTGATCACCCGGTACAAGGGCCAGCGGGCGGCCTACGTGGAGGTCTTCCGGACATCCGACGAGAAGGTGCTCGACATTGTGGCGGCCGTCGAGGAGCACCTCGAAGAGGAAGCCATCCCCTCGCTGCCCGCCGGGGTGGGCCTCGAGGTGTGGAACAACACCGGACAGATCTTCGAGAGCCGACTCGGGCTGCTGGTCAAGAACGGCCTCATCGGTCTGGTGCTCGTCCTCCTCTCCCTCACTCTCTTTCTGGATCTCCGGCTCGCCTTCTGGGTCGCGGTCGGCATTGCGGTCTCCTTCACCGGCACCTTCGCCGTCATGAGCGGGCTGGGCGTGTCGATCAACATGATGACGCTCTTCGCCTTCATTCTCGCCGTCGGGATCGTCGTCGACGACGCCGTCGTGGTGGGCGAGAACATCTATGCCGAGCGCGAAAAGGGCTGGCGCGGCACGGACGCGTCCATTCGAGGAACCCGCCGCATTGCGGGTCCCGTCATCTTCGCCGTCCTCACCACCGTGGTGGCGTTCAGCCCCTTGTTCTTCGTCCCGAGCGTCCTCGGGAGCCTCATGGGCATGATCCCCGTCATCGTGATCTCGGTGCTCCTGTTCTCACTCGTCGAATCGCTCCTGGTTCTGCCGAACCACCTCTCCCACCTCCCTCGCCACGGCACGCGCCGGCACCGGTCCCGCGACCACCTGATTGCTCGCATTCAACGCTCAGTGGACCGGGCGCTGAAGAGCTTCGTGCGGGGGCCTCTCGACCGGAGCTTGCGGGTTGCCACCGCTCAGCCCGGGCTGACGATCGCGACCGGGGTCGCGCTCATCATCCTCTCCGTCGCCATGATTCCCGCAGGTCTCATCAGGGTGAACTTCCTGCCCACGGTGGAAGCGGACATGGTCACGGCCACGCTGGAGATGCCCGAGGGCACGCCTGCGGGGCGAACCTCCGAGATGGCCGATTTCGTGGAGTCGGCGGGATACAGGGCCATCGCGCGGCTGTCTCCCGAAGGCCCTGGATCCATCCTCGAAGGCGTGAACGTGACGGTCGGCCAGCAGGCTCAGCAGATGCAGCCCGTCGGAGCCGGGCCCGAAGCCGATCCGCGAGCCAACCTCGCGGCGGTGGAATTCAAGCTCGTGACCGCTGAACTCCGCGATGTCTCTGCAGCCGACTTCCAGCAGGCGTGGCGGGAGGAGCTGGGACCTCTGCCCGAAGCCAGGGCAATCTCCATCACGGCCGAACTGCTCGACTTCGGCTTTCCGGTTCACGTCGAGCTTTCCCACCCGGATCCCGAGCGTCTCGGATCCTTCGCCGACACGCTGATGGAGCGGCTCCGCGCGTTCGAGGGGGTGTTCGATGTCCGGGCGGACCAGGATCAGGGGCTCAAGGAGATCCAGCTCGATCTGCGCCCCGAAGCCCGAACCATGGGGCTGACACTCGACGTCCTGGCGCGCCAGGTGCGCTCCGCGTTCTTCGGCGACGAGGCGGTGCGCGTACAGCGGGGCCGGGAGGAAGTGCGCGTCTACGTCCGCCTGCCGGAGGAGGAACGCAACACCATTGCGGACGTGGAGAGGTATCTCGTGCGTACGCCGACGGGCGCCGAGGTACCGCTCGGCCGGGTCGCCTCCGTGCAGCTGGGGAGTTCACCCACCACCATACGCCGCACGGACGGCGAACGCGTCATTACGGTCACGGCCGACGTCGACCGGGAAGTCGTCACCGCAAACGAGGTGGCGGAGCAACTGCGCGCTTCCATCCTTCCGCAACTCGCCGCTCTCGAACCGGGCCTGTCCTACTCCTTCGGAGGCGAACAGCAGGAGCAGGTGGAGTCGTTCGGCGCCCTGGCGGGCGGTTTCGCTCTCGCCCTGCTGGCCATTTACGCGCTGCTCGCGATCCCCTTCGGCTCCTACACCAAACCCCTGATCATCATGGCCGCGATCCCCTTCGGGATCATCGGCGCACTCCTGGGCCACCTGCTTCTGGGCCTGCCCATGAGCATGATGTCCATGTTCGGCGTCATCGGCCTGAGCGGCGTGGTGGTAAACGATTCCCTGGTCATGATCGACTTCATCAACGAGCGCCTGCGGCAGGGGATGTCCGGCAGGGAGGCGATCATCGATGGCGCAAAGGCGCGTTTCCGCCCGATCTTTCTGACTTCCGTGACCACTTTTCTCGGGGTCGCGCCGCTCGTGTTCGAGCGCAGCCTGCAGGCGCAGTTCCTGATCCCGATGGCGGCTTCGCTGGGGTTCGGAATCCTGTTTGCAACCGCGGTGTTGATGATGATCGTGCCCGCCCTGACCATGGTGCAGCACCGGTTGACGCAGCGGGGGGCCGTCGCCCCACATCCCGGTGTCGGGGAGGAGCTCCCGGGGGCGGCGGAGTACTCCGCCGCCTGACGGCGCGCGGGAGGCTTCGACGGCCCGACACGGACGGCCTGTTCCAGGCCCAGGATGCCTACGGCGCCTCTGGCGCTCTTCCGAACTCCGCCGCGAACAAGGCCCACGCATCGGGATCCAGCCGGACATCCGAGGGTTCGCCGTCGACCGGAATGACGAAGTCGTGGGACGCCGACTGCAGTTCGACCGTGACCATCCGTGCCGGGAGCGGATCCCGGCCCATGTAGACGCCGATCTCCAGAGGCATCCGGAAGAACCCCGTTTCCTGGACCTGCCTCAGCGTGACGCGGACCACTCCAGCGCCGGAGTCGTGCGTCCATGACCCCTCGAACACGGGGTTTCCGCCGTGCCGCAGCCACTGGTCGAAGAACGCCTGCAGGCCGGCGCCGGAGGTCTCCTCCATGGCCCGCATGAAGTCGTCGGTGGAGGCGGTGCCGTTGAGGTAGCGGGCGTAGTAGGCCTGGATGCCCCGCTGGAAGGCCTCGTCGCCGACCCGCTTCCGGAGCATGTGCAGCACCCAGGCGCCCTTCTGGTAGGTCGCCACGCTGGTCACCCGCGACATGTCCTCGAGGCCGTCGTGGACGATGCGGTAGTCGGGATTCTCCTCATACCACGCCCGGACGCGCTCCGCCGCCTGCTCGAGGCCCCCGACGAAGTCGTCCCGGCCGTAGGCGTACTCGCGGAAGAGCAGGGTGAAGTAGGTCGCGAAGCCCTCGCTCAGCCACACGTCGTCCCACTCGGACTCGGTGACCGCGTTGCCGAACCACTGGTGCGCGATCTCGTGGATGATGACGTTGCGCCAGCGCACGGAACGGTCGCCCGTCACCGCGTTCTCGTTGTACATGAGGGCGGTCGCCGCCTCCATGCCCCCGCCGGTGGCCGGGGAGGTGATGTTGGCCAGCTTCTCGTAGGCGAAGGGACCCACGTAGTCCTCAAAGAAGCCGAGCACCCGCAGGGTGGGGACTGCAAAGTCGTGGAAGCCGGCGTCGCGGTCGCGCGCGTATACCCAGGTCTGCACCGGCCTCCCGTTGAACTCGCCCAGGTTCTGAACGGCGAAGCGCGCCGCGCCGACGACGAAGAGCCACGGGGAGATGGGAACCGACTGCCTCCAGTGAGTCCGCCGCATACCCTCGGCGACGTCCGTCTCCTCGACGACGATGCCGTTGGAGACCACCTGATAATGCGCGGGCGCCGTGATGACGAATTCGTTCGTCGCCTTCTCCGCCACATGGTCCACCGTGGGAAGCCAGTTGCGGGCCCGGTTGGGCCAGTTGTCGCTGAAGAAGGTCCGTTCGCCGTACTTGTTGGGCCCGATTCGCAGGCCCGACGCGGGTACGCCCCGATAGCTCACCGTCAACGAGTCCCTGGCACCGGCTCGGCCGGCCTCCGAAAACCGAACCGTGAGGACGTCGTTCTCGTGACGGTACTCGAGCGGGCTTCCCGCCGAAGAAACGGCGACGACTTCCATGCCCCGGCCGTCTGGGCGGAGCCCGATCAGGTCGAGCGGCAGTTCCGAAACGCCGTCGGCCGTGAAACGCCACGCCACCGTGGCCCGTCCGGTGATCTGTTCCGTATCGTCGCGGAGCGTCAACTCGAAGCGGTAGGCCTCGATGTCGATCCCGGCGCGGGGTCGCACGACGATGTCGGAGACCGGTGTCGCCGCGAGCAGGGAGAGGGCCAGGACCCACGGTAGCATCAGGAAGCAGCGGTTCATGAGATCTCCCGCGAAGCGGACTATGGAGACGCGCCGGACGCAGGTGTCGTCAGTTTTCGACGCATCGGCTCCCGCGTTTGACGCAGGCGCTCTTATGTTGCAATTATTACTCTATCCAGCATCGACATAGTGCCGGTGTCAAGACAAGCCTCGGAGACGCGGCGGGTTTGTGTTGTGTGTGCTGGAATGCGCTGGAGTGCAGTAGCCCGGATGTTTCTGAATATATACCCGGATTATTCAGCATGAACGATCGCCGGAGACGAACGCGAGACGCGGCGCCCGCGTCAGGAATCCCTTGCGCGATATGTGGCCGGGTGGTCCCGCCCCGGCGCGGCAGCCGCACGTGCGGCGCCAAATGCGCCCGCGCCTACCAGGACCGGGAGGCGCGCCGGGAGCGCGCCAGGGCTTCGGCGCGGGCGTGGCTCTATACCGTCCGACGACGCGGGACCGATTCGGCCTGATCGAGGTCACCCCGGCTCCACATCCTTTTCGAACATCCTTCTCAGCGCTTTCCGTTCGGCGCCGCACACTCCACGCTCCGTCACCAGCCCCGTCACCAGCCTGCGAGGGGTTACGTCGAAGGCATAGTTGGCGGCTGGGGTACCTTCGGGCGTGATCCGCACCGTCCGCTCGACACCCTTTTCGTCCAGCCCGCGCACGAAGGTTACTTCATCAGGATCCCGCTCCTCTATCGGGATGCTTGCGCCATCTTCGGTCTTCCAGTCGATGCTGGGCGAGGGGACCGCCACGTAGAAGGGGACGCCGTTGTCGCGTGCAGCCAGCGCCAGCGGATAGGTTCCCACCTTGTTGGCGACATCGCCGGAGGCAGCCGTGCGATCGGTGCCCACCATCACGACATCGACCTCCCCCCGGCTCAGGAGATATCCGGCGGCGCTGTCGGAGACGAGCGTGTGCGGCACCCCGTGCTGGCCGAGTTCCCAGGCGGTTAGGCCGGCCCCCTGAAAGCGCGGGCGCGTCTCGCGCACCCAGACGTGTACGTCGAGTCCTTCGTCGTGGGCCCGGTACACGGGCGCGGTGGCGGTTCCCCAGTCGACGGTCGCCAGCCAGCCAGCGTTGCAGTGCGTGAGAACGTTCAGGGCTCGACCCGGTCCGCCCGCCGCTCCCGGACGGCCGCGGATCTCCCGCAATATCTTCAGCCCGACATCGCCGATAGTTCGGTTGATGCGCACATCGTCTTCACAGAGCTCGGCGGCAAAGCGATAGGCGGCGTCTGTGCGCTCCGCCGGAGGCAGTGCTCCAAGCATGGCCTCGGCGCTCTCGAGCGCCCACCGCAGATTGACCGCTGTCGGGCGAGTCTGGATCAGTTGGTTGAGGGACGCCGCGAGAGACTCATCCGAGGAATCGGTGCGCATCGCCAGTGCGACCCCGTACGCGGCGGTTGCACCGATCAGGGGCGCCCCGCGCACGACCATGTCGGAGATGGCGCGGGCGGCGTCTGCGGCGCACGCGAGGCGCCGGATCTCGAACCGGTGCGGCAGGAGGGTCTGGTCAATGACCCGGACGTCGCTTCGGTCACCCTCCGCGAAGATGCTGCGATACGCGACCCCGCCGACCTTCATTTCGCCCTCCGGTGAGCTGGTGCGGGCGCCCTCACGGAGGCGGAGTTGGTGGGCGCGTCTTCCTCCACGCCGACCGGGCGGTCCCGTACGCGGTCGACGACGCAGACGAAACCGAGCGCCTCTCCGACGTCGGCGGAGAAGCGGTGGATATCGTGCGGGGCCACGTACACGACATCGAGCGCGGAGACTGGCTCCGCGGTGTCTCCCAGGCGAACCGTGCCCCTTCCCTTCACGACCACGACCGCGTGCCCGTGCGCGTGTTGCTCAAGGGAGGAATAACCTCCGGGAGCGACTTCGAAGTATCGCAGTTCGAAGTTGAGGCCAGCTTCAGGACCGTCGGGACCGGCTCCCAGCAGGGTGTGGCGGGTCACGTCGCGAAACCGGGCGAACTCCCCCTCCTGGTCCTTGTAGCGACTGGGCTCTACGTCCGCCCAGTCGCCTGCACCTCCGCGAATGACCCGCGACCTGCTCACCTGATCTCCTGTCCTGTTGAGTTCGTCGGGTGGCACCGGCGAACCCGGAAGATCTCTCTTCGGCTCGCCGCGCCGGCTCACCCCGTTGTGGCCTCCACGGCGCGCGCCGCCGCTTCCACCAGCCGCCGGGCCGCGCCCTCCAGATCTCGCTGCACCAGCAGGCTCCCGCCGATCAACAGCAGGGTGTCCGGCCCGTAGCGCGCGAACCAGTGGCTGGCGTCGGCGGCATTCACGCCCCCGGCGGGCGCGGGAAGGGCGCGGCGCAGCGATCCCAGCGGCTCCCGAAGGCGCCGGTTGACGGCGTGGCAGGTCTCCTCGGGCCACGAGAAGCGCCCGCCTGTATTTACGTACACCACGATGTCGGCGCCCGCAACCCGGTAGAGGGTGCCGAGCAGAACGTCGGGAGCGATGCCCTCCGTCCGGCCGGGCGCGGTTTGCGCGTGCGACGGGTGCGCCATGACAGCCAGCTGGCGCGGGCCGGCGGCGACCCATCGCAACGCGTCCAGCCCCATGAGGCCGGGGCACAGCACGACGCCTGACACTCCCAGCCCGGCAACCCGGTCGAGACGCTCCTCCAGCCTGTCCAGCGGACCGGTGACGTTGGGGAAATAGGACGCGCGCCCTCCCGTGGCCGCATTGGCATCGGCTACGGCCCGGGCGATGACTGCCGTGCGTTCCTCGAAGGGAGCGGAGCGCTGATCGGCGAGCCCGTGGTCGTCCTTCACCACATCCACGCCGGCGCGCGCGAAGGCGGCCGCCTGCCGGGCCAGCTCCCTGGAGGACAGCCCGATCGGCTTGATGGCGGCGCTGACCAGCGGCCGCCCCCGCGCCCCCGCCATCGCGCGGATGCCACGGATTCCGAAACGCGGTCCCAGCAGCGAGCGCAGGACGGCGGCGGACAGGCTGAGTCCCACGAGCCGCACTCCGTTCATGAGAGACACGTTGCCGTATGCGACATTCAGCAGTTGCGCGAGTTCGGTCGTGGTGGCGTCCAGCGGGTAGGCGATGTTCGCCAACCACCCGCCCCCGGCCGCCGGCTCGATGCGCTCGATCCGCCCCAGCATCCGCGCCTGAAGCCCGTCGCCACCTACACCCGGAGGAGCCTCCACGGTCTGCTCGCGCGCTATGGCGCCCGCGAGAGACAGGGCTTCGCGCAGGCTCCGGCAGCGCAGCCGATAGCTGGCCCTCAAGCCGACGGCATCCCCGGAGGGCGGCTCTGCCTCCGGGCCCCATCCACCGCGACCAGGAATATCCCGGAGAAATCCGGCGTGCTCGCGCTCACCGCGACCCACGCCCCATCCGGCGAAATCGCGGCCTGGCGGGCCCCCTGGTTGCGGGTGAAGATGTTCTCCCAGCCGAGCACCAGGGCGTCGTCCTCGACTTCCGCCGCAGCCGCGGCACACGCGGGCGAGAGCGCGAGGACGAACAGGCACACCGTGGGGAGCGCGGCTCGGGTCTTCGAGACCGGTCCGATTTGCGTGGCGGATCTGACTCGCGTCGCCGGTCTGATTGTCATCGCCGGTCTCCTGGGTTGGTTGCGCCGGGCAGGCAACCTACAATACGGGCCCGCGAGCAGCCCGGCATCCGCGGCCAGATCTGCGAGAGACCGCTCTGGGACCGTGATACCCCCGGCTCTCCGGGGCCGCCAGCCTGCATCCATCCACCCTGACACACCACCACCCGGGAGAAATCGATGAGCGAGCGCAGCGCGGACGCGAACCGAGGGAGTGACCCTGCATCCCCCACGGTCGAGCTCTCCGTCCACATCGAAGCCAGCCCCGACACCGTATGGGGTATTCTGTCCACGCCGGAGCACTTCTCGGCCTGGATGGGCGGGCAGGTCACCTTCGAGACACGACCCGGAAGCCCGTACCGGGCGGTGTTCGCCCAGTATCAGATGGTGCTGGCCGGCGAAGTGCTCGAATTCGACGATCTGCAGCGCCGGTTCGTGCTCTCCTGGGGCATCGAGTCCGGCCCGCAGGCGGAGACCATGCCGGCCGCGTCGTCGCGGGTGGAATTCCGGGTTGCAGACGGCCAGGGCGGCGCGCATGTGGACGTGCGCCACAGCGGTTTCCTCAGTGCTCGCACGGCGCGCGAACACGAGGACGGCTGGCGCTTCCACCTGGGCCGCCTGTCCCTGTCCGCCAACAGGGCGGATCTGACGGCGGGACTGACGCGCGCGCTACCCGCGTGGTGGGCGGCCTGGAACGAACCGGACGAAGCCGCCAGGCTCAAGTCGCTGCGCGCCTGTTGCGCCCCCGATCTCGAATTCCGCGACGACTGGGCGGTGGTGCGCGGCATCGAACGCCTCAGCCTGCACATCGCCAACTGCCATCGCTTCATGCCCGGCTGGGGGATCGAGCCTACCGGCGATGTGCGCATCTGCCGGGGCGAGGCGCTGGTGGGATGGCGCTCGTCGGATCAGGAACAGGGCACCCAGGAAGGGTTCAACCATGTGCGCGCCGACTACGACGGCACCCTTCGGCGGGTCGCCGGATTCCAGGCCGCGCGCTGACGACGAGCGCGGGCCTCCGCCGCGCGTACCCCGCCCGCCGGCGGAGCCTTCGGATCCAGCGTCCGGGCCTGCGGACTCGCGAGCACCCACGCCGCACCGCGCATTCGGAGCGTCGCGGTGTGCGTGTCCCGCCCTTGCATCCTAGAATGAGGATCGGTACGCGGCGCCACGGCAGCCAGCCGTCTGGTGCTCTGGCGCGGCCGTCAGGGGTATCCGTCCGGAGGCGGTTATGCGGCAAGCAGTGATCACCAGGGCGCATCTCGGTCTTGCCGCACTCGGCGCGGCAGTCATGCTCGCAGTTGCCCCCTTGGGGGCCCAGGATGCACTCGCCCTCTCCGGCGAGGAACTCACCCGCGGCCAGCGGCTCTACCAGGCCCACTGCGGGCGGTGCCATGGGGTATTGGGGCTGGGGGGCGAGGGGCCCGGGCTGGCGGTGCGCCGCTTGCCGCGGGCGCCGGACCACGCATCGGTCGTGGACGTGATCCGGAACGGCATCGCCGGCACCGGCATGCCCGGCCTGCGCTCGACTATCCTCCCCGACGACGACGCCGACCTGGTGGCGGCGTACGTCGTCTCGCTCAGGGAGACGGAACCCGTCGAGATCCCCGGCGACCCCGAGCGCGGGCGCCAGGTCTTCGAGACCGCGGGCGTGTGCTACTCGTGCCACATCGTCGAGGGGCGCGGCGTCGGGGTGGGCCCCGAACTCACCGGCATCGGCCTGCGCCGGGGGCCGGAGTACCTGCGCGCCGCGCTGGTCGAGCCCGCGGCGGAGCTTCCGGTCTTCCGCTCCGGCGCCCGCAGCGGATTCATCCAGTACCTGCCGCTGCGCGCCGTCACCCGCGAGGGGGTCGTCTACGAAGGGATGCGCGCCAACGAAGACGCCTTCACCGTCCAGCTCACCACCGGGACGGGTTCGATCGTGTCGCTGCGCAAAGCCGATCTGGCCGTGCTGGAGAAACGTTTCGGACACTCCCTAATGCCGGCAACGGCAAATCTCTCCAGCGAAGACATCGACAACCTCATCGCATATCTGGCCAGCCTCGGAGGATGAGCATGATCCGGTTCGCATCACTCGCCCTTCCCTGTGTGATCCTCTGTCTGGGATGCAGCGAGGCCCCGGCCCCGGAAAGCACTCCCGGCCAGACCCACGTCAACGTCGAGCGCCTCGTCAACGCCGACGCCGAGCCCCACAACTGGCTGACGTATTCGGGCAACTACGCGTCGCACCGCTACTCGCGGCTGGATCAGATCGACCGCTCCAACGTCGGCGATCTCAGGGTGCTGTGGGCCTATCAAATGGACGGCGGGCTCATCGAAACCACACCCGTCGCCGTGGACGGCATCCTGTACGTGACCGAGCCGCCCAGCACCGTGAGTGCCCTGGACGCGCGCTCAGGCCGCCGACTCTGGACCTGGTCCCCGGAGATGGGCTCCAATGTGCTCAACATCGGGTTCCCGCGCGTGAACCGGGGGGTCGCGGTGCTCGATTCCACCGTGTTCGTGGGCACGCTGAACGCGCACCTGGTTGCGCTCGACGCGCGCTCGGGCGCCGTGCGCTGGGACGTCGAGGTCGGCGACAACGCCATCGGATTCTCGCTCACCCTCGCCCCGCTGGTGGTCAAGGACAAGGTGATCGTGGGCGTGTCCGGGGCGGAGGCCGGCGTGCGCGGCTACATCGACGCCTACGACGCCGCGACCGGCGAGCTGGCGTGGCGCACGTACACGATTCCGGAGCCGGGAGAGCCCGGGAGCGAGACCTGGGGCGGCAACAGCTGGGAGACCGGGGGCGGGTCGACGTGGCTGACCGGTTCCTACGATCCCGCACTCGACCTGCTCTACTGGCCCATCGGCAACCCGGCCCCCGACTGGAACGGGGATGTCCGCCCCGGCGACAACCTCTACACGGACTGTCTCCTCGCCCTCGATCCCGACACCGGGGAGATGATCTGGTACTTCCAGTTCACGCCCCACGACACGCACGACTGGGACGCCAACCAGATCCAGGTGCTGGTGGACGCCGAATGGGAGGGCGAGCCGCGCAAGCTGGTGGTGACCGCCAACCGGAACGCCTTCTACTACGTCCTCGACCGCGAGACCGGGGAGTTCCTCCACGGCGCCGAGTACTCGAAGCAGACGTGGGCCGAGGGGCTGGACGAGAACGGGCGCCCGATCGTGATTCCGGGAACCGACCCCACCGAGGAGGGCAATCTGGTCTGGCCCAGCCTGCAGGGCGCGGCCAACTGGTTCAGCCCCAGCTACAGCCCCCGGACCGGGCTTTTCTACCAGGCCACCCGCATCATGGGCGCGGTCTACTTCAAGGCCGATGTCGAGTACGAGCCCGGGCAGCCCTACACGGGCGGAGGTGAACAGGCGCTGCGGGGCGAGGAGGCCAGTGGCGCCGTCAAGGCGCTGGACGTCCTGACCGGTGAGCTCGAGTGGGAGTTCCCGCTTCTCTCCCCGCCGTGGGCGGGCGTGATGGCGACGGAAGGCGGCCTCGTCTTCGGCGGGGACAACGAAGGCAACATCTTCGCGCTCGACGCCGAAACCGGCGAACCTCTGTGGGACTTCCAGGCGGGCGCAGCCGTGCGCACCGGCCCCATGTCCTACGAGATCGACGGCCGCCAGCGCATCGTGAACTCGGCCGGGGGCACGCTCTTCGTGTTCGGGCTGGACTAGCACTAGAAACTAGAGGCGTACCCGGAACTCCAGCGTGCTTATCTGTCAGACCGGGCCCGCTCTCCCCGAAGCGATCCCGGGCCTCTCGCTTTACAGCCCGCCGATCCGCAACGGCCGCGAGGGCACGTACCGCACCAAGCGCATGCGGTTGATCTCGCCCGCGTAGATGTTGCCGTCGAAATCGACCCCCAGGAACTCGATTCCCGCACCCGCGTTCACGTCGTGCTGGGGAATGAAGTACGTCACCCACGCCTGTTCGGTCTTCAGGTCGCCGATGCGGATGCCCTTCTCCCATCCGAAGTTGCTGCGCCAGGGATCCGGCGGACCCGTGCGAAGGTCGCCAGACAGCCCGTCGCCGGCGTACAGAATGTCGTTGCGGTCGATGAAGAGGCCGCTGGGCTTGCCGTAGTGGGTCCAGATGTAGAGCAGGTTCCCGTCGTTGTCGAAGACCTGGATGCGGCTGTTGCCGCGGTCGGCAACGTAGACGCGTCCCCGGGAGTCGATCTTGATGTCGTGGGGATCGCTGAACCGGGCCGGCTCGCGGCTCTCCGATCCCACTCCGCCGCCGACGGCGAGCACGAATCCTCCGTCGCTCGCCAGCTTCACGATCCGGTTGTTGCCGCCCCTGTGCCCGTCGGACACCCAGATGTCCCCTCCCGGGGAGATGGCGACCCCGGACGGACCGTTGAAGTGCGTTTCGTCCGCGCCCCACACGCCCGCTTCCCCGATGCGCATGACCACGTCGCCCTGCCGAGTGAGCTTGAAGATCTGGTGGCCCATCCCCATGCTCTCGCCCAACTCGGCGCGAGCATCTCCGTGTGCCCCGCCCTCCGACACCCACAGGAATCCCTCGTGGTCCAGCGCGAAGCCGTGGGGAAAGGCGAATAGCCCCGCCCCGAAGCTCTCCACCAGATTCCCGTCCAGATCGAACTTCATGATCGGGTCGATGTCGGTGCCCGCGCACTGGTTGGCGCCGCAGCGGTCGAGGATCCACAGGTGCTCCCCATCCGGATCGGGGATGACGCCGCTCACGATCCCGAGGGTGCGGCCCTCCGGAAGTTGCTCCCACCCGAGGGTGGCCCGATAGGGGCTGGGGGCCGATGTCTGGGCGAGCAGCATCCCTCCGATCAATCCGGGGGACGCGGCAAGAATGACCGCAGGAATCCAGCCCGCTCGATGTGCGTTGCCCATGTTGGTGCTCCTCTGGTTTGCGTGGTTCGCGGCGCGATCCGTCGCAGCCTGCCGCGCACAATCTACGCAGCCGGGCGCGGACGTGCCGGAAGAAGGAAACCATCGTCCCCGTGGGACCGTATCAGACAGGTTGTCCCGCACCCGACCCCCTCCAGGCCAGCGATGCATCCGCAACCGAACGACTGGACGCTCCCCGGCTGGACACTCGTCCTTTTCTCGTGTCTCGCGATTCCAGCGCAGGCGCAGGACGCTGGCCGCATCTGGGGCCGGGTCCACACAACCGAAGGCGACGTTCACACCGGCTTCATCCGCTGGGACCGCACCGAGACCAACTGGGCCGACATTCTCGACGGACTCAAGGAGCTTCCCGAGGAGAACTACTTCGCCTGGCTGCAAGCCAATGATCGGGAGCGTGCGACGAGAACCATCGAGCTGCGCGGCCATCGCATCACCTGGTACGAAATCGACCCCGACTTTCCCATGGAAGTTCTTTCCGGGGTGCGCTTCGGCCATCTGGATTCCCTGGTCGTGCTGGACTCCGAGCGCGCCGAACTGACGCTCCGCTCCGGGCGGCGTTACGAGCTCAAGGCCCGCGGGAGCAACCTGGGAGCCGCTCTGCGCGAGGTGGTGGTGGAGGCCCCGAGGGGGGCGCAGGCAGAATTGGACTGGGACGAGCTCGGACGAGTGGTGTTCTCCGCTTCTCCGCCGGGAGCGGTCCCCCGGGCACGGCGGTTGTACGGCACCGTCGAGGACCGGAGCGGCAATCGGTTCACCGGCTACCTCGCGTGGGACCGCGACGAGATTCTCGAATCCGACGTGCTCGATGGTGAAGAGATGCGCCGCCGCAACGACCACGAGATCCGTTTCGACCGCATCCGGTCCCTCACGCGCATCCCCGGGGGCACGCGCGTCGAGTATACGGACGGCGGCACGCTGGACCTCCGGGGCACGAACGATGTCGACCGGGGCAACCGCGGAGTGCGGATCGCCGACCCCGGACTCGGCGTGGTCGTGGTACCGTGGGAACACCTGGAGGCGGCGCGCTTCCACGAGGCCGGAGGGACTGCGGGGGAGTACGGCGGTTTCGATGGCGGACGCCTGCTCACCGGCACCGTGGTCACCCACGAGGGAGAGGAAATCCGGGGCGAACTGCGCTGGGACGCGGACGAGGCGGGCAGCTGGGATATCCTGAACGGAGAGGCGCAGGGGGTCGAGTATGAGATCGAATTCGGATTCGTCCGCCGAATCGCGCCCGGCGAAGAGGACGGAGCCACGGTGACCCTCGCCGATGGACGCACGCTGGAGCTGAGCGGATCTCGGGATGTCGGCCCGGACAACAAGGGCGTAATGGTCACGTCCGGGGAGCGCGCGGAGGCGCGGGACGGCGGCCCGGCATGGCGGCTCATTCCGTGGAGCGATATCCGGGAGGTGCACTTCCACCCCCGCCCGGCGACGCCGAACCGTCCGGAGGGCCGATGACCAGGAGACGCGCGATCCTTCGCCTGGGTGCCTGCTGCTGCTTCTGTCTGCTCCCGGCGCTCCCGTCTCCGACCTTCGCGCAGCAGGCGGAGGACAGTCTGGCACAGCTCGCCGGTGATGGCCCGGAGCAGCTTGCCGAAGACGCGTTCGCCGATCCGGCGGCACGCATCCTCTTCGAAGCCGCGCGAGCCGACTGGGAGTCGATAGAACATTCGGTCCTCCGCTACCAGGCGGTCATTCAGCAGAGGATCGCAGCGGCGATTCGCGCCCCACTCAAGGACCGCGTCATCTATCGGGACGAGACCACTGTACGCGCCTTCTGGGACCACGAGTACGACGCGGTGGTTCAGGTCCTGGGGGCGAAGTCGCAATATCCCGGATGGTCCACGGCACGGGACGACGGCGATATGGAGTGGCTCGACGATCTCGCCTTCGACCAGCCCTTCGACCCCGGGGGCGACCGCCTTCTGCTGGGAGAGCCCGACTCTGAACGCCAGGCGGGGGACGACTACTGGGTCGACCATCCGCTCGCGGCCGGCGCCGATACCCTGTATCGCTTCGCAAGCGGCGACACGCTGACCCTCTCCTTCGCCGACGGACGCCGGCTTCGAGCCGTGCAGCTGGATGTACTTCCGCGGGAAGCGGACGTGCACCGCATCACGGGCACACTGTGGATCGAACCCGAGTCCGGCTCGCTGGTACGCGCGGTGTATCGGCTTAGCCGGCAGTTCGACGCCGTCCGCGACCTGGAGGAGCTTCAGGAGGAAGAGGAGGACGGAAGCTTCAGATATGTGCCCGGCATGCTCAAGCCATGGACCTTCGACCTGTCCATGATCGCCATCGACTACAGCCTGTGGAATTTCGAGGTCTGGCTTCCGTCGTACATGCGGATGGAGGGGCTGGGCCGCGCCGGAATCATCAAGTTCCCGGTCACGATGGATATTTCGTACAAGATGGAGTCGGTGACGACGCAGTTCGATGTGGACAGGCTGGAGGCGGCCCGGGAAGCCCCCGCCCGGCCCGAGCCGGACCCGGCGCCGGCACTCGTCGAACGGCACTTCGAGACGCGCGACGAGGCGATGGCGTTCGTGGCCGGGCTGCTGTCGCAGGAAGGCGGCGTCGAATACGAGAGTGCCGAGGAAGACGACTTCGCGGCGGAGCGGGACGCGTATATCATCGCCCCCCGGGAGCGGAGTCTGGTGGCGACGAGTCCCGACCTTCCGCCTCCAATTTGGGATGACGCTGCCGGCTTCCCCTCGGACGACCAGATCAGCGACTACTTCGAAACCCTCGCCGACCTCCCTGTGCCCGATGTGCCCGGCATACCGTGGTCGCTCAACTGGGGGTGGGGCCGTCCTGGACTGGTCCGCTACAACCGGGTCGAGGGGCTGGCGGGTGGACTGAACTTCGAGACCGCTCTCGCCGGATCGTACACCCTGAACACAAGCGCATTCCTTGGCCTCGCCGATCTCGAGCCGAAGGCGCGCTTCGAGATCGAGCGCGGGACGATCCGGCGGAGGTTGAAGCTCGGGCTGTACAGCGACCTCGCCTCCACCAGTCCCCGCTCCGGGCACTTCGGGTATGGCAATTCGCTGAGCGCCTTCTTTCTGGGACGCGACGAGGGCGAGTACTACCAAGCCATGGGCGCGGACATGACCTGGCGTCCCCCGGCCGTCGCCCGCCAGTCGTTCGAGGTGAGGGCCTACGCGGAGCGCCAGGCGTCGGCGCAGCGGGAGACAGGCTTCGCCTTCTTCCACATGCTCAACGACAACTGGGACTTCCGGCCCAATCTGACGGCGGACGAAGTCAATGAGGTGGGGGCGGAAGTGCGGCTGTCACCCTGGCGGGGCGGCGACCCATACCTCGCTCAGGTGGGTCTCGAACTCTATGGCCATGCCGCCCGGAGATGGCCCGCCGGGGAGGGAGATCCGGCTGGATACGGACGCGCCAGTGCCACCCTCTGGACAGCGATACCGCTGGTCCCGCGCCGGTGGCGGCTGGGGCTCGAACTGGCGGGCGGGACCACGTTCGGCGAGGCGACCGCCCAGCGCGCCTGGTTCCTGGGCGGCACGCGCACCCTGCGCGGACACGCGCCGTCGGTGCTCCAGGGGCCGTCGTTCGGACGCGGCCGGGTGGAGGTTGCGCGCACATACGACATCGGCACGCTGAGCGTCTTCACCGACGCGGGCTGGGCCAACCACATCGGCGGCTACTACGGCCCCGACGACGCCCTCGGCGGGATGGACCCGGACGGAAACGGCGACAGTCCCGCACAAGGCCCCGTGCTGGACAACGATGGTCTTCTGTTCGGCGTCGGGGTGGGAGGCAGCGTACTCGATGGCCTCATCCGGGTCGACGTGTCCTACGGGCTCAACGGACCCGCCCGCGAGTTCTGGATCGCCTTCTACCTGGACTCGCTGCTCTAGCTGGACGGCCCGGCCCTGGCCGGGCTTCCCTGCCCTACGAGCCGCCGACGAACCGGCAGCGCCCCATCCGGCAGCGAATCCCGGTCAGCTCCTGGCTCACCCGCTTGAGCTGCGCCCGCGCTTCCCGGTCGTAGGCCTGGTCGTTGCCCCTGGTCGGGTTGAGGCCGCTGAAGTACTGGCCGCTCTCGAAGTCGTCGGAATCCACCACCTGCATCACGGCGTCGGCGCCCTCGTCGATGGTCGAGCGCGGCTCCACGCCCGCCCGCCTCACCATTCCGGTGGGCATGTACGTCGCCGGGTGCAGCGAGCCGACCACGATGCCGGTCCCCTCCAGCTCCTCGGCCAGATCCAGCGTGAACATGACCTGGGCAAGCTTGCTCTGGGCGTAGGCGCGACGTCCGCTGAAGTCCTTCTCGATCATGACGTCGTCGAAGTCAATGGGCGTCTGCGCGCCGGAGGACACGTTCACGATGCGTGACGGCGCGCTCTCGAGCAGCCGCGGCATCAGCATGTGGGTGAGCAGGAAGGTGGAGAGGTAGTTGACCTGAAAGCGATACTCGTGGCCATCCTCGGTGAGCAGCCGCTCGTCCGGCGCCGAACCGAAGCCGGCGTTGTTGATGAGGATGTCGAGGCGGTCGTAGTCGGCGAGCACGGTCTCGGCGAACTGGCGCACCTTCACGAGGGAAGCCAGGTCGGCGCGGTAGAAGCGGGCACTGCCCGGGCCCTCGGCGTTGATGGCGTCCACCACCTCCGCGCCGCGCTCCTGGTTGCGCCCGTGCACGATGACGTGATCGCCCCGGGCCCCGAGCCGGATCGCCAGTTCCCGCCCAAGTCCCGAGGTGGAACCGGTCACCAGCGCCACCTGCTGATCGGGAGCGGGGACGGCGGGTGCCTGGGCGAGCGCGTCGTTCACGAATCCGATCCAAACGACCGCGAACAAGGTGACGGCGAGCAACGCGCCTCCAGGCCGGGAAAAAGCCTTCACGCGCCTCTGCGCTCCAGCGGACCGTCCAGGTGCCCGCTGCTGTGTGTTCCTCTTCATGACGTGCTCTCCTCCTCGGGCCGCTGCATGAACTTGGGCAGCAAGTTAGACCCGGCCCTCCCGGGGCGACAGAGCCCCGATCCGAGGCCGCCACGCCCCAGGGGCGCGAAACCGACCGGAACCCGGCGTCGTACGAGGCGCCGGTTCTTCCGCCGGCGAGTACCTCGACACCTCGACTGCCGCACGACTTGCTTCTGCGCTTTGCGCGGGACGTGGAGCGCCGGGGGTCGGAAACCCGACAGGCGGACGAACGAGACAGGCCGACCGGCCAGGAAGCCGGGGCACCTGAGCAAAGGCGATTGACTGACGAGGGGAGGGGACGATGATGAAGAGGACAAGGATGAAGCGCATGCTCGGGCTGATGCTGGCGCTGGCCGGCCTGAGTGCTGAGACACAGGGCCAGGAACGGGGCCCGGGCGCCGCGGCGGGTGGTACTCTGGTCGTGCCCGGATGCTGCACCAGCGACGATGTTCCGATCCTCCCGGCGACGCGCGTTGCCGATGCGGACATTTCGGTCGACGGCGTGATGGAGGAGGCCGCCTGGGGAGCAGCTCCGGTGGCGACCCGCTTCACCCAGTTCGAGCCTGACGAAGGCGAACCCGCCACCGAGCACAGTGAGGCGCGCGTCCTCTACGGCGCCACGGCTCTGTTCGTGTTCATGCGGGCACACGACTCCAGTCCGACGGAAATCGCCGGGCAGCTGACACGGCGCGACCAACAGTCGTATTCGGATCTCCTGGGCGTGGTCATCGACTCCTACTTCGACCGGCGCACCGCCTTCCAGTTCGTGGTGAACCCGGCAGGTGTCAAGCAGGACGTCTACCGGTTCGACGACACCGGCGAGGATATGGGATGGGACGCGGTCTGGGACGTCGCGACCGCGCGCGACGACGGGGGCTGGAGCGCCGAGTTCCGCATTCCCTACTCCCAGCTGCGCTTCCGGGACCGGGAGGAGCAGACCTGGGGCATCAACTTCATGCGGCACCTCGCGCGCCGGGAGGAACTCTCGGCGTGGGCGCCGACGACCCGCGCCGATGGCGGCATCGTTTCACGCTTCGGAGAACTGCGCGGGCTCAGGGACCTCGATCCACCGCGGCGGCTGGAGATCCTGCCCTATTCGCTGGCCCGTCTCGAGCGCGCTCCCGGGGACGAAGCCAATCCCTTCTACCGGCCGAACGACGTGCTGGGGACGGTCGGCGCCGACCTCAAGTACGGCGTGACCTCCGACATCACCCTGGACGTTACCATCAACCCGGACTTCGGGCAGGTCGAGGCGGACCCGGCCCGGGTGAACCTGACCGCCTTCGAGACCTTCTTCCCGGAGCGCAGGCCGTTCTTCGTCGAGGGAGCAGGCATCTTCAACTTCGGCATCGCCCTGGGTGACGGAGACGAAGCCAACGAGTCGCTGTTCTACTCGCGGAGGGTCGGGCGCGCCCCCCAGGGCTGGGCGGATCCCGAGGGAGGCCATGCGGACGCCGACGATCAGACCACCATTCTGGGCGCGTGGAAACTCTCTGGAAAAACGGCCGGCGGCTGGTCGATCGGGGCGCTGCACGCAATGACTGGCGAGGAGCGCGCCGATGTCGCTCCGGGCGAGGGCGACCCGTTCCAGAAACCGGTGGAGCCGTTCTCCAACTATGGCGTCCTGAGGCTGCAGAAGGACTTCGGCGAGGGCCGCTCGGCGGTGGGCTTCATCGGCACCACGGTCAATCGGGATGGCCAGGTCGCCGAAGACCTCGGACTGAGGTCGGCGGCCTACACCGGCGGCGTCGATTTCAGACACCGCTTCGGGGGCGACGCCTGGCAGCTCACGGGATACGTTCTGGGATCGTACGTGCAGGGCTCGGCGGACGCCATCGCCCGGACGCAGCGCTCGCCGGCCCGTTACTACCAGCGTCCCGACGCGGGGCACGTGAGCTACGACGCCGGGCGCACCAGCCTGGGAGGAGGCGCGGCCAACTTCGGAGTCATGAAGTTCGCGGGGAGTCCATGGCGGGCCGGCACCGGGTTTCAGACGCGCACGCCCGGCTTCGAGGTGAACGATCTGGGCTACCAGCGCGACTCGGACTACCTCGTGCACTGGGTTTGGGGCGGGTATCACAATTCCACCCCTCAGGGCCCGTTCCGGAACTGGTTCGTCAATCTCAACGCCTGGAACGTCTGGAACTACGATCGGGATCGCGCCGGGACCGGAGGCAACGTCAACGTCAACTTCCAACTCCAGAACTTCTGGTACGGCTACGGGGGCGTAAACCAGGAGCTGGGGGCCCATTCCGACGGCCTGCTGCGGGGCGGACCGCTCTTCAGGACCGAGCCCCAGACCAACTTCTGGGCGGGATTCGGCAGCGACGCTCGCAAGCCGGTCAGAGTCAACGTCAACTCCTGGGGCAACGTCCGTCCCGAGAGCGATTCGTGGTCCGTCGGCCTTGCGCCCACGCTGAGTGTGCGGCCGTCGGGAAGAGCCACCTTCAGCCTCGGCGCCATGCTGAGCCGCAACATCGACGACCGCCAATGGGTGCGGCGCATCGACACCGGCGCCCCCAACTACCTGTTCGCGCGCATCGAACAGACCACGGCGGCGCTTACCGCCCGCATGGACTACGCCTTTACACCCAACCTCTCGCTGCAGGTGTACGCCCAGCCCTTCGTTGGCTCGGGCAGCTACCGGAACTTCAAGCGCGTGGCCGACCCGCGTGCGGAGCACTACGCCGACCGCTTCGAGACTGTGGCCGTGCGCCCGGAGGACAACCGCTACCTGGCCGAGCTGGGAGGGAGCCAGGTGTCCTTCGGAAATCCGGATTTCAGCTTCAGGCAGTTTCGGTCCAACACGGTCCTGAGGTGGGAGTATCTGCCGGGCTCGGTGCTCTTCCTGGTCTGGTCGCAGGGCCGGAACCACAGTACGGATACAGGACAGTTCGATTTCGACTCCGATCTCGGGGACCTCTTCGGCGTTGTGCCCGACAACGTCTTCATGGTTAAGCTGAGTTACTGGTTGTCGCGGTAGTGAAAGAAGCCGCGATGGAGACTCCAAGCAGGATCCGCCGGGCATGTTTTCAAGGGAAACCGGGCCGGAAGGGCATGCCGCCCAAAGGGCCAGGATGGTCGCGCGCCAGCTGCGGCGCAGGCACATCCTCGATGAGGCGGTGCTCACGGTCATGGGCAAGGTGCCCCGCGAGCACTTCCTGCCCGAGGAGCAGCGCGCGAGGGCCTACGATGACCGCGCCCTCCCGCTGTCGGACGGACAGACCATGTCGCAGCCCTACATGGTGGCCGCCATGACCGAGGCCCTGGGCCTGTCGCCCGGCGAGCGCGTGCTCGAAATCGGCACCGGCAGCGGCTATCAGACGGCGGTCCTCTCGCGGCTCGCAGGAGACGTCTTCACCGTCGAGCGCCTCCCCCGGCTGGCCGCCGAAGCGCAGGCGTTGCTGCGGGACGCAGGGTGCGAAAACGTGCGCCTGCGCGTGGATGACGGCACCCTGGGGTGGCCCGAGGAAGCGCCCTTCGACGCGATTCTGGTGACGGCGGCCGCTCCGGCCGCCCCACCCTCGCTGCTGGAGCAGCTCTCTGTGGACGGCGGACGGATGGTCATACCGGTCGGATCGCGCCGGGCGCAGAATCTGGTGCGCGTCCGACGCACGCGCGCCGGGACCACCGCGGAGGGGCTGATGCGTTGCGAGTTCGTACCGCTGCTGGGGGCGGAGGGCTGGTAGCGCCTCCGAGGCGACCGGGCTAGGCGCCGGGCGCGCGCAGCTCGCGGAGAGACACCACCTCGGCCTCGGTCAGCTCCCGCCACGCCCCGCGAGCGACGCCGGCGAGCCGGATCGGGCCGAAGCGCACCCGCTCCAGCCGGCGCACCGGATGGCCGATGGCGCCGCACATGCGGCGCACCTCGCGCTTGCGTCCCTCCGTCAGGACCAGTTGCAGCGTGGCCGTGGGCGGGGCGTGTCCCAGAATGCGCGCCCGGACGGCACGGGCGCGGCCGTCATCCAGCTCCACCCCGGACACCAGGCGCGCGAGCACGCGGCGCGACGGTCTTCCCACCACCCACGCCCGGTACTCACGCTCGACCCGGCGGCTGGGATGCGTGAGAAAGTGGACCGCTTCCCCGTCGTTGGTGAGGAGCAGCAACCCCTCGGTGGCCCGGTCCAGCCGACCCACGTGGACGAGCCCGCGCAGCGACTCGGGGAGCAGGTCGTAGACGGTCCTGCGCCCGCGGTCGTCGTGGCGGGTGGTGAGGAAGCCCGGAGGCTTGTTCAGCATCACCCAGCGGGTCGGCCCCGGTCGTACCAAGGCGCCATCGACGAGCACTTCGTCCAGTCCCGGACGAACGCGCGTTCCGAGCACGGTGGCCGGCCGGCCGTTGACCCGTACCCGCCCCGCGACGATCAGCTTCTCGGCTCGCCGCCGGGAAGCGATGCCCGCGCGCGCGATGAACTTCTGCAGGCGCTCGCCCGAATCGGGCCGGCCGGAAGCGCTCGAGGCCCGTCTCGTTCCCCAGCCGCTCATTCCTCGGCCGACGACTCGACCCCGAGCGGCTCCGGCTCCCGCAGCACCACCGGTAGCTCCGCCGGACGCGGCAGTTCTTCCAGCGACCGCAGGCCGAAGTGTTCGAGAAAGTGCCCGGTCGTCCCGTACAGGAGCGGTCTTCCGATCCCCGCGCCGCGGCCGGTGACTTCGATCAGCTCGCGGTCGAGAAGAGTGCGGATCACGCCGGCGCAGTTCACGCCCCGGATGTACTCCATCTCGATGCGTCCCACCGGCTGGCGATAGGCGATGATGCCCAGCGTCTCGAGCGCGGGCCTCGAGAGCCGCGCCGGGCGAGGAACCGTGTCGAAGCGCTCCAGGTAGGGGGCAAACTCGGGACGGGTCAGCAGCTGATGCCCGCCAGCGATTTCGACCAGCTGAAATGCACGCCCACCGTCGTCGTATTCGCGCTTGAGCGCGGCGATGGCCTCGGCGATCACATCTTCGTCGATCCCCTCGTCCGCCCTCGCGATCTCCTCCGCGGAGAGCGGGGCATCGCTTGAGAAGAGGATGGCTTCGACGATCTGCGCGGGATTCACGCGGCTTCTCCGCTGGCGGTCTCGGATTCGACGGCGGAGGGGGCACGCCGGTACAGCCAGAGCTCGGCGAAAGGCCGCGTCTGGCGCAGGAAGACCTGGCGGCGGCGGGCGAGCTCGAGCCCGGCCAGCAACGTCATGACCCCGTGCATCCGTTCGCTCCACGAACCGATCAGCCGGGAGAATTCGATGCGGGCCACGGCTCGCAGCCGTTCCCGGATGAGGGCGATCTTGTCCTCGAGCGAGACCAGACGAGTGGGCACGCACCGGGGGGCACGCGGCCGGGGGAGTTCGACGCTGAGCGCGGCCTTGTAGACCTCGGCCCAGGTGGTGGCGAGCGGCGTGTCACGTGGCGCGGGACGTGGCCGCGGCGGAACGTAGCCCTTCGCCCAGCGACGCATTCTGCGGGCCTCCATGACCGCCAGCCGGGACGAAATCTCGCGCACCTGCTCGTATTCGAGCAGACGCCGCACCAGCTCGGCGCGCGGATCTTTGTCTTCCTCCTCCCTCCGATGCGGAAGCAGCATGCGCGCCTTGATACCGATCAGGATCGCGGCCATCTCGACGAACTCTCCGGCGCCCTCCAGGTCTTCCGCCCCGATCCCGCCGACGGCCTTCAGAAACTGGTTGGTGATGGTGGCGATGGGGATGTCGAAGATGTCGATGTCCTGCTGCCGGATGAGGTGGAGCAGCAGGTCGAGCGGGCCCTGAAAGCGCTCGAGAGCGACCAGGAACAGCTCCCGCCCCTCTCCGGAGCCGGCATCGAAGAGCTTCAGAGCCACAGATCGATGAAACCCTGAGCCGCTCCCATGAGAAAGCGGACCGGTCCGAGCACGATGGAGAAGAAGGGACCCGGCAGGAGAATGAAGAACGCGATCAGGACGAGCATGCCGTAGCGTCCCAGCCGCCGATACGCCACCCCCAGGCGCGGTGGAAGCAGGTGGTAGAAGACGTGCGAACCATCGAGGGGAGGGATGGGCACCAGGTTGAAGAAGGCGAGCACCAGGTTGATCAGAATGCCCAGTTCCGCCGCGCGCATCGCGACGTCCATGGGCCCGGCGAGGGCGCCTCCGGTCAGCTGCTCGATCTTGACCAGGAAGCCGGCGAACAGGGTGAACCCCGCCGCCAGGATCAGATTGGCGACGATGCCGGCCAGCGACACGCGGATGTCGCCCCGCCGGTAGTTGTGGAACTTGCGCGGATTGACGGGCACCGGCTTCGCCCAGCCGAAGAGGAACCCGGCGTTCAAGAAGTAGAGGGCGAGCGGAACCAGCACCGAGCCGATCGGATCGATGTGCGACAGCGGGTTGAGGGTGATGCGCCCGAGCGCGTAGGCTGTGTCGTCGCCCTCGCGAAGCGCGACCCAGGCGTGCGCGACCTCGTGCACGACGATCGAGAAGAGAAGAACCGCAATCAGCAGGAGAATATCCATTTGACACGGAAGCTACCCGCGGCCGCACCCCTCCGCTACCCGGTGGCCCCTGGGGATGTCCACCCACCCGCCCCGGTTGATTCCCGTGGCGGAATTGGGTATCCTCCGCAGCTTGCCGAAGTAGGGCCGGACGACACCGAGGAGCAGGATGCCGAACATCAAGAGCGCGATCAAACGGATGAACAAGAGCCGGGAGCAGAATGCCCGCAACCGCGCGAAGCGTTCCCGGCTGCGCACCGCTCTCAAGAAGGCGCGCGAAGCCACCGACGCGAAGACAGCCCAGGCCCGTTTTCGCGAGGCGCAGTTGCTGCTGGACCGCGCCGGCACCTCCCGCCTGCTGCATCCCAACGCTGTCGCCCGCATGAAGAGCGCGCTGGCCCGCCGGGTGAACTCCCTGGGCTAACATCAGGTAGGCTGACTTCGCGCCAAGTCGGGCGCGCCCCCGGGCTTTCTTGCCCCATCGCCTTCGCTCGCCCAAGCTTGTCCGTGCATGTGTTATCGGCGATTGGAGCCGCACCCCGCCCACGGCCACCAACGTCGCCGACCGGGCCCGGAGCGCGCCATGACGACCTCGCCGACCCCGCAGGACCACACCGTACTCGCTCTCCCTTACGTCGCCCGCATCTTCTCTCCGGCCGCGTGCATCGTCCTCTCTCTCCTCTTCGCGACCTGCACCGTCGCGCAGCATGACGAGTGGAGCCATTACGGAGGAGACGCCGCCGAAACCCGCTACAGCCCGCTCGACCAGATCGACGCCGGTAACGTTGCGCGGCTCGGTGTTGCATGGAGTTGGGAGATTCCGAAGACCGGGGCGCGGATCGAAACCACGCCCCTGGTCGCCGACGGTATCCTCTACGGCACCGGCCCGCTCAGCTTCGTCTTCGCCCTGGACGCCGCCACCGGCGCGGAGATCTGGCGCTGGGACCCCGCCATTCCGGTCGCGGAGCGCGGCGGCCCGAGGGCCTGTTGCGGCGACGTCAACCGGGGCGCGGCGCTGCACGGCGACAAGGTCATCGCGGGGCTGCTGGACGGGCGGCTGGTCGCCCTGAACAGGGCCGATGGGTCGCTGGCGTGGTCCACGCAGACTACCCCCGCCGGGTCGGACTACACGATCACCGGCGCGCCGCGGGTCGTCGGCAACACCGTGGTCATCGGCAACGGGGGCGCCGAGTACGGCGTGCGCGGCTACGTCACCGCTTACGATGTCGACACCGGAGAGCAGGTGTGGCGTACCTACACCGTCCCCGGCAACCCGGCGCTCGGGTTCGAGAGCGACGCGATGCGCGCCGCGGCCCAGACCTGGACCGGCGAGTGGTGGGTCGCCGGCGGAGGCGGAACCGTATGGGACGGGATGGCCGCCGACCCCGAGGCCGGCCTCCTGTACATCGGGACCGGCAACGGAGCGCCCTGGAATCGCGACAATCGCAGCCCCGGCGGCGGCGACAACCTCTACCTCTCCTCGATTCTCGCCCTCGACCCCTCGGACGGCGCCATCCGCTGGCACTATCAGACGACCCCGGGCGACGACTGGGACTACACCGCGACCCAGCCGCTCATGCTGCTGGATATCGCCATCGACGGCCGCGAGCGCGAGGTCATCGTCCAGGCTCCGAAGAACGGCTTTTTCTACGTCGTCGACCGGCATACCGGCGAACTCATTTCCGCCGAGGCCTTCGCCGACGACCTCACCTGGGCCACCGGCGTCGATCCGGAGACGGGCCGCCCGGTCGAGACTCCAGAGGCGCGATACGGGATGAACGGCCGCCCGGTCTACCTGTCGCCGGGCCCGAGTGGCGCGCACAACTGGAACCCGATGTCGTGGAATCCGGGGACGGGCCTCGTCTATCTGCCCGCCACCAACAACATCTCCTTCTACGAGAAGGAGCAGGGCTTCGAGTATACCGCGGGCATCTGGAACACCGGGACCGTGCGCGGCGCGGACGCCGGTCCCCGCCCCGAGCGGCCACCGCTCAAGGGCCCCGCGAACCTGCTTCTGGCCTGGGATCCGGCCGAAAACCGGGAAGTCTGGCGCGTGCCGGCAGAGGGGCGTCACGGCGGAACAGTGTCCACCGCCGGCGGCCTGGTCTTCTGGGGCACCGGCTCACGGCTGGTCGCGCTCGACGCCCGCACCGGACGGGAACTCTGGGGGGCCGAACTGGACGGTCGCCCCGCCTCCCCTGTCACCTACTCCGCGGGTGGACGGCAGTACGTGGCGGTCGCCGCCGGACTGGCGACGGGAAGAAGTCGCCCGCGCGTTTGGACGTTCGCGCTGGACGGAGCGCGGTAGGGGGGAACCCTGGCAGGGCCCGCAGTGCCCGCGGGACAGGGCATGAGCCGAGGTTTAGTCGGGTTGGCTGTGCGCACTGCGAGCTTCTTGCCCGCCTCCCTCTTCCTTCCAGACGACCCTTCCGCCGACGATCGTCATCAGCGCCTTCCCGACCAGTTCGAAGCCCGCGAAGGGCGTGTTGCGGCTCTTTGAGAAGAAACGGGTCGGGTCCACGGACCAGGGGCGGGCCGTGTTGATCAGGGTCACGTCGGCCACGCTCCCCGGGGCCAGGGTCCCGCCCGGCAGGTTGAAGGCGCGGGCGGGGGCCGTGCTCATGCGCTTGATGGCGGTGGGCAGGTCGATCACCCCTTCGCCGACCAAGTGGGTGAGAACGAGCCCGACCGCGGTCTCCAGCCCCACGATGCCGAAGGGAGCGTCGTCGAAGGCGGCTTCCTTTTCGTCGTAGTGGTGGGGGGCGTGGTCGGTCGCGATCACGTCCAGGGTGCCGTCGCGCAGGCCCTCTCGCACGGCGGCCACGTCCGCGGCGGTGCGCAGCGGCGGGTTCATCTTGGCGTCGGTGCGGTACCCTTCGACCGCCGCCTCGGTGAGGACGAGGTGGTGCGGGGAGGCCTCCGCGGTGGCGCGCACGCCGCGCGCCT
Source organism: Longimicrobiales bacterium (assembly GCA_965225805.1). Lineage (GTDB taxonomy): Bacteria > Gemmatimonadota > Gemmatimonadetes > Longimicrobiales > Gaopeijiaceae > BD2-11. Next base: position 3,412,508 of record OZ245327.1, read on the forward strand.
TCGCCTGCCGGATGGCCTCCACGCCCCAGGCGGTCGAGACGTGCTGGAGGTGGATGCGGCCGCCGGCGAGCTCGGCCAGCAGGAGGTCGCGCACGATGTGGATGTCCTCGGAGGCGTTGGGCTTGCCCACCAGGCCGAGACGCGCGGACACGAGTCCCTCGTTCATGCTGCCATCGCGGGAGAGCCCCAGGTCCTCGGGGTGGTCGGCGACCGGGATGCCGAACGGGAGCGCGTACTCGAGGGCGAGGCGCATCAGGCCGGAGTCCATGACCGGGTGGCCGTCGTCGGTGATGCCGACCGCGCCCGCCGCCACCATCTCCCCGATCTCGGCAAGCCTGCGTCCTTCCAGTCCGACCGAGATGGCCCCCAGCGGGTAGACGCGCGCGCGTCCCGCCCGCTTCCCTTCCGCCACCACGAAGCCCACCGAGGCCGGGGCGTCGATAGGCGGGCTGGTGTTCGGCATGGCGCACACGGAGGTGAACCCGCCGGCCGCCGCGGCTCGCGCACCGGTGGCGATGGTCTCCTTGTGCTCCCCGCCCGGCTCGCGCAGGTGCACATGCACGTCGATGAGGCCGGGCGCGACCACCAGGCCGGCCGCCTCCACGACCTCCGCCTCGTCGGGGGCGGCCACCCTCCCCCCGCACTCGGCGACCCGTCCATCGATCAGCAGCAGGTCGCCGGTGGCGTCCAGGCCGGCGGCCGGGTCAATGATCCGTCCTCCACGAATCCAGAGGGGGCGCGTGCTCATGCCACCTCCTCCGCCTTGGCCGTCTCCGCCTTCTCGGGCCGCCCCCCCGCCAGCAGGTAGAGTACGGCCATGCGCACCGCGACCCCGTTGGTGACCTGCTGCAGGATCACCGAGTGAGGCCCGTCGGCCACATCGCTGTCGATCTCCACCCCCCGGTTCATGGGGCCGGGGTGGAGGATGAGGAGCGGCTCGGGGGCCGCGGCCAGGCGCGCCCGGGAAACCCCGTAGATGCGGTTGTACTCGCGCAGGCTGGGGACGAAGCCGGCTTCCATGCGCTCGAGCTGAAGGCGCAGCACATTCAGGGCGTGGGCCCACTCGATCGCCGCCTCCACCCGGTGGAAGACTCGCACCCCGAGTTCGCGCATGTGCGGCGGAATGAGGGTGGGGGGGCCGCACACGGCGACTTCCGCGCCCAGTTTGAGGAGCCCGAAGATGTTGGAGCGGGCCACCCGGGAGTGGCGCACATCCCCCACGATGCACACCCGCCTGCCCGCGATGCCGCCCAGATGGTCACGCAGGGTGAGCATGTCCAGGAGCGCCTGGGTGGGGTGTTCGTGGGCACCATCCCCCGCGTTGATCACGTTCGAAGGGATGCGCTCGGCGAGGAACTGGGCCGCGCCGGACGCCCAGTGCCGCATAACCACCATGTCGATGCGCATGGCCTCCAGGTTGCGGGCCGTGTCCACCAGCGTCTCTCCCTTGGCCACCGCGGAACGGCTCGCGCCGATGTTGACGGTGTCGGCCGCCAGACGCTTCTCGGCGAACTCGAAGGAGATGCGCGTGCGGGTGGAGGCCTCGAAGAAGAGGTTGACGATGGTTATGCCGCGCAGCGTGGGGACCTTCTTGATGCGCCGCTCGGAGATCTCCTTGAAGGGCTCCGCGGTGTCGAGGATGCTGGTGATCTGCCGGGCGCCGAGATGTTCGATGCCGACGAGATCCTTTCCCAGCCCCGGAGCGGGAGCGGCGGAATGGCTCACGCAGCCTCCGGCGCAGTCGTCACGATGTCCACGCCGAGCGCCCCGTCGATCTCGGGCACCAGAACATCCACGCGCTGGTGTGGCAGAACCGTCACCGCCCGGCCCACGATGTCGGGCTGGATGGGCAGCTCGCGTCCGGCCCGGTCGACCAGGGCGCAGTAGTAGATGCGCGAGGCGCGTCCCCAGTCCATCAGCTCGTTCATGGCCGCGCGGGCGGTGCGCCCCGTGAAGATGACGTCGTCCACGACAACCACCGCACGGTTGTCGATGCCCCCCGCCGGAAGCTTCGACTCGCCGATGACCGGCCTCGGGCCGATCGCCATGAGGTCATCGCGGTAGAGGGTGATGTCGATGGAGCCGCAGGGGACGCGGACCCGGGCCGCTCGCTCGATCTCGCCCTGCAGGAGGCGGGCGATCTGGACTCCCCGCCGGTGGATCCCCATGAGGGCGAGACGGTCGGTTCCCTCGTTGCGCTCCAGAATCTCGCGGGCCATGCGGGCGATCGCTCGTCCCACGGCATCTTCTCGCATGATCGGGATGCGGAACTGGTCGGGCATGGTCACCGGCGGTGAGGGTGGGTTCCCGCCTCGACATGGCGGGCGCGCGTACCCATCCCTGAAACCAGGGCGACGGAAGTTAGGCGCCAGATCCTTTACAGAACAAGCCCCGGCCGCGCATCATCCCTCGACGGCGCGGACCCCCGGACGCCCGGATTCCTTCATCTCGCAACCCTGTCGAGGACTTTCGATGCGGCGCACATGGCACGCTCTGATGCTCGTCTCCACCGCTCTGACCCTCGCCTCCGGCCCTCTCGCGGCGCAGGGCGTCGAGGAGCATCCGGCCGTGGTCATGGGAGGGTTGCCCTTCTCGCTCACGCTGGCGGGCGCACCCGGCGAGTCGAGCTGGTTCGAGGTGAGGACCGCCGGCGGCACGCTGCTCCGGGCGGGCACCGTTGACGCCAACCAGTCGCTGGTGGTCCCCGAGCTGGCCGTGGAATCGAGCGCGGCGCTGCCCCTCGAGGTGCGGGTCGGCGAGGCGACCGAGACCGTGCGGCCCCACTACGCCCCCGCCTGGTACTCCATCGTGCCGCCGCTGGTGGCGATCCTGCTCGCGCTGATCTTCCGCGAGGTGCTGGCCGCGCTCTTCGCGGGCGTGTGGCTGGGGGCGCTGGCAGTGGCTGGGTTCAACCCGCTGGCGGCCACCTGGCGCACCGTGGACACCTTCATTGTGCCGGCGCTCGCCGACGACTCGGGGCAGACCCAGATCGTGGTGTTTTCGCTGCTGATCGGGGGGATGGTGGGGATCATCGCCCGCAACGGGGGCACGCTGGGAATCGTGGAGGCGGTGTCGCCGGTCGCCACCTCGCCGCGCCGCGGGAAGCTGGCCACGTGGCTCGCCGGGCTCTGCATCTTCTTCGACGACTACGCCAATACGCTGATCGTGGGCACGACCATGAGGCCCATTACCGACCGGTTGCGCATTTCCCGCGAGAAGCTGGCGTACCTGGTCGACTCCACCGCGGCTCCCGTGGCGGCGATCGTCCCGGTCTCGACCTGGGTGGGTTATGAAATATCACTGATCGATCAGGGGTTGCAGCTCGCGGCCGAGCAGAACGCGGCCACAAACCCGGAGTTGGCCGCGTCGCTCGCCTCCTCAAGTGCCTTCACGGTGTTCCTTACCACCATCCCGTATCTCTTCTACCCTCTGTTGGCTCTGGTCTTCGTGGGGCTCGTGTGCTACACCAACCGCGACCTGGGCGAGATGGCCATCGCGGAGCGCCGCGCCGCCCGGGGAGATGGACTGACCCGGCCCGGGTCGACGCCGGTCACCGACACCGCCAACTCGCTGCTGGAGCCGGCCGAGGGGGCACCGAGGCGCTGGTGGAATGCGGCCCTTCCGGTGGTCACCGTCGTGTTCACGGTGTTGATCGGACTGTACGTGTCGGGCAGCGCAGTGACCGGCCCGGGCGCATCCCTGATGGACGTGCTGGGCGAGGCAGACCCGTACGCCACTCTTCTGTGGGGCTCGCTCGGCGGGTGCATTGTTGCGATCGCGCTCTCGCTGGCGCAGCGCATCCTCACCCTGCAGGAGGCCCTCTCCGCTCTGGTCGCGGGCATGAAGGCGATGATGATCGCCATGCTGGTGCTGGTCATGGCGTGGTCGCTCGGGGCGATCACCGGGGAAATCGGGACCGCCGCCTTCCTCACACAGATCCTCGGCGACGCCATCCCCTTCGAGCTCATACCGCTGCTGGTTTTCGTCACGGCGGCGGCGATGGCCTTCGCGACCGGGACATCCTGGGCCACCATGGCCATCCTGATTCCGCTGGTCATCCCCCTCACCATCTCGCTCGGAGGCGGCGTCGGCTTCGACGGGGGCGCGGGCCAGGCGATCCTGCTGGGCGCGACCGCGGCGGTGCTGGCGGGCGCCATATTCGGGGACCACTGCTCGCCCATCTCGGACACCACGGTGCTGTCTTCGACCGCATCCGGCTGCGACCACGTAGATCACGTGCGCACACAGCTGCCCTACGCCCTGCTGGTCGCCTTCGTCGGAATGGCGGTCGGCAACGTCGGGACCGCGTACGGCCTGCCCCCCTGGCTGGCGCTCGTGCTTGGGGTGGTCGTGCTCTGGGGCGTCTTGCGCTTCTGGGGAACATCGACCGAGGCGGAGGCGACCGGATAGCAGTGGCCCGCGCGGCCGGCATGGCAAGGGTCCGAGGGGTGACCTGCTGTGCTGCGTCCGCGCCCGCGACTGAAGCTCTTGCGGCGAGCGGCGAGCGGCCTCCGTGCAGCCCGTCCCCGCTAGCGGCGCGCCCTGAAGAACGACCGCAGCAGTTCACCGGCGGGCTCCGCCATCACGCCCGCCCTGAGCTCCACCGAGTGATTCAGACGCGGATCCTGGACCAGGTTCTCCAGACTGCCCGCCATCCCCGCCTTGGGGTCGCGGGCCCCGAAGACCAGGCGGCGAACCCGCGCCAACACGATCGCTCCGGCGCACTGTGCGCAGGGCTCGAGGGTGACAAAGAGGGTGGCGCCCGGAAGAATCCTGATCCCGAGCCTGCGGGCGGCAGCTCGCAACACCACGACTTCGGCGTGCGCGGTGGGATCGGCGTCGGTGCGCGTCCGGTTGTGTCCCTCGGCCACGATGCGGCCGTCCAGCACCAGCACGGCTCCCACTGGAACTTCGGAACGGGCTTCCGCGAGCCTCGCCATCTCCAGGGCGCGGGCCATGAAGCTGCGATCTCCGGGCCGGGAAGCGCTCGCCTCCCGGGAATCCCGGGAAGGGCTAGCGGTGCTGCCGGTCACGCCTCCCGCGTCCCTCGCGGGCATCGACGATGCGCCGGGAGGTGCGGCGCCAGCGGCGTCCGGGAAGGGCATCCCCGGGCCTCGGACCGCCTCCCAGATGCCGCAAGAACGCCACTACTCTGCCGGCCACGGCCACGTCCTCAAGCCGAGTCACGGAAATCTCGGGGGCGTCCGCGGATCCAGGCTGCAGGACGGCGTCGCCCTGGGAATAGAGGTAGAATCCGGCCCCGTCCGCCAGATGCACCGCCAAGATGTCGCCGTCTCGGATTTCGTGGGCGAGGGCGGGTTGAACCAGCAGGAGATCGCCGTCTTCGTATCCCAATCCGCGCACGTCGTCACGCGAGACCCTGACGAAAAACGATCCCGCCGTGCCCACCAGCCGGCGATCGACGGCGTAGGAATCCGGCGCCTCTTCTTCGCTTTGCCGGTAGGGAACTTGCGAATAGCAGGGCACCGATAGCGTCTCGGCGTTCAGATCGAGACCAACGATGCGCGCGCCCCGCGATCGGGAGGAGTCGCGCTCCAGATATCCCTTGGCGGCCAGCGCCTTGAGATGCTCGGAGACCGTTTTGGTGCTCTTGATGCCGAACCTGGCCCCGATCTCGCGAACGGAGGGCTGGTAGGTATTCCGGCGCAGGTAGGACTCGATGTAGTCCAGAATCCTGCGCTCGATCTCTTTGGGAGGTGGGAGCATGGAAAAGAAGGCGCCTCGATTCCTTGGCCGACCCGCCGACCGGCTGAATGGTCGACCGGGAAAGAGAGCAATACTAGACGGCGCGGCAGTGGAGAGCAAGGAAGGCGTCCCGTACCGCCATGGCCGCGCACGCGCCTTCGCGCAACCTTGCTCTCGGGACCTCGATCAGCAACCCTTGCATGGGATCTGCGCGTCCTAATGGCATGGGATCTGCGCGTCCCAATGGCATGGGATCTGCGCGTCCCAATGGCATGGGATCTGCGCGTCCCAATGGCACGGGATCTGCGCGTCCCAATGGCACGGGATCTGCACGTTAAATGTATAAGGCCTGCGCGTTGAGTTTACTGCGGGAATTTGCGATGCGCCTGGCGGCACGTCGCATCATTCAGGGAACCCACCCGAACGCCAGCGACTTGAAGGAATTCGGCCCATGAGCTTTTCGAAGACGACGCTGGGAGTGACGACCGTCGTGATCATCGCGGTTCTGCTCGGCGGCGGAATCTACCTGAGGCTGCGCCCGGCTCCCGTCGAGGAGGAAGCCGCACCCTCCACCGAAGCCACTTCGCTCGAAGTTCCGGAGGCTTCGCTGGCCAGCTTCGCCCGGCGCGCCCAGCCGGTTTCGGGAGCACGCGTCCTGCGCGATACGCTGTGGATCAGGATAACGGCGTCCGGGCGTGCGGCGGCCTTCCGGCGCGCCACCCTCCTGGCCCGTGTCTCCGGCCAGGTGCGGGACGTGGTGGTGCGCGAAAACGACCCGGTCGGCTCCGATGCGTTCCTCGTCCAGATCGACACCACCGAGTATGCGCTGGCGCTCGCAAGGGCCACCAGCAACCTCACCATGGCCCAGGCCGATTACGAACAAATCGTGCTCTTCGACGACGAAATCGCTGATCCCCGGGTGCGGGAGGAGAGGGCGCGCGTAGCCCGGTCGCGGAGCGGGTTCGACGAGGCCATGGTGGGCGTGCGCGAGGCTGAACTGGAACTCTCGTGGACGCGCATCAGCGCACCCTTCGCGGGACGCGTCGCCGACCTGCGGGTCGTGCCGGGTCAGTTCGTGGCCCAGGGCGACGAGCTGGTCACCATCGTGGAGCTGGATCCCATCAAGGTCGAAGTCCAGGTGCTCGAGGGGGAGATCGGACGCCTGGAGGAAGGGCGGCGCGCCACCATGACGCTGGCCGCGTTCCCGGACGAGACCTTCGCCGGACGGGTGGAGACCATCAACCCGGTCATCGACCTCGAGAGCCGCTCGGCACGAGTGACCGTGCTGCTGTCGAACCCCGGCGGCAGGATCAAACCCGGGATGTACGCGAGCGTATCGCTGGACGCGCAGCACTTCACCGAGCGCATTCTGGTCCCGCGTTCGGCGGTGCTGGAACGCGATCGGCGCACCATGCTCTTCGTCTTCAACGAAGAGGAGGGGGAAATCGGCCGCACCGAGTGGCGCTACGTCACCACCGGTCTCGAGAACGACCAGCTGGTCGAGATCGTGGAGAATCCGGAGACCTCGATGGTGGATCCCGGGGAGATCGTGCTCGTCGACGGGCACCATTTTCTCGGGCACGACGCCGCGATCCAGCTCGCCGAGGGAGACGTACCCGCCGCCGAGGGAGAGACCTCCACCGGATCCGGACGATGAGCCCCCGGGGGGCGCGGCTTTGCGGGCGCTGGCGGCGTCGGCTCAGCGGGCGGAGTCCACGGCGCTCGCCCACACGTCCGCGCTGGCCGTCCGCGACGTGTTCGAGAAAGAGGTTCCCGGGCATCGGCACGGGATGCGTCTTCGCCGTATTGCTCGCTGTAGCGCCCCTGAAGGCCCAGGCGCCGCGCGTCCTGTCTCTCGAGGAAGCCCTGGAGCTGGCGAGGCTGAACAACCCTGTTCTACGCCAGGCCATGAACGACCTGGAACTCACGCCGGCGGGCATGCGCGCGGCTTGGGGCGCCTTCCTCCCGAACCTCTCCCTGAGTCTGAGCACCAGCGTCAACCTCAACCGGCGGCTGCAGGCGGAGGATTTCTTCGGCAACCCCATCGCCAACCCCAACGTGGAGTGGGTGACCGCTTCCTCGTCGGGCCAGAGCATATCCGCCGGCGTCAGCCTGTTCGAGGGCGGTAGCCGCCTCCACCAGCGGGGAGCCGAGCGTGCCCGCGGAGTCGCACGGGAGCGCGGAGTCGAGGCGGAGTTGACCGATACCTATGCGCGCGTCGCGAACAGCTTCTACCAGACCCTCCGGCAGTCCGACCTGCTGGAGCTGGAACTGGCGATTCTCGAGGGCAAGCGGCTGGATCTGGAGAGTACCCGAAGGCTCTTCGAGCTCGCGATCGGCACACGTGTCGACGTGCTGGCCGCGGAGCTGGAGGTACAGCAGCAGGAGCGAGCGGTTCGCGAGGCGGAGAACGAGCACGACAAGGCTCTCCTCGGCCTGCGTGCGGAGATCGCCGTGCCCGACCTGGGCGAGTTCACGACTCTTGGAACTCCCCCGGAGCCATTCGACCCGGTGGCCCTGGACGAAGTCGCGCTCATCAGCCGGGCGCTGGAACGGAGTCCCCGCCTCCAGCAGACCCGCGCGGAAGTGGATGTGGGACGCGCGTCGTTGAGCGCCGTACGCAGCACGCGCTGGCCGACGCTCAGTCTGAGCACGGCCTTCTACCAGAGTGGGTACGGTCAGGAATACGCGGCGGCCTTCAAACCCTTCTCGAACGATTCCCGCTACGCCAGCGCGAGCTTGAATCTGTCCCTGCCCGTCTTCACGGGCTTTTCCACCGAGCGCAGCATCGCCGAGGCCCAGGTCCAGCTGGCGAACGCGCAGGAGCGGGTACGCCAGACCCGCATGGAGGCCGAACGGGACGTGCGCTCCCGCCTCATCGACCTGCGTGGAGCTTATGAAAGCTACCGCCTGGCGGAACGATCGAGCGAGATCGCGGAGGAGCGCCTGAGGCTCGCGCGCGAAGAGTATCGCCTCACGTCACGCACTTTCTCCGAACTGCAGGGCGCGATCGAGGACGCGACCATCGAGCGGAGGACCGCCATCGGCGCCCTCTACGATTTCATCGCCGCGCGGATCGCGCTGGAGCAGGTCGTCGGCGGTCCGCTCGACGGCGGCTCCCCGCTTCCCTGACGCATGTCGATCCCCCGCATCTCGACGCGACGGCCCGTCGCCGTGGCCATGCTCTTCCTGGCCATCTCCCTTCTGGGAATCATTTCGTTCCTGCGGCTGCCGATCGACCTGCTGCCCGACGTCAGCTACCCGCGCCTGGTGGTCTACACGACCTATCCCGATGTGGCGCCGGCCGAGGTGGAGCGCCTCATCACCGAGCGCGTGGAAGCCCAGGGAGCGGCGGTGCCGGGGGTCGAAAAGGTGACGTCGGTGTCGCGCGACGGCGTCAGCCTGGTGACGCTGCGCTTTGCCTGGGGCACGGACATGGACTTCGCCATGCTCAACGTGCGCGAGCGCATCGACAACATCCGCGAAATGCTTCCCGAGACCTCGGATCGGCCGCGCATCCTGCGCATCGATCCCGAATCCGAGCCCATCATGGTTCTTTCGGTGGCCGGGGGCGCGGACCTCTGGGCGACCAAGGACTTCGTCGAGACGGTCTTCCGGCGGCGGCTCGAGCAGCTCGACGGGGTGGCGCAGGCGGCGGTCACGGGCGGGCTGGACCGCGAGATCCAGGTGGAGGTGGAGCCCGACCTGCTCCTCTCGTACGGGCTCGAGATGGAGGAAGTGGCGGTCGCGCTGGCCCGGGCCAACTTCTCCGCCCCGGGAGGATCCATCCTGCGCGGGCGCTATCGCTACCCGCTCCGCACCCTGGGCGAGTTCCAGACCGTGGACCAGATCGGGCAGGTGGTGGTGGGACGCCAGCTGACGGAGGCGGGCGCGCAACAGGAGGGCGAGGGCGGATACCGGCAGGTGCGGCTGAGCGATGTGGCGCGAGTGGTGGACGGCTTCGCCGACCGGGAGTCCATCGCACGCTACAATGGCGCGGAGGCCGTGGGCCTGCTGGTATACAAGGAGTCCGGGGCCAACACCGTGGCGGTTGCCGACCAGATCGAGGAGGCGCTCGCGATCCTGGCGCTCGAGTTTCCCGAGATCACCGTGGACATCGCCTACTCGCAGGCGGGGTTCATCTCCGACTCCATCAACAACGTCGTGCAGGCCCTGGTGTTCGGGGGCATGCTGGCGTTCCTCGTCCTCTTCCTCTTCCTGCGCGATCCTCGCTACCCCTTTGCCATCGCGCTTGCGATTCCCATCTCGGTCGTGGGGGCCTTCGCTCTCATGGAGGCGTTCGGGGTCTCGCTCAACATCATGAGCCTGGGGGGGATGGCGCTCGGGGTGGGGATGCTGGTCGACAACTCCATCATCGTGCTGGAGAACGTCTTCCGGCACCGCGAACAGGGCGTACCGTCTATGGAGGCGTCGGCTCTCGGGGGAGAGGAGGTCCAGGGGGCGATCACGGCTTCGACCCTCACCACCATCTCGGTGTTCGGGCCGATCATCTACATCGAGGGGGTGGCGGGAGAGCTGTTCGGCGACCTGTCGCTGGCGGTGGCCTTCTCCCTGCTGGCCAGCCTGCTGGTGGCGCTGACGCTGCTGCCGGGGATGGCGGCTCGCTTCGTGGACCGGGCGAGGGCGCCCGACCCGCCCGACCCGCCCGACCGGGCCCGGCCGAGCGCGCGGCGGGGGGTACTGGCGAGGGTCGGGCGGGCGTTCCTGTGGGTGGTGGTGCTCCCCTTCCGGCTGGTCGCGGGCGCCGTTTCGCTGGGACGAGCGCTGGTGGTCTTCTGGTGGGAGGGGCTGGCGGGGGTGTGCGGCCGCGCGTTCGGGCCGCTCCTCGCCATGTTCGACCGTGGCTTCCAGCGCTTCGCCGACCGCTATCATCAACTCCTCGAGCTCGCCCTCGACCACCGCGGGCGGGTGCTGGCGGTCTCCGCCGCCGCGCTGGCGGCCACGCTGGCGCTGGCGCTGGCCCTGGATCGCGACCTGCTGCCGGACGTAGACCAGGGCGGGTTCCGGGTGCGCCTTGAGCTGGCGGAGGGAACCGGGCTGGCGGCGACCGGGCTGGCGGTGGAGGAGATCGAACAGGCGCTTCAGGGCGACCCAGGCGTCGAGACGGTGTTCTCCCGCGCGGGGGAGGATGTGCGTTCCTACATGGAGAGCGAGGAGACCTCGGGCGCGCACACGGGCACCCTGGAAGTCCGCCTCCAGCCCGGGATCGCCACGGACGACGTGCTGGAGCGGGTGCGCGAGGTCGAGGCCCGTTTCCCGCCGGGAGTGCTCGCCTTCGAGGCCGGCCAGGCCACCGCCCTGGGTCAGGTGCTGGGCGGCGCCGACGCGGACATCGCGGTGCGCATCCGGGGAGAGAACCTGGCGGAAAGCTACGCCTACGCCGAGACCGTGCGCGGCGCGCTCGCCACGTTGGCAGAGATCGGCAACGTGCGCGTGGGCACCGGCCGCGGGCAGCCCCAGATCCAGGTCGAGATCCTGCGCGACGTGGCCGCCCGCTACAACATCGATCCGCGCCTCATCGCCGAGGAGATCGAGCGCGCCATGCGCGGCGACCGGGCCACGGAGTTCGTCGACTTCGACCGAAAAATCGACGTGGTGGTCCGGCTGCCCGACGCGCTACGTTTTTCCGCGGAGACGCTCGAGACCCTGCAGGTGCGCGGGGTGCCGCTACGGGAGCTGGTGAGCGTGCGAGAAGCGGTGGGTCCCGCCGAGATCCGCCGCGAGGACCAGGGGCGCGTGGTCACCGTCTACGCCGATGTGATCTCCGGGGGTCTGAACCGCGCCATAGCCACGGTGGAGGGGGAGCTGGCCGCGCTTCCGCCACCCTTCAACGTGCGCGTCGATGTCGGCGGAGAGAACGAGGAGATGCGCCGATCCTTCCGGGATCTCGCCTTCGCCTTTGCGCTCGCGCTGGTGCTCGTCTACATGATACTGGCGGCGCAGTTCGAGTCGTTCAAGCATCCGCTGATCATCCTGATGTCGGTGCCTCTCGCGCTGTCGGGCGCGGTGCTGGCGCTGGTGCTCGCCGGCCAGAGCCTGAACACCATGAGCCTGATCGGGGTTGTCATCCTCGTGGGCATCGTGGTTAACGACGCGATCGTCAAGGTGGAGTTCATCAACCAGGCTCGCGCCCGCGGGGCCGCGCTGCGGGAGGCGATTCTGGAAGCCGGGAGGGTGCGCTTGCGGCCCATCGTCATGACCACGGTGACCACCGTCTGCGGCCTCACGCCGCTGGCGCTGGGAATCGGCCGCGGTGCGGATCTGCGCGCGCCGCTTGCCATCGCGGTGATCGGAGGGCTGGTGGTGGCCACCGCGCTCACCCTCATCGTCGTGCCGGTGGTGTACTCGGTGGTGGAGAGCGGACACGATCGCCTGCGGGAAACAACCCGGGCGCCACGCCGCGCCCAGGCCGCGGAGGTTCTCCCGTGACTACTGCCAGCGGTGTCGGGAACGCTGGCCGGGCGCTCTCGCCTGGCGCGGAGGTTCTCGCGTGATTGCCGCGAGCATCCGGCGGCCGGTGGCGGTGGCGATGGGCTGCCTGGCGGTGGCGCTCATGGGAGCCAGCGCCTGGCGCAACATCCCCATCGAGTTGCTGCCGGATACCCGGCTGCCCCGACTCAACGTGGAGGCGAGATGGCGCGGCGCTTCCCCGGAGACGGTGGAGGCCTTCCTTACCTCCCCCATCGAAGCGACCGTGCAGCGGGTCAAGGGGGTGGAGAAGGTCATCTCCTTTTCCAACGACGAGCAGGGCATCGGAACTTCCCGCATCGAGGTGCACTTCAGTCGCGACACCGACATGGACTTCGCGCGGCTGGATCTCTCCGAGCGGCTCTCGGCGCTCGAGGAGGAGCTGCCCCCGGCTGTGGAACGGGTTCTCGTCCAGCCCTACATCCCGCCCGAGTTCGAGTCCCGCAGCCAACGGGGGTTCCTGCGCTATACCTACACCGGCCCCTACACGCTGGAGGCGTTGAGAGCCGACCTTGACGACCGCGTGGTGCCGGACCTCTCGCAGATCGAGGGAGTGGCCCTGGTGCAGGCGAACGGGGGGCGGGAACGCCTCATCGAGATCGAGCTGAACGAGGACCGGGTCAGCTCGCTCGGGCTCTCCCCGGGCGCGGTCGCCCGGCGCATCAACGACCTTGATCTGGTCCGGGAGGCGGGCGCGATCCGCGCTGGCGACCAGGAATGGTCGGTCACCATCCAGAACCGCGTCGCGCGCGCCGAGGAAATCCGGGGCACGGTACTGCTTGAGAACCGCGGGAGCCTGGTCCGCGTGTCGGACGTGGCAGATGTACGAGACAGCTACGAGGAACCGCGCAGCTACAACCGCATGGACGGCCGGCCCGCGGTCTCTTTCGTGGTGATCCGCGAGATCGGCGCGAACACCGTGCGCGCGGCGGACGCGGTCAGGGCGCGGGTGGCGCGGCTGGAGCGCGAAAGCCTGGCCGGGACTCGCATGATCCTCGACTACGACGAGAGCGAGGACATCAAGGAGCAGCTGACCGATCTGCGCGCGCGGGCGCTGATCTCCGCTCTCGTCATCTTCGTCGTGCTGCTGCTCTTCCTGCGCTCGTTCCGCTCCGCCGGGGTCGTCTTCATGACCATCGCGTTCTCGGTGCTGATCTCCCTGAACCTGATCTACTTCGGGGGCATGACCCTCAACCTGCTGACGCTGATGGGGCTGGCGATGGGGTTCGGTCTCATCGTGGACAACGCAATCGTGGTCCTGGAAAGCGTCTTCCGCCGCTGGCAGGCGGGGCGGGATCCCGCGCGGGCCGCAAACGAGGGCACGCGCCAGGTCGTGCTGCCGATTCTCACCTCCACCGCAACCACCCTCATCGTCTTCGTTCCCTTCGTGTATCTGCAGGGGGAGCTGCGGGTGTTCTACGTGCCGCTGGCGATCGTGGTGGCGCTGACGCTGGGGGCGTCGCTGCTGGTGGCGTTCACCTTCATTCCGTCGCTGGCCGCCCGCGTGCTGCCACGGACACGGAGGGGAGAGGGTGCCCGGGCCGCAACCCGCCTGGACGCGGGCACGGCGAACGGGGCCACGGCCGGGATTCCTCCCCGCCAGGCGGCACCCTTCTACACCCGGCTCTATTCGACCGTCATCGGCTTCACGCTCCGACACGCGTGGCTGGCGGTGACGGTGGCGGTGCTGGCCTTCGGCGGCTCGTGGTACCTCTTCGAGAACCACGTGACCCGCGGGGTGCTCTGGGGCGGCGGAATGGGAGGCTTGGACACCTACGTCCTAATCGACATCGAGCTGCCGCGCGGTTCGGACCTCGAGCGCACCGACAACCTGGCGCGCTCCTTCGAGCAGCGGCTGGCCGCGATACCGGAGGTGGAGCGCTTCGCATCGACGGTGTACGGCACCTACGGGAGAATCACCGTCACCTTCCCGGACTCGCTGGAGAACACCGGCATCCCCATGGCCATCAAGGAACAGATGTTCAGCTACAGCCTGGGCTTTACCGGCGCGGAGGTGCGCGTCAGAGGAGTCGGTCTGGGATTCTACGGCGGAGGCGGCGGCGCCAGCCCGAACTACCGCATGAAGGTGCTGGGGTACAACTACGAGAAGGTGCGCGAGATCGCCGAAGATCTGGGCACCCGGCTGCAGCGCGTGCCGCGGGTGCGTTCCGTCGACACCAACTCCACCGGGCGATTTGTTCGCGAGCGCGCAACCGAATTCGTCGTCGAGATCAAACGCGAGCAGTTGGCGCGCCATGACATCTCGGTGGAAGAGCTCGTCCAGCGCATGAACGCGGCGGTCGCGGGCCAGACGAGCGAGGCGCAACTCAAGATCGGAGGGGACGAGGTGCGGTACGAGGTCAAGCTCGAAGGATATCGCGAGACCGATGTCCAGGAGCTCCTCGAAACCATCATCGGCACGGCCAGCGGCACCGGCATCCGCCTGGGCGACGTGGTCTCGATAGCCCCCAAGGACGTGCTCGCCTGGATTCGTCGCGAGGACCAGCAGTACGAACGCACCGTGGCGTACGAGTTCGCCGGTCCGCGCCGGCTGGGCGACCAGTACTACGACGGGATCCTCGAGTCCACGGAGGTTCCGGTCGGGTACGCGGTCGAAGAGCAAGAGGGATTCCGGTGGAGCGAGGAGGACCGCCGGCAGATCTTCGCCGTGCTGGCGGTGTCGATCCTCCTGATCTACATGGTGACCGCCGCTCTCTTCGAGTCGGTGCGCCTGCCGCTTTGCGTCCTGCTCACGGTCCCGATGGCGCTCATCGGCGTCTTCCTGATGTTCTTCTACACGGGCGCGTCCTTCACGCGGGAGGCATACGTGGGGGTGATCATGATGGGGGGCATCGTGGTCAACAACGCCATCCTGCTGGTGGACAACATCAACCGCGTCCGGCGCGAAGTGGGTGGCGATCTCCACGCCGCCATCCTGACCGGCACGCTGGAGCGGGTGCGGCCGATCCTGATGACCACCGCCACCACCGTGCTCGGGCTGCTTCCTCTGGTGCTCTTCTCCGAGACGGCCGATTCCACCATCTGGAACGCGCTCGGCTACGCCCTCATCGGCGGGCTGATGTCGTCCACGGTTTTCGTGCTGGCCACGACGCCGGCCATCTACCTGCTCATCGAAGGGCGCGGCTCGCGATCCGGGCGGGTGGCCGCGCGAGCGCCGGCGGCCTGACCCGTGCGCGTTCGCTTCGCCCCGTCGCCGACCGGGTTTCTGCACGTCGGCGGCGCCCGCACCGCGCTCTTCAACTGGCTGCTCGCGCGCCATGGCGGCGGCACACTCGTGCTGCGCATCGAAGACACCGATCGCGCCCGCTCCAGCGAAGCGATGACCGAGGCGATCCTGCGCGGACTGGAGTGGCTCGGCATCGACTGGGACGAGGGGCCCTACTTCCAGAGCGACCGGGTGGGTGAGCACAGCGCCGCCGGGCGGGAGCTGCTCGACGCCGGGCACGCGTATCGCGACTTCTCCACGACCCAGGAGCTCGCGCGCGGCCGCAGGAACATCGCCGCCATGGCGGGCGAGGCCACCCGGGCAGCGCGGAAGCGTGCGGAGGCGCTGGCCCCAGGGGAGGCCGACGAGCGCGCGGAGGCAGGCGAACCCCATGTGGTCCGTTTTCTCGTCCCGGAGGGCTCGACCGAGTGGAAAGACGCCGTCCACGGCCGGATGCGCTTCCGCAATCAGGACATCGAGGATCTGGTCATCCTGCGCGCCGACGGCAGCCCGACCTACAACCTCGCGGTCGTGTGCGACGACGCCCACACGCACATCGACATGGTGCTCCGGGGAGACGATCACCTCTCCAACACGCCCAAGCAGATTCTGCTTGCGCGGGCGATGGGTTTCCCCGTTCCCCGCTTCGGCCACGTGCCGCTCATCCTGGGGAGGGACGGCAAGCGCCTCTCCAAGCGCCACGGCGCCACCGATGTGGCCGGGTATCGCACCGACGTGCTGCCGGAGGCGATGGTCAATTTCCTGGCCCTGCTCGGCTGGTCCCCGGGCGACGACCGCGAAGTCATGGACATCGACGAGATCGTTCAGCAGTTCTCGCTCGCACGAATTCTCCGGAAGGGCTCGGTGTTCGACGGCGACAAGCTCGCCTGGCTGAACGGCAGGCATCTGTCGCGGATGGATCTCGCCCGGCTGGAGTCGCTCGTGAGTGCGCGCCTTGCCGAACTCCAGCAGGCGGTGGAGGCGGCGCTGCAGGACCGACTGGACTGGTATACCGGGCTGCTCGACATGCTGCGGACGCGCGCGCGCAGCGTGGACTCCCTGGCCCGCAACGTGTTGTTGTATCTGCAGAGCGATATCCGGTACGAACCCGCGGCGGTGCGCAAGCACTGGAAGCGCCCGGCGCAGGTACGGGAGTATCTGGACGCGCTCCGCCGGAGACTCGAGGACTGCGAATGGCAACCCGAGACGCTGGAGAGCGCGCTTCGGGCTCTCGCGCAGGAACTCGGCATCGGGGCCGGGCGTCTGATTCATCCGCTCCGGGTGGCGCTGACCGGCCAGGCCGTGAGTCCGGGGATCTTCGACGTGCTCTACTTTGTCGGCAGGGACCTCTCCCTCGACCGCATCGGGAGAGCGTTGGCGACCCTGGGTGAGGAGGAGGCCGAAGTGGCGCCAGGCGGCCAGACCGCGTCCGCGCCGACCAGCCGGGAAGGGTGCTGATGCAGGGCGGCACGGCGGCAGGCCTCGCATCGAGATTGGGCGCGGCCGTGCGGGTCGCTGCCCGCATCGTGGCCGCTCTGACAACCCTTGCCGCACTCGCGTCCGCGCCTCTCTCAGCGCAACGAGCCAACCGCAAGGCCGTCGAGGTCATCTTCGACGCACTTCCGCCGAGCGAGAAGCCCATCTTCTTCGCCCAGGAGATCGGGCGACCTCCCGGCGCCACCGGTCGCGCCCTGCTGGACGACGAGAACCGAAGCGCGCTGGAGCAACTCGGTTACGTGGAGATGACCGCGGTCGAGGATGCGGTGCTCTGTCCCGACTTCCCTTCCCCCGCGGGATGCCGCATCCGGGACGGTGGCGTGCTCTACCAGTTGGTCATGCCCGAGCCGATCTCAGGCGGACGGCTATCGATGCGCGTGGTTCGCCTGATCGACGGGGCCGGGTCCAACGGCGAGATCCGCCGCGAAGTGTGGGACATCCTGATGGTGCCGGACGCGGAGATGGGGTGGCGGGCGGTGCGCACCCGGCTGGACGCGGCCAATGACGGGCCGTGGGCGCTGCCGCCGGGCTAGCCAGACACGACCTCGGGCCAGCCATGAGTCGGACGATCCGGATCCCGGGCTGGACGCCGCGCTGCCGCCCCCGGGCCACCCCGGCGCCCACCCGCAGGCGGGCCACTCCCCCTCAGACCCCCGCGCGGACCGTCTCCTTCTCGCCGTAGCGTCGCTCGACGTAGTCGTTCAGGATTTCCTTGAATTCCTCCGCCAGCCCTTCGCCCTTCAGCGTCCGGAAGTGAGCTCCGTCGACATAGACGGGAGCCTTGGGTTCCTCGAAGGTGCCGGGCAGGGAAATGCCGATATCGGCGTGCTTGGACTCTCCGGGGCCGTTCACGACGCAGCCCATGACCGCGACACGCATCTCCTCGACCCCGGGATGCATCGACTTCCAGACCGGCATCTGCGTGCGCAGGTAACTCTGGATGTCTTCCGTCAGCTCCTGGAAGAAGCTGCTGGTGGTGCGCCCGCAGCCCGGGCATGAGGTCACCTGGGGCTCGAAATTGCGGATCTCGAGCGCCTGCAGGATCTGCTTCGCGACCTGCACCTCCTCGGTCCGGTCCCCGCCCGGACGGGGCGTGAGCGAGACGCGGATGGTGTCGCCGATCCCTTCCAGCAGAAGAGGAGACAGCCCGGCGGCGCTGGCGACGATGCCCGCAGTCCCCATCCCCGCTTCCGTCAACCCGAGGTGAAGGGCGTAGTCGCTGAGGGGCGCCAGCTTGCGATAAACGGTCGCCAGGTCCTGCACCTTGGAGACCTTGGCGCTGATGACGATGCGGTCGTGGCCCAGCCCCACCTCCTCGGCGAGCACGGACGAGCGCATCCCGCTCTCCACCATCGCATCCAGCAGGACCTCTCCCGCGTCCCGGGGACGGGCGCGCTTCGCGTTCTCGTTCATCAGCTCGGTGAGCAGCCGCCGGTCGAGCGAGCCCCAGTTGACGCCGATGCGCACCGGCTTGTCGTATTCGATGGCAAGGCGGATGATGCTGCTGAAGTTCTCGTCACGCCGCTTGGCGCCGACGTTGCCGGGGTTGATGCGGTACTTGGCGAGGGCGCGCGCGCACTTCGGATGCTCGGCCAGCAGGATGTGCCCGTTGTAGTGGAAGTCGCCCACGATGGGGACTTCGACGCCCTGGTCGCGGAGGCGCGCCACAATCTCGGGGACGGCCCGGGCGGCCGCGTGGTGGTTCACGGTGATCCGCACCAGCTCGCTTCCGGCGGCGGCGAGGGCGGCAACCTGGGCGGCGGTGGCCTCGGCGTCCGCGGTGTCCGTGTTGGTCATCGACTGCACGACGACCGGGTGGTTCCCCCCGACCATCACGCCGCCCACATTCACGGTCGCCGAGGGCCTGCGCTTCACGTAACTCATCGCGCTTCCTTGCCTGCGGGTTGTCTTCGCGCTCGACAATGACAAATCTAGCACCCGGACGGCGGCCATACAGGCGCTGTCGATCCCAGCGAAAAAACCCGAACCCAGCGAGGAAACAGATGTCGCAAGTGACGATCCGGGTCATCCGGAACGGACCGTGCCGAATCGACGGCGAACTCGAACTCCAGGACGACGCGGGAAATCCCATCGCGACGCGTCCCGGAAAGGCGACCTTTCTGTGTCGCTGCGGCGGCTCGGCCAACAAGCCGTTCTGCGACGGAACCCACAAGCGCAACGGCTTCGAGGCGGAATGATGAGCGGGGGCAGGCCCGGAGTGCGGACCGGGGCTGGATTCGAGACGAGGCCCCGGGCCAGGAACACGGCCAGATTCGGGGCGAGGTTGGGGGCCAGGCCCCGGTCGAGGCTGAGGGCGAGGCTCAGCTCGCGCCAGAGGCCGTGCTTTCCGGCCACCACGCTCGCGGCCGTGCTGACGTTTGCGGTCGCTTGCGGGGAGGGATCCGCGCCCGAAGGCTCATCCGTCGAATCGTCATCCGTCGGCGAATCCGCAGCCGGCCTGCCGGCCCCGGTCGAATCCGCCGAGGCTGCCGGAGACGCTTCCGGTCTCGCTTCACGCGTGGCGGCCTGGCTGGACGCGCTTCCGGCGCGCACCTCGCTCTATGCCCGACACCTCCCCAGCGGCCGCGAGATCGCCATCCGCGCCGATGAGCCCATGAACGCGCTCAGCGTCATCAAGATCCCGGTCATGGTCCTCGCCTACCGCGACGCGGAGGCGGGCAGGCTCGACCTCGATGAGCGCTACCGCATCCGGCCCGAGGATCTGCGTCGGGGCAGCGGCCTGCTCCAGACCTTCGCGCCCGAACTGGAGCCGACCTACCGGGACCTGATGACCCAGATGATCATCACCAGCGACAACACCGCCACCGACATCATGATCGGGCGCCTCGGCCAGGAGCGGGTCAACGAAATGCTGGCCGAACTCGGCTACGAGCAAACCCGCCTGCGCGCCACCACCGGCGATCTCTTCCGGCGCGTCTGGGTGATGGCGGATCCCGCCAACGCCGCGCTCTCCCACCCGGAGGTCTTCGAGCGGGGCTTTCCCTCCGACCCGGAGGCGTCCGCGCGCACCTTCCGCTTCGAGGGGGATCCGGAGGAATGGCTGGGGAGCATCACCGCCCGCGAGATCGCCGGCCTGCTTGAGCGCATCCACAACGGGGAGGTCGCAACCCGGGAGTCCAGCGACGAGATGATCCGCATCCTGGAGCGTCAGTTCTACAGCTCGCGCCTGCCTCGCTACATCCGTTTCCGCGCGTCGGTGGCGCACAAGACCGGCGACTGGCCACCCTATGCCGGCAACGACGTGGGGATCCTGTACTACGAAGGCGGTCCGGCCGTGATCGCGGTGTTCACCAACCAGAACACGGGCGACTTCATCGAGCTCGAGTCGACGCTGGGGCGGATCGCGGAGGACGTGGTCAACAGCTGGCGGTAGCGGCAACAGCCCGGCGACACCACGACGGGTAGAGGGTAACTACAACCGGTAGTGAGTGTCGTGCTTCAGCAGCGGGCGCAGGAGGGCCGGAGGGGCCGAGGATGTCGGATTAGCGGCGGACGCCGGAGCAAGCTGCGCCCAGCGCCGGATCCATAGAGGGGCGCCGGATCCACAGCGGGCGCCTCACCCGGATTATCTGCCACCGGTTCGGCTAGCGATCGTTGGCCGGTGGTTTCCGGCTTCCAGGCTTCTGCGGGTCAACGCTCCAGTAAATCCTCCATGGCCTATTCCAGAGACCCCTCCAGTCCCCCTGAAGTGACCCCCAAAAGTTGGACACCTGACCTCTGGGTCTATTGTGCTGTTCAGCCCTCGGGGTCCCGACCATCCGTAGTGATTCTGACCGCACCATAGGGGCCACGGTCGATTGTAAGAGACCACTCCACCTTCGCCTCAAGCAGCCATCGGTGGACACCCTCCGCTACCACGTCGCCATCATGGCTCAATTCAGCATCGACGTAGATCCATCCGTCGCTCGGCACACTCACCGGCTTCGTCAGGCGCTCTCCGTTACGTGCAGGCTCACCGAAATCGGCAACGGTGAACGTCATGTCCTGGCCGATGCCGCTGACCGCAATCCTGATGCCTTGCAGTCCGTCATGGTCGGCCAGCGAGTTGCTGTACGCGGTGCTGTACGGGGGAGGGTTGCCGCCCCACAGTGCATCCTTTCTGTCCTCGCGGACACGGAGTTGCAACATGGCATCGGACTCGAAGTCGCAGCCCATGGCGGCGGCCAGCACCGCATCATCTCACCCCCATGAGGAAAAGAACACGCATGAGGTTCACCCTACGAGGTTTTGTAGCCAGGTGCTACGGATGTTGTCGGCGTTCCAACTGGTTGGCTCGGAAGCGCCCTCGGTTGGATTGGTGGTCACATCCAGGCCGGGGAAGCTGTCCTCATGCACGTCCTCGTCAACACGCCGCTCCAGGCACCATACCAGGTCCGCCACGGTCTCGCGGGGTCGGCTGAAGGGGAACGTCGTGCCGACCCGACAGGTCTTGAAGACGGTGATCACGTAGTTGCCCCCGTAGGTGGTCTCGTCGTCGTCCTCGTTCCGGGAGTCGATCAGATCATGAAACAGGGCGGCTACGGAGCCCTCCGATTTGGGACTCGGATTGTGGCGGGCGTCGCTCTCCCAGTCGCCGTGCAAGTAGTTGTCGGGTGCCCCGACGTTGCCACCGTAATCCGCGATGCCTTCCTGGAGCGCGCAGGTGTATGACGACGGCGGGCTCCAGACCCAGTGCGGGTTACAATTCGTCACATCCCAGAACCCGCCCAGCGCGACATCGTGCAGCGCGTGAGTGTACTCATGCGCTGCGGTCCATGGGTATCTGTAGGTCCGGCCAAGAGTGATCACGTCGTCTTGGTAGGCGGATCTCCGGTTGTTCAGGTCCACGGTGAAGTCCACCCGAGCGATTGTAGGTGAAGCGGCTGTCGATCCGGGGGATGACTTCATCGAGATACTTCCATGCCAGGTACATATGGCCAGCGCCCGTCTCCTGGATCGTCTCGCCGCAATCATTATGGGTCGCCTCCCAGTAGACCAGAAAGCCGCCGCCGCCGCGCTCGTTGTTGGCCGGCAGGGTGGCGCTGCCCGAGACATAGTAGTCGGCGTCCGGGCAGGTGAACGACACGACACCGCTGCTGGGCGTGGATTGCGTCTCGGTGCGGACGGGCCAGTTCTCGTCGTCGCCAGCGTCGTCGAGGCTGTGGTGTAGGCAGGGTGCTGGCCTTCTGCGAAGTGGCCGAGCCGGCGGGCAGGCCGAACGCGCGTTGCTGTTGCTTAGGATTCCCGCCAATCGATGCCGTTTTTCCCGCTATTGTGACACGATGGAATCAGATTTCGTCAAACGGCAAGTGCAGCAGATCGTGCAGTCCTGGTTGAACTTACGTGATTTCTTGCCGTGATTCGTGCCACCAGCGGTCCGCCTACGCAATGTATAACATTGCGGTCTGGCCAAGGGGACGCTGCGCCCCCCTTTGAACCCCCAACTTCCCGCGCCGCTGCCGGGGCAGCGAGCGGAAGGCACCGCCTCCCGAACCTCGGCGCCGGTGCGCCCGTGGCTGTACGCCGCACCGTCGCCGCCGAGGAGGCGAAGGGGCGATGCCTGCGGCGGGGGAGGGGGTGTGCTCCTCACGGGGGGCGGGGCACCTCGGCCACAGCCCGGGCTAGGTATCGTCCGCCAGCGGAGGGAAGGTGTTCCGTACTCGGAGCGATCGCCGGAAGTAGACCGTCCAGATCGTCGCCCACGCCAGCGACCCGACCACGATGACCGCGAGGATCGCGATTCGCGGCCGCCCATTCCTCGGGGCTCCTCCTCTGCGCCGCCTCGTCGGTCTCTAGATTGAAAGGGACGGCGGCCGCGCGCAGCGTGATCAGGAGGGCGACGACCCACAGCGCGACGACGTTCCACCGCGGGGCTCGCGGCGACTTCAGGAGGATGAGCGCGAGCGGGGACGCGAGGAGAAGGAAGATCGCGACCAGCAGCCAGAGGGGATAGTCGAGAAACCATCCCGACAGGCCCGCCGAATGGAAGAGCAGGAAGGGGATGGAACCATAGAGGTAAACCAAGAGCCAACCTCCCACGCCGACTGGGGTGCTCCCGTTGATCGCGGTGTTGGTGTTTGGGTCTGGTCCCATCGGCTTTCGTGGTTTCGGTTCGCGGTGTGCCCGAAGAAACTAGTGTCCTGTATCAGTAATTGTTTCGCAGTATCTCTTCAGGGATTCGAGGATGTCGTCCGCTGACTTCGTCCAGATGAAGGGCTTGGGGTCGTCGTTGTAGACGGTCAGATAGTCCTCGATGGCCTGCACGAGTTGCCGGGTGCTTCGGTAGCTCCCGCGCCGGATCCGCCTGTTGGTGATCTCCGCGAACCAGCGTTCGATCTGGTTGAGCCATGACGCGCTGGTCGGGGTGAAGTGCAGGTGGAAGCGGGGGTGTCTGAGAAGCCACTTGTGGATCATCGCGGTCCTGTGGGTTGTGTAGTTGTCCAGGACCAGATGGACCTCCAGGTCCTTCGGCACCGCCTTTTCGATGACCGTGAGGAACTTCCTGAACTCGACGGACCGGTGTCGCGGGTAGCATCTCCCGATGACTTCGCCGGTGGCGATGTCGAGGGCGGCGAAGAGCGACGTGGTGCCGTGGCGCTTGTAGTCGTGGGTCTGCCGGGCCGGCGTCCCCGGACGTAGCGGCAGCATCGGCTGGCTGCGCTCCAGCGCCTGGATCTGCGACTTCTCGTCCACGCAGAGCACCACGGCCCGCTCCGGAGGGGCCATGTACAGGCCCACGACGTCGCGCACCTTCTCGATGAACAGGGGGTCGGTCGAGAGCTTGAAGGTCTCCGTGCGGTGCGGCTGCAGGCCGAAGGCCCGCCAGATCCGGTTCACCGTCGCGGAACTCAGCCCGCACGCCTTCGCCATCGAGCGCGTGCTCCATTGCGTGGCGTCCCGCGGCATCGACTCGAGCGTCATCGTCACCACCCGTTCGACGTCCGCGTCGCCGACCGTGCGCGGCGCGCCCGGCCTCGGCTCGTCCAGAAGACCGTCGCATCCCTTCTCGACGAACCGGCGGCGCCACTTGCCCACCGTCTCGCGCGTCGTGCCCAGCCGGGCCGCCACCCCCACGTCGCTCTCACCCCCGGCCGCCGCCAGCACGATCCGGGCGCGCAGCGCAAGGGCCTGCCCGGTCTTGGAACGCCGCAGCCAGCGCAGCTCCTCTCGCTGCCCGTCGTCGATCTCCGGTACCGCCCGCGTGTGGTGATTCGCCATGACCGTCGCATTCTCCCCCCCTGAGGTCCCTGAAGGCCGCGGGGAAGGATATCAGACGATCATCTACTGCGCAAGAACTTATGATACGATGCACTAGGGTTCATGAGCCAGCCTGCGCAACAAGACTAGCCGGATTTGCAACTACTGGCAGCCGATAAACTTACGAGTCTCGTGGGCCGGATTCCCGCCGAATGATTCCCGCTGGGTTGGGATTTCAGCCGCGAGCCCTCCGGCGACCTTCCAGTGCCGTCCTGAGTTGTCCCGCGTCCGGCCTCTGGTAGCACCTGAGGACCGTCTGGGCATCCTTCCACCCGCCAAGCTCGCAGAGCACCTTGAGCGGCAGGTCCATCAGGTCGCTGGCGAACTTCCGCCTCAGCGAGTGCCAGCCCCGCCGCGGCTTCGGCTCCAGTCCCGCGAGCGTCTGCGCCTTCTGCCACCACTGAAACGCGCAAACGCGGCTCATGCACTTCGTGGCGTCCCTCGACGAGGGAAGCACCGGGGCATTCCCGGTCCCGGTGCCCATCCTCCGCGCTTCCTCCAAGGCGGCGACGGCCTCGTCCGTCAGCGGCGTGACGTGCTCGTAGCCCGTCTTCTCGTGTTCCGCCCGCCACCGCACCCCGCGGCCCTCGAAGTCGATGTCCGTCCACCGGAGCTTGCGGATGGCTCCGATGCGGTGCCCGGTCTCGTGCGCGAGCACGAGGGCGACGTGGAACCGCCAACCGACCTGCCGCGAC
This sequence comes from Longimicrobiales bacterium, assembly GCA_965225805.1. GTDB lineage: Bacteria > Gemmatimonadota > Gemmatimonadetes > Longimicrobiales > Gaopeijiaceae > BD2-11. The sequence goes on from OZ245327.1 coordinate 3,437,378, forward strand.
ACCTTCAGCATCGCCCGGTACTCGTCCTCGGTGAGCACGACCCGGGCGGGGTTCTTCTCCCTAGGCTTTCTGAGGCCCTTCAGCGGGTTCCTGTCGAGCAGCAGGCGGCCCCGCTCGTCCTTCGACCTCTCGGCCCAGTTGAAGACCGCCATGAGGAACGTCAGGTCCCACTCGATCGTCCGGTTGCCCACGGGCTTGCCAGAGCGACCGGCTCTGCCCGCGCGCCGCGCCTGGATGAAGCGGTCCCAATCGCGCTGCGAGAAGGTGGCGGGGTCGCGGTCCCGTCCGAAGAAGCGGAGGAACATCGCGGTTGCGACCCTGTCGCGCTCGCGGGTCCGCTTCCCCTTGGTCGGGGTGACCTCCTCTCCGTAGATGTCAAGAAGCGAGCCCAGCGTGAGCGGCTCGGGCTCGGCTTCCGCCTTGCCGTTCAGGTCCGGGCTTGCGAACCCGGCGGCGAATTCGTCCGCCTGCTTCTTGGCTCGGGTCCAGTCACGGTGACCCAGCGACCGGGTGAGCCTGCGCCCGTTCTCGCGCCACTCAATCTGGTACAGGCCGGTTTTCGGGTCGGGGAACACCCTCACCCGGTTCCGGCCCCTGTACCCTTGTCGTCGGGGTGTGTACCAAGTTCGTTCGTAGCGATGGCGACCGGTCCGGGAGTAACCAAAAGGCCCCTGTGCCTGCGAGCACCTCGAATGGAGCAGTGCCCCGGCCGGGAGCCGCGGTGGATGCCCAGTGGGGAGTATGCGCCTTCGAGCGCCAGTACAGGGACCGGCTGGCATCGCGGCACCGTCCATCCGCTCGATTCCATCCCGTTCATCTTCGCGAGGAGAGCTTATGGCAAGAGATTCCGCCTGCTTCGCGGGAGTCGACTGGGCCACGGAGACGCATCACGTCTGCCTGGTCGGCGATGACGGATCGAAGCGGGAAGAGCGTACCTTCCGGCACAGCGGGAAGGAGCTGGCCAGGATGGCCGATTGGATCGCCGCCAGGTGCGGTGGCGATGCCTCCGGGATCCCCATCGCCATCGAGGTCCCGCACGGACCTGTGGTCGAGAGCCTGATGGACCGGGGTTTCGCGGTCTACTCGATCAACCCGAAGCAGCTCGATCGCTTCCGCGACCGCTTCTTCCCGGCCGGTGCCAAGGACGACAGCCGCGACGCGCGCGTGCTCGCCGACGCGCTTCGCACCGACAGCCACTGCTTCCGACGCATCGAGCGCCTCGCCCCGGTCGTCGTCGAACTGCGGGAGTGGTCGCGCATCGCCGAAGAGCTGACCCGGGAGCGCACACGCCTCTCCAGCCGCGTGCGTGACCAGCTATGGCGCTACTACGCGCAGATCCTCGAGGCCACCGAGAATGTGGCCCAGCCCCTGGGTCCTCGAGCTCTGGGCACGGGCACCCACGCCGGCCAAGGCCCGCCGGATCCAGCGCCGCACCCTGGAGGCCCTTCTCAAACGGCACAGGATCCGCCGGATCACGGCCTACGAGTTGCTCGATCTCCTGCGTGCGCCGGCGATTGCCGTCGCACCGGGAACCACCGAAGCCGCCGTCGCCCACATCAGGAGCGCCACCGAGCGCCTCGGCCTGGTGCACCGGCAACTCGCCGAGGCCAAGCGCGAAATCGGCCGCCTCCTCGAGTCTCTGTCCACCCCCGAAGAGACCACCTCTGAAGAGCCCGGCACCGCAACTGGTGGCCAAACGCGACTACATGGCCCTGCGGTGCCTGTGTGGAGTCGCGCCGGTGACCAGACGATCCGGCAAGTCAATGATCGTCGTCCGTCGGCTTGCCGCGCACCCGCGCCTCCGTGACGCGGTTTACCACTGGGCTCGTGTCGCCGTCCAACATGACGCCACGAGCAAGAAGAAGTACGCCGTCCTTCGCGCACGCGGTCACACTCACGGCCGCGCCCTGCGCTCCGTCGCTGACCGGCTCCTCGCCGTGGCGTGCGCCATGCTCAGGACGCAGACCCTCTACGAACCCGATCACCCGACTCAGTCCCGTGCAGCCTGACTCTCGGTCGCCTCTTGCCTTGCACTCGGCGCCCCGCGCGCGGGCCGGCCACCGGGGCCGAGCTTGCGTGACCGACGGTGTCGCTCCTCGCGCAGGGGCCGACTTGAACGGATCCGGGGATCGAGACCGCCTCCTGACATCGGGCAGCTTGGTCGGAGTTCAGCTCCGGTCCAAACCAGCGAGGCGGCGCTTCCCGGTGATCGTGCTCGGCCGAAGTGTTCGCGAACAGGATCACATCGCCGCGCTCCGGGCGGAGGAGACCGCCCTCGGCAAGCAGGAAGGCCAACGCCGCTGAGGACCGACCGCCAGAGAACTTGAGTACATGCGGGAGGTGCTCGTGGTCGTTCCCCCTGGAGGAAATCTCCGGGGGAGGACGCGGCGGATTCGCGAGGGTGGGAAGGATGGAGGACACGGAACATAATCATAGCCGAACCGGCGCTGCGGACGCAACGCGGTTTGGCCCGAATTCGTGGGGCTTTCCGGCTCGCGTGCTCGGTCGGGAGTTCGGGTCCGCGTCCACGGCACGGCATGACCGGGGTTGACGGCTGCCCTGCACGGTGTAGTATCGTTCCGTATACTTTGCTCCCCGCCCGACACGCCGAGAGGCCTCGGGCGGGGTTATTTTTTCCGGATCGGTCAATGAGCGGCGAGCCTCCCATCAAGCGTGCGGTCGCCTTCGTGGACGGCCAGAACCTGTTCCATGCCGCTCGCGAGGCGTTCGGCTACACCTACCCCAACTACGACGTTGCCGCGCTCGCCAAGCAGGTTTGCGCGCGGCAGGGATGGAAACTGGCGCAGGTCCGCTTCTACACCGGAATCCCCGATGTCGGCGACAACCCCAGGTGGCACTCCTTCTGGACCCACAAGCTCGCGGCCATGGGGCGGCGGGGCGTGGTCGTGTACAGCAGGCTTCTCCGATACCGCAACCGCCGGGTGGATCTGCCCGACGGCACGCAACACTCCTTTCTGACCGGCGAAGAGAAGGGGATCGACGTGCGGATCGCGCTGGACGTGATCGCACTCGCCCACCGCAGCGAGTACGACGTGGCCCTGGTCTTCAGCCAGGATCAGGATCTTTCGGAGGTCGCCGAGGAGATCCGGACCATCGCGCGGGCACAGCGACGGTGGATCAAGATCGCGAGCGCCTTCCCCCACAGCCCCGCCACCCGGAACCGCAGGGGAATCAACAAGACCGACTGGATCAGGATCGACCGAGCGCTCTACGACCAGTGCCTCGACCAGCGGCATTACCGCAGGAAGCGCCAAGGGATGTAGACTGCTTATCCGGCAACTGACGCACGCAAGGACTGGCCGCCTCCGGCTGTCCTGTGTGGCCGTCTCCGTGCCGGGAAAATTCGTTCGCGATGCCCGCCATTTCCCGCCACCTGATGGCGATTCTCCCGCGATTCGTAGACGGCAGAACCCGTCGCGGCCCAACGGCAGGAAGCGCAGACGCTGCGCCCCCCTTTGAACCCCCAACTTCCCGTGCCGCTGCCGGGGCAGCGAGCGGAAGGCACCGCCTCCCGAACCCCGGCGCCGGTGCGCCCGTGGCTGTACGCCGCACGGTCGCCGCCGCCACCCGAGTGATTCCCCACCGGGCGGTGCAGTCCAGCCCGAGGAGTCCTCTCCGCGTCGGGCAGACCGCTACCGTCGATCCCCGAGTTCGGGGCTCGCGGTCAGGTGGGCGACCAACCTGTTACATAAGCTGTAACAGGGCGTAGAATCGGAGTATATGATACGAAGCTTCAAGGACCGGAGAACGCGGCAGTGCTTCGAGGGGCGGCGCGGAGCAGGGAGGTCGGGGGCTCCGTCTGGCGGGCCGGGCGATGCCTGCGGCCGGGGAGGGCGTCGGATCCAGGCGAGGAAGCGCGAGGAGGCGAAGGGGCGATGCCTGCGGCGGGGGAGGGGGTGCGCTCCTCACGGGGGCGGGGCACCTCGGCCAAAGCCCGGGCTAGGTATCGTCCGCCAGCGGAGGGAAGGTGTTCCGTACTCGGAGCGATCGCCGGAAGTAGACCGTCCAGATCGTCGCCCACGCCAGCGACCCGACCACGATGACCGCGAGGATCGCGATCGCGGCCGCCCATTCCTCGGGGCTCCTCCTCTGCGCCGCCTCGTCGGTCTCTAGATTGAAAGGGACGGCGGCCGCGCGCAGCGTGATCAGGAGGGCGACGACCCACAGCGCGACGACGTTCCACCGCGGGGCTCGCGGCGACTTCAGGAGGATGAGCGCGAGCGGGGACGCGAGGAGAAGGAAGATCGCGACCAGAAGCCAGAGGGGATAGTCGAGAAACCATCCCGACAGGCCCGCCGAATGGAAGAGCAGGAAGGGGATGGAACCATAAAGGTAAACCAAGAGCCAACCTCCCACGCCGACTGGGGTGCTCCCGTTGATCGCGGTGTTGGTGTTTGGGTCTGGTCCCATCGGCTTTTGTGGTTTCGGTTCGCGGTGTGCCCGAAGAAACTAGCGGGGTTCTATCGGCGTGGCGACGACTGCGGGGCGACCGCGCCGGGCAGCACAGCATTCGGATCAACGCACAGTGGCGCATCTGCTTCGTTTGGACCGACGACGGGCCGTGCGAGGTCGAGATCGTGGATTATCATTGAGAGGCATGTGACATGAACGCGAAGAACGGCATGAGGCCGGTGCATCCGGGCGAAATCCTGCGCGAGGAACTCGACGAGCTCGGGCTGTCGGCCAATGCGGTGTCAAAGGCGCTTGGCGTGCCGGTCAACCGGGTGCCGATGATTCTCAACGGCCAGCGGGGCGTGAGCGCGGACACGGCACTCCGCATGGCCCGGTACTTCGGGACGACGCCGCCGCTTTGGTTGAACCTTCAGAAGACCTGGGAGCTTCGCCGGGCGGAGATGGAAGCGGGTCGCGAGATCTCCGAGCAGGTGACGCCCCGGCATGCGGTGGTGTGGGCGAAGGCCTGACCGATTCCCGTCCCCGAGTTGCTGGCAACCCGGGGGACCGAAACGATGGCTCCGCCAAGCGCGCCGAACGGGCGCGTAGCCTTCACGGGGTCGAGTGTCGGAATGGGCGAGGAGGGCGTTGAGCCCGGAGAACTCTACCGTGAACTCGTGACGCTGGGCTCGGCACAGCTGGGCGACACGGTCCCGACGACGCTGCGCGAGGGGGTCCCGTCCTCGGAGCAGCGGTATATCGGCCGGGCGGTGCAATGCCCGGAAGCCTCTGGTGGCACGACGTTGTGTTCGCCGTAGCCGACGAGGGCGTGTGGCTCGGAACCACCGAAGACTACGAGGTCGAACTGGTCTCATGGACGGGAGCGACGATCCGCCGCATCCGCTGGGAAGGACCGGACCTTGCCGTGACGCAGGCGGACGTCGACCGATACAGGGACGCGCTCGAGGAGAGCTACCGCGACGACGACCCGAACTGGCGCGCGCGCTTTCAGAGCCACTGGGACTGGGAGAGTGAGATCGTGCCCGACATCTTCCCCGCCTACCGGGCGCTCAAGATGGGGGACGACGGGGTTCTGTGGGTCCAGGACTACACCCGTCCCGGAGCCCGGGCCGAGTGGTTCGCGTTCGACTCGGATGGAAGTTGGATGCGCTCCCTCGTGCTGCCGCCCCGCACCCACCTACTGGATATTGACCCCGACTGGGCGCTCGTGGTGACGACGGACGACCTGGATGTCCAACACGTCGCGGTGCATACGCTTGTGGAGAATCGGTAGACACAGTTTCATTCTCTCCCTCGACCCATCAGATCTCCATCGTTGTCTAGCCCCCGCTCCGCCCGTTCCCCGTCCCCCGTTTCCCCGTTCGGTTTTCCCGTGCGGCCTCGCCCTCATGTCACATTGTCTACCGGCGGCAGAAGCTCACGGGCGCATGGAACGCTTCCAGCGCCGCATCCAGGTCTTTCACGATCCCGGCAGCCAGCACCTCGGGCTCCGGCGGATTGTCCAGCCCCAGATTGTCGCCTGGCAACTACGACAACTTCGATCCCGAACCCGCGGGGCTCGCATTCACGACGACTCTCAGGTTGGCGAGATTGCCCAGTTCCGGTGGGATTGCACCCGTCAAGGCGTTGCGGTCGAGCCACAGCCTGTCCACCGAGGCCAAGTTGCCCAGTTCGGGGGGAATCGGACCCGTCAAGGCGTTGCGAGCGAGGTAAACCATCCGCAGACGGGCGAGGGTGCCCAACTCCGGCGGGATTGAGCCGTTCAGGTTGTTGCTGTAGAGGTTCAGCCCCGTCACTCGTCCACCGGCACCGTCCGGGAGGGCCTCCGATGCGCCCACGCCGGCCCATTCCCAGACCGGCGCGTCAGTCAGCCAGTTCGTGTTGTCGGTCCACTCCGGGCCGCCCGCGGCCTCGTACATTGCCATAAGTGCTGCCCTCTCGGCGGTTCGGGCGTTCTGGTCCGCGTGCGGCGTCACCGCTGCCGCGAAGTTCGCACGCGCAGACAGATCGCCGGGATCAGTGGCCTCCACCGTCACCAACGCTTCACCGACTGCCCGCGCCGACAGGCTCACCTCGACCCGACCGTTTACGCGGCTTCCCCCAATGGACGCTACGACGACGGTCGTGTCCGAGTTCGCAACCGTGTACTCGAGGCGTTGCCCTTCCGGATCACGGAAGTGCGCCGCCGCGTCAAAGACCATGTGTCCGTTGTCCAGCCACCCCGCAAACGTCCTGTCTGGAATCGGCGCGGTTAACACCGGAGGCCGGTTTGCGTCCGACGCGACGGCTGACGGCTCCCGTGCGGCTACGATGGCAGCCAGCTCCAGTGGCGCGCTCGGTGAGAGGAGCCGACTCGTGCATCCCCGTGGGGGAAGCGAAACAGGATGCGTCGATGGCACGGGCACTTACCCTCGATTCCAGCCATTTGATGCTGACATTCCAGCGATCCCGATGCGCCGCAACCAGAAGTTGTCGAACGGCAAGAGCGGCAGATCGTGCAGTCCTGGTTGACTCTAGAAGATCTCTTGCCGTGATTCGCGCCTCAGGTGTTCCGCCCACGCAATGTTGAACATTGCGCTCTGGCGAGGGGATGCTGCGGCCCCCTTCGAACCCCCGGCTTCCCGCGCCGCTGCCGGGGCAGCGGGCGGGCGGGGGGCGGCGCCCTCCGAGCCCCGCCGGTGCGCTCATGGTTGAACGCCGCACCGTCGCCGCCGGTGTGCCGCTCTCGGCGCTTACTGCGCCAGGCCATGGCGCGCACGCGCAATTGGACCATTCCCGGCGGGAGCGCGAGAGCGCACCCGGTAGGTTGCGCGCATCGGGAACCTCAGCCAGATCGCCCGCCCGGCCAACAACCTACGCCTCGGCAACTGAGGCCGTCGAGGTCCGCGACGGCGGCTTTCCCACCAGGAGGTTGGCTCGGGCACCGCACAGATCTGGAAGGCCGTCCACGGGTCGTCAGGGCACCCGCCCCGGGCTTCTTGGACCTCGCACGAGATCCACGGCGCTCGTTTTCGTCCGTTGGAGGATGGCCCGGCCGCCGCGAGTCTTGCCGAGCACACGCCGGTGGATGGCGTTGCCGGCAAGGGCGTCCCTGATGGGGGCAGCTTGCCGCTCGAAGACTCGGCTTACCAAGTGGTCGCAGACTCGACTGTCCCAATCTAGCTTTGCCGGATCGTCGTAGACCGCGACCAGGTCCAGGATCGTTGCAGTCGGAAACCGACGGTAATCCGGATAACGCAGTGGAAGCCCGTCCGTGGGGAGCAATTCAAGATCGACGTTGTCCGCGATGAACCGAGTGAAGTAAGTAGCGACTAATCCTCGACCTAGTGTCCTGTCCCGTAAGTCCCATGACATAATGGCGGAACCAGGGTATCTTTCCTCTCATCCACCCAAACAGAGGAGAGACCATGCCCCGGGGACGTCCGTTGAAGGCGCTCGAAGTCAGTCAGGGCGCCCGTGAGGAACTCGAGTCGCTGGCGAGGTCGCGCAGCCTGCCCGCCGGGCTCGTGCGCCGCGCCGAGATCGTGCTTCTGTGCGCCGATGGCCTGGACAACAAGGCGGTTGCCGAGAGGGTCCGCACCAGCCGCCAAACGGTCGGCAAGTGGCGCGAGCGCTTCCGAACCCAGGGCCTCATGGGCCTGTACGACGAACGCAGGCCGGGAAGGCCGCGCTCCATCGAAGATGACGCACTCATGATGCTGCTGCGGAGGACGCTCGAGACCGAGCCTCCCGACGGCGGCACGCACTGGAGTTGCCGTTCCATGGCGGACGCCACGGGGGTGTCGAAGTCCACGGTCCACCGCGTCTGGACGGCGTTCAACATCCAGCCCCACCGGCAGAAGCACTTCAAGCTCTCCACCGATCCGTTCTTCGCCGAGAAGGTGCGCGACATCGTCGGACTCTACCTCAACCCGCCCGACAACGCGATGGTGCTCTGCGTCGACGAGAAAAGCCAGACCCAGGCGCTGGAGCGAACCCAGCCTCTGCTGCCCCTTGGGCTCGGATACGTCGAAGGCGTCACGCACGGCTACATTCGTCACGGCACCACCACCGTCTTCGCCGCCCTGGACGTGGCCACCGGCCAGGTCCTCGCCCAGTGCAAGGCGCGGCATCGTCATCAGGAGTTCCTGAGCTTCCTCAAGCACATCGACGCCAACGTGCCCCCCGACCTCGATGTCCACCTCGTCGTCGACAACTACAGCACCCACAAGCACGCCAAGGTCAAGCGCTGGCTCGCCGCCCGGCCACGCTACCACATTCATTTCACTCCCACCTACTCCTCCTGGCTCAACCAGGTCGAGATCTGGTTCAATATCATCACCCGAAAGGCCATCCGCCGCGGCTCCTTCTCCTCGGTCACCCAACTCAAGGAGAAGATCCTCCGCTTCACCGACAACTATAACCCCGGCGCGCATCCCTTCCTGTGGACCGCCACCGCAGACTCCATCCTCCAGAAGATCCAGAGACTATGTACAGCTATCTCTGGGACACGACACTAGCGCGTCGATCGATGGTCGAAAGCCGACGTCCTCCATGTTGGGCACTGCGGGGTTGTCCACGTCCTGCCCCGTACCCACGACCTCGAAATCGGCCATCGACAGGTTCGGCAGGCCCAGCCCGGGATGCACCTCGCCATGGTCGATGGCTTGACTTGCCACGACCCGGGTGTCGTGCGGGGCAAGCGGGTACTCGCGACCAGTCCCGGGGAAGCGGAGGTGCTTCTCCGACCAGACCCCATCCGGATCCATCCGCCAAGACTCAAACTGCGTGCAGTTGTCCAGCGAGGCCTCGTTTACTGCGCTCTCCCATACGAACCAGAACCCCTCGCCAAGAATCTTGCCGTCCAGGTATACGGTCGTGTCCGAATTGTTGTAGACCTCGATGTACTCTGCTTGGCCGTATTGCGCAGAAGGGCCAGCCGTGACACGCGGCGACCAATCATGAACCTCGCTGATCACCAGAGAGCCTCGACGACCCGCAGTCGCTTCGACTTCCGCATTGCTGGCCGGTGGGTGGACCTGCGCCTGGACGCCACCTCCGATGGCGTTGATGCCGGCTAACGTAGAGTCCGCCTCGGACACCGCTGTCGCCTGGTCCCCGCTCAGGAGCCGGAGAGCCGTGACGTCGTAACGGCCTGGTAGGAGGTCAGTGAACGTCACTTCCCCCTCCGCATCCGTAGTCCCGGTTTCGACGGACGACTCGCCGTTGCGGCGGATCCTCACGTGCGCGTCGGGCACGTGGCCGGCCTGTGCCCCCAGGCCTTCGAGGGCCGCGCCGACCTCGCCAGCCGCCGTCACCGCAACAACCAAACTCGCGCGCTGAACCGTGTCAGGAGGGTTCACAACAGCAGTGGTGTCAGGCGGTTCCGGGCGAGGTTCGACAGGGTCGTCACCGCCGCCGCAGGCCAGGGAGTAGATCAGGAGGAGTGCAGGCAGCCGTCTGTGCGCCACGCCAGACACCCCTACGGCACCCGACCCGGACTCCGTGGACCCCGCACGAGATCCACTGCGCTCGTCTTAGAGCGCTGCAGGATGGGATGCCCGGTGCGGGTCGCGCCGAGCACTCGCCGATGAATCGAGTTGCCGGCAAACTCATCCTTGATGATGGCTACCTGACGATCGAACAATCCGCTAACCAGGCGCTCGCAAAAACGCCAAGACAGGTGGGCTCTAGGAACGGGCTGGATCGTGACCAGATCCAGGATCGCCTCACCGGGGAACCGGTGGTAGTCCGGATATTGCAGGGGCAGCTTGTCCGTGGACAGTGACTCCAGGTCGACGTTGTCCACGATCACCAAGATGGGGATCGCACCCACCAGGAACCCCCTTCCCAGCGGGTCGACTGAAGGCCTGAACCCGACGTGCTCCATGTTGGGCACGGCCGGATTGTCGATGTCCTGACCCGTGCCGACGACCTCGAAATCGGCCCGCGAGAGGTCCGGGAGTCCGAATCCGGGATAGAGTTCATCGTGATTGATCGCCTGTTGCGCTACTACGCGAGCCCGACCCGCCAAGACCGGGTATTGCCGTCCCGAGCCTGGGAATCGAAGCGCACGTTGCGACCAGATGCCTTCAGAATCGAGTCGCCAGCGTTCATAGTCCAGGCAGCGGCTTGGCGAAGCGTCGCTTTCCCACACAAAATCAAACGCTTGGGCGATGATCTTGCCATCCAGGTACACGGTCGTGTCCGCGTTGTTATAGACCTCGACGTACTTGGCCATCGAATATTGGACCGTGGGTCCACCGGTTTCGCGCGGCGACCAGTCATGGAGCTCGCTGATCACGAGGGAGCCGCGGCGACCGGCCACGGCTTCGACTTCCGTCGTGCTTGACGGCGGCTGAACCTGGACACGCCTGCCACCCCCGAGGACGTTGATGCCCGTCAGCGCCGAGTCCGCCTCGGTGGTCCGGGCTGTCTCGTCTGCGCTCAGGAGGCGAAGCGCACTGACGTCATAGCGGCCCGGAATAAGGTCCGTGAACGTGACCAGCCCGTCAGCGTCCGCAGTGCCGGTTACCACCTCTGACTCGCCGGAGCGGCGGATCCGCACATGCGCCTCGGGTACCCGGCCGGCCGGCGCCCCCAAAGCTTCGAGGGCTTGGCTTGCTTCGCCAGCCGCCGTTACCGTGACCTTGAGGTTCCCTCGCTGAACCGTGTCGCCCGGATTGCCGGTCGTCGTGTTCAGAGGCACTTCGCGAGGCTCGACGGGATCGGCGGCGGGCGAACAGCTTCCAAGGAGGCAACCGAGAACCAGACCCGAAAACCCGCCAACTCGACGCGTGATGCTCGAAACCCCGGTCGCTTCACTTCGGTTCACTTCTGTACCCAACGGGCGTCGTGACCATCCATAGCGCAAACATCCACTGCAAGGTTCGTTCGTGGCCTTACCACTGCCCCGCGCCGCTTCCGCTGTCCCGAATGTGATGACCGAAGCCACCAACAGCCCGAACAGCACCTGGCGAATCACTGCGACCCTCTTCTTTATGCATATACCTCCAACCAAAGGGCATGCAAGCGGAGGTCTTCCTCCTCAAGGACGGAGAGTCTCTCGACGTGCGCGGCCCGGTGGCCAACCGCGGCCCGGAGGAGATCCGTTTCCTGATTCCGGGCGGATGAGGTACGTATCCGGATGGCCGCGGCTCCTACGTCTCGGCATCCTCCTTCTCCTCGGGGCAGGCCTCCCGGCCACTCCGGCCCAGGCACAGGCGGAGACCGGCCTTGAAGGCCTTGTGCTGGACCGGGACACCACCCGGCCCATCGCCGGGGCCGCGGTGTCGATCGAGGGACTCAACCTGGGTGTGGTCACGGACTCGGCGGGGCGCTATCAGCTACAATACGTCCCGCCGGGTCCCCAGGTCCTCTCCGTCGAGATGATCGGATACGCCGCGGCCCGCATCCAGTTCACCATGCCCACGGCCGGGCTCACGGAGCTCGATGTAGCACTTGCCACATCACCGCTTCGGCTCGAAGGCATCACGGTCACGGCCGATCCCGTGTCCAGGGCCCGCGGCGAGCTGGGCACCGCGAGCGTCATCGAACAGGACGCTATCGACGTTCAAACCGCCACCTCCCTGTCCGGGCTCCTGGAGCTGATCCCCGGGGCCGTCCTGAGACCGCCAGGCCTGGACGATGTCGAGCAGGTCTCGCTCCGCACCGTACCCACCAGCTCCGTGCTGAGCCTCGTGGGAAGCGGCCCGTCGCCCGCCGAACTCGCGTCGTTCGGCACGCTCATCGTGATGGACGGCGTCCCCGTCTCCAACAACGTCAACCTGCAAAGCCTGGGTCCGCGCGGAGAACTGCGCATCCCCACCAGCGCGGGGGGCGGGATCGACCTGCGGCGCATCTCCGCTACGACGCTCGAGCGGGTCGAGGTCATCCGCGGCGTGCCATCGGTGCGCTTCGGCGACCTCAGCCACGGCGTCATCGTGGTGGACACGCGCGCCGGCGCCTTCGAGCCACGCCTCGAAAGCATCTTCGATCCCTTCACCGGGGGCGGGAGCTTCGTCGGTGGATGGGGCCTCGCTGCCGACGGCGCGATATCGGGGACCCTGGACGTCACCGGCACGCGCCCGAGCCCTGGTTTCAACGACAACGAGTCGGTGCGGTTCTCGAGCCAGTTTTCTCACAGAGCGGCGGTAGGCGAGGCGTTCGCGGGGGGCGCGGGGAGTGCGCCGATCCCGAAGCTCCGCCTCGACACCCGCCTGGACCTCTTCCAGGTCGTCCACGACAACCCGGAGGACTCCGTGGTGTCGCCGGGGGCTTCGTCCTGGAGCCGCAACCGCGGCCTGCGCATCTCCGAACGCGCCAGGCTCAACCTCTCACCCGGGTTCCTGCTCGAGTTCACGGGGGCGCTGGACCTCACGCAGCAGCGTTCGTTCGTGGAGGCGCCCCGCGCGCGCGGGGCGATGCCCTTTACCGACCGGGTGACCGCGGGCCACTCCATCGGACGGTTCATCGGGGGGAGGTACCAGAGCCGCGTGGCCATCGACGGAGACGTCCGGCAGGTCTTCACGCGCATCGAAGCCGACCGCCGGGCGAGGTGGCGGGGCCTCGATCATCGGATCCGCGCCGGGACGGTCCTGCGGCGCGAGTGGAACGCCGGGCCGGGATACCAGTTCGACATCGAGTTTCCTCCGCAGATGAGCTTCAACGGCGTCCAGGGATTCGACCGGCCGCGGCGCTTCGACGATTTGGAGGCCGTGGCGGCGAGCGCGGTCTACGTAGACGATCGTGTCGTGGGCGCGTTCGGTGGAGCGTGGAGCTACGACGTGCAGGCGGGCCTCCGGCTGGACCTGCTGCACGAGGGGGGACACTGGGCCTCCGGCGTGCGGGACGGCGTACTCCAGCCACGGCTGAACGCGCAGCTCTCCCCGCGGCCGTGGCTACGCCTGCGGGCAGGCGTCGGCCGGACCGCCAAGCAGCCGTCTCTCGGACAACTCAGCCCCGCGCGACAGTTCTACGACGTGGTGAACGTGAACTGGTTCGCGCCCGATCCCGCGGAACGACTGGCGGTCTTGACCACCTTCATTCAGGACCCGGCCAACCCTACCCTCGGATTCTCGCGCACCACGAAGGCGGAAGCAGGGATCGAGGCGGCTCCCGCGCGCGGCCTCTCCGTGAGCGTGACCGCTTTTCGGGACCGGACCGAGGGCGGGGTGGGGATCCGTTCCACTCCGGCCGTCATCTTTCGGGACCGGTACACGTTGTCGGATTCGACGATCGGAACCGGCGTTCGTCCAACGATACTCGAACCCCCGATCGCGAGCGACCCCACTCCGGTCATCCTGGATGTCCCGGACAACAACCTCACGCTGGCGTCGAGGGGCCTTGAGCTGACGGCCCGGCTGCCACAGCTACGTGGCCTGCGCACGGCCCTCGAAGTACAGGGTGCGCTCATCGAGACCGAATTGTCGAAGGACGGCCTCGACTTCGGCACGCGCTTCGGCTCGTTCCAGATGGACGAGCGCGTCGGGCGGGCACCGTTCTGGGAGAGCGTGACGCAGACCGGGGTGCGCGGCCTGCTGACCTACCGGCTCGTGCATCACCAGCCGGATCTCGGACTCGTGATTACGTGGACCGTGCAGCACTTTCCGTACGAGAAGGTCGAGAATGTGGCGCAAACGGATACGCTGGCGTGGGCGGGTTACATTACCCGCGGCGGCGACATGATCCGGGTGCCGGCGGCAGACCGCGTCCGGCCGGAGTTCGCGGACCTTCGCGAGCCACGCACCAACGTCTTTACGCGTCCCGAACAGATCGCCCCGGACTGGTTTCTGAGCCTCCAGATCACCCTGGATCTCCCCTTCAATGGCCGGCTTTCGCTCTGGGCCTTCAACGCCCTGGACCGGCCAGGGGCGCGCGGGAACGAGGACCAGAGCCCGCGCTTCAACCGCGGGCTTCGCTTCGGCCTGGAGGGCGCGTTCAGGCTGGGCTGGCTCCTGGGACCAGCCCGAGGTCCTCCCGGCGGCGGAGCGAACCCGTGACGCGGCTCCGCGGAGGTCCCTTCGCATCCGCCGTGGTGGTGATGGCCCTCGGAGCGCCGGGGCTCGCCGCCGGGCAGTCGGCGGATCCGCTCACGCCCGTCCGGTCACCGGAGACTCCCGCCTGGATGACGGCGTGGAGCCCTCTTGCGCGATTGGGCACATGGGAGCGCGCGGTTCCGTCCGCGCCTCCGTCGCTCCGTCTCCTCGACGCCCCCGCCCCGCGCGTCGGGCAGCTTTGGAACGCAGGCACGCCCGCGGCGCTCGCGCACGAGGCCGGCGACGCCTGGGGCGAGATCCGGTTCCGGGGCGGGAGAGACGAGGGAGAATACCGGAGGCCCCTCGACGCGCGGGACCACCGTACGATCCAGCTGTCGGGGCTCCGTTGGCAACCGCTGGGTGAGCGCTCGGGGGTCGCGGGACGAGTCGTCGCCGATGAGACGACTTCGGACGTGGGCTCGCTCGCTACCTACCTGGTGCGCCACTCCCCCGATCCGTTCGTGGTCACAGACACCACGACCCCGCCGATGCGGCACGTGCGGGTTCGGCTGGAGAGCGCCTACGGATGGCGTGCGGGGCCTTGGGGGATCGGCGCCGGGCTCGGTCTGGAGATGAGCGACGACCGCACGCGCAAGGCCCGCGCGGCGCGGCTCGGACGGATATCGGGACCGGCGTTGAGCTTCGGCTTGCTGCGCGTCCTGTCCGACGCGGGCCTCTCGGTGTCGGCCTTCGGGCGCTGGGCCGAAGCGAACGAGAACAGCCGAATCGCCTTGCCGGGCGGCATCGTAACGGAGGTGGTGGAGCTCGACGGCCTCGGGGATCCGGAGCCGCGCCGGGCGGTGGGCCCCAGCGTTGTCGCCCGCAACGTTGGGCGGAACAGCTATGCCCTGGGCGGGGGACTCGCGGGGCGCCTGGGCCAGTGGAACTGGGTGGTGCACGGCGAGCGCGAGCACCTTGAGAACGTCCATGTGGGCTCACGCCTGACTGACGAAGTGCCGAACAGATGGGAGGCGAAGGGTTGGAGGGTGGGAGTCGACGCGCTCGGCCGCGCCGGCCCCCTCAGGGCAGTGGTGTCAGCCCGTTATGCCGCGCTGGACGGCGACGCGTTCCGCCGGGACCTGGAGGGCCAGGGCGCGATATTCCGGGCGAGGCAACGGGCGTTCAGGGGGTTCGTGGATCTGCGGGCGGCGGCCGCCGACTCGGTCTGGATCGTGGGACTCCGCGTCTCGATCTGTCGAGAGACCCGCCTGCGCCGGGACTTCCTGGCGCGGGCCACGGAGGACATCGCGGGCGCGAGCCCGGGCGTGAGTGTGGAGGCTGCCCGGTGGGTGTCGGAGCGCGTGGCCCTTTCGGTGGGCGGCGGCTTTTCGCGCTACGAGCCGTCGGGCACGATTCCGGATCCCGGGATGCTGGGTCGGGTCCACCGGGAACTCGTGGCCCCGGAGCTGGCCCTCCACGCCGCCGCGGCCCGTACATATGCGGCATCGGCGACGGTGCTCGCACATCTGGAACAGGGCGCGACGCTCGTGGTGCGCACCAGGTTGGACCGCTCGGGGCCGGTGAATTCGGTTCCCGGCGTGGGCGCGGAGCGGTCGCTCTGGAGCATTGCGGCGGGCGTAGTCTGGGTGCGGGAGTGAGCGGCCATCCAGGTGGGCTCAGGCGAATGGTCGAGTTGGGGAGCGGGCTGGAAGGCAATCCATGCGGGAGGGCCATTGAACGCCGCTGAGAGGGCGGCGGATCAACGAAGCGGACCGGCCTCCGGGTCTCGACTCTCTCCAGCCAGGTAGTCCGCCCAGCCCTCCTGACCTCGCGGGCGGTTTGAGGCAGATCTTCCAGCGCGCGCGCCGCGCGGACCCGTTCGCGGGCGGACCCGATCTTGATACCGATTCTCCAGGCCAGCCACTCGGCGCAAGAGCCGAAGCCGTCCTTCCAGCCGCCCCGGCGGTCGAAGTCGGCGATGAGGGCCATCATCCGCGATTCTGCGGCGTTGATGCGCGCAGCCAGCTCCGCGATTCGCTCGCCGAGGAGAAATAGTTCGTCGCCGTCTTCAGCCGGCTCGGGACCGGAGGGCGCGGAAATGGCATCGGGGGCTGCGGTATTGGAGCTGGGAGCTTCGTCGCTGACAAGGAAGGTCATCCCGTTGGCGCCGGTGGGAATGCCATTGGCGCCGGGGGGAATGCCATTGGAAATCGGGGACGCGCCGTTGGCGCCGGGGGGCCGAGCGTCGGCATCGAGCGCCGCGCGCTGGGCGTTGCAGTTTGCGGCGGCATCGGCGGACACGCCGCCGGTGCTCGGACTCGTGGCGGCGGGTTGGCCGCCCATCGGTTCCCGCACCATCGCGGGCCACGGAGAGGGCGCCCCGGGATTGCCATAGCGCAAATCGTCAGATGCGATCATCGTTTCTCCCAACATGAGATAGTGCAATGACTTACATACAAATATAACAGTGTCGAAATCGGCCTCTCAGGATGGCTTGTGGTGGCCGAAGTCGGGTTGGGAGACCTTCGGAGGTGGAAGCGACCTGCGAACGCCGCCAAGGGACCCGCCAGCCCGTCCGCCGGGCTAGCGAGTCCGGTATCCCGGACTTCGCCGAATCGCGCGCTTCAAATCTGTCAATGGCGGAATTGGGACTCGCGAATGTGAATTCGAGCGAATCTCCGACAGGGAGTCCGTCTCGGGGCGTCAGCGGTGCATCGAGATTCGGCCAGTCACCAGCGGGCCCCGCTGGCGATCGAGTCCATCTGCCAGTCAGCAGCGGGTGTCGGCTCAGTCGCTGGGCGCGCGGCCGACTACGGAAGCCGGACCGCCAGCGGACGCCTCATCGACGTCGGACGCCGCCCCCCGGCGGGCCGATACCACCACGGGTAGTGGGGTGCTACGACCCGTCGTAGGGTGCTACGATGAATCCCACGATCCCTGCAGGCACCCTTGTCCCTCCTCGTCCGTGACCCTCCCGATGCTGAGCGCCTCGATGAAGAAGCTGCAAGTCGACGGTGGTGACTTGGCCCCCGTCTCTCACCTCTGGACACGACCGCTTCCGCCCCCCTCCATCAGCGCCTCGACTTCGGCCACGCCGACCCGATGGAAGTCGCCGGAGATCGAGTGCTTCAGGCAGCCGGCCGCCGTGGCGAAGTCCAGGGCCCTCCTGTCGTCCGCATGGGTTGCGAGACCATAGATGAACCCCGCAGCGAATGCGTCGCCCGTCCCGACGCGGTCGACAATGTCGGGAACCTCGTATCTCCGGCTGACGATGAAATCCCGCCCGTCGTGCAGGCAGGCGCCCCAGGTATTGTCGTCGGCGCTCCGGCTCTCGCGCAGGGTGATGACCTGCTTCTCGAGGTTCGGGAAGGCGGTGAGCACGCGCTCGGCCAGGGCGCGGTACCGGTCGCGGTCGAGAGCGCCCGCCTCGACGTCCACGCTCGACTCGATCCCCAGCGAACGCTGGCAGTCCTCCTCGTTGGCGATGCCGATCTGCACGTGCGCCACCAGCTCGCGCATCACCTCCGGGGCGGATTTCCCGTATTTCCAGAGCTTCTTCCGGTAGTTGTAGTCGCACGACACCGTCACTCCCCGCTCCCGCGCCCGCCGCACCGCCTCCAGGGAAAGCTCCGCGGCCGAAGCGCTGAGGGCCGGCGTGATGCCGGTGATGTGGAGCCAGTCGGCGCCCGCGAAGACTGCATCCCAATCGAAGGCTTCGGGGCCCGCGGTGGCGATGGACGAGTTGGCCCGGTCATAGACGACCCGGCTCGGCCGCTGATTCGCTCCGGTCTCCAGGAAGTAGATTCCCAGGCGCTCGCCTCCCCGTTGGATGAGCCGGGTATCCACGCCGAAGCGACGCAGCTCGCCGATGGCCGCGTCGCCGATCGGGTTGGCGGGCACGACCGTGCAGAAGGCGGCGTCCAGGCCGTAGTTGGCGAGCGATACGGCCACGTTGCTCTCGGCGCCCCCGAACGTCGCCTCCAGACGCGGGCTCTGGAGGAGCCGCTCGCGCCCTGGCGCTCTGAGCCGCAGCATGAGCTCACCCAACGTCACGATCCGCATCGGCTGGGTCATCTCCTCTCTCCACGGACGACGGCCACGGTCCTCGCGGCCTCGGCACGGATCCGGTCGAAGGCACCCTCGTCGATCCAGCCCGCCGGCGCGAGCCAGGAGCCGCCGCAGGCCAGCACCTGATCGAGCTTCAGGTAACCGGGAAGGTGCTCGCGTTTGACTCCTCCGGTAGGGATGAACTTGAGGCCCGGGAATGGCGCCGAGATCGCCCTGAGGAAGCGTGCTCCTCCCAACGGTTCCGCGGGAAAGAACTTCAACACGTCGAGTCCCTTCTCGAGTGCATTCTGAATCTCGGTGGGCGTGCATACGCCCGGATATACCGGGAGCTCGCGCACCTTACAGTAGTCGATCACTCGCGGGTTGAAGCCGGGCGAAACGACGAATCGCGCCCCCGCCTCCCTCGCGGCCTCCGCCTGGTCGGGGGTGAGTACGGTGCCGGCGCCAAGCAGAACGTCGGGAACCTCCGCCGCGATCCGCCGCAGCGCCTCCGCGGCCCCGGACGTCCGAAAGGTGACCTCGACGCACGGAAGACCGCCGTCGGCGAGGGCCCGCGCCAGCGGAGCCGCACGCAGCGGGTCACGGATGACGACCACGGGCACGACGCCCAGGCGTCCCAGCTCCTCGTCGAAGGGAGTCATTGGGGGACAGCCGCTCCTCGCCCGTGCCGGAAGGGCGTCATGGGGACGGCCGCTCCTCGCCCGCGCCGAAGGGGCGTCATGGGGACGGCCTGCCTTCGCCCGCGCCGGCGCGCGTCTCGGACGGCTTGTCCGCCACCTTTCCCACCCCCTCCCACAGCCCCTGGAGGTACATTGCGCCGAGGGCTCGATCGTAGAGGCCGTAGCCCGGCTGGCCCGTCTCGCCCCAGATCATCCGTCCGTGATCGGGACGCATCGGACCGGCGAACCCAACCTCGCGCAGGGCGTGGACGACCTCCACCAGATCCACGTCCCCCAGACGAGAGAGATGGGGACTCTCATGGAACCGTCGGTCGCCGGTGATCCGGACGTTCCGGCAGTGGGCGAAGTGAATTCTGGAGCCCACACGGCGGATCATCGCGGGCAGATCGTTCACGGGGCTGGCGCCCAGGGAACCGGTGCAGAACGTGATGCCGTTGGCCGGCCGATCCATCAGCCCCAGCAGCCGCTCGAGCGCCGGGCCGCCCGTGATGATGCGCGGGAGCCCGAAGACGGGCCACGGCGGGTCGTCGGGATGGATCGCCATCAGAACTCCGGACTCCTCCGCCACCGGCACCACGGCCTCGAGGAAGTGGGCGAGGTTCTCCCAGAGCTGCTCCTCGTCCATCCTCCGGAAGGCGGCGACAAGTTCGGGGAGCCCGTCGAGCTCGGGCGGAGACCAGGCCGGAAGCGCCGCCGGGCCCCGGACCGGGTCCAGGGCGGCCAGCTCCTCCGGATCGTACGCGAGCGTGGTCGAGCCGTCCGCAAGCCGCATGTCGGTGCTCGTGCGCGTCCAGTCGAGCACGGGCATGAAGTTGTAGCAGAGGACTCCAACGCCAATCTCGCCCACATTGCGCACGCTCTCGCAGTAGCGCTCGATGAGCCTGTCCCTCGAGGGACGTCCGAGCTTGACGTCGTCGTGGACGGGAATGCTCTCGACTACGGCGAAGTGCAGTCCCGCGCCCTCGATCCTCTCACCCAGCCGGCTCAGCTCGTCCCTCGGCCACACGTCGCCCGCGGGGACGTCGTACAGAGCCGCGACGACCCCCTTCACACCGGGGATCTGCCGGATCCGCGAGAGGCTCACCGGATCCCCCGGACCGAACCAGCGGAAGCTCATCAACACGGGTCTCAAACGCCGCTGAATACGCTGAAGCCGCCATCGACGGGGATCACGGCGCCGGTCACGAACGACGCTGCGTCGCTTGCAAGCCAACGAACCGTGCCCGCCACCTCGTCGGGTCTGCCCAGCCGGCCCATCGGGGTCTGTTCGATGATGCGCCTCGCCCGCTCGGTGTAGCTCCCGTCCGGATTCAGCAGCGCGGCCCGGTTCTGCTTCGCCAGGAAGAAGCCGGGGGCGACGGCGTTGACCCGCAGACCGTCGCCATACCTTCGGGCGAGGTCGACCGCCATCCAGCGCGTGAAATTCTCGATGGCGGCCTTGGCGGCTGAATAGGCCATGACGCCGCTCAGAACCCGGAGCGCCGCCATCGAAGAGATGTTCACGATGCAGCCGGCGCCGCGAGCGGCCATCGCTTCGCCGAAGACCATGGACGGCAGGACCGAGCCGTGGAGGTTCAGCCGGACGGCCTCGTCGAACGCGCTCGCCGGCACCTCGAAGACGCTCCTGCCGTCGCTGCGGGCGCCTTCCACATTGCCGCCCGCGGCGTTGATCAGGATGTCCGCGGCGCCCCAGCGATCCAGAAGCTCGTCGCGAGCCCCGCGGAGCGCCTCCTCGTCCAGGACGTCCGCCTCGAGCGCCATGGCGCCACCTATCTCCTCCGCCTTCTCCTTCGCCGCCGCGTGATGGCGGCCCAGGACCGCGACCCGCGACCCCGCGCGCGCCAGCTCCGCGGCGATCGCGCCGCCCAGGACCCCGTAGCCGCCGCACACGACCGCCACCCTTCCGGCCAAGTCGAACGGATCGGTTCTCTCGACCTGCGAAATCACCTGCCCCGCTCTGCGAGCTGGCGCTCGATGGAATCGCGCCTGTCGGGGAGATGCCTGAGCGCGTTCTCGTAGTAGATCTTGCGAAGCACTTCGTCCGGAAGCCCGATGCCGTAGATGTTGTAGCGGCCGTGGCCCGGCGAACCGCCAGGAGTGCGGACCTGCGCCGGATGGAAGAAGTGCTCGTCAAAGGTCTCCAGAAAGCGCCAGTGAGGCGTCCAGAAGTCGTCGATCGTCCGGCGCTGATTGCCGTCCGTGCCGAAGAGGATGCGGTCCTGGTACTTCAGGAAGAACTCCCGCCAGAGACGAGGCGCGCGGCCCAGATCCTGGATCGCGGCGGAGGTCTCGAGGTCGGCGTTCGGATAGGTGTCCAGGAGCGTCCCGAGCCTCCCCGGATCATAGTACAGCATCGCCATGTGGCCGAGCACGAAACGCGTTCCCGGATGCTTCGCGAGCATGTTCTCGCGGGCCTCCTCGATCACCTCGCGGGGCGGGCCCGACTCGTAGAGGTTGCCGCTCGTGTCCCCCGGGTGGCGCCACAGGCCGGCCTCGTAGCGCTCGTTCAGCGGACCGATGGGGTAGAAGCGGCCCACGGAGTCGCTGGTGTGGATCATGACCGGCATGTCGTGCTTCGCGGCCATCGCCCAGACGGCGTCGACGCGTGGATCGTCGGCCTGTATGAACGTGCCGTCGGGGTTGCGCGCGGACTGGCCCAGCGACTTGGAGACCTTCAGGCCTCTCGCGCCGGCGAGGAACCCCCGTTCCATCTCGCCGGCCATCCACTCGGACCAACCGGGCTCGTTGATGCCTTCGAGGTCCAGCGTGACGAAGTTGACGACCCGGTCCCGGTACGGCTCCCCCGCCACCAGCGTGGAGTCGAGGTGCGCCCCGGTCCCGCCGTTCAGGTTGATGATCACCCCCATCCCGATGGAGTCCATGAGGGCGATCAGGCTCTCGTACGCCTCGGGCGTGGTGAGCTCCCTGGCGTGCACGTGGAAGTCGATCGCCGGGAATCTGGCCCGCGTGATGTTCGTTCTGGGGAGCCGGAGGAGGATATAGGGCATGGGCGGCTGCTCGTGCCCGATCGGCTCCCAGCCCTCGTCGGGGAGAGTCACCTCCAGAGGCGGCATCGGCGGAATCCAGACGGCGCCCTCGGCCATTCCTTCGGGCGCCCGCGGGATCATGGGAATGAGGGTGCCGTCGCGGGCTCGTATGACACCGTTCCCTTCCTGGGCTTCGACCGCCTGGCTCGAGAGAACGGCGACGAAGCCCGCGGCGAGCAGAGCTGAAGTCAAAAACGAACGACGCATGAGTCATACCTCCTGTTGCGAGCACCGGCGCCAAAAGCGCCCACGCCCTGGCAGTCCGTGGATGAATCCGCGCGAGCACCGAGAGCGGCGAGGCGCCGGGCTGGCAAGGCGCTTTGAAGGCCGAATAGCAGCGCTATTGGGCCGAAAAGCAACGCAGAGCAAAGCGATCCAGCACGGATGCATCGCCGCTCGAATGCCGGGAGGAGTTCGTCCACGGGCTGCTATCCTCTCGGGAGGGCGCGTGCCATGTAGTCGACGATCGCCGCGCGCTGCTCCGGCGTGGTCGAGTTGATGAACCCGCGGGTGTACTTGTCACCCACGAACAGTCGCCACTCCGCCTCGCTCCGGCGGGTGTTGAGGATCCGATCGGCCGAGTGACACTGGGTGCAGGTCTGCCGGACGAGTTCCCTTCCAGGGAGGTCGGGCAGCTCCGCTCCGGCCATCCCGCCCAGGAATCCGTCGGGGGGCGGCTCGACCGGAGGCGGTGGCGGCGGCGGCCGGGTCGCCATCGACGGTGGGGAGGATTCGGCGTCCAGGGCGAAGGTGTAGACCCGGCCCGGCGCATAGGTGCCCCCGCGACCCGTAACGACGGACACGTACTGCCGGCCGTCCAGCACGTAGGTGACGGGATTGGCGAAGCCGGGCGCGAGCGGAAACTCCCACAGCATCTCGCCGTCGTCCGCTCGATAGCCGTTGAAGGACCCGCTGCCGTTGCCGTGGAACACCAGGTTCCCGGCCGTCGTCAGCGTACCCCCGCTGACTCCCCGCTGCTCGAAGCGGTGCCGCCAGCGCTCTTCCTGTGAGACGGGATCCCACGCGACCAGAAACGCTCCGGAGCCGCCCATTCCGACCACCATGGGGTCGATCTCCCGGTCCCGGGGCCCTGCCTGCGGCAATGCGGCCGGAAGTTCCGCGGCGCCCGGATCGGCTCCCCTCACCGGCCCTTCGGCCGGCCGGCGGCGCCCCATGCCGAAGCCCGGCCGTCCGGGCTCGATCGCGAAGTCCGGATCCACGGAGTACCAGCGGGAAGTCTCCTGCCCCGGGAGGTAGACCAGGCCCGTGGCCGGATTCCACGAGGTGGCGTGCCAGTTGTGGGCGCCGTCCGAGCCGGGGGAAATCAGCGCGCCCTCGATGCCGTAGCGGGCGAAGTCGGTCTCGATCGGCCGCCCGGTCCGGGGGTCGTACCCGGTCGCCCATGTCACCTTCGCGAACGGCTCCGCCGAGATGAACTCCCCGGTCACGCGATCGATCACGTAGAAGAAGCCGTTCTTGGGCGCCTGCATGATGACCTTCCGCTCCCGTCCCTCGATGACGAGATCCGCCAGGATGAGCGGCTGGGTCGCCGCGTAGTCCCAGTCGTCACCCGGCGTGGTCTGGTAGTGCCAGACGTACTCGCCCGTGCGGGGACGCACGGCCATGATCGAGGTGAGGTACAGGTTGTCTCCGCCCCCGGGGCTGCGGATGTCGCGCGGCCAGGGCCCCCCGTTCCCGACCCCGAAGTAGAGGAGATCCAGCTCCGGGTCCCAGGCCATGCCGTCCCACACCGTCCCCCCGCCCCCGTATCGCCACCAGGCGCCCGTCCACGTCTCGGCCGCCCTCTCGAGGGCCTCGCTCTCGAAGGGCTCGGTCGGATCGCCCGGAACCGTGTAGAAGCGCCAGACCAGCTGGCCCGTCTGGGCGTCGTAGGCCGAGACGAAGCCGCGCACGCCGAATTCGGCGCCGCTGATGCCCGTGATCACCAGCCCGTCAACGACGCGGGGCGCGCCCGTGATGCTGTAGTCGTCGACCGGGCTCCGGACCTGCACCCGCCACACCTCCTCGCCCGTCCCGGCGTCCAGCGCGACCAGGCTCCCGTTCAGGAGCCCCGCGTAGACCATCCCGTCGTAGAGGGCCACCCCGCGGTTGACGGGACCGCAGCAGAGGCTCGGGCCCCGCCGGTGCCGGATTCCGCGCGAGTCGGTGACGTACTGCTGCTGCGGAATCTTCGGATCCCAGCGCCACTTTTCCTCGCCCGTTCGGGCGTCGATGGCGAAGACGACGCTCCACGTGAGCGTCCCGTACATCGTCCCGTCCGCGACGATGGGAGTGCCCTCCAGCTGGCCCGGATACGAGCCGGTGTCGTAGTGCCACGCCAGGCCGAGCCGGTCCACGTTGCCGGCGTTGATGCGGTCGAGGGGACTGTGGTGGGTGCCGGCGTGATCGCGGCCGTAGTTCAGCCACTCCTCGGCCGAAGGGTTCAGCGGGACCTCCTGGTCCGGATAGCCTCCCGAGCCCGCCTGCCGCGCCCCCGCGATCCATGCTCCGGCACCGGCCACGACGGCCAGGAGGAGCCACGCCTTCCTGTTGTACATCGATCCTGGCACCTCGCGCGGGTACGTTTCCACCGCCCCCTCCCGCGAGCGGCGACCGTCAAACACTCAATGCTCCATCAGATCCATCTTAGCGGGCATGTCTCTTCACGCGCACGGCAAGTCGTTGTCGCGGGCGGTGGCGGCAGGATGGCACACTCATGCCGGTTCACGCGCACGGCAAGTCGTCCAGCCGCCGCCCGGACGACTGCAGGCGGTCGATCAGGTACGGCACCCCGAACGCGTGGGTCCAGCCGAAGACCCGCACGCCACTCGAGAAAGCCCAGTTCGGCATTCGCTGGCCGGAGAAGGGGTCGCTCTCGTCCCGCCCGGGCAGATGACTCACGGCCTCCATCTGCGAGACCAGCTCGCGCTGTGTCGTGTAGCTTCCGAACGGCCGCGGCATCTCGTCGGTTCGCAGGTACGCCGCCCGCCGGCACGCCTCCGTCAGGAACTCCGCGCTTCCGGTCAGATCGTACCCGACCACGAGCGGGTGGATGCTCGCGAGATAGGATTCCATCTGGTGGTCCAGGGGTGGCGTGTCGAGCAGGCTGCGGGCGTGCTCGATCCGGCCGAGCTCCACCTCCCGGTCGTCGAACAGCTGCAGGTACTTGCCCAGTCCGTGGGAGAGGTAGTGCTGGGAGTAGCCGAAGCGGTCGATGACCATGCGGCCGCCCTGCCTCTTCTGAAGCCCGAGAACCCGATCCACCCGATCCTGAAGCTCCTCCAGATAGGCGTCTTCCCCGGTCGCGTCGTAGAGTTCGGCCAGGTTCCACACCGACAGGTACAGCCTGCGCCCGGTGAGCCCGTGCTCCCCGAAGATCCTTCTCAGGTAGTAGTCCCCCGTCAGCCGGGCCACCTCGAGCCCCCGGTGATACCCGCTCAGGTAGTAGCTGGCTATCCAGCCGGGAATCCAGACGTGGGCGGAGTACTTCGCGACCGCCTGCTGATTCGAGTGGCGGGAGCCCATCCCCAGATACGGACTTCCGTCGGGCTCCTCGAGCGTAGTCCAGTAGTCGAGCGCGGCGTTCGTGTCGCCCCGGTAGACCGGGCCGGTCGGCCAGTGCTGGTTGTCCACGTCCATGGTGTGGCGGCTCATGGCCTCGGCGGCCAGGTAGTCATCCCGGTTGCCCGTCCTCATGAAGTTGAACCACCACTGGAAGTCCTGCGCCGGCTCGTTGTTTCCCCACTGCACCCAGCCACCCCCGCGGTAGTAGGCCTTCAGGTCCCCGTAGTCGAACATTCCGTACCACGGCGCCCAGGCCTGGTTGAACCGCATATAGCGGAACTTGTACTGGAGACCCCGTTCCAGCGCCGGGACGTCGTTGCCGGCGGCCGCGAACGTCCCGTAGACCCCGGAATCCCCGTACCACTCCGGGGGAGCGTGGGCGACGGCCGGATCGAGGACCGCGTGCATGGCCTCCCTGGCCGCGGCGGCATCGCCACTTCCGTCGTGGAAGTTCAGCACCAGCTCGGTCGTCTTGGTGATGCCCCGCGCGAAGTTCCCGACCATGCCCCCATCGCCCTGGCTGCTCGCCCGCTGGAAGCTTTTCGGCGCTTCGTCCGGAGGCCAGATGTAGGCGTGCATCCGGCGCTCCTCCAGGTCCACGGCAAGCTGATTCGGGTATTCCTCCAGCATGTTCCGAATCCCGATGCCGATGCCCCTCGCGCCATCAGACAGGTCGATCCATCCCTCCGCGCGCTCGGCTTCGGCGAGAACGTGGTCGGACGCGACCGCTGCCGCGAACCCGCCGATGCGTTCGTCCGGGCCGGACACGGGGATCGGGGGGATCCCGTCCGGGTCCGGGCCGGTCTGGAGCACCGAGAAGCGGGACGCTGCGGCCGTCTCCTCCTTCAGGAGGGTCGCCTCGCCACTCTCCCACCATCTTCCGCCGCGCAGGGCGGTCCTGAACACCGGCTCCCCGTCCAGGCGCCAGGCGAGGCCGAGCCCGGCGGAGGCGATCATGTCGTCCGGCTCGGTGATCCCGGGGTCGCTGCTCCGCTCGTCCTCGTCGACGATCAGCTCCGCTTGGGTTGCGACGTCCCGGTGCTGGCGGCCTTCCAGCGGAGCGCCCCGGTCCGGCGTCCCCGTGTAGGTGATCGTGTGGAGGACCTTGAGGTGCGACTTGCCGGCGTACGCATGGATGTAGGTGACGAAGGGCGAGGCGGGGTGTTCGGGCCGCTCGTACCGGTATTCGCCCTCGATCCGGAGGATGGCGTGCATCGGTCCGGATCCCCTTTCGATGAAGGTCTGATGGATCACGGCGGAGGACGCGTCGAGACCATCGGCGTCGACGAGGTCCAGAAACGACCCCCGCGCGCCGATTCCTTCGGCGATCAGATGCCCGGGATCGAAGCCGTCGCCGGCGGGATTGAACTCCACCCGATCGATGAACCCGCTTCCGCCCTTTTCCACGCGCAGGCGGAGCGGTCCGGTGTCGATCTCCGCAAAACCGCGCTCCCGCTGATTGTTCACGAACCGGATGGGCGAATCGATGCCCACGGTGCGCCGCACCTCGGGCCCGTACTCCACCATGTACCGGCCGGACTCGTCCGTGAAGAAGTCGACCCAGATCCACTTGATGCTCTCGTCCGCGGGCCACCACGGGGTCACCGGCGTGATCTGCGACGCGATCT
Organism: Longimicrobiales bacterium; assembly: GCA_965225805.1. Lineage (GTDB taxonomy): Bacteria > Gemmatimonadota > Gemmatimonadetes > Longimicrobiales > Gaopeijiaceae > BD2-11. The sequence goes on from OZ245327.1 coordinate 3,464,755, forward strand.
CCTCGCCCGCGCCGTTCAGCACGCGCACGTTCCCGGTGGAAGCCAGTTCTCCCCGCGGGAACGGAATCCCGAACGTGACCGGTGTCCCGGGGCGCTCTCCCTCGACCGTGATCGGGACCTGCGCCGGGCGCGGAGCGCCAACGACGAAGAACGCGCTCGCGATCACCGCGGCGACGATGAGGAGCTTCTTCGTGTTCATGCGATTTGTGTTCATCAGACGCGCGCCGCCGAGGCGGGGTCCAGGAGGAGCGTGGCGTTGTCGTGGCGGCGCAGAATCGACGCGGGACACGCGGTCGCGACGGGCCCGTTCAGCGCGTCATGCACGGCGTCCGCCTTTCGCTCGCCCGGAACGACGCAGCTGATGACCCCGCTGCTCATGATGGCCGGGACGGTGAGGGTGACAGCGCGTCGCGGGGTCGACTCGAACGACGGGAACCAGCCTTCGTTCACCTGCTGTCCGCGGCAGGCGTCGTCGAGCTCGACCTCCTTCACCAGGCGCGCGTCGGCGAAGTCGGCCACGGGCGGATCGTTGAAGGCGATGTGGCCGTTCTCGCCGATGCCGATGCAGGCCACGTCCAGCGGGTGGGCCCCGAGGAGGGACTCGTAGCGCCCGATCTCCTCTTCCAGGTCGTCCGCATCTCCACGGATCAGATGGACGCGGCCCGGCCGGACGGCATCCAGGATCCGCTCCCTCAGGAACCTGCGGAAGCTCGCCGGATGATCCTCCGGGAGCTCCGTGTACTCGTCCAGATGGAAGACGGTGACCCTGGCCCACTCGATCGCCTTGCCCTCGAGGGCCTGCAGGAACGAAAGCTGCGACATGGCCGAGGCCAGGACCAGGTTGGCCCCTCCCCTTCTCGCGATCGCGGACGCCAGGTGCCCCTCGACCCGCCCGGCGGCGGCTTCCCCCAGGTCCCCCGGCGTGCCGTACACCTCGACCCGGAGCTCGTCCCTGCGGAAGGACCGAACGGGTCGGACCTTAATCGCGCGTGCGGGAGGCGCCGTCATCCGAGGAGCCCCGTGACGGCGAACCAGGTCGTGACCAGCGAGAACAGGATCACGGCGATCAGGCCCGCGTTCCACCTCGGCGAAGCCAGATGCTGCTCTCCCATCAGCTCCTTTCTGTTGAGCAGATAGAACGCGGGGATGGCCACGGCGGGAAGGATGGCGGCCTGCAGCGCCATGGCGATCACCATGAGCACCGGCGGAGTCTGGTCCAGGAACACCGAACCGAAGGAGAACAGGAGTCCCACCCCGATCAGAAATCTGGACGACCGGGAGCGCAGATCCCGCTTCCAGCCCGCGTAGTCGGCGACCAGCCAGGGAGCGATCAGCACCAGGGGAAAGACCGTGGACAGCCCGGCCCCGGAGATCCCCACGATCAGCAGGAAGGCCGCGAGGTCGCCTCCGATCGGCTCCAGCAGCGCGATCATCTCCAGCGTCGACTCCATGGTCATTCCCCGCACGAACAGGGTCCCGGCCGCCACGGCCATGACCATCGCGCTCAGGAAGACCATCACCGACGCCGACACGAACGCATCCCGCTTCTCGCGGTCCAGGTCCCTGACGGTCCACCCCTTCTCGGCCACCACCGTGCTCCGGACGATGAAGACCGCCGCCGAACACGTCGTGCCGGCCATCGCGGCCACCAGACGACTGGCGTTCGGCGTGTCGGGGATGGAGGGCACCACTCCGGCCACCACCGCCGAGTAGGTCGGGGACACCATGAAGAAGACCGCGACGAAGCAGAAGACCATCAGGATGACGAAGGCGGTCAGGACCTTCTCGAAGAGCTTGTAGTGGCCGAACCACAGCATCAGGAAGATTCCGCTGCTGACCGCCAGGACGATCCAGCCGGTCGGGATCACGAGCGCCCGCGCCGGCGAGGCGAGCCGCACCCCTTCCTGGATCAGCTCCGACACGATCCCCATCACCCCGATCAGCGCGACCAGCTCGCCCAGGATCAGCGCGATCAACACGTACAGCGCCAGGTACTTGCCGACCCGGGGGATGCCGGTCTTGAAGCTCTGGAGCGCGGTCTGGCCGGTAACGAGCGTCAGGCGCCCGAACCCGACCATCAGGATGTAGGTGAAGATCCCCGACAGCAGCAGCGCCCAGAGCAGGTTCATGCCGTATTGGGCGCCCGCCATCCCCATGGTGGTGATGCTTCCCGTTCCGATGTTGTACCCGATCAGGAAGAGCCCCGGCCCCACCGCGCTCAACGCGACCAGGATCTTCCTGGAGGGCGTCACGGACCGTTCCAGGGGAACTTCAGCGCCGGCTGGTGGACGTAGCGCTGCAGCTGGATCGTCAGCGTTGCGCCGGCACCCGGCTCCAGACGCACGTCGAAGGAGGAAGCATCGATGGGGATCGCTCGAGCCCCGAGGGTCACGCGGGTCGCGTGGTGCTCGCCGTACGCCCCCATCTGAACCGTCACCGTCCGCGCCGCGAGTGGATCGACGTTGACGAGGGACAGGGTCACGCTGCCCGGCTCGATGCGTTCCACCAGCGCGGCCACGTCTTCCGGGAGGCCCGCCCGCCTTCGCTCCGGGTCGAAATGCCGGACCTGCGCATGCAGGGGGAGGGGCCCGTGCGTGGATCCGCCCGGGTCGTTCGCCCCCATGGTCAGGTTGATCAGGGCCGAGGTGGAGACCGGATTCGCTCCCAGGTTTCCACTCGTGCGCAGCCGCCGGGCGGCCTGCCGGATGTCCTCGATGCCGTCCCGAAGAGCGGTCAGCGGATAGCCGGGATCCTCGCCCTCCAGGAAGTCGATCCATCGGAGATCGGGGTGATGGCGCATCTCTGCCTCTTCCGGGACGGGGAGGCGCTCGCGATCTTCCGGCCTCCTGGACCACATGTAGATGTCGAGCAGCACGTTGACGTGGTTGCCCAGGGCGCCGGACGGCGGGCCCCCGATGGGGGCGTACCCGTACCATCCGCCGTCACCGTGGTAGCGCGGGAGCATGACGCGGCCGTTCTCGACGCGGCTGGCGGCGAAGAGGTTGTCGAACTGGCGCCGGAGAACGTCCGCATAGCTCTGATCGCCCGTGAGCAGGAGCGCGCCGCCGAAGGCTTCGGGAGGTCCGCGAAGCGTGTAGTTGCGTTCGCCGCCGTCGGGGGAGTTCCAGCCGAAGACCCCGCTGTACCATTTTCCGTCCCACTCGCCTCCGATCGTCCCGTCCAGGCCGACGTTCGAGGGAATGTTGCCCCCCGCCGCATCGATCCGTTCACGCCAAGCGTCGACGTACTCGAGCACCCAGTTCCGGTACTTCGCTTCGCCCGTGACCATGTAGGCGTGCAAGTGGAGCATCGTCACGTTGAGGTTCAGGGGATGGTCTCCTGCGATGTTTCCAGACTCGAGAAACCGCGTCCGCCTCGGAGAGTCGGGATCCACATCGGCGCCGACCGGACCGTCCCAGTCGTCGACCGTGGCCGGCGTCATCTTCGGACCCAGGCTCCCGTTGAAAAGGCTACGGATGATCCTCCGGTCGGGGTCGTAGTTGGGCGCCGCCGGGTCCTCGTTCAGATAGAAGCCGGCGAAGCGCCGGAGCCGCTCTTCGTAGAGGGGGTCGTTCGGCCGGCTCAGGCCGTGGAAGTAGAAGGGACCGAGTCCCTCGCTGTTGTGCTCCCAGTCGTACGACGTCATGAACTCCCGCTGATAGATGCCGTCCCTGGCCATCTCGAGCTGCGGGACGCGCGTCTGCCCGACCTGCTGCAGGTGTCCCTCCCACGCCCTCTCCCAGCTCTCGATGATGGAGTCGGATCCGCCCAGGGCATGGGCCAGCGGCCAGTTCCGGATGTTCTCCATCAGGTCGTCGGGGCCGTCGCCGACCCCCCACCCCGGAGTCACCGGCAGGAAACCGCGCTCGTCCAGGAACGCGTCCGCATAGAGGCGGACCCCCGCTGCGTTCATGTCGATCAGGGCGCGCTGGGCGAGCGCCCACGCCGGTGCCGGGAGCGGCGTGTCGATCAGGATCGTCTGCCGCGGGGGAGGGCTTTCACGGCCCTCCTCGACTCCCCGCGGGCTCCGGACGACGGCCGCATCCTGGGCCGCTCCCGCCCCGCTCCACAGCCCGGAGGCGAGGGTCGCCGAGATGAGCACGACCGCACGAGGCGTCATTCGCATACTGACGGTTGCTCGGACATGCTCATGAACTCGCGCTTCTCTTCTCCTCGAGAAGACGCGCTGCTCGCCAGTCCTCGCGCTCGCCTCAGCCGGGGTTCTGGACCATCTCTCCCGGCGACACGTCGATTTCCCGCTGCGGAATCGGATAGACCAGCCGGATGTTCCCCGCCGAGAGGCCGGCGGCCGACAGGGGCTCGAAGCTCGACATCACTTGCGCCGCGACCCCGAAGCGCAGCAGGTCGGCCCAGCGCTTGCCTTCCGTGATGAACTCGAGCTTCCGCTCGAACAGGAGTTTGTCCTGGAACGTCCCCGGCGTACTTCCGTCGATCGCCGATGCTCCGGCACGCGCGCGCACTTGGTTAATCAGCGCATATGCCTCTCCGCCCGCGCCGAGCGCCTCGGCCAGCAGGAGCAGCACGTCCGCATAGCGGAAGACGGGGAAGTTATTGTCCGCGTCGGCCGGCCCGAAGGGGATGCTCTCCCACTTTTTGACATAGACGTTGCCTTCGTCCGACAAGGCAAAGGTCCCGCCCATGCCGCGCGCGTCCTCCTCCGCCATCATGTACTGCATCGAGTGGATCTCGGCGATGCCCGGCGAGAGGACCTGGGGCGCGTTGCCTGCGCCCACGCCGCCGGATCCGCCGAACGGCGTGTAGTAGTCGGTGAACTGGCTTCCCGTCCCGGTGCCGCCCGCCTTGTACTGCAGCTCGAAGACGGACTCGGCGTTGTTCTCGTTCGCCACGCCCCAGAGGTCGGCGTAGTTCGGCACCAGCGAGTACTGCCCGGAGCTCACCACCCGCCGCAGGGCATCTGCTGCCTGCCCGGACTGGCCCGCGGTCAGATAGACCAGGCCCAGAAGGGTGTTGGCGGCGCCGCTGGTGGCACGCCCCTCGTCCGCCCCGCTGTAGGAGGCCGGCAGCAGCCCCTGTGCGGTCTCGAGGTCCCCGGCGATCTGGGCGTAGATCACGTCCGCGCCGACCTGGTTCACCTCGACGTTCGGTGACGTCACAGCCTCGATCTGCAGGGGCACGTTCCCCCAGAGAACGGCGAGGTGGTAGTAGAAGAGCGAACGGATGAAGAGGGCTTCACCCCGGATCCGGCTGGCCACGGACTGGTCCTCAAGGTTGTCCACCCGATCGAGGATGAGGTTCGTCCGGGCGATGCCCTGATACGCCGTCGTCCAGGGAATGGACAGCTCCTCCTGGGTCGACAGCTCCGAGAAGTGGGCGATTCGATGGTAGACCTCCGCGAGACCTGTCGCGCCGCCCCCGCTCATCGTGTTGTCCGAGCGCATCTCGTGGAGGAGGACGTAGGACCGGTTGTAGGCGCCGTTGCTCGCCAGGGTGGCGTAGGCCCCGTTGATGGCCACGTCGAAGTCTGTGGGCGTCTGGTAGAAGGCCTCCACGTTCCGCTCGGAGATCGGACTCAGCAGCGTGAAGTCCTCGCCGCAGGATGCGAGGAGGAAGACCACCGGGAGAGTCAGTATGGCTCGTATTCTCAGCTTCATCTTGATCTCCTTTGGCTAGAAACCGATCTCGGCGCCGAACTGGAACGCCCGCATCAGCGGATACGCTCCGTAGTCCTGCCCCGGCGTCAGTCCGGTCGACTGGACGCTCGCTTCGGGGTTCCAGCCCCAGTAGTCCGTCCATATGTGCACGTTGTTGACGGCGCCGAAGACCCGCACGCTGCCCGGCGCCTGGCCGAAGATCCCGCCCACGAGATCGGGCGGCACGTTCCACGAGAGCGTGATGCTCTTGAAGCTCGTGTAGGAGCCGTCCTCCATCTGGTAGTTGGACGGCCTCGTGTTGCCGCCGTGGTCCTGGCGGTCAGGCTTGTGGTCCCAGCCGTTACCGGGGTTCTCGGGCGTCCAGTAGTTGCCGACCAGGTTGCCGTACCCGTTGAAGTTGCCCTGCGCCGTCAGGTGCCGGCGGGTGAGGTTCAGGACCTCGCGGCCGACGACTCCCTGGAAGAAGACGCTCAACTCCAGATTCCCCACGGCGAAGCGGTTGAACAGGCCCCACGTCATGTCGGGGTTGTAGCTGCCGAGCTCGGTGCGGTCGTCGGCGGTGATGCGCCCGTCGCCGTTGACGTCCTTCCAGCGGATGTCGCCGGGGGTGACGTTCCTCGAATCCGTGGGGCTCGAGGCGATGTCCGCCTCGGTCTGGTAGATGCCGTCGTGGACGTATCCGTAGTAGGCGCCGATCTCGCCCCCGACCTGGGTGATGTGGCGGACGCCCGCCACGCCCGCGGCCAGGATCGGGTCTCCCTCCGGGCCGAGCCTCACCACCTCGTTGGAGTTCGTGCCCAGGCTCACATCCGTGGTCCACTGGAAGCTTCCGACCAGGTTGCGCGAGGTGATCTGCGCCTCGAAGCCCGTGTTGCGGACCTCGCCGACGTTGGTCAGGACGGTGGCAAAGCCCGTCGAGGACGGCACGTTCACGTTCAGGAGCAGGTCTTCGGTGTTGCTGACGTAGTAGTCGAAGGCTCCGTAGATGCGGTCCGCCATGATCCCGAAGTCCACGCCGACGTTGAGCTGTCTCGTGGTCTCCCACGTCAACTCGCGGTTGCCCAGCGTCCGCGGAGTGGCTCCGGCGACCACGGCGTCGCCCAGGACGTACGGCTGGCGTCCGACCAGGCCGATGGAGCCGTAGTTCGGGATCTGGAAGTTCCCGGTGACGCCATAGCTGACGCGCGGCTTCAGCTGGCTGAAGAGGGTGCTCCCGCGCATGAACGGTTCCTCGGTCACCTGCCATCCGAGGGACAGCGAGGGGAAGTAGCCCGTCTGATTCCCCCACCCGAAGCGCGATGAGCGGTCGGACCGGAAGGTCGCGGTCGCCAGATACCGGTTCAGGAGGGTGTAGTTGACCCGCCCCAGTGCGGAAACCAGGGACCACTCCGATTGTACCTGGTCTCCGCCCGTGATCTCGCCGCCGTTGATGGTCCTCACCTGATCGTCGGGGAAATTCCGGGCGATCACGTCCTGTGTGTCGTCGAACTGACGCTCGGCGGTGTACCCGGCCAGCACGTTGAAGCTGTGCGCGCCGGACGACCTGTTCCAGTTGAGGGTGTTCTCGAGCAGCCAGTTGCGGCTCTGACCCGAGAGAGCCTGCGCGTACGGGTCGGGGACGTTCCGCCCGCGGTACTGCAGGCGCGTTCCCTGGTAGAAGTGCCGGTTTCTGGTGTCGTAGTCGTAGCCGAAGAGCGCCCGGTAGCGGAGGTCGTCCCGCAGGTCCAGGTCGGCCGACACGCTTCCGAACACGCGGCCCGTCTGCATGTTGTCGTCGATGTAGTCCCGCGCGGCCAGGGCGTGGTTGGTGCTGGTCATCCCGCTGCCCAGGGCGTTGATGCTGTTCTCGCCCCGCTGCAGGTAGTTGCCCTCGCTGTCGTAGATGCGGGCGAGGGGAGACGACACCATGGCCGAGTAGATGAGGCCCGGCGGCCGGCCGAAGTAGGGCGCGTGGGCCGCCTTGCGGTCGTGGTCGGCGTAGGCCGAGTTGACGTCCACGTTCAACTGGAGCCGGTCGGTCGGATCCAGGGTCAGGTTGGCACGCAGCGCGAGCCGCTGGAAGTTGGAGCCCTTGATGACCCCCGACTGGTCCATGTAGGAACCGGAGACGAAATAGGCGAGGTTCTCGGAGCCTCCCCGGACCGACGCGTCGTAGTTCTGCAGCACCGCCTCCTCCAGGATGGCGCCCACCCAGTCGCTGTCGGTGCCGTCCCAGTTCACGTAGGCCCCCGGGATCAACTGCGATCCGCTCGCGCCGTTCTCGCTGCGGCCGGCGTTGTTGTCCGGATTGTAGTTCGGATTGTAGTTGGGGCTCGCCGGATTTGTGGGATCCCGGCCCTGGAGGTAGGCGTTGTTGCGGGCAGCCTTCACGTACTCGATGTTCTCGGCGGCATTCATCAGACGGGGTCGATGGAACGCCGTCTGCAGACCGCCGTAGGCCCGGAAGCTCACCTGCGGCGGCACGCCGCGTTGTCCCCGCTTCGTGGTGATCAGAATGACGCCGTTGGAGCCACGCGAGCCGTAGATGGCCGCGGCTGCCGCGTCCTTCAGGACCTCGATGGTTTCAATATCGTTGGGGTTGAGGTTGGCCAGCGGGTTGGCGCGCGTCACGCCGAAACTGGCCCTCTGCAGACTCACGTCGCCCTCGATGTCCAGGTTCATCGAGTACGGCACCCCGTCGATGACGTAGAGAGGCTCGGTGCCCGCCGAAATCGAGCCCCTGCCGCGGATCAGGACCTGGGGGGCGGCTCCCGGCTCCCCCGACGACTCGGCCACGTTGACCCCCGCCAGCCGCCCTTGGAGCGCGGTCTGCAGGTTGGGCGTCACGGAAGCCCGGGCGATTTCGATTCCCGGGACCGACGTCACGGCTCCAGTCACCTCCCTGCGCAGCTGGGTTCCGTACCCGACGACCACCAGCTCGTCCAGACCCAGCACGGTCCCGGTGAGAACCACGTCCTGCACCACCGCCTCACCGGCCGTGACCGTGATCTCCCGGCGCTCGGTCTCGAAGCCGAGGTACTGGAAGAGGACGACCTGCGGGCCGGCGGGAACGTTGATCAGGAGATACCGTCCCTGTTCGTTCGTGAGGCCCCCGATTCCCGTCCCTTCGATGGACACCTGCACAGTGGCGAGTGGTTCGCCCGACTCGGCGGAGGTGGCGGTGCCGGTGACCTGAGCTTGCAGCGGGAACGCCATCGCAAAAACCGCGACAAGCAAACCGATGGAGATTCGTACCCTTATTCGCATGTTTCCTCCATGAGGCAGGGAGCTACTCAGGCCCCGGGCTTGGACCAGGAGTCTTCCAATCTATCACCGGACGCCCGGCCCGGCACAGGGCACCCCGCCGAAAGAGGCGTCTCGCCGGGGGGGCCGGAGTCTCTGAGCCCTCAGGGCGCCCGCTTCGTCGTAATCAGGATGACGCCGTTCGCCCCGCGGCTTCCGTAGATCGCCGTGGCCCCGGCATCCTTGAGGACGTCGATGCGCAGGATGTCGTTCGGGTTGATGGCCAACAGAGCGGAACTCACCGGTGACATGATGGTCCGGCCGTCGATCACGAAGAGCGGCTCCCCGCCCCCCATGAACGACGAAGCCCCGCGAACCCGGATCGAGACGCCGCCGTTTCCCAGGCGCTGGACGTACACCCCCGGCAGGCGACCCTCGATGAGGTCCACGATGCTGGTGACTTCCCGGCCGACGTCCTCGGCCTTGACGGACGACACCGCGCCGGTCAGCTCGTCAGGATCCTGCGTGCCGTAGCCGACGCGCACCTGGTCGGCGGCGTCGTTTGCGCGGGCGGAGTCGACACCGGGCGCGTTGGAGTCGACGCCGGGCATGGTGGCGCAGCCGGCCACGAAGGCGGTCGCCAGGACGAGGACCCAGGCTTCTCGGGCGAGGCGGGACGCAGTCGGAATGTTCATCTCCAGCCTCCTCCAATCCTCACCAGACGACGCACTACCCTGTTTCGCGAGCGATCCTGTCGCCCTGGCCGAAGGGGCCTGTGGGTATTCCTGAGGGTATCCTGCCTTCCGGTGGTGGACAAGGTATGAATCTCGCGTTCAGGCGCGTGCGCGCAGCGCCTGCAAGGCCATCTTGTAGTAGCGCAGCCCCACGTTGGGATCGTAGATGATGAGACGCGCTCCGCGCCGACCCAGCCGCTCGGGACGCGCCCCGGAGTACGCCATCAGATAGCGCGCGAGTGCCTCGGGGTGGTTGGCGGACACGAAGTCCCGCGCATCGCCCGTCGCCGCCGACGCCCCCGGTGCTTCCCCGGTTGTCTGCCCCGGCCCCGGGGCCCCTTTCAACTCCCCCGCCGCCGGCCTGGTGCCCCGTGCCTCCCGCGACTCCCCGGCCGCCGTCCCCGCTCCCCCGCCCTGCCACGCACCCGCGCGCGTGAACATCGCCTCCATCGGCAGGTTGGGGGCGTTCTCGTCGGCGAGCTGGATGGAGACCTTCGCCATGATCGCGTTGTGGGGGAAGTTGCAGTGGAAGGAGAGCGGCGAGTACGCCTCCCGATCGGGGCGCAACCGCGCAAACTCCTCCAGCAGATCGTCCCGGTTCTCCGCGAAGGCCTCGCGGAAACCGGCGTGCTCCGTCTCGTAGGGGCGGAGCGACTCGGGAGGAGCGCCCACGAAGGCCCACGGATCCGGGGTCAGCCCGTCGATGAGGCCCTCGATCACGCGCCGACGCCACGCCGCAACGCCGCCCTCCGGTCCGGCCTCCGATCCCTCGCCGTTCCCCTCGCCCGTGTCCCCGTCCCGCAGCCGCACATACTCCTCCATGAGCGTCGCGAGCGAGAAGAGCAGCCACGGGTAGTCGCCCTTGTTGTCGCCCCGCATGCGCCCCAGATCGCGCCGGTAGAGCACCGCGAATCCCCACCTGAGGTGGCTCCCCAGGATCGCGGCCTCGGCCAGCGCGAAGTGCACCCGGTGAGCGCGGTCCAGGGTCCGGATCTTCTCAAGAAGCCGGGGATAGGCGGTCTCGTCCGGGTGGAAGTGGGAGATGGCCATCAGCATCAGGGTCTCGGCGCGCGCCACGAACTGGTGCCCGTTGCCGGCGGGACCCTGAAGATGACGCAGCAGCCCGGTGATCCGGTCGAGATTCTCGTTCGGATCGCCCTCGTCCCACGCTCTCATGACCATCAGCGCGAGCACGTAGAAGAAGTAGTGATCGAGCAGGAGGGCGTGTACGCGCGGCGTGGCCCTGGCCGCCGGCCATTCGTCGGCGAAGCGGTCCAGCATGAGCACCGGCGTGTTCTCGCGCGTGAAGTGGTGCTCCCGATGATTCCACGAATGCAGGACGTGGAATCCCTCCTCGCGGGTGCGCATGTCGAAATCGCGCACCAGGTCGTCGAGCACGAGGGGCGCAAAGCGGCCCCTGAAGATGTGGGACCGCATCGCGCTCCGAAGCCGCTTGAGTCCTTGCGCGCCCCCCTCCGGAGAGCAGGCGAGCAGAATCTCGCGCCGGCTCCCTCCGGAGAGGGCCCCGGCGAGGAGCGAACAGGCTCCTTCGAAGTCGGAGGCTACTGACCCGCTCCCCGGAAGCGCGTGCCCAGCCCGTCGCGGTCCACCGCCGCCCCGCGCAGGTACACCGCGTCGATCATGCGCGTGTTGGTGATGTTGTCGAGGGGATTCGCATCGAGCACGAGAAAGTCGGCGCTCCTGCCGGCCGCGACCGTGCCCAGGTCGTCGGCTCCCACGAACTCCGCGGAGTTGCCGGTGGCGGCCACGACGACATCCGCCGGGCTCATCCCGGTCCGGACCATGTCGGCCAGCTCCTGATGCACGGCCCAGGGCGAGCTGCCGTCGGTGCCGAAGGAGATGGGGATGCCCTCCTGGCTGAGCCGGTTCAGGTTGCGCGCCTGGATGCCGAAGGACTCCTGGGCCGCGGGCCGGTCGACGGAGTTGGCCTGCATCTGCTCGAGCTGCTCCGCGGGCACCGACCCGGCCAGCCAGCTCAGGTCTTCCGCCACCCCGGGACCGGGGAGGTTGGGAACCAGCACCACGTTCGGACGCTCCTGCCAGAGCGCGACCAGTTCGTCGTCGATGTCCATGTCGCGGATGCCGTGGGCGAAGGCGTCGATCCCGGCGCGCAGCAGCCCCTTCGCGTCCTCGAGACGGAAGACGTGGGCGGTGACGCGCAGGCCGTTGGCGTGGGCCTCGTCGATCACGGCGCCGTACAGCTCGGGGGCGAGCCGCTCGTACTGGCCGCCCCGGTCGTCCACCCAGATCTTCACGAAGTCGACCTGCTGCGCGGCCAGCTCCTGCACCGCCGCGCGCGCCTCCTCCTCGGTGGTCACCCAGTGCGGCACCTCGCTACGGCCGGGCTCGGGGGCGGTAATGCCCCGCCCGGCGCTCTGCGAGCGGGCTCCGTCCGGCACCATCTCGGCGCGCATCTGAAAGGCGACCTCGCCCTCGTCCAGCCCCAGGCTCACCACCATGGACTGGCCGTAATATGCATAGTGCTGGAGCTGATCGACCCGGGTCTCGCGGTCGGAGGCCAGGTGGATGTGCGCATTCACGATCCCCGGCATGACCGTCTTGCCGCTGAGATCCATGTGGGCGGCCCCGGCAGGCGCCTCCACGTCTCCCGCGGCGCCGACTGCGGTGAAGCGTCCGTCCTCCACGACGAAGACGGCGTCCTCGATCACGCTCCCGTCGCCCACGATCACGCGGGCCCCTTCAAAGACGACCGCGTCGGAACTGCCGGGGTCCCCCGCGTCGGCGCACGCGGACAACACCAGGCCCAGGGAGAAAACGGCGGACAGGATCGCCGCCACACGCGTCTGACTTCTGGCTCCGTACATACGTACCTCACATCTGGATTGGGTTTTCCTTCGTCACCGCATCGGGCGGGTCCAGAGGTTGAGCGGAATCAGCATGATCGGCTTTCGGGCCATCCGCTCCATGAACCGATTGGTATAGACCCGTATCTCGGTACCCCAGGAATAGACTTCCATCAGGTAGATGTCCGAGACCGCATAGCTCTCCAGTTCGTCAAGTCCCCCGAAGGCGACCGCCTCGTCCACGTAGACCCACGGTTCGACGGCGCGCCCTCTGCGGTAGACGCACCGGGTGCTGATCGAACCGGGGGGGCACGGAACCACCCGGACCATCGTACGCCGATTCAGGAAATCCAGCGGGGTTCCCGTCATCGCGCGAAACAGCTGGTGCCGGTCGTAGGCCCATGTGGACAAGGCGGCGGCCTTGCGGCGGAAGCGCAGTCGCGCTTCCATCTCCGTGATGTTCTCGACCGTCGCGGTGACGCCGTCGAGCATGATGGGCCGGGGCGTGAGCGCCACCTCCATCATTGCGCTCGACTCCGGGGTGATGGTGGTCGCCACCATTCTCTTCTGGTACCCGAACTGGCTGACCACGATGAGCTGGGGCCCGGCTTCGATACCCTCCAGCTGGAAGATGCCGTCGTAATCGGTGAGAACGCCCTGGCGGCCGTTCTCGAGGGAGACGGCGGCCGACGGAATGGCGGTACCGGTCACCACGTCGTAGACGACACCCATGATCGTCACCCGGACATCGTCGGACTCCGGCTCCTGCGCGGAGACGGGACCGGGGAGACACAGGGCGGCGGCAAGGACAAGGGGAATTGCCGGCCGAGGAAGTCTGCCGATGCCGGTGCCTGTTTCCATGGCGCTGCATCACTCCGTGGAAGGTGCGTGGAAAGCCCTGTACGGCGAGGGTCGGCTGCTGCACGCCGACTTAACTACTACGCTACCGCGTGTCCTCCCGCTACTCCGCGCCGATGCGGCTGGTTCCCGCAGCGGGGGCCGCGCCGCCGTACGTCCCGGCCAGAAACATTCGGTGCTCCGGGCCGCACAGCCGGTTCCGGATCCGGGACCCGTCGGCGGTCCATTGGGCGACCGGGCAATGATCCAGTAACTCATCATTAGATGTCAGTAGATAACAGCACGACATCCGCAGACGATCCGGCACACATCCCCCGAATCAGTCCTCTTCCAGTCCGCCTTCGTCGAGGGCGAGCAGCGTCAGCAGCAGCACGTTCGCCCCGTTGACGATGTCCGAATCCTCGGTGCGCTCCTCGGGCGCGTGGCTGATGCCTGCGATGGAGGGCACGAAGATCATCCCAACGGGGGCGAGCAGGGCGATGCTCTGAGCGTCGTGCCCGGCGCCCGAGGGCATGCGGCGCGAAGCCAGGCCCAGGTCGTTGGCCGAGGCTTCCACCAGGTCGCGGATGCGCGGGTCGGTGGGGGCGGCGCGGCTGGTGTAGAAGCGCTCGAAGCCGAAGGTCACCCCGGTTTCGCGGGCGATGGGATCGCTGGCGCGGCGCACCGCCTCGAATACCCGCTCGATCCCCTCCATCGACAGGTCCCGGATCTCAAGCGACAGGCCAACCCGCCCCGGGATGACGTTCGGGACCCCGGGCTCGGCGGCGAGGCGGCCCACCGTGGCCACCTGCCTGCCCGGCATCCCGAGGGCGGTGCGGTGCACCATGTCGATGAAGCGCGCGGCCCCGACCATCGCGTCGCGGCGGCGGTCCATGGGGGTGGTGCCCGCGTGGTTGGTCATGCCCTCCACGGTCACGTTCCAGCGCATGATGCCGACGATGCCCTCGACCACGCCGATGTCGATGCCGTCGGTCTCCATGACCGCGCCCTGCTCGATGTGGAGTTCGAGGAAGGCGGCGATGGAGCCGGGTTCGCGGCGCGCTTCCGACAACCGCGCCGGATCACCCCCCAGGCGGCGCAGCCCTTCTCCGATGGTGTAGCCGGAGGCGGTCTCGATGTCGAGCTCGGCGGATTCCAGCTCGCCGGCCAGGACGCGGCTGCCGGTCTTGCCGCCCTCCTCGTTGGAGAAGATGGCCACTTCGAGCGAGTGGCGGGTCCGGTGACCGGCCTCGGCGAGCCGGGTTGCGACCTCGAGGGCGCCCATCGACCCCACCTGCCCGTCGAAGTTGCCGCCCCCGGGCACCGAATCGATGTGCGAGCCGAACATGAGCGGCGGGAGCGCCGCGTCCCGTCCCGACTTGCGGGCGATCAGGTTGCCCGCCAGGTCGATGCCGACATCGAAGCCGGCCGCGCCCAGATGGCCCGCCACCCAGTCGAGGGCTTCGATGTTCGCGTCGCTGAAGGCCATCCGGTCGATCCCGCCGGCGGCGTTGCGCCCGAAGGCCTGGAGCGCCCGCATGCGTTCGATCAGGCGATCCGCTTCCACTCGAAGTTCCTGGTGGGGAGAGGGTCGCCCCGTACGGTGATTGCGGGGCATTCCGGAAGGAAGGCTTCCTGCTCCGCGGGGGACGCGCCCCAACCCGGCGGGCAGTGCGAGCCCGCCCAGAGCGACGCCACTCAGCCGTGTGAAACGTCTTCGGTTCATGCTGACATCTCCGCGCCCATGTATGATCGAGGAAGCCGGGACCGTCTGGCAGCTTGCCGAAGCTGGACTCGCGTCGCAAGCGAAAACCGTGCGGTGCGGCCAGCCCGGACTCGCCGATGTGACAGCGACGCGTAGCACCCTGGGTGGTATGAGCGCGAACCCCATCGAGGTGGAGGGGGTACCCGGGCCACCATGAGCGACTTCGATGCCACGCCCAGAAGGCCCGCCGACTCCGCCACCGTCATCACCGAACTCATGATGCCGAACCAGGTGAACAACCTGGGAAACGTCTCCGGCGGTGAGGTCCTCTCGATGGTGGACCGGGCGGCCGCAGTCGCCGCGATCCGCCACGCGGGACGACCGTGCGTCACCGTGTCCATCGACCGCGTCGACTTCCGGGAGCCCATCCGCACCGGGGAACTGGTGACCTGTTCGGCACGGGTGAATTTCGTGGGCACGACCTCACTGGAGGTCGGTGTGCGGGTCGACGCCGAGAACCCCGTCACCCGCGTGAAGCGGCACACCAACACCTGCCTCCTCACCTTCGTCGCGATCGACGAGTCCCACTGCCCCACCCGCGTTCCCCCGCTCGACCTCTCCGACCCCGAAGACCGCCGCCGATACGAAGAGGGCCGAGAGCGCCGCCGGAGACGGCTGGAGCTGACATAGCCCCACTCTTGTCACTTCCGCCGCTTCTGCCCTATTATCGCATGTCGCGCGCGGTTTTGTAGCGACGCAAATCCTACATCGCGGCTCGGAAAAGGAGGTAATCCGTGAGACGCAACACCTTGTTCGCCCTTATCGTTCTGGCGATGGCGTCACCGACGCTGCTGGCGGCGCAGACGGTTACGGGCACAGTGCGAGACCAGGCCACCGGGGATCCGGTCAACGCGGCCCAGGTCTTCATCGAGGGCCTCGACATCGGCACGCTCAGCCAGGGCAACGGCCAGTACCTCATCATCAACGTGCCGGCCGGCACGCACACGCTCACCGTGCAGTCCATCGGCTATCGCTCCGAGTCGGTGGAGGTGACCGTAACGGCCGACGGCTCGACCATCCAGAACTTCTTCCTCGCCTCTCAGGCTCTGCAGCTCGACGAGTTGGTCGTGACCGGCACGGCGGCGGCGAGCCGCGTGCGCGAGATCGGCAACTCGGTGGCGGTGCTCGACGCGTCCGTGGCCGAGGTCCAGCCGATCCAGAACGTCTCGGATCTGCTGCGCGGCCGCCTGGCCGGGGTCGTCATCCAGCAGGGCTCGGGTGACCCCGGCGGCGCCTCCACCATCAAGATCCGTGGCAGCTCGACCATGCGCGAGGTCAACGACGGACCGCTCGTCTACATCGACGGAGTGCGGGTGAGCAACCGCATGGAGAGCGGCTCGCGCGACGTGTCGCGCATCGACGACCTCGACCCGGCGATGATCGAGAGCATCGAGGTCATCAAGGGGCCGGCCGCGGCGACGCTGTACGGCACCGAGGCGGCCAACGGGGTCCTCAACATCAAGACCAAGATGGGAGCCGTCGGCGACGCCCAGTGGAACTTCACCTTCCGGCAGGGCGCGCAGTGGTTCCGCGATCCGGCCGGACGCACGCCCACCAACTGGGGCATCAACAACATCACCGGCGCTGTTGAAGACATCAACATGTTCCGGGACTACCCGGCAGAGCAGGACCTCATGTTCAACACGGGCCACACCCAGTACTACGGCATCGACCTCTCCGGAGGGTCCGACCTCTTCCAGTACTTCGTGGCCGGATCCGCTTCGTCCGACCGGGGCGTGACCGAGGACAGCTGGGCGAAGAAGTACAACGGCCGGGTGAACGTCCAGGCCCAGCCCAACGAGGATCTCACGATCTCGGCCAACGCCGGGGTCGCCCTCATCCGCATCCGCCTGGGGGGCGACCAGCCCTACGAGGAGGCGATCCGCGCCACGCCGTCCACACTCGGCACCCCGCGCCGGGGCTACAGGCGCTACACGCCGGAGGCGATGTACGAGCGGAACAACAACTACAACGAGGCGAACCGCATGACGGCGGGCCTCACCGCGGCGCACACGCCCTTCGACTGGCTCACCCACAGGTTCACCTTCGGGCTGGACGTAACAGACCAGTGGGAAAGCTACTTTCGACCCTTCCTGACCCCGGAATCGGCGCAGTTCTGGTCGACGAACGCGGCGAAGGGAAGCCGCTCTCAGAATCGGGAGGCGGTCGTCTATACCACCTTCGACTACGCCGCTTCCGCCACCCGCGACCTGATGGCGGACCTTCTCAGCACGACCTCGGTGGGGTTCCAGGTCTACACCAGGACCATCGAGGACGTGACCGCATCCGGCAGCCGCTTCCCGGCGCTGGGGCTATCGAGCGTCAACGCCACCGCCGAGCGCGCGGGCAGCGACGGATTCGTCGAGAACAACACCGTGGGCGTCTACCTGCAGCAGCAGTTCGGCTGGCAGGACCGGCTTTTCATTACCGGTGCGGTACGCGCCGACGACAACAGCGCGTTCGGTGAGGACTTCGACCTCATCGTCTACCCGAAGGTGAGCGGCTCCTGGGTGGTCTCCGACGGCGGATCGGGCTTCCTCAACTCCTTCCGCCTGCGGGCCGCCTACGGCGAGTCGGGCCAGCAGCCCGACGCCTTCTCCGCGCTGCGCAGCTTCGCCACGCGCGCGTCCCCCGCCGGGATTGCAACCGTGAGACCGAACTCCCCCGGCAACGCCGAACTGGGGCCCGAGCGCGGGGTGGAAATCGAGGCCGGTTTCGACGCGAGGTTCTTCAACGACCGTCTCTCCATCGACTTCACCTTCTACGACCAGAGCACCAAGGACGCCATCGTTGCGCGCCAGGTCCCGCCCTCGACCGGTTTCCTCGCAAACCAGTTCGTCAACATCGGCGAGATCAACAACCGGGGCGTCGAGTTCGGCCTGAACGCACGCGTGCTGGAGTCCAACGCGCTGGACTGGGACTTCTTCGTCAACGCCAGCACCAACCGCAACCGGATCGTGAGCCTGGGTCTGCCGTGCAGCGGAAAGCCCGAGCTGAGGGACACATGCTTCCTTCAGCTGGGCTGGACTACCCGCAACCACGAAGGCTACCCGCTGGGCTCGCTCTTCGCTCCGAGCGTCGCCTTCGCCGAGTTCGTCCCGAATGTGGATCCGAACGATCCCCTGTCATACAAGATCAACAGGGAGACCATGCTCTGCCATTCGGTCGGCGAGGACGACAGCGCCCCGTTCATCCCGTGCAACGAGGAGGCGTGGATCTACCAGGGCCATCCGGACCCGAACCTGGAGATCGCCGTGGGATCGTCGTTCAGGATCGGCGAGCGGCTGACCGTGGACGCCCTGGTCCAGGGCAAGATCGGCCAGACCAAGTACGACCTGCAGGGCTGGTGGAGGTACGGCGCCATCCAGCAGAGCGAGCTGACCTACCGTCCGCTCGACTACGACATCCGCAAGGTCGCCGAGGCACAGTTCGGCTCGACCGGCGAATACGACCTCTGGGTCCACGAGGCGTCGTTCGTGCGCTTCCGCGAGCTCTCGCTCACCTACCAGGTGCCGGAGGAGTGGCTCGGCCCGGTGAGGTCGACCCGAGGGAGCGTCAGCCTCTCGGCCCGCAACCTGGCCATGCTCTGGACCAACTGGCCCGAATGGCCGCATCACGATCCCGAGGTCGTGGACCCGAGCAACACCTTCTCGGGCAACCGCGAGCCGCAGGAGGACTCCGCGGTTCCGCCGCTCACCTCGATCACCCTCACCGTCCGCCTGGGCATGTAAAGGAGGCTTGTCATGATTAAGCAACTGATCAAGGCTTCCGCCCTGGTTCTTGCACCCATCGCGCTGCTCGCGTCGTGTGACGCGCTCGACGAGCTTCTCAGCGTTCCGGCCCCATCCCAGGTCGTGGCGAGCGATCTGGAGGACCCGAACTCGGCCCAGCTACTGGTCGCCAGCGTCGGCAACGAGTTCCGCTGCACCCATACCTATCACGCGGCCGCGAGCGCCATCACCGGAAACGAGTGGCGAGACGCTTCGAACAACACCGTCATGAACATCTGGGACGCCCGCATCCACGACACCAGCGGATACGGCTCCCAATACGCCAGCGCCGACTGTGGGAGCGGACAGCCGGCCCTCTACCGTCCGCTTTCCAGGACGCGCTGGCTGGCCGACTACGTGCTCGGTCTGCTGAACGAGTGGACGGATGCCGATGTTCCCGGCAGATCGGAAATGATCGCCGAGGTGGCGATGTACGCCGGCTACAACTACACGCTGTTCGCCGAGGCGATGTGCGAGCTGGTGGTGGTGGACAACGGGCCCATCGTCACCCCCGCCGAGGCATTCGGGGTGGCGATCGAGCGCTTCGATCAGGCGGCTGCGGCTGGAGCGTCGGGCGACCTGCTCAACGCAGTACGGGTCGGAAAGGCCCGGGCCCAGCTCAACCTGGGACAGACATCGGCGGCGGCGGGCACCGCGAGCGCGGTTCCAGAGGGCTTCGAGTGGCTGCTGGAGTTTTCCGGCGCCGAAAACGTCACAAAGAACAAGCAGTGGCAGTTCAACGTCGATAGCAATACTGCGACGATCGCTGAGCCCTACCGTAACTTTCCCTGCAACTTCCCCTGGCCCGACGACATGATGTCGGAGTGCATGGAGGAGCTCGATCCGCGCGTCGAGGTGACCGACCAGGAGCGAGGCCACACCAACACGGGAATCGCCCTCTGGTTCGCCGAGAAGTATACGGACGCGGGTTCACCCGTGCAGCTCGCCAGCTGGGAGGAGGCGCAACTGATCGTAGCCGAAGCCGCCATCGAAGCGGGCAACTACGGCCAGGCGGAGTCGATCTTCAACACGCTGCGTGCCAATGCCGGCCTGTCTCCCTACATGGGCCCCATGGACATGAGCGGTATGATGGACCAGCTCATCGAAGAGCGCGCCGCGGAGCTGTTCCTGGAGGGGCACCACCTTTGGGACCTGAGGCGGCTCGGGATCCGGCCCTATCCGGCGATCGGACAGGACGACGGCTTCGGCGCCGTGTACGGCAACCAGCTGTGCTTCGATCTGCCGGCCACGGAGTTCCAGAACAACACCAGCATCACGGGCGGATGATGATCCGCGTCTGACCGGCGGCTTCCGGACAGGGAGGAGGATCCGCGGGATCAGACTCCCCCGGAGGCGGGCCGACCAGGCCTCGCCTCCGGCTTTTTTTGGCCGCCCTCGACTGGGCCGAAAGAAGGCTCGGGCGTGAAACCCGGCCCGCGCTTCCGAGCCGGAGAACCGCCTCAGCGCCCAGTCATGACCCGGATCACCCCCGCCTGGTGGCCCGTTCCCCAGCGCGTTGTCGCGTCGGCAGGGCCGATGAACTCCATCCCCCGGATCTCGGTGGAGGGAATGTCATAGAGCGCCGAAAGTCCACCCGGCCGACGGATGTTGTCGATGTACACCACCGGGTACATCGCGCCGGGGGCGGTGAAGGAGTTGGAGCCGCGTGACCGCAGCCACGCGGGCCGCAGGCGGCGGATCAGCTGCATCGCGTTTTGCGCGTTGGTCCCCCGTTCCACGATCTCGGCGCGCGAGATCTCGTTGGGCGGATAAGAGCGTACTTCGGCCTCTTCGGCAGCGGGCGAGTCCGGAGAGTTCGCGGGAGCACTTCCGGTGCCTCCGCCGCAGGCCGCGACCAGGAGCACAAGCAGTGTGCGGCAGGCCGCCGCAGGGGCCGGCTTCGGGCCGGAAACGAAGCGCGACGCCCCGAAGATCGGGGATCGGGCGGCGCGCCGGGGCCGCACTGAGGTCGGGAAGATCATGATTACCCCGGGGCAAACGAGAAGCGGCTGGGTAAGCTAAAGGTACACGACCGCCGGGGATATGTTCTAGACTATGGAGAGGGATCGAAGTCGTGAGAAAGAGGTCCGAGCCATGACGAAGCAGGTACGCCAAGCCATGAACAGAGAAATACGCCAAGCCATGAACACCGGTGGTTCCCGGGGACATGCGATCGCGACCGCGTCCCTCCTCGCCCTCGCGCTGCTTTCAGGATGCAAGAGCTGGCAGCCGGTCATGGAGGCTCCGGAGAGCTGGATCACCCGGGAGAGCCCCGGGGAGGTGCGCCTGACGGCCGCGACCGGAGCCCAGGTGACGATCAGGAGCCCGATCGTGGTGAACGACTCGATCGTGTCGGCGCCCGCTATGATGGCAACCGGGCCGTTCGCGCCCCCCAGACCGGGCGTGCTCGCG
This sequence comes from Longimicrobiales bacterium, assembly GCA_965225805.1. Taxonomy (GTDB): domain Bacteria; phylum Gemmatimonadota; class Gemmatimonadetes; order Longimicrobiales; family Gaopeijiaceae; genus BD2-11. The sequence continues at coordinate 3,485,953 of OZ245327.1, forward strand.
GCGGACGTGCAAGAACTGGAGGTGCCGCAGTTCGACCCGCTCAAGACGGCCGCCCTGGGCGCCGGCTTCCTGGCGGTCTCGATCACCTGGGCGCAGACCGCCTCCAGCGGAGGGGGAGGACGGGAAATCCCTGAAGGGCCGGTACCGAAGCTCGCGCCCGGTCTCACGCTCATATGGAGGGTGTTTCCGTGACGGAATCGACGTATGCCCGGATGAGAAGACCCGAGCGCGCCGCGGCGCCGGGCAGGGGGCATGCCTGGGCGGCGGGAGCCCTGCTCGCCCTGTGCGCGTGCGGGGACGCGACCGGACCCACCCTGAGCGCCGGCGAGCGCTGTGGCTCGGACGACAACGCCGTAGCCTCCTTCGCGGATCCGGGGCTCGAAGCCAAAGCACGCGAGGCGCTCGAACTCGACCCCACGGAATCGCTCACCTGCGGGCGCGTCGGTTCCCTCGAGTCGCTGGGCGCCAACGCCGCAGGCATCCGCGACCTGTCCGGAGCCGAGAACCTGACCGGGCTCACCGAACTCCTGCTGGCCCAGAACGCGATCGAGGATCTGGGCCCGCTCTCCGGGCTGACGGACCTCGAATTCCTCGACGTGCGCGAGAACGCGATCACGGACTTGAGCCCGCTCTCCGGGCTGACCGGCATGCTCGGCCTCAGCCTTGGCCAGAATCAGGTCTCCGACCTTTCGCCCGTCCGCAGCATGAGCGAGCTTGAACAGCTCGGCGCGTCTCATAACCGGATCAGCGACCTTGCCCCGCTCGCGGGGCTCGAAGGGCTGCTGCGGCTGGAGCTCTACAACAACGACATTGCCGACCTTGCCCCGCTCGCCGGCATGTGGACGCTGCAGACGCTCGACCTGGGCCGAAATACCGTCCCCGACCTGTCCACCCTGACCGAGCTCGACAATCTCCTGATCATCGGCCTTGAACGGACAACGGTCACCGACCTCAGCCCGCTCATCGACATGCTTCTGCTGTCCTTCCTGGTATTTGACGACAACCGGAACCTGAGCGACATCCAGCCGCTCCTCGACAACCCGGGCGTCGGCAGGGACGACACCGTGCAGCTGGAGCGGACCGCCGTCTCCTGCGAGGACATCGCGCTGCTGGAGGCGAAACGCGCCACGGTGACGTCGAACTGCGGGTAGCTATCTCTACGTAGCCTTGAGCCTTGGGCCACCACCCGACCGCGTGGCGCGGCACGGCAGCTACCGGCCGTTCATGCGGGTCTGGAAGTCCTGAAACTCCTGGTAGAACTGCTGATTGAACTCGTGCTCCGCGTCCATGCGCGTGCTGAGCTTCGCGAGGTCAACTCCGATCTCCTCGACATCAGCTCTGACTTCCGCGACATCAGCCTTGACTTCCGCGACGTCAGCCTTGACCTCCGCGACGTCAGCCTTGACTTCCGCGACGTCAGCCTTGACTTCCGCGACGTCAGCCTTGACTTCCGCGACATCAGCCTTGATCTCCGCGATATTGCTTCTGATCCCGCCGAGTCCGTTCTCCTGAAGCTTCTCGTAGGCACCTGCTACAGCAGCCTCGATCAACACCTGGGCCTGATCCTCACTCATGACATGCGCCTCCGTACGATGGTTTAGGGGGTTGTCCGGTTGCGCGCCAGGCTTCTGCAATTCGTTGGATGGCGTGATGGCGTCTTCTGGAATTCCCCTACGGCACCGGGTGCGATATTGGGTATTGGCATTAGCGTAACGGATCTCGGAGCCTGGATGCAACGGGCGTCGGCAGGGACGATATCGTACAGCTGGAGCGAACCGCTGGCCTCAGCCTCCCGGAGCCGGATCTCCATCCCCGAGAAACGACGCGGCCAGATCCACCAGTTCGCGCGCCCCGGCGAAGAGCGGAGTGCGCTGGTGAATATCGCGCGGACGAATGTGCAGGATGTCTTCGGTGCCGTTGGTCGCCCGTCCGCCCGCCTGCTGGGCTAGGAAGGCCACCGGAGCGGCTTCGTACATCAGGCGAAGCTTCCCCTCCGGTTTGTTGCGGAAGGCGGGATACATGAAGAGCCCGCCCACCAGGAGGGTCCGGTGGATGTCGGCTGCCAGCGACCCGATGTAGCGTGCGGAGAAGCCCTTCGCACCCCTTGGCGGCGGCTTCTTGAAGTGGCGCACGAGATCGCGCTGACGCGGATGCCAGCGGCGCGTGTAGGCCTCGTTGACCGAGTAGTGGAGCGCGGAGGGCGAGGGAATGCGGATCTCGCGCCGGGTGAGCAGAAACTCGCCGCTGGAGGGGTCGAGGGTGAAGCCGTGCACGCCGCGCCCACTGGTGTAGACGAGCACCGTGGCGGCGCCGTAGAGGATGTAGCCCCCGGCGATCTGGCGGCGTCCGGGCTGCAGGATGCTCGACCGGGTCAGGCCGGGGGCGATTTCGTCCTGCGGAGAGGCTGCTGGCGCCGGGGATGCGTCCGTGGGGGGTGCGTCCGCCGGGGATCTGTCCGCCGATGAGACGTCCGCGCCGGATCCGGGTTCGCGGTCCGGCGTTTCGCGCGGCAGGAGCGAGAAGATGGTGCCCACGGGGACGTTGACCCCCAGGTTGGAGGAGCCGTCGAGCGGGTCCACCGCGAGAATGCAGTCCTCGCCCGGATACTCCGACGGGATAGGCAGCAGGTTCTCGGCTTCCTCCGAGATGATGCAACAGAGCATTTCACCCGTAGACACCTCCTCCACCACGGCGTCGTGGGCGAAGTGGTCGAGGCGGGTGGCGGCCTCGCCGTGGACGTTGCGGGCGCCTGCCCGGCTCACGGCGCCTGCCAGGCCGGTGCCCGCCACCTCGCGGGCGATGCGCTTGCCGGCGCGCGCGAGTCCGGTGAGCACGGGCGTCCAGCGCCGGGACCCGGGATGGACGGATGCTTCCCGTTTCAGGAACTGGTCGAGCGTGGTCGCGGGCGGGCGAGCGGGCATGAAAGGAGCGGCGAGGACGGGTGGAGGCGGGTGTGGCGCTCGCGGGATGTCGGCGGCAGCGGGTGGGACGGAAGCGGGATGTCGGCGGCAGCGCGGGACCGCAATGTCGCGGATGCGCGGAGTCGCGGATTCCCCGGCTCGCAATGTCGCACGGGAGCGGGGTCGGGGACAGGGCCGTGGGAGGGAGGATCGAAGCACTATTCGCTCGTGGCTGCCGCATGCCCTTCGCTCATGGTTGCCCTCACGCTCGCTCATGGCTGACTCCGGAGGCGGATCAGCACGCCGCGAGGAGGGGACAGCGCTCCACTGTGACCGTGAAGTCGCCGCTCGGGAGCGCGCGGACGCGCACAATTCCCTGGAGGTCGGTGCGCGTGATGTCGGAACCGGCGCGCGCGAGTCGGTCGAGGACCACCGCATTCGGATGGCCGTAGCGGTTGCGGGCGCCCGCGGAAACGACGGACAGCTCGGGCTGGGTGGACTCGAGGAGCTTCCACGACGTGGAGGTGCGGCTGCCGTGGTGTCCGGCCTTGAGGAGGTCGAGGGGCGGGATGCGGTCCGCGGCCAGCAGCGCCTCCTCGACCGCGGCGGGGGCGTCTCCGGGGAGAAGCGCGGTGAAGTCGCCGTAGCGCAGGAGCAGGACGACGGACTGGTCGTTGGCCTCATCGCTCGCGGCGGCGGCGGCGGCGCCTCCGGGGTGCAGCACCTCCAGGGAGACCCCGTCCGCGGAGACGCGGTCGCCTGCGCGGGCCGCGAACCAGGTGGCGCCCCGGGCGCGCGCCCGCTCGAGGGCCGCCACATAGGCGGGGCGGGCAGCGGCGGTTCCGGGGTCGAGGACGCGAACCACGGTGAGCTCGGACAGGACGGCGTTGGCGCCTCCGATGTGGTCGAGATCCGGGTGGGTGAGGACGAGCGCTTCCAGGCGGCCGGCGCCCCTCCTCCTCAGGTACGGAACGACGATGCGTTCTCCGGAATCAAAGGTGCGTGAACGCGGGCCGGTGTCGACCAGGATCCAGCGGCGGCCGGGGGTGCGGATCGCCACGGCGTCGCCCTGACCCACGTCCAGGAAGACGAGCTCCATGGCGCCACCGCGGCCGATGAGTGCGGGGATGGGCCAGGCGACAAGCGCGCCCGCGAGGCAGGCGACCAGGAGCGCGGCGCGCACCTGCGGGCGCACGCGCAGGGCGAGGCCGCGGACGATGAGCAAGTAGGTGGCGAGCGCGGCGGTGGCGGCGGCAATCCACCAGCGCGGAGTCCAGACGGATGCGCCCGGGATGCCCACGACCACGGAGACGATGGCATCGGCGAACTGGAGGAAGAGGTCGGTGCCCCCCGCGAAGATGCCGGCCAGGGGAAGCGAGACGAAGGACAGGAGGATGGAGAGGAGCATCCCCGGGATGGCGGCGGCGACCAGCGGGCCGGCGACCAGAGTGACCGGAATGCCGGCAGCCGCGAAGTATCCGAAGTGCCAGGCGACCAGCGGCAGGGTCGCGGCGGTGGCGGCGATTCCCGAGGCGAGCCCCGTGCGCAGCGGCGAGGGGAGCGGGGCGAGCGCGCGGGTGCGCAGAGCCCGGTTCACCGGGGGCGCGAGAAGGACCAGACCCGCCGCGCCCGCGAAGGAAAGCTGGAAGGCCACCGAGGCGATCGCGTCCGGACGGGCGGCCAGCACGGCCACAAAGGCGCTGGCGAGCGCGCCCAGGGCTGAGACCCGGCGGCCGAGGAGGCGGCCAGCGGCGAGCGCCGCCAGAATGACAGCGGCGCGGGTGGCGGCCACGGGAGAGCCGATGGCGAGCACGTACGCCCAGCTGCCAGCGGCGGCGGCCAGCGGCGCCCGGGCCGGACCGAGTCCCAGGCGGCGAGCGAGCAGGTAGAGGATTCCGGCGATCACCCCCACGTGGAAGCCGGAGATGGCGAGCAGGTGGGCGATGCCGGCGCGCGCCCACTGATCGCGCACGTCGCGGGAGAGGCGTTCGCGGCGGGCCAGGATGAGCGCCTCGCCGAGGCCGGCGCGCGCGGGGTAGAGCATGTCGATGCGGTCGCGCACGACCGCCCGGATGCGGACCGGAAGCGAGACGGAGGGCGCGCCGGGGTCCACCTCGAGGGAGCGGACTACCAGGGTGCCGGCGTACTCGGGGGGCATGCCGCGGCGCAGGGGGCGCTTCAGCCACTGGCCGCGGGCCACCAGCGAGGTGGCGGCCGCCGGAACGGAAACATCTTCGCGCACGACCGCGCGCACCCGGGCCCGGCATCCTCCTGGAAGGCCGGAGCGGGCGAGGAAGGGAGCCGCGCCCTCCCCGGGCACGCCCTCGAAGTAGCCGTGGAGCTCCAGGGTGGCGCCGTCCGGGACGGCGAGCAGGCAGCTCCGGCTGCGCGCGCCGGCCGAGGCGGTGGCGTGGAGCAGGCCCGCGCACAGGGCGACAAAGAGGCCGGCGGGGAGGGCTCGCGGGCGCTCCCATGCAAATATGAGCGCCGCCAGCAGCGATCCGCCCAGTACCACCGGAGTGAGCCACGCCGGCAGGTGAACCAGCGCCGTCCCCAGCCCGAAGGCCAGGGCGAGCCAGGTTACGGGCGGAATCCAGGTATTGCGCTGCCCTCCTCGGCCCGCAGGCCGGAAAACGGTGGTCCGGGGCTGAGGATCACTCCTCCTTCTCCTCCTTCCCGCCGCCGAACAGATCGCGCTGGGTCAGGTCCGTGACCCCTTCGGCGCGTGCCTCCTCGATGAGCCGGTCGCGCAGGATCTTGCGCACGCGCAGATCGGTATGGAGCCCCGCCAGGAGCATCACCAGCATCCCCAGCAGCAGCGCGGCGAAGGCCACCATCGTGACCGGAAAGCGGTAGAACCGGATGAACCCCAGGTCGAGCGTGATGCGCTGATCGCCGTTGTGCGCCGTGAACCAGATCACGAGCCCGACGAAGGCCGCGATCCCGGCCAGCGCAAGCCATCTGCTCAAGTCGGCTCCGGGGGGCTCACGCCGGGCTCACGCCGGCTCCGGGGGGCGCGACCCGTTCTCGAACCACCTTCCCACGAAGGTGGCTCCGGTCGTCCCGGTGAGTTCGACGGTCGCGTACCTGCCGGCCAGGCTACCGGGCGCGGAGAAGGCGACCACCTTGCCGCGGCGGGTTCGGCCCAGCATCTGTCCCGGACCGCGGGCCTCCTTCTCGACCAGAACCTCCTCGATCCGCCCGACCTCGGAGCGGTTGATCTCGGTCTGGATGGTTCGGCTCACCTCGATCAGCTCGCGCAGGCGGGCCGCCGCCTCGTCGTCCTTGATGAACCAGTGCGCGGGCATGCGGGTCGCCGGGGTGCCTTCGCGCGGCGAGTAGCGGTAGGTGTAGACGTCGTCGAAGCGGACCGCGCGCAGGAGATCGAGGGTGTCTTCGAAGTCGCTCCGGGTCTCGCCCGGGAAGGCGGCGATGATGTCGGTGGACAGGGCGATGTCGGGGACCGCCGCGCGCACCATGTGCACGCGCTCGAGGAACGCTTCCACCGTGTAGCGGCGCAACATGCGCTTGAGGGTGCGGTTGTTCCCGGACTGGGCGGGAAGATGCAGCTGTTCGCACACGGCGGGCTCGGAGGCCATGACCTCCACCAGCTCGGGAGTGACGTCGTTCGGGTGCGGCGAGGTGAAGCGTACGCGCCGGATGCCGGGGATTCGTGCAACGGCGGCAAGCAGCCGGGCGAAGCTCCAGTCACCCCGGGCGTAGGAGTTCACGGTCTGCCCCAGGAGCGTGACCTCGGTGACGCCGGTGGCGGCGATGCCTCGGATCTCCGCCACAACCTCTTCGGGACGGCGGTTCTTCTCGGGCCCGCGAACGTAGGGAACGATGCAGAAGGTGCAGCGGTGATCGCAGCCCCGCTGGACCGGTACCCAGGCCGAGATGCGCGAGGTGCGGCGTTGCTCGAGGCCCTCGTAGTTCTCGGAGGGATCCAGAGAGAGGACCGAGAGCCGCTTGCCGGGCTCGGCGAGGGCGTCGAGGCGCTCGGGCAGCTCGCGGTAGCCGTCGGGGCCCATCACCAGGTCGACGTAGGGCGCCTGCTCGAGAAGCGTCTCGCCGATGCGCTGCGCCATGCAGCCGGTGACGCCGATGACGAGATCGGGCTTCTCGCGCTTCAGGCCGTTCAGCTGCGAGACGCGGCCCAGGACGCGCCTTTCGGCGTGTTCGCGGATCGCGCAGGTGTTCACCAGAACGACATCCGCCTGCCCCGGCGTGGCGGCCATGGCATAGCCATGCTTCTCGAGGATGCCCGCCATCAGCTCGCCGTCGCTGATGTTCATCTGACAGCCGTAGGTCTCGATGTAGACGCGCTTGCGGGGGGGAGCAGGCGACGGAACGGGCGCGGATGCGGAAGCCCGGCTCAAGGCGGCCGGCGCCTGAGCGGGGGTTGCGGCGGCGGCCGGGGCGTGCCCGGCGGGAGCCACGGGCAGCCTCATGGCGGACCGGGACGATGCCGGGGCGGTCTCGGTTCGGGCGCCCATCAGAAGCTCGAGGCGCGAAAGGAGAAGGTGTAGCGCGAGAAGGACTCCGAGACCGAGTCGGTCATGCGGGTGCCCGTTTCGTACGAAAAGTCGAAGGAGGCGATGACGAGAGTCTCGGTCTCCAGCAGGTTCCAGCCGAAACCGGCGGCGAAACCGCTCTCGGTCGGGGTCGATGCATCGATCGAGAAGGGCAGCTCGGAACTCCGGTAGCCGGCGCGGACGGGGAAGCTGCGTCCGAACAGATCGAAGCCCGACCATTCCACTCCGCCTCCCGTGGAGGTGACGGCGCCGCGCGCGGCCGCGCTCAGGCCTGATTCGGCCGGGGTCCAGTTCGAGCGCGCGAACCCGAAGGTGGCGGCGACCACCGGGGTGAGCATCACGCTAGCTCCGATGCGGAAGTCGGTCGGCAGGTCGAAGCTCGCCTCGCCGCCCTCCGTCGCGCCCACGGGGGTCGCGTGCAGATCGCCCGACCAGGTGAAGCTTCCCGACACGCGCAGGAAGTCCCGGAAATCCCACGTGGCGCCCAGGCCGAAGGTCGTGCCCGTCATCTCCCAGCGCCCACGCTGCTGGAAGCGGTCGCTCGGCTGTTGCTCCTCGTCCTCGATGATGCCGATGGTGCGCGAGAAGGAACGCACCTGGGTGCCGGTGTGCATCCCGACGGTGGCCGCGACCGAAAGGCCTCCGCCCAGGACGCGGGCGAAGCCGAGGCGCGCGGCACCCACGCTGCCATCCGATTCGTAGCTGTCGGCGACATCGATCGAGTCCTGCTCCTGGGCGAGCCGAACCGTCCGCTCGGCCTTCCAGGCCTGCTCCAGCAGTCCCCCGTACGACAGGCTCGCGACCCCGTAGGTGCCCATCGGATAGGAGGCGGCCAGGAGCGGGAAGCGCGTGCCCTCGTTCGGGATGCTCTGGTCCCCCAGGGTGGCCGCGCCGCTGCTGGGCTGGATGGTTACGGAGATGCTGGGCACGGTGATCCGGCTCGCGCGGGCGGGGTCGGTGGGGAGCACCGCGCCCCCGAAGAGACCGATGCCCACCGAGCCGAGCGCGCGCGAGCGCCCGTCGAGCGCTTCCAGGGGAGTGCCGAGGCCCTGGGTGCCAAGCAGCGACTGCGCGGCGAGCGGCAGGGGCGCGGCCAGGACGAGGAGCGCGAGCGTGGTTGTGCGGGCGATCATCTCATCTGCATCCCGGACAGCTGGCTGACGAGGATGCGAAGCACTGGGGGCGAACTCGTTCCGAGCCCCAGGAACCGCATCAGTTCGAAGCTCTGCGGTTCGATGGCGGCTAGCAGTGCCAGCGTATTGGGCGCCGGCAGACTGTCTTCGGTCACGCCCCGCGCCAAGTCCTTGACGAAGCTGGTGATGGGAATCTCCAACGCGGTTGCCCCACCCTCCGCGAAGATTTCCGGGGGAACCTGCAGGACGGGGATCTGGACCGACTGGCCCAGCGGCGCGCGGGGCAGGTATTGCGGCGAATGGACGGGGCGGGCGTCGACGAAAAGGGTGTCCGTGGGACGCAGCGATGCGTCGGTGGGCCCCGGAGTGAGAACCAGCGCCGCCAAGGTGATGCCGTCGGCGGTCAGTGGCAGGTTGCAGCGGCCCGACGGGCAGATCGTGCCCTGGACCGGGAGCGAGTCCGGCAGCTCCATCTCGAAGACCGTGCGCCAGGCTGGGGCGCCGCCGACCTGCAGGGCGCCCTCTGGAAGCGTGGGAACCGGGTTGTAGATGAAGGTCAGATGTTCCGAAAAGGTGTCGGTGGTGACCATGGTGTCGGTTCGCACCGACGGGAGGGCGTCCATAACCAGGTTGACCGAGCGCACTTTCACACGGGCGCCCGGGGTGACCATCTGCAGCAGCATGCCGCGGGTTTCGTTGTCGGCGTCCTCCCAGTCCTGGATGATGAGGGTGTCGATCGCGAAAAACGCCGAGTCGGACTCGGTCGGATCCCACACCGCCGTGGAAATGGGGGTGTTGACCCCCCCGCCCACGGCGCCCCAGGGGACCTGTTCGCCGATGGTGTCCACAGCGTGGACGTAGGTGGCGGAGGCGGGGTCCCAGCGCTCGTGCATGAGCGCCGCGGAGAGAGTCACCGGGCCGGTCGGGGAGGCGAGAGTATCGAAGCGGACCACGGCGCGCCCACCGATCAGCGTCAGGTTCGAGTCGGTGACGGTGGTGCCGGTGCTGTCGGGTACGCTGGTGGAGCGGCGGATGGGACCGAAGCGCACAAGGGTGCGCGCCTCGAGGCCATCGGCGCCGAACTCGGTGGCGACCAGCGGCGCGGCCACGTCCGACGCTCTGCCGAAGCCGCCGAGCACCTGGACGGTGCGGGCGAACTGGTCGTAGGGAAGGTGGATCTCCGAGGTGAGCACCGTGACCGGGAAGGTTACGTCGTCCACCGTGGTGGGCGTCTCGGTGCCGCAGGCGACTGTCACGACGGCAACCGCGACGGCGAGAAGGCGGGCGGGTCGGGCGTTCCGGCTCCGGTGGCTGCGGGCGGCGGGCAACGTGATGCGCGGGGCGGCGGGCGTCACGATGGGCCTCCCAGGACCGCGGGGGACGCGACCGGGGGCAAGGCGTCGCGGGACCCGGCACGGCCATCGTCCAGGCGGAAAGGATCTGGGAGAAGGACCGCCAGGCTCCACTCGGCCGCCCCCTCGGGAGACTCGGAGCGGACGGGGAGCTCGGGCGCGAACTCCGCCAGGGCCTGCCGGCAGAGCCCGCAGGGGGACGCGGGCGGCCCGGCCGAGGTGCTGACGGCGATACGGGCGAACGACCGGTGTCCGGCGGCCACCGCCGCGGCCAGGGCCGAGCGCTCGGCGCACAGGGCGAGCCCGTACGAGGCGTTTTCCACGTTGCATCCGGCGAAGACGGTGCCGTCGGCCGCCTCCAGCGCCGCGCCCACGCGGAAACGGGAGTAGGGGGCGTACGCCTTGTCGCGCGCGGCACGCGCGCGTCTATGAAGTCGCTCGAAAGCGTCTGTCATTCTTGCCAGATCCGCGGAAGTCGGCTCGTCAGCCCGGTCAGGATTTCGTAGTTGATGGTGCCGGCCTGCTCGGCCACCTGTTCGACCGTGATCTCCTGGTCCCGGTCGCAACCGATAAATGTAACGATATCGCCGGGGCGCGCGTCGGGGGTGCGCGAGATGTCTACCACCGTGACGTCCATCGAGATCCTTCCGATCACGGGAACGCGGTGCCCGCGCACCAGGGCGTGGCCGCGGTTGCCGAGCGCGCGCGGCAGCCCGTCACCGTACCCGATCGCGGCCGTGGCCCACCGTTCGCGGCCGCGCGCGACGTGGGTGGCGCCGTAGCCAAGGGAGCTGCCCGGGGGCACGTCGCGCACCAGGGTGATGCGGGCGCGCAGGGCAGCCACCGGAGAGGGGCGCGGGAGGTCGGGGGCGGAGACGCCGCCATACAGGAAAAGGCCGGGACGCACCGCGGAGGCGGCGTATTGCGGCCGCCGCAGGACCGCGGCGGAGTTGCAGGCGTGGAGCCACGCCCCGTCGGGTGGGGAAAGGCGGCCGAAGGCCTCCCGGAGGCGCGCCCACTGGCGGTCGATGGTGGCGGCGCTCTTGTCAGCCGAGTGGAAGTGGGTGTAGCAGCCGCCCCAGCGGAGGGGGGGACGGGCGAGCGCGGTCACTTCCCTCCCCCACGCTCCCGCCGAGCCCCAGTGGAGACCGGCCCTTCCCATCCCCGTGTCCACCTCGATGTGGAAGGTGGCGCGGCGACCGCGACGGGCGGCCTCGGCGGCAAGGGCGCGCAAGCTGTCCAGGTCGGAGAGGCACAGCGTCAGGCCGCCTTCCAGGGCCGAAGGAAGGGAGGGGATGGGAGGCGGGGTCATCACGAACACCGGTCGCTCGACCCCGAGAGCCCTCAGCTCAAGCCCTTCCTCCACGGTCGCCACCCCGTAGCCGCCGGGTTCGTCGGCTTCCAGGGCGGCTATGGTGTCGCGCACCCCCAGGCCATAGGCGTTCGCCTTCACCATCGGGACGACGGCGGAGTTCCCCGCAGCTTCGCGAATGCGCGCCAGATTCGCGCGCAACGCCGACGCATCGACCTCGACCCAGGCCCGCGACCGGGGATTCCCGGACCCACCGGCGGAAGATCGGTACGAGCGATCAGTCAAAGCTTCCGCGTAGCCTCCCCGGCCCGGAGTGTTCGGCGAAGCGGATCAAGCCTCGCGCACATGCGCTCCCTCCACTCCCGAATGTTCTTCGGCAGCAGCATTTCACCCTCGTGCGAATACAGGATCTGCTCCAACTCCGGTCCACCGGGCCTGCTCCAACTCGACCAGCCGTGACACAGGGGTCGGGCGGCAGCCTGGCCGGGTCCGGAGCCCGGATACTCAGCAGAAAGTGTCTTTGCCGCGGCTGGCAGGCAACAAGTTCGACGCCATGGCAAGACGGGACGGGTCCCGGCGGCCCGCGGAGCGCGAATGGCGTTGACCGGGAGGCGTCGTCTGGACTTCCTCCCACGGGTCGGGAATACTTCTCTCGTCGCCATCGGTCGAATTGGATCTCCGGCCCGCTGCCGTTGGCGCGCGCGGCATCCCGTGGTCGGCGGGCCCGCCTCATCCACCTGAAGAGCCACAGAGCGACGAATTCATGAGCACGCGCGACAATAACGTAGAGTCAGGCGGAATCGCCGAGTCGGAAGGCACCCTCGACCGGGCGCTCGCCATCGTGGAGTTTCTGCGCGAGAACTGCCCCTGGGATCGTGCGCAGACAGCCGAGTCGCTCATCCCCTATCTCATCGAGGAAAGCCAGGAAGTGGTGGACGCGATTCGCGCGGAAGACGCCGGGGAACTCGAGGGGGAGCTGGGCGACCTGCTGCTCAATGTGGCCTTTCAGATCGTGCTCGCCGAGGAGGCGCGCGCCTTCGACCGCCGTTCCGTGGTGGATCGGCTGGATGCGAAAATGCGGCGCCGGCATCCCCACCTCTTCGGGGGCGGGACCCGGGAGAATTGGGAAGCCCTGAAGGCAAGGGAGCTACCGCGCGACGAGAGCATCCTCTGCGGGCTGCCCAAGGGGCTGGATCCGCTGCTGCGGGCGCATCGGATGCAGGAAAAGCTGAGCGGCGTCGGCTTCGACTGGGAGGATGCAGAGGGAGCCCGGCAGAAGGTGGCCGAGGAGCTGGAGGAGATGCGGGAGGCGCTCGCCCGGGGAGATCCGCAGGAGGTGATGGAGGAGGCGGGGGATCTCCTCTTCACGGCAGTCAACCTGGCGCGCCTGGCCGGCATCCATGCCAGCAACGCACTCGCGCGCACCAACGGGAAGGTCGAGGCTCGCTTCCGGCGCATGGAGGAACTCGCCCGCACATCGGGGAAGCGGGTGGCGGACATGTCCCTTGGAGAGCTGGACGCCCTCTGGGACGCGGTGAAGGCGGAGGCCCGGGCCGCGGGGGTCAGGGCGTCAACCGGTTCATCATCCGCGGGAAGGGGATGAGTTCGCGGATGTGCGGGCGCCCGGTCATCCATGCCGTGAACCGCTCGATCCCGAGGCCGAACCCGGAGTGCGGGAAGGTGCCGTAGCGGCGCAGATCCAGATACCACCCGTAGGCCTCGGCGGGCAGCTCTTCCTCCTCGATGCGCGTCGCCAGCCGCTCCAGGTCGTCCTCGCGCTGGCTTCCGCCGATGATCTCGCCGTAGCCCTCCGGGGCGATGAGATCGTTGCACAGAACGGTCCGGGGGTCCTCCGGGTTCTCCTTCATGTAGAAGGCCTTCGCGCCCTTCGGATAGTTGTACACGAAGACGGGGCGGTCGAAGCGTTCCGCGATGCGGGTTTCGTCGGCCCCGCCCAGGTCCGCGCCCCACTTGGTGTCGCTGCCCGCCTCGCGGACGATCTCCACGGCCTCCGTATAGCTGACGCGGGGGAAGGGCGCCTGGATGCGCTCGAGGGCGGAAAGGTCGCGCCCCAGCACCTCCAGTTCGCCGGCGCAGCGATCCAGCGTGCGGCCGACCAGGTAGACCACCAGCTCCTCCTGGAGGCGCATGTTGTCATCGGAGTCGGCGAAGGCGACCTCGGGCTCGAGCATCCAGAACTCGGTCAGATGACGTCGAGTCTTGGACTTCTCCGCTCGGAAGGTGGGACCGAAGCAGTAGACCTTGCGGAAGGCGGGGCATGCGGCCTCCACGTACAGCTGGCCGGTCTGCGCGAGGAAGGCGCGGTCGCCGAAGTAGTCGGTTTCGAACAGGGTGCCCGCGGACTCGCCGATGGCCCCGGTCAGGATGGGAGTGTCGATGCGGACGAAGTCGCGCTCGTAGAGGAAGTCGTGGATGCCCTTCTCGATCTCGGAGCGGATGCTGAGGCCGGCGCGCTGGGTCGAAGAGCGCAGCCACAGGTGCCGGTAGTCGAGGAGGAAGTCGACGCCGTGCTCCTTGGGCTGGATCGGGAAGCCCACGGCAGCGCCCAGCAGGCGGATGTCCTCCACCAGGAGTTCGTGCCCGCCGGGGGAGCGCGCGTCTTCCTGAACCGCACCGGTCACGGCCACGCAGGATTCCTGGGCGAGCGCGCAGCCGAGTTCCCAGGCCTTGGAGGAGAGCTGCTTGCGCAGCAGGACACCCTGCACGAGGCCGGTGCCGTCGCGCACGACCAGAAACGCGACCCGGCCGTGAACGCGCACATGCTCGACCCAGCCCCGAATTGTGACGCTCCGGCCGGTGTTGGCGCCGAGGTCGCGCACGACGGTTTCGGGGGAAGCCATGGCGGTCTCCTGAGGTGGAATCTCGTCTAGCGGGAGGTTCGGGGACGTGGACGGTTGATCCGTGCCTGCCTGTCTTCGCGCCGGTTCCGGCGCTGACAGTCGGTTGCTAGTCTGTCATGGGAAGCGCGTGAAGTCCAACCTACCCCACGGTCCTCAAACGTAGCCGATCTCCGAACCGGTTGGTCAGAAGATGGCGCCTCACGGCGTTCTCGGGGGCAACCAGATCGGGATCGAGGTCGATGGTTGCGCGGGCGCGCTCGCGAGCAGCTCGCACGAGGTCGTCGTCGCGGGTGAGGTCGGCGAAGCACAGCACGGGCTGGCCGTGCTGTTGGGATCCGAAGAAGTCGCCCGAACCCCGCATGGCCAGATCGGCCCTCGCGACGGCGAACCCGTCATGCGTGCCCTGGAAGACCTTCAGGCGCTCGGCGGCGGTCTCTTCCGCGTCGGCGATCGCGAGACAGTGGCTCCGGTCCGCGCCGCGCCCGACCCTCCCGCGCAGCTGGTGCAGCTGGGCGAGGCCGAAGCGTTCCGCGTGCTCGATGAGCATGACGGTGGCGTTGGGCACGTCGATGCCCACCTCCACGACCGAAGTGGCCACAAGCAGATCGAAGTCCCCTGCCAGGAAGGCGCGCATCACCGAGTCCTTTTCCTCGCCGGGAAGCTGGCCGTGCAGGAGGCCGACCCGGTCGTCCGGGAACTCCTCCGCGCGCAGGCGCTCCCATTCCTCGGTGGCGGAACGGAGATCAAGCTTGTCGGACTCGTCCACGAGGGGGTAGACGATGTAGGCCTGGCGCCCGCGTGCAAGCTCCTGCCGGATCAGCTGGTACGCTTCGGAACGGCGGGGCGGCGGCAGCCAGCGCGTCTCCACCGGTTTGCGCCCGGGGGGAAGCTCGTCCAGCACGCTCAGGTCGAGGTCGCCGTAGAGGGCGAGCGCCAGGGAGCGCGGAATGGGGGTGGCCGACATGATCAGGGTGTCCGGCTTCGGGTCGCGCTGGCTCAGGACCATGCGCTGGCGCACCCCGAAGCGGTGCTGCTCGTCCACCACCACCAGCCCCAGGCGGGCGAACTCCACCGTGTCCTGGATGAGCGCGTGGGTGCCGGTCACCAGAGCGCCGCTGCCGTCGGCGAGGGCGGCGAGGACGCGGGTGCGCTCGCGCGCCTCCGTCCGCCCGGTGAGCAGCAGGGTGTCCACGCCGAGCGGGCCGAGCAGGCGCCCCAGGCTGCGGGCGTGCTGTTCGGCGAGCAGCTCGGTGGGCGCCATGAGGGCGGTCTGGTACCCTCCCTCGACCGCAAGCAGCATGGCGAAGACGGCGACGATGGTCTTCCCCGCCCCGACATCCCCCTGGAGCATGCGGTTCATGCGCCGGTCCGCGGTCATGTCCGCGTAGATCTCGCGCAGCACCCGGGCCTGCGCATCGGTGAGGCGAAACCCCAGCGACGCGTGAAGCGGCCGGATATGCCGGTTGGTGCGGCGAAAGCGGATGCCGGTGACGGCGGTGGTGCTTCGGTACCGCGCGAGGGCGTGCATGAGCTGCAGGAAGTAGAGTTCGTCCCACGCGAGGCGGCGCCGGCCCCGTTCCGCCTCCGCGAGGCTCCTGGGCGCGTGCAGGCTGGAGAGCGCCTCGGCGAGCGAGGGCACGCCGATCTGGCGGCGCTCTTCCGGGGAGAGGTACTCCTCTTCCGCAACCTGCCGCAGCAGCTTCGGCAGGTTGCGCTCCAGCAACTGCCGCAGCACCCACTGGGGCACCACCTCGGACGCCGGATAGACGACGAAGATGGTGCCGCGGGTGACGGCTTCATCCCCCTCGGAGGCATCCCCCTCGGAGACATCCTGCGCGCGAACACCGCTCGGCCCCCCTCCGCGGGCGCGCCCGGATTCCAGAATGGCGAATTCGCGAGGCTGGATCTGGCGACCGTGAAAGAAGCGCACCGTCCCGGCGGCGAGCAGGAGGTCCCCCTTGTGGATCCTGCGGTCGAGCCAGGGCTGGCCCGGCCAGGCACAGGTGATGTGGCCGGTGTGGTCCTCGATCACGGCCTGGAAGATGCGCAGGCCCTTGCGCGTGGGAATGATGCCGGAGCTGCGCACCCGCCCTACGACAACGGCCGTGTCTCCCACCTGAAGGTCGGCCACGGGCTGGACGCTGGATGCATCCTCGTATCGCCGCGGCACATGGTAGAGAAGGTCGCGCGCCTTGAGGATCCCCAGCCCGGCCAGGCTTTCTGCGCGCCTGGGGCCGACGCCCTTCAGGAACTGGACCGGCGAGTCGAGCCTGGAGAAGGTCATCCCGGAGATCCGAAGACGCCCTCCAGGAACGCGTTTGCGTCGAAGGGCTCAAGGTCTTCCGGGTCTTCTCCCACCCCGACCAGCTTGACCGGCATCCCGAACTCCTGCTGGAGGGCGACGACGATGCCGCCTCGCGCGCTGGAGTCCATCTTGGCGAGGAGGATCCCGCTCGGGCTCACCGCGTCCCGGAAGGCGCGCACCTGGGCGAGCGCGTTCTGTCCCACGGTGGCGTCGAGGACGATCAGGGTCTCGTGCGGCGCGCCCGGAAGCTTGCGGGCGATGACCCGCTCCACCTTGCCGAGCTCGTCCATCAGCCCGACGCGGGTGTGGAGGCGGCCGGCCGTGTCGACGATGACGGCGTCCAGCCCCCGTGCCCGGGCCGCGTCCATGGCGTCGAAGGCGACCGCGGCGGGGTCGCCGCCGGGCTGTCCGGCAACGAAGTCCGCTCCGCTGCGGTCGGCCCAGATGCGGAGCTGGGAGATCGCGCCCGCCCGGTAGGTGTCGGCTGCGGCGAGCAGCACGCTCCTGCCCCGGGCGGCCAGGCCGTACGCGAGCTTTCCGGCGGAGGTGGTCTTCCCCACCCCGTTGACCCCGATCATCAGATAGACGGCAATCCCCTCGGCGGGCTCGTGGAGAGGGGTGGGGGCGGGTGTTGGGGGCGTCGCTGGAGACGCAACCGCGGACGCCGTTGGAGACGCGGCGGGGGACGCAGCGGGGGACGCAGCCCGGCACAGGATCTTCGCCACTTCGTCGCGCAGGGCGGTGCGCAGCTGCTCGGGGCCGCGGATTCGGCCGCGCCGTTCGAGCGCTTCCACGCGGTCGATCAGGTGCAGGGTGGCGTCCACGCCGAAGTCGGCGGCCAGAAGGCGGTCCTCCAGATCCTCCAGCGTCTCGTGGTCCAGGCCTCGCGCCGCCACCCGGATGTCGGTGAGGGCGAAGTCCACGACCCTCCGCCAGAGCGATCTGCCCTTCCCGGTTCTGTCCCGGGTCAGCCGGCCCAGGGGAGTCACGGGCGCTAGCGGAGTCCCTGGCGCCGGCGGCCGATCCACTCCCCGCACAGGATCGCCAGAATGAGCAGGAAGGGCGCCGGGTGGGTGCGCAGCGGACGGCCGTCGCTTCTGCGGTCGCCCGCCGCGGCAGCGTCGCCGCTGACGCCGTCGCTGATGGCAGGCAGCCGCAGGTCCGCCGTGTAGCGTTCGACATCGAAGCGGCCGCTCGCCTCTTCGCGGTCGGCGGCTTCGGTGATCGCGAAGTCGTAGGCGCCTGGATCCAGTGGCGCGGTGGTGAAAGTCTCAGTCGAATCCACCGCCACGGTGGAATCGAGGACGACTCCGCCCTCGCGCGCCAGGCGAAGGCCCATGTGCTGCCCCGCCAGCCCGGGCGCCTGCCAGGTCACGGGACTTCCGCGCGGGACGACCAGCTCGGCGGGGCCGGGCGCGGCCGCCGCCGCCAGCCGCTCGCCCGCGAACAGCCAGTTGGCCACTCCGGCCCAAAGGGACCGATAGGCGCGGCGCGGCGTCCCGTCGCGGGCAGCCCAGCGCCAGTAGCCGGCGGCCAGGGCGACCCCCAGGCGGCGACCCTCTTCGGTTCCGAGAACCAGGGCCGCCTCGCCGGGGCCGCGTCCACCGAACTGTACCTGCAGGGCGACCGACCCGGACGAAGCCGTGACGGGGTGGAGGGCGGTCAGGGGAGGCAGGGCGCCGAGGTCGAGACCGACGAACTCGCCCGCCAGCGGCGAGGCGGGCAGGTCGGCCGTGACGTACCACTCCCCCTGGACGCCCCCCGCCACCTCCACCCCACCCAGGGACGCGCCCGCCCGGTCGGCCGGGAAGATCAGCAGCCGCGGCGCACTCCGGGCGGCATCGCGCACCCACGCCGGTGCGCGCGCGTCCACGCCGTGCAGCACCACGATGTCGGCCGCGGCGAGCAGCGTGCGCAACTCGCCTTCCGTGACCTCCTCGGCGACCTCTTCGCCGCGTCCCAGCGGCAGGTAGCGCGACCCGGCGACGCGCAGGTAGCCGCGCGCGGGCAGCCCGGTTACGTCCTCCAGCACGGGGAGCAGGTAGCGGGGCTCCCAGTCCGGCCTCAGCGAGAGCAGGAGCAGTCCGGCCTGCCGGGGGGCGACGCGCACATAGCGCACGCGCTGATCGTCGTCCGGGAAGCCGTCACCGTCGAGGAAGACCGCGGCGGTGTACCGTACGAGCCCCTCGGCGGCGGGGGCGGGGAGGTCGACGGGCGTGCGCGCGACCTGGCCGGGCGGGGGAACCTCCACCGGGACCGTGGCGACCAGGCGACCCTCCTCCCGCACCTCGATCCGGGCTGAGGCACCGCCCGACAGGGCCTGTCCGAACACGGTGAACTCGGCGGCCACGGCCGTCCCCCACTCCGCGCGCGCGGGCACCGCGAAGTCGGCGATCCCGGCGTTGGCCACCCCCGCATCCACCGTCTCCAGCCGCGCCTGCAACCCGGGAACGGCCGGAAGGTCGCCGAAGTCGGCATCGGTCAGGCGGCCGTCGCTCACCACCGTGACCGCGCGCGCGCCCGACTCAGCGGCAGCACGGAGGGCGGGGAGGAGACGGGAGGAGGTGGCGGTGGGGGCACGCCCATCCAGCTGGTCGGTGGTGCTCGCCGTGACGGCGCCGCCAAAAACCAGGACCGAACCTCCGGCGCCCGCCATGCGCCGAGCCTCCCGAACCGCGCGCAACCACGCGCTCTCTCCGCCGGGCGGGCCGGCCGCCATGCTGAGGGAACCGTCCAGCAACACGATGGCGCCGTCGTCAATGCCGTCCCCGGCCCCGCCAGGCAGACGGGGGTTCCAGATGAGCAGTAGCACCAGGGAGATGGCCAGCGCCCTACCGGCGGCCAGCAGGCGCCGACCCCCCACCGGAAGCTCCCGGCGATGGTAGACCCAGAAGGCGAAACCGCACGCTGCCGCCAGCAGCAGAAGCAGGGCGATCCAGGAGAGCAGGCTCACTCTTGTAACCCGGCGGAAGCGCCGGATGGGATCACTGGTCGTCCTGGGGCTCGGCCCCGTCCTCGCTTGCTTCGACCATCACGGAGCCATCCGCCAAGGTACGGCGCGGTGCGAATCCGGGGCCCGTGAGAAGCGCTCGTCCGTCGGCGAGCCGGGCCTCCCAGCGGAGCCACGCGGCCTCCGGAATCGGCGTTCCGGGAGGGATGCGGATGTCCAGAGGATCCCTGACCCGGCCGTTTTGGCGCAACTCGTAGTGCAGATGGGGTCCGTTGGCGAGCCCGGTCATGCCTACGAATCCGATCGTCTGCCCCTGCCTCACGCGCCCGCCCGCGGCAACGGCGGAGCTGAAACCGCTCAGGTGGGCGTAGCGCGTCACGAAGCCCCTGGTATGCCGGATCTCCACGAAGTTTCCGTAGCTGCCGCCCCAGCCCCGGTGAGTGACGACCCCGTCCGCGGTCGCCATGACCGGAACCCCGGTGTTGGCGGCGTAGTCTACGCCGTTGTGGGCGCGCCATCTCCGCAGCACGGGGTGGAAACGGGCGCTCTGCACGCGCGAAGAGATGCGGCGATACTCGAGCGGCTTCAGCAGGAACTGCCGCTGAACCGATCTCCCCCGGGAATCGTAGTAGGCTCCCTCGCCGTCCTGGGAGGCGTCGAACCAGAAGGCGTGAAAAAACGTTCCCTCGTTGATGAACTCGGCCGCCACGATGCGTCCGCTCCCCCTCATGGACCCGTCGGGCCGAACGTCGCGCTCGAAGACGACGCGATAGGAATCGCCCGGCTGCACCTGCCGGTGGAAGTCCACCTCCCATTGGAAGATCCTGTCGAGGCCGTCCATGAGCTTGGCGCGGTCGCCGGAGGGCATGAATTGGAGCGACGGGCTCCCCACCACGGCCATCCACAGATTGGAGCGGATTTGTCCGGTGACGAAGACGGTGTCCGTCTGCACCGGAGTCCGCACCATCTGTGACGTCCAGGCATCCCTGGTTCCTTCCAGGTACACCGTCGAATCCGGACTCAGTCCGACCTCCACGGCCCTCAGGGCACCATCGCGGCGGTCTCTCCAGTAGGTAACCGCAGTTCCCGCGGCGAGCCGGCGCGGATTGGCTCGCTCCCGGAAGGCGGCCAGGAGGGCGACCTGTTCCCGGGTGGCGATTGCCGCGTCGGAGAAGAGCGATCCCAGCGTCTGGCCACGCCCCAGATAGACGTGTTCTGCCGCTTCGGGGGGATTGGCGACGACGGGATCGATAGCACCGGCGTCGTGCGTTACGGACCGGCCGAAGACCAGCCATGCGGTCGTGCCCACCGCCAGGAAAGCCAGGACGGCGGTCACCTGCATCGAAATCCTCACATTCCCTGCCGCGCGCACCACCTGCCCCCAGCGTCCGCCTCCAGCGCCAACCTGCCCGTCCGATGCCGACCGGTATCCGATCCAGCGGCTTTCCCGCAGTCGTCTCATCGCGCGGGCGTGACGAACGTCGGCATGTCGAGGGCATCAACCGGTCCCCGGACGATCACGCGCTGCCGCCGACGGGGCTGCGCCGACTGGGGAGGACTGGCGGGATTTGTCATGCTCACTGGCCTTCTTCCTGCGGCCACGGCCGGTTGCAGCGCCACCGCTCGCTGCGGCCGTGGGGACGGTATGGGCGATCTCCGGGGATCGAATGTCGTTGGAGAACCGTTGCTTCTGAGTTCCGGGCGCAATCCAGCGGGCTTCTTGGCTCCGTTTCCGAAGCCGGTCGCGATGACCGTTACCCGGACGCCCTCCTCCAGCTCAGGATCGTGGACTGCGCCGAAGATAATTTCGGCGTCGTCCCCGGCCTCCTCCTGAATGATACTAGAGATCTTGGTCACGTCGTCAATGGCGAGATCCATTCCGCCGGTGATGTTGATCAGAACGCCATGGGCGCCCTTGATGGACACATCGCCCAACAGCGGGGAGGCAATGGCCTTTCGGGCGGCCTCTTCGGCCCTGTGTTCCCCTTCCCCGGTGCCGGAACCCATGAGGGCCCCTCCGCCACAGGCCATCACCGTGCGCACGTCCGCGAAATCGACATTGACTTCGCCCGCAACCCGGATGAGGTCGCTAATGCCCTGGGTGGCGTGCAGCAGAATCTCGTCGGCCTTCTTCAGGGCGTCCTGGAAGCTGGTACCCTTTCCCACCACCGACATGATGCCGTCGTTGGGAACGACGATCACCGTATCCACCGACTTGCGCAACTCGTCCAGCCCCTGCTCCGCCTGCCGGAGGCGCTTCTTGCCCTCGAAGGAGAAGGGCCGGGTCACGATACCGATGGTGAGCGCGCCCATTTCCTTGGCGAGCCTGCCGATGATGGGGGCCGCCCCCGTCCCGGTTCCGCCTCCCATCCCGGCGGTGATGAAGACCAGGTCGGCCCCTTGAATCGCCTTCGTCACCTCGTCGGCGTTCTCGTGGATGGCCTGGCGCCCGATCTCGGGACGGGCTCCGGCCCCCAGCCCCCTTGTGAGCTTCTTCCCGATCTGGATGCTGACCGACGCCTTGGAGCCGCGGAGCGCCTGTGCGTCCGTGTTGGCGGCGATCAGTTCCACGCCCTGGAGGTTCTCGTCGGCCATTCGGTTGACTGCGTTGCCGCCGGCGCCACCGCAACCAACCACCTTCATGCAGGCGCTCGGAGACGCGCTTTCGTCGTAGTCGAAGATCGTCATTTTTCTTCCCTCGCTGGATAGATCGTTTGTCCTGCCTCACGTCGTTACAGGACCTGGCACGGAACACGCCGGCTCCGGCACCCGGCTCCGTTACCCGCTCAGAAGAACTCCTTGAGCCAGGCACCAACTTTCCCGACCACACCGGATGTATGGGTGAGCGCCCCTTGCCCGGTCTTGGCGAAGCGATCGGCTCCGTATTGGGCCACGCCGACGACCGTGGAGAGGCGCGAGCGGTTCATCGAGTCGGCCAGCCCGCTGACACCCGTTCCGGGAGCACCGATCCGAACCGGTGTCCCCAGAACGCGTTGTGCGAGCTCCGCGATGCCGTCCAGAGCGGCAGCTCCGCCGGTCAGGACGACCCCGGTTCCCAGCGGTGCGATCAGCTCACGCGCATCCAGCTCGCGCTGATACCAGGCGAAGATCGCCTCCACGCGGTCCTGGAGGGCGTCCGCGATCGTGGCCCGGCCGAGGCGGCGGGGTCTCGACGGGGTGGGTCCGGGGATTTCGATGGTGTCCTTGGAATCCACCAGCTCGGCCAGCACGCACCCATGGCTCTCCAGCACCCGCCGGGCCTCCTCGTACGGAATGTGCAGGTGCTGAACGAGATCCCAGGTCAATGCGACCCCGCCGGTCGGCAGAAGGTTGGTGTGGTAGACCCTGCCGTCGACGAAGACCGCCATCTGGGTCGTGGTGCCGCCCAGATCCAGAACCGCAACCCCGATCTCCTTCTCGTCCTCGCGCAGCGCAGCGCGGGCGGCGGCGAGGGGCTCCAGAATGACCTTTTCGACCCGGTATCCCGCCCGGGATACGGCGCTGCGGATGTTGTTGGCGATCGCCGAGGCTCCGGTAACCAGGTGGACAACGGATTCCAGGCGGGTGCCCGGCATGCCGACGGGGTGGAGGATGCCGGAAGTGTGGTCGACCGTATAAGTCTGAGGCACCGTGTGGAGCAGCTCCCGGTCGTGGGGCAGCGCCACGGCGCGCGCGACCACATGGAGCCCCGCCAGGTCGTCAGGCGAAACTTCATTGGAAGCGATGGCGACCACGCCGTGCGAGGGGAAGGTCTGGACCTGGTCCCCGCTGATGCCGACATAGATGTTGTTGACCGCGCAGCCGGCCATGAGTTCGGCTTCCCGCACGGCCTTGCCAACCCGCTCCGCCATCTCCTCCACATCCCTCACGACCTCCCGCTGCACCCCGTTGGTGTTGACCTGGCCAAGGCCGAGGACTTCGATCCAGTGCGCGGGATACTGACCCCTCACCTCGGCGATGAGGGCGCTGGTGCGGGTCGCACCTATGTCAAGGCCGGCGATCAGATGGGAGCGCATCTTCATCGCCTCCCGTAGCTGGCTCGACCCAGCGGCATGTGTTTCACGACCACCTGATCCTGAAAGCGGAGATCAGCCACGGTGAGCACTCGCTGCGGGGCTCTCGAGTGAGCGTCGGTCATCGCGGCAAGCCCCTGGCGCAGACGGCGCGCGCCAAGGGGCGGTTCGAACCGGAGTTCGGCCCCGATCTCGGAAAAGCGGGCGATGAGCGTCTCGCGAGGGGTCCAGACGAGTTCCGAGACGGAGCGCGCGAAGTCCGGATCCAGCTCTCCGAGCCGGTGCAGCTCCTCGGCCATGGCCTGAATCTGCTGGTGTTCAGAGAGCGTCAGTGCACCGGGCCGGCCCTCCGTGGGTCGGAGAATGGGCAGGTCGAGGCGATGCAAGGCAGGGTCGATAGGGAGATACTGACCGGTGCGGTCAACCGGATCGAGGGCCGGCGTGGCCACCAGAGCCACCGGCTGGCGCTCCCGGACCATGATCTCGACGGTGTCGCCCGGCAGACTTCGAACGGTGGCCTCCTCGACCAGGATGTGCGTTCGGAGGCGTCTCTCGAGTGCGCGCGCCCCCCCGCGTTCGTCCTGGTAGGCTGGAATCCACTGGCGGACTTCCTCGGCATCGATGTAGCGGGTGCCCCGCACCTCAACGGCGGATACGCGAAATCTTGCAAAGCGCCCGAGGATGTCCGGACCGTCGCCGAAGGCGGCGAGAGTGCCCGCGGTGAGCATGAGGGGAACGGTCAACGCAATCATCTTACGCATCGGGTCCTCCCAGACAGCGAAGAAGCGCGGCACCGGTGGCTTCGATCGATCCGGCGCCCAGAGTCAGGCACACGTCCCCGCCTCGAAGGACACCGGCCAGGGCGGAGGGGAGCGTGTTCATTTCGGAATGGTAGCGGGCGTCCCGTCCTCCGGCGGCGGTCACGGCCCGGAGCACGAGCTCCCCCGTGACGCCCGGGATCGGAGCCTCGCGAGCGGGATAGATGCCCGTGACCCAGACCTGGTCCGCCCCGGCGAGTGCTCGGCCGAGCTGATCCGCGAAATCGCGGGTGCGCGAGTACAGGTGAGGCTGGAAGACGGCCACCAGACGGGCCCCCGGAAAGCTGCCGCGCGCAGCGGCGAGCGCCGCCTCGATCTCGGTGGGATGGTGCGCGTAGTCGTCCACCACGGTCACGCCACGCTCGGAGCCGAGTCGTTCGAAGCGACGCCGCACGCCGGCGAAGCCCGACAGCGACCGGCGAATGTCGCTCCATTCGACACCCATCCGGCGCGCAGCGGCAGCGGCTCCGAGAGCGTTGAGCAGGTTGTGCTCCCCGGGGAGCCGGATCGACAGCTCGCCCCGGTCCCGGCCGTACTCGAAGACGCGCGCCGCGGTGCCGCGTGCGTCCGTGCGCACGGACGTCGCCCGCAACTGCGCGCCCGCGGCGTAGCCGTAGGTGAAGGTACGGGCGCCCAGGCCCGCGAGCAGCCTCGCGGCGCCAGGGTCGTCGGCGCACGCGCACACCGCGCCCTCGGCGGGCATCGTGGCCACGAAGGTGCGGAAGGCCTCCCGCAGATGAGCCAGGTTGCCGTAGGTGTCGAGGTGATCGGCCTCCAGGTTGGTGATCACCGCCGTGTGAGGGGCGATCTGATGGAAGGAGCGGTCGTATTCATCGGCCTCGACCACGAACAGGTCGCCGCGCCCGAAGCGCAGGTTGCCCTCCCACCCCGCCACCCGTCCCCCCACCAGCCCGGTGGGGTCCCGGCCGGCCGCCGCCAGTATCTCGGTGGCGAGCGCGGTGGTGGTGGTCTTGCCGTGGGTCCCCGCCACCGCCACGACCGTGCCGGCGTTGACCCACTGGCCGAGCGCCTCCGCCCGCTTGACAACCGGGATGCCCCGGCCACGGGCCGCGCGCACTTCCGGGTTGGCCGAGCTGATGGCGGAGGAGACCACCACCGCCGAGACGTCTTCCAGGTGGTCGGGGGCGTGGCCGGTCTCGACGGGAATGCCCAGCGCCTCCAGCGACCGGGCGCTCAGGTCGCGGCGCAGGTCGCAACCGCTGACCCGGTAGCCGGAGCGGTGGAAGAGCTCGGCCAGGGCGCACATTCCGGCACCGCCGATGCCCATGAAGTGGACCGTGCCCTCGCGCGCGCGGTCGCGTAGTCCCGGGGCGCTCATGCGGCCTCCCCCGAAACATTGACCGACCCTGGCGCGCGCGGCAGCAGCTCGGTGAGCGCGGCGGCGATCTTCGCGGCCGCGGCCGGCTCGGAGCGCTCGCGGGCGGCACGCGCCATGGAGGCAACGCGGCGGTCGTCGCCGGCGAGGCCGACCATGTCGGACCAGAGAGCCCGCGCATCCGCTTCGGACTCGGGGACAAGGAGCGCCACTCCCGCCTCGGCGAGGGCCGCCGCATTGCGCATCTGATGGTCCTCGGCCGAGGTGGGCAGGGGAATCAGAATCGCCGGCAGCCCGTGCACCAGGAACTCGGAGGTGGCCATCGCCCCCGCCCGGCTCACCGCCAGATCGGCCGCGGCGAGCGCGGTTGGCATATCGTGGATGTAGGGCACCAGGCGAACCCAGTCCGGCGAGCCGGCACGGGAGAGTTCCTGGGATATTTCGGAATAGTGAGCCGGGCCGCTGGCCCAGAGCAACTGGAACTGTTCCGGGCGGTCCAGGGCGCCGAGCGCGGCCCCCATTATCCCGTCTGCGACCAGACGGTTGAGCGCGGCCGAGCCCTGGCTGCCACCGACCACGAGAACCACCCGTCCTTTCGCCGCCAGGCCAAAGTGGCGGCGCGCCTCGCCCTTGCGGGTCCCCTCCGGGGCTCGCACCGGGTTTCCGCTCACCACCACCCTTGGGCGGGCCCGGCGGCGAATCGCCTGCTCCGCCTCGGGATACGCGAGGTGGATCTGGGAGGCATGGCAGCTGAGCAGCCGGGTGGTGACTCCGGGCAGGCTGTTCTGCTCCTGGAGCGCCAGGGGAATTCCCATGCAGGCGGCCACCAGCCCGGAAGGGGCGCAGGCGTACCCGCCGGTGACGACGACCAGCGCCGGGCGCAACCTGCGGAAGGTCTCGAAGACGTCGAGGACGCTGCCCAGGAGCGACTGCATCACCATGGCGTTGTTCCACAGATGACGGCGGTCCAGCCCGGCCACCTCCACCAGCGAATAGTCGATATCGCAGTCCGGTAGCACACGCGCTTCCACGCCGCGCCGCGAGCCGACGAAGAAGGGCCGCACATCGGGCCGAAGCGCCGCCAGTTCGCGGGCGAGGGCCAGCGCGGGGTAGAAATGCCCACCGGTTCCGCCGCCGGAGAAGACGACTACGCTCGGTTCGCGTCTAGCCATGACCCGGCCTCCGGCCTTCGGGAATGCCTCGGGCCACCGACAGCAGAATGCCGATCGCGGCCAGTGTGATCACAAGGTTGGAGCGCCCGTCCGAAATCAGGGGCAGGGGAAGTCCGGTCGCCGGCAACAGTCGCAGATTGACACCCATGTGCAGGAAGGCGTGCAGGGCGACGAGGCTGGTGCAGCCGATTGCCAGCAGCTCTCCCAGGAGATCGGGCGCGCGGCGGGCGATGCGGAACCCGATCAGGATCAGGGCGACGTAGGCGAACACCAGCAGAACCACCCCGATCAGCCCCCATTCCTCGCCGATCAGGGCGAAGATGAAGTCGTTGTGCGCCTCCGGGAGGAATCCGAATTTCTGCTGCCCCTCTCCGAATCCGACGCCGCCGATGCCGCCCGAGCCGATCGCGATCAGCGACTGTTGCACCTGATAGCCGGCGCCGGAGGTGTGCGCTTCCGGGTTGAAGAAGGCCCAAATGCGCATTTCGCGGAAATCGGTCGCGAACTGCTGTAGAACCACCGGCGTGGCGAGCAGGCCGAGGAAGATGAAGTGCCCCACGCGCGCGCCCGCGGCGAAGACGATGATGCAGCCGAGCATCCCGATCAGGACGGCGGTGGAAAAGTCGGGCTCGAGGAGCACGGGGACCAGCATGGCGCCCCACACGACAAGGAAGGGGCCGAGGCCGCGCGTCAGGCTCCGGAACCGGTCCCGCTTCTTCACCGCCAGCGCGGCCGTCCACACCAGGATCGCCAGCTTGGCCGCCTCCGATGGCTGGAAGCTCACCGGTCCCACCTGGAGCCAGCGGCGGGCTCCGTTGCGCTCCGGGGCGAAGGACTCGGTGCCCGGCAGGATGATGAAGATCAGCAGCAGCCAGGCCACCAGCACCATGGGCCATGCCAGCGACTGCCACATCCGGTAGGGAATCCGGGAGAAGATCAGCAGGAGGACCAGACCCGCGCCGGCGCCCGCGGCCTGACGGAACACGAAATAGTAGTCGGGAAGCCCCTGGCGCTGTGCCAGGAACGAGCTTGCGCTGTAGAGAGTCACCAGCCCGAAGGAGAGCAGGAGCAGCGTCAGCGTCATGACGGCCGCGATTTCCCACCCGCCGCCGAACCGCGGTCCTGCCGCCGACTGGGCGTCGCGGGCGCGAAGCGCGGGATAGGTGTGGGCGGCCGTGGCGCGCATTCACGCCTCCGCTCTCGCGAGCGCGGCGAAGCGGTGACCCCGTTCTTCGTAGTCGGAGAACATGTCGAAGCTCGCGCAGGCGGGAGAGAGCAAGACGATGTCGCCCGGCCGAGCCACCTGCTCCGCCGCGTTGACCGCCGCCTCGAAGCCATCGTCGACGCGAACCACCGGCGCCACCTCCCGGGTGGCCCGCTCAATGCGCGCGCGGGCATCGCCATAGGCGACTACGGAGCGGACCCGGCCGCGGATGGCGTGGGCGAGTGGAGAGAGGTCCTCCCCCTTGTCCAGGCCACCCGCCAGCAGCACCATCGGCCGGTCGAAGCTACGGATTGCGCCGGCGGTGGCGGCCACGTTGGTCGCCTTGGAGTCGTTCACCCACAGGATGCCGTTCCGTTCGGCGACCCGTTCCAACCGGTGGGGCAATGGGCGGAAGGCCCGCGCCGCCGCGGCGATCGCTTCCGCCCCGGCGCCCGCCAGGCGCGCGGCGAGTCCGGCCGCCATGGTGTTGGCCAGCCCGGCCCGGCCTGCCAAGGGCAGATCGGCGACCGGCATCACGCTCTCTTCCCTGCCGTCGGGCGCGAGCACCAGCCACCCTTCGCGCGCGTACGCGGCCAGCCCCGTGTCCCGACTGCCGGTGCCGGCGGATGCGGACTGCGCGGCGTCGAAGAGGTAGCGCGTCCCGGGCACTTCATCGTCCAGCGGCAGCGCGGCAGGCACGTCGCGCCCGAGCACCCAGCGGCTGTCCCGGCGCGCGTTGGCGAAGAGCCTGGCCTTGTCGGCGTAGTAGGCGGCCTGGCTCGGATACCGGTCCAGATGGTCCGGCGCCAGATTGGTGACCACGCCGATGTCGGGACGGAAGCGGGAGATGGCCCCCAGCTGATACGAGCTCATCTCGACCACCAGCCACTGCGGAGCCGGATCGCGGAGCGCAAGCTCCGAGGCGGGCGGGCCGAAGCCGCCCCCGATGTTGCCGCCCAGACCGACCGACACCCCCGCCGCCTCAAGCATGCGGGCCGCCAGCGCCGACGTGGTGGTCTTGCCGTTCGTGCCCGTGACGGCGATCAGCGAGCTGCGGAAGAAGCGATACGCGAACTCGGGCTCGGAGATCCAGCGCCCGCCCGCCTGGCTGAGCGCGGCAAGTACTGGCGCACCGGGTGGGATGCCGGGACTCGCCACCACCAGCTGGGACGCCGCGATCCGGTCGGAATCGTGGCCACCCAGCCGTACCCGGGCGCCCAGGGCCTCCAGCTCCTGCGCGTGCGCACACAGGGCCGAAGTGTCGGCGTCGTCGGAGACATGCACCTCTCCCCCGTGGCGGAGGGCAAGCCGGGCCGCGGCCCGACCGCTCGCCCCCAGGCCGACGATCGCGATGCTCTGTCCGCTCAGTGCCGTCATGGAACCCCGCCGTGGTGCCCATCGTGGTCTATCGGATCTTGAGGGTGCTCAGAGCGACCATCGCACAGAGCACGCCTATGATCCAGAAGCGCGTGACGACCTTGCTCTCCGGCCATCCGAGCTTCTCGAAGTGGTGATGAATGGGCGCCATCAGGAAGATCCTGCGCCCCGCGCCGTAACGCCGGGTGGTGAACTTGAAGTACCCTACCTGCGCGATCACCGAGAGCGCCTCCGCGACGAATACCCCGCCCACGATGACCAGCAGAAACTCGGACTTCAGCAGGATGGCCATGACTCCGATTGCGCCTCCCAGCGACAGGGATCCGGTGTCGCCCATGATCACCTGGGCGGGATGCGCGTTGAACCAGAGGAATCCGATCGCCGCACCGGCCAGCGCGCCCGCGAAGACCGTCAGCTCTCCGACACCGGGCAAGTACAGGACGCCGAGATAGGCGGAGGTGTCCACGCGCCCGATGAGGTATGCGAAGATGCCGAAGGTGGCCGCTGCGATACCGCACAACCCCGCGGCCAGGCCGTCGAGTCCATCGGTCAGGTTCACCGCGTTCGAGGTACCGGAGACCACGGCGGCAACGAACAGCACGTAGATCGGCGCAAAGAACACCGCGACCACTTCAGCGAAGAACGGGACTCCGGTCCAGGTCGCGGGGACGGGCCACACCGGGTAGAGGAGGAGGAACAGCCCCAGCCCCAGCCCGAAGACCCATTGCCCGATCATCTTGTAGCGCGCGGCCAGTCCCGCGCTCGTCTTCTTGACGATCTTCAGATAGTCGTCCAGGAAACCGATCGCCCCGGTCCACAGGAAAGTCGCGAGAGCGACGACGATCGCCACGTTGGTGAGCTCGGCCCATAGCAGCGTGGAGACGGTCGCCGCGGCGATGATCAACGTGCCACCCATGGTGGGCGTGCCGGCCTTCTTCAGATGGGTTTCCGGGCCGGTGTCGCGCACTACCTGTCCGAAGCGCAGCCGGGTAAGCCAGCGGATCATCGCCGGGCCCAGCAGGAAGGTGAGCACGAGAGAGGTCACCACCGCCCCGGCGGTACGGAAGGTGATGTACGTAAACAGGTTGAAGCCGATGTGCACATCGGTGAACCGAGGCAGGAGATGATAGAGCATGCTTCACCTCGTCCCGTTCCGCACTGCCGGCCCGAAGTCCGCTTCGAAGAGCGGTACCAGACGCTCCAGGGCAACGCCGCGGGATCCCTTTAGCAGGATCACCTCGTTTCCCTGCAGATGCTCACGCAGCAGCGCGTATCCCTCCGCCGCTTCCGCGCTGGCGAGAAGCTCCGCTTCCTCGCTTCCCCGGCCCACCTTGCGCAGGCGCTCGGCGGCGGCGGCGAACTCGCCCAGAGCCAGCACGACGTCCACCGCCCGGGACAGGGCCTCGTTCAGGAGCTGGTCGTGCAACGCGTCGCTGCGGCTACCGAGTTCCAGCATGCTTCCCAGCACGACGACCCGGCGCCCCGAGGACGGAATCAGAGCCAGCAGATCGAGTGCGGCCCGGACACTCTGCGGGTTCGCGTTGTAGCAGTCGAGCAGAAGCGTGAGATCACCCGCATGCAGCTGCTCGCCGCGCATGCCTTGCGGCCTGTATTGCTCAAGCCCGCGTACCGCTGACCCGTGGGGTGTCAGTAGAAGATCGGAGATGGCAAGGGCGATGAGGGCATCGTAGACCGCGTGCCGTCCCGGGATCTGGAGATGGACCCGCTGGTTGCGCCAGTCGAAGAAGCAGCGGCCCTGCGGGTCCGTGTGTGGGTTTTGGGGTTGCAGATTGGCGTCCGCCAGACCGGACCACCCGGCGACGCGCACGTTGGGGTGCAACGCGCGCGCCCGGGTGGGTAGATCTGGCGGCTGGTCGCCCACAACCACCGCGCCGCGCCCCTCGAGCCCGGTGACCAGCGCCAGTTTTTCACGGAACACTCCCTCCAGCGATCCCAGTTTCTCCAGATGAGCGTCGGAGACGGTCGTGACCGCCCCGATATCGGGCTCCGCGATGGCGGTTAGCGCCTCGATTTCGCCGGGTTCGTTGGTGCCCATCTCCAGCACAACCACCTCGGCCGCGTCCGGGGCGTTCAGAATCGCCAGCGGGAGCCCGATGCGGTTGTTCAGGTTTCCGGGGTTGGCGTGTACCCGGTAGCTGCGGTTGAGCGCTCCCCGGAGCAGCTCCTTCGTCGTCGTCTTCCCCGAGGATCCGGTGATCGCCACGACCTGGGCCCGGTGGTGGCGACGACGGTAGCGAGCCAGATCCCCCAGCGCGACCAGCGTGTCGGACACCCGATACACCGGGCAGCAAGGCTCGAAGCCGGGCTGCTGCGAGACCACCACACCCCCCACTCCCAGCGCGACCGCGTGGGATACGAAGTCGTGTCCGTCGAAGCGTTCCCCCGCGATGGCCACGAAGAGCTCACCCCCGACCAGAGTGCGCGTGTCGGTGGATACGCCCGTGAACGCGGTCCCGGCGGCCGCCTGCACCCCGCCCAGCGACAGCGCGTCCTGCACGCGTTCGTGGGTCCAGCGGAAGGCGGTCATGCGGCCCTCCCCCCGGCGCTCGGATGAGAGAGCACGATCTCGCGCTCGTCGAAGGGCACCCTTTCACGACCGACGATCTGGCAAATCTCGTGCCCTTTGCCCGCCAGGACCACCACGTCCCCGGAATCGGCCATGTCGAGCGCCCGGCCGATGGCGGTCCGCCGGTCGCGAACGCGCTCGTATTCGGCGCCGCCCATTCCCGCGATCACTCCATCGATGATTGCGTCGGGATCTTCGGTGCGCGGGTTGTCCGAAGTGACGATGGCGATATCGGCTCTCTCCGCGACCACCCTGCCCATCAGGGGCCGCTTGGCGGGGTCGCGATCCCCACCCGCGCCGAAGAGCACGATCAGCCGCCCGCGGGTGAGGCGCCGCAGGGTGTCAAGGACGCACGCCAAAGCGTCGGGAGTATGGGCATAGTCGATGACGACGGGGCACGGATGGTCGGTGACCAGCTCCATGCGGCCGGGGACGGCTGGCGCGCGCGCCAGCCCGTCCGCGACTTCCTCCACGCGACGGCCGGCCGCGAGAGCAATGCCGGCCGCGGCCAGGGCGTTCTCCACGTTGAAGCGACCCAGCAGCGGCATGGATACCGGCAGGGCGCGGCCCTCATGGCTCAGCTCGAAACGGGTGCCCTCGGGCCCCAGCTCGAGGGATGTCGCGGTCAGCGCCGCGTCTCCCTCCACGCCGTAGGAGAGACGGCGCCTCGTGCCCGTGTCGAGCCGCACCCAGGCGGATTCATCCGCGTTCACCACCACGGTGCCTTCGGGAACCACCAGCTCGACCGCTCGTGCCTTGGCGGCGCGGTAGCTGGCCATGTCGGCGTGGTAGTCGAGGTGGTCGCGCGACAGGTTGGTGAACGCGACTGTGTCGAAACGAACCCCGTCCAGGCGGCGCTGGTCCAGCGCGTGGGACGACGCCTCCAGCCCCACGTGGCGCACGCCCGCGTCGGCGAGCGACCGAATCCACCCGGAAAGCCGCACCGGGCCCGGCGTGGTGAGACTCGCCGTGCGCGGGCGCACTTCCCCGTCGGCGTCCACGAGCCCCAGGGTGCCGATCGCGGCGGAGGGCCCGGCCGGGCGCAGAAGGTGGCGGGCCAGCAACGTGGTGGTGGTCTTGCCGTTGGTGCCGGTAACCGCGTAGACGAAGATGTTCCGGCACGGGTTGCCGAAGAACTCGTCGGCGGCGAGCGCGCCCGCCAGCCGTCCGTCGCGCACCACCACCTGCGGGACGGCGACGTCGGGCACGGCCGCCTCCACCAGAGCCGCCACCGCCCCCCGCTTCACGGCCTCCCCGACGAAGTCGTGGCCGTCGTGCTCCACCCCCCGCCACGCAAGGAAGAGGTCACCGTCGCTCACCATGCGCGAGTCGTGACTCACCCCCCGCAACTCCGCTTCCCCCGGGACACGCGTCCCGGGAGCGAGCACGCCGGCGCCCGCCAGGCGCTCGACGATGCGTGACAGCCGCAGGCTACCGGCTCCGCTCACGTTCGGCTCTCCCCACATCGATGGCGACGGTATCGCCCTGCATCAGCATCGTACCCGCAGCGGGCCAGGTTCCGAACACAGGGCCCGGGGCCTCCCACACCACCCGCAGTCCGGCCGTGTGCAGCTGCCGCACCGCTGCGCGCGCCGACAGACCACGTACATCCGGCACCACCACCTCGGTCCCCTGCCCGCTCTCCCAGACTGCGGGCTCGGGGCCCAGGCTCGGAGGTTCCGTCGAGGCGAAGCGGATCACAGGGCCTTCCTGGGCGGGACGGCGGGCGGCATGGGCGAGCACACGCCGGTCGACGGGCGGCTGCTCGGCGGCCAGGATGGCCTCCATGGTCGCGCGGATGACCGGGGCCGCCGCAGCCCCACCGTAGTACACGCCCTTCGGGCTATCGAGCTTGACGTACGCCAGCAATTGCGGATCCTCCGCGGGGAAGAAACCGACGAAGGTGGCGAAGTACTCGCCCTCGGCGTAGCCGCCGCCCGTCCGGTACGCACGGCTGGTTCCGCTCTTGCCGGCCACCGAGAAGGAGGTAAGGCGCGCGCGAGTGCCAGTGCCCGACTCCGTGACTTCGACCAGCACCCGGCTGATGTCGCGCGCCACCTGACTGCTGATCACCTGGCGGATCACACGTGGTTCGGAGCGCTCGATGAGCGACCCGTCGGCGGCTCGCACTTCGCGGATCAGCTTGGGCGCCATCAGCCGGCCGCCGTTGGCCAGCGCCCCATAGGCCATTGCGAGCTGCAACGGGCTCACGGAGATCTCGTATCCGATGGCCAGGGAGGCGGGCGACTGCCCGGACCAGTCCTCCGGCTTGCGCAGCGTGCCCGAAGTCTCGCCCGGAATCGGGAGCCCGGTGGGCATGCCGAAGCCGAAGTCACGCAACATTTCGTATTGCTGCTGGCGGGACAGCCGGCTGGCCATCATGGCGACCCCCACGTTGGACGACACCCGCAACGCGTCCGCCAAGGTCAGCGTGCTCGCCTTGGGGTAGACGTCGTTCAGGGTGCGCCCGGCGACGTACCAGCTGCCGTTGCCGATATGGACCGAATCCGCCAGCGTGGCCACACCGTGGGAAAGGATCGCTGAGACCGTGAAGGGCTTGAGCGTCGAGCCGGGTTCGTTGGCGGTGTTGATCGCGGCCAGGCCGGCTGCGTCGCCGTCCCGGATCGACACCACCGCGAGGATCTCGCCGGTGCTCGGGTCGGTGACCAGGAGATCGCCCGCCCTGGCGCCCGTCGTCCGGATCGCTTCCTGAAGCTCTTCGCGAGCGATTTCCTGCAAATCCACGTCGATGGTGAGCGAAACGTCGCCGCCAGGCACGGGCGGCATCACCGGCACGGCTCTCCCAGGGAGTTCGACGCCGCGCGCGTCCCGCAGCGTCATCTCTTCACCGGACTTCCCGCTCAGGACCTCGTCGTAGTACTCTTCGATGCCGCCCGCGCCCTTCCCGTCCAGGGTTGTTCCCAGCGCGCCCGCCACCAAGTCGCCGTGTGGCCGAAAACGCTCGTAGTCCCGGCCCAGATATACGCCGCGGATGTCTTCCAGTTGGGAGCGCACGGTCGTCGGATAGCGACCCGGAACCACGACCCACGGATCGCCGGAGTCGGTGCGCCGCCGAGCCTCCGAGGCCGACAGGCCCAGGGCGGATTGCAACGCGGCGACCGCCTCGGCCGCGACGCCGTTCTCGTCCCGCCGCAGCTCGCCGGGAGCGACCGCCACTTCCACCACCTCCCGGCTCTGTGCCAGCAGGACGCCGTCGCGGTCACGAATCGAGCCGCGGATCGACGGCACCGGGCGGGACTTCTGGTGCTGTTCGGCGGAGAGCTCCCTCCACTCGGATGTATTCTTCACCTGCAGCACCGACGCCCGCCCGACGACGGTGCCCGCCGAGGCCAGCCAGACAACCAGAAGCAGCCGCCGGGGCCAGCGCGGTCTCTCGGGAAGTCTCATTGATTCACTCCCGACAAGTAAACGATTTCATCAGCGGCCGGGTTGTGCATGCCCAGGCGCTCGCGCGCCTCCGGAACCACGCGTCCCCGGCTCTCCAGATACTGGATCTCCCCCAGCAGATTCTTTCCGGCCGCCGAGATCACCTCGATCTCCTGACGCACATCGTACAGCTCCTCCAGGGCCTCCAGGACCCGCATCTGGCGCCATGTGACCACGCTGAGGGAAGCCAGCAGGGCCCCGACCGCGATCGCCACCCGCTTCGAGTCGCCCAGTCTTCTCACGATGCTTTCCTCCAAGCGCGCAGGCGCGCACTCCGGGCACGAGGATTCGCCGCGACCTCCTGCGGGCCCGGCCTCACCGGCCGGCGCACCAGGGTCTTTCCGTGGGCTCGCCCGGCGCAGACGCACACCGGCAGCGCGGGCGGACAGCTGCAGTCCCTGCTCCATGCGCGGAATCGATGCTTGACGACGCGATCCTCGAGCGAGTGATACGAGATCACCGCCATTCTTCCGCCTGCGGCGAGGGCGCCCCGCAGGGTGTCGAGGCCTTCCTGAAGCGCTCCCAGCTCGTCGTTCACTTCGATGCGCAACGCCTGGAAGACGCGTGCCTTGTCGCGGGGTGACGGCGACCGTCTCATCGCGGCACGAAGCGCCCCCACAAGGTCGTCGCTGGTGGCGAAGGACCGCGACGCCCGCCTGCGCACGATCTCGCGCGCCAGCCGGCGCGCACCCCGATATTCGCCCAGTTCGAAGAACACCCGCGCCAGCTGCCGTTCGCCGTACGTGTTGAGCACGTCGGCCGCGCTCGGGGCCGATGCGTCGGTTCCGTCCATGCGCATGTCCAGGGGCACCCCGCGGCGGAAAGCGAAACCGCGCCGGTCGTGGTCCAGCTGGCGCGAACTCAGCCCCAGATCCAGCAGCACGCCGCTCACGGCACCTGCCTCGACCGCCGGGGCCCGCGCGATTTCACGGAAGTTGGCGAGAAGGAAGCGGACCCGGTCGCCGAAGGGAGCGAGCGTCCGTTCGGCCTCCGCGAGAGCGGAGGGATCGCGATCCACTGCGACCAGGTGGAGCCCGGGAGCCCGTTCCAGCAGCGCGCACGCGTGACCTCCGCCCCCCACGGTGCCGTCCACAAAGACGCCGCCGCGCTCGGGTTCGAGGAGCGCAAGCACCTCCCGCACCAACACCGGCGTGTGGTAGCCCAACTGGTCGAGACCATCGTCCGTTCGCCTGCGCACGCGCCGCTCATCCGAAGATCTTGTGCATGAACTCGGAGGCGTCCGCCGTGGTGTCCTCCAAGTGCGAATCGAAGAGTCCGGGGTTCCAGATTTCGATTCGGTCCAGCGAGCCCACCACCAGAACCTCGTCCTCCAGCGACGCCACCTGCTGCAGCCATCCGGGAATGAGGATGCGGCCCAGTTTGTCGGGCGTGACCTCTGCCGCGAAGGAGGTGATGCGCCGGACGTGCCCCGCCGCACCGGGATGCGAGCGCCGGTATTCAGCGAGGCGGTCCCGAATCGGCTTCCATGCTTCCTCGGGGAACAGGGCCAACGCAGGGGCCTGGTACTGGAGCAGCACGAGAGGGCCGTCCGATGCCTTGCGCCGGAAAGAAACCGGCAGGCTCAGACGACCTTTCGCGTCGAGACGTTTCTCGTAGCGCCCCAGAAAGCCACTCATTTGTGGTCACATATGGGTAGTAGTGGAGAATTATGGATACTGGTGGGAAAGATATGCGAGGCAATGGAGAGTACGCAAGCCCGGGGGGAGAACCAAATTGCACAGCCGGCACGAGGCTCTCCCTCGCTGCGAGGCTCTCCCCCGCGGAAGGCCGGCCTGAGAATCCGGACAAAAAAAAGCGCCGCGGACGAATCCGCGGCGCTTCGGCAACGAGTGGAGGCCTCGGCGCTATTCGCCTCCCCCACGCCTGATGATGGCGTCCTGAATCTCGACGTAGGTCTGGGCTGCGGTGAGAATATCGGTCAGGTTGATGGATTCCATGGTGGCGGCGTAGGCGCGGCCCGCCTCGAAGAGCTGGAGAGCCTGCTGGAAGACCGGGAGGGACCGGCGCGCGGAGTCGACGGTGCTCGGCTCCTGAAGCGACAGGCCGTGGTTATAGAGCGACCACCCGTGCCAGAAGTTGAGCTGCGAACTCATGCTGCCCGAAACTTCGAACTCGCTCTTGGTCCTCTCCAGAAGCGAGATGGCGAAGGCCCAGTCGGTGGTCTGAACTCCGTCGCTGTACGCCTTGCCAAACAGCAAGCCCGCCATCATGTCCGCGGACTGCTCGTTGCGATCCACCGCTTCCCTCAGGAACCCAATGGCCTCGTCAACATTTCCGGCCTCCAGGAGCCAGCTTCCCTGGCGGGCCGAGAGGTTCCGGTAGTCGGGGTCGGCTTGTTTCGCGCTCTCGAGCGCCTGAATCGCCTCATCGAGACGGTCGTTGCGTTGCAGGGCGTTGGCGAGCCTCGACCAGAGCGAGGCTTCCTGCGGATGCACCTCCACCGCGCGCTGGGCGAAATCGATGGCCGCGGGATCCTGGAGCTGCATGTACGCGGCGATGACGTTGGCGAGCTGGGCGGGCGTGGTCTCCTCTCCGCGAGCGTCGAAGACGTGCGTATACGCTTCGATGGCTCTGCGGTAGAGCCTCTCAACCTCCGGCGTCGGCTCGCTCTGGCCCTCCATCGCCTGGCCGGCCGCGGTGAAGGCGAAGCCCCCCAACTGCTGCCACAGGTCGTCGTTGGCATCGTCCATCTCGATGCCTGCCTCGATCAGGATCATCGCTCCCTCCGCGTTTCCGGCGGTCGCGAGATCGTACGCCACCCGCATGCGCACGGGGGCGCTGGTCGGGTTGAGCTCGAGGTAGGCGGAGTAATGCCTCACCGATTCGTCCTTCATGCCGAATTCGGCGGAGAGCAGCCCGGCGAACTGGAGTGCGTTCTCGTGGAAGGGGTTGAGGTCGAGGACCCTCTCAAACTCGCTCAGCGCCTCTTGCCGATCGCCCAGCTCCATGACCGAGCGGGCGCGGGCATAGCGCGAAGATTCCGATGAGGGATTCCCTTCGATCGCCTGGTCGCAGTTCTGCAGGGCGTTGGCCCACTGCTGGCTGCCGAAGTACTCCTGGCAGATGGCGGCGAAACGCAACTGCTCCACGTATCCGTCGAACACGTCGAAGATGTGTTGCGCGGCGAGCTCGTCGCCATCACGGTCGGGAACGGAGAACTCCTCCACAGAGAGAGTCTCCCCGGACTCCACGCTCACGAACTCGGCGTTCAGAGTCCAGTCATCCGCGCCCTCCGTGTAGTATCCGCACATGACCAGCTCGGCGTTGATCTGGGTCGCCAGCTGGCGCGCGCGAATACAGTTCAGGTCCTCGCGATCGATGTCGAACTGGCGAAGGGCGTCACGGATCTCGTTGCGCTCGACCGGCTCGTGGGTGGGCAGCTGGTTGATGAGGTCGCGAAGCTCTTCGGCCACGTCCTCTCCGAAGCCCCGGTCGGATTCCTCCCCGGGAAAGAGGTCGGGGATCATTATCCTGAAGCGTCCCTGGACTTCCTGTTGTGCCGACGCGACCGCCGGCAAGAACAGAAATGCCGCCAGCGACGCAGCTCCCAGCCCGGGGAATGCCAACCTGAAGACCATCGCTCCTGACTCCGCAAAGGTTACCTGGAAAGCTACGCAAACTATACCCACGCGGGGGACAGGGTCAACCGACCCCGGAATCAAAAGGGGGACGAGACCCGTGGTGCGTCAAGAGCGAAACGGGTTGGCGATGGAAACGCGGCGCCCGGCCGGGCGGGCGCACAACTTCTCTGTAACCCCGCCGGGGGGCGCTAGGATCCCCGGCGCGCGGGAAGCGGCCCCTCGAAGGCGCGGATGCGTTCCGCGAGTTCCGGCGAGACCCGCCGACTGGCTCCGGCGGCATAGTCGTACATCACCTGTACCGTGTTTCCCGACACCAGCAGCTGTCCCTCGCCGGATCGCACCTCGTACTCCATGACAAAGTGCTTCTTGGCCAGGACCGATACGCGCGTCCCGACGGTGAGGCGGCCGGGGTAGAGGACCCGCGCGTGATAGCGGATCCGGGCCTCGGCGAGAATGTAGTCGACCTCCTCCGGCGTCTTTCGCCCGGCGACTTCCCGCCAGTAGGCGGCGCGCGCCTCTTCGAAGTAGCAGAGGGCCTTGGAGTGGTGGGCGTGGCCACCCGCGTCGATGTCCTGAAAACGGACCTGGACGGGGTGCTGAAACCGGAACACCGAAATCAGCGGCTCCGAGGGCCGTACGGGGGCACACCCGGCGCGGATATGTGCCGCGCCGAGGATGTCAGGGGCGAATCAGCGGGCCAGGATGCGAATGGAGCCCGAACCCGTGTCGACTTTGATGCTGCCGCGTCCGTCGCCGATCGACCCGCGCAGGTAGGTGCGCCGCCTGGCGCGTTCATCGATCGGAATCTCCACATCGATCCCTCCGCTGCCCGTGTCCGCCTCGATCTGCGCCCCCAGGTCACCAGGGACGCGGAGGGTCACGCCGCCCGAACCGGTGTCCACCTCCAGGCGCTCGACGTCGGCGGCCAGATCCAGTTCCACGCTGCCGCTGCCGGTGTCCACCGTGATGTTCGGCGCCTCCACGGCCAGCAAAGTAACGCGACCCGACCCGGTGTCCACCTCCACCGACTCGGACCGGATATCCGAGACGTGCACGCTGCCCGCACCGGTGTCGACAACCATGTGCTCCCCCGCCACTCCTTCGACGGTCACGCTGCCCGAACCCGTGTCCACGTCGAGGCTGCCGTTCGCGCTCGTGACCCGCACCCTTCCGGAACCCGTATCGATGCTGAGAGGCCCGGTGGTGCCAGTCGATTCGACAGACCCGGAACCGGTGTCGATTTCCAGATCCCCGTCGACGTCGCGGACGTCCGTCGCACCTGCCCCCAGGTAGAGGGAGAAACGCTGCCCGGGGGGAACGGCCACCGTCATGTCGGCCCAGGCCTCGAGTCCCCTCCCGGAGCCCCGGATGTTCACCGTACCGCCGCGCAAGGATGCCCCGTCACCGAACGTTCCGTCGTCCCGCACCCGCATGCTGGTCCGCGAACCCCGGTTGAGGTCGCCGTATACGATCCGGTCGGAAGGATAGCGCACGCGCAGCGTCTGTCTGCCCCGAATTTCACCCGACTCCACGATGAGGCGCTCCGCGTCCGTTCCCCGTGGTTCGATGGTCACGACCACGTCGGCGCCCGTTCCCGGGACAACGGTTACCGTGCCCGCCAGGTTGTACACGGCGACATGGTCGCCCGCGACGCGGTACTCCTGGGGCGCCGCCTGCACGGTAGCCCACGCCATCGCCGCCACCATCGCCGGCAAGGCGGCGGCGGCCGCGAGCAACGCCCCCCTGCGCCAGATCAGCCCCGCCTTCTTCGCACGTGCGTCTGCTACCGCCATGGGTTTCCTCCCGGTTGTCTGCCTTGTCCGATCGGGGCCTTACGAACGAGGCACCCGGAAGTTTTGGGCGGGTGGGGATTCGGAAGCATGCCCCCGCTAGTCGTCCGCGAGCCTCAGTTCGCCGGCGCGCGGGGGCGTCCAGTCGAAGATGCGCTCCATGAGCTTCTCCGCGTGGGGCGGGATCCCGTCGAAGCGAGTGCCTAGACCCGCGTCGAGCGCCTGCTGCATGATGCGCTCGATGAGGAGGGCGCCGGTGAAGTCCAGGCGACCCACGCCGTTCAGGTGAAAGACGATTTCGCGCAGATCTCCCACTTCAACGAAAGCGCGCGTGACCGCCTTCTCCAGGATCGGAGCCGAACCGAACCACAGAACTCCCCGGGGAGCCAGATGGAGCGCGCCGTCCGCCGTCCACATGGACAGCTTCATCTTGCGCTCGCGCCAGAGATGGACGGCCAGCGACAGGACCACCCCCAACAGAATCGCCTCCTCGACCCGGGGGACCAGGATGAGCGTCATCACGAAGGTGGTCCAGCCCACCATGGCCTGTAGCCGGGAGAACTTCCAGATGCGCACCAGATCGCCCACCCGGACCAGGGTGAACACGGCGGTGATGACGATGGCCGCAAGCACCGCGCGGGGAAGCGGCGAGAGCACCGAGGCGAAGGGCAGGAAGAGCAGCACCGCGACCCCGCTGGCCGCCCCGCTCAAGCGCGTGCGGGCGCCGGCGGAACGGTTGAGGCTGGAGCGGCTGAACGAGCCCTCCACCGGGAATCCCCCCGACAGTCCGGAGATGACGTTGGCGACCCCCTGCCCGACGAATTCGCGGCTGGGGTCCCAGTGCGTGCGGTCCTGAGCCGCGAAGGTCTGGGCGATGGAGGTGGTCTCGGCAAAGCCCACGACGGCGATGATCAGCCCCGGGATGAGCAGGGAAGGAAGCTCGAGCCACGGCAATCCCTGTGCGCCCGGGATGCCGCGGTTGGGGATCTCGCCCAGCACCGACCCTTCGTAGTCGACGGCCACGGAAATGATCAGCGCCAGTGCGGTGGCGAAGAGCACGCCCGGCAAGCGGGGGTTGATTCTGCGCGCCCCCGTGATGATCACCATCGCCATCGCCGCGAAGGCGAGGCTGGAGGGTTGCCACAGCCCGGGGTGGGTGACGGCCCACAGTGCCTGGCTCACCACCCCCTCTCCCGGCCCGGCCACGCCCAGGGCAGTCGGCACCTGCGACATGACGATCAGGATGGCCGCCGCCGAGGTGAAGCCCTCGATCACCGGCTGCGACATCAGGTAGGCGACGCCGCCCGCGCGCAGCAGGCCGATGGCCAGGCGCACGACCCCCACCACCAGCGCCAGCATGGCGGCGAGCCCTACGTACTCGACACTGGCGCGCGGCGCCATGGGGATGAGGGCGCCGAAGGTCAGCAGCGCGCTCAGCGCCACCGGGCCGGTGTGGAGATAGGGGGACGAGGCGAAGAGGGCGGCCCCGATGGGAGGCAGGGCGGCGGCATAGAGGCCGTAGTGGGGCGGAAGCCCAGCCAGCTCCGCGTACGCCATCGACTGCGGAATGAGGATCAGCGCGACACTGATTCCCGCCACCAGGTCGTACCGGATGCGCTCGGCGCGGGTCTCCCCTTCCCGGGCCTTCAGGTGGACGCCGCCGTTCCCGCCGGACACGTGCCAGCCGGGTCGGATGAAGCCGCGACTTCCGCCGCGTCGAGAGCCCGGGCTTCCCGGGCCAGCTCGGCGAGGAGCAGGTGGGTGGCGTCCGCCCTGGCCGCCCAGAAGCGCGACACGACTTCGGCGTCGCCGCGGTAGCGGTCGTGCACGCCGCGCCAGCGGGCGGCTTCGCGGGACAGCCAGTCCAGCGCGGCCACGGGGCTTGAGGAGAACAGCGATTCAAGAATGAAGCGGCGTTCCCCCGCGCGTCGTCCGAGTCCCAGATCCCGCGCGCAACGCGCCAGGCTGGTGCGGGTGAGAAGCATCCCGGTGCGGACCGGGGCGGTCAGGTGGCGCAGGAAGGCCTCCCCCCCGCCGGTGCGCGGGTCTACAAGAGGAGGCGCCTCGCGCAGGTGCAGGGGAAGGCGGTCCGGGGCTCCCAGTTTGCCGGCTTCGGACAGGAGCGCGGTGCGCAGAAGTTCGGCCCAGCGCCGATGGAAGAGGGAAGCAGTCTCGGCAACGGCATGCAGGTAGGGAAGCATCCACGAGAGCAGGTGCTCCCAGAGGAGGGCCTTGCGGCTCTGCCGCCGCAGGATCCGCCCCGCTCCGGCGGGTTCTCCCTCCTCCGCGTCCGAGAGCGCCGCGTAGAGTCCCAGCAGGGCGCTCAGGTGATCCGGCTCGGCGGGCACCTCCTCGCCCAGCGCGCGCCAGAAGCCCGCCACGCGATCCGCCGCCTCACCGCCCAGCATCCCCTCCGCGCCGACGTAGAAGGAGGCGAACGGATAGAGCTGGAAGAGGAACAGTTCGGTGTGGTCGGAAGGCCGAGGGGGCTCCGGCAGATCGAGGGCGCGTGCGATGGGCGCGTGCGCGTGAGTCGGAGGCTCGGCCAGCGTCGCCAGCGCGCGGATGAGCTCTCCCGCCGCCACTAGCCCCTCGGCGGGTCGTG
Source organism: Longimicrobiales bacterium (assembly GCA_965225805.1). Taxonomy (GTDB): domain Bacteria; phylum Gemmatimonadota; class Gemmatimonadetes; order Longimicrobiales; family Gaopeijiaceae; genus BD2-11. Next base: position 3,529,252 of record OZ245327.1, read on the forward strand.
GGTGGGAAGCTGGTATGCCTCGCGTGAGGGACGCACCGGCCTGAGCAACCAATACGGACGCCGGGTTCCGTCCGGAGAAACTTGTCCAGCCGCGCGGGTGTACCCGAGCCACTTGCGAAACACCTGCCCGGACAACCCGGCATCGACGGAGATGTCGCCGTAGGCGTCTCCCGGCCGGGCCGCACGCACGCGCACCGCCTGGTGCCAGCAGTGCGATCCGGAGATGGGGTCGGGGTGCACCGGGAATGTCAGGTTCTGGTGCACGCCCACATCCGTCCACCAGATGCGGCTGGTGTCGGCGTCCGCCGACGCGTAGGGTCCTCCCCCCTTGCGCCGCCTGAGCGACCAGCCGTCGTCGCCGTGCTCCAGATCCACGGTGGCCATGGCCTGATTCTGGCCGTGGTCGGCGACCTTCCAGCGGCCCATGTGGTGGCTGCAGGCGACCACGCCGGGTCGAATCCCCTCGGTCACCCAGGCGCGCACCACAAAGTGGCCGATCTCCGTCTCCACACGCACCACGTCCCCCGTGCCCACGTTGATGCGGGCGGCGTCGCGCGGGTGGATCCAGAGCGGGTTGGTGTGGGCGATCTCGTCCAGCCACTTGGCGTTGGCGCTGCGGGTGTGGATCTGGATCGGCACGCGGAAGGTGGAGATGAGCACCATCTGGTCGGTTTCGAGGTTCTGACGGTGGATGTGGCTGCGCACGTAGCCCGGGGTGGCCAGTTCCGGCCATCCCCACTCGGCCAGGGTGCGCGACCAGAACTCCAGCCGGCCGGACGGGGTGGGGAATCCCCTGACGATACGGCCGTCGGTCTCTATCCCGACCCGCCTCCGTCCTTCGGCGTCGCCGTCGAGCGGCGGCAGCGGGACCACGTTGGGGGAGTCGGGCTTGGCGGCGCGCGTGAAGACGCGTCCGCGCGAGTCGACACGCAGGTCCTCGAGTTCTTCCACGGGGACCGGCTCCTCATGGAGGGCACCGGTCCTGGCGGCCACCTCGAAGGCGCCGTACCTGCGCATGTACTCCAGGGGACTGATGCCCTCCTCAGCGGCGGCGCTCGGAAGCCCGGGAACGGAATTCTCGAACATCCATCCGTAGTATTCGTCGACGCCGAGCTTCGTACCGGGCTGCTTGCGCGACTCGAAGAAGGAGCGAAGGCCGAGGTCGCCGTCGGGATCGATGCGCCAGGTGAGGTCGATCCAGAACTCGTTCTCCTCCCACACCTCGCCCGGGTTGGCCTCGCGCGTGTCGGCGATGCTCTCGCCCAGGCGCTCGCGCGCGGCGCGCAGCACCGGCTGCCGGAAGCCCACCCACTGGCCCGCGTATTGCTCGTAGGAGTGCACGTCGTGGCGTTCGGAGGCGAGCCCCATGGGCAGCACGTAATCGGCGAAGTGGGCGGTCTCGCTCCAGGTGGGGGTGAGGGCGACGTGCAGTCCGACCCGCTCCGGATCGGTCAGCATCTCGATCCAGGAGAAACCGTCGGGGTTGGTCCAGACCGGGTTGTACACCCGGGTGAAGTAGACGTCCAGAAAGTCTCCGCTTCGCTTCAGAAGATGCGGGAGCAGGAAGGACATCTCCATCAGCGCCAGGGGATATTCCGCCGGCCAGGTAAGCTCGTTCCAGTGCTCGGGGTGGCGGGGCAGGTGGATGGGCCGCGGCACGAACTTGTTCCACGAGTTGGGATGGGTGCCCCCCTCGGTGGCGACAGCTCCCGTGAGCGCGTTGAGCAGGAAGAGGGTTCGCGCCACCTGCCAGCCGCCGAGGTTGCCGGCCGCCGCACTGCGCCAGTTGTGGGTCGAGAGCCGGGTGCCGGCCCGGGCCACCAGGCGGGCCACCGCTTCGATCGTGGCCGCGTCGACGCCGGACTCCCGCGCCGCGTACTCGAAGGTGTAGTCGGCGTACATCTCCTCGAGCTTCTTTTCGAAGCTCTCGAAGAAGGGCGGAAGCTCGGGGTGAATCTCGGCCATGAACTCCCGCCAGTTCCACCAGCGGCGCACGAATTCGCGGTTGTGGAGCCGGTTGGCGACCAGCCAGCGGGCGATCGACAGGAAGATGGCCGCCTCGGAGCCCGGGTATGGCGAGAGCCAGTGGTCGGCGTGGGTGGCGGTGTTGGAGAGGCGGGTGTCGAGGACGACCAGCTTTGCCCCGTTGGCCTTGGCCTCGATGATGCGCTGGGCGTGGGGGTTGAAGTAGTGGCCGGTCTCGAGGTGGCTCGACACGAGGAGGATGACGCGCGCGTGGGCATGATCGGGGCTCGGGCGGTCCATCCCCATCCAAAGGTGGTATCCGGCCCGCGCTCCCGAGGAGCAGATGTTGGTGTGGGAGTTGTGGCCGTCCACGCCCCACGCCGCCAGCATGCGCTCGGTGAAGCCGTCCTCCCCGGGTCGGCCGACATGGTACATGATCTCCTTCTGCCGCCCTTCCTCGAGCGCCCGGCGGATGCGGTCGGCGATGTCGTCCAGAGCCTCGTCCCAGCTGACTCGGGTCCACTGCCCCGAGCCGCGCTCGCCGGCGCGCTTCAGGGGGTAGAGGATCCGGTCCGGGTCGGTGACCTGATTCACGGTCGCCGGCCCCTTGGCACAGTTGCGGCCCCGCGATCCCGGGTGCTCCGGGTTCCCCTCGAACTTGCGCACCTCGAGTGTGTCGCGGTCCACGTAGGCCAGCAGCCCGCACGCGGATTCGCAGTTGAAGCAGGTGGTCGGGACCAGCATGTAGCGCTTCTCGACGCGCCTGGGCCACGAACGCGAGTCGAGTTCGACCCAGTCGTTCCATCGCTCCTTGGGAGGGAACGAAGCCAGGTGTACGCGGCTCGGGCCCGGATAGAAGCTCTCGCCCCGGCTTTCCACTTCCTCTCGGGCCGCGGACACCCGCTCGTGCAGGCGCTTCAGATCCGCGCTCGGGCCGTCGTTCATGATGACATCCTCACGCCAGAGGGACGGCCTGCCCCGCCTGCACGTAGGCGTGCTCGTAGGCGAGCAGTCCCGCGAGTCCGGCGAGCAGGGCCGGCAGACCGATCCACGGGGCGGCAAGTCCGGCCGCGCTCAGCAGCATGCCGGCGCGGAAGTAGCGGGCGAAGCGCCCCCGGGTCAGCTCGCGGACGGCGAGGTGCGCGTGCGCAGTGCCGTGCGTGATGGTGATCTCGCCCAGAACCAGGAGGAGGTGGGCGGCGGTGAGAGCCGCGAAGCCGTCGGCCAGCAGCGCGCGCGCTTCGGGCGCCGCCAGCGGGTAGAGGGCGGCCGCGCCGGCGAGCAGAGCCTGCACGAGGAAGTGGGGCGGTAGCAGGGGGTTCTGCCAAAGGTCGCGGGCCTTCGCCTGGGCGAACAGGTAGGCCGTGTACATCGCGGCCATGGCGGCCAGCGGGACTCCGGCCAGCACGAGCAGACGGGCGGCTCCGGACGCTCCAACCCATCCCGCGCCCAGGTGGGCCGCCAGCACCGCCCCGAAACCGGCCAGCACCAAGCCTCCGCGCACCAGCCAACTTCGCCATTGCGGGCGCAGCAGTATGTAGTGGAAACGGCCGGGATGCTCCAGGTCCCAGATCAGCAGGACCGTGGTCAGCACCAGAAAGACCATGGCCAGCAAGGGGGCGCCGAAGAGCCAGAGCGGGTCCGTCCAGGAGAGTGCGCCGGACAGAATGAGGAGCAGCGGCACCAGGTACGCCCCTGCCGCGATGGACTTGGTCCAGGTGTAGAGGCTCACCCGTGCATCCCAGGGAGCGTGATGGGGCACATCGTAGCTGAGAATCGCGCCCGCGGAGGAGTTTCCCCACCCCGGGTGGCCGGACGTCACCTGGTCGGCGCCGCTTCCCTGCTCGCTCCACATGAAGAGCCCCCCCTCCGGGCGCGCGGCCGCGAGGGGGTCCAGAGTGACCTGGCGCGCACCCTTGTAGAAGAGCTTCGGGCGGGTCTCCTTCTCGGGACGCCGAACCGTGAGAGCGTCCTGATGCACCATCTCGGTCACCTTGGCGAGCGGATCGTTCAGATCCCCCACCAGAATGGCCTCCGTGGGACAGACGACGACGCATGCCGGCTCGAGACCCATGTCCAGCCGGTGCGCGCAGAAGTTGCACTTCTCGGCGGAGTGGTCCTCCGGGTTGATGAAGATGGCGTCGTATGGGCACGCGGCGATGCAGGCCTTGCAGCCGATGCACGCGGCCTTGTCGAAGTCCACGATCCCGTCCGGCCGGCGGAACATCGCCGACGTCGGACAGGCGGTTACGCACGGCGCATCCTCGCACTGGTTGCAGCGCGTCACCTGAAACGCGCGCTGGGTGCGCGGGAAGTGGCCGGCGTCGACGGACTTTACGTAGGTGCGGGTAACACCCAGGGGAACTTCGTTTTCGGACTTGCAGGCGGTGGTGCAGGCATGGCAGCCGATGCACCGGGAATGATCGATGACCTTGGCCCAACGGGCGACGCGGTCCGGGGCGCTGCCGCTCTCGAGAGAATCGTCCGGGGGATCGACCGGCGCAGGGGAGGAGGAGTTCACGATTCGGTCGGCCAGATCTTCGCGTTGAGGGGAGGAGAGCATCCGGCACGCCCGGGGATGCCGGGCGGCGGCGCCGGACCCGCGTCAGCCGGGGGAGCCGGCCCGCTACTCAGGCGGAACGGACGTGCCGGAAGAACTCTCCACAACAGTTTTCTTGCAATCGTTTGGTCACCCGGCTACGCGGTCACGCAAGGGCTTGCCGGGCTTGAAGTAGGCGTAGTTCTTCGCCGCGATGGCGATCTTCTCGCCGGTGGCCGGATTGGTGCCGGTTCGCGCCGCGCGTGACTTGACGCCGAAAGTTCCGAATCCCGGGATCGTCACCTTGCCACCCGAATCGAGTTCGCGTGCGATGATGCCCGAGCCGGAACTTGTGGCGAAGATGCAGCTGAGCACGTCCGCTGCCTTCGCCTGAGACAGGTCCGCCCGCTGCGCGAGGGCCGCCGCCATTTCCTTCTTGTTCATTTCGTCTCCCGCAAATTGGGGGTGAATGTGAATCCCGCCGGACTGCCAAAACGCGGCGTGTGACAGGACAGGATACGCGGAACCGACCGATTGCGGAACCTTGTGGTGCCACTGGCGGGCCGCCGCTCGGAAGAAAACCCACTCTCGTGCGGGGTTCCGGTCATCTTCACCCCCGCCATGGGCGCTGACGGATTCGAACCGCCGACCTCCTGCTTGTAAGGCAGGCGCTCTGAACCAGCTGAGCTAAGCGCCCCGCTTGAACTTACGGCATGCCGCTAGTCGCTGCACCCGGCCGGCCAGGAACGATGGAGCCCCCTTCTCAAGCTGCGGGAGGCTCCGAGACGGGGAACGCCGGTCAGTGGCCCGCGCCCTCCCCGGTGTCGGCGGGGTTCCTCGTCCTGTGCCGCACGTAGCTCTCGAGTACGCGGTTCATCCGCGTCTGGTAGCCCCTACCTGGAGCCTTGAAATAGGCCAGCACGGAGCGTTTGACGCGCATGGTGATCTGGTCGGTGCGATCAGGCTCGACGAGCTCCGCCCGGTCCCAGAACTCTTCGTCCAGTTCGGGAATATCGCTGAAGTCGATGCTGTCGTCCTCCACGGCCGCGATCTGCTCGGGAGTGAGGGGCCTGTCGTAGCGTCCGCTCATGGTAGACTCTCCTTTCCTTGCGCGATGCCGGGCGGGCAGAGATCAGACGGATACGCCCATGGCGCTCGGTGTGAGCGACCACGATCAGCGCTCCGGGATCCACCCGGCCAATGCTGATGTGGCGCTCCTCGCCGTAGTCCCGGCGACGGTCGGGCGACGTTGTGACCGGCCCCTCGAAGATTCGCCTGGCGGTGTCGAATCCGATACCATGCTTGCGGATGTTGGTCTGATTCTTGGCCTCGTCCCACTCGAATTCCATCGGTTGATTATACATATGAATTGTAGTTACATCAACAGCGGATGCGACCCGCCGCATCCGGGTGGCATCGTTAGGCGGCAGTGCTTGGAACCGCTGGACTTACGGTGACTTGGGCTGCCGATGGGCTGGGCGTCACGCGGCGGGCCCGCACCTGCGCCGGGGAAATCGCGGTCGAGCGCTTCGCCACGGCATGAGCGGTGTCCGGTGCCACTAACGCCTGAACAGCAGGCCCGCGAGAATATCGACGGGCAACTGGAGGCCTGCGGGTGGGTGGTTCAGGACTTCACCTCCATGAACATCCATGCGGGGCTCGGCGTGGCCGTTCGCGAGTTCCCCCTCAAGTGGAAGGAAGGGGTAGAGATCAAGTCCGGGTCCGCGGACTACCTGCTCTACGCCGATGGATGGGCCATTGGGGTCGTCGAGGCGAAGCCCGCGGGGCACACCCTCGAAGGGGTAGTCGTCCAGTCGAAGCGGTACACGGAGGGGCTCGACGAGTGGGTTCCCGCGCGGTACCGCCCACTCCCCTTCGCCTACGAGTCCACTGGCGAGATCACGCAGTTCACGAACGGCCTCGACCCTCACCCGTGCAGCCGGGAGATCTTCACTTTCCATCGTCCCGAAGAGCTGCTGCGGCAGCAAGACCTGGGATCGGCGCAACTGCGTCGGACACTCCGGCAGATGCCGGAATTGCCGCAGGGCAAGCTATGGCCCGTCCAGCACGAGGCCATCCGGAATCTCGAACAGTCGCTGGCCCACGGACGCCCCCGCGCCCTGATCCAGATGGCCACGGGCAGCGGTAAGACCTTCACGGCGGTCACGGCCTGCCACCGGCTCATCAAGCACGCCAATGCCGACCGCATCCTGTTCCTGGTGGACCGCAACAACCTCGGAAAGCAGACGCTGAACGAGTTCCAGCAGTTCCGGGATCCCGCGTCCGCCTACACCTTCGCCGACGAGTTCCCGGTTCAGCGCCTTCGCGGGAACGTCATCGAACCGGCCAGCAAGGTGGTCATCACGACCATCCAGCGTCTCTACTCCATCCTGAAAGGCGATCCAGAGTACGACCCCGTCAACGAGGAAGCTTCGCACTTCGAGTCCGGTCGCCCGCTTGGTAGCGAGCCTGTCCCGGTCGAGTACACCCCCGACGTCCCCGTGGAGACGTTCGACTTCATCGTGATTGACGAGTGCCACCGCTCGATCTACAACGTCTGGCGGCAGGTGATCGAGTACTTCGACGCCTTCCTGATCGGGCTGACCGCGACCCCGAGTCCCCACACCATCGGGTTCTTCAACAGCAACGTCGTGCAGGCCTATTCGCACACGAAGGCCGTGGCGGACGGGATCAACGTCGGCTACGACATCTACCGCATCAGGACGAAGATCTCGGAGGAGGGCGGCAGCGTAGAGGCCGGGCGCTACGTGCCGAGGCGCGATCGGCGCACCCGCAAGAAGACGCTGGCGGAGCTGGAGGACGACCTCACCTACACCGCAACCCAACTCGACCGCGACGTGGTCGCCCCCGACCAGATCCGGCTGGTCGTGAGCACCTTCTGGGAACGCCTGTTCACAGAGATCTTCCCCGGGCGTACCGAAGTCCCCAAGACGCTCGTCTTCGCCAAAACGGACAGCCACGCCGACGACATCACGAGCATCATCAAGGAGGAGTTCGGCAAGGGCAACGACTTCTGTCAGAAGATCACGTCGAAGACGACCGGCGCCTCGCCCGGGGACCTGCTGAACAGCTTCCGCAACTCGTACAATCCGCGCATCGCGGTCACGGTGGACATGATCGCAACGGGCACGGACGTGAAGCCGCTCGAATGCCTGCTCTTCATGCGAAACGTCAACTCGGCGGGCTACTTCGAGCAGATGAAGGGCCGGGGCGTGCGGGTGATCGACCGCGACGACCTGCAAAGCGTGACCCCGGACGCGGAGGCCAAGACGCACTTCGTGATCGTTGACGCGGTCGGCGTGTGCGAGCGCGACAAGACGGTCTCGCCGCCCCTGGAGCGCAAGCCTTCGGTCAGCACGAAGAAGCTGCTCCAGATGGTGGCGATGGGGATGGTGCACCCGGACCTGGTGTCGAGCCTCGCGTCGCGGCTGGCACGGCTCGGCCGACGGGTGGACGAGGCGCAGGCGGCGAGGATCGCGAAGGAGGCGGATGGGACGAGTCTGGCGGCGCTGACCGGCGCGTTGCTGAGCAGCATCGATCCAGACGTTACGCACGAGGTGGCCGCCGAGCGGTTCGGCCTGGCCGGCGACGAGGATCCGACCCCGGAGCAACTGGACGCGGCGGAAAAAGAGCGCATGGCGGAGGCGCTCAAGCCGTTCACCAAGCCGGGGCTAAGGCGGTTGATCATCGAGGTCGCTCAAAGCCTGTACCAGATCATCGACGAGGCGGCCATCGACGTGCTGCTCGACTTCGGGCACAGCGAAGCAGCGATCGCGAGCGCGCGGTCCAAGTTGGACGACTTCCAACGGTTCATCGAGGAGAACAAGGACGAGATCGAGGCGCTCCGCATCCTGTACGGCCGCCCGTATCGCGCCGGACTCCGATACTGTCACGTCAAGGAGCTTCGCGACGCGCTGAGGAACCCGCCGGTGGGGATCCACGATCCCGCCAACGGGCTGTGGAGGCTTTACGAGGCGCTGGAGCCGGACAAGGTGGCCGGAAGGGGCGGCAGTGCGCTTGTGGATCTGGTCGCTATCGTCAAGCACGCGATCGAGCCCGACCGACCGCTCGTTCCGGTCGCCGAACAGGTGGAGGGCCGCTACCGGGAGTGGCTCGCGGAGAAGGAGCACGTCGGCCAGTCCTTCACGCCCGGCCAACTCAAGTGGCTCGACGCGATCAAGGACCACATCGCGTCAAGCCTCGTGATCGAACGGGAGGACTTCGAGGACGTGCCGTTCAACCAGTGGGGCGGGCTGGGCGGCGTGTACCGGGTATTCGGCGAGGATCTGGACCCGCTGCTGGACGAACTCAATGGGAGATTGGCAGCGTGAGGGAGATGCCGGACGGGTGGGTGCGAGTCAGGATGGAGGATCTGGTGAGCATCAATCCGCCGAGGATAAAGCCCGATCTTGAGGACCGCACCCCGCTCGTGTTCGTTCCCATGCCTAGGGTAGCCGAGGACTTCCGAGGAATCGACGTTTCCGGCCGACGCCCTTTCTCTGCGATCAAGCGTGGATACACACAGTTTCGACCGGGCGATGTGCTCCTCGCCAAGATCACGCCGTGCATGGAGAACGGAAAGATTGCCATCGTTCCCGAGATTCGACCGCCCCTCGGATACGGTTCTACCGAGTTCTTCGTGATGCGGCCGCGGACCGACGGCATTGGCCGTTGGATCGCGTACTGCGTTGCACGGTCCTCGTTCCGGCAACTGGCCCGCGAAAACATGCAGGGCGCCGTCGGCCAACGGCGTGTCCCCAGGGTCTGGCTGGAAAACGCCTCGGTCCCCCTCTCTCCGCTCCCCGAGCAGCATCGGATCGTAGGGAAGATCGAGTCGCTGTTCGCGAAACTGGACGAGGGCGTGGCCGCGCTCGAGCGCGCGCAAGCCAATCTGGAGCGGTACCGCGCGTCGGTCCTCAAGGCGGCGGCCGAGGGCAGGCTGACCGAACAATGGAGGAGGGAGAATCCGCCCGAGGAGACCGGCGAGGAACTGCTTCGGCGCATCCTGGCCGCACGGCGGAAGCGCTGGGAGACCGAGCAACTCGCGAAGTTCGCGGCCAAGGGGAAGAAGCCGCCGAAGAACTGGAAGGCCAAGTACAAGGAGCCCGTGGCACCGGATCCGAACGGGTTGCCGGGGCTTCCAGAAGGGTGGTGCTGGGCTACGGTGGATCAGGTGAGCCTAACCGTGCAATACGGTTCTTCGGCAAAGACTTCCCCAGAGCCAGAAGGCGTACCGGTGCTTCGCATGGGGAACATCCAGCAAGGCGCACTCGATCTCGATAATCTCAAGTACCTTCCACTTGATCACCGCGAGTTCCCGAAGCTCCTGCTGGCAGACGGTGATCTGCTCTTCAATCGCACGAACAGCGCCGAGTTGGTGGGTAAGACGGCAGTCTACAGAGGTCGTCCAGATCCATGTTCTTTCGCGTCCTATCTCATCAGCGTGAGAACTCTACGCGCGCGGCTGTCTACGGTTGTGGCCAACGCTTTGAATTCATCTTGGGGACGGGCATGGATCGCCTCAGTGGTCTCCCAGCAGGTTGGTCAAGCAAACGTGAACGGGACGAAACTGCGCGGTTTTCCGTTCCCGTTGCCCCCGGAGGCGGAGCAGGACGAGATCATTCGCCGATCTGGTGACGCGAGTGATTCGGTTATGCGCTCGACCGGCGCGATCGCCGATCTGCTGCACCAAACGACTGCCCTCCGCCAAACCATCCTGAAGTACGCCTTCGAGGGCCGCCTGGTCCCGCAGGATCCCGCCGACGAGCCCGCTTCCCTCCTCTTGGAGCGCATCCGGGCCGAGCGGGAGGCGGAACGGAAGCGGAGAAAGCGCCGACCCACGAGACCGAAGCGACAACCCAAGAGGCGAGTCCCCTGATGCCCAACGACACCCGGCAGATCGTCAACAAGGCGTGGAGCTTCGCCCACCTTCTCCGCGACGACGGCCTGTCCTACATGGTCTACACGGAGCAGATCACCTTCCTGCTCTTCCTGAAGATGGCGCACCAGCGGACCCAGCCACCGTGGAGCCACCCGCCCATCGTGCCTTCCGGCCTCGACTGGCCGAGCCTTCTCGCCCGCGACGGTGAGGAGTTGGAAACCCACTACCGGCGCGTCCTGACGGAGCTCCCCAGACGGGGAGGGATGTTGGGCGAGATCTTCAAGAAGGCCCGTCAGGAGATCCAGAATCCGGCAACCCTGAAGCGCCTGATCGTGGACCTGATCGATCCCGAGGACTGGATGTCGATGCACGCGGACGTGAAGGGCGACATCTACGAGGGCCTGCTGGCCAAGTCAGCCCAGGAGTCGCCGAAGGGCGCAGGCCAGTACTTCACGCCACGCGAACTGATCAAGGCCATCGTGGACTGCGTGCGCCCGGAGCCGGACGACACCGTGTGCGATCCCGCTTGCGGAACGGGCGGATTCCTGCTCGCCGCGCACGACTACGTGGCCCGCGAGCACGGGAGCACGCTCGACCCCGACCAGAAGGCCCACTTGCGGACCAGCTTCGTACAGGGTTGGGAGATCGTGCCCGCGACCGCCCGGCTCTGCATCATGAACCTCTACCTGCACGGGATCGGCCCCGACGAGTCGCCGATCCGGTCGGGAGTCGACAGCTTGGCCAACGACCCCGGCGAGCGCTTCTCGATGGTGCTCACCAACCCGCCCTTCGGCAAGAAGAGTAGCGTCCGGATCGTGAACGCGGAGGGCGAACTGGAAACGGAGTCCGACACCTACGAGCGTCAGGACTTCTGGACCGGCACCAAGAACAAGCAACTCAACTTCCTCCAGCACGTGAAGACGCTGCTCAGGATACACGGCACCTGCGCCATCGTGGTGCCCGACAACGTCCTGTTCGAGGGCGGCGCGGGCGAAACGGTGCGGCGCAACCTGCTCCAAGCGTTCGACGTGCACACCCTCCTCCGCCTGCCGACCGGGATCTTCTACGCCCAGGGGGTGAAGGCGAACGTCCTGTTCTTCGACGCGAAGCCCGCGCGCGAGAAGCCCTGGACTGAGCGGCTGTGGGTCTACGACCTGCGGACGAACAAGCACTTCACCCTGAAGATGAAGCCGCTCCGCCGCGCGGACCTCGACGACTTCGTCGAATGCTACCGGCCGGGCGAGCGACACAAGAGGGAGCCCACTTGGGGCCCGGAGAACGAGAGCGGCCGCTGGAGGGCGTTCGAGTACGACGAGCTGGCGAAGCGCGACAAGCTGAACCTGGACCTGCTGTGGCTGCGCGACAGCGCTCTGGAGGAGAGCGAGAATCTGCCGGAACCGGTGGTGCTGGCCGCCAAGATCGTGGAAGACCTACAGGCTTCGTTGGAAGCGTTTCAAGCCATCACCCAGGAGCTTTAGTTTTTAGTCATGCTGCTCCGATTTGATCTACCGGGGCGCTTTGGAGCTTCCCCGTGGCTGGACCCACCGGCAGGCTGATTTCCCGGAAGTGCTGCGGCGACGAGTGTCGTGGACACCGGATCGAACCCTCTATGAAAGAAATGATCAGCAGATGATTTCCGCCGAAGAATTACATCAAGTGAGTGAAATGAACACATACATTGAGAAAGCAATCGACGAGTTCCGGTCGGGGAAACGTCGGTCGGGCGATGGAACCATTCGCCAAGGCATCAAACATGTCATCTCCGAAATTGCCAAAGAGCTGCATGATTCGGGATCGCCTTCGATCAGCCAGTTTGTGCACTACACAGGCATAGATGTGGTTTTTGCGATGCTGAACGATGCCGACGAGGGGAGTGGACTACGCCTGTACGACACCGTGCACGCGAATGATCCGGAGGAAGGAAGATTCGTTGTTCTACATTGGCCGGATTGGGACGGCGATCGGCTCTGGATGTGGGAACAGGTAGAGAATGGATGGTCGGGCGGTGGCGGAGAACAATCGCTAAAGCAGCAAGTCGCTCAAGGGCTGTATCCGGGGCACGCGTACGTTTTGTCTTTCGTGCCGTCAGAAAGCGAGAAGAAGAACAACGACAGAATCGTGTTCTGGAGGGAGTACGGTCGGCAAGGCGCTGGTTGTTCGCTGAGCATTCCGCAGGACAAGCTGTCCGCTGACGAGAAGGGTCTCCTGCCGCTATACCGAGTTCGATACGGGCAGGAGGCAGTGCGAAGGCTTACAGTAAAGCTGAGCAAGCGATTGTTCAAGCCGATCGAGAAGAGGATACGAGACGTCAACGGGCCTGAGAATGAACTGTTTAAGGCGGCGCGAGCGAAGGTGCACGACGAGCTGCAGCTGTTTAGGTACCTCTACAAGGACCGTGCATACGAGCACGAGAAGGAGTACCGCTTGGTGATCTTGGACCCTGGGGCCGTTGAGGAGGGTGAACCGACGTACCAGCAAAGCACGGACACCCGAGGAGAAACCGTTCTCCGCCACTACACGACTCACCCATCCTTATACAGCACGCAGATACTCGGCCGCGGGTCGCAAGTGATTCTCGGCCCGACGGTGCCACACACGGAAAACGTCAAGGGGGCGCTCGAAACGCTGTTGGATAGAAAGAGTATATCGGGAACGATAATCACGTCCTCCGAAATAAAGTACCGACGTAAGTGAGTAAGCGGGAGAGTGTGCTTGGCGCCGAGGTGTCGTCGGGCGTTTCGATTTCGGTTTCCGAAAGGTACGGTGGTTCCACGGCGTCCCCGCCCACGCGCATGGCGCGGAAGGCGCAGTGTTCTTCACAGTCTTCGCGTCCGATCGAGACGAGAGTGTTGAGTACGAATTGTTGCTCCTGCTGCTGGACCACGGGCTTCGGCCACCAGTTTTCGGAGATCATGTAACGCAGGAAGAGATTGACGAGCATGCTCGCCAGGGAGAGTGTGAACGGAAAGACGTTTTCGTTGCGAGCAGAAAGATCTTCGCTGAGGCCCTGCGTGTAGGACGGATCATCCAGCGAACCATCTAGCTCCAATACGACCATACTCGTGTTGTATTGATCTCGGCACCTCAGGCAAGCGTGTAGCGGAGTGCTGACATGGCACCGCCAGTGAGCTGAAGACAGGCGCCCGTTCGAAGGCTGTACGCCTACGGCAATGCCGCCATCTAGTACCGGGACAAGGTGTCCTTGGGAGACGTAGTTCAGGACATCCCTTGCGATGGGACGGTCGACGCAACTGAAGACGAGGTCGCAGTCAAGGATCGCCCGGTACGCGTTGACAGTGTGAATCGATTCCGAGATGGCATGTACGGTGGGAAAGGCGGTTGTCGCGTGCGAGACAAAAGCCGCCTTGGCCAAGTCGACTTTGGAGCGGCCGATGTCGTCTTGGGTCGCGTTAAGAAGCCGGTCGAGATTGTGTTCTTCGACAACGTCTGGATCGACCAGAGTAACGCTTGGCACTCCGATGCGGGAAAGAGCTTCGGTCACGACGGAACCGACGCTGCCGAGGCCGACGACGCCTACGTGGAGGCGCGAGATTACGTCTTGCGCTTCTGCACCCCAGGTGTCGTAAGTGCGCAACAACGCGGCCCTTCGTGGTGGTGGCGGAAGAAGCTCGTTGTTGTAGAAAAGCGAGTACTTGTCCTTGCCAATAACGCGAACCTTGGTACACCAATGCCTTCGGTACTCGTTGGACTTTATCCAGAAACGGGCGCTCCAGTAGCCGTCGGCCCCGACCGTCAGCCCGACGAGGGGCAGTTTGGTGGCGTTGGCACAGGGTGCGAGTACGTCGCGTTCAGCGACGATATCGGGTTCGCTCATGTCTTGCCAGCCGGAGGTAGGATGGCTGTGCATGAGAGCGAGGCCACAGCGCTCGGACCTAGCAAGAAGGAGCGACCTAGTCAGGTATGCAGGCAGAAAACTGGCGGCGCCGTGCAGTTCGCGCTCGTCAGCGCGCGGCAGGATAGCCTTGTGCACTATGGCCGTGGTTCGGTTGCTCCCGGTGGAAGGTGACCAGAGCGCAAAGCAAAGATCTTCCTGAATTCGGCCGCTTCTGAGGTGGGCAAGCAGATGGAGCGTAGCGGTCTCGTTCACGTGGTCGGTGATAGCGACATCGTAGATCATACGTCGTTAGCCAAGAACCGCCTAACGTGTTCGTTGAGGAAGGTCTTCATGCTCTTGTTCGGCAGGTTGTCCCAGTAGATGGGTGGGCGGCTGAACGCGACCCAGGGCGTGCCCTGTTCGTCGGTGTACTGCCGGCCGCTGCCTTGCTTGTCGTTGATCGGGAGACCGATGTGTATCCAATGCGGCGCGTAAACGGGGAACCCCTGCTCCTGCATGCTGAACCCGAGCTGGCAACCAGTGCCGGATAGGCGTCCAACGTCGATGACGTAAGAAAACGCCACGACTTCCCCTTGAGGGCTGGTGAAACGGTTGGTGGCGAGGCCGAGTTCTTGAAGTTCGATCTCGATCTTATCGAGGGACGATGACATACGGCTCCTAGGCGACGCTCGTCGAGGTTGTGGGCTGGGCGATGAAGTTGTTGTCCTCGACGAGATTGACGTAGTCGTCCGCCTTGTAGATTGAGCCGTCCTTGGAAGAAACAAGCTGGTACTTGTCGGGCTCGAAGGGCAGGATCTTCATTTCCCACGCGATATCTAGGATCTCGGGTGGTCGCATTTTCTCACGGGGTGCGAACAGCTTTTCCCCGTTTAACTCGAAAGGGAATCCTTCGCGAGTCTTTCCTTGGCCGTTAGGCGTTGTGGCGTTATCCATTGCGGCGGCTCCGTATGGTGGCTGTTCCGGCCTGAATCGGTCGGAGAGAGGAAGCGTTGCCTGCCGCGCGAAGTGGGTGGCAGGCTAAAGAAAAGGTCGCATAGGTGACCGGACCCACTGGCTCGGTGACGGGTCTGCCCCCCGGGGTGGTCGGTCGCCGATTCTCGCCCAACTGGAGGCGGCCTGCCGACGCACTCTGGTCATCGGGGCTGTTAGCCAAGTGTCCGCGAAGTCCATCTTCGCGTCCGGCCTCCACCGGGTCGGCCACGACGACCGTCCCGGCGGCGGGGAACGCGAACAGCGCGGCCACTAGAGAAATGCTACCACCACTGATCAGGAACGAATTGCGAGCCATCCGCGTGATCACGGTCTGGATCATCCGTCGATGCGCTAGCTTCCGTTGCATGCCCATAGAATAACCGACTTCGATCCCATCGGTCTAGCTCCGATGCTCCCACTAGGTGCTCACGTTAGACTCAGGGCTGACCGCCGACCGAGAAGGCCGGCGATCCAAAGCGCCGCCCGAACCGCCCGAATGGTGAACCCGATCGAGCTTCCTCACAACACATCGTTATGGATGCTCCCCCGGCGTCGGGCCGTGCCCGGCTCTCGGACGAGCGTCCGGGACTGGGCAAGGAGACGGACCATCCGCGTGAGGTCGTTGAGTGGGCGGTGGCCCATGCAACCCAGGAACTCGGACGGGGCTTGGCTGTTGGCTGCGGACCTCCACCGGCAGGTTCGTCTTGGTCGATCGCGAGACGCCCCAGCAGCCGCCCATGGTTAGTGGTCGGCAGGGGGCTACGTAGCACTGTCAATCGGCACGGACCGACCCAGGCGGTTCGGCGTCTATTCGGCTCGCGAGGGGGTGGATCCGCCTTCGAGAGTTCGGCGTGGCGACGCATCCGGTTAGCTGTTGCCCCTGATGTTCACGATATGGCACCGGTGGAGCAGCCGGTGGCAGGGCGGCGGCCATGACCTCGTCGCCGAGGATGCGGCCCCACTCCTCGAAGCCCTTGTTGGAGGTGAGCACGGTCGAGCCGTTGCCGTAGCGCCGGTTGATGAGTTGGAAGAAGAGGACGGCCCCGCTCTGGGTCACCGGGAGGTAGCCGATCTCGTCGACGACGAGGAGGGCCGGGTGGGCGAGGATCTTCAGGCGGCGGTCGAACCGACCCGCGGCCTTGGCCTCCTCCAGGGAGTCGACGAGGTCTCGCGGCGCTCGACGAAGCCGAGTTCGTGCAGCGCGTCGATCTGCTCGCGCTTGATCGAGGGCTGGAAGTCGAAATCGAAGCCCGCCAGCGTCTTCACGTACGGCAGGCGGCTGGGGCGCAGGGCGGCCTCGAGGCGCCGGCCGTTGCGGAGTTCGATCTGGGCGGCCAGCAGCCGTTCGATCGCCTCGGCCGGGGTCATTTGCCCGCCGTCGATCCCGGCGAGCACGCCGTCCAGCGCCTCCAGCGCGCCCGGCATCTTGAGATCGGCGAGCTGGGCCGCGATCCGCTCCCTGCGCGACGGCGGCCTCACCGGGCACCTCCCGCGATCCGGGCGTACTCGGCCAGCGGTCGGCGCTCGACCTCGACGAGCGGAGGGCTCGCCGCCGCTTCATCCCGCCGCGCCGCCGCCTCCGGGCGCCGGGGACCAATCGCGTTCCAGCCTAAACAACGATACTCGCGACAGTCCAACCGAGGTGGCCACGGAGTATTCATCCACATATGGAAACACAATACTTACCGATTGTCCCACACACTCATAGCGATAGTAGAGCGCGAAGCCTAACGCCTGTGCCTTCGTGGACAGGGGACAAAGATATATGTTTGCACGACCCTTCAGCTCTTTCTCTGCGAGGTGATCATGAATCACTTGCGCGGTCATGAAGGGATCGCCCGCCGGAGCAAAAATCACCGAGCCCTTTCGATAACGGCCCTACAGCTTCTGCAGCCCTCGCCGCCCGCAAACGACTCTGTTCGTACATGTGCGGCTGGAGGCTTGGTAGCCCGAACAGCTGGATCTTTCGGGCTGCCCTCCTACTCTCCGCTACCCGCCAGATCAGTTCGTCCTCATATCCTGAACCGATAATGAGGATTTCCGGCACAGCAACGTCTGAGGAATGGACCCCTTCGAAGCCCCGCACTTGGCGAATCCTCTTGATGGGCCCATGACTGAAGGTCGTGTCTTCATCGTCGGTGTATGCGATTGGATTTGAGTACAGTATGTCCAGCCGCTTACACCCCATTCCTTGGAGGACTCTGGGAAGCACCATAATGTGTGGCCTCATGAATCCAGTGATGTCGACGCAACTCCGCGGCCAAGACGCCTGCTCGACAATGGGCCTGGCTGTAAAGAACTCACGCCAAAACTCCGCTTCATCTTGACTATCCGACACCCATCGCATCCCGTCCTCCGGGAGGCTAGCCCGGATTTCTCACACGAGCCGGTTGGCGGTGGTTAGGCGGGCGACTTGACGAGCCGTCGCGAGTGGCGGGGCCATTATGAGGCGAGATATCGGGCCGTCATAGTCGGATGTGGGGTGGAGAGGCGCCCGGGGAGGGGTGTGCGCGGCGTTGGCGGATCCCGGCGGGGCGAGCGGGCAGACCGGTCCCTCCGCCGCGGGGAAGCGGCGGGAGTCACGGTCCGGGGGTGGCGGTTTCTATCCGGGTAATCGGGCGTGGACGCGGGCGAAGGCGGAGGCGGAGGGATGCGCGGAGTCCATGGCGACCTTGACCCTGCGCGCCGAGACCATCACGCGCGCTCCGATTTTGAGGAGCTTCAGGCGCAGCGTGCCGGCGGTGGCGCGGGCCAGGCCGGTGCCGCAGAGCGCGCGGCGCAGCGCGGCCATGAGGATGGAGGCGAAGGCGGAGAAGAGGAGACGGAGCTGGTTGGCGGGGAAGCGGGTGGCGGAGGTCCGGTCGGCGAACAGATCGAGCTGCTGCTCCTTGATGGCGTTCTCGGCGTTGCCCCGGGGGCAGTACACGCGTTCGTAGACGGTCCGGGGGGAGACGGTCTCCGGGAGCGAGGTGACGACGAAGCGGGGGTTGGGCTTGCCGGGCAGATGCTCGGCCTTGGCGATGACGCGGCGCGAGCGGGACCAGCTCCTCCGGGTGGAGTGGACGAACTCCTCGTAGATGCGGGCCGGGCGGCCGCGGCCCCGTGACTCGACCCGGGCGGCGAGGAGTTCCGGCGCGATTCTCCGGGCGAGCCGGGCGTTGCGGGCGACGCCGATGACGTAGTCCACGCCGTTGTCCTCGCACCAGGCCAGCAGTTTCTCGCGGGCGTAGGCGGAGTCGGCCCGCACCAGGATGCCGAGCCCGGGCCACCGGCGGCGCAGCCGGGCGACGATGCGGGCGAGCGCTTCGGTCGCGCCCGAAGCGGCGCCGGAGTTGCCCTGGCCGGAGCACGGCGCACAGCGGGTGCTTGCCGCAGAAGATGTAGAGCGGCAGGAGGCAGTGGTGGCCGTAGTAGCCGTGGAAGGAGCGGCCCTCCTGGCGGCCGTGCACCTTGTCGTCCGTCGCGTCGATGTCGAGCACGAGCCGCGACGGCGGCAGCCGTCCCGGCCAGGACTCGATGAACAGTTCGGTGAGCAGCGCCTGGAGCGCCTCGGGGTCATGGGCGATCCTGTGATACCGCTCCGGCCTCCCGTCCCCGGGTGCGTGCTCGAGGCGGTTCAGCGTGCTCTTGCCCGCCAGCGCCGCGCAGCCCTTGCGCCCTCCCTCGAGCTTGCCGGACAACAGGGCCAGCAGGGGATCGTGCCGCAGGAAGTCATGGTCGTTGAGGTCTTCGTATCCCAGGGCGATGCCGGTGATGCGCTGCGCGACCAGCGTGCGCACCGAGTGCTCCGTCAGACGCGGATCGCGCCGGTCCGTGAAGCAGGCGGCCACCCGGTCGAACAGCCCGATCGAGCGGTCGGTCCCCCGCAGCAACAGGGCTCCCCCGTTCGAGGTGATCGAGCCGCCGTCGAACGCGGCCATCACCTTCCTGCCCCGGCACCCTTGAAATCCGAACGAAACGGGTCTACACTGTGTCGGCATCGGTCCTCCGGTTTGGTCACTGTCAAGTTATTGGCCCACATAAACTTAACAGTCCCCGGAGGCCGGTGCCACCTTATTGCTTTGAGAAATTCAGGCTAGCCTATCCTGGTCTGCTGGTGTCAACTCAGGGAAGAAGTTCAGTTCGGCCTTGTCCTCGATCATGCGAACGCTGGTGACAAAGCTCTCCTCGCAGAAATCTGCCCTCCGTGGAGTGTCTTGATCGAACAGGAAAGCGGCGATCTTGACGTCTCCGTTCTCCTCCATGGCGATGATCTTCCAGTAGCCGCTGGGGACTCGATGAAGTTCATCCGCGCCAGGCATGGAGGGCATTTCTCGTTCGTACAAAGGTCCCGTCATGACATAAATAGGATCAGCTCTTTCCTCAGCCAACGTGCGCACGGCGCTTTCTAGCCGTACCCATGCTCCTTGGTTCAGCGCACTTCTCTGTGGCGTGATGTTGGAAAGATAGTTCGTTGCCTCCCAGTCGTCCGTGCCGGTGAAGCTGGCCAGCGGGGCCTGATGCCCGCGGTCGGTGTTCAAGGCGGCATTCGCACCAATGTAGTCGTCCGGCTCCAGCGTTTCGTTGGCGGCAAGCCACGGGTCCGCTCTCCAAGTCCGCCTGGCCGTCGGCCCAATAGTGTTCAGCGTGACCCTGTACGCCACCCAGTCAGCGAACTTGGTCGCATCGTTGGAGCTGAGAATGTAGATGTCCCGGATGATGAGATCATTGGTTGCTGGGGAGCCGCTTGGGCAGCCGTGCATACACAGATCGGCGTGGAGTTCCTGCGCGGCGACCGGCATGGATGGAATCGTGACGACCATCGCAATGCCGATCACGAGCCCCAGGGGCGCGAGGGATCTCAGTACATGGCAGGGAATTGATCGTCCTGTGGAGCTTCGTTCTGATTCGATGGAGCGTGTGTCTTCCGAGATGGTGGGGGTCATGTCCGATCTCATTCTGTGGATTTGGCAGAGGTGATAGCTTCCCAGCGACTCTTGGAACGGTAGCATCTTCGTGGGCTGCAATTCAAACCGCTCCCCGAGTGCTGGCGGGTCCGAGGTAAACGCTCAAGCTAACAGCGGCAACTGACGCGAAGAGCCGCTACGTCGAAATGCGCAGGGACCAAGCGGGTCAGGACCGTGGTCATGACCGGTCGCCAGCGGCAGAAGGGTTCGTCAGAGCGAGCGACTAGGATTCGCCGCGCGGCAAGCTGCTGGGGCATGGGCCACGGGGATCGTCGGGCCGTGTTTGGCGGGCCGATTGGGAGCATGCGAGGTGACCGTGCTTCAGGAAGGATGGACGTGACATCCAGACCGGATGCGGCTCGAATTCCGTCCATTCGATGCCGTTTACCCGGTTTTTCAGTACGGCGGAACCAGACATCACCCAACGGCAGGAAGAGGATATCATGCAGTCCCGGCTGAGCTTAGACGGCTTCTTACCTATTCACGCCCATAGAGCTGCGCCTGTGCAGCACGCGGTCCATTCGACCGTCCTGAAGGGCATGGCCGCGGCCATCGGAAGCCCGACGGTGATCGCACCGGACCTACGAGAGGGAACGCTGGTGCCCGTCTTCGCCGGCGCCACAGCGAGATCCGCGGCTGCTGCTGCCTAATTGCGACCTCCACCGGCGGGGCGCAAGCCCCAGGTGTACGCTTTCCAGGAATAGACCGCGTAGAAGGCGGCCAACGAGCGCTTGACCACAGCCGCGTGCTTTCGGGCACCGGACGCGAGGTTGACGTGCGAGTCCCGGGCTCCCTGATTCAGAAGGCCTTGGACGACAGGTGGCCGTCGCGAGTCGACGAGACTCAGATCGATGGGAGAGCTAACGGCGAAACAACGATGATCGATACGGGATTAAACTTGAGCGAGGGTGCCGAGGCGGCTACGAGCAACATCGCAGAGGTGGATCACATTCCGAAACCGAATTCGGAACTCCTCGCATGATCGTCGCGGACAATGAGACAGCCGTCGATCTGCTCTACTACCAAGCCGTCGCCCGGACGGTAGTCCGGGTGGTGGCCGAGGACTCTGACGAGCCGTTAAGCGTTGGTGTGCACGGCGACTGGGGCGCCGGAAAATCTAGCGTGCTCATGATGGTCGAGGAGGCGTTCGAGGGTAGAGAACGTATCCTGTGCGTGCGGTTCAATGGTTGGCTGTTCCAGGGGTTCGAGGACGCTAAGGCCGTCCTGATCGAGACCGTCGTTGACGAACTGCTGCGAAAACGCCCGAAGCACCGCAAGCTCGCTGATCAGGCGGAGAAGGTCTTGCGGCGGGTCGATTGGATGAAGGTCGCGCGCAAGGCCAGTGCCTACGGCATCTCGCTCGCAACCGGTATTCCGCATCCCGAGACGATAAAGGATCTCGGCGCCGCGGCGCGCGCAGTCTTGGCGAAGGGCGGAGAAGGTGCGACGGCCGAGAATCTTGCGACGCTGGTGGGAGGCTCGAACGATTTCCTGCGCGAGGTCGAGGAGGACAGCGCGCCCGAACAGATGCACGCCTTCCGGGCGGAGTTCGAAGAGCTCCTGCAGCGCGCGGACATCGACCGGCTTGTCGTGCTCGTTGACGATCTCGACCGGTGCCTACCGGAGATCGCGATCGAGACACTGGAGGCGATCCGACTCTTCCTCTTCGTGCCCCGCGCCGCGTTTGTGATCGCCGCCGACGAGGGGATGATCGAATACGCCGTGCGTCAGCACTTTCCGGATCTGCCCGTCACCACGGGGCCAGCGACCTATGCACGCAACTATCTGGAGAAGTTGATTCAGGTGCCGTTCCGCCTACCGTCTCTCGGCTACGCGGAGACGCGCATCTACGTGACGCTGCTCCTCGTGCTCAATGATTGCGGGGAAGAGTCGGAGGAGTTTTCAAAGATCGTGGGCTTGGCCCGGGAGGTGTTGCGACGGCCTTGGAAGGGGCCCGGTCTCGATCGGAAGGCCATCGGGGAGGCGCTGGGATCGGTGCCCGCACCAGTTGAACGCGCACTGGAGCTTGCGGGAAGGATCGCGCCGATACTGGCGGACGGAGCGCGTGGCAATCCGCGCCAGATCAAGCGGTTCATCAACACAATGATGCTGCGGCTCGCGATTGCGGAGGAACGCGGGTTCCGGGACGAGCTCAACATCTCGGTGCTGGCGAAGATCATGCTCGCCGAGCAGTTCGCCCCCGAACTCTACGACGCCATGGCGCGGGAGTCGGCTAACACGGGTGCGTCTGAAGAACTGGGCGCCTTGGAAGCGGCGGTCCTGCAGGAGCCCCCTGGCGTATTGGAGACGAAGCCCACGGACGGAAAGGGCAGGGACGCGACGGTCGGGGTATCGCCGCCTGAATTGCCCAATCTCGAATGGGCTAAGCAGTGGGCCGCTATCGCTCCGCCGCTCGCCGAGCACGATCTGAGGCCGTA
Organism: Longimicrobiales bacterium; assembly: GCA_965225805.1. Lineage (GTDB taxonomy): Bacteria > Gemmatimonadota > Gemmatimonadetes > Longimicrobiales > Gaopeijiaceae > BD2-11. Next base: position 3,551,870 of record OZ245327.1, read on the forward strand.
CGTCTTCGTCACCAGGGACCGCCGCAGCGTGTTCGGCGCGGTCACATCGCTCGGCGGATTGGATGAATTGGTCGCCAAGCTGCTGGGCTCCCCGCTGCAGGTGAAGCAGGCGTCGGCGGAAGTGGCCCGGTTGCAACCGCTGGAGGCCGAACAGGTGTTCGATGCGCTGCGGGCAAAGGTTCGTGACGCGGAGGAGTTGGCGGAGAAGCCCCCGGGTGCGCGTGGCTTGGCCGAGATATCCCGCCACCACCCGTTCTTACGCCGTTCGCTGCTGGCCTTCTTGAAAGACCTTCCGGTCTCAAAACTCGGCCCGTGGGTTGTCTCCGGCTGGACGGGGACGTTCGCCCAAGAAGACGTGAAGGCGGAGTTTGACGGCTTGCTGGATGCATGGGCGAAGCAGGATGAAAACAAACCACTGAAGGTTGCGGCCGCCGCTGCCACCAAGCTCGCGAAGACGAGGGGGCGCCGCTGATGGGGACATCGGGGACGTTTGGGGGATCTAAGTCCGGCCTTGTGCCGAGCTGGGTCGACGAGCCGGCGTCGAGCCCGATTGCTCCGCCTGATGGCGCGGGAGGCGGACTCCCGGATGGCGCGCCGGACGATGACGACGGCACCGAGCCGACGCCCGCTGCTCCAACGCCGTACACGCCGATCCCCGCGATCCCGGCCAGTTCGGGGTTGGGAGCCGCGCGTGGCAATATCACCAGAGGTGCGCGGACCTCGGATGCGCGGGCGCTCCGGCGCGGTGCCGGAAGGTATGTGAGTGCAAGCGGAGGCGGACGCGCGGCGGCACGCCGGATGCCGAATTCACAAGCTGTGGCTGGCGGCGTCGCCGAACTCGCGCGTTCCTTCGCGAATCAAGGGGCTGCCCAGGCGCTGCGCCGATTCAATCTCGACGGCATGGCTGGCGCGCCGGCTGAGGACGTCTTTGTTGCGCTGACCGACATGCTCTGCCCTCCCGGGGGGACGATAGACGAGGCAATCGCGAGGGACGCGATGCTCGAGGCTGTCGCGGACCTCGCAGCCGCCGGTGTCGGCAGTTTCGACGAGCTGTCGGCGGGCGATCTGCGCGAGTTCTTCATCGGAGTCGTGAGTCGATCGATCGAGGGCAAGATCTTAAACGAGGTCGGCACGAACGCCGTGTCCGTTCCGGCTGACATCGCCGGGGTCGAGCGGGCGCAGAACATGCTGCGCGATTTCGTCGAGGGGTGCGTGCGTGACGAGTTCGAGGCGCGCGGCAGTCAGCTCGGCGATCTGGACGGTAACGTCATCGATAGCTTTGTCGAGGACCTCTACGCGGCGGCGCTCGATCTTGTCATGGTTCTGGGAGACGACAGATGAGAAGGTTCAGCCTCATCGGCCGACTCGGTCCCGATGACGTGGCCTCGGTCAAAACGGTCCAGACCGACTCCGCTGTCTACGAGATCGACTTCCTCGACAGCGACCGCCGAATGGGCTTCGGGATCGGACAGGCGCTCGATCAAGTCGCATCGCTCGGATTGCGTTCGTCGGAACGTGCGATCGACCTGGTGCTCTTGGCGGCGCTGGTAACCGCAGGGGACACGCGGGTGTCGCGGCCGATCAACGCCCAGGACGGTTGGACTCGCGAGGTCGATCTCTACGTCCCGGTGTCGGCACCGAAGGTTTGGAACGACGAGAGGCAGAGTATTGAGGCGCTCCTCAGATTTCTGACAGGTGATCGTTGGCGCGTGTTCTTCCACGCGCGGTCGGACCGAACCATGGCCCTCGCCATGCAGCCGAAACGTGTGGCGATCGAGGGTTTGACCGAGGTTAGCCTCCTGTCCGGCGGCCTGGACAGTCTGATCGGTGCGATCGACCTGCTGGCGAAGGGCAGGCGCCCGCTCTTCGTGAGTCACTACTGGGACGCGGAGACGGCGAAAGCCCAATCCTGTGTCCTGACGGCGCTGGAGAAGCACTTCCACGGGAACAAGATCAGGAGCGTGAGAGTGAGGCTCGGGTTCGACAGGCACCACCTCGACACCCACGAGAGCGAGGCGACGCAACGAGGTCGGTCCTTCCTCTTCTACGCGCTCGCGGCGCTGGCGGCCTCGGCGTTCCATCGGCCCATGGCGGTGGACATCCCGGAGAACGGGCTAATCGCGTTGAACGTCCCACTGGATCCCCTACGGCTCGGGGCACTCAGCACACGGACGGCCCATCCCCATGTCATCGCGGGCATGAGACGCCTGATCGACGCGGTCGGACTTTCGGTGAGTTTCTCAAACCCGTATCGACACATGACCAAGGGGGAGATGGTCTCAGGCTGCGCCGACGGCGCCTTCCTTCAAAAAGTTGTCGGCGACTCCATGTCATGCTCTTCCCCGGCGAAGGCGCGGTACAGGAAACTGTCCCCCCGCCACTGCGGCTATTGCGTGGCTTGCCTGATCCGTAGGGCTTCGTTGAAGGTTGGTCTGGGCGTGAAGGATCCGACGATTTACACCGTCGAGAACCTGCGCGCGAAAACGTTAGCGACAGACCGGGTGGAGGGTGAGCATGTTCGCTCGTTCCAACTTATGGTGAAACGGATCAAGGCGGCCCCTGGGCTTGCGAAGATACTGGTGCACAAACCGGGCCCGTTGGTCGACGCTCCTGACGAGATCCCGGCCTACGCCGACGTGTTCCGTCGCGGCATCCTTGAGGTGGGTAAGCTGCTAAGAGGCGTGAAGGCGAGGCCGGGGGGTGGGGTTGGGTCATGAGACCTGATTATGTCGACTTCCATGCGCACCTGGATCTATACCCAGACCTGCGGGCGGCGATCGGGGCCTGCGATCGACGGCGCACAGCGACTTTGGCGGTAACGACAACCCCGAAGGCGTTTGCGAGAAACGCAGAACTTGCCGAAGTGAGCGAGTTCGTCCGGGTCGGACTCGGCCTGCACCCCCAGCTCGTCACGGAGCGATCGGGAGAGATTACTCTTTTCGAGAAGCTGCTTCGGCGCTCGCGATATGTTGGTGAGGTAGGGCTCGATGCCGGGCCGCGGCATTATCATTCGCTTGAACTCCAGAAATCGATATTCCGACGCATTCTGCGCCTTTCCGCCGGCGAAGGAGACAAGATCCTCAGCGTGCATAGTGTGCGGGCAGCGAAACCGGTGCTGGATCTGTTGGAAGAGCATTTGCCGAGACATCGAGGAACGGTCGTGCTCCACTGGTTCTCGGGGAGTGTTGGGGAGGCCCGCCGCGCCGTCGCGCTCGGCTGCTATTTCTCAGTGAACGAACGAATGTTGGCGTCGCCAAACGGTCGACGCATCTTGCAAGAAATACCAGAAGATCGGCTGTTGACCGAGACCGACGGGCCTTTCGTGGAACGCGACGGAAAGCCGATTGGAGCAGGCGACGTGGTGAGAGCAGTGGAAGAAATCGCGATCCTGAAGCGACGCAGTATTTCGGGGATTCAATCGACCATCGTCGACAATCTACGTGGCCTGACCATGCGGCCCGTCCAAACACGCTGGCGGTAGGCGAGACGAGGATGCTGATTCCCAAGCACGCGAACGATGTGGGAGCAGCGCAGGCGAGGGGCGTGCATCTTCCCGATGGGAAGCGGTCCAGCGCAGGAGGGTTCCGCCAAGTTGCGGCGACAGATCGAGGCGCTCAGGGAGTTCGACAGACGCGCCATCGCCGTGCTGCGCGCGACGGACTCCCGATTCCGACGCCTCGCGCACCGAGGCGTCCTACGCCGAGCGTTGCTCGGGGAACCACCGCTAGCAGGCCGTGGATAAAGTCCGTTCTGCGAGGCCTTTGTGAATGAGTTAAGTTAGGAGTACACAAGGACCTCAGCGAGAGGTGACGGCGATGGCGATAGGCAAGATGCCCGGGGCGCGGCAGGAGGAGCTGTTCGTGGCGGCCAGTGCGGTCAGGGCGCTGGACAACCCGTTCTACGCGGCTTTGGACAGGTTCCTGCGCGAGAGCGGCTTCGACGAGTTCGCGGAGGAGACGTGCCGGGAGTTCTACGCGGAGCGGATGGGTCGGCCGGGCCTTCCTCCGGGCGTGTACTTCCGGATGCTGATGGTGGGGTACCTGGAGGGGATCGGGTCGGAACGGGGCATCGCGTGGCGGTGCCGGGACTCGATCTCGCTGCGGGAGTTTCTGGGCTACGGTCTGGCAAAGACGCCGCCGGAGCATTCCACGCTGTCGAAGACGCGCAAGCGGCTGAGCCTGGAGGCCCACGGCGCGGTGTTCGGCTGGGTGCTGGAGCGGCTGAAGGAGTCGGGGCTGCTGCGAGGCAAGACCGTTGGGGTGGATTCGACGACGCTGGAGGCGAACGCGGCGATGCGCGCGATCGTGCGGCGTGACGACGGGACGGAGTACGACGCGTGGCTCGAGGAACTGGCGCGGGAGTCGGGGATCGAGACGCCGACGCGGGCCGACCTTGCGAAGCTGGACCGCAAGCGCCCGAAGAAGGGATCCAACAAGGACTGGAAGCATCCGCACGACCCGGAGGCGCGGATCACGAAGATGAAGGACGGCAGGACCCGCCTGGCGCACAAGCTCGAGGTGGGGGTGGACATGGAGACCGGCGCGGTGGCCGGTGTGACGGTGCAGACGATGGACGGCGGCGACACCGCCTCGCTGCCGGTGACGCTGGACGAGACGGAGCGGCGGCTGGCGGAGGTGGGAGCGGAGCCGAAGGAAGTGGTGGGCGACAAGGGCTACCACTCGAACGCCACCATGACGGGAGTGAAGGACGGCGGGCTGCGCAGCTACGTGAGCGAGCCGAACCGGGGCCGCCGGAAGTGGAAGGGCAAGCGGGAGGCACAGAAGGCCGTGTACGGCAACCGCCGGCGGATCCGGGGCGAGCGGGGGAAGCGGCTGCTGCGCCGGAGGGGGGAGAGGCTGGAGCGGATCTTCGCCCACCTCCTTGTGAGCGGAGGGCTGCGCCGCGTCCATGTGCGCGGACAGGAGGAGATCCGAAAACGCGTGCTGGTTCACACCGCCGCCTTCAACCTCGGGCTGGTGATGCGCAGCCGCTTCGGCTTCGGCACCCCGCGTGCCCTGCAGGGCCTGGCAACAGCGGCCGCCGCCCTCGCGGACGCCTCCGTACGCGGCTTTGCCGCCATCTTTGGCCAAATCGGGCGCATTCTCGGCCTCCTGAGCCTGCACACCGGCTCCCTCCGCCCCTCAGGCCGCCTCTGGTACAATAATACCGTAATTACGCCGCTCTTTCCGCTCGTACAATCGGCTCCCCGGCGGGCCACTTCTTCCACGGCCTGCTAGGGTGGCGGGGTGGTGGTGGCGTGCCGACCCCTTCCTCCCTTCAACCATCCTGACACTCACCTTTGCTCCCGGGACCTTCGATACGCCCCGCTACTGAGGCTTCCAATGCTCCCTCAATACCCAAACACCCACCTTGCTCTTCGTAAAGGTCTGGACCACTTCGTCCGTGCCCTAGCGACTCAGGCCGCTCCGATGCTCGGCTCCATTCGGAGCTACGTTCGGCATGAAGGCGGGCGCCGGTCGTTGTTTCGCGCTCAAGAAGAAGACGCGACCTTCGTGGAGCACGAGATGAAGGAATTCACAGCAGGCGCTTCCGTCCAACGTGCTCACCTGCGGACACACGGCTTCGGCGCGGTATACGCGTGGTGTAAGGAGACCGCCGATCAGTTCGCCGAAGCTCAATCGCGGCATTTCTATTCCATCCTCCACGACGTGACCGAAAGTACTGGCAATGTCGTCAACGCGAATGGCCCGTTGACGCCCGAAACCCTCCTCGCCTTATACAAACAGATCACAATCGACTTCGACCGCGATACGCGCGAACCCAAGCTTCCTACCTGCGTCTTTCATCCTTCTCAAATCGATTCCTTCAAGGCCGCTGCCGAACAACTTCATGAGAATCCAGACCTGAAAGCTGAGTATACGAATATCATTGACAACCAAAGGATGGCATGGCGTGATCGCGAAGCTGCTCGACGCCTGGTTGACTAACGCTTCGGAACGCAGTTACGAAGCGGCCTTCGCCCAACTCCTACTGCTCGAAGGCCATCGAGTCATACAAGGGCCACTTCATCACGGTCACGAGCATGGCAAGGATATCATCGCTAAGGACCGAGACGGCGAGTTACACGTCTATCAACTCAAGGGCGGACCCGGCAAGCTCACCAAGGCAAAGATGGACGATGTACAATCCCAGTTGCATACGGCTTCTCTAACAGCCGTTACACATCCCGCCCTTGCCAGCCATCGGAGACCAGATCGCGTCGTACTGGTTACCAACCAAGATGCAACACCCCCGGCTCAGAGTCATTTGGCGACTCTCTCTGTCGGAAACGTAGAGCAGGGTCTCGCACCAATCGTCCTAATTGAGCGCAGTGACCTTATCAGCCGTTTTCTAAAGGCGCAATCCGCCTTCGCACCCGAGAATCCGGCGGCGACGCGCACATGGCTGGACCTATTCCTATGCGACGGAAACAGCTCCCTTCCCGTTGACCAATTCTTCGAGCTTGTGCAAGCGATCTTGTCGGCGGAACAGTTGCCGACAAAGCCACATCAGCTAACCCGCTTGCTGGACGGCACAGCTCTTGCTATCTGGATCGCGCTCCAAGCGTGGGTCAAAAGCGATAACCATGCGATGATTCTGCGTGGATGGGCAGTATACTGTATACAGCTCCTGCGCGTAGTGGAGGCCGCAAGTATCGCAGAACGATACTGGAAACCTTCCATGGATCTCGCGATGGATGAGATTCGCCACCGAGCTTCCCTGCTCATTACGGAAGCTGTGGAGCTGCCTGACTTGATCTGTCACGGTAGTCCGGAAGAGGCTCTGGTTTATCCGATGCGCGTGGTAGACGTTTGTGGCATTGCATCGGCCCTTGTAGTATCGGATAAGATCCGGCACGGTAACAAATCACCCAGTATCGATGTCGTTCGGACTCTAATGATGCGTGAGTTGGATGCTGTTGATTTCATCGGGGAAGCACAAGCTCCAGCCATTTTCCTAATGACGTTGGCGCTAGGAGAAGCAGGACAACCAAGAGCAAGTACTGAGTTGCTACTCAATTATGTAGCGGCGCTGGCGAAGCGAAATCAATTGGATTCGGTCGATCCACTGCCGAATCCGTATTGGGATTGCGAGAGGATCATTCGGACTCGCGCGGAAAAGGGATTCTTGCCTACGAGCGAATGGGTGGACGAACAGTTCGGCGGGCTGGCTTATACGCTTCACGTTGGGATACGATGGCTCGCGCGAAAATGGTGGCGGCATCGCCTTAGCGGGCTATGGTACGATATAACCGGCGTGCGGTTGGGAGAATGGAGCATGGAAGAAGCCGCCGACTATTTGATGTGGAGGACACAGCGAGGAGTATGGCGGGAATGGTCCGCAGAGCAACCAACAAGCTGGCGGAAGTTGCTCACGGACAGCGAGCAGTCGGATCTGACGGGACTACCAAGGGCGTTGTGTCATCGCAAGGACTTTGTCCCGTTCTATTGCTTGCTCATGCCACACCGCTTTGACACGAAAGTCGCCGACTTGCTTCTGACGGCGTATGAGAGATGAGGTGGATTGTGACGGCTAGTTTGTGACCTGGCGATCAAGCTGGTTGGCGAAGCTTGGGACTACGAGCGCCGTCAGTCTGGCCGCGCAGGCGTATGTTCGCCGGAGAGCTGCCAGAGCGGTGATGAATCAAGCGGACACGATCCAACGTGAAGATGATTGTTTTGAAGATCCGTTGGTGGGGTGTGACTGACCGATCGCTCGCCTCTGTCCAACGGGGCTCGATTCGCGGCCCACAACCCCTTCTCCCCAAGCCGCGTCGTCGCATGAAGGCTGTCGATGATCGCGGCCACCTCGGCGTCACCAGCGAAACCTCCCAGCGCGGAGATGTTCCGCCCGACTCCAGTGCTTGAGGCGAAATCCGCTGTTCGGCATCCAGAGCCATCGCCCTATTGGGCGGTCTCGCTGGCCCGCTTCGCCTCGCCGGGCGCCAGAATGTCATCCCGCCCGGCGAGATCGGCGCCTTTTGAAGTTGCAGGACAGCGCCTACAGGTCCCGCCAAACGATTCCCGTTTTCCCGCTGTTGCGGCACGGCAGAATCAAATGCGGCCCCACAGCAAGAAAGGCAGATCGTGCAGTCCTGATTGAACATTACGTGATCTCCTGCCGTGATTCGCGTCTCCGGAGTTCCGCCTACGGATCGGGCCTACTCGCTGACGATGGTGTGCGAGGCTTGGCGGGTTGCACGGTCGAGCGTGTATGCGTTGCGGGCCAGCCTCGGCGGGCCACTGAAGTCCGATCGCCGACAGCCCGGCAAGCGCGGCCCGAAGACGGCACTGCACGACGACGAGCTCCTGCAGGAGATCCGTACGGTGCTGAAGACAAGCCCGTTCCTGGGCGAGGGCCACCGGAAGGTGAAGGCACGGCTTGCGGCCAAGGGGATCCGGGTCGGGAAGAACCGGGTGCTGAGGCTGATGCGGGAGCACGGTCTGCTGGCGCCGGTCCGGCGGGGCCATCCCCGCGGAGACCGGACCCACAGCGGCCGGATCCGGACCGAGAGGCCGGACGAACTCTGGGGAACCGACGCGTCGCGGTTCTGGACGAGAGCGGAGGGCTGGTGCTGGTTCTTCGCGGCCGTCGACCACTGCGCCTCGGACGTCGTCGGCTGGCACGTTGCGAAGAAGGGCGACCGCTGGGCGGCGCTGGAGCCGATCCGCCAGGGCGTCCGGGCCCACATGGGCGGCTTCGGCAAGGCCATCGCCCTGGGCCTCGGTCTGCGACACGACTGGGGCTCGCAGTACCGCGCCAAGCAGTTCCAGGCCGAGATCAAATGGCTCGGCATCCGCTCCACGCCCTCCTACGTGGGCGAGCCGGAGTGCAACGGAGTCGCGGAGCGCTTCATCCGGACGCTCAAGGAGGAGTGCATCTATCTGCACGACTTTGAGAGCCTCGAGGAGGCCAGAGCCGTGATCGGGGCCTTCATCGAGCGTTACAACAACGGCTGGATCCTCCAGCGGCACGGGTACATGACCCCGGCCCGTGCTCGCGAGAAGTTCAGCAGAAGGGCGGCCTGATGCTTAAGCCGTCCACTTGTCCAGACAACCGGGTGCGGTACAAGAGTCCGCAAACGTCCGCCAAGGTCGCATGGAGTTCAGTTCAGAACGATGGCTATTAAGAGAGGATAGCACATGAAACAACTAATACACATTGTTGTCTCACAACATTTTACAACGAGCACGGTGATTCTTGCCGGGAATCACGTCATCTGTACTGCGCCTTCTACCTCACATACCCGAAAGATACAGGATACGGCACCCAACTTCCAAGCGCTTACGTTCGCCTGCCGCAGGCAGGAAATCTTCCGCTAGCTCATCTGGAATAGGGATGAAAGTACGTCGCCTTGTAAGAATAGTTGCCGTAGTTTTGGGGCCTCCGCTGGATCCCGAACCTACGAGCCCTGGGCAAAGGATGTCGTAGTACAACCCAAACCGCTTTGCATGATGCTGGAACACGAACATTACCTTGCGACCACCCCACACGATGTCGGTTGTATGAGGCTGAAGAAAGAAATGACCTTTTTCGCGTTGAACGCGGTCGCTGATCGCGAGAAAGCAACGATATCCGTTAACGCGCGTTTCACTTGTCAGTATTAGTGCATCTGTTTCTTCCTCCCTACGATCGATACCCGGTATCGCGGCGAATGGATCGGGGAGCGTCTCTTGCGACACGTCACTGCTGGGTCCACGGATAACGGACGATAGCTGCGCCGTGCCGTCAGGACTCACTTCGACGAAAGAGCGATCAGTGTCAGCCAATCGCTTCCGCGCCTCTGCAACGGTCAGCCTCCCTGCGTGCAAGTCCTCAAAGATCTCCTCCAGACTCGCCTTGTCGCCAATCTCATACTCGAACCACTCCTTGTTCGAACGCAAGTGACGCAGGAAGGCTTCGGCTCCCTCCCGAGTACTGCTTGGTACAAGGTTTGTTATCCTTGAGAACAGGGTTGTCCGGACGAAATCCTTTACGAACGGGCCGAATGCGTCGAAATCGTCGCGGTAGAGAGCAACCAAAGGAGCGACACTGCTTGAACTAGGCTCAAGGTAGATCACAACGGGTATATTAGTATCCGTCACGAGTACTGGTAGCCCGCCTGAAATCTCGCCAAACGCAAGTCCGCTTCCAGAAAGTAGTCCTCTTCTAGGATTCTAGCAATGCGAGTGGCCAAAGCCGAGTGGCCGAAGCTAAGTGTGCCGATGTCCAACTCCTTGGTTACGCGTGGTCGAGTATCAACCTTGGGGATGCCCCGACTGGTCAGGTAACCAAGTTCGCATTTCCGGCGAGGAGCTCTTCGGGCAAGTACGACAAGTGGCTCGTCGTCACTCGCATACGTCTGAACAACAGACGCATCGTGCCCGCTGTAGTATCGCAAACCACTGCGTTCTACGACCTTTGCCAAAGGTTCAGCCTCATAGGAGGGGCGAGGCGTAACCTCCAGTGAGCCGCAGAGTTGATATCGTCGGGTGGTGACGATCCATCGAAGGAAGCCGTCGTTGCGGAACGATTCGGGATGCTCGGCGGCAATTGGAGAAATCAGCTGATCCAGCGCCAAAACAACCTGTTGAAGCAATTGAGTCGACGAGGCGTCCAGCGCTTCGCGACCTGCCGTTGGTCTCAGAAACGGCAGGTCAACCACTCCGCCCCATTGGTATCCGGATTGCATAGCGACGGTCGCAAGACCGAATCCAGAACGCAACGTACGGATGGCGTTATGGCCCTGTAGCAAGACGACCCAGCCCGGGCTTCCCAAACCGGGCTGTGACACGACATTCTGAAGCACAACGCGAAGTTCTCCAGATGCCATCCCCAGCACCTGAAGGTCGCCAGAAACGATGCCCCCGAGGGATGCGTTTGGAAGACGTTTCGACCATGCGTGTCTTTCGGAGGGAAGCACCGATCTGTGTGCGGCGCCGCTCAACTGTTCTCCGTTGAAACTGACGGGAACGTCCAAAAACTCGACGAAATTATGAAGAAACGCGCGAGCCTCTCGAATAGCCATCCTGCACTCGGGAGCCAAGACGGCGGTAACGATGGTACCTGGGGTGCCGCGTGGTTCCTTTGTTACCAGCGAAATACTCTTGGCATCCGTTGACAATTCCGTCTTCCGCACCGACGATTCCGTACGTTCTCGGATGTTTGCCGACTCGCTCTCCACAGACAGTTCGTCCGCGACGCCGAAATTAGCCATCGCCCCGATGCCAAATGTGCCCACAACGCCGGCCGCTCGGGCAGCCGGAGTGTTCTTGCCGCTCCTCCCCGCGTACCAGTAGTTCGCTTCGATCTCTGCCGCGGTCATGCCGATGCCGTTATCTGATACCGTCACCTGCCTATCATCCACCCTTACCTCGATGGCAGGATCGAAGTTCTGGTTCGGAATGGCCTGCCGCATGCGGATCGCATCGAACGCGTTCTGCGTGTTTTCACGAAGCAAGGCAAGAGGCGACTGATAGATCTGGTCGGCAAGAAGCTCAAGCATACGCGACAACTCGAGCTTAAATGCGATCCTTCTTTCGGCTGAGTTCATTCTGACATCTCACTGACGGCAATAGTAGCCTTCAAGTCACCATACAAGCTGGAAGTCAGCAGGGGTTGTGACGCTTCAAGCCGGTCTCTGGCGTCGTCGAATCGACCAGCGTCAAGGAGTAAAGCGATGAGCTCGACCGCCTCGTCAATAGTCTGTGGCGGGTTAAGAAAGTCGATTAGCTCTCCCGCCCTCCGCAGGCCCCTTAAGGCCTCGATTTCGATGCGCCGCTTCGCGCCCGCACGAGAAGATGGTATATCGGCAACGAACGCCAATGCCTGCTCATATCGTTCTTCTGCGACAGCCGTCACGGCCTCGTCTAGTCGTAGCGAGACCGTGGAGCGCCTCTGATTCGTCCGCGCGGCCGGGAGGCCCAGTTCGACGAACGTCTTGCCTCCAAAATCATCTCGATGCGCGCCGGTGAATACACCTGCCCCCGACATGCCTCTCACATGAACTGTTATCGATTCATTGGTGGGATTGATCACGATGACGTTAAATTGACGACGTTCCCCCATCGGAAGCTCATTGTCGCCCGCAGCGAGGGACCCGGCACCCACTACAGCCATTGACGTCAGATTCGGCAGGCGCAGCTCGAATGGAGCTGCGCCGGGGTAGTGCTGATGGCCGTGCAGTCCCACGGTGAAGCCGTAATCGATCAGTTTGTGGACGACACCCGCATCCATGTAGTCTTGCGCACGCGGGCCACCCGAGATGCTGTGATGCCACACGGCAACGCCTAAGCCTAGACTCGAATCCGCCGCAAGGCTCTGCGATAGAGCCAATGATTCTGGCGTGATCGCTCCTACATGGCAAAAGCAGTCATTACCGTGCCAGGAAGAAAACCCAGCAACGAAAAGATCCAAATCCGGATACTCGGAAAAGAAAAGGTCCTTGTCTCCATATGCGAGTGGATTCGGTTCTATCCCTTCATAAAAGCCATGTCGAAACTGGCGGAAATGCTCAAAGCGTGACGCATACAAGTGCTGATCGGAGACCTCGTAGGCTTGAAGTTTCTCCCAATTCCAGCGCAGACCTGATGTTGGCTGGAAGACTCTGGCCGCGATGCCGTCTGGGCACTTGGCAATAGGTGTCATCGCGCCAAGGGAACGACACCAGTCAACGTCATGATTCCCGGGCACAATGACGATCCGGGATCGATCGGAATCGAGGAATTCATCGCCGAGTCGGCTGAGAAAAGCGCCGGCTTCGGAATACTGAGCGGCCACCTCGATGTCGGGATCAGGAGCGTTCAAAGCCGCGCCTTGGATCAAGTCACCGCTTACCACGATCAGGTCTGGGGCAACGGACCGCACAGGGGGATCTATTTCCGGCAGCGGCTGGGCGAGATGACGGGGATGTCACATAGCGTCAACGGTCCCGCTAAACTCCCGCTATTCGACCCGATTTTCCCGCTGTTCGAGCACGACAGGCCCGATCACGGCCTCACGGCAAGAACGGCAGATCGTGCAGTCCTGGTTAGACTTAGACGATTTCTTGCCGGGAATCACGTCCCCTCAGAAGGGATTGTAAGGCAGGCGCTCTGAACCAGCTGAGCTAAGCGCCCAGGGTGGATCCCGCCTCCACCGGCCGGTCTCGGCCTCGACCTGCACCCGCAGACGACGGCTGCCGCCGATTCCGACCGAACCCCTCAGTACCGGTCTTGTCGGGACGCTGCCCACGCGTCGTAACGCATGCGCAGGGTTCGCACCGGGTTGGCGTCCTCGTGGGGCTCGGTATTCGTAGGAATGGCGGAAATATAGAGGTAGTATTCCCCGTCGTTGTAGGGCGCGCGCAGGTCCTCGGGATGGTTGTCGGCGAACTCGCCCAGCGTGTTCTCCGGGTCCGCTGCCAGAATGTAGGCGACGTGCGAGGTCTTGCCGTTGCAACCCGCGTACGCCTCCGGGAGAGGCTCGGCCTCGCAGGTGCAGCGACTGTCCCCGCCCAGCTCGTCCGCCTTCTCCATGGCGCGCATCACCCGGTCGATGACGTCGTCGCTGCCTTCCTCCATGATGCGGGCGGACTCGGTGAGGGCCTCCGTGGTCGCGATGATGTTGCCCTGAACCGAGTAGAGGACGTTGTCCGAGCTGCGCCCCTGAATGTCCAGCGCGACGGCGCGGTTGCCCGCGCCGGAACGGCCGGCGGTACGGCCCTCCATGTCGATGATGCCGAACTGCCTGCGCTCTATGTCGGGATCCTGCTCGAGCATGCGGATGATCTCGGTCGGCTCCGTCCCGTTCTGCAGTTCACGGAAGATGAGCTTCTGGTTCTCGTGCGTGCGGTCCACGCCCGCCTGGGCGGCCGCTACCGCCACGCCCGGCACCACCACCGCCTGCAGCAGTTTGAGCTGGTCGGGGCCGGTCGCCGCGCAGGTGGCGGAGGCGATCACGACCCGCCCGGTGTTGAGATCGATGGCGATGATCGACCAGGTGGCGAGCGCCGTAGTGGGAATCAGGAGGAGGAACGCAAGGGCCAGTAGCAGGCGTCTCATCGGACTATCCGTGTGGCTCGGGTGGCATGGGCGACCGGCGTCCCCGGGGGGGGGACGAGCCGGCGAGGCAGCAGCGCCTGAGGCGGGTGATGCACGGAATTCCCGCTACCGGCGGAAGTGGGGTCGCAGTCTACGGACCCCCGCCGGGGGCGCGCATACTCCGAACCGAGATCGTGGTCTCGTGAAGACAGGGGGAACTCTCGGTGAGGACGCCCTGGACAATCACCTCTTCCCCGACTTCCCGGTCGCCGTCCTCGCCGTCCAGCGCGTAGAGGTCGCCGAACTCGCCGAGTAGCACCGAGCAGGGCTCGCCCACATGGATGAGCTGGCCCCGACGCGTGAGGATGCCATCGCGGTCGGTGGCGTGGAAATAGTTGGAGAGCGCGAGCGGCCGGAAATAGAAGTCGAAGACGATGAAGACCGTAGGCTGGTCGAGGTGCGCCCACTCGGGCACCGTGACGGTCATATCGAGCCGGCCTCGCTGGGTGGTCAGTTCCTGGCCGATCTCCTCGAATCCGAATTGAGCGGCTCCGAGTCCGATGCGGGTCGGGGTAATGGCGGGCAGCCCGCCGGTCTCGATGCTGACGCGCGTGCCGGCAGGACCGCTGCGGGGACGGATGGTCTCGATGCGCCTGGACGGCGCGTGGCCTTCCACGACTTCCGCCTGGGCCGCGGCCTCGTCCGCGTCCGCGAAACCGAGAAGGAGTAACGGGATCCACGCTGTCAGGCGTGCGGATACGCGGGCGCGACCGACCAGGGACTGCATTGGAATCCGGGACATGATCATCCTCCTCGCCGATGGGTTCGGCTGTACGAGGTCAACTTCCTACATCGTACTCCAGAGCGCGGGGCCGGGCCAGTGGAATGGACCGGCCTGGGCCGCCCGGAATGCAACTGGCCTGGTGGGCAGATGAGGTCGGCCCTCTCGCCGGCGGAGGAGCCAAACTGGAGTGCGACCCTGCTCGTGACCACGGACGCGACGGGTGGGACGCCGGGCTAGAGGACGAGCGCGAGCGGCAGGAGCACCAGGTACCCGAGAACCAGCAGGAGGGGCGCCGCGGTGATGGACCCCTGGGCGAGCAGGACATAGCCCAGGACGATGACCAGCAACCCGGCCAGACCCAGGATGCCGTTCTTGCGCGAGAAACGCAGCGAGTCGCTGCTGCGTCGACGCTGAGTTCTCTCCCGCCTACGGGATGCCCGGCGGGCCGGTCGTTTCCTTGCCATGGTCTCCAAGATCCCGCCGCTCGCGGGCCGGGTCAAGCCAGAAGGCGGGATCGTCCGGGAGTTCCGTGGCGCGCAGGCGGGCCATGTGCAGGCGTCCGCGACGGCGTCTGACGGCGACCATGAAGGCGAGCGCGGTCCCGAGGAAGGCCCAGAAGACGAGCGACTGGGAAAGAACCAGGAGCCAGCCGTAGCGGCGGCGCACGTACTTGCCCCAGTCGCCCTCGAGCTGTCCGCTGGTGACGCCGAAGGTGCGGCGCAGCGCCGCCTCGAAGGACCTGCCTTCCCGCCAACCGGCGAGGAAGAGTGCCAGGCCTCGTTCGCCGCTCGCGGCCACCAGGTATTCGACGGCGGTCGCGGAGAGCATGTAGGCGATCTCCGCCGATGCCCGGTCGGCCGGCCACTCGAGGGCGAGCGAGTCCAGCGGAGGCGTGCGACCGCCGGCCATGGCGATGCGCAGGCGCCACCCATCGGCGGAATTCCATCCTCCGGAGGCCCATTCCGCGTACCCCTCCGAGAACCATCTGGGAACGCGCAGGCCCTCCAGGTATTCGTGAAGGCCCAGGTGGGCCCACTCGTGACGCGCCACGCGGGCCTCGCTCCAGCCGCGCGTGCGATCGCCGGCGTAGAGGGGCAGGACGATGGTGCCGGCTGACGGAATGGCCACGCCCGCGCCCCATTCAGGGACGGCGCCACCGGCGAACTCCAGAAAGTCGGCCTCGGACGCCGCCAGGTAGATGTCTGCGTCGGCGGGCAGGCCTGGGGGGAGTCCCGGAAGGCCGGGGGAGTTCGCCAACAGCCCTAGAATCCGTTCCGCGCGCAGGGAGTCGCCGGAGGCGTAGTGCACCGTCACGCCGGATCGCTCCAGCACGGAATACGGGGCTGCATCCTGGGCCTGCCGCGGCAAGAGCGCTGACAGGAACACCAGAAGGACCCCCGGCAGGCTCATATCTCGATCCCGACCCTCCTCACGACATCGGACCCTGTGGCGAACCCGACCCTGTGCAGACCCCTACCGTCTTCGGGCCCCGGCCCTCCGGCAAAACCCCGATCTCCATTGCGGGGTCAACCATGTGTCCGCGCCCACTCCGCGACCTCCGCCAGATCCGGAGGCAGGGGCGACCGGAAGCTCATCGGCTTCCCGTTCGCGGGATGGGTGAACGAGAGGGCGCAGGCGTGCAGGAATTGCCGTTTGGCCCGACGCGCCACCTCCCCCGCCCAGCGGCGGGCGGTCATCCCCCGCTCCCACCCCGTCCCGTACACGGGATCGCCCACCACCGGGTGTCCGATGTGTTTCAGGTGCACCCGGATCTGGTGCGTGCGCCCGGTCTCCAGGCGAACCTCCAGCAGCTCCGCCGCAACCCAGCGCTCCCGTACCCGCAGGTGGGTGACCGCCCGGCGCCCCTCCTCCACCACCGCCATGCGCTGGCGGGCCCGGCGATCGCGGCCGATGGGTGCATCTACCGTGGCGGGGCTGTCTCGAAGGTGCCCCCATGCGGCGGCCAGGTAGGTCCGGCCCACCTTCCGCTCCGCCAACTCCTGCGAGAGCGCCCGGTGGGCCGCGTCGTTCTTGGCCACCACCAGCAGCCCCGAGGTGTCGCGGTCAAGGCGGTGCACGATCCCCGGGCGCAGCCGCCCCCCCACCCCGCCCAGGTCGGACACATGGTGGAGCAGGGCGTTCACCAGGGTTCCGCGGGGGTGGCCCGGCGCCGGGTGCACCACCAGGCCGGCGGGCTTGTCCACCACGAGAAGCGCGTCGTCCTCGTAGACGACCGCGAGAGGGATGTCCTCGGCCTCAAGCGTCACCGGTTCGGGCGCCGGAATCTCCACCTCGACGCGCTGACCCGCCTCCACCGGCGCGGACTTCTTGACGGGCTGCCCTTCCACGCGCACGAGGCCCTGCTCCACCAGCCGCGCCGCCCGGGTCCGGGAGAGGTCGAGGTGGCGGGCCAGCCAGGTGTCCAGGCGCTCGCGGGAACAACGCCCGACGGTGAGCGTCTCGCGGCGTGCGGGAGCCCTGCTCACAACGCGCGCCGGCTACGCACCTGCGCGCGCCAGCGCGATTGCGGCGCGGGTGCCGTCGAACGCCACTTCCCGGCGGTTCGTGTACGCTCCCGAGGCACCGTCTTCCTCCCCCGCCACCACGATGTCGACCGCCAGGGTCTCGCCCGCGATGAAGGTGCGGTGGCGGGTCGCGGCGGCACGCACGCCGTCCGGGCCCGAGATGGCCAGCCGGATGCGGTCGGTGACGTCGAGGCCGGACTCCTTGCGCAGCCGCTGCACCCGGTTAACCAGTTCGCGCGCCAGCCCCTCGGCGCGCAGCTCGTCGTCCAGAGCGGGGTCGATGGCGGCGGTGAAGCCGTTGGCGGCGCGCACCACCAGGTCGCCGCGTGCCAACTCCGCCACCTGGAGGTCGTCCGGTCCGAGCGCGTGGTTCGCCCCGTCCACCACGACCGAGACCGTCTCGCCCCGGCGCCAGGCTCGCATCTGCTCCTGGCCGAGGGCGCGGATGGCGGTCGCCGCTGCGTTGCTGTGCCTCTGGAAGCGAGGGCCCAGGGCGCGGAAGTTGGGACGCGGCTCAAGGCGCACCAGGTCGCTGGCCTCGCGCACGAACGAGACGTCCTTCACGTTCAGTTCCTCGCGCAGCACCGCCAGCACCTCCTCCCGGACGGCAACGCCTGCGGGCACGGCCGCGTACAGCGTGCGGAGCGGCTGGCGCACCCGCACTCCAGCCTGCTCGCGCGCCGCCCGCCCGAGCGTGACCAGCTGCCGAATCGCGTCCATCGCCGTCTCCAGCTCCCCGTCCAGCCAGCTCTCGTCAGGCTCCGGCAGAATAGCCAGGTGGACGCTCTTTCCCCCGGTGAGGGCCCGGTGCAGCCAGTCGGAGCAGAAGGGCGCCACCGGAGCGATCAGCAGGCTCACCGTGCGCAGCGCGAGGTGCAGCGTATGGAAGGCGGCGTCGGCGTCCGCGGCGCCGGTCTTGCCCCAGTAGCGCGGCCGGCTGCGGCGCACGTACCAGTTGGAGAGGTCCTCGTCGACGAACTGGGCGACCCGTCGGTAGGCTGGCGTGAACTGGTAGTTGTCCAGATCTGCGCGCACCCGCGCCACCAGGCGATGCAGCCGCGAGAGCATCCAGCGATCGAGGAGGGAGACCTCGCCCTGCCCGAGCCGCGCCCCTGGCTCGCTGCTCCCCGGCTCGCCATCCTTCCCGGGAGCGCCGCCTTCGGAGGACCCGCCTCCACGGGCGCATCGCCCTTCTTCCGCGGGCCGCCACCCCTCCACGTTCGCGTAGAGGGCAAAGAAGCGGTACGTGTTGAAGAGGGTGTCGAAGAACTTGCGCGTCACCTCGGCGATCCCGCGCGGATCGTAGCGCTTCGGAACCCACGGGTTGCTCGCTGTGACGAAGTACCAACGGAGCGGATCGGCCCCGTAGGCTCCCACCGCCTCCCAGGGATCGACCGCGTTGCCCTTGGACTTCGACATCTTCTGGCCCTCGGCGTCGAGCACCAGATCGTTCACCAGCACGTTGCGGAACGCCATCCCCCGCCCGAGCATGGCTGAGATGGCCATCAGGGAATAGAACCAGCCGCGGGTCTGGTCGAGTCCCTCGGAGATGAAGTCCGCGGGGAAATGGCGCTCGAAGACGTCCTGGTTCTCGAAGGGATAGTGCCACTGGGCGTACGGCATCGACCCCGAATCGAACCATACGTCGATGACCGGAGAGGCGCGCCGCATGGTGCCGCCGCACTCGCGACAGGGCCAGGTGATCTCGTCGATGAAGGGCCGGTGCGGGTCGAAGTCCTCGCCCAGCGGACCCGCGCGCTCCTCCAGCTCGGCCAGGCTGGCGATCCACTCCGTGGTGGCGTCGTCCCGGTCGCAGACCCAGACCGGGAGCGGGGTGCCCCAGTAGCGGTCGCGCGAGAGGGCCCAGTCGACGTTGCCGGCCAGCCACTCCCCCATGCGCCCCTCGCCGATCTCCGGCGGGTACCAGGCCGTCTCCCGGTTGATGGCGAGCATCTCCTCCTTGAGCGTCGAGGTGGCGGCGAACCAGGATTCGCGTGCGACGTAGAGCAGCGGAGACTGGCAGCGCCAGCAGTGCGGGTAGGAGTGGGTCACGCGTCCGGCCCGGAAGAGGTGTCCGCGCCGATCGAGCTCTTCGACGAGCAGCGGATCGGCGTCCTTCACGAACATCCCCCCGACCCGCGGCAACCCTTCATGGAATCGCCCCGCGTCGTCGATGGAGCGCATCAGCGGCAGGCCGTGGCGCTGGCCCGCGGCGTAGTCGTCCGCGCCGAAGGCGGGCGCAATGTGCACGATGCCGGTGCCGTCGTCCGCGGTGACGAAGTCCTCCAGGATGATGCGCCACGCCGCCCCGGCGCCGTCGGGCACGGGCACGACCTCCAGGGGCCGCGCGTAGCGAACACCCTCGAGCGACTGGGCGTCGTGCTCGCGCACGATGCGGGCTTCCTCGCCCAGGACGCGCTCGACCAGATCCTTCGCCATGACCACGCGCCGGCCGGCCGCCTCCGCCTCGGCGTAGGTGAGGGCGGGATTGAGCGCCAGCGCCACGTTGGAGGGCACGGTCCAGGGGGTGGTGGTCCAGGCCAGGAAGGCGCGCCCCCGCGGGTCGGGCTCGCCTTCCTCCGTGAGAAGGGGCGCGAGGAAGAAGAGCGACGGGTCCTCCACCTCGCGGTAGCCCTGGGCCACCTCGTGGGAGCTGAGCGCGGTGCCGCAGCGCGGGCAGTAGGGCACGCTCTTGTGCCCGCGGTAGAGGAGCCCCTTCTTCGCCAGCCGACTCAGGATCCACCACACCGACTCGATGTAGCTGGTGTGGCAGGTGACGTACGGCCGTTCGTAGTCGAGCCAGTAGCCGATGCGCTCGGAGAGAGCCTCCCAGTCGGCCTTGTAGGTGAAGACGGAGTCCCGGCAGGTGCGGTTGAAGCGCTCGATGCCCACCGCCTCGATCTCGGGCTTTCCCGAGATCCCGAGCGTCTTCTCCGCCTCGATTTCCACCGGCAACCCGTGGGTGTCCCATCCGGCGATGCGGGTGACCCGGCGTCCCTTGAGCGCGTGGTACCGGCAGGCGAGATCCTTGAGGGTGCGTCCGAGGACGTGGTGCAAGCCGGGGCGCGCGTTGGATGTGGGCGGTCCCTCGTAGAAGATGAAGGGCTTGCGTCGCTCGGCGGCCTTCATGCTCCGGGCGAAGAGGTCCTCCTCGCGCCAGCGGTCGAGGGTCTGCTGCTCCAGTTCCAGGAGGGTGGCGGGCAATTCGGGATAGCGCATGGGCCGGTGCTCTAGCAGTCCGTGGATGAATCCGCGCGTGCACCGAGAGCGGCGAGGCGCCGGGCTGGCAAGGCGCTTTGAAGGCCGAATAGCAGCGCTATTGGGCCGAAAAGCAACGCAGAGCGACGCGATCCAGCTCGGATGCATCGCCGCTCCAATGCCGGGAGGAGTTCGTCCACGGGCTGTTATGCCAGCGAGGCGATGACCGCGCGAGCCACCGCGGTGAGACCGGGCTCCGCCTCCATGGCGACCCGGATGATGGTCGGGACGTCCACCTCCTCGAGCGCATCGGGGAGGCAGACGTCCGTAACGATGCACAGGCCGGCCACCCGCATGCCCATGTGGCGCGCGACGATGACCTCGGGCACCGTGGACATCCCCACCACGTCGGCGCCCATGGCGCGCAGCATGCGGTACTCCGCCCGCGTCTCCAGGCAGGGCCCGGTCACGGCCACGTAGACGGCGCGGGCGAGCGGGATGCCCCGGGCGAGCGCGGCGTCCAGCGCGACCTGCTGCAACCCGCGGTCGTAGGGCTCGGACATGTCCGGAAAGCGCGGGCCGAGCACGTCGGCGTTGGGACCCACCAGGGGATTGTCGCCCATCAGGTTGATGTGGTCGTCGAGCACCACCAGCTGCCCCGCCGGCCAGAGCGGGTCCATCCCGCCACAGGCGGCCGACACCACCAGGGTGTCCGCGCCCAGGGCGGCCATCACCCGGATGGGGAAGGTCACCTGCTGCAGGGTGTACCCCTCGTAGCGGTGGAAGCGGCCCTGCATGGCGACGACGGGGACGCCATCGAGCGTGCCCAGCAGCAGGCGACCCTCGTGGCTCTCCACCGTCGAGACCGGGAAGTGGGGCAGCTCCGGGTAGTCGATGGCCGCCTCCACGGCGATTTCGCGGGCGAGGCCGCCCAGCCCGGTGCCCAGCACGATCCCCGCCTTCGGCCGGAGCGAGCACTGGGCGCGCACCGCCGCGACCGCCTGGTCGATGCGGGTGACAAGGTCCGCCGCCGTGGTCATCCCGGGCACCGGGTCATGTGGTTCGTGGGGGTCATGTCGGTCGCCGTCATGCGGCCGTGCGCGCTCGCTGCGCGGGCGGTTGCGGGCGCGGTCCCAGCAGCGCCGTGCCGATCCGGATCATCGTGCTGCCCTCCTCTATGGCGATGCGGAAGTCGTTGGTCATCCCCATCGACAGATGGTCCCCCCGGTATCCCTCGAGCGACTGCAGCTCCTCGTGAAGCCGGCGCAGGGTCCGGAACGCGGAACGCAGAACGCTCTCGTGCTCCGTGAACGGGGCCATCGTCATGAGCCCGCGCACCGTCACTCCCGGCAACTCGCAGATGCGGTGGACCGCCTCCGGGGCCTCGTCCGGGGAAAAGCCGCTCTTGGCAGCCTCTCCGGAGGTGTTCACCTGTACCAGGACCGGTAGCGGGGGCGCGCCGGCGGGGGCGAAGCGGTCGAGGCGCTCCGCCAGACGAACCGTGTCCACCGAGTGCAGCAGGTCGCAGATGCCGATCACGCGGGGGGCCTTGCGGCGCTGCAGGTGCCCGATCATGTGCCAGCGCGGCCCCGGCCGGTCCCCCAGCGCCTTCACCTTGGCCGCCAGCTCCTCGATCCGGTTCTCGCCGATGTCCTCGATGCCGGCCTCAAGCGCCGCCTCCACAGCCGCCAGGGGGTGGGTCTTGGTCACCGCCACCAGCGTAACGTCGGCTCCGCTTCTTTCGCTGCGGCGCGCGGCCTCCTCCACCTGATCACGGATGCGGGGCAGGGTCTCCCTTAGCCGTTCCAGATACATCGATTCATCCCGTCGCCATAAACCAAGGAACCCCGCCGGAAGCTCCGGCGGGGTTCCTGTCCGGTTCGGACCGTCCGAAGCGTCGACTAACGCGTCTGGAAGGTAATGGGAATCGCGATCCACACCGGGACGACCTTGTCCAGGTTGAGCGCCGGGGTGAACTGGAACACGTTCGCGACGCGCAGCGCGGCTTCGTCGAGCGAAGCGTGTCCCGAAGTCTGCGCGATCAAAGTTCTCTGCACCACCCCTTCCTCGTTGATGAAGAAGTGCACCTGCACCTGCCCGCCGATGCCGGCGTCGCGCAGGATCGGGGGGTACTCCCGCTCCAGCGCGCGCTGGACTTCACGCTCGTTGATGAGGGCGGGGCGGACGGTGAACGGGGTGAAGGTCGGCGCCGACGAGATGTCGAGGGCCTCCTCGTCGGGTGGTGGAGGCAGCTCCTCGACCGGATTGTCCTCGAATGTGGTCGGCGCGATCGTGATGTCCTCGCTGATGTCGGCCGCGGCGATCACGGGGGTCGCGGGCCGGCTGATCGCCTGGGGCGGAGGCGGAATCTCGATCTCGGGCGGGATGTTGACCGCCTCGAACTCCTCGGAGTCGAAGGAGACGTCCTCCGCGGTCATGTTCGGCCAGAACGCGAACATCACGAAGTGGAGCATGGTCGCGGCGACGACCGATCCCCAGAACCAGGTGTTGAACGACTTCTTGAAGCGGTCGTTCGCCGTCTCGCGAGAAATGGTTTCCTGCTGAAAGTCGCTGTCGCTCATCGTCTCTCCCTCGTCATGCGGCGTTCCAACTCGGTCGCGAATACGACCCGGACCACGTTTGCTTCCTGCAACTCCTTCTGTACCTGATCAACGTATTGGTAAGGCACGTCGGTGTCGGCGCGCAAGGAAATCACCAGGCGCCGGTCCGATGCCGCGTAGGCCGGCCCTACGATGTTGGACAGAGCGGTCATTGTGACCCGGCGGTCGTTCACCCAGACATCGCCGTTGCGCTCCACCCAAACGTGCATGATATCCTCTCTCTTCTCGTCGATCTTCTCGCTGGCTTCCGCCTGCGCCCACTCGATGGGCCGCTCCTTGCTGGTGCGGAACACCGTCGTGACCATGAAGAAGATTAGAAGCAGGAATGCGATGTCGGCCAGCGACGAAGAAGGAATCTCGTCGGAAGCCTTGGACTTGCGCTCGAACCCGCCACGCTTGATACCCATCGGCTAGCCCTCCAGCAGCTGCAGGGAAATACGTTCCGCCCCGGCGGTCTGCAGGGCATCGAGGACATCCACCATGAACTTGTACGGCGCGTTCGGGTGCGTCTTCACGGCGGCGATCAGATTGGGATTCTCGGTCACGCCCTGGCGCCAGATGGCTTCCACATCATTGGGGCGCACCTGCTGAACCTGCGTGCTTTCCCCCCGCTTTACGTCCACCAGGCCGTTGGGGAGGATCGAGAGGTGCAGGATGTTTCGCTGGCTGACCGCGATCTCCTCCGTCGACTCCGGGAGCACCACCGCGAGACCGCTGTCCTTCGGGAAGACCGTGGTTACCAGAAAGAAGATGAGCAGGAGGAAGGCGATGTCCGCCATCGAGGAGGTGGGAACCTCGTCGCTGACCTTGGATTTCTTGTTCTGTAGTACGGCCATCTTCGACCCTCCGCCGGAGTGTTCGCGGCTGTTGCGTAAGCGTTGGTTTACCCGTTTCGTCGTCGCTTCGTTCCCGTCAGGCTCGCATCAGGCACGGAGGCCAGGCGGCGGCGGGGACAGCGCAGTGATCGGATCTCGGGGGATCACCGTGAGGTGTCCGGCGGTCTCCAGGTCCCAGGAGACGTTCAGGATCGCCTGCGTGCCCTGCTCCATGTCCACGATCAGCTGGTCAATGCGGGTGACGAAGAAGTTGTACCCGATGTTGACCGGAATCGCGATCGCGAGCCCGGATGCGGTGGTGAGGAGCGCCACCTTGATCCCGCCCGCCACCAGCGTCGGGTCCACGCTCCCCGCGGCTTCGATCGACGCGAAAGCCAGGATCATCCCCGCCACCGTGCCCAGGAAGCCCATGAGCGGAGCCACGTTGGCGATGGTCGCGAGCACCACCAGCCCGCGCTCCAGAAAGCTGAGTTCGATCGTGCCTACGGTGCTGATGGCCTGCTCGATCTCGCCCTCCCCCACCTCGCGCCCCCTGATACGCCGAAGCCCGGCCATGAGGATGGCCGACGCGGGACCCCGCTTGGAGCCCGCCGCCGCCATGGCGCCGTTGATGTCCCCGGAGCGGGCCAGCTCGTCGACCTCCGCCAGCGCCTTCGCAGTATCCTTGTGGGCAGCCCAGAGGGTCCAGGCCTTGGCGATCATCACGCCGAGGGCGATGAGCGAGCACAGAACGAGCGGATACATCATGAGCCCGCCGTCGGCAAACAGGGTCAGCAGTCCGTATTGGTCGTTGGACACCGAAGCCTTCCTTGTCTCGGGATGCGGCCGGGATCGTTAACACCCGGACGCGGGGAACTCTAGCGAGCACGCACCGCGCGCGCTACTTCACCAGTAGCGAAACTATCCATCCATCCGCCGGCCTGTCAACGCCGAAACCCGTCAGGAGGCGCCTCCATGAACGCCACCGCCCGCACCTCCCGCCGGCACGCCGTGCGCGCCATTCCCCCGATTACGTTCGCGCTCCTGCTCGCCGCAGTGGGCGCTGCGCCCGCGGGAGCCCAGGAGCCTTCCGACCGTCCCGTCTGGCGCCCGGTGATCCTCGGAACCGAGGCCATGATCGCTGCCGAACATCCACTGGAGGCTCTCGCGGCCGAAGAGGTGCTGAGAGCCGGCGGAAACGCGTTCGACGCCGCGTCGGCGGTCTTCTACATGACCAGCGTCGTCGAGCAGCACCAGGCGGGGATCGGAGGCGACGCCTTCATGATCGCCTACCTCGCCGCGGAGGATCGTGTCCTTTTTGTTAATGGCACGGGGCACGCGCCCGCGCTCGCGACGCGAGAGTTCTACGAGGAGCACGGGGGGATCCCCGGCGCCGGCCCGCTGTCGACGGACGTGCCGGGTGCAGTGGGAGCCTTCGAGCTGGCCCACTCGCGCTACGGCAGCCTGCCGCGGGAGCAGGTTCTCGCCCCGGCGATCCGCGTCGCGCGCCAGGGACACCCACTCGACTTCTGGGTCGCGGGACATCATGAGCGCTCCGTGGAGAAGATCTCCCCCTATCCCACGTCGCGCGCGCTGCTGATGCCCGAGGGCCGGCTGCTGGGCGTGGGCGACCTGTATGTGCAGGAAGACCTGGCCCGCTCGCTGGAGGAGATCGCGCGCGAAGGCGCGGACGCCTTCTACCGCGGGCGGCTGGCCCGGCTGAGCGCCGACTTTTACGAGGCCCGGGGCGGGCTGCTCACCTATGAGGACCTCGCCGCCTACGAGGCAGAGGCGGCGGAGCCGATCCAGGTGACCTACGCCGGGCTCGACGTCTATCAGAGCGCGCCCAACTCGCAGGGCATCGTGATGCTGATGGCGCTGAACATCCTCGAGGGCTTCGACCTCGAGACGATGGGCCACAACTCCGCCGAGTACGTGCATGTGGTCACGGAGGCGATGAAGCTGGCGTTCGCGGACCGCAACCGCTACGTGGCCGACCCCCGCTTCAGTGACGTGCCGACGGAAGAGTTGCTTTCGAAGGAGTACGCGGGCGAGCGGCGCGGACTCATTCGCATGGACCGGGCGATGAGTGTCGCGCCTGCGGGTGATCCGAGGCGGATAGCCGCGGTGGCGGAGGGAGAGGCCGCGGAGTACGAGAGCGAGCGCCAGGACGTCTCCCGGCCCGAAGTCCTCCATCGGGAAGACGGCGAGACCTCATCGTTCTCCATCGCGGACCGGTTCGGGAATCTGGTCTCCGTGACCCACAGCGTGAACTCGAGCTTCGGCAGCGGGATGGCGGTCGAGGGCGGCGGCTACTTCCTGAACAACCGCATGCCCTACTACGGACTCGAGCCCGACGACGTGAACGTGCTCGAGCCCGGGAAACGCACCCGCCACACCATCAATCCGGCGCTGGCGCTGAAGGACGGCAGGCCCTACCTGGCGTGGAACACGCCCGGCGGCGACAACCAGCCGCAGGCGATGCTGCAGGCGTTTCTGGCGGTGGTGCACTTCGGCATGAACGTGCAGCAGGCGGTGGAGTCACCCACGGTCACCAGCACGGCCTTCCGGGCGTCGATGTATCCGGGCCGCATGCGGGGCATGCTGACAATGCCGGAGGTGCTCTACCAGGGAGCGGGCGAGGCGCTGGCCGCGCTCGGTCACCGCGTGGAGGTGAGCCCGCTGCAGCAGCCCTACCGGCAGGCGACCTCCGGGGCCGGAGCGGTGAAGATGGTGATGATCGACCCGGAGACCGGGGTCATGTATGGAGGGGTGAGTCCGGCGAAGAGTGACTATGTGATCGGGTGGTAGGCGGAGACCCTCTGTAGCGCCAGGGGGTCCGCGACGTACATTCCCCCTCGCCCCAGCCCCGGAACGGGAGAGCCGAACCATGCGCCCAAGACCCCAGACCCCGCCCGACCCGACGGACGAAGAACTCAACACCTATGTCCTGACGCGCTACAAGCTCCTCGGAATCGACATCTCCGTGCTTCCGGAATCGGACGAGGACGCGCCTATGGACCAGGAGCGGCTCCTGGTCAATGCCAGGTCGATCCTCCGTCAGGACGTCGAAGCCGCCAACTTCCACATCGATCCCCAGTTCCATCTCCCGGTCGCCTTTCCGGCGCCCTTCACGGCGTGGACCGAGGAGGAGGGATCGTGAGCGGGGGCGGCTCGGGTCTCCCCGCGCCCGAGGACGAGCGGGTTTCGCGCCGCTGGTTCCTCGAGCGGATGGCGTGGGTTTCTTCGGCGGCGGCGGCCGGCACCCTGTTTGCGCGCGCGCCGGCCGCCGCCAGCCCACGCGGTCCGGCAGTGACCCCGGAGGCATTCGGCGCGGACATCAGGCTTCAGGAGGTCGACGACCTCACGCAGCTCACGATGTCCGAGTCGATGACCCTGATCCGCGCCGGCGGCCTCGCACCGGCGGATCTGGTCGATGCTCATGTCGACCGCATCGAGGCCTTTGACGGCACATATCAGGCGTACGCCGACCGGCCGTCACGCGAAACGCTTCTCGCGCAGCTGGCCCGGACGCCCGCCGATGAACGGCGCGCGCCGTTGAGGGGCATGTGCCTCGCGCCCAAGGACAATTACTACACCGCGGATCTGCTGACCGAGGGCGGATCGCTGGTTTTCGAGGGATTCCAGCCGGACTACGACGCCACCGCCGTCTCCCTGATGCGCGCGGCGGGCGGTCTCGTCGTGGGCAAGGCGCAGATGGGCAACCTCGCCGGGGGCAGGGCGCGCGTATACGGAACCACAACCCCGACGACGCGAAACGCCTGGACTCCCGACGACGTGCGCTACAGCCCGTCGGGGTCCTCGTCGGGGACGGGCACGGCGGTGGCGGCCCGCCTCGCCGTCGCCGGCCTGGGGACGCAGACGGGGGGCTCGGTCATCGGACCTTCCAACTCACAGGGGCTGACCGCGATCAAGCCTACCTTCGGGCGCATTTCCCTGCACGGAATCATTCCGCTTAGCTACACGCGCGACCATGTCGGCGTGATGGCGCGCGACGCCATGGACGCGGCCATCCTGCTTCAGGTGTGCGCCCAGCCCGACCCGCGCGATCCTCGAACCCTCGGCCTTCCCGCACCCCCCAACTACGCCCTGGCGGCCACACCGTTCGGGGGTGACCGGCCGCGCGTGCGCTGGCCCACCCGGGTCGGCGTCTGGCCCGGGTACCTCGAGGACGACAACGAGCGGGTGAACCAGCTCAGGCGCGACTTCCTCGCCGAGATCGAGCGCAACGCGGCAGTGCGCATCGTGCCGGATGTGACCCTTCCGGACGACTGGGAGGTGCTGACATCACCGCCCCTGGGCGGCTCCCACGGCGACCCCACCGCGTTCTTCATCGAGCACCTGCGAGAGGACGTGCGCAACTTCGCCGACCGCCTGCCGCGCTTCCTCAACGGCATGCTTCAGAGCGCCGACACCTACGTGAAGGTCCAGCAGGCGCGAAACCTCCTGCGCCACCGCATCGTCACGCAGCTCTTCAACCAGTGCGATGTCGTCGTCGCGGGCGGGACCGGGGCATTCGACGGGGTTGGACTGCCCCTAGCATGCGCGCCGATCGGATTCGACACCGACGAGACCACCGGGGCGCGGGTGCCACGCGGGGCCACGCTGGGGGCGCCGCCTTTCGGAGAAGAGCGGCTGCTCGCGGTCATCGCCATGTACCAGGCGGTCACGGATTTCCACCGGGAGCGGGCGCCGGATCCGTCTGGGGCGTGAAGCTCCTTGAGGTGTTCGGACCGGCGCTGGGCCGGCCGAGAGTGGACACTCTGAATGGATCGCGGCACGCAAACATGAAGGAACTCCGCTTCCGACCCCCTACGCGATGAGAGGAGGACATCATGACCAGCTTGGCCAAGAGACTGGATGAACTGCCCCCGGCTCGCCGGGTGAAGGTCGAGAAACGGGCGAAGGCATTGATCGCAGAAGAAATGTCGCTCAGGGACCTCCGCAAGGCACGGCACCAGACGCAGGTACGGGTAGCAAGGGAGCTCGGAATCAACCAGGAAAACGTGTCCCGTCTCGAAAGGCGTAGCGACCTGCTGATTTCGACACTCAAAGGCTATGTCGAGGCGATGGGAGGCACCTTGCGCCTGGTGGCGGAATTCCCCGACCGTCCGCCGATTGCCTTGACCGGGATCGCAGCTCTCGACAGGGACGACGCAGTGCCAACGTTGTAGCTGGGCGAGGCTACGTGCTCGTCTTGCGCTGTCCCCGCACGACATAGAGGAGGAAGCCCGCGGCAGCCAGGAGCAGGCCGGCGCTGATGGGCGATGAGATGAAGATGAGGGGATCTCCCTCCGAGAGGATCAGCGCGCGGCGGAAGTTGGATTCCAGCATGGGTCCCAGGATGAGGCCGAGCAGCACGGGGATCACCGGGTAGCCGAGGCGCCGCAGGACGTAGCCGAGGACGCCGATGCCTACGGCGACGTAGATGGCGAAGGTGGTTCGTTCCGACGTGAACGCCGCGACCACTGCCAGCGGGGCGATGGCGGGAAAGAGGACGCTCTTCGACACGCGTGTGATGCGCGCGTAGAACGGAAGCAGCGTCAGGCCGAAGATCAGAATCAGCAGATAGCTGGCGAAATAAGCCGTGAAGAGTGGGGCGATGAGATCTGCGGCCTCGGTGAAGAGCTGGGGGCCGGGGGTGATGCCGTGGATGACGAGTCCGCCGAGGATCACGGCCGTCACCGCGTCGCCGGGGATGCCTAGCCCGGATTTCTCACACGAGCCGGTTGGCGGTGGTTGGGCGGGCGACTTGGCGAGCCGTCGCGAGTGGCGGGGCCATTATGAGGCGAGATATCGGGCCGTCATAGTCGGATGCGGGGCGGAGAGGCGCCCGGGGAGGGGTGTGCGCGGCGGTGGCGGATCCCGGCGGGGCGAGCGGGCAGACCGGTCCCTCCGCCGCGGGGAAGCGGCGGGAGTCACGGTCCGGGGGTGGCGGTTTCTACCCGGGTAATCGGGCGTGGACGCGGGCGAAGGCGGAGGCGGAGGGATGCGCGGAGTCCATGGCGACCTTGACCCTGCGCGCCGAGACCATCACGCGCGCTCCGATTTTGAGGAGCTTCAGGCGCAGCGTGCCGGCGGTGGCGCGGGCCAGGCCGGTGCCGCAGAGCGCGCGGCGCAGCGCGGCCATGAGGATGGAGGCGAAGGCGGAGAAGAGGAGACGGAGCTGGTTGGCGGGGAAGCGGGTGGCGGAGGTCCGGTCGGCGAACAGATCGAGCTGCTGCTCCTTGATGGCGTTCTCGGCGTTGCCCCGGGGGCAGTACACGCGTTCGTAGACGGTCCGGGGGGAGACGGTCTCCGGGAGCGAGGTGACGACGAAGCGGGGGTTGGGCTTGCCGGGCAGATGCTCGGCCTTGGCGATGACGCGGCGCGAGCGGGACCAGCTCCTCCGGGTGGAGTGGACGAACTCCTCGTAGATGCGGGCCGGGCGGCCGCGGCCCCGTGACTCGACCCGGGCGGCGAGGAGTTCCGGCGCGATTCTCCGGGCGAGCCGGGCGTTGCGGGCGACGCCGATGACGTAGTCCACGCCGTTGTCCTCGCACCAGGCCAGCAGTTCCTCGCGGGCGTAGGCGGAGTCGGCCCGCACCAGGATGCCGAGCCCGGGCCACCGGCGGCGCAGCCGGGCGACGATGCGGGCGAGCGCTTCGGTCGCGCCCGAAGCGGCGCCGGAGTTGCCCGGCCGGAGCACGGCGCACAGCGGGTGCTTGCCGCAGAAGATGTAGAGCGGCAGGAGGCAGTGGTGGCCGTAGTAGCCGTGGAAGGAGCGGCCCTCCTGGCGGCCGTGCACCTTGTCGTCCGTCGCGTCGATGTCGAGCACGAGCCGCGACGGCGGCAACCGTCCCGGCCAGGACTCGATGAACAGTTCGGTGAGCAACGCCTGGAGCGCCTCGGGGTCATGGGCGATCCTGTGATACCGCTCCGACCTCCCGTCCCCGGGTGCGTGCTCGAGGCGGTTCAGCGTGCTCTTGCCCGCCAGCGCCGCGCAGCCCTTGCGCCCTCCCTCGAGCTTGCCGGACAACAGGGCCAGCAGGGGATCGTGCCGCAGGAAGTCGTGGTCGTTGAGGTCTTCGTATCCCAGGGCGATGCCGGTGATGCGCTGCGCGACCAGCGTGCGCACCGAGTGCTCCGTCAGACGCGGATCGCGCCGGTCCGTGAAGCAGGCGGCCACCCGGTCGAACAGCCCAATCGAGCGGTCGGTCCCCCGCAGCAACAGGGCTCCCCCGTTCGAGGTGATCGAGCCGCCGTCGAACGCGGCCATCACCTTCCTGCCCCCGCACCCTTGAAATCCGAACGAAACGGGTCTACACTGTGTCGGCATCGGTCCTCCGGTTTGGTCACTGTCAAGTTATTGGCCCACATAAACTTAACAGTCCCCGGAGGCCGGTGCCACCTTATTGCTTTGAGAAATTCAGGCTAGCGCGAGGAGCGGAATGAGGGCGCCTCCGGTCACGGCGTTGTTGGCCACCTCCGGGGCAACGATGCCCTCGGGAGCGCCCTTTCCGAAGCGCTCCGGATGGGGCGAACTGCGGCGGGCCTCGCTGTAGGCCAGGAAGGCGGCCATGGCGGCGCCGGCCCCGGGCAGGGCCCCGACCGAGGTGCCGATCAGCGAGTTCTTCACGAACGGCTTCCATCCGACGCGCCGCACTTCGCGCCACCAGTCGAAGACGCCGTCCGAGCTGTCGGACGGGTGTTCGTGGGCCTGTGACGGGGGCTGGCCTGCCTGATGAAACAGCTCGGTGAGGGCGAAGATGCCGATCACCACGGGGATCAGCGGGAGGCCGACCAGCAGGTTCACCGAGCCCAGGGTGTAGCGCGGCACCGGCACCAGCGGGTCGATGCCGATGGTGGAGAGCATCAGGCCGATCACGGTGGCCGCCATCCCCTTGGTGAGCGACTCGCGCGAGACTGTGGCGACCGCGACCAGCGCCAGCACCACCAGGGCGAACATCTCCGGGGACTGGAAGCGGAGCGCCATGCGCGCCAGCTGCGGGCTGAAGAGCACCAGGACCACACCCCCGGCGAGGCCGCCAACGACGGAGCTGAAGGTGGCGATGCCGATGGCGGTGCCGGTGCGGCCCTGCAGCGCCATCGCGTGACCATCGAGCATGGTCATCGCGCTCGCGGGGGCCCCGGGGATGCAGAGCGCGATGGCCGCGATGGAGCCGCCGTACAGGCCGCCCGTGAAGATCCCGATCATCATCACGATCGCGCTCGCGGCTGAGAGCTGATATGTGAGCGGCAGCAGCAGCGCGATGGCCAGGGTGGCGGTGAGGCCGGGGATGGCGCCGATGGCAATGCCCAGGAGGGAGCCGGCCACCAGGGAGAGGAGCAGGGTCGGGTCGAGGAGGACTTCGAGGCTCATGGGGCGAGCCCGCCCGCGCGGTCGTCGAGGCGTTCGGCCTGGGCGGAGTTCGCGTCGCGCCGCGGGATGGGTGGGTCGGCCCCGTTCAGGCGCACGCGTTCGGTCTGGCTCTCGGTATTCATCCGAGGAGACCTCCCGGCAGGCGCGCGCCCAGAATGACCCGGAAGAGCACGAAGATGAGGAGGGTGACGCAGGGGGTCAGGACGAGAATCGTGCGGCGTCGGGCTCCGAAGCGTTCCGCGACGGCCGCGGTGTAGAGCAGGGTCGCCAGGACATAGCCGAGGGTCTGGAAGAGGGCGGCGTAGAGGATGGTGAGCCCGACGACGGACCAGGCGCGGGCCGAGCCGGGGCGCTGAAGAAAATGGACTTCACCGGGGCCAGCCTTGGCTTCGCTGCCGCGATCGGGTTGTTGGGCCGTGGCCGCAGCCGATTCCACCGGATCCGGCTCTGCCGCCGGTGACGAATCGGGCTCGCTACGGTTGGTGTCCGAACCACGCCCTCGGCGTTGCTTCCTCCATTCGGAGAAGGCGATGCCTGCCGACAGCAGGGCCAAGGCGGCGGCAAGGCCGATGGGCACGAGCGCAACGCCCGGATCTCCGGAGGCCGTGAGCCCGCGCGCTCCGAAGCCGTAGACCAGCGCGAGGACAAAGAGGGTTATTTCGAAGCCATGACGACTAGCGTACCTGGATATCCCCCTCTCGCCCCTCTTTTGTCCGCCACCATTGGCATTATCTGGCGGACAAAAGAGCCTTCGGGAGCCGCTGGAGGTCAGGTCGGTGCGCGGAGATGCGCGCCCTTCCCTGTCGGACCCGGCCCTTTCTTCGTTCACGCGATCAGCTCGCTCACGCGATCCATTGGCTCACGCGATCCACTTGGAGACCGGGGCGTTGGCTTCCTCGAGAGGCTGCGTGACGACATCCAAGAGGAACGGGCCGGGGGCGGTGAGCGCCTCCTGGACGGCTGCGCCCAGTTCGGCGGGATCTTCTACCCGGCGCGCCCTCAGGCCGTAGGCGCGGGCGATGGCGGCGTGGTCGGAATCCTGGAAGTCCACTGAGAAGTAGTCGCTGCCGCGGCTCTTCTGACCTGCCTTGATCCAGCCATAGCCGGCGTTGTTGCAGACGATGAGGGTGACGGGGAGGTTCAGGCGCACCAGGGTCTCGAGCTCCCCGGCCGAGATTCCGAAGCTGCCGTCGCCCATGACGCCGATCACGCGGCCCGCGTCGGGGCGGGCGTAGTAGGCGCCGACCACTGCGGGGAGCGCGTATCCCAGGGCCCCGAAGGCGCGCGGGCTGGCGAACCAGCGGCCGGCGCGGGGAAGGCGCCAGTAGGCGGAGAAGTAGGGACACGGAGTGCCGGGGTCGGCGAGGATGATGGCGCGCTTTGGCAAGCGCGGCAGCAGCTCCGTCAGAAATCGTTCGGGCCGGATGGGACGCTCGTCCGATGCGAACAACGCCGCCACCCGGTCGTCGTGGGCACGGCGGCCCGCTTCGATCTCGGCGGGGTCGAGCCGGGGGCCCGCCGCATGCAGGCCGTAGACTTCCGAGGTGACGGCGGCGAGACCCTCCAGCGCGTCGGCGCGCATGCCCGCGGCGAGCGGATAGCTGCGCCCGAGGACGTTGTGATCGGCGTCAAGCTGCAGGATGCGCGCGTCGCCCGGGCGGGGGAGGGTCCACTTTTCGGTAGTCACGGACCCGGTGCCGCACCCCACATAGAAAATGACGTCGGCCCTGCGCACCAGATCATGCCGCCAGGGCAGCCCGCCGTTGCTTCCGATGACCCCGAGGGAGAGCGGGTCGGTCTCGGCGATGCTCCCCTTGCCCGAAATGGAGGTAGCCACGAAGGCGCCCAGGGTGCGCGCGAGTTGTCCCAGCTCGTTCCAGGCGCCCGAGCGCACAACGCCGGCCCCCGCGACGATCAGCGGACGCCGGCTGCCGGTCAGTTCGCGCGCGACCGCGCGGACCTCGTGGGGGCGGGGGGAGACGCGCGTGGCGGGGTAGCGGCTGTAGCCCGCATCGCCGTGAACGGCGGAGCCGGGGACCGAACCTGCCTGGGTGTCGAGGGGGAGGGCGATCTGGCAGGCGCCCAGGCTGCCGCTGGAGGCTGCCCGGAAGGCCGCGCGCGTCATGCGGGGCAGGTCTTTGGGGGTGCGGGGGGAGAAGACGCGTTTGGTGACGGGCGCGAACAGGGCGGCCTGGTCGAGATCCGTCAGTGTGCCCTTCCCCCGTTCCGTAGTGGCGATGTCGTAGGTCATGCACACCATCGGCACGGAGGACTCGTTGGCTTCGGCGACCCCGGGCAGGATGTAGGTGGCCCCGCCGCCGCTCGGGCCCTCGCATACCCCTACCCTGCCGCTCAGCCGGGCGTAGGCATCGGCCATGAAGGCGGCGCTGCGTTCGTCGCGGGTGAGGACGTGGCGGATCTGGCGGGAGGCGGCGAGGGCTTCATACCACGGAAGCGACGTATCGCCGCACAGACCGAAGATGGTGCTGACGCCGAGTTGTTCGAGGACACCCACCAGAGCCTGGCCGCCGTTCAAGGGGCCTCCAATGCGGCCAGGAGGGGCTTCTTGCGGTTGACGCGATCTGCGGGCGTGGTAAGACGGCGTTTCATCGCCTTCTCACATCCCCGGTAGCTTGCGGAAGACCATTCGACTCGTGCCTTCCACCCCCTGCGGCGTACAACACTCGTCACGGGCGTTCCAGGGCAGCAAGCAGCCCTTCGACCCTGGGGGCGAGCTCAGCCAGGTAGCTGCGCACCGCTGCCCGTCCGAGCCACGTCGCGCCCACGGCTCCGGCGCGAGCCCAGGTCTGGAAATCGGGAGATTCGGCTGCGGCCTGGCACGCGCTCTCCAGGGCGACGACCCGATCGTCGGGCGTACCTGGCGGCGCCACCAGCACCCGGAAGCTCCCATACTCCAACTCGTAGCCGAGTTCGCCGAACGTGGGCACGTCCAGCACCAGCGGACTTCGCTCGGGCGCCATCAACGCGAGCACCCGCAGCTCGCCGCTACGCACGTAGGACATCGACCCGGGGAGGCTGGACACGATGGCGTCGACTTCTTCTCCGAGGATGGCGCCGATCTGCGGACCGGAGCCGCCCTCGTAAGGGATGTGCCGCAAGCGGATGCCCATCGCCTGCTCCATGGCTGCGGCGTGCTGGTGCCACACCCCCTTCTGTCCCACGTTGCCGACGGCGATGGTGGCCGGGTTGGCGCGCGCGTCGGCCTGGAAGGCCGCCAGGTCAGCCCATCGCTCCGCGGGGACGATGAGGGCGCTGGGATGTTCGGTCACCATGCACACCGGCTCGAGCGACCTCCAGTCCACTGGCGCGAGACCGAGCAGTTGGACCGTGAGCGCGTCGTAGGTCATGGTCCCGAGGGTGTAGCCGTCCGCAGGCGCGTTCTGCACCACGGTCAGGCCGACCGAACTCAGCCCTCCCGGCACGTTCTCGGTGACCACCTGGACCCCGATCTCCTGCTCGAACCACCTCATGAAGCCGCGCATGGCGGTGTCGGTGCCTCCGCCGGCCCGCCAGGGGATCACGTGACGGATTTCGCGGCTCGCGTCCGGATAGCCCGCCGACTCGTCCGAGGACGGCAGCCGCACGACGAGCACGACCAGGGCCACCAGCGCGAGCACGACGAGGGGGGTGCGGAGGGGCAAGGGCGGGCTCTCTTGTCGCGTTGTCCGGGGGCTGCCGGCGAAGATACCATTTGTTTCCCCGGGATGCGATGCGAGAAATGGCCGGATGAGCCCGATCGCCCTACTCTAGAAAGACGCCTCGTACCCGCTGCTTTGCCTTTAGCCCGAGAGGTCGTCATGTCCGGCACCCGGCTCTCTTCTGTACACTCGCTGACCCCCGTGCGCTCGCTGGTTCTGTTTTTGGCGCTGGTCGCTCCCGTGGTCCTGCTGCCCGGCGACGGGCTGGCCCAGGACGCCGCGGCCACCGTCAACGCGTCCGACCACCCGCTGCTGCGCGCGTTCTCGTGGCGCTCGATCGGCCCGTACGGGCAGGGCGGACGTGTCGACGACCTGGCGGTGCATCCCGGCGACCCGCACACCTATTTCGTGGGCTTCGCGACCGGCGGCCTGTGGAAGACGACCAACAACGGGACCACGTTCGAGTCCGTCTTCGACAGCTACGGAACCCACTCGGTGGGCGCGCTCGCAATCGCGCCATCGAACCCGGCCGTCGTCTGGGTCGGCACCGGCGAGGCCAACAACCGGCAGAGTTCGTCGTTCGGGGAGGGCATCTACAAGTCCGACGACGGCGGCGAGACCTTCACCCACATGGGGCTGCGCGAGACGCAATCCATTGCGCGCATCGTCGCACATCCCGACGACGCGGACGTGGCCTGGGTCGCGGCCAACGGCCGGCTGTTCGGCCCGAACCCGGAGCGCGGCGTCTTCAAGACCAGCGACGGGGGCCGGTCCTGGAACAAGGTCCTCTACGTGGACGAGGACAGTGGCGCCACCGACCTGGTCATCGATCCATCGAACCCCAACACGCTCTTCGCGGCCACCTATCAGCGGCGCCGGACGGCGTGCTGCTTCGTGGGCGGAGGTCCCGGAAGCGGCATCTGGCGCTCCGACGACGGCGGCGAGAGCTGGAGCCGCCTGAGCGGCAACGGGCTGCCGGGCGGCACCATGGGGCGCGTCGCGCTGGCGATGACCGCGGCCGATCCCGACGTCGTCTACGCCCAGATCGAAGTCGCCGCAGACCGCGAAGCCCCTCTCTCGGATGAAGAAAGGGCCGAGTGGGAGCGCCTGGACGATGAGGACGAGCCTCTCCCTCCCGATCCCGAGTACAACGGTATCTGGCGCTCCGACGACAAGGGCATGAGCTGGGAGTTCCGCAGCAACGAGAACGGGCGCCCGATGTACTTCAGCCAGATCCGGGTCGATCCGACGAACCCCGACATCGTCTATGTCGTGGACCAGAGGGTGCACAAGTCGCGCGACGGCGCGCGCACCTTCGAGGTGCTGGACGGCTACGGGCACGTGGACCAGCACGCCTTCTGGATCAACCCCGCGGACGGCGACCACCTGGTGATCGGCAACGACGGCTCGGTTGACGTCAGCTACGACCAGGGAGAGAACTGGGAGGCGCTCCGGCGCTGGGCCGTGGGCCAGCCGTACCACGCGAGCGTGGACATGCGGCGCCCGTACTTCGTGTGCACCGGGCTCCAGGACAACGGCAGCTGGTGCGGCCCGAGCGCGGTCCGGACCGGGGAGATCCTGAGCGAGGACTGGTACCGGGTCGGAGGCGGGGACGGCTTCTACACCGCCGTCGATCCCACCGACCACACCGTCGTCTATTCCGAGTCCCAGAACGGCAACATCCGGCGCCTGAGCCTCGCGACCGGCGAGCAGGTCAGCATCCGGCCGCGGGTGCCGAGCGAGAACAATCCCTCGTCGAACATCGTACCCATGCCGGACCAGGACACGGAGATCCGCTGGAACTGGAACACGGCCTTCATCCTCTCGCCCCACAATCCCGACGTGGTGTACGCGGGGGGCAACCGGCTCTTCAGGTCGATGGACCGGGGCGAGACGTGGACGATGAGCCCGGACCTGTCGAAGAACGTTGACCGCGATCTGGTGGAGATCATGGGCCGGTCGAACGCCCTGCCCCGCTGCAACCAGATGGACCGTGGCCAGGAGTGCATCCTCTCGCGCAACGACGGCGTGAGCGCCTGGAGCGCGATCGTGTCGCTGACCGAGTCTCCGCTGGTGCCGGGACTCCTGTGGGTGGGCACCGACGACGGCAACATCCAGGTGAGCCGGGACGGCGGCGCCAGCTGGACCGAGGTGGGAGAGAACATCCCCGGAGGGACCCGGAGCCACTACGTCTCAAGAGTCGAGGCCTCGTATTTCGACGCGGGCACGGCCTACGCCTCCGTGGACGGGCACAAGAGCGACGATCTCAGGCCTTACGTCTATGTCACGCGCGACTATGGCGCCAGCTGGGAGAATATCTCCTCGAATCTGCCGGAATATGGCAACGTAAATACGGTGCGCCAGGACCCGCGCAACCGGAACCTGCTGTATGCGGGAACCGAGTTCGAGTTCTTCGTCTCGCTCGACGAGGGCGGGAGCTGGCACCGCTTCATGACCGGACTCCCGGTGGTGCGCATCGACGACGTGCTGGTGCATCCCCGGGACAACGACCTGGTGCTGGCGACGCACGGCCGGAGCGTGACGGTCATGGACGACATCACGCCCCTGCAGCAGCTCACCCCCGAAGTGATGGAGCAGGACGCGTTCCTGTTCGAGCCGCGGGAGGCGGTAGCCTGGAGGGAGAACCGGATGCGTTCGCGCTCAGTGACGGGCGACAAGGTGCTGCGCGGGGACAACGCGCTGCCGGGCACCGCGATTCATTACTACTTGGCGGATGAGGTGGATGCGGAGGATGTGAGTTTGACGGTCACCGAGGTGGTGACCGGTGAGGTGTTCCGGGATTTGGAGGCGACCGGGCACGAGGGGATCAACCGGGTGCAGTGGGATCTGCGGGGGAATGAGCCGGAGGAAGGCCAAGGCGGTGGTGGCGGGTTTGGTGGGCCGCAGGCGCCGGTGGCGGAGCCGGGGGTGTATAGGATAACGCTGATGGTGGACGGGGAGGAGTTTTCCCAGCTGGTTACCGTGCTGGAGGATGTGTGGATGGGCGGTATACATCCCTACTACGCTTGGGCGCATTCCAAACGACAATCCGACGGTAACTTCCCACTGTCTCGGCGCGCGCGTCGACCCGGACGAACCGTCCAACCTTGGATACCCCCACCGGCACGACGCAGCCGGACCCGTCGCCCCTAACACGGCCCTCAGCCACGAACGCGGCCAGGGCTGCAGCGTAGGCGCTCCCTCGGCGAGGCAGGGTGTTCAGCGATTGCCCAACCTCGCCACGTCACTACACCATGCCAATACATGCAAGACAGCCACCACGCATCTAGGAGCACGCTCTTGTCTTCGACCGCTCACCACCCAAGGCACCGCCGAGAGCGGCGCCACTTTCCCGTCCCTCTTCCTCCCTCCGACAACGCATCCCGCACTCGCCCACGCCTACATCTCCGCCTCGCCCCAACTTCCCATAGCACGGCTCTATGCCTTCTCCTAGCCACCTTGCCCTTTTCCTTCACCTCTCTCGCCTCGCAGGAGGAACCCCTCATAGATCCTTCCATTCTCTTCTTACTCCCCCCTCGTGGTACGCTCGGATTCAATCAGGACATTCCCGGTCGTTTGACAAGAAGAGACTACTTGCTGCCTCCCGATCGACGAGCTGCTGCATGGCTTATCCACATTCCTACTCCTGACACATTCCAGGTTGACCTCCGCTCCCCGGATTTCGACGCCTATCTTTACGTTCTTGGCTCTGGCCTTCGCTCGGTGTTCACCCCAAGGACTACCGACACATATACTCTAACTGACGACGACAGTGGTGACGGCTTTAACGCTCGGGTGTGCTTTACCGCACCCCGTCCTGGTACGTATCGTGTCGTTGCCTCCGCCCTGTTCGCCGGCGACGGCGCCTATTCCATTGCTGTCCGCCCTGGATGCGACAATGCCGTGATCGCCGGTACACTATTTGACGACTTCGGCGATCGTGTGGCTGAGCTGCCCATCTCCAACGACCGTCAGCTAATGCTCGGAGAGCAGGTAGTAGGTACTCTTACCTCCGATGACGAGTTCCTGAACGACCGATATCTCCAAGCCTGGTCGCTCTCGATGGAGCGGTCCCACTCTCTATCCATAACAATGGAGTCGGATGACTTCGACGCATATCTTCTTATCTTGTCGCCCCAAGGTGACCTCTTCGCCAATGATGACGCCGGTATTCTCCTCAGCACAAACGCCCAGATCGAACTCTCGGCTGATACTGGAGGGACATATCGCATCTTTGCAACGTCCTACAATAACGGGAAAACTGGGGATTTTCGCCTTTCGACGCTAATTATTCGACCTGCGCCTTTGGAAGGCCTTTAGACGCGCACCACGGTGTTTCTTTAGCGCTTCTGAGAAAAGCATGGAACAAGAGTCAATACCCTGCAAAGCCTCCGAGAGCACCCAACGCACACTCCGTTTTCGCCTTGGGTGCATCATGATGAGTTCGCTTGCGGGTGGACTATTGATATTCGAAATCTATTGGTACTGGGTATTCCTTCACCCACGGTCCACAATCCTAAACCTTTCTCGCGGTGGGATCGAAGAGGTCGTCATCGGGTTGATGATTGTGTTTTTAGTTGCGATCATAACTACCCTCGGCAAAGCCATCAACCGCCGTGGGCCTGGTTTGTTGGATCAGACGCGGATCGCACTACCATTGGCGCTGCTTAGCGGAGCGGGGTGGTTGGTTACCATGCTTTGGCCGGCATACATTGTGAAATACCGGACGGATACATCCGCCAAGCCGCGAGTGTCAGTGGGTGCAGGTATTGATATAGTCTCTCCTAGAGTCGTCGATGACAACGTTTTCATCTTTTTGATCCGCCCACAGGATGGCGCGCGTCCTGACATGGTTGTGATCAACGGGGCTGGCTCAGATGGCCTAGAGATCAACTCGGAGACCCAGAGCGCGCCGCATTGGTTGTTCCGCCGACATGTGATGATGACTGTCGATAGCGCAGGTGAAGAGATTGAATGGTGCGTTACTGTGCGGGACCTCAGGAACCGTGGTTACCTGAAAGACGACTATGCCACCATTGCTCTGCTCGACAACAAATGCGTGGGTGGACTTGATAATCGTAACGCGACTAGTGCGCAAGCTGCGGACAGTTGGGGACGTTTTCACGCGTTGATAGCCTTCGGCATTGAACAGCTTCGTAATGAAGTACTTGATCGTCCCCAGAAACGCGGAAGTATCGAGTACCGCGGGCATTGCCATGCGTATTCATACCTCCAGAAGAGTGGAGCCGGGGAGACAACCACACTCGAGCGAACTGTTCAGTTGGTGGTCTATACGCCCAAGGCGACGGCAAAGCTGAAGAATAGTCAATGTGGATAGTTGGCAGCCGCGGCCCTGGTTACGTGCATGGCGCCATCCTCCAAGCGAATCCGCGTCTGGCGGACTGGGTGCTCAATTGATGCCTCGGAACCGGCGGAAGTGCCTCCGTACCACTCCGGAAGCCATTGTAGGAGGACTGCTTCAGCACAACCGGGCCATCGAACCCACTGACACGTCTACCGTTTTCGTACCGTATCGTCCCCAGCCGATTGCCGGATTGGTCGTATCCGGTCCAAGTGCCGTGACGCTCGTCATTCACGTAGGGACCTACCTCTCGGCCCACCTCGCCCTCCCCCCAGTACAAGGTCCAAGTGCCTTCGCGCTTCCCGTTCACGTAGGGACCTACTTGTCGATCGCGTCCTCGAAGAGGCGCGGCAAAGGAACTCCGGCCCGGGAGACCCGCCTGTCCGTCCTGCGAGAGAACGGTCCATGTGCCGTGCTGCTCGCCATTCACGTATTGGCCCTCTGCTTCAAGCACCCCATCCCCGTAGCGCTGAACAAAAGGGCCATCGGCGCGTCCCCCCTGAAGACGCGTCTCCCAGATCTGAATGAGTTCGTCGTCTTGGTACCAGTTGACATCTCCGTTTCCTTGGGTGAGGCCATTCGAACACCCGCCGCTCCACGTTACCGTCACATTCTCCCGGGGATTAGGATTCCACACGTAGCATCCGGGGCGGTCGGCCAGCTCCATCCAGCACGAGTCGGGAGAATAGACCTCCCTGCAGATTCGTCCCTCCGGCTGGTTGGGCTCCGATGTACTGACCTTTGCTCCGGCGGCCTCCGCAACACCCCACGTCTCCCTCAACAGCACTTCGAATCCGCTGCCGTCGTTCCGGCTGCTGAAGCGCTGGTTGATCGTCGTCGCCTGGGATTCGGCCGCATCGAAGTCCGTGCCGAAGCCCACGCTGAAAGCCTGGAACCTCGGGTCCTCCGGGTCCACGGTCAGATCCTGACGGATGACGCCTGTGTAGCTGATGATCATGGCGTGATCGTCCCCGGGATCGGACCAAGCGCACCACACCTCGGGATAGGAGCCGAGTTCCGAGCTGAGATCGCGCTCGACCTGGTCGCGCTGGCCGATGTCCGCCCCGATCCGGTACACGATCTCCATGTCCTCCGTGTAGACCCTGCGGATCGGGTTGGTCGCGAGGGTTCGCCTCTCGCTCCCGACGCAGACGACCGCTTCCGAACCGGATTGGGCGGCGGCGGGGAGGGAGGTGGCGGCGGCGGGGAGGGAGGTGGCGGCGATGGCGAGGGCGAGGGCCAGCAGCGTCACGATCCGGCGGCTGTCTCGTATTGCTCTCATCACTCCCATGGTGCCTCCCTCCAGGCGGATGCGCGTCCGACGGTCATGCACTCAGTTGATGATCCCGACCACGCGGAAGCCGCCGGTCGCTAGCTTAGTTTAGCTGGGATTGCTTCGGGTCCCGGGAGCGGCTGGCCGAACGAACTCTTCCCGGCACATCCACCCAACTGCCACCGCGCGACACCCGATCATCACAATCGCCCGATTCCCACGCGCTGCCGTACGCGGGTGCACCCGTATAGCGCTCGTTCCAGCAACTGGCGCGGGCTGGAACACTTCCGGGCCTATGTCTGGTCGGCCGTCGTCACGCACAATCTGTGGGTGATCGCGCGTCGCAAATTGAAGTTGAAGCCAGTGTGAACTGGCAACGGGCCGCTTCTGCGGCACCCGCCTGTCCCGGTTCGGCCGAACCGGCTGGCTTCGCATCCCCCGACTCTGGAGAAAAGGCCACTTTGACGGCCCGCCACGGCGGAAACCCGTCTCATCGGCCCCTTTACTCCCCAAAACCGTCTTCCCACCCCAAGAAACACCGAATCCTTTGCGGCATTGAGCCCCTCCGACGACAGAAAACGGACGGGAACTAGCTCGCCAGCGCGGACCGTCCGTTGTCCGCGATCAGGTCCCGGTACATTCGGGAAGATGCGGCAGGTGTGCATGCGGTCGTCACCCGCGATCGATTCGAAGGTCACCTTGCCCAGCGCCACGATGTCCTTCGCCCCGCGCGAGTTGGTCCCACGTACCGCGAAGCCTTCCTCCAAGCCGCTGACACGCCCGCCGATCCGCC
Organism: Longimicrobiales bacterium; assembly: GCA_965225805.1. Classification (GTDB taxonomy): domain Bacteria; phylum Gemmatimonadota; class Gemmatimonadetes; order Longimicrobiales; family Gaopeijiaceae; genus BD2-11. The sequence continues at coordinate 3,595,283 of OZ245327.1, forward strand.
CCAGCTTGCGGTTCATCTGACCGGTAGTCATGCCATCGGCGAAATCCCGCACGCGCAGAATCGACGGTCGGCCCTTCCCTTGCCTGCCGAGTTCGATCTCGACCCGGCCATCGGTCCCGAGGATCTGGTACCGATCGTCGGCGTTAGTGACGAGTTCGACGATTGCATCGTAGACATCTCGAATCGCCAGCTTGGCGTCCTGTACGACACGTCGAGATGCGACTTCCAGCGGTCTTCTCTCTACGGCGGCCATTGTGTCCGAAACTCCTCCAAGTGCGGGTTCCTCGGGCGCATCCTTTGAACTCCGTCGTGCCGGATTCAGCGCCTTTCGCGACCCATTCTTACATGGGACACGGGAAGATGCTACCCGTGGCAAGCCTTTCGTGAGATGCCGGTTCTGCGGTGCATGCGCAGTGCGAGGTGTCCCGCGCCTGACGCTTTCGGCTCGGAGACCGGAATCAACGCGGTCCAGGGCGTGTTGGAATCCCTGATCGAAGAGACCGGGATCGGGGGCGCTGGCCGAGGCGCCGTGAGGCTGACCACCCCACCCAAAGTCACCCCCGTTCGGCACTCTCCGGGGCCGAAACGCTGCCACCGTCCTCCGAATAGGGCGACTCCCCCTCCCACCGCCTCTCCAGCCGCCGGAAGGTCTTGACCAGCTCCCGGCGCATCCGGGCGAAGCGGATCCGGACATCGGGCCGCCCCTGAAGCTTGAGGAACAGGACCGTGTCCTCATTCACCTCCCTGGCCAGCTCCATCCACAGGATGGCAACGTAGCCGCACAGCGGAGCCACCAGCGCGGTGCCGAGGGCCGCCCAGCCCCCGCCCGCGACATACCCCACGAATGCCCACAGCACCCAGGCCGCAACCACCCCGCCAAGTAGCGCCACAAGCTTGTAGGTCGCCGTCACCTCCGAGTAGGGCCGCAGGCGCCGGACAGCAAAGCCCGCCAGCCGCGAGACCGGCATCCACAACAGGGTTCCCGCCACGGCGAAGGGCACCCCCAGCAGCAGCAGGGTTCCCCGCACGGCGATGTAGCGAGCGACCGGCACGACGCCGAAGCGGGGCGGCACGTCCCCTTCCCCCGCCCCGAGGCGCGCATTCATGGCGGCATAGCGCCGCACCTTGCGCCGAAGCTCGCAGTGCTCCCCGGGGGCCTCCCGCCGGATCCACTCGAGCGCGGCGGCGAAGCGCTGCAGGCGGGGAAACCGGGTGCCCAGCGCCTCCCGGGCCCGCCACGCGACCCAGCGCGACTCGCGCACGTAGAGTTGCTCCGCCACCTCCACCAACTCCCGGTCCTCGTGATGAACGAAGTTGAGGGTCCGGGCGCGGATGCCCGCCTCGATCCGCTCGGTGAGCGCCCGCGCCGCCGCCGCCGGGTCCTCGCGGTACGCCTCCTTCAGGTCGACGCACCGGAAGGCGCGCCCGAAGCGCACCGCGACCGCCGTCCGGGCCCGCTCCTTGAATGAATACGTGATCCCGACCGGCACGATCGCGAGGCCCAGCTCCCACCCCGCCCCCGCCTCCGCCTGCAGCGCGATGCGGGCGGCCCCGGTGCGGAACTCCAACAGATGGGACTCGGAGTGGCTCCGCCCCTCGGGGTAGATCTGGATCGCCCCGCCTCCGCGGAGCACCTGCACTGCGGCGCGGAACATGTCCTGGTTGCGGTGCATGGCCTCGGGATCGTCCTGGCTGCGGTAGACGGGGATGCCGCCCAGAGCCCGGAGCACCGGTCCCAGCAGGAGCTGGTCGAAGAGCGGCGCCCGCGCCAGCGGACGGGTCATGCGCTCGCTGCAGAGGAAGATCAGGAGCGGATCGAGGAGACTGTTGGGGTGATTGGCGGCGACCAGCAGCGGACCCGCAGGCAAGGGGGGGCCGTGCTGGTCCACCCGGTAGAAGACACGCGCTGCCGTGCCCACCACCCAGGTGATCAGCCTTGCGATCCGGCTCTGAGACCTCGCCAACACGGCGTCCCTCCTGTTTCGATCTTCCGGCCCTGACGCACTATCTTCGCTGTCGCCCCCGGGCCTCGCCACCTCGATAGGGAACCAGAAGAGCGTGATCCGTCATTCAACGGAGAGCAACGACGGGCGAACCCCTCTTCATTCGGCTCGAAGGATCTGGTGAAGGGAGTGTCGGAGTCGCTGGCCGGACGAATCCTCTTTCGCTCTGGAGCAGACTCTGATCGCGCACGGCCAGCGCGAAGCCTACTTCTACGGCACCCAGCGAGGGGCGGAACTGGACCTCCTGCTGCTGCGCCGCGGGCGTCCGTGGGGATTCGAGTTCAAGTGCACCGAAACGCCCCGCACGACGAAATCAATGCGTGTAGTCATAAAGGATCTTGAGCTCGAACATCTTTGGTCTAACGGCGGAAGATCACGATCGCACCCTCTACGGGCAGCCGCGTGCCTGATCGCACACTGTTTGTCGACACAGCCGGCTGGATGGCCATGGCGGACGCCGCGGACCCGATGCACGCGGCCAGCCGGGGATCGCGAGACGCCTGGCTGCGGAGCGGGGGGAACGACTGGAGTGACAAGGATTTTTCATTCACCAACTGTACCAGCTTTGTCGTCATGAAGGAGCTGCGGATTCAGACGGCCTTGACGACCGACCGCCACTTCTCCCAGGCGGGGTTCGATTCGCTGCCGGGAAGATATCCGCCCGGCCACAGTGGGACCCGGAGTCCCCGCATGCCGTGACCCTCACACCAACAGCCGCTCATCCCACCATACCGGTGTTTCGGGTCCCGGCGTCAACCGGGGCAACTCGGGATGACTCGCGTTGATGATGATGTTCCGCTCCATGCGGGCGACGACGGATGGTACGATCAGAATGGCGGTGCGCCCTTCGGCATACCACTGGTGGCCAAACCGGCGGGCCGATGGACTGTCCCGAAGCTGCCAGTCCGACAAGGTATCCGGGCCAACGACTTCGTAGCTCGTGCCTGCGGGTATCCCGATCTCGACGAAGTGCTGGTGCCTGGGTGGAGGCCCGTTCCAATAGACCAGCGCTTCGAGCATCGCGGTCGCGTAGTGTTCCGAAGCGTAGATGACCCGGTCGCCGACATCGTGCCAGCGTCCCGCGACCTGCCGGGCTCCCTCCGGGCTGAATACGGGCCATTGGCGCCGCGGATCTCCGATTCCCCAAGCCTTTCGGAGCGCTTCCAGCCTCGGAGGACCGGTCAAAACAGCGACGCCGGCCTGGGCCCGCCGGACGAGATTGAGCACGGCGTCCGCCCCTGCCGAGGACGAGATCGCCAACTCAAGCGGCGTTTCGCCGTCGAGCAGGGGATGCGGGCGATTGAGGAAATCATCGATCCGGGCCACATCTCCGTGAAACGCTCCCGCCACGGCGTCGAGGACCCGCACCAGCCCGTATACTCTCTCGCTGTGGCTCCGCGACAGCGCCTTGCCCGTCGCAACCGTGACAGCGCAACTAAGAACCTGCGCGCTCCCGCCGGAACCTGCCTCCACCGTCGTGTCGCTGACATCGATGTCGAGGACGACACCATGGCCCGCCACCGGCGGGAGGATCGTGCGCTTCGACATCGCGTATACGCCACTGCTGTCCCCCCAGATGACCTGCGTTGGCCCTCCTTCGTCCTGCTCGTGACCGCCGGCGAGAATGTCCGCGTACCCGTCACGGTCAACGTCGACCAGTTCCACGGCGATCAGAAACTGGTGGAATCCGTCGATCCGAACGCTCGTGCTGGTTGGCGAACCGAGGCTGAACGCGCCGCTTCCGTCGTTGAGCAGGATGGACGGCGGACTGGTGATGACCACATCCAGATCGCCGTCGCTGTCGACATCGGCGGAAGACCCGCCATAGGCGCCTGCTGCAGCCTCGATGCGTTCCTCGACGTATCCGCTACCCGAGGACAGCAGCACGTACGCCGACTCATCGTTGCGGGCCCCCACTGCCGTGACCAGGATGTCGGGTCGGTCGTCCCCGTTGAAGTCGCTCATAATGGCCTTGCTCGCGTCGATCGATGCCGGTGGATTCCCGTCCATGAATTCGGTGTCCAGCGAGAAGCCACCATTCCCGTCGTTGGCGTAGAGTTCCCCCGGCAGGGGACGCGGGGGCTGGTCGATTGGAGCGTAGTAGATATCGATATCGCCGTCCCCATCGAAGTCGCCGTAGGCAAACGCATCGGTCCGTCCCGGCCTGCCGTTCCTCACAGCCGTGTGGTCGATGCGGAAAGGCGGGGTCTGCGTCGCGATGCTTCGTCAGCGAAGATGTCAAGATCGCCATCCTCATCCAGGTCGAAAACGCGGAGCCATGTGATCCAGGCTGCTTCTGCGTTCTGGTTCTCCGGAAGCAGGTGTTGTGTGATGTCCGAGAAAGTCCGTGTACCCGTTTGCTCCAGCAGTTGCATGTAGTATCCGTCGTACCAGCCGGGGCCACTGTCATCCCCCGTACGATTGAGGACGATGTCCCTGTCGCCGTCTCCGTCGGTGTCGGCCACGTCGATGTCCACCACGATGCCGTGACCCGAGATCGCCGGGAGAATCAAAGCCCTCATGGTACTGAACACGCCAGTATTGTCTCCCCATAGTATCTGGGTCGGGAAGCCCTCGTACTCGTGGCCGGCGGCAAGCACATCCACATAGCCGTCCCGGTCGACATCCACCAACTCAGCCGTGAATATGCCCTCGGACCCGATCCCCTCGATCCGGGCGGCGTCCGGCACGAAGTTTCCTGTCCCGTCATTCACCAGAAAGAACGGGCGCGTGAAGTTATCCGTCACGAAGACATCCAAGTCTCCGTCAGCGTCGATGTCAGCCGATGCGCCGCCGTGATGGAAGCCGATGATGCTGTCCAGTCCTACGGCTTGCACATCCGTGATCGTCGCCACTCCCGGCGCAACCGCCCGCACGACTCCGGACTGGGCAACCACGGCGACCGACGCATCCGAGCTGGTCCAGGCCACGGCGGCGCCGGACATGGGGCGGCCCTGCTGATCTCGCACTTCCGCCGCCAGTCGCAGCGTGTCTCCGAGCGCCGTGAACAGGACGGTCTCCGGCGTCACCACCAGCGCGGCCGCTGAGGGCGGGTCCGAGGTTGGCTCGATTGCCGGATCATCGCCGCAGGACGTGACGCCAGGGAGCAGCACCAGAACTGCAATCAGGATTCGATGGGGAAGAGCGTTCAAGCATCGCCTCGCAACAGGTCGCCGAATTGGGTAGAATGCAGGTCGGGAGAACGACGCTCGCGCGGCGAATCGCGGCTTCATGGCCGGGTCCCGCCACGATCTTCGATCTGGAAGTCGCGACTAACCGGGAGGCGCTCTCCCGCACCCCCGGCGCGGCTGCTCGGGCGTAGCCGCGTCAGCCATCGCTTCCCGGCTCTGGAGAGCAGTTGAACTCCTCTTGCACGACGCACCTCGATAGCGTGACATTACATCATGACATGAAATGACAGCACTTGTTCGGAGTCATCATGAAAGCCATCACACTTCGAAACGTGCCACCCGACCTCGCGGCAGCGCTCAACCGGGAGAAACGACGGCGCGGGCAGTCGCTCAACCGCACCGTGATCGATCTGCTCAAGCAGGGTCTGGGCGTAGGGGCACCCCGTTCGAACGGCTTGGCGCGTCTGGCCGGAGGATGGAGCGATGAGCGCGCGTGCGAGTTCAAGCGGGCACTGGCTCCGTTCGACGACATCGATCCGGAGATGTGGAAGTGAGCCGCTACTGTCTCGACACGTCAGCGTACATCCAGTTCAGGCGTGGAGACCCGCGAACCACGGCGGCAATCGATGGCGCGAGTTGGCTGGGGTTCCCGGTGATTGCTTTGGGGGAACTGTACACGGGGTTTCGCCTGACCGGCCCGCGCGAGGAGGATTCAGCCCACCTGAGAGACTTCCTGGCGCACCCGGTGGTTGAGAGCATCCCGGTCGACGATGAAACGGCGCGCCAATACGGACAGCTTGTCGCGGATCTCAGAGCGGCCGGCAGTCCATTGCCTCCGAATGACATCTGGATCGCGGCCTGCGCGGCCCGCACATCCAGCGTAGTCCTGACGCATGATTCGCACTTCGCGCGAATCGTCCGAGTTGGATCTGTCATTCTCCAGCATGACGGGTGATCCCGGCGAACGGCAGTTTAGTCAGGGTAGCTTTTGTCGCAGTGATAGCTGATTTTGTCGTTGTGCAGAAGAGCTTGGCTGCCTATTAGCCTTATCAAAGCCATGCTCATTGAGGCTCATATTCAAGTTGGAAGCGACGTGGTATTTGGCGCCATGATCGGCACTCATCTTGAGCCTGAAGTCACCATTCTCCCCTAACCTGCCCCAGTGCCTCCATGATCGTACTGTATCATGAGACACGCGAGCTCCGAGAGACGATCGAGAGGCTGCTCGCTGATGTTGAGCTGGAATCGACGGCCAGTCGCGTTGAGTTCCAGGCCCTCCTGGGCGATGCGAGCGTCGGAATCGTGGTTTTGCGCCAATGTTCGGCAGCCGATGTGCAGTGGCTGCGAAGCGTGTTTCGTTCCGGGCTCCTGGAACCTTCGTGCGTTGTGATCACGTCGCTGTCGCTATTCCGTCTTCAGCGGCTCCGCAAGGTTGAATCCAACCGCTTTCACGTGGTCTGGGCGGAGGAGGTGTCCGACCGCCTGGTGGGCGTCCTGACCGGGATCGAGCCCTGGCATCACGATCCACTTCGGCTCCTGGATCAACGCATAGTCGGCGAGAGCGCGCTCCATTGGTCGCTGGTCAAGGCAATCGAGCACATCTGCAAGCTCTCGGACGATCCCTCCCCCGACCCTCCGGCGAACTTGGTCAACGCCTTGGCGCTCCACGTCAGGCTTCCCCCCGACTCCCTTCGCCGCTATTGGAGAGAGGAAGTCCCTCTCAAATGCGGTCCCAAACAGCTGCTGAGTTGGGCCGTGCTCTTCTGGGCGGTTCGACAGCGTCCCAAGGCCAAGTGGGACGTCATCGCCAAGCAGGCGGGAGTAGGCAGGCGCACCCTGGAGCGCTATGGCAAGCAACTCGCCGGCTGCACGCTTGCCGCGGCAGGTCGCGATCCACAATCGCTGAAGCGCCGCTTCCGAAGATGGATCGCGGAGGTATCGGAGGTCGACCGGCGAGCAGATGCTCCGCCCCATGCTGATGATCCGCTGATCGCAGGTTCCTAGGCTTTCGGTTCCAGGTAACCAACCACCATCGACCGGCAGTCTGCCCCGCCAGCCCGGCGGCAATCGATTTCACCGTCAGCGTCCTCGAGGAGCCCCGCCATGCCCATCTCGCCCGTCATCGTCATCCCCGGCATTACCGCGTCGGACCTGCACGACGAGTACGAACTGCCGCCCGAGGCGGTCTGGAGCACCGTCCTGAAACGTCGCTACGACCGCGTGACCCTGCACCCCGAGGACCAGCGCTACGAGCTGCGCGAGCCGGCCCGGGTCGCGCCACGCGGTCCCTTCCCGCTCATCTACGAGGATCTGATCGAGGAGCTGCGCGACGGGCTCTCGGGGGATCAGCCGGGGCCCGTTCCCGTGTTCCCCTTCGGCTACGACTGGCGCATGCCGCTGGACTGGACCGAAGAGCGGCTGGCCGCGTTCGTCGCCGAGGTCATCGACCGGACCCTTCTGATGAGACACTATCGGGACGACGAGGCCTTCCGCGAGAACCCCACCGTGTCCCTGATCGGTCATTCGATGGGCGGGCTGATCATCGCCGGATACATCCAACGCCATTCGGGCCGGTTCGTTGACAGGGTCGTGACGCTCGGGACGCCCTTCCAAGGCTCGTACGAGGCGATTCTCAAGGTGGCCACCGGGACCAGCGAACTCGGGGACGACGCCGGAAAGACCCGGGAACGCCGCATGGCCCGGATGACACCCGCCCTCTATCACCTGCTTCCGGAATCGGCGGGCCTGGTGGGCGGACACGCCGGCCTGGCCTTGAACTTCTTCCAGCCGGAGGCGTGGCAGCCGAACGTCGTGCGGATGATCGACGCTCAGGCAAGCGACTGGGACGTGACCGGCGAACAGCTTTTCCGGAGGATGCTCGATGAGGCGCGGGCGCACCGCGAGCGGATCTCGGGGCTGGAACTCTCGGATGCCGGCGCGTCGGTGGAAGCCGGGCTGCCCCGCGACGCAGTGGCCGACGGCGACTGGCTGACGATCGCGGGCGTCGACGCGAAGACGCGCGTTGGGCTAAGGGTGGTGCCCGACGAGCAGGGCGCGCCGCGATTCGACCTCCGGGGCGCGGAACGGCGAAACGAATGGGACTCCAACGTTGAGGGCGACAGGCGGGATACCGGCGACGGCACGGTCCCGCTGGCGGGTGCGATCCCGCAGTTCCTGGACGAATCGCGGTTGGTCTGTGTCACGCCCGGCGATTTCGGCTACTGGGAGATCCGCGATCGGGCGCTGTCCGCGGCCGCGGGCTTCCACGGACTGCTGCCCAGGATGAACATGCTGCACCGGCTCATCCTCCGCTTCCTGCTCGAGCGGGGCGACCCCTACGGCAGCACCTGGGGGCGGCGCCTGCCCGGGGTGACGGAGTGGAATCCGCCGCTGGCGTTGCGGGAGAAGAGCTGAGGCCCGCCGACGGGAATTAGTCCCATCCAGCCATTCGGTCGCCCGCGATCGCGCGCGCAGCGGAGGTCTGACTCCAGCGCTAGAACCGCACGTTCAGCAGCGGCACCTTCCAGGCCAGCCCGTCCCGCGTCTCACGCCGCGCGGCGCGGTCCCACACCGGCAACGGCAGCGGAGCCGAGAGGGACCATTCGCCCCGGGACAGGTTCAGCAGCGCGCCGGGCGCGGGAAACGCCCCGGCAGCCTGGGCGTTTTCGCTGGGGTCCTCTTCACCGCTGTCGCCCTGCGTCAGCGCCGCACCCAGGAGCAGCCCGGCGATGCTGCCCACGAGGGGAATCGCGATCGCCGTGTTTTCGTCCTCCGGCTGGGTGATCGCCACCATGCCGAGCCCGCCCACCCCGCCCATCAACCCGCCGACGCTGATCAAACGGGCCCTCGAACGGCTGAGTGGCCACTGGCTGCCGGCGAGCGCGCCACCCGCCAGCCCCGCGTTCCCGGTAAGCATCACGGTTGTCCAGGCCGTGTTCTCGTCCATGTCGATGAGGATCGCCGACGCCAACCCGAACCAGGCTCCCCACAGGCTGCCCAGCATGGCCGAGGTGGAGGTCCCCGGCGTGATTTCGCGCCGCGCGGCCAGCACGCCGCCCGCGATCCCGACCACGCTGCCGGCAATCGTCGAAGCGACGATGGCCTGGGTAGTCTGATCTTCGTGGATCACGATGTCGCCTTCGATCAGGCGCTCGCCGCCGCCCAGATCCAGGGCGTTGGCCCAGCCCATTCCCTGCAGCGCGCCCCACGTGCCGCCCCACGTGATCGCCCGGGCCTGACCCAGCGACAGCGGCCGCGAGTTTGCGAGAGCGCGTCCGCCAAGGAATCCCGCCGGCCCGCCCACCAGGAGTCCGACTCCGTACGGCTCCGAGCCATCCGCTTCCAGAGCGGCCGGCACCGCCACCCCCAGCCAAATACCGTAGAGCGTCGACCAGACCTTGAGTTCGGTCTCGCCCCCGGCCTGGGAACGCTCCGCCGTGGCGGCCTCCAACAGGGCGCGGGCGGTCTCGGCGGCGGGCGTATCCGGGAAACGGTCGGCAATCTGCCGGTAGAGCGCCTCGGCCACGTCCCTCTCTCCCCGGCCCTCGAATTCAGAAGCGGTCGCCAGAAGGACGGCCGCCGAGTCGGCCGGCGTAACCTGGGCGAACGCCGGCCTGGGTGCGAACACCACAGCGACTAGCAAGGCGACGAGGAAGGCGGCGCGCATGTGGGCATCGGTACGCATCCTTCAAGATACCCTCGTTGGCACTATCCAGCGAATCGCATTGGCGCGGTCCCGCCCGTAGTCCGCTGATAGCCTCCTGATTCTATCATCTTACTGCCGCGATCAAGTCAGCGACGAAAACATGCTATTGCCGCATACTCTGTCGGATTGCCGCATATTCTGTCGGGTTTGACAGAGTCTTGGGTGCACGATACTCTTCGAAATTGGTACGTGATTCACGACTGCTCTCCCGAACCCACCGTTGCATCCATGATCGCATTGTATTGTGACGCGCGGGACCTGCGGCACCGGATCGACGGGCTACTCGCCGACGCCCGGTTGAAGTCGACGGATAGCCGCTTTGAGTTCCAGTCGCTCGCCGCGGGCGCGAGCGTGGGAATCGCGGGTTTGCGGAGCTGTTCGGATGCGGATGTGGCCTGGCTCAGAACGGTGTTCGGCCAGGGGCTCGCCGGGCCATCCTGCATCGTGGTGACGCCCTTGTCGCTACCTCGGCTTCAGCGTCTGCGCGCGGTCGAGTCAGGCCGCTTTCATGTCGTGTGGACACAGGAGTTGGCCAGCCGCCTGAGACACGCGCTGGGCCAGGTCGATCTGTGGCATCGGGATCCGCTCCGGCTTCTGGGCCGCCGCATGCTGTGCGACCGTTCGCTCCACCGGTCACTGGTCAGGGCGATCGAGCACATCTGCAAGCTCTCGAAGGATGTCCAGTCAGATCCGCCGGCGAACTCGGTTACAAACCTCGCGAACGACATCGACATCGGGCCTGAAGCCCTCAGCCGGTACTGGAGACAGGAAATCCCGCTCCGGTGCGGTCCCAAACAGCTCCTCAGCTGGGCGCTGCTCATGTGGGCGGTCCGCCAGCGGCCCGAAGCCGAGTGGCTGGCCATCGCCAGCCGGGCCGGTGTGCGCCGCCGCACGCTGGAGCGCTCCAGCGTACGCCTGCTGGGGTGCACGCTCTCCGCCGCGGGGCGCGACCCCACGCTGGTGAAGCGTCGCTTCCGCCAATGGATGGCAGAGGTGTCGAAGGTGGACCGGCGGCTGGTTCTCCCACCCCTGCCGCAGACGCAACTCCAACGCCGCAGTCACATCCAGCGCCAGCAACTCCACCTCGGCAGCCCATTCGGCGCCGCTACGGCCCGAAGACTCTGGACGTCGCTGCCTGGCTCGCTGGGGCGGCAGAACGTCCCACTTGACTTCGTGGCTCAGGCAAGAAGCGCGGGACAGTAGTCGCGCCGGACGATAGCGGTGCAACCAGCGGCGCCAGCGGGTGCGCGTCCGCCGTCCCCGACTCGCGCGAACCGGTCTCGGTTCGCACATTGATCGTCCTGCGGGATGAGGAACCGTTCAATCGCCGGCGCTCGCCGGAGCCCCCCTGGGAGATGGCGTCAATGAAGATCGAGCACAGGTGTATGACCGTTCTGATGGCCTTCGGACTTGCCCTGCTGCCCGCCTGCGCGGCCGAGAGTCCGGGAGGCGGAATGGAGTCGGCGTCGGCGGGGCCGTTGGTGAAGGGCGGTGACGACCGGACCGGCGAGTACGACGCCGTCCCCGGCTGGTGGAAGCCCGCACCGGACCATATGGAGCCCTGGGGCTGGGGACAGGTCTCGGGCGTGGCGGTGGACAACCCGGACCGAGTCATCGTCGCCATCTGGGGAGACCGGGACGCCGAGGGACGCGAGCGCGAAGGCAGCACCAACTACGTCGTCGCCGTGGACCGGGACGGGAACATCACCGAGAACTGGTCACAGTGGGACTCGATCTTCAACAAGCCGCATCAGGTCTACATCAGCCCGTACGACCCGGACCGCCATGTGTGGATCGTGGAACGCGGCGGCGGAAAGAACGTCAACATGCAGGTCTTGAAGTTCTCGAACGACGGCAGCGAGCTGGTGATGCGGCTGGTCGATCCCGATCACCCCACCACCCGGGCGGAGGCGCGCGCCAACCCGCACCCGGACCCGTACGAGTACGGTGACCCGGCGGTGATGGCCTTTCTCCCCAACGGGGACTTCCTGCTCGGCGACGGCTACTGGCACTCGCGCATCATCAAATACAATGCCGAGGGCGAGTATCTGATGGAGTGGGGCGAGCTCGGGAGTGGCCCGGGGCAGTTCGACCTCGTTCACGGCGTCGCGGTGGACCGCAACCGCCGCGTCTACGTGGGCGACCGCACCAACAACCGCATCCAGATCTTCACCGAGGACGGCGAGTACATCGCCGAGTGGCCTGACGTCTCCGACCCGGTCGGCGTCTTCGTCGACGAAAACGACGCGGTGTGGATCGTCTCCGCGGTGCTGAACCGGATCCTCAAGTACAACATGGACGGCGAGCTCCAGTACTACGTGGGCGCCTTCGGAGGGACCCGAGGCGGCTTCCCCGGCGGCCTGTCGCGTCCTCACCAGATCGATGTCGACGAGGAGGGCAACCTCTACATCGCGAGCTGGGACGGCGGCTGGATGGACAAGTTCATCCCCAAGCCGGACGCGGATCCCAGCAAGCTCGTCGGGAGAAAGCTGGTTCTGGAGAACTAGAGGCGGCGGGGGGAACCAGCCCGACACTGGCGCCGTCTGGACGGCTGTGATCGGAGTGCTATTCGGCGTGTGACAGGCCTTGACGGCGTTCCTGTGGTGCTAGATGTTGGTTTTACTCAACATTGATGGTATCACAGTAGAGTTTCATCCACATGCAGAACCGAAACAGCATCGCAGCATCCCCACCGGCCGCAGTCGGGGATACCCTTAGGCGGCTGGGGCGCAACATCCGTATCGCACGCCTTCGCCGGCAGCTGCGGATCCAGGACCTGGCCGACCGCATGGGTGTTTCCCGGTTCACGGTCGCCGACCTGGAGAAGGGCAAGCCCGGCACTTCGGCCGCCGCGTACTTCGGCGCACTCTGGGCGCTGGGCCTGCTCGGTCACGCAGACGAGCTCGCCGACCCGGATCGCGACGAGGAGGGTCGGGTTCTGGAGAATGCCCGCGCCCCGCGGCGAGCGACCCGCCGGAGACGACTCGACAATGACTTCTGAGCGCGAGTGCTACGTCTTCGTCGTTCTGCCGGGGCACACGAAGTTCATTGTCGCGGGCCGGTTTCGCGTCTCTCGCACCCGCGCGGGCTCTCCGCTGGGCGAATTCGTCTATGGGCGCAGCTATCTCGATCGGCCCGATGCCGTCGAACTCGATCCCGTCGAGCTGCGCCTCGCCGAGCGCGTGTACCGAACCGGGCGCATGGGAGGGTTCTTCGGCGTCATCCGCGACGCCATGCCGGACTATTGGGGACGCCTGCTCATTGAAAGGCATTCTGGCAGAACGCTTCTGGAGGAATTCGACTACCTGATGCTGGGGCCGGACGACCGGGCGGGGGCGCTCGGGTTCGGTTTGCGGCTTGAGGCACCGGGGCTTCGGCGGCGCTTCAGCGCGGTGGTAGACCTTGCCCGGCTCCAAGCCGCTGCCGATGCCGTGCTCGCCGACGACATTGAAGCGACCGGCGCCATCGCCCGCCGAGCCCGGGACCTTCTTCTGCAGGGCACCTCGATGGGCGGAGCCCGACCCAAGACCGTCGTGGAGGACGGCGAAGCTCTGTGGGTCGCCAAGTTCCGCCAGAGCAGCGATCGCTGGAACCTGCCCCGAGTGGAACACGGGCTGCTCCGGCTCGCGCGACGATGTGGGCTGAACCCGTCCGAGAGCCGCGTCGAATGCGTGGGCGATCGGGACGTGCTGCTGGTGCGCCGTTTCGACCGGGAGTGGACCGGGGAAGGATACCTTCGGCACCGAATGGCGAGCGCCCTTACCCTCCTGCGCGCCGACGAATCGCCGACCGACCGGGGACGATGGTCCTACCTCGCGCTCGCCGACGAGATCAGACGTGCTAGCGCAAGTCCCCGCAAAGACCTGCGCGAGCTGTTCGGCCGGATGTGCTTCAATGCGGCGGTCTCCAATCTGGACGATCATCCGCGCAACCACGCCATGCTGGCGCGTGGCACGGGCTGGCGGCTCAGCCCCGCCTACGACCTGGAGCCGATGCCGGTGGTTTCGGTGGAGCGGCGCGACCTTGCCATGGTCTGCGGTCCCCGGGGCCGGCTCGCCAACAAGGCCAACCTGCTCGCCGCCGCCGGACGATTCCTGCTCGATCGTGATGAGGCCGGGACGATCTTCGGCAACGTCACAGAGACGATTCGCGCATCCTGGCGCGAGACCATGCGCCAGGCGGGAGTCGGCGGGCGAGACTGCGAGCGCATTCGGAGCGCCTTTCTCTATGACGGGTTGTTTCTGGACCCGCAGTAGGACCCGATTGAGGTCGATGGCGCCGTCTCACCCAGGTGCCGCGTAGCTCGGCCCGGTTCCGTGCCCGGTGCTTGTTTCCGAGGCCACCGGTCAGCCCCGCATTTGTTCGCGAGCGAGGGGATGCGTATCATGTTCGCCCCGGACACGACCACTTGGAGTACTCGCCATGAATCGCGAAATATCGATTGCAGTACCGGCTCTCGTTACAGTGCTGGTTTCTGGGCTCATATTGCTGCCGCTTGGGGCTCGGCTCGAGGCCCAGTCGCCGGGCCCCATCCTGAACGAGGCCGGCGAGGAGATCGTCGCCACCTTCTCCATCGTGGCGCGCGATCCCGCGACAGACGAGCTGGGGGTGGCGGTGCAGTCGCGGGCGTTTCGCGCCGGGGCCATCGTTTCGTACGCCAAGGCCGGTGTGGGGGCGATCGCGACCCAGGCGGCGGCCAACCAGACATACGGGCCGCGCGGGCTGGAGCTGCTGGAGCTGGGGCTCTCGCCGGACGAGGTGGTCGAGCACCTGACCGGCTCCGATCCCGGACGCGACCGCCGCCAGCTGGCCGTGATCGACGACCAGGGCCGGGTGCGCGCATACACGGGATCGGGTACCAGCGCCTGGGCGGGGCACATCGAGGGCGAGAACTACTCGGCGCAGGGCAACATCCTGGCCGGGGAGGCGGTGGTGCAGGCCATGGCGGAGGCGTTCGAGTCTTCCAGCGGGCCGCTCGCGCTCCGGCTGATGGACGCCCTCGACGCGGGCGAGGCCGCCGGGGGCGACGCGCGCGGCAAGCAGGCCGGCGGCGTCCTGGTGGTGAAGCCGATCGGCGACTCCGGGCGGACCACGGACCGCTGGGTGGACGTGCGCGTGGACGATCACGCCGAACCCTTCAGGGAGCTGCGGCGCCTGGTCAACATGTCGGTCTCGCGCATTCACTCGCGCGACGCCCGGGAGCTGGCCGCGCAGGGCCGCTTCGACGAATCCGTCGCGGCGCAGAAGCAAGCGATCGCAATCGTGCCCGAAGAGGATCAGCTCATCTACGGACTCGCACGCCTGCACGCCCGCGCGGGCGACGCCGCCAACGCGGTCGCGACGCTTGAGAAAGCCATCGAAATCGACCCGCGCTGGCGGGGGCTGGCCGCGTCCCAGGCCGACTTCGACAACATCCGCGGAGACGCGGAATTCCAGAGACTCGTCGGAGGAAACTCCGGAGGACCCCCATGATGAACTTTCGTACGTTTTCCATCCTCGTCGCCCTGATCGCGCTACCCGCGTGCACGGAGGTGGCTCTGGACATGGCCCCGCAGCAGGAGCGAAGCTACGTTAGCCCACGCTCCGCGGCAGACCCCGACGTGCCGCCTTTCAGCGGCGGCGTGATGGTGGGCAACACCTTCTACGTTGCGGGTACTATCGGGCTGGGACCCAACCAGACGGTGCCCGAGATCGCCCAGGAGGAGGCCCGCATCGTCCTCACCAACGTGCAGAACACGCTGGAGGCCGCCGGACTGACCATGGACGACCTGGTGTCGGTGCAGGTCTACGCCTCTGATGTCGGGGACTACGACGCTTTCAACGAAGTATACCGGACGTTCTTCACCCAGGAGTTTCCGGCGCGGGCGTTTCTGGGCTCGGGCACCCTGCTGTTCGGGGCGCGCTTCGAGGTGCTGGGGTTCGCGGTCAAGCGATAGCTCCCCCTCAGAAACTGCTCACCAGTTCCCGCATGCGGCGCTTGGTCGCATCGTCGGGGAACCGCCCGAAGGCCGCGTGCATGTTCTCCTCGAGATGAACCGGGTTCGAGGTCTCCGTGAGCGCGCACGTCACCGCCGGGTGCGCCAGCACATACTTGAGTGAGAACTGGGCCCAGCTCCCGCAATCGAATTCCGCCACCCAATCCGGCAGCGCGTGGGGCGTAACGCGCCCGAAGTAGCCGCCGTTCATGAACGGCCGGTTGGTGAGTACGGCCAGTCCCAGGTCCTGGGCCAGGGGGAGGATTCTTTCCTCGGCGAGGGGCTCCATGACCGAGTAGTTCACGTGCAGGAAATCAAACGTCTCCGTGCGCATGAAGGCCTCCAGCCGCTCGAAGTTGCGATAGGCTGAGACGGTCACGCCGATGTAGCGCACTTCGCCGCTGTCCTTCCAGGCGCGCACGTTGGGCCAGTGGACATCGAGGTCGCGCAGGCTCTCGACCTGCAGCAGGTCGAGGATGGGACGTCCGAAGAGTCGCTGCGACTGGCGCATCTGGGCGATGCCCGCTTCCTCGCCCTCGGTGTTGATCTTGGCGGCGAGAAACAGCTGGTCCCGGAACCGGGGCCGGGTCAGGACCTGGCCGAACTCGCGGTCGATCTCCTCGGTGCGGGGAGAGGTATCCACCACCTTCCCGCCAATCTCCAGGAGCTTGCGCAACACCGCATCCAGCGGCTGGGTGCCCTCGACGGGAATCTCCAGCACGGGTTTCGAGGAGCCGAAGCCGACGATGGGAAGGCGCTCGCCGGTGCCGGGGATCTCGCGGGTGGGGAAGGCTTCCTGGGCAGTCGCGGGAGGTGCGGCCAGTGGCGCTTCCAGAGCCGCGGCGGTCTCCCGTGGCGCGCCCTCTTCCCTTCCGGCCGCGTCGTGTGGCAGGGAGAGCGCGGCGCCCAGCCCGGCGAGCTGGCCGAGGAATCTGCGTCGGGTGGTTGGGTCTGCCGGGTGCATCTTGCCTCCTCTGTTTTTCTCCGCGGGGTCTCTCCGACCCGTGCGATCTGTCCGACTCGTGCAATCTGCGGCCGCGGGAGTTTGTTGGCGAGGGCATGGATGCGTATGATGTTCGCCCAGCCTCAAACCAGGAGTACATCCATGATTCGCAGATCCTTGATGGCCGCGTTGGTCCTGGCGGCGACCGCGCCGCTCGCCGCGCAAGCACCCGACGGGTGGCAGATGCGCCTCGACCGCAGCACCAGCGCCACCGACCCGGACGACGTACCCGAAGTAACCGTGACGACGGCAGCAAACGGGTTCCAGGTGGGCACCGGCCCCGCCGTGGTAATGTGGAATCCCGCCAACACGGCTGAAGGCACCTACACCATCCGTGGCACGTTTCGCATGCTGGAGCCGAGCGGACACACGAACTACTACGGCCTCGTGTACGGCGGCGGCGACCTCGACGGCTCTTCCCAGAACTACCTGTACTTCCTCGTCGCGCAGAACGGGAGCTACATCCTCAAGCATCGAGCCAACGACGAGGTCGTGCACGACATCATGGGCCGCACGATGCATGAAGCGGTCGCCATGCCGGACGACAACGGCCAATCCACCAACGATCTGGAGGTCCGCGTGGGCGCCGACGAGATCGAGTACGTGATCAACGGCACGGTGGTGCATACCACACCAAACTCGGGCATGGCCGGCCTGACGGACGGAATCTGGGGCGTTCGGGTGAACCACCAGCTCCCCGCCATCGTGGTGGAGGGCCTGGAGGTGATGCGCTAAGTCTTTCTTCGGCGTTGACGTCAGCGCTGCGGTGCTGAGACGTCAACGCCGGGGGTTGACAGCGGGCCAGGTGGTTGACGTCAGGGCTCGTCGGAGGCCAGCCGGGTCCGCTCGCGCAGCAGCCGCTGGTAGTCCTCCTCGCTCAGATAGGTGATCCCCACCCAGGCGTGCGACATCTCGTCCACCCCGCGCGCGCCGAACAACACCCACTGGTCCGGGTCCGGGTTGATGGGGTTGCCCGCGGTATTGTCGAACTGCGAGTGGAAGAGGAGGACGGTGCCTTTGGGGAGCAGCGGCTGCACGTCGTCCTCGTAGATGTAGGCGATCTGCCAGTTGTGGTTGTACTGGTCCACCCGGCTGAGCATCT
Source organism: Longimicrobiales bacterium (assembly GCA_965225805.1). Classification (GTDB taxonomy): domain Bacteria; phylum Gemmatimonadota; class Gemmatimonadetes; order Longimicrobiales; family Gaopeijiaceae; genus BD2-11. Next base: position 3,613,202 of record OZ245327.1, read on the forward strand.
TGCGCCGTCCATCGGGATAGAGGGCCTCCATGGACATTGCGGTGCCCCGCATGTGCATGTGGGGCCGGAAGCTCTGCAGGAGCGCCGGGGACTCCAGCACGTAGGCGTGCTCCAGGGTCAGGTAGCCGTGCGGCGGGATGATCAGGTCGCGCGCACGGGGCCCGCTGGTGAAGGTGCCGTCGATCAGGTGCCGTTGTTCGCCCGATGAGGAGAGCTCGGGCTCGTAGTCCGGCGGATAGAGCCAGACCCCTGCCTCGACCACATCCTCGGGCACCGGCGTGCCGATCGGAAAATAGTGCAGCCCCCAGGAGATCTCGGCCGGCCCGGGCAGGAGCAGCTTGCCCACGCCGTCCGGCATCCTGTCCCAGCGCTTGCCGACGCCCATCCCAACCAGCTCCATGCGGTAGTCGTCCTGCACGAAGCGTACGTGCCCATGGTGCACGACCTTGACCCCGAGCGGATACGAGGGCTTGAACTCCGCCGCCTTGATCCAGCGGCGCTCGGAAAGCCCCTCGAACTCCACCGCGTGGTCCCACCACTGGTCCTGGCCGTTGGCGACGACCGTGAAGGGCTTCGAACGCACCACGAAATCGGGCGGACCCAGCTCGGCCTCGAGCTCCCATTCATACGCGGGTGGAAAGTCGATGGGCGGCGGCATGTGCGCCGGGTCGCCCTCGGGCGCGCCCGCATCGGCCCAGCGCACGAGGGTCGCGATCTCGTCCTCGTCGAGGGAGATGTCGTTCCTGTACTCCTGAATCCCAACGGTCTTGTCCAGATGCCAGGGCGGCATGATGCGCTGTTCGACGCGGAAGCGGATGAGAGGCGCGAACGGCTTCGTCTGCTCGTAGGTGAGGAGCGGCATGGGGCCGATGCCGTCCGCCCGGTGGCACTGCTGGCACGAGCGCTGGATGATGGGCGCGACATCGCGCGAATAGGTGGGAGTGTCGTCCCGCGCGGAAAGGGCCGGTCGGGGATCGCCCGGCGCCCCGCCCGAATTCTGTGCGGCCAGAGGAGCCTCCGTGCTCAGCGCAGCGAGAATCAGGGCGGAGAGGATCCATGAGTCAGGCGCTCGGCAACCGGTCATCGGCCGACCTCCACATGCAGATATCCGTTGGTCCAGCAACACTGGAATTCGAACTCGGGCACACGGTTGTACGCAAGTACGCGTACGACGTAGCTGCCCGGCTCGCTGAAGCTCACGTCCGTGGACACCGCCGCGCCTCCCTCGGCGCTCCACCGCTCAGGGGGCACTTCGGCATCGGGTTCGCCGAAGGTAACCCGCCCGGGTCCGCGGTGCTTGAACCACTTGATGCGGATGGGCCGCCGGTCGTCGGGGAAGACGCCGTCCCGGTGGGTCCAGGCGACCAGGCGCACGGGTTCGTCCGCGGTTGCGCTCATCGGCCCCGTCGAGACCCCGGCCGGACCCTGGCCCCCGGGGCCGTCGCTCCCCAGCCGCAGTACCGGCGAGGAACTCTCCCTTCCCGGGAAGACCCATCCGTTGATCTGATAGTGCGGGCTCGTGATCCGTCCCGGAACCGAATATGTGCGCCCGTCGCGCCGCAGGTTCCAGACCACGTCTCCGTCTCTGAAATCGGACGGGACCGTGACCGTGAAGACGCCCCAGTGACGCCGATCTCCTTCCGGCACGGGGAGAAAACGGGTGGGCTGGACACCGTCGTAGTTCGCAGGCTCGATGAAGTTGTCCGGGCCCAGGGGAATCTCCAGGATCTCCTCGGTATTCACGTTGAAGTAGCCGAAGGAGAGGGCGTAGGAGCCGTCCGGCATCCGGTACCAGCCCTCGAAGATGGGGATGACCGGCCCGCCCGAGGCGCGCAGCAACTCCAGGTTGAACTGGGTCCCGCCCGGGGCGGCGATGCGTTGCTGCGATGCGCGTGGCAGTTGGGCCTCCACGGCGGGCGATGCGAGGGTGCCGGCCACCACGATACCGGCCACGGCCGCAATTGCCAGCGTCATGCTGCGCGTCCGGCGCTTGCGATGAGCACAGCCAGGGAGCGCGACGCCTTGGGGGGTGCGAGTCGGTGCCCGGCCGGAAGCGATGCCGGGCCCGCCTCGTCTCGCCTGATCAGGGGCAGTTTCTTCGATCACCAGCTGTCTCTCCTCCTCACGGATCGCTCAGCTTGAAGACGTAGAGGGCGTTGTGGCCCTCGGGGCTCACCAGTTCCGGGGTCAGGAAGGTGGGGATGCGCCACGGGCTGCCTCCGCCGCGCGCGGTTGCCACCGCGACGTATTGTTCGCCGTCCACTTCGTAGGAGATGGGATACCCCATCACCGAGGTGCCCAGGCGGCTCTTCCAGAGCACCTCGCCGGCGCGCACGTCGTAGGCGCGGATCCAGCGGTCGAAGTCCCCGGCGAAGACGAGCCCCCCCGCGGTCGTCAGCGCTGCGGTCAGGAAGGGGGAGCGCTGCTCGACGCTCCACACCTCGTCGAGCGTGGCCACATCGTAGGCGGCCAGCTTGCCGAAGTGGCCGTCCGTGCCGGGCATCTCCATCCAGGCGCGGTCGCCCTGGTTGCCGCCTGAACCGGGCTCGAGCACGGTCTCGCGTCCCGCGATCTCCATGCAGCTCTGGCTGAGCGGCGTGACCAGGAGACCGGACTCCGGATGATATCCGCTTGCCGGCCAGTTGTGACCGCCGGCTGTCGATGGGCAGACGGACAGCCACTCGTCGACTTGGGCGTTGGCAATATCATCTCTATATTTGACGGCACCGGTATTATAATCTATATTCAATATATTCTGATAGACAGTTTCGGTGAGTCCGAGGAAGGTGCCGTCCCTGCGGTCCAGCTTCCACAGGATGCCGTGTTTACCGATGGAAATGACGGTCGGCTCGCCATTCACGTCCAGCAGCACGCGCTCGAGCGCCTCGTCCATGTCCAGCGACTCGCCCGGGACGTGGATGTAGTACCAGGCGATGCTCCCGTCCTCGACGCGGAGGGCCAGGGTGGAGTTGGCGTAGGCGGTGGAGTCGGCCGTGGTGAGCCCCCGGCTGGCCGCGACCCACGGCTTGGCCTGCGCGGTCCCGAAGTAGACCAGCCCGAGCTCCGGATCCCAGCTGCCCGTCATCCAGACGTCGGCTCCGCCGCGCAGCTCGAAGGGCAGGTCGCCCCAGGTGTCGCCCCCGGGCTCGCCGGGGCGAGCCACGGTGTAGGTGCGCCAGAGCTCGCGTCCGGTGCGGGCGTCGTGCGCGGTGATGAAGCAGCTCTCCTCGTAGAAGCGGCCGCACCCGTTGATGCCGTTGATGACCTTGCCGTCGGCGACGATGGGACCCGTGCTGTTGGAGTAGCCCTTCTCCGGGTCGGCGATGCGTGTCTCCCAGCGGACAGTGCCCGTGGCCGCGTCCAGCGCCACCAGGTGCGCGTCGGCGGTGGCCACGTAGACCATGTCCTCCCAGATGGCGAGCGTGCGCAGCTGGCCGCGCGGGCCGCCCTCGAAGTGCCGGCGGTATTCCCAGAGGGGGGTGCCGTCGGCCGCGTCCAGCGCCTGCACCACGTTGCCGGGGTTGCTGAGGAAGAGAACTCCGTCGCGAACCAGGGGCGCCTGCTGGCTGCGCCCGTCCTCCATGCCCCACGACCAGGCGAGCTGCAGGCGGTGGACGTTCGAGACGTCGATCCGGTCGAGCGGGCTGTACCCCCACGAACCCGGGTTGCCGCGCCAGTGCAGCCAGTCGGCCGCGGGGGGGTCGGCCAGGTCGGCGTCGGAGGCGGGGGCGGAGCGGGCGGGGCGGTAGGTGCGGGTGACGCCGGTCGGGGTTTCGGTGACGTCGCCCACGCCGGCGGGGGGCGGGCGGTCCAGCGCGTGCGGCGAGGGTGCGGTGCCGGGGCGGCCGGGGGTGGGGAGGATGACGGGGGGCGAGGGGGTGTCTCTTTGGGACGGGCTTGGGGCCGATGCGGGTTCCTGCCCCGACATCGCGGCGCCCGCGGCGGCGTCATCCGCCAGCGAAACCCCTCCCAGCGCACCGCCGTTCTCCCTGATGATGTACGCCACCACCGCGGTGTACTCCTCGTCGCTCAGGGATTCGGGATCGTCCTCCGGCATGGTGGTGCGGATGTTCTCAAGCAGTTCGCGGATGGGTACGTCTCCCCAGGCCCTGCGAAAGCTCCGGCCGGCCAGCTCCGGCGCCTCGAAGTCACCCCGCAGGTTGGCCAGATGGCAGTCGGCGCATGCCTCGAGATAGACGGCGACACCCACCTCCGCCTGCTCGTGGGTGTATTCCGGCCCCGGAGAACTCTGGGCGGCCTGGCCGGCGACCGGACAAGGGCGCGCGGCGGCGGTGACGGCAGACGCCGAAACCAGCAGAAACAGGAGATGCCTCACGTTTGCCGGCACAACTCACCTCGCCTGCGATGAAGAGGATGGGGCTTTCGGTCTCAGGATGCCGCAGTCCCGCGCGCCAGGCAAGCCGTACTGGCCCGTTCCTTGAAGGGTGAATTCCCGCGATGTGCCCACGTCCCCGGAATCCACGTCGGTGCCCCGGGCGGGTATGCACCCAGGGCTCGCAGGCATATCCTTGCAGGCTGTGTTAACCCCCAGTAGAGGCTGTATCTGCCTAAGGAAACAAGGAGAGTAAACGAATGATCAAACGAGGATTACTGATACTGACACTGATGGCATTGCCCTCGGCAGCATGGGCCCAGGGCACCATTGACGGAATCGTCCGGAGCGGCGACAGCGGCGACGGACTCGGCGGGGCGCGAGTCGAGATTCCGGCGCTCGACATCATCGCCTTCACCGGACCCGATGGCAGCTTTGCCCTGTCCGGCGTGGCCGGCGGCACCCACACCATCGAAGTGCGGCTCATCGGCTTCGGTCTTCTGACGGAGGACGTCGCGGTCACCAGCGGCCAGACGACCGAGATCGAGTTGATGCTCGACATCGTGACCTTCACCCTCGACGAGCTGGTCGTGGTCGGCAGCCGCACCCGCCCGCGCACCGTCACCGAGTCGATGGTGCCCGTCGACGTGATCCCGGTGCACGAGATCGCCAACCAGGCGGAGACCAACATCGACTTCCTGCTGCGCACCGTGGTCCCGTCCTACAACGTCAACATGCAGCCGATCAGCGACGCCGCGACCATCACGCGGCCGGCCAATCTGCGAGGCCTGGCCTCCGACCACACGCTGGTGCTGCTCAACGGCAAGCGGCGTCACCGGGGCGCGGTGATCACCTGGCTGGGCGGCGGCCTCTCCGATGGCGCCCAGGGCCCCGACATCGGGTCCATCCCCGGCCTCGCCCTGCGGCAGATCGAGGTGCTGCGCGACGGCGCGGCGGCGCAGTACGGTTCGGACGCCATCGCCGGCGTGCTGAACTTCATCCTCAAGAACGACCGCTCCGGCGGAAGCGTCGAAGTCAAGCAGGGCAGCTTCTACGAGGGCGACGGCGACGCTCTCTCCGTGGCCGGCAACGTCGGTCTGCCCCTGGGCGAGTCCGGATTCGCCAACATCACCGTCGAGTACGGCAACCAGGATCCCACCGACCGCGCCATCCAGCGGGGCGACGCGGCCGGTCTGATCGCGGCCGGCAACACGGCGGTGCGCACGCCCACCGCCCAGATCTGGGGTTCGCCCAAGGTCACGGACGACCTGAAGGTCTGGGTCAACACGGGCTACACCTTCGACGACGACGAGCAGGCCTACGCCTTCGGCAACCTGGGGACGAAGGAGGTGGACGGCGGGTTTTTCTTCCGCAACCCCAACACCCGGGGCGCCGTCTTCAGCGGCAACCGCGGTGCCACGCTGCTCATCGGCGACGTGCTGGACGCGCGGGACGGCATCCTGGACGGGTCCGCCGGCTGCCCCGTCGTCAACATTGTCAACAACGTCCCGGATCCGGTGGCCCTCCGGCAGGTCTTTGACGACCCCAATTGCTTCTCCTTCCAGGAGATGTTCCCCGGCGGCTTCACGCCCCAGTTCGGCGGCAATGTCCTCGACGCCTCGGTGGTGGCGGGCCTGAGGGGCCGCACCGACAGCGGCATCTCGTGGGATGCCAGCACCAGCTACGGGAAGAACCTGGCCGACTTCTTCATCTACAACACGGTCAACGCGGCGCTCGGGCCGCAGACGCCGACATCGTTCGATCCGGGCCTCTACAATCAGGAAGAACTCAACTTCAACCTGGACCTCGCGTACGAGCTGAACGACCGGGCCCACCTCGCAGGAGGCGTCGAGCGGCGGGAAGAGCGCTTCGAAGTCGGCCAGGGCCAGGACGAATCCTGGCAGATCGGACCGTACGCCGCGCAGGGCTTCAGCTCCTCTTCCAACGGTTTCCCGGGATTCAGCCCGCTGGCCGCCGGCAACTGGAGCCGCAGGAACAGCGCCGTATACGCCGACCTCGATCTGGGCAACGGCGTCACCGACCGCTGGAACATCGGCCTGGCCGGCCGCTACGAGAACTTCTCCGACTTCGGCGGACAGGCCACGGGGAAGGTGTCCGCGCGCTACGAGGCCACCGAGCAGATGTCCGTGCGCGCGAGCGCGTCGACCGGCTATCGCGCCCCGACCCCGGGGCAGCAGAACACCTTCAACGTCTCGACCGTCTTCGACTCCGAGATCGGCGATCTGGTCAACCGCGGCACGATCCCGTCAACGTCGCGTGTCGCCTTCGAGCGCGGAGGGCGCCAGCTAGAGCCCGAGACGTCGTTCAGCATCGCGGCCGGGGCCGTGTACGAAGCGGGCTCTCTGCGGCTGACCGCGGACTACTTCCGCATCGCGATCGACGACCGCTTCGCGCAGACGAAGACCTTCGAGCTCACCAGCGCCGAGGTCGACCAGCTTGTTTCCGAAGGCATTACGAGCGCCAGCAACCTGGCTGAATTCCGCTTCTTCACCAACGATTTCTCGACCCTGACCCAGGGCTGGGACTTCGTGCTCAACTACTCCCCCGAGTCCATGGGCGGCAACACCAGCATCAACTTCCTCTTCAACTTCACCGACACCGAGGTCACGGAGCGCGACCCCGAGGTCGTGGACGACGACCGCGTCTTCCAGTTGGAGCAGTCGCTCCCGAGCTTCCGCGCCTCGCTTAGCGCCGTGCATTCGTTCGGCCAGCTGCGCGGTCTTCTGAGGGGTACGCTGTATGACGGCTGGTATGATGTCGGCGACGAGTTCACCTATCCGGGACGCTTCATCGTCGACGCCGAAATGGCGCTGGACCTGTCGGACAACGCCTCTGTCACGTTCGGCGCGCAGAACCTCCTCAACACCTACCCGGACGAGAGCCCGAACGCGCTGGGCGTCGGGGCCCGCTATCCCGAGAGCACGCCCTTCGGCTTCAACGGCGGCTACTATTACGTTCGGCTGAACTACAACTGGCTGTGGGAGACGCGGTAAGCGTCAAAGCTGTAGCCGACTAGCGGTGAAGGAACCCCGGCGGGCCTGAAACGGGCCGGCCGGGGTTCGTGCTTGTGAGACAGCGAGGCTGCGTCGGGGGGCTCCGGGCGCGCCGCCTCCGGCGATTCCGCCTTTCTCAAGGGCGGTGGTGGCCCTGCGCCAGCTGCCTGCCGATCGGCGCGATTGCCGTTTCAGGCCCCGGAGCGGATCAGGCGCAGCACCTGCGGATGCTCGACATCAAGTTCGTCGCGCCAGACGCCGAGCACGGCATCCATCGTCACGTCCATGACGGTGAAGCCGGCGGGAACCGCGACAGTCCCGAGCCAGGTCCCGCCGGCATCCAGAATCAGCCACTCCTGCGGCTGGTCCTGTTCGCTTCTTCCCCGGGAGAGCTCCAGCCAGACGGCGCCTGCCGGATCTACGAGCATTTCGGCATACGCGGGGCGGGTCGCCGGAGCGGGAAGTTCCTCGACGAACTGACGGATGGGGGGAGGGAGGGTCATGCCGGGCGGCAGATCCATATTCAGCTGAGCATCCCGCTCGGCCGAGATCTGATCCTCGGTGAGCTCGAGCGGATAATCGGGGATGCGCAGAATACGAACGACTTGCCCGGTAAGATCGAACTCCTGTACCTCCATCAGGTCCGCGGAACCATGGAGAACCGCCGAGCCCCGCGCAGCCACTTGTCCCTGCTTGCCAAACAGCGGAGGTCCGAAGATGGGACCACCGATCATCCGGAACACTTCCTCGCGGCAACACGCCTGACCGAGGCTGTCGACGAGATTCCCGTCCAGGTCGTAGCGGAGGAGGACGGTTGGCGTCCGCTTGACCTGGTTTCCAGGCTGAGGTTCGTCCGTGGCCAGAATGGACTCCACGAGGATCGTACCGTCTCCCAGATCACGGATGTCGAAGGTGCGAGCGGAAACGTCGAACGTGTGCGCCAGCGTCAGATCGGGCTCCAGCACCGCGATACGTCCTTGTCGCTGGTCGAGCGCAAGAATCTTGTCGCCAACCGTCTCCACCATCCGCAGATTGCGGAATTCGCCGGGCCCATCGCCCGGCCCGCCGGCAGACCCCTGGAATTGGCCGGTCTCGGAAAACAGCCGCACTTCCTGCGAGCCACGGTCGGCAACCACGACCGACCCGTCCGGGCGCTGCCGCACGCCCCGGACGCGGAAGAACTCGTGGGGCGTGCCGCTGCCGGAGAGAGTGAGGTCAACGAGCGGTTCCGGGTCGATGCTCCAGAGGCTGGATTCTCCCCAGAGCGGCCGCAACGCTTCGATTATCGCGATGCCAGCGCTGTCCCGCTGGACCACGAGGGGCGGGCCGGAATCCTGGCTCACGCAGGAGGGCAGAAACGGCAGCAATAGAAGGCTGATGCTGGAGAGAATCGGAGTCGGGCGGGGCATGGGCAGATCCGGGCCGGGTTGGGTCAATGGACACGCTGGAGCATGGCAGTCAGGTGCGACGACATGGTCTTCTTTTCCCATTGAGACTCAGTTCCGCGTCAGCCGCAGCACCTGCGGATGCTCGACATCCAGTTCGTCGCGCCAGACGCCGAGCACGGTCTCCATGGTGATGTCCCACACTGTGAAGCGGTCCGGGATGTCGACGATCCCGAGCCAGGTTCCGTCGGCATCCAGAATGAGCCATTCCTGGGGCCGGTCCTGTTCGCTTAGACCCCGGTACAACCCTAGCCAGACGGCTCCCGAAGGGTCCACGAGCATTTGAGCATGCGCGGGACGCGTCGCCGGGACGGGAAGCGCCTCCATCACTCGACGACGGCGGGGAGGCACCGCCATTTCCCGCCGGACACCCGCGTACAGAAGAGCATCGCGCTCAGCGTCGACTTGTTCGTCGGTCAAGTCCAGCGGAAAATCGGGGATACGCAGGATGCGGGCGGTGTTTCCAGCCAGGTCCAATTCCTCCACCTGCATGAGATCCGAGGAGCTGTAGAAGATTCGTGATCCCAGAGTTGCCACTTGCTCAGCCTTGCCGAACAGGGTCGGCGAGCAGCGTACCATCGCCCAGAGAATGAATTTCGGAAACCTGGTGGGGCAGCTCGAGGGTCCGGATCAGCTCGATATCGGGACCCACTACGGTGACCCGTCCGCCGGTGTCGAACGCGAACACCGTGTCGGCCACGAGTTCCACCCGCCAGAGGTTGCTGAACTCTCCAGGGCCCTGTCCAGGCCCACCCAGCGCGCCCAGGTAATCCCCTGCGCGCGAATACAGGCGAACCTGCTGGGACCCCTCGATTGACAACCACGAGCGATCCGTCCGGCCGCTGCTTCACACCGCGGACACGGAAGAACTCGTGGGACGGGCCGCTGCCGGACACAGTCAGATCGAGGATCGGGTCCGGGTCGATGCTCCAGTGGCTGGAATCGCCCCAGAGCGGCCGCATCGCCTCGAGGATCTGAACGCCGGTGCTGTCCCGCTGGACCACGAGGGGCGGGCCGGAGTCCCGGGTCTGGCAGGAGGGCAGAAACGGCAGCAACAGAAGGCTGATGCTGGAGAGAATCGGAGTCGGGCGGGGCATGGGCAGAGCCGGGCCGGGTTGGGTCAATGGACACGCTGGAGCATGGCAGTCAGGTGCGACGACATGGTCTTCTTTTCCCATTGGGACTCAGTGCCGCGTCAGCCGCAGCACCTGCGGATGCTCGACGTCCAGCTCGTCCTGCCAGACGCCGAGCACGGCCTCCATGGTGATGTGCATGACCGTGAAGCGGGGCGGAACTTCGACGGTCCCGAGCCAGGTCCCGTCGGCGTCCAGCACCAGCCACTCCTGCGGCTGGTCCTGTTCACTCGCTCCCCGGTAGAGTTTCAGCCAGACTGCCCCTGAAGGGTCGACCAGCATTTCGGCGTATGCGGGGCGGGTGGTCGGGATGGGCAGGTCTTCGACCAACAGCCGGAAGACCGAGGTCGATCCGGGCCGAAATGCCTCGAGACGGGCATCCCGCTCGGCCGCGGCCTGGGCATCGCTCAGGTCCAGAGGATAGCCGGGAATGCGCAGGATGCGCACAAGAAAGACCCCCGGACAAATCCAGTTCGTCGACCTGCATCATGTCGGACGAACCCCGAAAGATGCGCTGCCCCAGGACCGCGATGTGAGATGTCTTGCCGAAAAGCGGCGGGGCCCCCGCAACCATTCCTTCTCGCACGTATGCATAGCTTTCGGTCCCGCGCGTCTCGCCGATGCTGTCGATCCGCATCCCATCCAGATCGAAGAGAATCAGAGGCTCCGCATGCCGATTCACCTCGTTGGCGGCATTCCCCTGCGGCCCCGGCGAATAGCTCTCCGTCAGGATCGCGCCGGCGCCAAGGTAGTGCAGGTTGTTCGTGAAGGGAGCGAGGTTGAAGGTGCGAACCACCGTCAGGTCGGGAGCGACCACCGTGACGCGCCCGTTGCCGAGGGCGAGCAGGGTGTCGCCGGCGTTCTCGATCGCCTGCAGGTTTCTGAATTCCCCGGGACCTTCTCCCCGCCCGCCGAAGGACCCCAGGAACTCGCCGGTTGCGGAAAACACCCGCACTTTCCGCGAACTCCGATCGCCCACCACGAGAGAGCCGTCCGAGCGTTGCTTCATGTTCCCGGCGCCATAGAACTCGTGGGGCGGGCCGCTGCCGGACACAGTCAGATCGACGAGCGGCTCCGGATCGATGCTCCAGAGGCTGGAATCGCCCCAGAGAGGCCGCATCGCCTCGATTATCTCTATCCCGGCGCTGTCCCGTTGGACTACGAGAGGCGGGCCCGAGTCACCGTCGCTACAGGCGGCAATGCCGCACAGCAGGAGAGAGACGACACGCCGGGGATCAGCAGTCGAATGTGTCGGCATTGTCATTTCCCTTCCAGGGATATTCGGAGATCTCAGTTACGCGTCAGCCGCAGCACCTGCGGATGTTCGACGTCCAGCTCGTCCTCCCACACACCGAGCACGGCATCCATGGTGATGTCCGACACAGTGAAGCGGTCTGGAATCTCCACGGTCCCGAGCCAGATCCCATGGGCGTCCAGCACCAGCCATTCCTGGGGTCGGTCCTGCTCGCTTTCTCCCCGGTGAAGTTGCAGCCAGACCGCCCCGGACGGGTCGATGAGAATGTCGGTGAAAGCGGGTCGGGTGTCGGACGCGGGAGCGTCCTCGAACGCCTGCTGAAACGGCGAGGGCGATCCGGGCGGGAATCTGTCGAGAAAGAAATCCCGCTCGGCGGCGATCTGGGCGTCGCTCAGGTCGAGCGGGTAGTCGGGAATGCGCAGGATGCGCACGAGATTCCCGGACACGTCCAGTTCCTCCATCTGCATCGTGTCGTTCGAACCCAGAAAGATGCGTTGCCCAAAGGTCGCGACGTGAGATCTCTTGCCAAAAAAGGGTGGCACGCTCCCGCCAAACGAACCTTCGCCTTCGCGGACGTGCAAGTAAAGTTCGGGTCCCCGCATCTCGCCGATACTGTCGATCTGCTCTCCTTCCAGATCGAAGAGGATCAGGGGCACCGGGCGCCGAATCAGCCCGGCAACGCCAGCCTGTGGTAACACCAGCGACCGCGGCTTCGGCAGGATCGCTCCGACGTCCAGATAGTACAGGTCAAGCGTAAAGGGATCGATGTTGAAGGTCCGGACCACCGCCAGGTCGGGGGCGACCACGGCAACGCGTCCATCGAAATCCATGGCCAGCAGGGTGTCCCCGGCGTTCTCGATCACATTCAGCCCCCTGAATTCGCCGGGACCGTCGCCGCTCCCGCCGAACGACCCCAGGAACTCGCCGGTCGCGGAGAACACCCGCACTTCCTCCGAGCCCCTGTTGGCAATCATGAGAGACCCGTCCGGACGCTGCTTCATGCTTCCGACTCGATAGAACTCGTGGGACGGGCCGCTGCCGGTAAGCGTGAGGTCGACGACCGGATCCGGGTCGATGCTCCAGAGGCTCGAATCGCCCCAGAGCGGTCGCATGGCCTCGACGATCTCGATGCCGGCGCTGTCGCGCTGGACGACGAGGGGCGGGCTTGAATCACGCTCCCTGCAGGCGACAATGCCGCATAGCAGGAGCAAGGCGACACCCGGGAGATCAGCAGTCGAAGGTTTCGACATTGTCATTCTCCTTCCATGGAGGCTTCAGTTCCGATTCAGACCCAGCACCATCGGATGCACGACATCCGGCCCCTCCGCACAGACGCCGAGCGCGGCCCCCATGGTGATGTCCCGCAGCCGGCAGGAGTCCGGACCGCCGTGCTACCAGCTCCACTCCGGATCCACGGCCTTCACCACCATGCCGAGCGCCTCGTACTCGCGGTCGGTGCGGTCGGGAGCGTGGGCGGCCGAGGAGCGGTGGCTCTGCACCACGATCACCAGATCGCGGGACGGGACGATGTAGGTCCGCTGGTGGCCGGCCCCGGACGGATTGTAGGCGTCCGGCGGAAGCTGGGGAATGCGCCCTCCCCTGCCCTCCTCGTTCGCGGTGTTGAGCCAGAAAAGACCGCCATAGTACGGCTCGTCCCAGGCGGGCGCCGGCGAACGCACGAAATCCACGAACTCCTCGGTGAGGAGCCGCTCGCCGTTCCACACCCCGCGGTTGAGATAGAGCATCCCGAACCGCGCCCAGTTGCGCGCGGTGCCGTAGTTGTAGCCGGTGAGGAGGAAGTTGCCGTAGGGGTCGGTCTCCATGATGAAGCGGCGGATGCCGATCTTGTCGAAGAGGGCGCGCTGGGGCCAGCTCAGGTACTCCTCCCCCAGCTCGTTCTCCACCGTGCGTTTCACGATGTAGCCCAGCGTCCACGGATCGGAGTTGCGGTAGCGGCCGACGGTGTTGGGCGGGAACTCGGCGTCCCGGCTGACGGAGAACTGGAAGGCGTCGATGGGTGCCACGTAGCCCATGCGGTGGTCCACCTGACCCCGGATGAAGGACGCCGCCATCTGCTCGGGGGTCGCGTCGGTGTTGCTGAAGCGGAGGCCGCTCGACATGCGCAGCAGATCGGCGATGCGGATCTGGGCGCGTGGGTCGCCGGGGGAGTTCTGCCACTCGGGCACGGGGGCGGGCTGCCAGATCTCCAGATGGCCCATCTGGATGAGCCGGCCGATCAGGGTGGCGGTCATGCTCTTCGCCATCGACCAGCTCTCGAGCTGCGTGTCCTGATGGATGCCGGGGCCGTAGTCCTCGGCCAGGATGCGGCCGCGGTGCACGACCAGGAAGGCGGCCCGGTTGTCACCCTCGGTGAAGAACGTTTCGACGGCCTGGTCGAGCAGCTCCGCGTCGACTCCGTCCGGCAGGGGCTCGTCCGGAAGCATGTCGCCCATGGGCCAGGGCGTGGTTTCGGCGTCCGGCAGCGCGCTGGCGACCTCGCGCGGAGTGAAGAACACGCCGTCGGTGTCGTTCGGCAGGATCACGCAGCCCTGGTCGCCCAGGTGGCGGGCGCGGGCCGCGACCCCGTCCTGCGAGGCGGTGACGATGCGCCGCTCCTCGTCGATGTCGAAGACGAGACTCCCGTTCTCGTAGTCGCGGACCTGTTCCTCGGTGTGCAGGACGCTGCCGTAGAGCGCCTCGGTGCGGTCACGTTCCGAGACCCAGATGCCGGAGCAGTATCTCTTCGCCGGTCCGCTGAGGAGGTAGAAGAGCGGCGGGCCGCCGGACGCATTGGCGGAGGCCGCGGAGCCGGCACCAGTGGAGGCGGCTGAACCCGCGTCGGCCGCGTCGCATGCGAAGAGCGGCAGGGCCAGGAACACGATCGAACTGACGGCTGCGATGCTTCTCATGATGTCTATTCTCCCATCGTACCTGATGTCCCGCCACAGAACTCATTCGGGCGACGCGGTCGTCTCCTCGCCCGGATCGGAGCGAGCGAGCGGCCGCAATCGCCATCCGGCAACATTCCTCCGGGCGTTGCCGCCACGCAAGGAAGAACCTTGACGAATCCGGCGTCGACGCTCCCTCAAGCGGGCAACCGCACCTCGAGTGCCGAAGGGATTCCGGATCGCGACAGCCGATGTCGGGGCGTTCCGCAGCTTCATCGTCTATCCCGGGGTTGAGACCTGCCCGCTCGGCAGAGGAGTTGCCGCGACCCCGCTGCCGGAACTGAAGCGACTGATCGCGCTGGGGTAGTTTCGGGCGCGTGGCTTCCGATGCGGTTGCAAAGAGAGGGAGAAATCGACCAGCCCTTCAGCCTCACTGAACTCGCCGGGCGCATGGTCCGGGAGACCCGCCCGGGCCACGGCGACGGCTCGGGCGTGGAGGCAATCCGTCAAGTCGTGGAAAACGGCCTCCCGGTTGAAGCCGTGAAGGCGCTCCAAGCCGCATGGTCCGGGAGACCCGCCCGGGCAACGCTGCAGCGCCGGGAACGTCTCAAGGAAGACGAGGGCGAGACGGTGCTGCGCGTGGCTTCGATTCTCGCGCTGGCTGCGTACGTGGACGTAGTTTGGGACGTGCGCCTGCTGTGATTCTGGCTTTCCTTCGGAGGATTCTATGCGCCATGCGATGATCATCGCCGCTGCCCTGGCCTTGGCGGCCCCGCTGCCCGCGAGCGCCCAGACCCGCTCTCCCATCGACGCCGACACGCGCTGGACGCTGGCGGCCGCGGGCGACGTGATCATAAACCGCCGCCTCGAGCAGTTCGACCACCCGGGAGACCCCGGTTTCCACGAGCTCGCCAACCTCATCCGGGACACGGACGCCGCCTTCCTGAACCTGGAGCAGTCGGTCTTCCGCCTGCAGGAGTTCACCGGCTGGCCGGCGGCGGAGAACGGCGGAAACTACGAGGTGGGCTCGCCCGAGACGCTCAAGGACCTGGCAAATATGGGGTTCAACCTCTTCAACCGGGCCAACAACCACACCACCGACTACGGGGTGGAGGGCATGCGCCTGACCAACCGGCTGCTCGACGAGTGGGGGCTGGTGCATGCCGGAACGGGGGAGAACCTGGGCTGGGCCAGCCGACCGGGGTATCTCGAGACGCCCAGGGGGCGCGTCGGTCTGATCGGGATGGCGTCGAGCCACACGCCCATGTCGCGCGCCGGACGGGCCGGGCCCACCGTGCAGGGGCGGCCGGGGCTGAACGCCCTCCGGCTGAGCACGCGCTACGAGGGGTCACCCGCCACCATGGCGGCGCTGCGCGATGTGGCCCGAGCCCAGGGGAACGACGTGCCCGACGACCTGGAGGCCCCGGTGCGGCTGTTCGGGGTCACGGTATTCCCCGGCGCCGAGGACCGGGGCGTGGTCACCCTGAACGATGTCGACCGGGAGCGGGTGCTGCACGAGGTGCGCAACGCCACCGACCAGAGCGACTACGTAGTGGCGAACAGCCACTCGCACGAGCCCGGCAACGCCTTCACCGTGCCGCCCCCGTGGATGGTGGAGTTCGCCCGGCAGGTCATCGACGCCGGAGCCGCGGCCTTCATCATTCACGGGCCTCACCAGCTGCGCGGGGTCGAGATCCACAACGGCCGTCCCATCTTCTACTCGCTGGGCGACTTCGTCTTCCAGAACGAGACCATCGACCCGATGCCGTCGGACCAGCGCGACCGCTACGGCATCCCCCTGGACCGGCTCGCCTCGGAGATCTACGACACGCGCTTTCAGGTGGACGAGGAGGGCAACCCCACGACCGGTTTCCCGACCGGGTCGGAGTGGTACGAGAGCGTGGTGCCGGTGACGACTTTCGAGGGGAGCGAAGCGGTGGAGATTCGCTTCTACCCCATCGAGCTGGGCTGGAAGGCGCCTCGGTCGCAGCGTGGCACCCCGCGCATGGCTCCGGAGGATCTGGGGCGACAGATTATCGAGCACCTGGCGGAGCTGTCGCGGCCCTTCGGCACCGAGATCGTCTACGAGGACGGCATCGGGATCTGGCGACGGTAGGGCGCGACGGCCCGCCTGCGGCACTGCATCAACCCCGGACGATACGTCAGACCTTTTCCGCGACGGCCAGTAGGCTGTCGCTGAGATCCAGGGTCGCCGGTAACTAACGCACCCGCATGTACTTGCGCAGCATGCGGGGGCCCACTTCGGCTCCGTAGACGTTGCCGAACGCGTCTGCCGCCACTCCTTCGGCCCCGGTGGTGCCCCGCACGTAGACGTGCCAAGCCGGATCCGGGATGAAGGAGGTCACCAGTCCGTCCACCACGCTGCCGATGCGGATCCCCCGCACCCAGCCGGCGTTGGGGATGCCGCCGCCCGTGGAGGACTCGGAGTCGGCCGAGTAGAGCACGTCGTTGGCGTCGATGAAGAGGCCGCTGGGCCGCCCGAACTGGGTCCAGGTGTCCAGATGGTTGCCGTCCTGGTCGAAGATCTGCAGGCGGTTGTTCTTGCGGTCGCCCACGAAGAGCCGGCCGCGGGAGTCCATTGCCAGGGCATGGGGATCCCGGAACTCGCCGTTCTCGGCCCCGGTGCTGCCCCACTCCATGATGAAGTCGCCGCCAATGGTGAACTTGACGATGCGGTTGTTGTTGCCCGCCCCGTGGCCGTCAGCCACGAAGATGTCGCCGTTGGGGGCCACGAGAACGTCGGAGGGCTGGTCGAAGGTGTCGGGTCCGCTTCCGGCGACGCCGGCTTGGCCCAAGCTCATCAGCAGCTCGCCCTCGGGGGTGAACTTGTGCACCTGGTGGCCGCGCCTCTCGCCTCCCCGGGCGTCGGTCACCCAGAGGTTGCCGTCGGGGTCGACGTGAATGCCGTGGGGCCACTCGAACATCCCCGCCCCGAAGCTCTGGAGCAGGTTGCCGTCAACGTCGAACAGGAGGATGGGGTCGAGGTCGTCGTGGCCCACGCAGGTGTTCTCGCTGCACCGCTCGGCCACCCAGATGTTTCCATCCGCGGCAGGGTAGACGGCGCTGGTCGAGCCCCAGGTGCGGCCCTCGGGCAGCTGGCCCCAGATCCCGTCCACCGTGCGATAGGGACTGGGCGCGTGATTCTGGGCGAGGGCGGGTGCCGCGAAGGTGAGGGTCAGTGCGAGCAGGAGCAGCTTCTTCATCGTCTCATCTCCGATCGGGAAGGCGTGCTTGGAGCGGTCAGGAAAGCTTTCGGGAACGGCCAATGTGGTGGATATCCGCCTCTCTCGAAAGCCGGGCAGCGGGCGTGCGGAGACGGCGGGCCGGCCGGCAGTGACGCGGCGGGCCGGCCGCGGGCACGGCATGCGCCAGCCCGAAGGCGGACCGCGCTCAAGGGAAGTCCGGTGGCGGCACCCGGCGCAGCGTGGCCTGCTCGAACGCGTAGGCCAGCTCGATCAGGCGAGGCTCGCTGCACGAGGCGCCCGTGAAGCCCACGCCGAAGGGCGCGGGCCGGGCGTCGAATCCTTCCGGGAAGGGCTGTGACGGCTGATTGGGCACGAAGCCGAAGGGCACCACAACGATCGGGGTGCCGGAGCGCGCGGCGAGCCCGGCACCCCGGCTGCCCGGCGTGAAGATCGCGTCCAGGTCGTGCTCCGCGAGCACGGCATCGATGCCGCGGGTGCGGCTCAGCAGTTCGTCCCTCGCCATGTCGGCTTCGTTGCGGGCGCCGTCGGACTCCACATCCATCTCGTCGGAGATGTCGAAGCGCGACTGCCCGTACTTCGCCGCGCCGGCCGCGGCATGGTCGAGATTCCACTGGCGCAGTTCGCCGAGGGTCTTCACCGGGGCGTCCGGGCCCAGACTCGCGAGCCAGGCGTTGAAGTCGCGCTTGGCGCCGTACTTGAAGTTGACGGAGCAGTTCTCGTCGGATCCCTTCGCCTGATGGGCGCCGGCGCAGAAGCCCCAGGCGGCGAAGTTGGAGTCCGGGTCGGGGTGGGCGTAGCTCGGCACGTCGGCGGGATCGACGACCACCGCGCCCTGAGCCTCCAGCACGGCGATCGCTTCCGCCATGAGGGCGGTCTGCTCCTCGGTGAGCCCGCCCCGGGTGCCTTCTTCCCCTTCCAGGCGGATCGCGTCGTAGTAGTAGGCGCGGGGGATACCGATGCGCGCACTTCGCAAGCCGTCGGGGTTCAGGAACCGCGTGTAGTCGCGGTCGGGCGGGGGCTCGCAGATGCCGGTGGCGGGATCGTTGGGGTCGGGGGCGGGACTCTCCATCCCGCCCAGCAGAATCGCCGCGTCGGCCACCGTCCGGGTCATCGGGCCGGCCATGTCGTGGTCGAGGGTGACCGGCGCGATGCCCCAGCGGCTCACCCGCCCCAGGGTCGGGCGGATCCCGACCAGCATGTTCGCGTTCGACGGGCTGATCACCGAGCCGCCGGTGTCCGTCCCCACATTGCCGGCCCAGAAGCTCGCCGCCGTGCCCACACCCGAGCTCGAGCCGCCCGTGCTCAGCGCCGGGCGACCGTCGAAGGTTGCCGGGCGCGGGTCGCGGCGGGGATCGTAGGGGTTGTAGGCGAAGCCGGTTAGCGCGTTGTAGTTGCCCGGCATCTGTCGGGGCGGACCCGCCATCCAGTTCGCGAATTCGGTGAGCCCGGCCTTCGCGATGATGATCGCCCCGGCCTCCCGCAGATTCGTCGTCAGGGTGGCCTCGTAGGGCGGAACGAAGCCATCGAACGCCAGGGCTCCTCCCGTGGTGGGGAGGTGCGTGGTGTGGATGTTGTCCTTGAGGGCTACCGGGATGCCGTGAAGCGGCCCGCGCACCTGCCCGCGCGCCCTTTCGGCGTCCAGCTCGTCCGCCTCGGCCAGGGCGTTGGGGTTGATGGAGACGGCCGCGTTCAGCCGCTCTTCATGGAGCGCAATGCGGACGAGGTACTCCGCAACCAGCTGGCGCGACGTGAGTTCCCCGCGCTCCATCGCCGCCTGCAGCTCCAGGATGCTGGTTTCGACTACCGAGAACCTCTCGGAGCCCGCCTGTGGCGCGTCGCACCCCGCGAACGCCAGCAGGAGCGGGACGGCCAGCAGGGCACGCACATTGAACGGGCGAGCGAAGACGGGGGGTCGGCAGATGGGGCGGCGGCAAATGCGCATGGCGTGCTCCGTAGGGTCAGGGTCGGCTGGTTGGACGACCGTTAGAATCCGAGCGACGAAGTCTCCCGCCTCACGTCCCCGGCTGCGATCATCACCCCCGTCGCCGGGTCGCGCCAGGTCACCGTGGGAGCGCACGCGCGCCAGTTCCACAGGCCCCAGGAGCGCACGTCATGCCCCATCGCGCGCAGCGCCTCGGCGGTCTCCGCCGGGATGCGGTCCTCCATGTAGAGCACTGCGGGGTTGCGGTTCACTTCGCTCCCCGTGCCCGGGAAGTTGTAGCTGCCGAAGCGGGGCTGGTCCACCGCCTGCTCTGGGGACATCCCCCACACTACGACGTTCAGAAACACCTGCAACAGCGACTGCAGCTGCTGGTCGCCGCCGGGCGTGGAGAGCCCCATGAACGGCTGACCATCCTTCATCACAAGCAGTGGAGAGTTGGTGTTGCGCGGGCGCTTGCCGGGCGCCATGACGTTGGCCAAGTCCGGATCCAGGTTGAACTGGCCCATGCGGTTGCCCAGCCCGAACCCCCATCCCGGGATCATGGGCGTAGAGGTATGGCCGTCGCTCTCGGTGAGAGAGAAGAGGTTGCCCTCGGCGTCCATGACGTTCAGAGACGAGGTGTCGACGGAATGGGTTGAAGGGTCGGCGTCCGCCGCCGAGGGGCCCGTGCCCGTCGCCCCGTCTGACATCGCAGCGCCCGGCCGCGCGCCGGAGGCCGCCCGGACAAGCGCCAGCGCGGAACCATACACCGGCGCGCCCGCGTCCGCGAAGCTCTCGGGTGCACCGTCCGCCACCGCCGCCATCCGCTCCGGATCGCCCCATGGCGGCATGTCCTGAAACGCCCGCTCCGCATCGATGAGCCCGATGCGCTCGCGCGCGTACGCCTTGCCGTACAGCCCGTCCGGGGCCGGGGCGAAGTCCGGATCGCCGACGTACTTGTGCGCATCCGCCATCGCCAGGTTCACGACCTGGGAGATGAGATGGATGTATTCCGGCGTGTTGTAGCCGAGCGCGCGCAGGTCGTAGTTCTCGAGCATGTTGAGCATCAGAACGATGCGCGGCCCCTGGCTCCATCCGTCGCCGGTGTAAACATCGTACCCGTGGAAGTTCGTCCCCAGCGGCTCCGTCCACTTGCTCTCGTAGCCCGCCAGGTCCTCGTAGCGAACGATCCCGCCGTTGTCCCGGAAGAACCGGTCCACGGCACGCGCCGGATCGCCCTTGTAGAAGGCGTCGCGGGCGGCGCGAATTCCGTCGGAGCGACTTCCGCCCGCCGCCAGCGCCTGTCGCTCGGCTTCCATCATGTAGCGGATGAGCCGACCCAGATCGGCGTTGACCATGAGGTCGCCCAGCCTCTGCTCGCCGACCCCGTTGGGAAACCAGAAGTCCGTGTTGTAGGGAAAGGCGAGGATCCCCTCCATCTGATCCTCGATCATCCACTTCTGCATCTTGTAGAGATGATATCCCTCCTCCGCGATGCGCACCGCCGGCTGGGCAGCTTCAGCGAAACTCAGGGTGCCGAATCGGTCAAGAGCGGCCAGCCAGACGTCCACGTCCGCGGGAATGAGCGCGTTGTTGATCGGCGACTTGCCGTGCTCCAGGAAGTAGTCGAGGGTGGCGAGCGCCGGTGAGGTCCCGGCCCCGACCCGGGTGATCACGCGGTCCTCGGCTGCGCTATAGAGGATGAGGGGCGCGACCCCGGTCCAGCCCGCGTAGTCCATCTTGAGCGCCTTGAGCGCCATTCCCGCCGTCACCCCGGCGTCGAAGGCGTTGCCCCCGGCCTTGAGCACGTCGTACCCGGCCATGGTCGCCAGATAGTGTCCGGAGGAGATCACCCCGTGGGTGCCCATGACGCGCGGCCGCATGGCCTCGACGTTGTCGGCGTCGTGGACCGGCCCGTAGCTGTGGAACGGGGCGATGGTGGCGAAAACGCCTTCCTCAGCCGGGGCCAGCGCCTCCGAGGAGTTCACCATGCCCGATCCGCGCCATGCCACGAGAGCCAGCGCCGCGACGGCGACCACCCATTTCAAGTACTTCATCGCATCACCCTCCTGGCGACGCCTGGCCGAGACAGACCAGGCCAACCTCACTTCAATTGCCCACAGTCCTGAAGCTACTCCGCGGGATCGCCCCGGCAACCAGTAGGGCACAAGGTCGGGGCCGAGCGGTGGTATCCGCGCCGACGGAGCATCCGCGCCCTTTGCCGGCCGTTCTCGAGCACAACCGCAGAACGATCTTCGCTATCTTCCGTGTGCTTCGTCCCCTCCCGAGAATCCCATGATTGACCCGGACTACCGAATGCATGGAGGAGCGGCCATACACCCCGCAGTAGCGGACGCCCGCGCCGTGCTTTTCGACTTCGACTTCACGCTGGCGGACTCTGCCCGGGGCGTCGTGATCTGCTGCAACCATGCGCTCTCGAAGCTGGGACTCCCCGCGGCCCCGGCGGACGCCATCCGCAGGACGATCGGACTCGATCTTTCTACGGCGCTCGGGATCCTCGCGGGCGAGGAGTGGAAGCCCCGGGGAGGCGAGTTTCTCGAGCACTTTACGAGGAAGGCCGACGAGGTCATGGTTGCCAGCACCACCTTCCTCCCGGGCGCCGGACGGGTGCTCGAGACGCTTCACGGCGCGCGCCGTCGCCTCGGGATCGTGTCGACGAAGCAGCGACATCGGGTCCGGGACGCCCTGGAAAGGGACGGGTTGGGCATGTTCGTCGACGCAATCGTGGGCAGCGACGATGTGCCTCGCTGCAAGCCCGCCCCGGACGGGCTGATCAAAGCGGCCCGCTCGCTGGGGATTCGGACCTGTGAGTGCGTGTACGTCGGCGACTCCGAGGTGGACGCCAGGGCGTCGGCGGCAGCCGGAATGGAGTTCGTTGCCGTGCTGTCCGGCACCACGCCGGTAGAGACATTCTCCAGGTATCCCGCAAGGGCGGTTCTGGCGGGGGTCGCGGAGATCGTTCCCGCGCGTTCGTGATTGCCGCCCGCCCAGCCAGCTCCCTCCCGCTCGCCGACCCGCCCGACCCGCCCGAACACCATCGGCGCTGACCAGCTTGCCTTCCCCATATGTCCGGTATCACGCCCGAGGCTCCTTACGGTCGTGATTTCTGGCGGTTCGTCGGCTGTCCGGGCTATCGTGTTCCTGATCGCCGACCCGCCGACCCGGAGGATGCCATGACCCGCCTGCAGGACTGCCCCGCCCGCGTGATCCGCACCGTCGCCGCGGCCGCAGTGCTGCTCGCGGCCCTCGTCGCGACCAGCCCGGCCGCGCCTGCCCTGGCCGCGCAGGAGATCCTCATCAGCGGCGGCACGGTGGTCACCTCGGAGGGGCGCTACGCCGCCGATGTACGGGTGCGTGACGGGACCATCGTGGAGATCGGGACCGGGCTGGCCGTGGCGGGCGCGCGCGCGATCGACGCCTCCGGCCTGCTGGTCATGCCGGGCGGGGTCGATCCGCACGTCCACCTGGGCGGCAGCCGCCGGGACGACTACCGCACCGGCTCGCAGGCGGCGCTGGCGGGGGGCGTCACGACCATCTCCAACTTCGCCTTCCCGGAAGAGGGACGAACGCTCGCCCAGGCCATCGAGCGCGAGGCGGCGCTCATCCGCGAGCAGTCCATCGCGGACGTGATCCTGCACGCCGGCATCAACCACCCGGCCTCGCAGGAAGGTCAGATGATGTCCCTCGCCTCCGAAACCGGCCAGACCAGCACCAAGATCTTCATGGTGCGGGCCGATTTCGACGCCGACGTGCGTGGCTACATGGCGACCATGGACGCGGCAGGGCGCGCCGGCATCCTGACCATGGTCCACTGCGAGGACGGCCCCATCCTGGCGCGGGCGGTCGCCGAGCTCACCGCCGCGGGGCGCACGTCGCTCGAGTACTTCCCGGACAGCCGTCCCGTGGTCGGCGAGGTGGTCGCCACCCAGCGCGCAGTCGCCATGGCGGAGGCCACCGGCGCACCCATCTACGCAGTCCACGTCTCCTCCGAAGGCGCGTTGCGGGTGCTGCAGGACGCCCAGGACCGCGGGCTCAGCGTCTTCGTCGAGACCCGGCCCATCTATCTCCACTTCACCCGGGAGCGCTTCGAGGGACCGGACCGCGGGCTCTACGTCGGGCAGCCGCCGCTGCGCGAGCAGCGCGATCAGGACGCCCTGTGGGCGGGCATCGCCAGCGGATCGGTGCACGTGCTCGGCACCGACCACGTCTCGTACCTGCGCGAAGAGAAAATGGACCCCTCGCAGACCATCGCCCGGCATCGGGCGGGGCTGAACAATCTCCAGGTGGTGCGGCCGATGCTCTATTCCGAGGGCGTCGTCCAGGGCCGCATCTCCGAGGAGCGCTTCGTGGCGGTGACGTCCACCAATGCCGCCAAGCTCTTCGGGCTCTACCCGCGCAAGGGCACGATCGCCGTGGGCTCGGACGCCGACATCGTCCTCTGGGATCCGGACGAGACCCGCACCGTCCGCGACGAGGACATGTTCTCGGGAACCGGCTTCTCCGTCTACTCCGGACAGGAGGTCACCGGCTGGCCCGTGATGACGCTCCGCCGGGGCGAGGTCGTCTACGAGGACGGGGAGATTCTGGCCGGGGCGGGCAGCGGCGAGCTGCTGCGCCGCGGGAGATGGCAGGCGCCGTAGATCCTAGGCATCCCCGGGAGGACGCAACGGCGAATCGGGGCGTACCATCAGCCCCTCGAGAAGCCCCTCGATTCGGGATACGCGCCCCTCGATGCTCGCGAATCGCTCTTCGATGCTGGCAAATCGCACTTCGATCCGGGAAACGCGTTCGGACAATTCGTCGATCCGGCCGGACAACTGCTCCATGTCGTGTCGGAACGAAAGCATCAGGGTCAGGAGCATCACCGCCAGACCGGTGAATCCGCCGATCATCGTCCACTGGTTTCGGTCCATGAAGACACCCGCAGGTTGAAGAACGAGACTAAGACTAAGCGTACCACGCGCGAACAACCGGGGGCAATGGAAGAATCGGTCGTGGGCCGGTAAATGGGGGACGCGTTGGGCTTGCGCGGCTGGCTCGGCGGAACTCCCGACCGTATCATCCTGATCCCGGTACCACACGATCCACAGGAGGCTCGACCCATGTGCAACCGAATACTCGCGTCGACCATCGCCCTGTTTCTGCTCGCCCCTGTCTCCTGCGCCGACTCGGCCGAGGAGGCTCCCCAGGAAGCAGAAGACGCCGCCCAGCAGACCGGCCTTGTGCGGGTCGTCATCTCCACCGAGTTCGGCGACATCGAAGTGGACATCGACACCGAGAACGCGCCCGGCACCTCCGCCAACTTCCTCCGCTACGTGGACGCGGGTCACTACGACGGAGGTCAGTTCCATCGCACCGTAACGATGGACAACCAGCCCAACGACAGCGTCAGGATCGAGGTGATTCAGGCCAGCGTGAACGAGGAGTTGGCCGAGCAGGGGTTCGACCCGATCCCCATGGAGCGAACCTCGGTCACCGGGCTGCGCCACGTCGACGGCGCCATCTCGATGGCGCGGGGCCAACCCGACGGCGCCACGTCCAGTTTCTTCTTCTGCATCAACGACCAGGCGTCGCTCGACTTCGGCGGCAACCGCAATCCCGATGGCCAGGGATTCGCGGCGTTTGGCCAGGTCGTGAGCGGCATGGATGTGGTGCGCATCATCCAGGGACAACCCGTCGAGGCCCAGCAGCTGAGCCCGCCGGTAGGGATTACATCCGTGCGGCGAGCCGACTGACCGGAGCACCGCGTGACGCCCGGCGGCCGGCCCGCCGGTGAGAATCACATACGCCCGCGCCGCAGGTTAGCCGTCACGACGACACGGCGGTTCGCTCCCGCGCCGGTGCCGTCCGCCTATTCCTCCACGATCAGCCGGGTCCCGACCTCGACCGGGCTCCGGCCCGCCAGCTGCACCGTCAGGATCAGGTCGTATTCGCCGGGCTCCACCTCCGGCAGCGTCAGCGCGATGGCGCGGAAGACCGTGCCCAGCTGGTCCGGCCCCGCCTCCTGCCAGCTCATCTCGACTGGAGCCTCCGGCGTCGTCAGCCGCAGAAACTGGCGCGCCCGCTCGAGCAGCCCCGGGTCGGCGTCCTGCATCGTGATGCCGATGATCGCGCTCTCTCCGGTCTGCAGCCCGTAGACCTCCCAGGCCGCCACGAAGGTCTCTTCCGAACGGACGCGCGTCGAACGGAGCACGCGTGCGAGGGCCTCGTCCAGGCTCTCGGGCAGATCGCCGCCCGCGTCCATCAGTACCACGTCCGACACGCCAGCCAGCCCGAACGGCAGATCCGCCTGGCGCACACCGCTTCGTACCCGCCAGGCCCGGTCGTCCGCCTCATCCAGGACCTCCAGGCCGAAGACGTAGTCCCCGTTGGCAACCCGGGCGGTGACCACCCCCTCTCGCGCGCTTCCGCGCTGGTCCACGAGCCGCTCCCCCTCCGTCGTCAGGACGAACACCCCCGACTCCACCACACCCGATGCAGCGTTCATCGGCGGCGGAGCGACATCGAAGGCCGCAAACGGGTTATCCCCCGGGGCAATCTCGCGCACCGTCGGCCGGGCAGCTTCGTCAGGCGGCGGCGGTGGCTGGTACCCCGCTACGACCAGGAGCGAGTCGCCCCGGCGGAAGCGCGCCACCTGCGCGTCCATGGTGGTGATGATGGGCGCGTACCAGGCCGCATAACCGGTCCAGGGCGCGCGGTCTTCGATCTCCCACGCGCGCAAGGGGATGCCGGCGGGATCCTCCAGGAACACGCCTGCGGGCAGGAATTCGCGGCCGTGGGGCCGGTGGCGCCCGATGATGAAGCGGTTGTCCCGTAGCAGCCCCGAGGGGGGGCGCACGGGCCGGCCACGCTCCCATCCGACCTCCCCTCCATAGCGGGCGACCAGTTCCTCCAGATCCCCCTCCCAAGGGAGGTCATAGGCGTTCTCAGCGGCTTCGCGGATGCGAATCAGCGTGCGGCGGGCGTACTGCTCCGCCTCGCGGTCGTTGCCCTCGACCAGGTACAGGGGATCCGCGAGCACCCAGAGCCGTTCGCGAAGCGCCGCCTGGTCCGCAGGTTCCGCGTCTTCGAATAATTCGCGGGCCTCGTCCTCCAGAAGGTAGTCGAGAGCCAGCCAGCGCTGTTGCTCCGCCTGCGGCATCCGCGAGATGGCGTCGCGATAGACGGATTCCGCCTCGACGCTCTCGCCTGTCGACTGCAGCAGATAGCCCTTGAGCGCGAGGCACCACCACTCGTCGTCGGGGTGACAGCGCTCGGTTAGAGCCTCGGCCCGGAGCAACTCCCCCTGCTCCCGTAGGTAGTAGACGCGCTGTCCCAGCACCCACCTGTCACGCGGGATGCGGGAGCCGATGCGGCCAAGGGTGCGCAGCATGTCCATGCGCGCCATCTCGACCTCGATCGGTTCCGGCGCCACCGGGGGCGCTTCGCCGTCCCCGTGCCGGAGGCACATGCGCCCCACCAGGGCGTCGCAGCGGCCTCCGAAGCCGCTCCATTCCGGAGGAAGGCGCTGTTCGCGAAAGCGCTCGAACTTCTTCTGCTCCTCCTTCGCGTCTTCGAGCAACCCGATCGAATCGGCTTCGGAGGCTCCGGCCTCTTCCTGGGCGGCGCGGGCCGGGAGCGGCGTCGCGAGGCAGATCAAGACGGCGGCGAGACCGACTCGTCTCCCGAGATCGGCGGCGGAGTGGCTCATTCGCAAAGGCTCCTTGTGAACGTGGCTTCCCTATTAGGATGCGCGGCGGGAGCAAAGAGTTGGCGGGGACATCGAAATGTGTGGCGCATGGGACGTTTCTGTTACACGGAACCCGGGTTGCGCGTTTCGACCTTGCCAGACCGAATCGAGACCCGGTCTGGTCGCACTTCGGGCCCGGGAGAGGATGTCGGTGCGGGAACCGGCCTCGCGGCCCTATACTCAAAACCCGCAACCCACCCGCCTCCGCATCCCGAGCCCACATACTGCGATGGCTGCAATTCACCTGCTTCTGCTCCTGGCTGCTCCCCAGCAGCTGCCCGAACCCTTCGAGACTCCCTGGAACCGCGCCATTCCCAGCGTCGTGGCGCGTCCGGACGGGGCGGTGCTATCGGTTCCGGACGGTTTTCGCGTGGATGTCTTCGCCGAGGATCTCGCCAACCCGCGGCGCCTCGCGCTGGCCGCCAACGGCGATGTCTTCGTGGCGGAGAGCCGAAGCGGTGCCATCACGCTGCTGCGGGACGGCGACAGCGACGGGGTGGCGGAGTTCCGGGAGACCTTCGCCGAGGGGCTGACGCGGCCGTACGGCATCGCCTTGCACCAAGGGTACATGTACGTCGGCAACAACGACGCGGTGGTGCGCTTCCGCTACGCGCGGGGCCAGACCCGGGCGCAGGGCCCGCCTGAACACGTCGTGGATCTGCCGGTCAGCAGCGACGCCCTCGATCACGACACCGCCGAGCGGCTGGGCATCGATGTCAGCCGCACCCGCGGGTTCAATCACTGGACGCGCAACCTCATCTTCCCCCCCGGCGGCGGGAGGATGTACGTGGCCGTCGGTTCCGCCACCAACGCCATGCCCGGCTCCGACCCGCGCCGTGCCGCGATCAACGAGTACCGGCCCGACGGCTCGGGACATCGGGTCTTCGCGAGCGGGCTGCGCAATCCGGTCGCGCTCGCGTTTCACCCGGTCACCGGTGAGCTCTGGACGGCGGTGCACGAGAGGGATCATCTCGGGGACGACCTGGCCCCCGACTACGTCACCTCGGTGGAGGACGGCGGATTCTACGGTTGGCCGTACGCGTACATCGGACCCAACCCGGAGCCGATCCTGAACGGGGCGCGGCCGGACCTGGTGCAGCGCACCCTGGTGCCCGATGTCCTGCTCCCGGCGCACGCGGCCCCCATGGGGATGGCGTTCCACACCGGCGAGGGATTCCCCGCCGAATACCGCAACAGCGCTTTCGTGGCCCTGCACGGATCCATCAACCGCCTCGACCTGAAAGGCTATTCGGTCGTGCGCATTCCCTTCGAGGACGGTCACCCCTCCGGCCCGCCGGAGGACTTTCTGACGGGATTCATCGTCCGGGACGACGAGGAAAAGGAGGTCTGGGGCCGGCCCGTGGACGTGCTTCAGGCACCGGATGGCGCGCTGCTCGTGTCCGACGACGCGGGGAACCGCATCTTTCGCATACGGTTCGCAGGGTAGCGGCGGGCGCGTCCCCCGTCAGAGCGAGCAATCGGATCCGGTGCGCTCGCCCCTTACCCAGGCGGCCAGCATCTGCCACTCGGGGTCGTCCATCGACCGCCAGCGCCGGGGCCCGTTGTGCGTGTAGTCCCCTCCCCCCTCATAGGCCAGCGGGTGCATCAGCAGACGGCTCCGGGTCGGCTCTCCGGGCTCGATCAGCCGCATCGCCACCGCGAAGTTCCGGCGTGACTCCTCCTCGTTCCAGAAGTCGCGTCCCTCGCCGATGGGCCCCGCGAACCCGGCGGCCCCCGATCCGTGGCACTCGGCGCAGGGGAGGGCCCCGGGGGTGGTCGTGACGAAGACCCGCTGCACGCAGCCCTGGAAGAACTCGAAGTCCACCCCGGCCGTGGTCGCGCTCCCCGTCTCGTCCCCGGGCTCGGCCATGCTCACCCACTCGGCCAGCATCTGCCATTCGGGATCGTCCTTCGACTCCCAGAAGATTCCACCGGTGTGGCCTCCGCGCCCTCCCGCCGCCGTCGCCAGCGGCACGTTGAGCAGGCGGCTGCCGTCAGGGTCGCCGGGCGCCACCAGCCGCGCCACCTCCACGAAGTTGGCCCGGGACTGGTCTTCGCTCCAGGACGTCGATCCGTCCGCGCCCTCGACGAGGGGTTCGAGGCTTAGCGGGGCGTTGGTCTGCCAAGTATGGCACATGACGCAGGACGGTCCCCCCGGGCCCTCGAGAGTGAAGCCGCCGCGCGGCCGTGTGAAGATCGGCTCCACGCTGGCCAGGTAGTAGTCGAGGTCCAGGCCCGTGGCGCGGGCGACGGCTTCGGCGGGGGCGTCGCCGCCGGGCGCGCACCCCGCCGCGACGCCCATGAGGACGACAAGCGCCGGCGCGACCGCGCCCCCTCGCACCGTCCTGCGCCAACCGTGCGCGCTCATCGGCTGCCGCCCCGGATCTCGACTCGGTCGGGCGGAATCAGCGCGGTGTGCACTCGCTTGGGCGCGTGCCCGACCGGTATGCGCTTCACCACCTCGAGCTTCTCCAGGTCCACCACCACGGTCTCACCCGCGCCCGTCACCGCGACGAAGAGGTAGCGCCCGTCCGGCGAGGAGGTGGCCCAGTCCGCGCCGCCTCCTCCCAGGCCGACATGGACCGAGCCGATGTACTCCAGGTCGGGCAAGGAGTAGCCGTACACGGTGCTCGTGATGCGGCTCACGTCCCAGACTGCCGAATTATCGGGGAGCACCTCCAGGCCGTGGCTCGGTCCGGCCTGCCGGCCGTCGGCGTTTACCCGTGAGAGGGGCACGGGCGGCGGGCTTTTGAAGTCCACGACCTCCCGCGTGTCCCAGTCGATGACGAAGAAGCCGTGATGCTCGCTGGCCTGCGCGAAGATGCGTTTCGGAGAGCCGTCCGGATTCGATTCGATGGCCAGAGGCCGGGTGCGCAACCCTCTCACCGGAATGCCCCAGGCGATCTCGTCGGTGCTGGTGTCGATGATCTCGATCGAGGGATGCTCAGGCTCCTCCGGGTCCGGCGCGAGGCTGGCGACCGCCCATTTCTCGTCGTCGGTCACGTAGATGTTGTGCACGGGCCGGAACATGCGCACGGTCTTGATGACCTCGTGCGTATCGATGTCGATGACATCCGTGTAGGGCCCTCCGCCCCGGATTCCCACATAGAGTTTCCGGAGATTGTCGGCCATGGAGATGTTGTTGGGCCGGCCCGAGAGCGGGATCTGGTCGACCATTTCGAGGGTGCGCGTGTCGAACACGTCCACCGTGCTGTGGCTCTCGTTGGAGAAGTAGTAGTAGAGCCCCTCGGGATGCTCGGCGACGCCGTGGGCGTGCAGCACCCCCTCGATCACGGCAAGTAGTTCGTGGGTGTACGGGTCGATGAGGTGCGCGTTGGTCCCCGCGGAATTGGTCTGGATGATGCGCGCGACCTTGCCGCTCTGCGCTGCGAGCGGCGGCGCGGCCAGGAGCGTGAGGAGCGCCGCGATCAGAAACCTGGAAATCCTCGCATTCGGCATGGTCATGCCTCCATCATTCGAAAACGGTGCGGCTGGAACTCGGAGTTCATCTTAAGGGCTCGCGCGCGAACACGCACAACAGCCCTGCAGGAGGTGCGGCGCACTTAGGGCAGGCGCAGCGCACGCGCCAAAGCCCGGCCCGCGCTGCGCTCGGTGCCCTGATTCTCCGCCGGCCGGGGGACCGCCCCCGCGATGGCTTCCCGAAGGCTGGCCCCGTCGACCTCCTTGCGAAGCACCCCTCCGCTCGCCACCGAGACGCGTCCCGTCTCCTCGCTGACCACCACCACCACCGCATCGGTATCTTCGCTCAGCCCGATGGCTGCGCGGTGCCGGGTGCCCAGCGTCCGGTCCGGGACCGGGGCGCGATTGAGCGGCAGAATCGCCCCCGCCGCCTTGATCGTGTCGCCCGAGATGATCACCGCCCCATCGTGGAGCGGGGAATTGGGCGTGAAGATGGCACCCAGGATCTCGCGGGAGACGCGCGCTTGCAAACGGTTGCCGCTCTGGGCGTATTCGTCCAGCCCGACCTCCCCCTCCACGGCGATCAGCGCGCCGATCTTCATGCTGGAAAGGCGCTCGACCGCGCCCGCGATCTCCTCCACCACCTGGCTCTCCTCGAGGCGGCTGAACAGCTGCAGCATGCGCGCCTGACCCAGGCGGGCCAGCGTGGATCGCAGCTCCGGCTGGAAAACCACGAGCGCCGCGATGGCCCCGTACTGGAAGACCGCGTCCATGATCGACCGCATGAGGTCGAGCCCCAGCAGGCGCGCGATGGCGTAGAGGCCCGCGATCAGCAGCCCGCCCAGCAGGATCTGCATGGCGCGTGTTCGCTGGATGAACAGCAGGATGCGGTACAGCAGCGCCGCGACGATGAGGATTTCCAGAATATCCAGCCAACCGGGGGCGAACAGCGCGAACAGATCCCCGATGCTCATACCGTCTCAGACGCGGGAGGAGACCACGGTTGCCGGCGAGTGGGCGGGCGGGTTTGCCAGCCCGTTCAAGGATCGTCCGCGGCCGAGCCCCTGGTACGCGCGGCGGGCTCGTCGACGCGGGCGGAAGCAACCGGAACCGCCTCCTCCGGCTCGCGAAGGGGATCCGGCCTGATCCCGGAAGCCCCCGGCTGTGCCCCGGCGTCGACTTGCTCGTCGGTCGCCGGCGGCGCGCTTCCGTTCTCCTCGGCCGACATCGGAGGCAACGGCTCTCCCTTCTCGAGGAACTCGATCTCGCGGCGGCCCAGCGTTTCGCGGTCCAGAAGCGCCTGGGCGATCGTCTCGAGCAGCTCCTTGTGTTCCTCCAGCACTTCCCGGGCGCGACCGTGTGCGCAATCCAGCAGGTGCTTGATCTCGCCGTCCACCAGCTGCGCGGTGTGCTCCGACACCTGGCGCCGCTGGACCAGCTCACGTCCCAGGAAGATCTCCTGGTCCGCGTCCCCGACCGCCATCAGGCCCACCCGCTCCGACATGCCGAAGCGTGTCACCATGCGACGCGCCATGGTCGTGGCGCGCTCGATGTCGTTGCCCGCTCCGGTGGTCACCTTGGCCGGCCCGAAGCGCATCTCCTCGGCAACACGCCCCCCGAACAGCATCACCAGCTGCCCCTCCAGCCAGTCCTTGGTGTAGGAGTGCCGGTCCTCCTCGGGGAGGCTCGCGGTGATGCCGAGTGCGTGCCCGCGGGGCACGATGGTGACCTTGTGGACAGGGTCGAGGCCGGGAACCCTGAGGCCGACAACCACGTGACCCGCCTCGTGATAGGCCGTCAGCTCGCGCTCCGACTCGGTGAGGACCAGGCTCTTGCGCTCCGCGCCCAGCATGACCTTGTCCTTGGCCAGCTCGAAGTGAATCATGCCGACCCGGTCAGCCCCGGTGCGCGCGGCGACGAGAGCGGCCTCGTTGCAGATGTTGGCCAGGTCCGCACCGGACAGACCGGGTGTGCCCCGGGCAATGACCGACAGGTCCACATCGTCCGCGAGCGGGAGCTTGCGCGCGTGCACGCCCAGGATGCCCTCGCGCCCCCTGATGTCCGGGGAATCGACCACGACCTGCCGGTCGAAGCGGCCGGGGCGCAACAGCGCCGGATCGAGCACGTCCGGCCGGTTGGTGGCCGCCAGCAGGATCACACCCTCGTTCGATTCGAAGCCGTCCATCTCCACAAGCAGCGCGTTGAGCGTCTGCTCGCGTTCGTCATGCCCTCCGCCCAGGCCAGCGCCCCGGTGGCGGCCCACCGCGTCGATCTCGTCCACGAAGATGATGCAGGGCGCGTGCGACTTCCCCTGCTCGAAGAGATCGCGTACCCGGGAGGCACCGACACCTACGAACATCTCGACGAAATCCGAGCCCGACATCTGAAAGAACGGGCGCGCCGCCTCGCCCGCGACCGCACGCGCGAGCAGAGTCTTGCCGGTGCCCGGGGGGCCGATCAACAGGACCCCCTTGGGGAGGCGGCCTCCCAGCCGCACGAAGCGCTGCGGATCCTTCAGGAACTCGATGATTTCGTGAAGCTCCTCCTTCGCCTCTTCGGCTCCCGCGACATCCTGAAAGGTCACCTGGGGCGTGTCGGGGGAGATGAGCTTCGCCTTCGATCTGCCGAACTGGAAGGCCCTGTTCCCCCCGCTCTGCAGGCTGCGCACGAACCAGATCCAGATCGCCGCCATGAGAATCCATGGGAGAATCCCGAAGACCCGCTCGATGACGGGGGTGCGGGCCGCCCTCGCCCGAATGACGACGTTGCGCGCCTGAAGCTCGTCGATCAGGCCGTCCGTGATCTCGCCCGGGAGCATGGTGACGAAGCGGCCCATGTCCTCGCCGTCACGGTTCACCGGGGTGCGCAGCTCACCCTCCACGCTGCGCGATTCGATGACGGTCACTTCGCGAACGTTTCCCGAGGAAAGCTGTTCCCGAAACTCGGTAAACGTGAATTCGACACCCGAGTTCGAACCCGGGCTGAATATCTGCAGGATGAGCAACGGCACCAGGACCAGCAGAATCCAGAACGAGGCGGTGCGAGACAGCCTTGAAAACCTGCTGCCGGGATCGGGTTGGTTCTGTTCGGAATCGGACATATCAGAATGCGCTGGCGGCGCCAGCCGGTGCCCTCAGATGCTTGCGATGTAGGGAAGATGCCGAAAGTTCTCGCTGTAATCGAGGCCGTAGCCCACGACGAACTCCCGGGGCGCGTCAAAGCCAACCCACCTGGGCTGGTGCGCGATTCCGTTCCGGCGCTTGTGAAGAAAGGTACACATTTCGAGGCTGCCCGGTCCGCGCGCCCGGATCAGGGGCACCAGCGCTGCCATCGTCTTGCCGCTGTCGATGATGTCGTCCACAAGAATGACGTGCCGTCCCCGCAGCGACACTTCAGGGTCGTAGAGGAGCTGCACGTTACCCGATGATACCATATCCGCCCCGTAGCTCGAAGTCACGACGAAGTCGATCTGCACGGGCTGGCGGATACAGCGCACGAGGTCGGCCACGAACATGAACGAGCCCTTGAGCAGGCCGAGAAGCAGCAATTCCTCGCCAGTCCCGTAGGAAGCCGAGATCTCGTCGCCCAGCTCCTGCACTCTGCTCGCGATCTGCTCGCGGGTGAAGATGACGCGGCGCAACCGGCGTCCCCCGGTGCGACGAGTGTCGTCAATTGATGGCTTCATCGAGATCCACTCCCACGTAGAGGACAGGCGCCTGGGGACCGGGAATCGCCTCGATCGACCGCGCCACGCCGGGCACCCAGAGAATACGGCCGTCGCAATCGGCCAGGACCGGCCGGCGACCACGCGCCGGGCGGGGAACCCTCGCCTCCCCGAACAGTTTCTTGAGCTTCCTGGTGCCGCCGGCGAGACGAATGCGATCTCCGGGTCTCCAGCCACGAAAGAGAATCGGGAAGCGCAGCGCTTCGATGGATAGCCTCTCTCCCCCGACGGGAGTTCGCGTGGACCAGCGCGCGAGGAAACGGGAGCCCCCCGAACGCCCCTCGGCCTCACCTTCTCCCGGAGCCGGAACGGCCACGAAGGAGGCCTTGCCTCGGGCGTTTTCGTCGTCAATCTCACCGTCCGGGCGACAGATGGCCAGACGTTCGAAGGAGCGGGAAAGAATCGCCCCTCCGGACAGGTTCACCGAGCGGCCGCTCGCGCCCGAACCGGCGAACTCGGCCGCCAGACGGGTTCCGGCGGCGTCCAGAGGGGCGCCCACCTCCGCCGCGAGTGTGCGGATCAGCCTGGTCCGCACGATCGGATCGCAGTCCAGCAGGGCGTCACGGCTGAGGGAAACATGCCCTTTGGCGCGATCGACTTCGAGGCCCGTGAGCAGCGTCGGCACCACTGCGCGCCAGAGCCGGTTCTCCTCGTCCGCCAGACGGGCCAGGCGGTGGAGCGCCCGGCGGGCTCCGGGGGCGATGTGTTGCTCGGCGAGGGGCAGCAGCTTCCGGCGTACGACGTTGCGCGGGATGTCGCACGAGCGATTCGTGGGGTCGGGCCGGTGGCGGAGGTGCGAGGCTCGGGCGTAGTCGGCCAGTTCCCGCTTCCAGTAGGAAAGCAAAGGCCGGTACAGCCCGGGTGCCCGGGTGCGGGGGATCCCGGCCAGGCCGGCCAGGCCGGTGCCGCGCAGGATGCGGTAGGCGACCGTTTCCGCCTGGTCGTCCGCGTGGTGGGCGGTCACGACCCGGTGGCAGCCCGTCTGCCGGCGCGCCTCCTCCAGAAAGCGGTAGCGGGCGTCCCGTGCTTCCGTTTCGTTGGCGGGCGGGCTGGCCAGGGCGCGACACGCGAGCGGTACACTCCACGCGCGAGCGAGCCCCCTGACCCAGCGGGCGTCGTCGGTGCTGCCGGGACGCATGCGATGGTCGAGGTGGGCGGCGTGGAGTTCCAGAGGCGGGAGCCCCGCGGTGTGACGCAGCAGATGGAGGAGGACGGTCGAATCCAGGCCCCCGGAAAGCGCCACCAGGACGCGCTCGCCGGCGCGGATGACGCCGTCCTCGGCCATCGTCGCGCGGAAGCGGTCGGCGAGCGACCGGGCCGGACCGCTCACGACGTCGCACCGGGGGCCGTGGGGGTGGCTTCGCGCCGGCTGGCCGCCAGCGCGGGCGGGGCGGGCCGGCCGGCTTCCTCCACCAGCACGCGCGCCAGCCGGTCCAGGCGGTCGGACTGGATGCCGTCCACGCCCCAGGAGAGCAGCCGACGCATGTCCGCCGAATCGTCGATGGTCCAGACGTGAACCGGAATGTTGCGGCGGTGGGCCTCCTCGACGAAGCGCGGCGTGACCACGCGTGTGCCCTTCCATTCGTCGGGCACCTGGAGGGCGTCCGCGCGCGGCGTATAGAGAAACCCCAGCGGCCGGCGATGCAGCAGGTAGAAAAGCCGGATCTGCCGGCGGGACGCTCCGTGGGGACCCGGATACCCGTGTCGCGAGGGCCGCGCGCCTTCCCGCTCGGCGGCCATCAACACGCGACCCTGTGCTCCGTGGCGGCGGACGGCCTCCACCAGCAGCGGCGCCACCCCGGGGGTCTTGGCCTCCACGTTCATGCGCGTCGTGGGAAAGCTCTCCAGCACCTCGTCCAGCAGCGGGATGCGCACACCTCGGCCCCTGAAGGCGTGGCTGCCGGCAAGGTTGCGAAAGTGGTAGCCGGCGTCGAGAGAACGCACTTCGTTCCAGGACAGCTCGCGCACCGGGCCGCTGCCGTCCGAGGTCCGGTCGACGGTGGGGTCGTGGATAACCACCACCTTGCCGTCCGAGGTGCGGCGAACATCCATCTCCAGTACGTCGGCGTCCCATCGCTCGACGGCGCTGGCGAAGGCCGCCATGGTGTTCTCGGGAGCCAGCGCGGCTCCCCCTCGATGGGCGATGAAGAGAGGAGCTCCGGCCAGATAGGGTTGCCCGGGACGGCGCGCTGGCACTCCGCGCCATCCCCGGAAGGGCGCGCGCATGGAACGGCGCCGAGCTGGACGGGTCAATCCGCCGCGGCCTTGTCCAGGAGCACCCGCTCGTCCAGAGTCACCTCGTACAGGAGCGCAAGCACCAGATCGATCAGGGGCTCGGTCATGTTGAGCTCGCGCGTGCTTTGCTCGATATCCCACTCGGGCTCCTGGTCGCGCAACTCGGCGCGCAGCGTCACAACCCTCCCTGCCAGGAAGCTGAGAATCTCCTCCACGATGACGGGATGGGGATCCGCCGGCGTCCCGCGCTCATCGATGGACTCGCGGAGGAGCAAGCCGCGCATAAAAGCCAGAAAGCCCGGGAAGGCCAGTTCGGTGAAGGCGCCGTCGTCCAGACGCTCTTCGCCTGTGATGTTCTCCCACTCCAGTTCGTTCCAGTACAGCTCGCGGGCTTCGTCCAGGTAGTAGGCGCGCCGGTCGGCGGAGAGGGGCTCTCCGTCCGAGTCCGCGGCCCGCAGCGGGCGGTCCAACACACGAGCCATCCGTGCCTTGTGCCGGCTCAGCTCGCGCTCGATCTGATCGGTCATCGTCCTGCTCGTCGCTTTCCGGTGTTCCCCCGTGCCACGACGGGGAGCAGTAGCCCGGGCAAGATATACGCCCCCGCGAACAGTGGCAAAGGCACGCCCCGCCGCCGCTTCGAACAGATGTGCAACCCCGCAAGGACGGCAATGTCCCTGCGGGGGCAGGAAAGTGGGGAATGCCGGAGGAGGGACTCGAACCCCCGACACGCGGATTATGATTCCGCTGCTCTAACCAGCTGAGCTACTCCGGCGAAGACAACGGGAAAACGCTAGTTTTTGAAAGATAGCGTGTCAAGCGGCATCGGACCGGGCCGCGACGTCCCTGGATGAAAGAGAACTCCGACGGTCCGGGATACGCGCGCGCGTTCGTGGAGTTCCAAGGGAGAACGATCCGAATGGACATTCCCATGATCATAGGCATCGTCGCCGCGGCCACCGGGCTCCTGACCAGTTTTCGCATCCTCTGGGAGTACGAGCGAGGCGTGGTCTTCCGGCTCGGCAAGCTGACCCGGGCCAAGGGGCCCGGGCTGATCTTTCTGGTGCCCTACGGGCTGGAGCGCATGAAGAGGATGGACCTGCGCATCGTGGCCCTGGACATCGCGCCGCAGGACACCATCACCAAGGACAACGTCAGCGTCACCGTCAACGCCGTGGTGTATTTCAAGGTGACCAACCCCGCGAAGGCCGTGGTGGAAATCGAGGACTACTACTTCGCCACTTCGCAGCTCGCCCAGACGACGCTGCGCAGCGTGATCGGCCAGTCGGAGCTCGATGAGCTGCTCGCCGAACGCGAACGCATCAACGAGATCGTGCGCGACATCATCGACGAGGGAACGGACCCCTGGGGCATCGCGGTCACCGGCGTGGAGATCAAGGACATCGATTTACCCAAGGAGATGAAGCGGGCGATGGCGAAGCAGGCCGAGGCGGAACGCGAGCGGCGCGGCAAGGTGATCGCGGCGGCAGGGGAGTTCCAGGCCGCCCGAAAGCTCGCTGACGCGGCGGCCATCATTCAGGAGTACCCCATGGCCCTCCAGCTACGCTACCTGCAGACCGCGGTCGAGATCGCCGCCGAGAACAATTCGACCACGGTTTTCCCCATCCCCATGGAACTCATGTCGGTAGGATTAGCCGGCAAGGCGAAGGCGGCAGCCGCGGCCGAAGTCGAAGGCATGCCCGCGCTCCTGCCCGAAGGAACCACTGGACGGCTCCTCGCGGAGGCAGTCCGGCGAATCGCCGATTCCGGGATGGAACAGGCACAGGAGCAAGTGGCCACCGGGCGCGACGACGGCGAGGAAGGGTAGGCCCTTGGCGAATCCCATTCGCGGCGCCCGCCGGATCGCGAGCCCCGTGGGTCCTCTGCAAGACCGAAGACTTCAATGGACCGGGACTGGAGGACTACCTGCTTTCGGTGGAGTCCTCTGGCTCCTCACCCTCGAAATCGTCCGCGAAGCGATACAGTATTTCGCCCTCGCGAATCATCCCGTGACGCTCGCGCACGAGACGTTCCAGGGTGAGGGGGTCGTTCCTGAGGGAATCGGCGCGGGCGGACATGGAATCCACCTCGGCCTGCAGCAGATCGAGAGCCTGCTGCTCCTCCTGGATGCTGGCGCGCGCAGACCAGAGCTCCATCATCGAGTGCTCACCCCCGAAGATCGCATAGTACACGGCGGCACCGGCGATGATGGGCAACAACAGCTTCCTCAGGATTACCAAAGCGCCCTCCCGGGATAGGATCCCCGAGCCCCCAGTTCCTCTTCGATGCGCAGCAGACGGTTGTACTTGGCCACCCGGTCACTCCGGCTGGCGCTGCCCGTCTTGATCTGTCCGGTTGCGCGCGCGACGGCCAGATCCGCGATGAAGGTATCCTCGGTCTCGCCGGAGCGATGCGAGATTACGCACCGGTAGCCCGACGCACGAGCCAGGTCGATGGCGTCCAATGTCTCGCTCAGCGTGCCGATCTGATTCACCTTGATCAGGATGGCGTTTGCGACCCCCTCGCGGATCCCCCTGCGCAACCGGTGGCTGTTGGTCACGAACAGGTCGTCCCCGACCAGCTGCACCCGGTTTCCCACGGCTCGGGTCAGTACCCCCCATCCCCGCCAGTCGTTCTCCCCCAGCGCGTCCTCAAGCGACGCGATCGGGTAGCGGCGGGTCCAGTCGTCCCAGAACGCCACCATCGACTCGCGGTCCAGCCGGCCTCCGCCGGAGCCGCGTAGCACGTAGTCGTCTTCCTCCAGAAACTCGCTGGCGGCCGCGTCGATGGCCAGAACGATGTCCTCGCCGACCCGGTATCCGGCGCGCTCGACGGCCTCGAGCACCACCTCCAGCGCCTCTTCGTTTCCGCGCAGGTCCGGAGCAAAACCGCCTTCGTCGCCCACGGCCGTGTTGCGGCCGGCTTCGTGCAGCACCTCCCGGAGGGCGTGGAACACCTCCGTCCCCATGCGCAGGCCCTCCGAGAACGTGTCGGCGCCCACCGGCATGACCATGAACTCCTGGATGTCCACGTTGTTGGGCGCATGGGCGCCGCCGTTCAGGATGTTCATCATGGGGACCGGGAGGACGCAGGCCGCTTCTCCGCCGAGGTAGCGGTAGAGGGGTTGGCGTGCTTCCCGGGCCGCCGCGCGCGCCACTGCCAGGGACACGCTCAGGATGGCGTTTGCTCCCAGCCGACCCTTGTTGGGGGTGCCGTCCAGATCCACGAGCGCGTGATCCAGGAGCCGCTGCTCGCGGGCCT
Source organism: Longimicrobiales bacterium (assembly GCA_965225805.1). Taxonomy (GTDB): domain Bacteria; phylum Gemmatimonadota; class Gemmatimonadetes; order Longimicrobiales; family Gaopeijiaceae; genus BD2-11. The sequence goes on from OZ245327.1 coordinate 3,652,805, forward strand.
CCATGCCGACTGCGGTGGAGCGGATCTCGCCGTTGACGTGATCGACCGCCCCACGCACCCCCTTGCCGCGGTAGCGGGCGGGGTCTCCGTCCCGCAGTTCCACCGCCTCGTGCTCTCCAGTGGAGGCGCCGCTGGGAACGGCAGCAGTCGCGCGGGCGCCGCTGGCCAGCCGCACCTCGGCCTCGACCGTGGGCGTGCCCCGGGAATCCAGTATCTCCCTCCCCTTCACCTCCGTGATCGCGGACACGGCATCTCCTCGTCGTGCGTCAACGCTGACCCGCTGGGGTTCCGTCGGAAACGTACTCAGGCACCTGGGCCCGGGCCTCCTCCCTCGGGGAAGGCTCGGCCAGAAGCCCCGCGACGACCCGCCGCGCGCGGTCGCGAAGCGCATCGCGGTCCGCGCCAGTCAGGCCATGCACCTCAATGGGCTCGCCGACGCGGACTTCGATGGCGCCGGATCGGATCGCATAGCTGTGCTTGGCCATGATCGCGCGACTGCCGGCAACCGCGACGGGCAGGACCGGTGTCTGCGTCCTGATGGCCAGCACGAAGGCTCCCTTCTTGAAGGGCTGCAGTTCCCCCGTGGGAGACCGGGTACCCTCCGGGAACAGGACGACGTGAAGGGTTCGCTCGGCCAGCTGCCGGGCGGCGCGGCGCAGCGACTCGATCGCCCTTCTGCGGTTGCGGCGGTCGATCATGATGTGGCCGCACCACTGGACCACGCTGCCGAACACGGGGACGGAGCGCAGTTCCGCCTTGGCCACGAAGCGCAGGGACGAGGGGAACACGGCGAAGAGCGCGAGCACGTCGAACCAGGACTGGTGGTTCGAGACGACGATCTGCGAGCGATGGCCGGCGACCCGGTCGAGCCCGGTAGAAGTGAGGGTTACACCGGCTGCGCGCAGGATCGTGGCGGCCCAGCCGCGCGCCCAGTGTCCACATCGACATCTACGCCAGGAGGGCGCGGGAAAGGACAGTAGTGCGATCAGTGCATAGTACGCGGTCAGGACGATGACCACCAGCGCCACCCAGCCCGTGCGAAGCATCGGCACTCCCGATTCGGCCTACGGATTTGCCGGGCGCCCGAGCTCAGCTCCGCCGGACCCCCGCGCGTTAAAATGATCGAAGCTCGCGCCCCCGGACTGCAGGACGTTCGCATCGTCGCCTTCAAGTCTAACGCCCGCGCCGCCCGTAACCATGCCGACGCGGGTCAGGGTGGCGCCGAAGATCCGATGGAAGTCGGCAGCGACCGGATCGGTCGACCCCGGGGGCGCGGTGAAGCAGAGTTCGTAGTCCTCCCCTCCCCCGAGGGCAAGGTGCAGCGCGCGGGGGCGAGACCCGGCGGCGATGGCGGCCGAGGGGGCGACGGGAACGCGGCCCAGGTCCAGAAGTATGCCCGCTTCGCTCGCCGCGGCGATGTGGCCCGCGTCTCCCAGCAATCCGTCCGACAGATCGATCAGGGCGGTCAGCCGGGTGCGCTCGGCAAGCCAGCGAGCTTCTTCGAGGCGCGCGACCGGCGCGGCGAAAGCCTTTCGCAGGGCGGGTTCAGGTTCGCGCCCGCTCTCCCAGCGGCGCACGGCCGCGGCGCTGGCGCCAAGCACGCCCGTCACCCACACCTCGTCACCCGGCCGAGCGCCGCTCCGCAAAAGCGGTCGGTCCGCCCGGCCGAGCGCGACCACGTTCACGACCACCGGGCCGGGAGAGCGGGTGAGATCACCCCCGATCAGCGCGCAGCGAGCCCGATCGCACGCGCGGCCGATCCCGGTCCGAAATGCCGGCGCAATCCGGTCGGCGCCGCGGCCGGGCAGGCTGAGGGCGACCAACACGCCGACGGGTCGCGCGGCCATCGCGGCAAGATCGCTGAACGCGGCGTTCACGGCGCGGTAACCGACCTCGTCGAAGGAGATCCACGCGCGGCGGAAGTGCACGTCCTCCACGAACGCGTCGGTGCTCACCACCCATCCCCCCTCGAGCACGGCGCAGTCATCGCCCGAGCCCACCAGCACCTCCCGGCCCGGCGGCGGCCCGGCGGCCTGGAAGGAGCGGATCAGGTCGAACTCGCCGCCCGGTCCCAGCGCGCTCAATGGGGAGCTTCCTGGTCGAAGATCACGAAGGGAAGGCCGAGGCGGCTGCGAGCGTCCGGTTCGCGGTCGAGCGCCGCCGGGAGGCGGGTGATCACGTCGCCGGGCATGAGCCCCGGACCCTCGCTGCCGAGGGCCGCCGCGACCCCGGTGAGGTGAAGGGCCAGCCCGCCGGCCACCGCGGGACCACACCCCTGCGCCAGCAGGGAACCGGCCACGCCGCTGAGGACATCCCCCATGCCGGCGGCGGCCAGGTCGGAGCTTCCCAACCCGCCCACCAGGAGCTCTTGGCCGGGCGCGGCCACAACAGAGGGGTTGCCCTTCAGCAGCACCGTGCACGACCACGCCGCGGCCCGGTCGAGGGCCAGTTCGTGCGGCAACCGGGGGAGATCGGCAGCGCGGCCGGCGACCAGCCGCCCCATCTCCCCGCGGTGGGGAGTCACGAGCACCGGACGACCTCGCCCCAGCTCGCCCAGCGGGGGCGCCGCTCCCCCGGCGACCAGGTTCAAGGCGTCCGCGTCGAGTAGCGCCGGGACGCTGCCGGACGCTTCCAGGACCACCCTCAGGCTCGCCGCCGCCGCCGGGCCGACCCCCAGCCCGGGACCTGCCGCGACTGCGTTCGACCCCGCCGCCGCGCGGGCGAGCGCCGCATGATCGGTTGCGTCCACGAAAACGGCCTCTGGAACGGTGCTCTGGAGCACGCGCCGATTGGCGGGAGCGCTGGCCATGCGCACGAAACCCGCCCCGGCCCTCAGCGCCGCGCGCGCCGCCAGCACCGCCGCGCCGGCCATTCCGGCAGAGCCCGCCAGCAACAGCAGCGAGCCGACCTGATGCTTGTGAGTGTCGAGCGGACGAACCGGGAGCTTCTCCCACGCCCAGCCCGGTGTGACGATCCGCGCCCCGAACGTCTCGGGCGGTACAGGGGGAAAGCCGATCTCCACCGCCAGCAGACGCCCCGCGCGCGCCCGCCCGGGCTGAAGCAGGGCACCCAGCTTGGGCCAGCCGAAAGCCACTGTCACGTCGGCCCGCGCGGCTTCCCCGGGAACGGCGCCTGTATCGGCATCGACTCCGGAAGGTATGTCCAGGGAAAGAAGCGGCCCTTCGGCCTGGTTCATGCGCTCCAGGATACGCGCCTGGGGTGCCCGGGGAGCACCCGAGATCCCGGTCCCCAATACCGCATCCACCAGTACGCCGGCGGCATCGGTCGCGCGCTCGATCCGCCGATCGGCACCCGAGTCGGCGGCATCGAGCATGGGTAGCGGCCACCGGTGCAGCAGGCGGGCATCCGGCGGGCGAGCCGATGCCTGGATGACCGTGACGGGGCGCCCCCAGCCTGCCAGCGCCCGCGCCAGAGCGAGACCGTCACCCCCGTTGTTGCCGGACCCTGCAAAGACGACAACGGGTCCCTGTGGAAAGACGCGCTCGAGGACCAGGGCGGCGGAGCGGCCGGCGTTCTCGATCAGGGTCCGGCCGGGAACCCCGAGCCGGTGGATGGCGAAGTGGTCGAAGGAGGCTGCTTCCCGGCCGGTGGGAGCATGAACATCGATGTCGCCGTAGAGAATCCCCGAATGACCACGATGGTCTCCGGAGCGGGCGCCGCGCTTCCCCATCACGCGCCGCACCGTCGAAGCGCGCGGCGGTTACTTGTAGCTCTGACCGAGATTGCGGCCGAAGGTGATCTCCCCGTTGTCGATTCTGATGTTGAAGCCACAGTCGGGACTAGAGCAGACCCACGCCTTGTATCTGATCGCCGCGCCCTCGCGTCCGTAGTCGGATAGGGGGAGCAAAAGCCCCTTCCTACACTTGAGACAAGACGGAAAGCAACGCTCTTCGGACATATCCAGCCTCTTATCGTGTGGTTTCGAGTACACGAAACCTGTTGAGTGAATTGGTTTGGAGCGGGGGTTACGCCCTGCCCCACGGGTAGTTGCGCTCGAAAGCGTCCTCGAAATCGTACACACCCCTGAAATCTTCAGGAGAATCCTCATCCTGTTTCAGGAGAATCCCGCAGTCGACCAAATCGAAGACAATCTCGCCCAGATCCTCGGTGGCGTGGACGCCCCAATACTCCAGAACCGTGCGCGCCATGGGCCCGAATTGCTCCAGCGCGAGACGCCTTACGCCTTGGGCAAGCTCTGTGCCCGAAATATGCCGCCGTTTTTCCAGTGAATCCGAGACCGATTGCAGGGCGGAGAGTACGAACAGATACGCATTGCCATGGAAGCGCGGGTTACGTCCTTGGAGCCGGACGAGAATATCCTGGGCAATCTGCGGGTGGTTCATTTGAGAAACTTGAAGCCATCCGCCTGAGAGCGCCAGTCCCGGCCGCCCGTGCCAAAAGCCGCGTCCCATTGCAGGACGTGGGGTTGTGACCGGGCCCAAACGGTCGCCCCGGTTATCCGACGAGGGCGGGCTCGGCCCGGAGCGGAAAGGAAGCGCACAGTTCGTGTACTTCTCCGCGCACCTCACCGATCACATCCTCGTCGTCCGGGTCGCGCAGAACGCGAGCCATCCAGCCGGCGATCAGGCGCATCTCGTCGATACCCATGCCTCGACTGGTGAGGGCGGGGGTCCCGAGTCGAATCCCGGACGTCACCAGGGGCGACCGGCGCTCGCCTGGAACGGTGTTCTTGTTGACGGTGATGTCAACGCGCGCGAGCGATGCTTCCGCATGCGCTCCGGAAATCCCGCCGCGCCCGAAGTCGACCAGGACCAGATGGGTGTCGGTTCCGCCGCTCACAAGACGGAACCCGTGTTCCACAAGCTCGGCCCCCAGAGCGCGGGCGTTTGCGACGACCTGCCGCGTGTAATGTGCGAAATCCGGCTCCAGCGCCTCGCGAAACGCCACCGCCTTGGCGGCGATCACGTGCATCATGGGCCCCCCCTGAGAGCCCGGAAAGACCGCTCGGTCGACGGCGCGCGCGTGCTCGGCTGACGCGAGAATGAGACCACCGCGCGGCCCGCGCAGGGTCTTGTGCGTGGTGCTGGTCACCACCTGCGCATGCGGAATCGGGCTGGGATGCAGACCCGTGGCGACGAGCCCGGCGATATGGGCCATGTCCACCATCAGGATTGCGTCCGCCTCGCGCGCGATCTCGCCGAATGCCGCGAAATCGAGGATGCGCGGGTAGGCGCTGGCCCCGGCGACGATCATGCGCGGGCGCTCCGAGAGCGCCTGGTCGCGCACGAGATCATAGTCGATAAGCCCATCCCCCCCGCGCACGCCGTACGACGATACCCGGAACCACTTGCCGCTCACATTGACCCGGGATCCGTGCGTCAGGTGACCACCGTGGCTGAGTCGCATACCCAGGAAACGGTCTCCGGGATGGAGAAAGGCGAGGAAGGCGGCCAGGTTGGCCTGGGCGCCGGAATGCGGCTGTGCGTTGGCGTGGTCGGCCCCGAAGAGAGCGCAGGCGCGCGAGCGGGCGAGGCTTTCGACCACATCCACATGCTCGCAGCCCCCGTAATAGCGCTTCCCGGGGAGGCCCTCCGCGTATTTGTTGGTGAGGGCCGAGCCCGTCGCCTCCATGACCGCGCGGGATACGAAGTTCTCGCTGGCGATCATCTCCAGCTGATCGCGCTGTCGAGCCGCCTCGGCCTGGACAGCCTGATGGATCTCGGGGTCGAACCGGCGCAGGTAACTTGGGGACAACGTCTCGCTTGGATCAGGTGCTCAAGGAAACCGCACGCCGCGCAAAGGGGTCGCGCTCGGCTCTTCCAAGCTGACGGGCATCCGCCAGCCTTTGCAAGGCTACGCGGTCCGAGGCTTCGATGGCCGTGACACCCTCTTCACGGGCCCGCCGGAAGACGTGCAGGAGAGCGTCGTAGATCGCGGCGGTCTTTCTCCGCGTCCGCTCGGGGGACCAGCCGTGAAGCTCGCCGTACACGTTGATGAGTCCTCCGGCGTTGATCACGTAGTCGGGGGCGAACAGAATGCCCCTCTCCCGCAAGGCGTTGCCGTGCCTCGGTTCAGCCAGCTGATTGTTGGCCGAGCCGGCCACGATTTCCACGCGCAGGCGCCCGATGGTGCGGTCGTTGACCACCCCGCCCAGCGCGCACGGGGCGAAGACATCGGCGGGCACGTCGTAGATTTCATGCGGAGCGACATGGGCGGCTCCGAACCCCCTGACCACGCGCCGCACGCGGCCCGGATCGATGTCGGCGACCGTGAGACGAGCGCCTTCGGCGGCAAGATCGGCGCACAGATGGTACCCGACGTGCCCCAGACCCTGCACGGCGACATGCCTGCCCTCCAGGGATGGGTCGCCGTAGCGCTCCTGCGCACACGCCCTGATCCCCTGGTAGACGCCGTAGGCGGTGGCCGGAGAGGGGTCTCCGGAACCTCCACGGATCCCGGCCACCCAATTGGTTTCCGCGCGCACGAACTCCATGTCCTCCACGGAAGTGCCGACATCCTCGGCCGTGATGTAGCGCCCTCCCAGCGACTGTACCGCGCGCCCGTGGGCCCGGAAGAGCTGCTCGCGATAGCGGGGACGTTCATCCGCCATGATGACCGATTTGCCCCCTCCCAGATTCAGGCCGGCGATGGACGCCTTGTACGTCATGCCGCGCGCCAGCCGCAGGGCGTCGACAACAGCTTCCGCCTCGCTGGCGTACTTCCACAAACGGGTGCCTCCCAGAGCCGGGCCGAGCGTCGTGTCGTGAATGGCAATGATGCCCCGATAGCCCGCGGCGGGCTCCGACCAGAATACCAGTTGATCGTGGCGTCTGGTCGCCATCTCCTCGAATATATGCATGGTCGTTTCCTCTGCTCCTTCAGACATTTCCGGACAGCTGCGGCGTCACCGCTTGAGCTGCTCATCCGGTCGCAACCGCAGTCTCGAACCCGCGCGCCGCGATCATCCGCACAACCTCGCCCGTGGCCTCGCAGATCCCCATGCCGCTGGCGTCGCGCATGAGTTTCTCCACGGGATAGTCGCGCATGTATCCGTACCCCCCGAAAACCTGAACTGCTTCGCGGGCCACCGATACGGCGGCGTCGCTCGCCGCCCACCTGGCCATGTCCGCCGTCGCCGCCAGGCCGGGGCGATCCGGGGAACGGGCCATGCCGGCTTCCGGCTCCGCCGCCTCCAGCCGAAGAGCGGTTTCCCGGACCAGAGCGCGGGCCGCCGCGATCCGGGTCGCCATCCCAGCGAGCTTGTGCCTGATGGCCCCGAACCCCGACAGAGCACGCCCGAACTGTTCGCGCTCGCCCGAGTACCGGGCTGCGTGCTCGAAGGCGGCCTGTGCGATCCCCAGGGAGGTCGCCGCACCGCCCAGGCGCGAGACGGGCAGCGACCGCTTCGCATACTCACGTCCGCGCCCGGGGTTGCCGATGACCCGGTCGGACGGCACCATCACGCCCCGCAACTCGACTTCGACGATCTCGCTGGCGCACAGGCCGAGGGTCTCCCGGCGATGCGCGACCCGGTATCCCGGATCGGAGGTGTCCACAAGAAACGCGCCGATGCCGTCCTGCGCGCGACTTCCCGGGTCGGAGCGGGCGAACACCACGGTCGACCCGGCTCTCCCGCCATCCACGACCCAGTGCTGTCGGCCGGTGAGCCTCCATCCCTCATCCGCCGGCGTCGCTGTTGCGGTCATCGAGTCGGCGTCACCTCCCGGTGCGTGCCCGCCCAGGGCGAAAGCCACAATCCGCTCACCGGAGGCGATGCCGGGGAGAACCGCTCGCTGTTGCGCCTCCGAGGCATGCGAGAGGAACAGACTCGCCACGGGCCCATTCTGCATCGACACCGAAAGCGCGAGACTGGCGTCGCCTCGGGCGAGTTCCTCCAGCGCCGCCAGGTAGCTGCACATATCGAACCCCAGGCCGCCGAACTCTTCAGGTATCCGCATGCCGAGGAAGCCGAATTCGGCGAGGGTCCGGAAGACATCCTCGTCCAGGCGGCGGTGTTCGTCCCACGTTGGCGCGCGTGGACGGATTTCCCCGTCCGCAAATTCGCGCGTCATCTCCCGAATGGAGTGCTCCTCGGCGATCATGGGTGAAGGGGCACGCCAGGGACAGTTCCGGAGACGGTCGGGCGCCGGCCTGCGAAACCCTCGTGGGACATCCGCGAGCGCCCGCCCCTACCCATAGGCATGGAATCCTCGCCCCGTCTTGCGGCCCAGCCAACCAGCCGCCACGTACTTGCGAAGCAGGGGAGCTGGCCGGTAGCGGTCGTCGCCCAGTTCGCCGTGCAGGACCTCCAGAATGCCGAGACAGGTGTCCAGCCCGATGAGATCCGCCAGCGCGAGCGGCCCCATGGGGTGGTCCATTCCCATCCTCATGACCGCGTCGATCGCCTCCGCCTCGGCAACGCCCTCCATGAGGGCGAAGATCGCCTCGTTGATCATCGGCATGAGGATGCGGTTCGAGACGAAGCCCGGGAAGTCGTTGACCTCCACCGGCGTCTTGCCCAGCCGGCTCGCCAGCTCCAGCACCGTGCGGGCGGTCGCGTCGCTGGTGCGAAGCCCGCGCACGACCTCCACCAGCTGCATCACCGGCACAGGGTTCATGAAGTGCATGCCGATGACGCGGTCGGGGCGGGCCGTGTGGGCAGCTATGGCCGTAATGGAGATCGATGAGGTGTTGGAGGCCAGGATCGCCTCGGGTGGAGCGAGCCGGTCCAGTTCGGCGAAGAGGCGATACTTGAGCGAGGCTTCCTCCGGAGCGGCCTCGATGGCCAGCTCGGTCCCGGAGACAGCCTGGGCGAGATCGCTCGTCGTGCGGATGCGGGCGAGCGCGGCGTTCTTTTCGTCCTCGCTCAGACGACCCGCTCGGACCTGGCGGCCCATGTTGCGGTCGATGTTCGCCGCTCCCTCAGCGAGCGCGTCCTGGGCGATGTCGTACAAGGCGACTTCGACACTCGCCAGCGCCGCGACGTGGGCGATGCCGCTTCCCATCGTCCCCGAGCCGATCACCGTGATGCGTCGCATGGGCCTCCTTTTGGCCGCGGAAATGCCGCCGGAGACTAGGTCCGCCGCAGGGTTCGCGGCCTCAGACGGATCGCCAGCGCCATCGCCACAAGCAGCTCGACCGCGTCGCCGAGCGCAAAGGGCAGCACCCCATTCCTGAACGCCTCCTCGGGAGTGGCACCGGTGAGCAGAGCAAGCTGGGCCGCACCGACCATGTAGATGACGAGAAGTCCGGCGACGAGCGCGAGCAGGGTGCGCAAGACGCCCGCGTCTCTCGGGCCGGCCAGCCAGCCGCACAGGCCTGCGGCGAACGGAAAGGCGAGGATGAACCCGCCGGTCGGCCCGAAGAGTGCCGCAGGACCGGCCGGGATGGCGGCGAATACCGGTATGCCTCCCACGCCGATCAGGATGTAGGCGGTCATGCTGGCCGCAGCCACCGACGGCCCCAGCACCAGGCCCGACAGGAGCACGAAGAGCGGCTGCAGAGTCATCGGAACGGGTGTCCACGGGAGAGGCACCGCCGCGTAGGCCCCGATGGTGGTGAGCAGGACAAAGAGCGCGCCGGCCAGCGTCCGCCGACCCGTGGCGAGCGATGCCATCCGCACCAGAATTCCCTGTCCCAGGCTGAACTCTCCGATCCGCATTCGATCCTCCCTTGGTGGACTGACCAGCAGGTTCCGTGCCGCTCACGCCAGCCGCTGAGACGGGCTTGCGTCCATTCCGTACTCTGACTCAACCGGCGCCGACGGGTCAGGCGCGCTCCACCGCGAGCGCCACAGCGTTGCCGCCACCCAGGCAGAGTGTGGCGAGGCCGGTCGCCGCGTCCCGGTCCTGCATCGCGTGCACGAGCGTGATCAGGATGCGCGCGCCCGAGGCGCCGATCGGGTGGCCGAGCGCGACCGCGCCGCCATTCACGTTCACTCGGGCCGCCGGTAAGCCCAATTCGTCGATGTCTGCAAGCGCCTGCACCGCAAACGCCTCGTTGATCTCCACCAGGTCGTAGTCGCCGACCCCCTTCCCGTCGGACTCCATCACCCGGCGCACGGCGAAGATCGGGGCGAAGAAGAGGTCGCGGGGCTCGGTGCCCGCCGAAGCATAGGACGTGACGCGTGCGGCCACCGGGAGGCCGTGCGCCTTGGCGAACTCCAATGACGCGATCACCAGCGCAGCGCCGCCGTCGTTCAGCCCCGGAGCGTTTCCGGCGGTGACTACGAGCCTCTCGACTTCGTCGGGAGCGTCGCCGGGAAAGGCGGGACGCAGCCGGCCGAGTGCTTCCATGGAGGTATTGCGCCGGGGACCCTCGTCGGTCTCGACCAGGGTCACGCCTCCTCGGCCCGGAACTTCGACCGGCACGATCTCGGACTGGAACCGGCCGCCGTCGATCGCGCCCACCGCCTTGCGGTGCGACTCCAGCGCAAACGCGTCCGCCCTCTCCCGGGTGATGCCCGCCCGGGTCGCCGTATACTCGGCGTAACCGCCCATGTGGCGGCCCTCGAACGAACACCACAGGCCGTCGTGGATGAGGCCGTCGCTCACTTCCTGATCCCCGAATTTCACGCCCCCGCGGTGTCCTCGCAGGTAGTAGGGCACATTGGACATCGACTCGAAGCCGCCGGCCACGACGACGCGCGCGTCTCCGGCCTTGACCGCCTGCGCCGCCAGCATCACCGCCTTGAGCCCGGAACCGCACACCTTGTTCACGGTCACGGAGGGGATGGTCGCGGGGAGGCCGGCGTTTACTGCAGCCTGGCGGGCGGGGGCCTGTCCTTCGCCGGCGGAGACCACATTGCCCATGACCACTTCGTCGATGGCAGACGGGTCGACTCCGGTGCGCTCCACCGCCGCGCGCACCGCGATAGCGCCGAGGGCGGGGCCGGGAAGTGGGGACAGGCCGCCCAGAAAACGGCCGATAGGGGTGCGGGCGGATCCAAGGATGACGGGTATTCGGGATTCGTCGTTCATGCTGCGTCCCATTCGGGCCCGGACGGCGGCCGTTCCCATGAGTAATCATAGGCCTCTAGTCGAAACGCGACCCGTAGTCTCACCACGGAACTGCGAAGGCAGCCATTAAATTTAGCCGAATCTGCCAACCGGGTCACCTCCTGCCGATCAGGCATGAAGCGTGCGGAGGGCCTGAAGATCGCGGGCGCCCCGCCGTTCGGCCTCTTCAAGAAGGAAGACCAGGATGCGGGCCGCCGCGCGCGCGTCGCCCAGAGCGCGATGACGCCCGTGCACCTGAATGCCGAAGCGGCCACACAAGGCGTCCAGGTGATGGCGGCGCTGGGACGCGAGCAGGCGGCGCGACAGCTGCTCGGTGCAGATCCTTTGTACGCGCGGAGCGGCCCCGAGAGCCTCCCGCAGCTGCCCCGCAACGAAAGCCCAGTCGTGGTCGGCGTTGTGGGCCGCGAATACATGGCGTTCAAGCCGGCTGCACACTTCGCCGGCGATATCGGCGAAGCGGGGCGCCATCGCGACCTTGGCCTCGCTGATCCCGGTCAGGCGTCTTACCGAAGGTTTGATGCTCCGCTCCGGGTTGACCAGGCTCCTGAACTCGCGGGTCACAACTCCTTCGCGCAGCTCCACGATTGCGAGTTCGATGATGCGGTGACCAGCCTCGTAGGCTCCCCCGGTCGTCTCCACGTCCACCACCGCGTAGTCCAGAAAGCCGAGCGAGGAGCTCACCGTGGCCAGCCCCGGGTTCAGCTGCCAGCACCCCTCGCGGTCCAGGAGAAACCTGGGATCGGGGCCCAGAAGAGATGCAATCAGCGCGCTGGACACCTCCTCGACTCCGTCGACCCCGCCAATCCGTTCCGCCAGTTCGCCGGCGTGAAGCGGCGTGTCCTTCAGCAGCGTCGCGACCGCATCGATCCACGATTTCCGGGATGCGCCCATGTCACCGCGACCTTCCGGGCGAATTGGCGCGCCCAGCCGCCGGAGCCCTCTTGCGTTCGCTTCCCCGCCCTGGCGTGCCTCCCTCCCGCCCAGGACTCGCGACATGCCGCACCGCCTCCGCCAGGAGGACGAAGCCATCGGGCGCGAAGGCCTCGGGGCGAAGGGTCAGATCGAGCCCGCTGCGGGCCTCCACTTCTTTCACCGCCCAACGCTCCAGACGATACGCCGGATCGTCTCGAAGGGTACGCTGAAACTGTTTGCGCCGGCGCTGGAAGGCGGCCCGGGTGAGGACGCGCACGGCCTCTTCCCGGGAAGCCGAAAACCGGGGAGGGTGATAGGGGCGGATGCGCAGCACCACCGAGTCCACCCGGGGGACGGGACGAAACGCCGTGCGCCGCACACGCAGGATACGCTCCACCCGCGCGACGGTCTGGACCCCCACCGAGAGAGCCCCATAGATCCTGGAGCCCGGGGCGGCCACCATGCGCTCACCGACTTCCTTCTGCACCATCACCACGATCTCGGCCGGCCGCGGCCGCTCGAGGAGCCGGAAGACGATCGGCGAGGTGCGGTTGTAGGGGATGTTGCCGATCACCTTCAGCGCGGAGACGTCCCCGGTCAGTTGCGCGATGTCGGTCTTGAGGATGTCCCCCTGAACCATGGTGACGTCGGGGCGGTCGCCCAGTTCCTCGGCGAGGCGGCTGGCCAGCTCCTGGTCCAGCTCCACCAACACCAGCCGGCGCGGCAAACCCACGAGGTGGCGCGTGAGCGCGCCCGTACCGGGCCCGATTTCCAGCACCTCGTCCGTGGCCTGGACATCCAGCGCCCTGACGATGGCCCGCTGAAGGTTGGGGTCCACCAGAAAGTTCTGGCCGAGGGAACGCTTCGGCCGCATGCCTCAGAGCCTCAGGGCGATGGCGGTGCGGTCGTCGGCGGGGATCGCTCCGGTGGACTCGGCGGCGAGGCGGAAGAGGGAGTCCACGATGGCGGAGGGGCCCCGTTCGACCTGGTTTCTCGCCTCCGCCAGCACCGCGGCTTCGCCGCTGCGCAAGCCGGTGGTCGCCAGCGAGTCGGACAGACCGTCGGTAAACAGAAAAAGCAGATCCTCTCCCGCGCCCCAGAACACGCTCGCCTCGGAATACGACCCCGGTCCGGCGATCCCGACCGGAGGGTCGGTGGCTGCGAGCCGCTGCTCCTTCTCCCCCTGCCGAAAGATGAAGGCGTGGGGGTGGCCCGCGTTGGAGTACACCAGCTCGCCGGCGTCCGGGTCCAGCACGCCACAGAAGAGGGTCAGGTACATCTCGGTGGTCTCGAGTTCGTCGCGCAGCGCGTCGTCCACATGGCGGAGCACCTCGGCCGGGCTCTCGGTTTCGCCCGCGAAGATGGAGGCGGCCGAGAGTGCGAGAGCCATGATCAGCGCCGCGGGAAAGCCGTGGCTCGACACATCGCCGATCATGACGCCGAGCCGGCCCCCGGAGAGCTTGATGAAGTGGTAGAAGTCGCCCCCGACCTGCTCGGCCGGCTCGACGCGCGCCGCAGCATGGCTCAGCCCCAGCTGATCGACCGGCTGAAGCAGGCGCATCTGCAGATTGTGGGCCAACTCCATCTCGTGCGCCATCCGGTCCCGCGCCCGGCTCTCGCGAAAGAGCCGATGGTTCTCCAGCGCTGCGCCGATCTGACTGGCGATGGCGGACAGCAGCTTGCGGTCACCGGCGGAGAAGACGCCCCTTCCCCTGCGCGCGAACAGGTTGATGACCCCTACCGTGCGCGCCACCCCTGCCTGGGGTGCGTACTGGATGGGAACCGAGAGAGCCGACTCGGAGCGCAGGTTGGGCGCGACAGGCGGGTGGCTGGTCTCTCCGCCCGTGCTGATGATCGCCCTCTTCTCCCGGAAGACGCGCGCCGTGAGCATGTCCCCGGCCGGGTCCAGCGGCCCGTCAAGTCCGGCGATTCCCTCGGCGGCAACCTGGTGCAGGAGCCCGTCCCCCGGGTCGTAGACCCAGAGCGAGCCGCGGCGGGCACCCAGGACATCGCATACTTCTCTGAGGATGATGCGCGCGGCCTCTCCCAGCTCGAGAATCGAGCCCAGGATCTCGCTGATCGAGTAAAGCAGGTTGATTTCCTCATAGCGCTCGGACAGCTCGCCGCTAAGGAAGCGGATTTCCTGATCGGCGTCCAGGATGCGGACAAGTTGCGCGCACAGGAGGTCGGCAACCGGCGCGACGGATGACTCCGTGGGATGGATCGCGAGTTCCAGGCTGGCGCCTTCTCGGGTGCGCAGGTGCCGCGTGAGCGTCCGATCCGGCAGGCTGGCCGGCGCATCCGGCTTCTCCGGATACATGAGCTGGCCCGAGGCCGAATCGCGCACGCGGATCGCCCACGAGAAGCTCGCGGCGAACTCGTCCAGCATCGTGCGGGCGGACCTCGGAAGGCACGGAGCACCAAACTCGCGGGAGGTCATGCGCGTCGCACCGGGTTGCGTCGCAGCAGCAGGGTGACGGAGTTCCCTCGCTCGTTGAAGTGGACCTCGTCCAGAAGTTTGCGCATCAGAAAGATGCCGCGCCCGTCAGGCTTCAGCAGGCTGTCCGGAGTGGTCGGGTCCGGGACACCCTCGTAATCGAAGCCCGGGCCTTCATCCGTAACCTTGGTGATGATGGCCTTCCGTGTGACCGTGAGCTCCACGCGCACCTGCTTGGCGAGATCGGCGCCGTTTCCGTAAAGCATCGCGTTGGAGAGCGCTTCTGCGAGCGCCACCCGCAGGCTCATCCGGACGCGGGTGGCCCTTCGCTCCAGCTCTATGTAGCGATCGCAGCACGCGACCACCCGCTCGACGGCGTCCTCGATGCGGAGGATATCGCTCGGCAGTCGGAAGGTCAGCTCCGGATCCATCGGCCACCGCAGCGCATGGAGCCAGCCACCTCGGCGGAACTCAGCTATCCCGGAGGCCTTCCTCGCGGGAATCCACGATCGTGAAGAGCGTGTCGAGCTTGGTGAGTTCGAAGAGCGTGCGAAGGTCTTCGTTAAGGGCGGCCAGCCGGAGTTCCCCTCCCTGCTCCCGCACCTTCTTGGACAGGGACACCAGAACGCCCAGCCCCGAAGAGTCGATATAGCCGGTCTCGGCAAAGTCGACGAGGAACTCCTGGTCCCCCGCCCGCAGCCGGTCGAGCACGATGTGCTTGAGTTCCTGGCGGTTCGCCACGATCAGGTGGCCGTTCACGGCGACGACGGTGATCGGACCGGACTTTTCTACGACGAAGGGCATCCCTGGCTCCGCGTTTTCAGATGGAATCCGCCCTGATCCGGCGACAGGGTGCAAGGTCGGGCGAAGTGTCGGGGATGTTACAAGGATCCCGCCACCGCAGGCAAGACGCCGTCCTTCGCCGGGATGCGATGTGCCTCATCCGCCACTGCCTCGCTCCCCCTCCAGTTTGCGGCGAATCCGACGTGCTACCCGCGGGGATACGAACCTGGAGACATCTCCGCCCAGGTCGGCGACCTCGCGAACCAGCGAAGAGGACAGAAACGAATATGATACGTCCGGCATGAGGAAGAGGGTTTCGACGGCAGGCCAGAGCTGGCGATTCATCTGGGCCATCTGGAGTTCGTACTCGAAATCCGACACCGCACGCAGACCACGGATCATGAAGCGCGCCCCGCGGGCGCGGGCGAAGTCGACCAGCAGTCCCGCGAAGGAGGTGCATTCCACCCGCTCGTCCTCCCGAAACAAATCTTCCAGGAGCCGCACCCGCTCCCCGACGGTGAACAGCTGGCGCTTCGCCTGTGTGGAGGTGTGCGCCACGGCGACGATGACCCGGTCGGCGACGCAAAGCGTGCGCTGAACGATGTCCTCGTGTCCCAGGGTCACGGGGTCGAAGGACCCGGGATAGATGGCGACCAGACTCCTGGCAGCGCTCATGCGTCCGCCTCCGCGATGGTCAGGGTGGTGTCTCCGTACACCCGGTGCCGGAGTTCAAGCCCCGGATGTTCCGGCAACTCTTCCCGGGAACGATGCTCCACCCAGAGCGCCCCGGCAAACGGGCGCTCGTGATAGCGGGCGAGCAGGCGGCTCGCCAAACCACGGTCGTAGGGAGGATCGGCCAGCACCAAGTCGACCGCGTCCGGCTCCATGCGGTTCGTGTACGCCAGCGCGTCGGCGCGCACAACGCGGGTGAGTGCCCCCGCTTCCAGCAGCTCGATGTTGGCCCTGAGGACGCGTAGCGCAGCCCGGGAGATATCCACGAAGATGACGTGGCGTGCTCCCCGGCTCAACGCCTCGAGCCCGAGCGCACCGGAGCCGGCGAACAGATCCACCACCGCCGCTCCCTCCACCCCCACCCCCAGAGCGGACATCCACGCCTCGCGCACCCGGTCGGAGGTAGGACGCACGCCCCGACCGCGCACAGGCTTCAACCGGCGTCCGCGCCAGCGTCCCGCGATGATCCTCACGACGGTGACGCAACCGGCGTGCGCGCCGGAGTCGCGGAACGGGGTTGGGCCGGACCGATGGTGGCGAGTTCGGCCTGGATGAGGGGTATACCTCGGTACCGGTTCAGCTTCAGCCGGAAGAGCGCGTCGACGGGTCCACCCTCGAGCGTTTCGGGCGCGATCCGCTCCGCCATTCGAAAGCCGATCGCATCGACCGCCGCCGTCCGATCGCGCAGGCGCATCTTGACGTGGGCGCCGTTCAGCACCCTCACCGGCCCTTCGACCCTGATCCGGCGCGCCAGGAAGAGGGGCCGCGGATTGCCGATGCCGTGGGGCCCCATGTGGCGCAGGTAGCGGACCAGCGGTTCCGTCACCTCCTCCAGCCGGATCTCGGCGGCGGCGGTCAGGCTCGGGCGCAGATCGCGATCCGCCAGCGCCTCTTCGGCGGCCTCGTTGAAGGACGCGCGAAAAGCATCGATGCTCGCCGGCGCGAGGCTCATGCCTGCCGCCTGCCGGTGTCCGCCGAAGCGGTCGAGATGGCGCCGGCCGCGGGTGATGGCAGCCAGGATGTCGAAGCCGGGAATGGATCGCGCGCTCCCGCGGGCGATATCGCCGTCAACGGAGACCAGAATCGTCGGCCGGTGGAGCCGTTCCACGATCCGCGAGGCCACGATCCCGATCACACCGGGGTGCCAGTCCGGCGATGCCAGCACCAGCCCGTAGTCGCGCCGCGGATCATGGGTCGGGGCCAGCTGCGCCAGAGCTTCCCGCAGAACGCGCCCCTCCGTCTGCTTGCGCTCGGTGTTGTACGTCTCCAGCACGCCCCCCAGCCGAGCGGCCTCGTTCCGGTCGCCCGTGAGCAGGAGGTCGAGCGCGAGCCGCGCCTCCCCCACCCGTCCCGCAGCGTTGATGCGGGGGGCCAGCGTGAAGCCCATGTGGCCGGCGTTGGCAGGGCCGCGCATCCGGGCGACCTCCATGAGGGCACGCAGACCGGCGTTGCGGGAATCAGGGAAAGCGCCCAGCCCGTGGCGCACCAGCACGCGATTGTGGCCCGACAGGGGCACCAGATCGGCTACGGTGGCCAGCGCGACCAGCTCCACGTGAGGCAGCGGCCCGATCGCCGGCGACGCCGTCATCCGCCCCAGCAGTCGCGCGAGCTCGAAGACCACGCCCGTGCCGCAGAGGTCCTGGTTCGGATAGCTGCAGTCCTCCCTGCGCGGGTTGACCAGCGCGAAGGCGCGCGGGAGCGTGTGGTCGGGCGTGTGGTGGTCGGTAACGATGACGTCCATGGATGCCCGCCGAGCTTCTTCCACCGCGCCGTGGGCGCGCGTCCCCGAGTCCGCCGTGATGAGAAGGGTCGCCCCCGCGGCGCGCGCGGCCTCCAGTCCGGCCGGGCCGAAGTCGTATCCGTCGCGCAGGCGATGGGGCACGAAGGGCACCACGCGTCCCCCCAGGGCGCGCAGACAGCGCGTGAGGAGCGCCGCGGCCGCGATGCCGTCCACATCGTAGTCGCCGTGCACCAGGATGGTCTCCCCGCGTTCGATGGCGCTCAGGATGCGCTCGCACGCGCGGACGGCATCGGTGAGGAGCGCCGGATCGGGGAGTTCCGCCAGCGATGGGCGAAGGTAGGCGCGGGCCGCGGCAGGCTGGCCGAAACCACGCACGGCCAGCACCACGCACATCGCGCGGGGGAGGTGGAGTTCCTTGCGCAGGGCGGCGACCTGACGCGCGGGAGGCGCCGGTGCAACGCTCCAGCGGGGCGCGGGAGCCGGCGGGAGCACCCCGAGCTCCGGCGCGCTCATCCTAGTCGCCTTCGCAGGGGGCGAAAATGATGCCGCACGCCTCGCAACGGCGCAGGGCTCTTCCGGCTCCGACTTCCGCCTGAATCTGCAGCGGGACCATGGAGAAACACCGTCCGCACGCTCCGTCCGGCGCCAGTGGAACCACGATGGCTCCTCTCCGGCCGGCACGCAGCCCTTCGTATACGTTCCGTTCCTGGCGGTCCAGGCCGTTCGCGCAGGTCTCCCTGCGGCTCCGGAGCGAGGCCAGCGCCTCTTCCACCTCTTCCCGTTCCTGCTCGATCTCCCGCTTCCGGGGTCCGGCCCTCTCCCGCTCGTCCGCCAGGTCTCGCGCCAGCTGCTCGGCCTCCATTTCCAGCTTTCGGATCTGGTCCAGATACGTCAGGGCTTCCAGCTCATCCCCATCCACGGTGCGGCTCAGGAGATCCATCTCGGCGCGTACCGCCGCTTCCTGACGGAGGTTGTGCACCTTCAGGAGACGATCCCGCAGCATCCTGAGCCGACCCCGCTTCTCGTCCGCCGACAACTCGAGCCTGCGCTCGGCGACACGCAGTACCTTGAGTCGGGTGCGTGCGCGCTCGATCTTCTTTTCCAGTCTCTGCGCCTTCGCGTCCAGGGCCTCCAGCAGCGGGGCGAATTCCTCCATTCGGCTGATCGCGCGGTCGATTTCCGCGTCGATCTTCTGTAGCTCCTGTAGCGATGCATAGGTCGGCACGGCTATGGTCTCTCCTCAGTAGATGCGGTTCGCTTTCCGGGACCCCTGCGACGCCGAATTGCCGAGGTCCAGTCGGATCCGTCGATGTCGCGCCTCTTCCGTTGCAGCTCTTCCAGTTCGGCGACCAATTGCCGCTTTTGCTCCTGATCCAGCTCGCGGGCGATCACTTCCCTCAACTCGCCCGCCCGGGCTGTCAGGGGTGCGCCCTGCATCCTGCTTGCGGAATCGTGAAGCACACGGGCTTCATGATCCATCGCCTCGTTGCTCGCAAGCAGTTGCGCCAGGCGCCCGGCGGCAATCCCTTCCATTCCCTCCGGCGCCCGCTCCAGCTCCGGGTTCTCGATCAGCGCCAAGAATATGGCGCGGTTGGCCGGGTCGACAAAGTCCTCCGGCCCGACGGTCTCGCTGGCGCGGTCGATCAGCCGGCGGTCATGGACGATCACCTTCAGAAGCTGGCGTTCCGCGCCCATGAGCGGCTTCGCCACCCGGCGGGCCCTGGACGGGGCTGTGGCAACCCCCGGAGAGGGAGGTCCAGACGCCCGCGCGATTTCCTCCTCAAGCGTCTCCGGGCGCACCCCGGTTTCCGCCGCCACTCTTGAAATGTAGATGTCGCGCAGGGCGGGATCGCTGGTCGCGCGAAGGGTGGGAAGCAGGCGGTCCACGGCGTCCCGGATGTCGTCGCTGGAGGATAGCCGGTTGCGGCGTGCCAGCATCTGCAGCTTTCGGTCCAGCACGTCGACGGCATCCGCCACGTATCCCAGCAGCGCCTCGCGTCCCTCCCGGCGCACCACCGAATCCGGATCCTCCCCCGGAGGCAGTGTTACCACGGAGGGATGAATGCCCGCGCTCAACAGGACATCGGCGGTGCGGAAGGTAGCTCTAAGGCCGGCCATGTCGTTGTCGTAGAGGAGGAACGCCTTGGAGGCGAATCGCGCCAGCAACCGGGCCTGCACCGAAGTCATGGCGGTCCCGAGAGCGGCTACGACGTTCGGAACGTCGTGCGCCACCAGGGAGACGACGTCGGTGTAGCCCTCCACAAGCAGCGCTACGCGCTCCTTTCGGATTTCGTGCCGCGCTCGATTCAGTCCGTAGAGTTCCTCGCCCTTGCGATAGACGGGGGTCTCCGGAGAATTCAGGTACTTGGCGCCCTTCCCCGGCCCGAAGAGCCGGCCCCCGAAGGCGATGACCCTGCCCGTCAGTCCCTCGATGGGGAAGATGACGCGGCTCCGAAAGCGATCGTAGGGTTCCTCGGAGCGCTCGCTGGTGGTCACAAGGCCGGCGTCCAGAAGAGTGGCGTCGTCGATGCCGCGGCGGGCAGCGGCGGCGCGCAAACCACGCCATTCGTCCGGAGCGAAGCCGATGCCGAAGAGTTCCGCGGTCTCGGCGTCGATGCCCCTTCCCTCGAGGTATTCCCGGGCCGGTCGGCCAGCCTCATCGTCGGCGAGCTGCTCCCGGTAGTAGTCGCGAGCGAAGGCGTTGGCATCGTAGAGGGGCCGGTTGGGGTCCTGGAATTCCGGGCGCGCCTTCACCTCATGCACCGGGACCCCCGCTTTTCGGCCGGCGTACTTGACGGCTTCCGTGAAGTCGAGCCCCATCCGCTTCATCACGAAGGAGAAGAGATCGCCGGATTCCCCGCAGCCGAAGCACTTGTAGAAGCCCTTGGTGGGAACCACATAGAAGCTGGGCGTCTTTTCCTCATGGAAGGGACAGAGGGCACGGTAGTCCTTCCCGGCCCTCTTGAGCGACACGGATTCTCCGATCACGGCGACGATGTCGGAGCGGGCGCGCACTTCCTCGACCTGGTCGTCGGGGATCATGCGAGCCTCACCACGGTCACGCCCGTACCTCCTTCGCCCACCCCGCCGGAACGGTAGTCCCGCACCCGCGGGTCGTCTTCCAGCAGCTCGGCCACTTTGGCGCGGAGGGCGCCGGTGCCCTTCCCGTGGATGACCCGCAACTCGGGCACATCCGCCACCACGGCTCGGTCGAGAATACTCTGCAGGCGGGCAGCCGCTTCGTCAACGCGCAGCCCGCGCAAGTCGGAGTCGAGGGGGGGCGGTTCGGAGGAGAACGACGATCGACCCGCCGGTCGCGGTTCGGCCCGGGCGGGATTCGGGGCGGGCTCCAGGCCCTGCAGCGGCACCTCGAGCCGCAGCCCGCCCCGAGCCTCCACCAGCGCCCGCCCGGGACGGGTCTCCACCACCTTCGCGGTCGCGCCCCCGTTCGCGAGGCGCACTCGGTCGCCCGGGCGGAAGGGCGTGGAGGGACGGGGGGCCGGGGCGGCGCCGGGGCCGGCGGGGAGGCGGTCGCGGTGGCGCTCGGCGGCGGCCTCGACTCTCCGGCGCGCGCGGCGCGCGACCTTCTCGTCGGCGCCGCCGCGCGCGCGCACTTCCGCGATAGCGCGCTCGACTTCGCGGCGGGCCTCCAGCAGGACCCTGCGCGCGTCGTCGCGCGCCTGGCGACGCGCATTCCGCTCCGCCCGGGCGAACTCGCGCTCGCGGGCCTCGAGGTCGGCGCGCAAGGCGTCGTTCTCCCTCTCGCGTCGTTCCACCTCCGCTTCCCTGGCCACGAGGGAGGCCTTGGCCCGGGCGGCATCCGCCTCCAGGCACTCGAGGCGCTCCAGCAGCTCCTCCATCCGCACTTCGCCTTTTGAGAGACGGGCTTCCGCCCGGTCGATGAGGGTCGCCTCGAAGCCCAGCGAACGTGCGATGGTGAGGCCGTAGCTCCGACCGGGCCTCCCCTTGCGGAAGCGATAGGTGGGTTCCGTCCGCTCCGGATCAAAGTGCAGGGAACCGTTGACGATGCCGCTTCCGGGCGCATCCAGCCGCTTGAGCTGCCCGAGATGCGAGGTCACCACGGTCAGCGCTCCCCGCTTCGCCAGCGCTTCCAGCACCGCAGCCGACAATGCCGCCCCCTCGGCGGGGTCCGTCCCCGTTCCCATCTCGTCGATAAGCACCAGCGCGGTCTCGTCGGCCCCGCCAAGGATCTCCCTCAGGTTGGCGAGATGGGCCGCGAAGGTGGACAGATCGCGTTCGACCGACTGCTCGTCCCCGATGTCGGCGAAAAAGCGGCGAAAGGCAGGAAGCCGGGTACCGGGACCGACGGGAGGAACGACGCCGCACTGTGCGAGCACGCAAACCAGCCCGACGGACTTGAGAAAGACGCTTTTTCCCCCGGTGTTGGGGCCCGAAACCACCAGAACCCGCTCCTCCGGCTCCAGAAGCAGGTCGAAGGGAACGGCCTCCACATCCTCTCGCAACACCAGGAGCGGGTGCCGCCCCTGCACGATGCACACCGTGCTCTCTCCTTCAGGCAGGATCGCCGGGACGTTGCCTTCCCAGCGCAGTGCCGCGCGCGCCCGGGCATCCAGCGAATCGAAGTCGATCAGCGCGTCCTGGCTGCCGGCCAGCTGATCGCACAGCGGGGCGAGGGCAAGGGTACACTCCGCCAGCACCCGCTCTATCTCGCGTACTTCCGCCGATTCCAGCTCCCGCACGCGGTTCATCAGCTGAATCGCCAGGGGAGGTTCGACAAACAGCGTCGCGCCGCTGGCCGATTCGCCGTGGACGATCCCCCCGACTTGGCGTCGGCCGGCCCGACGGACGGGAACCACGTATCGCCCTTCGCGCACCGTCACGGAGGCGTTGGGGATGATCCATGCGGCGGGCAGCGTACGCACGTACGATTCGAGTCGCGCAACGATGGTGCCGCGAACCCGCGTCAGCCGACTGCGCAGGCGGGGAAGCTCCGGGCTCGCCGTGTCCAGCACCTCGCCCGTCCGATCCACGGTGCGCAGGATGCGCTCCTCCAGAGCACGGTTCACCAGGAGACGGGAGCGCAGCGGGGCGAGCAGGAGAAGCGGCGGGTCTGCGGCTGACAAGTCGTGCGCGAGTTCGCGACCGGCCCTGAGCAGAATGCCCAGCGAATGGAGCCCTGAAGGCGAGAGTAAGCCTCCCGGAGCACGCAGCCGGCGCAGGGCTGCGCGCGCGTCCGGGATTTCCGAAAGAGATCGAGCGGTTTCGGCGAGGCGGGCGGTCTCCCGCACCCGGTCCAGCTCTCGCTGGATGATGTCGGGACGGGTCGCTGGCCTGAGAGACAGCACGGCGTCGCGCCCTGGATGGCTGGAGGCGCGGACGGCGATGCGTGCGAGCACTTCGGGCAGCCCGAGAACTTCGAAGGCGTGTTCCATCAGGATGGCACGTTCATGCGCCGTCCTCCCTGACGGCCCGCACGGGTAGTCGTCACGGATACCAACGGGAAGGTACCTGGCCCTGCCAGGGGGGTCAACGCGATTATGGGACGCGCTGGTTCCGATTTCGAAGAGCGTCCCAGACGACCATGGGAGATCACACCTTCCCCTTCTAACCTATGAGGGATCGTCCCCAGGAACATGGACGCGGTGCTTTGGTGGCCTTGAGAACGGAGGGGTGTTGAACGAGATAGCAGAGCGGATCAACCGGAGAATGGCGGACACTTCGACGATCGCCGCGAGCCTCGAAGAGGTGATTCGCGCACTCGAGCGGGATGGAGGGCCGGAGCCCGGAACGGACGAAATTGTCGAGGCCGTACTCCGGTATCCCGATCAGTATCGACTCCTCAACACCATGCGCGGAGCATGGACCGCCAGCGACCTGTGCCGGTCTCCCGGACTCTACGGACAGGTACTGTCGAAGCAATACATCACCCCCGACCCATGGATCGTCCTTCTCGATGACCGTGACGATGACCGGGACGCGCGCGGCGACCCCCTGGTGCGCTCGACTCGCCGTACCCTGGTGTGCCTCGCTCGAAGCCTTGACGAGAAGTCGCCCTCGGCCGTCAACCGGTGGTTCCGCTTGCTGAGGGAGCACCGCCGCCTGCGAAACCGCCGCGGTGCCTTGGGGCTTCGGCTTTCCTACACCGGCGAGCCGCTCGAAGCGAGCCGAAAAGTGCCGGCCCACCAGCCGTCTTCGGCATCGTCTTCCCGGAGCCGGAACCCGTAGGGGGCGGCCTCGTAGGCGAAGTCACCCGATTCTTCCGCAAGGAGCCCCGACACCATCAGCCATCCCCCGGGTGCCAGGGCCGCGGCAAATCCCGGAAGGAGGGAGGTCAGCACCCCGTCTTCGATATTGGCGGCGACGCCGTCGAGAGGGTGGCGCTCCCCGAGCCATTCGGACGAAACCTCCCGCACGTGGACCCCGACTACATCGTCGACCTGGTTCACGCCCACGTTGTCCCGCGCGGCGGCGCAGGCGAAGGGATCGTTGTCTGCAGCCGCCACGCGCGCGGCGCCGAGCTTGGCCGCCGCGATGGCGAGGATCCCGGAACCCGTTCCCACGTCGGCGATGCAGTCCCCAGGGCGAACCACGGTATCGAGCAGCCGGAGCGCACACCGGGTGGAGGCGTGCCGGGCGGTCCCGAACGCGATACCCGGATCAAGGACGATCAGCACGCCTCCGTCCGGCTTGGGAGGGACATCCCACGTCGGCGCCACGGTGATGCGGCGGCTGACTCGCGTGGGCTTCAGGCCGCGCTTCCAATACTCCGCCCATTCCTCGTGGGGCTGCCAGTGCCAGCGCAGGTCCACGGATCGTCCTGTTGCCACCATCAGGTCGCCGCGGAGCGAGGTGAGCCAGGCGGAGACGTCGGATGGGGGCGGGAAGTGGGTGACGAGCGTCCCGGTCGCCTCCTCCACCACCGCCCTCGCACCCCTGCGCACGAGTTCGGCGGCCACCAGGGCGTTCGTGCGGGGATCGGGTGCGGTGATGGCGACGGCCAGCCAGCGATCCGGCATCATTGGAATGGCGAAGAGGGCGGAGGTGGCGCGTCAGGGTACGAACGCTTCTTTCACACGCGCCCAGAACCCTCTCTTTCCTCGGCCCGCGTGTTCGGGAACGGGATCCTCCACGTCTCGCAGCCGCTCCATCGCCTCTCGCTGCTGCCGGTCGAGGTTGTCCGGCGTCCACACCATCACACGCACGAGCTGATCCCCCTTCATCCCGCCGTTCAGTGCGGGCAGGCCCAAGCCGCGCATACGCAGCACCTCGCCGCTCTGAATGCCGGCGGGAACCGAAATGGGCGCGCTTCCCTCGACGGTCGGCACTGCGACGCGAGCGCCCAGCGCGGCCTGGGCGAAGGTCACGTGCAGCTCATGGATGAGGTCGCTGCCCTCGCGCTTGAACTCGGGATGGTCTTCGACGGCGATGAGGACGGTGATGTCGCCGCGCGGCCCGCCCCGTGGTCCGGCGTTGCCTTGCCCCTGCAGGGTAATGTAGTTCTCCGAGGAGACGCCCGCCGGCACCTCCACGGTGATGGTCGATTCCTCGCGCACCCGGCCCTCTCCGCGGCACGCCGGACAGGGGTCCTGGATGACCTGCCCCTCGCCCCCGCATCTGCGGCAAGGCTGCACGCTCACGAATTGCCCGAAGGGGGAACGCTGGGCGATGCGTTCCTGTCCCGTGCCGCTGCAGCCCGGGCACAGGGTGGGCCCTGCACCGCGCGCACCGGTGCCGCCGCAGTCGTCGCAGGGCTCGAGCAGGCTCACCCGCAGCCGCTTCTCGACCCCGCTGGCAACCTCGGTCAGCGTGAGCGGGAGGCGCAGGCGAATGCCCTTCCCCTTGCGGCTGCGGGCGGCCCCGGACGGACGGTGGCCGAACAAATCGCCGAAGGCTCCTCCGCTCCCGAAGTCCCGCATGAAGATCTCGATGGCATCCGAGAAGTCGAAGCCGCCGAAGCCGCCCCCTCCCTGGCCCCGCTTGAGTCCCTGCTCGCCGTAGCGGTCGTAGAGTTCCCTCTTCTCCGGATCGCTCAGGACCTCGTAGGCGCGCGTCAGTTCCTTGAAGCGCTCCTCCGCGTCGCGCGAACCCAGATTGCGATCGGGGTGGTGCTTCATGGCCAGGCGCCGGTAGGCCTTGCGTATCTCTTGCAGGCCGGCGCCCCGGGATACCCCCAGGGTTTCGTAGTAGTCTGCCATGCGGATCTCGAATCAGCGCAGAATGTCGTTGACGAGTGAAGAAGTGTAGTCCACCAGGCTGATGACCTTCTCGTAGGGCATGCGCGTGGGTCCGATGACGCCCACCACACCCTTGAGTCCACCCACGTGGTACTCGGCGGTCACAAGCGTGAATCCCGCCAGCGCCTCGTCCCGATGCTCTTCCCCGATCGTGATGCGTAGTCCGCCGCGGTGATTGCGGCTGCTCAGAACACCCGCCATCAGGCGGTTGCGCTCGGTCAGTTCGATCAGGCTCTTGAGGCGCTGGCCGCTGGTGAACTCCGGCTGGCTGGCGAGGACGGAGGTCTGCCCGAAAAGGACGGGCGACGCTTCAGCCTCCGGCCAGTCCAGAAGGGTCTGGGCCGACTCCATGAAGATGTTCAGCAGCTCGGTGGCGGCCCCATCCTCCGTGCCCGGGTCTCGCAGCCGCTCAGGGAGAGATTCCCTCAGATCCGCGAAGCTGAGCCCCGAAAGGCGCTCGTTGAGGATGACCGTCAGGGTGACCAGGGTATCCCGCGGCATCTCCAGCGGCAGATCGACGTAGACCGTCCGCACCACACCGTTGCGTACGGTGGCGACCATGAGCGCCTTGTGCGAGGAGAGCCGGATCAGCTCGATCTTCTCGAGTACCGCCGAGTCCAGGCTGGGGACCAGGCCCAGCCCCAACTCGTGGCTGATGAGACTGAGGGCGCGGGTAGTGCGCCGTACCAGCCGCTCGATCGGGGAGGCCGCATCCGGGTCCAACTCCTCCTCTATCCGGTCGCGTTCCGCGCTGGTCAGCGGCGCGGGTCGAATGAGCCGGTCCACGAAGTACCGATACGCGGTGTC
Source organism: Longimicrobiales bacterium (assembly GCA_965225805.1). GTDB lineage: Bacteria > Gemmatimonadota > Gemmatimonadetes > Longimicrobiales > Gaopeijiaceae > BD2-11. The sequence continues at coordinate 3,679,433 of OZ245327.1, forward strand.
GGTCGGAACCCGCCCGGCAGAGGTGTGAGGCCGGGCCAGGTATCCCTTCGACTCCAGTTCCGCCATGGTGTTGCGGATGGTGGCGGCCGACACGCCCAACTTCCAGCGCCGGTTCACCGAGTGACTTCCGACGGGCCCGGCTGTGTCCACGTACGTACGGACCACCGCCTCCAGAACCTGCCGCTCCCGCCCCGTCAACTCTTCCCGAATGACGATGCGCTCCCGCAGTCCCTCTGTCGGCATCGTCATTCCGTGTCCTCTCGATTCGTCACTGCGTCGTCCAACTCGATGGCGAGGGCGTCCAGCATCAGCCAGCCCTCGACCGTCAGGCGAGTTTTCCCTCCATCAATCATCGCCCAGCCCCTGCGAATCCAGCGCTCCACCACTGGGGCCGCGCGCACGGGAATCGCCGCCAGGGGAATACCCCGGCGGGCGCGAAGCCCCAGCCAGATCCCTTCAAGACGGAGAGCGGACTCGTCCAGCACCTCGTGTCCGCCGATGGCGGAGCCCCCGCTTGCGAGCGATGTACTGTATTCCGCCCAGTCGCGCAGGTTCCAGCGGCGCAGGGGCCTCAGAAAGCTGTGGGCGCCATTGCCCAGGCCCAGATAGGGGAGACCTGACCAGTAGCCCTCGTTGTGACGGGACTCCCGGCCCGGGCGGGCGAAGCTGCTGACTTCATAGTGAAGGTAGCCCGCTCCGGTGAGCCGTTCCACCGCTTCCAGGTACTCGTCCCGGTACCGATCCCCGGAAGCGACCCGTTCGCGCCCGCCGGCAACCGCCCTTCCCAGCGTGGTGCGCGCTTCCACGGTCAGGCCGTACAGGCTCATGTGCTCGACGTCGAGATCGAGTGTGCGCCCGAGATCGTCGGTCCAGTCGCGCGCCAGCCGCCCGGGAAGACCGAAGATGAGATCCACGCTCACATTCCGGAAGCCGGCGTCGCGGGCGGTGCGCACGGCTCGGGCGGCCCCTGCGGAACCGTGCAGGCGGCCCATCCAGCGGAGGGACGGTCCGTGGAAGCTCTGCACTCCCAGGCTAACGCGATTCACTCCGGCTCTTCGCCAGACCCGGGCGATATCGGGAGTGAAGCTCTCCGGATTCGCCTCCGCGGTCCATTCCAGGCGAGGGTGGCCCACGAGACGGGCACCCAGAAGAGACGCGAGCCCGCCCATGGCGCCGGTACCGAGGAGCGAAGGCGTGCCGCCCCCGACGTAGAGCGTTTTCAGGGGTTCGGGAAAGGTGAAGAGACCTTCGCGCCGGATCTGGTCCCATTCCGCGGCGACCGCGCTCAACCAGGCGTCATGTCCGCCTCGACGATCGACCGTTACCGCGAAGTCGCAATAGCAGCAGCGACGGGCACAGAACGGCGCGTGGACGTAGACGGAAGACGTAGCTCCGTCCACGGCTAGCCGGGCGGGCGCACACCCGGAGGCTCGCGCACCGCTACCGGGGATCTGGAGAAGCGCAGCCCGGGGGCGCGCCGCACCCATCCTCGAAGCTCCATGACCGACAGGGCTGCGGACGCGGTCGCGACATCCAGACCGGCCCGCCTGGCGAGCACATCGATGTGGTGGGGATCGGATTCCAGGACATCCCACATCGCTCGCTCTGGAGCGTCCAGTCCGGGAGGCATTACCTGATTGCCCGCGTGCAACTCCGAGAGCGCACTCTCGAGGCCGGTACCGACCAGGACGTCGCGGGCGCTCGTGACCAACCCGGCTCCCTCACGGATCAGGGCGTGAACGCCTTCGCTCTGCGGACGACCAACCGTCCCCGGAACGGCGAATACGTCCCTGCCGATGTCGAGCGCGTGCTCGACCGTGATCAGAGCGCCGCTCTTCCTCGTGGCCTCGACGACCACGACCGCTCTCGAAAGGGCTGCGATCAACCGGTTGCGTCGGGGAAAATGGTGCGGCAGGGGCAAGGTGCCCGGGAGGAACTCCGATACCACCAGCCCGTCCGTCACAACGCGCTCGAAGAGTCGGCGGTGGGAAGGCGGGTGTACCAGATCGGGCCCGCACCCCAGAACCGCGATGGTGCTTCCCCCGGCGGCGAGGGCTCCCAGGTGCGCGGCGCCATCGATCCCCAGAGCCAGCCCGCTCACGACCGCGACCCCCGCGCCGCCCAGGCCTTCGCCGATGCTGCGTGCCATGCCGCGCCCGTACTCGCTGGCCTTGCGCGAGCCGACCACGGCCACGGCGGGAAGGTCTGCCAGGGAGGAGTCTCCGCGCATGAAGAGGAGGGGAGGCGGGTCGTGCAGGTGATTCAACTGCTCGGGAAAGCCCGGCAGGCCGTAGCCGGTCGCGACCGCGCCGATCCGACTGACAACGGCGAGCACGTCCGAGAGGGGGCGCGTGGTCTCGCCGGCGCGGCGGGCACGGCGAGCCACCGGAGGCAGGTCGCGGGGGTTCGCCGCGAGCGCGGCGCCGGCCGAACCGAAACGGTCGATGAGTCGCCGCAGGGTCACAGCCCCCAGCCTCTCGTGGAGGAGCCATCGAATCCGGGCGACGACCTCGTCGGTAAGGACGCCGGGCGGAGCCACCGCGGACGGGAACATCGATACGGCGGGCACGCCCGTCAACTCCGTCGGCTGCGACGCCAAAGCGCCTCGGTGAGTTCATCGAGCCCGTAGCGGGCCACGGCCGAGATCGAGAAGCATCCCCAGGCGTCGGGCGCCTCGATGGGGGGAGCGGGAGCTCCGGATTCCAGAAGATCCATCTTGGACACCACCAGACAGTGTTCCCTGCCTGCCAGCGTGCTGGAATGGCTCCGGAGTTCCGAGCGCAGCCGCTCATACTCCGCCTGAGGGTCGCTGGAGTCGGCTGGAACCAGATAGACCAGCGTGCGCGTTCGTTCTACGTGGCGCAGAAAACGCAGTCCAAGCCCCTTCCCTTCATGCGCGCCCTCGATGATGCCGGGGATGTCGGCCAGCACGAACGACCGGAAGTCGGGCAGATGCACCACGCCCAGGCTCGGCACAAGAGTGGTAAAGGGATACTCGGCCACCTTGGGCCGCGCGGCCGACACGCTCGCCAGCAACGTCGACTTGCCGGCGTTGGGCTCACCCACCAGGCCGACATCCGCGATCAGCCTGAGTTCCAGCTGGATGCGGCGAGCCTCCCCTTCCTCGCCGGGCTCCCATCGCCTGGGCGCCTGGTTGCGTGCGCTCGCGAAGCGGGCGTTGCCCCGCCCCCCCCGCCCCCCCCGGGCGACCACCACGCGGTCGCCCGCCGCGAACAGTTCGCCCATCCGCTCCGAGGTATCGGCGTCGCGTACGGTGGTACCCGGAGGGACCGACACTACCCGCTCCGCCCCGCTGCGACCGGTCCGGTTGTTACCACCTCCGTGCTGTCCCCGCCCCGCCCGGTAGTGACGCCGGTAGCTGAAGTCCAGCAAGGTGGAGAGCTGGGATCCGTGACCAGGACCACGCTTCCCCCGCGACCGCCGTCTCCCCCGGACGGTCCCCCGTGAGGGATGCCCCTTTCCCGCCGGAAGGCCTCCGCCCCCGACCCGCCGGTGCCCGCCATCACCTCGATGACGGCCCGATCGACGAAGATCCCCTCGCTCACGGGACTACGGCCCGCCCCCGAGGCGGCGCCCGTCCGTCCCTTCGACCCCCTTGGCCCCGCCATTTGGCAAACCGGAACCGCGCGCTCGTGCCCGCGAGGGTTCCCGGCGGGCCAGCACCTTCTCCCACGTGCTCCGGGCGGCCTCTCGGCTGGCGCCGTTCATGAAGACTTCCGCAATTCCCAGGGTCTCGACCAGCGCCGCGACGGGAGCTCCCAGGTTGAGCGCCCCGCGCAGGTGCGAATACAACTGGGGACCGGCGCCGGCCACGGCGAGCAGGGCCACGATGCAATGCTCGCGGGCGAGCGGCGCCAGCCCGGGGCGGCTCAGGACCTTGCCGTAGCCTTCCACCACCATCCATCTCTCCATGTCCGGGTGCAGACGTCCGACGTTGTCACGCAACTCGCGGTACCGCGTCGAGTAGACACGGCGGCAAAGCTCGGCTCCCCGCTCGGCCCACCCGCGCCAGTCGTCGGGGCTCGCGGCTGACGGCGGCGCCGGGCTCACTTCCCGCCACTTCCTCAGAGCACGGAGGGCGGTCGGGTAGCCCAGGAACAGGTAGCTCTGGAGAAGCGTCTCCTCCACCTGCACCGGATCCACGTCCCGGGCTGCCTTCGCCAACACCCGCCGGAGTGCTTCCTCGTTCCCCGATGCCAGCGCCGCGCTCACCCTCACCAGCGAACGCTCCGCAGGCGCGAGCCCTTCCGTACTCACGAGTCCATCCCTACGCGTCCATCCGTACCCGAAACGCGTTCTCGATTCGTCCCACCGCTTCCCCCAGCGTATTGAGCACCACGGTCCTGCGCCGGCGGGCGAGGGCCGACACATCGCTCGGGCGCGCCACGCCCACATCCGCAAGCACCTGTAGGAGCGCGACATCGCTCGCGCGCCGTGCCCCGTCCTCCACCTTGAGGGCGAAGCCCACGCCCCGCCCGCGCACGCCTCCGCAGTACACTCCCTCGGCCCCCGTCTTGACGAAGACCCTGCTGCCGAGCCGCTCCATGACCGCGGTACACATGCGGCCCGTCCCGGCCACAACGAACGGATGCCCCGTCATCGCGGCGACGATCCGGCTCGCGGGGCGGCCCGCGTCCGCAGCCGCCGTGAAGCGCGCGAACGAGCCCGCCATTTCGGCCAGCGAGAGCGCGAACGTGACCACTCCGCAACCGTCGGTCCCGGTGACGACCTCCGACTCCGCCAGACCCGACCAACGCGCGATCTCGGCGACCATTCGTCGCTGCACGGGATGGCCGACCGCAAGATATCCTTCCGGGGGCCATCCCCGGGTCACCGCCAGCGCGAGCATCCCCGCGTGCTTGCCCGAGCAGTTGTTGTGCACGGCGGTGAGTTCGGCGCCCGCCCCCCACAGCTCGCGAGCCCTTTCTGGACGCAGCGAAGGGTGCGGCCCGCAGGCCAGCGAGCGTTCGTCCAGCCCCGCCTTGCCCAGGATGCTTCGAGAGAGAGCCAGGTGCTGGGGTTCGGCGTTGTGGGACGCGCAACACAGCGCCAGCTCCCCCTCCGTCAACCCGAGCCGTTCCACCACGCCGTCCTCCACCAGCGGGAGCGCCTGGAAGGGCTTTGCGGCCGACCGGTAGAACACTACCTGTCGGGGATCCCCGCAGCGGCCGATCAGCCGGCCGCGCGCGTTGACGACCGCCACATGCACCCGGTGCCTCGACTCGGTCGCTCCTCCGCGCGTCACCCTGACGCCCGGCTCGACCGCGCTTCGGCTTGCCGATCGAGACATGTCCCGGCTCACGAGAGCCGCGGAGGCGACCCGCGACTCGCGGGAGTAAGGAACATGATTTCTCCGGGCGATGGAATGGCAGGATGGGCCGGCCGCGGTTCGTCGCCGGACAGCACGCCCTCAGAAGGATCCCGGACCGGAAGCACCGCCTCCGGAGACACCACTCGGCGACGGTTCTTCGCTCGTCGCGCCGGGGCCTTCTGCGAGAGCCAGGTCGAAGAGGTCCTGCTGCGACCGCGCACGCTGCAACAACTCGACGGCGCGCGCCAGCGGTACATCGGCGGTCATCAACCGCAGGAATTCCCCTTCCGCGCCAGCTCGCCTGAGCGCGATCTGCCGCTCCAGCTGGAACCGGAGGTAACGCTGCGCGCCATCCATGACCGATGCCTCCGCCTCGATCCCGCTCTCCGCGAGATGCTCGTGGAAGCGGCTGATGTCAGCCTCTCCGATGCTGAAGTCGGGAGAGGGATCCGGTCGCTCCTGAATGTAGCGCACGGCGAACTCGAAAAGGCCGCTGCTGAATCGGGACGCCTGTTGCAACAAACTGAGCACCGCGGTCTCTTCGGCGTCCGTCAGGGTATCGGGGAGCATCTGAACATCGGGGGTGATGCCCCCACCGCCCAGGAGCCTCCTCCCGCCAACGGATCGGTACGGCTCCCGGTCCTCGACGCTCGGGCGCGGCACCCAGCGCCCTGCCAGCGTGAGTACACCGTCGTCGAAGACCGAGGCGTCGCCCTGGCGCGTCTTCTGGATCGAGCGTCCGGACGGCGTATACCAGCGTGCGGTGGTGAGTTTGAGCATGTTGCCCCCGCTCAGCCGGTAGAGCGTCTGCACCAGTCCCTTTCCGAACGAAGTCGCGCCCATCACGAGGGCGCGGTCGTGATCCTGCAGCGCGCCCGCGAGAATCTCCGACGCGCTGGCGCTTCGCCCGTCGATCAGAACGACCAGAGGGAGACCTGGGAAGGACTCGGCCTGCGAGGTGCGCAGGATGGAGTTCTGGCCCCGCGTTCGGCCCCGCGTTTCCGCGACCGTCAGCCGCTCATCGAGAAAGAGGTCGGCCAGGGCGACGCCCTGATCCAGCAATCCCCCCGGATTTCCGCGCAGATCCAGAATCATCCGCGTGGCCCCGTCCTCCATGAGCTGCTCGATGGCCCCCTTCAGCTCGTCGTAGGCGCTCTCGCTGAACACCCGCAGGGGAACGTATCCCACGCCGTCCTCGAAGAGGTGGGTGAACGGGACCGAGAGGATTTGAACCGTGGCTCTCCTCAGCGTGAAGGGGATGGGTAGCTCGATCCCCGGACGTCCGATCCTGACATCGACTTCCGTACCCGGCCTTCCGCGCAGAACCGTGACGGCCCGATCCGAGTTCCAGCCCCGGGCGGACTCGCCTTCGACCTCGACGATGCGATCACCCGCCCGGATGCCGGCCCGCTCCCCGGGTGTGCCCGGGAGGGCGCTCACGACCGTGATCCAATCTCCCTGGCGCACGATCTCCAGCCCCACACCGGCATATTCTCCCTGAGTACTAATGCGGAGGTTGGACCACTCGAACGCGCTCAGGAATTCCGTGTTGGGGTCGTCGAGCTCGTCGATGACGGCATCGATGGCGGTGCCGTAGAGCGCATCCAGCTCGACCGGGTCGACGTAGTCCTCCGCCACGCGGTCGAGCACCTCTTCGAAGAGCCGCACCTGGAAATAGACGTTGCGGTCCTGGGCGATGCCTTGCTGAAGGAACCAGCCACCACACAGCAGGGCTGTCGCCAGGATGAGGCCCGGAGCGAGTACGGAGCGGGAGAATCGCATAGGCGTCACGACTCGGCTGAAGGCGGGTCCCAGGCATCCCGCTTGGTCGGTTCACGCGCGGGAACCGGAGTTTCCCGCGTCGGGCCTCCTACTAGAGGCGGAAACGGAAGCTTGCCGCTTGCTAAACCCGCCCGCGCGGAAGGTTTCGGGGCGATGCGCGGGACTAAGGTCTACGATCCCGGCACCACGCACGGGCACTGCCAAGGACTCGCTCCACATCCGATTCATCGTTGTAGACTCCCACCGAGAAACGCAACACCCCGCTGCGAATGGCGAGTCGGATGCCGTCAGCGTTCAAGGCCGCGTGGAGCGCGTTCATCGCCGGATCGTCGGCGCCATAGTGGCGGCCGCCGCCGCTTTTGCCGACCGTCACGATGTGCGCCCGGCGACGTGACGAGGCCCCTCCGACCACGGGGAGCCCCAGGTCGGTGAAACCCGCGGCGAGACGCGCAGCCAGCCTGCGGACATGGGCATCGATGGCCTCCACCGTCCACTCGCGGATCAACTTGAGCGCCGTGCCAGCCGCCGCCGCGCCCAAATAATTGTAGTTCCCGGCGTCGAAGCGCAGGGCGCCCGGCCGGTAGCGCAGCTCGTCCGCCGAAAAGGCGGTTTCGTGGGCATCTTCCAGATCGATGCCGTAGCGGGCCACGTGGCTGGGGATCAGGCGGTCGGCCACCGCTCGCCGCACGTAGAGGAACCCGAACCCGTAGAGCGAGAGCAGACACTTCTGGGCGGCCACCGCCAGGGCGTCGAGGCCCAGCCGGCGCACGTCTGTGGACACCGCCCCCACCGACTGGGCCGCGTCGACCAGGGTGAGGGCGCCCACCTCCCGAGCCGCCGACGCGATCGCTGCCACGTCGGTGACGAAACCCGGTGCGAAGGAGATGCTCGGCACCGTGACCAGCCGCGTCCGCCCGTCCATGGACGACGCCATCGCCTCCACGGGCACCTCCCCGTCGGCCGGCGCCACCGGGCGTACCTCCACCCCCCTGGCACGACGCAGGTTGTACCACAGGTAGATGTTGTTGGGGTGCTCCAGCTCCGGGCAGAAGACCACATTGTCCCCCGCTCGCCACGGCAGGCTGGCGGCGAAAAGGTTGAGTCCCTCCGAGACGTTCTTGGTGATGGCGATCTCTTCGGGGTCGGCCTCGATCAGGGCGGCGAAGTCGGAGCGGGCCTCCTCCACCACCGCTCGCAACTCGTCCTTGTCGCCCCCTTCGCGCATGCGCGTCTCCAGATGGGCGGCGGCCGCATCGCGCACCGGCGCCGGGAGCAGGCAGCGCGCGGCGATGTCGAAGTAGGCCTGGCGCCCCGCGCCTGGAAAGAGAGCCCGCACCCCGGGATTCACGAATCCGCCTCCCGGTCCCCGGATCCGCCGTCATTCGCGAGTCCGGAAGCACCCTCGGATGCCAAGGGACCCGCCCCACGCCCCGCTACCAGCGCCGTTCCAACCATGTCACCCATGATGTTCAGGGTCGTGTTCCCCATGTCGACCAGCCGATAGATGCCGCCCACCATGGCGGCGATCTCAATCGGCAGATTGAACGCCTGCACGTAGACCAGAGCCACCACAAACCCACCCCCCGGGATCCCCCCGGAGCCCTGCGAGAGCAGAAGCCCGATCGCAAGGATGGCGAGTAGCGCCTCCGGTCCGAAGTCCGCCCCCGCCGCCTGGGCGGTGAAGACCAGGACCGCCCCGAGCATGACGGCGGTGCCATCCTTGTTGAGCTGCGCGCCCAGAGGAAGGGTGAAGCTGTAGACCGACCGCGGCAACCGGAGCTTCTCCGCCTTCTCCAGGCCCACGGAGAGCGAGGCCAGGCTGGAGGAGGTGGCTGCGGTGGTCGCCCACAGGGGGCCGGTCTCTCTGAGAAAGCGCCCCGGACGCTGCCGCGTGCAGAGACGGAGCAGCAGCATGTAGCCGCAGAAGAGGAGTAGCTGAACCCCCCACACCCCCGCCAGGAAGCGCGCCAGGCCGCCGACCAGTTCGGTCCCGTAGCGGCCGGCGGTCACCGCCATCAGCGCCCCGATGCCCAGCGGCGCCAGGAAGAGCACCAGATCCACGAGGCGGCGGAAGAGATCGGCCAGATCGCGGTAGGCAGCCTCCAGCCGGGCTCGGGCACCGCCCCCGAGCATCAGGGTAGCCACGCCGATCGCGAGCGACGCCACCACGACCTGCACGATGTTTCCCTCGGTGAAGGCCTGAAAGAGGTTGACCGGGATCATGTCCAGCAGGACGTCCGTGAGCGATGGAACCTCCCCCACGGCCTCCTCTACCGGATTGATCAGCTCCATCCGGGCGCCGGGACGAAGGAGCGTCATGGCCCCCATCCCGGCAGAAAGCGCCACCAGGTCCGTGGCGACGAACCAGGCCAGAATCTTCGCGGCCAGCCGCCCGAACGCACCCACGCCCGAGTGGGCCGCGAGTCCGGCCAGCAGGTTGAAGCAGACCAGCGGAACCGCCGCCAGCACCAACAGCCGGATGAAGAGGTCGCCGATCGGCTGAAGGACAGCGGCCTGTTCGCCCAGCAGTGCGCCGACAACGATCCCCACCGCCATGCCGGCGAAGATGCGCGCGCCCGGTCCAAACCGGCGCCCCGGCGAGTCCGGCGAACGACTCATGTCAGGCGGGCGGGCGGATCGCGCGGGCGTAGCGGCGTCCCCAACCGAACCGCCCCGGGGGGCGCGCTTTCCCCGTCCGGCCCGAAGTGCCTCAGTTCCAGGCTCCGGCCAGCGCCAGCGCCTGCTCGAGCAGAATCCCGTAGTAGTCGCGAACGTTGGCTGCAGTGAGGGGGATCCACTCGTCGACCTCCACGGGATTCCCTTCGAGGATCTCGCCGTTGGGGCGCAGCGTGTGGCCGATGTTCCACATGAAGCCCACCACAGGCTGCCCGCCGGGCTGGAAGGTCAGCGTCTCCTCCCACTCCCAGGTGTTGGAGTAGCCTCCCGGCGGCATGCCCACCACCGGTCCGAGTCGGTTGTCGGACACGATGGACACGAACTGGTCCAGGTGCGATCCGCCGCTCGGCCCCGAGATGATCGCGATGGGTCCGCGAAAGTGCGTCGGCGCGGGATCGAGAATCCCGTCGGAGTCGCGCGGGGCGTGCGCGCTCTTGAAGGGGACCGCGTTGGAGTAGTCGTCGCCGCGCGCGAGGGCGGGCTCAACATCCACCTCGAGCCAATCCAGCAGCCAGGTGCCGTCGTCGATTACCTCCGGGACGCCCGAGTCCATCGCCCCCTGCTCGGCGGCCTCGGCCCGCTTCTCGTCGATGAAGGGTCGGATGACGTCGCTCAGGCGCAGGTTGCCGAAGGTCGTCTTGAAGGGGCGCGGCTGCAGGCGCTGCATCGCGTAGGGCCCCAGGGATCCGCCCCGGCTGCGGGTGACGTCCATGACCAGGGTGCGGTCGAGAAGGTCTTGCGCGGCCGCGTACTCGACCAGGCGGTCGACGTCGGCGACCATGGTCTCGCGGAAGCCGTACCACACCAGGACCACGTGCCCCGCCGGGCCATCGGGCACCAGGAAATCGTAGGTGGGCGTGCTGAGCGCATTGCGGGTGCCGGGATAGCGGGGTTGGGAGAGGCCGGACCAGGCGAGTTCGGCGGGCTCGTGATAGGGAAACCCGTACTGGGCGTGCGATCCGTCACTGCCCGCCACGACCAGCGTGAGCTCCTCCGCGCGCAGGGCGGGCGGGAAGATCGCGCTGGAGGTCGTCATCGCCTCCGCCAGCTTCCAGCGCAGGCCGGCGTCGGTCGAGTGGGGTACATACACGGCCGCCGCCTCGTGCCAGGCCTCCGCGGACATGCCGTTGACTTCGAGGACCCGGCTGCCGACAGGAGGCGGCCCTTCCACACCCTCGGCGACCTCTCCCACGAAATAGAACTGCTCTTCGCCGCCGTAGTCGGGGAAGACCCTTACGCCCGCCTGGCGAGGCTCGGGCGCCTCTCCTCCCGTCACCTCCAGGCCTGCGCTGTCGGGCAACTCCAGGCCGCCGGGGACCAGCAGCATGTCGAGGTGGCGGTCGCGGCGCGCGTGGCTGAGCGCCGCCAGCGCGTAGAAGAGTTCAACCTCGCTGTCGGCCGCGACTACGCGGCCGCGCAGGGCTTGCATCGCTTCCACCGGATCGAACCCCAGCGCCTGGTTCTTCAGCGGCGAGAACGCTTCGCGCGCCTCGGTGCGGGCCAGGATGGTGTCGAAGAGAGCGGCGCGCATGCTCGCGTTCCCGGCCCGTTCGGGCGCGGGTTCGGAGCGTCCGGGAGAGGACTCGGCGCAGCCTGCGGCGAGACCTGCGGCCAAAGTCAGGGCCGCCATCCACGGGGTGTGGGCATGGGTATTCATGGGAACTCGAAGACCTCCGGCAGGTGTCGCCTCAATTGGCACAGAATACGCTGGTGGACCTCAGTGGGCGTGCCCAGCCCGCTCACCGCATGTACGCGGTTCTCGGTCTCGGCCAACTCCAGGTATCCATTTCTCACCGTGCGCAGGAAGTGAACCCCCGCGCCCTCTATGCGATCAGCGGCCCCGCCCGCCGTTCGACGCCGGGCCACGCCCTCCTCCACCGGCACGTCGAGTACCAGATACAGGTCCGGCCGCAGGTCCCCGGTCGTGATCCGCATGGCCGCCCGCACCCGGACCAGGTCCAGCCCGCGGCCGTATCCCTGGTACGCCAACGTGGACAGGTCGAAGCGGTCCGCGATCACCACCTCGCTTCGGGCGAGCGCGGGTCGCACGACCTGGCGCACGAAGGCCGCCCGCGCCGCCAGGATCAGGAGCAGCTCCGACTCCGCGGGCATCTCCAGGTCGGTCCGCCCGAGCACCACCTCGCGTATGGCTTCGCCCACGCCGGTGGATCCGGGTTCGCGGGCCAGGGTGCAGGGCACGCCGCGTTCTCCCAGCCATTCGGCCAGCAGCGCCGCCTGCGTGGACTTGCCCGCACCTTCTCCTCCTTCGAGCACGACGAAACATCCGTTCACCATAACACCCATCCTGGCGCCGGCACCCCACTACCTGTAGCAGGCAACCCCCTACCGGTAGTATTCAACGCCGAGATGGGTGATCTGCTCCTCGCCGGCGAGCCAGCGCAGCGTGTTCTTCAGCTTCCAGTGCTGGATGAAGATGTCGTGCTCGGGATAGAGCCCCGGTGCCGTCTGCGGGCTCTTGAAATAGAAGGAGAGCCACTCCTGAATGCCACCCAGGCCGCAGCGCGAAACCAGGTCCAGGAACAGGGCCAGGTCCAGAACGATGGGCGCCGCCAGAATGGAGTCGCGGCACAGGAAGTCGATCTTGATCTGCATCGGATATCCCAGCCAGCCGAAGATATCGATGTTGTCCCAGCCTTCCTTGTTGTCGCCCCTTGGCGGATAGTAGTTGATGCGCACCTTGTGGTAGATGTCCCCGTAGAGTTCGGGGTACATCTCCGGCTGCAGGATGTGCTCGAGCACGCCCAGCTTGGAGACTTCCTTGGTCTTGAAGGATTCCGGGTCGTCGAGCACCTCTCCGTCCCGGTTGCCCAGGATGTTGGTGCTGAACCACCCCGAGAGGCCGATCATGCGCGCCTTGAAGCCCGGCGCCAGGATGGTCTTCATGAGCGTCTGGCCGGTCTTGAAGTCCTTGCCCGCAACGGGAACCGCGCGCTCGCGGGCCAGGTCCTCGAGCGCTCCGAAGTCCGCCGACAGGTTCGGGGCCCCGTTGGCGTAGGGCACGCCTTCCATGAGGGCGGCGTAGGCGTAGAGCTGGCTGGGCGCGATGTCGGGATGGTCTTCCGCCATGCCCTTCTCGAAGGCGGCCAGCGACGCGTGCACCTCGCTCGGGCGGACGTACACCTCGGTCGAGCCGCACCAGACCATGACCAGCCGATCGCAGCCGTGCTCCGCCTTGAAGGCGCGGATGTCGGCGCGCAGCTGTTCGGCCAGATCGCGCTTGCTGGCAGCGCTCTTCTTGTTGGGACCGTCCAGCTTCTTGACGTAGCGGGTGTCGAAGACCGCGGGCATGGGTTCGATGGCGGCGAGAAAATCCCGGATGGGGTCAATGTGCTGCTCGCGGTGAAGCACGCCGGCGCGCACGGCGCTCTCGTAGCCGTTGTCGGGAATGGGATCCCAGGCGCCGAACACCAGATCGTCGAGTTGTGCCAGCGGCACGAGCTCCTTGATCAGCGGCGTGCGTCCCTCGGTCCGCTTGCCGAGGCGGATGGTATTCATCTGGGTCAGGCTTCCCGTGGGCTGGGCCATGCCCCTGCGAATCGCCTCCACTCCGGCGACGAAGGTCGTGGCCACCGCGCCAAAACCCGGAAGCAGCACCCCTAGCCGGCCCTCGGCCGGCGGTATCTGTCGTGGTTTCCTCACTGAACGGTTCCCTGCCCTGTAGCGTGGGCGGTCGGTTCCCGCCCGACGGCGCGCGGCCGGCGGTCAGGAAGTGATGATGATGCGCGACTTCGCTCCTTCTTCGATGGCCTTGGAGATGCCCTCGTTTACGCGACCCAGCACCCTGTCGAAGTTGGCCTGGGCCGCGACCAGCCCCTGGGATACCGGGCTCGCCTGCAGACGCCCGAAAACCCTCTCGTATTCTTCCGCCACCTCCGCCGCGGGCTCCTCGCCGGCACGAACGCTCCGCGCCACGCCTTCCTCCAGCCGCGAGAGTTCGTTGCGCAGGGCGACCAGCTCGCGGTCGTCATCCGCCCGGCGGGCGGCCCGCCGCAGATCCTGGTACTGCGGAGTCCGGCCCAGGGCGAGGCCCAGGTCTCGCGCCATCTTCTGTATTCCAGCCACTCGCCCTCCCGTTATCGGTTTTCGTTCCGATGCAAACGGTTCGCCAGCACCATGCGCTGGCGGCCCGCCAGGTCGGCGACAATGCGTACCCGGCCGAAGGCGGCCGTGTCGCCGATTCGGCGCGCCACCATGGCCGCCTGTTCCGCCCCCACCTCCAGGGCCAGCAATCCCCCCGGCGCCAGATGGCGAGCCGCGCCCGCGATCAGGGGAGCCAGCACCCCCATTCCGTCGTTGCCCGCCACCAGAGCCCGCCGCGGTTCCCAGTCCCGCACCTCGGGCTGAAGAGCCTCCACGTCGCCGCTGGGAATGTAGGGAGGATTCGACACGATCACATCGAAGCACTCCCCGCGCCCCACGGGTTCGTAGAGCGACCCCGCTCTGAATTCCACCGGGGCACCGTCATGGTATTGTGCGTGGTTCCCGGAAGCCACCTCGATCGCGTCTTCGGAAGCATCGGTGGCGAGGATGTGCGCAAAGCTGCCTTCGGTGGCGAGGGCGAGAGCCAGAGCGCCGCTCCCGGTTCCGAGGTCCAACGCCCCCAATTCGCTGTCGGCTCGGCCGGCAGCCCAGGCCAGCACCTCTCCGGCCAGCAGCTCCGTTTCCGGACGGGGAATCAACACGCGCCGGTCCACCGCGAGGTCCAATCCCCTGAATGGGGCACTGCCCAGAATGTACTGCAGTGGCTCGCGGCGGACGCGGCGCAGCAGACGAGGCTTGAAGGCGGCCAGCTCCGACGCCTGCAGCGGCCGGTCGTGCTGCAAGTAAAGTTGGAGACGCGGTAGCTCGAGGGTGTGGGCGAGCAGGTGCTCCGCATCGAGGCGCGCGCCGGGAACGCCCTTCTCCTGCAGGTAGTGTGCGCTCCAGAGAATCAGATTGAGGACGGTCCAGCCATCCTCCCGCCCCGGCACCCGGCCGGAGGGACGTTCAAGCGAGAGCGTGCTCACTCGTCGCCGTCCTCCAGCCTTTCCCGTCGCTCGGCCAGCCGCAAAGCGGCCAGAAGCTCGTCCAGTTCGCCCTGCAGCACCGATTCCAGCCGGTGGAGGGTGAGCCCGATGCGGTGATCCGTGACCCGGTTCTGGGGGAAGTTGTAGGTGCGGATTTTCGCGGACCGGTCTCCGGATCCGATCTGCGACTTCCGTTCCCGCGAACGCGCGGCGGTGCGCTTGGCGATTTCACGGTCGAGCAGGCGGCTGCGCAGCACCTTCATGGCCTTGGCCTTGTTCTTGTGCTGCGACTTCTCGTCCTGGCAGGTGACCACCAGGCCGGTGGGCTCGTGGGTAATGCGCACTGCCGAGTCGGTGGTGTTGACCGACTGTCCCCCCGGGCCGGAGGAGCGGAACACGTCGATGCGCAGGTCGTTCGAATTTATCGCGAGGTCCACCGGCTCGGCTTCCGGAAGCACCGCGACAGAGGCCGCGGAGGTGTGAATGCGCCCCTGGCTCTCGGTGACCGGCACGCGCTGAACCCGGTGCACTCCCGATTCGTAGCGCAATGCCCCGTAGGCCCCTCGGCCGCTTATCGTGAAGACGGCCTCCTTGACTGCGCCCGGGATGCCTTCCGAGAGGCTGAGAAGTTCGACGCTCCAGCCGCGCCGCTCGGCCAGGCGCTGATACATGCGCATCATCTCGGCGGCGAACAGACCCGCCTCGTCGCCCCCGGTGCCGGCCCGCACCTCGACGACCGCGGCGCGATCGTCCATGGGATCACGGGGAAGGATCAGCTCCCAGGCCTGCTTTGCCAGCACTTCGAGTCGGCCCTCCAGCTCCTCGATCTCCATGCGGGCGAGTTCCCGCATCTCGACGTCGTCGGGATCGTCCTGGAGATCGCGCGCCTCGTCCAGTTCATCGAGGGCGGTTTCGATCTCTCGGGACGTACGCGCGACGGGTTCCACCTCCGCCCGTTTCCGACTCAGGATGCGGAGCTTGTCCGGGTCGCGCGCCACCCGCGGGTTGGCCAGCTCGGCGTCCAGATCACGCAAGCGATGCTCTGCCCCCTTCAGGCGCTTGCGAACCTGATCAAGGCGCTCGAGGGACCAGTCGGGAACGGTGGTTGCGTTCGGCATCCGTGGCGATGCTCAGGTCGTCCTTCGGGATCAATGGAGTCCCGGCTCGGCCGCGGTAGACGGCACGCAGCCGGCCGGGGCCGGGAGCCCGTAGTATAGATTTGGCCGGAAGGGCGTTCAATGGCCGAGTTTCGGGCGAGCGGGTAGCCGGGTCGGCCAACCCGGCTGTGGAACTGGCCCGCGACCACGTGCGGCCAAGCGCCCCGGCCGGACGACGCGAACGGAGCGGAAGCGCGCACGGTGGCGGCCTGGCATCGGGCGCGCGGGCGCTCCGGCCGACCTGCGCGACGGCCGACGAAGCGCGCGCGCTTCGGGTCATTGGGCCGGACGACGCGGACGGGTGGCCAGAAGCAGAAGCAGGACGGCAACCGCCGCTCCCGGCCCCGCCACATCCCCCAGCCGGACGAACCATGTGTGCCCGCGCACCGCATCGACCCGGGCAGTCACCACGCCCGCCGCCGGGCCGATTGTGCGCGCGCGCACCCGCCCCACGGGGTCGACGAATCCCGCAGGACCGAGATTGGCCGAGCGGACCAACCCGGTCCGGGTTTCGATCGCGCGCATGACCAGATGGGCCTCGTGCTGGACGATCGCGAGGGTGCCCGCGCGCGCGAACCACGCGTCGTTGGTCAGGTTGACCAGCACCCCGGCCCCGGCGCGGCGCAGAGCCCGGGCGGCGCCCGGGAACGCGGCCTCATAGCAGATCAGCACGCCGACGGGGTGGGCGCCCGCATGGAGCACGGTCCACTCGTCTCCGGCGCGCAGCAGGTCCTGCTCGCCATCCGCCGGGAGCAGGCCCGCCAGGGGAATCCGCTCGGCCCACGGCACCAGGTGGCGCTTGTCGTAGGGGTCGCCCAGCAGTCCGCCCGGGCCGGCCAGCGCCGCCGAGTTGTAGCGCCCCGCTCCCCGCCCCGCCGCGCGCACAATGCCGAACAGGACGGGCGCCCCCGTGCGCCGTGAGAGATTCCCCAGCCCCGCGACCACTTCCGGCTGGTCCAGCCCGTCCCGGAAGGTGCCCTCCGGGAGCACCACGAGGGCCGGCGCAGGCACGCTGCTCGAGTCCGCCGCCAGCAGCGAGTCCACCGCGCGCAGGGCGCCCGCGTCGCCGAGCACCTCCTCGGGTCCGGCGCGCAGGGTGGTGCGCGCGGCGGCCACCACCGGGCCCGGCCGCACGTCCAGGTGGCCGGCGCGCCATACCCCCCAGGCGGCCGGCACGGCGGCGACGGCCACGGCGGCCGCCAGCCACGGGCGGACGGGGCGCAGGCGGTCCCGCACCTCCGGCCGCGGGGGGGTGGACGGGTGCGGGCGGACGACCCGCACCACCCCTTCTGCAACCAGGCCGTTCACCAGAGCCAGCCAGAACGTCACCCCGCGCGCGCCCACCAACTCGGCGATCCCGACCAGCTCCGGGTATCCCGTAAGCGAGGTGCCCAGCCCCAGCCACGGATACGCCAAGGTCCCGGGAAGGTGGGCGATTCCCCACTCCCCGGCCGTCCAGGCCAGCGGCAGCGCGAGCCAGAGCGGAACCCCGGTTCGGTGCCCGAGGCATCGCAGCATCCAGCACACCACCGCCTGCGACAGCGCGAGGAGCAGCACGGCGGTGGCGTACACCAGCGGGGCGGTCGCCGTCACCCGCAGCAGCGCCGGGACCATCCAGTGCAGCAGCAGGCCGTAGTGGAGCACCCCGAACACAAACCCTCCACGCGCCGCCCGGTGCGAAGCACGTGCCGACCACGCCATCAGCGCCAGCGGAACCAACGCCACGAAGGGAAGCGCCAACAGGTGGAAGGGGGGAAAGGCCAGGAAGAGCAGAATGGCCGACGCCGACGCGAGCCGCCATTCACGACCGCTCAACCCGAACAAGGGAACCTCCCTCCTGGACCGAATACCTGATACACGTCGTCGATGTGGCCGAAAGCCAACCCGATCTGGCGGGATGCGCGCCTCTCCCGATCGGGGATGAGCCACTCACATGTCGCGAGGTGCTCACCCGGGGATGGCGTCAGCGAGGCTCCATCTCCCCCGGCGCCAAACTTCCGAACATCAGCTGCAGCCCGCCCCGGATGTTGAAGTACCGCAGGTCGTCGGTCAGCTCGTAGCGGCCGTTCCAGTAGAGCCGGGCCCATCGCCAGAGCGGGTACTCGAGCCCCGCATGCACGTTCACTCCCGGGCGCACCGTGTCCAGCAGATCTTCGATGAAAGTGCCGTTGATCGCCTCTCCCTGCCCATCGAGAACGTGCACCGAGGCGCCCATCCCGAGGAAGCTCAGCCAGCCGAAGGGAACATTCCAGACGATATGGGAGTCGACGCCCACCACCAGGTCGCTCCAGGCGATCTTGCCGAGATTGACCTCCGCGTCGGACCCGTATCGTCCCAGCTCCCGGGCGATCAACTGCTCGATACGCGTCTCCATGCGAGATACCTCCCCGGTCTCGAGCTCCGACGACCAGTAGGTCACCGAGGGCGAAATGCGCAGTCCCGGCCCCAGGTACCCGAAGTCCAGACGCGCCCCCCAGGTCTGGGTCTCTCCCCTCACCCCGTGGACCCCGTACGCCGGGAGGTATCCGCCCTCGAGACCGATACCCCGGAAACTCAGGTGCTCGTAGTCGAAGTCCGCGAGCTCCTGCGAGGACGCGGGGGCGGCCGGCGAGAGACCGGCCAGTATCGTCGCGAACAGGAGTGCGGAAGTTCTCATTCCCCCCTTCCCGAAGGCCACGCCCTCCGCCGGGGCCCGTCCCTCATCGCGTGATGACCTGAACGCCGGGGGGCGGTGTGAAGCGGAAGGCATCGCTCGCCAGCCGGGGGTTTCGTTCAAATCCGGCCAGTTGCACCTCGCGCACGTTGCCGTTCTCCTCCTCGATCTCGGTGCGGCGGATGAGCCATGACCTCTCATCGATCCAGACCCGCGCCTCCCGATAGGCCGATGGCTGCCGGGGGACCAGCCGGATCACGTGCGCGGGAACCCCGTCCAGTTCCTCGGCGCGCATGTACGAGGGGTCGTAGCGGGTCCCCGGGTCGGAGAGGAATTCGCGGTGGAAGTCGAACCGGCCCCGCCCGCCCGGGATCATCGCGGAGCGAATCACCTGCCCGTCGTCGCTGCTGGGAAAGTAGATCCAGAGCCACTCTCCGTCGGCGACGATGAGATCCCCCCCGGGATCGGTGAAGCGCATGGAGAAGCGGTCGGGCTGTTGCTGGCACATGCGCCCCCGGGAGTGCGTGACCTGGTCCAGAAGCTCGGACGTGAGCGTCTGCTGGAAGTCGGCGCAGAAACCCTCCAGCGCGGCGAACTCGCCGGAAGCGCGCTCAAGGATGCGCACGGGATCCCGAGCTTCCTGGAGGGCCAAGGCCGTCCCCGGGCCGGTGGCCGCGCAAATCATCGCCAGAAGGCCGAAGCATGCGTTCTTCATGGCACGCCATACCCGCCGGCGGAGCCGCCCGTTCCGGGGCCGAGCCAGAACTCGGTCCCATTCGCCGGCCGTTTGCGCGGCCGTCCGATCCGGAGGTCCGGCGCGCCAACCCGGCTACGGCGGGAGAACCCGCGCGCCGGTTACCGCAGCGACTCGATCTCGTCCAGCCCCATCAGCACTTCGCGCGGCTTGGAGCCGTCAGGCGGACCGAGCACGCCCGCCTCGTGCAGCTGGTCCACGACACGCGCGGCGCGTCCGTACCCGATACGCAGCTTGCGCTGCAGAAGAGAGGTCGAGCCCTGATTCTGGCGCGCGCACACCTTGGCGGCGGCGAAAAAGAGGTCGTCGCGCTCCACCGGGCCGTCCTCCGCATCGTCGTCGCCCTCCGCTTCGCGAGTGCGAACCATGGCCAGAATGTCTTCCTCCCGGGCGAAGTCGGGCATCTCGCCCGCCTCCTCCCAGTGCTCGGCCAGCTGCCGGAACCAGCCCGTGAGCCGGTTCGTGTCGGCGCCCGGGATGAAGGCGCCCTGGATGCGTACGGGCTCGCCCTGGCCGGGCGGCAGAAAGAGCATGTCGCCGTTCCCCAGCAATGCGTCCGCCCCGTTCTGGTCGAGTATGGTGCGCGAGTCGGTCTTGGAGGCGACCCGAAATGCGATGCGGCAGGGGAAGTTGGCCTTGATGAGCCCGGTGATCACGTTCACGCTGGGTCGCTGGGTCGCCACCACCAGGTGGATGCCGATGGCGCGCGCCTTCTGGGCGAGCATCGTAAGGGGGCGCTCGACTTCCCCTTGAACCGTCATCATCAGGTCCGCGAGCTCGTCAATGATCACCACCACCAGAGGAAGAATCCCCTCTTCGTAGGGCTCGTCCGGGGGTTCTTCGCCGGGCGCGCCCGGTCGCGGCGGCGCGTGCAGGGGTTCGCCCTCGCGCACCCTCCGGTTGAACTCCTTGAGCGAGCGCGCGTGGTTCGCCGAGAGCAGCGTATAGCGGCGCTCCATCTCGAGCACCGCCCACTTCAGCACGCCGGCCGCGTCGGCCGGGTCGGTCACCACTGGATGCCGCAGGTGCGGAAGATCGGCGTAGACGGACAGCTCGACCATCTTGGGATCGACCAGCAGGAGCCGGAGCGACTCGGGCGAGTGGGAATAGACGAGGCTGGTGATGAAGGTGTTCAGGCAGACGGATTTCCCCGAGCCGGTTGCGCCGGCGATCAGCACATGGGGCATGCGTGTCAGGTCCGCGACGTAGGGGCGCCCCGCCAGGTCCTTGCCGAGGGCCAAGGGCAGTGCCGCCTTCGAGGAGCGGAAGGCGGACGACTCCAGGATGTCCCGCAGATACACGATTTCGGGCTCGGGATTGGGGATTTCCACCCCCACCGCGCCCTTGCCGGGGATCGGAGCAACGATGCGGATGCTTCTTGCCTTCATCGCGAGCGCCAGGTCGGCTTCCAGGTTGGCGATCCGGTTCACCTTGACCCCCGGCGCGGGCACCACTTCGAACTGGGTCACAACCGGACCCGTGGTGCGCCCTCCGATTCTGCTCTGCACGCCGAACGAACGAAGCTTCTCCACCAGGATCTCGCCCAGCCGAGAGAGCTGCAGCTCCATTCGGAAAGGGTCCTTGGGCTCCGGCGCATTCAGCAGATCGATCGAGGGCAGCGTCAGGCCGCCCGGATCCTCTGCCTCCTGCTCCGGTGCGGCGGGCACCTCCCCGGGCGCCGGTTCCGAATCCTGGGCGCGAGGGTCGGGGAGCTGGCCTGCCGCGGGAGAAGGGGAGGAGCCCGCGCCCCACGTTCGGGTTGCCCTCTCCGGCTCGGCAGCCACCCCGGCGGAGCCCTGCGCCGCGGACTCCGAGGATGCTTTCCCGGTCGCGTCCGGCGGCGCGGCTACTCCCTCGGGCCCTCCTACGACACCGTCCAGCACCGCCGCGACGTCTTCCGGAATGCCTCGCTTCTGGCCCCGCGGGGCCGATGCCTTCCTCCTGCTCCGGGGCTTCCGCGCCGTGGCCGCGCGTAGTCCCCCGGCTGCTCGCGCCAACCAGGAGGCCGCGACCGACCACGCCGACTTCAGGGCGCGTCCCAGCCAGCGCAGAGGGTTCCAGTCGAGGGTGGCCACCAGGAGCGCGATCAGGCCACCGGCGAGCAGGAGCACCGTCCCCAGCCAGCCGATGGCCAGGCTCAGGCCGCCGGCGACGGTCGACCCCAGCCATCCCGCCCCCCCTACACTCCCCAAAAGCGACGTGGTGCACGAGGCGATCACCGCCACGCCCGTCGTCAGCACCGCCGCCCGGATGCCGGTGCGCGGCGTGGTCCACCCGCCTGCGCGCAGCCCTCCGAGCGTGAGGAGGACCGGCAGCGCGAACGCGGCCACACCGAGCGCCCCCATCGCCACACCCTGAATCCTGGCGCCGAGGAGACCGATCGCGTTCCCCGACGGAAACCACGCGTCCCCGCGCACGCCCAGAATCGATACGGGTACAAGCGCCAACAGAATGAAGAGCGCCAGAACCAGCAGGGACAGCGCCAGGATGTCGGACTTCTGTGTCCGGGAGAGGAAGGCGCCTGCTCCACCGTCCTTTGCGCGCGCGCGCCGAACGGGCGCCGCTTTCCCGCCTGCTCGGCCCTTCGGCTTCTTGCGCGCCGCCACCGTCTACGCCGCCTCGCCCATGAGGCGGTCCACGAAGCTGGTGTCGACCGCTCCCTTCACGAAACGCGGGTCGCGCAGGATGCGGGAGAGAAAGCTGAGAGTCGTGGGCACGCCGTCCACTACGAAGTGGTCGAGGCTGTGGCGGGCGCGGTCGATCGCCTCCTGGCGGGTGGCCGCGCTCACGATCACCTTGGCCAGCAGCGAGTCGTAGTAGCGGGGCACCGTGTAGCCGGCGTAGACGTGCGTGTCGACGCGAATACCCGGCCCCGCCGGGGGATGGAAGACGTTGATCTTCCCCGGTGCGGGCATGAAGCCGCGCTCCGGATCCTCGGCGTTGACTCGGAACTCGATGGCATGCCCTCGGTGAGTCGCGGGCCCGGGCGGAAACGAGAGCGGAGCTCCCGACGCGACCCGGATCTGCTCCTTGACCAGATCCAGGCCGGTCGTCACTTCAGTGACCGGATGCTCGACCTGGATGCGGGTATTCATCTCGATAAAGTAGAAAGCCCCCTTCCGATCCACGAGGAACTCGACCGTGCCGGCCCCCGCGTAGTCGATGCCGGCGGCTCCCCTCACCGCGGCGCGGCCCATTTCCTCGCGCAGCTCGGGAGACAATCCGTAGGCGGGCGATTCTTCGATCAGCTTCTGATGGCGCCGCTGCACGGAGCAGTCTCGCTCACCCAGATGCACGATCCGGCCGTGCGTGTCCCCGAAGACCTGAATCTCCACATGGCGAGGCCGCTCGATGAGCTTCTCCAGGTAGACGGAGGAGTCGCCGAACGCCGCCTGCGCCTCCATCCGTGTGGACCCGAAGACCCGCTCCAATTCGCCGGCGTCGCGCGCGAGGCGCATGCCCTTGCCACCCCCGCCCGCAGCCGCCTTGACCATCACCGGGTACCCAATCTCATCGGCCAGGCGCAGGGCTTCGCGCACGCTGTTCAGCGCCTTGGCGGAACCCGGGACGGTCGGCACCCCGATCTCCATCATCGTCTCGCGAGCCACGACCTTGTCGCCCATCGCCCGAATCTGGGCCGCCGTGGGGCCGATGAAGGTGATTCCGGACGCGTCGCAGATCTCGGAGAACTCCGCGTTTTCGGCGAGCAGCCCGTACCCGGGATGAATCGCTTCGGCACCTGTGATTTCCGCGGCGGCGATGATGCTGGGGATGTTCAGGTAGCTCCGGGACACCGACGGGGGGCCGATGCAGACGGCTTCATCCGCGAAGCGCACGTGCAGTGAGTCGCGATCCGCCTCGGAGAAGACCGCCACCGCCTCGACGCCGAGCTCGTGGCACGCACGGATGATACGGAGGGCGATCTCCCCCCGGTTGGCGATCAGAACCTTAGCGAACACCCGGTCCGCTCCCGGCGCTCGGGCGTCGCGCCGCGCCGGCGGAAGAGTGCAGCCCGCTCAGACCGGCGCCACCCTGAAGAGGACCTGCCCGTATTCCACGGGCTCGCCATCCTCGACCAGAATCTCCTCGACGGTCCCGTTGATCTCGCTCTCGAACTCGTTCATCAGCTTCATCGCCTCGATGATGCAGAGCGTATCCCCCTCGGAGATTCTCTGTCCCGTTTCCACGTAGGGAGGCGTGCCCGGGGCTCCGGACCGGTAGAACGTTCCGACCATGGGCGACTCGATCTCGATGAGCGTCGAGGCCGGCTCGGCCTGAGGGACTGCCGGAACCTCTGCAACAGGCGATTCGACGACGGCGCTTCCTGCAGAAGGATGCGCGTTCGACTCAGCGGCGATCCCGGTTCGCGATTCGTCCCGGTTCGCGGCCGCCGGGGGTGTCTTGCTGATCCTCACGCGCGTGCCGCCCCGCCTGATCTCCACGGTATCGATGCCGCTCTCATCCACCGCCCGGATGAGACGCTCGACGAACTCGACATCGATCATGACGTTACCCGCGTCAAGTACTTGTCTTCCCTGCGATCCACCCGGAGCACGTCACCCACATCCACGAAAAGGGGCACCTGAACCACCGCTCCGGTCTCCAGCGTGGCCGGCTTGGTGCCGCCCTGGGCCGTGTCGCCCCGCACACCGGGCTCCGTCCCGGTGACTTCGAGTTCCACGAACACCGGGAGTTCCACACTGATCGTGTTGCCGTCGTGCACCAGGCCCTCGCACTCCATGTTTTCCTTCAAGTACTTCAGTTGATCCTCGCCGATCATGCTCCCGGAGACCGGATGCATATCGTAGTTGCGGAGATCCATGAAGTGGTAGAACTCGCCGTCGGTGTAGCTGTACTGCATGGGACGGCGCTCGAGGCGTACGGCGGTCACCCTCTCCCCCGCCCTGAAGGTCTTTTCCACCACATGTCCGGCGAGCACGTTCTTGAGCCTGGTGCGCACGAAGGCGCCGCCCTTCCCTGGCTTGACATGCTGAAAATAGGTGATCGCCCACAAGACACCCTTGATGTCCAGAATCATGCCATTGCGAAAGTTGGCAGTCGTGGCCATGCAGCCTCGTTGTCAGTTGTGTTCAAACCTCGAATCGGTTGTGCTCAATCCCGCAGTACAGAGGCGAAGTCAGCCCTGGGGCAAGTTTGCCAGGAGTCCCCGAAACGCCAGAAGATAGCTTTCCGCACGAAAACCTGCGACCACGCCCGACGCAACCGGCGACAGATACGACCGATGCCGAAAGGGCTCGCGCGCGGCCGGGTTGGAGAGATGCACTTCCACGAAGGGCCGGTCGATGCCCACAAGCCCGTCGCGCAAGGCAACGCTGGTGTGGGTGAACGCGCCCGGGTTGATGACCACTCCGTCGATGCGGGGCGCGGCTTCCTCCAGATAGTCGAGGATCGTCCCTTCCGAGTTGGACTGGAAGGTCTCGACCTCCACCCCCAGCTCGCTGGCCAGGGCGCGCAGGCGGTCGTTGATGTCGTCCAGCGTGTCGGACCCGTACAGCTCCGGTTCGCGTCGTCCCAGAAGTCGCAGGTTGGCCCCGTGGATGACCGCAATCCTCATGGCGCCTCCCCCTGCACTTCGGGCGCCGGGGAATCGGGAGCCAGCGACTCGATGGGGACGACGGGCGAGTCGGATCCGTGGATCAGCGCCGAAACCGGCTTCCGTGGGGTCTCGTCACGCGGAGCGGACTCCGCCTCGACCAACTCGGTTCCGCTCCCGCTGGCCGGTTCCGGGGAGCGGCGATCGTCCCCCGGGGACCTGGAGCCCGGGGCAACCTTCCCGGAATCCCGGTCGAGCCGGCTCACTCGCGCGGTCGACGACGGCTTGGACGGTGCTGCGCCGACTCGCTGGCGAAGGCGTTCGAGGTGCCGGGAGAGTTCGGCGTCGCCAGGGTCGGATTCGAGGAGACGCTCGTAGACGGCGCTCGCATGGGCCCAGAGTCCCTGTTGCTCGTACAGCTGACCCATGGTGCGCGTGTTGATGTCGGCATCGCCGGAGGTGCCGGAAGTGGTGGATGGCTCCGCCACCGGGGGCGTTTTCCGGCGGGCGCTCTCTAGCGGCCTTCTCTCACTCCGGTCCGACGCCTCGCCACCCCATTCTGGTGCTGCCGGCGGCGGTGCGGCTTCGACCGGCGCCACAACCTCCTCGGCCGCCACGACCTCCTCGGCCGCCACAGCCTCCTCGGCCGCCACGACCTCCTCGGCCACCGCAGCCTCCTCGGTCGTCACAACCTCCTCGGCCGCCACAGCCTCTTCGGCCGCCACGACCTCCTCGGCCACCACAACCTCCTCGGCCGCCACAGCCGCCTCTGCTGCCACCACAGCCTCTTCGGCCGCCACAGCCTCCTCTGCTGCCGCCACAGCCGCCTCGGCCGCCACGGCCTCTTCGGCCGCCACGGCCTCCTCTGCCGCCACAACCTCTTCGGCCGCCACGACCTCCTCACCCGCCACAGCCTCTTCGGCCGCCACAACCTGCTCGGCCGCCACAGCCTCTTCGGCCGCCGCCACAACCTCCTCGGCCGCCGCAGCCTCCTCGGTCGCCACAGCCTCCTCTGCCGCCACGGCCTCCTCGGCCGCCACGACCTCCTCGACCGCCACAGGCTCTTCTGCCGCCACCGCCTCCTCGGCCGCCACAGCCTCCTCGGCCGCCACAACCTCCTCGGCCGCCACGACCTCTTCGGCCGCCACAACCTCTTCGGCCGCCACGACCTCCTCGGCCGCCACAGCCGCCTCGGCCGCCACGCCCTCCTCTGCTGCCACCACAGCCTCTTCTGCCGCCACAGCCGCCTCTGCTGCCGCCATAGCCTCCTCGGCCGCCACGGCCTCTTCGGCCGCCACAACCTCCTCGGCCGCCACAGCCTCTTCTGCCGCCACAGCCTCCTCTGCCGCCACGACCTCCTCGGCCACCACAGCCTCTTCGGCCACCACGGCCTCTTCTGCCGCCACGACCTCCTCGGCCGCCACAGCCGCCTCTGCTGCCGTCACAACCTCTTCTGCCGCCACGACTTCCTCGGCCGCCACAGGCTCTTCTGCCGCCACGACCGCCTCGAACGCCACAGCCTCCTCGGTCGCCACAGCCTCTTCTGCCGCCGCAGCCTCCTCGGCCGCCACGACCTCCTCGGTCGCCACAGGCTCCTCGACCGCCACAGCCGCCTCTGCTGCCACCACAGGCCGCCACAGCCGCCTCTGCTGCCGCCACGACCTCCTCGGCCGCCACGACCTCCTCGGCCGCCACAGGCTCTTCTGCCGCCACAGGCTCCTCGACCGCCACAGCCTCTTCGGCCACCACAACCGCCTCTGCCGCCACAACCTCTAAGGCCGCCACAGCCTCTTCGACCGTCACGGCCGCCTCTGCCGCCGCAGGCTCCTCGGCCGCCACGACCTCTTCTGCCGCCACAACCTCTTCTGCCGCCACAACCTCCTCGGCGACCACGGCTTCCTCTGCCGCCACGACCTCCTTGGCCGCCACGGCCTCCTCTGCCGCCACAGGCTCCTCGACCGCCACAGCCTCTTCGGCCACCACAACCGCCTCTGCCGCCACAACCTCCTCGGCCACCACGGCTTCCTCTGCCGCCACGACCGCCTCGAACGCCACAGCCTCCTCGGTCGCCACAGCCTCTTCTGCCGCCACAGCCTCTTCTGCCGTCACGGCCTCCTCGGCCGCCACAGCCGCCTCTGCTGCCACAGCCTCCTCGGCCGCCACAGGCTCTTCTGCCGCCACAGGCTCCTCGACCGCCACAGCCTCTTCGGCCACCACAACCGCCTCTGCTGCCACCACAGCCTCTTCTGCCGCCACAGCCTCTTCTGTCGCCACAGCCTCTACGGCGGCCTCGTCCTCGACTGAAGCCCCGCCGGACGTCTGCACCAGCGACCGCGCCTGCTCGTCCTCTTCCTCCAGGGCCGTCGGGTCCACCGAGGCCAGCCCACTGTCTGTTCCGGCGCCCCACACCCCTGCGTCCCCAACCATCCACGACTCGTCCGGAAGCGCGGGTTCGCCCTCATCTCCGGAGACAGAGGCCGCAGGACTCCGGGGAGCCTCCCGCCGCGAGCCGATGTGGACGAGCGCACCGCGGGCTTCCGCGTTGCCTGGATCGAGCTCGATCACGCGTCGAGCCGCCTTCAGTGCCCCGTCATGGTCCGACACGTCCCGCGCGATCCGCAACGCAACGACATACGCACTCGCAAAATCGGGGTGCCGCCGCAGGCCCTCTTCGAGCAGGAGCCTGGCTCTCAGCAAGTCCCCCGCCCGTCTGTAGGCATCGGCCAGAGGCACGAAGGTGCGCCCCTGCCGATCCCGCGCGGAGTTAAAACAGGAGTAGAGCCTGCGAATCTCCTGCTCCAGCGACTGATCCACAGGCAGGCTCTCGGAAGGAGGGACGATTCGACGCGCACGGAGTTGGAGAAGTACGCATGCGCGCTAGCCTGCAAAGGTACGGAGCCGCCGCGAAGAGTGTCAACGGATCTGGCCCGCGCCTCGCTTGAGAGCCGTACGGCATTCTCGTAACTTGATTCGTTTGCGGAAGACTCCCGCAACCAGATCATTTCGCCGCACCCGAATATGCCAGGAGACGCTTCGTCATGATGCGAACCATGCGGGACAATACGAAGTGGATCATGATGATCACCGCGCTCGCGTTCGCCGCGCTGATGGTCTTCGAGTGGGGAATGGACATCACCGGACGCACCGCCGGGCTGAGCGAGCTGGGGGAGGTCGACGGTGTGCCGGTCATGTACGACCAGTACCAGTTCACCTATCGCAACCTCTACGAGCAGACTCAGCTGGCTCAGGCAGAGGCCATCACTTCCGACCAGAACCTGGAGATCGAGGACGCGGCGTTCGACGACGTCGTGACCCAGATCCTCATCCAGCGTGAACTCGAACGCCGCGGAATCCGGGTGAGCGACGACGAGATTCGCCAGGCGGCGCGCTTCAGCCCTCCACCGCAGTACCAGGCGCTGGAAGCCTTCCAGACCGATGGCCTCTTCGACATGCAGAAGTACCAGACCTACCTCGCCACGGCCCCGGAGAGCGCCCTCCTGGTGCTGGAGGCCTACTACCGCGATGTCATCCCCCGCACCAAGCTCATGCGCCAGCTGAGCACGGGCATCTACCTTCCGGATGCGGCCCTCTGGTCAGCGTACCAGGACGAGAACGAACAGGTCGAAGTCCGCTACCTGGCCCTGGACCCGACGACACGCATCAGCGACGAAGAGGTCGTGGTTACCGATTCGGAAATCGCCGCGTACTACAGGGAGAACCGTGACGACTTCGCCGTGCCCGCCCAGGCCGCCGTGCTCGCCGTCGTGCTCGACAAGGATCCAAGCGCCGCCGACACGGCAGGCGCGCGCGCGCGCGCCGAGGAGATCCGCCTGGAGATCCTGGAAGGGGCGGACTTCGCGGAGCTGGCGGCGGAAGAATCCGCCGACGAGGGCTCGGCCGCCATCGGCGGAGACCTGGGTACCTTCACCCGTGGGGTGATGGTTTCGGAGTTCGATTCAGCCGCGTTCAGCGCGCCACTGGAAACGGTGACGGAACCGGTGCAGACCCAGTTCGGATGGCACCTTATCGAGGTAACCTCGCGCACGGCGGACTCCGCGAGCGCGCGCCACATTCTGGTCCCGGTAGAACGCACCGACGCCTCGGAAATCGAACTGCTCACGACCGCCGACTCCCTCGAAGGGCTCGGCGAGAACCTCCCCCTCGCTGAGGCTGCGCGGGAACTGGGCGTGGAGGCCAACGCGGTCGACTTTACCCAGGAATTCCCGTTTGTGATGGGTGCCGGCCAGGTGCGCGAGGGGTCGGAGTGGGCGTTCGAGGAAGCGGAAGAAGGGGACGTGAGCCCGGTCTTCGAGAATGCGGAGGCGTTCTACGCCCTGGAGCTGGTCAGCCGCGAACCCGAAGGCGTCCTCCCTCTCGAACAGGCCCGAGCGGCCATTGAGCGAACCCTCAGGTTGGAAAAAAAGCTCGTGCGTGCCCTCGAACAAGCGGACGAAGCCGTCCGGGAGGGTGGAAGCCTGGAAGAGATCGCCGCGCGCCTGGAAGCTGACATCGAGGAATCGCCTGCCTTTTCGCGCAGCGACTTCGTGCCGGGACTCGGTCGACAGAACGCCGTGATAGGCACCGCCTTCGGTCTGGAACCCGGCCAGCTCAGCAGCGTCGTTGAAGCCAACGGCCGCGCATTCGTGGTGGAGGTGGTCGACCGGATTCCCGCGGACAGCACCGCGTGGGAGGACCAGAGAGTGGTGCAGCGCGCGATGGTGGCCGGAACCCTCGGCCAGCAGCGACTGGATCAGTGGGTCACCAGTTTGCGTGAACGCGCCCGCATCGTGGACCGCCGCCGGGAGGTGTTCCGCGCCCAGGAAGAGGCCGCGAACCAGACGCAGCTTCCCCTAGGCTTCTAGGAACTCCCTACTGCTTCCGGGCGACCCCGCTCGTCCCTTGCGGATGGGCGTCTTCTCAGGCCGTGCCGGCTTCCGCGCGACCGGCGAGCTTGCGCGGCTCTCCGCCCTCTTCCGTATTCTCGGCCGGAGAGGGCGCCACCATCTTGGGAGGCTGCGGAGTCTTCAACTCGCGTTCGATGTCCCGCACCGAACTCTTGAATTCGCGAATCCCCTTGCCCAGGGACGAGCCGATTTCCGGAAGCCGCTTGGCACCGAACAGAAGCAAGAACACCAGGAAGATCAGGACGATCTCCCACATTCCAAGTCCACTGAATCCCATGACAGCTCCTTCCCGCTGATGACCGGCGAAGCTCGTTGGCCGTTCGAGGTGTCCGCGTCAATCTAACTTATACCGGCGTCTCGCGCGCCGGGTCCGATTCCAGGGCAAGAGATACACTTCATCTCCCTCGGGTTCAGCTCGCATCGGCCGCGCCGAAATAACCGCCCCTCCTACAGCCAGGAGCGAACGATCGGCGCCACGATGCCCATCGCCGCCAGCGTGAGTACGTTGAAATGAAATTCAACGGGCCCGAGCGTGATGCCGAACGAAACCAGCCCCAGCGAGAATGGGCCCACGCTCGCCGTCACCGCCGCGGTCAGGAACTCCCGGGTCGCGCTCTCGGGCATGAATTGCGCGAGGCGCGTCAGAAAGCCACCGAGGATGAAGCCCAGCACCAGGATAAGCAGGATTCGGGAACCCTGCCGCCTGCTCCCTTCGAGCAACCTAGTCAATTGACGACCTCCGACAGCGGAGTCTCTGCCCGCCGAGTCTGCCGGACGAGCCTTCCCCGTGGGCCCGACGCCCGGCGTGGTGGAGCCTTCATCGACGTCTGTCGACCGCGTAGGCGATCGCAGTCATGAGCGCATGCTTCGCCGGTCCGTCCTCCAGATCTTCGAGCGCCTCCGCCGCCCAGTCGGCGTAACGCGCGGCCCGTTCGCGGGCATATTCGAGTCCCCCGAGTTCGGTGACCAGATCGATGAGCCCGGCGATCTCTTCGTCGGAAGGATCGCGGCGGGTGAAGAAGCCGCGGATCACTCCCTGTTCCCTGCTTCCGGCCGACTTCATCGCGCCGACCAGGGGTAACGTCACTTTTCGCTGGCGCAAGTCGTGGCCCGTCGGCTTGCCGGTGACGGCCTCGGTACCCGTGTAGTCCAGCAGATCGTCGGCGATCTGAAACGCCATCCCGAGGTGGTGTCCGAAGCGTCTGAGCGCCTTGCACTCCCGGTTCGAGCCGTTCACCAGCGCGCCGATCTCGCAGGATGCGGCCATCAGGGATGCTGTCTTGGCCGCGATCAGGGCGTAATAGTCCTCTTCCGAGAAGTCCAGGGCATCGTAGGACGTGAGCTGACGCATCTCCCCCAGACTCATCTCGTTGGCAGCCACGGCCAGGCAACGCAACACTTCCAGATTGCCCGCGCGCGTCAGTTCGGTGACAGAGCGACTGTACAGATAGTCCCCCATGATGATCGCCACCTGATGTGTCCATAGCGCGTTGACGGTAGGAAGGCCGCGCCGCAGGACGGAGTGGTCCACGGCGTCGTCGTGAACCAGTGTGGCGAGGTGCACGAGTTCGACCGCTGCCGCCAGGGTCACGGTCGGATCGCCGTCTCCCCCACAGATTCGATCCGCCAATAGCACCAGG
The DNA here is from genome assembly GCA_965225805.1 of Longimicrobiales bacterium. GTDB lineage: Bacteria > Gemmatimonadota > Gemmatimonadetes > Longimicrobiales > Gaopeijiaceae > BD2-11. The sequence continues at coordinate 3,710,912 of OZ245327.1, forward strand.
GTCGGACGAAACATCTTGCCGCGCATGAGCAGCAGGTACTGATTGACCTCGTCGGTCATCCCGAGGTTCGCACGCACGATGCGCCGAAGCTCGCGATGTACGCGCTCCAAATCCTCCCTGACCGGCTCCTGTATGTGGGCGAGCGTGGAGCGTGTCTGCGTGACGGACCGGGTCAAGAAGCTCTTCCAGAAGCGGGTGAACCTGTGCCGGGCGAATCACTTCGCCCGCGATCTTCCGACTCCTCCGGCAGCCTCGCCAACACCTGTCCGAGGTCGCGGAAGCGCGCCGCCACATCCTGGAAGTCGATGTTCATGGCGATGGTCTTCCTGTAGAAGTCGAACGCCGCCCCCGGGTTGCCGGAGGCTTCCTGGGCGCGTCCCATATAGTAGTAGATTCCCAGGAACTCGTCCTCGGCCCGGGGAGTCAGCTCCAGCGCCCTTGCGAGCACGTTCGCCGCGAGTTCGGGTTGGCCGGCGTCGAGAAAGCAGCGGCCAAGCATCTCGTACGCCCCGGTGCTTGCGGGATCTTGGCGGATTGCTTGCTGAAACTCGCCGATGGCCTCCGGTCCCAGCCCCATGGCGCGGTATCCCGTGCCCATGTCCTGGTGGGACCGCGAATCCCCCGATGCCAGGTTGCGGGTCAAGCGGGCTCTGAAACGCGAAAGGACCGACCCGAACCCCTCCCCTGGCTCCGTGTGTTCGTCTTCTTCGATCATCCGGGTCGAAACGGCGGGCTCTTCCACATCCAGAATCATCGCGCCGAGATCCACATAGTCGGGTGGCGCTTCCGGCTCGCGGGCCGCACCCCGGGGATCGGGGGGAGGCTCGTCACCCGAAAGACCGCTGGCGGCGTGTACGGGAATGTCGGCAGTCACGGACGAACCTCCTGGTCCGAAGAGGTGGCGACCGCCCTCCGGCGAGCGTCCGCGCCGGTGGCGGCATGATGTGATCCTAATGCTCCCGACCCGTCCGGATCATCCTGACCCGAGGTTGACATGCGCCTTAACATGTGCTCCGCCAGCAGAGACCCGCGCAGCCGGGACAGGTCGGGGTCGAGCAGCTTGAGCCGGGAGGCGGCCGCTGACAACATCAGCGTCTCGGGGATAGTTCCGATCACCTCGGTTTGTTCAATGCGGCCGCCCATCCGGCCCACCTCGGTTTCGATGGCTTCGAAGACGCGCATGGGCGGCGTGTTGTCCATGTCTTCCAGGTTCATCGAGATCTGAAACGCATCGCCGGAGGGCAGATATAGCCCCAGAGCCCTCAAGCCGCCAAATCCGCCCCCGCTCTCGCGCAGCCGGCGCGCGACTCCGGTGATATGCTCCCGCGACAACCCTGAAACATAAACGTTCCACGCGAGGAGGGGCGGCCGGGCTCCTACGCACGTCGCGCCGGCGGTCGGATGGATGCCCGGGTGATCCCAGGGTCGGGGCAGAATATCGGGTTCGCGACCGGCGGGAAAGCCGTTTACCAACGCCTCGAAGCCGCCCGCCCTGAGAGAGGAAAGGGGCTTGCCATTCCCCGCGGCTCCGTAGAGATACACGGGTATCCCCATTTCGGCGAGTCCTCGTGCGACTCTGCGCGCGCTGGCGGCGGCTCCCTCCATGCCCAGGCCCCGAACCGGGATGAACGGCAGAACGTCGAGGGCTCCCAGCCTTGGATGGACGCCCGCGTGCCGCCGCATGTCGATGGCATCCACGGCCAGACGGGCGGCGGACAGGGCCGCCCGCTCGACGACTCGGGGAGAGCCTGCGAAGGAGATGACTGAGCGATGGTGGTCTGCATCAGAAGTGCAGGCCAACACTTCGGCACCCTCGGAAGCGATGGTCCGGGCGAACTCGCGAACGAGAGCACGGTCCCGGCCTTCACTGAAGTTGGGCACCGCTTCAAGGACCGGCACCATATGGCGATAATACCCAGGGACCGACTCCCCCACAAGCCGGAGCGTCTCCGCGCGACCGCACTCCCGCCCCGAGAACGGTTACCCCAGCGCTCGCGTACACGGAACGTTGCGAGGCGCGCCCCGCCCGCCTGCGGAGAGATGGACGGATCGGCGGTTACCTCCCGTTGCGGACACGCACCTCGGGCACTCCAGACTCCAGACTCGGATTGCCGGGCTGCAGCTGGTGCGCCCAGTCGAAGACCATCACCGCACCGTCGTCCACGAATCCCTGGTTGGTGATCCGGACCGCGGCATAGTGGTGTCCCCTGTCCCCCACATAGCGAAGTATGTAGGTGGTCTGCGACTGCGCTTCGACTGCTCCAGCTGTGTAGTCCGTTGCGGGGGCGGTGGTTACGTCGGCACATCCGGCGTCGCTCCCCGGTCCGCACTTGAGGCGGGTAGTGTGAAAGACGCGGTTGTGGATCTCCGTGCCCGGTCCGGGAACCAGCCACCACCCCGCCGCGTCCTGCTCGAGACGGAAATGGCGGTCGGGCGCGTTGCCGTGAACGATGGGATCGTCCCGTTCGTCGAGCGGAAAACGAAAACCCGACGAGGGCGGCACGTCGAGATAGGAATAGATCAGCTCCCCGTGGTAGTCGGGACGGGGGGTCGCGCTCGCCACCGAACTCCCCGCGCTCTCGTGCCCCTGATCGTCGAGGGCGGACACGAAGTAGCGGTAGGTCTCGCCGTTGCTGGCCCTCATGTCCAGGAACCCTTCGGAGTCCGTCTCGCCCAGGAGGAAGACCTCTTCCCCATCGAGGTAGACCCGGTAGTGCGAAAAGTCGCCGGCGTCGCGTGCGTTGTCGCTCCAGGTGAGGAAGACGGACGCATCCAGCGCCGCCGCCAGCACAGTCAGCGGCGCCAAGGGCGGATCAGGTGCCGGAACGGCGATCTCGACCGAATGGCTGGACGGCGTTTCCAAGCCGGAAACACCGACCGCCGCGACGTAGTACTCGTAGGTCACGCCCGCCACCACGTTCGTGTCACGGTACTGGCAGACGCCTTCCGTGCAGCTGGACACCTCGGCGATCAGAAAGAAGTCCGGGTCGGTGATGCGCCGGGAGTAGATGCGGAAGGAGTCACCGTCCCAATCGGGAGCCAGCGCCCACGTGACGGTTACGACGCCGGCGAAATAGTAGGCATCGACCGCCCGCGGAGCCGCGGGGGGATCGTCCAGATTCAGAAGTACCCCGTCCTCGTCGCACGCCGCTACGGCGCCCAGCAACAGGATGGCTCCCCAGCTTCGCGCACCTCGCACCATTGCATACCCGTGACCGTACATCGACACCTCCACGTCGCTTCCCCCGGAATGGCTCCAGCGCCCCGGCTCGTCAGCCTCAGGTAGTCAGCACGAGGCGTGCCACTCCGTCGACATCCGGGAACCCGAGATTCGCAAGCGCCAAACATCTCCCGTGTACCTGCCGGACGACGGCTCGCGATCCCTCCCTGCCCCACCGGGGACCACGGATGCGGTCAGCGAAAGCTGCGCCCCTCCAGGGGGTCGGAGCGATCGTACTGCTGGTAGTCGAACTTCAGGTCACGGTTGTCGCTCAGGGCAACCTCGAAGCGAAAGGCCCAGTTGCCGGTGACCGTGCGCCGAAAGTCAAAACTCGCTTCCCAGCGATGCAGCTCGCGCGTGAAGGAGATCATGTGGTCGTTGAAGGAGCCGAGTTCAACGTCGTAGGAACTGCGCCAGCTCGCTCCCCAGAGTTCGGTGGGCTGGAAGCGGACGCTGAACTGGAGCATCTGCCGGGCCAGATCGGCCTCGCGCGGGCGCTGTAGCGAATAGGTGACATTCGCGTCCCATCCACCACGCCCGGAGCGCCGCTGGCGCTGCTGGTCCCGGGTGTCGCGGGAACGATCGTCAAAGCCCGGCACGACCTGGCTCTCGTCCACCCCGCTGCCAGGCAGGAAGGGATCTTCCTCCTCAAGCAGCTCTTCGTCCTCTTCCGGTTCCGGCTCCGCATCGGTCTCCCCTTCGCCTCCCAGGCCGATCAGCCCCCCGATCCAGCGCAGAGGGGGAGAATCCGCGTTCAGGGAGAACGAGAGATCCACCCCGGAGAGATGGGGTGCGAACTTCCGGCCCTCGCCCTCCTCCCCGCTGTCGTCGAACAGCAGGTGATCCATGGATACCTGAAGGCCGCGCAGGAAGTCGGAGCTGATGCTGTTGGACAGGCGTGTCGTCGTGAAGCCTTCCGAGAACTGGCCGAGGGAGTCTGCGCGCACGAAGTCGTAGTTGACCGCGCTCGTCTGCAGCGCCAGCAGTTGAACGATCTCCGTCCGCTCCCTGCGCCGCGGTTCGCCGGACGGATCGGGGGCTGCATCCTCCGCCCCCTCCTCGGGCTCCTCCTCCTCGACTTTCGCTTCGAAGGTCTGGTTCAGCCGGATCCGCATCTCGTTCCTGGCGCGGAATTCCCCGCGGCCGAAAACGGCGTCCTGCAGTTCGGTCTGCGTCACCGCGGGGGCGTAGGAATAGTCGAAGCCGGGCGAGAGCTTGTGGCGAATGGCGGAGAAGCCGCCCACCCCCGGCCAGAGCCCGTAGAGGTCGGTCTTGAGGCCGGCGCCGAAGGAGATCCGGGTGGGAGCGGAGACCATCGACCCGGCTTCCGGAGTTTCGTTCGACCGGGTCGCGCGCCCCGACATGGAGAGATTCGGCGTGAAGGTTGTGGTTCCGATCAAGCGCTGCTGATAGCTCAGGCTCTGCGACCAGGTAAGGTCCGCCTTGGCGAGATCCATGCGCTCCGTAAGAGCGCTGTCCGCAGCCGGAGCCACCACGTTCCGATACCAGGCTTCGAGCCGGTCGGGGGTGGCGAGGCCGGCGTCGGGAGCGAGAACTTCCAGGCCATCGCGGGTCACCGCTTCCGCAAAGCTCACGCTTTGTGACCAGGACAATGCGCCCAGGCTCAGGCTCGACGACATTCCTGCGCGCGTATTCGTCTTGTCTGCCAGACTCGGCTTGAAGCTGCCTGGAGCCTGATCCAGCCGGTCTTCGATGCTGCGCGTGTAGTTGCCGCTTCCTGTCCAGATGACGTTGTTGTACCAGGTCGCGCGCGACGACGGGGCGGAGAAGAAGGTGATGGGAGAGAGGGAGAGGTTCGCCGAGGGCAGCGTAAGCGACACCCGGTCGTCCGAGAGGAACTGGCGGCGGTTGGCGCTCAACGAGACGTTCCCCCAGTCGAAGCGCCGGTTGAGCCCCCCCTGCGAGTCGATCGACTGCGTGACCTCGCGCGGATCGAAGGAGTTCTCCCTCACGAAGTCGGTGGATGAGGCGTAGCTGGCTCTCGCCTGGAAGCGGGTGCGTTCGTCGAGTTCCCAGTTGTGGGATGTGCTGAAGGCGACCGTGGTGCTCCCGTCTTCCCTCCAGAAGTTGCGGAAGTTTACTCCGCCACGCAGAAACTGGCGCAGCCAGCTGTAGTTGAGGGTGCCGGTCACCCCCACGTAGTTGTCGGCCCACCAGTCCAGGGCGACGGAGGCGTCGGCGTATTCGTTGATGGCCCAGTAGAAGCCCAGGTTCGAGATGCGGCGGCTGTATCCGGCGGAACTGCGCACGATGTCGTTCACGCTGAAACGCGGGGTCAGAATCCCGCTTGCGCGTCCCTGCTCGATGCTCTGGAACATGAAGGGGAACCAGAAGACGGGAACGTCGGAGAAGTAGAGCTTCACCGACCTTGCCACCAGAAGGTTGCCGGCGACGATCTTGATCTGGCTGGTGTCGAACCGGTAATGCGGATGCTCCAGGTCGCACGAGGTGAAGCCGACGTGCTCTCCGTGGACGATTTCGGGAGTCACCGAAGGCAGATCGCCGCTCACGATCCAGTTGCCGGATGCCGCGAATTGCGTGCGCGCGCTGTAGGCGGTTCCGCGGCGCCGGGAGAGATCGTAGATCATCGAGGTGCTGGTGAGCGGCTCGCCCTCGCGCCCGGTGAATACCGAGGTGCCCTCGGTCCAGATCAGGCTGGTGGAGTCGTTCATGGTGATGGACGAATCCGCCGCCAGCTCCATGCGCTCCGCACCTCCCCGGAAGAATCTCGCGCGCGCTTCGGAAGTGCCGTACAGGACGACCTGCCCGTCGGCCCCGAACTCGAGTCCGGTTCCCTCGTACTGGCTGGCCTCGTATCCCGGCAGCGACAGGAGGGCGTTGAGCACGGAGTCCGGACCTGCGGGAGCCCGCGGAGGGGTCCGCTGCGCCGAGTCCGCCAGCTCCCGAAGCGAGTCGGGCAGCGGCGGGGCGGCCAGGCGCTCGAGCACCTGAAGGACCCGTACCCGGGCCGAGTCCACGGCCACGGTAGTGTCGGGCGACGGCGGCGGCACCGAGTCGCGGGCCTGCTGGGCGGCAGCCGGGAGGGCAACACTCGCGAGAACCACCGGCAGCACGCGAGCGAGCACGCGGCGGGGCAGCCAGCGCTTTCGGCCCGGCGTTGAGCTGCGCTGGAATGGAACGGCCGGCCGAGGACGACCTCGGGTCATAGCGCTATCCCACGTGCACCGAGTCAGGGGGCGGGTCGGAGGCGGCAGCGATCCTCTCCTCCCGCTTTCGGTAGATCATGACCGAGAGCAGGATCGAGAATTCGTAGAGGATGATCAGCGGCACCATCATGAGGACGGTCACCATGATGACGTCACCCGGGGAGATGAGCGCCGCGAGAATGGTGATCAGCAGGATCGCGTGCCTGCGCTTGCTGCGCAGGAAAGCCGGGGTCACCAGGCCCAGAACGCTCAGGATCATCACAAGCACGGGCAACTCGAAAATGATGCCAAAGGCAACCAGAAGCTGAATCGCAAACCCGAAGTAGTACTGCGCCGTCCAGGACGGCACCATGATCTCCGTCTGGAAGCCGATGAGGAACTCCAGGCTGATCGGCAGCGCGATATAGTACGCCATCAGAACGCCGAGAACGAAGAGCACCAGCCCCATATAAAGGGCCGGAACGATGACGCGCTTTTCCGCCTTCTTGAGCGCGGGCGACAGGAACGTCCAGATCTGGTATACGACAACGGGAAAAACGAGGATCAGCCCCGCCAGGATGCCTAGCTTGATGGTGATGAAGAAGGCATCCGTGGGCCTGAGGTTGAGGAGCCTCTGTTCCTCTCCGAAGATCGACTGATAAGGCAGGAGGAGCACTTCCGCGATGTTCGCGTAGTGGACAAGCATGAACCCCACCACAGCACCGATCGCGATCGCCAGCAGACTCCAGAGGATACGCCAGCGAAGCTCTTCGAGATGATCGAGAAAGGGCATTTCTCCGAAAGGATTAGGGCTTTTGCTGGCCATGCGATGCGACTCCGCGGGTTACGGCCCGAACGACGATCGCCGAATATGATCACTCCCGGCGGCGGAGCGATGGCGTGCGTGGCAAACCTCCGCCGACGACCGCTTCGGCGTCAGATCGGAAGCTCGACCTGGTCCTTGGCGCGAAGGCTGCGCTCCCGCCGCAGATTCAGGTCCGCGATCATCTCTTGGAACTCTTCGATATCCTGGAAGTTCCGATAGACGGACGCGAAGCGCACGTAGGCAACCCGATCGAGGGGTTTCAGCGCCTCCATCACCATTTCTCCGAGGCGTGAACTCTTTACCTCGCCTCCGCCTTCCACGGTCAGCGTATACTCGATGTTCCCGGCGATGGCCTCGATCGTGGAAGGTGAGATGGGACGCTTGGCGCAGGCCACCTGGATGCTGCGCACGAGTTTCGCGCGTTCGAAGTCTTCGGAGTCACCCCGCGCCTTCAGCACGCGCAGAGGCCGTTCCTGAATGTACTCATAGGTGGTGAAGCGACCGCCGCACTCCTTGCACTCCCGGCGACGGCGGACCGCCTGTCCCCGGCCGGTCGAGCGCGTATCCACCACATGATTGTCGCGGCAGCCGCAGTGAGGACACCGCATTCACGCACCTCCTGGCGGAACCCCGCAGGGGCCACGTCCGCACTCGGCAGCCTTCCCGCGGCCGGCCACGATCGCTGACCGACCCCTCCCGGCGTCGTCCTAGGGGATTTCCTGAAGTCTCTGCTGCGCGGGCTCCGCGACATCCGAGTCGGGGAACCCGTTGATCACTCGTTCGAACAAGGTCCGCGCCTCCTCGATATCTCCCAACTCCTGGTGGAGAATGGCGGCGCGGTAGAGCGCCTCCGGAACCCTCAGGGAGGCGGGGTACATCTGGGGAACGCGCATAAACCCCTCGATCGCGTCCTCGATGCGTTCCTCCTGGAGGTCGAGGTCGGAAAGGTAGTAGGTCGCGTCCCCGGCCAGCTCGTGATTCGGGTAGCTGGCCAGAAATTCGTCGAAACCGCGGCGCGCGGTGACGTTCGATCCCCGGTTGTACATCAGCATGGCCGCCTCGAAATGGGCTTCGGGACCCTCGGCTTCCTCCCCCGGAACTCCCGCTTCGCTCGAGTCGGGTACGAGGACCGGCGCCCGCTGCATCATCTCGATCTGGTCACGCAAAGAGGCCAGAGCACGTTGGCTCTGGCCCTCGACTTCGAGGATGATCAGCAACTGCTGATCAATCTCATCGAGTCGCTGCAGCACCTCGCGGCGCAACTCCAGGTAGAGACCGGTCTGGCCGGAAAGGGTGTCCTGGCTGGCGCGAACGAGCGTCGCGAAATCGGCCAGCTCGCTCGCCTGACGCGCGGCGAGCGCGCTGACCTCTTCCTGCAGATCACGAATGTCCCCCTTGGTGGCGCACCCCGCACCCGCCACCACGGCGATCAGGGCAGTCAGGACTTGTCGCGGCACGGCGGCTGAATCCCGACGCACTTACTGCACCAACCCGGCCTGGCTGATCCCGGGCCGGGGGCCTACTGGCCGCCGCCCGGAACCTGGATCTGATTGCCGCCAGCCGTGACCACGAACTCGTCGCGCCGGTTCTGGGCCCAGGACATTTCGTTGCTGCCCTGCTCGCGCGGGCGCTCCTCGCCGTAGGAACGGACATCGAAGCGAGCCTCTGTGAGCCCGGTGTTGACGAAGAACTGGCGCACAGCCTCAGCCCGACGGCTGCCCAGCGCCAGGTTGTACTCGGAGGATCCGCGTTCGTCCGCGTGTCCCTCGATACGAAGCTGCACCGCGGGGCTCGCGCGCAGCACCTCAACCTTGCGCCGGAGCACGCCCTGGGCGTCGCTACGAATCTCCGCCATGTCGAAGTCGAAGAAGACCATCGCTGTGAGCGCCTCGCGGGCGGCTTCGAGCGCCGCCGCGCGGCGCGCCTCCTCTTCGGCCGCTCTACGCGCCGCTTCCTCGGCCGCCCTCTGGGCCGCGTCGATGGAATCCTGGTTCGGGCCTTCCTCCACGGGCGGGGGCGGGGGCGGGGGAAGCTCCTCCTGCCCGCACGAGGCGACGAACAACCCGGCAGCGACGACGGATATGATCAGACCGCGGTGCAACATCGCTACTCCTGGCATTTGGGTGTTGGTAACAATTGCCGGCCACAACTAGCCCTATAGCTACGAAATTGCGAGCTTGAGCGCAACATCCAGCGGGTCTCGCCGCGGGGGATGCAAGGTCCGCATTCGGCGGGGCGACCCAGGGGCTTGTCGAACTCGGAGCAAAGCATCGAATGCGCGTGCGCCGGGGCAGGGTTCTCCGTGCTTCCTCGGCGGGAGTTCCTCCACTCCGGATCGGTGCTTCAGTTCTCGCGAGTTCGGGCCTGCCCAGAGGCGAGACTGGGCGACCAGTCGGGCACTCGCGGCCTCACGCCGGTAAGCACGGGCCGAATCCTTCCCGTGACCGTGTCCACGACGAAAAGTCCGAATCCCCACTCCCGTTCGCCCACGAAGGCGAGGTGTCGGCCGTCGGGAGCCCAGCTGGGGTCTTCATTGTTGCCTTCATATGTAAGCTGCAGCAGGCGTTGCCCCTGCGCCGCCACGTCAGCGATGAGAATGTGGTAGCTGCCCCGGCGGTAGCGACCGTGGAACGCGACCCGGTCGCCGGCAGGAGCCCAGTCCGGCGAGGTATAGTAGCCACCCTGCCCGTAGAGATAGGGGGAAACCAGGTCCGGCCGCCCCCCGGCCTCCGCCGGCATGACGTAGATCTGCGGGATCGCCACGCCAAGCCGGTTGGAGTTGAAGGCAAGGCGCCTGCCGTCAGGGGAAAACGTGGGCGACAGATCGTTCCAGCGCCCCCCGGTGAGGCGCCACAGGCAGCAGTCCTCGCGGACCCGGTAGGAAAAGAGACCGCTCTCGGCGCCGTCCGCGAGGGAGAAGAGGATCTCCTCGCCGTTCGGGTGGTAGACCGGCGTCATCGGCTGGCCGGTGCGGTTGAACTCGAGAGCTCTGGCCTGCCCCGTGGAGAGGTCCATTTCGTGGATGGCCGGATCTCCGGTCGCGAACGACAGAAAGGTGAGGCGGGAGCCGTCCGGGGACCACGAACAGGACATGGTGAGGGAGTTGAAGTTGGTGAGTCGCCGCAGATTCTCCCCGTCCGAGTCGACCACATAGAGTTCCTGCGACCCGGAAGCCGACTCCATCGAAAAGCAGATCCGGCTGGCGGCCATCCCGGGCTCGCCGGTGATCCACCGGACGACATCGTCGGAGATCTCGTGGATCGCCATGCGAAAGTCGTTCGCGTCGGGGTGCGGAAGCGACAAGCGTACCCTCTCCTTCACCTCCGCGAAAACCACGTCGTGAAGTTCCAGAACGAGCACGAAGCGGTTGCCGAGCCCCTCGACTTGTCCGGTCAGGAGCCAGTCGGTGCCGAACTGGTCCCACAAGCCGTAGTCCACGCCCGCGCCGCGAGGAGCCAGGGGAATCGAATCCATCATTTCGAAGCGGTCGCTGTAGCGCAGATCCCGGGCGATGACGGCTTCCACCCGGGGCGCGACGGTCAGGCCGCCGAACCGGCCCGTGAAGGGGCTGACCGCCAGCGTCGGCTGGTAGCTTTCGTAGACCACTCCCAGGTGGCGAACCGTGCCCGGGATGGTATCGACCTGGGCGGTGGCCTCGCCCGCGGTCGCGGCCAGCAGGATCGCCATGGGCGCCAAGCCTCCTCGCAGCGGCCATGCGCCGCGTCCAGAGATCAAGTGCCGGATGTCGCTTGGAGTCCGGATGGTACTCTTCATATGACGGTCCTCCTACGTTCCGGGAGCTGAACCCTGTCGGTCCGGTAGCGTTTGCCCCAATGGACGCCGGGCCGGGCTGAAGGTGAACCGGAACCGTGCATGCTCGAGCTGCATCTCCGGTGGCAGCGGACCGAAACGCCCTCCTCCGGCGCACTCGATCGCCTCTCTCACGGCCAGATCGAAGACGACGCTTCTCGATGTCTCGGAGATGCGAACTGTCGAGTCGAGCACCTTGCCCTCTCTGTCGAGCACGAAGTCCACCGAAGCGGTCAGATCGGCCCTTCCCGGGGGACGGAAGCATCGCCGTAGCTGCCGCTGCATGTTGGCGTAGTACTGCGGAAAATCCCTCTCCACACCCCTCATGCGGACGTCGAGATCGTCGGTGCCCGTGTTCGCTTCGTCCATTGGAGCCGGCTCGGGTTCCTCTTCCACCGGCTCGACCTCCGGCTCGGGCTCGGGAGCATCCGGGCGGGGCTCGGGCTCGGGCTCCTGTTCGCGCTCCAGCACCGCTTCCGGCTCTTCCTCGGGAACCGGCTCGGGCTCGGGCGTGTCGACGGTGAGTTCCTCCTCCTCGGGGGCAGGCGCCGGCTCCACCTCGGATTCGGGTGCGGGCATGGCGACCAACTCCAGTTCGATCGCCACCAGCTGCACCGGCCTGGGTCTGGTGCTGGTGGCCACGACCAGCAACAGGAGAAACCCATGGAGGCCGACGGAGAAGAAGACCGGAGACCGTCCCGGTCGATTCCTTCCACGTCGCGAACTTCGGACCACGGCTCCTCTCGTCCTAGCGGCTCGCGTCAGGCTCGGCGACAAGCGCAATCCTGACCCCCTCCTGGCCCGCTACCTTGGCGATGACGCGCATCACACTACCCCAGACCGCGGCGGAATCCCCCTGAACGTAGATCTGCCCCACATCCCGGGCTGCCACCACCTGGGAAAGCACGCCCTCCAACTCCTCGTAGCTAACCACCGTCTCCGAGACCACGATTTCGCCGTTGGCACGAACAGAGACGACGAAGGGCTCCTCGTCCGTGTTGAGCGGGGCGACATCCGCGCGCGGCAAGGCGACCTCGACACCCCCCTGCAGGATGGGCGCTGTAATGATGAAGATCACCAGCAGCGTGAAGGCCACATCCACGAGCGAGGTGACGTTGATCTCCGCGCGCAGCGGCAGGTCCTCGCGCCGCCCTCTCGACCGCGGCCGGGGACTCAAACGTGGCCTTCCCGCGCGAGAGTTCCGATGAACTCGCTCGAGAATCCTTCCAGTTCACCGGTTACCAGGTTGAGCCGGGAGACGTAGTAGTTGTAGGCGATGACCGCGGGGATGGCGACGAAGAGCCCGGTCACGGTGGTGACCAGGGCTTCGGCCACGCCCGGAGCCACCGCGGCAATGTTCGCCGAACCGCTCGCAGTAATTCCCCGAAACGTGTTCATGATCCCGATGACGGTCCCCATCAATCCGAGCAGCGGTGAGATGGAGCCGATGACCGCGAGCCAGGTGAGACCTTGGGCGAGGTCGTCACGCTCGTCGGATTCCTCCTTCTGCAGCACCAGCCGGAGCACCTCCAGCTGCACCTGCGTCAGCCCTCCGTCCAGCGAGGCGCCCTCGCGCAACGCACCCGGACGCAGTTCGCTGAAGAAGTTCACCCCGTGGCGGAAGAGGCGGCCGTAGGGCGACTCCGGCAGGGAGAGGATGGCAGTATACGCTTCCTCGAGCCCCCGCGCGTTGGAGACCTCGACCAGAAACTGGTTGCCCTGGAACTGGATTCTGCGGAACTGGAGGTACTTCCAACCGATCACGTACCAGCTCGCCAGGGAAAACACGCCGAGTACACCCAGCACCACCAGCGTGGGGGCGCTGGACCCGACAACCATGTCCAGCAGCGTCGCGGGAGGACGGCCTTGGAGCGCAAGGATCCCGATCGCGGTCATTGGGGTTCGGTCCTCCGGCTTCTTCTTGGTGAGAAAGTGGCAGGAATGGCGAGGCGGCCCGACGGTGAAATCCGAGACTCACTACCCCCGCTCTCCGTGGGGGATCCTGGCTCGCCGGACCCCGCTGGCCACGCTTCACCGGCGCCCGGCCTTCCAGGGCCGAAGGTACTCAGGCTCCCATGCGCGCGGGTTCGCTACCGGCGCCATTGGCGCGAGGGTGAAGAGCCGGGAAAGCCCTTCGGCCGTTGGGATTCCGACAGAGGGAGGGACGACGCGCCAGCCATGCCGCCCGATTGCGGCGGCGTGGCGAAACGCACCGTCGCCCGCGAAGATGGCGTCGGCAGGGATGGGCGAGGACAACACGTCGCCCAGGCGGGTGGCGGTCGGAGGGACCAGCACATCAACGGAGGCGGACCGCACCCGGTAGCAGCCCGCGTACACCCGGTTGCCGCGTGCGTCGAACAAGACGTAGCACGGGGCGTCCGGCTCGCTTGCCTCCGCTGCCTCGTCCTCGTGGGTCGTGCGCCACCCGGTCGGCCCCGACCATCCGGCGGGGAGCCAGACACCGCGCGACGCCGAGGCCGCCATCAGGCTGGAGTAGCTCCACAACGGCACACCACATCCCTCCGTGAGCCCCTTGGCGGTCGCGGCCGCCACGCGCACTCCAGTAAAGGATCCGGGACCGCTCCCCACCACGATCCCCGCCAGATCGCCCAGCTGGGTACCCGAGGCCACCAGCACGCCACGAATCGCGGGCAACAGCCGGGCGGCGTGGCGGCGCGGACTGCGCAGAAAGGCGCGCGCCAACACCTTCCCGTCGGCCGTTACAATGACCGATCCCAGTCGAGACGACGTGTCAAAGGCGAGGATCGTGCGGTTCGGTCCGGTCATCGGGGCGGCAACTCAGGCGGGCGTCCGCTGCGCAACACCTCTACCGCGCGCACGGTAGCGCCGGACACCGGCGAATGAAGGGATATCTCCCAGCGGTCCTGCGGAAGGACCGATCCGGCCCGTTCGGGCCATTCGACGATCACGATTTCCCCCTTGTCCCCAAGCTCGTCCCAACCCAATTCCACAAGTTCGGATTCGTCGCGCACGCGATACAGATCCATATGCACGATGGTTCGTCCCGCGACGCCCGGATGGCGGAAGACCAGATTGAAGGTCGGCGAGGGGACGGTCCCCCGGACCCCGGCTCCGCGCGCCACGGCCCGCGCCAGCACCGACTTGCCGGCTCCGACGGGTCCACGAAGCATCAGGAAGACCGGGGTGCGCACGGAGGACCCGATGCGTTCGCCCCAGCGCTCCAGCTCCTCTTCGCTCAGGACCATCGGCGTCTCTCGCGCCGGGGCTTCGACGGTGTCAGGGCGCATCACGGGGTCACCTGGCCGCGTGTCCGCCGTCGAGCGAAACGCGCAGCTCGAACAGCTGGTCTCGCAGCATCGCGGCGCGCTCGAACTCCAGCGCATCCGACGCGCGGTTCATCTCCTGTTCCAGAATCTTCACGTATTCCTCGCGGTTGACTTCATCCGAATAGCTCGGCCCGGGCTCCGCCACCAGAACGGCGGGCTTCTCGCGCGCGTCCGCCACCCGGGTGCTGAACTCGATCTCCTCCACGCTCTTCACGATGGTTTCCGGCGTAATCTGATGTTCGCTGTTGTAGGCCAGCTGAATCTCGCGCCGCCGGTTCGTCTCGTCGAGGCATTTCGCCATGGATTCTGTGATGTTGTCGGCATACAGAATCGCCTTGCCGCGGACATTGCGGGCGGTCCGGCCAATGGTCTGGATCAGCGAACGGGCATCGCGCAGGAATCCCTCCTTGTCGGCGTCGAGAATCGCGACCAGAGACACTTCCGGCAGATCCAGGCCTTCGCGCAGAAGGTTGATGCCCACGAGCACGTCGATCTTGCCCAGCCGCAGGGCTCTCAGGATGTCGACGCGATCGATCGTGTTGATCTCCGAGTGCATGTAGCGGACCCGCACCCCCAGCGACTGCAGATACTCGGAGAGGTCTTCCGCCATGCGTTTGGTGAGGGTGGTAACCAGGACGCGCTCCCTGCGGGCCGCCCGCTCGCGAATCTCCGCGAGCAGGTCATCCACCTGGCCGCCCACCGGACGCACCTCCACGTCGGGATCGACCAGCCCGGTGGGACGAATGATCTGCTCCACCACCACCCCTTGGGACAGCCTTAATTCCATATCGCCGGGGGTCGCCGAGACGAAGACGGCCTGATCGAGAACGGACTCCCATTCGTCGTATCTGAGCGGGCGGTTGTCCAGTGCGCTGGGCAGTCGGAAACCGAACTCGACCAGGGTATCCTTGCGAGCCTTGTCCCCGTTGAACATCCCGCGGATTTGCGGAAGCGATACGTGCGACTCGTCAACGATCGTGAGGAAGCGCTCCGGGAAATAGTCCAGAAGGCAGGATGGCCGCTCCCCCGCCTCGCGACGGCTGATGAAGCGCGAGTAGTTCTCGATACCGGGACAGGTTCCCACTTCGAGCATCATCTCGATGTCGAAGTTGGTACGCGATTCGAGTCGCTGCGCCTCCAGTAGCTTGCCACAGCTGCGAAAACGGTGCAGCTGCTCCGCCAGTTCTTCGCGGATCAGGGGAACCGCCTCCTCAATGGTGCGCCGATGCGTAACGTAGTGGCTGGTGGGATAGATGGCGGTGCGATCCAGGGAAACGATCGCGTCTCCCGTAAGGGGTTCGAAGCGGGTGATGCGCTCGATTTCGTCGCCCCACAACTCGATCCGGATACCCTGCTCCTCATAGGCTGGCAGAATCTCGACGGTGTCGCCCCTGACCCTGAACGCGCCACGCTCGAAGGCGTAGTCGTTGCGGCTGTACTGGATTTCGACCAGTCCCCGCAGCAGTTCGTCGCGCGGCACCATCTCCCCAACCCGCACTTCCAACATCAGGGAGCGGTAGTCGGCCGGGTTGCCCAGGCCGTAGATACACGAAACAGACGCCACCACGATCACGTCGTCCCGCTCGAACAGCGAGGAAGTGGAGCGAAGACGCAGTCGATCGATGTCGTCGTTGATGCTCGCGTCCTTCTCTATGTACGTGTCAGTGGAGGGGACGTACGCCTCAGGCTGGTAGTAGTCGTAGTAGGAGACGAAGTACTCGACCGCGTTGACGGAAAACAGGGCCTTCAGTTCCCCATAGAGTTGCGCCGCGAGGGTCTTGTTGTGAGACATGACCAGCGTGGGACGGCGGCAGTGCTGGATGACGTGGGCCATCGTGAGCGTCTTCCCCGTGCCGGTCGCCCCCAGCAGGGTCTGGAAGCGGGTTCCGCGGTCGAGGCCGGAGGACAGTTCGTCGATAGCCGAAGGCTGGTCTCCCGCGGGTTGGAAGGGGGAGTGGATCTCGAAATGGGGCACGGCCTCAGGCCTCGATCCTTTCCGCCCCGCCCTTGCTCTCCCGTCGTTCGACAGAAAGCACGCCCTTCACCTGGTTCACGGACCGGAGCACTTTCTCCAGGTGAGGCCGGTCCTCCACCTCCACCACGAACTCGCCTTTCATGCCGGCCTTGTCCGATCGGACGTCGGCGTTCTGAATGTTGGTGCCGGTGTTGGTGATGGCCTTGGCGATGTCCGACAACAGCCCTCGCCGATCCACCGCCCCGATGTGAATCTTGACCAGCCGCGTGTCACCCTTCTCGGCAGTCCATCGGATATCGACTCTGCGATCCGGGTCCTGGGAAAGATAGAGCACGTTGGCACAGTCCGCCCGATGGATCGAGATACCGCGCCCAACGGTGATGTAGCCGATGACATCGTCGCCGGGAACGGGTTGGCAGCAGCCCGAATAGCGTACCATGAGGTTGTCGACACCCTGGATGCGCACCCCCCGGCTGGAAGGACGAATCCTGGCGGCGATGCGCCGCAGCGCGGAGTCGGGACGGGTGGGCGGAGTGGTTTCCCGGTCCGGGAAGAGGGCCTTGAGCACGGCCGCCGGGCCCAGATCGCCCCGTCCCAGCGCCGCCTGCAGATGATCGAAGTCGGTATAGCCCAGCTGGGTGGCCGCAGCGTCTTTCGCCGCGTCGCTCGGTTTGGGCAGTCTTCGCTTGCGCAGTTCCTGCTTCAGGAAATCCGCTCCCAGCTGAAGCGCGGAGGTGAATTCCTCCTTGCGGATCCAGTGGCGAATCCGTCCGCGCGCCCTCGAGGTCTTCACGAACCCGAGCCAGTCCCGGTTGGGCCGCTGTTTCGCGTTTACGATGATATCGACGGTATCTCCGTTCTTCAGCTTGCGCGAGAGAGGGGCGATGCGTCCGTTCACCCGCGCGCCCGCACAATGGATGCCGATCTCGGTGTGGACCGAGAAGGCGAAATCGATCGGGGTCGCCCCGACGGGAAGCTGCTTGACCTCGCCCCTGGGCGTGAAGACGAAGATCTCCCCCTGGAACAGATCCATGCGGAGGAACTCCATGAATTCCTCCGGTTCCTTGGTATCCTTCTGCCACTCGAGCACCTGGCGGAACCAGGAGAGCGCTTCTCCCACTTCGTCGCTCTTTGCTTTCCTGCCCTCCTTGTAGCTCCAGTGGGCGGCAATCCCCTGCTCCGCCGTACGATGCATCTCCTCGGTGCGGATCTGGATCTCGTAGCGGCGCCCGCGCGGACCGAACACGGTGGTGTGCAGGGACTGGTACATGTTGGACTTGGGCGTTGCGATATAGTCGCGGAAGCGCTCCTGCACAGGCGTCCAGCGATTGTGGATGACCCCCAGTGCCGCATAGCAATGCTGCACCGAATCCGTGATCACACGGAGCGCGAGCAGGTCCTGAATTTCTTCGAAGGGCAGATCGTTGGCGATGATCTTCTTGTGGATCGACCAGAGGTGCTTCGGCCTGCCCATCAAGTCCACGAAGGGGATGCCGGCCTCATTCAGGATCTCCACCAGCGGACGCTTCATGTCCAGAATCTCCCGCTCCCGCTCCCGCCGCCGTTGGTGAATCTTCTTCTTGAGTTCGTTGTAGTCCCCGGGCTCGAGAAACTTGAAGGCCAGGTCCTCAAGCTCCCACTTGATGGCGGCGAGTCCCAGACGATGGGCGATGGGGGCGTAGACGCTGCGTGTCTCCAGCGCGATTCTTCTCTGCTTGGCCGGTCGCAGGTGCTCGAGCGTACGCATGTTGTGGAGCCGGTCAGCCAGCTTGATGAGGATGACCCTGGCATCCTGGGCCATCGACACCAGCAACTTGCGGTAGTTCTCAACCTGCCGTTCCGCACTCGACCGGAAGCGGACCCGCCCGATCTTGGTCACGCCGTCCACGATGCCCGCCACCTCGGCGCCGAACTGAGCCTCCACATCGGTCAGATCGACGGCGGTGTCTTCCACCACATCGTGGATCAGACCCCCGGCCACAGAGGCGGTATCCAGGCGAAGCTGCGCGAGGATGGTCGCGACACCTACCGCATGCGTTACGTAGCTGGCGCCGGACGCGCGCCGTTGGCCGGAGTGGGCTTCTGCTGCGAGCTGATAGGCTCGCTGAATCCGGGCGACATCTACGCGGTCAGCATACTCGTCAATGGCTTGCGCAAGAGGCGGGGGCAGATCCCGGTCCGTACTCGTGGCTATCGTGGCGGTCGAAGTCGCCATGGAAACACCTGCTATGGAGAGACCGGCATGAACGGACTCATGCGGACGCTACCCAACCGAAAAGATAATCGTCGGCCCGGCTGTCCGCAGCGCATTAAGGGATACGCGCAATGGGGCGACGACGCGAACTGCGGGCGACGACGCGAACTGCGGGCTGCCGAGCCGGAACTTCCGATTCGGGATCGTTCGGCCGACCGCTACATCAGCCCATCCTGCGCCAGCGAGCGAAAGGCTTCTCCCGCGATGATCACATGGTCGAGTATGGGGATGCCCACCGTGCGGCCAGCGGCCGACAGCTGTCGCGTCACTTCCCGGTCCTCCGCGGAGGGTGAGGGATTCCCAGAGGGATGATTGTGCACCAGAATCACCGCCGCTGCGCTTTCCACAATCGCCTCGCGCAGGACCTCGCGCGGATGTATGAGCGAAGCGTCCAGGATTCCGCGCGTGATCAACACCTCACGCAGCACCCCGTGCTGGCTGTTGAGCAGGAGGGCGTGAAACTCCTCGTGGCGCAGATCGCGCAGACGCGGAGCCATGCGCGCATAGATGTCTCCGGGGCCGCGAACCGGCTCGCGGGTCGCCAACCGCTCCCTTACCCCGCGGCGACCCAGTTCCAGCGCGGCCAGGACACGGGCCGCGGTGGCGGCTCCGACGCCGGCCACGCCTTCCAGCAGCCCGGCGGGAGCCGATCCCATGCGCGCGAGCGATCCCCCGCAACGGCGCAGCAGTGCGTCGGCGACATCCATCGCGCTGGCCGCCGGACTCCCGCTGCCCACCACGAGCGCCAGCAACTCGCGGGTTGCCAGCCCGCGGACGCCCACTTCGCGCAGTCGCTCACGCGGACGATCGCGGCGTGGCCACTCGCCCAGCGGACCGGCGGGGATCAGGCGGCTCGCCCGTGGCACTTCTTGTATTTCTTTCCCGAGCCGCAGGGACAGGGCACGTTGCGTCCCGGGCGTGCCTGGACGGTGACGGGTTTCTGCTTGCGAGCCTCGCCACGATTGGTCGCGAGGGTGGATACATCGGTGGCGGGACCAGCGGCCGCGCGCGCGCTTCGGGCCACGCCGGTCGCGTCGACCCGGCCGCGCGCGGCCGCCGGTCGAGAAGCCGGGGCTGCGGGAGGCGCCCCAGCCCCGCTCCCGGATGTCTCCTGCGGGCCCGTGTACGTGAGGCGCTGCCCTCCCACCGGTCGGCGGCGCGGCATCGGCTTCTGCTCGACCTGAGCCCGCAGGATGAGCGACGACAGCGTCTTGCGCAGGTCGTGCATGAGGTCCACGAACATGTCGTAGGCCTCCTTCTTGTATTCGACCAGCGGGTCCTTCTGTCCCCAGCTGCGATAGGAGATGGAGGCCTTCAAGTGGTCGAGGTCGTACAGGTGATCCTTCCACTTCTGGTCGATCACCGACAGCAGGATGTAGGAGGCGATGCGCTCCGACCCCTCGCCGAAGCCCTCCAGCTTGCGGCGAAACGCGTCCCTCCCCGCCTCGGTGACGACGTCGGTCACGTCCTCGCGGTCCAGATCCGGATCCGGCTCGTCGTCTCCGGGGAGATCATTGACCAGCACCAGGTAGTCGAGCAGCAGACGGCGTTTGAGTCCCGCGAGATCCCATTCCTCTTCGGCACTCGAAGCGGGCACATATTCGTTTGCCGTGCTCCCCAGGGCGTATTCGATCATTTCCCAGATCTCGCCCTTGAGATCCTCCCCCCCCTCCAGCGCGAACAGCCTCAAGTCGTAGATGACCTCGCGCTGCTGGTTCATGACATCGTCGTAGTCGAGAAGCCGCTTGCGCGCCTCGAAGTTGTTGCCCTCCACCCGCACCTGGGCTCTTCCAATGGAGCGGGTGACCAGAGGATGCGCGATCACCTCGCCTTCTTCGGCACCGAGCTTCTCCATGGCGCCCGCCACCCGGTCCGACATGAAGAGACGCATCAGGTCGTCCTCCAGAGAGAGGAAGAACTGCGAACTGCCCGAGTCGCCCTGACGACCGGCCCGTCCCCGCAGCTGGCGGTCGATGCGGCGCGAGTCGTGCCGTGCCGATCCGAGGATGTGGAGACCGCCGACTTCGATGAGGAAGTCGTCGGGCTTCTCCTCCAGATCCACGGTCACCCTGCGGGGATCGACGGGATAGAGCTCGCTCAGATCAAGCCGCCGGGCACGCGCCCATCCCACGGTGCGCGCATCCTTGACTCCCTCGCCCAGTTTGATGTCGGTGCCGCGGCCGGCCATGTTGGTCGCGATGGTCACCGCCCCGGGATGTCCCGCCTCGGCCACGATCTCCGCTTCCCGGAGATGCTGCTTGGCGTTGAGCACGTTGTGACGGATGCCGCGCCGCTTGAGCATGCGCGCCAGCGTCTCCGAAACATCGACGTTCGTGGTACCGACCAGCACGGGCAGCTCCAGTCGGTTCATATACTGGATCTCGTCCATGAGCGCGTTGTACTTCTCGCGCACGGTGCGAAAGATGAGGTCGTCGCGGTCGTCGCGGACCACCGACCGGTTGGTCGGGATCACCATGACGTCCAGGCCGTAGATCTGGTGGAACTCGTTCTCCTCCGTCTCGGCCGTTCCGGTCATCCCGGCCAGCTTGTCGTACATGCGGAAGTAGTTCTGGATGGTGATCGTGGCGAGGGTCTGGGTCTCGCCCCGCACCTCCACTCCCTCCTTCGCCTCGACCGCCTGGTGCAGGCCGTCGCTCCACCGTCGGCCCGGCATCTGGCGGCCCGTGAACTCATCGACGATCACCACCGCACCGTTTTCGCCCAGGATATACTGCGCGTTGCGGTGGTAGAGCGCGTAGGCCTTCAGCAGCTGGTGGATGACGTGGATCTTCTGGCTCTTGGTCGCATACTCGGCCTCGAGCTCCTGCATGCGCTCCCGCCGCGCGTCCACCGACAGCGTCTCGTCTACTTCGAGTTCGCCCATCTCCTCGGAAAGATCCGGCACCACGAAAGCGTTGGGATCCTTCGGTGACAGTTCATCGAGGCCTTTGTCCGAAAGGTGCACGTTGTGCCCCTTCTCATCCATCGCGAACAGGAGCATTTCGTCGATCTCGTGCAGGCGCTTCTCGCGCATGTAGTCGCCTTCGACCTTCTGCACCAGCTTCTGAATCCCCGGGTCCTCGGCGAAGAGCTTGAGCAGGCGCTTGTTCTTGGGTGTCCCGCGTTTGACCGCCAGCAGGTTCTCGCCCGCCACGAATTCGTTGTCCGCCTCCAGTTCGCGTTCGGCGTGGGCCACGAGTTCGGCGGTGATCCTCGCCTGCTCCCGGTAAAGCCTTCCCACCAGCGGCGCCATCTGCTTGAACGGCGTCGATGTGTCACGTCCCACCGGGCCGGAAATGATCAGCGGCGTCCTGGCTTCGTCGATGAGGATGGAGTCCACCTCGTCGATGATCGCGAAGGGGTGCCCGCGCTGTACCCGCTGCGCCAGATCGTGCACCATGTTGTCGCGCAGGTAGTCGAACCCGAACTCGTTGTTGGTCCCGTAGGTGATGTCCGCCAGATACGCCTGCCGACGTGCCTCCGAGCCGGGTTGATGCTCGTCGATCACGTCCGTGGTGAGGCCCAGTGACTCGTAGACGTACCCCATCCACTGGGCATCGCGGCGCGCCAGGTAGGAGTTGACGGTCACCAGGTGCGCTCCTCGCCCGGCGAGGGCGTTGAGATAGAGCGGCATCGTCGCCACAAGGGTCTTGCCCTCGCCCGTGGCCATCTCGCCGGCTTTCCCCTGGTGGAGAGCGATCGCCCCGATCAACTGAACATCGTAGGGGATCATGTCCCAGACCAGATCGTGCCCGGTCAGCCGCACCCTGGACCCGACGAGCCGCCGGCATGCCTCCTTGACCACGGCGAAGGCCTCGGAAAGGATGTCATCGAGACTCTCCTCGAGTTCGCCGAGGTAGTCCTTTTCGAGTTCGGAGATCTGGAACCCGAGACTCTCTCGCTCCGACGGATCCTGAGACCGACTCTTGCGTTCGCGAAGCGCCCGCATCCGGTCCTGGACGGGCCCCACCCGTTCCATAATGCGCGCGCGAAACTCGTCGGTCTTCCCGCGGAGCTCCTCGTGCGAGAGCGTCGACAGGCCCTCGTAGAGTTCGTTGATCTCGTCTACGAGGGGCCCGAACTTCCTTGCTTCGCGGGCGTGCCGATCCCCGAATATCTTCTTGGCGAATGCCTTGATCATCGATCCGTCCAGCGCGATTGGCGCATGGTGATATGGCGGCGGCCGGCTCCGGGGGCACCTCGGGAAGCCACACCCGCGGTCGCGATGCGCTGACGTCCCGTGTGCCGGTACAGTCCCTCCCGCTCCACGACGGCGCGCACCGCCTCGGGCACCAGGTACCGGAGTCGGCGTCCCTCGCGGAACCGGGCTCGCACCTCGGTCGACGAGACGTCCACCCGCGTAACCGGCAACACGTCGTGCGTTACCCCCGGGGAAGGAACTCGTCCGAAAGCCGAGCCGCCGGGAACCATCACCACGACCCGCGCCAGGCGCGCAATCTCCTCGGGTTCGCGCCAGCTTCGGAAGGCCGCCGCCTGATCAGGGCCGATCAGCAGGAAGGGGGTCACCCCGGGCTCGGCCGCGACAACCTCGCGTATCGTGTCGACCGTGAAGGACATGCCCTTTCTGCGAACCTCCACGTCGCTGACCATGAAGCGCTCGTCTTCGGCTACGGCTGCTCTCGTCATCTCCAGGCGGAGCTCGGGGGAGGTCAGCCGCCAAGCAGGTTTGTGGGGTGGGTGTCCACACGGAATCCATGCGACACGCCGTACGGGAAGGGTGTCGAAGGCGTCCTGCGCCACCACCAGATGTCCGAGGTGCGGCGGGTCGAAGGTGCCCCCGAAGAGGACGATGCCTGCGGAAGCGCGGTCATCCGACATCTCGAATCTCCTGCGCCTCCAGTGAATCCGGGTATCGGTCGAGCAACCTCTGGCGCGCCTCGGTCGCCTCTTCTTCGTACTCGAGGCGCTGGTAGGTGCGATAGATGAAGAGCAGAGCGGCCGGCGCCGCAGCCGTCTCGGGAAAGTCCTGCAGCGCCTGCTCGAAGTAGATGAGTCCGGAATCCAGCAAGCCCCGGCTGAAGTAGAACTCGCCCCGGCTCACGTCCTTCCACGCCAGCTTCTCGACCATGACGCCGTAGATCGAATCCGCTTCGGTAGCCTCCTGTGTACCGGGGTAGTCGAGCATCACCGCCTGGCAGGAGGACAGTGCCTGTAAGGTATAGCGTTGATCTCGGTCCAGAATCGGAGACAGGCGGGCGTTCGAGCGGCACAGCCCCAGCGCGGCTTCGGTCATGAGCTCATGGGTGGGATAGGTGCTCGAAAAACGCACGAACTCGGAATTCGCGGTAATGTAGTCTCCCTTGTTCAGGTAGGCCTGAGCCAGCAACATGCGGGCTTCCGCCATCTGATCGAAACCCGGTGCTCCCTGAACCAGCCTCTCAAGCGCCGTCACGGCTTCATCCCACTCCTCGCGCTCGTACGCCGCACGCGAATACTCGAAGAGTTCCGAGGCCGTCAACCCCGCGTAGGGGAGAGCCGAAGTACACGCCGCGCACATGAACAACGCGGACAGCAACAGTGTCCGCACGCACGCGCGCATCCGGCTCCCTCCTCTTACCGACACTTTGCCCTCCTGAGAAGCGCAAACTCCGATCCCCGAAGTGAACGATCGCGGAAGACAGCGGGCGCGTCCATGAACGGATGACTCATCCTTCACGGTAGAAATCGCGAATCGCCTCAGCGACGAACCTCACGCGGTCGGCCCCGAGTTCGGGGAACACCGGGAGGCTCAGCACTTCCCGGCACGCCGCCTCCGCCACGGGCAGGTCTCCGGGGCGATAGCCGAGTTCGGCAAAGCAGGGCTGCAGGTGAAGGGGTCGCGGATAGTACAGGCCGGTACCGACCCCTCTGCGCCGCAGGTATTCGGCAAGCCGGTCTCTCTCCCGCGCGCGAATCGTGTACTGATGGTACGTGTGATAATTGCCCGAAAGAACCCGGGGCCGGAGGACGGCGGCGATATCCGCCAGCATTTCGTCATACACCGCCGCGTTCGCCCTGCGAATCTCCGTCCAGCGGGTCAGTCGGGGCAGCTTCGCGTGCAACACCGCGGCCTGCAGGGCGTCCAGCCGGCTGTTCACCCCGATGGACTCGTAGGGCCCCTCGCTCCCTCCGCCGTGCACTCTCAACATCCGCAGCCGCCCGGCCAGCGCGTGATCGTCGGTGACGATCAATCCGCCGTCCCCGAACCCCCCCAGGTTCTTGGTGGGAAAGAAGCTCACGGTTCCGGCGGTTCCCGTGGCTCCCGCGCGAGCGACTCCCTCGCCGGGGGTTCGCTGCCGGGCGCCGAGCGCCTGGGCCGAGTCTTCGACCAGAAGGGCGCCCCGCTCGCGCACAAGCTCGAGCAGCTCCGCCATGGGCGCCATCTGCCCGAACAGGTGCACCGGAAGGACCACCCTCGTGCGATCGCTCCAGCACGCGCGCACCGTATCCCCGGTAAGGTTGAAGGTATCTGGGTCCACGTCGCAGAATACGGGCCGGAGCCCCACATTCCAGACGGCTCCTCCTGTCCCGAAGAAGGTGAAGGCCGGCACGATCACCTCGTCGGAAGGCCTCAGCTCGAGCGCGCGCAACACAAGTTGGATTGCGTCGGTGCCGTTGCCGCATGCGACCGCGTAACGGGCGCCGGCGAATTCCGCCACGGCCTTCTCGAATCCCTCGACCACCGGGCCAAGCACGAACTTCTGGCTCTCGACCACGCCAGCCAGCGCGCGATCGATCTCCGCGCGCAACGTGTCGTACTGGGCCGGCAAATCGACCAGCGGTGCGTGCATCAGCACGACCACTCGAGGTCTTCCGGCCACCCCGGGGGACCGGCGGTGTACTCGTCGTCCTGCTGCATCGCCCCGCGTCCCGGATCGCCGCCGAAGGAAACTCCGAAGCGCAACTGGTCTATCCAGTGCTCGGCTCGTCGGGCGAGTGCCCTGGACACCGAAGGATCTTCCCGTGCCGCTCCCCGGAAGGCATCCACGGCCTCGCCGCAGCGGGCAGTGGATACCAGCAACTCGCCCAACTCATAGTAGGCCCGGGCAAGGCGGGTCCGAGGTTCGCCCATGAGCACGGTTTCCTCGATGAGAGCTAAAGCCCCCTCGTGGTCGCCATCGCGCCGGTATTCCTGCGCGAGATCGTACGAGCACTTGCCGATGTGCCATCCGGCATCGCGACGCCGGGAGGCCGGGACCGCCTCCACGAACTGCTTGAAGTAGCTCAGGGCGGAGGCGCACGCCCCGACCTCCTCGTATGCGAGAGCCGTTTCGTACAACACCTCCGGCACCGAGTCCGCGGAGAGGGCTCGCTGGAAGAAAAGGAGGGCGCGCGCGTGTTCGCCATTTGCCGCGTAGTGCGAAGCCAGGGGGAAGGCCAGGCGCACGAAGTTGACATCCGGGCGAAACTCCACAGCGGCTTCCAGCGCGGATGCCACGCCGAAGGGATCGTTGCGCTCCTGAGCGGTGCGCGCCAGACGCACCAGGTCGGAGACCGCCTGGTCGGCGAAACCCGGATCGTCGGCTATGGCTCTCCTGTAGGCTTGCTTGGCCTCGTCGACTCGCCCCAGGCGGGCGTAGGCGTGGCCCACCCGCAAGTGCGCGTGTCCCGAGTTGGCTCCCCGGCGCGCCGCCAGCCGGTACTCGGCGAGCGCTTCCTCGTAGTCGCCATGCGCCCATGCCTGATCTCCGCGCAGGGTGGCGCCGTCCTCGGTGGCGCGCGCCACGCAGGCCGCGCCTGCCGCGGCCGCGACAAGACAGCCCTGCCGCAGCCATCGCTTCACTGTGCCCCTCCCGCCTTTACGCATGCGTCCCGTACCGGGCACGCGCCCCCCAGGTTCCGGCGCGGGACGGGTGCCGCATGGTGCGGCGTAACCGGTTACGCGAGGCCACCCTTGACAATCCATCCCAGCCCGTGGCGGGAAGCCGGTTGCGTCGGCGTCCCCGCAGTGGCGTTGCGGGCGTCGACCAGTACTCTCGAGCTCGCGACGATTCCGTCCACGTCGAAACAGGAGTGGTCTGTGAGAATCAACACCAGATCGGCCCGCCCAAGGAGAGAGGGCGTAAGTGCGACCGACTCCCGGACACCTGTCCGTTCATCGTCAAGGGATGGCACGTGGGGATCGTGATAGAGGACTCGCGCGCCGGCACGCTCCAGAAGCTCGATGATGTACAGCGCGGGAGATTCCCGTATGTCGTTGATGTCCTTCTTGTACGCTACGCCCAGGATTACCACCGTTGATCCCCTGACCGGCTTGCATTGGTCGTTCAGCGCATCCCTCACCTTGTCGACCACGAATCCTGGCATGCTGGCATTGATCTCCGACGCCAACTCGATGAAACGGGTGCGGAAGTCGAGCGTGCGCATCTTCCACGACAGGTAATGAGGATCGACGGGAATACAATGTCCTCCCAGGCCCGGACCCGGGAGAAAACGCATGAACCCGAAGGGTTTTGTCGCGGCCGCCTCGACCACCTCCCAGATATCCACACCGAGGCGATCGGCGATGAGGGCGGTCTCATTCACCAGCCCGATGTTGACGGCCCGGAAGGTGTTCTCCAGGATCTTGGTGAGTTCGGCCACCTCCGCGCTCGACACCGGAACCATGCGCTCGATGAAACGGCTGTAGAACACTTCGCCGGCGTTTGTGCAGCGGGACGTCACGCCCCCGATCACCTTCGGGGTGTTGCTGGTCTTCCAGTCCGGATTCCCGGGATCCACGCGCTCGGGAGAGAAGCACAGGAAGAAGTCTTCACCCACCTCCAATCCGCTCTTCGCCAGCTCGCCGAGCACCACCTCGCGGGTCGTCCCGGGGTAGGTGGTGGATTCGAGGACCACCAGCTGGCCACGCCGCAACCTCGCAGCCACGGATGACGAGGCGGCCAGGATGAAGGAGATGTCGGGGTCGCGGGTCTTCGACAGTGGAGTGGGTACGCTGATCGCGATCACGTCGCACTCCGCCAGACGCGACATGTTCCGGGTCGCCTCAAGCATCCCCGTCCGAACAAGTGGATCCACCTGGTGGGAGGGGATGTCCCCGATGTGGCTGGCACCTGCGTTGATCCCGTCCACGACGGTCTTGTCGACATCGAAACCGGTAACCGGTATTCCGGCTTCGGCGACGATGGTCGCGAGGGGCAGCCCAACGTAGCCGAGCCCGATCACCCCCATGGTGAGATCGCCGGAGCGGAAACGCTCCAGTACGGGGTCTTGCATGTCCGCCTTCCTGCCTTGCACCTGAACTGTCCCGGAAAGACGCTTCGGGGACAAGGACCCGGTCAGGCTTCCCCGCTCAGCTGGAAACGCGGCGCCTTCCTGATCTTGCCGGCTGAAATGCAGCGAGTGCAGACGCGCATCCTGCGGCGTCCTCCGGCATCGTCGGGGACACGAACGGTCTGGAGGTTCGGAAGCCACCGGCGTCGGGTCTTGTTGTGGGCGTGACTCACGTTGTTGCCGGTCGCGGGCCCCTTGCCGCACAGTTCACACACTTTCGCCATCTGCTCGCCTATCCGTTAACCGCCGTAGCAGAAACTCTCGATCACTGTTGACGCGCCATCGCTCGCCCCGGCGGGGCGCGAGCCAGCGTCTATTGGGAGCCGTTCCCGGGGGGCGGGGGCGTTTCCGTCCCGGCCTCCTCCTCGGATTCCCCCGCCTCCGGAGCGCTCATTTCGATGTGGGCCAACTCCAGAAACACATCGGCGAACTCGGCCTCGAGCCTCCCCGTAGCCGTGTTTTCGAAAGCGCCGTCAGCTTCCCACGCATCCAGAACGCTGTCCGACATGATATGCAGAACGCCCACCACGACGCTGGCGGTCTCACCTGACGATACCGCAACCGGAACGGAGTCCCCGGTCAGCTCTGGCCCCAGCTTGACGAAGAAGGTCTCGTCGTTGGGAAGCTGCGTCCAGAAGGCTTGGTCGCCCACGCGGCTGACTACCGAAATGTCGGGGATGCGAAGTTGCGCGCCCTCGAACTGGAGCGGGTTATTCTCCAGCGAGGAGGCGGAGATTTGGATGGCGTCGGGGAAGAGATTCTCCTCGGCGGCCGTGACGACCGCTGACGTCGTCCCGACCGCGGTCACGTTGAGCCAGTAGAGAAACCCTGCGATGCCCAGAAAGGCCACGATCATGAGTGGAAGAGCCGCTTTGTCAGCCGCGCCCCGGCGTGATCCGAGATTGAGCATGGTCCGGTGTCCCCTGCGTTGGAAGTTAGTCTCGTCCCACGAGTTCGATGAGAGCCATATCGGCCGCGTCGCCCCTGCGGTGGCGCAGCTTCAGGATGCGCGTGTATCCGCCGGGACGGCGTGCAAACCCCGGGGCAATCACATCGAACAATCTTCCCTGAACTTCTCGATCCGCGATCTTTCGCGCAACGAGTCGGCGGGCGTGAAGGTCGCCCCGCTTGGCCAGCGTAATCAACCGTTCCGCGTAGGGACGCAGCTCCTTCGCCTTCGCGGTGGTGGTTTCAATTCTGCCGTGCCGGAACAGCGCGGTCGCCATATTGCGCAGAACTGCTCGCCGGTGGCTTGCGGTTCGAGAGAGGCTGCGTCCGGTTTTACGATGGCGCATGGGTCGTTGGGGTTCAGCTGGCGTTGCTCGGCGACAGACGGCGGGCACTAGTCATCGGACGGCTCCTCGGGACCCGAAACGGCATCTCCCTCCATGAGGAACCATTCTCCGTCCGGACCGGCCGTCAGCGGCATCCCCAGCTCAATGGAGTGTTCCTCAAGAAAGGTGAGCAGTTCCTCCATCGACTTCTGGCCGAAGTTGTCGATGTTCAAGATCTGTTTCTCGGTGCATTGCACCAGATCTCCGAGCGTCCGGTGGTTCTCCTTCTGCAGAGTGTTTCGCGATCGCACAGAGATCTCGGTTATTTCTTCGATGGGACGCGCAAGCTGCGTGCGGATGCGCGGCGGCAGCGGGACCGTACCCGGCGCGGGAGGCTCCGGAGCACCATTGGTGCTGAAGTTCAACATGTACTCAAGGTACCTTCGAACCAGTTCCGCGGCGTTGGCCATCGCCTGCTCGGGACGAATGGACCCATCGGTCTCCACCCTGAACGAGAGCCGGTCGAAGTCAGTGCGCTCGCCCACGCGGGTCTCCTCGACCGTGAAGTTCGCGCGGCGCACCGGGTTGTAGATCGCGTCGATCGGCACCAGATCGACCGGGACGCCCTCCGGCCGGGGGTGCTGATCGGAAAGCACGAAACCCCGCCCCTTGTTGACGTACAGCTCCATGCTGAGGCTGCGGTCCCCCTCCAGGGTGAGGATGTGCTGGCCGGGGTCAAGCACCCCGACCGACGCCGGCGCGTTGATGTCTGCCCCGGTCACCGCCCCCGCGGCGTTCACGTGGACCGTGAGCTTGGCTTCGTCCACGTCGTCATCGAGGGTCAGGACCAGCGCCTTCAGGTTCTGGATAACCTGGTGTACATCCTCCACCACGCCCTGGATGGTCTGGTGCTCATGCACGACGCCTTCGATGCGGAATGCCCAAATGGCCGCACCGCGCAGCGAAGAAACCAGGGCACGCCGGACAGAATTCCCCAGCGTGTATCCATATCCCCGCTCAAGCGGCTGGATAACGAACTCCGCGGTTTTTCCTTCGTCGCTGAAACCAGTCGCTTCGACGTGCTCGGGAAGCACCAGCCCCGTCAGATCGATCTCCACGCGTCCCTCCGTGGCATATTCGGCAGCATCCGCTGGATGTATGGGAACCACACGACCGGACCTGGTCCGGGAGTTCGAATCACTTGGAGTACAACTCCACGATCAGCTGTTCCTGCACCGCCATGGGCACGTCCTGGCGCGTTGGTCGCCGAAGCACCCGTCCCACGCGCGTTTTCTCGTCAACCGCCAGCCATTCGGCGGTATCGGGACGCACCCGCGACTCAAGGCTGGCCTGGACCGGCAGCATATCGCGCGACTTGGCCTTGATGGCGATGTCGTCCCCGCTACTCACCGCGTAGCTGGGTACGTCCACGATTCGGCCGTTCACCTCGACGTGGCGGTGACGGACCAACTGACGCGCCTGGCTGCGGCTTGCGGCGAAGCCGAGGCGGAAGACAACGTTGTCCAGGCGTCGCTCCAGCGCCACCAGCAGATTCTCGCCGGTCACGCCCGCCTGGTCGGCCGCGGTGTTGAACAGGTTGCGGAACTGCTTCTCATACAGCCCGTAAATCCGCTTCGTCTTCTGCTTCTCACGCAGCTGGACCGCGTAGTCGGAGCGCTTTCGGCGTCGGGCCTGCGACGGACCGTGTTGGCCCGGCGGGTAGGCTCTTCGCTCGATCGGACATTTCTCCGTATAGCACTTCAACCCTTTCAGGAAGAGCTTCTGCCCCTCCCGGCGACAAAGCTTGCAAACAGGTCCGGTATACCGCGCCATCCTCTTCTCTTCCCCTATACCCGGCGCTTCTTGGGTGGCCGGCAGCCGTTGTGCGGCAGCGGGGTTACGTCTTCGATCGCCTTGATGTGCAGCCCCGCCGCGTAGAGCGCCTGGATGGCGGATTCCCGGCCCGAACCGGGACCCTGAACGCGCACGCTGACGCGACGGACCCCG
Source organism: Longimicrobiales bacterium (assembly GCA_965225805.1). GTDB lineage: Bacteria > Gemmatimonadota > Gemmatimonadetes > Longimicrobiales > Gaopeijiaceae > BD2-11. The sequence goes on from OZ245327.1 coordinate 3,742,026, forward strand.
AGGCTCACCGCCTCCCGTCCAGCCTGTTCGGCGGCGACCGTGGCGGCGAAGGGAGTCGATTTCTTGGAACCCCTGAACCCCGCCTTCCCGGCGCTCGACCAGACGACCGTATTGCCGGCCGAATCGGTGATGGTGATGAGCGTGTTGTTGAAGGTCGCCTTTATGTGCGCGACCCCTTCGGCTTCCACAACCTTCTTTGTACGCCGGACTCGAGCCGGCTTTCTTGCTTTTGCCACGCGCGTTCCTCGGCCCTACTTCCTGGGAGCCTTCTTCTTGCCGGCGATGGCCCGGCGGCGGCCCTTGTGGGTGCGGGCGTTCGTATGTGTCCTCTGTCCCCTCACGGGAAGTCCCCGGCGATGCCGCAGACCACGGTAGCAGCCGATGTCCATCAGTCGCTTGATGTTCATCGACACCTCGGTCCGCAACGCCCCCTCCACCTTCAACTCCGTCTCGATCTGCCTGCGCAGTCGGCTCACGTCTTCGTCGCTGAGATTGAACGTGCGCTTGTCGGGATCCACACCGGTCGCGTTCAGAATCTCCCTGGCACGGGTGGGGCCAACCCCGTAGATGTAGGTGAGCGCAACTTCGGCGCGCTTGTTTCGCGGAAGGTCTACGCCTGCGATTCGTGCCACTTCTCGTGTTCCGAAACTCGGGAAATCCCTACCCTTGCCGCTGCTTGTGGCGGGGGTTGCGTGCACAGATGACGCGGACGACGCCACGCCTGCGGATCACCTTGCAGTGCTCGCAAATCGTCTTCACACTGCTCCGCACTTTCATGTCGGCTGCTCCTGGGCGACCGGTTGGTCTGCTTCACTGCATAGAACTAGAAGGATAACCGAAAGACGGGCTTGGCTCAATGGCGGTCACGTCACGTTGAGGCGGGTGCCGGACGAGCGGCGGCTGTGAGCACTCGCGCTCCCCGAACTGTAATGGCCACCGTGTGCTCGAAGTGGGCGGCGCGCGAACCGTCGCTGGTTACAACCGTCCAGCCATCGTCAAGGGTGCGAATGGACGCGGATCCGGTGCTGACCATCGGCTCGATCGCCAGCACCATCCCGTCGAGCAGGCGGGGGCCCCGGCCCGGGCGTCCGAAGTTGGGCACCTGAGGCGCCTCGTGCACCTCCCGTCCCACGCCGTGGCCGACCAGATCGCGCACCACGGCGAAGCCGGTCCCCCGTACGGTGCCTTCCACAGCCGCGCCGATATCTCCGATGTGGTTTCCCGGCACCGCCACCGCGACAGCCCGTTCCAGGGCCTGCTTCGTCACCTCCAGAAGCCGATGAGTCGCGGGGTCCACCTCGCCCACCGTGAACGTGCTCGCCGAGTCGGAGCACCATCCGTTGAATCTTACACCAACGTCCAGAGAGACGATGTCGCCTTCCACCAGGACTCGACGCGCGTTCGGGATCCCGTGCACGACTTCCGCGTTGGTTGAAACGCACACGGCGCCCGGGAAGCCGTACAATCCCTTGAACGCCGGAACCGCGCCATCGTGAGACCGGATGAAGTCCTCGCACAGGCGATCGAGCTCGGCTGTCGTCACGCCGGGGCGAACGACTCCCCCCACCACGCCCAGAAGCTCGCCGATGATGGCGCCACCCCTGGCGATTTCGTCGATCTCGCGCTCGCTCTTCAGTCGGATCACGTCTTTCCGTTGGACCTCGGCTCGGGTTCCGTCGCCGACATTCCGGGTAAGGCCGCGCGAACCGCCCGATACGTCGCTTCGATACCCAGGGTGCCGTCGAGGCGGGCCACGGGTGGCTCGCTCTGCTGGTAGTAGTCGACGATGGGCTCCGTCTGAGCTTCGTATACCCGGAGGCGGTGAAGGATGGTTCGGGGACGGTCGTCCTTCCGATGAATCAGAGGCTCCCCGGTCTCGTCGCACACTCCGTCCACGCGCGGAGGATCGTCGTGAATGTTGTAGACGCGCCCGCCCGGGCTGATGCGGCGGCCGCCGATCCTGCGCAGGACAACCTGCTCGGGAACCTCCAGCACGATCACGCCGTCCACCGCCCGGCCCGCACGCGTGAGCGCCGCGTCCAGCGCACGAGCCTGGGGGAGTGTCCGCGGGAAACCGTCGAAGAGAATCGGGACTTCCGCGGGAAACTCCGCCAGCGTCTCTTCCACCAGGGCCACGATCACTTCATCGGGAACCAGCTCGCCTGCGTCCATGTAGCGTCGCGCCATGTCGCCCAGCTCGGTTCCCGCCTGACGCGCGGCCCGAAGCAGATCTCCGGTGGCGATTTTGCGGAAACCCAGATCCCGTATGAGCTTCGCGCTCTGCGTACCCTTGCCGGCACCGGGGGGACCGAGGAAGATGGCGACCATGACTCGTCAGGCAGGCTCAGACGAAGTTCACGCCGACCACATCAGACGTAGCGGCCACGGCCTCGCATCTTGACCCGCCCCTTCTTCATGAAACCGTCGTAGTGGCGAAGAAGCAGGTGCTGCTGAGCTTGCTGGACGGTATCCAGGCCCACGCCGACCACGATCAGCAGGCTGGTCCCGCCAAAGAAGAAAGTCTGGATGTTGAACCAGTCGAAGATCCAGAACGGAAGCAGCGCGATAAGAGCCAGATAGATCGAACCGGGAAGGGTGATGCGTGTCAGGATCCTGTCGATGTACTCGGCGGTACGTGCCCCCGGCTTCACCCCGGGGATGAACGCTCCCTGCTTCTTCAGATTCTCCGCGAGATCCACCGGGTTGAAGATGATGGCGGTGTAGAAGTAGGTGAAAAAGAGGATCAGGAGTGAGTAGCTCGCGTAGTATAGCCAGCTTCCCGGCTGGAAGAGGTCCGAGATTTCGCGCAGAAAGCCGGCGCTTGAGAACGCCGCGATCGTGCCCGGCACGATGATGAACGACTGTGCGAAGATGATCGGCATGACGCCGGCCGAATTCACGCGCAGCGGAACGAAACTCTTCTGACCTTCCCGGATGCGCCCGCGACCCATGACCTTACGCGGTATCTGCACCGGTATCTTGCGAGCCGCCATGGTCATCGCCACAACGCCGGCGGTCACGCCCACGACCACGGCACCCAGCGCGGCCAGGCCCACAAGGCTGATCTCCCCGACCAGGAATGATTCCCAAGTACGGCCAATCGCCGCCGGAAATCCCTCGATGATGGAGAAGAAGATCAGCAGCGACATGCCGTTGCCGATGCCGTTTTCGGTGATCTGCTCTCCCAGCCACATGACGAATACGGCGCCGACGGTGAGCGCGAGGACGGTGGTGAACATGAACAACAGGCCAGGCGTGCGCACCGCACCCGGAATGCTGGACAGGAACACCGCGTAACCGTAGGCCTGGATGATGGACAGCACGACGGTCGTGTAGCGCGTCCATTGGGTGAGCTTCTTGCGACCCTGCTCGCCCTCTTTCTGCAGCTTCTCGATCGTGGGAACCACGGCGGAGAGCAGCTGGAACATGATCGAGGCGGAGATATAGGGCATGATGCCGAGCGCCAGAATGGTGGCCCGGCTGAGACCGCCCCCGACGAACATGTCGTAGATCCCGAACAGCGTATTGCTCAGCTGTCCGAACTGCTGCCGCAGAATGTTCACATCGAGGCCGGGCACGGTAATGTGAGCCCCCAGCCTGTAGACGAGGAGGATGAAGAGCGTGAAGAGGATCTTCTGCTTGAGTTCCGGGACCCGGAACAGGTTGGGAATCGGGTTCGCCATCCTTTACCCCGTCTGAGATCTCGCGATTTTGCGTCAGCGCCCCGGAGACACGGTTGCCGTGCCTCCGGCGGCTTCGATCTTCCTGCGTGCGGACGCGCTGAACGCATGCGCCTCGACATGCATCGCTCTCTCCGCCTCGCCCGTGCCGAGCACCTTTACCGGCTTGCGGCCGCCGCCCGCCAGGCCGGACTCGACGAGAGTGTCCAGCGTGACCTGGTCGGTATCGAGCCGGTTCAGGTCGCGCACGTTGATCACCGCGTATTCGACGCGTCCCCGGTTTTTGAAGCCCCGCTTCGGGATACGCCGCTGCAGGGGCATCTGTCCGCCCTCGAACCAGGCGGGAACGGTTCCGCCACTCCGGGACTTCTGACCATTGTGTCCCCTGCCGGCCGTCTTGCCCAGCCCGGAACCGGGTCCGCGCCCCACGCGCTTGCGCGCCCTGCGGGACCCCGGTACGGGGCTCAGCCGGTGAAGTTCTGACATCGGCGTGATCTCCGTCGGTTAGGTGACTTCGGTGACTTCCACCAGGTACCCGACCTGGCGGACCATGCCCCGGATCGCCGGCGAGTCCGTGTGGACCACTGATTGCTGGTGCCTGCGAATTCCCAGGGCGCGCAACGTCCGTCGGTGCTTGTTCAGCCGCCCGATACCGCTGCGGACCTGCGTAATCCGGATTCTCCCGGGCGTGTCGGACACGGGTCTATCCTCCCAGCTCTTCAACGCTGATACCGCGCTCGCGAGCGATCTGTTCGGGGGTGGTCAGGCGCCCCAGGCCGTCCAGTGTGGCCCGAACCACGTTGATGGGGTTGTTCGAACCCAGGCTCTTGGTCAGGACGTCGGTGACACCGGCCGCCTCCAACACCGCCCGCACCGGGCCACCGGCGATGACGCCGGTCCCGGGCGACGCGGGCCGCAGCAGCACCCGCGCCGCGCCCCACCGGCCGATGATCTCATGGGGCAGGGTGCCGTGTACGATCGACACCTTCTGCACGTTGCGCCGAGCCCGTTCGAATGCTTTGCGGATCGCCTCCGCGACATCGCTCGCCTTGGCCAGGGCAACGCCCAGGCTGCCCTTCTGGTCGCCCACCGAGACCAGCGCGGTGAACGAGAACCGGCGCCCGCCCTTCACGACCTTGGCGACGCGGTTGATGTGGATGACGTTCTCGACAAGTTCGCTCTCACGCGAGCGGTTGCGGTCCATTCTCCTGGTTCTGGCCATCAGAAGTTCAGCCCTCCCTCGCGCGCGCCCTCGGCGAAAGCCTTCACTCTGCCGTGATACTGGTAGCCGCCCCGGTCGAATACGGCGGTGGTGATGCCTTTCGAGCACGCGGCCTCGGCGAGCATCCTGCCCGCCGCGCGGGCCCGTTCGACCCCGGGGTTGCGAGACTCGGCTACGATCTCACGAAGAGCTGCGGATTTGGTGGAAATCCCGACCAGGGTGCGCCCGAGATCGTCGTCCACGAGCTGCCCCTCCATGTGCTTCAGCGAACGGAACACCGCCAACCGCGGCCGCGCGGCGGTCCCACGCACGCGCTTGCGTACACGGCGGTGCCGGCGGACACGCTGCAGGCGTCGGCTCCTTCTCAGCTTCGAACTCTTTACGATCACGTTTTCCTCGCTCTCCCGGGGGCGCTAGGCGCTGGCCGTCTTTCCGGCCTTGCGCCGAATCTGTTCGCCCTGATAGCGCACCCCTTTGCCCTTGTACGGCTCGGGGGGGCGGAACGACCGGATTTCCGCCGCCACCTGCCCCACCTTCTGCTTGTCGATCCCGTTCACCACGACCACGTCCTGCCGGGGGCACTCAAGGGTGATCCCTTCGGGCTCCGGATAGTCGATGGTATGGGAGTATCCCAGGCTCAGGACAAGTTCCTTGCCCTTCTTCTGCGCACGATATCCCACGCCTACGATCTCTAGCGTCTTGCTGTACCCGTTGGTCACCCCGTGCACCATGTTGGCGATCAGCGCACGCGTGAGACCGTGAAGCGCTCGGTGCGTCCGACCGTCCGAGGGCCGTCCTACAACGACTTTCTTTTCGCCTACGTGGACCCCCATGGCGGGGTGCACGTCGAGGGTCAGCTCGCCCTTCGGGCCCCTGACCGTCAGGACAGGTTCCCGATAGTCCACGGTCACTCCCCCCGGGATGGCGACCGGCAGTTTACCTATGCGCGACATACCTTTCCGTCGTGGTTGATGGAATCCGAGCTACCAGACGATCGCCAGCACTTCGCCCCCGACTCCTTCCCTGCGCGCCGTCCGGTCGGAGAGAACACCCTTCGAGGTCGACAGAATCGCCATCCCCAGCCCGTTCCTCACCCTGGGGATATCCTTCTGGCCGACGTAGCGCCGCCTTCCGGGCGACGAGACGCGTTCGATATGCCGGATCACGGGGCCGCCCTCGCGATACTTCAGATAGACGCGCAGAACCCCGTGGGCACCGTCGTCGAGCACCTTGCAGCCGAAGACGAAGTGGTTCTCGCCGAGCAGCCGGGCAATCTCGATCTTCATCTTGGAGACAGGCATGTCCGCCCAGCGGTGCCCCGCCTGCCCCGCGTTTCGCAGGCGGGTCAGCATGTCGGCAATCGGATCCGTCATCATGTCGGGTCTCGTCCCTCCGTTCTTCCTGGGTTCCCGACGCCTCAGGCGGCGCCGTTCTGGCCGATGATGACCGGAAGCGAGCCGCGGAACGGGAAACCCATCTCCCGCAGCAGCGCCAGAGCCTCGTCGTCCTTGTCCGTACTGGTAACCACGGTGATGTCCATACCGTGGATGCGGTTGATCCTGTCGTAGTCGATCTCGGGGAAGATGATCTGCTCGCGAACCCCGAGGCTGAAGTTGCCGCGGCCATCGAAAGACTTCGTGGACAGGCCGCGGAAGTCGCGGATGCGCGGTATGGTGGCGCTGACCAGGCGGTCCAGGAACTCGTACATGCGCCGGCGGCGGAGCGTCACGCGAGCTCCCACCGGCATGCCGGTCCTCAACGAGAAGTTGGAGATCGACTTGCGGGCGCGGGTGATGACGGGCTTCTGGCCGGAAATCACCGACAACTCCTCGACTACGCTGTCGAGCAGCTTCTGGTTCTTGCTGGCTTCGCCGACGCCGACGTTGATCACCACCTTGAGCGGGCGCGGAATCTGGTTGACGTTGGTGAAGCCGAATTCCCTTTGAAGCTTCGGCTGGACCTTCTCCAGATAGTGCCGGCGGAGCCGGGGTTGCGTCTCCTTCATTCTTCCAAATCCGTCCCTTGTCTGTCCCGTGTTACCTTGGCGCCGGGATGGGGTTGCCGGTCTTGACCGCGATGCGTTCCTTCACACCCCCCTCCTCGAGACGCATGCGAATGCGGCTGGCCTCTCCGCTGGCCGGATCGATCAACATCACGTTGGAGAGGTGGATCGAGGCCTCGAAGGTGATGATCCCCCCCTCCGGATTGGCGGCCGTAGGTCGTTGGTGGCGCTTTCGCATGTTCACGCCTTCGATCACCACCCGGTCGCGGTCACGAATCACCCGAAGGACCGTGCCCTGCTCGTCGCGGTGGTTGCCGCGAATCACCCGGACGCGGTCGCCCTTCGCAATCCGGTGCTTGTGCCTGGCCAGGCGTATTGCGGACCGTTTCGGAATCACAGCACCTCCGGGGCAAGCGAAACGATCTTCATGTAGCGCTTCTCCCTCAGCTCCCGCCCAACCGGGCCGAAGATCCGAGTGCCCTTCGGTTCGCCGTTGGCGTCAATGAGCACCGCGGCGTTGTCGTCGAAACGGATGTAGGAGCCGTCGCGCCGGCGGACTTCCTTGGCGGTCCGCACCACCACGGCACGCACTACATCGCCCTTCCTCACACCCGCATTGGGAATGGCGTCCTTGACCGTGAGCACAACCAAGTCGCCGACGCTGGCGTAGCGCCGCCGCGAACCCCCCAGAACGCGAATGCAGAGGGCTCTCTTGGCACCCGTGTTGTCCGCGATCCGGACCATCGATTCCTGTTGAATCATCGCCCCACTATCCTTCCGCGCGGTCGAGCAGCTCGGCGACCCTCCACCGCTTGGTGCGGGAGAGTGGCCTCGTCTCGACGATGCGTACCGTGTCGCCCCTGCGATACTGGTTGTTCTCGTCGTGGGCGTGGTACTTGTGGGTCCGCCTGACCTGCTTGCCGTAGAGCGGATGGGCGAACTGACGCGAGACCAATACGGTCACCGTCTTGTCGGCCACATCCGCCACCACCACTCCCGTTCGTGTCTTGCGCCGATTGCGTTGACCGCTCGCGGCACCTGGTGTCGCCGTCATGAAGCGTTCTCCTCGGCCCTGGCCAGAGCCGCCTCGAGTTCGCGCTCGCGCTGCACGGTGCGGACCCGGGCGATGTCCCTGCGCAGTTGCGAAAGTAGCATGGGGTTCTCGAGTTCCATGGTCGCGCTGCGGAACCTGAGACGGAACCGCTCCTCCTTCAGTTCGTCGAGCTGCTCCCGAATCTGCTGGTCGGTCATATCGCGAATGTCGTCGATGTCCATGCCCGGCCTCCCTAGGTTCCCAGCTGCTGTTCGCGCGCAACGAAGCGCGTCTTGATCGGCAGCTTGTCGGACGCGAGCTGCATCGCACGCCTGGCGACCTCCTCCGGGACACCTTCCATTTCGAACATCATGCGCCCAGGCTTGACCACTGCCACCCAGCCTTCGGGGTTGCCCTTCCCTTTGCCCATCCGCGTTTCAGCGGGCTTGGACGTGATCGGCTTGTCCGGAAAAATGCGGATCCAGACCTTCCCGCCTCTCTTGATGTGCCGGGTCATGGCGACGCGCGCCGACTCGATCTGGCGGTTGCTGATCCACGCGGACTCGACTGCCTGAAGCCCGTAGTCGCCGAAACTCACCCGGTTTCCGCGATACGAAATCCCCCGCATCTTGCCCTTGTGCATCTTCCGGTATTTGACCCGCTTCGGTGCCAGCATCTCCTATCGTCCTTGCAAGGCCCGCCAGCGCGCGGGCCGAGTTCTGTTCGCCCGCGGTCTCACGATCCCGTTGAGTAGGTCCGACCGCGCCGGTCGTCCACCACTTCGCCCTTGAAGATCCAGCACTTCACCCCGACGGTACCGTAGGTGGTGTCCGCCCTCACGCTGGCGTAATCGATGTTCGCTCGCAGGGTGTGCAAGGGCACGCGGCCCTCGTGATAGGCTTCGGTGCGGGCGATTTCCGCCCCGCCCAGTCGACCGCCACACTGGACCTTGATCCCCTCCGCGCCTGCCCGGCGTGCGGACTGAACGGCGCGCTTCATGGCTCGCCGGAAAGAAATCCGCTGACGCAGCTGGTGCTTGACGTTCTCCGCCACCAATCGCGCGTCCAGTTCGGGTCGCTTGATCTCCTCGACGTTGACGGACACCTCGGAACTGGTCAGCACGCCCAGCTCGTCGCGCAGCTTGTCCACCTCCGCGCCCCTCTTGCCGATCACCACCCCGGGGCGAGCCGTGTGGACGGTCATGACGATCTTCGAGGGCTTGCGATCGATCTCGACCCGGGAGATGGCGGCATGCGACAGACGGCGATCCAGATACCGCCGGATGGTTTCGTCTTCCTGGAGCAGCTTGGGAAATTCCTTTTCCGCGTACCAGCGTGACTGCCAGTCCTTGACGATGCCGAGCCTGAACCCATGAGGGTGTGTCTTTTGTCCCATCCGTCCTACTCCTCGCTTTCCACGACGATCGTGATGTGGCTCGAACGCTTGCGAACCGGGGCAGCTCTCCCCATCGCCGCAGCCCGCCAGCGCTTCGTGGTGCGTCCCCCATCGACGAAGGCCTGCCTGACGACGAGTTCGTCCACGTCAAGCACGCTGCCCTCTTCCTCCGCCCGGTATTCGGCGTTTGCGACTGCGGAACGCAACGTCTTCCCGACCGGCACCGAAGCGGCCTTCTTCGAGAACCGCAGGATCGCGTAGGCCTGATTAACGGGGAGACCCCGGATCTGGTCAACGACCAGCCGCACTTTGCGGGGACTCATAGCGATGTATTTCGCGACCGCCTTTGCTTGCATCTGAAGATTCGTGCCTGGGGTGACCTGATGGAACTCTATCGGGCTTTGGAGCGCCGGTCGGCGAGCCTGCCTCCGTGACCGCGGAACAGCCGCGTCGGAGCGAATTCGCCCAGCTTGTGGCCCACCATGTTCTCGGTAATGTAGACTGGGATGAACTTGTTGCCGTTGTGTACCGCAACCGTGTGGCCCACGAAGTCCGGCGAGATGGTCGAGGCGCGCGCCCAGGTCTTGATCACCCTCTTCTCCGCGCGCGAATTCATGATCTCCACCTTGCGCAGGAGCTTCTCGTCGATATACGGGCCCTTCTTTACGCTGCGTGGCATGGCGGCTTCCTGGTTCGCTTCCTCTTGCCTCTCATCTCGCTTCTCTCTCGCCTAGGACCGCGTGGCCTTGCCCCGCTTGCGCCCCCGGACGATGAGCCGGTTTGATTCCTTCTTCGGGTTGCGCGTCTTTTTCCCCTCCGGCTTCCCCCACGGGGTGACCGGGGGCCGACCTCCCGAGGCCTTGCCCTCGCCCCCGCCGAGCGGGTGATCCACCGGGTTCATGGCAACGCCCCGCACCTTGGGACGGCGTCCCCGCCATCGGTTTGCCCCGGCCTTGCCCAGCGACGTGAGCTCGTGGTCGGTGTTGCCGACCTGGCCGATGGTGGCCATGCACTCCATGCGTACCCGCCGGACTTCGGTGGAGGGCAGACGCAACGTCACATGGTTTCCCTCCTTGGCCATGATCTGCACGCCGGCGCCCGCCGAGCGAGCCATCTGGCCGCCCTTGCCGGGCTTCAGCTCCACATTGTGGACAATCGTCCCCAAGGGAATGCGGCTGATGGGGAGGGCGTTCCCCGGCTTGATGTCGGCGTTCCCACCCGCCACCACTTCGTCGCCGACCGCGAGGTCACGCACATGCAGAATGTAGCGCTTCTCGCCGTCGGCATAGTGGATGAGGGCGATGTTCGCCGAGCGGTTGGGGTCGTATTCGATTTCGGCTACGCGGCCAGCGATCCCGATCTTGTTGCGCTTGAAGTCGATGCGTCGATATCTGCGCTTGTGGCCGCCGCCCCTGCGCCGCACGGTGATGCGGCCGTGGTGGTTGCGGCCGCCCTTGGAGTGCAGCGACTCGGTCAGCGACTTCTCAGGTCCCTTGCGCGTGGTGACCGTGTCCTTCACGATCGACCGGAAGCGGGAACCGGGTGTCACGGGTCTGAACTTCTTGATCGCCATGGTCCGGCCCTCAGCCCATTTCGTAGAGTTCGATGTGATCGCCTTCGGCGAGCTTGACGACCGCCTTCTTGAAGGACGGCTGGCGGCCGAGGCTCCAATTCTTGCTCATCTGCCCGAGGAAGGAGCGGCGCATCTTGCCCGCGTACCTCATGGTGCGCACATCGTCGACCGCTACGTCCCACAGCGCCTCCACCGCTCGGGCGATATCGATCTTGTTGGCCCTTTCGTTGACGATGAACGAGTAGACGTTCTCGGCCTCCATCTGGGCAGTCGTTTTCTCGGTGACGACCGGCCGGACGATTACATCCCATGGCTCACGCATCGCCGTCCTCCATGTTCCCGGCCGTCCGGGACACCTCATTCACGGCCTCCACGCCCTCGAGCGCATCGGCTTCGATCACGATAGTGGCCGCCCACAGCACGTCGTAGGCCGACTCCTCGCCGAAGGGACGAACCCTGACACCCGGTATGTTGCGGGCCGAAAGATAGACGTTCCGCTTGGTCCCGTCGGTCAGCAGCAACAGCTTGCCCGAGACGTCAATGGCCGCCAGGTAGGCAACCAGGCGCGAGGTGCGGGGCGACTCGTAGTCGAGGGAGTCGATCAGCAGGACACGGCCGTCCTCCGCGCGCGCATTCAGGGCCGACCGCCGACCCAGCGCGCGGACCTTGCGGGGCAGGGACGTGCGCCACGAATGAGGCTGGGGGGGAAAGGCCAGCCCACCGCCTGTCCATTGCGCAGCCCGTATCGTGCCCTGGCGCGCCCGGCCCGTGCCCTTCTGCCTCCACGGCTTGTGGCTCCCGCCGGAGACGGCCGCGCGGTTCTTGGCCGCGCCCGTTCCCTGCCGCTGATTGGAGAGGTGAGCCCGCACCACCTGATGAAGAACGCCCTCGTTCACGATTCCGTCGAACGGGACGGCGGGAAGCGTGCGGTCTCCGCCCGGGCTGCCGTCAGCTTGGTAGTAGTGCACCGTGTGCATGGCTCTAGTGGCTGATGAATACGTAGCCGCTACGCGGTCCGGGAACGGGGCCCTTGAGGAAGAGCAGATTCCTCTCGGGGTCAACCCGAACAACCTCCACGTTGCGCAGCGTCCTGCGGTTGTTCCCCATTCGGCCGGGGAGCTTCTTGCCCTTGATGACCCTCGAGGGGTCGGTGCCGGCTCCCATCGACCCGGGGGTGCGCGACATCGGGTGCCCGTGGGAGGCGGGGGGTCCCGCAAAGCCGTGCCGCTTCACGACGCCCTGAAACCCCCGCCCCTTGGTGCGGCCGGACACCTTGACGGACTGGTTGGCGAAAAGCGCCACCGTGAGCTCATCGCCGGCCTCGAAGGCTTCACCCTGCGCAATCGGGAACTCGCGCAGGACACGCGGTGGCGCCTCGAGCCCTGCCTTTGCGGCATGTCCGGCTTCGGCCTTGGTCGCACGCTTGGCCTTGCGGGCCTCGAAGCCGATCTGGACCGCGCGATATCCGTCGGTCTCCTCGGACTTCACCCGCACAACGGGACACGGTCCCGCGCGCACCACGGTGACCGGGACCACATGCCCGGCGTCGTTGAAGATGCGGGTCATCCCGACTTTTCGCCCGATCAATCCCGCCATACCGCCTCCTGGCAGTCCGTGGATGAATCCGCCCGTGCACCGAGAGCGGCGAGGCGCCGCGCTGGCAAGGCGCTTTGAAGGCCGAATAGCAGCGCTATTGGACCGAAAAGCAACGCAGAGCGAAGCGATCCAGCGCGGATGCATCGCCGCTCGAATGCCGGGGGGAGTTTGTCCATGGGCTGCTAGTCGACCTTGATCTCGACATCCACCCCGGCTGGAAGGTCCAGCTTGGTGAGGGCGTCGATGGTGGCGGGTCGGGAATCCAGGATGTCGATGAGCCGCTTGTGCGTGCGCAACTCGAACTGCTCCCGGCTCTTCTTGTCGATGTGCGGCGAGCGCAGCACGGTCCAGCGCTCGCGGCGCGTCGGCAGCGGAACCGGGCCGCACACGCTGGCTCCGGTCTTCTCCGCCGTGCGCACGATGTCGGAGGCGGTCTGGTCGACGATCCAATGATCGAAGGCTTTCAGCTTAATGCGAATCCGGCCACTCATTTCTGGTAGACTGCTCCGTTGCCTGCGACGATCTCGTCACTCTTCGACCGTGGTACCTGGTCGTAGTGCGAGAACTGCATGGTGTACACGGCCCGCCCCTGGCTCATGGAGCGAAGGGACGTAGAATATCCGAACATCTCTCCCAGCGGCACGCTGGCTCCGATCACCCGGGCGCCCCCGCGCTCCGTCATGCCGCCGACTCGTCCCCGCCGGGAAGAGAGGTCTCCCATGATATCACCCATGTAGTCGCCGGGTGTAACAACCTCGACATCCATGACCGGCTCGAGCAAGACCGGTTTCGCCCGCCTCACGCCTGCCTTGAGCGCGATGGATCCGGCGATCTTGAACGCCATTTCGCTTGAATCGACGTCGTGGTACGACCCGCCCACGAGTTCGACCTTGATGTCGATGAGCGGATAGCCCGCCACCGTCCCGCTGGACATGGCGTCGCGCATGCCCTGCTGCACCGGACCGATGTATTCCCTGGGGATTCTGCCTCCGACGATTCGGTCTTCAAACACGAATCCTGCGCCCTTGTCGGCGGGTTCCAGGTTGATCACCACATGGCCGTACTGGCCGCGTCCGCCAGTCTGGCGAACGAACCGTCCCTCGACCTTGGAAGCGGATCCCAGGATCGTCTCGCGGTATGCGACCTGGGGTCGGCCGATGTTGGCACCGACCCGGAACTCCCTGCGCAACCGGTCGACGATGATCTCGAGGTGCAGCTCCCCCATCCCGCTGATGATGGTCTGGTTGGTCTCCGAATCGGTATGCACCCGGAAGGTCGGGTCTTCGTCGGCAAGCTTCGCCATTCCCAGGGAAAGTTTGTCCTGGTCGGCCCGGGTCTTGGGTTCGATGGCGACCGCAATGACCGGCTCCGGAAATTCCATCGCCTCCAGGATGATCGGGTGGCTCGGATGGCACAGTGTATGGCCGGTTCGAACGCCCTTGAGTCCAATAGCCGCGGCGATGTCGCCCGCGAAGACCTCGTCGCGCTCTTCTCGCTTGTTGGCGTGCATCTGCAGGATCCGACCGACCCGCTCGCGCCGGTTGCGGGTGGCGTCCAGCACGTAGCTGCCGGTCGGCAGCGATCCCGAGTATACGCGGAAGAAGGTCAGCCGACCGACGTAGGGATCGGTTGCGATCTTGAAGGCGAGAGCCGTGAAGGGAGCGTTGTCGGAGACCTCCCGCGTCTCGTCGGCTCGGCCCGCCTGACGGAAGTGCCCTTCGGCGGGGGGGATGTCCAGAGGAGAGGGCAGGTAGTCGATGACGCCGTCCAGGAGCGCCTGGATCCCCTTGTTGCGGAACGCCGATCCGCAGAAGACGGGAAAGATGTCGCTCCCGAGGGTGGCCTCGCGGATCGCCCGCCGGAGTTCTTCCTCGGTGGGGTCTTCTCCCGACAGATACTTCTCCAGCAGCTCGTCGTCGTGCTCGATCGCGGCTTCGATGAGCTCGTGGCGCCACACCGCAATCGTGTCCGCCATGGAATCCGGCATCGGCCCATGGTGGAAGCGGGAACCCAGGTCGTCTTCGTAGATGATCGACCTCTGACTCACGATGTCCACGACGCCGGTGAAGAGCTCGCCCTCCCCGAGCGGATACTGGACCGGGAAGGCGTTCGCCCCGAGGCGTTCGCGCATCATCCTCACGACTTGCTCGAAGTCGGCCCCTACGCGGTCCATCTTGTTGACGAACGCGATTCGAGGCACGCGATAACGGTCGGCCTGGCGCCACACCGTTTCGGACTGGGGCTCGACGCCGCCGACCGCGCAGAACACCGCGATGGCTCCGTCCAGCACGCGCAACGAGCGCTCCACTTCGACCGTGAAATCGACGTGGCCGGGGGTATCGATGATGTTGATGCGATAGGTGGAGTCGTTGCGCATCCATGCGCACGTGGTGGCGGCCGAGGTGATCGTGATCCCTCGCTCCTGCTCCTGCTCCATCCAGTCCATGGTGGCTGCACCCTCGTGCACCTCGCCCATGCGATGAACCCGGCCGGTGTAGAACAGGACCCGCTCCGTGGTCGTGGTCTTGCCGGCGTCGATGTGCGCCATGATGCCTATGTTGCGCAGACGCTCTAGCGGTGTGTGCCTGGGCATCCGATGTATTCCTTCATTTTCGGTGTTTCCTGTAGTCCGTACGCACAAAAAGCGCAGGAACTCCGAGGCAACGAGTGCAGAATCGGTCAAGCCAACCCGCCTATCGGTTGGAAGCCGTCTGCGTCGCGTCGCGAGGGCTCGCTCTTCCGACCCCCCGCTACCCCGGCGCTAGCCTGCGCGCCGTCCTCCGGGACTGGCTACCAGCGATAGTGTGCGAATGCCTTGTTGGCTTCCGCCATCCGGTGCGTATCTTCCTTCTTCTTGATCGTGCTTCCCTCGTTTCGGCTCGCGGCCAGAATCTCGGCTGCAAGACGACCCGCCATCGACCGCTCTCCCCGCTTTCGGGCAAAGCCGATCATCCACTTGATGGCCAGCGCCTGACGTCTCTCCAAGCGGACTTCGACCGGCACCTGATAGGTTGCCCCCCCGACCCGCCTGCTCTTCACCTCGACCGCCGGCTTGGCGTTGTTCAACGCCTGGTTGAACACCGCCAGTCCCGGCTGGCCGGAACGTTCTTCGACTACCGTGAGCGCGTTGTAAAAAATGCCTTCCGCAGTGGACTTCTTGCCGTCCAGCATCAGGCCGTTGACGAATTTCTGGGCTACGACGGACTCGTAGCGCGGATCTCCCTTTGTCTCTCTGGTTTCGGCTCGCGTGCGACGGCTCATGAATCGATCCTATCGCTCCCGCGAACTGGAGGCGGGCAAGAGTGGCTCCCGGCTCTGAATGGGGCAGTTCATCGTCGAATCAGCCGTTACTTGGGTTCTTTTGTTCCGTACTTCGACCGACCCCGGCGGCGGTCGCCCACCCCCGAAGTATCCAGTGTCCCGCGCACCACATGGTAACGCACACCGGGCAGATCCCTGACCCGGCCTCCGCGAATCAGCACGATGGAGTGCTCCTGGAGGTTGTGCCCTTCCCCGCCGATGTACGAAGTGACCTCGTACCCGTTGGTCAGCCTGACGCGCGCGACCTTGCGCAACGCGGAATTGGGCTTCTTGGGGGTCGTGGTATATACGCGCGTGCACACGCCCCGCTTCTGCGGGTTTTTCTGGAGCGCCGGAGACTTGTTCTTCTTGCGAACAGACCGGCGACCCTTGCGCACGAGCTGGTTGATGGTCGGCATGGGAATGGTCTCGGCTGTCGGGCCCTCTACGTCATGGCGAGTTTTCGCGTCCCGCCAGGCAGGTGTTCGGCTGCATGTGGGACTCCCTCTCGGGAAGCGCCCCCAAGCATATCCAGTGCAGCTTTTTAAGGTAAGGGATGCAATCCATTTCTGTCAATGCCGCAGGCTCTCCGCGACCATGATCTACTTGAGAGTCGTCTCCTCGGCGGAGAACCCCGCCAGGAGCCCCTCGGGCTCGGCCAGTGGCAGGATCTCCTCGTCGTAGAACTGCTGCTCGACCATGAACTCGACATTCTGATATCGATGAATCCCCGTGCCCGCAGGAATCAGGTGGCCGATGATGATGTTTTCCTTCAGCCCCTTGAGTTGGTCGCGCGCACCCCGCACGGCCGCGTCCGTCAGTACCCGCGTGGTCTCCTGGAAGGAGGCCGCAGAGATGAACGACTCGGTTGTGAGGCTCGCCTTGGTGATCCCGAGCAGGAGGGGCGCGGAGCGTGCGGTCCTGCCTTGCTCGGGCACCTTCTCGTTGACCGCAATGAATTCCGCCCGATCCACATTCTCGCCTTCGAGAAACGTGGTGTCTCCGGAGTCGGTGATCAGGACCTTCTTGAGCATCTGCCGGACGATGACGGCGATGTGCTTGTCGTTGATCCTGACGCCCTGCAGCCGGTAGACTTCCTGGATTTCGTTGAGGAGGTACTCCTGGACGGCGCGGGGCCCTTTCACCCGCAGAATGTCGTGCGGGTTGATCGGGCCTTCTGAAATGCGGTCTCCGGCGTGCACCAGGTCGCCCTCGTGCGCGCGCAGGTGCTTGCCGACCGGAACATCGTATTGGCGGGGATCTCCATGCTCAGGCGTCACGTCGACCTTGCGTTTTCCGCGCTTGATGTCTCCGAAGCTGACCCTCCCCTCGATTTCCGCGATGACAGCGGGGTCCTTGGGTCGCCGAGCTTCGAACAGTTCCGCCACGCGGGGCAGGCCGCCGGTGATGTCCCGGGTCTTGTAGACCTCACGGCTGATCTTGGCAATGGTCTGCCCGGGCATGACCCGTTCAGCGTCCTTCGCCATAAGTTGGGCGCCCACCGGAATAATGAACTCCCGGGCCCTCACGTCTCCCTGGCGGATCTCGATGGTAGGGTGGAGCTTCTTGTTGCGGTCTTCGGTAACGATCATCTGCCGGCGACCGGTGGTCTCGTCGAGCTCCTCCCTCATGGTCTGGTCATCGATAATGTCGGAGTACATGAGGGTACCCTCGCAGTCCGCGACGATCGGCTCCGAGTAGGGATCCCAGCTGAAGAGGAGCCCGCCTTCCTCCACCAGGTCGCCCTCCCCGACGGCAAGCGTTGCGCCGTACGGGACTGCCAACTGGCTGCGGACGGTTCCGGCCGGGGTCTTCAGGATGATCTGCCCCTCCCTGGAGGTGACGATCTGCGCCCCTCCGGGGTTCTCCACCATCGTCACCCGTTCCAGCCCGATGACGCCGTCGATCTTCGACTTCCGCTGCGTCTGAGCTGCGATGCGGGCCGCGGTTCCGCCGATGTGGAAGGTGCGCAGGGTAAGCTGGGTTCCGGGCTCGCCGATGGATTGCGCCGCAAGGATTCCGACCGCCTCTCCCACATCCACCGTGCGCATGGTGGCCAGGTTGCGGCCGTAACACGTCTGACAGATGCCGCGCTTGGCACCGCAGGTGAGTACCGAGCGAATACGCACGGTTTGAATCCCGGCGTCATCTTCGATTGCCTTGGCCTGGGACTCCTCGATGAGATCGCCTTTGCTGACCAGCAATTCCCCGTCAAAGGGGTCGAAGACATCTTCCAGCGCCACGTTGCCCGCGATGCGATCGGCGAGGGGCTCGATGATGTCCTCTCCCTCCTTCAGCGCTACCGCGTCGATGCCCTCTACCGTGCCGCAATCTTCCTCGGCAATGGTGACGTCCTGGGCCACATCCACCAGGCGCCGTGTGAGGTATCCCGCGTCGGCCGTCTTCAGGGCGGTGTCCGCCAGCCCCTTGCGCGCGCCGTGAGTCGAGATGAAGTACTCGACAACGCTCAGGCCCTCCCGGAAGTTGGACTTGATGGGAGACTCGATGATTTCGCCGATCCCGCCCGTCAACTTCTTCTGCGGTTTGGCCATCAGGCCGCGCATCCCGGCCAACTGCCGCATCTGGTCGCGATTCCCGCGGGCTCCGGAGGTCATCATCATGTAGACCGGGTTGTACCCGTCCCGGGAGCGCTCCAGGTAGCTCACCATCTCCTCCGCCACATCATTGTTGGCGTGCGTCCAGGTGTCGATCACCTTGTTGTAGCGTTCGCCCTTGGAGATGAAGCCCTGGTCGTAGTGATCCCGGAAGCGAGCCACCTTCTTGTCGGCTTCGGCCAGGATGAGGGTCTTCTTCACCGGAATCTCCAGGTCGCTGATGCCGACGCTGATCCCTCCCAGCGTGGCGTACCGGAAGCCGAAGTCCTTGAGGTCGTCCAGGAACCGGGTGGTGGCGAGCAACCCGACCTCGTTGAAACAGCGGAACACCAGGTCTCCGAGCTCGCCCTTGCCCTGAGTGCGATTCTCGAAAGGCATTCCGTGGGGGATGATGGAGTTGAAGAGCACGCGCCCAGCGGTGGTCCGTACCCAGTTGCCCCGCGCCGCGCTCCCCGCACCCTTCTTCGGGACCCAGAACCAGCACAGGGAGTGGAACTGCAGGCGATCCGTCACGACGGCCATCTCCACTTCCCCGAACGTGTTGTAACGGGGCGCGTCCCGATACAGTTCATCCAGCTCCCGGTTGGCCTTGTCCTGAACCGGAACGGAAGCTTTGCTGTTGTTCGCGTCCAGCTCCAGATCCGAGATGTGGAGCGGTGGCTTGGTCAGGTAGTAGCAGCCGATGACGATGTCCTGGCTGGGGGCCGCCACGGGTCGGCCGTTCGATGGCAGCAGAATGTTGTTGGATGAGAGCATCAACACCCGGGACTCCAGCTGCGCCTCGAACGAAAGAGGTACGTGTACCGCCATCTGGTCGCCATCGAAATCGGCGTTGAAGGCCGCGCACACAAGCGGGTGGATGCGTATGGCCTTTCCTTCCACCAACACCGGTTCGAAGGCCTGGATGCCCAGCCGGTGCAGAGTGGGAGCCCGATTCAGCAACACCGGGTGGTCTCGAATGATGTCTTCCAGCACTTCGTAGACCTTGGGGTCGTCGGCCTCGACGATCTTCTTCGCGCGCTTTACCGTCTCGGCCTCTCCCCTCTTCTCGAGTTCGTGGATGATGAACGGCTTGAACAACTCCACCGCCATCGCCTTGGGTAGTCCGCACTGGTGCAACTTGAGTTCCGGCCCCACCACGATGACCGACCGGCCCGAGTAGTCGACGCGCTTGCCCAGAAGATTCTGGCGGAAGCGTCCCTGCTTGCCCTTCAGCATGTCGGACAAGGACTTCAGCGGCCGCTTGCCGCGCCCGCGAATCGCCTTGGATCGGCGCCCATTGTCGAACAGGGCGTCGACGGCTTCCTGCAGCATGCGCTTCTCGTTGCGCAGAATCACTTCCGGAGCCCGCATTTCGACCAGCTTCTTCAGCCGGTTGTTGCGGTTGATGACCCTGCGATAAAGGTCGTTCAGGTCTGAGGTCGCGAAACGTCCTCCATCGAGCGGAACCAGAGGTCGCAGGTCGGGCGGGATGACGGGAACGACATCCATGACCATCCATTCGGGACGGTTGCGCTGGTCCGGGCTAGGTCCCGAGTTCCGCAGCGCGTCCACGACTTTGAGCCGCTTGAGCTTCTTCTTCTTGCGATGCTGGGAGGTCTCGGTCCTGATCTCGTGGCGCAGCCAGTTGGCGAGGCGGTCGAGCCCTTTGCCATCCGAATTGCGCTTGCCGATGTTCATCTTCGGGGAGTCGAGCTTGCGCAGGAGAGTGCGGACGGCTTCTGCCCCGATTTCCGCAACGAAGTCATCGTCGCCCTCCTCGCGAGCCTTCACGCGCAGGTCGTAGTACTCGTCCTCGTCCAGGAGGTCGAGGAACTCGACATCTTGACCGCCCGGATTCGTCACCACGTACAAGGCGTAATAGATCAGCTTCTCCAGGTCGCGCAGCGTCATGCCGACCAGATATCCCAGCTGGCTGGGCAGGGTCTTGAAGAACCAGATGTGACAAACGGGCACGGCCAGCTCGATATGCCCCATGCGTTCGCGCCGTACCTTCGACAGCGTGACCTCGACGCCGCAGCGGTCGCATACGTGTCCCCGAAAGCGAATGCGCTTGAACCTTCCGCAGGAGCACTCCCAGTCCTTAACCGGGCCGAAGATGCGCTCGCAGAAAAGCCCGTCGCGCTCCGGCTTGAAGGACCGGTAGTTGATCGTCTCCGGCTTGGTCACTTCCCCGAACGACCAGCTACGGATTTCCTGCGGCGAGGCGATCTTCAGCTGGATGAAGTCGAAGTCGGTCGCATTGCTCGTCTCGCGAAACCTGGGAAAATCGATCATATGGCGTGCATCCCGTTGGGTGAGGCTGTCAGTGCGATGCTCATGACCTCAGTCGTCCTGATCGAGCGTAACCGAGAGGCCCAGTGCCTTGAGCTCTTGAACCAAAACGTTGAAGCTTTCCGGGATGCCGGGCTCCGGCAGGTTCTCTCCCTTGACGACCGCCTCGTAAACGCGCGACCGGCCCATCACATCGTCGGACTTGACGGTGAGAATCTCCTGCAGAGTGTGCGCGGCGCCGTAGGCCTCTAGCGCCCACACCTCCATCTCGCCGAAACGTTGGCCTCCGAACTGAGCCTTGCCGGCCAGCGGCTGCTGAGTCACCAGCGAGTAGGGTCCGATGCTGCGCGCGTGGATCTTGTCATCCACCAGATGCGAGAGCTTGAGCATGTACACCATGCCCACCGTCACGGGGAAGTCGAAGGGCCGCCCGCTGCGGCCGTCCCGGACCACCGCCTTGCCTTCCGGCCGAAGACCCGCCGCGTTCATGAACTCCACGACGGCGGCATCGATGCCGTCCGACACCGGGGAGCCCGATCGTGCGAGCCCGTGGATCGCGGGGAACGCGGCCTCCACCGGGATCGCGCGCCGCTTGGCGTGCTCTTGGGCTGCTTCCACAAGAAATTCCCGCAACCGGTCGAAGTACGCCCGCGCCCGCGCCGGCAGATCGAGTGTGACGTAGTCGTCGAGCGACCGTCCTACACCGAACGAGGAATAGTCACCGTTGCCGGCGACACCCCCCGCGTCCTGCGCGGGCAGGATGTGGGAGGCACCCGTGAGCTGCTCGATGTCCGTGGCGGTGACTACGGGAGGCTCGGCACGGATTCCCAGCGCCTGGGCTCCCCACTTGATCCCCGCCATCTTGAGCAACAAGCCGATCTCATCCTCGGTGGCGCCCTGGAAAACAGGCGTCTTGGCCCCGAAGCCGAGCACCCATGCGGCCCACCCCAGATGCGTCTCGAGGATCTGCCCCACATTCATGCGGGATGGGACTCCCAGGGGATTGAGCACGATCTCCACCCGGGTACCGTCGGGCAGGAAGGGCATCTCCTCCTCGGGTACGATACGCGCGATGATGCCCTTGTTGCCATGGCGTCCCGCCATCTTGTCGCCGACCGCGATCTTCCGCTTCTGGGCGATGTAGACCTTGACCAGTTGAACCACGCCGGGCGGCAACTCATCCGGCTGGAAGACCTTGTCGATCTGCTCCTCGGTGTCGATGTGCACCTGTTCGATGCGGCGGCGGGACTCCTCGACCACCGCGCGGATGCGCTCGTTGACCGCCTTGTTGCGGACCTTGAGGCTTTCCAGTTCGACCTGCGCCAGATTCAGATCCGTCAGCACCGCTTTGGTGACCTTGCGCCCCTCCTCGAGGAGAGGCTCGATCACGCCCCGCTTAAGGCACAGCGAAATCGTTTGGAGGTGCAGAAGCGCCCTGAGCTCGTCGTCGCGCACCTCCGCAATTCGGGTGACGTCCTCGCGCTCGGTCTGGCGCAGTTCGCCGATCCGCTGACCCTGCTCCTTGTCCAGAAGCGGGCCATCGATCCGGCGCGAGAAGATCTTCACGTCGATCACGGTACCCGACATTCCCGGGGAAAGCCGCAGCGAAGAGTCCTTCACGTCCTTGGCCTTCTCGCCGAAGATCGCAGTCAGCAGCTTCTCCTCCGGCGACAGCTCCGTTTCTCCCTTGGGCGTGATCTTGCCGACCAGGATGTCCCCGCTCTTCACCTGTGCACCGATGCGCACGATTCCGCGCTCATCCAGATTGGTGAGGCTCTCGTCGGCGACGTTCGGGATTTCCCGGGTGATCTCCTCCGTGCCGCGCTTGGTATCGCGGACGTGCAGCTCCAGTTCCTGGATGTGAATCGACGTGAAGACATCTTCCTTGACGAGCTTCTCGCTCAGGACGATGGCGTCCTCGAAGTTGTGCCCGTACCAGGGCATGAAGGCGACCAGGACGTTCCGGCCCAGCGCCAGCTCACCGTAGCTGGTCGACGGCCCGTCCGCGATGATCTGACCCGCTTCGACGATCTGGCCGCGACGCACCAGCGGTCGCTGGTTGATGGCCGTGTCCTGATTCGTGCGCCAGAACTTCTTCAGGGCGTAGGTGTCGAACTGGGAGAGCCGCATGAGGGGCTGGTCGGCTTCCTTCACTTTCACCGTGCCGGTGTCGATGACGACCTTTTCGGCGGTGACGCTCACGACCTTGCCCGCGCGGGTCGCGGTCACGACGGCCCCGGAGTCACGTGCCAGCTTGCGCTCCAGCCCGGTCCCCACCAGCGGCGCGTCCGTATACAGCAGTGGGACCGCCTGCCGCTGCATGTTGGATCCCATCAGCGCCCGGTTGGCATCGTCGTGCTCGAGGAAGGGGATCAGGGCCGCCGCTACCGAGACCAGCTGTGCCGGAGCGACGTCCATGTAGTCGATGTCCGCCGGCGCCAGAAGCGGAAAATCCCCGCGCTCGCGGCACAGCACCAGTGGATTGTTAAAAGTGCCGTCGCGATTGAGGGGCGCGTTGGCCTGAGCGATGCGCGCCTGCTCCTCCTCATTGGCGGAAAGCCAATCGATCTCGCCCGTGGCGCGACCGTCCACGACCTTGCGGTAGGGCGTCTCGACAAAGCCCAGCCCGTTGATGCGTGCGTAGGTGGTCAGGGATGTGATCAAGCCGATGTTGGGGCCTTCCGGGGTTTCGATCGGGCACATGCGCCCATAGTGCGAATAGTGGACGTCGCGCACCTCGAAACCCGCCCGCTCGCGGGTAAGCCCCCCTGGCCCCAGCGCGGACAGACGCCGCTTGTGCGTCATCTCCGCCAGCGGATTGGTCTGGTCCATGAACTGGGACAACTGGGATGAACCGAAGAAAGCCTGGATGACGGCCGACACCGTTCTGGCGTTGACCAGGTCGTCGATGTTGATCTTGCTGGGATCGGTATTGATCGACATCCGTTCCTTGACCAGCCGGGCCATGCGCGAAAGTCCGACCGACAACTGGTTGGCGATCAGCTCCCCGACGGTGCGTACCCGGCGGTTGCCCAGGTGGTCGATGTCATCGGTGAAACCGTGTCCCTCGCTCCGCTCGACGACGTAGCGCAGGATTGCGACAAAGTCGTCCCGTGTCAGCACGGTGGTCGAAGCCGGCGTTTCGAGGCCGAGGCGCTGGTTGATCTTGTAGCGTCCTACGCGGCCGAGGTCGTAGCGCCGGCGGTTGAAGAACACGCTCTCCAGCGCGCTACGCGCCGTCTCGACGTTTGGCGCCTCTCCGGGACGCAGGAGCGAGTAGATCTGGAAGAGCGCGGTCTCTTCGGATTTGGTTGGATCCTTCGCCAGCGTGCGTTTGACAATGGGACTCTCGGCACGGCCCGGTTCGGCGCCGTATACGCGAAGCATGTCGATGTCCGCCCGCAGCAGCATCTCGATGTCTTCTTCCTCGAGTTCGCTGGTCGCCTCCAGAACCACCTCGCCCGTCTCCGCATCCACCACATCGTCCGCCAGCACGGCGCCGCTGAGGGTCTGGAGCGGTTCGGGGAGATCGTTTAGGGCAACTTGCTTCTCCAGGAAGAACAGGTTGTAGATGTGCTCGTCGGTGCCGAAGCCCAGAGCGCGCAGCAGCGCCGTCGCCGGGAACTTCTTCTTGTCGATGTGCACATAGCACACGTTGTTGATGTCCACGGTGAACTCGACCCACGAGCCCCGGAAGGGAATGATGCGCGCGCTGTGCAGCTTGGTGCCGTTGGGATGGATGCTTTCCTCGAAGACTACGCCCGGAGAACGGTGAAGCTGGCTCACGACAACACGTTCGGCGCCATTCACGATGAAGGTGCCCAGATCCGTGAGCAGAGGCAGGTCCCCGAGATAGACCTCCTTCTCGATAATGTCACGCGCGCGTCGCTCGTCGCCGTCCAGATCCTCCCAGACGACAAAGCGGAGAGTCGCCTTGAGGGGCGCGGCGTAGGTCATGTCCCGCTCTATGCACTCCTCCTGCGAATACCGGGGCTCGCCCAGCCTGGAGGAGACATATTCGAAGCTGAAGTTCTCGTTCACATCGGAGATGGGAAAAATCTCCTGAAACACACGGTCCAGGGAGAAGTCCCAGGGTTCCTCGTTCACCGTGTCGCTGTGAACCAGCTTGCCGAAGGACCGAAGCTGTACATCCAGAAGATTCGGCATCGGCATAACCGAATCCAGCTTGTCGAAACTGACGATGGGCCGAGCGGCGTTGCGACTATCCAACTAGAACCCCCCCTTTGGCCGCATCCTGCCCGGACGGGCTGGCTACGGCAGGTCGAACGGGAAACACCTGACGATGTCGCCCGCCGGCTCCGGAGAGGCCGGCGGCGACACGTGCCGGAGGCGGGGATAGCGGTGCCGCGGAACGCGAACGCCCCGGGGAACCGCACTCCGCCTTCCGAGAAGCTGAAACGGGCCGCAACTACTTGACGGTGACCGTCGCGCCCACCTGCTCGAGCTTTGTCTTGACCTGCTCCGCCTCGTCCTTCGATACGGCTTCCTTCACCGTGTTGGGAGCCCTGTCGACGAGCGACTTGGCTTCCTTGAGGCCCAGACTGGTCACTTCGCGAACCACCTTGATGACCTGGATCTTCTTGGCGCCGAAGCTGTCGAGGATGACATCGAACTCGGTCTGTTCCTCGACTACGGCTTCGGCTTCCGCCGGGCCCGCAGCCATCGGGGCAGCCGCCACCGCGGCCGTCACGTTGAACTTCTGCTTGAACCCATCCACGAACTCGGAAAGCTCGAGAACCGTCATGTTGCCGATGGTATCGAGGAGTTCCTGCTGATTGATCGCCATCTCGCTGCTTTCTCCTGATTGGTCCCGGCCCGCATGCCGGGGGTTGGTGACTCGACTCGCCGTACGCCCGTGCTGTTGCCGCGCTGCGACCAGCCGGGTGCGGCTCCCGTGGACTCAGTCTTCCTGAAATTGTTCCTTCAGCGCGTCCAGAAGTCCGGCAAACTCCTGCAGCTTGCCCTCAAGCGCGCCCGCGAAGGCCGCCATGGGGCCCTCGAGCGCCCCCGCCAGCTGCGCCATCAGCACGTCCCGCGACGGAAGAGTCGCCACCTTGAGGAACTGTTCCTCCCCGATGACCCTGCCCTCCACCACGCCCACCTTGAATGCGGGACGCCTGTCGTTTTCCTTCGCGAAGCCGACCAGCACCCTGGCCGGCTCCACGGCATCCGTCTTGCTGAGCACGATGCCGGTGGGGCCCGTCAGATGGGTGCTCAGGCCCGAAATCTCGAGGTCGTCGAACGCTCGCTTCGCGAGCCGGTTCTTAACGACCAGGTAGCGACCTCCGCTCTCGCGGATCCGGCGGCGCAGCAACGTCATCGACTTGACGTCCAGCCCCGTGAAATCGGTCAGGTAGAGCGCGTCTGCGTTTTCCGCCTCGCTCTTGAACTCTGTTGTGAAGGCCTGCTTTTCGGCTTTCTTCATCGGTCAGCTCCGCCCGAACTGGTTCGGGTCGAGCGGCACTCCCGGCCCCATGGTGCTCGAGAGCGTCACGCTCCTTACGTATGCGCCCTTCGCGGCGGCTGGCCGCGCGCGCAACACCGAGTCCATGAAGGCACTCAGGTTTTCCGACAGCTTCGCGTCCTCGAACGATATCCGGCCGATGGGGGCGTGCAGGTTACCTGTGCGGTCGACGCGGTACTCGATCTTCCCGGCCTTGATCTCCGAGACGGCTCGACCGACCTCGAAGGTCACCGTGCCCGCCTTCGGGTTCGGCATGAGGCCGCGCGGCCCCAGGATGCGACCCAATGGACCCACCCGGCCCATCATGTTGGGAGTCGCGACCACGGCATCGAACTCCAGCCATCCTTGCTTGATGCGGTCCAGATGCTCGGCGCCCACATAGTCGGCGCCGGCGTCGCGGGCCTCTTTTTCCTTTTCGCCCTGCGCGACCACGAGGACACGCATCTGTTTTCCGGTTCCATGGGGAAGCACGACTGTGCCGCGCACGATCTGATCGGCCCTCCGGGGGTCGACCCCGAGCCGGGCGGCCACCTCGATGGACTCGTCGAACCCGGCGAAGGACAGACTCCTCACCAGAGCGACGGCGTCCGCGGCGGAGTGGGTAACTCCCGCCGGGACCCGGGCTCGGGCGGCCCTGATTCTCTTTCCGCGTCTTGGCATGATGGGGTTGAGCCGACTTGTATGACCCTCCCACTCGTGGCGGCTCGCAGCGAGTGGTTCGTCGGGCCTACCAGACTACGTCGATGCCCATCGAGCGCGCCGTTCCGGCGATCATGCGGATGGCCGAGTTCATGTCGCTCGCATTCAGGTCGGGCATCTTGGCCTCCGCGATCTCTCTCAACTGGTCAGCGGTCACCCGCGCGACCTTTTCACGGTTTGGTTCGCCGGACCCCTTCTCCAGCCCGGCCGCCTTCTTGAGAAGAACCGACGCGGGTGGGGTCTTGGTGATGAAGCTGAACGACCGGTCGGCGAACACCGTGATCTCCACCGGGATGGTCGTGCCCTGTTGCTGCTGGGTCCTGGCGTTGAACTGCTTGCAGAACTCCATGATGTTTACGCCGTGCTGACCCAGGGCGGGACCAACCGGGGGAGCCGGATTGGCTCGCCCTCCGGGCACATGCAGTTTTATGAATCCGATGACCTTTTTCGCCATTTACATCACCTGATCGAAGTCAATTCCGGCTGCCCCCGCATCCCGGCGGGCGCCTTGTCGGCTGGAAATGCGGTTCCAGCACTCAACACCGGCTTCAGTATCCCGTGAGCTGAGCGAAGTCGAGTTCCACGGAAGTCGGACGGCCAAAGAGCGAGACTTCCACCTTCACTTTCCCCTTGTCCGCATCAACGGATTGGACCGTTCCGGAAAAGTCCGTAAAGGGACCCTGGGTAACCTCCACGGCCTGCCCGATTTGGAAGGGAATCTCCGCTCGCGCCTCCTTTTCTTCCTCGGTCTCGATGCCGAGGAGCTTGCGCACCTCCTCGTCGCTCAGGGGTTGGGGCTTCCTGCCCCCGCCCACGAACTTGATGACCCCCTTGATGCTGTTGATGGCGTGTATGGTCCGGGAGTCCAGCGACACATCGTCGCCAACCCCGATGTTCACCAGAACGTACCCGGGATACAGGCGGCGCGTGACCTGAACCCGCTTCCCGTTGCGGATCTCCATGACTTCCTGGGTGGGTACCAGAGTTCGCAGGATCTCGGGGTTGTGGCCTTCCTCGATCTTGTGGTCGATGAACCGTTTGACCTTCTGTTCGTGCCCAGAGTAGCTCTGGATCACGTACCATTTGGACCTGGACTCGTCCATCGGTCCGTCACGCTCCAAAGATGCCCATGATGAAGTTCACGACAAAGCGCACGACACCGTCCATGGCGAAGATGACGAGCGAGATGACAATCACGAAGATGATCACCACCCACGTTGCGTTGCGCAGCTGTCCCGAATCGGGCCAGGTGACGCGCTGCAACTCCATCCACGACTCGCGCGCGAACTGTGTCGAATTCTCGATGATGTTGGGCATCCTGCTACTTGGGGTTCGCTACTTGGTTTCCTTGTGCCCGGTGTGCGTACGGCAGCGCGGGCAGTATTTCCGGTAGTGCACCCGTCCCGGGTGCAGACGCTTGTTCTTCTTCGTCGTGTAGTTGCGCTCCTTGCACTCCTCGCACGCGAGGATCACGCGGTCCCTGGCCACGGGACTACTCGACCACCTCGGTGACGACGCCCGCGCCGACCGTGCGCCCACCCTCGCGGATCGCGAACCGAAGTTCCTTGTCCATGGCGATGGGGGTGATCAGCTCGACATCCATCTGCACGTTGTCGCCCGGCATGACCATCTCGACCCCTTCGGGGAGCTTGGTGGCGCCCGTGACGTCGGTGGTGCGGAAGTAGAACTGCGGGCGATAGCCGTCGAAGAACGGAGTGTGCCTGCCACCCTCGCTCTTGGTCAGCACGTAGACCTCGGCCTTGAAGTGGGTGTGCGGCGTGATCGAACCGGGCTCGGCAAGCACCTGGCCGCGCTGGATTTCCGTCTTGCCGACGCCCCGCAGCAGCAGCCCCGCGTTGTCGCCCGCCTGGCCCTGATCGAGCAGCTTGCGGAACATCTCCACGCCGGTTACGACCGTCTTGCGGTCCCTGTCCATTCCGACGATTTCCGCCTGGTGGCCGACCTTCACCACGCCGCGCTCGATGCGGCCGGTGGCCACGGTGCCTCGTCCGGTGATGCTGAACACGTCCTCCACCGGCATCAGGAACGGCTTGTCGATGTCTCTCTCGGGCTGGGGGATGTAGGAGTCGATCGCATCCATGAGCTCCTGGACGCAGTCGACGTCCGCTCCCTCTCCCATGGCCTCCATCGCCTTGAGCGCGCTTCCTTGTACGACGGGAATGTCGTCGCCGGGGAAGTCGTATTCGGAGAGAAGCTCGCGCACCTCGAGCTCCACCAGCTCGAGCAACTCCTCGTCGTCGACCATGTCCACCTTGTTCAGGAAGACGACGATGTAGGGTACGTTGACCTGGCGGGCCAGAAGGATGTGCTCGCGGGTCTGAGGCATGGGGCCGTCCGCGGCAGACACCACCAGAATCGCCCCGTCCATCTGGGCCGCGCCGGTGATCATGTTCTTCACGTAGTCGGCGTGGCCCGGGCAGTCCACGTGGGCGTAGTGACGGTTTTCTGTCTCGTACTCAACGTGTGCCGTCGCGATCGTGATACCGCGCTCCCGCTCCTCTGGAGCCTTGTCGATCTCGTCGAAAGCGACCGCGTCGCCACCGAACTTCTTGGCCTGGGTAAAGGTGATCGCTGCGGTCAGCGTCGTCTTCCCGTGGTCAACATGCCCGATGGTGCCGACGTTCACGTGCGGCTTTGTCCGGTCGAACTTCTCCTTTGCCATTTCTCCGCTACCTCACTCCATTCGGTTCAGGTGATCGTCGCATCAGAGCCCCGGAGGCCCTGGCAAGCTCTGGCCGGGATTTGAACCCGGGACCTCTTCCTTACCAAGGAAGCGCTCTACCCCTGAGCTACCAGAGCGCTGTTCCCTTCCTCGGTCAGCGTTAAGAGCGGGAGACGGGACTCGAACCCGCGACCCTCAGCTTGGAAGGCTGATGCTCTAGCCAACTGAGCTACTCCCGCGTGAACTTTCATTTCGTAACTTGGACGGCGAAGCGCCGAGTGGTGGGGGGAGGATTCGAACCTCCGAAGGCATGAGCCAGCAGATTTACAGTCTGCCCCGTTTGACCGCTTCGGTACCCCACCGAGCATTTCTCTCGAAAACTCCTGTGTTCGGAGCGCCCCCTCGCACCTCTGGCTGCGGAGCAAGGATGCCCTCGGGCACCTGAGGCAGGCCTTTACGATCAAGCCTCGAAAGATAACGGATGGCGGGGAGCAGGCAAAGGGGTGGGCTTGGTGCCGCGACGCGAGTGTGAAGGGGTCTCTCCGCGAGAGCGCAACACGCGAACTCGAGCCACGCGGAGCTACCGGGTCGAAAGGCGGCAAGCTGGCGAAGGGACTCGAACCCCCAACCTGCTGATTACAAATCAGCTGCTCTACCAGTTGAGCTACGCCAGCGGGCCATTACTGCTATCCGGCACTACCGGTGAAGTCAATGGTCACCGGGCGGCGGCCGACTCCGCTCTGGAGCCTGCGCGCTTCCAGCGGGTTCCGTCGGGGGAGTCCTCGAGCACGATTCCTTCCGCCGCCAACTGGTCGCGGATGACGTCCGCCCGCACAAAGTCGCGCCGCGCTCGCGCGAGGTTGCGTTCCGCAACCAGCCGGTCGATCTGATGGCGTGCCGATTCGTCCACCCGGCGTTCGGTCAGTGCGAGGCTCAGCACGCCCAGAACCTCGTCCATGGAAGCCAGAGCCTCCTTCGCCGACTGGTGATCAGCTCGGCGAATCCCGCTGGCCGCCTGGTCCAGAACGGTGTTGGTCTCCTTGACGAAGACGAAGAGGGCGGCCAGGGCTCGCGCGGTGTTGAGATCGTCGTCCATTGCCGCGCGGAAGCGCATCAGAGCCTCGGCGGCGAGCCGGTGGATCCCGCTGGGCGGGGCATCGGGCCGGATGGGCGCCCGGGTCAGGCGGTCCCGGAAGTTCAGCAGGCGCTGGACGGCCTGGCGGGAAGCCTCCAGCCCCTCGAGGGTGAAGTTGAGTTCGCTACGGTACTGGGCGGACAGAAGCAGGTGGCGGATCGCAGCCGGTTCGAACCTCTCGGTCAGCTCGGGGAGGGTGTAGGTGTTGCCGAGCGACTTGGACATCTTCCGGCCCTCCACCAGAAGATGCTTCACATGAATCCAGTGGCGCACAAAGATCTTGCCGGTTGCGCCTTCCGACTGTGCTATCTCGTCCTCGTGGTGGGGGAAGACCAGGTCTTCGCCGCCCAGATGTATGTCCAGGGTGTCGCCGATCTCGCTCAACCCCATCACCGAGCACTCGAGATGCCATCCCGGCCGGCCTCGGCCCCAGGGAGAATCCCACGCGGCGTACGCCTGCTCGTCCTCCGGCTTGGCCGCTTTCCAGAGCGCGAAATCACGGATGTCGTCCTTTTCGTACTTGTCGTCGGCTACCCGCTCACCCGGGCGCAAGGCGTCGGGGTCGATACCCGAGAGCCGGCCGTATTCCGGGAAACCCACAATCCTGAAATACACGGATCCGTCGGAAGTCGGGTAGGCGAGCCCCCGCTCGATCAGCCGAGACACGAATTCGGTCATCTCGCGAATGTAGCCGGTTGCTCGGGGATGGCTGTCGAAAGCGCGCATTCCGAGGGTGTCGGCATCGGCGAGGAACGACTCCACGTGCGGGGCGGCGAATTCCCGGATCGATTGCCCGGTGTCCGCGGCGAGCTGCACGATCCGGTCGTCCACGTCGGTGAGGTTCACCACAAAGCGGACTTCGTAACCGAGCCACTCCAGATAGCGATGAAGCAGATCGTAGACCAGAAAGGCGCGGAAGTTGCCGATGTGCGCGCGCCCGTAAACCGTGGGGCCGCATCCATAGATTCCCACCCGCCCCGGCCGGAGGGGTTCGAACGGCCGGAGCGAGCGCGACAGGGTGTCATGGAGGCGCAGGCTCATACCGGTCTCCGCAGGAGGATTGTAAGCTCGGGAAGATCACTCATTCGAGTACGCGGACCTCGAAGACACGCCAGACCTCGTCCTCGCGAACGAAGCCGACGTAGACACTGTGCTCGACCGCCTGGGACGCTCCTTCGTGCACGACGGCCCAGCGGAGTTCGGCGTACCCCTGGAGAGGAGATCCCCCGACTTCGGCGACCCGCGCCAGCCGCGTTGACTCGGTCCGGTGGTTCCCCAGATAGTCGCGCAGGACGGCAACTGCCTGGCGCCGCGAGAGCGAGACGTGGTCTTCACCCCTCACCCGCAAACGGATTCCGCCGGCTACCAGTACCTGCGAGAAGAGGTCCGTGGAGCCTCGTTCCCACATGCGCGCCAGGTTGGCGGCGGCCCCCTCGAGGGATGCCTGGCGTGCCGGGACCGCAACCGCTCCCGGGAAAGGAGTGCAAAGCAGGGCAAGCAGCACAAGAACGCCGCCCGGCCAACCCGCGCGCTTCGAAGGCTCGGCCTTCAACATGAACCCCGGGCTGCTGGGGCCAGGTCGTACTCGACGGCATCGAGAGCGACCGAAGGATCAGACGCATCCGTCACTGCACGCCCGATGACTAGGTAGTCGGCTCCGGCTTCTCGGGCGCTACGGGGGGTTGCGACCCGGCGCTGGTCGTGGCGCGCCTGATGCGGCAGACGAATACCGGGAGTGACCAGCAGAAACCCTTCTTCGAAGCTCCGCCGGAGGGCCCCCGCCTCCAGAGGAGATGCAACCACCCCGTCGAGCCCGGCCGCCCTTGCCTCTCCGGCGAGGCGCACGACGTGGTCCTCGAGCGAGAGGCGCACGCCATCCGACCCGGGTGGAATCGCGGATTCCCCCAGGGACGTCAGCATCGTAACTCCAAGGAGTTGTATCCTGCCCCCTGCAGCGGCGGCCGCAGCCTCCATCATGCGAGCTCCTCCCGCCGTGTGCAGCGTCAGGAAGCGCGCGCCCAGCTCCGCGGCGGCGGCCACGGCTCCCGCAACGGTTCGCGGAATGTCGTGCAGTTTGAGGTCGAGGAACACCTGTTTGTCCCGTTCGCGAAGACGCTCGACGACCGAAGGGCCTTCCCGGGTGAAGAGTTCCAGCCCGACCTTATAGAAACCGACCCGTTCGGCCAGGAGGTCGACCAGCTCCAGCGCACGGTCGCCCGAGGGATAGTCCAAAGCAAGGATGATGCCGCTCACGTCGCGCACGCCTCCCGTCGGGCGAAGGGAACCGGGCCGGCCGGCGACCGGACCGTGCCCACCAGTTCGGTGACCGAGCCGATCCCCAGCTCACGGCCGTAGGCACTCAGCCCGCGGACGATACGGGCGGCCGCCCGCGGATCGGCAAAGGTGGCGGTGCCCACCTGGACCAGCGAAGCACCCGCGAGCAGATACTGTACACAATCCCGATGGTCGCGCACACCGCCGACTCCAGCCAGCGGGGCTGAGACGCGGCGGCTCGCCTGCCACACGGCGTGGACCCCTACAGGGAGCAGGGCGGGCCCGCTGAGCCCGCCACCACCAGCCCCAAGACTGGGGCGCCTTGTCTCCGGGTCGATCACCATTCCGGGCATCGTGTTGACCAGGGTAACCCCGTCGCCGCCGGCCGCCACCGCCGCCGCCGCCGCCGCTCCAATGTCCGGCGAGTTGGGAGCCAGTTTTACCAGTAGCGGGCGGGCGGTGCGTTCTCGCACGCGGGCAACGACCGTCGCCAGCATATCGGGATCAAGCGCAAAGGGCATGCCGTCCAGCGGGACGTTCGGGCACGACAGGTTGAGCTCGAAACCGAGAAACCCCTTTTCCGGGTCGAGACGTGCTACGATCTCGCAGTATTCGGCAACCGCATGGCCGGCTACGCTCACGAAGACCTGCGCGCGACGCAGGCGGGACGCCAGCCACGGCAGCTTCTCGGCCTTGACCCGCTCCACACCGGGATTGGCGAGTCCGACCGAGTTGATCATCACGCCGCCACCTTCGCTGACGCGCGGTTCGGGGTTGCCCGCGCGCGGCTCCAGGGTCACGGACTTGGTGACCAGGCCACCCAGTCGGTCGAGTTCAATCACGCCCGCCAACTCCTCCCCGAAGCCACAGGTGCCGGCTGCGAGCATAACCGGGTTCTGGAACCTCGCCCCGAACAGCTCCTGTTCAAGATGCACCTGTGCCCCCGTCGTCCTCCGGCGCGGATGGTCCTTGCCCGGCTGATTGGTGGAAAGCTCGCACTGTGTCTCGTCGAGGCAGAGTATCCCGGCGGGGGAGGGAGTCTTGCGCGCGGGCCGTGTCCGCCTGTGAAATGGTGTCGGGGGCGAAGAATGCGTCGGTCGGGGTGGCGCCGGGTGCATTTCGACGCAGCGAGTCGGCGCGCAGCGAGTCGAGTCGCAGCGAGTCCATGCGTAGCGAGTCCAGCAGGAGGGAATCGCCGGCCTCGACTCGGCGTCTCAATGCCTCGGCGGTCCGGATGCTGTCCAGCGTGCGCGCGGTTTCGCGCACCGCGACATCTAGATTGAGGGCTTCCGCGGCGATTCTCTGATGAAGGATGGCCAGCGAAACACCCAACCGGCCCTCCACTATGGCGTAGTCGGTCGGCCTGGCCACGGTTCCCCTCGACGCCTGCACGTAGATGTTGTCACGCAAGCGGTCCAGACGACCGGTGAGCAGCTCGCGCGCGCCCGGCTCGTCCGTCAGCTCCAAGGCCGCCATCAAGGCCTTGCCCTCCCAGGCTGACCCGCGATCCCGGTCGGCGTACAGCGTGAAGAGCTGCCCTGCCAGCCGCGGCGAGCCGAGGCTGTCGCGCGCCAACTCGGCTCCCGCGAACAGGGCGAGGTGGTCGTTGGCCGTGCCCGCTCTTTCCACAAACAGCCCCACATGCTCCATGTAGTCGATCAGCCGCAGAGCTTCGGGCAGCCCAAGGGCCGGAAGCAGAATCGCCCGCACTTCGACCAGCTCTTCGAGGCGATCGACGGATCTCAGCCGCCAGCGGGCGAGGGCTATTCTTGCCTCGTGCGCGGTTCTGGTGTCCCCACGCGCCACATCCCCGGCCTCTTCGGTCGCCGCCAACGTATCACCGGAGCGGGCGAGCATGCGCGCGCGCAGCAGGCGGGCCCGGTCACGCGCCTTGGGCGCCCATCCGCTACGCCTGGCCGCGGCGAGCATTGATGCCGCGCGTTCAGCCCCCCACAGGGCAGAGGCCTGTTCCACGCTCGCGAAGACGGTATCGGCCCACGACTCCCCGGAGGCCTCCTCGAGTACGGCCGCGGCCCCCGAGAGCGCGTGTTCGAAATGGTCGTTCCCGAGTCCCCGGGCAAGCCGCTCGAGACCGACCTGGACGCGCAGTCCTGGGGAAGCTTGTTCCGCCCGGTCAAGACTCGCCCATCCTTCCGGCACGCGGCCGGCGTCGAAGCCGGCGCGCGCGCGCCACAGGTGGGCTTCCGCTCGCAGCGTCGCATCCGGCACCTCGTCGATCGCTTCGTCGAGCAATCGCAGGCCCATCTCGCGACGGCCCGTGGCGAGCGCTACCCCGCCCAGGTGGACGCGGGCCCCAGCGCGCAGGGCGGAATCGCCCGAAATTGCGAGCAGGCGTTGCAAAGCCGCCTCCGACCGCGCCCAATCCCCACTGTAATAGTAGGCTCGCCCGACGATATAGAGCGCATCATCCGCCCAGCGCCCCGTCTGGTCCGACCGATAGCTGCGGGCCGCCATGTCGATCGCCTCCTGATAGGCCGAAGCGGCCTCGACCGACCGATCCTGCAGGCGGGCGGCCTGCGCCTCCTCGAAGGCGCGCCGGGCATTGTAGAGCGCGTTGAAATAGGCGCAACCCGCCGCCGCGAGTCCGCAGACGATCGCGACCGCGACGGCCCGGTGCCCCGGCTTCCGACTCCCGTTCACTGCCTGTACCTCATGGCTCGCTCAGCTTCCCGCTCCTGGGTCTGGCGCCGCAGTTTCTCCCTTTTATCATAGAGCTTGCGGCCACGCGCAAGGGCCAGGGTCAGCTTCGCGTACCCCCGCCGGAAGTACAGGTCGAGAGGAATCAGAGTCAGCCCCTTCTCCTCCACCTTGCCGATCAGACGCCGGATCTCGGAGCGTTTCAGCAGAAGCTTGCGCGGACGCTCCGGATCCGCATTCCAGCGCGTCGCCGGCTCGTACGGGCTGATATACAGGTTGTAGAGCCACACCTCGCGGTCTTCCAGCCGAGCGAAAGCGTCCTTGAAACCAATCTTGCCCGCACGCACCGATTTTACTTCCGGCCCCTTGAGGACGAGTCCCGCCTCGAGGGTCTCGAGCACCTCGTACTCGTGCCGGGCCTTTCGGTTACGGGAGATGACCCGCCGGTCCGGGGACTCGGCCATGGTTGCCAGCACCGCCGAAGAGTTCGCGCGCAGACTTGCTAGTAGATGAGAACCGGCGTGCCCACATCCACCAGATAGTAGAGTTCTCGGGCCGCTTCGTTGGTCAGGCGAATGCACCCGTGCGAGATGCGCCGCCGCTCCGGATCGGGATCGAGCACCAGCTCGGGCCGGAAGGTGCCGTGAATGGCGATGCCGTCGCCCAGATAGATCGCGGTGGTGCCCAGAGCGCCCGGGATCCGGCGGGATGGATGCTGCAGCGGGGGAACCGGCACGCCCCTCTCGACGAAGTGCCAGTCGGGCGCGATCCAGACCGGATCCCTTTCCTTGCGCCGGACCTTCATGATCCCGCGGGGCGTGGAAAAATGCCACTTCTGGCCCGCTCCGGTGAGATTGAACCCCGTTCCCGTGCCAACCGGCGCCGACCAGATGGCGCGCTCGTCCTCCATGACAAAAAGCCGGTTCTCGGTCAGGTGGACGATGACGTAACGCTCGTGAGAGGGGAGCAACGAGGTCCCTACGGCGACATCGCGGGCGAGCATCCTGGAACGATCGGTCACGAGCGGCTGGCCGTCGAAAGCCTGCCCCTGGGTCACCGCGGGAACGAAAACCCCGATCATCACAACGCCGACCCGCAGCCATGCCGCGCTGGCGTACTCAATCCACAGATGGCGCCGGCTCGTCTTCAGCGTCGTCATCGTATTCCCCTTCGTAGCGGTCTCCCGACTCCGTGACGACTCGTCTTGCGGCGTCACTCGCAGCCCGGTAGGCAGCCTTTGAGTTGGCAATCCTGTCTTCCAGTTCGGCACGTGCGTCGAGCGCCGCTTGGCGACCCGCGTCCACGGCTCCCTTCACCGATTCGATCTGATCCCGGACCTGTTCGCCGGCCCGGCCCAGTTTTTCCTCCAGCTCTTCCTGGGCTGCGCGCACCCGCTCCTGGGCCGCCTGCCGCAACTCGCGCGCCCGGGTCTTCAGCTGCTCCTGGGTCTCCTTGCCGGACCGGGGAGCGAGCAGGAGTGCGATTCCGGCACCCACCAATGCGCCGAGCAGGAAAGCACCCGTGCTCGAACCCTTGTCCCGCTCGATTACGACGAGCGGTGCATCCTCGCCTTGAGGCATCCTGCGTCTCCGTGAAATGCGCCGCAGCATCCGCTAGTGGCCGCGACCGGTCCATTCCCGATACAAACTACGGTTTCCGTGGGCCGAAGCCCACCCTGTTCCGCTGCCTTTCCTCCTCCTATACCCGCCACTCGTGATCCGCTTCTTCCAGCGGGGGCGGATCGTAGCCCGGTCGCCCAAGAAGGCCGTGCACATACCGTTTGCCCAGTTCCACGCCGGGCTGCACCATCGGATCGACGCCGTAGAGAAAGCCTGCATAGACGGTGGCCGCCTGGAACAGCAGGATGAGTTCCCCCAGCGTCTCCGGGTCGAGCCTCGCCAGCCGAATGGTCAGGTTGGGCCTCCCCTGCTTCCGAAGCGCGGCCGCGGTGGCGGCATGCTCGATGGCAATGAGTTCCCTGAGCGTGCGACCGCCCGGGGACGCGAAGGCGGGTATCCGAGGATGCAAGTCCGGTACCGGAATCGGGTCGCTGGCCGCGTCAACGGTGAAAAAGCACACGACCTTGTCCGCCGGGCCCTCCATGAAGAGCTGCAGGAGCGAGTGCTGATCGGTCGCGCCGATCGCCGGCAGAGGAGTGGGTCCGGTGCGCGTCAGCCGGCCGTCCAGCCTCCTGGTCTTGCCCAGCGATTCGCCCCACAACTGCTGCGCCCAGAGCGCGAAGGAACGCAGGCCGTCACAGTAGGGCATGAAGACGTGCACACGTTGTCCACTTTCGACGTCGGCGCGATGCAACAGGGTGGCGAGCATGCCCGCGGGGTTCCTGAGCAGCCTGGCCGTGCGACAGCGCTCCTCCATGCGCGCAGCGCCCCGGAGCACCGCCGTCACGTCGATGCCGGCCGCCGCAGCCGGAAACAGGCCGACCGCCGAAAGAACCGAGAAGCGCCCGCCGACGTTGCGAGGCACCGGGAGGGTCGGGATGCCGGCTGTGTCGGCGAGCCGGCGCAGCGGGCCTTCGGCGGGATCCGTAGTGAAGAGGAAGTGTTCGCTCGCGCGATCCGGCCCGACCGCGCGAGCGAGGCGCTCGGCCACCACGAGGTATTGGGCCAACGTCTCCGTGGTCGACCCCGACTTGCTGACCACGTTGAAGAACGTCCTCCTCATGTCGAGGCGCCCCAGTAACGCCGCCATCGAGTGCGGATCGATGTTGTCGGCGACGTGGAGTCGGGGGTAGCGATTGTCACCGGCGCCGGCGCCGGCCCCCGGCCTGGGCCCCGACAGCGCGTCGCGCAGAGTGCGCGCTCCCAGCGCGGATCCGCCGATGCCGAGAACCACGAAGTCGTCGAACCGCCCCCGCAGCCGCGCGGCCTTGCGCCGGATGGCGGCCGCGGCTTCCCCGGCGTGGGGCAGATCGAAGAAGCCCATGCTCCCGTTCCGGCGCGCCCGCACCACATCTTCGTGCGCCCGCCGGAAGCGCGCTCCCAGGTCTCCGGCCAGTCGGGTCGGATCGACGCCGTCCGCGACGCCGCCGACAGCGAGCAGGTTGCGGTAGTCGACGGTGAGACCGCTCATGTGAGCGCGGTCGAAGTCGGAGAGCGGCGAGGCCCCGCACCGGCGTCTCCCACCTTCAAGGTGAGGCCGTCGAACGCGGGCCGGATGCCTTCGGGGAGACGGCGGCAGAGATCGTCGTGCCTGACCCGGTGGGTAAGGTGGGTGAGATAGGTTCGCCGCGCACCAACCGCCCGAGCTGCGGCGACGGCTTCTTCAATGTTGAAATGGGTCGGATGGGGATCTCCGAACCACAACGCGTTGAGCACCAGTACATCCACCCCCTTCAGCCCGTCCAGTGTTGCCCTGGGCAGTCGTTTGCCGTCGGTCACATAGCCGAGCCCCCCGACGCGGAAGCCGTACGAGGAGATCCCCCCGTGCGGCACCGCCAAAGGCAGGAAGGCGTGGTCGAGGATCTCCACCGGGCTCCCCTCGCGAAAGGTAAACACGTCCAGTTCGGGGATGTACGGCCCGCCCGGGACACGGGCACGCGCCTCGAAGATGTAGGGAAAGCGTTGTCGAAGCTGACGGGCTACCGATCGGTGCATCCAGGCACTCACCCGCGCTCCGTAGAGAGCCGTGAACGCCCTCAGGTCGTCGATGCCGTGAATGTGGTCGGCGTGGGCGTGCGTGAACCACACCGCGTCCAGGGCGGAGACCCCCTCAGCCAGAAGCTGCAGCCTGAGCTCCGGAGGCGTGTCGACGAGGAGCCGGCGCTCGCCGAAGCGCAGCAGGGCGCCGTGCCGCATGCGTTTGTCGCGCGGATCGGTCGAGGTACAGGTATCGCACTGACATCCGATGACGGGCACGCCGTAGGAGGTTCCGGTGCCGAGGAAGGTCAGCGAGAACGACATGCAAACTTCTGGCAGTCCGTGGATGAATCCGCGCGAGCACCGAGAGCGGCGAGGCGCCGGGCTGGCAAGGCGCTTTGAAGGCCGAATAGCAGCGCTATTGGGCCGAAAAGCAACGCAGAGCGACGCGGTCCAGCACGGATGCATCGCGGCTCGAATGCCGGGAGGAGTTCGTCCACGGGCTGCTGACAGTCCGTGGATGAATCCGCGCGAGCACCGAGAGCGGCGAGGCGCCGGGCTGGCAAGGCGCTTTGAAGGCCGAATAGCAGCGCTATTGGACCGAAAAGCAACGCAGAGCGACGCGGTCCAGCACGGATGCATCGCGGCTCGAATGCCGGGAGGAGTTCGTCCACGGGCTGCTGACAGTCCGTGGATGAATCCGCGCGAGCACCGAGAGCGGCGAGGCGCCGGGCTGGCAAGGCGCTTTGAAGGCCGAATAGCAGCGCTATTGGGCCGAAAAGCAACGCAGAGCGACGCGGTCCAGCACGGATGCATCGCCGCTCGAATGCCGGGAGGAGTTCGTCCACGGGCTGCTACAGTTGTTCTACGCGCATGGTGTTGGTCGATCCCTGCTCGTGGAACGGGTATCCGGCGGTAACCACGACCGATTGGCCGGGTCTTCCGACCCCCGCGCGCACGACCGCCTCCTTCCCGTAGGCGGACAGCGCGGAATAGTTCACGGGCACGTCGGTCGCGAGCGTCGGCCAGACCCCCCAGACAGGTGCAAGCTGGCGATAGGTCCGAGGGTCGGTGCTTACCGCGAAGATCGGGACCGGCGGACGGTAGGATGAAACCAGGCGCGCGGAGAAACCACTGCTGGTGATGACGACCAGCGCGGGCGCGTCCAGTTGACGAACCGCGTCTACCGTGCACGACGCCACCGCATGTTCGCGCCGTGTGGCGCCCCCGCGCTTCCACTCGTCGGGACTTGCGAGGTAGCGGGGTCCGCGTGCGAGCACGCCAGAGCCTTCGATCTCGCCGATGATGCGCACCATGGCTTCCGCGGCTTGCAGGGGATACTCCCCGACTGCGGTCTCGCCGGACAGCATCACGGCATCCGTGCCATCCAGAACCGCGTTGGCGACATCCGAGGCTTCGGCTCGCGTCGGACGTGGACTCTGGATCATCGAATCGAGCATCTGCGTGGCGATGATCACCGGGCGACCCGAGTAGTTGGCCAGCTGGACGATGCGCTTTTGCGCTAGCGGAACCTGTTCGAAGGGAAGTTCCACTCCCAGGTCGCCGCGAGCGACCATGACCGCATCTGTCGCCTTCACGATCTCCTCGATCGACGCCAGGGCGCGCGCCAACTCGA
The DNA here is from genome assembly GCA_965225805.1 of Longimicrobiales bacterium. Lineage (GTDB taxonomy): Bacteria > Gemmatimonadota > Gemmatimonadetes > Longimicrobiales > Gaopeijiaceae > BD2-11. The sequence continues at coordinate 3,782,882 of OZ245327.1, forward strand.
TCTTGGCCACCACCAGGGCGCGCCCCGCGACTCGCTCCTTCAATTCCTCGATATCCTCGCTCCGGCGCACGAACGACAGACCTACGTACTCGACGCCGGCTTCCAAGGCGAAGTCGAGGTCCTTCTTGTCGCGTTCGGTGAGCGAGGGGGTGCTGAGGTTGGCGCCGGGCACGTTCATGCCCTTGAAGCTGCTCAGGCGACCACCACACTCCACCACGAAGCGGGCCTTGCCTCCGCCCTTGCCAATGCAGCACAATTCGAGCAGGCCGTCGTCGAGAAGCACGCGGTCTCCGATCACGACGTCGCTGGCCAGACGCGCGTAGGTCGTCGGGATCTCGCCTTCGAGCGCCGCCTCCTGCGGGGCGATCACGACTTCTGCGCCTTCCGCCAGAAAAAGAGGAGAAGCCAGCTTGCCAACGCGTATCTTCGGCCCCCCCAGATCCACCAGAATCGAAACCGGCGTGCCGGCTTCCTCGCTGGCGCGACGGATGAGGGTGACATTTTCGTATTGATCCTCGCGCAGGCCGTGGGACATGTTCAGGCGCGCCATCGTCATTCCCGAATCGACCAGCCGCCGGATCATCCCCGCCGAAAACGTGGCCGGGCCCAGCGTGCACACTAACTTGGTTCTTAGCATTGGATTCCGGATCTCGCCGACACGGCGTGGGTGGCCCGGCCGACGGCCGCGCCCGATGTAGGGGTGGTATAAGCTAGTTTGGTTCTGCGGAATTCACACGATCCTGCCCTCCGGAGACGCGTGGCTCCGACGCTGGGGCTTGGACCGCGGGGTTCCCGCGCCTGTCCCGGGGTTCCGACGCCGTCACAACCTATGAACGTACACTACATCGCCAACTCGCACGCCGCCGCCTCGCTGGCGGCCCCGCTGGCATCCTGCGACTGGATCGCGCTCGACTGCGAGGCCGCCGGTTTTCATCGCTATTCCGACAGGCTCTGTCTGGCACAGGTGTCTACCCCGGAGGACACGTGGCTCGTTGACGTGCTCGCATACGATGCCCGTACTGTGCTCGGCCCGCCCCTGGAGGATCCCCGACGCGAGATCCTCATGCACGGTGCCAGCTACGATCTGCGCCTCCTGTCACGAGACTTGGGGATTGGCGTGCGAGGGGTCTTCGACACCCAGGTTGCGGCCGCGTTCCTGGGAGAGAAGGCGCTGGGACTGTCCGCGCTGCTGAAACGCTTCCTTGGAGTTCATCTGCGCAAGAAGTACCAGCGGGCGGATTGGGCGATGCGCCCGCTGCCGGCGGAAATGCTCGAATACGCCGCCGACGATACGCGCTATCTTGGGCCGCTCGCCGACATCCTGCGGGAGCGCCTCGGAGACAGGGAACGCCTGGCTTGGGCCGGCGAGGAATTCCGCTGGCTCGAGCGAATCGAGTGGAAACAGGAGAGTCCCGAGTCGGATCCGGCGGCAGGTCTGAAGAAGGCGCGCCGTCTGACCCCGCGTGCGCTCGAGCGGCTGCGTGCGCTGTGGACCTGGAGGGATGAGATCGCTCGGCGGAGGGACAGGGCCCCCTTCCGCGTTGCCGCTGACGATGTCCTGATTCAGCTTGCCGAGACGCCGCCCGGTTCGGTCGGGGAACTCGGTCGACGGCCCGGTTTGTCGCGCGCTCTGGCCCGGACCACCGGGGGAAGATTGTTGGAGCATCTGAACCGGGCGGATTCGATTCCCGAAGCGCGCATCGCCCCGTGTCCGAGACGCCGCCACGGGTGGTCTCCGCGGCTCCAGCCGGAAGCTGAGCAACGGGCTGAGAAGCTGCGCCTGGCCCGCACCCGCAGGGCACGCGAACTCGGGCTGGATCCGGGTCTCCTGCTTCCGAACAAGACCATCCTGGAGATCGTGCGGGCCGAACCCCGGTCGCCGGGCGAGCTCGCCCGGGTTCCCCACGTTCGCGCCTGGCAGATGGAAGCGCTCGGAAGCCTGGCCCTCGATGTCCTGCACAGGTGAAATGACCGAGTCGGAGCTATGGACTGGCGAACACCCCCTGGTTTTGCCTATGTTAGGCGCTTACGACCGTAAGCATTGCGAACCTGAGCGGCACTTGTTTCGCTCCATGACGGGGATGTGATGACGTCGGATTTTCTCGAAAGGGATGACCTTTCGGTCTATGTGGTTGCGGGAGTACCCAAGAGTTTCAAGAAGAAGCTCGCAAGGTTTCTGAGCGACGAATCGGCCGGCGAGGGCAACCTCATGCTCCTCGACGAGAAGATGACCGAGTGGCTGCTTGCGCGCCTCAAGGGCAAGAGACGTCGCAGTCACGAACAGACGCCCGCTTCGTCCGCGCTGTGGCGAGCCTACCGCTCCCTGAGCGCGGCCAGGTATCACCTGAGCGACCAGCCGCTAGAAGGTCGCGTCCGGGAAATCCGTAGCGAGATCGAACGGCTCTGGCGCATAACCAGCCCGATTCACGACACGGAAGAGGAAGAAGAAGCGGAAGAGAAAGAGGACGCTTCGTGAGCGCTTGAAGCAGCTGTCGCGCTATCCCCCCCGCGCTTCCAGTTCCCGCTTGTATTCGATGCAGTAGCGGGCGTGCGGGAGCGCATCCAACCGCCGGAAGTCGATCGGCTTTCCGGTAGCTTGACAGCGACCGAAGTTCTCCGGGTCGGAGTAGAGTCGGCGAAGCGCGTCTTCGATCCGGTAGAGATACCGGCCTTCCTTGGTTGCGAAGAGCGCGGCCTTCTCGCGTTCCATGGCCTCGGTACCCTGATCCGCCATGTGGTCGGTGTAGGCGGCGAGGTTGGAATCACCCGATTGCCGGTCCGCCTTCGCCATCCGGTCGAAAAGACCCAACGACTTCAGCGATCGCGCACGCTCCTCCAGGAGCCGCTTCTGGATGTGCGCCAGTTGGTCCTTGGTGAGAATCGCCACGGTCCATACCTTGGTGAACGGTGGTGCGGCCGCCACAACCGGGCTGCCGACGCCGGTACGCCTTCGCCCAAACACCCGGAAATTACAATAAACCGATGGGGTTTCCAACGTGCCCGCGGTTTGGCACCTTGAGTCCCGCTCCCTGCGGCACCTGTTTTCCACCAGAGCCGCGCACATCGACAGCTACCCGACCAGCCTGTGAATACGATCGTCTGCCACCGTTGCGGCAAGGAGTCCGCCGCGCTTGAGAAGGCCCCTTTCCGGACGGAACTGGGCGAACAGCTGCTTCGCCGGATCTGCCAGCTCTGCTGGGCGGACTGGCTTCAACACCAGACCCTGTTGATCAACCACTACGGGCTGGACCCGCGCGAAGCCCGCTCAAGGAAGTTCCTGTATGAGCAGATCGAGCAGGTGCTGCTTGGCGACGGGGAGGCCGAGCAGGTGGATACCTCCCGGAAAGGCGAAATCGAGTGGTGACCGGGCTGATCCGACGATCCCGCCTCAACTCGTCAACACCGCCTCCACGTGAACCAGCGCCTCCTCCAGTTCTTCTCGCCGAATGACCAGCGGGGGGGCGAAGCGGATGACCTGTTCGTGCGTCTCCTTGGCCAGGATGCCTCTGTGCCAGAGGGCTTCGCAGAACGGACGGGCGGGGCCCGACGACTTTCTTATGGCCACCCCGATCATCAGCCCGCGGCCGCGCACCTCTTCAACGTGAGGTGAGTCGATCGCGCGCAGGCGCTGCATGAACCACTCGCCGAGCCGGGCGGATCGCTCCACCAGACCGTCATCGACGAGGACCGCCAGAGATGCGCGCGCGACGGCGGCCGCCAGTGGATTGCCGCCGAAGGTGGAGCCGTGGTCTCCGGGGCGGAAGACGTCCATGAATTCCGCGTCGGCGATCGCCGCGGACACCGGGTAGACGCCACCCCCAAGCGCCTTGCCCAGAATGAGCATATCGGGTCGCACATCCTCCCAGTCGCAGCACAGGAGTTGTCCGGTACGGCCTAGACCGGTCTGGATTTCGTCCGCGACCAGAGCCACGTCGTGCCGCGTGCACAGTTCGCGAGCCGCCCGCAGGTAGCCGTCCGGGGGCACGATGACTCCCCCTTCGCCCTGAATGGGCTCGACCAGGAAGCCCGCGGTGCAGTCGTTTATGGCGTCGGCAAGAGCGTCCATGTCTCCGTAGGGGATCGTCCGGAACCCGGGCGTGAACGGACCGAAGCCCCTCCGGTATTCGACCTCCGAGGAAAAGCCGACGATAGTCGTCGTTCTGCCATGAAAGTTCTGCTCACAGACGATGATCTCGGCCTTGTCGTCCGGAATGCCCTTCACCTGATAGCCCCACTTGCGGACCGTCTTGATGGCGGTCTCGACCCCCTCCGCGCCCGTGTTCATGAGCAACGCCCGCTCGAAGCCGGTCAGCTCGCACAGTTCCCGCAGGAACGGTCCCATCTGGTCGTTGTGGAACGCCCGCGAGGTCAGCGTGAGGCGCTTCATCTGGTCTCGCGCGGCACCGATGATGCGCGGATGCAGGTGTCCCTGATTGAGCGCGGAATAGGCGCTGAGCATGTCGAGATAGCGGCGCCCCTCGACGTCCCAGACCCAGACCCCCTCGCCCCGCTCGAGCACGACCGGGAGCGGGTGGTAGTTGCGGGCGCCGAATCGGTCGGCTTCATCGAGATAGGATGACGTGATCGCTTGCGTTGCTGTGTCAGGCATTTTCTCGGCCTCCGGACGCGAGCCCGTCTACCGGGGCGTTGCGTCAGCGTGTCGGTTGGGCACCGCCGTGAAAGGTCACGGGCGGAAACGGGTTTTCGTTGACGCTGAGCTGAAAGACGTCGGGGCGGGCGTAGTGGCCCACCACGTCGAAATCGAACTTCCCGCGAGTGACCTCGCCGGGATCGAGGCGGGCGAAGAGGATGCCCTCCCGGTCCCAGAGAGGTCCCGCCAGACACTCCCCGGCGGGTGAATAGATCGCGCTTCCGCCGGCGCAAAGGCGTTCCGGCCAGCTCTCGAGTTCGCCGGCGATCTCCAGGTCGGCAGGGTACTGGGCGCGGGTGGCGTACTGGTTGCAGCCCAGGACGAAACACCGTCCTTCCAGGGCGATGTGCTGGAGCGTGGCCTGCCAGCGCCTGCGCCCGTCGGCGGTAGGGGCGAGATAGATCTCCACGCCCTTGGCGTACATGGCCGTGCGCGCCAGCGGCATGTAGTTCTCCCAGCAGATCAGGCCGCCTACCCGGCCCAGAGGGGTATCCACAACCGTGAGCGTGCTGCCGTCGCCCTCACCCCAGATGAAGCGCTCGGCGGCCGTCGGCTTCAGCTTGCGGTGCTTGCCCAGCAGCGAGCCATCGGGACCGAAGTAGAGAAGCGTGCAGAAGAGCGTGCCGCCGCTGTAGTCCACATCGCGCTCCACGACCCCCACGGCCAGATGGACGCCGCTGGACGCCGCCGCTTCCCCGATTCGCTCGATGGCCGGGCCCGGGACCTCGACCGCTCCCCGGAGATATCGATCCCACGTCCTGCGTCCGGCCGCGGAGCGACCTCCCACCGATGTACCGAAGGCCAGCCCCCAGGGATATCCGCCCACGTAGGCTTCCGGGAATAGGACCAGTTGGGCCCCCTTCCCGGCGGCTTCAGCCGTGAGCGCACCAACCTTCCCGATCGCGGCCTCCAGGTCGAAGGGGACCGCGCTCGCCTGAACTGCCGCAACCCCAATGCCCTCGTTGTCGTTCATCCAGCCCCTCGCTCGACGGTCCATCCGCTGTCACTCGCGGGTGTCGTCCGGGATGATTGGCTTGTTGTCGTTCGCTCCGGCTCGTTGTCGTTCGCTTTCGCGCCGGTCGAGGGATTATGCATCAGGATATGCTTCGCGCGACAGGGTTCAGGCACGGCGTCAGCCTCCTCGATACGCGATTTCCGCAACCACCTCGCCAACGACCTCCAAGGTTGCCGGACTCACGTTGGTCGCGACGTCGTTGGGCGTGTGCCAGAGCGAGTTTCCCGGCCCGTAGTCGAAGTCGATGATGTCCACGGCCGGAATCCCGGCTTCGTTCAGCGGTACGTGGTCGTCCTGGACGGGAGAGCGCACCGTCATCGGGAAGAGGCGCCCATACCCCAACTCGCGCGCGACTCCCCAGACACGCTGCACCACGCGCGGGGCGTAGCGCGAGGAATACTCTTCCACGGGAAAGCTCGGATCGCGGTCACCGACCATGTCCAGAAGGACCGCGTAGCGCGGCTGGCCGGCCAGGGGCTGGTCCGCGTAGCGCGAGGAGCCGATGAACATGTCGGCGGTGGTGGGACCGTAGTCCTCGCCGTCCACGAAGAGCAGGTCGACACCCACCGGGGGCGGCTGAAGCGAGAAGAGTTCGCCCAGCGCCAGCAGTACCGCCACGCCGGATGCGCCGTCGTTGGCGCCGGGGACCGGCGTGTCGCGGTCCTCCGGATCGGTGCTCTGGTCGGAGATGGGCCGGGTGTCCCAATGAGCCAGGAATAGCAACCGGTCGGGATCGGCGACGTTGAAACGCCCCAGGACGTTGGCGAGCGGCAAGGTGTCGCCGGCCGTCGTGACGTGGCGGAAGCGGTCGACTACAACCGTGTCGGCGTGCGTAGCGAGCCGTTCGATCATCCACTCCAACTGCGCCTCATGACCCGCCGTGCCCGGCACCCGGGGTCCGAACTCAAGCTGGGCCTCGACCAACTCGTAGGCGCGCGCGCCCGAGAAGGCCGGTCGTTCTACGCGTTGGGCAGTCTCGCTACGCGGCTCGCCCGCGCATGCCAGCGTCGCAGCCAGCAGAAGAACCGAACATGCGGAGACGCGCACCATTTCGGCGTACGGGCGGTTGGCTCAACTGCACTCGCTGAAGCCGCACACGTGGCATTTCACGCACCCCTCCTCGAAGGAGAGCTGGCCGGAGCCGCAATCGGGACAGCTGCCCAGGTAATCGGGCCGGGAGAAGCCGCCGCCCGAAGACGTGTAACCGGGGGCGGCCGCATGGGCCTCCGAGGTCGCGGGCGAGTTCAGGATGGGGAGTTCCTCCTGTATGCCTTCCTTCTCCTGAAGATAGTACTCGATCGCCTGGCCGATGGCGTCCGGGGCGGACAGGACCTTGCGCGTCCCGAACCCGACCGCGCGATCGCATGAGATACCGCGCAGCTGATCGCGTACCGCCGTAATGGGAATCCCCGATCGCAGCGCGAGCGAAATCAGCCGCCCGATCGCCTCGGCGTCGGCCATGGCCGCGCCGCCCGCCTTGCCCAGCGTGCAGAAGACCTCGAAGGGCCGCCCGGTCTCGTCTTCGTTGATGGTGACATAGAGATCACCCAGCGGACAGTCCATCTTGACCGTGCGTCCCTTCAGCAGCGCGGGGCGCTGGCGCTTGTGGCGACCGGCACCGATCAGACGGTCGCGCGCCCGCTCGCTCTGCTGGTATTTCTCGATCTCGCCGCGCAGGCGGTGACATTCCTCGCGGGCGTCCGCCAGCTCCTGTTCGCTCGCGGCGCTCGCTTCCGGGTTCTTCTCGGTCTTGCCGGTCGAGAGAACCTGCATGGGCCGGGACCCGTCGCGATACACGGTCACGCCCTTGCACCCCAGCTGGAAGGCCAGGTCGTAGATCTCGCGGACCTCCTCGGGAGTCGCCTCGTGGGGGAAGTTGGTGGTCTTGGAGATGGCGGCGTCGGTGTACTTCTGGTAGGCGGCCTGCATGCGCACGTGCCACTCGGGGGTGATGTCGTGCGCAGTCACGAAGACGCGCTGCACGTCCACGGGGACCTCGTCGTGGTGGATGTGGCCGCCCTCCGCGATCCGCTCCATGAGTTCCTCGGAATACCACCCCCCCTGCTTTGCAGTGCGGACGAAATCCTCGTTGACGTCCGGCATCAGCACGCTAGCCTGATTGCGCATGAAGGCCACGGCGAAGAGGGGCTCGATCCCACCCGAGCAACCGGCGAAGATCGAGATGGTGCCCGTGGGCGCCACGGTGTCGAGGTTGCAGTTGCGCAGAGCGCGCCTCGGGCGAATACGGCTTCCGTCGGGGCGTCGGGCGCAGCTCTCGTCCGGACCCCAGATGGATTCCGGCCAGGCGGGGAATACACCCCGACTCGCCGCCAGCCGCTCGGAAGCGACCTTGGCTTCCTCGTCGACGAACTGCATGACAGTCCCAGCCAGCTCCACGCCGGCGTCGGAGTCGTACGGGATCCCGAGCCGCACCAGCATGTCCGCCCAGCCCATCACGCCCAGGCCGATGCGCCGAATGGTTTGGGCGAGTTCTGTGATCTGGGGCAGCGGGTAGCGGTTGGCGTCGATGACGTTGTCCAGGAAGTGAACGGTCAGGTGGACGACCCGGCGGAGGCCCTCCCAGTCGATTCCCGCCTCCGGATTCTCTCCCCACGAGAAGCTCTCGCGCACGAACAGCCCGAGATTGAGGCTCCCCAGATTGCACACGTCGTACGGCAGCAGCGGTTGCTCACCACACGGGTTGGTGGCCTCGTACTCACCCAGCGCAGGCACCGGGTTGAATTCGTTGGCCCGGTCGACGAAGAAGACGCCCGGCTCTCCGGTCTTCCACGCGCCCTGCACGATCATGTCGAAGATCTCGCGCGCGTTCTCGTGGCCGACCACATCGCCGGTGCGCGGACTGATGAGATCGTAGTCCTCGCCCCTCGCTGCCGCATGCATGAATGCGTCGGTGATCGCGACCGAGATGTTGAAGTTTGTGACCTGGGAGGTGTCGTCCTTGCAGGTGATGAAGGCGCGGATGTCGGGATGGTCCACGCGCAGGATGCCCATGTTGGCGCCTCTCCGCGTCCCTCCCTGTTTCACGACCTCGGTGGAAGCGTCGTAGAGGCGCATGAAGGATACCGGCCCCGAAGCCACCCCCATGGTGGAGCGCACCGTATCGCCCTCCGTGCGCAGGCGGGAGAAGGAGAATCCCGTCCCCCCTCCGGATTGATGGACAAGCGCCATGCTCTTGAGGGTGTCGTAGATGCCGCATTCGCCGTTCGAGAGCGCGTCGGCAACGGGGAGAACGAAGCACGCCGAGAGCTGTCCGAGCGGACGCCCCGCGTTCATCAGCGTAGGAGAGTTGGGCTCGAACGTGCCCGTCGCCATGAGATCGTAGAACTGCCGCGCGACCTCCTCGATCACCGCGTCCGAAGCCCTGTGGCGCCGATCCTCTTCAGCGATCACCCGCGCGACTCGCCAGAACATGGTCTCGGGTTCCTCGATGGGCTCGCCCTCTTCGTTCTTCTTGAGGTACCGGAGCCCGAGCACGATGCGGGCGTTCTCCGAAAGCGTCGCTCGCGGAAGATCGTCGGGGGGTACGTCGTGCGCGGGCAGCGCGTCCGGAGAATCATATCGTTGGGTAGGCATGCCGTATTCTCTGCTGAGCAGTGTGGATAACACGGGTGGAAACGGCCCCCGCTTTGTGCAAAACACACACAAAACGTGAGGGCCATTGTGTTGGCTTGTGGAAACTGCGCGACACCCCGAGGACCACCGCATCTAGTGGAGTGCACGTCTTCAGGGTGCCGTATGTCGGGTACTGCCTGTAACCATACGGTACCCGTCTCGCGCGCGCAACATCGTCGCACAGGCACAGGCGTTGCCCCGGAAATGTAACGATGGACGCTGGACCCGACCCTCGGGTTACCCCTTGGCAGACGCGTTCCGCATTCTAGAAGGCCGAGCCCAGCCGAAGATGGAACCTTGCCACGGGCTGATCGTCTCCATCCGCGACCAGAGGAAAGCCCACCCCCGCGCGGATGTCGGTGGAAAGGGTCCAGAGCGGCAGCGCGTTCACGGTGATCTCGAACCCGGCGGAGGCGAGGGTGGCGCGTTTCGGGCTGGCGAAGGGTCCGCTCGCGTCTTCAGGACCCCACGCGTTGCCCGCATCCACAAAGAGGCTGGCGCTGGTCCGGTCGAAGTACAGCGGCCAGGCTCCGAAGCCCCGTCGAATGAGAAAGAGAGGAAGACGGTATTCCGCCGAAGCCGACCAGGCGATACGTCCCCGGCGGGAGGCGGGGGCATAGCCTCGCAGGGGGAAGAGCAGGGGCGAGCCTCCGAAGAGACCGAGGCCGGTGATCCGCTCGCGGGTGCCGGCGGCGTCCCCCGCCTCGAAGTGAAAACCGTCGGCGCCGGGTCCGCGGGCGGCGCCGGCGCTCGCGCGCAGGGCAATCACCTGCTGGGCGAACCCGTCGCCGCCGAGCGCCTTGTACAGGGAAAGGCGTCCGGTCAGCTCCTCGAAGCCTTCGTCGGCGGAGCGGTCGCCAGCGAGTTCTTCCGGCAGATCCAGCACCCGCGCGGCGCGACCCCGCACGAAGCCGGACACGCCGTTTTCCCGGGTCATCGACATGGCGTAGGAGCGCGCCGTGGTGAAACCCAGCGTGGCGGAGACTTCGCCGGTGCGGCGCATGGGGCGCGTGAGCCGGAAGACGGTGGAGGGTTCGAGAGTGGCGTCCAGCAGTTCGGAGGACACCCAGCTGTGGCTGGCCCCCAGGGTGAGGCCCAAACGGTTGCGGAAACGCGCACGCTGAAAATCCACGCTCAGGTCCAGCCGCCGTTCCCGGTCCACCACGAACAGCGTGTCCACGTCTCCGTTCTCGCGCTCTCCCAGCGTGGCGCCCGCGGGATCATGGAGCTGGCCCAGCGATACCGTCACGACCGGATCGCCAAGCACCCGCGAAGTATACCCGAATCGGCCCTCCCCCCGGCGCTTCTCGGGCACAAAGCGCCCCCAGGTCCAGAACGCGTGCCGGTCGACCAGATCCCGTCCGGAAGTCGAGAATCCGTAGCCGCGGCCGACGACGTCCCTCGTCAGTGTCTTGCGAGGCGCGGAATAGAGCGGCTGCCAGTAGGTCGGAAGGAGGGAGCGGAAAGGTCGGTAGGGTCTGCTCTCGGCCTCTGTCGCGGCCGCGTAGCGGTCCGGGGAACGTTGGGTACCCGGGAGGAAGCGGGGGTCGGTGGCGAAGGGCTCGAACCACTCCTCGGGGGCGAAGGGCATGCGCTCGATGTCCCAGCCGTCGTGGTGGTAGGCGGAGTAGTAGATCCAGTCGCCCGACGGGTCGACGGCTGGATGGGTGGCTCCGGTGAGGATGTTGGTAACCTGCCGCACCGCCCCCGCGCGCCCGTTCGCATCGATGGGGGCCGCAAACAGGTTGGTGATTCCGGTTCGGTCCGAGGACCACAGCAGTGTGCGTCCGTCTGGCGACCACGCGGGGCTCGCGTCCACCGCCCGGTCGTCGGTGACCCGGGTCACCAGTTCGCCGGCGGCGTCGAGGATGACGACATCGAAGCGTCCCCCGGAGCGCCACTGCGATGCGGCGATCCAGGCCCCGTCCGGCGACCAGCGCGGAAAGGCCCAGTGCTGGTCGGGATCCGCGTCAATGAGCGGGCTCACCTCTCCGGTCGCCAGTTCCACCAGAACCAGCTGGTTGGTGCCTCCTCCTTCCTGTACCGCCACCAGCTGTTCGCCGTCCGGGCGCACGTCGGGGAAGACCAGCCGCCGGCGCTGGGTGATGCGCGTCACGCGGCCGTCCGGATCGGCGCGGTAGAGGTCGGAATAGATGCGGTAGCGGTCCACCAGCTCGAGCTGGGCGAGGACCACTCCCCCGTCCGGAGTCCAGGAGAACGTGGACGTGCCGTTGGTGCGGGTGAACCTGAGTTCTTCGCCATCCTCCAGGTCCCGCAGCCGCAAGTGTGCATCCGAGCGCCCATCGGCGCGCGCGAAGGCGAGGCGCGCGCCGTCCGGGGAAACGCGGGGATAGAGCGCTTCGCGCGCCCCGCGGGTAATGGCCTCTCCGGTGGTGACCGGCTGCAGGCCCGCGAGCGAATCGGCGAGCGCCCCGTACTGGTCGGACACGGCCGCGCTCCACTGCTCCCACGCCTGCGAGAAGGAGACGCCGAACGCGGAGCGCGCCGCGGCGTCGATCCGGTACGGCACCAGCTGGCCTGCCACTTCCTGCACGAACTCCCGCATGCCCTGGCCGTTCGTGCGCTCGAGCAGGTGGTCGAAGAACTCTGAGCCGTAGACGTAGGGACGATGGCCCGCAGGCCACACCGGACTCCTGCCCGAGGCCATGGACAGGGTCTCGAGGCCGTCCTCCAGCACGCCGGTGCGGAGCACCATGTCCTGCCAGGTTCCGTGGACGCGGCCCGCGTCGGTCAGCGTCGATTCGTAGTAGGTAGCGACTCCTTCGGTCAGCCATGTGGGTGTCGCGCGCCCCGGAAAGAAGGGCCAGGTGGCCGGGTACCGGCCGAGCGCAAAGCGCAGCACCCGGCCTAGCACGCCGGCACGGTCGAGGTGGAACACGTGAACCAGCTCGTGCGTGACCACGAGTTCCATCCAGTCGTCGAAGTAGGTGAGCGAACGTCCGTCGGCCGGGGGGCGTGCGAACAGGGTTATGCGGTTGCTGGGGACGACATTGGCGAACCCGTTGGAGTAGTCCGTATGGTCGGTGAGCACGATGTCGATGGCGCCCCGCGGAGGCGCGCTGAAAGACGCCGCCAGTTGCGAATAGGCCGCCTCCGCCCGGTCGGCAAGCCGGCTCGCCAGCGGATGCAGGGCGTCGGGAAAGGTGATCCGGAAGTGCTCGGTGTCCAGCGTGCGCCAGTTCTCGTCCGGGGGCACCTGGCAGACGGCCGGCATGGGTGCCAGGAGCGCCCCGGCCAGGAACAGGAACAGGGGGAGCGACCTTGTCAACGCACGACCGCGGTCGTCACTCTTGTGAGGAATACGGGGCGCAAAGGTTGTCATCGCATCATGGAATCCAAGACGAATATCTGGTATCGGCTGGGCTATGTCTGGGAGACCGCGCGTCTGGGCCCGGCGCCCGGGAACGACGGGCAGCCCGGCGGAAGACGCGCGCCACTCCGGTCTGGAAATGGGAGCGAGCTCGCCGTCGCGCGCAAGCTCGCCTCTTCCCTTCCCTGGCGGTACCTGCTCCGCGAAGCCGACAGCCTGGCTCGGCGGGCGGCGAGAAAGCGAGTCGGTCGCGCCCCCGTCCCAGTGGACCTCCTGCGGGCGATGCTCTCCGGTGTCGGAGCGGCTCTGGCGACGCGCTCGCTCGGAACCCTGCTCGCGGGGGATGCACCGTCACGGGACGATCCGGGCCTGGGCCTCGAACTCATGCAAGGCGCAGGCCAGGGGCTGGCCCTCGCGGTTCTGGTCCGCCATCTCCCGCCTGGCCGGCTGCTGCATATCGCCCTGTGCAGCACGGCGGGGTACGCCGCCGCACCTCGGGGAGGTCTCCCGCGAGTCATCCGTCCCATCACTCCAGCGACGGTCCGGGCCCTCTCCTCCCTCGCGCCGGCGAGCGAGCGCGACCGCGGGCTTCTCGAACATGCCGCGTTTGCGGCTGCTTTCGTTGTGCTCTATCGGTCCACTGCGTCCGGGCCCGACCGGCACTCCATCCGCGACGCCCTCCCAGGGGTGTAGGAGCCCAGAACCCGGGCGCCCGACGCGCCCGTGGCAGCGGGCGCATTGCCCGGGATGCCTCGAAGATACGCCCATGCCAGCACCGCGAAGCAGGCGGCTTCGCGCGCTTCCGGGTCCAGACCCAGCTCCGACAGGTCGTGCACCGGGAGAGGGGCGAGCCGGTCCGAGATCATTCCCGCAAGCACCGGGTTGAGGGCGCCCCCGCCGGCGAGCAGCACCTCGCTCACGCCCCTGGGAACGACCCACCGGCGATAGGCGGCGGCGATGGAGGCGGCGGTGAAGGCCGTCAGGGTCGCGATCAGGTCGGCCCAGTCGCGGCCAGCGCGCGGCGCGCGTGCCGCCACCAGTTCGTGCACGAACGCGCTGCCGAATACCTCGCGGCCGGTTGACTTGGGCGGCGCCCGAAGCACGAACGGGTGTTCCAGGAGTCGATCCAGAAGGCGGGTGTCCACCTCTCCGGCCGCGGCCAGTTCGCCGTTGACGTCGAATGTCCGCCGGCCCCCTGTGGCCAGCTCCGCGACCGTGTCGATGAGCGCCACTCCGGGCCCGGTATCGAAGGCCAGGATCGCTTCTCTCCTCGAAGCTGCCGGCAGCCAGGTGACGTTGGCCATACCTCCCAGGTTCTGCAGGGCTCGAGGCCGGTCGGGGTCGGAGAACAGCAACTGGTCCGGCCATGGGACAAGTGGCGCGCCGTGGCCTCCGGCCGCTACGTCGCGTGTTCGGAAATCGCTGACGACCGGGATTCCGGTGAGTTCGGCGATGGTGGCGGGATCCCCGAGCTGGAAGGTGGCGCCTCGTCCCCCCTCCGCCGGCGGATCGTGCCACACGGTCTGCCCGTGCGAACCGATCACCGCGACCGCCTCGGGGTCGACTCCCGCGTGCCGGCAACCGACGAGCGCGCAGCGTGCGAAGCGCTCTCCCAAGGTGGCGTGAAGGCGGGCCAGTTCGGCCGCCCCGCCACCCTCGATCGCGCGGCGGATCGAGTCCCGCTCCCCGGGCAGGTAGCTCTCGCTGTGGAATCCCAGCAACCGCCACGAGAACGTCTCCGCGGTCGTTCCGCCCACCTCGAGCAGGGCGGCATCCACCCCGTCGAGCGACGTGCCCGACATCAGCCCCAGAACCTTCAAGGCCGAACCGCCGCAAACGGGGCGGGCGGCAGTCCCCGTGACGTCCGTTCGCCGCCGCGGGCCGCCCCGCCGGCAATCATGCAGCACTTCCGGTGGCGCTTGCGACGCTTCCCCCGCTCTCATCGAGGAGGGCGCGCGCTTCCCCCGCGGCTACGTCCCGCCGCGCCATCACGATGGCCGTCTTGACGTGGCCACCGGCCTCCTTCAACAGCTCCCGTGCCGGCCCCCGGTCGAGCCCCAGAGTGCTCATCAGGATGCGCTCGCCCCGGTCCTGGAGTTTTTGACAGGTCACTTGCAGATCCACCATGAGGTTGCCGTAGACCTTTCCCATAAGGACCATGGCGCCGGTCGTGATGGTGTTCAGGACCAGCTTGGTGGCGGTGCCCGCCTTCATGCGGGTCGATCCGGTGATGACCTCGGGACCTACCAGCGGGGCGATAACGACGTCGTGGGCGGAGAGCAGCTCCGAGGACGGAGGTGTACACAACAGGAAGCCGGTCCGGGCGCCGCGCGCGCGAGCCCGCCCGAGTGCGCCATGCACGAAGGGCGTGGTGCCGGAGGTGGCGATGCCCAGCACGAAGTCGACGGGGGCCACGGAGAGGCGGTCCACCTCCCGGGCTCCGTCGCACGGGTCGTCTTCGGCCCCCTCGCGCGACCGGACCAGGGCGCCGTAGCCACCCGCGATCACGCCAACCACCATCGCCGGGTCGGTACCATAGGTCGGGGGCATCTCGGCGGCGTCGAGCACCCCCAGTCGCCCCGAAGTTCCCGCGCCCACGTAGATCAGCCGGCCTGCGCGGGCGAAGGCATTGCGGGCCATCTCCATCGCCCGCGCGATGTTCGCAGCCTGTTCCGCGACCGCGGCGGCCACGGTGCGGTCCTCGGCGTTCATCAGCGCCACGATCTCCCCGGCGGACAACTGGTCGATGCGGCGCGACCGGGGGTTGCGCTGCTCGGTCAAACGATCGTCTAGCATTGCGGCTTGTCCGGATTCCTCGGCCTGCCGGGCTGGCATCCTGCCGTCCTGGCGCATCCGTGGCATCCAACCAGCCCCGGAAGCGCCTGCGGAGGTCGACCCATCAAGATACGTTCGTTGCATCTAGCACGCGCATCGGACCCGAGCCGCACTTCGACCCCGGCGACGACCGCCTCCGGCGGATGGTCTCCGCCGTCACCGTGTCCACGGGTCGGCGGCACTGTGCGCGAGGATCGATGGCCCCGCGGCGCAGGACGAACCGACCGGACGAACGTCTCCCGGCCAGGCTAGCGGCAGCGGGGCCTCAGCGCGTCCTCGTCCACGACAACCACGATCGTCGAGCCTGCCGGCAGCACCGGGTAGGTTTCGTGGTGCAGGAGCGCGAGCCCCGCTCCCACCGCGGCACCGTGGATACCGCCGGAAAGGGCACCCTTGCCGTCACCCCCCAACAGCCGGCCCGGGACCGCTCCCAGCGCGGTCCCGGCCGCAACCCTGGCCACCGCCTCGGTCCTGCTCTGCGCCTGTACGTACTCGGTACGGGCCGCCACCACGCGCGCGCTGACCGCGATCTCCTGATCATCCACGACCAGGGCATCCAAAGCCGGATGCACATTCTCCAGCTGACCGTTGCCGCTCTCGGAAAGATGCCCGCGCGCGCGGCTGCCGATGGGCACCAGAATCAGCCCGTCGTCAGCCAGCGCGTCCTCCGCCACCTCCGCGTGGAAGACATCGCCGGCCCGATTTTCCCTGGACGACAGCTCCTCCTCAAGGAGAAGCACGACTTTGGTCTCGCCCGGCTGGACGAATATGGATGCACCCGGTCTGGCTTCCTCGCGAAGGATCCCGCTCGAACCCCGGCTTCAGGGTACCTGACTGCCAATATCTTCGGCCACCCCGGCATGACTGAGGGCCGGGGAAGGCATCTCTGCGCTGGCTGGCGTGACGAGGACCCCCGTCAGCACCAACGGAAGCGACAGTTTGCTCATGGCTCTGCTCCCGTGTTGAAGTGGCAGGGCTGGCGCGCGTTCCCTTCGGATGCACGCCTCGACGCCGAATCATCCAAACAAAATCCGTACCAGAAGGCGGATCCCCTCGGGGGACGGGGTGTGGAGCCGGGCGAGCGGGGACCTGAGTTGGGGCGCTTTCCGGACATCTGGCACGGCGCGGGCGCCCGCGCTACTCTTCGCGCCCGGAGGATGCTCCCCCCATTGCTGCGGCGAGGTGCGACGCTCACCCCGCCGTGTGCTGCCGGCTCGCGCGAGCGGGGCGAGCCGGCATGGGGCGGGCGGAGCGTCTTCTTGTCGCGGCTGTTGCAAGGGAGTGCCCATGGGGGCGGAGCCAGAGCGCGGCGGGTTCGGGAGGACTCCCCGCAGGAACGGGCGAAGGTCGCCGGCAATCGGCCTGCTCATGACCTTGGGTCGGCGGCTTGCCGCGACCCCTTTTCCGTGGCTGGGACTGGCACTGCTGCTTTCCGGTTGCTCCGACCCTCCTCCCCCTGATCGCCCCACTGCCGGTGCCTTCGCCTTCGGCATCTACGGAGACGGGCCATATTTCATGTGGGAGGAGGCTCGCGCCCGCCGGTTGCTGGCGGACGCCGAGTCCGCCGAGGTGGATTTCCTGATCCACATCGGGGACATCCTGGGGGGGTCTTGCGCGGACGAGCGGCTGCGCGACCGCCGCGCGCGACTGGACGCGGTGCGCGTGCCGGTTGTGTACACTCCGGGGGACAACGAGTGGGCAGATTGCCACGCCCAGGATGCCGGGGGCTACGATCCGCTCGAACGCCTGGCGATGTTACGAGGGATCTTCTTTGACGATCCCGCAACCAGCCTCGGCGCATTCCCGATGGCCGTTACTTCGCAGGCGAAGGACCCCGGTTTTGCCGAATTCCCCGAGAACCTGCGCTGGAGCCGGGGCGGCTTCGTCTTTGCCACCCTGCATGTGGTCGGGACCTTCAACGGCACGGCGCAGTTCCCGGGCCGCGACCACCGGCACGACCGGGAGGTAGTCCGCCGAAGCGATGCGGCGCTCGCGTGGATGGACACCGTCTTTGGCGAGGCGCGGGCAACCGGAGCCTCCGGGATCGTGCTTGCGGTTCACGCCAACGTTCGCCTGGAGAGCGGTGGCGGGGGTGCCTACAAACCCTTCGTCAACGCGTTGCGAGATCACGTGGGCGGTTTCCCCGGGGACGTTCTCTTGATCCACGGGGACACCCACACCTATCGAATGGACCAGCCTTTGACCGACGAAAAGGGGCGGGTGCTCGCGAACTTGACGCGCCTGGAGACCTTCGGCTCCCCGGACATCGGCTGGGTGCGGGTGGTGGTGGACACGCTGAAGGGCGAGGTGATCGAAGTCGAGCCGCGGCTCATGCGGCGCTGGTTCTAGCCCACGGAGGAAACCGCAACCGATGAGCGATCGGAAGGCGCCGGCACGGACCCGGCCCGCCACCGGGCTGGTCCGGGAACTCGGGCTCATGGGGCTCGCGGCGACCGGCATCTGCTCGATGCTGGGAGCCGCCATCAATGTGATGCCGTTCATGATCCAGCGGAGCGTTCCCGGAATCGGGCCCAATGTGCTCCCGGCGTACCTCTTCGCGGCCGTCCCGGCGATCCTGGCAGCGCTGGCCTACGCCAGCCTGGGTTCCGCCATGCCGCGGGCGGGGGGCAGCTATGTCTACGCGAGCCGCGCGCTGAGTCCCTACTGGGGGTTCGTGGCCAGTTTCTCGCAGTGGTTCGGGCTCTCGATCGCCATCGGTGTCGTCTCCTACGTCCTGATTCCCTTCCTGCGCGACATCGCCACGGCGCTGGAGTGGGCGGGGATCGCCGGCGCCCTGGACACGCGGCCGATACGGGTGGGGCTGGCGCTGGCCTTCCTGTGGACTTTCGTACTGGTGAATCTGCGCGGGCTCGAGCTATACGAGCGCACGCTGGTTCCGATGATGTTCCTGATGTTCGCGCTGGGCGCGGTGGTGATCGTGGCCGGGTTCGCCTTCGACCACGGGGACTTCGCGGCCGCCCTCGCCGCGTCGGAGAGCCGGGCGGTTCCCGCCGAGATCGTGCCGGCGCTCGGGCCGGAAACCCTGCTCGCGGCGTCGGTGCTGCTCTTCGCCACCTTCATCGGCTTCGACTCGATCGCCCAGGCCGGGGGCGAGGCCAGGAATCCCGGGCGCAACCTGCCGCTCGCGATCGGACTCGCCATCACCATCGTGGGCGGCTTCTACTTCCTCTTCACGGCGGCGGTGTACCACGCCGTGCCGTGGAGCTTCATCGCCGCCGAGGCGCAGGTGCGCGATCTCACCGCGCCGGGGCTGCTCGGATACCTGCTGCCCGCGGGGTGGACGGTGGTCATCGTCGGGGGAGCCGCGGTGGCGCTGATCAACGACCTCCCGGCGATGCTGCTGGCAGTCTCGCGCATGATGTTCGCATGGGCGGAAGACGGCATCTTTCCGAAAGGTGCCGCTCGGGTGCACCGGCGCTGGCGCACGCCTCACGTCGCGATCGTGGCGAGCGGAGTCGCGGCATCCGGGGGGATCCTGGGAAGCGATCTGGCGGGCGATTTCTTTCTCGGGATCGATATCCTGGTCATCTCGATGCTGGTGAACTTCGGGCTCATCTGCCTTGCGCTGCTCACCCTGCCGCGGCGCAACCCCGAACTCGCCCGGAGCGTGACCGTGCTCGCCCGACGCCCGGGCCGGATTCTGGTCGGCGGCGCGGGGGTGGCCCTCCTCGGGACCTTCCTCTTCATCCAGGTATTCCGCGATCTGAGGACCGAAGTGGAGGCGTGGTATTTCCACCCCACCTGGGTGTGGCTGCTGGTGATGGCGGTCGCCTCCGGAGTGTACTGGCGCGAGATGGCGGCGCTCAAGCGCTCCGGCGCGGATGTCGAGCGCATCTTCCGGGAACTCCCCCCCGAGTGAGCGTCGAGCGCCGGCGGCTGGCCCCCGGGCTGCGGGTGTCCCGGGTTCTGAACGGGCTCTGGCAGGTCGCCGACCAGGAACGCGGCGGAGCCCGGCTTGATCCTGAGGAAGCGGCACGCTCCCTCGAAGCCCAGGTGGATGCGGGCTTCGACACCTTCGACGTGGCCGACCACTACGGCTCCGCGGAGGTCATCGCGGGAACCCTGGCACGACGCCGGAAGGGCGTGCGCGTGCTCACCAAATGGGTGCCGACTCCGGGGGATTCGTCGCGGGCGGACGTGGAGGCGGCGGTCGACCGGGCGCTCGAGCGGATCGGAGTGGACCGGATCGACCTTCTCCAGTTCCACGCCTGGAACTACGCCGACCCGAGTTGGCTGGACTGCCTGTTCCATCTCTCCGATCTCCGGGCCGAAGGGAAGATCCTTCATCTGGGCGTGACCAACCTGGACGCGGTGCACCTGGACATGGCGCTTCACAGCGGCGTCCCCCTCGCCTGCAACCAGGTCTGCTATTCGCTGCTGGACCGCCGCCCCTCGGCGGCCATGACCGAGGTGTGCCGGACCCACGGCGTCCAGCTGCTCACCTACGGAACGCTCGCCGGTGGACTGCTGAGCGACCGGTGGCTGGGCCGGCCCGCGCCGCCGATCGACGACTCGCTGACCTGGTCGCAGATGAAGTACCGTCGCTTCGTCGATCATGCGGGCGGATGGGCCCGCTTCCAGAAGGTGTTGCGGGCGGCACGTGGAGTCGCCGACCGGCTGGGCGTGTCGATCGCCAACGTGGCCGGCCGCTACGTACTCGAGCAACCCTGCGTGGCTGGCGTGATCGTGGGCGCGCGACCGGGCGGCAGGAGCTACCTCGACGACAATCTGCGGCTCTTCGACTTCTCCCTGGACAGGGTGGCACGCGAGGAGCTGGACCGGGCGTCGGCCGCCCTGGACCCGATTCCCGGGGACTGCGGAGACGAGTACAGGCGCCCGCCCTATCTGACCGCGGCCGGGGATTTGCGCGATCACGTCACCCACTTCCCCGCCCCCTATCCGGTGCAGCGCGGAGGGGACGGGCGCGCGCGGGTCTCGTCGGGAACCATGTGGGAGGACGTGGCCGGGTTCAGTCGCGCCGTACGGAGCGGCGACCGCGTCTGGGTCGCGGGCACGACCGCCACCCACCGCCATCGCCTGATTGGCGGAGACGACGCCACGGCCCAGACCCACTTCGCCATCGACAAGGTGGAGGGAGCGCTGAATTCCCTGGGCGCACGGCTCGCCGATGTCGTGCGCACGCGGCTCTACATCCGGGACGTCGCCGACTGGGAAGCGGTGGCACGCGCCCACGGCCGGCGGTTCCGGGAGGTGCGGCCCGCCAACACCCTCATCCGGACGGGTCTGGTAGGGGAAGGCTACAGGGTGGAGATCGAAGCCGAGGCGGAGGTGGCCCGGATCAGATCCTCTCCAGAAGGAAGCTCGGAGTGAAGCGGATCAGGTAGGTGCTGAGGGTCGTGAAATCCCCGGTGATCAGCATCACGCCGAGGGCGATGAGCAAAACGCCGGATGTGACCTGAACAGCGGGCAGCAGGCGCCGGAAGCGCTGAAAGCCGCGCAGGAAGCTGTCGAGGGCGAGGGTGGACAGGAGAAACGGCACCGCCAGGCCCATCGAGTAGACGAAGAGGAGCCCCACGCCCGTCCACATCTGATCGCGGGTCGCCGCCAGGGTTAGCACAGTGCCCAGAATCGGTCCGATGCACGGCGTCCAACCCGCCCCGAATGCGGCGCCCACGCCCAGCGTTCCGAGATAGCCGACGGGCTTGTCGTTCAGGTGCACCCGCCGTTCCCGCTCCAGCGGCGTCAGGCGCAGCACGCCGGTCAGGTGCAGGCCCAGCACGATGATGATCGCGCCCCCGACGCGCGCGATCCAGACGTCGTAGTAGCGGAAGAACTGGCCCAGGAAGGACGCCGACGTCCCCAGCAGGACAAAGATCATGGTGAAGCCGGACACGAACAGGAGCGCGTGGGTCATCGTGGCGCGCCGGTTCAGCCCGCTTTGCAAATCCTCCAGACTCATTCCCGTGATAAAGGAAAGGTAGCTGGGCACGAGGGGGAGGACGCAGGGGGAGAGGAACGAGAGCGTTCCCGCCACGAAGACAGCTGCCAGGCTGACCGAATCGATCACCGTTCGCGTCCTTCAGGTTGAGGAAGAGCCTCGGAGGGCGGCGCCTGACCGGCCTCCGGCTGCCCGGTTCCCTTCGGTGCCGGGCCTGAGCGGGCTCGTCTTGCTTCCGCCCAGGCGCGCCCGCCCGCGGTCAGTCCCAGCCACCCCAGAACGACCGCGAAGGTCCACGCCACGGTCCGCGGGAAGAACGCGGCCAGCAACGAAAGCCCGATCAGGATGCTCGCTGCGGTGCCCAGCACGGTGCGCGCCTCGCGCTCGAGCAGACGACGCCCCGCGATGGCGTCGCCGAGCGTCGATCCTGCTCGCACCAGGTCGCTGATGCGCCATCCGCCGCGATCGGGGGAATGGCGCCAATGCTCGAGCCGTTCGGTCAGCCGTCCCGGAGGCTCGATGGGGCGCTGCTCGGGCTGCGTGGCCATCTCTTGCGACCGTGGCGAGGGATGGCTGGCGGGAAGCACGATTTCGACCGACGAAGCCAGGTCGGCCAGGAACAGGCCCTCGAGCTGCCGGGCCAGTCTGCGGTCAAGCACGCCGATATCGATCTCCCAGTTGCCGAGCAGGCTGGCCGCGTTGAGGTTGCTTGATCCGATGCGGCTCCAGACCCCGTCGGCGACGGCCGTCTTGGCGTGAATCATCGGCCCCTGCCACTCGAACAGGCGGACACCCGCCTTCAGAAGATCCCGATAGCCCCCTCGCGCCAGGCTTCCCACGAGGGGCCAGTTGTTGTGGGCGGGAACCAGGATGCGAACATCCACTCCGTCCATGGCGGCCGCAGCCAGAGCTTCCGCGACCGGCCGCGGCGCGATGAAATAGGGATCGGTAATCCACAATCTTCTGCGCACGCTGGCGGCGGCCAGCTGGGTGACCCGGTAGACCCGGGCCCTCCAGGGTCCGCCTTCGATCATCCATACCGATGTCCGGCCCGCCGCCCGGGGCACGACGTTTTCCAGCAGCCCCGGCGTCACCGGATCGCCGATCTCGTTCCACAGCCGTGCGAAGGCGCGCGCCGCCGACAGCGCCGCCGGTCCCCGGATTTCGGCCCCGGTATCGCGCCAGGGAGCGTGATCCCGGGTGCCGGCCCATTCGTCTCCGACGCAGAACCCCCCTACGAAGGCCACCTCGCCGTCCACGCACACCAGCTTGCGGTGGTCGCGCTGAAGAACGCCGAACGGATCACGCAGGCTGGGCGGGTTGAAGGCGCGCACCTGCACGCCCTTCTCCCTGAAAGCCTTCCAGTAGCTGCGGGGAGTCGCCCAGCAGCCCACCCAGTCGTAGAGCACCCGCACCTCCAGGCCCTGCTCCGCCTTGGCGGCAAGGGCGTCGCGGAAGGCGCGGCCGGTGGTGTCGTCGCGCAGGACGTAGTTCTCGAAATGGACGAAACGGCGAGCGCCCTCGATGGCGTCGATCCACCTTTCGAAGGTATGGGGACCGTCGAAGTTCAGCCTGATGTGGTTGCCATCGATGCGCACCGCGCCCGCCGAACGGTCCATCGCCTTCTCCAGCACGGCGTAGGGCGTGACCTCCATGCCGATGGGGAGAGACCCGGGAGTCTTCCGCCGAGCGCGGCCGAGGGCAGTCTCGGGGGGGTCGCCCGCCCTGTGCGGCAGGTCCCCGGCGCGGGTGGCGCCTGACAGCTTGGCGGCGGACGGACGAACCGGGGCCTTCATGATCCCGGTCCGGCGGTCGCGTAGGCGATCAGCTTGTAGACCAGCCGCGCGACCAGAAAGTCCGGTGCGCGCAAACCGGGGATGGGGGCCAGCTCCACCACATCCGCGGCCACCACGCGCCGTTCGGCGAAGACCCTGCGCAGGAAGCGCAAAGTGGGATACCAGGTACCGCCGCCCGGCTCTGGCGTCCCTGTGCTCGGCACCAGCGACGGGTCGAAATAGTCGACGTCAAAGGTCAGGTACACGACCGGCCCCAGCGCATCCAGGGCGCGGTCCATCCACGCTTCGTCGCGCTCCATCTCGTCCGCGAAGATCAGCGTCAGGCCTCGCGTCCGGCGCGCCCGCTCCACTTCCTCCAGGCTGACCCCGCGGACCCCGACCGCGACGACGTCGGCCCGGTCCGTCACGCGCGTCATGGCGCATGCGTGCGAGAAGCGGGACCCGTCGTGGGTGGCGCGCAAGTCCGCGTGGGCGTCCAGCTGGAGCACGGAGAGACGCTCGCCGTGGCGCGCCGCGGCCGCGCGGATGGCGGCCGAGGAAATGGAATGCTCGCCCCCCAGCATGGTCACAAACCGATCCCCCGCCGCGTCGAACACGGCGCCCCATGCCTCCTCCAGCTCCGCGAGGGCCCTGGCGGGTCCGTCGCGGGTCAGTTCCAAAGCCGGAAGGGTGTGGATGCCCGCAACACACGGCTCGGCATCGAGTTCGTTGTCGTACAGCTCGACGTACTGGGAGGCGTCCAGGATGGCGCGCGGCCCGTAGCGGGTTCCCGTGCCCCAGCTAGTGGTGGCTTCGTAGGGCACGGGCAGGATGAGCGCGCGCGCCGATGTGAAGGCGCCAGCCGCTTCGTCAAGACCGAGAAACGTTCGCGGAAGACCCCAGCTCAGCCCGGCCAGAGCCTCGGGCAGGGACCCGCCTGAGGCCTCATGGATGCCGGCGGCCCGGCCCGTCGTACTCGGCGACCTGCGATTGGGCATGGGTCGGCACTCGCTCAGATGCTCTCGATCGGGCAGGTCAGCCCTTCGTCCTCGAGCCGCGCCCCCGCCCGCCGGCAGTCCGCGCACAACCCGTAGATCTCCAGCTTGTGGCGGGAGGGCCGAAAGCCGTGCTCGCGAGCCACGCGCTCCTCCAGCCTCAGGATCTCGCTCGAGCGAAACTCGGTGACCTTCGTGCAAGACAGACAGATGAGATGCTCGTGTACAGGCTGGCGAGAGAGGCGATGTTCATAGCGCTTGAACCCTTCACCGAAATCGTGCTCGTCTACCAGCTTGGAGCGCACCAGCAGATCGAGCGTCCGGTAGATCGTGGCCTTGCCGATGCGCTCCCCCCCGGCGCGCAGGTATCCCTCGATTTCCTCCACCGAAAGATGCTCGTCGGAGCCAAACACCACATCGGCGATGGACGCACGCTGGTGGGTCATGGGAAATCCCTGCTCGCGCAGATGCCGGCCGAACAGGCGCACGAAGGGGTGGGCGTCCGTGGTCTTCATATCATAACCCTTGAACCCTGACTCGCTCCTCCAGTTCGCATATGAGGCGGTCCAGCACGGAAGGGTCGCCCTCGACGACGACCTCCTGCGGCTCCCCGAGCCGGAGCGCCCCCCTCCGCACGACACCGGTCATCACTCGGGGAAGGCAGTCCGCGGGGGCCAGGCCCTGTTCAATCATTTCGGGTTCCACGCCGAGGGTCAGCCCGCTCCTCCTGGCCAGGTAGGTTGCGGTGAACAGATGCCTGCGCTCGGCTCCCGCAAAGCAACTTACCGCCACCAGCCCGCGTTCGCGCCGCCCGCGGGTCATGGCAGGGAAGATCCAGAGCCGGTCGATGGCGCGCGCGCCCAAGCGACGGCGAACCAGCCCGAGGGTGGTGGGAAGCCCTTCGGGAACCCCTGGATCCACGGTATCATCCACCTCGGAACTCCCGCGAACGTTCGCGGGGCCCTTGCGTCCTGCCCGCGCGCGCACAGCCGCTCCCGCCGGCCTCCCGGGCCCTCACCCTCGCACCAGTGCGCGGGCGGCGGCCACCACCTCGGCGCGCACCTCCTCCAGGGGTCGCGACACGAGGGCGCCCGCCGCCTTGGCGTGGCCACCCCCTCCGAAGCTGCGGGCGATCCCGTCCACGTCGACCGACCCGGTTGATCGGAACGACACCTTGGTCGCGCCCTCGTCCGTGGTGCGAAACAGCATCGCGACCTCCACCCCTTTGAGAGCGCGGGGATAGTCCACCAGCCCCTCCAGGTCGCCGGAGGTGGCGCCCAGATCACGATAGGACCGGGAGGGCACGGTGATCCAGGAGAGGCCATCCTCCGCCTGCAGCTCGCCCAGGCACTCTCGCAGCAGCCGGAGCCGCCGCAGCTCCATCGATCCGTACAGGCGCCGGTGCATGCTGCCCACATCGACGCCCCGTCCCACAAGTTCGGCGGCGATGAGGTGGCACTCCGGCGTGACGTTGCTGTAGGCGAACGACCCCGTGTCATCCACGATGGCGGCGTATAACGCATTGTCGATGGCGGCGGTCCAGCGCGCTCCCCCCGCGAGCAGGATGTCATACACCAGCTCCGCGGTCGCGCATGCCCGGCTGTCGACCAGGCGCTCTCCGGCGATGGGGCGGTCCGGGGTGATATGGTGGTCTACGACCAGAATGGGCCGCCCTTCGACCATCGGTTTCACCCGGCCCAGGCGAGGCGGATCGCTGGCGTCCACCACCACGACCAAATCTGCGGTCGCGCACGCCTGCGCCGCGCCGTCGGAGTTCGCCGGCAGCAGCCACTCCTCCGCCGGCAGCAGAAACCGATAGCGCTCCGGCAAGGGCGTGGGCGGCACGAACCAGCTCTCGGCCCCCCGATCCCGCAGCCACGCCGCGAGCGCGATTCCCGATCCCATCCCGTCGGCGTCGGGGTTCATGTGGGTGGTAAGCACGACCCTTGCCACGCCCGCGAGCCGGGCCGCCGCTCTCCGGGCCGCTTCCTGTCGGCGGGACGGGGTCTGGTATGGCATGGGCGGTCGGGGCCTTGTCGCCGGAACTGGTCAGCCTTTCGGGGCGGGCCGCCTGGGTCTCCTCACCCGCTTGGCGATCTTGGCAAAGGTGGACACGAGGTGTACCACTCGAGGAGCGGGGACGCCGCAAACCCGGGCCGAGCGCAGTGCTGCCAGCAAGGCGCCGGGCTCGTTGGGGTGGGCCGGCAGTTCCACGTATGCGCCACCCACTTCCCACAGCGAATGTGCGTCCGAACCGGACCCGGCCGGTAGATTCCGGCGACTCGCCAGATCCGCGGCAGCCTGATTGAGCGCCATGTAATGCAATCTGGCGT
The DNA here is from genome assembly GCA_965225805.1 of Longimicrobiales bacterium. GTDB lineage: Bacteria > Gemmatimonadota > Gemmatimonadetes > Longimicrobiales > Gaopeijiaceae > BD2-11. The sequence goes on from OZ245327.1 coordinate 3,809,370, forward strand.
TGAAGACCTCGATGATGTCCGCGTGATCGGCCAACTCTTCCGCGTAGCGGCCGGCGCCGCCCTTGCCTCGGGCATACGGGTGCGGAAGGTAGACCAGCCCGCCCTGTTCCCGGATGTCGGCGCAGACCTTCCTGGCAGGCGTTCCCTTGGGAATCTCTTCCTTCAGATACAGGCCGATGACATCGATTCCTTCCGCGGTCTTCACCTCTTCGCCGGGGATCACCCGATCCGGGTGCCGGCGCGCCATCTCGCTCGCAACCCAAAGCCGGTTGTGGTCCGTGATCGCGATCCGATCCATGCCCCGAGCCACCGCCAGGGCGATCACCTTTTCCGGATCGTTCAGACAATCCCAGGAAGCATGCGTGTGCACATGCATGTCGATACGAAGAAGGTGACTTCCCGGCATCGTCATTCCTGCTCTCCCTGAATCCGCGTCCTGAGTTCGGACAAGAGGTCCAGCGCGCGACGCTCGAGCTCGGCGAGGCGTCCCTCGTTCCGGATCACGTGGTGCGCCATCGTAGTTGATTCTTCCGCGTCCCTCTGGGCGCTCATGATTCTGGACGCCTCCTCCACTCCCAGCCCCCGGCTGCACACCAGGCGTTCCAGGCGAACCGGAGCCGGCGCGTGCACAACGATAGTCAGGTCCACTCCATGAGCATAGCCCGTCTCGAACAACAACGGGATCTCGGCGGCTACGAGTTCCTCTCCCAGGCACCGCTGATCCACCAGCCACTTGGCGCGCAAGTCCCGAATTCCGGGGTGCAGGATCGACTCCAGCCGCCGCCGGGCCTCCTCATCCCGGAAGACGCGGTCCCGCAACCGTCCCCGGTCGAGCCTGCCGTCCGGCGCAAGCATGTCCGCCCCGAACGCGCGCACCACCTCCCGCAGCCCGTCCGTTCCGGGCTCCACGACCTCGCGCGCCAGTTCGTCCGCGCTGATCACCGGTACGCCCTCTCGGGCCCAGGCGCGCAGCACGGTGGATTTTCCGGAGGCGATGTTCCCGGTGATCGCGACGCTCAACATGGATTCGGAACCCGCGGCGAGCGCTCGCGCGCGCGAGCATCCATGCATGTGGGGCGAGACATCGAGAATGGCATCATCCGGGACCTCGGCCCAGCGCGTCGAACAGGTAGACGATGGCGATGTATTTGGCGATCAGTCCCGCCGCACTCCAGGCAAGTGCGCGGACCGCGCCGAACCGGGACATGCCCGCCACCAGGAGCATGTTCGGGGACGACAGCGGAAACAGGTTGAATGTGAGAATCGCCCAGCTACCCCAACGGCCGATCAGGCCGCTGAACTTCGCGTAGCGTTTTCGCCCGAGAAAATCTTCCAGCATCCCGCTGCCCACCGCCCGGCCAATCCCGTAGTCGATGGTCTGGGCGGCCAGCGCGGTCAGCACCGCCAGAAATACCAGCACGCCACCCGGGTGTCCCTCGGCCTGGTAGTAGGGGACCAGCGCCTCGACAGGCATGAGCAGGAAGAAGAGGTATCCGGCGAAGTGGACGACGACGAAGGAGCCCAGACCGGGTGTGCGGCCAGCGTACAGAGCCCGACCGACCGTCGAGGACACCAGCACCGCCGCGACGAGAACGGTGACGGCGGCGATCACGATGCGCGTGCGCCTGGTCATGCCGCCCGGCAACCCGACCCGCTTTCCTTCACCGACCTCGGCGCATGCGCCGAGCCCAGCGAAGGAAGCGCTCCATTTCGTCACCGGGAGGATGGGCATGCGGATCACCGTACGCCGTTTCCACCCTCCAGCGAAGGAACGAGGCCGATGGAAGAGGCAGGAACGGGGGCCGCCGATACCAGCCCCGACGGCGAAACGCCCATCCCGCTCCGAGCAGCGCCGGGATCAGTGAGGGGCGGCGCATCGCCAGCATGATCAGGCTCCGGTAGATCCCCAAGGCGTGTCGTTCCTCCGGGTTCGAATCGTGGACGACCAACGGCTCCAATCTAGCCGATCGCGGGGCGCCGGAAACGATAGTTCGAGCCCAACGAACGGTGTTGCGCATCTCCTGGAATCATGTCGCCAGCTCCGGCCGGTTCCTGAACTCCTCCAGCGCTTCCGGGTTCGCCAGCGCCTGCCGGTTTCTGACCGATTCCCCATGGACCACGGCCCTCACTGCCAGTTCGACGATCTTGCCGCTTCGCGTGCGCGGGATGTCGGATACCTCGAGGATCTTCGCCGGAACGTGGCGGGGGCTGGCCCGCTTCCGCAGCGTCCCGCGAATCCGGCCGCGCAGACCTGCCTCGAAGGCGTATCCGGCGCGCAGGCGAACGAAGAGGATCATGCGCGTGCCGCCCGGCCGGCGCTGGCCGATGGCGATCGCCTCGCGCACCTCGGGCAGGGCCTCCACGACCCGGTACACCTCTGCCGTCCCGATGCGCACGCCGGCCACGATCATCGTCGCGTCGGAGCGGCCGTGTATAACGTAGCCTCCGCTGGCCGTCCTCTCGATGTAGTCTCCGTGGTGCCAGACGCCGGGGAAGCGACGGAAATAGGTATCGTGGTAGCGCTTGCCGCCCTCGTCTCCCCAGAAGCCCAGCGGCATGGAGGGGAAGGGCCGGGTGCACACCAGTTCTCCCTTTCCCCGTTCGAGAGGACGGCCGCCGTCGTCGAACACCTCCACCGCCATCCCCAGCGCGGGTCCCTGGATTTCCCCGGCGAACACGGGCCGGGTCGGCAATCCGCCCACGAAGCAGGCGCAGAGGTCGGTGCCCCCCGACACCGAGGCGAGATGGACGTCGCGCTTCACGTGTTCATGGATGTAGCGAAAACTTTCCGGGTCCAGGGGAGACCCCGTGGAAAGCACGGTCCGAAGCGAGGTCAGGGCATGACTCTCTCGCGGGCGCCCGTGAGATGCGCGCAACGTGGTGATGAAGCGGGGGGAGGTCCCGAAATGGGTCATCCGGGCCGCATCGGCGAAGTCGAACAGGACCTCGTGGCCGGGAAACGAAGGAGAGCCATCGTAGAGGAGTACGGACGCGCGCGCGGCCAGGATGGAGACGAGCCAGTTCCACATCATCCACCCCAGCGTCGTGAAATAGAACACCCGGTCGCCCGCCTTCACATCGGCGTGCAGGCGCTGCTCCTTCAGATGCTGCAGCAGGACGCCGCCGGCGCCGTGAACGATGCACTTGGGCGGACCCGTGGTTCCGGACGAGAACAGGATGTAGAGCGGATGCGCGAACGGAAGGCGGGCGAAGGGGATTTGCGCGGGCGGGTACGGCGCGATGAAGTCGGCGAAGTCGATCCCTCCGGGAAGGTCGGAGGACCGATCCGGTGTGCCTGCCGCCATCGGGTCCGGGCGCCGGGACCGCACGACCACGGTGCATTCCACCGAGGGGAGGCGGGCCGCCATTGCGGCGAGCTTGCCCAGCGTGGGATACCATCTTCCCCGGTAGCGGTAGCCGTCGATGCCGATCAGCAGCCGCGGCGCGATCTGGCCGAATCGGTCCACCACGCCGTCCACGCCGAAGTCGGGGGACGCGCTGGCGGTGATCGCCCCCAGGCTGGCGGCCGCCAGCACCGCCGCGATGGCTTCGGGAAGGTTGGGAAGCAGCAGCGCCACACGGTCTCCGGGGCGGATGCCCGCGTCCTGCATGGCCTGCACAACGCGCGACACCAGATCGCGCAGTTCCCCCCGGGAGAGGGTCCGTCCCGGGCCGCTCTCCGAATACGCCATGATGGCAGGTGCGGAATCGCCGCGCTGCAACAGGTTCTCCGCGAAGTTGAGCCGGGCCTCGGGAAAGTAGCTGGCCTTCATCGGCTCGGGACCCGTCTCCAGAACCGCATCGCCCTTGTCTCCCACGACCCCGCTCCAGTCCCAGAACGCGTCCCAGAAGGCGGTCTGATCGGCCAGCGACCAACGCCACAGAGCTTCGTAGCCGGCGCCGGGATCGTGCCCCCGGCGCGCCAGAAACGCGCGGAAGTCGGCAAGACTGGTCGCGTCGCGTCGTTCCCGCGACGGTCTCCAGATGGGAGAAGTCATGGTGAAGGGGGAACCTGGTTGCCCGGGGAGAGGAGTCCTGAAAGTGGAACCGTGTCGTCCGCGAAGAGGAGTTTCCGGGTATCTTATGTTCGGATCATCGCGATAAGAAGAACGGGTACAGGGAGGAACGCAAAATGACGCCAGCCAGAGACCGCCGGGGCCCAAGCACCGGTTTGCGCACGACGATGCCGATGCTCGCCGCCCTGCTTTCGGCCTCGTGTACCGCAGCGCCCGAGCCTTCGGCGGACGACCGGCTGCTGATCGACGGCGGCACGGTCGTGGTCATGGACGATCCCGGAACCGTGCTCGAGGGCGGCGCCGTGCTGGTGGAGGGGGATCGAATCGCCGGCCTTCTGGCGGCCACCGATCCCCGGCCCGCCGGCGTCCAGGTCCTCGACGCGAGCGGACATCTGGTGATCCCCGGGCTGGTCAACACCCACGGCCACGCCGCCATGTCGCTCCTAAGGGGACTTGCCGACGACCTGCCCCTCATGACCTGGCTCGAGGAACACATCTTTCCGGCGGAGGAGGCGCTGGTGAGTCCCGACTTCGTCTACTGGGGCACGCTGCTGTCGTGCATCGAGATGCTCAAGAGCGGGACGACGACCTTCGCCGACATGTACTACTTCAAGGAGGACGCGGCCAGGGCCACCATAGACGCAGGCATCCGGACGGTGCTCGGGCCGCATGTGATCGGCTTTCCCACCAACGACTATCCCTCCCCCGAGGCGTCACTCGCGGACGCCGCCGACTTCATGGAGAGATACGAGGACCATCCCACCCTGGTGCCGGCAGTGGCCGCCCACTCGCTCTACACGACGTCGCTCGAGGACGTGGCGGCCGCGTTGCGGCTCGCCAACGACTACGGGGCTCCGTTTCAGATCCACACGGACGAAGATGAGACCGAGTTCGCGATCGCCAGCGAACTGACGGGGATGGGGGTCGTCGAGGCGCTCGAGTCCATCGGCGCGTTGCGGCCGGGTACGGTGCTCGCCCACTCCGTCTACCTGAGGGACGAAGACATCGCGAGGATCGCGGCCGGGGGGGCGGGCATCGCGCACAACCCCCAGAGCAACATGAAGCTGGGGAGATCCCGTGCGGCGCCGATCGTGGAGGCGCTGGCCGCCGGAATCCCGGTGGGCCTCGGGACCGACGGCGCTGCCGCCAACAACGACCTGGACCTCTTCGACGAGATGGACACCGCGGCCAAGCTCCACAAGTTCGTAATGGCGGATCCCACCGCGCTTCCTGCCGAGACGGTGTTCCGCCTGGCCACCATGGGCGGCGCCCGGGTTCTCGACCTGGACGATGAAGTCGGGTCGCTCGAGCCGGGGAAGCGCGCCGACATCGTGCTCGTCGACACCCGCCGGGCCGGCCTCACCCCGCTCTACAACGTCTATTCGCACCTGGTCTACGCGACCCGCGGAAGCGACGTCTCCACCGTGCTGGTGAACGGACGCGTGGTCGTGCGCGACCACGAAGTGCTGACGGTGAGCGAAACGGAGGTGGTGGAGAGAGCGCGGGCCTTCCGCGAGCAGGTTCTGGAGGTGATGCGGGGCGTAGCGGCAAGGGCGGACGGCGCGGGCGGGTAACCGTGCGCCTCTCCGTGATCGTCAGCACCTGCAACTCCCCCGCCTGGCTGAGAAGGGGCCTCTGGGGTACATGAGCCAGCAGCACCGCGATTTCGAACTGATCGTGGCCGACGACGGCTCCACGGACGTGACCGCGCGGCTGCTTCGGAGCTACGGCAACCGGGGGCTGCCGGTCCGGCACGTTGGGCAGGAGGACGATGGCTCCCGCAAGTCCCGCATCCTCAACAAGGCGATCGTCGCCGCGCGCGCGGACTATCTGGTATTCTCCGACGGCGACCGTATTCCGCGTGACGACTTCCTGGCGGTGCACTCCGCGCTGGCTCGGCCGGGATGCTTCCTCTCGGGAGGGTACGTGAAGCTGCCGATGAGGGTCAGCCGCGCCGTCACCCGAGCCGATGTGGAATCAGGCCGGGTGTGCTCGCTCTCCTGGATCCGGGCACGCGGAGGCCACGATCTGCGGATGACCAAGCTGGCGGTCTCGCCCCGTTCCGCGCCGGTCGCCGACCTGCTGACCACCACGCGGCCCACATGGAACGGACACAACGCCTCCGGTTGGCGACGGGATCTCCTGGCCCCCAACGGGTTCGACGAACGAATGCAGTACGGCGGCCAGGATCGGGAGCTGCGCGAGCGTCTGGAGAACGCCGGCATCCGGGGACTCCAGGTGCGCCATCGGGCGGTGTGCGTGCATCTCGACCATCCGCGCGGCTACGCGACCGCCGCATCCATCGCCCGCATCCGCCGCATGCGCCGCGCGACCCGGGCGGAGCGCACCCTCCGAACCCCCTTCGGCATCGACCAGCCATGACCGACACGCCCCCACCCGCGCGACCCGGCCCGTCCGGCCACCCATCGCCGGATTCCGGCCACCCCGCACGCAACCGCCTCGCGCTCGAAACCAGCCCCTACCTGCTCCAGCACGCCGGAAACCCGGTGGACTGGTATGCGTGGGGCGACGAAGCGCTCGCCCGCGCTCGCAGCGAGGATCGGCCCATCCTCCTCTCCATCGGATACTCGGCCTGCCACTGGTGCCACGTCATGGAACGCGAGTCCTTCGAAGACGGGGGCACGGCGGCGTTCATGAACGAGCACTTCGTGAACATCAAGGTCGATCGCGAAGAGCGGCCGGACCTGGACGCGATCTACATGCGCGCCGTTCAGAGCATCACCGGACAGGGAGGTTGGCCGCTGACCGCATTCCTGACCCCGCAGGGGTTGCCCTACTACGGCGGGACCTACTTCCCGCCGGAACCCCGGCATGGCATGCCGTCGTTTCGCCAGGTGCTGCACGCGGCCGCCAGGGCGTACACCGGGCGCAAGGCTGAAGTCCGGGAAGCCGCAAGCCAGATGCGCGCCCTGCTGGAGCGTTCCATGTCGCCCCCGGACCCGGGACCGGCCGCAGCCGGCCCCCGGGAGGCCGGATCGGAGCTGGCCCGGACGGCATGCCGCAACATCGCTCGCAGCTACGACCCGATGCATGGCGGCTTTGGACGCGCGCCCAAGTTCCCACAGCCCATGGTGCTGGAGTTGATGCTGCGCGTTCACCGGAGCTCCGGTGACGAGCAACTGCTCGCCATGGCCACGCACACGCTGCGCAAGATGGCTCGAGGAGGCATCCACGACCAGCTGGGCGGAGGATTTCACCGCTACGCCGTCGACGCGCGCTGGCTGGTGCCGCACTTCGAGAAGATGCTCTACGACAACGCGTTGCTGGCCAGCGCCTATCTCCAGGCACATCTGTACACGGGTGACGAGGAGTTTCTCACGGTCGCGGATAGGACGCTGGCCTACATGCTCGCGGACCTGCGCGCGCCGGGGGGAGGCTTCCGCGCCGCCCGCGACGCGGACTCCGAGGGAGAAGAGGGTCTTTTCTACGTCTGGACGGCGGACCAGATCGACGAACTGCTCGACCCGCGGACGGCCCGACTCTTCCGCCGCTGCTACAACGTCACACAGGCCGGCAACTTCGAGGGTCGCAACATTCTCCACCTGCCGCACGATCTGGAGGCGGTCGCAAGGGCGGAGGGGCTCACGCGGGTCGAATTGGACGCCATGCTCGCGCGCGCATCGGCCCTTCTGCTGGAAGCTCGATCGCTACGCGAGCCCCCCTTCCGGGACGACAAGATCATCGTGGCCTGGAACGGACTCGCGATTCGGGCTTTCGCGGAAGCCGGCGCTGCCCTGGGCCGGCGCGAGTACGTGAGCGCGGCGGAACAGGCGGGAGAGTTCATCCTCGCCGAACTCTGGCGCGGGGGCCGCCTGCTCCGCAGCCACAAGGATCGGCCCTCGCCGGTGGGCGGGTTTCTGGAGGACTACGCGTCGCTGGCAGGCGCCTTCCTGGCGCTGCACGAAGCGACGCTCGAGGCCGTCTGGCTCGATCGTGCAACCGAGCTGACGGAGGCGCTCGTGCGGGGATTCTTCGATCGGAGCAGCGGCCTGTTCTACGACACCCACCGGGGGGACAAGGCGCTCGTCGTCCGCCCTCGCGACGCCACCGACAACGCCACCCCGGCGGGCAACTCCCTGGCGGCCGAGGTCCTGCTGCGGCTGAGCCGCCTCCTGCACCGGGAGGAGTTCCGCGGCCTCGCAGAGCGGGCTCTGGCCGCCGAGGCGTCGTCGATGGAGCGCTTCCCCAGCGCGTATGGCAGGATGCTCGCGGTGGCCGACGCCTTCGACCGGCCCGGCGTCGAAGTGGTGATCGAGGGCGACCCCGACGACGAAGCCACCCGGGCGCTGCTGCAGGCGGCTCATGCCCGCTATCTGCCCGACCGGCTGGTCACGGGCGACGAGTCGGGAAAGACGCCGCGAGCTCCCTGGCGGCTCGAGGCACGCGGAGCTGGCGATGGACGGGAGCGCGCGCATGTTTGCCATGATTACGCCTGCCAGCGGCCTGTCAGCGATCCGCATGCGCTGGCGGAGCAACTCGATGCCGCCGGGACGCGCTGATGGACCGCTCGGGAAGCGGGCGAGGTTGAACCGTGTCGCTTGCTGCGGCTATGTTCCGGGCATCTTTGCGCTGCCGTACGGTCGGGTCTGCGGCCGGGACGCAAGGAAGAACCGAACCAACACCACGTTACGCCATCCGCTCGCGAAGACGATCAGCCGCGCGAGGGTTTTCAAATAGCCCATATGGTATCTGACACCCGAACACTCCCGGGGCACGCGCCCGGCGACGCCCGGCGACAAGCCTCCAGCGAGGGACTCCCGCTCACCTCCGCGCAGCTCATCGAGTTCTACCGCATCATGGTGACCTCGCGCAGCATCGACCACCGCGAGATCACTCTCAAGCGGCAGAACAAGACTTTCTTCCAGATTTCGAGCGCGGGCCATGAGGCCATCGGCGTGGCGATAGCCGCCCACCTCCGTCCGGCCTACGACTGGTTCTTTCTCTACTATCGCGATCGAGCGCTTTCGCTCGCTCTTGGACAGACCCCGTTCGAGCATTTCCTGCAGGCCTTCGGCGCCGAGGCCGATCCCGCCTCCGGCGGACGGCAGATGCCCTGCCATTTCTGCGATCCCCGCCTCAACATCACGAGCATGTCATCCCCAACCGGAACGCAGTTTCTGCAGGCGGTGGGGTGCGCCGAAGGGGGACACCGGGCCGCCCGACTGCCGGACATGCGCGCTCGCATCGGGCAGGTCGAGGAGGACGAGGTGGTGCTGGTCTCGGCGGGAGACGGGGCCACTTCGGAAGGTGAATTCTGGGAAGCGCTCAACACCGCGTGCACGCTGAAGCTTCCCCTTCTGTTTCTGATCGAAGACAACGGCTACGCCATCTCGGTACCGGTGGAAGTCCAGACCGCCGGCGGCAGCATCTCCAGGCTGGCCTCCTCCTTCCCCGACCTGTTCATCGTGGAATGCGACGGCACGGATGTCATCGACAGCTACAAGGCGAGTCGCGCCGCGGTGCGTCACTGCCGGCAGGGGCGTGGGCCGGCGATGGTGCATGCACACACCATCCGCCCCTACTCCCACTCGATGTCCGATGACGAGCGCATGTACCGGACGGCGGAAGAACGATTCGCCGAGGAGGAAAGGGATCCGTTGACCCGAACCCGCCGGCTGCTTCTGGACCTCAAAGTCGGCACCGCAGAGGAACTGGACCGTATCGAGGCGGCCGCTGATGTCGCCGTCCGCGAGGCGGCCAACGAAGCGATGAGCCATCCCCAGCCTCCGCCCGAGCGGGCGCTCAGGAATCTCTATTCCGAGACCGCACCCCCTACGAAGTCGAAATTCGACACGGAAGCTTCAGCGGATTTCGCGGCGGGCGCCAAGAAGCTGACGATGGTGGACATCATCAACCGCTGTCTCGGCGACGAGATGGAGCGTGACCCGCGCGTCGTCGTGTTTGGCCAGGACGTGGCCGACGCATCGCGGGAGGAAGCCCTGGCGCAAGTGCAGGGCAAGGGCGGCGTCTTCAAGGTGACGCACGGTCTTCAGAAGCGTTTCGGTAGCGATCGCGTCTTCAACTCGCCGCTCGCCGAGGCCAACATCGTCGGACGCGCGATCGGGATGACGGCCCGCGGGCTCAAGCCCGTCGTCGAAATCCAGTTCTTCGACTACATCTGGCCGGCGTTCATGCAGATTCGCAACGAACTGGCCACCGTGCGCTACCGCTCCAACGGGGCATTCGCGGCGCCCGTGGTGATCCGGGCGCCCTTCGGCGGGTATCTGAAGGGAGGCGGCATCTACCACTCGCAGACGGGGGCGTCGCTCTTCACCCACACTCCGGGATTGCGCGTCGTCCTGCCCTCGAACGCGCTCGACGCCAGCGGGCTGCTGCGCACCGCGATTCGGTGTGATGATCCGGTGCTCTTTCTCGAGCACAAGCACCTCTACCGCCAGGTCTATAACAAGAGCCGCGCGCCCGGGAAGGACTTCATGATCCCGTTCGGCAAGGCGCAGATCGCGCGGAAGGGCTCGGACCTCACCATCGTCACCTGCGGCGCTCTGGTGAAGCGCAGCCTGGACGCGGCCCGTCTGGCATCGGAACAGGACGGCGTCGAGGCCGAGATCGTGGATCTGCGCAGCCTCTCGCCCTTCGACATGGACACCATCTCGGCCTCCGTCCGCAAGACCAACCGCGTGCTGGTCGCGTACGAGGACGGGCTCTCCTGGGGCTACGGCGCCGAGATCGCGGCCCGGGTCGCCGATGAGCTGTTCGCGTGGCTGGATGCCCCGGTGCGGCGGATCGCCTCCAAGGATTGCTGGGTCGGGTACGCGCCGCAGCTCGAGGAGTTCATCCTTCCCCAGGTCCCCGACGTGCTGAACGCAATCCGGGAACTCGCCCGGTTCTGAGGCTCGCCGATAGACCGCAAGCGATCCGGCAACTCGCCTCGTCCGGGGCGCTCAGTAGATCTGGAGCCCGGGATCCACCTCGCGCGCCCAGGCGTTGATCCCCCCCTCCAGATTCAGCACCTGCCGGTAGCCCGCCCGCCAGAGCTGGTTCGCCACGTCTCCGCTGCGAACGCCGGTTCGGCAGTGGACGATGATCTCCCGATCACGCGGGACATCGTCGAGGCGTGCCCCCACTTCGCCCATGGGAATCAGCACCGCCCCGTGCTGCGCGAGGTTCGAGATCTCCCACTCGTAGGTCTCGCGCACATCCAGGAGAAACGGGGGGGCAGCGCTGCCCAGCCGGGCACTCGCCTCAAGTACGTCGATGCTTCCAGGGCCCGACGGTTCAAGGGCTTCGTCGTTTGCGGGCAAGGTCATGAGGTCCGCCTCCGGCTTCACGCCGCAGAAGAGTTCGTAGTCGATGAGTGCGGTCTGGGTGGGAGAGTCGCCGCACACCGGACACGCGGGATCACGCCGGATGGAGATCTCGCGCCACTCCAGCTCCAGACCGTCGAAGATGAGCAACCGCCCCGCAAGCGGACTTCCCTGTCCCAGGATCAGCTTCACCGTCTCCAGGGCCTGGAGGGAACCCACGACGCCGGGAACGACCCCCAGCACCCCGCCTTCGGCACAGTTGGGTACCAGGCCCGGTGGCGGGGGCTCTCGAAAGAGGCAGCGGTAACAGGGACCGCCTTCGGTGGCGAACACCGACACCTGCCCTTCCCACCGGTGCACGGAGCCGTACACGTTGGGTTTGGCGAGCATCACGCAGGCGTCGTTGACCAGGTAGCGGGTCGGGAAGTTGTCCGTGCCGTCAACGATGACATCGTAGCCGGCCATCACGGATAGGGCATTGCCGCTGTTCAGTTTGGTCTGATGGGCGATGACCTCGACATGGGGATTGGTCTCGTTGAGCCGGTCGCGGGCGGAATCGAGTTTTGGCCGGCCCACGTCGGACTCCCCGTGCAGGATCTGGCGCTGGAGGTTGGTCGCGTCGACGTGGTCGAAATCCACGAGCCCGAGCGTTCCCACGCCCGCGGCGGCCAGGTAGAGCGCCACAGGAGAACCCAGGCCGCCCGCGCCCACCACCAGCACCCGGGCGGACTTGAGCTTCCGCTGCCCGGCCAGGCCGACCTCGGGAAGGACGAGGTGGCGGGCGTAGCGGAGCAGCTCCGGCGGGGACAGACGCCCGGGCGAATCCTCCGCTGTGGCGCCGGAGGCCGTCGCCTCCCCGGCGGGAGAATGCGCAGGGGCGCGGCGGCCTTCGGCAGCGCTGACCTTCATCCGGCCTCACGCTCCAGCTCGGGAAGCGCCCGATATCCCCCTCGCATGGTGACTCCGAACGCCTCCATGTCGTCGCGATAGCGAGCCAGCTCGTCCGCGGGAAGCCCGGCTGCGGAACCCAGCTGGAAGAGCAACCGGCTGAAGTGAAAGTAGTAGTAGGGGATGTTCAGCGTGCTGCGGTCGGTCCAGATATCGCGATAGCGCAGGCTGCGGGCCATCATGACTTCGCTCGACAGCCGCCGGGTGCGCTCCAGATCGACCCACTCCCCTCCCAGCGCGTCGTCGGCCCTGACGAAGCGTCCGTCGGTCTCCAGGTCGCGCAGCACGAGCCGGGTCGCAAGCCCCTGCCGAACCCCGTAGTCCTGCAGCCCCAGGGACCTGATGATTCCGCCCGTCCACGCGAAGTAGATCGGGCGCTCGGAAATGCTGTCGCGAATGATCGCCAGTGTGACCTGATCGCCGCGGCTCAGATAGGTCCCGCGCGGATACTGCACGATCAGGGATCCGACGCGAACGTTCGCGTCCTGCGGGGTCGCGGCCCCCTGAATGAGATCCATGTCGTCGGGGGCGAGCGAGAGAATGGGGCGGCTGGGCAAGTCGGGCGCGGGATAGAGGTCGGCCAACCGCTCGTCGGGCTCGAAGGGCCGTTGCCGGTCGGGCTGCGTGAGTTCCTGCAGCTGCCTGGGATACCACTGCGTGAACAGGTACTGTCCGACGATGACGGTGACGTCCCTCCGAATTCCTTCCACTTCCTGGAGATACCAGAGCGGGAAGGTGTCGTTGTCTCCGTTGGTGAAGAGCACGCTGTAGGGCTCGACGCTCTGCAGAAGATCGTACGCCCAGTCGCGGGCGGCGTAGTCCCCTGCCCGGCTCGCCCATCGCCAGTTGGCCGCCAGGGGCGTCAGCGCGACCAGCAGCGTCAGCCCGGTCACGACCGACAACGCCAACCTGGTCGCGACCACCCGCGCTCGGCTGGTCACGCCCGGCACGGTCCAGGGCATCCGCCGCGAAACCGTGTGCCAGACTCCGGCGAGCCCGATCCCCGCCAGGACGCCCCACACGATGAACCCGGCGATGTAGAAGTAGTCCCGCTCGCGCACCTCATGCAGCTCCGGGTCGGCGATCTCCGGCGCCAGCGAATAGCCGTACTTGAAGTTCAGATAGATCACCAGCGCGACCGTGACGGTTGCCGTCAGGGGTCCCATGTAGGCGAACAGGGTCCGGTCCACCCGCCAGATCACCCACAGACCGAAGAGCCCCAGGGCCAGGAAGAGCCCCGTGACCGGAGCTCGCGTCGGGCTGGGCACAGAAGATGGATCAAGCCCCCGGGCCCACTGCCAGTCGAAGTACTGGAAGTAGTGCTGGAACTGCGCGGCCAGGGGCGACTGGCGCTGGCTGAGAGGGGGCGGCGCGTACTGGTCGCGCTGGAGGACCGAGGCGAGCCTCGTGCATCCCGTGTTCCCGACGGTCGTCACGGCGGCCGCGACCTCGCCCGCGGACTCGCAGAGCGGATCGCCCTCGTTGATCACCGGGCGCTGGGCGGCGCGAATCGGCAGGAAGACGTTGAAGGAGAGGCCGACCACCACCAGAGGGAGCGCGCGCAACCACAGGTCGCGCCGCAGCAGCACCCGCGGCGCCGTCATGAGCAGCAGGAAGCCCAGAGCCGGCACGGGCAGGAGCGACATGGTGTGGTTCGACCAGCCCAGAATCATGAGGTAGCCGGCCACCAGCAGGAGGCGCGCGCTCCCGGGCTCGCCGCGCCGGTCCCGCCAACGCACCGCCAGCCAGGTGACTGCGGCGATCACCAGCACGCTGACCGTGTAGACCTTCTCGTTGACCACGGACTGGTTCCACACGGTGAACGCCGTGGCGCCCAGCAACGCGCTCGCCGCCGCCCCCGCCAGCGCCCTCCGGTGGTCGCCGAACAACCCCCACACGATGCGGTGGGCCACCAGAAAGAAGAAGCCGCTCGCCGCCGCGGAGGTGAAGGCGGCCAGCAGGTTCACCCGCACCGCGACCGGGAGGCCCAGCGGGGACAGAAGAACGATCCAGACCCTGGCCAGCACCACGAAGAGCGGATTCCCCGGCGGGTGCGGGATTCCGAGAATGTAGGCGGTCGCGATGTACTCGCTCGTGTCCCAGAACGCGGTGGTGGGAGCCAGCGTGACGATGTAGAGCAGGAAGATCGCGGCGCCGGCGATGACGGCTGCAAGGTAGGGCGGGCGGTGCTCGTTCATCTCAGGGGACCTTCGGGCGCTGAGTCAGCTCCCTGGCACCTCGAAGCCTTCGCTGGTCTCAACCGCGGCCCCCGACTCCAGATCGGTCAGTCGTAAACGGACCGAATAGATACCGGGATCGGGTCGAACGAGGAAGAGGTCCAGTGCGAGAGAGAGGGGAAGCCGGTCTCCTTCTCCCTCCAGACTCAGGCGCCCGTCGGGGTCCACCTGGGCGTCGTCGAGCCCGGGGCGGACGCGAATCATGCGGCCGTCAACATCGAACACCTCCACCACTACCCCATACCGGTATCCTCCCTCGGGAGCCGGCCCGAGCCCGCGCGCGGCCCAGGAGAGCCGCAGGCTGCCGTCGCTTCCGCTCTCGATGGCGAGACTGGAGAGTTCAAGTCTGCGCACCACCACCGCTTCCGGCACCCTTCCCTCCCGCTGCACCATGCCGCGGATGCGGCCGTAGGCCCGCAGCAGCTCGGTGTCCCCCGGATTCATGTTGAGGGCACGCTCCAGGTGCGCCAGGGTGCGGTCGCGCTCGGTGGGATCGTACTCGGCGCGGGGAGCCCGCAGCAGCGACAGCTCGCGCCATGCGAGGCCGTCCTGCGGCACCAGCGCAACACGTTGTTCGAGGGAGGCGATCGCCCGGGCGGTGTCCCCCGCCACCGCAAGCGCGAGCGCGTTCTCGACCGCCGGGTCCGCTACGGCGACCTCGTCGCGCCGCGGGAGCACGCGAATGACGTCCCGGCGCGGATCCTCCCAGGAAAAGACGTATTCGAAGCCGACGCTCAGGCTGAGCTGGTGGGAGGTGTACGGCGCAAGGCTGAACGTGACCCGTTCGCTCGACACCGTTCTGACCTCGCTCCGCTCCTGGGCCGCGATCTGAGCCGTGTTGACCGGAACGACCAGGTCGCGGAAGGAAAAGCGGAGAGCCGAGTTCTCCCCGACCGGGATGCGCACGGATGCCCCCATGTCCAGTCCCCACGAAGTGGACGTGCGCGAGGTCCACTGAACCTCCCCGGGGTGGCGGGCGTCCATTTGCGCGAAAGCGTCCCGGTGTCCCGCGGAGAGGTCGATGGTCTGGGTGAGGGCGGCAGCTCCCAGATTGTACGCCAGCAGTCCCCGTCCACGGTCCCACTCCGACAGCTTCATGCCGATGCCGAAGCCGGCGCCGTAGTAGTTCGTGCTGCGCGAGATGTCCTCCGGCGGCGAAAGCGCCCCGGAATAGTGAGCGAGAGTTCCCGAGTGACCGGCGAGGACGGCCAGGTACAGCCCCGCGCCCCCGACCGGATTGTGGCGCAGCACCACACGCGCCTCCGGGCCCAGGCGGGTGGTTTCCGTCCATCGCGTCTGGCTCGGGAGGTCGGCGAGGGTCTTCCGGGTGACGAAGTCGTCGTAGAGGGTACCCACCAGGCGTGATCCCAGGCTGGCCTCCACCGACCATCGCGGCACGTAGCGTACGACCTCGGCTTCCTCCTGGCCCGCGAGCGTCAGGGGTGTGAGCGCCACAAGCACCAGGACCGTGAGAACGGAACCGGAACGCCTCGAACGACGCGCGTATCGCGAATTCAAGGCGTCCCGCTCCCGCTCCGCGACCCCGGATGTGAAAACCGTTCCTCCATTCCTAATGATGGACGCATCCCGCGTCGCGCGACAAGGCTGTCCGCGAGGACGGCATCCTGTGCGACGACGACACCACGGCACCGGGTGCCGTTCAATCGCGCTTCAGGACACCGTCAGCGCACCTCGAAGAACGCGCTGTCGGCGCTGAACGCCGAGAACACGCCCAGCGCGCCCC
Source organism: Longimicrobiales bacterium (assembly GCA_965225805.1). GTDB lineage: Bacteria > Gemmatimonadota > Gemmatimonadetes > Longimicrobiales > Gaopeijiaceae > BD2-11. The sequence goes on from OZ245327.1 coordinate 3,825,601, forward strand.
GCACGTTCGACGGCGGTTCGTTGAGATCCCTGGAGTCCTGGTTGAGGCCCTGGTAGAGGTCTGCGTACTCCTCGTTGACCCGGTACAGCCTGATCCGGTGGCGGCCGTAGTGGGTGAGCGAACGAGCGCTCAAGAGCGCACTGTCGGCGGCCGTCGGACGCTGAACGAAACGTCGCGCGAAGCCTCCCCCGAACGGGCTCTCGGCAAACGGCGCCGGTTCAGCCTCCAGGTTGTCGACGACCACGTAGTGAAATGCGCTGGCGGAGTTCTCCCAGCGCACCACCATGGCGTCTTCCGCACCGGGCTGAAAGCCGCCGCCCCGAACGCCGAATTCGGGAGGCGCCATGACGGTCGCCGACAGCGTGAGCCCGTGAGGCGGGACGGGAACCACGGTCTCGGCGGTCGCGGTGCGGGCGCCGTACGCGGCCTCCAGGCGGAAGACATCTCCCACTTCGACCAGCAGGGCATCCCCGGGATAGTGATCTCGGCCCGGCTCGCTCTCGGTGGGTACCAGGTCGAACGGTTCTCCTTCGCCGAAGATCGTGATGCGCGCGTCCGAAATCGGGGCGGCCACGGCGGTGGAATCGGCGTCGATGGGAAGCACTCCCGTAACGGTGACCTCGGTCACGGGCTCTCCGGCGAAGAGGAAGGCCTGCACGACGTAGGTATCGGGTGTGGCGGGCGCGAAGGCCAGGTCGGTGTCGCAGGCGGCGCTCGCGGCCCCCGCGACAGCGGCGAAAAAGAATTGAGCGATCCGGATTCTCATGGTCGTTCTCCTCTAACGAAAGCCCGCACGGAGCCCGATGCTGGGCGTGAATCCGAGGGTGGTGACGTCCGTGACCAGCATCGGCAGGTCGGTGAGGTCGAACTGGCGATACCACACGTTGTTGCGGCCGTAGACGTTGAAGAGCGAGAGGTTCAGCTCGTAGAAGAACTCGCGCACCTCGAAGCGGCGGCTTGCGGCCAGATCGAGACGGTGATAGGCGGGCAGGCGCTCCCCATTCTTCTCGCCCACGTGGATGTAGCTGAGCGTGCGCCCGTCCAGCAGCGTGATCGGGTACTGGGCCTCGGGCACCTTATATGGCCTGCCCGAGCCGTAGACCCATCCCCGGTCAGCGTCCAGCGGCCGAGCTGGTAGCTGCCGACGCCCTTGACCTCGTGGCGCTGGTCGTGGCTCGCCGGAAACGGGAGTCCCTCGTTGAACCCCGTCAGCTCATGTTCGACGTTCGCGAGGGTATAGCCGATCCAGCCCGTGAGGTCGCCGCGCTTCTTCTGCGCCAGCAGCTCCACGCCCCGGGCCGTCCCGGTGCCCTCGAAAAACAGCTCGGCGAGTTGCTGACCGGGAGCCCGGCGCGACCGGGTGGAGAACTGCGAGACTCCGCCCAGGTCGCGCAAATAGGCCTCGACGTCGAACAGATAGTCGTCGTTCTCCCAGGCGACGCCCGCGGTCCAGTGTTCGGCGGAGGACGGCGCGATGTTGTCTCCGGCGAGGATCCAGAAGTCGCGGCTTCCCTCCAGGATGTCTTCGTTCTCGACCCGCTTGACGAACTGGTTGTAGCGGCCCCAGGCCCCGGTGAGGGAGAGTTGGTCGGCGAGGGAGTAGCGGGCCGAGGCGCGCGGTTCCCAATAGGTCTGCCCGGTCCCGTCGTAGTTGGTCATCCGGAGGCCGACGGTCAGGTCCGCGCGTCCGGAGGGAGTCCAGGCATGCTGGAGGTATCCGGCCACCAGGTTGCTCTCCCCGCCCAGGTTCAGGGTCTGTGCCGAGTCGCCCCGCAGCCGGGTCAGGGCATAGGCCACGTCGCTCCGGGTGAACTGGGCCCCGAACCCGATCTCGGAGGACGGGAAGGGTCGCCAGGTGTTGTCCAGGCGGGCCGTGAGGTCCTTCACGCGGTTGTCTTCGTCGAATCCGCGCGCAAACTGCGACGACGCCACGTCGAGCGTCGCCTCCGACGACGCTCGACGTGCGCCCTCCGTATTGCGCCGGGAAGCCGCCCTTGAACAGGCGCACAGCCTGCACGGCGTCCGAGTTGAAGGCGCTGAACACTCCGAAGAAGTGGTCGACGTGGTAGACCGTCATTCCGTCCAGAAGCACCAGGTTCTCGTCCGGCGTGCCTCCCCGGACGAAGAGACCGGGGGTGGCGTCGTTGGTACCGCTCACGCCCGGAAGAAGCTGGAGCGTTCGAAAGACGTCCGTTTCCCCCAGGGAGGGCAGCGTCCCCAGCCTCTGGGGCGAAAGCGCAATCTGTCCGGCCGCGTCTCCCTGGGCGACGATGTCGGTCGCCGTGGTCGCGGTCACGGTCACGCCGTCGATCTCGATGGCTCGGGGCACCAGCTGGATCGACAACGCCCGGCCCGCGTCGGCGTCGAGCGCCATCTCGCGGGTCTCGTAGCCGAGGTGTTCCACCCGCAGGACGCGATCCGTCGCCGCTGGCAGGCCGATCAGGACGAATCGACCGAACTGGTTGGTGAATACGCGGAATGCATGGTCGTCCACGGACACCAGAACGTTGGGCAGCACTTCGTTGCTGACCGAGTCCCGTACCGTGCCGACCAGGTCGACCTGCGCCGGGGCGGGAGTCGCACCCCACGCAAGGCTCGCGGCAATCAGAGCCACCACCCGGCCGACGGACACGACGTCATGCCGGTTCTTCGGAATCGTCATCTTCTTCGGAATTGCAGTTCCAGGCTTCATCGCCCCTCCCCTCTTTCGGGTCCACCGCCTTCCCCGTTGGAGGAGACGCTGCCCGTGCCGGAGGGCGGGAGAGAAACAGTTCGCCGGGGCGGGGATGCGCGATGCGGGAAGCGGGTTCGAGGCGCAAGCGCGCGCGGGTTCGGGCGGGTGCCCGGAAAGGCTCGGGGCGGGGATGCGCGCAACGGGGATGCGGGAAGCGGGTTCGGGCGGGTGTGTCCGGGTAATCAGTTCACCGCGGCGACCAGTTCTCCCTCGCGAAGCTCCAGGACGGAGCGGAAGCGATCTCCCGGGCCGGCGTGTCCCTCGATGCGGGTGCGCAGATAGTCGCCGGTGACGCCTGCAATCCTCTCGTGCGTGCCCTCCACCACGATGTCCGCGGCGGTTCCCGCCCGGGTGCGGCGGTAGCGCTCCTTCTTCGCCAGCGCCATTTCCCGCAGTACCCGGGAGCGGGCGGCGGCCACATCCCCCGGCACCCGATCCGGCAGGGACGCGGCCGCGGTGCCGGGACGCACGGAATACGGAAATACGTGCAGATACGTATAGGGAAGTTCCTCGACCAGCGCGCGGGTCTCCTCGAACTCTGCTTCTCCCTCGCCCGGGAAGCCGACGATGATGTCGGCGCCGAGCCCCAGCGGTCCCATGCGCTCCGCGATCTCGAGGACCCGCTCGCGGTACGCCGCCCGCGTGTGCCAGCGCCGCATGAGCCGCAGCACCTTGTCCGAGCCGCTCTGCAGAGGGACGTGGAGATGGGGGGCGAGCCGCTTCCCCGACCCAGCCAGGAGTTCGAGCAGGGCGTCGTCGATTTCCGTTGCCTCGATCGACGAGAGCCGGATGCGGGCCGGCACCGCCTCGAGCAGACGCGCACAAAGCGCCGCCAGCGTGGTGCGCGGCTCCAGGTCCCTGCCGTAGTGCCCGATGTGGATACCGGTGATCACCAGCTCGGGGTGGACGCGTGCCAGAGCCCGGGCCTCCTCCACCACATCGGCGGGGGGACGCGAGATGGAAGCGCCGCGCGCCAGCCGGGTCGCGCAGAACGAACACTTGCGGTCGCACCCGTCCTGCACCTTGAGCCAGGCCCGGGTGCCCCGGGCGTTGCGGAGCAGCGGGCCGTCTGAGGAAGAGGGCGGGTCAAGCGCGACTTCCAGAGCCGCCAGCTGGGCCGCGACCGCGCGCGGATCCTGCCCAGGCACCACACCGTCCACCTCCGGCATGCTCCGGTAGTCGTCCTCGCGCAGGGCGGTGGAGCAGCCCGCCACCAGAATGCGCGCTCCCGGGTTCTCCCGCCGCAAGCGGCGCACCAGTCGGCGGGCCTCCGCGTCCGCCCGGTTGGTGACCGTGCAGGTGTTCACCACCAGGGCGTCGGCCTCGCACGCCCGAGAGACCGTGCGCGCGCCCCCGAGCTCCAGCTCCTGGCGCATGCGCTCGGTGTCGTACTGGTTGGCCCGGCACCCGAAGGTGTGGAACCAGACGGAGGTCGTCGCCGGCCCGGTAGGCCCGGCGGTCCCGGAATAGACCGGGAGCTGGATCACCGGTCCGCCCGGGTGGCGCAGGTTGCCGGGGCGGTTCCATCCGCGATGGCGCCCGCCGCGCGCAGGCCGCAGAGAAGGTGGAAGTAGCCTGGTTCCATGAGATCGATTTCGGGAATTCGACCGGTGGCGACACGCGCCACCGACCCGGACACACCGTCGAGCCGCGAAAGGATGCAGCTGGCTGTCCAAATATACTAGCTTCCAGGCATGACCTCGGGATACGGGCCGGCACTTCGCTTCGCGCGCAGCTTCATGACGGGCTGGTCTCCCGTGGTGGAGCGTGAGATCCACATTGAGCGAGAGGGGCGCCGGCTCCCTGCCTCCCTGCTATTGCCTCGCGGCTCGATGCGGCGGGCGGGCATCCGCCGACGCCGGACCGCTCCGGTCTGGGTGGTGTTGCACGGGATCACCCGCTCGGGCCGGGACCACCCCTACCTCGTCCGCTTCGCGCGCGCGGTCGCGTCGACCGGTCAGGCGGCGCTGGTGCCGGAAATCCCGGAGTGGCGTGATATCCGGCTCTCCACCGAGGCCACGACCTCCACCATCGCCGCCTCGCTCGGGGCCCTGGAGGGCCGGCCCGGGCTGGCCACCCGGCAGGTGGGACTGGTGGGGTTCTCCTTCGGCGCTCCCCAGGCCATCATCGCCGCGGCCGACCCGGCGCTGGCCGGGCGCGTCGCCGGCGTGGTGTCGTTCGGCGGCTACTTTTCGGTGGAGGAATCGCTCCGCTTCCAGTTCACCGGGGTGCACGAACTGGACGGCAGGCGGGAATCGCTCGCGCCCGACCCGTACGGGCGCTGGGTGGCGGGCGCCAACTACCTCACCCGCATCCCCGGCCACGAGGACGCGGGACGGGTAGCCGAGGCGCTGCGGGCATTGGCCGTGTTCACCGGCGAAAACAGGGTGCTCGCCACGGACCCCGAGGTCGAACCCGAGCGACAGCGCCTGGCCCGCAGCCTCGACGCCGATGAGCGGGCGCTCTTCGAAGTACTGGCGCCACCCGCCGGCAGCCTGCCCGACGCGGCGCGAGGCAAAGGTCTGGCCGCGGGGCTGGGCGCGGTGATGGCGAACACCCCCGACCTGGACGCGGTGCCACACCTCGAGCGCGTACGGGTCCCGGTGCGGCTGATGCACGGGGCCGCCGACCAGCTCTTCCCCTACACCCAAACCGTCAAGCTGGGGCGGGTCTTTCCGCCCGGGGCGAACGTCACGACCACGGTCACCGGCCTGTTCGCCCACGCCTCCGGGCGCCAGCGCACCTCCCCCCTGCACACTGCCTCGGAAGCGTTGCGCCTCCTGAACGCGCTCGCCAACATCTTCCGGCTGATGTAAGCCGCGGTTTCTCCCTAGCCCCGCCACCATTCGTGACTTCCCCGTACAACACCGTGGAAGCCGGCCGGACGCCGGCATCGCCGCCGGGCTGGGTGCGGCGTGCGGGCGGAATCGGCTGGTTCATCCGGCGCTTCGGCTTGGCCCAGCTCTTTCTGAAGCCGGCCCGCTGGATCCTGGCTCCCACGATCATCCCCTTCCTGAGAGCGCGCGCCGTCGAGTACCGGGGCGACGCCGTCCCCCTGGTCTACGCTCGCCACAACGTCACCTGGGCCAACGAGCGCTGTGTGGAGCTGGCGCTGGCCCGCGCGCTCATGGCGGGGATTCGGCCCGAGCGACTACTCGAAGTGGGCCACGTCACCCCGCACTACTTCCCCAGCCGGCACCTCGTGGTGGACAAGTACGAACCCGGATCGCTACGGGTCGACATCGTGGACTTCGAGTCTGCCACGCGCTTCGATCTGATCCTGTCGATCTCGACCTTCGAGCACATCGCTTTCGATGAACCGCGCGAGCCCGCGGCGCCCGAAGCCGTTGCGGCGAAGGTGGGCGCGGGCCTGGACCGGTGTCGGGGCCTGCTCGCGCCCGGCGGGGTGCTCGCCATCACCGTACCGCTCGGCTACAACCCCGCCCTCGACGCCATGATCGCCGGCGACGAACTCGGATGCGCCCGCGCAACCTGGTTCAAGAGATTCCCGCGCCGGCGCTGGCGGTCGGTCCCTCGCTCGGAAGCCCTTCTCTGCCGGTACGGCAGCCCCTACGCCTTCGCCAACGCCATCCTTCTGGCCGAGTGGGATGCGTAGTCCCCCGGCTGAATGGCACGCGTCGCCCGCTTGCCGTTTCCGGAACATGGCGACCATGTTCGCGTGCGACCCGACCATGCCACCGGACGCCACGCCCGGCTGGCCGTGCATGTGCCATCGCCGAGCAGCCGACCTGCGGCATCGAGCTTGCATTTCCATCGATCTTGCCGAGCCGCTTCCAACCACACGGACAACCGCCCATCATGACCACCGACTACTCCGATCTCAGCGCGATCTTCCTCAACTGCACCCTCAAGCGCACCCCCGAGAAATCCCATACCGACGGCCTGATCGGCATTTCCAGCACCATCATGCGCAAGCACGGGATGAGCGTGAGCGTGCTCAGGCCGGTGGACTACGACCTCGCGTTCGGCGTCTACCCGGACATGACCGAACACGGCTGGGCGGCCGACCAGTGGCCCGAGATTCTGGAGCAGGTGATGGCTGCCGAGATCCTGGTGATCGGGTCCCCGATCTGGCTGGGAGACAAGTCGTCGGTGTGCACCCACACCATCGAGCGCCTCTACGCCGCCTCGGGACTGCTCAACGAGCACGGGCAGTACGCCTATTACGGCCGGGTGGGCGGCTGCCTCATCACCGGCAACGAGGACGGCGCCAAGCACTGTTCCATGAACATCATCTATTCCCTCCAGCACCTGGGCTACACCATTCCGCCCCAGGCCGACGCGGGTTGGCTGGGCGAGGCCGGCCCGGGGCCGTCCTACCTGGACCCCGGATCCGGCGGGCCGGCGAACGACTTCACCAACCGCAACACCACCTTCATGACCTGGAATCTCATGCACGCGGCACGCGCGTTGAAGGACGTGGGCGGGATTCCGGCACACGGCAACCAGCGTTCGCTCTGGGATGCCGGGCAACGCTTCGACTTCGAGCCGGCCCAGCCGATGACGGCGGACTGACAGACTCCGCCCCGCCCCCATATGAATCGCTTCCTCCCCGTTCCAGGGGATAGTCGCGAAACAGGCAGATTCCGAACCCCGATGACTTCATGACGGCGTTCATCAAGTCCCTTATCCGCATGGTTCCGGACTTTCCGAAGCCCGGAATCCGCTTCCGCGACATCATGGGACTGGTCGAGAACCCCGAGGGCTTCGTAGAGTCCACGCAAGCCCTGGCGCGGGAGTTCGCTCGCGCGGCGCCCGATGTCGTGGTGGGCATCGAGTCGCGCGGCTTCATCTTCGGGACCCCGGTGGCGCAGCAACTGGGGGTCGGCTTCGTCCCGGTAAGGAAGCAGGGGAAGCTTCCGGGAGAGGTGGTGGGAGTCGACTACGAGCTCGAGTACGGCACCGGAAGGCTGGAAATGCAGGCCGGCTCGATCCGCGAGGGAATGCGTGCGCTGCTGATTGACGACCTCGTCGCCACCGGAGGGAGCGCGGCCGCGGCGGTCCAACTGATCCGCGGCATGGGAGGCGAGGTGGTGGGCGCCGGATTCGTCGTGGAGCTGCCCGAACTCCCCGGACGGGAGCGGCTTGGCGCGCTGGGGGTCGAGGTCTCCGCGCTCTGCAGTTTTCTCGACGCCGATCCCTGAGCCGTCCCGCCCGGCGGTTCAGCGGCGCTCAGCGGGCGGGCGGAAAGATCTCCGGCGGAGACACGTGGAAGGCGCCGGGAAAATCGGCTTCCACCAGCTTGAGCTTCCCGCTCCACTCCTCGATGTCGATCCGGTATACGCTCGTGCGCTTGAGTTCGCCCGCGGTGATGGCGCGGTAGTCCCGGTCCGGCCGCAGGTCGGGCGCGTATTTGTCGAGGAGCATCTGCAGCGCCTCGCGAGCCTCTCCTGCGTCTTCCAACAGATATCCGCTCTCGAAGGCGGTCACTCCAGCGAATTCGACGCTGAACTCCAGCGCCTCGTCGGCGGGAAGCAGACGGCCCATTTCGAAGGCCGAGAAACACACCGGCACGGGACGCGACAGGTTGTCGCGGGTGAGGCCGGTTCGCGCGGTGTGAATGTAGATGGCGTGCCGGCCGGGATCATACACGAACAGGTTGCTGTTCACGAAGGGCTGTTCGCCGCGGGTCATTGCGAGCACACCCACGCGCGCCTGCGCAATGAAGCTCCGGTTCCAGGCGTCGTCCCGGGCCCGGTCCCTGCGGCGGATGTCGGTCCTCCCCTTCTTCGCCATCCCGCTAGATCGCCAGCTCCACACCGATCCCGGCGGCGCGTGCCCGCTCGTAGATGAGCTTCGCGGTGGCCATGTCTTCCAGCGCCAGCCCAAGATGGATCGCGATGATGCGGTCGCTCTCCGCCCGGCGTCCGGCCGCCTTGCCCACGATCACATCGCCGAGCTCCGCGTGGGGCGTGGGTGTGTCCCGGAAGTAGCCGTTCCGGCTCTTGTAGTAGGCGAACTGCGCGGTGTCGTCGGTGGTCAGCACGTCCGCCTCGCGAAACGCGTCCCCCTGCCAGTAGGAGTCGAAGTCCACCGGGCAGGCAAAGGCGCCCGCCTCCAGCCATCCCGGCGGAATGGCAGGGTCGGGATCGAGCAGGATGGGACCGCTTGTGACGACGATGTCCATCCCCCGGACCGCTTCCGAAACCGTCCCGACCGGCGTCACCTCGACTCCCAGGCGCTCGCCCATCTCTTCGGCATAGGCTTTCACGGCAGCCTCGTCGATGTCGTAGGCGTGCACCCGCTCCACCGGGAAGAGAGTGCAGAAGGCCTCCAGGTGGCTGCGCCCCTGCACCCCGCAGGCGACGATGCCCACGCTCGAGGCCTCCGGGCGGGCCAGGTATCTTCCCGCCAGCGCCGACGCAGCCCCGGTTCGCATGGCCGTGATCCAGGTAGCGTCCATGACCGAGAGCGGCAGCCCGGTGTCCGGGTCGTTGAGGACGATCAGACCGGTGATATAGGGCAGGCCGTTCGCAGGATTCCCGGGATAGGCGGAGATCCACTTGATCCCGGCCGCACCCTGCCGTTCGACGTATGCCGGCATCGCGTGCAGGAAGGAATCGGGCCGCGGATGGATGCCCGGCTTGGGAGGCATCTCCACCCGTCCCGCCGCCTTCTCCCGGAACATGAACTCGAGCGCATCGATGATCTCCGCCATCGAGACCCCGACTTGCTCTACATGGGTGCGCGACAGATAGAGGATGTTTCCCTGGGACATGGGGCTGGTCTCCCGTGGTGGGCGGGACTTGGGTTCCGGCCGGTGGACGACCTTGTGCGGGGGTCGGGGCCTATCCGGGGACGGGGGCCTGGATGACTACTTCCTCCATGACGGCCCCCTCGAGGACGCCGTCCACCACCTCCATTCCCTCCACGACCCGGGCGATGATCGTGTAGTTGTGGTCAAGGCGCGGGTTGTCCACGAGGTTCACGAAGATCTGGCCGTCGGCGGTGTCGCGGCCGCGCGTCGAAATGCCCACCGTACCCCGCACATGCGAACGCATGGTCAGCTCGTCGCGCGTGTAGGGTCCGTCCCCGTAGTACTCGTTCGCCCCCGGGCTGCCCCCCTGGATGACGAAGTTGGGGACCACCCGGTGGAAGGTGAGGCCGTCGAAATAGCCTTCGCGTGCCAGGCGGACAAAGCGCGCCGCGTTCGCGGGTGCCTCGAAGGGAAGCATCTCGAGGACGATCTCGCCGCCGCCCGCCATGCGGATGACGGCCCGGGAAGCGGCCATCTCCCACATCTCGGCGTAGGCAGGCATGGGGGCGCGCTCCAGAGGCGAGGGGCGGGCCCAGCGAAGATCGCTACCGGTCCACTCGTTTCTGACATCTTCGGCGAAGGCGGCGACGACCGGATCGTAGTCCGCCATGTACGGCTGCAGGCGCTCGAGGTCCTCCGCCGACCCCCGCTCCGACAACCTCTGAAGGAGGACCATGCGCACGTCACGGTGGGTCTCCCTGCGATCGGCGCTCATGCGCTCGAGCGCGTCGAAGAGGGCAGGCACCAGGTCCGGTCGCGGGCTGCTCCCCAGGGCGCGGCTGGCCGTCAGCACCAGCTGCGGATCGTCCGCCCCCAGAGCGTCAACGTAGACCGAGTCGGCGTCGGGTCCCACCAGCGGCGCGAGCCCGGAGATGGCCGCCTGGCGCACGTTCCAGTGCCCGTCGCCCGCGAGCGCCAGGAGCGCGGGTATGAGTTCCAGTCGGGCGGCCGCGCGCGCGGCGTACATGCGCATCTGCCAGACCGGATGAGCGGCAAAGGCATCCAGACGGCGACGGGCGGTGAAGGGGGAGACGCCGGCCAGCGCCACCAGGGCGTGCGCCGCTCGGTGCCATTCGCCCGCCGAGACGGAATCAGCCCGTCCGACCAAGGCCTCCAGAGGGGCCAGAGCGGTCTCCGGCGGACACCCTGCCAGGCGGTCGATGGCCTCCAGGGCAACGTGGGCGCTCGCATCCTCCAGCAGCTCCACCAACCCCACGCAGGCTTCGTTTCCGCCCACTCGCTCGGTCAGGGCCCGCACCGCCTCGACTCGTACCAGCTGGCTCCCATCCGCCAGAGCCTGCGAGAGCGAAGGCCGCACCTCCTCGAGCGCCCCCTCCCCGATGGCAAGCACGGCGAGCCGGCGCACCTGCGCGTCCTCGTCGGCCAGGGAAGCCTCGACCACATCGTCCGGCGGACTTCCCGTGCCCACCAGCCCCGCCAGGGCGAGTCGGCGCACCTGCGCCCCCGCCTCGCCCCCCGGCCCTTCATAGCGAGCCAGCGCCGCAAGCGTGGAGAGCGCCGCCGCCGCCGGGGGCAGGAGCTGTGACTGTGTACGAACCAGCTGTTCCAGGGCGCGGGCCCCGCCGAGGATGACGGGGTGCGGAACCGTCCTCAGGGTGACGCCTCCGGATCCCCCGCCCGCAGGTCCCCCGACCAGGTTGTCGAGGAGAGTGTCGTAGGCTCGCTGTGCGTCTCCGGGACTCTGGTACGAGAACCGGCCCATCGCCTCGAGCACGGCACCGCGCACCTCGGGGTCCCTCTCGGTGGGGAGAAAGCGAATCAGCGCGGCCATCGCCCGACGCGGATCCCGACCCGTGACGGCCTGGGCGCTAGCGTTGACCGCCTCGGCCCGTATCTCCGGATAGGGGCTGTCCAGCATGGAACCGATGTCTACCAGAACGGAGGGGTTCTCCTGCCGCCCCAGCGCGCGCACGCCGATCCTCTGCACCTCCGGGTCGGGCCAGGAGATGCCCTCAAGGAACGTGAAGTGACCGCTGGGATCGCGCGAGCGTGCGTCTTCGGTTTCGAGGACGCGTTGCAGGATCTCCTCGCTCCCGGGAAGCAGGCGGAGCGTCCCCTCGTCCGCGCCGCGGTCGCATCCAGCGACGAGAAGCCCCAGTGTCAAAGCGTCACGCAGGAAGTTCCGGCGGCCAAAACGCCATCCTTTTTCGAGCATCGGGTCTCGCCTTTTTCTTTTCGTGCGTCGTTCTCTTGTCGGGCGTCCCGTGCCCCTACCCTGAACCCGCGCGCGGCGTTCGCCTGGAGCGGAACACGAGATAGATTAGAGTATGTAACCTCGCTGACAAGAAGCGCGGGCATTGGTCCCGCAATCCATCGACCCCCGAAACACCGGACGCGATACGATGGCGACCGCTATTCCGGCCACTGGTCTCGACATCCCTCTCGCCGATTCGCTTCGCCGGGCGCTCGGCCGCCTCGGCGGACGCGCCACCCTGGGCGACGTCATGGCCGCCACGGGTTTGGCGCAGGCAGAGGCGGAAGCCGGCCTCAAGAAGCTGCTGGAAACCTACCAGGGGCATGTGGAGGTCGGCGAAGAAGGCGACATCGTGTACGCCTTCCAGCGACGCCTGCTGCGGCGCGATCACATCCCTTTCTGGACCCGCTTCCGGTCCGCTGCCGCGCGCGTGCTGGCGACCACCTTCAAGGTCTGGATCGTGGTCATGCTGGTGGTCTACTTCGCGGTGTTCGTGGCCCTGCTGATCGCGGCCCTGCTCGCCGCTTCCCGGGGAAACGATCGCAACGGCGGCTCGATCCTCGGAGGCGGACGACACCGCGGGGGAGGTTTTCACTTCCCCTTCCTGTTCTGGCTCTGGACCCCGGACTGGCGGCTGGGGCAGCCCTACTACGGCCGCCGCTTTGAGCGCCGCAGCGGAAAGAAGGTGCCCTTCTACAAGAAGGTGTTCGCCTTCGTCTTCGGACCCGACCGGCCGCGCGCCGGTCTTCGCGACCGCGACCGCAGCGTGATCCGGCTCATCCGGGCACGCAAGGGCACCCTCACCGCGCCCGAACTCGTACGGCACACCGGGCTGACGGTGGCGGGGGCCGAGGAAGAGATGGGACGACTGATGGGAGCCTACGGCGGCGACGTTCACGTCTCCCGGGGAGGCGAGCTGGTCTACAGCTTCGCCGACCTGCTGGTGAGCGCGCACGGGCGGGTCAGGGTGCGCGAGCCCGCTCCGGCGTGGCAGCGGCTGGAGAAGGCCGCCGACTTCACCGGCAACAAGACGGGCACCAACGTGCTCATCGGCTCGCTCAACGGCTTCAACCTGCTGGCGGCGCTCTCCGCCCCGGTGCTGATCTTTCCGCCGCTGGGGCTGGGCGGGCTGGGGGCCGAGATCGGCCTGATCTGGGTGCCCGCGGTGTTCAGCACGCTCTTCTTTGCGGTCCCGGCGGGCCGATGGTTGGGCCACAGAGTGGAAAACGCCCGGCGCCGGTTGGGCAACGTGCGCAAGGTGCTTCTGGGGATGGTCTTCCGGCAGAGTCTCGCGGGCGGGGCGCCGCTCTCCGCGGAGCGCGCCACGGACGATGTGCGCATAGCGCTTGTGAACCCGAACATCGGCGCGCCGGATGTGCGGGGCCAGCTCCAGAAGATGTCCGCCGAATTCGACGCCGAGGTGGAGCCTGCGGATTCCGGACGGATCGAATATCGCTTTCCCTCGATTCGCGCCGCCTTCCTGGGGGGAGAGGAGGTGCGATCCGCGCTCCGGCTCGACCGGCGCCGGGTGGGCCGCGTGGTCTACTCGAGCGGGGACACCCCCGAGGAGGAGTCGGCGCGCGCCCTCGCCAACTTCGACCGCAAGCTGCGGAAGTCCGTGGCTTCTCCCGACAAGGTACGCTACCTCGACGACTTCGAGCTCGCCGGCATCGAGCCTCCTCCCCCGAGTGGGCGTTCGGCAAGGCTTGCCCGACCAAGGCGTTGGTAGGACGATGAGCCGGTCCGGCTGGGCGGGGCTTCCGACGCTGGGCACCCTCCTCCTTCCCGCATTTCCGGCAGTCCCCCTGCTTCTCGTCTCGCTGGCGGCCCCTCTTCTTCCCGCGTCTCTGGCCGCCCAGCAGATGGACGGCGGGAGTGTCCGCGAACTGGTGGTGGTTCCCCACGACGAGGCTCCGGAAGCGCACGCCGTGCGGACGCCCAGCGACATCCGCGTCGACGGCCGGCTGGACGAACCGCCCTGGAGCGACGCGGCGCCGGTGACGGAGTTCACCCAGATGGACCCGGACGAGGGCCATCCCGTCAGTGAGCGCACCGAGGTCCGCTTCCTGTACGACGACGACGCGCTCTATGTGGGCGCGCGGCTGCTGGACTCGGCCCCGGTCACCACCCGGCTCGCCCGCCGGGACGCCGGGGTGCCCGATTCGGACTTCTTCACGGTGATCGTCGACAGCTACCACGACCACCGCACCGCCTATCGCTTCTCCACCAACCCCTCGGGGATGAAGCGCGACGAGATTCTCAGCGGCGGATCCGGCATTTTCGGCGGTGGCCGTGGAGGCGGAGGTGGAGACAACTCCTGGGATCCGGTCTGGGACGTCGCCACCGCGGTGACGGACGAAGGCTGGTTCGTGGAGATGCGCATCCCCTTCAGCCAGCTGCGTTTCAGCACCGCCGACGACCAGATGTGGGGACTTCAGATCGAGCGAGCCATCAACCGCAACCAGGAACGCGCGGTCTTCTCCTTCACGCCCAAGCTCGAACCCGGCGGCGTGGCCCGGTACGGGCATCTCAGCGGGATCGAGGGGGTCGCCTCGGGGCGCAGGCTGGAGATCCTGCCGTACGCCGGACTGAGCGCCGAGTACATTCACCGGACGACACCGGCTGACGTGCCGTTCAGCAACCCCTTCCGCTCCGGCTCGGACTACTTCGGGCGGGCGGGCGCGGACCTGAAGTATCGCCTGGGCTCGAACCTCACCCTGGACGCCACCGTCAACCCGGATTTCGGTCAGGTCGAGGTGGACCCGGCGGTGATCAACCTCACCGCCTTCGAGACCCGCTTCGAGGAGCGGCGCCCCTTCTTCGTGGAGGGCGGCGAGATCTTCCAGTACGCCCGCGGCGGCCCCGGGGGCAGCACCGGGCGGCCGCCCACGGTCATGTACTCGCGGCGCATCGGCCGCCGGCCGCAGGGGCCGATGGCGTCGGACGCCGTCTTTTCGGATGCGCCGACCTCGACCACCATCGTCGGAGCCGCGAAGATCTCCGGGAAGGTCGGCGACGGCTGGTCGGTCGGGCTGCTGGAGGCGGTGACCGGACGTGAGACCGCTCCGTATGTGGACGGCGGCGGGGTGCGGGGGGAAGCCGAGCTGGAACCCGCCACCAACTACCTGGCGGGCCGGCTGCGGCGCGACCTGAGAGACGGCCTCACCCAGCTGGGCGCCATGGCCACCGCCGTCAACCGGAACCTCTCCGGCAGTGCCCTCAGCGACCGCCTGCGCTCCTCGGCGTACGTCGCCGGGGTGGACTTCATCCACGAGTGGGCCGACCGTTCCTGGCGCATCAACGGCGCCTTCTCCACAAGCCTCGTCTCGGGCAGCGAGGCGGCCATTCTGCGCACCCAGAGTTCCTCGGCCAGATACCTACAGCGCCCGGACGGCGCCCAGGGCCTGGACCGCGACGCGACTTCACTGGGCGGCCACTACGCCATGTTCGACGTCAACAAGCAGTCGGGGTCGTTCACGGCGAGGATCGCCATGGCGAGCATAAGCCCGGGCTACGAGGTGAACGACATCGGTTTCCAGACCGAGGCGGACCGGGTCATGCTCGACACCCACCTCACCTGGCGCCAGCCGCGTCCGGGGAGCTGGCTGCGCAACTGGAACGTCTCCGGAGGCCCCGACGGGAAGTGGAACACGGCGGGCGACCGACTGCACTCGGAGTTCAACGTCAACCTGGGCTGGCAGTGGCTGAACTACTGGGGCGGCTCGGTCCGCGGCGTGGTCCGCGCGCCCACCGACAACGACCGCCTCACCCGGGGCGGCCCTCTCGCCCGCGATCCTCAAAGCTACGGGGGCAACGCGAACCTGTACTCCGATTCGCGGCGGCCCGTGGGGGCGCGCGCCAGCTACAACTGGAGCTTCGACGAAGCGGGCTCCTGGAGCCACACCGGATCCGTGAACATCACCTACAAGTCGGGGGAGAAGCTGGAGCTCCAGCTGGGCCCCAGGCTCACGCGCAGCTATTCCGAAGGCCAGTACGTCACCTCGCGCGCCGACCCCCTGGCCACCGCCACCTTCGGTCATCGCTACATCTTCGCTCCGATCGACCAGACCACTCTGTCGCTGGACACCCGGCTGAACGTCACCTTCTCACCCACGCTGACGCTCCAGGTCTACGCCCAGCCCCTCATCTCCAGCGGCGACTACGCGGGCCTGAAGGAATTCCGCGCGCCCGGGACATTCGACTTCCTCCGCTACGGCGAAGACGTCGGCACGATGCACCGGCTGGAGAACGGGGGCTTCCTGATCGACCCCGACGGCGCCGGCAGGGCTCCGCGCTTCACCATCGGCGACCAGGACTTCAACGTGCGCAGCCTGCGCGGCAACGCGGTGCTGCGCTGGGAGTGGAGCCCCGGCTCGACGCTCTTCCTGGTATGGCAGCAGCGGCGTTACCACCGCGCGCTCCGGGACGCCTACGACCCGCTCGTGGCGGACGGCATCGGCGATTTCGACTTCCGCTACGATACCGGCGAGCTGGTGCGCATCCGGCCGGACAACATCTTCCTCATCAAGGTGAACTACTGGCTGAACCTGTGATGTTGCTCCATCGACAGCACCGATACCATCCGCGCGGACCGTGACCGCGCCGGGTTGGCGTGAAAGACCAGTTGTCAATGGAACGTGACCGTCGAGTGGCTGGTGGACCGCCATTCAACTAAGTGAACAGCCGCTCATCCCACCGGACTGGCGTCTCGGGACCGGCCTGGAGCCGCGGGAACTCCGGGTGGTCGGCGTTGATGATGAGGTTCCGCTCCATGCGAGTCACCACCGGGGGCACCAGGAGAATGGCGCTCCGGCGTTCCACGTACCAGTCATGTCCGAACCGGCGTGTAGCCAGCGGGGAGGAGTCAAACGGCGACGCCGGCTTCCGCGCGCCGTACGAGATTGAGTACGGCATCGGCCCCGGCGGAACAGGACACCGTCATCTCATACGGGGTAAGGCTGTCGAGCAGGGGGTGTGGACGGTGGAGGAAAGCCTCCATTCGCACCCTGTCTCCGTGGAACGCACGGCCCAGGGCGTGGAGCACCCGCCCGAGCTCATAGACCCTCTCGCTGTGCCTCCGGGAGAGAGGCTTCCGACTCTTGCGGTGACGACGGAGGGTGGCTTCCGAGACCACGGTTCCGATGACGCGTGACTGTCCGAGGAGGTCGTACAGCCCTGAAAGGCTGCTCGTTGGCAGCCCCTTGGCAACTCTCCGCGCCAGAGTGCCACTTCGTCCAGACGCTCGGCATCGGCCAACCTCAGCAGCCGGCCAAGCTGCACTCGCTTGCCTGACGGCGAGCGGGGTCGGCATAGGCTTCGAGCACTTCCACAGTCAGCTCCTTGTAGACGCGCCAATTCGTCACATGACGCCATTTCAGCGCTCACATGACGGTGACGCTACCCTCGGCAGCTTTTCACGAGCTGACTCGATGGCGCTGTCAATACCGCGTGATCACCACCCGGAACCCGATGAACTCGCGGCGCACATCCGGCCCCCCGGCGCCGCGGCCCGCGGCGCGCACGTTGCGGGCGGGGTCGGCGAACGATCCACCGCGCATGACCCACAGCGCCTCGCCCTCCAGCCCGTCCCGGTCGTCGGCCTCGTCGTAGGGGTAGGGCTGGTAGGGGCTGCGGGTCCACTCCCAGACGTTCCCGCTCATGTCGGCGAGCCCGTAGGGGCACTCGGGACAAGCCGCCTCCCCGACGGGCGCGGGCCGGCCGGTCGCGAAGTTGGCCGCGTCGCGCCGCAATTCGTTTCCCCAGGGGAAGATGCGCCCGTCGCCCCCGCGGGCGGCTTTCTCCCACTGCGCCTCGCTCGGCAGCGTCACGCGCCAGCCCTCGGCGAGGCGGCTCCTCAGCTCCGGGGGCGTAGCCGGGGAATCGCGCAGCAGCTTCTCAAGCCACCGAGAGTACGCCAGCGCGTCCGGCCAGGAGACCGACGACACCGGATGGAGCGACGGCCCGGCCGGTGCCCGCGGGTCGGCTGCGTAGCTTGCCGCCTCTCTGAAAGCGCGGAACTGGACCACGCTCACTTCATGGCGGCCGATGTAGAAGGCCGGTACATCGACAATGCCCCGCGGCTGGTCGCCACTCCAGCGCTCGATGTCGTAGGCGAGCGTGTCGATGGCGGCATCGCTTCCCATGATGAAGGGCCCTTCGGGAATCTCCACGAAGCCCAGAAGCCGGTCGTCCGGAAGGAATCCGACATCCGCGCGCAGACCCGCGAGTTCGGAAGAGCTTCCGGAGGGTCCAGAAGGCCCGGGGTCCCACTCACCAGCCTGTCTTCGATAGTCCAGCCACACACCCGCGAAGATCAGGCCGGCCACCGCAAACACCGCCAGGAGCCTCATTGGGCCCGGGTCCCCAGCCTCATCGATCCTCGATCCGCGAGCTTCATTGCGTCTCAATCCCGGGGAGTTCGCATGCGAACTCCCAACCATGGGCGCAGGCGCGCTCGTACAGATCCCGCTCGGGCATGTCGACCAGGTTCAGCCCGCCCTCGCGCAGGAGCAGCCTGAGGTCCAGGAGCCGGGGCGTCGCGCGGCTCACCGCCGAGGGATCGAGCAGGTTCACGCAGCCGGCCTGGAACTGCGCCTCGCACGCCCGCGCGAAGTATCCCAGGGCAAGCTCCTCGTCCGGATCCACGATGCGGCCCTCGACGTAGTGGGCGCCGAGTTCGTTGCACGCCCAGCCCGCGTTGTCGGCGCAGTAGCTCGATTCGATGCGCACCAGGCGCTCGCAGGCGCCAGCCAGCTCCTGGGCGCACGCTTCCTGCCAAAATGGCAGCATGTCGCCCCGGTGACGGCCGTCGGTGCGCCCGGTTGCGGTCATGGCAATGAAGAAGAGGATCCACACCGCCATGTGTGCCGGATTGGCAGTCGCCCAGGGCGTCCGGGCGACGCGGCGGAAGCGCGGGCGACTCTCGAGCGAGCGCACGAGGCGGTCGATGAGGGGCACGCTCAGGTTGAGCAGCGGCACGCACAGCAGCTTGTCGTAGAAGGTCGGGGCGCCCACCGTTTCGAGGAACGAGTACAGCCCGAAGACCCCGGCGCCGTAGAGCGCGCCGAAGATCGCCTTGCCGGTGCGCGTGCGCGGGGAAGTCGAGGGGTCGGTGACCAGCAGGTGCAGCCCGAGGAAGACCGCGGCCGGAATCTCGGAATCGATGAAGTACGGCACTCCGGTCGCCGCCCCGTAGAGCGCGCTCAGCCCGAAGAGCGCGGCCGCGGCACACCCCGAGACCGGTGTGACCCGGAAGAAGTACATCACCACCAGGCCGAGCGCGAAGAGCAGCAGGTAGATCGTGGGGACGAAGGTGAGGGTGGTCGCGATCTCCTGCCCCCATGTGAGGTCGCTCGTCCCCGTGGCGATCAGCACCAGCGAAAACAGCCCCAGCGAGAACGCCGAGGGATTGAAGATGTGGGTGCGCCGCCCCTCGCGTCGCCACTGCACGAACGCCTTCCCGAGGAAGCCTGCCCCCACCATCAGGAACTGAAGATAGAACCAGTCGTCGGTGAACCAGAGGAAGAGGTTGGTGCTGAAGATGATGGGAAAGGGCCCGAAGCCGAGGACGTAGCGCTCGCCCCGCGACCACGCGAGCAGCAGATCGAAGCGTAGGCGAAGACCAGCTGCGCCAGCAGCAGCCCGGCGAAGTCGTAGACCGGACGCCAGTACCACCCCCAGCACGCGAAAACAGTGAGCTGCACCAGGGCCTGCAGATAGTGCTGCGGCCGCAGGACGACCTGGAAGCCGCGGGATGCGCCGGTGCGCGACAGCCTGGCGAAGAGGACGCCCTGCCAAACCACAAGCCCGGCGGTCGCCGCCCAGAACGCGAAGGCGAGACGGGCGTTGTCGGCGACTCGCGGGGTTAGCGACAGGAGAAGGAGGCCCAGCGTGAGGGCGAGGGGGACCAGGAAGACGCGCCGAAGGTCGGGAGGCTGAGACCGGGGCTTCACCGCCGACCCCGATGGTTTGCCACCCGAACGGCTGCTAGCGCCCCTGCGTCGCCGTCGTTTGCGTCTTGCTGCCGCCATGGAACCGGGTTTCTCTACCTCTTGACGAAAGGCCTGTCTAAACTAGTTTACCCAACTAGATAGAACGGGCGGTGAGGATCGAGGTTGGCACATCTGAGGCGGCACCACAACACAAAGGCAATGTCCATGATCGAGGTTGGCGCGTTCGATGCCAAGACCCATCTGTCCTCGCTGCTGAACAAGGTTGCTCAAGGAGAGGAAGTGCTCATCACTCGAAGAGGCATCCCCGTTGCCCGGCTCGTGTCTGCTGAAAAGGCGGATCGGTCTCGCGTCGCGCAAACGATCCGGCGGTTGCACGCTCTGCGCCAAGGCGTGGAGCTGCGGGGCCTGAGCTGGAAGGAACTTCGCGATCTGGGACGCCGGTGAGCGAGTTCGTTCTCGACTGTTCGGTTGCGGTAGCCTGGTTGTTTGAAGACGAGGCTACACCAGAAACCGATGCGTTGTTGGATCGGACGATGGAGAGCGGTGCCTTGGTCCCCGGCCTCTGGCGGCTGGAGGTCGGCAACGTTCTGTCCCAGGCAGAACGCAGGAGACGCATCGACGCCTCCAAGGTTGCGTCCTATGTAGATGTCCTGGCGCAGTTGCCCATCGCGACGGACACCGAGACCGAAGAACGTGCGCTACGCGAGACCCTGGCTCTCGCCCGCCAGGAGCGCCTGACGACCTACGACGCCGCCTATCTCGAGATCGCCATGAGGCGGGGCGTGCCCCTCGCAACGCTGGACAGGGCACTCATCCGGGCGGCTCGTCAAGTCGGGGTGGACACGCTGCCCTGAGGCAGTGGGCCGATGAGCCAGCAGCCAGCAGAGCGCCATCGCCCTTGGAGACACCACTCAGACGCCGCCCTCTCGAACCCGAGCCTGTAGTGACTCCTCAGCCCGGCGGGCGCTGCGGCCCCGTCTCCGCGGGAAGCCCCCGCAGGCTCCAGTCGTTCCAGGAGCCGTCGTAGAAGCGGGTCTCGTGGCCGAGCAGGCGCGACACGAAGTAGTTCACGCTGGCGCGCATGCCGATGTAGCAGTAGCTGACGACGGTTTCCCCCGGATCGATGCCGGCGCGCCGGAAGAGAGACTCCATCTCCCCGCGCGAGACGAAGCTCGGCTCTTCGCGAGAGAGGATGAACTCCTCCCAGTAGACGTGCCCCGCACCGGGGATGTGGCCCGGCCGGTAGGTGCCGTCGCGCCCGTTGTCCGCCCCCGTGTACTCGTTGTCGGGGCGGCCGTCCAGCAGGGCGTAGCCATCTTGGCCGCGGTGCTCGTCCACCCAGTCCGCGTCCACGAACACGTCGTCCCGGAACTCGGGCCGGAAGGTGCCTCGCCCGCCGGAGACCGGGTCGGTCGCGACCGGTCGGCCCGCTTCCTCCCACGCATACAGGCCGCCGTCCAGCAGGGAGACGTGGTCGTGGCCGAGGAGCTCCAGGGTGACGAAGGCGCGCGCGGCCGGGATCGGCGTTCCGTAGAGCACCACGTGCACTTCGTTGGAGACGCCCGTCTGCCGGAAGACCTCCACCACCTGCTCCAACGGCGGAAGTTCGACCAACAGTTCCCCCACCTGGGTCACGATTTCCTGGTAGGGGAGGAAGCGCGCTCCGGGGATGTGCCCCTCCAGGAAGGTGGATTCGTCGTACTCCACGTTCAGCAGCAGGAGGCCGGGGTCATCGAGACTTTCGGCGAGCCAGTCCTCGGTGACGAGGAGGGGATGGGCCTGGGACCAGGCCTCGCCCGGCAACACCCCGGCTGCCAGCCACAGCAGCGCCGTCAACGCCCACACCCGTCTCATGCCACGTCGCTTGATCCACATGCCCTATCTCCCTGCCAAGTGAGACTCCGTCTTCAGAGACATTCTATCGGGTGTCCGCCACCGCCGGCGCGGATTCCCCTGCTGCCCCCGAAGTTCGTTTCGCGGAACCTGGAGTCGTCGCGAGTCCGCGCCGCTTGCGGCCCATGTAGGAGCGCAGTGCCGGGGGCAGCGAACCGATGCGGGCGGCCCGCTCGATCTGGTTCGCGAACGCGTCCTCGTAATCGCCCAGCTGCACGAAGGCGCCCCCCGCGCTGGCCGCCACTGGAACGCCGTCCCGGTAGACGATCCGGCTTCTCGGGCTCTTGGCGATTCGGGGTCCCGGCGTTAGCACGCCCGTGAGGTTGAGAGGATCGGCGGCGCTCACCGCGACCGGCTTGCCGGACGGAGACGAGCGGCGGATGCGCCGCAACTGGCCCACCGCCTCGGGAAGCGCGAACTGCTCGCCGGAGACCCCGGCCACGAAACGGCCACCCCTCACATCACCCCTCGCCTCCAGGCGGCGGAGCGCCCGCACAAGTTGCCACCAGGGACGGGTGCGGGGCTCGTTGTCCAGCAGTCTGCGGAACACCACGCCGTAGCGCCGCAGCAGGGACCGCGCGATCGAGATGGCGACCACTTCGTCCCCCGCCCCGTCCTCGCGCCCGCGCGCGTTGCCGCGCAGGAGCGACCAGCGGCCCGCGGAGTCCACCCCGAAGGCGACCGACGAGCGTCCCCGCCGTTTCCGCTGGCCCCGCTGGCGTGCCGGCCCGAGCGGCTTGCGCCGGTCAGAGGGGACCAGCAGCGCCCGTAGCCCGGTGAAGCTGTCGGCGGTGGCCAGGCCGGCCGCGACCAGCTCGCCCAGCGCCTCCTCCACCCGGGTGGGCAGCAGGCCGGAAGCGCCTACCAGCTCGGGGAAGAAGGAGGCGCCGCGTGCTTCGAGCACGTCGTGCACGGCCCGGCCATGGGACGAGAGGACGGAGGAAACGCCGTTGGCGGCGGACTCCTCGCCGGCCCGCAGCCAGACGTCAATGCGGCTCCGGTCCAGAAAGGCGATCGGGGTCGCGGGGAGCGGCCCGCGTAGCGGGGCAGCGCTTCGGGCGCGCGGCGAGATGCGTGCCCAGGTGACGCGCCCGGCCAGGCAGACCGCGTCGAGCAGCCCGGGGTCGTAGTTCGCGACCCGGCGCCCCAGCACGTCCGCCTCCCAGGAACCCGCGCACGTCTCGAATCCCTCCAGCTGCGCAAGCACGCCCGCCAGCCCCTCCACCCCCGCGGCCTGCTCGCCCTCGGCGACCCTCTGCCAGACGAACAGGAAACGCATGAAGTCGGCCTGTGAGACCGGCCGGATCTCTGCCCGCAACCGATTCAGCGTGTAGCGGTGGATGCGGGCGAGCAGCCGTCGCTCGCACCACTCCACACCGGCGTCGGCGCCGGTGAACGCCCCCCGGAGGACGAAACCCTCACCCTCCAGCGCCAACAGCGCCGCGTCCACTTCCGGCCCGGTCACCGCGAGTGTGTCCGCCATCTCCCGTGCCGTGACCGGGCCGCAGATCTGGAGCCGGCCGCGCACGAACTCGAGCACCGCCTCCTCCCGAGTCCACTTGCGTTCGGCCAACTCGGCCGGAGGGGTCAGCGCCGGTTCGACCCAGGCGTCCGACCCGGTCACGGCGAGCACTTCGGGGAGCCGTTCCGCGCTCACCCACCAGGCCGAGGTGACGGGCCGGCTCGCGTCCGGAGCGGCGGCGTCATCGCCCTGGCCTGCCGCCGCGGATTCGCCCGGCCCACCTGCAACGGTCGCGTCGTCCGGCGTTTGGACCCCTTCCGCGCGAGCCCCGTTCACCGCGGCATCGCGGGCGTCCCGATTACGCGTGTTACGCATTGCGCGCATCTTACGTAATGTTATCCGGCCAGCCCGCCCGGTCTCACACAGCTCCTCGAAGAGTCCGAGCCACGAACGCCCATTCTCCCCCTCGCCCCGGTTCCCCTCCTCGCCCTCAGTGGCGGTCAATACGCCCGCCGTCAGCAAGGCGTCGTGCAGCTCGTCCGCGTCGCGCGGCTCGGGCCAGACCTCTTCGCGCACGCGCTGGATCGCCGCCGGGTCGAGCGCTCCCAGCTCGTCCGCCGAGGAGGGCTCGAAGGCGCGCCGGGTCTGCACAGCCCGCGCCCGCCGCTCCTCCAGCGGGGCGTCGTCCAGGAAGGAATAGGGCGCCGAGTTGAGGATCTCGTGGCTGAGCACGGAGGGCTCGGGGGTGTCGCGCGTGACGTAGCGGATCTCGCCGGCGAACACCCGCCGCAGCACCCGCTCCAGTTCACTCATCGCCATCGCCTCTTCCAGACAGTCGCGCAGCGTCTGCCGGACCAGCGGATGATCGGGGATCTCGCGGTCTCCGCCGATGTTTTCCAGGCACGCGGCCGCGTCCGGGAAGGCTGCCGCCATCAGGTCGTCGGCTTCCATGCGCTGCAGCGCAGGCGGCACTTTTCGGCCCGCCCGGTTGCGCAGCACGGCCAGGGAGATGGTCGCGTTCCAGCGCCAGCGGGTCGGGAAGACGGGTGAGTCGATGAGCGCCTGCACCAGCGTCCGCTCCAACGTGTCCGGATGCACGTAGCGGAAGACATCCTCCAGCGGGAAGGAATGCTGCGGCCCGAGCGAGAGCAGCACGCCCTCCTCGGTGGCCGCCGCCTGCAGCTCGAAGTTGAACTGGCGGCAGAACTTCTTCCGCAGCGCCAGCCCCCACGCCCGGTTCACCCGAGAGCCGAAGGGGGCGTGCAGGATCATCTGCATCCCCCCGGCCTCGTCGAAGAAGCGCTCCAGTACGAGCGTCTGCTGGGTGGGCAGCGCACCCAGGATGTGCTTCGCCTCGCGCAGATAGTGCTGGATCTGACGCGCGGCGGAGGCGGAGAGCCCGAGGCCCTCGAGCCACTTGGCCGCCGCCTCGTCGCCGTCCCCATCCAGATGTGCTTCCACATCCGCCCGCAGCCGCGCCACCGCGCTCGACAGCTCCGCGCTCCGTCCGGGCGCCTCCCCCAGCCAGAACGGGATGGTTGGCGGCTGCCCGTGGGCATCGGCCACCCGCACGGTCCCCGAATTGACCTGGAGGATGCGCCAGGAGGTGTTGCCCAGCTGGAAGATGTCGCCCGCGGAGCTCTCTATGGCGAAATCCTCGTTGAGGGTGCCGATGAAGGTCTCCTCCGGGTCCAGCACCACCCGGTAGTCGGCGTTGTCGGGGATGGCGCCGCCTGCGGTGATCGCGGTGAGGCGGGCCGCCCGACGGCCTTTGATGCGTCCGTTGACCCGGTCGCGGTGCACAAGGGCTCCCCGCCGTCCGCGCCGGGTGGCGAAGCCCTCCGCCACCATCCGCACGACCCCGTCGAAGTGCGCGCGCGCCAGTTCGCGATAGGGGTACGCTCCGCGCCAGAGGCGCAGGAGGTCCTCCTCGGACCAGGACTCGCACGCCGTCTCGGCCACGGTCTGCTGCGCCAGCACGTCGAGCGGCTGCGGCAGCATCACGAGCCGGTCCAGCTCTCCTTCGTTCACGGCGCGCACGAGCGCCGCGCACTCGACCAGGTCGTCGCGCGAGAGGGGGAAGAGCCGACCTTTCGGCGTGCCGCGCACGGTGTGGCCGGAACGCCCCACCCGCTGGAGGAAGGTCGAGATCCAGCGCGGCGAGCCGATCTGGCACACCAGATCCACATGTCCGATGTCGATGCCGAGCTCGAGGGAGGCGGTCGCCACCAGCGCCTTCAGGCTGCCCGCGCGCAGCCGGTCCTCGGCGTTCAGGCGCGCCTCCTTGGAGAGGCTGCCGTGGTGCGCGGTGACCCTCTCCTCGCCCAATCGGTCGGTGAGCCGGGCCGCGAGCCGCTCCGCCATCCGGCGCGTGTTGACGAAGACGAGGGTGGTCTTGTGGGCCTCGATCGACTCGGTGAGCCGCTCGTAGACTTCCGACCACACCTCGTGCGACATCACCGCTTCCATGGGCGACGGCGGCACCTCGACCGCGAGGTCCATGACCCGCCGGTGCCCCGCGTCGATGATGGCGCAGCCGGTTTCGCGCGACAGGCGCGCGATGGAGTCGGCTGGTGAGTCGTTCTCCTCCGCCGTCGAAGCTTTGCCCGGGAGCGCTCCCGGAACCCGGACCGATTCGTCGCTCGCGTCCGCTTCCAGCTTCTCTCCCCCAGCAGCCTCCGGATCCCCGCCAGGCCCCGCGTCCCGGCTCTGACTCCCAAGCAGGAAGCGCGCGACCTCCTCGATCGGCTTCTGGGTCGCCGACAGCCCGATGCGCTGCAGCGGACGTCCCGTCACATGCCCGAGCCGCTCCAGGCTGAGCGCCAGGTGCGAGCCCCGGCGCGAGTCGATCACGGCGTGGATCTCATCTACGATCACGGTGCGCACGGTGCGAAGCATGTCCCGGCTGCGCTCGGCGGTCAGGAGCAGGTAGAGCGACTCCGGGGTCGTAACGAGGATGTGCGGTGGTGTGCGCAGCATCGCGGCGCGGCGCGAGGCCGGAGTATCGCCGGTGCGCACGGCGGAACGGATGCGGACGGAGGGCAACCCTGCCTGCAAGGCGCGCTCGCGGATGGCGCCAAGCGGCTCCTCGAGGTTCTTGTGGATGTCGGCGCTCAGCGCCTTCAGGGGCGAGATGTAGAGGACCCGCACCTCGTTCTCGAGCCCGCGCTCAAGCCCGTCGCGCAGGAGCTCGTCGATGGCGTTGAGGAACGCGGCCAGGGTCTTCCCGGACCCGGTCGGAGCGGCGAGCAGGGTGTGGCGGCCTTCACGAATGGCGGCCCAGGCGCGCTCCTGAGCGGGAAGCGGCGCCCCCAGCGTCTCGGTGAACCATTCCCCGACGACCGCGTGGAAGGGCAGCCCCGGCATCTAATCGACTACGATCCCGTGGCCCTCGCGCCGGCGGTCGCCGCCGACCAGTCCCGCGCGCGGAGCCACGACGTGCACGCCTCCGAAGTAGAGGTTCTGCTCCTTCCAGAGCGACACGTCCCACTCTGTCCGGAGCGCCGCCATCGCCTCCTCCGGGAATCCCGGCTCGACTTGTAGCAGCTCACCATCGAAGTGCATGCGGGGGAAGTTGGACGCCTCCTCGGGAGACAGGCCGAAGTCCAGGAGTGACGAAACCACCTGGAACACCGCCGAGGGAATGCGGTTGCTCCCCCCGGTGCCAAGGGCAGCCAGAACCTGGTCTCCCTCCAGCAGCAACGCGGGCGACATCATCGACGCCACCCGCTCCCCCGGCTCCGCGGCGTGGAACCCGGCGGGATGGAGATCGACCTCGCCCATCATGTTGTTGAAGTGGATCCCGGTCCCGGGAAGGAAGTACGACGACCCCGACCCGTTCGACATGGAAAGGGCGGCGACGTTGCCCTCGGAGTCGGAGGCGTTCAGGTGGGTGGTGCCCTGGACGGAGTGAAGCAGCGGGGCATGGACGGCTTCCAGCAGTTGCGCCTGAGCGGGGTCGCGCGCGACCTCCCCTCCCTCTCTGAGCCGGGCGGCCCACTCGAGCGCCCGGGCCGTGCAAAACAGGTGCTCACGGCTGCCCCAGCCGCAGCCCGACAGATCCGTCTCTTCCTGCAAGAGCAGCCGGAGCGCCATCAGCGACCCCCCGAGCGAGGGAGGCGGATTGGTGAGGACGCGTCGCCCGCGATACCCAATGGAGAGGGGTCGGCGCTCGATGACTTCGTATTGGGCGAGATCGGCGCGCGTCATCATGCCGCCGCCCTCGAGCATGTCGCGCTCGATGAGCCCGGCCGGATCGCCGCCGTAGAAGCCTCTCGGATCGCGCGGGAGGTCTTCGAGGAAGTTGGCCAGATCCGGGTTGCGACTATGCGTGCCCACCGGCAGCACTTCGCCGTCCAGCAGATAGAGTGCGCCACCCACGGGCGAGTCCCGCAGGACGGGATACATCAGCTGAAGGGAGTCGGACACGAAGGGGGTGATGCGAATCCCGGCGCGAGCGTGGTGGACGGCGGGCGCGACCACCTCCGCGAGCGGAAGCCACCCCAGGCGCTGGTGGAGGTGCACCAGGCCTTTGAGGGTGCCCGGGACCGCCGCGGACGCCAGGCCGATGGTGAACTCCTGCAACACGTCTCCGAAGAGGATGTCGACCGGATAGAAGTGGCGTTCTCCGTCGCCCGGCGGCTCGGCCAGCCCGCGGCCCGGAGCGCTGGCGATGAAGTCGAAGAGGATCTCCTCCCCGGAGGAGGTGCGCGCGAGCACGAATCCCGCGCCCCCGAGGCTCGCCATGGTGGGCTCCACCACCGTGCTGGTAAACGCCTCCGCCACGACGGCGTCGAAAGCGTTGCCCCCGGCTCGGAGGATGTCCGCGCCGGCCTCGGAGATGACGGGGTGTCCAGAAGAGAGAAGGCCTTGCATGCGGGGAATCTACTACCGCGCGCGGCCCGCTGTCACCGATTGGGGCGTTGGGGGCGTACGAGGCGCCGGTCGACGCGCCCCATCCACGCCCGCTACGACCGATCCAGCCCCCCAAGGTGAAGACCGCGCCTGGCGATGGACCCGCTCCGCCATGTAGACGCCCCGGAAATCCGGCTACGTTTGCGGCACTGAGCCCTGAACAGGCCGATCCGCTTTCCACTGACTTGAGGGCACACTTGAACTGGTGTTATCATGATCTATCAATATGATAACAGATGTGGGACGCGCGGCCATGATCAGAACTCAGATCTCCGTGGATGAGGAGATGTACGCGCGGGCCAAGGAAGTGGCTCGCCGGCAGGGAATCTCGCTGGCGGAGCTGTGCCGGAGGAGCCTGGCCGAGACTCTGTCGCGCCAGCCCATCTGCAAGCCCTGGATGGCCTATGTGGGCATCTTCGAGGGCCGGCCCGAAGACAGTTCGACCGTTGACGATGTGGTCTACGGGCGCGAGTCGCCTTGAAGAATCCGAAGGTCTTCCTGGACACGGGAATCTTCATCGCGGCCCTCAACCGGCGTGACCAGCATCACGAGCAGGCGCGCGCGCTCTTCGCGGGCCCCACGCCCCGGTGGCACACTTCCTTTTTGGTCTGGTCCGAAGCGTACTCGTGGTTCCTCCACCGCCACGGAGAGGAGCCCGCCCGCACCTGCCGGCTGTTCCTGGACAACCTGGACGGCCTCGTCGTGTTGGAGGCGACCGCCGCGCTCCACCGGGCCACCTGCCGCATGCTCGATCGGCTGCGGGGAGCGCGACTGACGTATGTGGACGCCTCCAGTCTGGCCCTGATGGATCAGCACGCGATCAGGACGGCGTGGGCCACCGACTGCCATCTCGGACTGACCGGAGCGGAGGTGCTGGGTGTGACCAGGCGGCGCCCTGCTCCCGGCCCTGACCCGGGACTTTCGACCAGGCGCACCCGCGCCGTCCAACGCCTACACCGTCGCCTGCCGCCAGCGCCCCCGCTTGAACAGCACTGCGCTCACCACCGCCAGCGTCGAGAACGACACCGTCATCGCAATGAACACGCCCGTCGTACCGAGTCCGCCGGGAAGGGAGAGGCCCCAGGCGAGCGGGATCTCCCAGAGCCAGAAGCAGAAGAAGTTGAGGATCGTGGGCGTCCACACCGCGCCCGCCCCGTTGAACGCGGCCGTAAGCACCATGCCGTAGGCGTAGAAGACGAAGCCGATCGACACGATGCGCAGGCCGGTCACGGCAACGGCCGACGCGCCGGCCGTTCCGCCGAACAGGCCCACGATCCCCGGCGCGAAGGCGATGAAGAACACGCTGACCGCCCCGAGGAACGCGAGGTTCATCTTGCAGGAGATCCACACGGCGCGTTCGGCGCGCTCCGGGTCCCCGGCCCCAAGCCCCTGCCCGACCATGGTCGCGGCCGCGTTGGAGAGTCCCCAGGCGGGCAGGATGGCGAAGAGTATGATCCGGATCGCGACCACGTATCCCGCCAGCGCCTCGGCCCCGAACAGCGCCGTCACGCGCGTTAGCCCGATCCAGCTCGCGGTCGCGATAAAGGTCTGAAGCGTTCCAGTCGCGGAGAGCCGGACGAGCTGGGCCATGAGCGCAGGCTGGATTCCGAGATGCGGCAGCCGGATCCGGAGCTTGCCTCCCAGGCGGAACAGCGTGTAGACCTGCACCAGAACCGCCGTCCCGCGGCCGATGGTGGTCGCGATGGCGGCTCCCTGCACCCCCATCTCCGGAAACGGCCCGAGGCCGAAGATGAGCAGGGGGTCGAGGACGATGTTGAGTCCGTTGGCGATCCAGAGCACGCGCATGGCGATCGCGGCGTCGCCCGCCCCGCGGAAAGCGGCGTTCTGCAGGAACAGCAGAAGGATGACGACATTGCCTCCGAGGAGGACGCGCGTGTAGGGAACCCCCGTGGCCACCACGTTCTCGTCGGCGCCCATGATGTGCAGGATGTCGGGTGCGAAGGCCACGCCGGCGACGCCGAACACGATTGCCAGCGCCAGTCCCAGAAGGACGGCCTGCGCGGCCGCGCGCGCCGCCCCCTCCCGGTCTCCTCCACCGATCCGGCGCGACACCACGGCCGTGACCCCGATGCTCAGCCCCATCGCGAGCGTGTATATCAGCGACAGGACCGACTCGGTCAGCGCCACCCCCGCCATGGCCTCGTTCCCGAGCCTGGAGACGAAGTAGATGTCGACGACCGCAAAGAGCGACTCCATCACCATCTCCAGCACCATCGGCACGGCGAGGAGGATGACCGCGCGCCGGATCGGGCCGCGGGTGGGGTCGCCCCCGGTGCCCCGCACGGCGTGCACCAGGACGTCCCACCAGGTCTCGGCGGCAGGTGCTGAAGTTGGCTGGTCGGTTCTCGCGCGCGTGCTCATCGTGGCGAGAAGCTAGCCATCCGGGACGGAATCCTGCCCTGACGTTACGTTGGGGTTCGGTGGTGTGAATCCCAGTAAAACCGTCAATGTTCAACTGGGACTGGACGATCGTCTACCTTGGTCAAATCATGGACCGCGTCGACCGTACATCGGTGTTCCGTCTAACTCAAGGGTCAGCGCCATCACCAGCGGCTGACGTTGCCGATGCCAAGTCTGCGAGCGGCGCTGCCGCGTTGTCGCAGTCGCTCGTCGCCGAAGAGGATTTGGCAGCAGCCACGGCCGCAGCCCGCGCCTTCGCCCGTTTCTGCGCACGGGCGAGAGCCGAGAGCACACTCTTCACGGACGGCTCGCCATCGGGGAATCTGCCCGGTTGCCCTGCCATCTGTGATCTCCTGATCGATGAGTATTGGGTGAATTCAAGCGGTCGTCGCAACACCTCAAGGAGATGTTGCGATGGAGGCAAGCAGGCACCGAGGAGCGGATCGAGCCCTACGTCCACGGATGCGTTCACCAGGCCGTCCGCCGGTGGGACGCCGCGAGCATCGGCAGAGGTTCTGGGAAGAGATCGCTCGAGGTCTGTCGAGCGAGAAGGCCGCCGTGGCCGCGGGTGTGTCCCCCGCTGTCGGGACACGCTGGTTCCGCGAATGTGGTGGCATGTCACCCCTCAAGCTTTGTCCCCCGTCCGGGCGCTATCTCTCATTCGTAGAGCGAGAAGAGATCGCCATTCTTCGAGCCCGTGGTCGTGGCGTGCGCGAGATCGCCCGGCAGCTGGGCCGCGCACCCTCGACGATCTCGCGAGAGCTGCGGCGGAACGCAGCGACACGAGGAGGGAACCTCGAGTATCGAGCCACGACCGCTCAATGGCACGCCGAACGGCGAGCGAAACGTCCCAAGCCTGCGAAGCTCGCCTACGAACGGCGAACTGAGGCAGTATGTACAGGATCGCCTCGGAGGCCGGATCCAGACTCCAGATGGTACGGTCGTGCCCGGCCCCGATGTGCGCTGGATTGGACGGCGCCGCGGTCGCCGACAAGACCGGCGGTGGGCAGTCTCGTGGAGTCCTGAGCAGATCGCCAACAGGCTACGGGTCGACTTCCCCGACGATGAGTCCATGCGCATATCGCACGAAGCCATCTACCAGGCGCTCTACGTTCAGGGCCGTGGCGCGCTGCGCCGGGAGCTGACAGCGTGCCTTCGGACGGGACGCGCGCTACGGGTGCCTCGAGCTCGCACCCGCCGACGGGGCAAGACGTTCGTTCACCCCGGGATCATGCTCAGCGAGCGACCGGCCGAGGCAGACGACCGCGCCGTTCCCGGGCACTGGGAAGGCGATCTGATCCTGGGGCTGGGCAGTTCGGCGATCGGAACGCTGGTCGAGCGGGCCTCCCGGTTCACGATGCTGCTCCACCTCCCCCGCCTTGACAAACACGGCGAGCCCAGGACCAAGAACGGTCCAGCGTTGGCTGGCCATGGTGCCGAAGCCGTCCGGGACGCGATCGCTTCATCGATCACGACCCTACCCGAGCAACTCCGCCGGTCTCTGACATGGGACCAGGGAGCAGAGATGGCTCAGCACGCACGGCTGCGCATCGATACTGGGTTGGCCGTCTACTTCTGCGACCCGCAGAGCCCTTGGCAGCGCGGCACGAACGAGAACACCAACGGGCTGTTGAGACAGTACTTTCCGAAGGGCACTGACCTCAGCAGACACACCGTTGACGATCTCGCCGCCGTCGCAGCTGCTCTCAACAGCCGTCCCCGCAAGACGCTCGGTTGGAGAACTCCGGCGGAAACCCTGGAGGATCTGTTATCATCACCGAGCCAGACCTCAACCGTGCGTTGAAAATGCTCTACCGCTCCCTTGTCTCCAACCTTCAACGACCTTCGGTCGCTTCTGACTCCCTCAGGCTGGGAGGCATCAAGAACCCACTTCTTTCGTTCTGGACTCCGTCGCCCTCGCCCAGCCTGCGTCGAGCAAATCCAGAGACGCATGAAAACCCCGAAACACGGTACTGTTGCGACGACCGCTTGAACTTAGGCTGTTCATCCCGGTCAGCGGTCTTGCGAGCCACCATGTCATCGCGCCTCGGTAACCGCCCGGCCTCCCGGGCCACCGCAGCCGGATTCTCGGGGCTGAGGTTCGCGGCAATGTCGTCACCGTTCACGAACGGACGTCCCGCTCCCTCTTTCCTCAGATACTCCGCCGCAAAGGTCGACTTCCCGGCACCGTTGGGTCCCGCGATGACGATGATCCTCATGTGTCGCCTTCCGCTGCGCCCAGCATATCTCTCACCGGAGTCTTCATTCGGGGTCGTTTCTTTCGCGACCAACTTGTGCACCTTGCTGGCATCCTCGGGGTGGCGCGACCCCTCTCCGAGCATGAGTTGACGGCTCCGATTTGGTACTCCCGCAGCCGAGGCGGGCTCTAGTCCACGGGAACGCCAGCGCCCCGGAGGCAAGCACGCTCGAGTTCGTCCGTCTCCGCGCCGGCGCATTCACGGCGCCGCGCGTCGACATCGGGGTGCGCGTACACGATTTCGTTCCCCAGCACTTCATTACAGCGCACCTTGGCCCAGGCTTCGACATTGCTGCAGAGCGCGAACCGCGCCTCGGTTGGCACGCGCTGATCGAAGTTTTTCATAACCCCCGCGTAGCACGACGAGCGGTGCTCCTGCGGGGACTTCTGGCACTCGCGGACGGACTTGACGGGATCCTGTAGCGTCCTTCCGCCGATATCGCGGCCCAGGCTGAGGAAGCAGTGCACGCGAAAACGCTCCGGAGCCTCGACGCAGGATGCCGCCGTTGCGGCGATGTCCCCATCGTTCAGCCGAAGCATGGCGGAGGTCTGCAACGTGTAGCAGGCGCTGAGATATCGGTCGTCGAGGGTCGAACATGGATAGTGCGGGTCGTCTTCGCGGAGCGCGAACGGCTCCACATCCTCGGCCATCGCCATCGCTCCGTGACCGTGTGCGCCGTCTTCCCGGGGCTGATCCGCACCGGCCACGGCCGCTTCATCCGCCCCCGCGACGAGCGCCTGAACCTGATGATGTGGAGTGGTCGCGTTCACGATGCTCTCCATGAAGACCCCGCCATAGCAGGACTCCTGGCTAAACCGATCGGGAAGGAGGTCACAACTCTCGAGGGCCTGTGGGAGATCGTAGCGGTGATACATCGTGAGGCCGTGGCCAAGGCCGTGCAGGCACTGGAAAAAGAGCAATCGACCGTCGGGATCGGCCCCGTACGGGGCGCAGACATCGCCGACGCTCTCGGCGCTCGCCTCGCCGTGGGCCGCGAGATGGGCCTGCACGACACCGTGATAGCACCCCGACAGGAAGATGTCGTCGCACTGGTCGAAGGACTCCGTAAAGGGTATCCCGGGGGAATAACCCCGGATCCCGATGGTGTGCGACAACAAGTGCCCCTCCACCCGGACGGCCGCGTCCACATCAGCGAGCGTGGCAAGCATTCCGAGAGCCGCGTCGATGCCGCTCCTCTCGAGTTCATCGAGTAGCCGTGTTTCGTGGCAATCCACCCTGGCCGCGCTCCGGAGGGAGCCACAAGCTTCGATCGCGGCAAGGGTTTCGGGCGACGCGCCGGCCGGCAGCGATACCCGGCCGCACCCCGCGAACAGGATTCCCAGCACCAACGCCGGCATCACGCGGCGAATCGGGTTGTCGACCACGTTTGCCTCGCTCATAGCCGATCCTCTCCAAAAGTCGATGACAGTCCTACTACAACCTGTACCATGATTGTCCCTCCAGCCAGCGGTGCCATTCCGGGAGAGATGCCCGAACGGCCGTTGACAAGTTCCGAAGCCCTCGAGCGGCACCCCGTAGGCCGTCGCGTGGCTCGATCGCGCATTCGACAAGGCCATCGCGACCTTCAAGGCGGCCTCGGACGAGGACCTTGCCGCCCCGATCCCCGACGAACGCATCATGCGGGGCGTGTCCCGTACCGCCATTGTGGTGCCCATCGTGGATCACACGGCGCACCACCGGGGCGCGCTCACGGTGTATGTCCGGCTACTGGGCAAGGTGCCGAAGATGATGTACGAGTGAGGCTGGCGGAGGGGGACTTGGCCTGGAGTCCTGACCCTTACGTTACGGCGGGAGGTCACAGATTCTCATCGTGTTGCGATGGTTGAGGTTACGGGGCTGGTGGTCAGGATTCCCGCTGATTCGTTCCCGCTAAACGGGATCGGGCGCGCCGTTGCGGCGGCTCGCGAGCGCCTTCCGAAGCCGGTCCTCGTCGGCCCTCTGGTAGCACTGAAGGACGGTTTTGGCCGTCTTCCAGCCGCCAAGCTCGCAGAGCACCTTGAGTGGCTGGTCCATCAGGTCGGACGCGAACTTCCTCCTCAGCGAGTGCCAGCCTCTGCCGCGCCGGGGTTCCAGACCCGCGAGCTTCTGGGCTCGATTCCACCAGTAGCGGACCAGCGACCGGCCAGCGCACCTTGAGGCGTCCGTGGACGCGGGCAGCACCGGAGTGTCCCCGGTTGCGGGATTCCTCCGTCGCGCCTCTTTCAAGGCGGTGAGGGCCGTGGCGGTTACCGGTGTACAGTGCTCGTATCCGGTCTTCTCGTGCTCAGCGCGCCACCGCACCACTCCGCTTTCAAGGTCGATATCCGCCCACCGGAGCTTTCGGATGGCCCCGATGCGGTGTCCGGTCTCGTGCGCGAGCACCAGGGCGACATGGAACCGCCAGTCCACCTTCCGGGAGACTCGGAGCAGCGCGTCGTACTCCTCCTCCCGAAGGACGACCCGTACCGGGTTCTTCTCCGTGGGTGTCTTCAGGCCCTTCAGCGGGTTCGAGCCAAGGAGTAGGCGGCCCGCCTCGTCTCTCGACTTGGCGGCCCAGTTGAAGACTGCGATCAGGAACTTCAGATCGCATTCTATGGTCCGGTCGGACACAGGCCTGCCGCTCGGGCCGATGTTGCCCGCCCGCCGCGACCGGATGAACCGGTCCCAGTCCCTCCGCGACAGCGTCTCCGGTCTCCGGCCCCGGCCGAAGAACTGGAGGAACATCCTCGCTGCGGCCCGGTCGGATCGCTGAGAGGTCTCCGCTTTGGTGGGCGTCACCTCTTCCCTGTAGATGTCAAGAAGCCTTCCCAGGGTGAGCGGCTCGGGCTCGGACTCGGCTGTGCCGTTGGGCTCGTGGACCGCGAAGCCAGCGGCAACCTCGTCCGCCTGCCTCTTGGCCCTCATCCAATCGCGGTGCCCCAGCGACCGGGTGAGCCTGCGCCCGTTCTCGCGCCACTCGATCTGGTATCGGCCAGTCTTCGGATCTGGGAACACCCGGACCCGGTTCCGGCCCCATTCGCCGGCGCCGTAGCTGCGCCGACTTCGTTTCGTGCGTGCCATCATTCGATTCCTCTCGTGATGGACTGAACGATCTGCGCGTTCGAAAGCTCGCGGCAGCGGGGTGTCCCCGCCAGTCGCGGCTCGGCCAGCGCGGAGGCCTTCCGGGGCAGGTCCCTGCGCGCGATACTGGGCGTGCCGGGGCGTCCGGAGTTGGGGATCTTTCCATTGCGGACGAGACGTCCGAGGTGGTCGGCGGAGTAGCCGCTCCGCCTTGCCGCCTCTGGGCAACGCGCCAGGGGTTGTAGGAAGAAGTCGTTGAGGGTACTCACACCCCCCAAGCCCGCTCCATCATCCCGGCAATGAGCTTCCGTGAACTTCCCGCGATCATGGTGCTGTAGTTGGCTGAAGCATCATTGATCGCGCGAATGACCTTGTCATCCTTAGTGCCGAGAAAGCCGACCGTCTCCCCTTGGTGGTCGTCGTGATACGCAATAGCGACATCAGAAGCTATTGGGAGCCAGCTGCCGGGGGGCACGCCCTGGACTATTGCGATGCCGTGGCTCCCAACGATGAAACCGCGCCCGGGTTGAGTTATCGCGAGAACAGCCAGCGCCCGTGTCTTGAAGAACCGATCCTCGAAGTGTCGGACAGAAGCTATCGTGCCTGCCGCCATGCTGGCGTCCGCATTGCGGAATAGCTGGTCCATCAGTTCTCGGACGACGGGAATCTCGTAGAAGTCACCCTCACTGGGCAGCGTCCTACCTTGGCTCTCGGCGTCACGAGATAGCTGGACGTATAGCTCGCGCCGGGCTTCGTCTTCAGGTGTACGGACGCGCTTCTGGGATTCCGGCGTCCGGCGCGCAATTGCGAAGAAGAATCGCTTCAGGGCGTCTTGTTGGGCTGGCCCGAGGTGGGGAAGTCGTTGATCCCGGGCACTCGTGATGACCTGACGAATCGGGTCGGCAGCGGCGCCCTCAATCCGAGCCAGAACATCCTCTGACGATCTGTCCCGTCGAAAGGTCCATCCAGCTCGGTCGGGATTGGCGACGGGGGTGTGCTTGGTGTACAGGTCGTTTTCCGCGAACACGTTGCGAGGCGTGGTTCGGAATGGTTGGTCTTGACCCTTGCGGGCAACCCAGAGAAGCCCGTCGCCGTCGCAAAAGTGCTTCAACAGCATCTGAGGGAGGTAGTGGTCTCCCATTCTCTATTTCCTTTGGAGTGTACACGGGCAGGCTGGCTCATGACACGGAACCGGTCATGAAGCCAGCGGCTTCGCTTAGCGAACCGGTTCGGCCTCTAGTCGGCGTGAGCGGCTCGGACTCGGGCTTGCGGTGAATCACCGGCCCGGCGAAGCCCGCGGTGAATTCATGTGTCTGGCGCTTCGCGCGCCGCCAGTCGCGGTGCTTGAGCGACCCAGTGAGCCTGCGACCGTCCTCGGCCGACTCGACCTGGACGATACCGCTTCTGGGATCGGTAAAGATCCGGACCCGGTTCCAGCCCCATTCGCCAGCGCTGTATACGCGCCGGGCTCGTTTCGTGCGTGCCATCATTCGATTCCTCTCGCGATGGACTGCACGATCTGCGCGGTTGAAGCTTCGCCCCGGAACGGCGTCTCCACCAGACGGGTGGTCGGCGGCGCGCCGGGCGGTGCGGCGTTCGGGTGGCAAGCGACTTGATGCCATCGTCAGCGGCTCGGACCCTCATCGCGATCCGGTCCCGGGCGGCGCATCAGATACGGAGGCCGCGCGGTCTCGCGACGGCGGATGTCCCGAAATACTCGGCCAAGCGTGTCGCTAGCACGTCGAGCCGCTCGATTCGCTGCTGCAAGACTTCGTTCTCCCGCGCTCAGCCGCTCGACGTGCCGCCGCAAGGCTTCGACCTGCTCGGATTGCCGCCGCCGTTCCGTCTCGGACTGCGCGGACAACCTCTTCAAGGCCTCCGTCAACTGCCTCTCCAACTCGGTCATATAGCGCCTTCACTCTCTCCACAGCTTTACGTAGGGCCGCCCGTCCACGGTGAAGGCCGTCAGGACCGGCGTGCCGAGCGGCAGCGTCACGTACCGCTCCCCGGCTGACTTCCCGCAGCCCCACGCCCCAGGTCGTCTCCTCGATCTCGGCCAGCATCTCGCGAACACCCTCGATCCGAAGGTTCGCCATCGACAGCGTCTCGATCCGGTCCTGAATGCTCCTCGACAACCACTGCATCGTCGCCCAGCTTCCGCCGAAGAAACCGAGCCAGAGGCTCAGGCCGACGATCAGGGGCCGTTGCCAAGCCTTTGCCAGCAACTCGCGCATCCGCCCGGTCGCCTCCTCCGTATCGCGCTCGATGGAACGCAGCACGTTCCTCGCGACGCGCCGCGAGTTCTCGCCGAGCCGTTCGAGCTCGCTCGCGGTCAACTCCTCGATCTCCCTGCGTTCGTTCTCCAGCCGCCTCCGCAGCCGGACGGTCAAATCGTTCGCGTTGGAATCCAACTCCGTACAGTTCTCCTTTCAGCCGCCACCGGTCCCCCGTCTCCGGGTCCAGCGCGGTGATGTAGTCCATGCCTTGGCGCGGCACTTCAAGGCCGGCCTCACGGAGCGCGTCGACGACCTCGTGACGATTCCGCACGGTCCCGTGCTCGACACGCTGGAGCAGGTAGTCCCGGATCAGGTCTCGGGGGGAGGATTCGAGCCGGAGACCCGCCCGTAGCCGAGTCGCCTCGATGTAGGCGCGGTGACCGGGGTGCTCCACCCTGGCCCGCGCCGGATCGTCCGGGCGAGCCCAGCCGTGTTCGTGGTTGAAGGCGTCCCGAAGCGAGCCGAACGTCTTCTCCCAGCCCGGAGGGGCGATGTTGAGGCTGCGTCCGGTCTCCAGGTCGCACCGCGCCGCGAGGACGTGGACGTGAGCGCCACCGCCGCGCTCCCGGTGCAGCACCGCCGTCCATGCGTAGCGGTCGAAATCCAGTCCCGCCCACGCGGTCTTCTCGAAGGCGTCCAGAACCGCGCCGATCTGTTCGTCGGTCGGCTTGTCCTCCGGCGCCCACGCGATCACCCCGGAGGTGTACTTGTGCTCGAAGGGAAGCGTATCGGCCAGGGCGGCCACCTGGTGGGGATCGCCCCTGAGCACCTCGACGCCTTCGCGCGTCTTCCCGGCCGCGTCCCGCTCCCCGAGGAGGTAGCCGGCCGCATTCCGCGCCGAGCCGGTTCCGCGGGCGAGGAACTTAACCAGCATCGCCGTCCGTACCGTCGTCAGAAGGGGTCAGCGCGACGAGCGCCCGCCTGATGGCGATGAGGTGGCCGATCACCTCGACGGCCTCGACCGCCTCCGTGTGGGTATTCGCCCACCGAGCGATCTGGTTGAGGTTGTTCCCGACGCGCGCCACCTGCTGGGTGCGCTCTCGCTCCACTTCGGCGTGCGGCACGGTCCAAGTGCGCGTCCGGCCGACCGACCGGCGCACCAGATCCGAGAGCGTCAGGCCCGCCGAGCGCGCCTTGGCGTGCCACTCGGCACGCTCCGCCTCGCTGGCGCGAACCTTCACCCAAACGGCGCGTCCGGTGCTCACGGCGCGCCGTTGCCCGTCCGGGGGTCAGAGGGGGCACAGCCCCCCGCCAGCCTCCGCAGGGGACGCACGGAGTGTGGCCCCAAGGAGTATGCTGGCTCCCCGGCCTTAGCGGTGTCCGACAAGCCCGTCGGCGGCGTGTCCGCGAGCCGCCGCCGACCGCGAAACGCGGCGAGGGCAAGCCGTCCAAGCGGTGTGGGCGATGGTGGGAGGATGGGTGTGGGTTAGGTTGGTTGAGACGGCTTTACCGACTCCACTTGTTCCCAAGATAGGATCGCCAAATGAACTCCAATCCGGTCGACTTCCTGAATCTGCTGAACGGGCAGGTCCAATACGTCGTACCGCGTTGGCAGCGCCGGTACTGCTGGGGCCACGAAGACATCGAACGGTTGGTGGAGGATCTCTTGGCTGTTGCGGCCGCGGGCGAGGGCGCGACCCACTACGGCGGCACGCTGCTCACCTTCCCGGAACCCGGCCCTGCCGGAATGCCGGTTCAGGTGTTCCGCGTCGTGGACGGCCAGCAGAGACTGACCACGGTGAGCATCTTGCTGGCCAGCATCGCCGCCAAGCTGGGACCCGATGGCGTGTGCGGGGCTTGGACCGGACAGAGCATTTTCGACCATCGGATCACGAACCCGGGTGCGGTGCCGAGCCAGCGACGTAAACTCAGGCTCCAAGACGGGGACGAGCGCGAGTACGGCGACGGCCTGACAGGGAAGTCCGGAGGGGCTGGAGCGGTATCCCAAGCGTGGAGGATTGCGCGTCGGCTGGTTGCGAAGCACGACACGGCCACCCTGCTCGACGGCCTGGGGCGGTTGCGGGTGGTCAGCATCGGGCTCGATCACACCGACGATCCGCAGCAGATCTTCCAGAGCCTCAACGCGACCGGCCGACCTCTCACCGAGAGCGAGAAGGTCAAGAACTGGCTGCTCATGGGGCTACCGGACGCCGAGCAGCAGGAGCTCCACAACAAGCATTGGCTCGAGATGGAGAGAGCGCTCGATGCCCGGCATTCAAGCGAACTGATCGACATCTTCCTTCGAGACGTTCTGCGGTGGTGGACAGGCGACACACCGGGCATTAGCCAAGTCTACGAAGGACTGCGGCGGTGGGCCGTGCGGAACGGCAAGGACGACAGGCGGGCGCTATGCCGCGAGCTCAGCCGACTCGCGAAGCTCTACGGGATCCTCACGGGCACTGCGGGCGCCCACGACGACGCCAGCACGGAGCGCGAGCTGTGCCATCTGCGTGCGTTGGGATTCCATGTCCATCGCCCGTTCTCCCTG
This sequence comes from Longimicrobiales bacterium, assembly GCA_965225805.1. Taxonomy (GTDB): domain Bacteria; phylum Gemmatimonadota; class Gemmatimonadetes; order Longimicrobiales; family Gaopeijiaceae; genus BD2-11. The sequence goes on from OZ245327.1 coordinate 3,866,052, forward strand.
CGACTGTTGAACGACGCGACGCTGGACAATTGCAACAGTGCTGGCTCGGCGGCCCTTGTAGCGACGCTCGCGGCTGTCTCCTCGTGGCTGACCCGCATGTGGCTCGCGGATCGCCAGCTGGGCGGACTCAACAAGGCTTTCGCGGAGCTTGCCCACGAACGCGGACCAGATTCCCACGAGGGCTATGTGGATCACTGGGTCGACAGGATCAACCGCCGGTGGAACACGCGCGTCGGCGTCCCCGGAGACGAGGCCGTAAGGGAGGGGATCCGCACCCGCAAGGCCTACGGCGGCAGCGCCACGCGATCCACCCGCGCGGTGCTGTGCGAGCTGATGAGACACGAGCATGGCAAAGAGACGATCATGCCTGATGAACTCACCGTCGAGCATGTGATGCCGCGCAGGCTCTCTGAAGCTTGGATGCAGCACTTGGGCGATGGAGCGGAGGCGGTCCACGATAGGTATCTCCACCGCTTGGCGAATCTGACGCTGACCGGCTACAACCCGGAGCTGGGGGACAAGCCGTTCCCCGAGAAGCAGAAGATCTATCGCGAGAGCTCCATCGGCCTTACGAAGCGACTCGGCGCGCTTGAGAGATGGGACGAGCCGGCCTTGGAGCAGAGGGCCGACGATCTGGCGGAGCGAGCGTTGGGGTGCTGGCCATGGGAGCAGCCTAAGCTGCCGGGGAAAGGGGACACTGGGCTCCGATGGAGAATCGACGGTGGCGATTGGCGCCCCGAACACGCGGCCAGTCAGATGATCCTGAACGTGGTGTCGGCTCTCTTGGATCGGGATGTCGCCAATGCCGAGAGCCTGCTGGGAACATCCGTTAGCGCCGATTTGCTCATGGCCGCCGACCATGCGGCCGACACCTTCGTCGGGGCGCTTAAGGTGCGCCAAGTGCCTAGGCACCCTGAGTATACGCTCTATCCATATGGCAACTACTCGACAATCGCAAAGCGCTGTCGTGAGATGGGGAAGCGGTGTGGCGTCACCGTGGACATCGAGACTCCCGACAATCCGAACCGCAGGTTCTGGAGGCGCTTCAAGGCCAACCAGGGGGGCCTTCCCGGTCAGAAGGATACTTGGCAGGGTCCGGGGCAGTGGACGACTCCGCTGAATCATCTGGGCGACCGGGTCGGAGTCCACATCGGCAACGCGGACCGGGTGTGGCTCCGCATCCGTGCGGGGGAGAGTGAGGAATCGCCTGCGAGGGCCGAACGGATGCGGCGATACTCGCTGAAGCTCCGCCAGGAGATGAGCGACCAGCAACTGGGCGGCGACCTCGACAAGAACGCTGGCAATGGCCGGAGCATCACCGTCGAACGCAGTTGGGAGCGTGAAGACGAAGACGCGTGGCCAAGTGTTGCGCTCTGGATCAAAGAGCAGTTCAGGCGGTTGCGGACGATCTTGGAGGACTCGGCTTCCGGGGCCGCCTGAGCGCAACACCCTTTCCCGCCAACTTCTGGTAGATCGGATTGGCGATCGTCAGCGGCACCGGCTGGGTCACTGGGATCGCCCGGTACGTGGTCGACGACACCGATCCCTTCCCGTCATGAGCGAGTCCCGACGGGAAGACTCGCCCTCCGGTCACGGTGGGCCATGGCATGCCGTAAGGCCGGTCAGCGATGCTCGGCATTTCCCGCCACTCAATGGCGATTATCCCGCAATTCGCGCAGGGCGGAACCCTTCGCGGGCCAGCGGCAGGAAACGCAGATCGTGCAGTCCTGTATGACTTTAGACGATGTCCTGCCGTGATTCAGGTCCTTCCGTGCCCTGACGTTACGTCAGGGTTTACCGCCCCGCCCCACCAACACCACGTGCTCCCGCTCGATCTCGCGCCGGAACCGCTCCGGCAGCCTCGCCCAGTCCCGCGCCTCGACGAGAAAAGGAATCGTCGACTCGCGGACCGCGTCCTCGAAGTCCATCAGCCGTTCGAGTGGAATCTCCTCGCACGCCGGCCCCCGCAGCACGAGGTCGAGGTCGCTGCCGTCGTGGCCCCGGCCGTTCACGCGGCTCCCGTAGGCCCACACCTCGGTATCGGGCAGGTGGTTGCGTAGCAACGCCTTCAGGATGCTCCGGTGTCTTGGTGAGAGGCGTAGCCGGTCAGTCATCGTTGGTCCGCTCGATCATGCCGGCGAGGGCCTTTGCATCCTTGATGAAATCCGGAAGCAGCCTGAGGGTGGCTTCCGCGAAGTCCTCGCCGTAGTCGTGAGCCGTGTAGTTGCGGTTGTCGCGGTAGCGCAGCCATCGCTCGACTGCATCGGGCGCGATAAGGTCGTGGCGCGCGGCGTTGCGGAAGAGATCCTTGAAGTGGAGACGGTCGGCCTGCCGGTTGCTCGCGAACCAGGCGGCCAGCCGCTTGCGCAGCAGCTTGCCGGACTGTTCGAGCACGAGTTCGAACTCCTTGACGCACGCGGCACGGTAGATGTCGTACATGACATCGTCGTCCACCTCGTGCCGTTCGATTCCCTCTACCGCTCGCTCGAGCGAGGCGATGCAGCGGCGCAGGAAGGTCGTGTCGATGTTCACAGCTCCACCCTCCGAGTCCGGGACTCCTCAGGTTCTTGGCGGTCGCGGCGTCCAGCCGAGCGCTCGCCGCCCAACTTACGACATGTGACGTGCCTCGGTACACCTGTGACCCTGACGTAACGGCGAGATTGTGGCAACGTTCGTCGGCATGAGCGCATGTCACCTACTGGCTCGCGGTCAACCAATTCACCGTGGTCGAAGGCGAGCACGAGCGCCGACCGGCACCGTCATGGGAAGGACCATGTCTCGAATCTCCGGCAGATCGTGACCCGACGGGACCGGACACGGTCCACCGGCAAGGGCGGCACATCGTGCAGTCTGTCCAGCTTGCAGCAAGCCGAAGCCCCAAATGGGGGCGACTCCTCCCAAGGGCTGTCATCGAGGCGAGGAAGATCGCCAGGAACATGATCTCGATCTTCGAGGAGGACGACGCGGGGTTCGCCCCCCAGCCCGAACTCTACACCGTCGCCGGCCACATCGCGCACGCCGCGGATTCGGTCGAATGGTTCGTGGATGGCGCCTTCGGGGAAAGGTTGGAACATGGACTTCGAAGGCCTGATCGCCGCGGCCCGGGCGGTGGAGACGCTTGACAGCCGTGCCGTGTCGCGGGCGGTCAAAACGGGTGAGTTGCGAAGGCTCGCTTCCCGGCTCTACACGAAGAACCTGGAAGATCCTCCCGAAGAGGTCGTAAGGCGCAACCTGTGGGGGATCGTCGCGGGATACTTCCCCGGGGCGCTGGTTGCGGATCGGACCGCCCTCGAGGCAGCACCCGCTCCCGATGGCTCCGTCTTCCTCGTAAGCCAACGCGGCAGAACGATCGAGTTGCCGGGAATCCTGCTGCGTCCTCGCCGCGGAGCCGGCCCGCTCGAGTCGGACATGCCCTTTGTCGGCGGACTGTACCTGTCCGCGATGGCCAGGGCCTATCTCGAAAATATGCGTCCCTCCAGGGCCCGAACCGGCCGTGTGGCACGAACGCTCACACGCGCAGAACTCGAAGAACGCCTCGATGGCCTCATCCGCGCTTTGGGCGAAGCGGGCGTCAACCGGCTCCGGGATAACGCGCGCGTGGTGGCCGCCGAACTCGGCATGGAGACGGAGGCCGCCCAGCTCGACACCCTGATCGGCACTCTCCTCGGCACGCGCGAGAGCCGCCTCGACTCATCGCTGGGACGGGCCCACGGCCTGGGCGTCCGTACGATCCAGACCGGATGGAACTGTTCCACAGGCTGCACCAGTCACTCCGCAACCATCCCCTCAGCTTTCGGCCGGGTCCTCTGCGGGATTCCGAGGCGCGCTCGACGCTCGCGTTCTTCGAGGCGTATTTCTCCAACTTCGTCGAAGGTACGGAGTTTCTGGTGGACGAAGCCGTCCGAATCGTTTCGACGGGGAGATCCCGCCGCACAGGCCAGCGGACGCACGCGACGTGGTCGGGACATGGCGCATCGTCTCCGATCCTCAAGAGATGAGCCGGACACCCCGAGATTTCGCAGGGCTCGTACGCATCCTGAGGGAGCGGCATCGCGAGATCATGGGAGGACGCCCCGAGATACGCCCCGGCGAGTTCAAGGTGGCCCCGAATCAGGCTGGTCAGACCCTATTCGTCGCTCCCGACCTGGTATCGGGGACTCTGGAACAGGGCTTTCCCTGTACCTGAGCCTGGAGTCGCCCTTCGCTCGGGCGGCGGCCTACATGATGTTCCTCGTCAGCGAAAATACACCCCTTTGCGGACGGCAATGGACGAATCGCGCGCGTGATGATGAACGCGGAGCTGGTCGCCGGGGGGGGAAGAGCGGATCATCATTCCGACCGTGTTCCGCGACAACTACCTCGCCGCGTTGCGTGCGCTGTCCCGAACCGGACGTGCCGATCCGTTGATCCGGGTGCTCGACTATGCGCAGCGTTGGACCCTCACGGTCGACTGGAGTTCGATCCCCGAAACCCAGCGGGAGCTTGAGGCTTGCAAATCGACTACTGACGAACCAAGGGAAGGACCATGACGAAGCGGAAAGGGGGAAGCGAAAACTGGCTGAATGCGCTCAGGGCAAGCCTGCAACCAGCGAAGAGCGGCGGTGTCACGACGTATGCCGCGAAGCTCATGGCAGCGCCCTTGGGTGGCGAGCCCACAGAATGCACCATCACCCGGTACTGCCGTACGTTCATATTCCGGTTGCCTGGTTCGAAGCTCGCGGAACCATCCGACGTTCACTACGTCGTCTACTTAAAGGGCGGCTGGAGGGCCACAATTGTGTCAGATGTCCCAGCATACTTCGAGCGGGAGTCAACTGACTCACTGCACTACTCCATAGACGTGTCCCTACGCGCGGAGGTCCAAAGAACTCCTGAGACAGCTATCGGCCACTCTGGCCAGAGCGCCTGTCCGATCTTCTTGGTAGTTGAGGAATGCAGGGCAGTTCCTCCGACGGTGTGCAACAGCGGCGAATGCTTCACGATCGACCAGTATCGGGATGGCAAAGCCATCGTGGAGGGAGGCAGGAAAGGTGAGAAGGCCTTGCTCGCTGTGCGGACTATTGACGGGTCGTGGCTTGACCTCCCGACCGATATGCACGTTGTGAGCAGATTGCTTGCTGCTGTCAAGACGGAGCAAAACGTGACAGGCCACATCGACGAAGTCTACAGCTGTTCATGTTGCGTTAGTGACCAGCGTCAAGCCGTCTACTATCTGACCCCAGGAACCGGGCGTGCGACCGCAGAAGTATCGAGAAGCATCGCGTCGGCGGACCTGAAACGAAAGGCGGAAAGGATAGGGTCAATTCTGCAGGCGATGATGACGGAATCGGAACCTGCTGCGTGGGAACTGTTCGACTCGATCGTGTTCGAGGATACTAAAGAGGACGACTATCTTCGGCTCCAGTACCTGCGTCTATGGCAAGCGCTTGAAGATGCGGGCAAGCACCTGGGTCGACCCCAGTTGTTCAACAACGACAGGCAGGCAATTGCGGGCGCGCGCACGCCAACAGAACTCAAAAAATATCGAGACATCATAGCTCATTGGTATATTGGTACGATAACCCATTCCTACCTCCGCGACCTCCAGTACACGGCGATGGCGCTGTTGCGCAACAAGTACCGCGTACACGGCGGTGACCAGTAGTACCGATCGTTGATGCTACTGGTTGGCGTGCTCGCCGCTCAATCGTCCGCCCTCACGCCCCCTCCCTTCGTCATCCCGTCCACCGTCGTCGCGGCTGCCATGTGGGCGATCACGTTGGTCGCGGAACGGAACACGTCCGGCACCCGGTCGATCCCCAGCAGAATGCCGAGCCCGGCGACGGGGACGCCGACCACATCGAGCGCCGGGGCCATCGTCACGATGCTGGCGCTGGGCACCGGCGCGACCGTCATCGAGGCGAGGAAGATCGCGAGCACGGCCGCCGCGATCAGCCCCGCGTCGAGCGGCACTCCGTACATGGCGGCGAGAAAGACCAGCGACGTGCTCTGGAAGAGCGCGCTGCCCGGACGGTTGATCGACGCCGCCAGCGGCAGGACCAGCGAGAAAGTGCTCTTCGAAAGCCCCAGCTTCTCCGCCTCCTGCAGCATCATCGGCAGCGTCCCCACCGACGTCGTCGTGGTGAAGCCCACCGTGTACGTGCCCACCGTCCCCCGGATGAAGCGCCCCGGCCCCATCCCGCCGAAGATGCGGACCATCGGCAGCAGCACGACACCCTTCAGGATGAAGAAACCCACCACGACGGCCACGATGAAGACGGCCAAATTCTGAAGCATCGCCATCCCCGTCTGCGCGATCACCGGCGCCGCGAGGCCGAACACGCCCACGGGCGCCGTCCACAGGATCCACGTCATCAGCTTGATGAGGACGTCCCCGAGCGTTTCGGCGAGGGACGTGAGCGCTTCTCGCTTCTCCTCCGGCAGCGTCGTCGCCGCCGCGGCAAGGAGGACGATGAAGATGAGGAGGGAGAGCAGGGATCCGTCGGCGGCGGCCTGGATCGGATTCTGCGGAACGAGGTTGACGAGAAAGTCGACCACGCCCGGCGTCGCAGTGTCCAGCTCCGTCAGGGGGGTCGGGGGCGGCACCGGAGCCGTGAAGGTGAGGGCGAGGCTCATCACCCCCATCCCGATCAGGATCGCCGGCAGCGTCGTGACCCAGAAGAAGCCCACCGCCAGGCCCCCCAGCCGGCCCAGCCTGCGCAGGTTCCCGATCCGCGCCACGCCCACGAACACGACCGCCGCCACCAGCGGGATGACGACCATCTGGATCGCGCGCAGGAAGACCTGGCCGAGCGGTTCGACGGCCTCGGCCGCTCGCAGGAGCGCCGGAGATCCGGTCGCCGAGGCGGCGATCCCGAGCCCCAGCCCGAGGGCCAGCCCGATGAGAATGGCGCGTGTGTTCATGCTACGCTCGCATTTCGCACCGCTCTTGCCATCGGCCTTCGTCCACCGCAGCGAACGCTTCGGGCGCGCAGCTCAGGCGATCTTGTAGGAGCGGAGCGGTAGCGCGGTTGCCTCCAGGGAGGACAGATCGAGCCGGTTCGAGGCACGATCGATGTCGAAGCCGACCAAGTTCCCGCGCGCGTCGATATCCACGTTCACGCCGTCGGACACCTCTCTGGTCTCCGCCCCCGCCTCCTCACTGAACTCAATGTAGAGGCTGTCCGTGTCCGGGTAGTAGTGAAGCTTCATGCCGATCCTCTCCTGAATCCACGATCGAAAAACGCATTGTGGATGGTCTCGCCGTCTTCGAGAGTAACGACCCGAAGTACCCGAGGGAAGGCTTCGCCGGGGCGCACGATTTCACCCCAGAACCGAAGACGGCCATCGGCTTGTCTTTCCCGCTGCAGCGGGGACTCGATCACGGCAACACACCACGCCACATCGAGATACGGGCGTTTCCGAAGCACTTGTTCGGCAAATTGGCGAGTCGTCTTCATGCGTCCTGAGTCGTATGAGGACAGATCTTGCGTCAATCCGGGAATCGATCCAGCACCCGATCCCCGATCACATGGGTGGCGTGCTCCCACTCCGCCAGCGGTGCCGGCCACGCGCGATCCCGAACGCGGCGCAGGTACGTGATCTGCGCGAGGTGGTAAAGGTAGTGCTGCGCCATGTGGATCACATCGGGGCCGAGCCGGGAGGTCGTCTTGCCGTCCAGGGAGGTTCGCTCGGCGAACAAGTCCCCGTCGCTCCCGCAAGCCTCAACCTCGGCGATGATCTGCTCCTGAATCCGGCGCATGCGCGGGGCGATCTCGTCCGCCGGGCCCGGGGCATCCTCCGTGATCACGGGGACGATGCCCAGCCGCTTGAGGAACCAGATGTCGACCCGGTAGAGGTGACGGCAGATCTGCCCGACGCCCCGCACCTTCTCGCTCGGCCGCCAGTCCAGGTTCTCGCGGGAGATGCCGTCCAGCACCATGAACAGGGGCCGGCGCGCGGCTTCGAAAATCTCGATGGTCTCGGCAATCTTGCTCATTCTTCAAGGGCTCTCATCTGCTGGAATGGGACTGTGGCTCTCTCTTGCAACAGCGGACCCCGCGGGGGGCTCTGCGAGAGAGGTATCATCGTAGCGACCTCGCGAAGAAATAGCCGTTGTCCCGAGCGCCGCGCCAGCGTACGATCAACGGGTAAGCGGAGTGACCTTGGCGGAGTGCCGCCCAGGCGCTTCGCGACGCTCGGTGAGACGCCGGAACCCGACACCCCGCACGGAATCCGGCGACGGACCGCCAGGAGGGAGGACGCATGACCGAACGATCATCCACCATCGCTCCCGACTCCGGCACGCCCACGGCCGGAGACGCGCCGTGGGAGGACATGCTGGCGAGGCTCCCCGGACGGGGCAACGTCTCCCGGCGCCAGTTCATCAAGGGGGTGATCGCCACCGGCGCCTCGGTGGCGGCGATCAGCTACTTCGCGGGCCCGGCGGCGGCTTCCGCCCGCGCCAGCGTCCCGCGGCTGATCTCCATCAACGTGAACGGACGCGCCCGGCGGGTCGACGTGCTGCCCCAGGAGACCCTGGCGATGACCCTCCGCTACAAGCTGGGGCTCATCGGCACCAAACTGGGATGCGACCGGGCGGAATGCGGCGCATGCACAGTCATGATCGACGGCGTCTCCCACTATTCCTGCTCCACGCTCACGCAGCGGGTGCGCGGGCGCGAGGTCATCACGGTGGAGGGCCTCGAGAGCCCGGACGGGACACTGCATCCGGTGCAGCAGGCTTTCATCGACGAGCTGGGTCCCCAGTGCGGCTTCTGCACGCCGGGGCAGGTCATGGCGGCAGCCGCCCTCCTGCGGGCCAACCCCAGCCCAACCCGCGAGGAGGCGCGCCGCGCGATGTCCGGCAATCTCTGCAGGTGCGGGGCCTACGACCACTACCTGAACGGGGTCATGCGCGCCGCCGGAAATTCGCAGGCCGTCGCGGAGGAGGTGTCCAATGGCTGAACTCATCGGCAGGGATTTCGCGCCCCCGGACGTCATAAGCAAGGTCACCGGAAGAGCCCGTTACGCGGAGGACTTCCGCGCCGACGGCATGCTCTTCTGCCGCCTGATCACCAGCCCCATGCCCCACGCCCGGGTGCGCGCAATCGACGCCTCGGAGGCGCTCGCGATGGAGGGGGTGGTCGCCATCCTGACCGCCGACGAGGTGCCCGAGATAGAGGCGCCGGGCAACCCCATCCTCACCAACACCCCGCACTACGTGGGCGAGCCGATCGCGGCGCTGGCCGCCGTTGACGAAACCACGACGCAGGACGCCATCAACAAAGTCAAGCTCGACCTCGAGCCTCTGCCCTTCGTGGTGGACCCGCTGGAGAGCCTGCGCCCCGGCGGCCCCAATGCCCGCGAGGAGGGCAACACCTCCCAGCGCGGACAAGGCATCTCGGAGGTCAAGTGGACGGAGGCGGACTTCGCCGCGGCCTCGGGCGGCCAGCTGCCCATGGGCGAGGTCACCACGGAGTGGTCCTACGGGGATGTCGAGGCCGGCTTCCGCGACGCGGCGGTGGTGCTCGACGAGACCTTCGTCACCGCGGGCACATCGCACCACTCGATGGAGCCGCGCACGGCGATGGCGTACTGGCAGAACGGCAAGTGCCACGTCTATGGCTCGTCCCAGAGCCAGAGCGCGGTGCTGAACGGCCTGGCCCGCTACATCGGCATCGCGCCCGAGGACCTCGTCTACGTCGGAGAGTATTGCGGGGGCGGATTCGGCTCCAAGGGCAGCGCCTACCCGATCATGTCGGTGCCGGCGCACATGGCCCGGAAGACGGGCCGGCCGGTCCTGATGCGCATCAGCCGGGCGGAGGAATACGCGATCGGATCGGCTCGGGCCGGCTTCCAGGGCCGCGTCCGCTTGGGCTTCCGAAGCGACGGGCGGCTAAGCGCCGTCGATCTCTTCATTGTCCAGGAGAACGGGCCCAACAGCGGTTTCGGCGACTTCAACAGCGCCGCCGGGGCCGTCACCATCGTCTACACGCCGCTGGCGATGCGCTTCCGCGGCATTCCGGTTCTCACCAACACCCCCGCCCGGGGGGCGCAACGCGGCCCCGGTCAGAACCAGATCGCCTGCGCGGTGGAACCTCTGCTCGACAAGGCGGCGGGCGAGCTGGGTATCGACCAGCTGGCCATCCGCAGCGTCAACGCCCCCGACTCGAACTCCCTCTACGGCAGCGGCCAGGGGCCCGTCACCAGCGCTCATCTGGGAGAGGCGCTCGCCCAGGGCGCGGAGCGCTTCGGATGGGAGGAGCGGCTGGCGCGCAGCGGCCAGCGCCAGGGATCCCGCGTGACCGGGGTCGGGATCGGCCAGGCCTACCATGGGGCGGGCCAGAGCGGCCAGGACGGGCTGGTACGCATCGCCCCCGACGGCAGGCTGCACATCCACACCGGGGTCGGGAACCTCGGCACCTACTCCTACGCCGGCACCTCGCGCGTCGCCGCCGAGATCCTCGGATACGACTGGGAGAACGTCGAGCTCGTGCGCGGCGACTCCTCGCGCAACCTGGCTTCGAGCAGCGCGCAGGTCGGCAGCAACACGACCTTCACCATGACGCGCGCCGGCTACGCGGGGGCGATGGACGCGGTGGAGAAGCTGAAGGCGATCGCGGCCATGGAGTTGGGCGGCTCTCCCGGGGACTACGATGTGGGGGACGAAGCAACGTTCGCGCGCGCGAATCCCTCGCGGCGCATCAGCCACGCCCGGGCCGCGGCGCGGGCCGTCGAGCTGGGCGGGCGCTACAGTGGCGAGGAGTTCCCAGACGACCTTAACGACATCACCAAGCGCGCCGTGCAGAACCTGGCGGGCACCGGCCTGATCGGGGTCGCCCGTGACAACCTCGCCCGTAACGACACCGTGCCCGCGCTCGCCGCCGGTTTCATCGAGATCGAGTTGGATGTCGAGACGGGCATGTACGAGATCGTCGACTACCTGGGGGTGGCCGACTGCGGCACCGTGGTGCATCCACAGGGTCTGGCGGCCCAGGTGAAAGGCGGCGCGGTGATGGGGTTCGGGATGGCCTGCCTCGAGCGGCACGTGTACGACACGCGCTACGGGGTGGCCGGCAACATCGGCTTCCACCAGGCCAAACCGCCGTCCTACCTCGACGTGCCTTTGCAGATGGACTGGGACGCCACCGACATCGCCGACCCGCAGAACCCGGTGGGCGCAAAGGGGGTCGGAGAACCGCTCATGGGATGCTCGGGGGCGGCCTTGCTGTGCGCGATCTCGGATGCGCTCGGGGGCCATTACTTCAACCGCATCCCGGTCGTCCCGGACATGATCGTGAACGCCGTGGCCGAGCAGCCCCCGTCGCACCGGCCGCTTCAGGTCAACACACAGTGAGGAGGCGGCCATGATGAAGGACATGATGCCCCATTTCGATCTGGTTCAGCCGACCGATGTCGAGTCGGCACTGGATCTGCTGCGGGAGCACGGACGGGAGGCCTGGCGGCTGGCCGGCGGCTACGACAGCCTCGACTGGCTGAAGAACCGCGGTAAGCAACCCGCCGTGGTGATCGACCTGGAGGGACTCGAGGAGTTGAGGGGCGTGCGCGAGGTCGGCGACGGCATCGAAATCGGCGCCATGACCAGCCTGACCGATGTCGAGAACGATCCGCTGGTGCGGGAGCGCTACGGGCTGCTGGCTGAGGCGGTGAGCGTCGTGGCGAGCCCCCAGATCAGGAACGCCGGAACCCTCGGCGGCAACGTCTGTCAGGACACGCGCTGCTGGTACTACCGCTACGGCATGCCCTGCTACCGGGCGGGGGGCAACATCTGCTACGCGGGCACGCCGGAGGGCATGAACCGCGAGCACGCCCTCTTCGGCGCCGACCGCTGCGTGGCGGTCACCCCGTCGGACTCGGCCCCTGCGCTGGTGGCGCTGGACGCCGAGATGGTGGTGCGCAACGCCCGCGGCGAACGGGTCATCCCGGCCGGGGAGTTCTTCATGCCGCCGGGCGTCGACATCACCCGCATGACCGTGCTCGACCCCGACGACCTGCTCACCGCCGTCCGCATACCGGGCCGCTGGGCCGGCGCGCGCTTCTACTTCGAGAAGGTGGCAGACCGCAAGACCTGGGACTTCCCGCTCGTCAACGTGGCTGCGGCGCTCAGGGTGGCCGACGGCCGCATCGAGGACTCACGCATCGTGTGCGGGGCGGTCGAATGCGTCCCGCGCCGCCTCACCGAGGTCGAAGACCTGATTCGCGGACGCGTGCCGAACGAGAGTACGGCCGCCGAGGCGGGGGAACTCGCGGCGCATGGGGCGAAGCCGCTCAACTACAACCACTTCAAGATCCCGCTGGTGAAAAACCTGGTGGCGCGCGCGGTGCGGAGCGCCTGAGGCCGACGCAGGTTTACAGACGAGAGCCCCCGTCTCCGCGAACGGCTCGTGCAGCGGTCCTGTGGGTTGTGCCCCTCTCTCAGGAACTCGCACCCAAGCGGCGGGCGCGATGGCTCTTGACGAGTGAGGCTGTCGCGAGTCGGCGTCTCGTACCGGGAACGCCGTTGCAAGAAGTGCCTTCTCTGTAGACGTTACTGGCGGCAATCAGCAAGGGCTCATCCCTGTTCCTGGGACCGTCTGGTGCGTTTCCTCCACATCGCAGACGTACACTTGGATACGGCCTTCGCTTGCCGGTCGAGCGACGTACGGGACCGCCTGCGTAAGGCCTTGCGCGAAGCGTTTGCGCGCTGCGTGGATACCGCCATCTCCGAGAAGGTGGATGCGGTGCTCATCGCGGGTGATCTCTTTGACGGGACTCACCTCTCTTTCGAGACCGAGCGCTTCTTGCTGGAGCAGTTCCGGGAGCTCGCTGACGCGGGCATTCAAATCATCTACGCCACTGGGAACCACGACCCGGGCCAAGAGCTTCCTGCAGCTATTCAGGATTGGCCCGACGCGGTTTCGGTCATCCGTACTGAGGACCCTGTCCTGATAGAGGTCCGAAGGCGAATGGGTGAAGCGGTTGGGTACGTTTCTGGTGTGGGACACACGACTTCCCACGAAACCGAAGACCTGTCCCTCCGCCTCAGACCTCGCGCCGATACCTCCCTCCCCCGGATAGCGCTCTTGCACACCCAGGTGACTTCCGCCCGCGAAAGCGAAATCCACCAGCCATATGCTCCGTCCAGACTCGACCACCTGCGGGGTGCGGGCTTCCACTACTGGGCGCTGGGACATGTACACACGCGGCAACAACTGTCCGAGAGCCCCTCCATCCATTACTGCGGCAACCTCCAAGGTCGAAACCCTCGGGAAGCAGGCACAAGGGGGGGCCTGTTGGTGGATCTTAGCGATCCCGCTTGGCCGGAGGTTGAGTTCAAAGAGCTCTCGCGAGTGCGGTGGGAAACGGTGACGGTGGCAACCCTGGGCAACGTCCACACGTTCGGGCGGCTCGTTGACGAGATAGCCGACGCGTGGGCCAAAGCACGATCAGCAGACCCGGGCCGCGTGGACACAGAGTGGATGCTAACGGCGGATCTGACGGGGCCGTCGCCGATGTGTGGTCGGCTGCGCAATGCTGATGAACTGGAGACCATTGCCGACGAACTAGTGACCCGGACGGGCATCCTCGGTGCTGAAGTTCGCAACCAGGGGGTGCATCCGATGGTTCGGCTGGAGGAACACAGGTCCCGACGCGATACCTTGGGCGAAACTTTGCGTCTCATCGAAGCAATTCAGGACGAAACCGAGGAACTCCGCGTGTCGGAGGACGACCTGGCAGGCTTCGATCCGAAGCGCGACGGTTCACCGGGAGCCTATATTCGACGGTTGATGATGGGTGAAGGTGAAGAGATCACACTTAGAATGTTGCGGGACCCGGATGGGAGTCGCGAGTGAGGTTCGAGACTGTCGAAATCCGTCGATTCGGGTGCTTGGAGGATGTGATAATCGGTACGCCTGAAACGGCACTGCCATCCATCGTCGCCATCCTTGGATCCAACGAGAGTGGCAAGTCAACCTTCTTCGCCTTCCTGATGACGCTTCTCTACGGCTTCTATCCTGCCAAGCGGACGACGAACCCGTACACGCCGTGGCTGGGAGAGGACCCACCGGAGGGGCGCGCCCGTATTCGACTGGATGACGGCGAGGTACAGGAGATACACCGCCGCCTCCTGTCCGCCCCTTGGGGAATGCTGCATGCAAGCGGGCGCGAGGAGAGCGTGTCCAACAAATCGTTGCCGTGCGTGGCGGCGTTAGGCCATGTCCCGCGCGAGGTCTTCCAGCAAGTATATGCCCTCACTCTTACGGAACTGAGCGGTTTGGAGGGAAAGAGCTGGGACCTGGTCCAAGACCGGCTGGTCGGGTCCATGGGCACAGACCTGAAGCCCGCTGGCAAGATCGTGTCGGAGTTTGAGGACGAAGCCAAGAAACTATGGCGCCCGGACAAGATGGGTAAACCGCTGCATAAGAGGCTTCAGTCGGAGCTCGACAAGCTCCGGAGGCAGCGGCGGGCAGCCGAGAACCGGGATCAGGATCTGCGAAGCAAGGTCAAGGAATTGGCCGAGACGGAGGCAGATAGCAGGGCGCTTGAAGCCAAGCAAAAGCAAGAGCGGAAGAGGCGAACCGCCATAGACAACCGCCTGAACGTCCTGCTCCCGGTGAGAAAAGCGCTTTCTCGAATCGAGGAACGTCGGGCTCGCGCCGGGCCGAGCGAGGAGGTAGAGGGGCTGCCTGCGAACCCGCGGGGACATTTGCAGAACCTGAGAGACGGGAAGAGAGATATTCAGTCACGCATTAACAAACTTCGGCAACAGGCGGACTCCCACAGGAACATCATCGAGCGCGAGCGTCCGAACATCCGTGTGTTGGACTACCGCCAGAATGTGCTTCTTCCCGTCAGAGAGAAGCTGTCGCGGATCGAGAATCTCCGCGTCCGTGCCGCGCCGAGCGAGGAGTTGAAGGGGTTGCCTCCAGACCCCCGCACACACCTTGGGCAGTTGAAGGAAGCTGCTGGGCGCGCTGAGGCACGAGTTGAGAAACTTGACGGTGCGGCGGTCGACTTGCGAAACACCGTCGCAGGTTGCCGAAATGAGCGGCAGGCCGTCGCCGTCGTTGAACAGAAGGTGAGCGCCGCCGCATCCCGGATGAAAGACCTGGGACGGAAGGTAAACGAGGCGGAGGGAGGGGAAGAGGAGTTGAACGAGCGCTGCGGGGAGCACGCCAGGGACTTGTTTACCGTTCCTTGGCACCAAGTCGGCATTTCCCATGTATCGGTGGTCCCGGTGGTTGAGCTTGAGGAACGGGTGCGAAGGCACCGCCACATATCGAGGCGGCGAGTCGGCGCCGAAGACGGCGGTCCCGGTGACGGTGAGGAGGCTCGTCGGCCTGGGTGGAAGGGACTTGCTTTGGCTATTGCCGCCTCCGTAGCTGGAGCATTCCTAACGCTGCGTGCTGGGGGAGTTGCCGGGGCCACCGGCATCGGCAGCTTGATCGTCGGCATCATCGGCATCATCCGGTGGGGTGTCCACGCCTCAAGAGCCAATAAGGCTGACGCACGGTGGTCCGAAGACATCGCGACGCTGAAATCCAAAGAAGAAGCCGCTAGAGATGAAGTTCGAAACCTCGTAGGGGAACTTCCCATCCGAGCTTGGCTTTTGGAATCCCTCAATTTCAACCTCTTATTGGAACGCTTCAGGCGGCTGGTCGAACTATCGAACGAACTGGCGGAAAGCAAGCGCGTTCTGGCGCGTCGGCGTACGGGGCTCGACGACGAGACCAGCAGACTTAGGAAACGGATAACTGACGATGTCAGAGAACTTCGGAAAACCACGACCGTCCAGGTCGATCGAGACTTGCGGGCCCAGGCCACCGCTCTGCAAGAGGCCGCGCGCATCATCCAAACGAAGATCGACGTCAACAAGGCAACCCTCGCAGGTGCCGAAACCGACCTGAGGGAAGCCATGGATGAATTGCGCAGTACTGGCGACCGACTCCGGACTTTCGAAGAGACGCTTGCCAGTTTTGCCGATGGAAGCGTCGACCGGGGCTTGGATGAAGTCATCGAGCGGCTCGATGCACGGAACCAAGCACGCCAGCTCCAAGCTGAACTCGAACAAGACCAGCCGAACCTGGACGAAGTCGTGGCCCAAGCCCACGCAGCCGAGGCCGACGGCGAGAGTTGGGATACGTTGAAGGAAAGATTGAAGGCTACCCGCACAACCCGGGATCAGGCAAAGGGAAAGCTCGGAAACATCGAGTCGCAGCTAGAAGAGGTGGAGAAGAAACAGAATGCACTCAGGGGGGAGCTCGATACCTGCACGAAGACACTTGCGAGCTTTGCCGATGGAAGCGTTGACCGGGGCTTGGATGAAGTCATCAAGCGGCTCGATGCACGGAATCAAGCACACCAACTCCAAGCTGAACTCGAACAAAACCAGCCAAACCTGGACGAAGTGGTGGCCCAAGTTCACGCAGCCGAGGCCAACGGCGAGACGTGGGACTCGCTGGCAGAAGACCTCAAGGTGATCGACACGAGTCTTCAGGGGTTGATTGCTGAAGAACGAGAATTGGGTGAGCCTATCGGGAGGTTGAAATCTGAAATCCGGAACATCGAGCGGGAAGAGACCGCGAGTCAGGTCCAGGAAGAAATCGAGCTACTCGAAGCACAGATGCTCGACGTGAGAGAGAGCCGCGACCGGCTATTCCTCTTGGCAAAGCTCGTTCAGGAAGCGGATCGCCGATTCCGCGAGGAGTATCAACCCGCTCTGCTGAACCAAGCTGGCAAGTACGTTGACCAGATAACCGGAGGTCGGTATGATCGAATTGTGATCGGCGAAGCAGGCGAAAAGTTCTTCTCCCTCCGCGACCCGGCCAACTCGCAGCTAAGAAAGATGAGCGATCCCTTTTCCAAAGGGATCAAGGAGCAGGTCTACTTTGCTCTGCGGCTGGCCGCCATCGAAGATCTGGACGCCGACCAAGAGCGTCTTCCCCTATTCCTGGACGAAGTCTTCGTGAACTGGGATGAACAACGCCTAGGCCGAGCCTTCGGACTCGTGGAGCAGGTTGCACGCCAGCGCCAAGTCTTTTTCTTCACTTGCCACGAAGCCATGGCGTCGAGGTTGGAAGCTTACGGCGGCATGATCGTCGACTTAAACTGAGAGTGGGCGAAGCTTCGCCACATTCTCAGTAAGCGCTCGCTCGACCAGTACCGACCAAGCGCTACGGCCTGAACCGAATCCACTTCGTCATACGCCGCTGCGAAACCTCCGCGCCGTACACATTCCCTTCGCCGTCCACCGCGACCCCTTCCGGCCCGCTGAACCCCATCACGTTGGAGATGTCGTCCGGGAGGAAGTAGTGCACCCATCCCTGGTTCGCGTCGCCGATGCGGATGCCCTTCTCCCAGCCCGCGTTGCGCTGGCCGGTGAACTGGTTGGGTGCCGGGCTCGACTCGGAGTCGGCCACGTAGATGTTGTCGTCGGCGTCGATGTAGATGCCGCTCGGGCGTCCGAACTGGGTCCAGATCGCGAGGAATTCGCCTTCCTGGTCGAAGATCTGGATGCGGTTGTTGTAACGGTCGCCGACGAAGATGCGGCCCTGCGAGTCCATCGCCAGCGCATGCGGGTCGCGGAACTGGCCGGGCCCGTACCCCAGTTCGCCCCAGGTCTCCATGTAGGTGCCGTCGGCCGCGAAGCGGACCACCCGGCCCCTGGAGCGGTCGTGCGAATCCACCACGTAAATCTGGCCGTTGGGCGCGACCAGCACGTCCGACGGCTGGGTGAAGTGGGTGGGCGGGTCGCCGGCCTCGCCCGGCGTGCCCAGCGTCAGCAGCAGCTCGCCCTCCGGGGAGAACTTGAGCACCGAGTGCCCCGTCGTGGTGGCGCCGGTCCGCCACGCATCGGTCACCCAGACGTTGCCCTCATGGTCCACGTCGATGCCGTGCGGCCACGCGATCATCCCGCCGCCGAAGCTCCGCAGCAGGTTCCCTTCCTTGTCGAAGAGGAGGATGGGATCCACGTCCGAACCGACGCAGGTGTTCGCGCCGCAGCGCTCGGCGACCCAGATGTTTCCGTCCAGCGCGATCTCCACCGCGCTGGTGGAACCCCATTCCCTTCCCTCGGGGAGTTCGCCCCATCCGTAGACCGGCCGGAAGGGGTTGGTCGTCACCGACTGGGCCGAAAGTGACGGGACCGCGACGGCGAGAGCCGCGACGGT
Source organism: Longimicrobiales bacterium (assembly GCA_965225805.1). Lineage (GTDB taxonomy): Bacteria > Gemmatimonadota > Gemmatimonadetes > Longimicrobiales > Gaopeijiaceae > BD2-11. The sequence continues at coordinate 3,884,204 of OZ245327.1, forward strand.
GAGGATTCCAGAAGCGATCGTGGTGCGGGTCCATCCAGTCATCGGTTGGGTCTCCGGTAGGTGCGGTGGGTGCCTGGTTGACGGCGGTCGGAACGAAGACAACTCGCGCCGACTCCTGCCGATGGATAAGGGACGGTAGACATCCCGGAGCCCGGCGACAAGTACGCCCAGTCAGGGCACCGGGACAAGGACGCGCGGATCAGTCCATGATGCTATTGAGTAAAAATACTCAGTAGTATAAACTGACTGCATGGATACCTACGAACGCCCACACGGCAAGACGCTTCTCGCCCGGCTGCGTGAAGAGCCCCGGTGGCTCACCATCATCACCGGACCACGACAGACCGGCAAGACTACACTGGTCGAGCAAGTCCTGCGACAGGTGCAAAGGCCATCGGCCCACATCGCCGTGGATGCACCGGACCCCGGGACCTTCCCGGTCACGACAGGATTCCGGGTTGGCGCAACATCACTCGCCGCGGACATCTCACTCCCTCCCGTCGACATCAGAGACACAAGGTGGCTTGTCCGCACCTGGGAAGAGGCTCGGCTGGAAGCTCGGGCATCGGACCGCGGATTCGTGCTCGCGCTCGACGAGATTCAAAAGGTCCCGAACTGGTCGGAGACGGTGAAGGGGCTGTGGGACGCAGATCGGAGCGAACGCCTCCCCCTCCACGTCGTGCTCCTCGGCTCCGCGCCCCTCCTCATGCAGCAGGGAATGAGCGAGAGCCTGGCAGGCCGCTACGAGGTTATCGATGTCGAGCACTGGTCCTTCGCGGAGATGGCCGCGGCGTTCGACTTCGATCTCGACCGGTTCGTCTACTTCGGCGGCTATCCCGGTCCGGCCCCGCTCGCACGTGACGAGACCAGATGGCGCAGTTTCATCCATCGCTCGCTGATCGAGCCGAACATCGAGCGTGACATCCTCGCGCTCCAGCGCGTGGACAAGCCCATACTCCTCAAGCAGCTCTTCGGACTCGGCGCCGCATTTTCCGGCCAGATCCTCTCCTACAACAAGATGCTCGGCCAGCTGCACGAGGCGGGCAACACAACCACCCTGGCCCGGTACCTTGACCTGCTGTCCAGCGCCGGACTGATCACAGGCCTTTCGAAGTACGCCAGCCGCACACACCGGCGCAGAGCCTCGAGTCCCAAGCTCAACGTGCTCAACACCGCGCTCATGTCGGTCTATTCGGACTACACCTTCGAGCAGGCACGGGCGGACCGGACGTTCTGGGGTCATCTCGTGGAGAGCGCGGTCGGCGCGCATCTGGTAAACACGGGTCGTCCGGAGTACCGCGTCTACTACTGGCGTAACCGGGGACGAGAGGTGGACTTCATCCTGGAACACGGACGAAAGCTGGTCGCTTTCGAGGTGAAGAGCGGCAAGCGGCGGGGGAACGTGAGCGGGCTGGAGGCGTTCAGGAAGAGCTTTCCGGTCATGGCATCCCACATCGTTGGACGGGGCGGGATTCCCGTGTCGGAATTCCTGTTGACGCCGGCTCCAGAGTGGTTCGAGGGATCATGAAGCACTTCGTTGAGCGGACGTGCACGGTGGTTCGTGAGCGCCACGAGGAACACGGACGGCAGAGCGAGTCGAGTCCCTCGCACGAGGCCGAGTCACGCCCCCTGGAGTCCTTTCGAGAGGAGCCTGCGTATGTGCTGCTTGGGTCCCCCGGGTCCGGAAAGACGAAGGCGTTCGAGCGCGAGGCCCAGCAGGAGGGGGTGGAACGCATCCCTGCTGGAGACTTCCAGGACCTGGACGCGACGCCCGAATGGCGGGGCAAGACCCTCTACATCGACGGGCTCGACGAGACCAGGGCGGGTGCCTTTCAGGGCCGCACACCCTTTGGTGCGATCCGGGCCAAACTCCAACGCTTGGGCTACCCCCGGTTCCGGCTCTCCTGCAGAGAGGCGGACTGGTTCGGCGCCAGCGACAGGGAACGCCTCAAGGCGGTAGCGCCCAGCGGCGAACTGCTGGTCGTGCGGCTCGATCCGCTGTCGGACCAGGGAATCCTCGACATCCTGCGCAGAAACCTCGGGCGTGAGGACCCCAAGGGTTTCATAGCCGCGGCTCGGCAACGCGGAGTCGATGGCCTGCTCCGCAATCCGCTCAACCTGGAAATGCTCTCGGCGGCCGTCAGGGACAACGCCTGGCCGCGAACGAGGACCAGAACGTTCGACCTTGCCTGCCGAAAGCTGGTCTCTGAAGAGAATCCCGAACACCAGATAGCGTGGAGAGGCACGGCGGATCCCACAGCCCTCCTGGATGCTGCTGGTGATCTTTGCGCGACCCTTCTGTTGACCGGAAAGGCCGGGGTCACCCTCCCCGGAACCGTACCGGACGCGAATCATCCTCGCTTGGATCAGGTTCCCCTTGGCGACCAACAACTTCTGCGTCGCGTCGTGGGTACCAATCTGTTCGGGCTGCCCGCCGAGGGTCGCCTGATTCCCGCACACCGGCAACTGGCCGAGTTCCTCGCGGCGCGGCGCCTCACCGAGTTGGTCGCCAGGGGCCTTCCCTTACACCGGCTACTCGCCCTAATGACCGGCTTCGACGGCGGCATCATCACCGAATTCCGCGGTCTCGCAGCCTGGCTGGCAGCCCACAGCAAGCCTGCGCGCGACCAAATCATCGAACGCGACCCTCTCGGAGTGGTTCTCTACGGCGACGTCGAGGACTTCAGTGCACGCGAGAAAACGTTGGTACTCAAGACCCTGAGAAAGGCGACCGAGCGGAATCCGTGGTTGGTTGGCTACACGACGCTGGACTCTCCATTGGGACGCCTCGTCGATCCCGGTCTGGAGCAGGAATTCGGTCGCGCTTTGGCCGATCCCGCGCGCGATGAGGCACATCGGTCGTTTGTCTTCCTGATCCTCGATGCGATCAGATCCGGGCCGTCCGTTCCCGGAGTTGCGGACCCTCTGATGGCCATCGTGCGGGACAACTCCTGGCCGATGATGCATCGGTGCGCCGCTCTGGAAGCATATGTGCGCGTCCGACGGGGTGACCCGCGGGTCGCTGAAACGCTCCGAGACCTTCTCGACGATGTCTTCAACGGCATCGTATCGACTGACGACGACGACCTGCTGGGGACCTTGCTGACGGAACTGTATCCCAACGACCTCGCCGCGGCCGACCTGGTCCGTTACTTGAGAGAGCCGACTCGACGAAACAGGTGGACCAGCTATGGCACGTTCTGGACAAGTCGCCTGGTCGAGACGTCAACGACTGAGGAAATGGTCCAACTGCTTGATCTGCTTGGAGAGCCCATGGCGAAGGTGCGCGAAGAATCAACGGTTGCGCGATGGGGCTCTGGCTTCGTGACGCGACCGCCGGCCCTGCTGCTGCGGCACCTCCTTGAGCGTTCACCCGAGAGCGTTCCGCAGAAGCAACTCCTGTACTGGCTTGATTTCGCGGGCTGGCTGGGAGAGGAGTTGCGAACCAGCGGTCTAGGGGCGGTCAGCGACGCCGATTTCTTCGGCAACTGGCTTAGTGATCGTCCGGACGTGCAGAAGGAGATCATCGAAAACGGAGTAGGCAATCGGCCCGAGGATGGCCGGTTCTTTTCGCACATGCACGATGTGCAACGAAGTCTCTTCGGCGCCCGAAAGCCGGAAGACTATGGCGCGTGGTGTGCCCATCAGGCACTCGGTGCCGGCAACGACGAAATCGCCGATTGGTTCGTCTGGGAGGCTGCGGCGTTTGTCTACAACGAACAAGAACGTGGACCGCAGCACAGGGATGGGATCGTCGCAATGTTGAGCGGCGACCTCCGCCTTTCGGAGCGATTTGAGGGCAGGCTGCGTGCCCTCGAAGACCATGACCGTTTTACGGACGGGCTGAACGCTCCCAAAGCGCCTCCTGCGCCAGCAGACGGTCGCTTCGACGAAGTGCGCGCAACCGTCCGGGCAAACCTGACATCGCTTCGCGCCAACCAGTGCCCCCTCGCACTGCTCCACCACTTGGCGGTGGCCTACCTCGACGGCTTCTCGGATGTGCAGGGCGAGGCACCGCAGGAGCGGCTACGCTACTTGCTCGGTCCCGATGATGATCTCCTTGGTACCGCCCTTGCCGGCTTGCGGGGAGCGATTCGTCGGACGGACCTGCCAACGTGGACCGAGGTCTCGAAGTTGGCTGCGGAAGGCCGGATCCACCATCTGGCCTATCCGTTCATGGTGGGACTGGAGGAGCTCGCTCGGACTGCAGACACCGAAGACATACACCTTACCGAAGCTCAGACCCGCCTGGCACTGTCCATCCACATTACGGTTCCGAGATTGGATCACATGTACGGCACCGAGCGTCCACCACGCTGGCTGCGTACTTCCGTGGCGAGCCAGCCGGCTGTTGTCGCGGAGGCCTGGAGCCATTGCGCCCGCGATCAGCTGCGGAAGGGCGAGGAGTTACTGACGGACATCTACTACCTGGCCCACCAAGCCGAGTACGCCACCTTGGCAGCCGCCGTCTCCATCCCACTGCTGAGAATCTTCCCCGTTCGGTGCAAGGTGGGACAGCTGGCCATCTTGAGTTCCTTGCTTCAGGCCGCTGTGCTCTACGGGGACAGAACGCAACTCCTGGAACTGATCGAGGCAAAGCTCGCCCGCAAGAGCATGAACTCCAGCCAAGCGGTGTACTGGCTTGCCGCTGGACTGTTTGTGAAGCCGGAGGTGTATGGCGATCGGTTGGCGTCGCGTGTGTCTGGACGGAGTCGCACTGGACGGAGTCGCAGGATCCACCGACTGATGGAGATGACGGTGGAGCGGCATGCCGTGCCGCGGGCGCTGAGGGACATGTGGAATGCGACCACTCTCGCGAGGCTGATTCGCCTGATCGGACCCTACTCGGTTGCACCGCCGGACACGGGCGAGGTCTATTCGCCTACGTTGGCGATGCAAGCCGACTGGAGCGTGCACGGCTTCATTGACCGGCTGTCGGAGGACAGCTCGGCTTCCGCCAGCAATGCCCTCGAGTCGCTGGCCTCCGACGATCGACTCGCCAACTGGCGGTCCAAGCTCCTAGATCGCCTCAATAAGCAAAAGAGCGTTCATCGAGAAGCCACGTTCGTGCATCCCGGCCTGGAAGATGTCGCCGAGGTGCTGGACAACGGGCGACCCGCGGGTGTGGCCGATCTTTGGGCGCTCGCCAACCACATCCTGGAGCACCTTGCCAGAAACATCCGGGACGGCGCCACATCGGACTGGCGTCAGCATTGGAACGTAGACCAATACAACCGGGCACAGACACCGAAGCCGGAAGACGGCTGCAGGGACGCGCTGCTGTCCGACCTGCAACGGGTGTTGGCGCCCTTGGGGGTGGAGGCCGTCAAGGAAGGTTTCTACGCGGACGACAAACGCTCCGACATTCGTCTCTCAGTCTCCGGGCCCGCGGGATACAACGTCCCGATCGAAATAAAGAGGAGTTGCCATCGTGACTGGTGGAGCAGTATCAAGACCCAGCTCATCAAGCAGTACACTCGTGACCCCGGCGCCGACGGATACGGGGTCTACTTGGTGTTCTGGTTCGGCGAGGTCGAGCGCTGCAGGCCAGTACCTGCGTCGGGACGGAAGCCCAAGTCACCCGACGAACTCCGGCAAGCCCTGCTAGACTCCCTCTCCGACCTCGAACGCCGCAAGATCTGGGTGTGGGTGATCGATGTGTCGAAGCCGGAGCCGCTGAAGTGAGACCGGATCCACCTCTTCCCTGGCCAGCGGCCAGCGCCTTCTGCTACGACCTCCTACTCCTCCATGCCGCCGCCAGCCCGCGGTCGAACGTCATGAGTTCACGCGGCTCGCGCCGGATGCAGCAGGCCAGGTGCACCAGGTCGCGGGCCTCCAGCCCCGGATAACGGGTGTTCAGGTTGCGTGCCAGTTCGATGTCGGCCCTCTCGACCGGCCAGACTTCGTCCACCGTCCCGTCCACCAGGCCCAAGGCGGCTTCGAGCAGGTGAGGATCGTCCCTCTGGAGATAGTTGTGAAGGAGTTCCCGAAGCACCTCCGCCGAGGTCACGAGGCGCACATCCTGGTCCCGCATAACGACGAAGAAGGCCCTGACCTCGGCGCGTCGGGGATGGTCGGCGCCGACGAAGTACATGAAGTAATCGGAATCAACGAAGATCATGTGACGTCGTAGTCCGGGTATCTCGTCTTGACGAGCATCTTCTTGACCTCGGACCAGTCCGGCTCCCGGGCGCCCGGCGCATGTCGGGCATCGCACCTGGCCGCGAACTCCCGAAGTTCCTCAACGGTGAACTTGCGAGGGCGCGCTACCGCGAGCTTCTCCTCAGCCGCGTCCCGCAGCCACTCTCCGAGGGACTTGCCCTCACGGCGCGCCTGGGCCTGGTAGGCCATCTTGGCGGTCTCCTTCACAACGAAGTGGATGCGAGACATAATCAACCCATCCCCGTTCAACCCCCGCCCGCCTCCAGCCTGCCGTCCACGAACACCCAGCTCGGCACGACTCGATAGTCGAAGGGATGCCCTTCCAGAATGACGAAGTCGGCGTCCTTGCCCGCCTCGATGCTCCCAATCCTGTCGGCCATGTCGAGCAGCTCGGCGGCGTTCAGCGTCGCCATCCTGAGCGCATCCACCTCGGGCACGCCGTTGCGGAAGGCCCACGCGGAGTTGAGGACGGGCTCGCCCCCGAGGCGCCCGATGGGCGAGGCGCGGCGCGAGGCCCCCGGACCGTAGAACGCCACCTTCACCCCTGCTCGGTTCAGAATCGCGGGCCCTTCTACGCTCCAGCCCTCGCCGCCTCCGCGGATGTCCGACGCGTAGCTCCCGGAGTTGCCCAGGATGACGCCCACGCCGGCAGCCGCGAGCCGGTCCGCCAGCCGGTGCGCCTCCACCCCGCCGGTGACCACGAGCCGCAGGCCGTAGTCCGCCGCGATGGCCAACGCCTCCTCGATCTCGGCCACCCGATCCGCGTGGATCATGGCCGGCACCTCCCGCCGGAGCAGCGGCAGCAGCGCCTCGAGACGTGGATCGTACTCGCGCGCTTCACCGGCGTCGTCGTAGCCTCTCGCCGCATCCAGCGTCTCCCGGATCATCGCCGAGGCGCTTTCCAGGGTGAGCGGCACGCCTGATTCGCCCGTCCATTCCCGCAACGCCGCCGCGGTGAGCGCGAACACCATGCTGGCCGGTTCGCGGCGCACCATCTCTTCGAAGTCGAGGCCGGGCGTCTTCACCACGACGCCGTTCCCGCCAACCAGATTGCGCGTCCCCGGCGTAACATGGATGGCCGTCACCCCGATGGTGGTGTTCACGCGGTACGACGGGAACCAGGGATCGACGCCGTACAGCGCGTTCATCTCCGGTACGACCGGCGCGGTGATCTCGTCGTTCTGCACCTGCCACTTGAGGTCGCCGATCCAGTCGTTGGCGAAGGCGCGCCCGATCACGGTGCCGGGCATGACCACACGCCCGCCCACATCCATGACCGGAATGCCCGCGGGCGGGCTCGCGCCCGCTTCCACCCGGGTGAACCCGCCGTCCTCGACCACCAGGGTCGCGTCTTCCACCGTCCCGTCGCTGATGGTGAACACATGCGCCCCGGTGATGGCGAAGATCTCGTCGTCGGGAGCGATGGCGCCCGTCACGGGCGTGAAGGGCCCAACGCTGCGGGGACGCTCGGGCTGGAGCGCCGGACCGCGCTCGTATTCCAGCTCGCCGTCCACGAACACCCGCTCCACCCGGTCGGCGGCGAGGTCCAGGAAGTGTCCGTCGAGCAGCACCAGGTCCGCGTCCTTGCCCGCCTCGATGCTGCCCACCCGGTCGTCGAGCATCATCGCCCGCGCGCCGTTGATGGTCATCACCTCGAGCGCCTGCTGGTCGGTGAGGCCGTGGCGCGCCAGGAACGCCCCGTACTCGCGAAAGTCCTTGAAGTGCTGGTTGGACATGTCCGTCTGGATGCTGGCATGAACGCCGGCGTCCAGAAGGTTCTCCAGCAGGTTGAGGGGCTCCGGATCGTTGTAGTACTGGACGATCATCATGGGCCCGATCACCGGCACGATCTTCGTTCCGGCGAGGAGCTCGGTCAGCGGGAAGATCTCCTCCGCGTGCGCCAGCGCCAGCCGGTCGAAAAAGCCGTACTTGCGCGCGAGCCGGAGCACCATCATCACCTCGCTGGGATAGTGCGAGTGCGCGTGCACCATGACCTCGCCGCGGATCACGGCCGCGAACGCTTCCAGCCGCTCGTCCCGCTCGGGCGCCGGTCCCTCGCCGGCCACGTGCGCATCCTGCTGCTCCACATACGCCTGCGCGCGCCGAAAGTAGTCGTCCGCGGTGGCGTACCACCCCATCACGGTCTGCGGGGTCTCGCCCGGGCGCAGGTTGATGAGCGGGCGCACGGCCATCTTCAGATCCACGTAGGGCTTGAAGATCATCTCCGGGCCGGGCGTGCTCTTCATCTTGAGCGCCACCGACTGGCCGCTGGAAATGATGCCGCTGCCCGAGCGCGTGATCAGGGAGGTCACGCCGCCGGAGAGCGCCACCTGGATCATGGGATCCTCCAGATCCAGGTGTTCCACGGCCTTCCACTCGGCGGTGACCGGGCCCGGGATGCGCGCCTGGCCGGAGCGGTCGAGGGCGAGGTGGGCGTGCGCATCGATCATGCCCGGGATCACCACTTCGGCTTCGTACACGCGGACGCCCGCAGGCGCGCCCACGGACGTGCCGACCGCCTCGATGACGCCGTCCCGGATCAGGATCTCGCCGTCCTGAATGGTGCCGCTGGTGACGGTGTGGATCGTGCCCGCACGGATGAGAACCGGTTCGGACTGGGCCGAGGCTCCACCCGGGGAAGCTGCCACCGTGCCCGCCGCCAGCGACAGGATGAGCAGGCTGCACATGCTTTTCCGATTCATTTCCGCATCCTCCTTCGTGAGCGGACCATCAGGACTCACCTGCCTTCCAGACGATCCAGAAATGGCGTCACCTCCAGCAGCACGATGTCGTCGCGTCTCCGCAGTTCGCGCAGGAAGGGGCCCTTGTGGCCCGCGCCATACGTCAGCAGGAACCGCGCGCCCTCTCCCCGGTGGCGGTCCAGCGCGCGCTCGATGTTCGCCCAGTGCGAGGCGTTGATGGCGTCCCAGCCTCCCGGCCCAAGATCGGCGTCGAACAGACGGGCATACAGCTGCATGCGGATGCCGTAGGCTTCGTCGTAGGCATCGGTGTGGATCCAGCGGGGGTCGTCCCCCGCGCCGGCGGCGAGTGCCTCAGCCGAAGCCCGGGCCGCAGCCTGGTATTCGGCCCAGACCTCGGCCCGTCCCGGATCCCTCGAGTACGCGTCCAGGTACGCCGCCCTGAAGTCGGACATCGGTTCCGTCCACCCGGCCGTGGGGATGACCTCGAAGTCCAGCTCGCGCGTCAGCCGGAAGAGCCCCTCCATGTACTCGGGGAAGAGGCGCGTCCGGGGCTCCTCCACTGCCCCCGACGCCTGGAATTCGGCCCAGGCCCGGTCCCAGCGGTTGGGCGGGATCTCGGTGAGCCAGTAGTCGGGATCGATCTCGCGGACCAGATCCCGGACGACGTCGAGGCTGAAGGCTTCGCTGGTGGTGTGGCCATCGTGGATCATCCCCAGGACGACGACTTCGTTGGGGATGGGCGGGAGATCGCCGGGCGCCGAAGCTGCGTCGCCGGGGGTCGAAGCGCCACCGGAGGTCGAGGCGTCACCGCCGGCCATCGCGTCCGAGACCTCCGCGCCACCTCCATCCGGGACCGGAATCAGCTCCACCAGGGTTCCCGAGACCTCGTTGGCCACGAAAACCCGCTCGCCATCGGGGTGCGCCCGCACCACGATGGGCTGCTCCCCCACCTCGATGGTCTGCACGACGGCCCGCGCCTCCAGGTCCACCACCGACACCGTGCTCCCGCCCGCGTTGTTCACCACCGCGTAGCGGCCGTCGCCCGGCACGACCACCGAGAAGGGGCGCGGGCCAAGTCCCTCCGAGATCCGGCCGGTGACCGCGAACGAAGCCGTGTTGACGAACACCAGCTCGGCCGATCCGCCGCACGCCACGATGTAAGTGACCTGATCGGGGGTGAGCGCACCCCCGGGCGGGCCCGGACAAACCTCGACCGTGGCGTCGGTCTCGGCGTTGAGCAGGTCGATCACGGAGACGGTGCTCTCGTCCAGGTTGGGGACGAAGGCGTGCGACCCGTCCCACATGACGTCGGCCGGGTAGGGCCGGTCACCGGTTGCGTGAGACACGATGGGCATCCCGGAGTTCGCGTCCACGACCCACAGGCGATCCGCGAACTCGACCGTGATCCAGCTCCGATCCCGGACCGTGGCCGGCGAGAAGAGCGAAGGGCCCGAGCCAACCTGCCACACGGCATCGGCAACGACCCGGCCGTCGTCGTCGAGCTTGATGAGCGTCGAGTCGCGGAATTGGCTGACCAGCCAGCCGTCCGCGATCCGGACCAGGTCGAGCGGGGTGGAGCCCGCGTCCCAGCGCGCCACGACGGCGCCCCCGGCGAGGTCGACGACCGCGATTTGGCCGTCCCCGCTCAGCGCGACGTATGCGGTGTCGCCCTCGGGGCTGAAGCGGATGCCATGCGGGGCCGCGCCCACCTCGATGGTGGCGCCGACCCGAAAGGGCTCCTGCGCGTCGCCGGACGGGCCAGCCTCCCGGCACCCGTGCATCAGGACACCCAGTGCCGCCGCCGCGACGACGATGCACGCGGCGCTGCTGGTCCAACCGGGTGGCCGGCTTCGCAAGTGATCGGTCATGGGGTATCGTGCCTCCAGCCGCTTGTGAAACAGGGGTTCATAGTGTCAAGTAATCACGTGCGGCGCATCCGACGACCCACCGACCAGGACATCCCCCATGCCATCCTCCCGCCACGATCTCCATCTTCACGAACAGCTGCTGCTCCTGGTCCTGCGCGACCGCAAGGGCACCGTGGACTATCGGGCAGGCTTCTACAATCTGGCCATGGGCGGAGCCATCCTCGCCGAACTCGCGCTCTCGGGGTACATCCGTATCGACGAAGGCAAGAATGCCTGGGTCGAAGCGGCACCCAGGCACGAACGGCCCCGCGACGAAATCATGGCCGATGCGATCGAACGGGTGCGCAACTCCAAGCGGCGGCGGCGGGCTTCTGCCTGGGTACAGATCTTCGGAAACCTGAAGCGGCTCCGGCACCGGACCGCGCTGGGGCTCTGCCGGAGAGGCATTCTCCGCACGACCGAATCGCAGATCCTGCTCGTCTTCACCCGCAAGCTCTACCCCACCCTCGACCCCGGGCCCGAACGCAAGCTTCTCGCGCACCTGCGGGATGCCGTCATGGGCGACTCCGAGATCGACCCGTCAGTCGGGGTCGTGATCTCCCTGGCTCACGCCACGGGCTCGCTCCGGATCCACTTCGAGCGCAAGGAACTCAAGGCGCGCAAGGCCCGGCTCAAGGAGATCAGCGCCGGAGAGCACTTCGCGAGCGCGGTCGCACACCCCGCGGTCGCGGCTCAGACCGCGGTGAAGGCCGCGGTTGCGGCGGCTCAGACCGCGGTCATCGCGACCCAGAGCGCGATCGCGACCAGCGTCGCCATTTCGTCGTCGAGCTGATCCTCACGCCGCCCGCAGGTTCTTCAGATCCCGGAACCGGATCAGGCAGCGGTTGTCCTCGTCCCACAGCGCCAGGTTGATGAGCTTGAGGGTGTCCCGGAAGCGGACTTCGCGCACCACGTGAAACTCCGGGTTTTCCTTGTGTGCCCGCTGCAGCTTGTAGTTGGGAATGCGCATGCTCATATGATGCACGTGGTGGAAGCCGATGTTCGCCGATAGCCAGCGTAGCGGAGCGGGAAGGACGAGGTACGAACTTCCGTAGAGCGACGCATCGTAGTAGTCCCAGTCTTTGTGCCTGTCCCAGTAGGTCTGCTCGAACTGGTGCTGTACGTAGAACATCCAGACGCCGGCCACGGAAGCGAAAAGCTGCACGGGCGCGTGGGTCAGCAGAAAGCGCTGGTATCCGACCGTCTCCCCCAGCAGCACCACCACGGACACCAGCGCCAGGTTGGTCCAGCAGACGCTCTGCCACGCCTGCTTCCACTTCGCCGGGGCATCCCAGGGAAACCGGTGCTTCATCAGGAAGATGAAGAGCGGTCCCACGACGAAGAGCACGAACGGATGCCGGTAGAGCCTGTACTGAAGCCGGCGGCGCCAGGGCCAGGACAGGTATTCGCGCACGGTGAAGGTGTCGATGTCGCCGAAGCCGCGAAAATCGAGGTCACCGGAATGCGCGTGGTGGTAGGCGTGGGTGCGCTTCCAGTAGTCGTAGGGAGTCAGGAGCAGGACACCGATACAGCGGCCCACCCACTGCCTTACCGTGTGGGAGCGGAAGAAGGACCCGTGTCCGCAGTCGTGCTGGATCATGAACAGCCGCATCATGAAACCGGCGGTGGGCACCGCGAGCAGGATCGTGAGCCAGTACCCCACCTCGAGGCTGCGCAGGGTCGCATACCAGAACGCCAGGAAGGGAATTGCGGAGGTGAACAGTTGGCGAACGCTGGTGCCGGTGTCCGGACCCCAGTATGGCTTCAAAATGGTGTTCCAGAAGGCGACCTTCTGACGGTCGGGTGCACGGGTCATGGTCTGGTCTGTCCGGGTCGGGAAAGGTGGTTTGGTGAATTCACGCTCCGCTGACGCGAGGCTCAGCGCCGGATGGTCTCTCCGGGAAGCGCGGGCGCATGCACCGGATCGCGGCGCACGCGGGTGGCCTGCTCGAAGGCGTAACCCAGGGCCAACAGCCGGGCCTCGCTGAACGGCCGCCCCAGGAACGAGATGCCCACGGGCAGCCGGTCACTTGTGTACCCGGCCGGCACGATCATGTCGGGTAGTCCGCTCAGGTTGGCCAGGTTGGTCGCGGAGGGCGCCGGATTGGGCGACGACGAGCCCCGGTTGAGGCCCGCCGGGCCGGGCCGGGTCGGCGAGGTGGGGTAGACGATGGCGTCCAGCTGGTTGGCGTCCATCACCCCCACCAGGATGGCGCGCACCAGCGGCAGGCCGTGGTCGCGCATGGCGGTGTACTCGTAGTCTTCAGGCGATCCGGTGTTGAGCTCCTGCTGGAAGAGCCCCCAGCGGGTGGGGTTGGGCACGCCGCCTTCCGGTGGAGCCGCGAGGATCTTGGTCGAGCGCTCGATCATCTCCTCCAGGGTGCGCGGATACCCAGAAGCCAGGTCGGCCAGGTACGCCTCGACCTGCCCCTTGAACTCGCGCCAGCGGATGGTGGTGTAGAACTGCGCCTTGGCCTCGAGCAGCCAGGGCGGGTAGCGCACGTCCACCACCGTCGCCCCGGCCGCGCGCATGGCGTCCAGCCCGGCTTCGATGATCCAGTCGACTTCCGAATCGTAACTCAGGAAGTCACGCGCGATGCCGATGCGCGCCCCCTGGAGGGCGTCGTCGTCGAGAAAGCTCGTGTAGTCGGCTTCGTAGCGCCCTTCGCTGGCCAGGGTCGCCTCGTCGGCGGCATCCACCCCCACCATCACGCTCATCATCGCCGCCACGTCGTACACGTGGCGGGCCATCGGACCGGCCGTGTCGAAGGAGAGCGCGAGGGGCACGATGCCGTCCCGGCTGAGCAGCCCGTGGGTGGGCTTCAGCCCGGCGATGCCGTTGGAGGTGGACGGGCCGCGCACCGATCCCCCGGTGTCGGTGCCGATGCCCAACTGCCCGTAGGACGCGGCGATGGCCACCCCGGTCCCCCCGGAGGACCCGGAAGGGGTGCGGGTCAGGTCGTGCGGGTTCAGCATGGGCCCATCGATCGAACTCAACTGGACCCCGGAGGCGAACTCGCTCATGTTGGCCTTGGCCAGGATGATGGCGCCCGCTTGCCGAAGTTTCTCAACTATGAAGGCGTCGTCGGGAGGGACTGAGCCCTTCAGCAGAATCGAGCCCGCCGTGGTGGCCATGTCGTGGGTGTCCACGTTGTCCTTGAGAACCACGGGGATGCCGTGCAGGCGGGAGCGAGGCCCGTCGGCCCGTCGTTCCTCATCCAGAGCCCGCGCCGTCTCCAGCGCCCGCGGGTTGACCGTCAGGATCGCGTTGAGCTGCGGCCCCTGGTCGTCATACGCCTCGATGCGCGCCAGGTAAACCTCGACCAGCCGCTCAGAGGTGAGCGAGCCCGCATCGAAGGCCGCGTTGATATCTGCAATGGTGGCTTCCGACAGCGAGAGGGACTGGGCGCCGGCGCCGGAGGGCAGCACGACGGCGGCCAGCCAGAGCGCGAGCGCGGAGCGGAGCGGAGAGGGCTTCATGGCGAGGCAGAACCGGATCCGGGAAACGAGGAAGATGCGTCAGGCACAGACATACTATAGTGCGACATGTGCCACGGCGCGTCCAACATCGGCACCGGATTCGCTCCCGGGCCCTGTCCCGGCCCAGGTGCCGCCCCGGGCCAGCCCCGCTTCAGCCCGTGGTGTCTCAGAGCCCGAACCCCGTCTCACCGCAGAGCCCGGAACAGGCGATCCGAAAGGGTCAGGAGCAACGGTGTGCCCACTGTCATCGTCAGCAAGCCCGCGATCCGGAGGGAATCGCTCTTGTATTCCACGTCCTCGGCGCGCATCACCATCACGTATCCCGCGGTGGTCGAGATCATTGCGGCCATGGCGGCGGGAAAGTAGCGGCCGCGCGATCGCCGCGTACCCCCGCTCCTCGACGACGCGGCGCCGCCGATTGCCCCGGGCAGGATCAGCGCAAACACGCCGGTCGAGATAGTCGCCAGATCCCCGCAGCGGGTCTGGAACCGCCTGCCGTGCTGGGTGGGCTCACTCGTCACGCACTGCTTCAGAACCAGATACCCGAGCCCCACTCCCGCCGCGTTGGCGAGAATCGAGCTCCCGAGGACCTTCCCCCAGGGGTGCGACTCTTCCTCCAGCGACCAGTCGTAGGCACCGACCGAAGTGCCGAAGAGGTTTTCCCCGCCACGGAAGCTCGTGTCGCGAGACTCGATCAGGAGCGCGCCGGCGGCGGCCCGGTTGCCGTAGCGGGTCATCGCCTCCAGGGGCGAGAGCACCTCCACCCGGTCGATGTCGTTCAGGTCGAGGCTCGAGTACAGCAGCCCGGGATCCGACACCGGCACGCCGTCCAGGTAGACGGATACCTCGTCGCATTCGCCGGCTCCGCCACCCCGATACTCTACGCACAGGTAGTCGCCCGGCCGGCTGCCGCCGCGCACCCGGATGCCGGGCATGCCTCCGCGCAGCAGGTCCCCCAGGTGCTGGCCACCGCGCGCCGCCAGCTCGATCTCCTCCTTGGGGATCTCGTTGATGTCGAACCCGGAGGTCAGGCGACGGCGTTCGAGCTCGCTGAGCACCTCGACGACCAGGGGCTGGAACTCGATGGCGCGGGTCGACATGTGGGCGTTCACCCGCAGGTCCTTCCCTGGCTCCACGGTCACATGCTGCGCGTACTCCCCATAGGCGATGTGCTGCATCACCACCACCCGCTCGCCCACTGGGACGCCCATGATGTGAAAGGTTCCGGCGGGTCCGGAAATATCCTGGAGAATGCCGTCCACAGTCGAAATCCGGACCACCACGCCGGCGACCGGCTGAAAGGTGCCCTGGTCCAGAATGCGGCCGAAGACTGCGCCCGTCTCCTGCGCCTCTCCCGTGTCCTGGGCCTCGGCGGCGGTGGCGGCCAGCAGCAGTGGGAGGATCGCGAGCGCGCCCCGGAGTCGCGTGAGGGTTGGTTTCACTTCAGTGTCGCCCATCTCGGCGGCAGAATCGCCACCCTGAAATCTACGGACGCAGCCCGTTCATCAAAAGATGTTGGCCTCGACGGGAATGTCCTCTCCGAAGCGATCGTGGCGGAAGGCGGTCACGTCAAGCGTGTGTGCCTCGCCGTCCGCGATCATTTCCGACACGGCGAGCCCGGTGGCGGGCGCGTGCATGATCCCGTGCCCGGAGAAGCCGCACGCATCGATCCACCCGGAAGCTCCGGGGTTGAAGTCGATGATCGGGCTGTTGTCCGGGGTGACCCCGTAGTACCCCCACCAGCTCCCCCGGCGGTCGACCCCGAGGTCCTCCCACCAGGGAAAGCGCTCGACGCCCGTAAGGAAGACGTGCTCGAGCCAGTCCCAGTTTACGCCCTCGGTAAAGCCGTACGCCTGGGTCAGGTCGTCCAAGCCGAAGAGGACGCGCTCGCCTTCGCTGCGCAGATAAACGCCGGTGGCGAGGTCGATGGTGAGGGGAAAGGTGCGGGTGTCGCGGACGGGCGCGCTGAGAAAGATGTTGATGCGTTTCGGCCCCACCGGCACCTGCAGTCCGGCGAACTCGGCGATGGTGCCCGACCAGGCCCCCGCGGCGTTGACGAAGTGCGCACACGAGAACGTCTCGCCGCCGCACTCGACCCGCCATCCCTTCCCTTCCGGCCTCACCCCGGTCACGGGGGCGGAGAACCGGTACTGCACGCCCAGTTGCCGGCCCATCGCGACCCAGGCGTGGGTGGCCATGTGCGGATCGATCACCCCGTCCCACGGCCCGTAGGTGGTCCCCGCCAGACCTTCCGTCTCGAAGTCGACGTAGCGCTGCGCCTCGACCGGGTCCAGCACGTCTACCGGCGCACCCAGGTTCCTCTGCAGCGCGACCGACTCCAGGTGGCGCTCCCACTTGTCGTGCGGCACCAGCAGCAGGTAGCCGATGTCCCGGTAGCCCACCTCGTGTCCGTGGCGCTCCGGGAATTCCCGGTAGACAGGGAGGGAGTACATCGAGAGCCCGATGTTGGCGGTGGTGGTGAACTGCACGCGCACGCCGGCGGCGCTCTTTCCGGTGGAGCCCATCGCGGGGGCCACGTCCAACTCGGTCACCAGCACCCGCAGGCCGCGCCGGGCCAGGTGCCAGGCGCAGGAGGCGCCCATGATTCCGGCGCCGGCGATGACGACGTCGGGGTTCTTCAATTCCCGGGCAGCGCCAGCAGGCTGCGCGGATCGACGCTGGTGGTCCCGTAGCGCACCACCCAGTGGAGGTGCGGCCCGGTCACCCGGCCGGTGGCGCCCACCCGCCCGATTGGCGTCCCGGCCGCGACCGTGTCACCCGCGCCCACCAGCTGCTCGCTCAGGTGGAAGTAGCCGCTCAGCAGCCCGCCGCCGTGGTTCAGGTAGACGATGTTGCCGGCCAGCAGGAAACCGTCCACCAGCGCCGCCACTCCGTCGGCGGCGGCCCGCACGGTGTCCCCGGGGGCCCCGGCGAGGTCCAGCCCCATGTGGCGGCTGGAGATCTGCCCGTTGAACTCGCGGCCGTTGCCGAAGCCGCTGGTCACCCGGGAGTCGCGCGGCGGCACCAACCCCGGCTGCCAGAGCCGCGGGCTCGCGTGCGCCTCGCGCGCCACCTGGTTGGCCTTGGCCTGGTCGCTCCGTAGACGCGCCTGGTCCTCTTCGTTGAGCGGCGACCCGAACCGCGGCGCCACGGTAAGGCGCTCGTGCTCGTACTCCCCCGCCACGATCGGGATGCGCAGGGAATCGGTCTGGGTGCGCCCGTCCGCATAGCTCGCCACCACCCAGGCGTCGATCGACCCCGTGGCCCCGATGGGCACCGGTGCCAGGCTTGTCAGCGTGGAGTCGGCGGGCTGGAAGTGGAGTTCCTCGCCACCGGCCTCTCCCGTGGCCGACACCATACCGTCCGCAACGGGTGCGTCCACGCGGATGAGGAAGAGATGGCCCTGGACGGGAAAGGCCGGCTCCCAGCTCACCTCGACCGGCGCCAGCTCCGGGAGGGGCGGCTCCCGGGAAAAACTCAGGATCCCCACCCCGAGCACCGCGGTCACGAGCAGACCCGCGAGCCCGGTCCACACCCCGCCGTGCCGTTTCTTCTTCCGAGTTGGTTCGGCCATCGGCATTTCTTCGTGCGATCGCTTGGTCGGATTGGCCGCGCCGGACAGTCCGCGCGGCACGCCTTGCATGAGCCGGGTGGGTCTCGAACCCACGACCTACGGATTAAAAGTCCGTTGCTCTACCAGCTGAGCTACCGGCTCGACCTTCCTCCATCTGTTCCGCTTGCTTCGCCCGGCCACCGCAGCGGAGACCCATCTGGTTCGTGTGCTTCCCTCTGCCTAATACATAGCAGCCCGTCTTCCGAGCCGTCTACTCCGAAGAGGCAGGTTCCGTTCTCTCGCCCTCCATCGTCAGCTCCAACTGCTCCAAACCAAAGGTCAGCCGATGATGGGGCGTGGGCCCCAGGCGCCGGATCGCGGCGCGGTGCTCCGCGGTGCCGTATCCCATGTTCCTCTCCCACCCATACTCGGGATAGCGGCGCGCGAGACGGGTCATGAGGCGGTCCCGGCACACCTTCGCCACGATGGAGGCGCAGGCGATCGAATGTACCCGCCGATCCCCGCCCACCACGGCCACGTGCTCCATGGAGAGGTCGCGCATCGGCAGGCCGTCCACCACGACGTGGTCAGGTCGGCGGGGCAAGCGGCGGATCGCCCGCTCCATGGCCCGCGCCGTCGCCCGCAGGATGTTGATGTGGTCGATCTCGCGCGCGGAGGCGGCACCCACGGACACCGCCGCCGCCAGCTCGCGGATACGTAGCGCCAGGGTCTCCCGTTCCGCGCGCGGCACCTGCTTCGAGTCGTCGGCCCCCGCCACGCCAATCCCCTCGGGCAACACCACCGCCGCGGCCACGACCGGCCCCGCCAGCGGTCCCCGGCCCGCCTCGTCCACGCCCGCGACGCCGGAAACACCGCGGCTCCAGAATCCGCGCTCGTAGTCGAGCGGGATCCGGAGCCCCGAATCACCCCCACGTCCCGGCGTCATCGCCGGAGGCAATCAGCGCGTGCGCTTCTCTGGAATACGCGCCGCTTTGCCGCGCAAGCCGCGCAGGTAGTAGAGCTTCGCCCGCCGCACGCGCCCGCGCCGCATCACATCGACCCCCTCGATCCAGGGCGACAGGTACGGAAAGATGCGCTCCACTCCGATCCCGCCAGAGATCTTGCGCACGGTGAAGGTCTCGCCCATGCCCCCGCCACGCCGGGAGATGCACACCCCCTCGAAGGCCTGAATCCGCTCCTTGCGGCCTTCCCGAACCCGATAGCGCACGCGGACCGTGTCACCCGGTGCGAAATCCGGAAGGTCGGTGCGCACATGCTCCTTGTCGAGTTCCTGCAGCAGGTCGCCCATGGTCCCCCCTCAGGCGCTGTTCGGCCGAGAAATGTTATCGATTCGTAACGGATGCGCGACAAAGGAGGGAATCTCCCGTGCAACACGGAAAGCTAACGCGAGCCGATTCATCCGTGAAGGCCGAGTCGTTCCAACGAAGGATCCCGGTGGCCGGGCGCGGAATCCGCCAGTTGTGGTCAGTCGATCCACCGCACGCAGTCCTGCCGCGCAAGGACGACCGCAGGTCGCGTCAGCGCCCGAACAATCTCCCGATCCCCCCGACCACAATGGAGATTCCCGCCGTGAAGCCCTCGGTGCTTTCCCCGCCAGGCCCTTCTCCGGCCTCCCCACCTTCTATACCCAGCGCGGCGAGCGCGAGGGCCGCCGTCCCCACCGCTACCCCGGTGCCGAGCACGACGCTCCTCACCTTCGAGAACTCTCGCAGCTCGATGCTCGCGAGGCCGTCGCGGGCCACCGTCAGCGTGTCGTACTGCACGACTTCGCGAAACGCGCCGATAACCTGCCGGTTGCTCGCTTCGAACGCGATCGTGTCTCCGAAACTGAGGATCAGCCCCTCTATCGCCACGGTCTCGGGAGGGGAGTTGGGGTCGACGATTGCAGACTGAATCGGCACGCGCAATCTGGCTACGGAACCGACCGGCGCCTCCTCGACCAGCCTGTAGGTATAGCAGCCGGAAACCACCGGCACGCCGGCGAGCAGGGCCATGCGCAAGAGGCGGCGCCCGGCGCGCTGCGAATCAGAACGCCACATCGATATCACGTGTCAAGAACTGGTTGAAGGAATACACAAAGTGCCAGGGTTCGCCCGGAAATATGCCGCCGGACTCGTTCACCAGATTGCGGTCGTCCACGTCCACGATCACGTGTACTTCGAGGGTGTCCGTGCCCAGCGACTCGGCCTGAACGAACCAGCGCCGATCGACGGAGATGTCGATGACCCTGTCAAAGGGTATTTCGTGGAGGATCGTGTCCGACCTGACCACCTGAACCCTCGTAGTTCCGAATTCGTTGACGCCGGCCACGAACTGGGTGGAGTAGATCACCCTCACCTGCCCGCCCGCTTCGCCGCGCATCTCGAAGAAGATGTTCCGCGGGGTGGGGTCTTCGAAGATCTCGCAACCCGAAAACGCGACCAGGGCAAGGGCGACGAGCAACCTCTTCGCGGTGGACATGCGACTCATGACGGAATTGCGACCGGCGAGAAGCCGAAGCGGCGGGGGCACCCTGCGTCATGCGAGGGTACCCCCACCCTTGTCTCAGCCGCCGCAACCCAGACCGTTCAGGTGGCAGTTGGCCCGTATCTCGATGATCGAGATCGGGAGCATCGTGCCGGGGCTCGACGAGGCTGCGGAGGCGCCCTGCCACTGCGGATCCTTCATCCCCCAGCGGTACATGTCCGCCAGCCGCAGGCCCTGCAGCATCACGTTCACGCGGCGCGTGTGCTGGAGCATCTCCATCTCGGAGATCTGGCCGCTGAACGGCGTCAGGCCGTCAAGCGAGCGGATGTGGTTGATGTGCGTGGCGAAGCCACTCGAATCCATGCCCTTGAGCGCGTTCTCCGCCAGAATCAGGTGCATCATCCGGGCCGAGGCCAGCGTCAGGGGCGGATAGATGCCTCCCTTGTCCAGGTAGCTGCCGCCCTTCCACTGGTTCAGCCACTTGATGACTGCCGGATCGTCGACTCCGTCGATGGGATCCTGGATTGCGATGCCGTTGATGTCGTTCTGGTCGTCGACCGTCGCGACCGAGAGGTCGATCTGGTTTTCCTTGCGGTCGTTGACCCAGGAGGCCATCGAGTTGGACCGGCTGGCGCTCGAGAACGTCAGGTTGTAGGTCCAGTCCGCGGCCACGTTGGCAAGCACGTCACTCGCGTCCGCACCGGCCTCGGCGGAAGACACCAGCCCGTCCCCCGAGGGCGACGGGTTGATCGCGTCCCAGATCGCCCGGGACTGCCTCGCACGAGCGCGCAGGGCCCTGGCCTGGATCGCCATGTCGCCGGCCCCGACCTCGTTGAAGCCGGATATGGCCGACGAAAATCGTTCGATCGCTCCATCCAGGACCTGGTACATGTTGTCAGGCCCGATAGGGGCTCCGCTCTCGGTCTTGTCCGAGAACGCGAAGTCCTCCTGGATCTCTCCGATGACCATGTAGATGATGCCCGCGTACAGGTAGGCGCGAGCCAGATCGGTCTTGATCGCGGTGGACGGGTTGTTGCCATGGTGCTCGTTGAGGATTTCGATCGCCTCGTCACTCATCCAGCGAGCTTGCCCCATGGCCGGGAACGGGCCGTCGATGAACTCGTTCAGCGGATCGTCCACGAACCCCAGATCGAGCGAGAGCCAGGCGTCCCTGGACCCGATCCAGCGCATCTCGTCGGAAGCGACCAGATACGGCTGCCAGGACTGGGAGACAGATGACGATACGAGGGTGAGCGTTCCGTTGACGACTGCGGCGGCGGCGGCTTCCGAGCGAATGTCCTCCTCCACCAGGCTGTTGGGGTTGTTCACGTCCAGAATGTCGCAGCCTCCGACCGCGAACGCGGCCAGGAGGATCGCGACCCAGATCTTGCTATTTCGGTTCTTCATGAGTCTCTCTCCTGGATCAGAACGTGAAGCGCGTGGACAGCGTGAAGCGCTGCGGCAGCGGGATGCCCCAGCCCTCCGTCGAGTCCAGGAAATTGCAGCTTAGTCCTTCGTTGCAACGCCCGAGGACGTTGCCCTCGGGATCCATGCCCGGGTAGTCGCCCAGCATGAAGAGCCTCAGGTTGCGCACGCCCAGGTTGACCGTGGCGGTGGAGACGCCCCAGCCCTCGACGATGCTCTCCGGCACCCGGTAGGTGAGCGACAGCTCACGCCACCGGATCCAGTCGGCATCGTAGACGCCGTTCATCCCGCTCATCGGGGAGAGACCCTCGACTTCGTGGGCCCACGCCATCGCGGCATCCAGCCGCTGCTCCGGAGACGACGCCGGGTTCAGCATGGCTGCGTAGAGCTCCGCGGAACGCGGCGTGTTGCGGCCGATGAAGTTGTTCGCCCGCCGGAACATGCCGGACAGATCCTGCACCTGGTGACCGAACTTGTACTCCAGGAGCGACCTGAGCTCGAAGTTGTTCAGGAACGCGAGATTGAAGCCGAAGGAGCCGGCGAAGTCCGGCGTGGGCTTGCCGAGATAGGTGTCGAGCAATCCCGTGCCGCAGTTGTGCGACGCCAGCCCGCCGTTCGGCGTGCCGAAGGTCTCGTTGCCGATCGCGAGCGGCTTGAAGCTGTTCGGGTTGCGCGGCTGGCTGAAGTATGCGAGGGCCTGCTCGCGCGTGGGCGCCACGCACTCGCCGCCGACCGGATCGAGAATGTTCAGCGGAACTGCTACGTCTGCGACTCTGGCGCCGAAGAAGGCGCCGGGGGTGTAGCCTTCCGTCAGGAAATTGCGGTAGCGCGGGTAGCTGCCGCCGGTCTTCAGAGGGGGAGCACCGCCCATGCTGGTGATCTCCTCCTTCAGGTACGCCGTGTTGGCGAACACGCTGAGCGAGAGGCCCTGCTGCTGGATCAGGGCGCCGCGGATGCTGAGTTCGACGCCGGAAGCCTTCACTTCGCCGATGTTGTCGAGCTGGGTCTGGGTGAATCCGCCCGTGACCGGGAACTGGCGCGCCACCATGGCATCACTCACCGTCCGATCCCAGTACGTCGCTTCCAGCGACCAGAGGTCGTTGAACAGGCCCACGTCGGCGCCGAACTCCCATTCGGTGGACACTTCGGGCTTCAACTGGTCGTTGCCCAGGTTGGAGGGCTGGACGCCCGGGCCGACCTCGGTGCCCAGCGCTGAGAAGGTCGTGAACTTGTCGAACGCGCCGGGCTGCAATCCGGACGTGCCGAAGGCCCCCTTGATGCGCAGGGACGAGATGGTTTCGCTCTCCCACAATTCGCTGGGCACGACCGCGAAGTTGGCCTTCGGGTAGAAGGCCGTGTTGAACGCCTCACCAAAGGCGGAGTTGGCGTCCCAGCGGGCGCCGACGGTCAGGAAGAGCCAGTTGTCCCACCCGATCTGGTCCTGCACGTATCCGCCGATCTGCGTCACCCTGAGCCATCTCTCGTAGGAAGACTCGGAACCGAGCGCGGAAAGGGTTTCCAGACCAGGACCCGGGAAGTCGCGCCCGCTTCCACCCGCCGATTGCCGCTGCTGCAGAAAACCCTGGCCACCGAAGAGGAAGGTGTTCTCCAATCTGTCGGTGTTGAAGACGTAGGAGCCCTTGACGTCCGCCGTGATCTCCCGGCTGCGGTCCTCGTTGACGTTCCTGTTGCCATCGGGCGTCGAGCCCGAGTACCCGTCCACGTTCCAGCGGTACGGCCGGAAACTGACCGCGTCGTCGGAGGTGAAGTCGATGCCGAAGGTGCCGTCCAGGCGGAAGTTTTCGGTCGGCGTGAAGTTGATGTTGGTCGCACCCGCGAAGTGCTGCGAGTTCACGAAGTTCAGCTGGTACGCGTTCTCGCGCAGCGTGGCGAACGCCGGCTGACCGTAGAAGTTGATCTGCCCGAGATTCGGGTCGTTGTTGGCGAGACGCAGCTGCGACATGAGCGCGGACGAGAACACGCCGTAGATATTGTTCGAGTTGTCGGGGGTGTGGTGCTCCATGTCCGCGTACAGCGTGGTCACGCCGATGCGCAGGTTGTCACTCGGAACTATCGTGAAGTTCGTGTGGAGCGACGCGCGGCGGTTGGTGTCGTTCTCGGGAGTGAGCCCCTCCGCCTCGTCGAAGTTCCGCGCGGCGTCGTAGGGACCGTCCTCCCTGGCCAGCCGGGCGGAGGCGAAGTACTGGAACACGCTCGACCCGCCCTGAACGGACCCGGAGTAGGTCTGGCCGAAACCGGTGGTGAGCAGGTCGGGAATGGTGTTGCGCTCCACGGGTTCCCAGGGCGAGACGGACTGTCCCCAGCGCGCGGACATCAGGTTCACGGCATCACTCAGCCGTTTTGCGTCGCCGTCTCCCGTGCACCCCGGGCTGGCGCACGCGCGCCCGGCGAAGTCCGCGACCGGCAGAATGCGGTTCGTGGGCACGGAGATCCCGGTCAGGTCGGTCTGGAAGGTGAAGCGCGGGGCGCCCACGTTGCCCCGCTTCGTGAAGATCTGGATCACCCCGTTCGAGGCTTCGGTCCCGTAAAGGGTCGCGGCCGCCGCACCCTTCAGGATCTCGACGCGCTCGATGGACTCGGGAGGGATGTCGTCCAGACGGGACGGGTTGCCCTGGCCGTTGAAGTTCTGGACGGCGGAGCGGTCCACGCGGATCCCGTCAAGGTAGATGATCGGCTCGTTGAGCTGCGAGAGCGACGCGGACCCGCGGATGCGGATACGGGCGCCTTCGCCGGTGTAGCCCGAGGAGGGCAGCGCCACCACGCCGGGCTCACGGCCCGCGATGAACTGGCTGAAGTCGGCGATGGGAGCGTTTTCGAGCTCGGCGGCGTCGAGCGTCGCGATGGTATGGCCGAGCTTGCGCCGTTCGGTCGCGACGCCGGTGCCCGTCACCACGATCTCGTCGAGGGCGAGCGCGGTTACGGGGATGGCGAAGTCGACGGTGACCGTCTCACCCGCGGTCACGGTCACGGTCTGAGTGGCCGAGCGGTACCCGACCAGCTCGACGGTGACGGTGTGTTCGCCCGCGGGCGCGTTCAGCAGAAGGAATTGCCCGCTGCTGTTCGAGAGCGTTCCGAGTCCGGAGCCCTCTACGTACACCTGGGCGGAAGCCAGCGGCCGTCCGGAGCCCTCCTCCGTGACGCGGCCCGTGATGACTCCGCCCTGCTGGGCGCTCAGGCCCGGCGCGATGGCCAGGCCGACCGCCAGCAGGGAGAGCACGAAGGCCCCCCATGCCTTGGTGTTTTGACAAGTGTTGCGTGTCATACGTACTCCTTGCTGCAAGTGTCGAAAATGCCTGTGCAGCGCGCGATCAACACTGATCCGGGCTCGCAACCGGCCGGAACTGTTAGTGTGCCATCTTTCCCAGCCTACCGCCAGCGCAACGTCCATCCCGTCAGCCTGTTTTCCCGTGGAGATCGGGCCGGCGCTCGGCGGTCAGGCGCGCGCCTTCGCCCTCGCGCCACGCCTCGATGCGCCGGTGATCCCCGCTCCGCAGCACCTCGGGCACCTCGTGCCCCCGGTACTCGACCGGCCGGGTGTAGGAGGGCGCGCTCAACCGGCGCCCGTCGTAAAACGAGTCCGAGGCCGCCGAGTCGTGGTCCCCCAGCACCCCCGGCAGCAGGCGCACGACGGCGTCGGCCACCACCAGCGCCGCGGCCTCCCCACCGGACAGGACGAAGTCGCCAATGGAGATCTCCTCGGCGGCGAGGTGGTCGGCGACCCGCTGGTCGACGTCCTTGTAGTGGCCGCACAGCAGGGTGAGAGACTGCTCCAGGGACAGCCGCACGGCGTCCTGGTGGGTGAAGAGCCGGCCTCGCGGAGAGAGCAGCACGATCCGTCCGGCCCGGTCGAGCGAGTCGACCGTCTCGAAGAACGGCTCCGGCTTCATCACCATGCCGCCGCCGCCGCCATACGGGGCATCGTCCACGGTGCGATGCCGGTCGTGGGTAAAGTCGCGCAGGTCGACGACGCGGTACTCCACCAACCCCTGTCCCGCGGCACGGCCGGGTATGCTGGTGGCCAGCGGCACGTCGAAGAATTCCGGGAAGATGGTCAGGAAGTTGAGCCGCATGGGGGCGTCCGCATCCGATTTCACCGCCCGCGCCTCCGTCAGAGGTCCAGCAACCCTTCAGGGAGTTCCATCACCAGCCGCTTCGCCTCGCGGTCCAGCTGGCGCACCATGTCGCGCGCAAAGGGAATCAGCACCGTGCCCGATTCCCGTGCCACCTCCAGCATATGCACCGGTCTCAACTCGTAGACCTCGACGATCTCGCCGACCGGCACTCCGTCGGCCGCCTCCACGGACATTCCCAGCAGGTCATGGTAGAAGACCTCGCCTTCCTCGAGCGGCCGCACCTCGGCAAGAGGCCGGACGAGGTACCGGCCAGCCAGCCATTCGGCCTGATCGCGGGAATCGACGCCCTCCAGCTTGATCAGAAAGCCTCGCTTGAAGGGACGGGCCCCCTGCACGCGGACGGGAGCGAACGAGACGTCGGGCGCTTCCCCGGCTTCGTCCGCCAGGTGCAACTCGGTTCCGGCCGCAAACGCCCCGTCCGGGTCCACCGTCAGAGGCCAGAGGAAGAGTTCGCCCCTGGTGCCGTGGGCCTTGTTGAGGTGCCCGACGACCAGGTGCGAGGGGCGGCCAGAGTCCATGCAGGACCTTGGGACTACGAGGATTCCGCGCTTTCGCCGGCAGCCTGGGCGCCGGCCTGCGCCTCGGCCTGGCGCCGACGCGCCAGATCCTCCGCGCGCCGGGCCTTCTCGGCCGCCGCGTCGACCTCCCCAACCGCCATCGTTGCGTCCCCGCCCCTTCGGGCCTTGTTCAGCAGCGACTTCACCGTGGCCGATGGTTCCGCTCCCTTGCCGAGCCAATAGTCGGCGCGCTCCAGGTCGACGACCACGCGAGCGGGCGTGGAAAGCGGCTTGTAATAGCCGATGGTCTCGACGAAGCGCCCGTCCCGCGGCGAGTCTCCGTCCGCCACCACCACGCGGTAGTGGGGAGCCTTCTTCCGGCCCATTCTGCGAAGTCGAATTCTTACCGACATGTGTCTCCTCGATTCTTGCGTTGTCTCCCGGCCTCTCCGGGGCGGTCAGCCTGGCCGACCCAGCGGGGGCGACATCCCCCGCATGTGCTTCATCAATTTCTGCATTTCCTTGAACTGCTTCAACAGCCGGTTGACCTCCGCTACCGGACGGCCGCTGCCCCGCGCGATGCGGATCCGCCGCGAGCGGTTCAGGATGCGAGGCTCGCACCGCTCGGCGGGGGTCATGGAGAGGATGATGGCTTCCACGTGCCGAATCTTCTTCGGATCGACGTTCCCCACCGGCAGCTTGCGCTTCATCCCGGGGATCATCTTCATCAGCTGCTCCAGAGGCCCCATCGCCTGGATCTGGCGGAGCGCCACCAGGAAGTCCTCGAGGGTGAAGCGTCCCTTGCGCAGCACGCTCTCCTCGATCCTCGCCTGCGCGTCGGCGTCGATGGAGCGCTGAGCCCTCTCCACCAGCCCCACCACATCGCCCATCTGCAGGATGCGCCCTGCCAGCCGCTGGGGGTCTACCCGCTCCAGGTCATCCAGCTCCTCCCCCACACCCACGAACTTGATGGGCTTGCCGGTGACCCCCCGGATCGAGAGCGCCGCCCCGCCGCGCGCGTCGCCGTCCAGCTTGGTGAGCACGACGCCGGTGACCCCGAGCTTCCGGTCGAAGCCCTGGGCGATGTTCACCGCCTCCTGTCCGGTCATGGCGTCCGCCACCAGCAGCACCTCGGACGGACCCAGCTTCTTCTGCAGGCGCCCCAACTCGTCCATCATCGGCTCGTCCATCTGGAGGCGGCCCGCAGTGTCCACCACCACCACGTCGCACCCGCGCGCTCGCGCAGACTTGACCGCGGCCACCGCCACCTTCACGGGATCGTCCCCGCGCTCGCCCGCCAGCACCGGCATCCCCACCCGCCCGCACAACGTACGCAACTGCTCGCCCGCCGCCGGACGGTACACGTCGCAGCCCGCGAGCATGGGACTGCGTCCCTCGCGTGCGATCAGGCACGCCAGCTTGACCGCCGTCGTGGTCTTCCCGGAGCCCTGCAGCCCGGCCATCAGGATCACCGTGGGAGGCTTCCGCGCCCACTCGAGCTCGGCCACCTCCTCGCCCATCAGCGAGGCCAGCTCGTCGTGCACGATCTTGACGATCTGCCGTCCGGGGGAAATGGAGCGGATGACGCCCTCGCCCACCGCCCGCTTCTCCACCCGCTTCAGGAAATCCCGGGTGACCTTGAAGTTGACGTCCGCCTCGAGCAGGGCGCGCCGCACTTCGCGCAGCCCCTTGCGGATCATGGGCTCGGTGAGGATGCCCCTCTGGCGAAAACGCCCCAGGGCCCGATCGAGCCTCTTGCCCAGGCGATCGAACACTAGACCCGGATGATCTGCTCGCGCCGGGACCCGACCGAGACGATCTCGATGGGAACCGCGGTGAGCTCCTGCAGGCGGTCCAGATAGCTCCGCGCTTCAGCCGGAAGGTCGGCGATGTCGCGGGCTTCCGTGGTGCGCGTCCGCCATCCCGGGTGGCTCTCCAGCACGGGGTCTACCCCTGAGAGCGACCAGGTGTCTGCGGGAAACTCGGTGGCGACGCCGGTGTCGGTGCGGTAGGCGGTGGCGATCCGGATCTCCTCGAGGGAATCCAGCACGTCCAGCTTCGTCACCGCCAGGCCGGTGAGCCCGTTCACGCGAGCGGCGTAGCGCGCCTGCACGGCGTCGAACCAGCCGCAGCGCCGGGGCCGGCCGGTGGTCGCGCCGAACTCGCCGCCCAGCTCCCGCACGCGCTCGCCCATCTCCTCGTCGAATTCGGTCGGCAGGGGGCCGTTGCCGACGCGCGTGGTGTACGCCTTGACCACGCCCAGTACCGCGGTGATGGCGGTCGGGCCGATCCCCAGCCCGGTCGCCGCCGCCGCCGCCGTGGTGTTGGAGGAAGTCACGAAGGGATAGGTGCCGTGGTCGACGTCAAGGGCCGTTCCCTGCGCGCCTTCCATGAGGACGGAGCACCCGGCGGCAAGCGCCTGAACGATCTCCAGGCCCGTGTCGGTGGCCAGCGGCAGGGTCCGGTCCGCCAGCGCCAGGGCGTCCCGCACCTCGCGCTCCAGCTCGGCGCTCGCCTCCCCGTCGACACCCAGCTCTCGGAGCGCCATCGTCATCGCGCGCTCCACCCGGCGGTCCAGATGGACGCGGTTGGCCAGGTCGGTCACACGGATCCCGCGTCTCCCCGACTTGGAAACGTACGCCGGGCCGATCCCCTGCCCGGTGGTACCGATCTTCTCCCGGGCGCGCACCTCGGAGGCCCGGTCCAGCGCCCGGTGGTAGGGGAGCAGGAGGTGAGCCCGCTGGCTGATGCCGATTCGTCCCTCCAACTCGATGCCGCGCGCCACCAGGTCATCGTATTCGGCGAAGAACTTCGGCAGATCGAGGACCACCCCGTTGCCGAGCAGGCAGCGCTTTCCGGAGTGAAGGATCCCGGAGGGAATCTGGTGCAGGATGAACTCGTCGCCGTGCACGTGAACCGTGTGGCCCGCGTTGGCCCCGCCCTGATAGCGGGCGACAATGTCGGCCGACTCCGCCAATACGTCGACGATCTTGCCCTTCCCTTCATCCCCCCACTGGCAGCCGACCACGACTACACAGCGGCCCCGGGTATCGTTTACGGGCAAGGTCAGCCTCCCCGGGAGTTCCGGCCCTTGACGGGCGCCCCGGCCGGCGGGCGCGCGACGAAGTCGCTCGGCCCCTCTCTCATGCGGAGGCGTAGCCGGAGAGCGCAACCTCCGGCCGCAGCAGCCTGGCCCGGCGCAGTTCCGCCTCCACGACCCGGATCTTCGCGGCCGGGAGCGGCCTGAGCGGCGGGCGCGGTGCTCCGCCGTATCCTCCCAGCAACCCCGCGGCCGCCTTCACACCGGCCACTCCAAACCCCGCCACCACCTTCTTGTGCACCGGTCCGACCCTCTCCTGAATTCGGCCCGCCTCGCTGGAGCGCCCCTCCGCGAAGCGCTGGTAGATCTCGGCGGTTTCGGCGGGAGCCAGGTTGGCCAGCGCCAGGATTCCCGCCGATGCGCCCAGTTCGAGCGCCGCGTAGAAGCCCGCACCGTCCCCCACGATCACCGCGAAGCCGTCCGCGGTGCGGTCCAGCAGCTCTCCGATCTTCTCCAGGCTGCCGCGCGAGTCCTTGATGCCCACGATGTTGGGATGGCGGGAGAGTTCCGCCACCAGCCCGGAGGGGAATTCCAGGGTGCTGAAGCGCAGCGGCGCCTGGTAGATGATGACCGGGACCGGGGAGGCATCGGCCACCGCCCTGTAGTGGTCGCGCAGCACCTCAGGGGTCATCGCGCCCCGGAAGTAGGCGGGCGGCTGTACCAGCACCGCGTCCGCGCCGGCGTCCGCGGCCTCCTGGCCCAGGAGTACGGTTGCGCGTGTCGACTCGACGCCCGTCCCCGCAATCAGCAAGCGATCATCGGACATTGCGCCGCCGGTCGCCTCGATGAGGCTTCTGCGCTCCTCCCGACTCAGCAGCACGGCCTCGCCGGTGGATCCGGCGATGACGATTCCGTGCACCGGATGCGCCAGCCAGCTCCTCAGGTTGGCGCGCATGGCGACGATGTCGACGTCTCCCGTGACAGGATCGAAGGGCGTAACCGCGGGGATGAAAACTCCGGCCAGATTCATGACTCCGCCTCCTCCATCATTGCTCAGACGTTGCGCTTCCAGTCGAGCCCCATGCGCGACCGGACCTCCGTCATGGTCTCCCTGGCGATGGCGCCAGCCCTGCGCGCGCCGTCGCCCAGGATCCGCCGCACCTCCCCCGGGTGCGCGCGATAGTGCGCGGCCACCTCCCGCATCGGGGCGAAGGCCTCGTCGATCTCCTGCGCCAGCATGCCTTTGCACTGCACGCACCCTCGTTGCGCGGTGCGGCATTTGAGCGCGATGTCGTCGAGCTGCTCCTGGCCCACGAAGTACTCGTGCAGGGCGAAGACGTTGCAGACCTCCGGATGCCCCGGGTCGGACTTGCGAATGCGGGCCGGGTCCGTGACCGCGGTACGCACGCGCTTTCGGATCTCGGCGGGTTCGTCGAGGATCCCGACCGTGTTGCCGATCGACTTGCTCATCTTGGCCCGGCCGTCGAGCCCCAGGATTCGGCCCGCGCGCGGAATGTAGGGCTGAGGCTCCGGCAGATACTCCCCGAAGCGGGCGTTCCACTTGCGCGCCACCTCCCGCGTCAGCTCGAGGTGCTGGCGCTGGTCCTCTCCCACGGGAACCACGTCGGCGCGGTAGAGGAGGATGTCGGCAGCCTGCAGCACGGGGTAGTTGAGGAGCCCAACCGGTACCGATTCCATGCGCTCGGACTTCTCCTTGAACTGGATCATGCGCTCCAGATCACCGATTGGCGTCACCGAATTGAAGAGCCAGCTCAACTCCGTATGCTCGGGCACGTCCGACTGCACGAAGACGATGGAGCGCTCCGGATCGATGCCCGAGGCCATGAAGCTCACCGCGAGATCGAAGACGGCCCGAGGAAGCGCCCCGGGGTCGTAGCGGCCCGTGATGGCGTGCTGGTCAACGATGCAGTAGATGCAGTCGTAGTCCTCCTGCATGGCGGCCCACTGGCGCAACGCGCCCAGGTAGTTGCCGAGGTGAGCTTCGCCGCTGGGCTGCATTCCGCTGAAGACACGCGATCCCGGCGGGGGCCGGGTGCTGGCGTGGGTCATGCGCGAACTCTTGTGGGGTAACGGGGCTCGGGGAGGACCCGGAGTGATGAGGGCGGGCGTCTTGCGCACCGGGGAATCGGAGAACTCTCGCCAACAAGTTAGCAACCCCCGGAGTGCCATCAAGCTTAGCGGCTGGCGGGAGGTCCGGCGACCCCGGACCCATCAGGACCACAAGCAAACGGACCCGGCGGAATACCGGGTCCGTTTCCGTCGGCGGAAATGAGCCGCTGAGGCTAGGCGCGCGCCTTCACCTCGATCCGGCGGGCGCGCGTCTCCGGAGCCTTGGGGACGCTGACCTTGAGCAGGCCTTCGCCGAAGTCGGCGGCGGAGCCTTGGGGACGCTGACCTTGAGCAGGCCTTCGCCGAAGTCGGCGGCGATGGCCTCGACATCCACCTTGCGCGGCAGGGTGAAGGAGCGGCTGAAACTGCCCATGATCCGCTCCGAGATGTGCATGTGGCGCTCGGCGTCCCCTTCCTGGCGCTCCTCATGCTTCTCGCCGCTGATCGTAAGCACGTTCTCTTCGACCTGGATCTCGACGTCATCCGGCGACACGCCCGGGAGTTCCGCGGTCACGAGAATGGCGTCCGGGGTCTCCGCGACGTTCACGGGGGGAACCCAGTCCGTGTTGATGAAGGACCCGAAGGGGAAGGAAGGGCTGGCAGGGAAGGCGGAATTGAAGGCCCGAAGCACTTGCGTGGGCGACAGCGAACGATACTTGGCGATGGTCGTCATGGTCTCCTCCACTCGACTGAGGTTGGTTGAAATGCGCGTTGTCGGGCTCTTCGGCACCGGAACGCTCTCGGCCCCGGGAGAGAGCAGGTGGCGTGCCACTTCGAAAACCTGTCAAAATGTCTGGTGGAAACGAGTTGCGGGGTATGGCATGACAGATTGTCCTCTCGCTGCGAGGAGGTCGTGCGAAGCGAGACTGACAATTTGTCAGGTGCGGGGGTCCTACGATGCGGGCGTGTCCGGATCAGGGAATGGGCTCGACAAATGCCTGCCAAAATGGCAGAGGATCAGCGCAGCAGGGCGAGCGCCAGATGGGCCGCGCCGCGCTCCGGGATGACGGCACGCTGGAAAATGCGGCCGTTCGCGCGGGCGACGAGTTGCTCCGCGTCGGGGCGTAGCGGCCCGCCGGGAGCGATCAGGCCCCCAGTAAGGGCGACGGGGGGAGAGGTGTCGGACGGGAACAGCTCGCGGACGGCGGCGGACAGCTGATCCCGGAGTTCGTCCAGCGCAAGCCGGACCACCGTGGCCGCGGCCGGGTCGCCCGTGCGGGCGGTGCGGACCACGAGGGGCGCGAGGGCCGCGATTTCGGCCTTTGTGGCGGACTCCGCCCAGGTGGCAAGCTCGCGCGGCCGACCCAGGTCCAGGAGGTCGAGGACGGCGCCGGTGAGGTCGGTCGGGGGGGCTCGTCCGTCGGCGGCCCGCGCGACGGCTCGCAGGGCCGCGACGCCGAGGTCGTAGCCGCCCCCTTCGTCGCCCATCACCGCGCCCCACCCACCGACCTGCAGACGGCGGCCGTCCTCCCCCACCCCCAGCACCACAGAGCCGGTGCCGGCCACCACCACGATGCCCGGGCCGCCGCCGAAGGCGTCGTGGAAGGCCGCCTCCACGTCGGTGCCGACCCGGACGGCGCTTGCGACCTGCTCCCCCCGCAGGAGCGTCTCCAGGTCGCGCCGCACGCGCGCCCGGCCGGCGCCGGCCAGTCCGGCCCACAGGGCGGGGAGCGGCAGGGGGACGCCCTGGACGGCGGCGGCGCGACGCACCAGGTCGGCGACCACTCGGGCCGCGGCTTC
Organism: Longimicrobiales bacterium; assembly: GCA_965225805.1. Taxonomy (GTDB): domain Bacteria; phylum Gemmatimonadota; class Gemmatimonadetes; order Longimicrobiales; family Gaopeijiaceae; genus BD2-11. Next base: position 3,917,481 of record OZ245327.1, read on the forward strand.
GGGACGGGCGGGACGCACCAGGGCCGCGGGGCCCTCCGCCCGGCCGAGGTGCGTGCCGTTGTCGGCGAGCAGCAGGGCGCGGGTGCGGGTGCCGCCCCCGTCGACCCCGGCGACGCAGGATCCGGTCACGGCGACCCGGGCGGGGAGGCCGGCGCGACCGCGGGCGCGGATGTAGAACGCTGGGGCCGGCCGGCCAACGAAGGCATCAGGGGCGTTCCGCCGGGGCTGACGCCCGCGCTGCGCCGAGCGCGGTCCCAACCGCCACCGTGATCGCCGTCCCGATGAGCACGAACCAGGGCCACGCCACTCTGTCGGGAGCGAAGACCCATATGGCGGTGACCACCCCGATTCCGGCCACCATGCCCGTCGCGGTGCCGCGCGCGGTTGCGCGCCGGGAGAGGACGCCCAGGGCGAAGGCGCCCAGGAGTCCTCCGTAGACCAGAGAGGCGACCGAGAGAGCGACCTCGACGGCGCTGGTGCCTGCGCTCAGCGGGATGAAGAGGATGGCGCCGCCGACCAGCAGCCCGGCCCACAGCAGGGTGAACAGCTTGCCGGCCCGCAGGATGCGCGCGTCGTCCTCGACGCCGCGGACGGGGGCCCAGAAGTCGTAGGCGGAGGAGGAGGCAAGCGAGTTGATGGAGGAGGAGAGCGACGACATGGCCGCGGCGAACACGCCTGCAATCAGAAGCCCTGTGACGCCGGGGGGGAGTTCCTCGACGATGAAACGCGCGAAGATCTCGTCGGAGGCGTCGAAGGCGCGGTTCTCGTAGAAGGCCCACAGGCCGAGCCCCACCAGCAGAAAGACGGCGAACTGGCCCACCACCGCCACGCCGCTGCCGATCAGCGCCTTGCGGCTGGCCGCCAGATCCTTGCAGGTCAGCAGCCGCTGCACGATGAGCTGATCGGTGCCATGGGAGGCCATCGCCAGGAAACCGCCCCCAAGCAACCCCGCCCACACGGTGTATGGCACCGAGAAGTCCAGGGACGGGTCCACGATGCGGAGCTTGCCCGCCGCGCCCGCCTGCGCCAGAATCGCCGCCCACCCCCCATCGACCAGCCCCTGCAGGACGACGACGGCGACCGCCGCGCCCAGCAGGTAGAGCCCCATCTGCACGGCATCCACCCAAACCACCGCCTTGATGCCCCCGAAGTAGGTGTAGACCACCGTGAGCGCGCCGATGACCAGGATCGAGAGCGGGTAGGGCCAGCCGGTGACCAGCGCGAGCGGGATGGCGGTGGCGAAGAGACGCACGGAGTCGGCGAGGAGGCGAGTCACCATGAAGATGGCGGAGGCGAGGCGCCGGACCCCGTCGCCGAAGCGGGCGCCGAGGAGGGCATAGGCGGTCTTCAGCTCGCCGCGGTAGTAGGCGGGAAGCAGGAGCGAGGCGACCACAACCCGGCCGGCCAGGTATCCGAAGGTGAGCTGCAGGAAGGCCAGGGTGCCCAGGTACGCCACCCCGGGGATGGACAGAAAGGTGAGCGTGCTGGTCTCGGTGGCCACGACCGACAGCAGCACCGCCCCCCACGGCAGTCGGCGGTTGCCCAGGAAGTAGTCCGACCCGCCACGCTGGCGGCGGCCGAGCCAGGCGCCCCAGGCCGTGGTGGCGGCCAGGTAGGCCACCAGGACGGCCAGGTCGGCGCCACCGAACCCGCTCACGGCGCGCGCGCCGCCCGGACCATGGCAGCCTCGACCGCCCCGACGAAGACGAAGCAGGCGGCGACGATGACCGAGTCGAGCGGGGTCACGAGGGTGGCCGGGGCTGGAGTTCGAGGTCGGTGACGGCCTGGGCGGCGAGGTCGTGGACCTCTCGGCGCACGGGGATGTGGCGGGTGTTCTCGCGGGTGGGGTTGACCCGGTTCATGAGCAGCACCACCGCGAGGTCGAGGTCTGGATCGATCCACACGGAGGGGCCGGTGAAGCCGGTGTGGCCGAAGGCGCGCCGGGTGAAGAAGCGTCCGGCCGAGGAATTGCCGGAGGGGGTGTCCCAACCGGTGGCGCGGCTGGCGCTGGCGTCGTGGCGGCGGGTGAAGCTGTCCACGGTGGAAGACTGCACGATCCGGACATCGGCGCCGCGGGGTGCGCTACAGGGCACGGCGGGCGTGCCGTCGCAGGATCGGGCGCGGCCCCCGTCCAGCATCATTGCGGCGTAGACCGCCACGTCGCGCGCGGAGGAGAACAGGCCGGCGTGCCCCGCGACGCCCCCCACGGCGAAAGCGTTCTCGTCGTGCACCACGCCGCGCACGTGAACGCCCCGGTAGTCGGCGTCGATCTCGGTGGGGGCCACGCGCCCGTGCAGGGCGGAGTCGGGCCGGAAGCCGGTGTCCTGCATCCCGAGCGGCCCCCAGACCCGCTGGCTCAGGAAGCGATCCAGCGGATCGCCGGTGATCTCCTCGATCGCCCAGGCCACCGTCATCACGCCGATGTCCGAGTACACCGTGCTGTCGCCGGGCGCATAGTCGAGGGGGAGTTCAGCGATCGCCTGCTGAAATGCCTCCCGGCCCTCCATCTCCAGGAAAAAGCGGCGGAAAGGGGGCAGCCCGCCACGGTGCAGCAGCAGCTGGCGAACGGTGACGGTCTCCTTGGCCGCGTGCCCTCCCGACCACCAGGGCAGATAGCGTACCACCGGGGCGTCCAGCTCGAGGCTGCTCCCGTCCGCGAGGATCATCGCCGCCGTGGTGGTGCCCATCACCTTGGTGACCGACGCCAGATCGTAGATGGAGGAGGGGGAGACGGGGGCGGAGGCGGGATCCCAGTCCAGCCGGCCGTAGCCGCGCAGGCGCACAAGCTGCCCGTGGCGCACGACCGCGAGGGCCGCGCCGGGGGTAGCCGAATCGGCGATGGCCTGCAGGATTCGGCGGTCGAGCGCCTCCAGGACGGCTTCCGACATCCCCGCGGCCTCGGGGTCGCCCTCCAGCGGGGAGACCTGCGCCTCCGCTAGTTGACCGTCACCCGCGGCGCGCGCGGCGGCCACGAACTCGAGCGGCTGCACGACCCACGATGGTACCGCCATCAGCGCGTTCTTGACCATCGCGGGACCCGGGAGCGCTTCCCGGCGCAGCCCGTCGCCCGCCATATGATCGGGCGGGATGCTGATGGGCAGAGTTCCGGAGATCCCTGCCGCGCCCATGAGCGCAAAGGCCCCGGCGCGCTGCGACACCTCGTGGCTGCCCCAGGCGATCAGGTAGCTGCCCAGGTCTTCGAAGGCGCTCAGGAAGTAGGGGTTGCCGAAGGAAGAGACAACCAGCGGGCCTCGCGCGGACAGTTCGCGCACCATCTCCCGCAGCGCATCCGGAACATCCACCGAGCCCGCCCCGGCGAACGGAGGCACGTACACGTTGAGGAGCACTACGTCGGTGCCCTGCGCGGCGGCCCGCACCGCTCCGTAGGCCGCCGGGTCCGACCCCTCGTCAATGCGCAGGCTCGCGAGATCCTCCACGAAGCGGGCCGCGACCCGGTCGAACTCCCGGCCGGCCACCAGGTCCTGGTCGCGGGCATAGGTCACGCTGACCACCCGGTTGCGCGCGTCGGCGGGGAGCGGGACCAGGCCCTCGCGATCGCGCACCAGGGTAACCGAGCGCTCCGCGGCGAGATCCGCGTAGGCCAGATGGTCGCCCGAACCCGCCACCTCGGCGACGGTCGCCAGATCCACGGTGCGGCTCTCGTGCAGTCCCACCCGTGCCTTGGCCGCGAGCAGCCGGCGCACCGACTGGTCGATGCGCTCGCGCGCCACCCGGCCTGTGCGCACCGCGACCTCCACCGCGTCGATGGCCCGGCCTGCGTCCTCGGGAGCGAGGAGCACGTCGGAGCCCGCTTCCAGCGCCAGCACCGCCGCCTCTCCCGCGCCGTAGCCGCGCGAGATGGCACCCATCCGAAGAGCGTCCGTGAAGATCAGGCCCTCGAACTCCATGTCCTCGCGCAGAAGCTCGGTAAGGAAGTAGGGAGACAGGGTCGCCGGAACGGCGCCCTCCCCCAGGATGGCGGGCACCGCGACGTGCGCGGTCATCACCGCATCCACCCCGGCGGACACGGCATGCCGGAACGGCACCAGCTCCATCGCCTCCAGGCGCGCCTGGTCCGCGGTCACCACCGGCAGCTCGATGTGCGAGTCGGTGCGGGTGTCGCCGTGACCGGGGAAGTGCTTGGCCGTGGTGAGAACGCCCCCCGCCCGCGCGCCCTCGATGTAGGCCGCCCCGAGCCGGGCGACCGCATCCGGGTCCTCCCCGAAGGAACGGGTGTTGATGATGGGGTTCTCGGGATTGGAATTGACGTCGAGAACCGGGGCGAAGTTGAGGTGGACGCCGAGCGCCCTGGCCTCAACGGCCGTGATGCGCCCGTACTCGTAGGCGAACCCGGGGTCGCCGATGGCGCCGAAGGCCATCGTCGGCGGGAAGCTGGTGCCTCCACCCTGTGGCAGCAGCGTGGGAAGCGCGTAGGAGTGGTTGACGCGCATCCCGGGACCCCCGTTCTCGAAGTCCGCAGTGACCAGCAGGGGGACGGGCGCGCTGTTCTGAAGCCGGTTCAGGAGCGAGGCGTACGAGTGGGGCGAGCCGATCGAGATCACGACACCCCCGATGCCTTCTTTCGTCACCCACCGCTCCAGCGTGCGGAAGCTGGCGTCGCTCGAGGAAGCGTACGCACCCGGGATCCAGGGAACCACGAGCTGTCCGATGCGCTCGCGCAGGGAGAGCGAGGCAAGAGTCTCATCCACCCATGTCCGCGCCCGGCCGTCGAGTTCCGCTTGATAGAGGGCCTCGGAAGAGCCGTCTCCGCCGGAACCCGGAGTTGGGCCGTCACAGGCTCCGGCGAACGAAAGCAGCAACGACAGCGCCGCGAAGATGCGGAAGCCGTGGGTCGTGAAGTTGACCAAACTCTGAGTCGTCATCTCCCGTCAAGTTGTTGGTGGGTGCGGGCGAGGTACTTTCTGGCCCAGGAACCCGCTAACGACGGAAGCCGCTCGCAGACTTCGCGCCCGAATAGAAGCTCATCTACGAGACCCATGTGCAGCATGTCAATCATCCGGCAGAGATAGGACTTGCCGCACTCCCACCAAAATCTGGCTGGCCTCATCCGCCATCATTAGCCTTGGCTCCACGTAGTCGTTGAGTGCCTTGGCTCGGTGCAAGAAGTATTCAGAGAGCGTCTTCGCCAGTCGCGTAGGGCTCCTTCCAGCCAGCAAGTGTGCTGTCGACAACCCAGCACTCTGCAACGCGCTCGCCATCTCTGGGATACGAGGTACACGCACCAGTCCCTTGCCACGAACGGTATAGCCTACCTCTTGGCTGATCGTCCGTACGTTGGCCCAAAACGACATCGGAAGGCCACCGAACCGGTCGTCCGCCCTCATGTCTCAACGATCTTCGGCAGCGCGGCGACGAGACGATCCACAAAGGTGGGCAGATCGGAGTTACACGCACGACAGATCGCGGCCAGTTCAACGACATCAACCCGTCTCTCCCCCGATTCGCACTTGCTGACGTACGACTGAGGCTGGCCCAAACGGTCCGCGACATCTTGTTGGCGGAGTCCGGCGTTGAGCCTCATCGACCGGATGAGGTCGCGTAGGATTCGTGCCTCGGCTTCATTCATGGACGGACAACATCAGCTGGAGAGGGCGATGAGCATGATTCTACGAACGGGCTTGTGTACATCCCAAAACAGGATATACTTGGTTCATCCCCTTCTGGAGGACTGCCAATGCAGTTGAGCCTCGATAACCAAGACCGCAGGGAGAAGGGCTTCCGGTCTGTTCAGCCGTTCAGGACACAGCTCCTGAAGTGGATCGGAAACAAACAGAGGTTCGCGCACGAAATCATCAGCCACTTTCCCACTCAGTACGACACCTACTTCGAGCCCTTCTTGGGAAGTGGCGCCGTTCTAGGAACTCTTGCGCCAACCCGCGCTGTTGGTTCAGAGACCCTCGGGCCTCTTATCGAAATCTGGAAGACCGAGTCGTTTGGGAAGAGAGTCGATCTCTGGCACCGCCGAACGGCCGGCGCCGTCTTCCGGCATCTTGACTTCGAAGAAGCCATGGAAGAACCGAGCGCGGGAGACATCGTGTATTGTGACCCGCCGTACACCTGCACCCAGAGCATCCTGTACAGATCGCAGTCGTTCAGCCTGAAACTTCTCTTTGAAACCATCGCTAGATGCCGAGACCGGGGAGTGAGGGTGCTTCTCAGCATAGACGGTACCAAGCGATCGGGCGGGCTCCTGTGCAACGTACCGATTCCAACGGGCTTGTTCCGACATGAAGTGATGGTAAACTGCGGGCGTTCCATGTTGCGTCGATTTCAGCGCGCCGGAGACTCACTAGAGGATGAGGTCGTCCGCGACAGGCTATTGCTCACGTTCTAAACCTTAGGACCCGTCGCGGACTCGCCCGCCGGCGGCTAGCGCAGGTCACGACCGGCGGCGCCTCTGACGGGCAGCTGAATCCCGTCTCCGATGTCGAAGAAGGGGGGAAGGCGAGTGGGCGTGCGCCCGCGGATGGGGGTTTCCCCGAAGATTGCCCGGGCGGCGGCGACCTGGCTGACCTCCGAACCGCTCAAGGTGGCTGACCTCCGAACCGCTCCCAGCATGTACGCCTGGGCTTCGGGCAAGTCGGAGAGCAGATAGGGGTTGCCGAAGGAGATCACGATGTGCGGCACGCGCCGATCCGCCAGGACCCGCACGAAATCGGACAGCGGCTCGGGCACGTTGGGCTCGTCGTCCGTGCGGGCCGCGAATACGTACGCGGACACGATGACCAGGTCGGAGCGGGCGGCGCGCGCCAGCAGGCGCTCATAGTCGCTCTCGCTCGAGTCCGAGTGCAGGTACTCGGTGCGCAGCCGGCGGTAGGTCTCGCGCACCCGGGGGTTGAAGTAGCGTCCGGCGAGCAGGTTGTTCGGGTTGCGGTAGGTGACGGAGAGGACGTTGGCGGTGCGGGTGCCACGGAGCGCCAGCAGGTTGCGGCGGTTGCGAAGCAGCGTGATCGATGCGTCGGCGATCTCCCTTGCCCGCTCCAGGTGCGCCGGGATGCCGACCCTGCGGTGGATCTCGGAGATGTCCGTGTAGCGCTCGCGATCCAGTCCCATGCGCTCCTTCAGCTCGAGGATCCTGGCCACCGATCTGTCCAGGCGAGCCTCGCGCACGCGACCTGAGCGGACGGCGGCGACCAGACTCTCGCGTGCCGCGCGCGGGCTCTCGGGCATGAGGATGATGTCGGCGCCGGCCTCAAGCGCCCGCACGACCGCCTCCCCTGCGCCAAAGCGCCGTGTGATCGCAGCCATGTCCATGGCGTCGGTGACGATCAGGCCGTCGAAGCCCATGTCGCCGCGCAGCAGTTCGGAAAGAACCGCCGGGGAGAGCGTGCTCGGGGTGGAGACGGCTCCGGTCAGGGAAGGGATGGAGACGTGCGCGCTCATGACCGCGCCCATCCCGGCGCTGATCGCCTCGCGGAAGGGGCGCAACTCGACCCGGTCCAGGCGCTCGCGGTCCACGCGGATCACCGGAAGGTCGACATGGGAGTCCACGCCGGTGTCGCCATGGCCCGGGAAGTGCTTCCCGGTAGCGATGGCGCCGTGATCCTGGATTCCGCGTACGAAGGCGGATCCGAGCCGGGCCACTTCGGCGGGATCCTCCCCGAAGGAGCGGGTGGCGATGACCGGGTTCTCCGGGTTGTTGTTGACGTCCAGCACCGGTGCGAAGGGGAGGTGGACACCTACCGCGCGCGCCTCGACGGCGGTGATGCGGCCCATCTCGTAGGCGTGGTTCTCGTCCCCGGTCGCCCCCACCGCCATCAGCGACGGAAACAGGGTGGCGCCGCCCAGCTCGATGTTGTTGGGGAGGTAGACCGCCCCGCGCATTCGGTAGCCCGCCCCGCTCTCCAGGTCGGCGCCCACCAGCAGAGGGTATTTGGCCAGGGACTGCAGGTTGTTGATCTTCGCGGCCACTTCGGAGGGAGAACCCACCGAGACGATCACGCCCCCCACGCCGTCTTCCCGAACCGCCTGCGCGATGCGCTCGAAGTCCTCGGAGCCTTCGGGCGCGAAGTCGCCCAGCATCCACGGCATCAACAGCTGGCCGGCCTTCTCTTCGAGAGTCATCGACCCCAGAACCGAGGCCGTCCAGGCACCGGGCTCTGCGGACGAGATCGCGGCACCGGGTATCGGCGCGTCGTCAGAGGCCCGGGTCGCACGCGTTTCGGCGGCGGGAATCTCCGTCCGGGCAGCGGAGGGCGCCGTCCCCTGGCCCGCAGACTCGGAGGCTTTGCTGGCCGCAGGGGGCTCGGGCTCGGCGGGAGCTTGGCTCCGCGGGAGAACGGAACTGCAGGAGGCAGTCACCACCGGAACAAGCGCCAGGACGGAAGCGAGACCCGCCGTGCGAAGGAGCGTCGCGCGGCTGGAACCGGACATCGCTCGACTATTCAGCGCAAGCACCGGTTGACGACCTATTCTCCCCGGACGAAGTTGACAACCCGCGGGCCATCATGGACTGCTGGAATCGAGGACTGGCGCAAGGTAATGGATTCCCGAGGATTCCGACAATCACGCGTAGCCGCGGGCCTGGTCGCGGCGGGCGCCCTCCTGCTCGCGGCCACGTGGGTCGTGCGGGGCTGGCGGGAGCCGGTTCCTCGCGCCGCTGCGGGTATCGCCGTGCAAGCCAGCGGGGACACCCGGCCCGGCATCGAAGTCCTCCTCTCGGACTCGATCCACCTGGTACAGGGTCGTCGCGCGGGACTCATCACCAACCACACGGGCGTCGACCGGCAGGGCATGTCCTCCATCGACCTCCTGTACCAGGACGCGCGCCTGGAACTGGTCGCGCTCTATTCTCCCGAGCATGGCATCCGGGGCCAGGCCGAAGCCGGCGAACGCGTCGAGAGCGGCGTCGACCCGCGCACCGGACTGCCCATCCATTCCCTGTACGGGTCCACCCGCAAGCCGACTCCGGAGATGCTGGAAGGCGTTGAGGTGCTCCTCTTCGACATCCAGGACATCGGCGCGCGCTACTACACCTACGTCTACACCATGGCGCTCGGGATGGAGGCGGCCGGAGAGGCGGGGATTCCCTTCGTGGTGCTCGACCGTCCCAACCCGATCGGTGGGGCCGAGGTGCAGGGGAACGTGCTGGATCCCGCGTTCGCGTCGTTCGTCGGCATGTATCCCATTCCCATGCGGCACGGCATGACCCCGGCCGAGCTGGCGGGGCTTTTCCGCGGCGAGTTCGACGTTGAAGTCGAGCTGCGGGTGGCCACGCTCTCGCGATGGAGCCGGAGCGACGGGTTCGGCGACACGGGGCTCCCCTGGATTGCGCCCTCCCCCAACATGCCGTCGGTGGAGAGCGCCCGTCACTATCCGGGAACCTGCCTCTTCGAGGGGACCAACCTCTCGGTGGGACGGGGCACGCCCATCGCCTTTCAGCAGATCGGCGCGCCCTGGCTGGACGGGGAGGCGCTGGCGGCCAACCTGAGCCGATACGGCATTCCGGGTGTGCGCTTCGAGCCGGTTCGCTTCGTCCCCGAAAACCCGGGTGACGGCAAGCACGGCGGAGTCGAGGTGAGAGGCGTGCGCCTGGTCGCGACTGCTCAGGAGTACGACCCCACCGAGGCTGCGGTGGCCGCCCTGATCGAGGCCGCCGCCCTCTCCGGTGATCGGTGGGAATGGCGCGAAGCGGCGTTCGACCGGCTGGCTGGCACCGACCGCCTGCGACTGGAGATCGACGCGGGCGCGTCGCTGGCGGAGGCGCGGGCCGGCTGGGAGTCGGATCTGAGCCGCTTCCTCCGGGTTCGAGAACGACATCTTCTCTACTGAGAACGGACTAAAGAGAGCGGAAACGGTGCCGGAACTCACGTCCGAACTGGTCGCGCTCCATGACGACATCCGTGTGAGCGGGCTCGATCAACGCCGCTTCAGCCCGGAAGTCTACTGGAACGTCCTCGACTCCATCCTCGACACGAGCCCGGCGCTGGTGTGCGAACGCGTGGGCGAGAGCGCCGAAGGTCGGCGTCTCCGCATGGTGTCGATCGGCGGGGGCGAGGTGAAGGTGCTGGCGTGGTCCCAGATGCATGGGGACGAGAGCACCGCGAGCATGGCGCTGGCCGACATCTTCTCTTTCCTGGCGCGGTACCCCGGTCACGCCGTGGCACGATCGCTTTCGCGCCGGCTGAGCCTGCATTTCGTCCCCATGCTCAACCCCGACGGCGCCGTCCGCTTCCAGCGCCACAACGCCGCCGGCATCGACGTGAACCGGGACGCCCGCCGTCTGGCCACTCCCGAGGGACGTGCGCTGAAGGCGGTGCGCGACCGGGTGCGGCCCGCCTTCGGCTTGAACCTGCACGACCAGAGTGCGCGCTTTCGCGTCGGCGACTCCGACCGCATGGCAGCCATCGCGCTGCTGGCGCCGGCGTTCAACGCCACACGCGACGTCAACGAGCGCCGGCGCGCGGCGATGCGCGTGTGCGCGGTGGTGCGGCAGGCGGTCGAGCCGATGGTGGACGGGCACGTCACCCGCTACGACGACACCTTCAACCCGCGGGCCTTCGGCGACCTCATGGGCGCGTGGGGCGCGAGCACGATCCTGATCGAATCGGGAGGGTGGCCGGGAGACCCGCAGAAGCAATACCTGCGCAAGGTGAACTTCGTCGGGATCCTGTCCGCGCTCGCCGCGATCGCCGATGGCAGCTACGCGGGGGTCGACCTCGCTCTCTACGAACGGCTGCCACCCAACGGGCGCATGGTGAGCGACCTCCTGCTGTCCGGCGGTACGCTGATCGCGCCCGGTCTCGCGCCCATCGTCGCCGACGTGCTCATCGAGTATCGCGATCCTCTCGCGCGATCCGGCGCCACCATCGTGGAGGTCGGCGACCTGGCGGGGAAGGAAGCACAGGAAGCGGTGTCCGCGAAGGGCATGTACGTGATCGCCGGCGAGGGCCATCGCGGGCCGGACGGGAGCATCCGGCTGCGGCACGGCATCCCCGCGGACCTTGTGGTCGCGCGCGATCCCGCCGGACGCGAGGTAGTCAGGAGAATTCGCCCAGACCCATGAGGGGGCCGAGCGGACCTCGTCGTATGCGCGAGTCGGGCGTAGTCGCCCTGAGCCACAGCTATGAGAGTTCGTGCGGATCCGTTGCCGCGACCACGGAGTGGTCTGCGATGTTGACACGGCCCTGAAGACCCAGCACGACCGCTTCCGCGCCGACCAGCGACCCTTCCAGGCTCGCCCCTTCCACCCGCGCTCCCGCGCCGACGATGGTGTCGGCGAGGCGGCTGTTCACCACCGTCGCACCCCGCTCCAGCGTGACGTTGGGACCGAGGACGCTCGCCTCAACCACCACGTCGTCCTCCGCCCGCACCGGGTCGGCCAGGGAGCAGCCGGTCAGGCGGGCGGTGGGCGAGAGGGTCGCCCGCCCGGACTCCAGAAGGTGCCGGTTGGTGCCCAGCAACCCCTCGAGACTGCCGCAGTCGTGCCAGGCATCGACCGGAGCGGTGCGGATGCGCGCCCCGCAGTCCACCATGTACTGGAAGGCGTCCGTCAGGTAGTATTCGCCCGACGGGCCCGCAGGCGAGGCGAGCACGTGGTCGATGCCCTCGAAGAGCAAGGCATGATCCCGGATGTGGTAGAGGCCGATGTTGGCGAGCCGGGAGATGGGCTCCCTCGGTTTTTCCACGATGCGCGTCATGGCGCCGCCCGGGTCGGTGATGACGACGCCGTACTTATGGTAGTCCTCGACTTGCCGCGTCCAGATTACCGCGCTCCATTCCGGCGAGAGAGTTCGCGCGGGAGACAGGTCGGCCTCGAAGAGGGTATCGGCGAACAGGATCAGCAGCTCGTCATCCGCAAAAGGCTGCGCCAGCTTGACCGCCCCCGCGGTGCCATCCTGAACGGCCTGAACCACGTAGTGGAGGTGCAGACCGGGATAGGCCTCCTGCATGTAGCGGCGGATGACCCCGTCGAGGTGTCCGACGATGAGCACCATTTCCGTGATTCCGAAGTTCGCCAGGTCGTCCAGCAGATAGGCCAGAACCGGCCTCCCTGCTACGCGTACCAGCGGTTTGGGCAGAAGATGGGTGTGAGGGCGCAAGCGTGTTCCCTTGCCAGCCAGGGGAATGACAGCTTTCATGGAGTCGTCCGTGTCGAGTTGGCGAAGTGGATGGAATTCGCGCGCGACGGTATTCTAGACTATGTGGTTGAGGTTGCCGCATAGGTAGCGTCACCAGGGCATGACCGTCGAATCATGCGACGTTGGCGCGAGGGTTTGTATAGCTTCCGTTTAGCGCTTGCCCCTCCGCTGAACACTGAACCAGGCCTCGCAGGAGGAACACGCTGAGCCAGAAGCGTTCTCTCTGGAGCCGCCTCAAACGGGCACTTGTGGTGGCCACTGCCCGCACGTCGGCCGATTCTGCCGACCTGCGCCTCGCGGGCCGGACCTACGCCATCCCCTTTGCTCGCGTATGGGACGCTTCTCTCGACCTCGTTCGGGGCGAACTCCACCACTGGTACGCCCGCTGGTGGGATGAGGAACTAGGGGTCATCCAGGCACTCTCCAGGGGCCCATTGTTCCGTCGCGTAAGCGATGTGGTCATCCGCATCCGATTGGACGAACAAGCTCAGACGCGGGTCGACCTGCGTTCGACCTCCCGGTTCACGCTGATCGGAGACTTCGGAGGCAACAACCGCCTCATCGACGTATTCACGAACGCGTTGGACCGGAAGCTGACCCAGCCCCCGCCACCGCCGGTTCTGATCGCCCCCGAGAGCGACGGAGCCGATTTGGAGCAACCCGGCCCGCCTCTCACCCAGCCGGCGATTCCGCGCCTGCCGAAGCCGACGCACCCACCCCCGACGAGACGGCCGCTACCGGAACCGTCCCGCCGGCTTCACCCGGCAGCGACTGAGGGCACATCCACATTTGTCTCGCCCTCCGAGCGCGCGATGATGGCGGCGCCGCACGAATCGCTGAAGACGTTGACCATCGTACGAGCCATGTCCAGCGGCCGATCGATGGCGAGCATGAAGCCGACGATCAGTTCGACGTTGGGTCCCCGGAGCCCCACCGACTCGAGCACGATGAAGATGATGACCAGGCCCGCCGACGGGACCGCCGCCGCTCCGATGGAAGCCAGCAGGGCGGTGAGCACCACGATCGCCTGCTGCCCCATGGTCAGATCGATCCCGAGCGCCTGAGCGATGAACAGAACGCCCGCGCATTCGTACAACGCGGTGCCGTCCATGTTGACCGTGGCTCCCATGGGGAGAACGAAGGAGGCGACGCGGTTGGAAACCCCCACCTTGTTCTGCACGGTGTCGAGGGTGACGGGAAGCGTCGCTCCGGAGGAACTGGACGAGAACGCGACCAGCAGCGGATCCAGCATGTTGCGGAAGTGAATCCGGGGATTGATGCGGCCCAGAAGCACCAGCAGGATCGGAAGAGTGATCAGGAGATGGATGGAGAGTCCGGTCGCGATCGTGATCCAGTACTTGAAGAGCGGCGCGAACGACTCCAGGCCGAACTGGGCGATCGCGGAGGTCATGAGTCCGAAGACTCCCAGCGGCAGGAAGCGGATCACCCCGCCGGTCAGCTTCATCATCGCCTCGAACGCGGCGGAGAACAGGGTTGTGAGAACGGACTGCGGCTTGGATGGGAGGCTGCCGATCGTCATCCCCAGTACGATCGAGAAGAAGATGACCGCCAGCATGTCGGCTTCCGAGGCGGCGGCGAAGAAGTTCTCGGGTACGATGTCGAGCAGGAGCTGGATCGGAGAACTTGGGGTTTCCAGTTCCGGGATCTCCGCTCCCTCCATGGTGCCGAAGTCCGCCCCCGCGCCCGGCCGAATCAGGTTGACGATGAACAGGCCCGTGAGGATGGCCAGCATGCTGGAGAGGGCGTAGTACGCCAGGGTCTTGCTGAACATGCGCCCAAGGGCTCTCCCGCCACCTATGGACGCCACTCCGCTAACGATCGAGGTCAGAATCAACGGTACGATGATCATGCGCAGAAGACGCATGAAGAGGGTGCCGAGCCAGCCCACCCAGGACGCAGCCGTCTCGCCGCCCGTCAGGCCGGCGATGACCCCCACGCCCATCGCGATGAGGACTTGCCAGTGAAGTTTGCGATACCAGGGAAGGGCAGCGTTTTCCGTCATGAGGCGGCCTGTGTGGCGATGGAGGTGTTCACGAGCAGGAGCGAATGTATTCCATGCATCTATCTCGCGCTAATTCCTGAGCCTGCTTCCGGGGCCGGCCGGCCATGAAGCGCTTTCCGTCGACCTTTCTGACAGCTTTCGCGCTTCTGGCCGCGATCGCATGTTCCGGCGAGTCGAGCAACCCCGACGGCTTCTCCGCCGAGGATCCCGCTCTGGCACCGCCCGACTCGCTCGCACGCAACCGCTACGAGCGTCATCTGGCCTTCTTCACTTTAGAGGAGGACAGCCCGCTTGTGGTTGCCTGGTCGTTTTCGGCGAACACCCGAGCGGACGCCGTGGATCGCGAGGCCCGGATATGGCTTGCGCGCGGCGGTGAGTGGGATGCGTTCTTTCATTCCACCTGGGAGACCCCCCCGACCAGGGCCCCCTGGCGCATCGTCCCCAACGAAGGCCTTCGCATCATCGTCGGAGAACGAGACGGCTTGACCGCCCTCCTCTACCGGAGCGATGGCCGGGAACTGGAGATGTGGCCCGGGGAGACACTGGCCGGGTGGAGCAGCCTTCCCGGCGAACTGGTCCAGGTCAGAGAGGCTTCGACCATTCTGGCGGAGCGAGCGGCCACCGGGAAGCTGGTCGACATTTCCTTTGCCCAGCCGGCTTCCAAAACGACACCCGGGAGCTGGGCATTCCTGACCTCCGGAGACACCCAGATCTTCCTGAGGGGACCGTTCGACGCAGCCTCCGACTCGACCTTCCAGGGGTGGGGAGCGTTGCGCGCCCGTAACTTCGACTGGCCGGGGGTCATCGTCACGGTGACCCGCTCGACGGCGTTCGAGCCGGCGCGACGCGACGTGCCGGTCGCGTGGCAGTTCCGCTCGCCCGAAGGCGACCTGACCGGGAGAATGGAGGCCATGAGCACGCACATGGAAGCCGGGGAGGGGCCGGGGCCGCAGCTGCCCCTGGTCGCCATCTCCGAAGTGGAAGGCTCCATCGAGATCGACGCCACCCCCTATCCGGTGCGGGGTGTCCTCTACTATCGCGTCCCCTGACCCCGGCGCCCGTTGCTCGAGAGCCTGATCGCCCCGCTGCTCACCATCGCCTTCGGTGCGTTGGCGGGAGGGCTGACCAACTCGATCGCGATCTGGATGCTGTTCCACCCCCACGAGCCGGTGCGCATCGGCGGCCGAAGGCTCCTTTTTCTGCAGGGCGCGGTCCCGAAGAACCAGCCCCGTTTGGCTGCGGCCATCGGTCGCACGGTGGGGAACAGGCTGCTCACCGAATCGGACCTGAAGCAAACGTTCGCCGACGAGGAATTCCGACGCGCCTTCGACCGGCGCCTGGGCAAGTTCGTCGACGCTCTGCTCATGGAGGACCGCGGTTCCCTTCGGGAGCTGCTGCCTGACTCGATCCTTCCCGAAGTCGAATCCGCCTGCACCAGTCGGCGGGCCAGGTGTGCGAGCAGATCGGACGCTACCTCGACTCCGAGGAGTTCGAGACGATGGTCGAGGAGCGCACCGGGTCGATCGTGGAAGCGCTGTCGGATGTCCCGGTCGGGGGGTCCCTCACTCCGGCACGCAGCGCCGTCCTGGCATCCGCGCTCGACGGATGGCTGGAGGGGACCCTGGGGAGCGAGGGTTTCTACCGGGCAGTGGACGACTATCTGTCCGGGGCCGCCGACTCCCTGCTTTCTCCCGAGAAAACCTTCGAGCAGACCATCCCGCCCGGCATGGTGGCGGCGTTCGAAGCAGGGCTCGCCAGCTACCTGCCGCTGGCGATCGCGCGCCTGGGCTCGCTGCTGGAAGACGACCGGGCGCGGGCCCGTTTCGAGCGGGGGATCAACGATCTGTTGCACCACTTCCTGCGGGATCTGCGCTTTCATCAGCGCGTGGTGGCGCGCCTTGTGATCACCGAGGACACTGTTGAACGGGTCCTGGACGCCATCCGCGAAGAGGGCGCAGAGCAGATCGCGGGCATGCTGAAGGATCCTGCGGTTCAGGCGGCAATGTCGCGCGGCATCAACGACGCCGTCGTCGACTTCCTGCGGCGCCCGGTCCATTCGGTGCTGGGCGAAGCCGACAGCGAGAGCGTGGTCGAGGCGCGCCAGACACTGTCCAACTGGGTGGTCTCGACGGCCCGCGACCCCGGCACCCGCGGATTCCTGGTGGAGAAGCTCGAGGCGGCGCTGCACGAGGCCGGGGCCCGCAGCTGGGGCGAGGTCCTGGAGCGGGTTCCCCCTCCGTCGATCGCGCGCGGACTCGTCTCCCTCGCCCGCAGCGACGCCGCCTCCGGGCTGGTCGACAGGGCCACCCACCAACTCGGCGATGCCGTCCTCGACCGGCCGGTCGGGGTCCCGGCGCGCTGGCTCCCCAACGGCGCCGTCGACCGCCTCAAGGAGGGATTGAGCACGCCGGTGTGGGAGTGGCTGCAGGCCCAGGTGCCGGCCGTGGTGCGCCAGATCGACGTCGCACGGCGCGTGGAGGAGAAGGTGCTGGCGTTTCCCGCGGCGCGCATGGAACAGATCGTGCGCCGGGTGACGGAGCGCGAGCTGAAGATGATCGTCCGGCTGGGCTATCTGCTCGGAGGCATCATCGGCACCGTGCTGGTGCTTGTGACGCGGCTCGTCGGATAGGCGACGGCGGAGAAGGGTTCCGCGAAGCGTTTTCGGCGGCGTCCCTGCCTGGACGCGGTATCTCTACTTCGAAAGGTCGAAGGGACCGCGCGTTCTGCGGCGGCGGCGGTGCGATCCCCGCTCCCGCTTCTTCTGCATCAGGCCGAAGATCGTGAAGTGGCGCGTGGCGCGCGCACGGGGGAGATTCTTGCCCATGCGCTCTTCGACCTCTTCCACGGTCGGGCCGCGACCGTAGGGGCGACCCAGAAAAATCCCGATCGCGAGCGCGAGGATACCGCCCAGTATCTTCAGGAGCATTCAGTCCCTCCGCCGGGAAAATATCAGCGCCTGAGCGACTCCGGGAGCAGGAGGAGTGCCAGACCCGTGACCAGCATGATCGCGACTGCATTGGTTCCCACCGCGACCAGTGCCACCACGCCCCAGAAAATCAGGTGGGTGAAGATGTATCCGCCGGGCACCCAGCTCATGTGTCCCTCGCGTTGCGGGTTCGGTTGTCCTGGAAGGGAAGGCGCGCCCCCCCCCGCAGGCCCAAATATGGGCCCCGCGGGGGAAACTGTCCATTACGGGGTGGCGTCGGCGCGATCGTGTGGAGCGGTCCTTGTCTCTTTGGTCAACCAGTCCAGGTACCCGGGATTTCCGCTCGAGACGGGAAGGGCGAGGATCTCGGGAACCTCGTAGGGGTGGAGTTCCAGCGCCCGTTCCGTAAGCGGTGGGACGCGGTCGGCTGTGGTCTTGAGAACCACGAGCGCCTCTTCCTCCTCCTCGATGGCGCCCTCCCAGCGGTACACCGAAGTCACCGCCGGGATCACGCTTCCACAGGCGGCCAGCCGTTCCTCGACGAGGATGCGGGCCAGGCGGCGCCCGGCTTCGGCTCCTGGTGTTGAGATCAGCACGACTCGGTGCGCGTCGGACACCCGCAGTTCCCGTGGCTCCCCGGGGTCGCTCTCAGCCCGCGAAGTAGTCGCGGTCGACGTTGGTTTCATCGTACAACGACTCGATGAGCCGGCTGTAGCGTTCTTCCACGCTCCGGCGCTTGACCTTCTGCGTCGGCGTCAAGGTCCCGTCCTCGATCGTGAACGCAGTTGCCAGGAAGGCGGTTTTCTTGGGCGTCTCGAAGCTGGCCAGTCCCGCCAGCGCGTCCTTGACTCTGCCACCCAGAAACTCCTGGCACCTCGCATCGCGAAGCAGCGCCGACGGGTCGGAGGCGTCGATCCGGTTGGCGCCGGCCCACTCGTTCAGCTGCTCGAAGTCGGGGGCCACCAGAAGGGACGGAAAGCGGCGGCGGTCGCCCACCATGACCGCCTGATCGATGTACGCGTCGAGCTTGAGCCGGTTCTCGATCGGCTGGGGCGCGATGTTCTTGCCCCCGGCGGTCACGATGATGTCCTTCTTGCGGTCGGTGATGCTGAGGAAACCGTCCTCGTCAATCTCGCCGATGTCGCCGGTTCTGAACCAGCCGGCGGCATCGATGGCCTCCGCGGTCGCCTCCGGCCGGTTGAAGTACCCCTTCATCACCTGCGGCCCGCGGATGCAGATTTCTCCGTCGGAGGCGACACGGATCTCCGTGCCCGGAACGGCCTTGCCCACGGTGCCGATGCGGAAGGCCTCGAATGTGTTCAGGTTGGTTACGGGGCTGGTTTCCGTCAGGCCGTAGCCTTCGAGAATCTGCAGCCCGGCGGTGAAGAAGAACTTGTTGATGCCGGGAGAGAGGGGCGCCCCGCCGCTCAGGAAGAAGCGCAGACGACCTCCCACGGCCGCGCGCAGCTTGCTGAACACCAGTTTGTCGGCAAGCGATTTGCGGACTTGCGTCCACCACCCGGGGGTGCGGCCCTGCAGCACCGCGTCGGCGTGTGCCAGCCCCACGGACACCGCCCACCCCACCAGCAGCCCCTTGACGCCCGTGGCTCCGGTCACCGCGTTGTACACCTTCTCGTAGAGCCGGGGCACAGAGACGACCACCGTGGGCCGCACGATCCTGAGGTCCTCGGCCACGGTCGTCATATCGCGCGCGTAGGCGATGGTGCACCCCACGCTGAAGAAGACGTAATCCACCATGCGCTGTAAGACGTGCGACAGCGGCAGGAAGCTTAGCGTGGTGTCCGTGTCGGAGACGTCGAGCAGCGTGCGGCACACGCGCACGTTGGAGCCGATGTTGGCGTGGGTGAGCAGCACGCCCTTGGGATTGCCGGTCGTACCGGAGGTATAGAGGATGGTCGCCACCGACTCCGGGCGTGCTGCGAGTGCCTCCTCCCGAAACGCCCGATCGCTCAGCCCGTCCGGATCGAGGCGCAGGAATTCACGCCAGGCCAGCGTGCCATCGGGAGTCTCGCCGCGCGGGTCGAAGACGATGATGTGCCGGAGCTCCGGGCACTGGTCTCTGATCTCCATCAGCTTGGCCAGCTGAACCTCGTCCTCGGCGAAGACGGCCCGGGCGCCCGCGTCCCGCAGGATGTAGGCGATCTGGGACGCGGTCAGGCTCGGATAGATCGGGACAACCCGCACGCCCGCGCACAGGCAGGCGTAGTCGGCGAACGCCCACTCGGGACGGTTGGCCGAAAGGATGGCCGCCGCCTCCCCACGCCCGATTCCCAGCGCCCGTAGTCCGGCGGCCGCCACCCTGGTGGTCCGGAACACCTCGTCGTAGGAGAGCCGCGACCATGCCAGGTCGGCACCCGCGGCCCTCAGCGCAGTGGCGGTGCCGAAGCGGTCGACCGCCTCGAGAAAAAGGCTGGCGAGCGTACCTGAACTCACGATGGCGACGTAGCAGAAGCCGGCGTCCGGGTCCGGATGCGCATCGTGATCTCGATGTCCGGCTGAAGCGAATTGAGTGCGCTGCAGTACTTGTCGCGTGACAACTCGACCGCTCGCTCGACTCGCCGCGCATCCCCGGGTCCGGGTCCGGCAACGGCGATGTCGAAGTCGATTCGGGTGTAGCGGCGTGGATGATCCGCGGCACGCGCCCCGGAAACCTGGAAATCCAGTTCGTCCAGCCGCACCCGCGACTTGCGGAGAATCACCTCGATGTCGATTCCCATGCAGGCGGCGACGCCGAGCAGGAGGGTGTCCATGGGAGAGGGTCCCCGCTCGCTGTTTCCATCGATGACCACGGACGGACCGCCCCCCTGCGAGCGTCCCTCATAGGCGCGGCCGGAACCCAGCCAGGAGAGGCGGACGCTCCTATCCGTCTGCATCGGCGGAATCCTGCTTCAGTTCGCGCTTCAGGGTGGCCAGTGTGCTGCGCGCGTGGGAGATGTGCTGGTCGTACTCGGGACCCTTCGGCGGGTTGGCCAGAAAAGTGCTCAGGTGATCGACGGCTTCCCTCTTCTGGCCGGCACGCCGCAGCAGGAATCCGAGTCCGTAGTGCGCCCCAGCCGCATCCGGGTGTTTGCGAAGCACATGGCGATAGGTTTTGGCCGCTTCGTCGGACATCCCGATGCGGGTGTAGACCATGGCGATTTCCTGCAGAATGATCGGGTCGCCGGGAGATTCCTTGAGGGCCAGGTTGAAGGAGGTCAGCGCATCCCGAAACCTGCCCTCATTGACGAGGGCGCGCGCCTCTTCATCATAGTCGGTTTCGTCCTGGCCGGAGCGCCCCAGAAGACTCTTTATCCAACCCATATGGCACGTCGCGGGGGGTATGGGGAAAGCGACAAACAAAGGCAGCGAAACCTATCCGAGGGCGATGCGGGAAGCAAATGATCCCCGCCGCTAAACCGCGCGCCCGACCAAGGCTCCGGGTTCACTCGCCAGCACCGTAAGGTTTTGGTTGCAAAAGGCTTGTTCGCTCCGCGGAGAAGCATCCAGAAGCACGACCCGCCCGGAACGGGCGACGGTGCGCAACGCCTCGTCGAGCACGAACTCGGCCCAAGGCCCGGCGATCGCAATCCCCGCCAGCGATCCGGAACGCAGCGGTAATCGCTCCGATGCCAGAAGATGGCTCGCTCCGGGAGGAGGCGCGAAGTGAAATCGTGGGGCAAGCGCCACGACCTCGACGCCGGGAAGCAGGGCTGCCAGTTCGGCCGCGCGGCCGGCCACGCTTCCTGCAACCGCGATCAGCGCGGGCCCCTGCGCGACGCCGATCAGGGCGGCAAGACGCAGCGTATCGCTTCCCGAAGCGTCCGCGGAAGCCGGGGGAGGAGCTCCGTGCGCGCGTGTGCGAGACCGGGAGCGAGGCTGGGGGCGGAGATCGGCGACACTTCGCACGACCGGATAGAGCACGCGGCAGTTGGAGCAGCCTAGAAAGCCACCCAACACCGCTCCCGCTTCGACCTGGTCAGCGCGCAGAACCAGACCGAAGCCGGGGCCGCAACGCGGGCAGATCAGCCGCTCCGTAAGCTGCGGATTCACAATTCAGTTACGCGACGGAGGAGCAGCGCTCGCGTCACGTTCTTTCGATCTGCAGCAGGGGAATCTGCACGGTGCCGGGACGGGTGACAAGAAAGAGGATCGCCTCGGCGACCTGTTCCGGCTCGAGCATCCTGTCCCGCGACGGCAGCCCCGGGTGCTGGTCGGGATCGACGGGATCCCAGAGCGGGGTGTCACACGCACCCGGCTCCACCAGCGAGACCCGCACGCCCGTTCCCCGAGTCTCCTCCACCAGCACCTCGTGCATGCCGCGCAGCCCGAACTTGGAGGCGGAGTAGGCGCCGTTGTCGGGAAAAGCCCTTCGGCCCGCGACCGATCCCACCGTGACGATTTGCCCGCTGTCTCGCCGGATCATGCCCGGGAGGAAGGCTCGGGCAAGCAGAAAGGCGCTTCGAAGGTTGACGCTCCAGTTGCGGTCCACGGCCTCCACGCTCGTCTGGTGGAGGGGGGCGAGGGAGAAGACACCCGCCGCGTGCACCACGATATCCGGGGCGCCGCCCAGCCGGGCCGACACCTCCGCCGCCATGGCCTCCACTTGGCGGTCGTCCGCGAGATCCGCCGGTACGGGGTGAGCGGTGATCTCGCCGGCAATTCGGGAGAGCAGATCCCGCCGACGCGCCACCAGGAAGACCTCCGCGCCCTCTGCCGCCAGGATCCGCGCGGAGGCGGCACCGATGCCGCTGCTCGCCCCTGTGACCAGGGCGGAACGGCTGGCCAGGTCGCCCGATCGCCTGCGGAGCGAACCCATCCGCGACCCGCTTCCTCGTCTAGTCCAGCTGGCCGGAGTGCAGAGCCAGAGCGAGGAACTCCTCGCGCGTGCTCGGATCCTCGAGAAACGACCCGCGCACGGCCGACGTCAGCGTCGAAGAGTTCTGCTGTTCGACGCCCCGCATCATCATGCACAGGTGATGCGCCTCTACGATCACGCCCACCCCCTGTGGACGCACGACATCCCACAGCCCCTGGGCGATCTGGTCGGTCAGCCTCTCCTGCACCTGAAGTCGGCGAGCGAAAACGTTGACGATTCGGGCGGTCTTGGACAGCCCGACGATCCGCCCGTTCGGAATGTAGGCGACATGGACCTTGCCGAAGAACGGAAGCAGGTGGTGCTCGCACAGGGAGTACATCTCGATGTTTTTTACCAGCACCATGTTCTGGTGGCTCTCCTGAAAGAGAGCGCCGGTGATCACGTCTTCGGGCGACTGCTGGTAACCGCTGGTGAACAACTCCATCGCGCGCGCCACGCGCTCCGGAGTCCGCAGGAGTCCCTGCCTCTCCGGATCCTCACCGATTCTGCGGATTACCTCCGCAACCAGGTCCTGGAAGGAGGCGTCCGCCAACGCCCGCGAGCGGGAATCAACTGCATCCGCGGGAGCCGGACCGCGACCATTCTCGCGCAGGAGCTTCGTCTCCCGGCTATTCACCCGCGTATTCCGCCCGGTTTCGCGACGTCTCCCAGAGAACCAGCTTCACCAGCTCCACGTCCGGCGGCATGCGCTCCCGCAGCCTGTGCCACATCGCCACCACGACGTTCTCCGTTGTGGGATTCATCCCGTCCAGCCAATCGACATCCACGTTCAGGTTGGCGTGGTCCACCTGCCTGACCACCCGCTCCTGCACCAGGTCGCGCAACTGCTTCAGGTCCATCACGTAACCCGTCTCAGAGTCGAGCGGTCCCTCCACGGTGACGTCGAGCTCGTAGTTGTGACCGTGCCAGTTGGGGTTGGCGCAGCTGCGGAACACCTCCCGGTTGCGCTCGTCGGACCAGTCGGCGCGGTGCAGCCGGTGGGCGGCGCAGAAGTGAACCCTCCGCGTGATCCTTACGCGCGGCATCTCCCCTTTCCCGCTTCGAGCATGAGGACAACGATCAGAAAAACGGGAGACCGACGCCTCAACGGACGCCGACCTCCCGGCATTTCGAAGGGGATATTTGAAGCCCGGGTACGAATCCTTGGCGACCTCCTCGCGAGTTTCGCAGTCCCCCGGATCGGGGCGTTGCGTCCGACGCGAGAGCCAGTCCCGGCCTCAGTGTGTTGGCTCAATTATCGATGGCCTCCGAAACGCAGGGAAAAAGTAGCAACCTCGTACGCGTTTGTCCAACGATCGGCGGACCCAACTGCCCCCCGCCGGCCGCGAGCCGCCTGACCGGGATCGAGTCAGCCTACGGCCCACCATTCCCGTCGCTGGCCAAGCCGTGGGCGACGCACAGTTCGGCGTTGGCCAGGCAAGCTCCCGCGGCTCCGCGGACGCCGTTGTGCACTACCGTAACGAGAGCCAGGTCGTGCGGCGGGGCGGAGCGAATGCGGCCGATGCTTACAGCCATGCCGCGAGAGGAACCGATGTCGAGACGCGGTTGGGGGCGATCGGGCTCGCAGCGCACCGCGAGGGGTCGTGCGGGGAGTGTTGGAAGTTCGGACAGGGAGGGACAGGGGCGGAAATCGAGCAGGCGGCGCCTGACATCCTCCGGCTGCGCGGGCTTGCGGAGCGTCAGGAAGACATGTGCCATGTGCCCGTCGAGCACGGGCACCCGATTCGTGCTGGCGGCGACCCGGATCCGGGTACCGAGGATCTTGTTGAGTTCCGGGCCGATCTTCTCCTCTTCGCCGGAGATCCAGGGGATGACGTTTCCGGACATCTGAACCGCGCCTGTACCGCGGAGCCCGGCACCGGACAGTGCCTGCAGGGTGACCAGGGTCGCCTCCTCGATCCCGAACGCCTGCTCGATGGGAGCGAGGGCCAGGGCTACCCCGGCGACGACGCAGTTCGGGTTGGCTACCAGCGCACCACCCCGGGCGAACCAGGGCTGGGTCCTGGCCCGCGCCAGCTCCCCGGCGTTGATCTCGGGCACAATGAGGGGCACATCCGCACGCTGGCGGTGGGCGGACGCGTTGCTGCAGACGATATGTCCGCCGCGGGCGAGATCGAGCTCCAGGTCGGTTGCGACCCGGCGCGGCAGAGCTGAGAGCACCAGTCGGCTGCGCAGTTTCTCATGGACGGCCAGCACGGGCAGCCGGGCGGCATCGCGCGGGATGTCCCCGGCCAGGCTCCAGCGCACCGCATCGGCGTAACGCCGGCCGGCGCTCCGTGACGACGCCGCGACTTCAGCGAGCCGGAACAAGGGGTGACGAACAAGCATCCGCACCAGGCGCTGGCCGACGATTCCGGTGGCTCCCAGCACGGCGACCGGAAGGCGCGCGTTCAGGGCTTTCCCGGGTCGCGTCTCTCGAACGCTCACGGAGCGCGCTCTCCGATTTGGGCTCGGTCCGAACTCATCGCCGCCGGACGGCCGCCCACCAAGGTTCCCCTGCCGCCCGGCGACGCGACCCGAAACCCGAGAATGTGTCGCTCGGCATAGGCGAGGGCCTTGTCCTGGACGATGCCACCGCCCACGCTACGCGCCTCGTCCCATGTCGCGCGGGACAGCGGCTCCGTGCCGGGGAAGCGCTTGGGGTCAACCGGATAGATCCCGTCGACATCCTTGACCAGACGCACTTCCGTCGCCCCCAGCATGTGTCCCAGGAAGACGGCGGTCAGGTCCGATCCGCCCCTGCCAAGGAGCGAAGAAGCACCGGTGGCGTCGAGGCCGACGAAGCCCGGGAGCACGACGGCATCATGTGACTCCAGAGCCGCAATGATCGCCTCGGCGTCCACATGCACCGGATCGGCGTCTCCCAGGGCGCCGCGGGTATGAATGGGCACACGCCAGGATGGAAGCGAGCGCGCGCGCACGGCGGCGGCCATCAGTGCGATCGCAAGGAGAGCTACGGAGGCTTCTTCTCCTGTCGCGAGGAGTGCGCCGATGAGGGAATCGGGGGGTGACGGTGCGACGGCGCGTGCGTAGGCGAGCAGCGAGTCGGTGGTCCCGCCCATTGCCGAAACGACGACCACGGCCTTGGCGCCGCCGGCAACCTCCGCCCGTACTTCCTCCGCCACGGACCGGTAGGCGACCGGGCCCGTCAGGATCGACGAGCCGAACTTCAGCACGTGAATGCTCACTTCCGTGTCCGTGGCGAATACGCCACCCCTGGTACAGAACAAGTGGGGAATGCCAGGAGCGGGCGGCTGGGAGCGCCAGAACCAGTTGACATGGATCCTCCGGGTCCGGGTGGTCTCATCTGGACTCCGCAGGATAGCCGCCCGAGAACATCGGCGACCGCGCCGGGGGCGCGGCGGGCGGCTCATCTTTCAAGGGACATCGGTCCGTCGCGGGAGTTGGCACCTCAGTGGAAGAGCCACCTTGCACAGGCTGCCCCGGCGTCTACGGGCCCGTCCCTCGACCGGTCTCGATGAGTTGTCGGAGAGGGTACAGGAATTGAGGAGTCGAGTCAACGGTGGGCGAGCTCCACCGGCTGACCGTGCGGCGTGTGCCGGCAGGCGTCGGCCCAGGCTGCCTTGCGGTCGGCGAGGGCGACGACGTCGCTGAGGCCGCGGCCGTCGAGGCGGACCGAGGTCGAATCGGCGACTCCGGGAGTTTTCTTCGTGGGCGGGTTCGACATCAGGCCGGCTCCAGATAGTCTTCCCACAGATCCTACACCGAGTCGCGCGCGAACGCGCGGCCGCCCCAGACGGGTCGTCCCCTGGATGTGCTCATGCCCCCGCTTGTTGCAACCATCGTGAAGTCGGCATGGGAGTGACGCAAGAGCTTCCGGCGCCGATCCGGACGCCGACTGCCGGGACCCCCGGCTCCTGTCCGCCAATCCGGGCGCGGGCGCGAAATCGATTGCCGGGGGCCGCCACCGCGAAAGCGATTCCGGGGACCGCCACGCCGGACCGCTGCGAGGTCGCCGCATCATCCGCCCTGTGACGGATTTTCGGCCGGAAGATCCACCGGCGTCATGTAGAGAGAGCGCAGGGTGCTGCGATCCCGTGCGGTGGGAGCCGGGGGCAGGTCGGGGCCCGCCCACATGATGTCTGCCGGGTCGCGCGAGTGGCTCAGGATGCCCAGCACATGTCCCATCTCATGGATCACGAGTCGATCGAGCAGCTCCGGGTCGTCGGTTCGGCGGATCACCACGCGGAAGAAGACCTGCGATACCTCCTCGTCCCGGCGCGGCCAACTGCGAAGCGCATCGCGAGAATGGTTCAGGCACCCGAGCGTGGAGGCGGCGCCCGTCACCGGTCCCACGCAACCGGCGGGGGTCGACAGAACGCCCGAAGCATCGTGCCAGCGCAGAACCGCCTTCGCCTCGCCCAGGTCGACCGTCTCCCGCAGCCTCACTTCGCCGAATGCCGCGGCGACCCGCCACGACCGCGCCGCCCGCTGAAACGCCCGGCGCAGGTCGCCGGCGCCGCCAGCCTCCTCTTCAAGGAAAACCGGCACCACGGAGCCCCGGTCCCAGTGGAACGTACGGACGCGCGCGTTACCGTCGTTACCAGAGAAGGAGAGGCGAAAGTCGTACGGGCCCGGGAGGGCCGGGATCGTCGGGATATCGCATGCGATGGCGAGAGTCGCGCACATCACGGCCACCCGCCGCGTCAACCGTGAACGCAAGCCGCTTCCCCGCCCGGAGGTCACGAACTGCCCCACACGCGCACCGCGACGTGTACCAGAACCCGCGTCACGGCGCCTGCTCCCGCACCCGCGTCGGCCAGGGGAACCGAGTCGAATTCGTGCCACTGCACCTCTGCCAGCCCCATCCACGGGAACGGACCGGGGAGGCGATACCCGACCCCCCCCGACAGCAATACTCCGGTGTGCTCGCGCCCCTCGAGCAGGTTCACGTCCCGGCTCAGGTAAAGCACCTTTCCCGCTCCGGCGCGGACATCCAGGCCCGGCAGCCGTGGGAGCGGGAGGCGAACCCCGCCCAGGAAGTGGAGGGCCGTCACCCTGCCCGCCTCCCAGGAGGCCCCACCGCCCTTCCCGGCCACTCCGGCGACGCTCGCACCGGCGCGCAGCTCGAGTACCGCGGCGGGGTTCGGCCCACCCGAAAGCGCCAGTTCAGCGGCGGGGCCGAGTCGCGGGCCCACCTCCAGGTCGCGCGCCACCGCCTCGAGTTCGGCCGGCACCAGCGTCGTGCCCCGGGCGAAGGGGGTCGAGTACGCAGCCCCACCACGCAGTTCCACTACGATCGGCATCTGGGCAGCCCCGGCCCCCGGCGTCACAGCAAGCAACGCGACGGCGAGCAGGCCGGAATACCCCGATCCGGCATGCGATCGCCGCGGCCGGACAGGGCGCGAGCACCGGAGTGAACCCTTCATGAGCGCCCCGATCAGCTGCGATACGAGCGCAGGAGTGCCAGGTTGCGCCGGTCGTTCGACACCACGTCGTCGCCCTTCGGGGTCTCGAGCAGCTTGGGCACGGTGCGGAAACGAGCGTCTCTCATGATGCGGCGAAAGGGCGCCTTCCCCAGCGTACCTTCAGCGATCATCTCGTGCTGGTCCCGGTGCGAGCCGAAGGGGTGTTTCGAGTCGTTCAGATGAAAAAGCTCGAGGGTCTCGAGGCCGAGCACGTCGCCAAAGGCCTCCCAGACGCCCGCGTAGTCTCCGACCAGATCATAGCCGCCCGCAAACGCGTGGCAGGTATCGACACACACCCCTACCCGCTCATTCAGCGGCGCACCGACACTCTCCCGGATCGCCGCCAGATGCTGGAAGCGCCCGCCGACCGAGGTCCCCGCGCCCGCAGTCAGCTCGAGCAGCAAGCGCGGGCCGTCCGGGCAGCCTTCCAGCGCCTCCGCCAGCGCCGCGGCGTTACGCGCGATCCCGCTCGCGATATCGCCGTCGGTGGCGTTGCCCGGGTGGGTGACGAGAAAATCCAGACCCAGTTCGCGGCCGCGCGACAACTCCGCCTGGAAGCTGTCCATGGACCGGCGACGGAGCACAGGGACGGGAGAAGCCAGATTGATCAGGTAGGAGTCGTGCGCTACAGCGCAACGGATGCCCGCGGCCGTGCGCGCCTTCCGGAAAGCGCGGACCCGCTCGCGCGCCAGCGTGGGCTCGGCCCAGCGGGTGGGTTGCTTGGTGAAGAGCTGGAGGTTGACTGCGGTGATGAGGCGAGCGCGCCCGGGCGCGTGCTCCAAGCCGCCCGCAGCCGAGACGTGGGCGCCGAGCTCGTCGGCGACGACGGCGGGCGCGGACACGGACTACCGCGGCCGCGGCCGCGGCGTTACCAGCTGGCCTTGCGGACCCCGGGGATCTTGCCCTCCAGGGACCACTCACGGAAGGTGATGCGGGAGAGACCGAACTTCTGGATGTGCCCGCGCGGCCGTCCCGTCGTGCCACAGCGGTTCCGATACCGGGTCGCGCTGGAATCGCGCGGCAGCTTCCTCAGCGCCCATTGGGCCTCGCGCTTCTCCTCCGTCGTCCTGTCGGGATCGACGATGACCTCCCGCAATGCCCTTCGACGCTCGGCGTAGCGCCGAATCAGCTCCGCCCGCTTCTTGTTCTGCTCGATTTTTCCTCGTTTTGCCACTTGCCGCCTTCCTTGGGTCGCGTCTCCCTCACGGGAGAGTCGCAAAGCTATATGTCCGCCGAGTCCTTCTCCAGTGCCTGTCCCCGATCGCTAATGGGCGGATGAGCCCCGGGAGCCCGGGAGCATCGGCCCCAGCGGACGCCCGCCGATCAGGTGCATGTGGAGGTGATAGACCTCCTGACACCCGTGGTCACCGCAGTTGACGATCAGCCGGTAGCCGGTTGCCGCGATCCCCTGCTCCCGGGCGATGCGAGCCGCAACCCCGAACATGCGGCCCAGCACCGGCTCGTCGTCCTCCGTGACATCGCTCGCGGTTGCGATGACGCGGTTGGGCACCACCAGGACATGGGTTGGCGCTGCAGGTGCACTATCGCGAAACGCCGTCACCAGGTCGTCCTGATACACGATGTCAGCGGGGATTTCCCTGCGGACGATCCGGGAGAAAATGGTGTCCCCTGTCATCGTCGAGCAACTACTTCCCGTCCGACTTGTCCGAGGCACGCCTGTTGCGCATCTGACGCGCATAGCGCTGCTGGAAGCGCTCGACGCGGCCCGCGGTGTCCACCATGCGCTGAGTCCCCGTATAGAACGGGTGCGACGAACTCGAGATCTCCAGACTGACCAGGGGATACTCGTTTCCGTCTTCCCACTTGACGGTCTTCTCGCTCTTGATGGTTGATCGGGTCAGAAACGCATAGCCGTTTGACGCGTCCTGCAACACCACCGGATGGTAGTCCGGGTGAATTCCTTCTTTCATTCCCTTGCGCTCCGAAAACTCTGATCCGGGTGCGGCCGCCGCCGTGCCAGGGCGGAAGACCGACAGCCGTCAAGTTTACCGACAAGAGGGACGATGGGTCAACGCCCCGGGCCTACCCTTCCGGCGGCATGAGCCTGTAGCTGCGCAGGACCTCTTCGTCGGGCGGAAGCTCGTCGGACCCGGCGGGATAGCCGTTCAGCTCCAGCATGTAGGCCATCACGTCGACGTAGGTCTGGCGCGGGAGCCCCCCGGGGTTGTCGTCGGGCATGGTGCGGCGCAGCTCCCGGTAAAGGTCGCGGGCCGTGCGCCGCTCCCAGGCGTCGGTGAAGACCGGGCCCTTGAACTCGCTGGTGTAGTGGCACTCCGAACAGACCCGGCGAAACGCACGCTGTCCCCGGCGGGCCTGTTCCTCCGTGTAGAACGCCACCGGAACCTCGGCTGTGGCTGCATCGGCAGCCGGGGTCTCCATCGCCAAAACGCTTTCCGCGGCCAGAGGCGCGTCGTCCGGGGCAGGTGTCTCCACAGCCGCAGACCCCGGAGACGGAGACGCGGGCGGCGGCCCCGACGGCCCCGCACACCCCGGATTCATGAGAACGACGATGGCGCAAAACATGCGCGACGACATCGGCGGCACTACTCCTCCGTAACCTCGAACACGAACATCATGCCCGCGTGCAGGTGCTCCGCGATATGACAATGAAGCATCCACGACCCCGGATTCGACATCTCCACCAGCAGATCCATGGTCGAGCCGACCGGCAGGATGGTGGTGTCCTTCCACACCAGGTTGTTGTTGGGGATGCCGTCGCGCTCGGTCACCAGGAAACGCTGGCCGTGAATGTGGATGGGATGGTTCATCGGGTGAAACGACTCGGGGTCGTTGAACACCCGGATCTTGACGACGTCGCCTACGCGGAAGCGCCAGTCGATGTCCCCGTTTTCGCGTCCGCTCACCGGTTCCCGCAGAATCCAGGTCACCTGAGTGCCCGTCGACAGCCAGTTCATCATGGGCATGCCGTCGTTCCACTCCACCGGCGGCACGTAGAACGTGTCCGCCTCCATCGACGCCACGATGGGCACGGGAAGATCCCGCACCCGCACTGTCGTCACCAGCTCATGGTCCACGGGCTTCCCCAGGAGGGCGCGGAAGGGCGCGATGTCCTCGGCCACGTCCCGGTTCTCGCGCAGCTCGGCGAAGGCCGCGGTCACTTCGTCGTCGACCGAAGGGCCGTCCACGCTCACGACCGCGAGCGTGTCCTCGTGCGGGTAGAAGGTGCCCCGGAAGTGGTTCACCGCCTGTATGGTATTGGTGATGCCCACCTCGCCGGCCTCCAGGAAGCGCACGTCCACGACGTAGCGCTCGGCGGGCGCGATGACCACGCTCTCCACCCAGATCTCCCGCTCGAACTTGCCGACGTCGGAAGCGACCAGTTTCACGCGCGCGTTTCCGAAGCGGACGTTGAAGGTGCGGGTGTTGGCCACGTTGGTGAGGTAGAAGCGGACGACCTCGCCGGTGCGCGCCTCGATGCGGTGGTCGTCGACCCCGTTGGTCAGCATCACGGTGCCGAAGCGTCCCATGAGCGCGTGCGTGGGGGCTTCCTCCCCCCATGGGATGAGGCCCTGCTCGTCGATGAGGATGTCGTCGAGCACGAGCAGCTCTTCCCGGTGGCATGGACCGTAGTAGTCCGAGGTCAGCGGCATGACCAGCAGGTTCCCGTAGAGGCCGAGGTCCTGCTGGACATCCTCGCGCATGTGCGGATGGTACCAGAACATGCCCGCGTCGGGCACATCCACCTCGTAGGTGAAGGTCTCGCCTTCGGCGATGGGGTCCTGCGTGAGTCCGGCGACGCCGTCGAAGCGGTTCTCCAGCCGGATCCCGTGCCAGTGGACCGTCGTGGGCATCCGGATGCGGTTGGTCACCCGAACCATGAGGCGCGAGCCCCGGTCCGCCTGGATGAGGGGACCGGGATACTGCCCGTCGTATCCAAGCATGGCGTAGTCGCGGCCGCCGATCGTGCGCCGCACCAGCGACACGTCCATGTCCAGGGTGTCGCCGTCTTCCATGACCACCCGGCGGCTGGGCTCCGCCGCCGGAAACATCATGGGGTCCATCCCGTCGCCGATCAGGAAGGGGCGCACGGGCGGGAGGGCGTCTTCAAGCCCGGGCACCATCGGCATGGCCATGGTCATCGGCGGCATGCGCCAGCCGCCCGCCTCGCCGGGCTCGCCGTGGCCCGTCATCTGATGTTCCTGAGCCGCGAGCGCGCCCGGCAGGGCGGCGATGAGAAGGATTCGGAGGCGCACCTGTTTCGGCTGCCTCAATCGTATCCGTAGGCGGCGCAGTTCTCCTGCTCGAAGGCGCCGTGCCCCGCCATGGTGTGCATCTGGCCGCTGCGGGACATGCCGCGCATCACCACGGGGCCCGTCCACACGCCGGCGTCGGGATCGTCACCGGGCTCGAGCGTGACCACGAGCAGGAACTTGTTCCAGCGGGCCCGGCCGCGAAGCTGGCCGCCGTCGAGTCGGCCGATACGCTCCACCTTGTCCAGGTTCGGCGTGGTGAGCCATCCCACGTAGACGCCCTCGCGAGGCTCCATCAGGCGCTCCACCGAGAGCCACACGTCGAGCAGGTAGCTGCCGTCGCCGGCCAGGGTGACGCCGAAGGGGGAGTCGACGAAGGTGACCTCGCCCAACCCCGACGCGAGTCCTGTGCCCGGGAGCCTGCGCGTGCTGACCACAGGGAAGGCATAGTAGGCCGGCGCGTCGACCGGGGCGGCGGAGGCGGGCATGCGCGCCCCGTGTATCCCATCCAGGCCGGAGCCTTCCGGAAGCGAGCACATGCCCGGGGGAATCGCCGGCGCGGGGTCTCCGCTCCCCGGAGTCAGCCCGGCCAGCAGCGCGCCCGCGAGCAGAGCCTTGCCCACCATCGACTAACGCTCCTGGCTCACCGGACGCGTGCGGACCTCGTCCCACTTCTGAACGCTGGAGATGTCGGGCATACCCCAGTCTTCACCGTTCCAGCCGTCGAATCCTTCCATGCGGAAGGTCCAGAAACCGGTGCTCATGTCGCTCACCACGATGAGCCCGTCCTCGTTGCGGATATCCACCCCGAACGCCCCGTTGAACACCGGATTGCGGAAATCGCGATCGTTGGGCGAGCCGACGTAGGTATCGTAGTACCCCACCGTAACAGGGTTGGTCGGGTCCATCAGGCTGAAGATCTGCAGTCCGTCCAGGTATCCGGAAACGAAGACGTAGGGCCAGCGCACCTCGTGGTTGTGCACCAGGTTCTGCCAATCGGCGGTCCACGCCGAGATGGGCCGGTTGATGTTCATCTGCGTGCCCTCGAGCGCGGGCTGGAGATCGAAGATGCGCAGGGGCGCGAACTGGTATTCCGTCTCGGCGATGACGTAGCGCCCGTCGGGGCTGGGCGTGAAGGTGTGGCCCGAGCGGACGCCGCTGATGCCGGTCATCGTGACCACGAGTTCCGGGTTCTCCAGATCGCTGATGTTGTAGACGTAGTAGCCCCCGGTCCCCCCGCCGTAAAAGCGGTCCTGCCCGGTGTCGGGATGATAGGCGGCGTAGAAGTCGTGGTAGCCGCGCCCGCTTCCCTGCCCGAGCGGAGATTCGGGGACCGGGATCCGTCCCGCGAGGGCATCCGACGGGTCTCCGTCGATGGCCTTCGCCATGTCGTAGGCATGGGCGAAGGGGCCTCGTACCGTAGTCATGAGCAGGACGCGACCATCGGAATGCTTGTAGATGAAGATGTTGTGGAAGCCCCCGGGAAGCTCCGGCTCGCGCAGCCGCGCAACTTCGCGCACCGTGGTGGGATCGGGGAGCCCGGTGACGTCCAGGATGACCGCCCCCAGATCGGGGTTCGGGCCACCCTGGCCGAACTGGAGGGACTGCACCACGTAGTAGCGCCCGTCCAGCTTGAAGTACTTGACGTCCATGCCGCCCGTGCGCTGGTGCAGATCCTGATTCTCGATGCGCCAGCGGTAGATCACCTCCGGGTTCTCGGGATCCTCCAGGTTGATGATGTCGGTGCCCTTGGGCCCCACTTCGCCGTACACCATGCGAGCGACGTACGCGTACGGGCGGTGCATCTCCTGCTCGAGCTCGATGTCCGCGATGCTGAGCTGCGGGCCGAGCGGCACGTGGCCGAGCACGTCCATGTTGTCGCTGCCGGGCTTTATCGGCGTCCACTGGCCGACTGCCGGCACGACCGCCGCGGCGAGCGCCAGAATGGCGACGCCGGTCTTCACGATTGTCGAATGGACAGCTCTCGTCCGCATGGCGAACTCCTTCGGCAGGGTGGCAACAGGCTTGCGGGGCCCGAGCGGCCCCGACCGGTCATAGTAACGTGATTCCCGCCCTGCGCGCACGATCCGCGGGAGCACGCGCGTCCCGGCCGGGCCTCGTCGGCGGCCGGGCTCATGCCGGCAGAAGGCCCGGCCGACCGGCCTCGACGACGAACGAGGCGCGCGTCTCGATCGGGGCTCCGGGCCGCGTGACCCAGGGCACGACGCGGTAGTCGGCGACCAGCTGCTCCGGGGTCGCAGAGCAGCGGACGTAGCCCCGCTGGGCGTTGAAGAAGTGGATGTGGGGGTTGCGGGCCAACGCATCCGCGGTACCGGGGCGCGTGTCCTCGCCGTCGCCTCCGGAACTGATGGAAGTGCCCACCAACTCGGCTCCCACCACGCTCGATGACGGGTCACGGTAGTCGGCCTTCAGGTCCGCCGCCCAGTTGCTGTGGATGTCTCCGGTCAGCACCACCGGGTTGGGCGGCCGGGTCGAGTCGAGGAAGGAGAGCAGCCCGTCCTGCGCTGCCGGGTAGCCGTCCCAGCGGTCCATGGAGACGCTGGGCTGTCCGTCCCGGCTCCCCTCCAGCCGGGCGATCATGACCTGGTTGGCAAGCACGTTCCAGCGGCTGGACGAGGCCGCCAGCCCGCCGAACAGCCACTCCTCCTGCCGCGCCCCCAGCATCGTGCGGCCGGGCTCGAGCGCCTCCGGGCAGAGCGGCCCGTTTGTGTCCCCGCACGTCTGATCGGAACGGTACTGGCGACTGTCCAGCACATGGAAGTCGGCCAGGTCGCCGAAGTGCAGCCGCCGGTAGATCTGGATGTCGGACCCGCGCGGCATCGAGGAGCGCCGCAGCGGCATGAACTCGTAGAACGCCTGGAAGGCGGCCGCGCGGCGCAGCAGGAGTTGCGCGGGCGACTGTTCGTCCTCGGCCGCATCCGCCGCCCAGTTGTTGTCCACCTCGTGGTCGTCGAAGGTGATCACCCAGGGGAACGCCGCGTGGGCGGCTTGCAGATCCGGGTCGGACCGGTAGAGGAGATAGCGGGCGCGGTAGTCGTCCAGCGAGAACACCTCGCCCGCTTCGTGCAGGCGCACCAGGTTGTCGCCGTATCCCAGCTCGTAGATGTAGTCGCCCAGGTGGAAGACCAGATCCAGCTCCTCGGCCGCCATATGGCGGTAGGCCGTGTAGTAGCCGTGCTCGTAGTTCTGGCACGAAGCAAAGGCGAAGCGGAGGCGGTCGGCGGGGGTGCCGGGGGCGGGGAGGGTCCGGGTACGGCCCACCGGGCTCTCGTCGCTCCCCATCCTGAAGCGATACCAGTACGGCCGGTCGGGTTCGAGTCCCTCCACCTCCACATGGACCGAGTGACCCAGTTCCGGCACCGCCAGCTGGGTGCCCCGGCGAACGACGCGGGCGAAGCTCTCGTCGGCCGCGACCTCCCAGCGCACCGCGACCGGTTCCATCGCCAGCCCGGCGTCGCGCATCCCCTCCCGCGACAGCCGAGTCCACAGCACCACCCCACCGGCGTCCGGATCGCCGGACGCGACCCCGCAGGGGAAGGGCGAGGCAGCCAGCTGCGCCGTGCGGTCGCTCCGGCAGGCGCTCAGGGAGCCGAGCACGACGATGCCCGTCAGGTCGCGTCCGATCCGCACGAAGTCGCGTCTCGACAGGCTGGCGGCGGCCAGGTCGTACCAGTGCGGTTCCCTCGTCTTCACGGTCGTCTCCCTGGGAGTGGGTCGCCATCCGTTCGCTTGCGCGGCGACTGCCCCTATTATGGGACAACCGGTCGGAAACCCCAACGGGCCTCCGGCCCTGATGCCCCGGGCGAAGGAAGTTCATGCGACACGTACTGCCAACGGTGGCCCTGGCGGCCCTCCTCGGCTTCCTGACGCCTCTCCCCTCCGCGGCCGCCGCGCAACAAACCAACCTGTCGACGCTCTGCGCCCCGGGCGCGCGGGGCGCCCGTGGGGCGGGGGGAGCGGCCTCCCCCCCGGGGCAGACCCCCACCGACCTCTTCTGCTTCGATTTGCACGCGACCGCGGCGGGGCGCGGGGCGGGAGGGGTGGTGGAACTGGGGCGGGTACCGGGTCCCTTCGGGGTCACGGTGACCGCCGAGGGCCGCCACGTCCACAACCTGACCGCCTGGGTGAACGGGCTCCCGGAGCCCGGAGAGCTGGGACCCTACGAGGCGTACGTGGCCTGGGCCACCACGCCCACGCTGGATCCCGTGGTGCGCCTCGGGCCGGTGGACAACGGCCCGAACCCGCTCGGCCGGATCTCCTTCAACAAGTTCCTGATCCTGATCACGGCCGAGGTCTCCGCGGACGTCACCGAGCGGGAAGGACGCCTCGTGCTGCGCGGCCGCTCCCCGAGCAGCCTGATGGAGGCCCACGACCTCCTGGCCCAGGCCCCGTCGGCGCTTCGGGCTCCCGGCGGGATGGCCCACGACCACGCTCCCGGGGACGGGTCGGCGTGGTCGCTGCCGCCCATGTACCCCGGCCTGCCGATGCTGCCGGGCATCATGGCGCTCCGGCCGCGCGTGAGCGCCTACCTTCCGGAAGCCCCGGCGCCCGAGAGCCTCCCCGCGGCCCGGCCCCGCGAACTGGTCCGGCTGGGGAACGGCGGCACCCTCGACCTGGAAGCCGATTTCGTGCGCCGTGACATCGGGAGCCGATCGGTGGTGATGCTCGCCTTCAACGGCCAGCACCCGGGGCCCCTCATCCAGGTCCCCCGGAACACGACCATTTTCGTCAACTTCACCAACCGCACCCCGCTGCCCACGGCGATCCACTGGCACGGCATCCGTCTCGACAACCGCTTCGACGGCGTTCCCGGAGTCACCCAGGATCCGGTGGAGCCCGGAGAGACCTTCCGCTACCAGATCCACTTCCCGGACGCCGGCATCTACTGGTACCATCCCCATCATCGCGAGGACATCCAGCAGGAGCTGGGGCTCTACGGCAACCTGCTGGTGGATTCGCCGCGGCCCGACTACTACGGCCCGGTCAATCAGGAACAGGTGCTGATGCTCGACGACCTCCTGTTGGGAGAGGACGGCATCGTGCCCTTCGGAGAGAACTCCGCCAACTACGCGCTGACGGGCCGTTTTGGGAACATGCTGCTCGTGAACGGCGAGCCGGAGTACACGCTCCGCGCCAAGCGGGGCGAGGTCGTCCGGTTCTTCCTCACCAACGTCTCCAACACCCGGACCTTCAACCTGTCGTTCTCCCCGTCGGATGAAGTCGATGACTCTCAGGACGACTCGGCGTCCCCGGCGGATGAAGCCGGCGCCGCCCGGGAAGACGCGGGCCCACCGGAGCCCGGCCTCGGCCAGGGTTTCCCGGTCCGCACCCTCCCCGTCAAGGTGGTGGCCTCCGATGTGGGCAAGTTCGAACGGGAGGTCATGGCCGAGAGCGTCGTCATCTCCCCGGCGGAGCGCTACGTGGTCGAGGTGCGCTTCGAGGAAGCCGGCGAGTTCGCTCTCGCCAACCGCGTGCAGGCCATCAGCCACCGGGAGGGCGTCTTCTTCAGCGAGTCCAGGGTGATGGGCAAGGTCATCGTGGACCCCGAACCCACCCCGCTCGACCATGCGCATGCCTTCCGGACGCTGCGCGAAAACGAGGATGTCGCCCGGGACATCGACGCCTACCGCGAACACTTCGATCGCCCCGTCGATCTCTCCCTCACGCTTACTCTGGAGGTCGGGGACCTTCCCCGACCCGTGGAACAGTCGATGCTCTACGATTGGGTGTACTTCAACCCGGTGGAGTGGAGCGGCACCATGCCGGTCATGAATTGGGCGAGCGACGGCGAGCAGGCGCGCTGGATCCTGCGCGAGCCCGGGACCGGACGCGACAACATGGAGATCGGCTGGCGCTTCCGGGTAGGGGACGTGGTCAGGATCCAGCTCCAGAACGACCGCAATGCCTTCCACGCGATGCAGCATCCGCTCCACATCCACGGGCAGCGCTTCCTGGTGCTCTCGCAGAACGAGGTCCCGAACGACAACCTGGTGTGGAAGGACACCGTCCTGCTACCGGCCGGCTCCACCACCGACATCCTTCTGGAACTGTCGAACCCGGGCCGCTGGATGGTCCATTGCCACATCGCGGAGCACCTGGAAGCCGGAATGAAATTCGTCTTCGAGGTGGAGCCGTAGCGGAACGCGATTCCCGGTGGGCGTTTCCGAGTGGGCGTCGCCGTGGTGGCCAGTCCGGGATCGAGGTGTTCCGCTGTGGAAGCGGGTGTGGGACACACGTCCCGACGGGCGGCCCCATTGTGCGAAGCTCGCGGGCTCTGCCTTTTGATCCTCAGGAACGACACCAAGTGGAGGAGAACCCATGAGTAATCCACAGAAGCGACATGCCCCGTTCGCGAACACCGTGCTGTTTGCCGCTCTTGTGGCGTCGGCCGCGGCATGCGAGGCACCCGCACAGCAGGAAGCGGCAGCCCCCGAGCCGGAACCCGTCGCGGCCGAGCCGCAGGTGGATGCCGCCCAGCAGTTCGCCGACCTGGTCGCCGTGGATGCGGACCCGGTCGCGCTCACCGGAGTGAAGCTGCTCGACGGCACCGGTGCGGCCGCGCGCACCGGCCAGACCGTCGTCATCGCGGACGGACGCGTGGCGGCGGTCGGAGACGACGGCGCGGTCGAGGTCCCGGACGGCGCGGAAGTGCTCGACCTTTCGGGACACACCGTGATACCGGGGCTGATCGGCCTGCACAACCACAGCTTCTACACGGCGGCCGGAGGGCGGGCGGCGCAGCTCTCCTTCAGCGCCCCCAGGCTCTATCTGGCCTCGGGTCTGACCACCATTCGCACCACGGGAGCCCGCGCCCCCTACGAGGAAATCAACCTTCGGGACGAAGTCGAGGCCGGGCTCGCCGTCGGCCCCACCATCTTCGTCACCGGACCCTACCTCACCGGGCAGCGGGGAAGCCGCACGATGGCGCAGCTGGACGGGCCCGAGTCCGCCCGTCGGGTAGTGCGATACTGGTCCGAGGAGGGCGTGAGCTGGTTCAAGGCGTACACGTGGATCAGCCGAGCCGAGCTGGGCGCCGCGATTGAGGAAGCCCACAACCACGGCATCAACGTGACGGCCCACCTCTGCTCGGTGGGATACCGGGAGGCGGTGGCGCTCGGTATCGACAACCTGGAGCACGGCCTCTTCGCCAACAGCGAGTACGATCCCGCCAAGCAGCCCGACGAGTGTCCACCAGGCTTCCGCAACGGCTACGGCGACCTCGACATGGAGGGCCCCGAGGTCCAGCAGACCTTCCGCGACATGATCGACAACGATGTCGCGATGACATCGACGCTCGCCGTCTACGAGATATCGGTACCGGGCCGGGAACCGATCGATCCCCGCGTGTGGGAGGTTCTGGCCCCTGAAGTGGCTGCCGATGTCCGGGCGCAGGCGGAAGAGATCCGGGCGGCCGACCCTGCGTCCGGGGTGGGCCTCTCCCCCGAGCTGCTGCGCGTTGCGATGGACTACGAATACGCTTTCGTACAGGCCGGAGGACTGCTCGCGGCCGGCGTGGATCCCACGGGCTACGGCGCGGCGCCGCCGGGGCTGGGCGACCAGCGCAATTTCGAGCTGCTCCTGGAGGCTGGCTTCACCGCACCCGAGGTGGTGGAGATCATGAGCGCCAACGGCGCCCGCGTGCTCGACATCTTCGACGAGGTGGGCACCGTCGAGGTGGGCAAACGGGCGGATCTGGTGGTCGTTGAGGGCGACGTGGAAGCCGACGGCCACATCCGCAACACGCGTATCGTCTTCCGGCACGGCACCGGCTGGGACAGCCCGGCGCTCATGGAATCGGTGCGCGGCCTGGTGGGAATCCGCTAGCCGTCGACCCCGACAACGCCCGAAGGTCCCGAATCAACATCAACGCGCCCCCCGCACGGCGCGGAGCCAAGGAGGTACGCCCGTGAAGCTGACCCGATTCGAAATGGAACGCTGGCAGTCCGTCTTCGAACATCGCGTTCGCTACAACCTGTCCGAGAGCGGCGTGGACCCGCTGTCCCTGGAGGAGCTGCTCGAACTCACGGGTACCGGGAACCTGGGAGAGGCGCGCCTGGGGTACGGACAGTCGAACGGCTCGGACCAGTTGCGGGAGCGCATCGCGGCCCTGTACGACAACGTCGCCCCCGACGAGATAGTGGTCACCACCGGCGGCGCGGAAGCCAACATGGCCGCCTGCTGGCAGCTCATGGAGCCGGGCGCGCCGGTGGCCGTGATGGTCCCCAACTACATGCAGGTGCCCGGGCTGGTGCAGAACTTCGGCGGCCTGGTGCGCCCCTTCGAGCTGCGCGAGGAAACGGGCTGGCAACCCGACCTCGACCAGCTGCGCTCCATCCTCGACGACGATGTGCGCTTCATCCTCATCACCAATCCCAACAACCCGACCGGCGCGTGCCTCACCCCGGAGTCGCGCCGGGGCATCGTCGAAGCCGCGGACCGGGTGGGCGCGTGGATCCTGTCCGACGAGGTCTACCAGGGCGCGGAGGTCTCCGGCGTCACCACGCCCTCGATGTGGGGCGAGTACGAGCGCACCATCGTGACCAACTCGCTCTCGAAGGCCTACGGCACGCCGGGACTGCGCATCGGCTGGATCGTGGCCCCGGCCGACATCACCGAGACCCTGTGGGCACGCACCGACTTCATCACCATCACACCGGCGACCCTTTCCGACATCCTCGCGACCGCCGCCCTCGCCCCCGAAGCCCGTGATCGCATCCTGTCCCGCACCCGCGCCATCCTGCGGAACAACCTGCCGCTCGTCACCGAGTGGATGGAATCACACAACGGGCTCTTCAGCTACCATCGCCCGGACGCGGGCGCGATCTGCTACGTCCGCTACGACGCCCCCATCAACTCGAGCGAGCTGGCGGAGAAGCTCCGCGCCGAGAAGTCCGTGCTGGTCGTGCCGGGTGACCACTTCGGCATGGATCACTACCTGCGGCTGGGGTTCGGCCCGCCCGAACACGAGCTGCTGGAAGCGCTGGAGAAGATGGGGGACGCGTTCGCGGAGGTGGTGGGGCAAGCTGCGGTCCTGGGATAGCCGTTCCCGTTCCGGCGGACTCGGACATGCCTGACGCCATCTCTTCACCCCCCCGCCTCCTCTCCCTGGACGCGTTCCGGGGCCTGACCATCGCGGGCATGGTGCTGGTCAACAACCCGGGCAGCTGGGCCTACGTGTATGCGCCGCTGGCGCACGCCGAGTGGCACGGCTGGACCCCCACCGACCTCATCTTCCCGTACTTCCTGTTCATCGTCGGCGTGGCCATGCCGTTCTCGTTCCGGCGCCGACTCGCCGGCGGAACCGGGCGCCGGGAGCTGTTCGGGCACGTCGCCCGCCGCTCGCTGATTCTGATCGCGATCGGCCTCGCCATGCGCGCCATTCCGGACTTCGACTTCGGCGAGATGCGCCTCTACGGCGTGCTCCAGCGCATCGGGCTCGTGTACTTCGCCGCGGCGGGGCTGTACCTCTGGACCTCCGCCCGTGGGCGGGTTGTCGCGACCGTCGCGCTCCTGCTCGGCTACTGGGCCCTCATGATGCTCGTACCCGTTCCCGGATACGGCACGGGTGATCTCTCGCCGGACGGAAACCTCGCCGGCCATGTCGACCGCCTGCTGATGGACGGCCGCCTCTGGGCGGGCAGCTGGGATCCGGAAGGTCTCCTCTCCACCTTCCCTGCGATCGGCACATGCCTTCTCGGCATCTTCTGCGGCGAGTGGCTCCGGTCCGGACGGCCGGGCCGTGAACTCTCCGCGGGAATGTGGGCGGCGGGCGCGGCGCTGGTCCTGCTGGGACTCGCGTGGGACACCGTCTTCCCCATCAACAAGAACCTGTGGACCAGCTCCTACGCGGTCTTCACCGCCGGAACCGCGCTCCTGGTACTGGGGACGATGTACTGGGCCCTCGACCTGAAGCGCTGGCGAGGCGTCTGGAGCGCGCCGCTGGCAGCCTGCGGCATGAACTCGATCGCCATCTTCGTGGCGTCGGGGATGGCGGCCAAGACGATGACCCGGATCCCGGTGGGTGGCGCGGAAGGCTCGTCCCTCTACGACTCGATCTTCCGCAACGGCTTCCAGTCGTGGGCTGGGGGCTACAACGGCTCGCTGGCGTTCGCGCTCGCGCAGGTCGCGCTGTGGCTCGGCGTGGCCTGGCTGCTGCACCAGCGCCGCATCTACCTCAAGATCTGAATTCGCGGGCGAACTCCCGCTTCTCAGCTGGCATCACTTACCGCCGCGCCGGGCTGCCTCAATCGAACCGCGGCGGTTCACGCATCCTCAGACCGCCTCCAGCTTCTCCTCCAGCAGCTGATAGGCGATCGGCAGAAAGTCCCGCTCGCTGATGATTCCGATCAGCTTGCCGTTCTTTTCCACTGGAAGGGCGGAGACGCGATGCTCGCGCATGATGCGGATGGCGTCGAGAGTCGAGGTCTCGGGCTCCACGGTGACCACGTCGGACGCCATGATGGTGCGGATCGGCTCCGACTCGGCGGAACCCGGGGCTCCGGAATCAGCGACCAGGCGCAGAATGGCGCGGTAGGAGACCAGGCCGACCAGCGTGTGGTCGTCGTCCTCCACCAGCACGTGGCGGATGTTCTGCTTGTCCATCAGGAAAGCGGCCAGCTCGATGGGCTCGTCCTCATGCACCGTGAACAGGTCGGTCACCATGTACTGCTCGACCTTCATGTAGTTGAAGCGCCAGCCGCCCGCCTCCCAGATCTCAGCGGGCTCCCATGTGTGCCCCGGGCGGGGATCCCGTTGCCTGTGAGCCATCCCCGAGGTGAGCGCGGTCATGCACTCGGCGACCGATCCCTGTTCGCTCATGCCGCGCAGCGAGTTCAGCTGCCACATCGCGCCGGTCATGCCGGACTCGATGCGCCCCTGAATGATTCCGAGGTAGTGGTCGATCTCGGTCTGCTCGATCTCGAGCTCCTCCAACCCGTTCCGCGACAACGGCAGCAGCTCGCCCAGCAACAGATCGCGCGCGCTCACGGTCTCCCCGGTAAGCCAGTGGAACCCGGCATCGAGCCCCATGCGGCTGGCGGCCGCGAAGTTGGACTTGGCGTAGGCGAAGTCGATCCTGCTGGACACGTCCCCGTATTCCCGGGCGCCGCCGAGGACGAGGCCGATCCAGAAGGCTGCGTTGGCCACTTCGTCCATCACCGTGGGACCCGACGGCAGCACCCGACACTCGATGCGCAGGTGGGGCTTGCCCTCGCTGATCCCGTAGCACGGGCGATTCCAGCGGTACACCGTGCCGTTGTGCAACTGAAGCGCCGGAAGTCGCGGGACGCCGCCCCGTCCAAGCACTTCGAAGGGATCCTCCGATACTTCCCCGGTCAACAGTACCCGGAATCGCGCGATGTCGTCCTGGAAGAGCTCGGCCACGGAATTCCCTATCCATCTCTCGCCGAAGCGCACGCGCGTGCTCGTCTGGCGCAGGTGGGGGGTGGCGCTGCGCGTGTCCATCGACTGTTCGAAGAGCGCGATTCGGGTTTCGCTCCACAGCCGCTTGCCAAAGAGAATCGGCGAATTGACACAGGCCGCGAGCACGGGCGGCGTGACCAGCTGGGCCACGTTGTAGAAGCTCGGGAACTCCTCCGCGGAAACCTGAAGATGCACCTGGTAGCTGGTGTTGCACGCCTCCACCATTACCGAGTCGTGCTCGACGAAGATCTCGTCGGTCCCC
Source organism: Longimicrobiales bacterium (assembly GCA_965225805.1). Taxonomy (GTDB): domain Bacteria; phylum Gemmatimonadota; class Gemmatimonadetes; order Longimicrobiales; family Gaopeijiaceae; genus BD2-11. The sequence continues at coordinate 3,960,772 of OZ245327.1, forward strand.
TCGATGCGCAGCCGGTACGCCGATCCGCCCCGGATGCGGTTCAGCGCATCATTGAGGGCGTAGTAGCGGGGCATGGGCGTGATGTTGTCCATGGAGAGGTCGGACTTGCCCAGAGTAGGCAGGATGCCGCACAACACGACATCGGCCCCCTCCTGTTGCGCGGCGACGCGCGCCTTGCCGATCACCTCTTCAATCTCCACCTGCATGGCCGAGAAACACCTGCCCGTCAGGAGCTTGGGCTGGAGGTTGGCCTCCAGGTTGAAGAGTGCCAGCTCGGTCGTGAAGGTCCCCCTCGGAAGGTGACCGAGGACATCGAGGGCAACAGCCGCGGGACGCCAGCCCCGGTCCACCAGAAAGAACTCCTGCTCGACGCCGAAGCGGCGGATCCCGGACTCGATCATCCCCCGGGAGAGCATCTCCTCAAGGGCCTTGAGATCACGCAGAATCGCCTTGGTGAAGGCGCGGATTTCCGCCGAGTCCCGTCCTTTGCCTACGTTCAGGCGTCCCATCGTCCCTCGTCTGTTGACCGGGTGGAACCGTACGCGGCCGCCCGCGATTGCCGGGGGCTCATGGGGCGCAGTTTATTCAAGACGCAGGCGTAATGCGAGGGGACCGGGACGCGCGCCGATGTCATCGTGTACGGGTCGGCGCGGCGACCCCCGGTTCTGCGAACGGTCGCTATTCGGTAAAGGTCGCGATCTCCCGGAGGGTCTTCTTCCGGATGACGGGAACCCTGGCGTCGTCCGCCGGATACCCCGCCACCAGCAGCAGAAACGGGCGCTCGTTCCTCGGGCGTCCCAGAATCCGGTTCAGGAAGCGCATGGGACTGGGCGTGTGGGTGAGGGAGGCCAGCCCCGCGTGGTGGAGGGCTGCGATGAGCAGGCCCGTGGCGATGCCAACCGACTCGCTGACGTAGTAGTTCTTGCGGCGGGTGCCGTCGGGCAGCAGGGCATAGCTCTCGGCGAAGATCACGATGAGGTAGGGCGCAATTTCCAGAAAAGGCTTGTGTTCGTCGGTGCCCAGCGGCTCGAGCGCGCGCAGCCATTCATCGGGCGCGCGCTCCTGGTAGAAGGCCCGCTCCTCGTCTTCCGCCGCCTCCCTTATCTGCTTCTTCAGCCCGGCGTCGCCCACCACGACGAAGTGCCACGGCTGGTGGTTGGCGCCGTTTGGGGCGGACCCGGCGGCCAGCAGGCAATCCTCGATGATCTCGCGCGGCACCGGACGTGGTGAGAAGTCCCGCACGGTGCGCCGCCGCCGGATGTCTTCTCGGAAGGCGCGCGCGCGAACGCTCATCTCACGCACGGGATACTCCCGGTACTCCGTCAGCGGCATCAGCCGGGCGGTCATCGCCGGCTCTCGATCGCTTCGACGATCATCCGGCGGCTCCCGGGATCCCACTGGGGCGGATCGTCCGCGCTCGCGATCTCGAGCCCCAGGTAGAAGACCAGGCGCGCCAGCCGGGCCGCCTTGTCGTTGTCGATCAACTCGGGCTCGTCGCTGGGTCTGTGGTAGTCCTCGTGGGTTCCGTTGAAAAAGAAGAGGACGGGGACGCCGTTTCGCGCGAAGTTGAAGTGGTCCGATCGGAAATAGAAGTTCTCCTCGGGCCAAAGGTCGTCGATGGCCGTCATGCCGAGTTCCGGATGGGCCGCGTTGACGCGCTCCAGCGTCGCTCCCAGGTCCGAGTGCTCCTTGCCGATGGCCACGATGGTGTCGGGCCAGTTGCGGCCCACCATGTCCATGTTGAGGTTGGCCACCATGCGCCCCGAGGCGACCGGCTCCGGCGGACTGTCGGCATAGGCGCGGCTTCCATGCAGGCCCCTCTCCTCCCCGCTCACCAGCAGGAACACCATCGACCGCGGCGGGGGCTCCGCGAGCGTGGCGAAGGCCTCGGCGATCTCGATGACCGCCACCGTCCCGGAGGCGTCGTCGTCGGCGCCGTTGTAGATGCTGTCCCCGCTCGCATCCGGTTGTCCCACCCCCACGTGGTCCATGTGGGCGCTGAACACGACGTACTGGTTACGTAGCTCCGGGTCGCTGCCTGTCAGCATGGCGGCCACGTTGGGCGCGTCGACCGGGGGGGCATCGCCCCCGGCGCGCCGCGGGCGGAAGGCGTAACGGTGTACGAACTCCCCGCCGCCCCCGCCGGGTTCGAGCCCCATGGCGGCGAATTCCCCAGCGATCCAGCGGGCGGCCTCTTCGAGCTCCGGGCTGGGCGTTGCCCGGCCGCGCATGGAGTCATGGGCCAGAACGCCCATCCGTCCCCGAAAGTCGGCCTCGGTGATGGTCTCCGCAGCCGACTCGGCATCCTCGGGGGAGCCGGACACCGGATCGCGCGTCCCGTCCTCCCCTGCACAGGCACCCAACGCCAGGCTGGCCAACGTCCATCCGAACGCGCGCCAATCCCTTGCCCTTGATCTCACGGCTTTGCTCCTCGTGCGGGCGGTTCTAGCTTTTCGACCACGGGGCCTTCGAACCATGGTCCCGGACCCAAGATAAACGCCCCACCCCCGGATCGCCCATGGAATGGATCGCCTCTCCCGAAGCCTGGATCGCGCTGGGAACGCTGACGGTTCTGGAAATCGTTCTCGGCATCGACAACATCGTGTTCATCACCATTCTCTCGGGCAAGCTTCCTCCCGAAAGGCAGCCCTTCGCGCGCCAGCTCGGTCTGGGGCTCGCGATGCTCACCAGGATTATGCTGTTGTTCTCGCTGGTGTGGATCATGCGCCTCACCGTCCCGCTCTTCTCGGTGTTCGGACACGCCGTGTCCGGGCGCGACCTGATCCTGATCGCAGGCGGGATGTTCCTCCTGATGAAGGCGACAACGGAAATCCATCATCGGCTAGAGGGAGACGAGGGGAAAACCGAGGATGCCGGCAAGGCGCGCTGGGGCTCCTCATTCGCGGGTGTCATCGCGCAGATCGTGCTGCTGGACATCGTGTTCTCCCTGGACTCGGTCATCACAGCGGTGGGAGTCGCAGAGCATGTGGCCGTCATGGTGATCGCCATCGTGCTGGCGGTGGGGGTCATGATGCTCTCGGCAGAAACGGTCGGGACGTTCGTCCTTCGCCATCCGACCGTGAAGATGCTGGCACTGAGCTTTCTACTCCTGATCGGCATGTCGCTGGTCGCCGAGGGCGTCGGCCACCACATGCCCAAGGGGTACATCTACTTCGCCATGGGCTTCTCGCTGCTCGTGGAGACGCTGAATCTCAGGGCGAAGAAGACGCCGAAAAAGCCGGTGGCACTGCGGACCCCATACCATTCGGCGGCCGGGGAACCCGGGTCGGGGGACAGCCAGGGGCCGTCCGGCAGCCTCCGAAAAACCAAGAACCCCCGGACCGGCACTTGACTCAGCCGGCCCGGGGGCTCGCCACCCCACCACACACTCGATTCAGCCGATTCTCATTCTTTCGAACCGAGCAGGGGAACCCTGTGAACCTCCGTCGCACCGGCGGACACCGGGCGAGCGTCGCGCGCCAGAAGTCGCAGAATGCGCGCTTCCCGATGCCTCCCTTCGTCCTCCGCCCTTGACGCCGCTCTTCCCAGATGCCTGATGCGTTCTTCCGTGCTCATCCTTCTCTCCCCTGTTTCCCGCTGACCTACGCGACGACGGTGCGCCTGGTTTCAGCGAGAATCGGTTTGACGCCGACATGTACCTGCAAGATGCGTGCCGTACTTGAGCCCGACGGCGTGGCATATAGACTCGGCGGTTTGCCATCCGGGCCCGGCTCCGGTAGGCTGAAGTTCGCAACTTCCGCCCGCGTGGGCCCGGCAAGACTCCGCTTCAGAGAGCCGAACCTTGAGCGCCTCCCCGCAGAACTCGTTCTTTCGCCGCTACCTGCTCCCCGGATTCGTCTTTCAGTCGGTAGTGATCGCGGGCGGCTACGGTACCGGACGCGAACTCGTCGAGTTCTTCCTCATGCACGGCCCCCGCGGCGGGCTGCTGGCCATGGTGCTGGTTTCCATGGTCATCTGGAGCGCGACCTGCGCAGTCAGTTTCGACTTCGCGCGCCGGTTTTCCACCTACGACTACCGGACCTTCTTCAGGCGCTTGCTGGGCTGGCGCTGGTGGATGGTGTACGAAGCGGCGTATCTCGCGTTCCTGATGCTGGTGCTGGCGGTCATCGCGGCCGCGGCCGGCAGCATTCTCGAAGAGACCTTCGGTCTGAGCTACGCCGCGGGGGTCGTGGGGATGATCGCGGCGATCGGGTATCTGGTGTTTCGCGGCTCGGCCACCATCGAGCGCTTCTTCGCAAGCTGGTCCTTCGTGCTGTACGCCGTCTTCGTCCTCTTCTTCATCCTCTGCTTCATCTCTTTCGGGGGAGAGATTTCGCAGAAATTCGCGACCGTTCCGGTAGGTGAAGGCTGGTTCCTGGGAGGGGTGCGCTACGCCGCCTACAACCTTGCGATCATTCCCGGACTCCTCTTTGTCGTGCGGCATATCGGCTCGCGCCGAGAGGCGGTCTCCGCGGGTCTGCTCGCCGGCCCGATCGCGATGATCCCCGGGCTGTTCTTCTACCTCGCCATGGCTGGACAGTACCCGGAGATCCTCGACCGCACCGTGCCCGCCAACGCCCTCCTCGAACTGCTCGGCATGCGCTGGTTCCAGCTGGCGTTCCAGCTCGTGCTCTTCGGCACCCTGATCGAAACCGGCGCGGGGATGATCCACGCGGTGAACGAGCGCATCGCGCCGATCTACGCACGCCGCCGGGCGAGCATGCCCGCCGGGCTGCGCACCGGGATCGGAGTGGGCTTGCTCGCGGGGGGCGCCATCATCGCACAGTTCGGGCTGATCGATCTGATCGCACGAGGCTACGGCACCATGACCTGGGTTTTCCTGGCCGTTTTTGTGGTGCCGGTCCTGACGGTGGGAGTGTGGAGGCTGGTGCGCGCCGGTCCGGCCTCGTCCGCGGCGCGCGATTAGGCAACACTTTCGTAACAGAGGCCCTTCACAGCCTCTCCGGCGGTTCCGACCCGTCTTCCCCGCAGGTAGCTTTTACTGTGGCCCGTGCCCGGATCCCGCACTGGCCGACCCGAATCGAGAGATGACCTGCGAGGAGACCGGAGAATGAGACCTGGCCTGTCCAGTTTGGCGTGGATGCTGGTGGTTGCTTGCGGCGGGGCCTCCCGGTACACCGCCCGGGAGGTGATACAGAACAAGGGATCGGATACGCTGGTCAACGTAGCCCAGGCCTGGGCGGAATCGTACAGCGCGGTGGATTCCGCCGTCGCAGTCGCAGTCTCCGGGGGCGGCTCCGGCACGGGTATCTCGGCGATGATCAACGGCACCGTCGACATCGCCAACTCCAGCCGTCAGATGAAATCCATCGAAATCGCCGCCGCACGCGCGAATGGAAACGACCCCATCGAGCATCTGGTCGGCTACGACGCGCTGGCCGTTTACATCCACGCCCAGAACCCTCTCGACGTCCTGAGCATGCAGCAGCTCGCGGGCATCTACGGAGACGACGGGGCGATCGAGCGCTGGAGCCAGCTGGGCATCGAGGTTCCGGGTTGTCCGTCGGACGAGATCGTGCGCGTCAGCCGCCAGAACAACTCCGGCACCTTCGCCTATTTCCGCGAAGCGGTTCTGGGCAACTACGACTTCAAGCTGGGGTCCCACGACATGCACGGCTCGAAGGATGTCGTGGACCTGGTCGCCCACACGCCGTGCGCGATCGGCTACAGCGGGTTCGCCTTCGCCACCCCGGAGGTCAAGATGCCCTGCCTGATCGTCGGCGAGGATGCATCTTGCGTCTCTCCCTCCATGGAGACCGCACTGAACGGCAGCTACCCCATCTCCCGGCCTCTTCTCATGTACACGCCCGGCGATCCCGTGGGCGAGGTGAGGAAATACCTGGACTGGGTGCTGAGCCAGGAAGGCCAGTGCATCATGCTGGAACTGGGGTACACCCCGGCGAGATCCGTCGAATGTGTCCTGTAGCCGCGACCATGCCGTGAGCTATCACGAGGAGTGGCTGCTGCCCAGGACTCTCTGCCCATGACCCCTGATGCTCTGGCTCGCTCGCGCGACTTCGATCGCCGCGGTCCCGCCTGGTACATGGACCGCGCCGTGACCTTCCTCGTCTTCGTGGGCGGCATCTCGGCGATCCTCTTCATCATCGGCATCTTCGTCTTCATCGCCCACGAGGGATTCGGCTTCGTGTTCACCGAATTCGACGCGCGCGAGTTCTTCGCCTCCATCGCCTGGCGGCCCACGTCGGTGATCGAGCCCACCTACGGGGCGCTGGCGCTGATCGTGGGAACAGCCAGCATCACCGGCCTGGCCATGGTGGTCTCGATTCCCTTCTCGCTCGCCGCTGCGGTCTTCATCGGCGAATTCGCTCGCGGCCGGGTGCGCGAGCTTCTGAAGGTGCTGGTCGAGCTGCTCGCCGCCATCCCTTCGGTAGTGTGGGGCTTCATCGGGCTCAGCATCATGAATCCCCTGATCATCGACACCTTCGGGGTTCCCATCGGGCTCAATGTCCTGAACGCGGGGGTCATTCTGGGTCTGATGGCGGCGCCCATCATGACCACGATAGCCGAGGACGCCCTCAAGGCGGTCCCCGATGGCTATCGCGAAGCCGCGGAAGCGCTGGGCGCCACACGCTGGCAGGTGATACGCAAGGTGGTGATTCCCGCCGCCAGGAACGGACTCGTCGCGGCGGTGCTGCTGGGGGTCGGGCGCGGCTTCGGCGAGACCATGGTCGTGCTCATGGCCAGCGGCCACGCGATCAACCTCCCCGACAGCGTCTTCGATTCCGTACGCGCGCTCACAGCCACCATCGCCGCGGAACTCGGCGAGACCGCCGTGGGCTCCGACCATTACCGGGCACTCTTCTCTCTGGGCGTCCTGCTCTTTGCGGTAACCTTCGCAATCAACCTCACCGCCGACCTGGTCGTGCGGGGAATCCGCAGGAAGGGCTGACGGAGGAGGCGATGACGACGGCACCCAGGGACCTGTTCGAAGGCACCCCGCTCAACGCTCGCGATCGCAGGGTTGATCGGCTGGTGCGCAACCTGCTGGGGATGATGACCGCGCTGCTGATTGTCCCGGTGGTGATCGTCCTCACCCTGCTCGTCGTGCGGGGCGGCCCCGCGATCTCCTGGGAATTCCTCACCACCCCCCCGGTCGACGGGATGACCGCGGGTGGCATCCTGCCCGCCCTGGTCGGAACCGTGTGGCTGGTGACGGTCGCGCTGATCGCTTCCGTGCCGGTGGGGGTGGCGGCCGCGGTCTACCTCAGCGAATACGCGCCCGACAACTGGCTCACGCGAACCATCAACCTCGCCATCATCAACCTGGCGGGGGTGCCGTCGATCGTGCACGCCCTCTTCGGGGTGGGCGCGTTCGTGCTCTTCTTCCGCTTCGGCACCAGCATCCTGGCGGCCAGCCTCACACTGGCGGTGATGACGCTCCCGGTCGTCATCGTGTCCGCCCGCGAATCGCTGCAGGCGGTGCCGAGGGCCTTCCGCGAGGCCTGCTGGAACATGGGAGCGACGCGCTGGCAGACCATCCGCCGCATCGTCCTCCCCAACGCCCTGAGCGGCATCCTCACCGGAATCATCCTCGAGGTGTCGCGCACATCGGGAGAGACCGCCCCCATCATGTTCACGGGCGCGGCCTTCTTCCTCCCCTTCCTGCCCCAGGGCGTTCTGGACCAGACCATGGCGATGTCGCTGCACCTGTTCGTCATCGCCACCCAGGTTCCCGACGCGCCGGACGCGCTGCCCTTCGGCGTGGCGCTCGTTCTGATTTCCATGGTGCTGGTGATGAACGCACTCTCCATCGCCTTCCGCATCTACGTGCGCGGAAGGAAGAAATGGTAGCGGACGGCGCGTTGAACGGAAGCGGAGCCCCGGCCAACGAGGCTCCCGCGAAGGTGATCGCGCACAACCTCACGATTCGCTACGGCAACCATGTCGCGCTGCGAGGCCTGGATCTCACGATTCGTCAGAACGAGATCCTGGGCATCATCGGTCCCGCGGGCTCGGGCAAGACCTCCTTCCTGCGCGCGCTCAACCGCATGGACGAGTTCATCCCCGAAATGGAGGTCGAGGGTCACATCACTTTCGACGGGCACGATATCCGCCGGGTCCGCAACGTCTACGCCCTCCGCAGCCGCATCGGCGTGGTCTTCCCGCTCCCCGTGGGTCTGCCGCTGACGGTCTTCGAGAACGTGGCCCTGGCACCGCGCCTGCGAGGCGTGCGCAAGCGGAGCGAGCTCGACGAGATCGTCGAACGGTGTCTGCGGCGGGCCGCTTTGTGGGACGAGGTCAAGGACCGCCTCAACTCGCTGGGGAGCCTCCTCTCCGGCGGCCAGCAGCAGCGTCTGACCATCGCGCGCGCGCTTTCCCAGGAACCCGATCTCCTTCTGCTGGACGAATTCTCGATTGCCGTGGATCCGGTCACCACGATGCGCATCGAGGATGTCCTCAAGGACCTCAAGAACGAGATGTCGATCGTGCTGGTTACCAACCTGGTCCAGCAGGCCCGGCGCCTTGCGGACCGCACCGCCTTCTTCCTCACCGGCGAGCACATCGAGACCAACTACACCGCGCAGATCTTCAGCGGCGTCGTGAAGGATCCGCGCACTCATGACTATATCGAGGGACGTTTTGGCTGAGTTCAGCCCCGCTTCCGCACCCCCTGCGATCGCGGCCCGCGATCTCAACCTCTGGTACGGAGATTTTCAGGCTCTTTTCGATGTGAACCTGGACATCAAGCAGGGCATCATCACCTCTCTCATCGGCCCCTCGGGCTGCGGCAAGTCCACCCTGCTGCGCGGCTGCAACCGAATCAACGAGCGGCTCGGGTACGTCCGCACCACCGGAAGCATCGAGATTCTGGGCCGGGACATCTACGCGCCGGACGTCGAGCTGGTACAGGTGCGAAAGCAGGTGGGGATGGTGTTTCAGCGCCCCAATCCCCTTCCCCTTTCCATCCGCGACAACATCATCTTCGGGCACAGCCTGCACGCCCGCGGGCAACGCGTCTCGCGCTCGCGGAGGGAGGAGTTGATCGAGGATGCGCTGCGCAAGGTGCTGCTATGGGACGCGGTCAAGGACCGCCTCGACGACACGGCCACCGAGCTATCACTGGAGAAGCAGCAGAAGCTCTGCATCGCGCGGCTGCTCCCGGTGAAGCCGACCGTGCTGCTCATGGACGAGCCCTGCTCCGCGCTCGACCCCAAGGGGACGGAAGCGGTGGAGGAGCTGATCCGGGAGCTGCGGGGCGAGTTCACGATCCTGATCGTGACCCACAACATGGCCCAGGCGCGGCGAGTCAGCGAGGAGACCATCTTCATGCTTATCGGGAAGGTGATCGAGCACGGCCGCACGGAAGACGTCTTCCTGAACCCGCAGTACCGGCAGACCGCCGACTACATCGAGGGCCGCTACGGCTGATCCCCCGGCCCGGCGTGTGAGCGGGGCATCGCCCGAGCGCCAACATCGCCCGGGGAAATGGCTGGCTCCCGCGAGAAGCGATGCAATGACTCCTCGGAGGAGCGATACGCCCGACAGGATTCGAACCTGTGACCTCTGCCTCCGGAGGGCAGCGCTCTATCCAGCTGAGCTACGGGCGCGTGTTGCGGCTGCAACCGCCTGCTCCCCACGCGCGGAGCGCACGGAATAAGCCGAGTTCTGTCCCCGCCCGAAGACGGGGGAGGATCATCTATCTGGGACCGGCATCGCTGCCGGCCTCGTGCGGCCTACCCGGGACTCGGGTGGAGCGGGCGACTCCTCGTCCTCTATTCGGCCTTGCTCCGGATGGGGTTTGCCATGCGGCCCCTGTTGCCAGCGGCCCGGTGCGCTCTTACCGCACCCTTTCACCCTTGCCTGTGCCCCGGAGGGCCATCGGCGGTCTGCTCTCTGCGGCACTTTCCGTCGGCTCACGCCGCCCGGGCGTTACCCGGCACCCTGCCCTGCGGAGCTCGGACTTTCCTCCAGCGGATGAGCCCGCCGGCGATCCTCACTCGTGCGCTCCGCGTCCCCAAGGCTCTGCAAGGAACCCCGGAGACGGGGAGCAACAAAGCTATGGACGCATGGGGCGGGAGTAAAGACACGCACGAGGCAGGAGCGCTCGCGCCGGAAACCGTTTCGCGGTTGGAGACGCTCGGTCACGTCGTAGTCGAACGGGGGGCTCTCCGGCGATGTCCAGATGATCGTCGTCGTGGACGACCTGCTCACCGCGTGGTCCGATCCCCGGCGCGGGGGAAGGGCACCAGGGTACTGAACTCGGCACCTGACGGGGCGCGGCCGGGGCCTGCAAGTGGCAAGTTGGACCGGCTCCAGGCGATCACCACAACACCGGCGCCGGATAGGCGGCGATTGCATCGTCGGGCGTAACGATCGTCAGACCGTTCAGGATGGCCTGAGAGATCAATCCCCGGTCGAACGGATCAGAGTGCAGGGGTGGCAGAAGCGCGCAGACCGGGCCGCCCTCGTGAGTTGCGGATCCGCAGCCGCCAGCCAGAGGAAGGTACACGTGTCCACCAGCAGCTTCATGGCTTTTCGCCGGTGGCCCCGAAGAATCGCAGGAACTCACGGGGCAAGGGCTCAAAGAAGCTGTCCGGCACTGTCATGCCGCGATCGATCCCGATCGGTCGTTTCCTCGCGGGCGCGGTGGGTACCGGACGAATCTCGGCGATGGGCACGTTGCGGCGGCAGAGAATGATGGTCTCTCCTCGCTCGACTCTCGTCAGATAGCCGGACAGCCCAGCCTTCGCCTCTGCTATGTTGATCTTAATCATGGATAGAAACTTATCCAGATACTTGGTCAGATTGCAAGAACCGGCGCTCATGCGGATGCGGACGCGCACGGACTCCTGTCCGGGGCCAGGATCCCTCGCGGCGACCACCGGACCATATGTGCCCTTGCACGGGGTATCACCAACCCGGAAACTCAGACGGAACAAGCCTTGTTCACCAACCCACGGGACACACGCAGATGATTGGAGATAGAGTTGAGGCGGCGCTCAACGAGCAGATCACGCAGGAGTTCTACGCGAGCCAGTCCTACCTGTCGATGAGCGCGCACTTCGAGACAACCGGCTTTGCAGGCTTCGCCCGCTGGATGCGCATACAGGCGGACGAGGAACGAACACATGCGCTGCGCATCTTTGACTTCGTAAACGACCGCGATGGCCGGGTGACGCTCGGCACCATCAACGCGCCGCCCTCGAACTTCGCGTCACCGCTTGAGGTGTTCGAAGCGGCTTTGGCGCACGAACGAAAGGTCAGCGCGATGATCGGCGAGCTCTACCGTCTCTCCATGGAAGAGGCGGACTACCCCACTCAGGTCATGCTGCAGTGGTTCGTCAACGAGCAGGTGGATGAGGAGAAGGTCGCTTCCGACATCGTCGACCGGCTGCGTCTGGCGGGGGACAACAAGTCGGCGTTGTTGTTGCTCGAGACGGAACTCGGCCGGAGGACGAGCCCTGCGACGGAATGATGTGATCGCAGCACGCCGGCTTTCACAGCGCGGACTTGATCGACCGGGCGCCCGATGTGTACATTTCTAGATGTACATGTGCCGGTCCCAGCGGAGAAGACCGATGAAGACGATTGGCGCGGCTGATTTCAAGGCCCGGTGCCTGCGGGTCATCAAGCGGATGAATCAGGATCACGAACCCGTGACGATCACCAACCGGGGCCGGCCGGTCGCGCTGTTGTCACCGCTGCCCGGGGAGGACCGGCCCTCGTCGGTCATAGGAGCGATGCGGGGTTCGGTGCTGGCCTACGACGATCCGTTCACGCCGGCAGCCGACCCGTCCGACTGGGCGTCTCTCGGTTGATCGTACTCGACACCCATGTGCTGATCTGGGCGGTCGACGGCGATCGTCGGCTCGGGCCGGCGGCGTGTCGATTGATCGAGGAAACCGTCCGAACGGATCGATTGGGGATATCGGCGATCACACCCTGGGAGATTGCGCTTCTGGTCGAACGGGGGCGCCTGCGGCTCGGCCAGGAGCTTGGCCGCTGGATCCGGGACGTTCTCTCATTGCCCGGCTTCACGCTCGTGCCCATTGAACCAGCGATAGCGATCGACAGCGTGCGGCTACCGGGCGATCTCCATGCCGATCCGGCCGACCGCCTGATCGTAGCTACCGCGCGCCATCTTGACACGCCGCTAATGACGGCTGACCGGCAGATCCTCGCATACTCCGCGGCCGGTCACGTCCGAACCGTGAACGCGGCTGAATAGGGTCGGCGCCGGCGTCAAACCGGCGCCGTCCATTCCGCCCGGTCAGCTTCCGCTCTGCGCGTCCTCGACCCTGGCGGCGCTCTTCATCTGGAACGCCTCGCTCTCAACCACGCCCAGAATGAAGGCCGACATGCGGTTGTCTTCAACGGCGGCCTTGGCCGCGATCTCCCTGATCTCGGGCTGATCGTAGTACTCCATCCGCCGACCCAGGGCATATGCCATCAGGTTCGCGGTGAAGTTCCGGATGAGCGGCTCGGGGCGCTGGAGCAGCACGGCACGGAGGTCCTGGGGGCTGGTCACGTCGCTGCCATCGTAGAACTGGCCGCGCGTGTCGAGCGGGATGCCGTTCTCCCGGATGCGCCACTTGCCGGTGACGTCGAAGTTGTCGAGCGCCAGACCGATCGGGTCCATGAACTGGTGGCAGGCGTTGCACACCGGACTCGCGCGGTGCTTCTCCATCCGCTCGCGCGTCGTCAGGATGGTGGTGCCCTCCACCGCCTCGATCTCCTCAAGGTCGGGCACGCCCGGCGGAGGGGGCGGCGGCGGCGTCCCGAGAATCACCTCCAGGACCCACTTGCCGCGCAGCACCGGAGAGGTGCGGTTGGCCACCGAAGTCAGGGTGAGCACGCTGCCGTGGCCGAAGATGCCGGCCCGGCGGTCGTCCGGGTACTCCACCCGCTGGAAGGCCTCGCCCACGACCCCCGGAATGCCGTAGTGCTTCGCCAGCCGCTCGTTCACGAAGGTGTAGTCGGCCCTGTAGAACTCGAGGAAGCTGCGATCCTCTTGCACCAGGTTCATGAAGAGCAGCTCCGTCTCCCTCTTCATGGCGTCGGCCAGCTGCTGATGATAGTTCGGGTACATCAGGCGGTCCGGATGCACCAGATCCAGATCCTGGAGGCGCAGCCACTGGGAGACGAAGCGGGTGCCCAGAGCGTCGGAGCGTGGATCGGCGAGCATGCGCTGGACCTGACCCCGCAGGCTGGCGGAAAGCCGGCCGTGCTCGGCCAGCGAGACCAGCTCCTCGTCGGGGGGCGTGCCCCAGAGGAAGTAGGAGAGCCGGCTGGCGAGAGCCAGTTCGCTGATGCGGTAGCTGCCGTCGCGCTCCCCTCCCGTGACCGGCTCGAAGCGGAAGACGAAGTCGGGGCTGGCTAGAATCGCCTGCAGCGCCAGCCGTACGCCGGTCTCAAAGCCGCCCGTCTCCTTGCCCTGGCGGTAGAACTCCATCAGCTCGGACAAATCGAGCTCGGAGAGGGAGCGCCGGAAGGCCGTCGAGCCGAGGCGGGTCACGATGTCACGCGCGCACACCTCCGCCTCCTCGGGGGCGGTGGGACGGCATGTGAAGATGCGGCGGCGCACCGGGTTCTCGGAAACGCCGGTCACCCGGGCCGGGCCCGCAATGGTCATGTCCTTGATGTGCGGAAGGGCGGTGATGCCGTATCCGTCCGCGCCGATGCGGCGATCGGCCAGCGACCAGTCGTGGCGCGACATGAGGTCGGGTACGGGTCCCTCGAACTGCTTGAGGAAGACCGCCGAGATCTGATGTGGCCCGGCCGTGACGAAGAACGACTCGCTCTGCTGGTTGGCACCGTTGGGGTCGGACACGTCCATGAACTGATCGACGTTGATCAGCGACACGCGCTCTCCGTCGATGGAGATCTCGATCTGCTCGCCCTGAGTGACGTTGCCGAAGAACTCGCCCGTGGTGGTGTGGTCGAAGGCCAGCTTGACGAGGTACTCGCCGTCGGCAGGGAAATTGTGGAGAGCGGAGATGCCGCCCCGGGTGCCGAAGGGAGCCCCCTCGACGCGCTCCCACTGGGAGAAGTAGCCGGACTTGGAGTACGTGGTCTCGCTCGGGAGCACTTCGAGGTTGCCGACCGCCAGCCGGCTGATCTCGGCGGCCGCGTTCAGATAGGCGTCCATGAGCGTGGGGGAAAGCAGCTGGACGTCCGCGATGTTGTCGAAGTTGGCACTCTTGGTGTCGAGCGGCAGATAGAGCCCGGCGTCGATCCTGAGCCCCAGCACGCTCTCGATGGAGGCCTCGTACTCCGCGCGGTTGAGGCGCTGGAAGGTGCGGCTGCCGGGGTTGGGATTGCGCGCCGCAGCCTCGTCCAGGGTGGACTCGAGGGTCTCCACCAGCGCCAGCAGCGAGTCACCGCCCGGCCGGGGGAAGCCCGGGGGCGGCATCATGCCGGCACGCAGCTTCATGATCATGCGCTCGGCGACCTGGGCGTTGTCAGTCGCCCGCTCGACCTCGAAGCCCTGCAGCGTGGTGTTGCCGGTCAGGAGGACATCGTTATGGCAGACAACGCAGTAGATCTGCACCACGTCGGTGAGGCTCTCCGGCGCCGGGTGCGGCGCGCGCGCGCGGTTCGCCGGGACCGTGGGCGATCCGGCACGCTCGGGGTCGTCGCCCTGGGGCGCCCCTTCTGCCACGGAAAGCCCGGACTCGATGCCCGTAATGGTCACGCCGAGAACCATCATTCCGGCGACAAGTATCCTCATCGTGCCTCCCCTCGATGGATAAACGCATCGAATTCATGCGCGCGGCCGACGTGAAGTCGACACACCAACACAAACCTGAATAGCGGGGGAAAGGGAGTCGCTGTCAAGCGTGGTTTGCTTGCGCGCCGGTCGCGCCGGAAGGCACTTTCCGAGTCAACGGGCGGTCGCGAATGGGGACCTCTTTTCGAATGGGCGGGTCATGACCGGCGGCGGGATGGCGCGCACCCAGCCCGAGGTCCCGTTGCGCGGCCTTCGATCACGCCGCCAGTCCCAGGAGGTCACGCATGCGCCCCTCGATCACGACGCCTCTCCTCTCCGGCATGGCCGCGGCCTTCCTGCTCATTTCTTCTGGCCCGGCGTCCGCGCAGGACGGATGGGATGTTCGCCTGCCCCGCGGCCAGACCCGCGAGATCGACTTCACCACCACCGAGGGGACGCGCATGTCGGTGGATGTGGCGCCCGACGGCTCCTGGGTCGTGTTCGACCTGCTGGGTCACATCTACCGGGTTCCGGCGGACGGGGGCGCGGCCGAGTCGCTCACCCAGGAGAGCGGAGTGGCGGTCAACTACCACCCGCGCATCTCGCCCGACGGGGGCAGCATCGCCTTCATCTCCGACCGCGGCGGACAGGACAACCTGTGGGTCATGGACGCGGACGGCTCGAACGCGCGGCCGGTCTTTCACGACCTGAATTCGCGCGCGGTCACGCCGGCGTGGACGCCGGACGGTGCGTTCATCGTGGTGCGGCGGGATCCGATCGCCCGGGGCGGGGTGGGCGAGAACGGCCTGGGCCTGTGGATGCACCACAGGGACGGGGGCGAGGGGGTTCGGCTGGTGGACGACGGCGGCGCGCACTGGCCGTCGGTCTCCCCCGACGGGCGCTACGTCTACTACCACGACGTCGAGGGGGGGCGCGACCGGGACGCCCTCAGCGGCGCCTACCAGGTCCGCCGGGTCGACATCCGGAGCGGGCACATCCTCGACATCACCAGCGGGACTTCCTTCAGCACCGGGTCCGGCCGGCGCTCCAGCGGCGGCGCCTTCGCTCCCGAGGCCTCCCCGGACGGGCGCCGGCTGGCCTTCGCCCGCCACCTGCCGGCGGGCACGGTATCGTTCAAGGGACACCGCTTCAGCCCGCGCACCGCGCTCTGGCTCTTCGACCTGGAGACCGGGGCGGAGAGGAAGCTGGTCGACCCGATCAACATCGCGGTGGAGAGCGGGGACAAGAGCCTGCGCGTCCTGCCCGGGTATTCCTGGTCGGCGGACGGCGGCACGATCGTGATCTCTGCGGGCGGGGGCATCGGGCTCGTGGACGTGGCGTCCGGCGACGTGCGTCCGGTCCCGTTCGAGGCGAGGGTGCAGCGCACCATATCGGAGCGGGCGCGGCTCGAGTTCAGCATCGAGGACGGACCCTTCGAGGCCCGGTTCCTGCGCTGGCACACCGCTTCGCCGGACGGCTCCACCGTGGCCTTCCAGGCCGTGGGGCGCGTCTGGGTGTCCGATCTGCCCTCGGGGACGCCGCGACGGCTCACCCCGGAGGGCTTTGCTCCCGTCCAGGAGTTCGGGCCCGCATGGTCGCCGGACGGGGAGTGGATCGCCTTTACGACTCTCGACGACACCGGGGGTGGCCATCTGTGGAAGGTGCGCGCGCGAGGTGGTATGCCCGTGCAGGTCAGCGCGCTGCGGGGAGAATACGTGCATCCGGCGTGGAGCGCGGATGGGAGCGAAATCGTGGTCGCGCGGGGGTCGGGGGCCACCCTGCGGGGACGCACCGTCACGCACAACCCGTGGTGGGACCTGGAGCTCTTCCCGGCGGATGGCGGGGAGGGCACACATCTCACCCGCGTCTCGCTCCCCAGCGGGAGTGGCCCCGAGCGTGTGCAGCGGACGGCGATCCTGGCCCCGTCCTGGGGCCCCGGCGGTCGCGTCTTTTTCCCGGAGATCACGAACGAGGGCGTCGCGGTCGTTTCCATCGGCACCCACGGAGGGGACCGCGCAGTTCACATGATCCTCGAGTCCGCCGAGGAGATCGCACCGTCGCCAGACGGCCGCTGGCTGGCCTTCCAGGAGGCCAACGACGTCTGGGTGACCCCGCTCCCGCAGGCGGAAGGCAACGACGGCCCGGTCACCCTGAACCGGCGCGACAGCTCCCTGCCGGTGCAGCGCTTGAGCCGCACGGGCGGTCTGTTCGTGCGCTGGCGGGACGCCTCCACCGTCGAGTTCGGGAGCGCCGCCCGCTACTACCGGCACGACGTTAGCGGCCAGCGCGCCGACACCTTCGACATCCGGCTGGTGGTGCCGCGACGGGAGGTGGCCGGGCGGGTGGCGCTCACCAATGCGCGCCTGGTGACGCTCGCCGGCGCCGGCCAGGACGAGGTTCTGGAGCGCGGGACGGTGGTGGTCGAGGGACGCCGCATCGTGTGCGCCGGCGAGTGCGACACGGAGGGCGCCGACCGGGTCATCGACGCCTCGGGACGCACCATCGTGCCCGGATTCGTCGACATGCACTCCCACAGCCACCGCGAGCACCGGGGCCACCGTCCGCTGCGCGACTACGAGGCGGGGATCTACCTCGCGTACGGCGTGACCACCCGCCTCGACAACTCCCTATGGGCCCAGAACGCCTTCCCCACGGCCGAGCTCATCCGCGCCGGGCGCATGATCGGCCCGCGCAGCTTCAGCACCGGCGATCCCCTGCCCTACGAGGAACTCTCCGACTACGCGGCCACCGACGACGCCATCGAGCGCCTCAAGACCTGGGGCGCGATCTCGCTCAAGCAGCACTCGCACCCCCGGCGCGACCGGCGCCAGTGGATCGCGGACGTGGCCCGCGCTAAGAACCTCAACCTCACGGCCGAAGGCTACGAGCTCGAATACAACCTGGGCCAGGCCATGGACGGCTACACGGGGCAGGAACACCCGATGAGCGTCATTCCGCTCTATTCGGATGCCGCCCGGTTCTTCGCGCAGGCGGGAACCGTCTACTCGAATCCCTTCATGTTCGACAGCCCGACCGCGGCGAACATCGAGTATTGGTACGCGGAATCGGATGTCTGGATGCACGAGAAGCAGCGCCGCTGGATGCCCTGGCGCATGACCGCGTTCCTGCGCCGCCGAATGCTTCGCCCGGAGACCGACTACAGCTTCCCGCTGATCGCGCAGGGGCTGGCCGACATCGTGGCGGCGGGCGGAAACGGCGCGCTCGGCGGGCACGGGGAGCACCACGGCACCAGCATCCACTGGGAGATCTGGATGGCGGCCTCCGGCCTGGGTCCCCTCGGAGCCCTGCGCCTGGCGTCGTTCGGCGGGGCCTACTTCCTGGGAGCCGAGCAGGACATCGGTTCACTCGAAGCCGGGAAGCTGGCCGATCTGCTTGTGCTGCGTTCCAATCCCCTGGACGACATCCGCAACACCATGGACATCGAGTACGTGATGCAGAACGGCGTGCTCTACGAGGCCGACACCCTTGACGAGGTGTGGCCCGAGGCGCGTCCCTTCGGCCCGTACTACTGGGTGGACGAGGACGCCCAGACCGCCGACGACCGCCCCGTGGACGCCTGGCTCAGAAGGGGAGGGTGAGGCGACGAGACTGGCCGCCGAATGTCTCCGCACGCCTTCGGCCGTTTCGCGTGCACGCCCCCCTCAGCGCCGTCCAGCGGAGGTTCGTGCAAACAAACCGCCCTCCTGAGCGATCACGGGCTCGGAAAGCCCGAACGCCAGGAGGGCGCAGGTGAGGAGCGGACGGAGGAACCGGGCGGGGGCCGACAAGGGCCCGGGCCCGCCTCCGGTCAGCAGGAAACGCAGTTGTGGTTGTTGATGGCCCCCATGCCCTCGAGCAGCGCGATGGTCTCCGGGAACGGCTGGATGCGCTGCACCGGGCCGTTGGCCATGTCGACCACGGTCTGGCCGCGCCGGCTCACCGCCATCAGGTCGGCGCCTTTCTCCACCAGGTAGAGGATCAGCTCGTTGTCCCCGCGCGCCGCCGCGAAGTGCAGCGGGGTGTAGCCGTTGTGGTCGCGTGCGTTCACGTCGGCACCGAGTTCCTCGACCAGCAGCTTCACCGACCCCATCCAGCCGTTGGGGACGTGGATGTGCGAGACCCCGGCGCGGCCGGCCCCGTCACCCCCGCTGTACCCCACTCCGGAGGCCGCGTGGATGGAAAAGACGCCCGGCCCGCCGGTGGGCACCGGGGGCAGCCCGGACGGGTCCACCCTCTCCCCGCCGCCTCCGCCACCGTAGCCTCCGCGCCTGCGCGAGGGCGGCCTGCGGCTCGGGATGTTGGGATCCGCCCCGTACTGCAGCAGAAGCCGCATCGCCTTCTCGTCGGTCCCGTGCGCCGCCCGCCAGAAGGGGGTCGCGCCCCACATGTTCACGCTCAGCTGGGCGAAGTTGTACTCCAGGTACCAGAGGTGGCGATCCAGCTGCACGTTGGGGTCGGCGCCCGCCTCGAGCAGGGCCTCCATCACCTGCAGGTGGGTGGCCTCCTGCTGCTTGAAGGCCTGCTGCTGGGGATAGCGCGTCTTGGGGGCGTACTGGGTGTTGATGGTGGCAAAGAGCGGGGTGGTCCCGGCGAGATCGGCCGGCCTGGGGTCGGCGCCTCGCTCGAGCAATTCCAGCATGAGGTCGAAGTGCCCGTTGATCGCCGCGATCAGGAGCGGGCTGGTCTTCTCGCCGGCGCTCACCTGGTTGACGTCGGCTCCCGCGTCCAGCAAGGCGCGCGCGACCTCGCGGTAACCGTCGCGGCTGGCGTGCAGCAGCGCGGTGAGCCCACCTTGGCTGCCCACCATCTCGTGGTACGACAGGGCGTTGGTCTCGAGCAGCGCGAGCTGGTTCTCGGTCATCTGCTGCTCGGTGGCCTCGCCGATGATCTCCTCGGGAGAAAGGGCCTGCACGCGCCACGCCGCCTCGGACGCCGCCTGTACCTGCTGGGGCGTGGGTGACCACAGATCCGGGCTCTCGGACTGCGCGCGGAAGGACTCCAGCACTTCGTTGCGTGCCCCCTTGGCCGCCATGTCCACGGCGTAGCGGGTGGGCATGTGGAGCAGGTTCTCGGTCAGCGAGACATCCGCCCCCAGCTCCACCAGCGTGTTGACGGCCCCCAGGCGGTTGAATCCGGCCGCGAAGATCAGCGGCGTCTGCCCCCACTGCTGGTCGCGCGCGTCCACTTCTGATCCCCCGGCGGCCAGCACCCGGATGGCCTCGCCGCTGCCGGCCTTGGCCGCCAGGTGCATCGCGGTCACGCCGGTGGACGAGGTTGCCGCGGCCGGATCGGCGCCTGCTTCCACGAGCAGCTCGATCACCTCGGCGTGCCCGCCGCGCGCCGCCATGTGCAGCGGGGTGTAGGCGTCGTTGCGGGTCAGCGGACCCAGGTTGGCCCCGGCGTAGATCAGCACCCTGGCCAGCGCGGCATCTCCGTTCTCGGCGGCCCAGTGCATCGCGGTGACGCCATCGCTCTGCGGAGCGTTCACGTCCGCCCCGCTCCTGAGCAGCTCCCTCACTTCGTCCAGCTCGCCGCGCATGGCCGCGTCGGCGACGGGGGAGTCGGGGGGAGTCGCCGCGGATACGGCCAACAACACCAGCAGCGCGGCGACCACGTCAAGACGCGGGCGCACGCTTCCTCTTACGTCCTTCATCTCGCCTCCGGCAGTTTTTCCTCAACGGCCCCTGCTTCGGGGCCGGCCCGGTTCGTCAACTGCTGCTGGCCTGCTCCGCCAGTGAGGAGGGCATGGACAGAGCGAATTCGGCGGTGCTGTTGCCGAAGCCGTCCACATCCTCGAGCCCCAGGGCGTGCAGCAGCGCAAGCATCGCATTGGCCAGGGGAGTTCCGTCCGGCGCCTTCAGGTGCAGGCCGCCCTCCAGGCGTCCGTTGGCTCCGCCCAGCACGATGAACGGCACCCGCTTGTGGTTGTGCAGGTTCGGGTCGCCCATCGCCGATCCGTACAGGATCATGCTCTTGTCGAGCAGGTTCGAGTCGCCCTCGTCGATTCCCTTCAGCTTCTCCAGGAAGTAGGGAAGCGTGCTCACATGGTAGCGGTTGATGAGGTTGAATTCCGTCACCGCCTCGGGGTTGCCACCGTGGTGGGAGGCCGGATGGAAGGGCTTGTCGGTACCGCTCTCGGGGAAGACACGCGCCGAGGAGTCGCGGCCCATCTTGAGGGAGAAGACCCGCGTCATGTCGGACTGGAAGGCGAGCGCCTGCACGTCCCACATCTGTTCGACGTGCTCGCGGAAGGAATCCGGCACCCCCGCCGGCGCCTCCGGCAGCTCGCGCGCCTCGCCGCTCCGGTTCTGCGCCTCGGTCATCTCGATGCGCCGCTCCAGCTCACGGATGTTCTCCATGTAGCGCTCCAGGCGCGCGCGGTCCTCGAGCCCGAGCTCCATCTTCAGGCGAGCGGCCCGGTCGGCAACCCAGTCCAGGATGCTCCGGTTCTCGCGCCGGCGCGCCACGCGCTCCTCCTGGGTGCCGCCAGCCCCGAAGAGCTGGTCGAAGGCCACCCGCGGGTCGCGGATGACGGGGAGGGGTTCCGTGGGGGAGGCCCAGCTGATCGAGTCGGTGTAGACGCAGGTGTACCCGTACGCGCACCCGCCCGACTGGTCGACGTTCTCGATACACAGCTGCATCGAGGGAATGGGGGTATCCTGGCCGAAGTGCTGGGCGTACATCTGGTCCATCGAGGCACCGATGTACACGTCCGAGCCCTCGGTCTGCCTGGGGTGCGCCTGGGTCAGATAGACGGCGCTGGTACGGAAGTGGTCGCCCCCGATCTCCTTGGGCTGGAACGCCTCCGCCATCTGGCAGTCCGTGTTGGACACGATGGTCAGGTAGTCGCGATACGGCTCCAGCGAACTCAGGGCGCCGGTGCTCAGGTCGAAGTTGCGGCCCAGCTGAGCGGGCGACCACAGGTGCTGGGTGGCGCCCCAGTCGTTGGAGCCCGCCGCCCCGTGCACCATCTCGATGGCGACCAGGCGCGTCTTGTCGACCGCGGCCTTCACCTCCCTCCAGCGGCTGCCCGCCGGGATCATGGCATCCAGAAGCGGCAGTCCCACCGCCACGCCCGCGGCCCCGCGCAGGAATGTCCGCCTGGGTATGTGCTTGCCCGTGATGAAATTCATCTCACAGCCCTCCAGAGGGAGTCAGGTCTCTCGCAATCCTGCATAATAACCATTGCGCGCGCTCCGGCCACCATTCCGCCGGTGGCCGGAGTCGCGCTGATTCCTGTTCACAGCCTCGTTCGTACTCCGGATCCGATCAGCCGCTCAGGTTGGGGTTCCGGCGCACTTCGTTCTCGGAAATGGGGAAGCAGGTAGCCATCGGCTCTTCACCGAACAGCGACGTCAGGTCTTCCCACTGCGGATAGGGCGCACGGCCGGGGGAGCCACCATCGGCCGCCCAGCGGCGGAGGTCCACCAGACGCCGGCCCTCGAGCAGCCCTTCGATCATGCGCTCGGTCTTCAGGTGCGTCCACGCCTCTTCCAGGCTCATGCCCGTCCAGGGCGCCAGCGGCTCCCCGGTGTGGTCGCTGATGTACATCGAGCGCACCTGGTTGATGAGGTCCATGGCGCCGGAATAGTTGCCGTCACGGAGCATTCCCTCCGCCCGGTAGAGGAGCATCTCGGCCCCGGTCCCGAGGTGGACGGGCGTGTCCACGTCCAGCCAGGTGAAGTTGCTCCACGGCACCTGGCCGAAGCCCTGCAGCGACGCGTTGGCGAAGGGCTGGTCGGGGATCGTGGACCAGGCGACCCTGGGATCACCCGATTCGGCATAGTATCCCGTACCCGGGACCGTCACCGGAAGGTCGCTGGCATCGAGCGGCAGCAGCGCGGGAATCTTCGAGGGATCGGCCTGTTCGCCGAAGAAGGTGAAGAGAAGTGTGAACTGCCTGTACGGGAGGTCGGCGTTGGCCCACCCGACCCGGCTGCGAGTGACCTCGAAGTCGGGATCCGGATGCACAGCGAACACGAAGGCGGGAGGCACCTGCGCCGCGTCGCCGAGCGCACCTCCCCAATCGTCCTTGGCCACCCGGACCTGCGCGCGTCCGGCGTAGGCCGCGTTGGACTGGTTGGAATTGGCGGCCGCACCCAGCGCTGCCGTGAAGTGTTCTTCCGCCATGTCGAGCGCCGCGCTCGGGGGCTGCGAGCTGCCGGAATCCTTGAGCCACTGGCACCAGTTCTCACCCAGAATCCGGTAGGTGTAACCGGCCCACAGGTGCGCCTGCGCCAGATTCTCGCCCGTCACTCCCCTCTCCAGCGCGCTCTCCGCGATAAAGAGCGCCTGCTGCACGTTGGCCCAATCCGCATTCACCTCGGTGGCGGGCAGCGATCCTCCCTGCACGCTCGGCTGGTGGGAGTTGGTGTCTCCGCCCGGGAAGAGCACCCGGGTGATGATCGCCTGCGTGTAGAACACAAAGTTGGCGGTCTCCAGCACCATCCGCTCGGCCCCGCGCACCAGCGCCGCGTGCGAGGTCTCCTCGTCCAGGAACTCGTCCTGCACCGGACCGGGGTTGGTTACTTCGCAAGCGCCCGCACCCACCAGCAACGCGAGCGCGACAGCCGTCAGTCGTCTGCTAATTATCCTGGTCATCGTCCGCTCTCCTCTTAGAACTGGATCCGGAGCGAGGCCCGGAAGCTGATGGGAGTCGGGTTACGGGCCGCGATGGCCTGTGCGAGATCTCTGCCCCCCTGGTTGCCGCGCATCTCCGGATCGAGATACGGCATGCGCTTCCAGGTGTAGGAGTTGTTCAGGGCCAAGGTCAGAAGCGCGCTGCTGATCCGCTCCGGGAAGGCGAAATCGACCGGCACCTGAGCGCTCAGGCTGCGAAGCCGGAAGAAGTCCGCGTCCCAGACCAGGCCGATGCGCCGGATAAGGCTCGGGGTGCAGCGGGCCCGCCAGAGAGCGGGCGTGTCCGGCTGCAACTCGATGTTGGTGTTGTTGGCCTTGTCCGCGTAGTAGGGCCAGCACAACGGCATCTTGCCGCCCCGGCTGATGCCCCCCGGATGGACGTTGGAGTCGCGGAGGTAGTGGCCGCCCTTGAATTCGCCGCTCGCGGAAATGAAGATCCCGCCGGGCAGCCGCAGGCTCGTGCTCGGACCGATGTTCAGGGTGGGGAAGTTGGGGCCGAAGACGTAGTACTGCTCGAACTCGGGGGCGCCGACCGCTTCGGGGTTTGTGACTCGGTGGTTGCGCACCACCGGGACGGGCTCCCCCTCCACGATCCAGGCTCCTTGACTAGCCTGGAACGGCAGCGCGCCACCCAGGTCCAGCACCTCGGATTTGTTGGTGGAGATGTTGAGCCCGAGGTTCCACTCGTAATTGGCGCTGCGGTAGGGCGTGGTGTTGATGGCCACCTCGAAGCCCTCGTTCTTCAACTCGCCGATGTTCTCCAGCTGGCTCGACTGGAACCCATTGGAGGGAACCTGCAGCACCGCGAAGAGCGCGTCGGTCGTCAGCTGGCGGTAGTAGGTGAAATCGACCGCCAGCCGGTCGTCCAGTAAGGAGGCGTCGAAGCCCAACTCGGTCTCGGTGGTGACTTCGGGTCCAAGATCCGGGTTTCCGACATTCTGGGGAATGAAGGCCGGCCGATCGTTGAGACCCGCGGCTTCCCAGGTCCGTACGGCGTCGAAGGCGCCCGGCGCGCGCCCGGACTTGCCCCAGGCCGCGCGCAGCTTCAGCGAACCCATGCCGGGATCCCAGAATTCCTCGTCCGAGAGCACCCAGGAGAAGCTCGCCTTCGGATAGACCTGCAGGCCGAAGCCTTCGCCGAAGGCGCTGTTGCCGTCCACGCGCACGCCCGCCGTAAGGAAGTACTTGTTGGCGACGTCGAACACGTTCTGGAAGAAGAAGCCCGCGTTCCACACCTTCTGCCGCTCCTCGAATCCCTGCGTCGCCGCGGCCGAGTTGACGGTGGGCTGCTCCGCGCCCGGGAAGCCCTCGCCCCACGCCTCGACCGTGTGCTCGTCATCGCCGACCGCCTGGCCGCCCCAGGAGAAGTTGGAGCGCAGCCCGTCCATCAGGTCGAAGCTGTAAGTGCCGACGTAGTCGAAGGTGACGAGCCGGTTCTGCCAGTGGTGGTTGAGCAGCGCGCCGTTGGGCCGGAAGCGGAAACCGAAGGGACGAAGGTTGCGCGTGTCCTGCTGCAACCAGTCGTACCCGATGGTGAATCGGTTCGTCAGATCCGCCGTCGGTGTGTAGGTAAAGGTGCCGCCGGTGGTGAAGCGGTCGATGGTGTGTCGGATGTCGAAGTCGAGCACGCTCGCCTTGATCACCTCCGGGGAGTCGTCGGTGAAGTAGTTCGCCTTGCCCCGGTACACGTTGTGGCCGAGCCCCTGCGCGTTGCTCTGGGACAGCTGCTGCGCGGACTCGCTCGAGTACGAGGTGTTCCACTGGATCTGCAGGTTGGGGAGCGGCGTGAAGGTGAAGTTGCCGCGCGTGATCCATTCGTCGCTGAACTCGTTGGGAAGGTAGCCTTCCTGGTCGGAGAAGGATCCCGAGACGAAGTACTGCAGGTTCTCCAGACCACCCCGGACCGAAGCGATGTAGTACTGGTTGTGCCCGGTCTTGTTGAAAGGCTCCATGCGCAGATACGGGAACTCGGGGGTGCCGAACTTGCGGCTCCAGACGGCGCCCTGCTGGCTCTCCAGGGTCCACTGGGGCGCCCCCACGGATCCGCGTTTGGTGAAGATCTGGATCACGCCGGCGGACGCCTCGGTGCCGTACAGCGTGGTCGCCGCCGAGCCCTTGATGATCTCAATGCGCTCGATGTCGCCGGGGTTGATGGAGTTGAGCGGAGTCTTCGAGGTGTTCGAGCCGCGAATCCCGCGGTTGTCGGGAGCGCCCACATGCGCGAGCGGCTCGCTACGCATGCGCACCCCGTCAATGTAGATGATGGGGTTGTTGCTCATCGCAACGCTTGAGTTGCCCCGCAGGCGGATCGCGGGAGCAACCCCCAACTCGCCCCCCGTGGCGCTCAGGTCGAGGCCCGGGGCCGCGCCCTGAAGCAGGTCGACCATCTGCACCGGTCTGTCGGGCAGCTCGGCGACGTTGATCTGGGCGATGGAGTTGCCGATCTCCCGCCGGCGCGCCGCCCCGGCAGTCCCGGTGACGACGATCTCGTCGAGGCCGAGGGCGAGTTCCTCGAGGGCGAAGTCGGCGTTGACGGTTTCGCCCGGGCCTACCGTCACCTCCTGCTCGGCCGAGCCGAGGCCGATGCGCTCCGCGCGCACCGTGTACGTGCCCGGAGGGACGTTGATGATCAGGTAGCGCCCGTTTGCGCGCGAGAGTCCGCCGAGGGCCTGGTCGGGCAGGTAGACTTGCGCTTCGGAGACCGGCCCTCCCGAACCCGATTCGGTTACGACCCCGGTGATGCGCCCGTTTTCCTGCGCCTCGATCGGCGGCGCCAGGAAGATGGCCAGCACACCCGCGCCCAACAGTTTGGTTCGCCAGGAAGATGGCATGGTGCGTTTCCTCGTCTGGGAGTTCCCTTCAAAACAGAAACAAGCAGAGGTCCAAGTATACACCCGACTTCCGCCCAACGAACAGGTTACAGTCCGAGTTTCGCGCTGTCAAAAAAGACCGGATTCGTGCGAGCGGCGCGCTAACCCCCGACGATCGTGGCCTGCTCCACGTAGTCGAGTTCGGGGAAGCTCTCCGTCAGGTAGGCGTTGCCGCGAGCGCGGATGTTCTGCTGAATGGGCCCATTACCCTGCGGAGCGCCTTCACCGTACCCGGAATAGAGGGCGTCCACAACCTCCATGCCATCCACCACCCGGCCCACGGGGGCGAATCCCATCCCGTCGAGGTTGGTATTGTCCCCGAGGTTGATGAATACCTGCGTGGTGCGCGAGTTGGGTTGCCCCGTCGCGGCGAAGGTCAGGTAGCCGCGCAGGTTGCTCTGGGTGACGGCGTCGTCCGGGATGGCGTAGTTCCCCCACACCGCCGTCACATAGGGCTCGGCGTGCATCCCGAACTGGGCCACGAATCCCTCTATGACGCGGAAGAAGCGCGCGCCATCGAAGAAGCCGTTCTTGACCAGGACGTAGAAGCGGTCGGCTCCGTTGGGCGCCCACGTGCGGTTCACTTCAATGACGAACGCGCCTTCGTTGGTCTGGAAGCGGGCACGGAACATGTCGGGCGCGGTCTCGGCGAGGTCGGCCGGCCTGGTGAGCGGGTTGGTCATGTCGGGTCCCTCGGTGTCATCGCTTGCGTCACCCGCACATCCCCAGAACAGCGCCAGCCCCAGAACCGAAGCCCCCAGCCTCATGCGCGCCGTGCATTGTGTCATGTTCCTACCCTGTCTGTGGTTGTGGTCGCGAGCGGGGATGGAGTGGTCACATCCTGGATTCCCTGCGGGTTGTCGAGGGGCGAAGATAGCAAAGGGGCGATGCTCGTGCGAGTCGCTTGCAGATCGGCTCTGCGGCCTGCACGCGTCGGCCCAAGGGTGGATTCCCATGGCCTTGCCCGCGAACTCCCCCGTCGTGTACGGTGAAGGATCGTGTTATGGTGCCCCTGAAGCTGACTTGTCCACAGAATTATCCACGCCAGCAGAGAAAGCATGTCATTTATCCACACCGGAGACGCCCCGCGTTTCTCTTCCGGGAAGATGCGGAAGGTGGGTCTCTTCGAGACGCCTCAGATGTTCTGCGACGTCTATTGCCTCGAACCGGGGCAGGAGCAGAAGGTCCACGCGCATGCGGGAGCCACCAAGTTCTACTATGTGATCGAGGGCGAAGGGCTCTTTACGATCGGTGCCGAGACGCGCCCGCTGGAAGCGGGAGGGCTGGCGTGGTCCGGACCGGGTGAGCCGCACGGGGTGCGCAACGGCAGCGAAGGACGCCTGGTTCTTCTGGTGTCGATGGCCCCCAACCCGAACCGGAGGTGAATCCATGAGATACACGACTTTGTTCGCCGTGGTCGCGGCGCTGCTGGTGACAGTAGGGCAGGCGGCGGCGCAGGAAGCGGCCGAGCCGCGGGCGCGCGACCTGGGGGTTCCGTTCGACGGCACGCCCGGCCCGCTGAACGCCATCACGGATGTGCCCGGGGTCACGGTGGGACACACCACCATCATCCGGGGCAGCGGCCCGCTGGTTGTGGGCGAGGGGCCGGTGCGCACCGGCGTGACGGCGATCTGGCCACGCGGCAAGGACGACCCGGCGCCGGTGTTCGCGGCGTGGTTCTCGCTCAACGGCGACGGCGAGATGACCGGGACGACATGGGTGGAAGACCGCGGCATGATGGACACGCCGCTGATGATCACCAACACCCTGAGCGTCGGGATCGTCCACCACGCGGTCATCCGCTACGGAGCTGCCAGGAGCGTCGAGACCGGGGATGGGGCGTGGCTGAACGCGCTGCCGGTGGTGGCGGAAACCTGGGACGGGACGCTCAACGACATCCGCGGGCAGCACGTCACCGAAGCCGACGCGATCGCGGCCATGGAATCGGCAACGGGCGGGCCCGTGGTCGAGGGCAACGTGGGGGGTGGCACGGGAATGCGGTGCCACCGCTTCAAGACGGGCATCGGCACGGCGTCGCGGGTCGTCGAGGTCGGCGAGTCCACTTATGCCGTGGGCGTGCTGGTGCAGTGCAACTACGGTTCGCGCGACCTGCTTCGGGTCGCGGGGGTGCCGGTCGGGAAGGAGATCCCGGATCTGCTGCCCGAGCGGCCGGGGGGGGACGTGGACCCGGCCACCGAGCCGCCGCCCACTCGCAGGGACGGTTCGATCATCGTCGTGGTGGCCACCGACGCGCCCCTCCTGCCCAACCAGCTCAAGCGGGTCGCACGCCGCATCTCCCTGGGTCTTGCGCGCAACGGCAGCGTGTCCACGGGCGGGTCGGGCGACATCTTCATGGCATTCTCGACCGCAAACCGCGAGGCCACCGTGACCGGCAGCGGCACCGCTCGGCTGGAGATGCTCCCGAACGGCCGCCTCGACGGCATCTTCCGCGCCACCGTGGAAGGCACCGAGGAGGCGGTGATCAACGCGCTGGTCGCCGGCGAGACCATGACCGGGGCGAACGACTGGACCATCCACGCCCTGCCGCACGACCGGCTGCGCGACATTCTGCGGAAATACAACCGGCTGGCGGGAGGTTAGCCCCGGCGCGGAACTACCAGCGGCCGGCTGGGGGTTGGTCCGGCGAGGAATGCCACCGGCTGACAGGCGGGTGGTCCGGTCCGCGGCACGTCCTACGCGCGCAATCGCCGCGATCCGAACCAGACGCCGAGAACGCCGAGTACCGGATTGAGCCAGGTGAGCCAGCCCGGCTGCCGCGCGCTGGTGGTCGCCTCCATCATCGATACCTCGTCGGGACGCGGGCCCGCCGCAACCTCCATCGGGATCAGGGCCGTGTACACGCCGAGGGCGACGACGATGCCGATCAGGATCCAGACTGCCTTCCGGTCGTGTGCCAGCCTGGCGCAAGCGAGCCCGCCGAGGTATGCGGCCAGCAGACCGACGACGACCGACCCCGCGGCCCACACGCCGGAGACCTCCCAGGATCCGGGACTGAAGGAGCCCGAGGGCCCTAGAATCATCCACAGCAGCGAGAACAGGGCGAAGACGGCGAAGGCCATGACAACATATCCGACAATGGCGGCCAGAACGTTCTTGAGTAGACGGGTCATCTTCCTTCTCCTGGACAGAAAACGAGCGAATCGAGCCCCGCGAGTGGTGTGGGGAATCAGTAGCGCCCGAGTCGCTCCCGATACGAGTGCATCTCCCGTCTCAAGACGGGTGCCAGCAGGTACAGCCCGAGCAGGTTGGGAATCGCGACCACGTAGATCATGGCGTCAGAGAGATCGATCAGGGCGTCGAGCTGCACGCTGGCGCCGAGGACCACGAAACCGCAGAAGAACAGCTTGAAGCCGGCTTCCACCGACCGATTCTCGCCGGTCAGATACGTGAGAGCTTTCAGGCCATAGTAGCTCCACGAGATCATCGTCGAAAAGGCGAACAATACCGCCGCGACGGAAAGTGGCACCGGCGACCACGAGAGCGTGCTCTCGAAGGCGGTCGTGGTCATTTCGATCCCGTTGATGCCGGCATCGGCCAGCGAGGGATCGTAGACCGTCGTGATGATGACCAGCGCGGTCATGGTGCAGATGACCACCGTGTCGATGAACGGCTCCAGCAGGCTGACGAAGCCCTCGGTGGCGGGTTCGTCGGTCTGAACCGCGGAGTGGGCGATGGCGGCGGAGCCGAGGCCGGCCTCGTTGGAGAACACGGCCCGCCGGAAGCCGATGATCATGACTCCGATCATGCCGCCGCCGATGCTGTCCGCCGAGAAGGCCCCCTGCCAGATCTGGACGATGGCGCCCGGCAGCCGGTCGGCGTTGATCCCGATGATCACAAGCGCCGACAGCACGTACAGCACCGCCATGAAGGGAACCAGCTTGGAGGTGACCCGGGCGATGCTCTTGATCCCGCCGACGATGACCAGGGCCACGGTGATGGCCATGAAGACGCCCAGCAGCCATGCCTTGTCGCTGAAGAAGCTGCTCTCGGCGCCCGTCACTTCGATGAGGATGACGGCGGCCTGGTTGGACTGGAACATGTTGCCGATCCCGAGGCAGCCGAGCACCATGGCGGCGGCGTAGAACATGCCGAGGCCGTGGCCGACCCGGGGCAGGTTCCGGAGTTCCAGCCCGTGCTGCAGATAGTACATGGGGCCGCCGCTGACGGAGCCGTCCGGGTTTGTATGACGGTACTTCACCGCCAGCGTGCACTCGGCGAACTTGGTGCTCATCCCGAGCAGGCCGGCGATGATCAACCAGAGGGTGGCTCCGGGCCCGCCCAGCGATATCGCCACCGCCACTCCGGCGATGTTGCCGATTCCGACCGTGCCCGACACCGCGGTCGCGAGTGCCTGGAAGGGGGTGACCTCGCCCGGCTGCGAGGGATCGGTGTAGCGCCCTCTGACCAGGTCCAGGGCGTGCTTGAAGCCCCGCACGTTGATGAAGCCCAGGTACAGGGTAAAGAACACGCCTCCCGCGATGAGCCACGCCACGATCAGCGGGACATCGGTGCCGCCGACCGGCACGGCGAAAAAGATGAATTCCGAAACTGCGTCCGCAACGGGCCGCATATACTTGTTGACGAATGCGTCGACACCCATGGATGGCGTCCTCAGCGCGAGTAGGCAGTCAGGCGAACCGGCTTCAGTCCGCGAGAAGTGAAGTGATGCAGGCCACGTTTACCGCGTCATCCACGGACGCCCCCCGGGAAAGGTCGCACCAGGGGCCGGCGAGCCCCTGCACGATCGGCCCCAGGGCCTCGGCGTGCGCCAGCCGCTGGACAAGTTTGTAGGCGATGTTGCCAGCGTCGAGATCGGGGAAGATGAGCACGTTGGCCGTTCCCGCCACCGGCGAGTCGGGAAGTTTTCGGCGGCTGACCGACTCGATGAGGGCGGCGTCGGCCTGAAGCTCGCCGTCCGCGGGAGTGCCGGGACTCATCGCCCGGAAGCGCGTCAGGGCCCGGCGCACCTTCTCCACCGAGGGGCCTTCAGCGCTGCCCCGGGTCGAGTAGGACAGAAACGCCACCCGGGGCTCGTCGCCCACGATGCGCCGGCGCGCGCGGCACGACGCGACCGCGATTTCCGCGAGTTGGTCGGCCGTGGGATCCGGGACGATGGCTGAATCCGCGAATGTGAGCACTTCGGGCTCCGGGCCCCGGAAGGGCCGCACCACCATGAAGAAGGAGGAGGAGACGGTGGTGGTTCCGCTGGCCCGGCCGACGCAGCGGATTCCGGCTCGCATCACCGCAGCGGTGGTGTAGACCGCGCCCGCGACGCCCCCGTGGGCTTCGCCCGAGCGAACCATCAGCGCGCCGTGGTACAGGGGCTCTGACGCCCGGCGGCGAAGTTTCTGCTCGCCGATATCCGCGAAGCGCTTCAGCCGGCGAAGCACGCCTGCATGGCGCTCGATACGGCCCGGGTCAGCCGGATCCACGACGCGAACCCCCTGCGCGCGTGGATCATTCCCCAGCTGACGCCTCAGCTTGTCGGCAGGGCCCAGGAGGACGGGATCCGCGAGCCCGTCCGCGGCCGCAATCAACGCTGCCGCCTGGATTCGCGGATCCCCGCCTTCGGGAAACACGACGCTCCTGCGCCGCTTCCCCGCCCGGCGCCGCAGCTCGTCGAGGAAAGTCACATCGACCCGTTCAGAAAGCGCCCGGTGACGCTCATGGCCAGTTCCTGGTCAACGAGCCTGGGGCTGATGTGCTGCTCTAGGCTCCCCCTCGAATGGTCGGGTTGTTGAAGGTCTCGATGATCGGAATCGGGATGCAGGTCTGGTCGCCGTACGATCCGCCCTTGACGCCCAGCTGATTGGGCTCTCCCGGGGCCGGAACGAGCGGCAGATTCAGCCGGTGGATGTCGTAGGCGCGGAACCCCTCGAACCACAGCTCGCGTTGCCGCTCATCGATGACCGCCTGGCGAATCTCGCTGTCGCCCATGCCCATGAAGTGAGGCAGTCCGTGCCTGTCGCGCAGCGCGTCGATGATGCGCACGGCCTCGTCGCCGCCCACTACCTCGGCGATGATGAGCTGCGCCTCTTCCCATCGGGCGATCGGCATGGGCGAGCTCGCCGACGTGTACTTGCTCTGGCCCCAGACGTTGTCGGGCGCCCAGCCGGTGTTCTGGCCGGTGTCGTAGGTGGTCGTGCGCGGGTCGGGAACGCCACCCGTCATCAGCTCCCGCGTCCACGGTGCAACCCCGAAGCTGAAGTTGAACAGGTTGGTGGCCCAGATGCGGTTGTTCAGCCGGTTGGGCGCGTCCGAAGGATGGAGGTCCATCCGGAAGCCTTCGGGGACTTCCCTGGCGTCGGCCAGCGCGCCCTGCGTGTCTCCCTGGTACAGCCTCACCCGTGCACGGCCCAACCGCGCCGCGTTGGCGATGTCGGTCGCCCCGGAACTCTGCGCATACTGAAGCGCGTTCGAGAAGCGCTCTTCCGCCTCCGCGAAGCCCTGCATGGAGGATATCTCCGGGCCGCTGTCCAGGGCGATCGAGCAGTGCGCGGCTCCCAGCATGGACAGGCTGAACCCGGCCAGCAGAGAGGCCCGGGCGAGCCGCTGGGTACGCATGGCGACCTCCGCGTCGCTCCAGCCCTCGAGCAGGTTCACGAGGTTGTCGGCGACCCAGCGGGCACGGGAGGCGGGAACGTAGCCCGAAGGCAGGAACCCGGTGCAGTCGTTGTCGGCCCAGGCATTCTGGCCCTGGGGTCGGCGGCGCTCCGTGCGCAGGGTCTGGGGCCCGTCCGGCACGTTCTGGATGAGGTAGCGGCCATCCTCGTTGGTGAGGCCGCCCAGGCCGGTCCCAACAACGGACAACTGGACCGCCGAGATGGGCTGGCCGGTCCCCGCGTCGGTCACGGTGCCGGTGACGGTGCCCTCCACCGGCACAGACGACCCGTCAAGTTCGGCGGGCGCCGGCTCCTCGGGATCGGCCTGCTGCGCGGCAAGCGGGGCGGGCGGGGCGGGCGTCGCCGGCAATAGACCGGCGATCAGGAAGAGAGAAACCAGAAATCGTGGCACGAGAACCTCCCTGAAGTGTGAACTCTCGTTGGAACGTGCATTCAGGTTTGCAACCGGGGCCAAGGACAACCGTCGGCTCCCTGAGGCAGCGTAATCCGGGAAAGGATAGCGCTGATTGTGCGGAGCGTGTGAGCGGGGCGCAACCCTGGGAGCTCCATTCCCAGCGCTTCTCGCCTCGCCTCCGTCAGTCCCCGCGCCGATAGACCTTCTCTCCGCCGACGATCGTCTCCAGCACCTGGATCTCGCGGATGGACAGGGGATCCACCGTAAGCGGGTTGTCGGACAGGATCACGAAGTCCGCAAGCTTGCCCGGCTCGATCGACCCCTTGATGTCTTCCTCGAAGTTCTGCCAGGCGGCGTCCGTGGTCATCGCCCGCATCGCCTCCAGCGGGGTGACCCGCTCTTCGGGCCCCAGCACCTGGTCGCTGCGCGTCAGCCGGTTGACCGACACCCAGATGAGCTGCAGCGGGTCGACTGGAGTCACGGGGGTGTCGTCGTGCACGGTAAAGCGGATGCCCCGGTCGATGGACGACTTGAGGGGGCTGATCCCGGCCGCGCGCTCCGGCCCCATGAAGATGTCCCGGTGCCGGTCTCCCCAGTAGAAGACGTGCCCGACGAAGAACGAGGGCGTGATGCCCAGCTCGGCGATCTCGTCCAGCTGATCCTTGCGCACCATCTGGCAATGCTCGATGCGGTGGCGGGTGTCTTCGCGGGGAAAGTCGCGCTGGGCTTCGCGGAAGGCGTGGATGATGTCGTCGATGGCGGCATCGCCGTTCCCGTGGATGGCGATCTGGTAGCCGGCGCGGTGGAGCTCCTTGACCATGGCCGTGAGGTCCTCCCGGCTGCGGGCGGGGTAGCCGCGCCATTCGGAGTCTCCGTTGAAGGGCGTGTGGTAGGGTTCGGTGAAGTAGCCGGTGAAGCCCTGGTTGGAGCCGTCCTGGACGATCTTGATGCCGCCCAGCTTCAGGCGGGTGTCGCCGAAGCCGGACACGAAGCCGCCAGCCTCCGCCGGCGACGGCAGGCCCGGCGCGCCCTTGCTCACCATGGTGACGACCCGAAGCGACAGAAGCCCTTCCCGCTCCGCCATCTGCAGGTCGGACACGTTCTCGGCGGAGCCGCCGGTGATGACGGTGGTGGTAACCCCCTGCTCCACATAGATCTGCACGGCCCGCCCGAAGCCCTCCAGCTTCTGCTCGCGGGTCGCGGGGGGTACGATGCCCATGACCATCCACGCGGCGCTCTCCTCGAGGACCCCGTCGGGCTCGCCGGTGCCGGCCTCCTTGCGGATTACGCCGCCGGGCGGCGGCTCCGTGTCCCCGGTGATGCCCGCCATGCCGAGGGCCGCGGTGTTGGCCACCCCCAGGTGGCCGGAGGTGTGGCTGATGTAGATGGGGTGCTCGGTCGACACCCGGTCGAGATCGTGGCGGGTGGGGTGGCGCTGGTCCTCCACCAGGGTGTCGTCATAGCCCCATCCCTGAATCCATTCGCCCTCGGGCGTCTCGCCGGCCTTCTCGCGCAGGGCGTCGACCAGGCCGTCGATGTTCTCGACCGGCCCCATGGGCGGGCTGTTCAGGTTCACCGTGGTCACCGCGATGGAGCCCGCCCACGGGAAGTGGTCGTGGGGGGCGTAGAAGCCGGGCGTCATCGTCCTGCCGGTCGTCTTACGGCCTGGTCATGCGCCCTCACACGTCCCGGCAGCCGTACTCGATGCCGGCCTTCACCGCCTCCACCAGCTCGTCGACGTCCGCCTTTGTGACGATCAGGGGCGGAGCCATGTTGACGGTGTTGTTCAGGCCGGGGACGCTGCGCGTGGTCTTGCCCACCAGGACGCCCTCTTCGGCGGCTTTTTTTACGACGGCGACCATCACGTCTTCGCTAACGGGCGTCTTCGAGGCCTTGTCCTCCACCAGCTCCACCCCGGCGAACAGTCCCTTGCCGCGCACATCGCCCACGTTCCTGTGGTCCGACAGCTCCCGCAGGCGATCGAGCAGGTACGCCCCCATCACGCGGCTGTTCTCGATCAGGTCCTCCTCCTCGATGATGCGCAGGTTCTCGAGGGCGGCCGCGAACCCGGCGGTGCATCCGCCGTAGGTGCTGATGTCCCTGAAGTAGTGGTACTTCTCGCTCGGATCCTCGAGGAACTTGTCGAACACCTCACCGCGCACGGCCGCCGCCGAGATCGGGGCGTAGGAGCTGGCCATGCCCTTGGCCATGGTGACAATGTCCGGAATGAAGTCGTAGTGCTCGAACCCGAACATGGTCCCGGTGCGCCCGAATCCGCATACGACTTCGTCGATAATCAGAATGACATCGAATTTGTCGCAGATTTCCCGGATAATGGGATAATATTCCTCGACTGGAGGAATGACGCCGCCGCCGGCGGTGATGGGTTCGAGGATGACGGCACCCACCGTGTCCGGGCCCTCCGCCTCGATGGCGTCCTCCAGGGCGCGCGCGCACTCGATGTTGCAGTCCGGATAGGTCTTGTCGAAGGGACAGCGGTAGCACATCGCGTGGGGAATCCCCGCGAAGCCATCCGGGAAAGGCCCGTATGCCTCCTTGCGCTCCTCCTGGCCGCTTGCCGCCAGGCAGGCGATGGTGGTTCCGTGGTAGTCCCGGTCCCGGTAGAGGACCTTCGACTTCCCGCTTCCGTTCAGGTGCGCGATCTGCCGCACCATCTTGATGGCCTTCTCGTTGGCCTCGGAGCCGCTGTTGGCGAAGTAGATGTGGTCCAGCCCGGGCATCCACTCCGCCAGCGCGCTCGCGTACTGGGCCGCCGGCACGGTGCCGACCACGCCCGCATAGTACGGCAGCCGCAGCAGCTGCTCGTAGACGACCCTCGCGATGCTCTCACGTCCGTGGCCGACATTGACGCACCAGACGCCGCCCGAGGCCCCGTCGAGATACTCGTTCCCATGGATGTCCCGGACGCGCGCTCCCTCGCCTTCGACGAAGATCTGCGGATCCTGGGTCTCGAGAATCCTGTGCTGGAACAGATGGTGCCAGAGGTGCTTCCTGTCCTTCTCGAGGATGTCCTGAACGTCGTAGTCGGCCAGCAACGCTTGTGTGTCGGACATGCGGTTTCTCTCTAGCTCAAGCTCAGGTGTGCGTACTTTTCCAGATGACGGGTCGGCATTGCCAGCGCGTCACGGCGGAAGGGTTCCGCAAGCACCCTCGCGCCGCCCTCGACCACCGCGTTGATGACGCACGGCTGGCCGCTCGCAAGAGCATCGCGCACCACGTCCTGGACATCGCGGTAGTCGTCGACGGTGTAGCCCCTGGCGCCCATCGACTCGGCCACCTTGGCGAAGTCCGGGTTGGCGCGCAGGTTGGTGCCCACGAAGCGATTGTCGTAGAAGTCGATCTGGTTCTTCTTCTCGGCGCCCCATTCGTGGTTGTTGATGACAATGGCGATGACCGGGATTTCTTCGCGTACCGCCGTCATCACTTCGCTGAGCCCGCTGATGCCCCATGCGCCATCTCCCTGAATGGCGAACACGGGAGCGGCCGGATTGCCGATCCTGGCGCCGAGCGCGGCGCCGTAGGCGAAGCCGCAGTTCCCCCAGGTCAGGGCGGCGAGATGCTGCCGCGGGCCGCTGAACCTCAAATACCCGTTGGTGATCGAGCAGGTGTTGCCGATGTCCGTGGTCACCAGCGCGTCCTCGGGCATCGCCCGGGTCAGCTCCCAGAGGAAGCGCCGGGGATGCATGAAGGCGTTCGCGGACGACGACCAGCTTTCCAGCTCGTCGTCCCAGGCCCGCTTCTCGCGGGCGACGTCGGCGATGCGGGCCTCGTCTCGCCCGGGGTCCGGGAGCGCGCTCCTCAGCTCCTCCAGCAGCTCGGTTGCGTATTCCTTCACGTCCGCGACCGAGAAGAGCGCCGGGATCTTGCTCATGCCCCACTGCCGGGCGTCCCGGTCCACCTGAATGAGGGTGGCCTCCTCGGGCCAATAGGTCATGTCGTACTGGGGCAGAAGGCCGAAGACCCCGAGCCGGGTCCCGAGAGCCAGCACGACATCGGCCTTGGCAATGGTGCGCATGGCGGCCTTGGACCCGCAGTAGCCGATCGGCCCGCACCCCAGTTCGTGGCTGTAGGGGAAGGTGTCGTTGTGCAGGTAGGTGTTGACCACCGGGGCGCTCAGGTGCTCGGCCAGCGCCTTGACTTCCTCCAGGGCGTCTCCCTGGCTCACCCCTCCTCCGGAAACGATGACCGGATAGCGGGCACCCTTCAGGATCCGGACCGCCTCTTCGATATCCCCCTTGGGAGGACGGCCGGCGCCAAGGGTGGGGGTCGTGAAGATCTCCTCTTCGATGTCCCCGTAGAAGTAGTCCCTGGGGATGTTCAGCTGCGTGGGCCCGAGTTCGAGCTTGGCGCGGTAGAAGCAGCGACGGGCGAGTTCACCCATGCGCTCGGGACGGTTGACGCGCACCTGGAAGACGGTCTGCGCCTCGAACATCGGCATCTGGTCCAGCTCCTGAAAGCCTCCCGTGCCGATGCCCAGCGAGCCCGTTTCCGGGGTGATGGCCACCACCGGCGAATGCGCCCAGAAGGCGGCCGCGATCGCGGAGACGAAGTTGGCCGCGCCGGGGCCGTTCTGGGCAATGCAGGCCTGGGGCCTTGCCGTGACTCTCGCCAGCCCGTCGGCGGCGTGGGCGGCCGCCTGCTCGTGGGCCACGGGGATGAAGCGGATGCCCGCGTCCGGGAACAGGTCCAGGGCGTCCATGAACGCCGACCCCACCAATCCGAATACATCCGTCACTCCCTCGGCGACAAGCGTCTCCACCAGAGCTTCGGAGGGAGTCATTCTTCTCTTCGCCATGTCCATCCTCTCCAGTGTTCGGCCCTCCGGGAGCCGTCGATCGTTCGGGGGAACCGGGACCGGCGCGGGAGCACCGGTCCGGAAGGGGAATCAAGGGCCGCCGGGTGCGCGGGCCCCCGGGGCATGCAACCCGGAGAATGTAGTATGGGCCCGCCCACGGTGCTGGCAAGATGCCTGCGGCCCGACCGGGGTCGCGGCTTGATGGGAGGCAATCCCGGGGCGTACGCTGCCCGGGCACCAGTTCCCACACCAGGCGTGGAGGGAGTCATGAGCAGGTCGAAAAAGGCCCTCGTAGTTGTCGCGTTCACCCTTGTCTTTGGCGTCGCCGCCTGCAGCCAGGATGCAGGCGCGCCCGCGGACACCATCTTCTTCGGCGACAACATCGTCACCATGGATCCGCAGCAACCCACCGTGGAGGCGGTCGCGGTTCGCGGCGAGACCATCGTGGCGGCGGGCTCGCGGGACGAGGTGATGGCGCTCGAAGGGCCTTCCACCCGGGTGGTGGAACTGGGCGACAACGCGCTCCTGCCCGGTTTCGTCGACTCCCACGGCCACTTCATGGGGGCGGGGCGCGACCAGGAGTCGCTGGGGCTCCATCCCCCGCCGGTCGGGGACGTGAACAACATCGACGATGTCGTGCGCAAGGTGCGGGACTGGATCGACGAGCACGACATTCCCCCCGGCCAAGTGGTGACCGGCCGCGGGTATGACGACTCGCTGCTCGAGGAAGGCCGGCATCCCACACGGGAGGACCTGGACCGGGCGTCGACCGAACATCCCATCATCCTCACCCATGTGTCGGGACACTTGACCTCGACCAACTCCGCCACTCTCGCGGCCAGCAACATCACCGCCGACACGCCCGATCCGCCCGGCGGCCACGTCCGCCGCATGGAGGGCTCGATGGAGCCCAACGGGGTGTTGGAGGAGACCGCCCGCGGACTGCTGGCGTTCGAGCGTGTGGCTCCCGTGTCCGAGGAGGAGCAGGACGACCTGATCCGCCGGTCCATCGACATCTATCTGAGCCACGGCACGACCACCATCCAGGACGGCGGGACCGCGCTGGCGCAGGCCGAAGCCTTCCAGGCGGCCGCCGACCGCGAGCCGTTCAAGGCGGATCTGGCCGCCTTCGTGCGCAACCGCAACTCTCCCGGCGACGTTCCGGATGTACCCTACACGCGCGGGTACCAGAATGGCTTCCGGGTGGCCGGAGTGAAGCTTATGCTCGACGGCTCCCCGCAGGGACGCACGGCCTGGGTGACGATCCCGTACGAAGAGGGGCCGCCGGGCGCACCGCCGGACTACGTGGCCTACGGCGTCATGGACCCCGACGAGTACAAGGCGGCTGCGGGCGGCCTCATCCAGAACGGGATTCCCATCATCGTGCACGCCAACGGCGACGCGGCCATGGATCTCATGATCGACGGCGTGGCCGAGGGGGTGGCGGAGATGGATCCCATGCCCGATCACCGTTCCGTCATCATCCACGCCCAGCTCATGCGCGCCGACCAGCTGGACCGCGCCGCGGAGCTGAACATCGTGCCCTCGTTCTTCGCGGCGCACGCCTTCTTCTGGGGCGACTGGCACCGCCGCAGCTTCGGCGAGGAGAGGGGCAACAACGTCAGCCCGGTGGGTTGGGCCCTCGAACGGGGGGTGAATTTCACCGTCCACAACGACGCCTCGGTGGTCCCGCCGCACATGATGCGCCTGGTCTCGATCACGGTGAACCGCAAGACGCGGAGCGGGCACATCCTCGGGCCGCATCAGCGGCCGACGGTGATGCAGGCGCTTCATGCGGTAACGCTGGGGGGCGCCTACCAGTACTTCGAGGAGGACACCAAGGGCTCGATCACGGTCGGGAAGCAGGCGGACCTGGTGATCCTCGGAGAGAGCCCGCTCACCGCGGATCCGGCCAACCTGGAGTTCATCCCGATCCTGGAGACGTTCTCGCGGGGCAGGTCGGTATTCACGATGTAGGCGGAGATCGGGTCGCGGAGCCGCTCGCTCTCGCGAGCCCACCGGGACCGGTCCGCTCGCGAGAGCCGGGCCGGTCCCCTGTCTTGCCACATGGCCGAGGGAACGCGAGGAACCGGATGAAACGGAAACGGGCCTGCACTCTGCTCGCCGCTGGCCTGGTGGCGCCCC
Organism: Longimicrobiales bacterium; assembly: GCA_965225805.1. Lineage (GTDB taxonomy): Bacteria > Gemmatimonadota > Gemmatimonadetes > Longimicrobiales > Gaopeijiaceae > BD2-11. The sequence continues at coordinate 4,000,973 of OZ245327.1, forward strand.
TGCTCGCGCCAGCCGACGCGGTCTTCACCAACCTCGAGGTGGCGGTCGCGGGACCCGGCTGCGATTGTCGGCCCACGCGCGACGACGTGTTCTTCCACGGCGCGGGGCCCGAGGTGCTGGACTACCTGGCCGAACTCGGCGTCTCACTGCTCTCGCTGGCCAACAACCACTCCTGGGACTACGGGGACGCCGGCATCGTCTCCACCATCGAGGAGGCCGCCGAGCGCGAATTCACCCATGCCGGGACCGGACGCACGCTGGCTGAGGCGACCGCGCCCGCGTACCGGGACGTGGCCGGACTGCGCGTGGGGATGGTCGCGCTGGCCACGGTCAACTCGCCGCCCGATGCCGCGGCCACCGATTCGATGCCGGGCGTCAACATGCTCTCGCCGGACGACGATGGGGCCTGGGACCGGAACATCGCGGCGATTCGGGAGGCCTCCGCCAGTGCCGATTTCGTCATCGCCTACCAGCACTACCAGGTGGACGCGGGGCCCGGCTGGCAGGAGGATTGGGCCCGCGCGACGGTGGACGCGGGAGCGGATCTCTACATCAGCCACGGCGAGCCGCGCCTCTCCGGTATCGAGGAATACCGGAACGGGCTCATCCTCTACGGCCTCGGCAACTTCATCTTCCACAGCAGGACCGAGATCGGAAACTATCCGCCCGAGAACTGGCAGAGCGTCGCGGCGACGCTGACCATCGGACGGGACGGCGTTCGCGAGGCCGTCTTCACGCCGGTCGTGCTCGACGAGGGCGAGCCGGGCGATTTCTTCTTCCAGACCCGGGGATATCCCGAGGTGGCCGGGGACGAACTTGGCCACTCGATTCTGCGTCGCCTGGCGGAGCTTTCGGCCGGCTACGGAACCCTTCTGGATGTCCGGGACGGCCAGGCGCACTGGACCGCTTCGGGCGAGGGGCGCCTCAGCGCACGGTGACGGAGCGAATCTCGTCCGAGCCCAGAAAGCGGTCGCCTTCGTTGGTGTACCATTCGCGGTAGCGCGGCAGACGCAGTCCGTTGGCTTCGGCCAGGCCCTCGAATGTGATGTACTCGCCGTCGTTGGCGCTCTCGTCGTGGTAGAAGCGGCACCCCACGAGCTCCGCCGTCTCCGGATCGAAGTAGAAGTACCAGGTATCGCCGCCCACCTCCGGATCGTACGTCACACGCACCGCGTTAACGTCCCGCCCCTCGAAGGTCGTCTCGGCAACCTCCGGATCCAGGCGGGCACCCGGATCCGCAATCTTCATGGGGAGTCCGGCGAGAAAGCCGTAGTAGCTGCGCCAGAACATGCCGTCTTCGCGATCCAGCCGCATTCGCGCGAGCGTCTCCGCATCCGGCGAGGATTGGCCGTCCACGCTCGCCGCCCAGCTTTCCGCGTTCGTCTCGTATTCGATACTCGAACCCCCGTATCGGCCCGCGAAAGCAAACTCGCTCTGGTCAGCGCCAAAGTGGAGATCCACCGACACGCGCTCGCCACCGTCGGAGCCGGTGCCGAACCAGACCATGTCGATGGCTTGCGACCCCCAGATTTCCCCGGGGTCGTGGAACGCGATGGAGCGCTCGACAAGTTGCGCTGCCGGAGAATCGGCGGCGGCGCCCCCGCCTGCTGGAGCCTCGTCCCGAGCTCCGCATCCGAGGACGGCGAGCGCGACCAGGTTGATGCTGAGAGGGTGACCAGCGAGGCTCCGTCGAAGGTCGGGCAGGAAAGAGTGCATGTGTTCCTCCGGCTCCTGGGGAAGGCGAGGGCGATCCTGATGAGGTGAGCTTGACGTCTGGGCAAGCATCGTGTGCTCCTCGACGCGGCCTCGCTTCCGCCCGCGGGCCATGAGCGCGAACGAAAGCCCCCGGGGAAGTCATCCCCAGGGGCCTGCCCCGAATTCCGATGCCCCGCCAGGGACTCGAACCCCGAACCTACTGATTAAGAGTCAGTTGCTCTACCAGTTGAGCTAGCGAGGCGGGTAAACGTGGTACCGGGCAGGTAACCTGTGCCGCGGGGGGCAAAGGGTCAAGGTCAGAACGCGGACAACCCCGTCATCTCCTGTCCGAGAATGAGGGAATGGATGTCGTGCGTGCCCTCGTAGGTGTAGACCGACTCCAGGTTGGCCATGTGGCGCATGGCGGAATACTCCACCAGGATGCCGTTGGCGCCCAGTAGCCGCCGGGCCTCGCGCGCCACCTCGCACGCCATGTCACAGTTGGCGCGCTTGGCGAGAGACACCTGCTGCGGCGTGACCTTGCCCGCATCCTTGAGGCGTCCGACCTGGAGGGCCAGGAGCTGTCCCTGGGTGATGCCCGTGAGCATGTCCGCGATGCGCACCTGCTGGATCTGCTTTGCCGCGATCACGGTGTCGAACATCAGCCGTTGCTTGCTGTAGCTGAGCGCTTCGTGGAAGCAGGCCATGGCGGCTCCCACTACGCCCCAGGAGATGCCGTAGCGCGCCTGGGTGAGGCACATGAGGGGATTCTTTATCCCGGTGGTGCCCGGCATGAGCGCGTCGTCGGGGACGTGTACGTCCTGGAGCGCGAGTTCGCTGGTATCGGAGGCGAGCAGCGAGAGCTTGCCCGTCTGGTCGCGCGCGCTGAAGCCGGGGGTGTCGGTGGGGACGACGAACCCGCGGATGCCCCTGGAGTCTCCGGGCGCGCCCGTCTGCGCCCACACGACGGCCACATCGGCCATCGAACCGTTGGTGATCCACATCTTGGTGCCGTTCAGCACCCATCCGTCGGAGGTCTTCTTCGCCGTGGTGATCATGCCGCCCGGGTTGGAACCGTAGTCGGGCTCGGTAAGGCCGAAGCAGCCGATGGCGTCGGCCGAGGCCAGCCGGGGCAGCCACTCGCGGCGGTGCTCCTCGGACCCGAAGGCGTAGATGGGGTACATGACCAGCGCGCCCTGCACCGACACGAAGGAGCGCAGTCCCGAGTCTCCACGCTCGAGCTCCTGCATGATGAGGCCGTAGGCGACGTTGTTGAGCCCGGCACAGCCGTACTCCTCCGGCAGGTTGGCCCCCAGAACCCCAAGCTGCCCGAGGTGCGGAATCAGCGACCGGGGAAATCTGCGCCGGTAGTACGCTTCTCCGATGATCGGGATCACCTGGTCCTCCACCCATTCGCGGATGGCGTCCCGGATCATCCGCTCCTCTTCGCTGAGAGCGGAATCCAGATCGTAGAAGTCGAACCCCTGAAATTTTTCCGCCATAAGGGTGCCCTTGCTGCCGGGTTTTCCGAGTTGAAGAGGGAGAGACGGCCGCCTGAATCAGCTGCCGCTGCCGGGATAGCGTTTCTTCGTCGAGCGCTCGATGCCGTAGAAGATTTCGCGAGCCAGCCTGGCGCCGATCCAGTAGGCGGCGATGACCGTGGCGATCCAGCCCCCGATCACGATGTCGGTCGGTCGTATGACACCCCAAATGTAGCCCGCTACGATGGCTGCAAGAACCGTGGCCGCGATGCGTGCCTTGCGAGTCGCGATCAGGCGCGCCCGGGTCCGGCAGCCGACGCACCAGAGCAGTCGGTCGATGTCGCTCCGGTCGCGCGGCTCGCCGCAGCGCGAGCAGTGGATCTCGTCTGTGATCGAGTCACGAATACCCATGAGTTCCTGTCATCCTGTCAGAGCATCTCGCCGGAACCTGTATAGGCTCATAGACCGGCAGTGCCGCCGCGAAAGGATGCCGTCACCGGCCGATGACGGCAAGATGTCGCCCCTTGCGCAGGCGCGTGGGATACATGTATCGTCGCTCCCCCCTCTTGAAACAGATGTAGTGTGGCGCGGGGCAGCGATCCGCCCACCACAGGCTCCACTAGCGTTGGAACCGGCACTAAAGGTAGAAGCAGAATGTTTATGCGCCTATTGAAATATCAGTCGAAGAAAGTCGCCACAGGCATGGCTCTCGCGGCATTGATCGCATGTGGCGATGCCCAGGACGTCACGGTACCGGAGCCGCCGCTCGCGGCTTCGCTTTCGATCTCCCCGGCCCAGCTGGCACTCGGCGCCCCCGGCGAGACCGCCGAACTGACCACGACCGTGCTGGATCAGCAAGGCAACCCCTTTACCGGGCCGCTCACATGGACGAGCGACGACGCCTCGGTCGTATCCGTGGATGAGAGCGGCATCGCGACAGCGGTTTCCGCAGGCACGGTGACGATCCGGGTCGGGTCGTGAGACCGCAGCGCCACGGCGCAGGTTTCCGTGTCGGCCACCACGGGCGTGTGCGATCGGACCCCGCAGGTCCGGGACGCGCTTACAGCCGCGCTGGGCCGCTCTGACTGCTCACAGGTGAGCGCCGGGCTGCTCGCGCGCATCAGGCGCCTCGATCTGGGCGGAGGATCCGATGAAGATACCACTGCGACGGCGGGGTATTGCGCGGAGGAATTCGGGGATGAATTCGAACGGAGCGGCGGAACGGGCGCATGCGGGTCGAGGCCGTCCGGCCCCGGCGGCACGGGCATGCTCTTTGACGGGATGGCCAGCGCGGACGGAGAGACCGAGCGCATTGCCTCTCTGCGGAGCGGCGACTTCCAGGGCCTCCACGGTCTCCAGTTCCTGGATCTCAGCGAGAACCTCCTGAGAGGGCTGCCGGACAGCATCTTTGCCGATCTCGCCAACCTGGACACGCTGGACCTCCGGGAGAACCGGCTCGCCGCGTTACCGCAAGGTGTTTTCGGATCACTCACCGGACTGGAATACCTGAACGTGGCGGACAACGCCCTCACCGCGCTGCCCGACAGCAGCTTCGCGGGTCTCGCAAGCCTCAACTCGCTCTTTCTGCACGAGAACTGGTTCACGGCCTTGCCCGACGGCATCTTCGCCGATCTCACGGCCCTGGACACGCTTTGGCTGGAAGACAACGAACTCAGGGCCCTGCCCGATGGCGTCTTCGACAACCTCAGCGAGCTGACAGCGCTCGATCTGTCCGGGAACCGACTGTCCACTCTTCCCGACGGCGCGTTCCACGACCTCATCAAGCTGGAATACCTCACGCTGTCCGTTAACCGTCTGATGGAGTTGCGCGAGGGTGTCTTCGACAAGCTCGCCCTCCTGACCGAACTGTACTTCACCAACAACCGGCTGGGGACGTTGCCCGATGGCGTTTTCGACAGCCTTCCCGACCTGGGTAACCTGTCTCTCGCCAGGAACAGACTCACGGAACTGCCCGACGGCGTCTTTGATAACCTCGCCAGCCTCGATACGCTGACCGTAACGCGGAATCGCCTTTCCGAGCTGCCGGACGGCGTTTTCGATGGCCTGACCGACCTCGAGTATCTCAGCTATTCGTTCAACAACCTGACCGAGCTGCCGGACGGCCTCCTCGACGACCTGGCCGATCTGGTCACTCTCTACATGTCCGGAAACGCCTTGACGCGACTGCCGGACGGCATCTTCGCCGGCACGCCCGGCCTGGAAACGCTTTCCCTGTTCGGCAACCAGCTCACGGAGCTGCCCCGCGGCGCGTTCGCCGGCCTGTCCTCACTGGAAATCCTCTGGCTGGAGGACAACCCGGTCGATCCCCTTCCGATGACTGTGGAAGCGAGAAGAACGGACAACACCGACCCGCTTGCCGAGGGGCCCGCCGAGGTCGTGATCGGGGTTCGGGAGGGCGCGCCGTTCGAGATGGTCGTGGTGCTGGGTGCGCGGGGAGGCGAACCTCCTTCGACGGTGCTTAGCATTGCGCCGGGAGACACGATCAGCCAAACCGTTACGGTGAACCGGCGGGAAGGGAGCGTATTCCAATACGTGGTGGTGGACTCCGTGCCGGAGACGCCGACGGATCTGTGTCGCGGCTTCCCCTGCTTCGATGGCGTCAGCCCCGCCTCCGGGAATCCGCTCGTGCTGGTCAATCCTCCGGACCTGAAGGTGGAGGCCAAGGCCGCCTACCTGGTTCAGGCAGCCCAGTCCTACGCAGGCAAGGTGCCGCTGGTCGCTGACCGCCAGGCGCTGCTGCGGGTCTTCGTCACGGCCGACTACACCAACGCGTATCGGCCGGCGGCGCGCGCCACCTTCTTCCTCGGCGAGGAAGAGATCCACGTCGCCGACCTGGAGGCTTCCTCCGGCCTTCCGGGAAGAGTGGACGAGAGCAGCCTGGACGCCTCCTTCAATGCGGTGATCCCCGACTCCGTCGTGCAGCCCGGCGTGGAAATGGTTGTCGAGATCGACCCCGACAGCACCCTCTCGACCACCGCGGGCAGCCAGCTGCGGATTCCGGCCACCGGGAGGCAGGCGCTCGATGTGCGCCGGTTGCCCCCGCTGGACGTTACGCTGGTTCCGATCGCGCTGTCTTCCGAGGTGAGCAAGGGCGACAACGAAATGGTGGCGGCCCTGGTTCAGGACATGGCCGGCAGCGATTCCCGGGGAACGCTGGAGCCTACCCGCGCACTACTGCCCCTGTCCGAACTGAACGTCCGAGCCCGGGAACCGTACGTCACGCAAGCCGACACGCTGGAAGACGGCGGTCTCGGGCTTCGAGCTGAAATCCACCTGCTCCGATTCATCGAAGCGGGAGCCACGGACGAATACTATCACGGCATCCTGGCCTGGCCGGCGTCCCGCTATCCCCAGTCATGGGGTTTTACGGGCATTGCCTACATCGGCGGATGGGCCGCCCTGTCATTGTCGCACATCGGCGGCGTCTACTTTACCGGGTTCCCCGACACGTTCGCGCATGAACTGGGCCACAACCTCAGTCTGTATCATGCTCCTGGCTGTGGAGCGGGGGGCCCCGATCCGGAATACCCTTATCCCAACGCGTTCACGGGAGTGTGGGGCGTCGATTTCAACACCGGCGGCGAGTTCGGCCGGCTGATCAGTCCCGCCCGCTACAGGGACTTCATGTCGTACTGCGACCCGTCGTGGACCAGCGACTACAGCTTCACGAAGGCCCTCGAATACCGGGAGCAGTTCGTCGTGTCCGCTGCGGCCGACGGGGGGATGGCGGCGCGGAAGACGCTGCTGGTCTGGGGAAGTGTGCTCGAGGACGGAGAGATGATCCTGGAGCCGGTCTTCGAGTGGGAGGCGCCCGTGAAGCTTCCGACTTCGCCCGGACCCTACCGGCTGGAAGGCGTCAACGGATCGGGTGGCCGCATGTTCTCGCTGAGCTTCACGCCCGACGAGGTTGACCACGGCGGCGCGGGCTTCCTCTTCGCGGTTCCGGTCGAGGAGGGCTGGGCGGACGAACTCGAGCGCGTCACGCTGACCGGACCGCAGGGCTTTACGCACCTCGACCGGGACAACGGTGGCAGAGGCGCCATCGTTACCAGCCGCCAGACGGGACGCGTCCTGAGTATCGTGCGCGACTGGTCCGAGGTGCGTCCGGGCGCGCTCGGCACCGCTTCGGAGATCGCGGTCAGCCGGAGCGTGCTGGTGCGCGAGGTTCGCGAACGGGAGAGGTAGCGGGCGAACATCGCTCATCCCGGGGTGGGGTCCAGACTGAGATTCCACCCCGGGGGATCTTCCACGGATGTTCCCGGGGGATCCCTGGGCGCGAATCTCAGTCCAGCGCCCGGATCACCGCCTGTGCGTACTCTTCCGTGGATGCGCTGCCGCCGAGGTCGCCGGTCACCGTCTCGCGCCGGTCGAGAACCCTCCGCATGGCCCCGCGGATGCGGGCGGCCGTCCCCGGCTGCCCGATGTGGTCGAGCATGGCGCACGCGGCCAGCATCAGCGCCGAGGGATTGGCGATTCCCCGCCCCGCGATGTCGGGCGCCGAGCCATGGACCGCTTCGAACACCGCTTCGCCGCGGCCGATGTTTCCGGCAGGCGCCATGCCCAGCCCTCCCACCAGCCCCGCCATCAGGTCGCTCAGGATGTCTCCGAACATGTTCTCCATTACGAGCACATCGAAGCTGTGAGGGTTCAGGACCAGATACATCGCGGTGGCGTCGATGATGCGGTCCTCGAATTCGACGTCCGGATACCCTGCAGCCACCTCCCTGCCAACATCCAGGAACAGCCCCTGGGTGTATTTCAGGATGTTCGCCTTGTGCGCGAGCGTCACCTTGCGCCGGCCGTGCCGGCGGGCGTACTCGAAGGCATAGCGGCAGACGCGCTCCGCACCGAAGCGCGTCACGATCATGACCGATTCGGCAGCGGCCCGGGGATCGCCCTCCATGCCGATGTAGTGCTCCACCCCGACGTAGAGCCCCTCGGTGTTCTCGCGAATGAGGACGAGGTCGATGTCCTCATAGCGTCCGCCGGGGACGAAGGTGCGCACCGGACGCACGTTGGCGTACAGGTCGAACTCCTTGCGGATCGCCACGTTGATGGACCGGAATCCGCCTCCGACCGGCGTCGTCAGCGGTCCCTTGAGGGCAATCCCGTTGGCACGGATGGAATCGAGCGTGGCGACCGGCAGCGGATCGTTCACCCGCTCGAGTGCCGCCATGCCCGCAAGCTGCTCGTCGTAGTCGAGCCCCGCGCCCGCGGCGTCCAACACGGACAGGGTGGCGGCCGTGACCTCCGGGCCGATCCCGTCTCCGTGGATGACAGTGATGGTCTGGCTCATGGGTCTAACTCCAGGCGACCTATCCCTCCTCAGCCACCGGAATCCCATAACGCCGCAGCGTGCGCGCCACCGTCGGGCGGCCCAGGCGAATCCGGCTGTCGTCGAGCAGGTATGAGAAGACGTATCCGGTGCCGAGCAGCAGGATGCCGATCAGGAAGCAGTACATGACCGCCCGATCGGGATAGGTGTCCTTCAGGTAGCCCACGTACATCGGCCCCATGATGCCGGCGGCAGCCCACGCGGTGAGAATCGTGCCGTAGATTTTGGACATGTTCTTCGAGCCGAAGACATCGATGATGAACGACGGCATCGTGGCGAAGCCGCCTCCGAAGCAGAGGAGCACATAGCAGATCAGCGCCGAGAAGATCCAGGGGTTGGACTCGGTCATGAGAACGCCGAACACCACCATCTGGCTGGCGAGGAGGATGCGGAAGACGCTCACCCGGCCCAGGCGGTCCGAAAGCAGGCCCCAGAAGAGCCGCCCCACGCCGTTGCACACCGAACTTACGGCGATCAGCGTGGCGCCGTATTCAGCCAGGATAGCGGGCCCGATCGAGGGGTCGGCCAGCCCCCAGACTTCCTGCAGAAGCTCCGACTGGAAGCTGATCACGGAAATGCCGGCCGCGATGTTGAAGAAGAACACGAGCCACATGATGGCGAACTGGGTCGTGCGCAGGTAGGGCGCGGCCGGTTCGCTCTTCGCGGGAGGAGCCGGCTTGGCGGCGGGGGCCTGCCCTGCGCTGGGCGACGCCGCATCCGGCGGATCGCTGAGGACCAGGCTGGACGGAATCAGGATGCAGGCGAACACGATCCCCAGCCAAAGGAAGACCTGCGGGAGGTCGCCTGCCGCGCGGACCACCAGGAGAGGCGCCAGTCCCTTGCTCAGGAGAAGCGCTCCCACTCCGAAACCCATCACCACGATGCCCGTAACCAGCCCCTTGCGATCCGGGAACCACTTGGCCGCGGTGGCGACCGGGGTCACGTATCCCATCCCGATGCCCGCGCCCCCGATGACGCCGTAGCCCAGGTAGAAGAGCCAGATGGAATTCAGCGAGAGCGCCAGGCTGGCGATCAGGTAGCCGCCGGAGAACAGGACGCTCCCGGTAACGGCGAGGAATCTGGGCCCGAGCTTCGGAAGGGCCTGGCCAGCCAGCGCGGCCGACACCCCCAGGGAAAAGATCGTGATGCTGAAAGCGGCGGCGGTCTGGCTGAAGGTCCAGCCGAAATCCCGCACCAGCATCGTCTGGAAGAAGCTCCAGGCGTACACCGTCCCCAGGCACACCTGCAGCACGGTGCAGAAGAGGACGATGACAACTCTGGGAACCCGCACGATGCGTCCCGCTACTCTACCGGGAGCCCTTGGCCGGGGCCCGGAACTCTCCCGACCCGCCAGCGGCACGGCCGGCGGCATGACTCATCAGCCGCGCCATGTCGCCGATTTCGTCGTCGCGCGCCAGGATGCCGTTATCGGACGCCCCGTCCCCGTTGCGGGCCAGTTGCGCCACATACCCGAGCAGCTCTTCCAGCGGCTTGGCAGTCGAGTTGACCAGCCAGATCGAAGCCAGCACGCCCACGACCAGGATGATGCACAGCAGATAGATCTGCTGGCCGACCGCCCTCTGGATCTTCAGCGCCAGCAGCTCGGTGTCCATGCCCACATGCACCGTCCCCGCGACACCCGACAGGATCGGGCTGCCCACCTCCACGAACTCGCCCAGACCCGGAAGGCTTCGCTCGACCGGCTCGGTAACCGTGGGATCGCTCTCCAGGATCTCTTCCGGGATCCCGGGGACGAAGGTATGGGCCAGGAATTCGCCGGTGTCGCTGACGATGTAGATGTAGCGGATGCTCTCGATCTCCACGAACTGATCGATGAGCGACTGCAGGGTGGCCAGGTTCCTGTTCAGGAGGATGTCAACGCTGGCGTCGGCGATGTTCTTGGCGATGTTGGCGCTGTTGTTGATGTACTCGGTCTCCAGCTCGCCGGAGACCGTGCGGATGGAGAGGAGGGAAATCGACAGCACTACAACGGCGAACAGGGAAAAGAAGCCGAAGCGCAGTTTCCGGAAGAGTTTCTGGACTTTCATGACAGGGGGAACCTCGCTTCCCAGTCGTCCAGCGGCACGAATCGACCGCCCTCCGGGACCGTGTAGTAGACTCTCTGCAGCCCCTGCCGGCGGTCGGGACCGAAGGACACCCGCTCGCCGACCCCGAGATCGTAGTTGCGCACCGCGAAGACCGCCTCCTCCAGCCGCGAACGGTCCGGCTCATCCCCCATCCGCGCGAGAATCTCCGTGATCAGCTTCGCGTTAAGAAACCCCTCGAGGCTGACGAAGCTCTGCGGGAAACGCTCGTAGGGCTCTCCGCGGGTGATTCGCTCGACATTCTCGGGAGGCAGCGGATCGTAGCGCGCCATCAGCTCATGGTACTCGCGCACGGCCGGCAGCGAGGTGTCCTCGTAGCTGGGGACGACCTGCGAGTTGACCAGGAAGCGGGTGTGCGCCTCCGGGTCGGCGCGTCCTTCGCGCATCAGCGCCAGGAGGTTCTCGCTCCCCACGAAGGAGACGTTGGCGACGGGGATGTGGAGCCCCAGGTCGACGGCGTCCCGGGCGAAGGCGGCGCACGCCGCGTAGGCGCCGATGCAGATCACGGCGTCCGGGGACTGCGCCTGCAGGATCTCGACCTGCGGCCTCATGCTGGCCTCGAACTGAGTGCCGCGCATGTAGGTGGCCTCGCTGGCCATGGTCTCTCCGTGCACCGCCAGCGCCTCCCGCACCCCCGCCCAGCCGCTCCGGCCGTAGGCGTCGTTCTGGTAGAAGACCGCCACCCGCCGGCGCCCGATGCGCACGAAGTTGTCAACCAGCCCCGCCGTCTCCTGGCGGTAGGAGGCGCGCAGATTGAAGGCGAACTCGCCGTATGGGGGCTCGCGCTGAGGCTCGGCTCCCGTGAAGGGGAAGAAGAGGTAGACCTGCTGCTCCCGGAACCTCTTGAGGAGGGGCAGCACCCGGGTGACGGTAGGCGTGCCCACGTATCCGAAGAGCAGGAAGACGCTCTCGTCCTGCATGAGCTGGATCGTGTTGGCAACGCACGGGTCGGGCTGATATCCGTCGTCGTAGAGCTTGAGGACGATCCTGCGCCCGTTGACCCCGCCGTTGTCGTTGACGTGGTTGAAATACGCCATCGAGCCGCGGTAGAGCTCCGTGCCCAGGCCGCGGGAGGGACCCGAGAACGCGGCGGACACGCCCAGCACGATGTCGCGCGCCTGCGCGGGATGTACGCGTAGGCTCCGGTGAGCCGGAACGGCAGCCGCGGCCAGCGGTTTCGCCCAGGGTGCGGCGGTGAGGGCGAGCAGCCCGGAGCGGATGAGGGAACGGCGCGTGAGAGGGCGCGAGCTCGGTGGGGTCCCGTCCCAGGGCGCGGCGACCTCGGCGCGCTCGCTGCCTCGCGCCTCCCCGCCCTTCCTGCCTCGCCACCTGGCCATGCGAGATGCTCCCATTTGACTGTTGCCAGCTGGTTTGTGTCGCCAGCGCACACGATCCGGGTCGCCATCATAACCGGTCCTGCCGCTCGCCGCCTACAGCGAACTCGCCGGTATAGTAGTGCCCGCCACGGCTCAACTCAATGAGTTCGCGGACCGACAAACTCCAACACCGCGTAGCGGGATCGCGCATGGTTCTTGCAGCACGCTAAAGTTCACGTTGTGAACGCAAGTCCGGACGCGCTATACATTACATGCGGCGTGCATTGCAGGCAGCGTGATCCGGTACCAAACTCGAATCTGGATTCCAGGCACATGCGTTCAGTCGCAGTATCCGAAGGAATGAGGCGGGTCTCGGGTCTGGCGTGGTGCGCCCTGCGCCCGGGAGCAATCATTCTCGGCCTGTCGGCTACCCTGCTGCTCGCCACCTGCCGCGACCCGGTGGAGCCTCCCGCCGAGCGGGTGGCGGCGATCGAGTTTTCCGCGGCCGCTCTCGAACTGGTGGCCCGCACGAACGGGAATACGCTCTCCTACCAGGGCGCCGTCGTTCTCGCCAACACGGGTGACGTGGCGGTCGGCCCGGTGTCTCTGTCGGCTCGCGCGGCCCGCACGGGCGGGGTCGCCGTGCCCGGAATCGTGCCGCAGGCGACGCCGTCCGAGATTCCGACCCTGAACCCGGGTGCGCGCGAGACCATCTCGATCACCGTAACCGTGCCGGACGTCGCCCAGGCCGGCGTCTACGAGGCCTCCCTCGAGGCGCAGGCCGGCAGCGACGCCAGCGCGTCGCTGGGGCTGCGGTTCGAGGTGGAGGACCGGAGCCGTCTTGCGGATGGCACGCACATTACCATCGCCACGGAGAATGAGAGGATCCGGCAAGGCGATGTGGTGCGGTTTGCAGCTCAGGTCCGGGACAGCGCCGGGGTGGAACTCGAGGGTGTAGCCGTTGCCTGGTCGGTCGTCCCGCAGGGGGCAGGCCTGTTCGACGCCGAGGGCCGGTTCGTCGCCTACGGGGTGGGCGAAATCACTGTCGTCGCGAGCGCCTCCGTCACCTCGGGCGGCAGCCCGCAGACGGTTAGAGTCCATGCACCGGTAACAGTTCGGTCACGCGGCCTTCGGAACTCGCTCCGCCTGGTGGGGATGGGCCGCGTTGACGACCGCTACACCTCCGACCTCTGGGTACACGGCGACTACGCCTACACGGGCACCTGGGGCAGGCGCGCCGCGCTTGCGGGCAACCGTCTGTACGCGTGGGCGCTGGACGCGCAGGGGATGCCGACCCTGTCGGACTCGATCATGGTTGACGCGCGCACGGTGAACGACGTCAAGATCCGGACGGACGGACGAATGGGCGTGCTCACCCACGAGGGCGGAGACGTGGTAGACGGCGAGGCAAACGGAGTCACCTTCTTCGACCTCTCCGACCCGGCCCACCCACAGGTCATCAGCCGCTTCACGGAAGGTCTGTGGTCCGGCGTCCACAACGCCTGGCTGGAGGGGAACTACGCCTATCTCGTGGTGGACGGCTGGGGCAGCGGCATGCACGTTCTGGATATCTCAGACCCCGCTGCCCCGACCTTCGTCGCCCGCTTCTACGGCGGCGACAGCTTCCTCCACGACATCTACGTGCGCGACGGGCTCGCCTTCCTCTCGCACTGGGACGCCGGCCTCATCATCCTGGACGTGGGCAACGGGATGGCCGGGGGATCGCCCGCCAATCCCGTGGAGGTGAGCCGCCTGCCGGACCTGGGCGGCGAGACCCACAACGTCTGGTACTGGCCCGAGTCCGGCTACGCCTTCGTGGGCGAAGAGCAGTTCGGCTACTCCAACTACCCCTCCGGGATCCTGCACGTCGTGGACCTGCGCGACATCACCCGGCCACGTGAGGTTGCGACCTACGAGGTCTGGGGATCCTCGTCGCACAACTACTGGCTGGACGAGGACACCGGAACCCTCTACCTGGCCTTCTACGAGCAGGGCGTGCGGATTCTGGATGTCAACGGGGAACTGATGGGCCAGTTGGAGCTGCAGGGGCGTGAAACCGGCTTCATCCGGTACGGGAATGAAACCAGCTACTGCTATCTCGATCCCGAGGACACCTGCTCGTGGGCGCCCCAGCTGCACGACAACGGCAAGCTGTACGCCTCGGACATGAACCACGGCCTTGTCGTTCTGGAGCCCGACCGCTGAGGAGGCTGTCGGCGGCGCGAGAAGGCCGGAATTGAAATCGCTTCGCTCGGTTCCCGGTTCGACGCGGCTCGCAGGCCTCCGCCCGGCGCGGATGTCCCGCCCGTGCCGGCGATGGACACGCGCGGCGCTCCCGGATATCGATCCACGCCGGATCCCGCACTTTCGCCCGCGGGCCATACCGTGCCGGCCCCGGGGGTGGATTGGCGCCGCCCTCCTGGCGGTCGCCTGTGGAGGCCCGCCGGATGTTCCCCCCGAGGACGCGCCGCGCCTGTACGTCACCTCCGGCTTCACGGACGAGGTCCATGTCCTGGACGCGCGCGACGGGACGACTCTGCGCACCATCTCGCTGGACCGGCGCCGCGCCGAGACCGATGAGCCCCACGGCGTGACCGTCGCCCCCGACGGCCGCCACTGGTACGCCACTCTCGCCCACGGGCACCCCACCCTGTGGAAGTACGAGACGGACGGCGACCGGCTGGTCGGGCGTCTCCAGCTGGATGTCCCGGGCGCGGCGCGCGTGGAGCTCACCCCCGATGGCGGCCGCGCCTTCATCCCCGACTACTGGCGGGGCGGCCTGGGGGCGGAGAGCCACGTGGCGGTGGTGGACGTCGACGACCTCACCGTGGTGGCCCTGGCGGTGGTCTGCCCCGCCCCGCACCACGCCGCCGTCGACCCGGCCGGAACGCGGGTCGCCGTCACCTGTTCGCTCTCCGACGAGATCGTGCTGATGGACGCGGCCTCGGCGGAAACGGTCGCCCGCGTCCCGGCCGGACCCGAGCCCGGCACGGCCGGAACGCCGCGCTACACCCCCATGAACGCGGCGTGGACCCCCGATGGCGCCCGCTTCTTCGTGACCATGGCGGGAACCAGCGAGGTGCGGGCCTACTCCCGCGCGGGCGATCCCCGGGGCGCCGTCGCGGTCGGACGCATGCCCGCCCAGATCGCGGGCTCCACGGACGGGCGGGTGCTGGTGGTGGCCAACCGGCGTGGCGGCTCGGTCTCGGTGCTCGACCCGGCCGCCCTCACGGAGGTGCGTCGCATCGAACTCGCCGGCGCGGCGTTTCCGCACGGGGTCGCGCTCGACCCCACCGGTGAGGTCGCCTACGTGACCTGGGAGGGTCGGGTTGACGAGCCCGGCGGGGTGGTGGCCCTTCGCACCGACACGGGCGAGGTGCTGTGGAGGCGCGAGGTCGGCGTCTTCACCATCGGGGTGGCGTACCTTCCCGGTCGCGCGAGGGATCGAACACGAGCGCCGCGGAGTTGATGCAGTAGCGCTGGCCGGTGGGGGCGGGGCCGTCTCCGAACACGTGGCCGAGATGGGCGTCGCACGCCCCGCACAACACCTCGGTGCGGCGCATGAAGAAGCCGCGGTCGTCCGTCAGGCGGATGTCCGCCTCCTCGGCGGTGTCGCTGAAGCTCGGCCATCCCGTGCCCGAGTCGTACTTGTGGCCGGAGTCGAACAGCGGTGCTTCGCAGCACACGCAGCGATAGACCCCGTCCTCCTTCAGGTTCCAGTACGCCCCGGTGAAGGCCCGTTCGGTCCCCTTGCGGCGGGTCACGCGGTACTGCTCCGGGGTAAGACGCCGCTTCCATTCGCGGTTGCTCAACCCAGCCTTCGATTCTGCTTCCTTCGCCATGTCGTCACTCCTGGATCGAAGACGCCGCCGGGGCGATGCCCTGGTCATCGCCCTCGTTCTCTTCCTCATCTTCCGTATCTTCCTCGTCCTCATCATCCTCCATCTCCATCTGCGCTGCCAGGGACGATGAACCGCGCTGGAGGGTGAAGCGAATCGTGGTCCCCTCCTCGAACACGCTCTCGGCCCACACCTCACCGCCCATGGCCATCACCAGGTGGCGCACGATCGCCAGCCCCAGGCCGGTGCCTCCCTCCTTTCTCGAGCGGGCCGGATCGACCCGGTAGAAGCGCTCGAAGATGCGCGGCAGGTGAACCAGCGGGATCCCGCTGCCCGTGTCGCCAACCGACACGTTGATGCGCTCGTCATCCCCTCCCGACTCGACCTCCACGTGGATGGACCCTCCTTCCGGCGTGTGCCGGAGCGCGTTGTCGAATAGGTTCTGGAAGATCTGGAAGAGCCCGCGCGCGTCAGCCAGCGCCGTGCCGCCACCATCAATATACAACCGCACGCCCGACTCGGAGACACGCGGCCCGAGCTGCGCCCAGGCCTTGAGCGCCAATTCCTCTACCCGGACGTGCTCGGGCTGAGCCACCCACCCCCCCGATTCCAGCCGCGAGAGGTCGAGCAGGTCTTCGACCAGCCGCTGGAGACGCACGGTGTTGCGCCAGATGAGATCGAGGAAGCTCTGGCGGAGCTCCTCGGGCGGATCGTCCTCCAGCAGCGTCTCCGAGAAGCCGCGCACCGCCGTCAGAGGCGTCTTGAGTTCGTGGGATGCGTTGGCGACGAAGTCGCTCCGCACCTCCTCCAGGCGCCGGACTTCGCTCACGTCGACGAAGGTGACTACGGCGCCGCCCGCTCCCAGCGGCCGGCCCGACACCAGAAAACGCTTCTCGCCCAGGCGCACTTCGCGCGCGCCCACGGCGTAGGAGGGGGCCGCTTCCATGAGCACCCTGAGCTCCGCCGAGCGCACGAACCGGCTGACATGCGTGAGGGGCGGAACCGACTCCACATCGAGAATCTCCAGCGCGGCATCGTTGACGCGCACCAGGCGGGCGTCCACGGTGAGGGCGACGACGCCTTCGTTGATGGCGTTGAGCACATCGCGCACCTCATCGCGCGCGCCAGCGAGCTCCCGGATTCGCCCATCGAGGTCCGCGGTGAGGCGGTTGAAGGCATCCGCCAGGTCGGCGAGTTCGGTCATGCGCGAGGAGGGCAGCGGCTGCATTCCGACCGCGCCCGCCGCCATCAGGCGCGCGCGCTTGGCCACGTTCTCGAGCGGATGGGCGAGAGCGCGCGCCAGCACGTAGGAGAGGCCCAGCGCGAGGACGATCGCCACGATTCCCGCGCCGGCGACCCCGCCCCGGGTCTGACCCACCGTGGCGTCAATGATCGCCAGCGACGCCGCCAGCCGCAGCACGATCGGCTCGCCGTCGAAGACCAGCACGCGTGCTCCGTACAAGAGGGCGACCCCCACCGTGGTGCTCCGGCGCTCGGCGAACGTAGTGGTGCCCGAGAGCGCGCCCTGCACCTCGGGACGGTCGCCGTGGTTCTCCATCGTACGGTAGTCCGAGTCGGAGTCGGCCAGCACCGTCCCGTCCGGTGCGATCAGGGTCACCCGGTAGCCGGCGCTCTCGCGCATGCGGTCCGCGAACTCATGCAGATTCGAGAAGCTGCCGTCGCTTCCCTCAAGCAGCAGCTGCGCCAGCGCCAGATCCCTGGCCAGGTCCCTCTGATGGAGTTCGACCAGCTGCCGCCGCAGGCCGGTTCCGATCATCACGACGAGGGCAACGACGAGAATCCCCACCACCGCCACGAAGCCCAGGAACAGACCGTGGTGCGCGCGCAGTCTCATGGCGTCCTCCGGCTAGCCCTCGCCGTCGGGCAACCGGAACTGGTAGCCGAAGCCGCGTACCGTTTCGACCCAGTCGCCCACTTCCCCGAGCTTGGTACGGAGTCGGCGGACGTGCATGTCCACCGTGCGCGTGTGGATGTACTTGGACACGGCGGGGCCCACGTCCCAGGCAGACTCCAGCAGCTGCTGCCGGCTTTGGGTGCGCCCGCGACGCTCGACGAGCACGCGAAGAAGCCGGAACTCCGTCGGCGTGAGGTTCAGCTCCCGATCGCCGAGGGTGACTTGATGGCCGGTCAGGTCGATGGCCAGCGGACCGGCTCGCAGCACCTGTCCCACGTCGCCGGTGTGGGTGGACCGGGCTCGGCGCAGGATGGAGCGCACCCGCAGGATCAGCTCGCGGGGGCTGAAGGGCTTGGTCAGATAGTCGTCCGCGCCCATCTCCAGCCCCTCGATGCGGTCCTCCTGCTCGCGCATGGCCGTGAGCATCAGCACCGGCAGGTGGCGGCTCGCCGACCTGCGGCGAATCGTGCGCAGAACCTCGTCCCCCGACTCCCCTGGGAGCAGCCGGTCGAGAACGACGATGTCAGGCATTTCGCGGTCAATGGAAGAGAGCGCCGAAGTGCCTCTGGACACGGTTTCCACCCGCAGTCCGTCGCGCTTCAGCCGGTAGGCGACCAGCGCCGCAATATCGGCTTCATCCTCCACCACGAGGACTCGCGGCGGGAGATCCGAGGCATCCCGGGAATCCCGCTCCGCTTCCCTCAACGTGCGACGTGGCTCCACGCTTCGCGCTCCTTGAGGACTAGAGTGCTGAGGATTCAGGTACGGAAGTGTTGCTGAGGCACGCACCGGCGAGGTGCACGCATAAGGTAAGGAGGGCCGCAACGGAGGTCACGCGCGGCGAAGGTGAGGCCGGACCAGAGGCGACCGGGGAATGCAGCCACGAAGGGGACGCGCGGCGGGGAGGGATGGCCGGGCAGGAGGCTTGGAGTTCGGAGACGGGCTCGCCTCGGAAGCTCGTCGTAGTAGCGGAAGACGCGCGTGTGACGAAGGGTCTCGCGAGTGCCTAGTCTTCCACCATGTACGCCAGACACCAGGCGCCCAGCCCGACATGGGTCGCGAAGATCGGGGCCGCGGGGCCGCCAAGGATGTCGACGTCGCCGTAGCGAACGCGCAGGGCGGCAGAGACCTTTTCGATCATCTCCGGGCACCCCACATGCACCACGCCGAAGCGGAGTTGCTTCGCACCGGCAGGGATGCGGTCTTCCAGCAGACCCAGAACGGCCGGGAGCACGCGCCGCCGGCCGATCACCTTGCCGACGGGAACGACCTTGCCCTCCCGGGTCAGCGACAGGATGGGCTTCACGCCCAGCATGCCCCCGAACCAGGCCTGCCCCTTCCCCACCCGGCCCGAATGGACCAGCCGGTCGAAGGTGTCCACGGTGGCGAAGATGCCGGACTGGTCGCGCACCCGGGCGAGTTCGGCCACGACCTCGTCGGCGGACATCCCGCTCTCGGCCAGCTCGGCCGCCTTGAGCACCATCAGTCCCTCGAGAATCGACACCCCGCGGGAGTCGAACAGGTGCATCGGGACCTTGTCGAAGGTGCGGGCAGCGGCCTCCGCCGAACCGAAGGTGCCGGACACTCCGCTTCCCAGCAGCACGCCCAGGATCCGGTCCCCGTCCTCGGCGGCGCGGCCGAACCCTTCCACGAAGGCCTGCGGCGGAGGCTGGGAGGTGGTGGGCAGCTCCCCCCGGGCGTGGCGCATCTTCTCGTGGAACTCCTCCGCCGTGATGTCGATGCCGTCGCGAAGCGGGCGGCCCCGATCCACCAGCACGGCCGGGACGACATGGATGCCGTGCGCCCGGATGATGTCTTCCGGGAGATCGTTTCCGCTGTCGGTCACAATGGCGAAGGGACGCCGCACCAGGCTCTGGTGGCCTCCGCCGCCGTGGCGCGCCGCCGCGTGCTGGGCGCGCATGTCCTCGGCCTTCCTGGTCGCGAGCCGCCCGAGGGTGCGCAGGTAGGAGAAGACCCCCTCGGGGCCGTCGGTGTGGATGTGCACCTTGAGCAGGGTGTCGGAGCTGACCACGATGATGGAGTCGCCGTGGCGCCGCAGTTCCTCCCGCACGACCACCGAAGCCGGCAGCCCCTCGCCCCGCACCAGCGCTTCCGTGCAGTAGCGGTACTGTTCATCGTCCTCCGGGTACTCGATCTCCGCGACGGCGGCCGGCGCGTGCGCGTAGTCCGTCTCGTCCCCGGCCACGATCGGGTCGCCGTTGATGAGCAGGAGCACGCCCTCCAGCATGTGCACGAAGCCGCGTCCGCCCGCATCCACCACCCCGGCCGCCTTCAGTACCGGGAGCAGCGAGGGCGTGCGCTCGAGGGACTCGCGGGCCGCGTCCACCAACCGGTCGACGTAGGGAACGAAGTCGGTGGCGGGGGTCTCCTTCGCGGCCTCCGCGGTGTCCCTCATGACGGTCAGAATGGTGCCCTCGACCGGATTGTCGAGCGCTCCGTACAGGTTGTCGATGCCCCTGCGGAGCGCCCCGGCAAACCCGCGCGTCCCCACGCGCCGGCGTCCCTTCAGGTGGGCCGCGAAGCCAAGCAGGAAGTGCGACAGCATCATCCCGCTGTTCCCGCGCGCGCCCAGGAGGGCTGCCTCAGCCGCCTCGTCCGCGACGGCGGATACCTCCCGGTCGCGATTGCGCCGCAGCCGTTCCGCGATGGCCTGCACGGTGAGGGCCAGGTTGGTGCCGGTGTCGCCATCGGGCACCGGGAAGACGTTGATGCGGTTGAGTTCCTGGCGCTGCTGGCGGGTGTACTCGCAGGCGGCGACCAGCGACCGGCGCAGGCGCGGTCCATCCAGATAGGCGATGTGCGTGCTCAACGGTGCCTCCCGGTTGGCGCACCGGGGGGAAGCCCCGGCCCAGGACCGTCAGTAGCGCCCGCGCGCCCGCTCCTTGCCCGGCAGGATCTCCAGGCAGGTGGTCCACCACCCGGTGCGAATGGTCGTGACGAACTCCTCACAGATGCCCTCTCTCGCCATTTCGCGAGCCAGCGCCTCATGATCGTAGCGGACCGGCACGTGCTCGACGCTCAGCCGGCCCCCTTCGGCAGATACCATAGCATACCAGACGCAGGTTCGCCCGTCGTTCGCCGGACGCCCCAGTGCCCCCGCGTTGACGTACCAGCCCCGGGGCGCGAACCGCCGGCTCCAGTGGATTCCCGTGTGTCCTCCCAGAATCACGTCACAATCCGCGTCCGCGGCGAGTTTGGCGAGAAAATGCGAGGGCGTAGTGGTCTCCCACAGGAACTCGTTGACCTGGCGAGGACTTCCGTGGCAGGCGAGGACCCGCAGGGTTCCCAGTCGAAAGCGGATCGCGGGAGGAAGCGTCGCCAGCCATCGGCGATTCTCGTCCGAGGTCTTGCTCAGCGCGTAGTCGTACGCCAGGCGGGCGTAGTGATTGTCGCGCGGGTCGGTGTAGCCGCAGCGGCAGTCGTCCAGCCCGCGCCCGATCGAGTCGTCGTAGTTGCCCTGCACCACGCGCACGCCTGCGCGATGAAGAATCGGGAACACCTTGTCGGGGTTGGGCCCGAAGCCGCCCAGGTCGCCCAGGCAGAAAAGCGCCTCGGCGTCGCGGGCGCGCGCTCCCTCGATGGCGGCGGCCAGCGCGAGGTGATTGGAATAGACGCCACCGAACACCGCTACGCGCTGGAAGCGGTCCGGTACCGCGGGCGCGTTCACTTGAGAGCCCCCGGTCGAGGCCGGAGTCCTGGCCGTGGGCGCGGTCGAAGCATCGGCGCCGTGGCTAAAACTCGCTGGTCGCCGCCGTGTTGGCGCAGATGGACCCGTGCAGATAGCAGGTATAGCACGGCTGCTCGCCAAGGGACGCCGGCCGCTCCACCGCTTCCCGCAGGGTATCGCCCAGGCGGCCGTCCGGATAGTCGAGCAGGATGGGACAGACGTGGACGCCGGTCGCCGTTATCAAGCGCGCGCGCGTGCAAAGGAGCTGGTCTAGGTCGAAGCCATGCAGCATCTCGTGGGTCACCCTCATCGACGGAGCGTACCCCTGGGTGCGCCGCGCCTCCTCGCCGATGAGCAGCGGCGGCAGGATCTTCAGCCGGGCGCGCTGATAGCCCACGTCCGCCAGCAGCCCGCGAAAATCCCCGAGGATCCGGACTGTGTCGGCATCGGGCCAGCTCTGCATGGCCGTGATGATGGGCAGGAAGCCCGCTCCCACGAGCCGCTGCACCCCCTCGATGCAGCGCGCGAAGGCCCCGTCGCCGCGAATGGCGTCGTTCATCTCCCGGGTCACCCCGTCGAGGCTCACGCGCAACTCCAGTGAGTACGGGGAGCGTGCCGCCAGCCGGGCCAGCTCCTTCACGGTGCGGTCGGGGAGGAGGGTTGCGTTGGTCAGCACAGTGGCGGGCCCCAGCGCCAGCGTGTCGTCGAGTATGCCGCACATCTCGTGATTCATGAAGGGCTCGCCGCCCGTGAAGTAGTACTCCTTTACGCCCAGCGGCACGGACTCGGCGAGGGAGGCGGCGACCTGACTCCGGGTCATGAACCAGAACGAGTGGTTGTCGGGACTGCAGGAGATGAAGCAGTGCCTGCAGCGCAGGTTGCACACCGTCCCGCTCACCTGGAACCAGAGCTGGTCCAAGGCTCGCAACGGCACCTGGGGAGGAGAGTTCGCCACGACCGGCGCGGTCCCATTCCTGCGCCCGCGGCGGGCGTAGGAGGATGCGGGCGGGCCTGTGAGGACGTTCAGGTCTTTCATCGATGAGCAGCGGCGTTCCCGGAATCGCCTTCTTCGTGCTGGAAAACCTAGCGCATGCGGCGCGGACACGCGCTAGACTGTGTGGTCAAGATCACGTTCAGCACGATCGGTGCCAAGGCTGGCTTCCTCGCGTAGCGGCATGGATCCCAGGGAAAACGCGCGGACCATCGGGAGCCTCCGACTACCGGCCACAAGCGGCACATACGCACACCGGTTGCCCGAAAGATGGCCCGCGTCGTAGCATGTGTCGCCCCGCACCCTCCAAACTACCCAATTGGGGACACCGCCTACAGGATGCCACCACTGCACAACCTTACTGCAAAGAACCCGAAGCCGGTCGTCGTCGATGTCGAGACGACCGGCTTCGGCGCGTATGACCGGATCGTCGAGATCGCGGTCGTTACGCTGGACCCCGAGACCTGGGAGACTCGGGACGAGTACGACACTCTGATCAACCCGGTACGGGATGTCGGGCCGACCGGCGTTCACGGCGTGACGGCCGGAATGGTGGAATTGGCCCCCGTTTTTGCCGAGGTCCTTCCTCCCATTACCCAACGGTTGCGTGGAGCTGTGCTCATTGCGCACAACCTTCCGTTTGACACCCGGATGATGGGCTACGAGTTCGAGCGACACGAGGTGCCGATCGACTTCGGTCAGGGCTTGTGTACCCTCAAGGCAACACATTCCAAGCTGCGCACGGCCTGCCGGAGCAAGGGCATTCGCCTGGAAAACGCCCATCGCGCGCTGGCCGACGCTCGCGCGACAGCGGAGCTCGCGAGGCGGCTTCACTTCGGGGAAAAGAAGGGTTGCACCAGGCCCGTGCAGGTCGATGCCGTCGCGCCGACGGCCAATGCGCGTACCCATCGCCGGGGTCTGGCCGACGCAGGAACGAGCCCGATGCATCGCGTGGTATGCAGATCCCCCTATCCGCACGGCGACGAAGCGATGGCCCACTACTTGGATGCCCTGGATTGGATCCTCGATGACGGTGTCATCGACGGCACCGAACGGGCCGCGATGGATGATCTCGCGAGGGAATGGGGCCTCTCTCCGACGAAGCAGTCTGAGGCCCATCGCTCCTACGTGGAGTGCATGGTGGCCGCAGCCGAGAGAGACGGCTTCATCAGTAAAGGAGAACACGACATCCTCCGGCGGATCGCCGACCAACTCCAGGTCAATGCCGCAATACCCGATCCGACGCACGCGAGAGCTGCGCCTTTGGCCCTAGGGATGCGTATCTGTTTCACTGGGGAGGCTGTTGTCAAAGGTCGCATGTGGAAGCGCGACAAACTCTACGAAATCGCACGAAGGAACGGTTGGGAACCGGTCAAGAGCGTGACGAAAAAGAAGTGTGACGTACTGGTCGCCGCCGACACTTCAAGTGCATCGGGCAAGGCGCGAAAGGCCCGCCAGTACGGCAAGCCAATCATCTCCATAGCCGATTTTCTCGACCACTGCGGACCATGATGCTCAATCAGAGAAACACCACAAGCACTGACTCTCCGGCAACAACTCCATCTGGACCCCGGATCATCGTTGAGAGTCTCTACGCCTTCCTCGCCATCGGCTCGGTGATCCTCTTCGGGTTGCGGGAGATGTCATACTTCAACGACGAAGTGTCGCAGTTGGCCGAGTTGGCGGACTTGGGCGTGTGTGCGCTCTTCTGGGTCAAAGCGGCCTGGGATCTTTGGCGCGCTCCTTCGCGACTCGGATGGCTGCGGTGGGGGTGGGCGGACTTGCTGGCTTCCATCCCCAGCGTGGGCGTTCTCAGGCCGCTGCGGGCGCTGAGACTCATCATGATGATCCGGGCAATCCGCTCGACGACGCGCGGCGTCCACGGAATCGCAACTTATTTCAACGTGGACAGAACTCGCTCCGTAGCAGCCACCGTGTTCGCACTCCTCGTGATCTCGGTGTTGACCAGCAGCTTCGTGGTCCTCGGAGTCGAGAGTGGAGCACCCAATGCGAACATCTTTACAGCTGAAGATGCCCTCTGGTGGGCGGTGTCTACACTGTTCGGCGCGGAGCCGGCCGGTTTCGGCGACCACTACACCGTGACAACGGGCGGGAGGCTGATGTCCCTCTGGCTGCTCATCCTCTCATTGGGACTCATCGGCTCGCTCGCCGGCACAATATCGGCGTGGATCGAACAGGAACCCGGTCGCTAAGCCCCGGGCTGACAGAGTGCTACCAGTACTCAACCGCCAGTCCGTCGATGCGCGCGAAGCCTCGGCGGTCCCGGGTGGCCACGCGGTAGCCAAGGTGAACGGCGGTGGCGGCGATGATGAGATCGTGGCTTCCGACCGGCCTCCCGCGGCGCCTGTGCTGGGCGGCCAGCGTCGCGTGAACCTTCGCCACCTCGACGTCGAAGGGCATCACCGGCAGCAAATCGAGCCATCCGGAGACAATGCGCTGGGCCCGGACTCGGCGCGCCCCTCCCAGCCGGTGCACGCCGTGAAGCAGCTCGGAAGCGGTAATCGCCGCGATCCCCATGGGTTCGTCCTGCCGGTCGGCCACCGCAATGACATCTGTCTCGAGGTGGCCGCGCTCAACGGCGATCAGGACACTCGAGTCCATCAGGATTCCCAAGAACTCTCCGGAATCTCAGGCCGGTTGAGGAAGGCGATGCCCTCCTCGACGGCCCGAAGGTATTCCTCGTCTGCGGGCCGGCGGGCCGCCGCGCGGGCCAGTTCGGCGAACTCGCCCATCGTGAGAACCCGGTTCTCCACCGGCCCGATCTGCGCGACCGGGGTCCCGCTACGTTCCACAAGGTAGACCGCGCCGTCCTCTCGCACCCGCGCGACGATGGATCCGAAGTTCCTGGCCGCGTGCGTGGCACTGACAACGCGTTTGCCGGAACCGGTAGTGGGGTGCTTCGACATGCGATGAGATTACGCAAATTACGTAAATTGCGCAACTCGGGCCGCCGCGTCGTCGTGTCCGATCATCGCCCACGGAATCCCGACTCCCCGCGCGGGGACCTTGACGCACCTCGACAAGTGTAGGAATGGTATCACCTTGAGAACTCGCCACCCTCTCGATGTCGGCCTTCCGGGCGGCGCACCGGTTGCCTACCGGACCCCTGACACCGTTCGCACAGTGCGGATTCCGGATCTTTCACCAGTTGTTGGAGCAAGTCCCGTGACCCAGACAGCAGCAGCCGCGCAGACCCTGGCGCCCGACGCCCCCGAGCGCTTCATCAACCGGGAACTCTCCTGGCTGGCCTTCAACGAGCGCGTGCTGGAGGAGTCCTCGAGCCCCCGTCATCCGCTGCTCGAACGGCTGCGCTTCCTCTCCATCTCCGCCACCAACCTGGACGAGTTCTACATGGTGCGCGTGGCGGGACTGAAGGCCCAGGTGGACGCGGGCATCTCGACGAAGACTCCGGAGGGAATGACTGCCGCCCAGCAACTCGAGGCCATCGACCATCACGCCTCGGCGCTCATGGTGCGCCAGCAGAAGCGATGGCGCGAGATGCGGAACGAGCTTCGCGACGTCGGCATCGTCATCGCCCATCCGCGCGAGCTGAAGGGCCCGGCCCTCGCTGCTCTGGATGCCTTCTTTGACGAGCAGATCTTCCAGGTGCTCACCCCGCTCGCGGTGGACCCCGCCCATCCCTTCCCCTTCATCCCGAACACCGGCTACGCCATGTCGCTGTCGCTGGCGCGGTCGCGGGACGGCGCCGAGATGCACGCGCTGCTACCGCTTCCCTCCCAGATCGACCGCTTCATCGCGATTCCCGGTGAGAGGCACCGCTTCATTCGCCTCGAAGAGCTGATCGGGATGCATCTGGACAGCCTCTTCCCCGGCTTCGCCGTCAGGGAAGTCGGGTACTTCCGCGTGATCCGCGACAGCGATGTCGAGATCGCGGAAGAGGCCGAGGACCTGTTGCTGGAATTCGAGTCCGCGCTCAAGCGCAGGCGCAGGGGCCGGGTGATCCACTTCAGGGTGTCACGCGGCATGTCCGGGGCCATGCAACGCTTCTTGATGCGCGAGTTGGATGTGGGCCCCGGGGACATGTTCAGCGAGGGCGATCTGCTGGGGCTGGGGGACACCGCGCACCTGATCGTGGACGATCGTCCGGATCTGGTCTTTCCGCCCTACAACGCCCGGTTTCCGGAGCGGATCCGAGACTTCGGCGGGGACTGCTTCGCCGCCATCCGCATGAAGGACATCCTCGTGCACCATCCGTACGAGAGCTTCGACGTGGTGGTGCAGCTGTTGCGCCAGGCCGCCGAGGACCCCGCCGTGGTGGCCATCAAGCAGACGCTCTACCGGACCAGCGAGGACTCGCCGATCGTCAAGGCGCTCATCGAGGCGGCGGAGGCCGGCAAGAACGTGACGGCGCTGGTCGAGCTGAAGGCCCGTTTCGACGAAGCCGCCAACATCGCCTTCGCGCGCGGGATGGAGCGCGCCGGGGTGCACGTCGTCTTCGGGGTGGTGGAGCTGAAGACGCACGCGAAGATCTCGCTGGTGGTACGGCGGGCGGAGGGGTCGCTTCGGTCCTACGTCCACTTCGGCACCGGGAACTACCACCCGCACACGGCCAAGGTCTACACCGACCTCTCCTACTTCACCTCCGATCCCGGGCTGGCGCGGGACGCGGCGCGCGCCTTCAACTTCGTGACCGGCTACGCGCGTCCGGAGGGACTGGACCACCTCGCGATTGCGCCCTTCACCCTGCGAAGCACGCTGCTCGAGCTCATCGACGGCGAAATCGCACGCGCGCGCCTAGGAGAACCCGCGGGCGTCTGGGCCAAACTCAACTCCCTGGTGGACAGCAACATCATCGACGCCCTGTATCGCGCTTCCCGCGCCGGAGTGCGCATCGAGCTGGTGGTCAGGGGAATCTGCTGCCTGCGTCCCGGCGTGCCCGGGCTCTCCGAGAACATCACGGTGACCAGCATCGTGGGCCGGTTTCTGGAGCATTCGCGCATCGTGTGCGTGGGCGGCGGCGCAAAGCTGCCCTCCCCGCAGGCGAAGGTCTACATCTCCTCGGCCGACTGGATGCCGCGCAACATCGACCGCAGGGTGGAGCTACTGGTCCCGGTCACCAACCCGACCGTGCACCGGCAGATCCTCGACGAGATCATGGTCGCAAACCTGAAGGACACCGAGAACAGCTGGCGCCTGGCCCCCGACGGCTCGTACGCGCGGGTCCCTGCCGGCAAGCGGGGGTTCAGCGCCCACGACTACTTCATGAACAACCCGAGCCTCTCCGGGCGCGGCAGCGCGCTGGACAAGGACCAGGCTCCGGTGCTGCAGCTGCACGCGGAGGGGCGGACGTAACGGCGACTCGGCGCCGGGGCCGTCGTGAACGTCATGCGGGTTCGCGGGAGAACCGTGGCCCTGGATGTCGCGGGGTTCCGTTATCAAGACCGGCGGATCGGATACACATGAACCGTCTGCACTCCATTCTCATCCGAAAAGACCCCATACGCGCGACCACCAGCAAGCCGATGTAAACCGAAACCTTCCGGAAACTGTACTTGCCCGAGCCACACGCCGGCCGAACCAATTACGGTCCACACCTCGGCACTCGCCGTAGCGTATTCGAACGGAGGACGCATATCCTCCATTCCCAAACTAAGCGACGGATAGTGGCGAGCCCAAATGTTCCCCATCTCGTCGACAAGAAAGCTGTCAAAGACCGGCTTGTAAGATGGAACGCGCGGAAACTCTCGGAGTGACGGGAACGCCTGAAGCACTTCGAGAGCACCTCCATGCATTTCGATGAATGCGGTCCGCTTGTCGTTGTATCTCTGATGATCCGCAGCGGTGACCGGCAGGCGCTCCGCTCCCCATCGGAAGACGCGCTGGAGCTTCCCATCCGATCCGTAGACGCGCATTTCAGGCCAACGACCAAATCCCAACACAACATCGTCCCCGACCACCTGCGGCCTGGAATCCCCGGAGGTCCACGGGACGTAGAACATCCTTCCGTTCCACGGTGCCGTGTACATCTCACCAGCTGCCTCCCAGGCCATGGTGTCATGTTGGGACAGGCGTCTATCCGTGCGTACCATTAGATGATAGACAAACCCCTCTTCGCCACGCGGCGGTGTCCACGATCGCTGTGCGGCGACGAAATGACCACAGTCATCATATACGGCTTCGATTCCCAGGCGGGTGACTCCATCCGACATGCCTGTGCGCTCAACAAATCGCCCTTGACCATCAAAAATACTCAGCTCCGAACGAAAGCCGACCATCACGGTGTCGGCCGCGCACGCGAAGAGATCCCATATGCCGTCGAATTCGCCAGGCCCCTGACCGCGGCCGCCAAAGCTGTGAAGGAAGACGCCCGTGGTGTCAAACACCGAGACCGTCGCGGATTGCGGGTCCGCGACCGCCAAGCGACCGCTGGACAACACCTCCATGTTCGTGATCGACCCAAAGAGTATGCCCTGTTGTTCGAACCCGGAGGCCCCGATGGTGAATTCCGGCTCGGTCGCCACCGTCCAACCATACTGCGAAGGCCATTGCGGGTGCGAACTCTCAATCACGACGACGCCCGCACTATCGGTAGTCGTGACAAGCTGTGTTTGACCAGGCGGGGAGGCTTGGTCACAGGCCAAGGTAACAAGCGAGAAGGCCAGCCAGTTCCCAGGGTGCCGCGGCACCCTGGTTCCACACGACATGCTGCACCAGCCACTCCGGGCTACCCCGGCTCTCACCAACTCCAAGATCCGCTCCTTGAATTCGGACGGATAGCGCCCTCGCCTTACTGCCATGGTGCCACCTCTTGGTTGTTCACAGTTTGGAGTGTCCACCATTTCGGGGCAACTACAGTTCTTCGGGACCCGAGGCCGAGAAGTCACGCCCGACCAGATCCGCTGCAGCCCGCAGCCTTCTCCAGGATCGCCGCGATCCGCTCGTGGCCCGCCGCGCGGGCGCGGGCAAGCGGCGTAGCCGGGGCAAGATCAGCCGGCAGCGCGGGATCGGCGCCCTCGGCGAGAAGATACCGCGCCGTTTTCTCATGGCCCTTGCGCGCGGCCCACGCCAGGGGTGTGCCGTGGAACTCGTCGTCGAGGGAGTCGAGGTCGGCTCCGTGCTCGAGCATCAGGCGGGCGTTGGGGATGTCTCCGCGCCCGGCGTAGTGATGGAGCGCGGTTCTGCCGAGCCAGTCAGGGCGGCCCGGGTCGAAGCCGGCTGCGATCAAGCGCCCCAGGACGGGGGCCGAGGTGACGCTCACGGTCGGATCTCCCCGGCGGAGCGATCCGCCGTGCAGGCGGCGTGGCGCGTCCGGGTCCGCCAGCAGCAACAGTTCGGCCAGCGGCAGGTCGTTGCGGGCGATGACCTCTTCGGCGAAGTCCGGGGCGCGGCTGACGGGCGCGCCGCTGGTGATGGCTTCGCGCAGATCGTCCGTGGTCATCGACCAGACCGGCGTCGTGGCGCCGTGGTCGCGGAGCAGACGCTCGATCGCGGGCGCAGCGTCGCCCGCCCAGGCGACCGCGATTCCCAGGCAGCTGTTCGACGAGTCGGGCGCGGCGTGGGGGTCGGCTCCGTGGTCCAGCAGCAGCTCCACCATCGCCGCGTCGCCGCGCGCGCACGCAATCCAGAGCGCGTGTCCCTCGGGCGCCAGTTCCTCCGGCCGGCTGGGGTCCGCGCCGTGTCGGAGCAGCAGGCGCACGATGTCCAGGTGGCCGCCGCGCGCCGCGTAGGTAAGCGGGCTGCGCCGCCCCGAGTCGAGCCGGCGGGCGCGCCCGGGGTCCTCCTCCAGCAGCACCTGAGCCCGCGCCCGGTCGCCCGAGGCGCAGGAAACGGAGAGGTCGAGCGTCGCGCCGGCCGCCGACAGGGCACCCAGGACGTCGGCGGGTCCTGGATGCGCAATCCCCTTCAACTCCCGCCACACGCGGAATTCGTAGTCCCCGTTGAAGAGCAGGTGCGCGGGGGTCTGTCCGTCGCTCCGGCGAGCGTCGGGATCCGCGCCGTGGTCGGTCAGCAGCGGAAGCAGGCCGGGCTGGCGGGTCATGACCGCCCAGTGGATGGCGTTGTTGCCGTGCAGGTCGGCGGCTGTCGCCAGCCGCGGCCGGGAGCGCAGCGTCTTCTCCACCCTCCCCTCATCGCGCGCCACCATCGCGTCCCACAGCTCCGCGAACCGGGGATCGTACCCGAAGCGCGCCTTCGCCTCATCCTCGAGAATGCCGCGCACCTCCTCGAACCCCATGACACGGGCGCGGCGCACCAGCTTCTTCCACCCGGAATCCATGAAACGGGTGCGACCGGGCTCCGCACCCGCATCCAGCAGGACGCGCACGACCGCCGGCCGGTTGGCGTAGACGGCGAAGTGAATCGGCTGGGTGTACCAGTACTGGGCGTGGAGCAGAGCAGCGTCGTGTTCAATTATCGTGCGCACCCGCGCGAGATCACCGTCGCGGCACGCCTCGAAGAAGGCCCACGCCTCCTCGCCATCGACCGGGCCGACATCGCAAATGTAGCGGCCCGACATCTCCGACGGACACGCGCGCCGGCGGCGGATCACAGGCTGGCTATCGTCCCGTCGCCTCCGCCGTCGTCGCCTCCGCCACTTTCTCGCTCCCCGGCGCCTCCTCCCACTCGTACTCGCGATCCCGCACCCAGCGCTCGAACCAGTCCAGGTGCACGTTGGCCTTGTAGAGCTGGTGCCTGAGCTCGGTCCAGCCGTGTCCCGCGCGCGGGGCCACATACAGATGTGTGGGCACGCCGTTGTGCTTGAGCCCCCGGTACATCTCAACCGACTGCGGCATGGGCACGCGGGCGTCCTCCTCGCCCACCAGGAAGATCGTCGGGGTGGTCACCCGCCACACTTCCCGAATCGGCGAGTCCAGCCAGTACTGCTCGACGGGGGCTTCCGTCTCCCATGGGGTGCCGCCGAACCACGGGGTGCGGTAAACGCGGATGTCGCTCTGCGCGTACATGGACACCCAGTTGGCCGCGCCCGCCCCCGAGGCGGCGGCTTTGAAGCGGCCGGTGTGGGTGATGATCTTGTTGGTCATGTGCCCGCCGGCGCTCCAGCCCATCTTGGCCATGCGCCCGCCGTCCACCAGCCCGCGATCGATGAGGTGGTCCACCCCCGCCATCACGTCCAGGTGGGCCTGGTCGAAGTAGTGGCCCACCATGTTGCGCAGGAAGTCGTCGCCGTATCCGGTGCTCCCCCGGTAGTTGGGCTTGAAGACGAAGTACCCCAGTCCGTTGAGCACCTGCACAAAGTTCCCCGCGGTAGAGAACTGGAACTTGTCCGAGGAAGCAGGCCCGCCGTGCGTCTGCACCACCAGCGGGTACCGGGTGCCCTCGGCGTAGTCGAGCGGATAGAAGAGCAGCCCTTGGACCTCGACGCCGTCCTCTCCCCGCCACTGGACGGCCT
This sequence comes from Longimicrobiales bacterium, assembly GCA_965225805.1. GTDB lineage: Bacteria > Gemmatimonadota > Gemmatimonadetes > Longimicrobiales > Gaopeijiaceae > BD2-11. Next base: position 4,032,750 of record OZ245327.1, read on the forward strand.
CCTGGCGTGGCTGCACGAAGTCCTCGGTGAGGTAGTCGAAGACGCGCGTCACGCGCTCGGGCGAGTCGCCGCCGCGCATCACCCACAGGTCTCCCCGGTTGTCCGCACGGTTGAGTCCGAAGACGTGCATGTCGAGCTCGGGAGCATACTCCCAGTTGGACACCTGGTGGTCGCCCTCGGTGAGCTGAGCCAGGCGCTCGCCCTCGATCTCCACGCGCATCAGCTCTTCGCGCACCCCCGTGTTGGCGCGGAAGAAGATGGCGCCGCCGTCACTCGACCAGGCGATTTCGTCGACCCCATGCGGCATGTCCGGGAGGAGGACGCGTGCTTCGCCCTCGCCGGAGGCGGAGACGAGGAAGAGGTTGTCGTTGTAGTAGAAGTCGAAGTCCTCGTTCGAGTCCGCGTGGAACGCCACCCACTGATTGTCGGGCGAGAGGCGCGCGCTGTACTCGGGCACCGAGTTGCGGGTCAGCTGGCGGGCATCGCTGCCATCTGCGCGCATCACCCAGATCTCGCGCCGGTCCACGCCTTCGAAGAGCGGCGATTCGCCGCGGTGAAACGCGATGTGCGTCCCGTCGCGCGAAAGGGAGTATTCGGTAACCGAGTAGTCGCCCTCCGTGACCCGGCTCGCTTCCTCGCCGTCCAGGCTCGCGCGCCACAGGTGACGCTGCTGATAGTTCTCGTCGAAGGCGTAGACGTCGTCCCCGGCTGCGCGCCGGGCTTTTTCCTCGGCCGAGAGCTCGTCGTCGGCGACGAAATAGATGCCGCTCCCGTCCGGGGCCCAGGTGATGCTCGAGACTGCGGTCGGATGCTCGGTGAGCGCGTTCGCCTCGCCTCCCATCGCGTTCAGCACGTAGATCCGGGTGTGCTCGTCCTCGCCGCGCCGGGCCAGGAAGGCGATGCGGCTGCCGTCGGGCGACCAGCGCGGGCTCGTCTCTCCGTTCTCGCCGTTGGTGACCTGAATCAGGTTGCCGCCGTCGGCGTCCATCCTCCAGATGTGGGCAGTGGTCCCGTTGGCCTCCCAGTCGGCGTCCCGGCGCACGAAGAGGAGCCGGGTACCGTCCGGGGAGATCTGCGCGTCGCCTAGCGAGGGCACTTCGATGAGATCGACGATGGTCATCGGGCGCGGCGCGTCGGCCGCGTCCTGGGCCGACAGGGCGGGCACCGGACCCGAGAGAGCGAGAAGCAGGGTCAGCGCGGCGGCGGCGGGCCAGACAGCGGCGTTCGACGGCGTCATCGGGGTCCGGGGGTTGTCGTGTACGCTCATTCTCTCTCCTATTCGAAGTTCCCCGGCACCGCTTCGTGCATCTCGGCAGCCACCTTCTCGGCGGCCTTGAAGCGCGAGACATCCAGATCGAAATTGGGCGGCGTCCGACGTCGGATCTTGGCGGTCAGTTCACGGATTTCCCGGGGCGCCATGCCCATCCGGCGCAGCTCGTCGAAACCAAGCGACTCCAGCCCGCGCCGGCACGCCAGCCCACCGTCCTCGCCCGGCGCGAGCAGCGTCGCCAACGCCTCCAGTTCCATGCGGCTCAGCTTGTCGCCGCACACCTGATAGTCGATCCACGCCTCGAAGCTCAGCGGGGCCACGCGCTTGAGCATCCCGGCCATCACCCGCCCGAACTCCTGGATCTCCCACTGGGCGTGATCGTCCACGCGTAGCGTCAGGAAGTGCAGGAGGTTGTGCAGATCGATCTTCCAGTACCACTGAGTATAGGTCGAGAGCGGCAGATCGATGCGCGCGAGTTCGCGGGCGACATCCTCCTGAACCATCCAGGCGTAGACCCGGGACGCCGAATCGCGCACCTCCTCCCAGCGCCGGATGGCGTCCCGGTACAGGCGCTCGGGCGCGGCGTCCTCCTCCCGGCCCTGGTTGTTGGAGGTGCTCTGCAGGGAGAAACTGCCGGGATCGGGGCTATAGAAGAGGAGCGGCATCAGACTGTAGCGGCCCGAGTACTCGTTGATGGAGTTGTGGGTGACGATGCCGTTCGCCACAAAGTTGTGGTATGGACCCTCGACTTCGAGGTCGTATGTCTCCCGCTCGCCCGCGAACTCGAAGCGCTTGATCCGCATGAGCTTGGCTTTGACGAGGCGGTTCCAGGGAATCCGGCGGCGCGGCACCCACTCCGACTTGACCGGCGGACCGCCAAGTCGTTCCACGAAATCCAGCTCCCGGCCGGCGATCGAGCGGTGGTATTCGCGCTGCAGCCAGATCGGATCGCGGTAGAATGCGGGGCGCTCGTCGGCCGCACCGTTGACGTATACAAAGTAGTCGCCGCGCCGCCATACCGCGCGCCCACCGATCTCCCGCAACCGGGTCGCTCGCCGAAGCGTGTCCCAGCCGGTGGCGAACAGGAATCGGTGATCAGATGTGGCTTCGATGGACTTGCCGTCGTCCAGAACCATCCTGAACACCGGCTTCGGACCGTTCCGGTACACGCCCACAATGCGGGTGTGCTGGAACGCTAGAGTGTTCTCGTTGACTTGCCTGAGCCTCATCCGGCGCACGCGATCACGGCGATGAAACCGGTTCAGCTGCTTGTCGGGACGAAGTCGATTCCGGGTGGGTTGAAAGCGTCGCCAGATCTCTTCGATGGGTAGCTTGTAGAGCTGGCGGCACCCCCTCGCCTCCGCGCCAGGCAGGTCGAAGAAGACCTCAGTGCCCTCCGCCAAGCACGCCGTTCTGTGCCGAACCCACTGGCGCGCCACGAACATCGGCATGGCGCAGTGGAACTTGAACTCGACCATCTCGCTGGGCGTGGTGTGCAGATGGCGGCGCAGGTAGCGGATGAGGCCGCGAGTGGCGCTGCGTTTACGGGTGCCGTAACCGTAGCTGACCCGCGCCGCGTGTTCGATGCTCTCGTCGCTCCCCATGTAGTCGACCAGCGAGACGAAGCCGTGGTCGAGCACGGGGTAGTAGAGTCCGAGGATCTCCTCGGCCGCCGGAGTAGTGGGACGCCTTGTTTCCATGCGCGTTCGGGCTACGCTTTCTGAAGGATGGACGATTCTGCCACGGGTATGCCTCCTTGTCCCGAGGTGCTGCCTTGTCCCATGAATCATAAGCCGCATCGCTCCTCTGGAGGTTACACCCGATGGCGTTCACAGCGATAGATCCCGCAACCGGCCGGCGCCTCAGGGCATATCCCGAGATGTCCTCCGGGGACTTCGCCCGCGCCGTGGCCGGCTGCCAGAAGGCCTTCTTCGCCTGGCGGGACACCAGCATGGAGGAGCGGTCGCGGTTGGTGCGCAACCTCGCGCTCATTCTCCGGGAGCGGCAGGGCGATTTCGCCGAGCTCATGACTCGCGAGATGGGGAAGCCCGTGCGGGAGGCCTGCGCCGAGATCGAGAAGTGCGCAATGGTGTGCGAATTCTACGCCGAGCAAGCGCCCGGCTACCTGGCGCCGCAACCGGTCGAAACCAGCGCCCGCCAGAGCTTCATCACCTTCCAGCCGATCGGCATCGTCTTCGCGATCATGCCGTGGAACTACCCCTTCTGGCAGGTCTTCCGCTTCGCCGCGCCCAACCTGATGGCGGGAAACGGGGCGCTGCTCAAGCACGCGCCCAACGTCCCGGGTTGCGGGCTCGCCATCGAAGGCATCTTCCGCGAGGCGGGCTTCCCGGATGACCTCTTCCGCGCCCTGCTCATCGACCACGAGCGCGCCGCCGATCTGATCGCCGACCCGCGGGTGCGCGCGGTCACGCTCACGGGGAGCACGCTGGCGGGGAAGACGGTGGCGGCAACCGCCGCCGCCCACGTCAAGAAGTCCGTGCTGGAGCTGGGCGGGAGCGACCCCTGCATCGTCCTGGAGGACGCCGACCTCGGGCTCGCCACCCGGGAGTGCGTGACCAGCCGCCTGATGAACGCCGGGCAGAGCTGCATCGCCGCCAAGCGCTGCATCGTGGTCGAGCCCGTGCTGGCCGAACTGCGCGAGCGGGTCGTGGAGGCGATGGGTGCGGCAACCTTCGGCGACCCTCTCGACGAGGCCAGCCGCATCGGGCCGCTGGCGCGCGAGGACCTGCGCGACCGCCTGCACGCCCAGGTGCGGGGGAGCGTCGAGCGCGGCGCTTCCCTGCTGCTGGGGGGAGAGGTCCCCGACCGGCCCGGATGGTTCTACCCCCCCACGGTGCTGGCCGACGTGGGCCCGGGCATGCCCGCGTACGAGGAGGAGCTGTTCGGCCCGGTCCTCTCCATTGTGCCGGTGGCGGACGAGCGCGAGGCCATCGCGGTCGCCAACGACACTCGCTACGGGCTGGGCGCCTCGGTCTTCACGCGCGATCTGGAGCGCGGGCGACGGATCGCGGCAGAGGAGATCGAGGCGGGCAACTGCTTCGTAAACGCCTTCGTGCGCTCCGACCCCCAGCTCCCCTTCGGCGGCGTCAAGGAGAGCGGCTACGGGCGCGAACTCTCCCTCTTCGGCATCCACGAGTTCGTCAACGTAAAGTCCGTCTGGATCAGGTGAAACGCGTCCACTGACGCACCATATCCGACGCCGCTTTCGGGCATGCCGGCGCATGCAGAAGACGATCCGCCAGCCAGGATTGCGGTCGTGTGCGGCTCGGCGTGATCGTCGCCGGTAGACCGGCACGATTGATGCACCCCTCCACCGGATAACCGGGCATTCCGGTGATTCCGGTCTGTCCCGCCGGACTCCGCTGCCGGAGGTCGGACGAGGACGGACCCTGCAGGACATATATGGCGGGAGGGATGAAATGAAGAAGAGGTCCAGCCGCCCGTGGGCGAGGGGACGCTCCCATGGGACATGCTCACACCGGGGGACATTTTCGTTCCAGTGCAGGCGGATCGCGGCCGCTCGGTCGAACGGAATGAGGATGCCGGGACAGACCCGCAGGATGCCGAGACAGACCCGCAGGATGCCGAGGCGGGCCCGATCAGCCGATCGGCTCCAATAGGCGCGTGGCAGCCGTAATCGGGAGCTGACAGTCAGGTGGTGCGCGCCTGGCTGGCTTGAGGGCGCGCACCTCGGATCTCAAGCGGCCGCGTCTCTCGCCACGTCAGGATGGGTGAAGTACAAGAACTGCCCGCACCGCCAATTCGACGGCGACTGCCTTGCACCGGGCCTTGACTTCCTCACCCTCGGATGGCCACCCGACAAGGTTGCCATGCCTTGGAGGGACATCATCCCGTTCAAATCGCAATCCCGCAGCGGTCACATCCTGCGTCCCCAGCTCGCCGCGGCCCCGGGGGTTGCGCGGCCGCGGGCCTTCCCCGCTGCTTCCCCTATGAGTCTCACGTCTTCCTCGGCCAAGCCGGAGAAAGCGAGCAACAACTCCGACGGCAGTCATCCGGAACGATAGAGGCGTCGCAGCATATCGACTACGGGTCGCGGAAATGCTTCAGTGTGTCGGATGACGCCGTGGGACGTTCCATCGTCGAACCGCGCGGCGAAGCTGAGGTTATCGGTTACACCGACGCTTACCGAGACCAACGTGCGGTTTGACCTAATCCAGTCAAGCGCCACCTCACCATCGGGATCAATTCCCACTTCAGGAGCCGGAACTCCGTTCGGGAGGGCATCCAGCAGGCGACGCGCGCGGATAAACGGCCGGATATCGAACATCTCTTCAGTTCGGACCTCTTCCAGAAGATCGATGAAATCCCAATAGGTCGACAAATAGTGCTCGCCCCGGACGCTACGCAGAGCTTCCTTGACGTTATCGTCTCCCTTGGTTGTTCCCGTGGAAACGTTGGAGCTAACCCTGCTTCCGTGAACCGCTTCCTGACTCCGTAGCACTAACATTCAGCCATAGATCTCCGCGTTCCGGTCAGTAATCCGAATGGACGGGCCCTGTCCAGAAAGGTGTCCCAACCAGGGTATGGCCGAAGCCGACTGAAGGTCATTCCACCATTCCTGTACTGAACGACCCACAGGCCGTCCTTGCTGTGGCGCGGGGACGCGGATGTCCAGTACGTCTTCCCTGATGGGCGCATTGGCAAGGTGTCGAATGTCGGCCATGAGGCGTTGGCTTGGCGCTCCAGATCAAACGGTTAACGGCACGCTACCGCAATTGCACGGGTAGTGGACAGCAGCAACGATACAGCACAGTTCACCGGTCGGCCATGGCTGAACACGCCTTGGTCATGTCTTCTCGGGACAAGGGAAGCGAGTTGGCGTTCCACGGCTGCGACTTGGGCGTTTCGTCGTTGCAGAAAGACCGTTGGATCCATCGCCCTTGCCTACGCTTACCTGTGCGAGGGAACCGTGTTCCTGCCAACTGGATGCGCTAACGCCGCGTCTCCGATGCTTGTTGACGAGAGGCCCCCCAACTAACAGGAGAGACGCTACGCCTGACGTCCAGGTCAAACCGGTGTCTCCTTCGTTCCCGGGGACTCGCATCTCCGGCGGTTGCTCCGTATCTTGGCACGTTGTGGAAGCGTGCCGAGTTTACCGGCCAGCGACGCTACGAAGGAGGTGATGACCGTGACGGAAGTCGAGATCATCCGCGACAGCGGTCCCCGAGCGTATTCCCGCCGCAAGTTCATCAAGGGCGTGATCGCGGCGGGCGCGACCGTCTCCGCATCCAGCTACCTGTTCCGCGGCCCCGGCGCTCTGACCGCCGGCCAGGTCCGGGGTGGGGTGGAACGGCTGATGACGCTCAACGTCAACGGCCAGCAACGACGGGTGGACGTGCTCCCCTACGAGACCCTGGCGATGACCCTGCGCTACAAGCTGGGGCTGACCGGGACCAAGCTGGGCTGCGACCGTGCCGAGTGCGGAGCTTGCACCGTCCACATCGACGGCGTGACGCACTATTCCTGCTCGATCCTGACCCACCAGGTGCGCAGCCGTCAGATCCGCACCATCGAGGGGCTCGAGAGCCCGGATGGGGAACTGCATCCGGTGCAGCAGGCGGTCATGGAGGAAGGCGGATTCCAGTGCGCTTTCTGCGCCCCGGGCTTCATCATGAGCATGGCCGCCTTCGTGGAGACCAACCCGGGCGCCACGCGCGAGCAGTGCGCGCAGGCTCTCTCGGGCAACCTCTGCCGCTGCGGCGATTACAACAAGATCCTCAACTCTGCGGTAAGAGCCGTCGAGTTGAGCCAGCGCGCCTGACGAACGGCCTTTACGGAGGAGGATGAGGAAATGGCCGAAAGGGCTATTGGACGAGACATCGCGCCCCCGGATCTGCGAGCCAAGATCACCGGTCGGGCCAAGTACGCCGAGGATTTCCGCGCGGAGGGCATGCTCTTCGCCAAGCTGCTGCTCTCCCCCATGCCGCACGCCCGCGTCCGCCGTATCGACGCCAGCGCCGCGCTGCGCATGGAGGGAGTGGTCGACATTCTGACCGCCGACGATCCGATGATGCCGGAGATCACCGGCGTCGCCGCGGAAGCTGCCCTCACGAACGAGCCGCTGTATGAGGGCGAGCCGGTCCTCGCTGTGGCCGCGGTGGACGAAACCACGGCGGCGGCGGCCATCGAGGCGATCCGGGTCGATTTCGAACCCCTGCCCTTCGTGGTGGACCCGCTCGACAGCCTGCGTCCGGGCGGACCCAACGCTCGCCTGGACGGCAACATCCAGTGGCGCGAGGGTCAGACCCGCGAGATCCGCGAGTTCAAATGGACGGATGGAGACTTCGACGCCGCCGGCCCCGACCGGCTGCCCATGGGCGAGCCGCAGGAGGAGTGGAACGTCGGCGATGTCGAGGCGGGCTTCGAGGATGCCGATCTGGTGCTCGAAGAGACGCTGCTGCACCAGTCGCTCTCGCATCATCCCATGGAGCCGCGCAGCTGCATGGCGTACTGGCAGAACGGCAAGCTGTATCTCCACAGTTCGACCCAGAGCACTGCGCGCACCCACAACGCGCTGGCCAATCGGCTGGGCATGGACCAGTCGGATATCGTGCTGGTGACGGAATTCTGTGGCGGAGGCTTCGGCAGCAAGATCTCCGGGGCGCCGATCAGCGACGTGCCGGCGATCCTTTCCCGCAAGACCGGACGTCCGGTCATGCTGCGCATCACGCGCTACGAAGAGACCTACATCGGCCGCGCCCGTCCCGGGTTCCAGGCGTTGGCCAAGATGGGCTTCAGGAACGACGGGCGCGTTACCGGCATCGACTTGTACATCGTTCAGGACGCCGGTTCCTACGGCAGTTCCGGTGACTTCAACACCGCCGGCACGGTGGCGACCCTCTCCTACCAGCCCGAGAACATGCGCTTCCGGGCTGTGTCGGTGTACACCAACACGCCCCCGCGCTCGGCGCAGCGGGCTCCGGGCGGCGCCCAGATCGTGGCCATGCTCGAGCCCATCATGGACAAGGCCGCACGCGAACTGGGGATGGACAGACTGGCCATTCGGCGCATCAACGCCCCCGGCCACGACGGCTGGCTCGGCCGCAACCGGGGCACCCTCACCAGCTGCTTCGCGCGCGAGGCGCTGGACATCGGCGCGGAACTCTTCGGCTGGGAGGAGAGGAGCCAGTTGAGCGCCACCCGGAGGGGCACGAAATCCATCGGCGTGGGGATCGGCGTTAGCCCCTTCGTGGGCGGCAGCAGGGGAATGGACGGCCTGCTGGTCATCCGCCCCGACGGGAAGCTCTACATCCATCAGGGCATCGGCAATCTGGGCACGCACTCGATCGCCGACACCGGGCGCGCCGCGGCCGACGTGCTGGGGATGGACTGGAACGACTGCGAAATCGTCTGGGGGGACACCTCGCGCAACCTTCCGTGGAGTTCCAGCCAGTCGGGCAGCCAGACCACCCACGCCCACACCCGCGCCAACCACGCTGCGGCGCTGGACGCCAAGGCCAAGTTGCAGGCAATCGCCGCAGCAGCGCTGGGTGGCTCGCCCGACGCCTACGACTGCGCGGACGGACGCGTCTTCCAGCGCGGCAACCCCGGGCGCGGGATGACCTTCGCCGACGCCGCCCGGCGGGCGGTGGAACTCGGCGGCCGATACAGCGGGCACGAGCTGCCCGATGACCTCAATGCCATGACGGTGAGATCCGCGACCGCGCTGGCCGGCGAGGGCCTGATCGGCGTGGCGCGCGACAACTACGGTGGCGAAGGGGGCGTCTGGTCGTGGGTGATGGGCTTCGCCCAGGTCGAGGTGGACGTCGAGACCGGCCAGGTCGACCTGAAGGAGTACACCGGGGTGACCGACTGCGGCACCGTGCTGCACCCGCGCAGCCTGGGCGCACAGATCCACGGCGGCGCGGTACAGGGCTTCGGACAGGCACGCAGCCAGAAGTGGGTCTTTGACCCGCAATGGGGCGTCGCCTTCGCCAAGCGCTTCTACACGGCCCGCCCGCCCGGCATTCTGGACGTTCCGCTGGAGATGAAGTGGGCCGCCGTCGGCGAGCCCGACCCGCAGACGCCGGTGGGCGCCAAGGGCATCGGCGAACCACCGGTCGGGGCCGGGGCGGCCGCGGTGGCATCCGCAGTCGCGGACGCCCTCGGCGGCCAGTGCCTGTGTCGGACGCCGCTCACCACCGATGTGGTGCTGGCAGCCCTCACAGGTACCGAACAACCGTATCGCCCCCTCGAAACGCACGTGTAACCGGAGGCTCCGAACATGGCCGTCATTCGCGACATGATCCCGCCGTGCGAGCTCTTCCAGCCCGCGAGCATCGGCGACGCACTCAACCTGCTCGACCAGTACGGGGAAGACTCCTGGGTGCTGGCCGGCGGACTGGACAGCTTCGACTGGTTCAAGGACCGCATCAAGCGGCCCGAGGCCATCGTCGACCTCGGGGGCATCGAGGAACTCAGCGGAATCCGCGCCGATGGTGACGGGTTGGTCATCGGGCCGATGACCTCCCTGACCGAGGTGGCGACCCATCCCGACGTGGTCGGCCGCTTCGGGCTTCTGGCCCAGGCCGCTGCCCTGGTGGCCACCCCGCAGATCCGCAACCAGGGCACCATAGGCGGCAACCTCTCCCAGGACACCCGCTGCTGGTACTACCGGGGCGGGTGGCCCTGCTACCGGGCGGGCGGAAACATCTGTTATGCCTCCGCCCCCAAGGCCATGAACGCCGAGCACTGCGTCTTCGGCGCCAGCCGCTGCGTCGCGGTCAATCCGTCTGACACGGCGCCCGCCACGATCGCGCTGGACGCGCAGATGGTGGTCACCAACTCCTCCGGGGAGACCGTGTACGACGCCGAGGACTTCTTCATCGGCCCAGGCATCGACATCATGCGCATGACGGTCATGGAGCCCGGTGACCTCCTGACATCCATCCGCATCCCCGGCACCTGGGCTGACGCCGACTTCTACTTCGAGAAGATTCGCGACCGTCAGTCGTGGGACTTCTCGCTGGTGACCGTGGCTTCGGCGATCCGGACCTCGGGCGGCACGATTCAGGATGCGCGCATCTCGGTCAACGGGGTCGCCCCCTACCCGATGCGGCTCGACGGTGCCGAGCGGGCGGTGATCGGCCAGGCGCCGAGCGACGACACCGGAGTCGCAGCCGGGGACATCGCCATTCGCCGTGCGCAGCCGCTCCGCCACAACGCCTACAAGCTCCCGCTGATGAAGAATCTGGTGCGGCGAGCCGTGCGCGCGGAGGTGTAGAGTGGAACTCTGGCGCAGTGCCGCCAATCCCTGGAATCAGGAGGTCCTCATCGGGATCTCCTTCGACCTGATGTGGGCCGCGTTGATCGCGGGCGTCGTGTTCGTCACGGGACACGCCTTCTGGGTGCGCCGCCTGGCCACCGCGAACGGCCATGCGGATGGCGCCCCCGCTCCCCCGGGGCTGCCGATGCGCATCCTGCGCCACACCTTCTCGGCGCGCGCGTTCCACTGGCTGATGGCGATCTCCATGTTCGCCCTGCTCGTCACCGCCTTCTTGCCGTGGGCGGGCATTCAATTCCCCTGGGTGACCATCCACTGGCTTGCCGGGGTGCTGCTGATTCTGACGGTGGTCTACCACATCATCCACTCCACCTTCTGGCAGGACTTCTGGTCGATGTGGGTCGGCAAGGAGGACGTGGAAACCGCCAAGCGCGAGGTGAAGCGCTTCTTCGGCAAGGAGCAGCGTGAGGGCCCCAAGGCGGCCAAGTACCCGCTGGACCACAAGATGTACCATCACGCCATCGTGGTCGTGACCTTCGCTGCCGTGGCCACGGGCGTCCTCATGATGTTCCGCGTGGACACCTGGTTCTGGGAGCGCAATCCCTACATCCTCTCCGACGCCTTGTGGGGCGTGGTCTATGTGGTGCACGGGCTGAGCGGGGTGGGGCTGATCGGCCTGGTCATCGCGCACATATACTTCGCGATCCGCCCGGACAAGTGGTGGATCACGATGTCGATGTTCAACGGCTTCGTGAACCGGAAGGACTACCTCGAGCACCACGACCCCGAGCGCTGGGCGGGAGACAGCCCGCAGGGGCAGATCCCGGAACAGTCTTGACCCGTAGCGAGTTGCGCGCCCGCATCGAGGCGATCGAGGAAAGCTACGAGTTCTTCCTGGCCTACGCGGCCCAGGGAGTTTCCGGAACTGGTCCGAGCCCCTCCAGCGGTCAGGTGCGGCGTTTTCTGGCCCGGACCGAAGAAGCGCTTGAAGGACTGGGAGGCGACGTTGCGGAATTTGCGGAGGCCGCCGGGCTGGCTCCGGCTGCGGCGTACCAGGCGATGGCGCAGGTGCTCGGTCGCGACGCCGAGAGCACCTTGGCGGCCGTCCAGCTGGTGTCCGCTCAGGATGCGGTCAGCTCCCAGTTGGTCGACAACCTGAACGCCTCGATCCACTTCCGGGCGCTACTTACCGATCTCTTTCTCATTGACGAGATTCTCGACATTCAGGACGCCGCCCGGGGAGGCGACAGCCCTCCCGCAAACGGGTAGGCACCGGTTTCAACAGTGTCCGCGGCCCCAAACGAAGTCGAGGGGCGGGCTCCAGTACAATCCCTTTGGCGAGGCGGGACCTTGAGTATTCGACGTAGCTGCGCCCTGTCGGGTCTGATCGCGTTCGCGTGCGGCGGCGGCGCTGCGCCCATGCCGCAGATGGCCACGGACCCACCCTCGCCCGCCGAGCGAGAGCCGGTGGTCGCGGAGGAGGAGCCTGCACCCGCCGCGATGCCCGCGGCTCCCGAGTCGCCGCCCCAGGTCCTAGGCCTCGACACCGTGCGCGCCGGCCGCTTCGACAACGGGCGCATGTGGACCTTCGAATATCCCCCCGCCGGCTACCTGCGCGAGACCTACGGCATCGAGGCCGATTCCGTGTGGTTCCGCCGCGCCCGGCTGGGAGCGCTGCGCATCCCCGGGTGCTCGGCCTCCTTCGTTTCCGGCGACGGGCTGGTGCTCACCAACCACCACTGCGCGCGCGAGCACGTGTCCGCGGTGTCCCAGCCGGGAGAGAGCCTGCTGGACGACGGCTTCTATGCGGCGACCTTCGAGGAGGAGCGGGCGATCGAAGACTTCGAAGCCGACCGGCTCATCGCGATTCGCGACGTCTCCGGCGAAATGGATGCCGCCCTCGAGGGCATCAACGAGCCCCAGGCCCGCTCGCAGGCGCGCGACGCGGCCGAAGAGGAGATCGCCGCGCGCATCTCGGAGGAGTTCGGCGGCGAGGACGCCGGCATCGAAGTCGAGATGGTGTCGCTCTACAACGGTGGACGCTACTCGGCCTACATCTTCCGGCGCTACACCGATGTGCGCCTGGTGATGGCGCCAGAACTCTCCGTCGGATACTTCGGCGGGGACCCGGACAACTTCACCTACCCGCGCTACGCTCTCGACTTCAGCTTCCTGCGCGTCTATGAAGACGACGATCCGCTGGACGCCGGCGAAAACTACTTCCGCTGGAGCGAATCCGGAGTGCGCAGCGGCGACGCCGTCTTCATGGTCGGCAATCCCGGCTCGACCAGCCGCATCCAGACGGTGGCGGAGCTGGAATTCCGGCGCGACGTCTCCGACAAGGGACTGCTCACCTTCGTCGACAACCGCATCGAAGCGCTCGAGGCCTTCCATGACATGGACCCGGAGGCGGGCGAGGCGATGGACCTGCGCAACACCATCTTCTCCCTCATCAACACGCAGGAGGCCTTTCGGGGAATTCTGAGCGGGTTGCACGACCCCGTCATTCTGGCGAAGCGCCGCGATCAGGAGCAGGCGTTCCAGGAGGCGATCGACGCCGATCCCGAGCTGTCGGCGGAATACGGCGGGTTGATCGCCCAGGTGGCGGAGCTGCAGGAGCGGAAGGCCGAGCAGGCCGGTGGTTTCGGGTCGTTCCTGGCCTTCGCCAGCCCCGACTATGAGAGCGCCGTTCTGTCACGCGCTCTCTTCGCGTTCCAGTACGCCAACGGAGCCCGGGCAGGGGCGCCCGCCGAAGTCCTGGAGGGCGTGATGGAATCGCTCAGCGGCGTGCCCGGGCAGCCGCCGGCTCTGCAGGAGCTGCTCCTGGCCGCCCGCCTGCGCGACATCGCCAGCGCCTACGGAGCCGATTCGCCGCTCACCCGCAGCCTCCTCGGGGGACGGAGCCCGGAGGATGTCGCCGCCTCCATCGTGGCCGAGAGCGTGCTGGCGGACTCGGCGCGCGCGGTCGCGGCCGTCCCGAGCGGCGGCGCGGGTATGGGCGACCCGGCGGTCCAGATCATGGCCGCCCTCATCTCGGGCATCGGTCCCTTCCAGCAGGCGCTCGGACCCATCTCCGCCCAGGAAGAGCAGATCGCGGCGGCGCTGGGGCGCGCTCGCTTCGAAGTCTACGGAACCGATGTCCCGCCCGACGCCACCTTCTCGCTGCGCATCGCCGACGGCGTCGTCTCGGAGTACGAGTACAACGGCACCTTCGCCCCCGTGGTCACCACGCTCTACGGCCTCTACGACCGGCACTACTCCCACGTCGCAGGGGGGACCGGGGACGGCGAGTGGGATCTGCCCGCGCGCTGGCTCGACCCGCCGGGCGATCCCGACCTGGCCACCCCGATGAACTTCGTCTCCACCAACGACATCATCGGCGGAAACTCGGGCTCGCCTCTCGTCAACGCGGATCTGGAGCTCGTCGGGCTGGCCTTCGACAGCAACAACGAGGGGCTGTCCGGCGAGTACATCTTCCTGACCGACCGCGCGCGCGCCGTGTCGGTGGACGTGCGCGGCATCCTGGAGGCGCTCGAGGAGGTCTACCTGGCGGAGCGCATCGTGGAGGAGCTGCGGGGCGGGGGGAACTGAGGGGCGGAAGCTCCGCGGCTACCGTCGGCCGGGCGTCCGGCCGTATCCCGGGGTAGGGGCCACCGTATGGGGGCTTGGAGTACGGTCACCGCGCCCGTCGGTCCAAGGAGGTGCCTTCAGATCGACGCAGACATGCCAGGCCGCTGGTCCCGGTCCGTCTGGATTTATGCGATCGTCTTAGAGCCCGAGTTCGGCATGTGACCCGAGGCGCACCAGGCGCAGGATATCGGCACCGGACTTCTGGTAGATCAGCAACAGCTCCGGCTTCAGGTGGCAGTTGCGGTGATCGCCCCACTCGCCGCTCAGCGCGTGGTCGTGGTGCCGGGGCTCCAGTGGCCGGTCGTTGGCCAGGGTCTCCACGACGGGAGCCAGGATGGTGTCGAGATATGCCCGGTGCTGACCCCGGGACTCGCGCTTGTAGTCGCGCTTGAACCGGCTGGTCCGCTCAATCGTCCGCATGCAGATCGTCGAAGAGGTCCTCGACGCTGTCGAACTGCGGGAGGTTGCCCCGGCGGGCCTCCCTCATCGCTTCGATGGTGGTGGCGTTGGGAACCAGCGGCGCGAACGGCAGCGCCTTCTCGTGCGCGACCTTGGTCAGCAGCAGCCGCAACGCGCCGGAGACGGTCAGGCCCATGGCCGCCAGCACTGCGGCCGCCTCCTCCTTCACGGCTCTGTCAATGCGGGCCTGGACGAGGTGGTTTGGCATGTCGAGCATCCCCTTTCCGAAGTGTGCACTACAACATCATGCACCCGGACAAACTGGCGGTCAAGGCGGTCACCGCTCGAATCCTCCGCGATCGCGGCCGCGCTCGACAGCAACACCGAGGGGCTCTCCGGCGAGTACATCTTCCTGACCGACCGCGCGCGCGCCGTGTCGGTGGACGTGCGCGGCATCCTGGAGGCGCTCGAGGAGGTCTACCTGGCGGAGCGCATCGTGGAGGAGCTGCGCAGCGGGGGGAACTGACGGGCGGAAGCTCCGCGGCTACCGTCGGCCGGGCGTCCGGCCGTATCCCGGGGAAGGGACCACCGTATGGGGGCCTCGAGTACGGTCACCGCTCCCGCCGGTCCAGGGAGGTGCATTCAGGTCGGTGCAGACATGCCAGGCGACCAACGGCGACTTCATGGCAGGGCCGTTCACACGCATGTTCCGGTCCCGATTCCTCGATCCTCGCGATGCGGTCGAACGGATTCGGGCCAAAGCCGTAGCCGGGTGGCAGCGTCGGGTTCTCTTCAACGACGATCCTGCCGGCCACGACCCCCGGAGCGGGCGGCACGGGCTCGGTGCCGCCATCGCCGCAGGACAGCGTCGACAGGATGGTGGCCACGTACAGGCATCGGTTTCCGGGCAGGGTCATCGGGGCGCGGCACGTCGGCTGACGCATCGCCATCGCTCGTCTCGCCGGAAGTCGGGGCAAGACAGATCGGCGGCAGTACACGCCATTGGCAGCTCGCGAGCACCGGTCGGAACATCAACTGCCTCACAGCCCCGCGCGCAGATACCCCCGGATCGCCGCCACCGCCCGCTCCACGTCGGTGTGCGAGTTGTAGAAGTGGGGCGAGAGGCGCACGCCGGTGCGGTCGCTGCCGCCGCGCGCCGCGGCCACGATCCCGTCACGTTCCAGCGCCGCCACCACGGCCCCCGGTGAGAGCTCGCCCGGCCGGAAGGTGACCACGGCCGCGCGCCGCGCGGGATCCTGCGAGGTCCACATGTGCACGCCGTCCAGCGCGGAAAGCTCCTCGACCAGCGCGGTCGCCAGCTCGCGGCTGCGGGCCTCGACCTCCGCCATGCTGATCTCCTGCAGGAACTCGATCTGCGCACCGAAGGCGCGGATGGCGGGCTCGTCGCGCTGGCCCAGCCCCTCGTGGGTGCGCGCCAGCCCCCGCTGTCCGCCATAGGCGCTGTACATGGTGGGCCAGAAGCGGTCGTGGACGCGGGCGTTCACGTACAGGACCCCGGTCTCCTTGGGGCCGCAGGGCCACTTGTGCGCGCTTCCGGTATAGAAGTCGGGCTGAACTTCGGAGAGATCGATGTTGAAAAGGCCGAAGGACTGGGCGCCGTCGACCATCGAGAAAACCCCGCGCTCGCGTGCCAGCGCGCACAGCTCGCGGGCCGGAAAGAGGTCGCCGGCGGTGTTGGTGAGGTGGGTGAATGAGATCACCCGGGTATTCGGCGTGATCGCCTCGCGGAACGCCTGCACGTAGTAGTCGGCCCCGGGATGCGGGCTCGCCGGCTCGATCTCGCGCACCGTGTAGCCGAAGCGCTGGCCCTTGGCCTTCCAGGCGAGGTTGTTGCTGGGGTGGTTGTCGCGCATGATCACGACCTCGTCGCCCTGCCCCAGCTGCAGGCCGGTCGACACCCAGTTGTTGGCCTCGCTGGTGTTGCGGGTGATGAGGATCTCCTCGGGCGTGACCCCCAGGAATTCGGCCAGGCGGTCGCGCGTGGGCTCCTTCACGCCGTGCATCTCGCCCCGGAAGCTCGGCACGGGCTCGCGGTCCATGCGCTCGGTGTAGTCGTAGACCGCCTGGAGCGTGCTGGCGGGGGACGGGCACAGGTTGGCCGCGTTCATGACCGACAGCTCGGGCGGCATGAGGAAGCGGGCTCGGACCTCATCCCAGTCCACGGCGCGAGCGTTTTCGCTCTGGCGGGTCAGCGGCGCGGATGGTGACCGGCGCGCAAGCCCTCGGAGGGCGGGATGGCCGAGGAGGGCCGCCGATCCTCCGGCGGCGAAGAGACGGGCGAAGTTGCGGCGGTTCATGGATGATGCAGGCATGTGGCCCTCGCGGTCGTAGTGGTTCAACCGAATCTGCTGAATAGTACGCCCGCCACGGCCTACGCGCGATTCGCCAGCCCGCCCGCAATTCGCCGGTCCACTCGCAACTTCGCGACAACGCGACGGGCCGGAGCGTTCCGGCCCCGACCCGTCGCTGGATGCCTGTAGGGAAAGCCGTCTACGGGATCAGCCTGTTGGCGAAATCTCCGCCCCGGAAGATGGAGATGTTCTCCAGGGAAACGTGGTCGCGCAAGGCCCCGTTCACCTCTTCGAGCGTCAGCGCTTCGATGGCCGTTTCCCGGGCTTCGGTGAACGACATGGTTCGGTTCAGGAAGAGGTTGTTGCTGAGCTGGCTGGCGAGCGCGCGGTCGTTGGAGCGGCCGTTCTGCTGGGCGTCCAGGTACCCGCGCTTGGCGGCATCCAGCTCCTCCTGGGTGAACCCGTCCTCCAGCGCCTTGCGCATCTCGTCGCGGAACGCTTCCACCACCTTGTCGGCGTTCTCGGGCGCGAAGATGGCGTACGTCAGGAAGAGCCCGCCATCGTCGAGCGGAGGCACGGCCACCTGCGACCCGACCCCGTAGGACAGGCCCTCCTCCTGGCGGATGCGGGTCGGCAGACGGGAATTGAGGAATCCACCGCCCAGCATGAAATCGGCCATGCGCAGCGCCGGATACTGCGGATCGTCGTCGCGCATCCGGAAGGTGGTCACGGCCACCATCCAGGCGTTCGCCTTGTCGGGGGTTTCGATGTCTACGTCGACGGTCTCGACCTCGACGTAGGGATCGGGCACGCGTTCGTAGGGCTCGGGCGCCTCCCAGCCGCCGAACACCTCTTCCAGCACGGCCAGCGTCTCGTCGGGATCGAAGTCCCCGACCACCGAGATGGTGCCGCCCTCCGCCCCGTAGAACGCAGACCAGAACGCCCTCGCCTCATCGACCGTCGCAGCATTCAGCCGCTCGATGTCCTCTTCGAACGTCGTCGAGTAGCGCGGATGGTCTTCTGGAAACTGGTTTAGGTGTCGATTGAAGGCCTGGAAGACCAGCGCCTGCGGCTCCGACTGCTGCTGTTCGATCGCCGCCAGCCTTTCTTCGCGCAGCAGCTCGAACTCGCCGGGATCGAAGGCGGGTGCCCGAAGCACCTCGCCGGCCAGCCGGAAGACGGCCGAGAGGTTCTCCCGGACGGTGGTGAAGGAGCCGCTGGACGACAGCACCGCGCCGTTGACGCCGCCCTGCGCCTTCAAGCGATCCAGTTCGTCGCTGATCTCCTGGCGGGAACGCTGCGTCGTGCCGCGCATCAGCATCGAACCCGCGAGCGATCCGGCCGTGGCTTGCCCCATGAGCGCGGCCTCGGTGCCGTGGCGGAAGGAGAACTGCACGCTCACCGCGTCGCCCCGGTTCTCCTTGGGCAGGAAGGCGACTTCGAGGCCGTTGGAAAGGGTGGTCGTGTTCGTGCGGGCGTCGATGTTGGCGGGGGTCGGGTCGAATGCCTCTCCCTCGGCCACGGCCTCGCGTCCGGTGTAGTTGGCGACCAGCGCGTCCACATCCGGGGGGGGCGGAATCTCGGCCCGGGCCGGCGTCTCCTCCGTGGGCTGGAAGTAGCCGACGGTCCGGTTGGAGGGCTTCAGATAGGCCTGCGCCACCTGGTGGACGGCGGTCGGCGTGACCTGTCCGAGGCGGTCGCGGTGCAGGAAGAACAGGCGCCAGTCGCCCATCGACGCCCATTCGCTCAACTGGAGCGCGATCCCCTGGGGGTTGTTGAAGGCCAGCTCGATGCCCGACAGGTAGTCGGTCCTGGCGCGCTCGACTTCCTCCTCGGTGGGCGGTGCCTCCACCATCTCGTCGACCGTGGCGAGCAGCGCCGCCGAGGCCTCCTCCAGCGAATCCTCCTCGCGCACCTGGGCGGCCGCCATCAGCACGCCCGGCTGGTTGAGCTGGTAGCCGAAGGCGAACGCGTTCGCGGCCAGCCCGGGCTCCACCAGGTTCTGGTAGAGGCGCCCGGCCGGCCGCGTGGCGAGGATGTGGGTGAGCACGTCCACCGCCGCGTACTGCTCGTGGGAGCCCGGCGGGACATGGTAGGCCGCCATGACCAGCTGCACGTCGCCCACGCGCCGGAGGGTCACCGTGCGTTCTCCGTCCTGGGCGGGCTCGGCGGTATAGGTGTCGAACAGCTGGTTGGGACCGGTGCGGTCGGGACGCGGGATGGAGCCGAACTCCTCGGCCACGAGCTGGATGGCGTACTCGGGCTCGAAGCGCCCGGCGACGACCGCCAGCGCGTTGTCGGGCTGGTAGTACTTGCGGTAGAAGGCCTGCAGGCGCTCGATGGGCACGTTCTCCAGGTCGGCGCGCGCGCCGATGGTGGAGTTGCCGTAGTTGTGCCAGTCGAAAGCCGCTGACATGACGCGCTTCTGCAGGACGGCCATCGGCTGGTTTTCGCCCGACTCCCATTCGTTGCGCACCACCGTCATCTCGGACTCGAGGTCCTCCGCCGCGATGAAGGAGTTGACCATGCGGTCGGCCTCCAGATCGATGGCCCACTCCAGGTTTTCCTCCGACGCCGGGAAGGTCTCGAAGTAGTTGGTGCGGTCGAACCAGGTCGTGCCGTTGGGAAAGGCGCCGCGCTCGGTCAGCTCGTCGGGGATGTTCGGGTGGTCGGGCGTTCCCTTGAAGACCAGGTGCTCGAGCAGATGCGCCATCCCGGTCTCGCCATATCCCTCGTGCCGGGATCCGACCATGTAGGTGACGTTGACCGTGATCTGCTGCTTGCTCTGATCGGGGAACAGGAGAAACCGCAGGCCGTTGTCCAGACGGTATTCCGTGATGCCCTCCACGGACGCCACTTCCGTCACGCCCTCCGGCGGCTCCTGCGCCGAAGCGGTCTGGGCCACTCCCGCCCACAGGGCGATGGCGGCGGCCCACAGGGGAACGCGCTCAATCCTCAGTCTCATGAGTCTCTTCTCCAGAATGCGCCGGGTGACTCTCGTTCTGCGGATGACCAGGGCGCTGGCGCAGGGCGCACTGGCGCAGCTTCGCTATGTACGCAAGACGAGGAGTATTGTTCTCCGCGGGCTGTCCGAGAGAACGCCGAAAGCATTCGCGCAAGACGCCAAGAACGGGGGCGAGACGCCGCGAGCTCTGTGGGTCTGTCGCGCGGGTCAGCGCTCCAGCAGCCCCCTTTCGCGGGTTTCGCGCACCAGCTTGACGAACTCGCGCCGATAGCCCTCCTCGTCGTCGCCGACGGATGTCCTCGCCAGCTCGAGGACCTCGCGGAGCGAATAATCGCGGCAGTATTCGGATTCCCGCAACAGCATCCCGAAAGCGGCTACGGAAGCGGCGAAGCGGAGGTCTCGGGAGCCGTCGCCTTCCTCGTCGGCCAGGGGCTGCTCGAGGAGGATGCTCTCGGAGCCTTCGGGCCGCTTGTAGCGAAGCTGCACGAACCCCAGCTCCCCGGATGCCGCCCGGCGGCTGGCGTCGGCACGATCGCGATAGCGCAGCGGGGGCATCTCCCGCACATCGGGCCCTTCGACACCCACCGGCACGACCTCGTAGAGGGCCGTCACGGAATGACCGGCGCCCAGCTCGCCGGCGTCCTTGCGATCGTCCGCGAAGTCCTCCGGCCGCAGCGCGCGGTTCTCGTAGCCGATGAGCCGGTACGACTGCACCTCACGGGGATTGAACTCCACCTGCACCTTCACGTCCTTGGCGATCGTGAAGAGCGTGCCCGCGAATTCGCCGACCAGCACCTTCGCCGCTTCCCGCTCGCTGTCGATGTAGGCGTAGTTGCCGTTCCCGTGGTCGGCCAGCTGCTCCATCTTCGAGTCCTGCAGGTTGCCTGTCCCGAAACCCAGTACCGTGAGAAAGACGCCGGCCTCGCGCTCCTTTTCGATGAGGCGAATCATCTCGGCGTCGCTCGACGGCCCCACGTTGAAGTCGCCGTCGCTGGCGAGGATCACCCGGTTGTTTCCCTCTTCGCTGAAGTTCTCGCGCGCCACCTCATAGGCGAGCCGGATGCCGGCGCCTCCGGCGGTGGAGCCGCCCGCTTCCAGCCGGGAAATCGCGTACAGGATCTCGCTCTTGTCTTCCCCCGAGGTGGGCGGGAGGGCGAGTCCGGCCTGACCGGCATAGACCACGATCGCCACCCGGTCACGGGGCCTCGTCTGCGCGACCAGCAGGCGCAGGGACGACTTGAGCAGCGGCAACTTGTCGGGCGGCGCCATCGACCCCGAGACATCGATCAGGAACACCAGATTGCTGGCGGGCATGTCCTCGGTGGCGACGTTCTCGCCCTGGATGCCGATGCGCACCAGCCGATGCGCCGGCTGCCAGGGGGCCACGCCCACTTCGGTCGTGATCGAGAAGGGATGGTCGCCGGCAGGCGCCGGATAGTCGTAGGTGAAGTAGTTGACCAGCTCCTCGATGCGGATGGCGTCGATGGGGGGACGCATCCCCTGGGTGAGGAAGCGGCGCATGTTGGAGTACGACGCGCGGTCGACATCGATTGCGAACGTGGACAGCGGGTTGCCGGCTACGCCGAGGAAACCGGCTTCCTCGATGTGAGCGTAGGACTCGGTGTTGAAATCGGGCGGGGGTTCCCAGTCGATTCGCGCCTGCGACTGGACGATGCGGGCCTCACCAGCCGGACTGAACTGCGCGGTGCGGGGCTGGCCGCTCGGAGGGGGCGGTGGCCCTGGTAGCGCCCGGAGTGCGGCTTCTTCCGCCAGGAACTCGGCGCCCGGAGCCAGCGCCAGGTCGACCTGGGTGGTCGCGCCGGAGATGCGAACGGTGCGCGCGATACTCAGATATCCCACCAGCTCGGCCCGCACATTGACTTCGCGGCCCTCCCAGCCATCGCCCGGAAGGATGAAGGCGTAGTCGCCTCCGTCGTCGGAGGAAACCGATGTCGTCTGGCCGGAGATGAACACCTGGGCGCCGGTCAGCGGCCGGCCGGTCCCGGCGTCGGTCACCCGGCCCGAGACGATCACTCGTGCGATATCCGGGGGAGCAAGCTCAGTGTCTGAAGGAGCAAGTTCGGTGTCCGAGGGAGCAAGCTCAGTGTCCGAGGGAGCAAGTTCGGTGTCCGAGGGAACAAGTACCGCCAGGATTGCGGCGAGAACCCACGCGCAAACTGGAATGGACATGAACACCTCCCGGTCCGGAAACAGGCTGGCTGCGGGTCCATCTCTTACTCTGCCGATGGCGGATACGGTCCCCGGCGGATGGGTCCGTGCCCGGGTCACGGCCGCACTCCAAGTGAATGGCCGTACTGCAGGTGAACGGCCGCACTGCAGGTGAAATGGGTCTGTGCCGGGGTTGTGGCAGCTGTGGTTCCGGGGGCAGGCGTCCGGCCGGGGAGCCGGCGTTACCTTGGAGCACACCGCCGCGTCCCCTTCTCTCCACCACACAAACCTCATCCATGCAACCCACTTCAGAGCAGTTGACCCAGCTCGCCGAGGCCGACCCTCGGCTGGGAGCCGCCATGGCGCGGGTTCCGGAGTTTCCGGACTTCACCAGGGCGGCCCGCCGTTTCTCCAACTTCCACTACCTGTGCCGGTCGATCATCCACCAGCAGCTCGCCGGCGCCGCAGCAAAGGCCATCTACGGACGCGTGCTCGCCCTCACGCCGGGGCGCAACTTCCCCACACCTCCCGAGTTGCTGGCGCTGCCGGAGGAGGAACTGAGAGGTGCGGGGCTGTCCCGCAACAAGGCGCTGGCGCTCATCGATCTGGCGCGCAGGGTGGATTCGCGGTCGCTTCGGTTGCGCGGCGTCGGGCGGCTGCCGGACGAGGAGATCGTGCAGCGCCTGACCGTGGTGCGCGGCATCGGTGTGTGGACCGCGCAGATGTTTCTGCTCTTCAAGCTGGGACGGCTGGACGTGATGCCGGCCACCGACCTGGGGGTTCGCGAAGGACTGCGCCGGCTGGACGAACTCGAGGAGCGGCCCGCGCCGAAGGCCGTGCTCGCGCGATCAGAGGTGTGGAAGCCGCTCAGATCGGTGGCGAGCTGGGTGCTCTGGCGCCTCTGCGACCCGCCGACGCCTTGAGCGCTCCGGGATCTGCATCGAATCAGGCGCAAGTTGCCGTTTCGACCTGCTTCCCCAGAATATTCCGAGGAACATTACATCTTCATCATCTCCTGAGATCGAAACCCCATGCCCGTCTACCTTCAGTACTACTTCTGGCTGATCGCCGTCTCGCTGTTCTGCTTCCTTCTTGAGAGGCTCTGGCCCTGGCGCAGGAAGCAGCGCACGCTGCGGCGCGGCATCTGGCAGGACCTCTTCTGGCTGGTCTTCAACGGGCACTACCTCGGGGTCCTGCTGGCCATGGTGACCGGCCGGCTGGTACAGTCGTTCAACGGGATGCTGTTCGAGATGGGCGTGCCGGTGCCCGAGTCGCTGGCGCTGTTCTCGTCGCAACCCCTCTGGCTCCAGTTCGTGGTGTTCTTCCTGGTGAAGGATTTCGTGGAGTGGAACATCCACCGGCTGCTGCACCTGACCCCCTGGCTGTGGGAATTCCACAAGCTCCATCACAGCATCGAGGAGCTGGACTGGATCGGGAACTTCCGCTTCCACTGGGGCGAGGTCGTGGTCTACAAGACGATCTCGTACCTGCCCCTGGTGATTCTCGGCGTCAACGGCACGGTCATTCTGCTGATGGCGGTGGTAAGCACGCTCATGCAGGACCTGAACCACTCCAACCTGCGCATCGACTGGGGGCCGCTGAGGTATCTGTTCAACTCGGCGAAGATGCACGTGTGGCACCACGACATCGTGCAGCATGGGAGGGGCGGCCAGAACTTCGGCATCGTGCTGAGCGTGTGGGACTGGATCTTCGGCACCGCCTACTGGCCCTCGGACCGGGAGCAGCCCGAGCAGCTCGGCTTCGAGGGGATGGAGGAGACGTACCCGCGCTCGCTCGCGGCGCGTATCGTCTACCCGTTCGTGAAGCGGCGGCGCTGATGCGGGTTGGCTCGCGGATCGCACACCTGAAGAGGTCCGCAGGTGAACGGTAGCGTCCGCTGATGCCCCGGAAGCGGAACAGCGACCAGCTGGCTTTCGGATTGGGCTGGGATACCCCGCTGGCTCCGCATCCAGCGGGGCCGGAGCCCGGGGACGAGCGACCGCCCGGGGTCGGGTCCGACCCCCTGGCCGGCGCCCGGGGAGGCGCGTTCTCCGGCTCCCGGATGGACGAGCCTCCCCGCCCGAGCGACGCCAAGCGCGATCTCCATCGCGGCCTGGCCGGCGCCTCCACCCTGGTGCGGGCGCTCGCGCGCGTCTCGGCCGAGCATCCCCTCGACCGCAAGGTGATCGTGTGCCGAACCGGCGGCGAGGGCCGCGAACTCCTGCGCCAGCTCGCGCTGCGCACCGGCTCCTGGGTGGGATTCGAGGCGACCACCCCCCGCATGCTGGCGATCACCGTGGCCGGGCCCGCGCTGGCCGCCCGCGGGATTCGCCTCACCGACGCCTTCGACGAGGAGGGGCTGCTCGACGAGGCCATTGACAAAGTGCTGCTGGGAGGAGACGAGGACGAACACGCCCGCCTGGCCCGGGGCGTGGGGATGCGAAGGGCGCTCGCGCGGGCCGTGACGACCCTGCGCCTGGCCGGGACAAGCACCGGGAAGCTGCGCGAGGCGCCACTCCCGAACCGGGCCAAGGCGCGGGTGCTGTCGGGCATCCTCGGTGCCTACGAAACGCGCCTGCGCGGGCGGGGGCTTACCGATTCCGCGGGCGTCTTCCGGGCAGCGACCTGGGCGTTGCAGGCGAAACGGGAAGGCGACCCTGCCGATCCGCTCGCGCACCAGCGCGTATTCCTGGTGCCGGGGATCGAGCGGCGGGGGCTGGCGGGCCGCTTGCTCTCCGCGCTCCAGGGCCGGGGCGCCCAGGTGCTGGAGGCCGATCCGGTCCGGGGGCTGGCCGCTCCCGATTCTCTGATGTGGCGCGCCGCCCGCGAGGACGCCAACCGGCTTTCCCACCTGCATGACGTGGAGCGGGCCCCGGCGGCGGATTCGGCCGCCGCGGATGCCTTCCTCGACATCTTCGTGGCGAACAGCGTCGAGGCCGAGCTGCGCGAGGTGATGCGGCGGGCGCTGGAGCGCGGCCTGGCCTGGGATGAAGTCGAGGTCGTGGCCACCGACCCGTCCGTCTACGGCTCCGCCCTGCACGCGCTCGCCGAGAGGATGGGTGTGCCGGTGACCTTCGCCACGGGACTGCCCGTGGAGCGGACGCGGCCCGGCCGGGTGGCGGCGGCCTGGTTCAGGTGGGTCGAAGGTGGGTTCGACGCGGGGGTGGTGCGCACGCTGCTCTACGCGAGCGACCTCACCGCTCCCCGGCCCAACCACTGGATCCGCGGCGCCACCCTGGCGAAACGCCTGCGGCACCTGCGCATCGGTTGGGGGCGCGACCGATACCTTCCCGCCATCGACCGGGCGCTCGCGGAAGTGGACGACCTTCCCGCCCGCAAGTACGACACGCCCGAGAGGCTGGAGCGGCGTAAACGGCAAAGTCGCAGCGAACTTCAGGCGTTGCGCGCCCTGCTGGCTCCGGCGCTCGCCGCCACACCCCCGGTTTCCATGGACGCGGGCCCGGGTTCCGCCCCGGTCTCCCCGTCGCAGGTGGCCCGCGGGCTGCGCCGCTTTCTGGCCGGGACCTCGCCGGGGAGCTCCGTGGACGACACGGCGCGGTCGCGCATGGAGCGCATCCTGGAGCGCATCGAGGCGACTCTCACCCGCCGGACCGATTACCGGGCCGCGGCGGCCATTGTTCGCCGCCACCTCGCGTTCCCCGTCCCCGCCCCGCGCGCGGAGGGAAGCGCGCCCTGGAGCTCCTCGGGAGGGGCGCTCTACCTGACCGACGTCGGCAACGGTGGCCGGACGGGGCGCCGGGCCACCTTCATCGTGGGTCTGGACGCGCATCGGCTGGGCGGGTCGAGCACCCAGGATCCCTACCTCCTCGACACCGACCGCATCCACCTGGCCGGCACAGACCTGCCCCTCTCCAACGACCGAATCCGGGAGCGGCGCTTCCAGCTGGCGGCGCTCGTCTCCTGCCTGCGCGGTTCGGTCTGCCTCAGCTACGCCGCCTGGGATCCGGCGCAGGCGCGTGCGGTCTCGCCGTCCTCCGAGCTGCTGCAGGCCTTCCGGCTGATGCGCGGCGACCCGGCGGTCACCTTCAAAGACCTGGAAGCCCACGTTCACGATCGCGCGGGCCTGGTCCCCCGGCGGGCGCTGCGCCTGGACTCCACCGATGTCTGGATGGCGGCGCTGGAGACGGAGGGCCGCCTGCTGGAAGCCGAGGAGGAGATACGCGGGGCCTTCCCCCGCATCGCCGCGGGGATGCGGGCGCGCGATGCGCTGAACGGCGATCAAGTCACCGCCTTCCACGGCCGGATCCTCCCGCGCTCCGAACTGGACCCGCGGCAGAACCCCCGGCGCGCGGTCTCGGCGAGCGCCCTGGGCACCCTGGGCGCCTGCGCGAAGCGCTACTTCTACGGATACGTTCTGGGCGTCAGGCCCCCGGACGACCCCGAATACGACCCCGAAACCTGGCTGGATGCGCTCCGGCGCGGCAGCGTCCTGCACCGCGTCTACGAACGCGCGTTGAAGGAAGCCCGGAAGAGCGGCATCGGCTACCACGACCCCGGGTTCGAGAGCCTGGTCATCGCCATCCTCGGGGAAGAAGTACTGCGCACCGTCCGCGACATCCCGGCTCCGAGCGAAGTGGTGCGCGCCCGGCAGGAAGACGAGCTGGCCCGCGACGCGGAGTCGTTCGTGGCCATGATCCGGGACGATGCCCCCTCCTGGATCGAAACCGAACTCGCCTTCGGATTCAGGGGCGAGGAGCCGGTGCCCTTCCCCTCCTCTTCCGGGCCGGTCATGGTGCGGGGCGCCATCGATCGCCTGGACCGGGTTCCCGGGGGTCTTCGCGTCGTGGACTACAAGACGGGGGGCACCTACGGGTTCAGCGGCAAGGCCGGCATCTACGACGGAGGCCGGCGACTCCAGCACGTCATCTACACGGCGGTCGCCAGCCTGCTGCACGACGGGGCGGCCGCGGCCATGGAATACCACTTCCCGACCCGCAGAGGCGAGAACCGCAGGCGCCGGTACTCGTCCGAGGACCTGGTGGCGGGGCCCGAACTCGTCTCCCGCCTCCTCGACCTGGTCGCGCGCGGCCGTTTTCTGCCCACGGACACCGCTGACGACTGCCGGTACTGCGACTACAAGCCGATATGCCGGGTGCGCGAGACCCGATTCAGCGCCATCTCTCCGCTGGCGGACTGGGTGAAGGAACGCATCAACGAAGCGCCCGAACTGCGCGGGCTGCGCCTGATCCGCAACTGGGACGACGAGGGCGACGGCTTCCTGCACGCGCTGGCGGCGGACCGGCAGGCGGCCAACGAACGGGGCGGGACGCAGCCGTGAGCCCTCCTGACGACGCCGGGCGTCCGCACTCCGGCCGCGACGACGGGGCCGCAACCGCGAATTCCGTGAACAGAGCGGGAGCCGCGGAGCCCCACCACGGCGACGGGGAAGCCCCTCGGAACGGCAGCCCGCCCCTCCCTGCCGACGAACCCGAGCGCAAGCGGGCCCGCGAGGAACTGCGTACCAGCTTCCTGGTTGAAGCGGGCGCCGGATCGGGCAAGACCCGACTGCTCGTCGAGCGCATGGCCGCCCTGGTGGAGAGTGGTGAAGCCGAGGTGTCGCAGATCGCGGCCGTCACCTTTACCCGCAAGGCCGCGGCGGAGCTTCGCGAGCGCTTTCAGGTAAAGCTGGAGAAGAGCTTTCGCGCGGAGCGGGAGAAGCAGCCGGGGAGTGAGAGGGCCCGGCGCCTCCGCAGCGGCATCGACGATATCGATCGCGCCTTCCTGGGCACCATCCACGCCTTCTGTGCGCGTCTGCTGCGCGAGCGTCCCATCGAAGCCGGTCTCGACCCGGACTTCGTGGAGGCGCCGGAGGCGGAGGCTCAACTGCTTGAGGATCGCTTCTGGACCAGCTTCCTCGAGCGAACCGTCTCAGACTCGGACCCGCTGCTCGAACAACTGGCCCGTGCCGGCTTGCGCGCGGAACAGCTCCGCACCGCCTTCAACCGGATGGTGGAGAATCTCGATGTCGAGTATCCGGCACCCGATGTGCCGCCTCCCGGTCCCGAGGCCATCCGGGAAGTGCGCGGCCGGTTGCAGGAATCGATGGATCGGGCGCTCAGGCTCATGCCCCGGAAAGAGCCCGAGAAACGCTGGGACAGGGCGCAGGAGACCGTTCGCTCGCTCCGCTATATGCGTCACTTCCGCGGATGGGATGACGTCGCGGCGCTATTCGACGCGGCGGAGCGGATGTGTTCGGTCAAGACCCTGACGCTCAACCGCTGGCCCCAACCAACCCGCGAGGGCGACGCGGAGGTGCGAGCGCTGCGGAGCGACTTCGGGGCGCTGGGCGCGGAGGGGAGCCCGGTGCGCCGTCATCTCGATCGCTGGTTCGCGCATCGATACAGCCTCGCGATCGCTTTCGTCCGCCGGGCGGCCATCGAGTTCGCCGAAGAGCGGCTGAGGATCGGGATGCTCAGCTTCCACGACCTCCTCATGCTGACGGCGAAGCTGCTCCGGGAACACCCAGAGGTGCGGCGAGATCTGGGGGAGCGCTATCGGTACGTGCTGATCGACGAGTTTCAGGACACCGACCCGATCCAGGCGGAGCTCCTCTTCCTGCTCGCCTCGGAGCCCGGCGGGCGGCAGCCCGCCGACTGGCGCACCGTCGTCCCCCGGCCGGGCGCTCTCTTCGTGGTCGGGGATCCCAAGCAGAGCATCTACCGCTTCCGGCGCGCCGACATCGTCGTCTACAACCAGGTGCGCGCCCGTTTCGAGGCGTTCGGCGCGGTTCTCCTGCTCACCACCAACTTCCGCTCGCGCCAGACGCTCGCCGACATGGTGAACGAGGTGTTCGACCATCCGGACCGCTTTCCGCGGGAGGAAACGGACCGGCAGGCCCGTTTCGCGCCCATGGTCCCTCATCCGCGCGAGGCCAGCGGGCCCGAGGGCGTGTTCAGCTACACCGTGCCCAAGGCCCGGCGTTCGCGGGATGCGGCGA
This sequence comes from Longimicrobiales bacterium, assembly GCA_965225805.1. Classification (GTDB taxonomy): domain Bacteria; phylum Gemmatimonadota; class Gemmatimonadetes; order Longimicrobiales; family Gaopeijiaceae; genus BD2-11. The sequence goes on from OZ245327.1 coordinate 4,061,718, forward strand.
GCCTGGAGGCGGACATCCTCGCCAGCTGGATTCGCGCGCGCATCGAGAAGGGAGAGCGCAGAGCGGGCGATTTTCTGGTGCTCACCCGCCAGAAGGCCCATCTCGATCTCTATGCCCGGGCGCTGGAGGAGCGCAACGTGACCATCGAGGTCTCGGGGGCCCAGGCGGGCCCGGAAGAGGAACTGCGCGAACTCATCCTCCTGCTCGGGACCCTGATCGACCCGGGCAACCCGGTGAATGTGGTTGCGGTGCTGACGGGACTCTTCTTCGGCCTCGACCACGAGCAACTGGCCACGTACGGGCTGGCGGGTGGGAGATTCGACTTCACCTATCTGCCCAAGGATCCGGGCCGAGTCGAGGACGCCTCCCCCGGCGATGCCGTCCCAGGTGGTGATGCCTCCGGCGATGACGGGCTCGCGGAGGATGCGCCCGATACCGAGGTGGCCCGCGCGTCAGACACCGGGGAGGTGTCTTGCGAGCCAGGTACCGAGGTGGCCGGCGCGCTCGCCACCCTGCACGACTGGTGGAAGGAGAGTCGGCGCGAGCCGGCCGACATCCTCATCGGCCGGCTGGTCGACCGCCTCGGGCTGATGCCCTACCTGGCCAGCAGCAAGCTGGGCACGTTGCGGTGCGGCACTCTGGCCTACGCGCTGGATTCGGTGCGAGCCGAGGCGCTGCGGGGAGACGCTTCTCTGGCCGGAGCCGTCGAAGCCCTGGAAGCGGCGCTGAACTGGGAAGATGCCGAAGCCCCGTTCAACCCGGGGCACGACGACGCCGTGCGGGTCATGAACCTGCACAAGGCGAAGGGGCTGGAGGCGACGGTCGTCATCCTGGCGAACCCCGGGCAGGGCGTTTCGCGAAAGCGCCGTCCAGATTCGCATACGAGACGCGGCGCGGGGGGCGAAGCGGAAGCCTTCACCACCGTTTCGGTCCCCGCGGGGCCGTTCCATTCCCGAGCGCTCGCCCAGCCGCTGAACTGGCCCGAATACCAGAGCGGCGAAGCCCGTTTCCTGGAGGCCGAGGAGCAGCGCATCCTCTATGTGGCCTGCACGCGCGCCCGGGAGGAGCTGGTCGTCGCGCGCAGGGCCGGCAAGTCCCGCTGGGGCATCTTCGACGCGTGGCTCGGCCGCAACGCGAAGACGCTCCAGCTGGCCCGGGACGTCCCGCCGGCGCGGGAGCGGCTTGGGCGGAGCGCCGCGGAATTGCTCGCCGAGACCGGGGCAGCGTCGAGCGCACTAAGGAAGGGAGCCGAGCCGTCGTACGAGTTCGCCTCGGTGACGGAGTTGGCGAAGGGGATGGAAGAGGAGGCCGGAATGTCCGACAGCCCAGGGTCCGGGGACGCGCAAACATCGGGCGATGCGACGGGATCCGGGACCGGGCCCGAGGTCGAAGAACCGGTCCAGGCGGTATCCGGAGACGAAGCTGGCGCGCGAGGCGAGGGCGACGGCACAGAGGAGCAGGTGGCCGGTGCGCCGGCATCCCCGCCCGTGACCCTCCGCGGATACGAGTGGGGTAGCGCCGTCCACGGAACCCTGGCCGCGGCGGCCCAAGGGGTCGATGGCGAAGCGCTCCAGTTCATCGCCCGGGCGCTGCTGGTCGAGTACGAGCGCCCCGTGGACCAACATGGAGCGCCCACGGAACTGGGCGAACTGATGTCGCTGGTCGAGCGGGTACGGGAATCGGACCTCTGGCGGCGTGCCGAGCGCGCCCGGGTGCGCCAGCCCGAAGTGCCCTTCGCGGTCGAGCGGCCCGGCACGCGCAACGGCGACATACCGCGCTTCGTGGAAGGCGTGATCGACCTCGCCTTTCGCGAGCCGGACGGCTGGGTGATCGTGGACTACAAGACCGATGTGGGCGACGACCCCGACTTTCCGCGCCGCCGGCGCGCCTACCGCCGCCAGGTGGACCTCTACGCGGAGTGCTGGGCCCGCGTCACCGGCGAGCGCGTCAAGGAACGAGTGCTTCTGTTTACGACAATGGAGGAGGAGGAACGGTGGTAGCTCCCTTGCGCATCCGCTTCATTGGTTGCGGGGACGCCTTCGGCAGCGGGGGACGCCTGCAGACCTGCCTGTGCGTGGAGTCGGACGCGCATCGCTTCCTGGTGGACTGCGGCGCTTCCGCCCTGGTAGGGCTCCGGAAGTTCGGCGTCGACCCGAACGCGATCGACACTGTGCTGGTCACCCACATGCACGGCGACCACTACTCGGGCATCCCCTGGCTGGGGCTCCAGCGGGCCGCCGCCGGGGTCGAGCGCCCGCTGACGGTGCTCGGCCCCGAAGGCATCGCCGAGCGCCTGCCCGGGCTGGCGGACCATCTTTTCCCCAGCTCCTCCCCGCGCCCGAACCGTTTCCTGCTCCACATTCTCGAATACGCATCGCTCCGCCCCACGACGCTGGCGCACGCCTGGCCGGGCGGGCTGTCGGTGACCGGCTATCCCGTGACCCACGTGCCCGCGACCAACCCGCACGCGCTGCGCATTGAGGTCGGGGGCAGGGTGATCGCCTTCTCGGGCGACACTTCCTGGGACGAACATCTCATCGACGCCGCCGCCGGGGCCGATATCTTCATCTGCGAGGCCTACAGCCTGAGGCCCGGGGGCCCGCTCCACATGGACATCGAGACGCTGCGCGCGCGCCGCGCCGACCTCGATTGCGAACGCATCGTCCTCACCCACATGGGCGACGACGTCCTGGCCGCCCTGCCCATCGATGGTTTCGAGCACGCGGAGGACGGGAAGGTGATCGAGGTGTGAGGAGGGCGTCGACTGGAAGAGCGGATGGCCCGGCTCGAAGGCTGGTTCGGAGGACTCCTGCGAGGCAAGAGGGAAGCGGACGTCTAGCGCTTCCTCCGCGTTTCCAGGTCGTGATCCCCAAGGATGTGCGTGCACATCTCGACCTTAAGCCGGGCCAGAAGCTTCAGGCTCTCGGGTACAAGGGGCGGGTCGAGCTGATTCCCATCGAACCCATCGAAGCTTCGCGCGGGTTTCTGCGGGGGATGGACACGTCCGTGCCGCGCGATGCGGACCGGCTGTGAACGTCGTCGACTCGTCGGCGTGGCTGGAGTACTTTGCCGATGGCCCCAATGCGGGCGAGTTCGCGGAGGCCATCGCCGACACCGAGCGCCTGCTCGTGCCCGGCATCACGCTCTTCGAAGTGTTCAAGCGCGTCCGCCTTCAGCGTGATCCCGCGGCAGCCCTGTACGCGGTGGCTCAGATGACGCGCGGCCGCGTCGTCGACCTGGATGCGGAGTTGGCGGTCGCCGCCGCGGCTCTGAGCGCCGAGACGGGACTCGCCATGGAGGAAGAGACCGTTGGCGGACCAATCGACGTTGCAATCATATCAAAAGGTGACGGTTTCATATGGATCAAACGAAAACACTACTTCGATGGTCTACTGAATCGCGATTACCTTAGCCGACAGTCGTTAAGACCTGTTATTGAAAGGGAATTGTCGCGTCGATGCGCGGAAAGATTGCTGGTTCCTTGCCAGGACGCTTGCGCTCTTTGCTATCGCTCATCGGTCTTCGTCCTCCGCTAGGTCCATCTTGTGCAGGCCACGGACGTAACCGGAGAGTTCCGCCACATCTGCTTGAACCCCAGCGATCAAAGCCGCGTTGCGCTCAATCTTGGCGTCCAAGTTGGAGAACGCGAACCAGCCGAGCGTCAGAATCGCAATGCTTGTAGCAAACAGCGTGGCACCAACACTCAGAATGGCGATCAACTCCGCGCTCATCTTCGACTTAAGCTACCTGATTGCCATCGCTCCGGGCGGACCAAATCGCCAGAGATGATTTCTGGTCATTTCCATGACATCCGTGAACTTGCCGTCGTCCCATTCAACCACTGCCCTGCCATCGACGATTCGGACTCTTACAGCGTCCACGCCATCCCGAGCCAACGTCATGGACGAATCCTCTGTGTGACTCACGGAAAGGGAAAAACCTCCAAACCGACCGTCTTTCTTGCCGACCGTAAGAACGGTTGTACGCGATCGCCGTGATAAAATGGCCGATACGATGGCCGCTATGATGGTTGCGAGGCCAGCCCACACTCCCAAGAGCATCGTTATTTCTCCCTCGCTCATCGGTCTTCGTCCTCCGCTAGGTCCATCTTGTGAAGGCCCCGAACGTAGCCGGAAAGTGCCGCGATGGCTTGACCGTTCGCCTGCACGTCCGCACGCGCGGCTTCGATGGCTTGGCGATTCTGTTCAATCCGAGCCGTGAGCCGGTCTTCGCTTCTGTTCACCATCAGCCACATCGCGCTCAATACCAGCACAACAGGCCCCCACACTTCGACCCAGCGGGGAAGCGTGTTCATCCGTGACCATCTCCCTTTTGACGTTCCCTTCCAACCGAACGCTACAAGCTATGTCACGTTTTCCGCAAGCGGTTTGTTCCCGCGTGCTCGGCAACGAGATCGCGATACCGGAGCCTTTCCCGACCATGCCCGCGACAACGAACGCCATCTGGTCAAGCGTGTCGCTGAGCCGCTGGTTGTGCCTGCCAGAGAATTCGCGCACATAGCGCCCGAGATGCTTCACGCTCATCCGGTGGTAGGTGCCGTAGTAACCCCTCTTGAGCATCGCCCAGAAGCTCTCCATCGCCGTTCGTGTGAACCTGCCCGCGCACGTACTCGCCGATGGAGTGCCGGACCGCTTCGTGCTCCATCGGATACGCTGACGCGCCATCCGTGTAGACCTTCGCGTTCGGCTTGATGCGCTTGCCAGCGAAATCGCCCATGTTCTTCTTGGTCACGTTCGGCATCGGAGCGGCCATCACTTCGCCCGTCGCGCGATCTTTGATCCCGACCACGGGAGCCTTGCCAACCGTGCCGAGGCCAGCTTTCAGCTTCTTGTTCGCGTGCTTGTTCTTTTCCTTGCCGCCGATGAACGTTTCGTCGATCTCGACGGGACCGTCGAACACGCCTTGATGATCCTGAAACGCTTCGCGGATGCGATGCCCGAGATGCCATGCTGATTTCCGTGATCCCGAGATCGCGGCGCAGTTTCATGCTCGACACGCCCTTGATCTCCGTCGTGAGCAGATAAACCGCGAACGCCCATTTGCGCAGCCCCAGGTTGGAGGACTGCATGACGGTTCCCGTCTTCACGCTGAAATCCTTGCGGCAGGCACGGCAGGCGGGATCGAGAAGTTGTGGGCCGTCCGGCCCCTGACGACGAGATTGCGAGGCGGGCCATGGAGGACGCCAGTCGCTCGTTCGGGAAAATCCGGGAAGATCTTCGGCGGCTGGCGCGAAGACCCTGATGAAGAAGGATGGGACCGTTGCAACCAGAGCCCACTCCGACCTTCGTCCCCTCTGCGCGCATGCTGCGAGAGAGGAGATCGGTCCGGCCTGCCGCGTCCAGCTCGCTGGTCGCCGTCCCCAGCCACAGGCTGCCGACGCTCAAGGCGAAGATGGTGTATGAGCCATCGGCCACGCTGTCGATGCGGTAGTCGATGGCCGCGGGAGCAGTGCACGGGTTCCAAGGGAAGGGCCGATGGGCCGCCGGATGGATGATGCCGTTGCGACCGTGGACAGCGTGGGACTCGTGACCGCGCTCACCACGGGCATGGCGGACATCGAGGCGAAAATCCCATTGCCCAACCGGCACCAACTCGCCTGACCCCGTGCCGTGGCGTAGTTTTATGATCTATGGCGAGTAAGGATGTGGCAGCAGTGTCAGCAGGAGGATGAACATGCGCGGATCGACTTCAACCCGAACAGGGAGCTTGGCGCGCCAGGCTCTCGGCGTCTCCCTACTCATCCTGCCCGTGCTGACCGCTTGGCCCGCGCAGGCCCAGCATCGTGATGGAGAAGGGGATATCTCCATGGCCATGGTGGGGGACCTCATCATCACGCGGGCCCTGATGCCCTACGATGAGCCCGAGTTCCTGAAGCTGCGGGACCTGATCGGCGGGACCACCGTAGGCTTCGGCAACATGGAGATGCTACTGCACGAGTACGGGCCCGACATCATCCCCTCGGCCCAGAGCGGCGGCACGTACATGGCGGGACATCCGGACCTTGCCAAGGATCTGGCCTGGATGGGCCTGGACATGCTGGGGCTCGCCAACAACCACACCATGGACTACGGCGCGGGCGGGATGCGCTCGACCCGCAGGGCCCTGGAAGCGGCGGGGATCAAGGTCGCGGGTTCGGGTGAGAATCTGGCGCTCGCCAGGGCACCCGCCTACCTGGAAACGGTGGATGGCCGAGTGGCGTTCATCGCCGTGTCATCGAGCTTCTCCGAGCACATGAGAGCCGGCCACCAGCGTCCGGATCTGCGCGGCCGGCCGGGCCTGGCGCCGATGCGTTTCGAGACGACGTACGTGGTGCCGGGCGATGTCTACGAGAGCCTGGAAGAAGCGCGCTCTCAGGGAGTAGCGGGGATCGAGGGCAACTTCGAAGCCGGCGATGGCTACCGCACGATCACGACGCCTCATGCGGGCGATCTGGAGGAGCTTCTGGCAACCGTCCGCGACGCGCGGCGGCAGGCCAACTGGGTCGTTGTGACCAGCCACACGCACCAGGGGGGCGGCAACCAGTACATTCCGAGCCGGGCCGGAGACAAAACGGGCTGCCTGGGTCTCTATGAGGACGCCTGCGACGAGAGCAGATATGTGCCCGCGGACGCGCTGGTGACTTTCGCCCGGGCCGTGATCGATGCCGGGGCCGATGCCTTCTACGGGCATGGTCCGCATGTGCTCCGCGGCATCGAAATCTATCAGGGAAAGCCCATATTCTATTCCCTGGATGACTTCCTGTTTCAGAACGAGACTCCGCCATTTCAGCCCTGGGACAACTATGCCCAGTATGACATGGACGCATTCAGAGGTCTGCCGTCTGATTTCTACGACGGCCGGGAAGCGGCCTCGGGGGGCGGGCGCCCCGCCGCGGACTATTGGTGGGACGGGGTGGTGGCGGTGACGGAGTTTCAGGACGGAGAGCTGTACAACATCCGGCTGGTGCCCACCGTCCTGGGCTATGGACTGCCGCGCCCGCAGCGCGGTCGGCCGGTGGCGGCCTCGGGCGAGGACGCGCAGCGGATTCTGACGCTCCTGACCGCCCTATCGGACCCGCTCGGCACGCCGATCGAGGTTGTCGGGGATGAAGGGGTGATCCTTGGGCCGGGCGCCATGCGGACGGACGGCTCGCCTCCTCCGCGGTAGCGTTCAGTCCGTCGCGGGCGGCCGTCTGCCCTCGGATGGCGTGATCACGATTCCGGGCAGCATGCCCGTCGGTGAGCCCTCGTCCACGACAAAGCTACCGTTGACGAGCACGTAGTCGATCCCGGTCGCGTACTGGTGCGGATCGGTGAAGGTGGCCATATCGCGCACCTGCTCCAGATCGAGCACGACCACGTCGGCCACAAAGCCTTCCCGCACCTGGCCGCGGTTCCTGAGCCCCAGGATCTGGGCGGGCAGGGTGGTCATGGAGCGAACGGCGTTCTCGACGGAAAGGACGCCGCGGTCGAGCGCATACTCCCGGATCTTGCGCGGGAAGGTGCCATAGAAGCGGGCGTGGATGGCAGGTCCGTCTTCGGGCAGGGCGATACCGCCGTCCGAGGCCGTCGCCACCCATGGCTGCGCACCGAAGTTCTCGATGTCCTCCTCCGAGAAGGAGAAGCTCCGCAGACGCCCGCCGCCGCGGCGGTCACGCATTCCCTCCAGCTGGAGCTGGATCGCGGCATCGACGGCGGAGATCCCGCGGTCGGCCGCGATCCCGGCGACACTCTGGCCGATCAGCGTGCGGTCCGGATAGTCGAAAACCACGATATTCTCCGCGCCGCCCCGGAACTCGGTCTCGTACGCAATATCCTGCCGGAGCATCCGGGCGCGCTCGGGATCGGCCAATGTCGTTCGCAGGGCCTCCGCATAATCCGGATCGTCGTCTTCCGCTTCGCCGTCCGCGCCGACGGCCCACTCCGGAATCAGGCTGACGTTGCCGTCGCTCCCGCTTGTCGCGTACGGGTACTGGTCCGCGAACATCGCGACGCCCCGGGCCCGGGCTCTCTTGATCGCCGCGATGATCGCACCGCTGGAGCCCCAATAGTTGGCGCCTCTGGCCTTGATGTGCGTCGCCACTACCGTGGCCCCGGTGCGCTCGCCGATCTCGATGGTCTCCTGGATGGAGTTGAGCATGGTCGGAGGACCCGGCTCGTCCTGACTCGGCCTCCACCACATCGGCGAAGTGCCACTGCTGCGTTCATGTTCGATGAACACGCCGCCGAACGGCACGATCTCCTCCACGACGGCGACGACCTCGTCGGTGTCGCTCCAGCGGCCGGGCACGTATTCGAGTCCCGCCGACAGCCCGAATGCCCCCGCTTCCATGCCCGTCCGCACGAGGGCCCGCATCCGCTGCACCTCCTCCGGCGTCGCGAGCCGCCGGTGGTCGTTGCCTAGCACTTCTGCCCGAATCGAGTTGTGGCCCACCATGAGGATCGCGTTGGGACCGATCTGCAGCTCCTGTAACTGTGACCGTTGCGCCCCGATATCCACGGGGCTCCGGCCGTCCTGGTTGATGACGACGGTGGTCACGCCCTGAGTCACCAGGTTCGCGGCGCTGCGTCGGCGATCGTCCTCCGATTCCAACCCCTCGGCGCCGTGGGAGTGAAGGTCGATGAAGCCAGGCGCCACGACCTTGCCTCGGGCGTCGACGACCCGATCGGCCCGGGCGTCGTCCAGCTTGCCCACGGCCACGATCTGCCCTCCCCGGATGCCGACATCCGCATAGATCCAGGGGTTCCCGGTGCCGTCCAGGACGCGTCCGCCCGTAATGAGCACGTCGAACGAAGGGGGCTCCTGTGCCTGTGCGCGTGCGGCGGGCGTGGAGAACGATAGTAGAAAGACGCCAATCAACAGGCGACGCATGGGATCCTCCGGTCTTGGACTATGATTGTGATGTCAAGGTGCTCAGGCACCCCAGACCGCCGGAAGGCGATCCAGAAGCCAAAGGGTGGAGAGGGCTCCCAGGGCGTACCCCAGGGCGGGCTCGAACCGTCGCACGGCCGCTCGCGTTGTCTGCCGGACGATCCGCGCCACCACGACCAGCGCCGCAACGAATAGGAGCTGTCCCGCCTCGACGCCCAGGTTGAAGAACAGGAGGGCCACCGGAACATCGGCGGACCTGAGTCCGATCTCACCGAGGGCGCCGGCGAATCCAAGCCCGTGCAGCAACCCGAAAACGAACGCCACCAGCCACGGGTATCGGTGCACGAGGGACTTCCGGCCCTGGTGCCCGACCACGATCTCACGGGCCAGCAGCACGATGGAGAGGGCGATCGCGGCCTCGACCGGCGCGCGATCCACGGGAACGTAGCCGAGTACCGCCAGGCCCAGGGTAATGCTGTGTGCCACGGTGAAGGCGGTGATGGTCCTGACCAGCGACCAGAATCCCCCTACGAGCAGGAGCAGTCCCAGAACGAAGAGGAGGTGATCGATCCCGAAGAGGATGTGTTCTCCCCCGAGAATGAAGTAGGTGCCCGCGAGTCGGCCGGTCGTACCGGCTCCGGCGCGCAGATCCGCCAGCCGGATGGGAACCGAACGGCCGTCGCCGCGGAAGTAGGCCGACGCTTCGGTTCCGTCTCCCCAGCGCACGAGCGCGACCACGCCGGCCAGCGCCCATGGCAGCTCCAGGACGTCGTCGAATGTCAGTTCGGAGGTGCACTCGAACGCGAAGCCCGCGCTCACATACACGCCCGCGGTCTCCGGGGACAGCGGCGTGCAGCGCTCCGGGAGCACCCCGCGCAAGTCGAGGATGGGAGACACCTGGGTATCGACGATCGAAAACACGTACCGGGTGTCGCCAATCTGGTCCAGGAAGACGCGCGCCACCGAGGTGACGTCCACGTCGTGGGTGGGCAGCGTCGTCGGGGTGATGGCCAAGTCACGGCTGGGCGGCGGCGAAGTGGCATCCAACTCATGGCTGGGCGCCGGTGTCGGAAACGCGCCGGCGTCACGGCTGGGAAGCGGCGTCGAGATCAGGCCGACGAGCACGAGGACCGCTACGAGACCGGCAACTTGCGGCGTCATCGCTCGCTCGCCTCCTCGACGACGATCGTGTAGCGCCCCCGAAGCTCCCTGACCCGCTGGCCGAGCCTCGCGGTTTCCTGTTCGGCAACCCAGTCGAGGCGGATCCTCTCGCGCACGCTGTCGAGGGGCGGAAGCTCGGGAGCGGTACGCTCGATGATCCGGAACCAGTGCTGGCCGCGAACCGTCTCGTGAGGCCCGATCCAGCCGTCGGAGTTCGCACTGAGGATGAGCTCTGCAGTCACCGGCCCGAACAGCCTCCTCAGGTCGCCGCCGGTCACCTGGCGCAACACGGATGATCGCACCCCGGGGTTGTCGGCGAGCTGCTGTGCAGGGACGCCGGCCTGCAGCTGATCCAACACGTGTTCAGGTACCGGCGAGCCCGTGGCGATGACGATCTCCTCGGCGGTAAGCGTCGGCTCGGGCGTGTAACGCGTTCGGTTCGCCTCGTAGAACCCCCCGAGCTCATCTTCGGTGGGCTGAATGACGTCACCGCTCAGGACGTGAAGCATCTTCTGCACGAGGACGTCGTCGATCCTCCGGTCCCTTTCCAACCCCAGAGCCAGGGCCTCACGCACAAGAATCTGCTCGTCGATGTACGCGTCCTCGACGAGCTGCCGCTCCTCCAGGCTCAAGGGAGCGCCACGTATCGCTTCCAGCTCCGCGATCCGAACGGCAATCTGCACGCGATCGATTCTGATGACGTCGCCACGCCACGATTCAAACGTCGCGTTCGCGGCGAACAGCGCCGCCGCCAACAGAACAAAGTGGAACGTCGGCTCGCGCAAGATGCGGCGGAAAACGGGCGTTGCCGATGTCGCTTCAGCCATGCGCATCCACCTTCACCGGCTCCGAAGGTTTCGGCCGGCAGTATTCCAATGGGGACGCTGGCAACGTACGGCGGTGACGATGGACGGGACAATCCCAAGCGGCACTTCCTGGGATCCGCACCTTCCCGACGCCGCCGCTGGAGCCGATGTCTTCGTCTCCGAGGCGTACAGCATGACCCCGGGCAGCTCCTCCACATGGACATCGAGACCCTGCGCGCCCACCGGAGCGAGATCGACTGCGAGCACATCGTGTTGACGCACATGGGGAACACGAGCATCCCCTCCTGGTCCGCGCTACCATCCAGATTGGCGCGAGCGAATCGAGATCGCCAGGCAAGCGCGGAATCAGGCCAGAAAGGCACGCGGGGATAAGCCGACGTTTTCGACGCGCCGAATCCCGATCTGAGCGGCGCTCGCTCACCGATCCCCCGTGACCGTTCGAAGTCCGGTCTACGAGGCGCACAATGCGGCTCGCTACGAGCGTCAGGCCCTTATTCAAGAGTACCAGGAAAGCCATCAGTGTCGCCTTGTCGTGATGCAAGACATCCTTTTCCCACACAGCATTGCGCTGTTTGAGGAGACGCTATTCGACGCTGATCCGACGGAAGACCTTCACGTCATTTTGGCAACTCCGGGTGGGGACGGAGAAACGGCGCTGCGGCTTGTCCGCCAAGCTCAATCTCGATGTAAGCAGCTAAGTGTGATGGTTCCGGATCAAGCGAAGAGCGCCGGAACCCTGTTTGTGTTGGGCGCGCACCGAATCTACATGGGGCCGGAGAAACGGCGCTGCGGCTTGTCCGCCAAGCTCAATCTCGATGTAAGCAGCTAAGTGTGATGGTTCCGGTCAAGCGAAGAGCGCCGGAACCCTGTTTGTGTTGGGCGCGCACCGAATCCATGGGGCCAACCAGCGATCTTGGTCCGGTCGATCCTCAGTTGCGGCTTTCCGACGGCTCCCTCGCCGCCGCGAGAGCGATCATCGACGCCGTTGAGGAGGCGGAGCGCCGTATCCAAGGAAATCCTGATACCTATCCGCTTCATGCAGTATTGCTAGAGCCTGTTACCGCATTAGTGGTGCAACAGGCCCGTGATGCGCTTGATCGAACCGGCAACTTGATAAAGGAAGCGCTGGCAAGTGTCCCGCAACGGTCCCAAGATGACGTTCAGGCTCTAGCCGATGGGCTTCACAGCCCGCTGATCGGAGAAACCAAGAGCCACGGTGCAACCATCTCCACGAGCGACGCAATCGGTCTCGGCCTGCCGGTCGAGGAGGCTGACCCGGCCAGCGACCGATGGCAAACCGTGTGGCGCCTTTGGACCAAGTACGCCGTGCTGAACGCGGCTCGCGTCTATGAAGGCCAAACCGCCATCCACATGAGCCCGACACGAGTGGCGTCTAACGTTTGTGGAGGCCATGTAACCCGGACACCCGGCATGGCGGACCCATGTTGATCCAGCACTGCCGCCTTGGGTCTGGCATGTGGGCCTTCGCAGCCTCCTCTAGAACTTCATCCTCACCCCCACCTGCGCCCTCCTGGTATCCCCCAGCCCGCTCCGGATCGTGCCGTCGAAGTTGAACAGCAGCGATCCGTGCGCGGTGTCGAGGAAGTTGTCGTCGTTGGTGGCGTTGAAGACCTCGAGAACCGGCTCGAGCACCATTCCATTGCCGAGCGCGAACTCCTTCGACACGCGGAAATCCCAGGTGAAGAAGTCGTTGTCGCGGCGGAGGGTGTTGCGCTGGAGCACCGAGCCGTCGGCGCAGATGCGGTCCGCGGGCTCGGCGGCACGTTCGCCGGGGCTCGCGCACTTTGCCGAGACCGGGGACGCGCTCAGTATGCGGAACAGGTGGGACGCCGTCACGCCGCCCGGGAGTGAGAAGACGAAGTAGCCGTTGAACTGGTGGCGCCGGTCGCGGTCGGACCAGCCGTACTCGGCGTCGAGGTTGCCGGGATCCGCGTAGCGGTAGGTAAACGGGTCGCGCTCGTTGTCGTCGTCTGAGCGGTCGAAGCCCAGGGTGTAGTTGAAGTCGAAGGCGAACCGGCTGGCGGCGTCCTGTGCATGCAGCCCCAGCGTGAGACCGTGATAGCGCGAACGCGCGCTCGACTCACCTGCTGTCAGGGCGTTGATGCCCCCGCCCGACGGATGCGTACCGATCCCGAAGGGCGAACCCAGCGCCGCGGCGTTGCGGTCCACGAAACGGAAGAGGCCGTCGGTGCGGGCGTGCTGGTAGAAGAGGCTCGCGGACATGACGGAACTGAGGGCGCGGGTCGCCTCCGCCCCGAACGACCAGGTACGCGGCAGCTCCAGGTTCCGGTCGGCGACCTGGATGTCGGGCAGGAAGGGCGCGGCCGCGGAGCCGTCGATCTGCTCGTCGATGGCGGGCACCGGCCCCAGAAGCGCCGCGTCGGCGCTGCTCCGGAAGAGAATCTGCTGGAAGGCCCCGTTGGTGGTGCGATACTGGGCGAATACCAGCCCCGGAATGCGCGCTGCGTAGGCCCCGGCGTTCAGGCGCACGACGGTTCGGCCGCCGTCCACGTCCCACGCGAGCCCGAAGCGGGGCTGGATGTTGTCGAGGTCGTCGGGAATGGTGCCGTCGGAGGGGAAGCGCGGGTCGCTCAGGTACGGCGCATAGAAGGTCGCCCCGGGGTCGATGAACACGTTGGGATGCCAGGCGCCCTCCCAGCGCACGCCGAGATTCAGCGTCAGGCGGTCGTTGGGCTTCCAGGTGTCCTGGAGGAAGAACGCCAGCTCGTCGGTGCGCATGGTCTGGAGGCCCAGCTCTTCCGGGGGCACGCCGGGAACGGTCGCGGACTGGAGATAGAGCAGCACCGGGCCCGTGACCGGGCTCCCCGCCGGGCACGCGCCGGTCGTGCTGTCCGACCCGTCCGAGCAGGTCACGTAGTTGCTCCCGTGGGTCGCGAATCCCATGAAGCCGTCGACGGAGCTGAAGATGTAGCGGCTGTTCGCGAAACCGATGAACTGCTGCTCGACGGTCGTGCGGTTGTATTCGACGCCCGCCTTGAAGAGGTGCGTGCCGGACAGGTACGAGACGTTGTCGACCAGCTGGATCCGACCGTCATAACCGGGATCGATGGGCAGAAAGAAGGGCAGGCCGATGCGGAAGCCGTCGGCGAAGTCCATGCCGATGTCGGGGAACGGGCGCCCTCCGAGGCGCGCGAACTGCGGTGGCCCGGGGAGGCGAGCCCCGGGGATGAGCGGGCCGTCGTACCAGCGCGGACGGTCCTCGCCGGCCCACTGGAAGCGGAACTCGTTGGAGAGGGTGTTGCCCAGCAGGGAACGCAGGCTGGCGTTGACCGCGTGCGAGTAGTCGCGCTCGATGCCGTTGGAGGAGAGCCCCCACGAATCCACGTCGAAGGTGCCGTTCACCTGCTCCGACCAGGTGTAGTTGTACTTGAACGACGCCTGGTGCCGCTCGCCGGCGTTGACGTCCAGCTTGGCGATGAGAGAGCGCGCGTCGTCGGTGCGCTCGATGGGTCCGAATTCATCATCGAAGAGCCCGGGCCAGCGCGACTGGAGGAAGCTCTCCAGCTTGCGCAGGTTTGCATCGTTCTGGACCAGGCGCCGCTGCTGCTTGGTCTCGGTGGCGCTCTGCTGGTCGTAGGCGAGGAAGAAGAAGGCGCGGTCGCGCACGATCGGCCCGCCCAGGGTGAACCCGAACTGACCGCGGCCGAACTCGGGCTTGCCCCCGCCGCGGGCCTCCGGATACGCCGCCGAGATCCCGTCCCACTGGCCGTAGTAGTGGGCGGTGCCGAAGAAGTCGTTCGTCCCCGACCGGGTCACGACGTTCACGAATCCACCTGCCGAGCGCCCGAACTCGGCGGTCGCACCCTGGTTCACCACCACCATCTCCTCGATGGCGTCCTGATTGAAGGTGAAGGCGGGCCGCTGGCCGCCTCTCTGCTCGCCGAAGAAGGCGTTGTTGAAGTCGGCTCCGTCGACGATGAAGTTGTTGAAGATGCCGCGCTGACCGCTGACGTTGAGTTCGTCGCCGTCGGGGCCCTGCGAAATCGACACCCCCGGGGTAAGCAGGGTGAAGTCGAGGAAGTTGCGGCCGTTGCTGGGCAGCCCGTCCACCACCTCTTCAGAGAAGCGCTGCGAGCTGGTGACGTCCTCGGTGTCGAGGGGCACGTCGCGCTCGCGGGTGACGGTGATGCCCTCGAGCTCCACGGGGGCGAAGCTCAGCGACAGAAGAAGCGTCTCGCCGACGCGCAACACCAGCCCTTCCCTGCGATCGGTCCCGAACCCGTCGGGCGCGGTCGCGGTCACGTCGTAGGTGCCGAGCGGAAGCAGGGTGCGGGCGAAGGTGCCTTCCGCGGTGGTCTCCACCGTGGTGCGGAACCCGGTCTCGCGGTGCTCGATGAGGACCACCGCTCCCACCACGGGCTCGCCGGCGGGATCGCGGACGGTGCCGCGCACGACTCCGGTGGTGGCCTGGGCCTGGGCGGATGCGGCGGCGGGGGCGAGCGCGGCAGAAAGCACCAGTGACGTTGCGAGGAACGCTATGCGAAGGAGCGAGCAGTTGCACAATGGCTTGCCGGGCCGCCGTTGGATCATGGTGTTGCGAGAGGCGCCTAGGATTGTGAACCCGAAAGCCGTCGGAGACAAGCTTGTGGCTACCCGATCGACTGACGTCCCACCGCCAGAGAATGCTCTTCGTCGTCGCCCGATGGCCTTGAGGCAGTCGGCGGCGCAGCTGTCGCGCCGATCTGAACGTTGACATATGCTCCCTTGCCGAGATGATTTTCGACAAGCTTCATGCAATTGCTCACCTCAAACGTCACGGTAGTCGCGTGAAACAGCGACAGCACTCGCTCCTGGAACTCCTGGTCGTCCTCCAACGCCGTAATTCTGAGGCCATGTGACCGCAATTGGTCGATTCCGAGCGGCTTTCCGTGGCTCCGGTGTTCGTCTGCGGCTCCCAGCCAGTTGGCTATCTCGCGCCCCCTGGTGGGCAGAGTGACTTGAGGGTCGATGGGACCAAGAGCGGAATGCTTGCCCATCACGATTTCATCACATGCACAGGCAATCATTGTAGCTGCTGACATAGCATTCTGCGGTATGATTGCTCTGATATGATCGTACTTTGAGCGAAGATATGTGACGATCTGTTCAGCCGCCTCAGGTGAGCCTCCGGGACTGTGGAGAATCAGGTCCAGCCTGCTTCCTCCCAACCCGTGAAGAGCAGACATGAAACCCTGAATGTCTTCTGGAGCAATTGACAGAACAAAACTCGGTACATTGATGCCTTTTCGGGAAGTGAATGCCGATGCGTAGACGATCGCATCATGGCCAGAGTAAGAATGCAGTTCACGAATCAAGTGTCGGCGTACTTCATCCTGCCCGGCTTCGGCAACCCTCTGGCGAATCTCATTGCGCGTGGGCATCATCCGTGCCCTTCGTCGAATGCGTGATTTGCGGCAGCCAAGGCTGTGGCAATCCCGAGAGTGCTATTTCGATTGCTCGCTTGATCTCCTTGTCGGTATTCTCCTCAAGTATCCGCAGAAGCTCCTCTCGCTCCCTTTCGAGGTCACGTTGGCCAGTCATGTTCATGTTCAACAACCTCATCGCTTGACCGTATCGGCCATCTCAACATGCGGCGAGCGGGCCGTGGCATAGCTCACTACCGACTCGCCTGGCGGCACCGATCAAGACAGCCGTTGCCGCGTAGCGCCATCTGAAGATAGCTCGCCCTTGCAGGGTCGCAACCGCGTTTGATCAGCATCCCGTCATCAACTCCTCGCTAACCTCCCCTCGCCAACGGATCCGGTACGCGCCTCAGCAGAAGCAGCCCCGTCAGCATGAGGGCCGTGAGCACCAGGAAGCCGGGCCGCTGGTTGCCGGTCGCGATGAAGGTGGCCACGCCAAAAAGAATTGGACCGAGGACCGACGAGGTCTTGCCGCAGAAGGCGTAGAAGCCGAACATCTCGGCCTCCCTTCCCTGCGGAATCAGGAGCGACATGTAGGCGCGGCTGGCCGACTGCACGGACCCCAGTCCGAGACCCGCCACGATCGCAAGTCCGTAGAAGACCGGGGTGGTCTGCACGAAGTATGCGGCGATGCCGGCGATCACCCACATGGTCAGCACGCCGGTGAGAACCCCCTTGGGGCCGAGCCTGTCCGTGGGCTTGGCCAGCAGGAAGGCCCCCGCCATCGCCGAAAACTGCACCACGAGGAAGAGGATGATGGTGTCCGTCTGCTCGAAGCCGAAGGTCTCGGTGGCGATGACGCCGGCCATGACTATGATCGTGAGGATGCCGTCGATGTAGAAGAAATAGGAGATGAGGAAGCGGCGCAGGTCGCGCAGGCCCCAGACCTCTCGCAGGGTTACGAGGAAGCGCCGCGATCCCCACGCGGCCGCCTCGCCCACTCCCGCGCCGCCTCGGTCGGACGGTAGATGGCGGAACGCGGGAATGGAGAAGAGGAGGAAGAAGCCCACTACCAGGAGCCAGACGGGTTCGATCTGGTCGACGAAGAGCACCCGCAGGAAGACGAGCGCCAGGACCAGCCCCAATGCCGACCCCAGGTATCCCCAGCCGTAGCCGTAGCCGGACACCGAGCCGCGTTCCTCGGGCGGGGTGATGTCCGAAAGGTACGCGTTGTAGAAGACCAGAGCCCCTTCGAAGCCGATGTTGGCGACCACGAAGAACGCGAATCCGGCGAGCACCATCCCCGGCTCGACCGTCGCGAGCAGCAACACGCCGACGAGACAAACTGCCACGTAGACGGCCAGGAAGCGCTTGCGAAGCCCGCACCGGTCCGCGATTCCGCCCAGCAGCGGTGCCGAGAGCGCCACGACGAGCGCCGACAGGGAGACCGCGGTACCCCACCACAGCTCCCCCTCGCCCCCTTCGCCCCCGACCACGGTAGAGACGTAGTAGACCGGAAAGACGGCGGTCGTCATGACCGCCGGATAGATCGAGTTGGCGAAGTCGAACAGCACCCAGGAGCGGACCTGGCGGCGGCGCGTCGTCTCGCTCGCGTCCCGTTCGGTGCGCGCGATCGCGGCTGACCTCACTGCCCGCCCCCCGGCCGCCGGTAGCGCACCGGCGGGGGAGGCTCGTCCTGAAAGGTGACCTTCTGCGTCTCCAGCAGCCGGAGCGCCTCGTGCACGGCGGCCTCCAGCTGAGGGTCGCCGCCGGCGATCACGGGGGCGGGGTCGTTGCGCACCTCGATGTCGGGCGCGACCCCTTCGGCCTCCACCGCCCACTCCCCGTTCACGTCGAAGAAGCCGCCGCGCGGGGCCACGAAACCGCCGCCGTCGATGAGGGGCGGGGTGTCCCAGGTGCCCACCAGACCGCCCCAGGTCTTCGTGCCCACCAGCGGGCCGACCCCCTTGAAGCGGAACAGGTAGGGCAGCAGGTCGCCCCCGGAGCCCGCGCGCTCGTTGATCACCATGACCTTGGGACCAAACAGCGCGGCCATCGGCTGGGTCCACGGCTTGCGGTCGCCGGCACGCGAGTTGAAGTAGCCGGTGAGCTCGCGGTCGAGCATGTCCACGATGTAGTCGGCCGCCGAGCCTCCGCCGTTGTTGCGCTCGTCGATCACCGCTCCCTCGCGGTTCTGCTGGGCGTAGTACATGCGGTTGAAGTACTGGTAGCCGCCCTGCCCGGTGTTGGGGAGCCAGACGTAGGCCAGCCGCCCGCCACTCATCTCGTCGACCCGGGCCTGGTTCGCGGCCACCCACGCCCAGCGCCGCAGGATGCTCTCGTTGGCGACCGGTTCCACGATGATGTCGCGGGTCTCGTCCATGGAAGGAGAGGGCGAGACCGTCAGCGTGATGGTGCGCCCGGCGGTGCCCTCAAGCAGCTCAAACGGATTGGTCGGCGCCCCAAGCTCGGCCCCATCCACGGCCAGCAGATAGTCCCCCTCCTCCACATCCATGCCGGGGATGGAGAGCGGGCCGGTGGTGCCGGGCGTCCAGTCCCCTCCTTCGTAGATGCGGGTGATGCGATAGAAGCCGCCGTCCTCCTCCAGGTCCGCCCCCAGCAGCCCGGTGCGCGGGTTGTCCAGCTCGGGATAGTCGCCGCCGCGCACATAGGAGTGCCCTACCGCGATCTCGCCCGAGAGCATGTCCAGCAACTGGTTGAAGTCCGAGCGGTGGCGGACGTCCGGGAGCCATGCGGAGTACCAGTCCCAGACATCGTCCCAGGGCGCCCCGTGCTGGTTGTCGACATAGAGGAAGTCGCGCATGAAGCGCCAGCCGTCGCGGAGCATCTGCGCGTACTCCGCCTTCGGTTCGACGCGCACTCGCATGCCGTCCAGGTCGAGCTGGCCGTCGCTGCCGTCCGGAGTGCGCGCGGTGCCGACCACCCGCCAGTTGCCGCCGGCCCGGAAGAGCAGGTGCTCCCGATCGTGGGAGACCGTGACCGCGGTCGCTTGCTCGACGAAGTCCTCCGCCTCCCGGTCCTCGAGGGTGTACTTGAGCAGCTTTCCGCCCCCGAAACCGCCGCCTTCCATCACGAACACGGTCCCCTCGGGCCCGGGCGCCAATCCCGCATAGTCTTCCAGGGGCAGTCCGGGCGCGTCAATGATACGGCGGGCGATGCCCTCGAAATCGATCTCGACATCGGGGGCGGCTTCCTGGGCTGAACGGGAAGCGCCGTCCCCGGAGCCACGCCCGCCTTCCCCTGACCCCAGGCCGCCATCACCCGATCCGCCGCCTTCGCGGCCTTCCTCATCATCCTCGCCGCCCTCCTCATCGCTCCGCGGCAGGAAGGGCGACGGCTCGTCCTCGTCGAGCAGCGCCAGATAAAGCGCGCGCGTGACCGGCCGGTCGTAGGAAGTCATGTCGAGCCAGCCGGTGTTCAGGCCGTAGTCGGTGGAGGCGAGGAAATAGAGATACTTCCCCGACGCATCCCACACCGGGGTGATCGCGTCCGACATGCCGTCGGTGAGCTGGTGCGTCTCGCCCGACCCCGTGTCGTGCACGAAGATGGCGCGCAGCTGGTTGTCGAGCCGGCGCGCGTAGGCCAGCCAGCGCGAGTCGGGTGACCAGACCGGGTTCATGGTGCGCTCGGGATGGGCGAAGCGGTCGGTGTCGACGTGCTCCACCTCGCCGGACGCCACGTCCAGCACCAGCACGCGGTAGTGCGTGTCGGTGAAGGCCAGCCGGGCGCCGTCCGGAGACCACTCGGGCCGGAAATAGAACGAGGGCTCGGCGATCTCGACGCGGCGCGGATTCGACCCGTCCTGCTCCGCGATCACCAGGCCGTATTCGTCGGCCGCGTCGTTGAACCAGGCGATGCGCGACCCGTCCGGAGACCACACCGGATGGCGGTCGGCCACGCCGGGGGTGCGCGTGAGGTTCCGCCACGACCCCTCCCCCGCGGGCACGCTGAAGACCTCGCCCCGCCACTCGAAGAGCGCGCGCTTGCCGGTGGGCGAGAGGCGTGCGTCGCGCATCTGCGCGGACGGAACCGCCTCCCAGCGCGACCTCGACCAGTTCATGTCGCCGGCCACCTGGATC
Organism: Longimicrobiales bacterium; assembly: GCA_965225805.1. Taxonomy (GTDB): domain Bacteria; phylum Gemmatimonadota; class Gemmatimonadetes; order Longimicrobiales; family Gaopeijiaceae; genus BD2-11. Next base: position 4,082,061 of record OZ245327.1, read on the forward strand.
TCCAGCCTGCGCGTTCGCGCCGACGCCGGCTCCAGCTCGTGCAGATACCCCGCCTGCTCGTAGACCACCACGCCGTCCCCGGCCCCGAGCGACTTCACGTCGAAGTCGGCGTGGCGCGTCAGCTGGCGCTCCGCTCCCGTGCGCGGATCGAACGACCACACGTTGCTGGCCCAGTCCCGCTCCGACATGTAATAGACGACGCCGTCCATCCACACCGGGTCCATCTGGCGCTCACCTTCCCACGAGGGCGTGGTTCGCTCCCAGTCGGCCGTCGAGACGATGCCGATCGGCTGCGCCTGCCCGCCCCGGTAGTTGCGCCACTCGGGGTCCCAGTGGCCGATCTCCTGGTAGGCGAGGTAGGCGCCGTCCGCCGACATTCCGCCCAGGTACGCCTGCGGGAGCGCGAGAGGCGCCGGCAGCCCGCCCTCCGGCGGCACCGCGTAGAACTTCCACAACCGGGTGGGCACCGCGTCCCGGCCCGACTGGAAAACGATGTCGCCCTCGGGGGTCCACCCCTGCACGACATCCTCCGCCGGATGCCACGTGAGCCGCTCGGGCTGTCCGCCGGTGGCAGGCATCAGATAGACATCGGTGTTCCCGCCGTACTGACCAGAGAACGCGATCCACTGCCCGTCCGCGCTGAAGGCCGGGTCGGTTTCCGCCCCCTCGGAGCTGGTCAGCCGCATGGCGTCGCCCCCGTCGCGCCCCGCGAGCCACAAATCGTTGGCGTGCACGAAGACGATGCGCGTCGCGCTCACATCGGGCTGGCGCAGGAAGCGAGTGCCCTGGGCGCCGGCATGTCGCGGTGCGACAGCGGCGCACACAACTGCCAGCAGGGCGCAGGACGTCAGGATGCGAAAACGGGACGGAATCGCGCGCGGGTGAACGCGCGTCCCGTTCCCCGTTATGGGATCGGGGGTGGCTGCAGAGTGACGAAACATGGACCCGGCTCCAGGTGGGCGATGACTCAAGGCGACACCTGGCAAGCTCGCATGTGCCGGGCGGGGCGCAAGGTCGCTCTAATCGCGCACCGCCGCCACAACGTCCCGGATTGCCTCCATGGGGTCCGGCTACCGTCCCATTACATCGAAGCAAACCGCTGCCCAGGCTTCGACCGCCCCGCATCGTCGGGCGCCTTCATTCCTGATCTCCCGAATCCATGCCCTCGCTCTCGCGACTTTCCGATTGGGAATTATACGTCTGACTTGACGCCACCAGCCGTCTGGCTTGTCTCGGAAGATGCAACGCGGATAAAGCAGAGGAAATCTTGGCAAGATCGGGGATATCCTTTTATATTTCTCCCGTACAATTTCGGCCATTCTGGTTTCTTCGTTCATTGTCTCGGGAGCTGGCTTTGACGTGAGTTCAGCGAAAGAATTAGAGATGCCACGAAGAACTGGGATTTGAGCGGTTGCCGGGGGTTATTGCGGGAATAGCGGAAAACCTTGCTCCGGCTGGCGGTTTGCGAGAAGACATCACGTTGTTTCTCTGCGAGCATTGTGCCGAGATCGGCACGGAGTACATCGAAATCTTCCTCGATCCCGTACTGGAGACAGAAGATTGTGCGGGGCTGCGGATCACCTTCCGCATAGACGACCTTTAGCGCTGCGCTTACACGTGCGGCAACGCGGCGTTACTCGATTTCCGTCGGCCATTCTGTCTGACTCTCCCCTGTTTTCCGTTTTCGTCGATTTCCTGTCGTTTACCGTTTCAGCGGCGGCTTCCGCTCCCACTGCTTGGCCAGCTTGTCGCGCACCTTCGGCTTGACGAGCGCGCGCACGACGTCGCTGGCCATCGCGCCCTGGTAGCGTGGGTTGATGGCTTGGAAGTCGAGGGGCTTCTCTGTCACGGTGGTCTGTTGATCTTTCGTCGTCTTGCTCATGGTAGCAGAATCGTTCCTAGCAGCTTAGTCTTTTTCGGGGGAGCAGGCGGCGGTGCCGGTACTGGACGTTGTGGGGGGGGGGCGGCCAACCACCCGAACGCTTCTCATCCCCCGTTGATCGAAGCATCTTCTCAAGTTGGTGCAAGATGTTTTTCCTCGCTCAGGGTGAAGTACCCAGCGGACTCATCGTACACCTTGATGCGGAGATCCTCATCGATCTCTTCGGGCATCGACGACGCCGTGACATCGACACCCCGCTTTGATAGCTGCCTATACCGATTCCTGAGGTAATCAATCTCCGCATCGTCGCTATCCACCCTCTCCCACAGATCCTTCCACTCCGTGTTCAGGTGACTGAGTTGAAGGCTACGCATCATGGAGTCAACGCTATCCTTCTGTCCTTCGGATAGCGTGTAGAACGCCAGCCCTGCACCCAGCAAGCCAACCAGCAGGGAAGCCCAGTCCATCCCGATCAAGTACAAGTACGGACTCCCTACAGCCAGCACACATCCAGTCATCAGCCTTCGAGCAAACAATCGTGTCCGTTTGGCTGCCAGTTCACCATGATACCTCGCCTGCCAGTAGGTGTGAAAACGTCTCTCCCAGATGTTGTTTCGCAACTGATCCGATACCTTGCCCATATGCTTCATGCTCCGTCGTAACGGTTACGAACATCTCCCATCTTCTGGAAGCTAGCGTCGGAGATCGTCCCATGCAAAGGCGCGATTTGCTTCCTTCCTTGCGTTCCTCCACGCCATCCCGTAGCGTCTCCGATGTGTGGCAACACGACCGGCGGAAAGCCCCCAGGTCGGGCTTCCTGCTAAATACAACAGCCCACGCCAACAGCGGATCGACGGGGTAGCTCCCTGAGATTACAAGGGCGAATAGGCAGGACTCATCTACGCTTTCCGCACGGTGTGTTGCCGAGCCGCTGATGCCGAACGCGCGCAGATAAGCCCTTCCCAGCCCTGGACCGTCTCTCGACTTCCCTTTCGTCTTCTCGCGCCTAGCCTTTACGCGGCGGTTCAACCATGACGTTGCGTGTCAGCTCCAACATATGCGATGCAGGAGCGGCGTCGGCTTCCTGCTGCCCGAAGCCGGATGGACGATGCGAGAAGATGCATCGCGTGGCCTCCACCAGCACAGCGTCCTTCGTCGCTCCGTCGCTGGTGCCGTTCTCGAACGTCTCGAACGTCTCCAGCGCATCCCGCCTGTGCTCTTTGACGTTCTGATTGTGTGTCGCCGCGCGGAACATCTTGCCCGACCAGACGAGCGCATAGCTGAGCACGCCAAGGACGAAAACCCGCGCTAGAATGAACGGAACCGTCTCGGCAAGCTGCGTGGTATCCGGTTGCTGCCAGACGAGAAGCCACCAACCGACAAACATGGTTAGGCCCGCCAGAGCAATGGCAGCGCGCAGCCATCCCACAGGGACAGTCCTTCGACCACCAGGATAATGCCAAGCCCCGCAACAGCCCCGACCAAAAAGCCGACTATGAACAAAGCCTGGCCAGGGCTCGGACGCTCGCCCTTCCAGAGGAGTCGGTTATTCATCTTCACCTCCTCGATGCTGGGCCCGATGATATCCACGGCAGTATAGGCGACCGAGTCCGGATTGAAAAGAGGAAGGCCCCGTACATTGTCGTACCAAAGTAGAAATGTCCTCCTTTAGCAAAGTAGAAATGTCCTCTTTCGGATCATGTTCGGTCGGAGGCCGAATCCATCACGGGAGAGGAGCGGATAGAGCTGAGTCTGAGGGAGCGGGACCGGATCTCGGTTCTGAGGCAGGTGGGCGAGGGGACGCTGAAGGCGGCGGCGGGCGCGGCGCGACTTGGGGTGACAGCGCGGCACTTCCGGAGGATGCGGCGGAGGTTCGAGGCCGAGGGCGATGCGGCCGGGGTTCACGGTCTGCGCGGGCGCCGGTCGAACCGGGCGCTGCCGGCCGAGATTCGGGAGCGGGTGATGGCCATCGCGATGGATCCGCTGTACCGGGACTTCGGGCCGACGCTGCTTGCCGAGCACCTGGAGCGGACCTTCGGAGTGCGCGTGAGCGTGGAGACGCTGCGGAACTGGATGCTGGAGGACGGTCTGTGGGAGCGGCGGCGGAAGCGGGCGAAGCACCGCAGGCGGCGGAAGCGGCGGGCGGCGTTGGGAGAGCTGGGCCAGTGGGACAGCTCGGTGCACCGGTGGCTGGAGGACCGGGCGGGTGAGCTGGTGCTGATCTCGATCCACGACGACGCGACGAGCCGGCTGATGATGGCGAGGTTCGTCGAGCGCGACGATGGGGCGGAGAACCGGCGGGCGATCATCGCGTACCCTGCGGTGCCACGGCCGCCCCCAGGCCGTCTACACCGACCACGCCGGACACTTCGGGCAGTGGCTGTCGAAGAAGGAGGAGCGGACGGACACGATCATCGGGCGGGGCCTGGACGCGCTGGGCGTCGAGGTGATTCTGGCCGGTTCTCCGCAGGCGAAGGGGCGGGTCGAGCGGAGCTTCGGGACGGCGCGGGACCGGCTGATCAAGGAGATGCGCGTGGCGGGGATCGACACGTGCGACGGAGCGAACCAGTTTCTTGCCGAGTGGTGGACGCCGTTCTGGAACGAGCGCTTCACGGTCGCGCCGCGTGATCCCGCAGACGCGCACCGGCCGCTGGCCCCCGGGGTGGACCTCGATGCGCTCTTCGCGGAGACGGAGACGCGAGAGGTTGCGCGCGACTTCACGGTCCGCTTCCGCAATGTGTACTGGCAGATCCCAGAGCGGGAGGCCGCGTATGTGGGGCCCGGAAGTCCGGTCGTCGTGGAGCTGCGGCTGAACGGGGAGACCCGCATCCGTGCCGCGGACCGGTATCTGGGGGCCGAGTGTCTGGGACGTGCGCGGCCCCGGCCTCGCCCGGCGCCATCGCCGGGGAAACCTGCGAGGGCACAGCCCTCGCCGCCAAAGCCCCGATCGGACCACCCTTGGCGGCGCCACTTCGGCAACGATGTCCGGCTGGCCCTCGCGAAGCGGCGGGCCCGCGAGGCGGCCTGCAAGGACGGCGAGTCCGATGGGGCGGAACGATGAACTGGTGGGGAGGCTCACGCGAGCCACAGCCGGAGGGAGGGCGCGCGCCCTCCCTCCGGCTGCCCCGTCTAGCTCAGCTCGACACACCCACCGTCCGGGGGGGACATTTCTACTTTGGACAAACCCCGGACATTTCTACTTTGTTTTGACAGGAAGGCCCCGTACATAGTACAGGTTCAAATATACGGGCGCGAACAGGCTCATATCGACACAAGGTGCACCCTTCTCTATCTTGACAGGCGGCAAACCCGCTCGACCCACCCACCCATCCACGATTCCCCGCATCGGAGCCTCTGTCAACATGTCGGAGAAGAAATGGCAAACCGGGCTAAACGTGATCGCCTTCGTGGGGCTCGCGACAGCCCTGCCCATCGTCATCCACAGCCTGGTCACGGGAGAAGGCATCCACACCGGGGGGCTTCTGCTGATGATCTATTTTGTGCTGCATCTCCTGCAGCAGTGGAAGGGGCGCACCTGGAGGGCCCTGCCCGTCATCGCCTTCGGCGGGGCGGCGGTGGGTTTCGCCCTCCTGATCCGGAGCATGACCACGGGGCAGGGCGTGGACGGGATCGCGCTCGGCGGGGGAATCATCTTTGCGCTGCTGGGGCTGAACTCCGTGTTATCGATGCGAAGTGGCGCCGAGCAGTAGCAGCCCCGTCCTTGCCTCCCCGCCCCTGCAGCCGTAGGCTGGCTTACGAGGTTTCGTCGCTTCGCAATTCACCGTTCGGAGGTAACCCGAGATGGCAACGAACAGCCGCTCCCCCATCTCTCGCCGCACCTGGATCGCCGCAACGTCCGGGGCCGTGGCCGCGGGCCTGATCAAGACCAAGGCCGACGCCGTCAAACTGATGGCGCAGGAAGTGCCGACGCCGCCGGAGGATCCGAGCAAGGTCCCCGGCCGCTTCACTTCGGGGGTCGGATCGCGCGCGCCCATGGAGCGCCCGAGGCGGCTCACCCGCTCGCAGACGCTTTCCAGCTCGTCGCGCTCACCGCTGCAGGAGCTTCAGGGGACCATCACCCCGGCCGACCTGCACTTCGAGCGCCATCACGCCGGCATCCCCGACATTCGTGCCGACCGGCACGAGCTGCTGGTGCACGGGATGGTCGAGCGCCCGATGGTCTTCTCGATGGCGGACCTGAAGCGCTATCCATCGGTAGCGCGCACCTATTTCCTCGAGTGCTCCGGCAACGGCGGCGGCGCCTACAACCGCGAGCGCATGCCGGTCGAGATCAGCCCCCAGGCCCTCGACGGGCTGCTCAGCACCAGCGAGTGGGTGGGCGTTCCGGTGAAGACCATCCTCAACGAGGTGGGCGCGGATCCCGCTGCGACCTGGATCCTGGCGGAGGGAGGCGACGCCGCGGTCATGTCGCGCAGCGTTCCCATGGAGAAGATCATGGACGACGCTCTCCTCGCCTACGGACAGAACGGCGAGGCCATCCGCCCCGAACAGGGCTACCCGCTACGCCTGCTCCTGCCTGGCTGGGAAGGCAACGCCAGCGTCAAGTGGCTGCGTCGCATCGAGGTCAGCGACCGCCCGACGATGACCCGCGACGAGACCTCCCGCTACACGGACCCGCTCAAGGACGGCACGGCGCGGCAGTTCAGCTTCTTCATGGACGCCAAGTCCACCATCACCTTCCCCGCGTATCCCTATTCGCTGCCCGAGCCCGGATGGTGGGAGATCCAGGGGCTCGCGTGGACGGGGCGCGGGCGCATCACGCGGGTGGACATCAGCACGGACGGCGGCCAGAGCTGGACGGAGGCGGAGCTCCAGGAGCCCATCCTGCCCAAGTCGACCGTGCGCTTCCGCCATCTCTGGAACTGGGACGGGAGCGAGAGCCTGCTGATCAGCCGCGCGGTCGACGAGACCGGGTACGTGCAGCCGACGGTGCAACAGCTCTGGGAGGCGCGCGGCGAGCGCACCTCATATCACCACAACCAGCAGCGGGTCTGGAAGGTTGCGCGCGACGGCGCCGTCACCTTCGGCCTGGGAGACCTGGTATGACGCGCCTCTCGCTGGCGGTCTTCGTCCTGGCCCTGGGCTGCGCGCCCGCCGACTCTTCGTCCGGCGCGGGCTCCGCGGACGGCGCCGAACCCCCGGAGCGCTTCGGCTTCGGCAGCCCCGCGTCCGCCGGGCGCGTCGCCATGTGGGACATCGACGTGAAGCCCGACGGGGAGGGGCTGCCTCCGGGGAGCGGCACGGTCGCCGCAGGCGAACAGGTGTACCTCATGCACTGCATCGCCTGCCACGGGCCGACCGGCAGCGAGGGGCCCAACGACGTGCTGGTGACCCAGGAACCGTGGGAGGAGTGGCCCGCCGGCCGCACCGTCGGCGGATACTGGCCCTACTCCACGACCCTCTACGACTACATCGTGAAGGCGATGCCCCAGCTCACCCCGGGCGTCCTCACCGCGGATGAGACGTATGCGGTCATCGCGTACATCCTCCACCTGAACGATCTGGTGCCCGAGGACGCGGTGATGAACGCCGAGGCCCTGCCGGCCGTGGAGATGCCGTATCGGGACCGTTTCGTGCCCGACGACCGGACGGGGGGGAACGTCATCCGGTAGCGGATCGGCCCCAGGCCGCAACGAAGCCCGCAGACCTGGTCGTTTGACTGAGCCGCGCTTCTTGCTCATTCAGTCGTCCTTCTCTGCCAGATCCAGCCCGTGGAGCCCGCGCACCAAGCCTTCAAGCCGGGCGATGGCCTTGCCGTTCTGTATAACAGCTTCTTCCACGCTGGCAATGCGGGCGGCCAGGCTTAATTCCACGCTGGCAAGGCGGGCGGCCAGGCTTGATTCCACGCTGGCAAGGCGGGCGGCCTGGCTTGATTCCACGCTGGCAAGGCGGGCGGCCTGGCTTAATTCCACGCTGGCAATGCGGGCGGCCAGCCGATCTTCCATACGGCTGGTAAGCGTCCACATGGCTCCTAGCACCAGAACGACTGGCCCCCAGACCTCCAGCCAACGAGGAACCTTTGACATTGTCAAAACCCTAGTCCGAACGCGGCGTACGCCGTGCCGACGGCGATGATTCCGATCAGTTCCTGGCTCAGTTCCATACGTTGCCGTGGATTCGGGGTCCACGCGCCGATGGTTCGCCAGAGACCGACTGGCCTATCGGTGACGAAGCGGGTGGCGATGCCGCGGGCACCAGCAGCATGTCGCGCAGCTGGCGGACATCCTCCCGGATGTCCTGGAGGTCGGCCCTGAGGCCGTCGATGTCATGGCGGACATCTTCCCGCAGTGCGCTCATTTCATCGCGAAGTGCACCAATCTGGTCACGCAGCTCCGCGCGAAGTGCACCAATCTGTTCGTGCAGGTCGCCGCGAACCGTGCCGACTTCGCCGCGAACCGTGCCGACTTCCTCGCGCAGCACCCCGATGTCATGGCGCAGACGGGTTTCCATCCTCCCCATTCTTACGAAGACGGCCACCAGCATGCCCATCAGCGTGACGCCGACGGCGAGGATTCCGATCAGTTCCTGGCTCAGCTTCATGCGTTCTCCCGGTCCGAATCGCGGATAGAGTTACGCAGGTGCTCAACCTTGATGGTCGATCGACAGAGTCATCGATCCAATGCCTTGTTCACGGCACCCTGTATACAATCTATAGTGACACTCGGGTGGGGGCGACACCATGGCAAGATGGGCCGCGACGGCCAGCACCCGATCGCTAGAGTTGGCCGCGACGGCCGCGACCCGTCACGGAGAACACGTCATCCGTTCCGGCTGGCGCGCTCTGCACCGCTCGGTGGCGATCATTCCCGTGGCGTTGCCGCCGCACGCGCTCTCCTGCGCCGCCGCGGCCGCAACTTCGGGTGTCGGGCCCGCGCCCATGCGGCACACCTCCTCGCCGCCGAAGACCAGGCAGACCTCGCAGCTGACGGTGGCGGGGGCCACGGACGAATACATTACGTACCCGAGGAAGGCAACGACTGCGATTGAGATGCCCCACTGCGCCAGGCGCTTCATCAGAATCGTTCCTCCCGCTTCACGGATGGGTCGTTGTGCGCCAGAAGTCGATGCCGCCCGGCTGGTAGCGCAGATCGGTACTCGCCACCCGCTCCAGGGCCACGAGATCGAAGACGTCCAGTGTGCCGGGCGTGGCTCCGACGGCCTCGTTCGAGACGAAGGCGTAGCGTCCGTCCGCGCTTGCGACCACACCGTGCGTGATGGGCCGGGTGGTCGCCAGGCGGGCGAGCTCCTCGCCGGACTCGAGCGAGATCATCGAGACGGCCTGTTCACCCTTGAGGGTCGCCACGAGCAGCGAACCGTCCGAAGTCACCTCGAGGTTGTAGGGAGCCGCGCCGGTGGAGAACCGCCGCCTCACCGACCAGTTCTCCGTGTCGATCTCCAGGACTTCGTTGTTCCGGTTGCAGGCGACGTAGACCACGCGGTCGGCGAGGTCGCCGGCACCCGGCTCCGCCCAGGTGGGTGAACACATGGGCGCTGATTGGCCGGCCATGGCAGCCATGCCGGGCATGGCCCCGGCGCTGGTGTCGTCACGCATCAAGGGCGGCTGGCCGCCGGCTACCGACGCCGTCCCGTCGACAACCATTACGTGCTCCCCCGTCCCCTGGTCGCGCGGGTCGAGGGGGCCCTCGCGGCCCGGCGCCAGCGAGAAACGCCGGCTCACCTCCAAGGTGGCCAGGTCGAACTCGACCAGCTGGTCGGAATGCATGCACGCCGAGTAGTGGTGGGCGCCGGAGAAGCTCACCCGGCCGCCGTGGGGCATGAGACAGGTGACGACCCGCGACAGCTCGGTCATGGTGGGCGCGTATACCACCGACAGGTCCGAGGGCACCATGTCGCCGTGCAGGTTGAAGTTGGCCACCACCAGGAACTGGCCGTTGGGCGTGATCCCCATGGTCGCCGGGAAGAGCCCCAGCTCCGCGCGTGCAACCAGGGTATCGGGCCCCGCGTCGAACTTCCACACGTACCCGTACGGCGTGCCGTGCGCGATGGTGAGATACCAGAAGTCGCCGTCCGGCGAGACAGCGAGTCCGTGTGCCCCGTCGTTGTCCGCCGGCATGATCCCGACCGGGATCTCTTTCTCCACAGCCACTCCCAAACCGGGCCGGAAGACCACCCTGCTCACGATGTCGGACGATTCATTGGCCACATAGAGCCGATATTCCGCAGGCTCCGGGGAGACATCCTGCGCAGCAGCTCCAGAACCTGAGACAGTCAGGATGGCTGCAACCGCCGCGCACGCGCACACTGCCAAGCGAACGGGGAAACCGCGCATCGGTCCCTTCCGCCGAGGCCGCAGCCAACTCCGCAGTTCGTCCATGTGCCTAACGGAACCACCTCAGTGCTTCCTATGTTCCCGGGACGGCGTTCAGCACCAGCAGAGCCATGGAAAGGCGCTCACGCGCGACACTGCGGCGGAGTCGGAGCCGGTGCACCGGCGGAGGCCGAGGCACCGAGAGATTCCTGGCCGGCAGCAGGCCGGTCACCGTCACCGCTCGACGGGGATCCCCGCGGACAGGTCTGGAACCCGGAACCTTTATCGGCCCCGGATTCTCGGCCGGGCGGTCCATCGGCCGTGGCTGATCCGTGGAGGTGGCCGCTTGAACGCCAAGACGCTGTCCCCGCTCCTACCGGAAGCGCAACCTCCCGCGGAACCCTACGCTGTGCTCGGCTGCACCGAGCGCGCTCTCACGCCGCGTGCCTTCGATGCGCAGGCCGAGCCCTGAACCGAGATTGTAGCGCAGGCCGCTGCTGAAGGCCTTCACGCCGCTCTCGGCGAGATAGAAGCCGCTGTAGGGCGTCCCCTTGAAGCCGGCGACGCCGTAGGCGACCTCGCCGTCCAGGTTGGCAGCCGCGCCCAGATCATGGTCGCGGACCGCACCGGAAACGCCGCGTTCCCAGAGCTGGTTCACGCCGCTCGCGGCATCGCCGTACGAGGGCGCCAGCCGGATCGAGAGCCCCTGGCCCCGGGTCGCCGGGTCGAGCTGGATCATGCCGCCGATGCCCCATTCCTCGTAGCCGTCGCGGGCCGAGATGAGGAGCCTGCCCCGGCCTTCCGCGATCAGGCCCATACGGATGTTCGAGTACCGGAGCCCGCCGCCGACTTCCGCGCTCGTGCCGTTCACGCCGTCGCCGTTGTCGTAGCGCATCCCGCCCTCGAGCACGATCGCGATCTCGTCCCCCGTGGAGGAGCGGTAGCCCTGCTTCAGCTCGAGGGCGAGTTTGGCGCGCTGCATGTTCAGCGTGACCGAATCGATCCGCTCGCCGCCATCGACCATGACCTGGCCGGCCCACCCCTCGCCCTTGAGGCGGACGCCGCCGATGCCGCTCTCGAGCAGCTGGTAGCTGCCGCCCGCCCCTCCCGTCATCGCGCGGGCGGGGCTCGTCCGGAGCCCCTCGCGCGGGTCGTCGACCTCGATGTCGCCCCAGCCGTATCCGGCCGTGCCCCACACGGCGGTCCCGCGCTCGCCGGAGAACCACGCCACGTAGGGGTTCACGCTGGTCATCGTGGTGCCGTAGGTGCCGGTCACCGGGCTGGCGCCGGTCCTGTCCGTGAAGTCGAAGGCGCCCGAAGAGTACGAGGCCGCAACACCCGCGAGGATGTCGGGCGCCACGCGCGCGTCCACGCCGACATGGGCGCTCACCATGTTGCCGCTCCAGTCGAGGGCGGTCGAGCCGGGTTCGCCTAGGTAGTGGTATTCGCCCGCGCCCCAGGTCGCCATCTGGCTGCCCGAGGAAGTCTGTTGCGGTGCGTCGGTGGCGCCGAACGGCATCTGGAACGAGGTGCCGCCGAAGAGGGAGGACAGGCCGGAGCGATCCTGGCGGCCGAGACCGGCGCCGCCCGCGCCCGGCGACGACAGGCTCGCGGCCATCGAGGAGAGTCCGCCCGTCTCCGCGCGCCGTTCCATCCCCATCCCGTTGGCCACCGCGTCGACGCGGTCGGCGATCGCCGAGACCGTGCTCGAGGTCATCGCCGCCGCCACATGCGGCAGGACGCGGGTGTTGAGCCGTCCCGCGCGTTCGACGGGATCGTCCGTCGCCGCCGAAGCGACCCCTGACGGCGCGCCGGTGCCCGCGCGGTTGATCGCCGAGACGCGGTAGAAGCGGGTGCTTCCCGGAAGCAGTCCGGTGTGCGAGAACGTGTTGATCGCGGAGCCGGTATTGGGTTGTAAATCGGTCCAGGCGGCGCCGGTCTCCGAGGCCTCGATCCGGTAGCCGGTGATCGGGGCGCCGCCGTCGTAGGCGGGCGCGATCCAGATGAGGTCAATCTGCGTGGGTGTAATCGCGGTGGCGACCAGCCCGGTGGGCGCGTCGGGCACGGTCGCGTCGGTGGTGGCGCTCGCGACGCTCGACGCACGGCCCACGCCGATCCGGTTGATCGCCGAGACGCGGTAGTGGCGCGTGGTGGCCGGCTCGAGGCCGGTGTGCGAGTACGTGGCGCGCGTGCTCCGGGTGTTGGCCACCAGGTCCTGCCAGGTGGCGCCCCCGTTGTCCGAGACCTGGATCCGGTAGCCGGTGACCTGCGCGCCGCCATCGTCGGTGGGCGCCTGCCAGGCGAGGTCGATCTCCGAGGTGCCGTCCGCCTCCGCGGTGAGGTTTCGGGGCACGCCCGGAAGGGTCGCGTCGGTGGTCGCCCGCGCCACGTTGGAGAACGGCCCGTTGCCGGCAATGTTGACCGCGGCGACGCGGTAGTGTCGCGTGGTCGCCGGCTCGAGGTTCAGGTCGGAGAATTCCGTCGACGCCGAGTTCGTGTTGCGGCGGATGATGTTCCAGGTGCTGCCCTCGTCGTCGGAGGCCTCGATCCGGTAGCCGCGGATCGTGGCGCCGCCGGTGTTTCGGGGCGCATTCCACGACAGGTCGATCCGCGACGTGCCGCTCGCCCGGGCCGTCAGCCCGGTCGGCGCCGCGGGAATGTCGGCATGCGTGAGGCCCGCCGTCTCGAACGACCACTGGCCGGCTCCCACGCGGTTGATCGCCGCCACCTGGTACCGGTAGAAAGTCGCCGGCTGCAGGTTGATGTGCGTGAAGGTGGTCGCCGTCGAACCGGTGTGGGGACGGATCGTGATCCAGGTGCCATCGTTGGGGCCTCGCGCCCGGACGGTGTAGCCGGTGATCCTGGTCCCGCCGTCGGAGGCCGGCGCCTCCCAATTGAGGACGATGCTCGTCGGTCCCGCCGCCCGCGCGCGCAGGCTTTGGGGCTGGCCGGGCCGCGCGGCGTTGGTGGCGCCTCTGACGGCGTTCGAGTAGTCCCCCTGCCCCTGGGCGTTGATCGCGGACACGCGATAGAACCGGGTCGTGCCGGGGGCGAGGCCGGTGTGCAGGTAGCTGGTGGCCGTGCTGTTTGTGCTGGGCACGTGGATGACCCACGGCCCGCTGACGCTGGGGGACGTTTCGATCCGGTAGCCGGTGACCGGGCTCCCGCCGTCCGTGGCCGGGCGCGACCAGGTGAGTAGGATCCGGTCGCTCCCCCCCACACCGCTCGGATTCGCCCTGAGACCCGTGGGCGCGCCCGGAGTGGTGAGGTCGGTGGTTGCCTGGGCGACGCTCGACCAGGGACTCCTGCCCGCCCGGGTGATCGCCGCGACGCGGTAATGGCGGGTGGCGCCCGGGCTGAGATCGCGGTGGGTGTATGCGGTGGCTCTGGACTCCGTGTCGGCCTCGAGCACCAGCCACCCGCCGGTTCCCGTGCGCGACACTTCGATCCGGTAGCCGGTGACCGGCGCCGTGCCGCTGGAGGAGGGCGCGTTCCAGCTCAACTCGATGGCGGACGTCCCCCTGGCCTGCGCCGTCACTCGCCGGGGGGCGTCCGGCAGGACGTCCTCCGTCATGGCGCTGTCGACCTCGGAGGGTTCGCCCTCCCCGTTGAAGTTGATCGCGGAGACCCTGTAGTGACGCGTGACGCCCGCGTCGAGGCCCCTGTGACTGTAGCTGGTGTCGGTGTTCCGGGTATTCCGTACCAGATTCGACCAGGTGGCGCCACCATCCCTCGACACCTCGATCAGGTATCCGGTGATTCTGGTGCCGCCGTCCTCCTCCGGCTCGTCCCACTCCAGTTTGATCACCGTGGGACCGTCGGCGGACGCCGTGAGGTTGCGCGGCTCGCCGGGGACCCCGGTGCGCGTCTCTCCGGTGACGTTTCGCACCGAGATGTCGAAGCCGAACGCGCGATTGCCGACCAGATCCCTGAGCCCGTCGTCGCCGCTGCCGTAGAAAAGGCTGACGTCGTCGCCGGAGAGGACGGGCTCGGCCAGGGTCAGGAACACCTCGCGCGCGATCACTTCGACCTGGGACACGGTCCTGACGTGGTACACACCGTCCCTGATGAAGGAAACGCGGAAGTCGCTGCCCGGCGGGACGTCGTCGTCATCGAGGTCTTCACTGAAGTCGATGACGACTTCGTCGCCGTTGATTTTCGCCTGGTACACTTCCGGGACCCGATTGTCCACCTGGAAGGTGAGCGTCCTGCTCGAGTTCCCCTCCCCGCGGCTGTTCTCCGCGACGTTCGGAAGGATGCTGATGATGATCGGGCCCTCATAGCCGTCGTCCGTAGTCAGGTAGACGGAATAGCTCGAGCCGGAGCCGTCGAAGGAATCCTTCTCGGCGCCACCGAAGACGTCAACGTCGCCGATGGTGAAGCCGGTCACGCTTTGCGAGAAACGGATGTCGATGCGGAATTCCTCCTGCACGTCTCCGGTCCACGTACGTGAAAGCGTGCGGATCCTGGGAGGGACGGCCGCATTCGCCATGGTGGTTCTCACAACCGGGCGCATTACATCGTCCGCACCGTCCGGAGATGGCTCCTGGGCACGCACGCCGCCCGACGGGACCAGAGACGCGCACGCCACTGCGGCGGCCAGGATGGAACGGACGGGTACACCAGGCTTGTTCGGAATCATCGTGCCGTCTCTGCGTCAGGTGAAAACGCGCGGTGGATAGTCATTTGTCTACCGACGAGCGTCACCCCCCGTCCGGGATTCCCGGACGGGGGGTGAGCCGTCCTGCGACCATCAACCTGGCTGGTGACGAGTCAGCCAGGCTGATGGTGTTGAAGGGTGATTAGCTGCTGTCCTCTTCTGGGTCGGCGTCGACCTCTACCGTGTCGGTCGCGTTCCAGACCGGGTCGTCGGCGGCGTCGACCTCATCGGCCTGCCGCGTCTCTACCCGGACCTCGAGCGCCTTCCGGAGGTCGGCTTCTGTCACGTTCAGCGTCTGAGTGCTGCCCGCGATGGTCCAGTCTGCTGGCGAGAAGTTGCCGACATCGATCCACATGCTCGTCGCATCGTCAGTGAGCGCCACTCCGCCGGCGGCGATGAGCGAATGCGTCCCGGCCGCCCCGAGATCGACCGTGACGACGACTCTCGTATCCGTTCTGGTGTTCGTCGAGGCTTCCCAGTTGACGGTGAGGCTGTCCACGGTCGCACCCTCTTCAGTATCACGCACTGCAGTGATCTTGCTGGGTGACGAGTCGACCCGTCCAACGGTCCTCGCAGCAGAGACGCCCTCGCGGTCTGTGGTAGTACCTTCAACGTCCTCGTCAGCGTCAACGCTGATCCGGACACTGAAGCCGAGGTCGCCGGTAGCCGGGGCAGTGAACGTACCTACCCTGATGCCCTCAGCTTCGTCATCCTCGGTATCGGCGCCAGTATCGGCGGACCAGCCCGCATCAGTCCACGTAGCGCCATCTTCGCCGCAATCCTCAACGCAAGTTTCGACCGTGTGATCGATGCTGGTGAAGCCGTCGACGTTGTCGAACCGCCAGCTCATGTCGACGCTGCCGGTGTAGCTGTCGTCGTCGTCGTCCTTCGCCCGCGACGTGCTGATGCTCCTGGCGTTGACGCTCGCTCCGCTGATGTTGCCGAAGTTCACCCTCTGACCCGGAGCAACACGGACGTCTTGCTCGTCATCGGGATAGGTGAAGCGCGTGAGGCTGCCCTCGCCCGCCGTGGCTTCGATCGTGTAGCGGTCGAACGGCACGCTGAGCGAGAAGCTTCCCGTTCTACCGGTGACGTCAGTATCCGTCGCTTCAGCGTCGTCTTCGCCTGCCTCCGTCGCCGTGACGGTAACGCCGCTCATCGGTCCGCCGCCCGCGGCAACCACTCTACCGGTAATCGTGGCGTTCACGAAGCCGGTGAAGTCGAAGCCCGAGACCTCCGAACCGGCGTGCGCGGGAATATCATCGATCTGATCAGGCACAAAGGACATGCCGTCATTCGTGACCCGAACCGAAACTCCATCGCCCACGCTCTGGGCCTTGACCATCGCCGTGTAGCTGCCGTCGGCCCCCGACACGTTGATGTCGTTGCTCGAAGCGCCCTTCGATTTCGCGTTCTTGTTCTCCGGGACCACGAACGTTGTGCCGCCGTCGTAGCTCACCTTGACCTCCGCGCCCGCAACCGGTGCGGCGCTGCCGGAGGCCCTGACCGTACCGCTGATCGAGGCGGTCTCGGCCGCGGCCGAAAGCGTCAGGTCGTTGCCGCCCTTCTTCACCTCCGTCACCGTGTTGGCTACGAAGTCGAGAGTCACGCTGGCTTTCCCGATGCCTGCGATCGAGGCCTCCACGAAGATACCGGTCACAGGCTTGTTGCTGATCTTGCGCGTCTCGGACTTGATGCCCTCGATGATGAAGCGCCCATGCTCGTCGGTCAGGGCCGACCCGGCGTTCGCGGTCACGGTCGCGCTGTCCACGGCAAAGCCGTCCTCGTCGACAACAAAGCCGTAGACGGTGGCCGTGGCAGGCGTGATGTCGAGTTCGACATCGCCACCGAGCGGGTTGAGCGCGTTGCCGACCATGTCGGTCACGCCCTTTCCGCCCATCCTCGCCCGCCATCCCTCCGGATAGCCGAGCTTGTAGGCGCCCGCGGCGATATCGGCGAACTCGAACTCTTGGGTCTCGTCGAGATCCTCGGTGTCGTCGTCGTCTTCCTCCTCGGTGGTGGAGGACTGTTCCTCACCCGCGATGTTCTTGCCGTCTACCGGAGTCAGGCTGACCGTGATGCCCTCCACGAAAGCGGGATTCTCCACCTCCTCGAAGTTGTCGGCGTCATCCATCTCGACGCTCTCCTTCCAGATCAGGCCGCTCACGCTGTGAGCGCTCACGTAGGCGAACGACGAGCACTCGCCGTGATCCTGCGGGCTGGTGGCCTGCAGCGGGCAGAGCTCAACCGTGTGGCTGTAGCCGCCCATCGCGCCGAAGTGGCCGCCGGTGATGCCGTTGGCTTCCGTGTCCCTGTAGGCCGCGAGCTCGTCGGAGTGCGCGCCATCGTCGAGGACCATGATGGCCTGGTAATCGACGTCATCCTCGTCCTGCCCATCTTCCGCCTCGACGATCACGTTCATGTCGGCCGGCACGTTGCTGAAGGTCCAGGCACCCTTGGTGGGACCGTCGACATCGATGCTGTCCGCGCTCTGGAACGCACGGGAGCGGCCGCTGTCGTTGATGTAGCGGATTTCGACGCTGACCTTGCCATCGTCCCTCTCGTCGCCGCCGAGGACGTTCCCGGTGTAGCCTTCGACCTGATCGAGCTCGTGGTGCACGTAGACCTTGAGCGTCTGGGTCGTGTAGTTCGCTACGAGCGAGCCGGCGTCCATGGTGCCCGCCAGCGAGAGTCCGGTGTGCGTGTACACGACCGGATCCGCCTCGTAGTTCTCGCCGCCGTCCATTTCGTCGTCCTGGTCCTCGGCGAGCGCGATGACGTAGGTCGCGGGCAGGGCGTCGGCTCCGACAGTCGTCGTGAATGCCGCCATGCCCTCGTCGTCCGCGTCCTTCTCGCCCAGCATCGCCGGCGCGCCTTCGACCGGGGTCAGGCTGGTCGGGTCGGTCGGATCGCCGGTTACAACGGCGAGCGCCCAACCGGCGAGCGCTTCGCCTCCACCGTAATCGGTGGTGACCGTGGCGCCGCTGACGGTCACGTCAACGTTCAGGTTGACGATGTCGGCGTCGTTGAGAACCGCAGGTGGATCGGCCCCGGGCATCGGGTGCACCGGCGACTGCGAGTTCCACGTCACGGCCTGCATGCCGGCGGTCGGATCCGCGAAGTAGCCTTCCGCAGAGACCGCCATGTGGACCGTGTTGTCGCTGGTGCCGGCGCGCGCGACCCTGATCGACGTGAAGACGCCGGCCTCGCTGGCCTCGGTCTCGCCGCTGCCGACCTTGGTCTCGCCGGCCGCGTCCGAGTAGAGCGTGACCATGGCGCCGGGAATCGGCATGCCGCGATGCTCGCCGCCCTTCAGCGTGACCGCGACGTTGATCGTCGTGTGCGTGATGTCGAACGGAACGGCCTGCATCCTGGCCTCACCGACTCCGAGTTCGAAGCCGTAGCCCGTCGCCGGTCCGCCGTAGGCGATGTCGTGTTCCGCGAGCATCGCTGCAACGTCGGCCGTGATGGGCAGGATCAGCTGGTACGGGCCTGCGGGCAGATCCGGGAACACGAACGTGCCATCCGGGCCCGTCGCGCGCAGCTTCTGGTCGTTGACGCCCGGGCCCACCAGCGCAACCGGAACACCAGGTGCCGGCAACGGGGCCTCGCCCTCGTCGTAGGCGTCGTTGTTATCCAATTCGTCGATGAACAACATCCCCGAGACGCTCGCCGTGGTGGCGTGCGAACCCTCGAAGTTCACGATCGCCGTCGCGTCGTCAGCGACCGACACGTCCGAGCTCATCGACTCGAAGACGTAGGCTTCGCTCTCGACCGCGATCGAGACCGTGTAGTCGCCCGCCGCCAGGCCCGCAAAGGCATACTGGCCGCTGGCGTCGGTCATCTCGCTGGCGTCGGCTGCGCCCGAAAGCGTGACCGCGATCTCCGCGAGGCCCATGCCCTCGACGCTCACCCGACCACTGATGCCGGATGTGCGGAGCAGGACGCCCGTGAAGGAAACCGTCTCGGTTTCATCGAGGTCCACGCTGACGTCGTGAGAGTTGGACGCGAACTCGTAGTCCTCCGGGTCGTAGCCGGAGATGCTGACCTGGTAGTCGCCGGGGCGCAGTTCCGTGAACGCATACTCGCCGTTGGCGCCGGTCATCTTGGTGTAGCTGTCATTGCCGGGACCGCCGACCAGGGTGACCGTCACGCCTGCGAGTCCCTCGCCTTCGATGATCACGCGGCCTTCAACGGCGGCCGTGCGGATGTAGGCGCCCTCGAAATTCGCCTTGCCGACGTCGCCCACTCCGACCTCGACGGTCATGCTGACCTCGTCGAACGCCACGTCCTCCGGGAAGCCGCTGATCTCGACCGTGTAGGTGCCGGCCCTGAGCCCGGTGAAGGCGTAGCCTCCCGTGCTCATGTCCGTCTGCTGCGGCTCGGCCATCGCGTGATCGCCCGTCAGCGTGACGGTGACGCCGGCCAGCACGTCGGGCTGGCCATCGGAGTCCGTCGCGCTCATCATCGCGTCGGACGCGACCACGTTACCGACCACCGAAGAGGAGCGGATGTACTGCCCGGGGAAGTTGAGCTGTACGGTCTGGCCGTTCGACGCGATGGTCGCGGACTGGGTAGCCGCCGGGAACGTCACATCCTCGGGATGCCCGCTGATCGTGACGGTGTAGCTCCCCGCGACCACGTCCGCGAAAGAGAAGGCGCCGCTCGTATTCGTCGTCTGGGTGGCGCCCGAGGAAAGAGTAGCTGTGAGGCCCGCGGCACCCGAGCCGTCGATCGTGACAGTCCCGGAGATCGTCCCCACGGGATCCGGCGGCGGCTCCGGCTCGATGGGCGGTGGCGTGCCCTCGTCGCAAGCGGTGAAGGTCAGGGCCATCAACGTGGCCATGGCGAGTAGTTTGAGTCGGTTCATGATACCGTCCCGTGTGAAGGTTGAACGAATCAGGGCTTTAATGCCAAGCGAGTCAGGTTGTGGGTTACCTGGGGATATGAATCGGCAGGAGCCTCAGATGCAAGGCTGGTGCCAAGACGGAGGATTTTGTAAGTCGTGAACTGGCTTGTGTTTACGAGATCAAATCCTGTGGCTGGAGGCCTTGGAAATCCGTGGAATTGCCGGATTTCCGATGCTCCGGGGCGTTATTTCGGCTCTCCTTCGCGCTTCCGCGTTCCTCGGCAAACGAGTCAGAAGCTTAATCCCTCGGCGCGGGGTCCGAAAGGGGGCGGATCGGTCTTCAAGACCTCGAGCGCCTGCGGCTCTGCCGGGCCGCTTTCCTGAACAGCGTCTCCACCTTGTGCGGCGCCTTGGGCGGGCTGGTCAGCCTGGCCACCAGCACGTAGGCCAGAAGGGAGAGCCCCAGCGCCGGGAAGACCTCGTGCAGCACGTCGCCCAGCGGGGTGATGCGCCAGATCAGGAGGACCCCCAGGCCGACCACGAACGACGTCACCGCGGAGGTGCCGTTCCCGCGTCGCCAGTGGAGCCCGAGGATCACGGCGGGGAAGAAGCAGGCGGCGTACATGGCGCCCGAAAACGCGGTGAGGGTGACGACGCCGGCCGGAGGGTTGAGCGAGATCACGGCAGTCACGGCGGCGAAGAGGGCCACGTACCCCCTGGTGAGCTTCATCGCGCTCTGCTCGTCCCGCTGGCCGCGCCACACCCCGACGATGTCGCGCTGGCAGGTGGAGGCCATCACCAGGAGCACGCTGTCGAGCGAGGACATGGCGGCGGCGACCATCGCCACCAGCAGGAAGGCCCCCACGCCCGGCGCGAAGACGCCCGGCTCGGTGAGCAGCCCCGGCACCACCAGGTCGGTGTCCTCGAAGCCGCCCGGAAGCACGCGGCGCGCGTACATCCCGATCGGCACCAGCATGGTGTACACCACGCCGAGGGTCACCGTCGAGAGCAACACCCCCCGGCGCACTTCCCGGCGGCTGCGCAGCGCGTAGAAGCGCGAGAGCTGGCGCGGCTCCACGATGAACTTGATGGTTGCGGCCACGATCACGCCCAGCGCCAACGGGAACGCCTCTCCGCCGTTCCAGGTGAAGAGATGCGCGGTGTCGGGCGCGTCCGCCAGCTCGAAGATGGAGCCCACCCCGCCGGCGGCCCGGGTCGTCCCCCAGAAGAGCAGCACGGCGGCGAAGATCATCACCACCCCCTGCACCGCGTCGGTCTTCACCACCGAGATGAAGCCGCCGATCACGGTGTAGAGCATCACGATCACGAACACGATCACGATGGCGGCGCGGTAGGGGATCTCGAGGAAGGTCTCCAGCAGGTTGCCGATGCCCTTGAAGACCGCCGTCATGTAGAAGAACGACGCGAAGATGATGATGATGGCCGCGAGCACGCGGGCGGCGTTGCTCTCGAAGCGGAAGCCGACGAAGTCGGGGATGGTGAGGGAATCGAGGCCTGCGGCGAAGTCGCGCAGGCGCGGGGCCACCCAGATCCAGGCCGCGAGCGAGAACAGCACGATGAAGGGGGCCATCAGAAGCCACGGCGCGCCCCATGACCAGGACTGGCCGGAGAAGCCCACGAAGCTGTTGGTGCTCGAGTAGGTGGCGAAGAAGGAGAGGGCGATGGTGATGCCCCCCATGCTGCGTCCGCCCACGTAGTAGTCGGCAAGCCCCTTCGTGCTCCGGTTTCCCTCCCAGGCGTGGTAGGCGAGCACCACCGTGTAGAGGAGCAGGAGCAGATGTACGGGCCAGTATTCGCGAAGCGAGTCGAGCATGGGCGCGGGCCTCCGGACGGGTTGTTGAGAAGGCGCGTCCCGCTAGTCCCGGGGCTCCTCCAGGAAGATATCGCGCACTTCCGTCTTCACCACCTTGCCCATTGAATTACGCGGCAGGTAGTCGAAGGCCAGGACGCGCCACGGCGTCTTGTAGGGCGCGAGGTATGTTTTCGCCCACGTGCGAAGGTCGTCCGGCAGGTCGCCGTCGGCGGAGGCGCACACGGCCGCGGCGCAAACCTGCTCTCCCCACTCCTCGTCCGGAACGCCCACGACCGCACAGTCCAGGATCTTGGGGTGCTGGCGCAGCACCTCCTCGACCTCGAGCGCGGAAACCTTCTCTCCCCCGGTCTTGATGATGTCCACGCTCTCGCGCCCGAGGATGCGGTAGGCGCCCTTTTCGACCACAGCCCGGTCTCCGGTGCGGAACCAGCCGTCGCGGAAGGCGTCCTCGGTCTCTTCGGGGCGCCGCCAGTACTCGACGAAGACGCTTTCTCCGCGCACCTCGATGACGCCTTGACCTCCCTCGGGCGCCGGAGCGCCGTCGTCGCCCATCAGTCGGACTTCCACCCCCGGAAGCGGGGCGCCGACGTGACCCGGGACGCGGATGCCGTACCGGCGGTTGGAGAGCACCATGCCGGTCTCCGTGAGGCCGTATCGCTCAAGGATCATGCAGCCCGTGATCTCCTTCCAGCGCTCCAGGATCTTCACGGGGAGCGCCGCCGAACCCGAGATCATCAGGGGCGGGAGGTCTTCGCAGGAGCTCATGGACTCCCTTAGTTCGCGGGGCGCCTTCTCCCAGACCGAGATCAGGCGCACGTACATGGTCGGCACGCCCATGAACACATCGATGTCCCCGCTCCTCAAGTAGTTCCAGACCTCGCACGCGTCGAAACGGGGGAGGATGTCCACCTGTGCGCCGCGCCAGAGCGGGCAGAGCAGCGCGTTGACGATGCCGTGCACGTGGTGCAGGGGAAGCACGTTCAGGATCCGGTCGCCGGGGCCGATGTTCCACGCCCTGGCGAGGGTCTCGGCCTGGACCCGGGTGTTGGCATGGGTGGTGACCACGCCCTTGGGCTTCCCGGTGGTGCCGCTGGTGTAGATGAGGTGGGCACGCCGGCTCTCGTTGAGCCACGGCAGGCCCGGGTAGTCGGGGAGCCGAGCCGAGATCGCTTCCCCCACGTGGACGAACGGAATGCCGCACGCCACCGCCGCCGGGATGGCCGTCCTCTCCGTCCCGGGGTGGAGGATGACCAGTTCCGGGTCGGCGTCCGTTATGAGCTCCACCAGCTCCCGGTGCGGATGGGCGAGGGCCAGGGGAACGACCACGCCTCCGGCGCGCCAGATCCCCCACTGCGCGGCGACGTACTCGAATCCAGGAGGCACCAGCAGGACGACACGGCCTTCGTCGAGGTCGCGCTTCTCGCGCAGCAGGAAGTGCGCCACGTGCTGGGATGCGGAGAGCAGGTCGGTGTACGTGTACCTGTGTCCGCGAGCGACCAGGGCGATTTCGTCCGGGTTGGCCCGGGCAGCGTGCAGGAACGGAAGATCGGGATCAGGGATCATGTGGTGCACCGAGAGTTGAGCCACCAGCGATAAAAGATGATCCCCAGCGCCAACCCCATGATCCACCCCTGCCCCACCTTCATCACCGCACCCGCCAACTGCTGGTCTCCCAGAGCGGTGGTACCGGGAATCGGGGGCGCGAGTTCGTAGGTGGCATAGATGGGGAAGCGGGAGAAGACCATCATCGCGAAGGGTGGACGGATGAGGATGCCGTTGATGGCGAGGTACGCCACCTTGGCCAGGGGATGGAAGCCGCTGCGGTCGGGGACCGGGCAGAGCACCGGCCACCAGAACACGAGCCCGGCCAGAAGCCAGCTCATGTCGAGCGCGAACATCCCCGCCTGGGTGGCCATGAGGGTGTCGACGACCACCGGCCAGTGGGTGACCGTCATCATGACGTTATATATGAAGAACGCCGGAAGGGGGTGGGTGAGGTCCGAAAGCACGGCCAGCAGGCGCGGCCGCTCGCGCAGCCCCTCAAAGAAGCCCGGGGGCAGTCCGAGCAGGAGGAAGGGCGGGGCGATCAGCCCCACGAGGAGAAACTGCACCATGTGCGCGCTGGCCAGGTAGGACGCCGCCAGCGGGCCGAGGGGCCAGTCGAAGGCGGCCCACAGCAGCAGCACTCCACCGTAGAAGTACCGCGCCCGGCGCGCTCCCGCGGGGACGCCGCTCCAGCGGGCGTATCCTGCCACCATCGCAACCGCGAAGAGCCAGACGCCGGGATAGGCCTGCCACTCCCAGTTCCAGGCCGTGCTCTGGGAGAAGCACCACCACTGCACGCTGGACAAATTACCCTGCGTTCAGGCGCGTACTGGAGGTGACCACGTCCTCGAGGTCGGTGAGGCCGCGCACCTCCGCGCGCAGAGAAACCTCCCGTCCACTGCGGAAGCGGAGCACGCCCACCAGTGAGTCGCCGGCGAGGGGACGCTGGGACAAGTCGAGCAGCATGACGTGGGTGCCGCCGGGAACCAGGCGCTTCACGTCCTCCGCGGGGAGAGCGAGCGAAGCTACCGGGGACATCACCCTGATCCCGTCCCGATTCTCGGATGCGTGGATCCGGGCCGAACCCGCGCCTTCGACCACGACGGCCTCCAGGGTGTCGTCCACCGGCCCTCGATTGCGGAGAGCGAAGTAGAGCGCCGCCGTTCTCCCGGTTACCGACTCTCCGGCGAATGCCTGGGAGACCTCCACCACACCGTCCGGGCTGGTCGACACCCACCGGTCGGTGGGGCCACCGCAGGCTGCCGCCACGACCAGCATGCCCGCGCACGCGACATGGGTCACAATCCGGCTCGGCTGGGTCGATCTCCGCGGAGGGCAGGGGCGTGTGTTCATAGGCCGGGATCGGACTCCTCTATGAGTTTGGGAAGGTCGTGGGCCCAGGCCGACTGGCGGGTCCCGAAGGGATAGCGCAGCCGGGCCGGGCCGTCTGCCGAAAAGGCGAGCACGGAAGCCGCGTGCCCGACCAGGTAGTCGCCGTTCTCGTCGGGTTCGTCGAGCACCGAGGCTGGAAGCCCGACCTGGTTCTGAATGCGGTTTACTTCCTCGAGGGTGCCGTGCAGCCCGACGAACGAGGGGTCGAAGATGTCCAGCCACTCGCGCATGCGCCCGGGCGTGTCGCGCGCGGGGTCGGTAGAAACGAAGACGACCTCCACTCGGTGCCGGTCCTCGGCGGGCACGGTTTTCATCACCTGTCCTATGTTGGCCATGTGAATCGGGCAGACATCCGGGCACCAAGTGTAGCCGAAGAAGAGCAGCGCCACGCGGCCTCGCGTCTCCTCCATAAACGAGTAGGGACGGCCTTCGGTGTCAGTGAGCGTGAAATCGGGGCGTTCGACCGGCCGCGGAAGGGGCTCGCCCCGGAAATCGCCCGCCCCCGCGTTGCTCCCGCCTCCCGGGGCGCAGGCAAGCGAAAGCGACACGATGGCCGGTGCCAGAAACCTGGCGTGGCGGAGGGTTGCCCCGCCACATGCGGATCGTGTCGCGTATCTCAAGGCGGATCGTGTCGCGTGTCTCACTGCGGATCGTGTCGCGTATCTCACTGCGGATCGTGTCGCGTGTCTCACTGCGAATCGTGTCGCGTGTCTCATCCTGACGTTAATTATCTATTGTTTCGCCCTCCGAAGGAAGGTCTGAAGGGGTCGCTCGAGGTTCCCGAATCTTCATCTGACGGCCCGCCGCACTGCCCCCCGGACCCACCGCCGGAAGCATGTCGCCGAACGCCACCGCAAAGATTTCCCAGACGGTGACGAAGAGTGCCGCGACGATCGGCCCAAGAACGAATCCGACCGCCCCGAAGAACATGATCCCGCCGAAGGTGCTGAGCAGGATCAGCAGGTCGGGAAGCTTGGTGTCGCGGCCGACCAGGCGCGGCCGCAGGAAGTTGTCGACGGTGCCGACCACGAGCCCGCACCAGAGACCGACCGCGACGCCCGCCACGATCTGTCCCGTGGCCAGCAGCCAGATGACCGCCGGCACCCACACCAGCGCCGTCCCCAGCGCCGGCACGATGGAGAGGACCGCCATCACGGTGCCCCAGAACGCGGCCCCGGGAATCCCGAAGGCGAAGAAGCTCAACCCTGCCAGGCCGCCCTGCAGAACCCCGATCACGAGCGAGCCCTTGATGGTGGCGCGCGTGACGGAGACGAACCGGTCCAGAAGCCGGTGCTCGTCCTCGGAGGAAAGCGGCATGAGGTAGAGAATGCGATCCAGGATCGCGGGGCCGCCGACGAGGAAGAAGAACATCGCGTACAGCATCAGGAACAGCTGGAAGAGGAAGTTGGTGGTGCCGAGGGTCGCCGCGCGCAGGCTGTCGACGAGGACGCCGCCCGCGCTCTGCGCCAGCCGGCCCGCCAGGGCGACGACGCGCTCGCGGTCGGGCAGGAACTCGCCCACCAGCGGGATCTCCATAAGGCGCGCCTCGACCGATTCGACCAGATCCATGTTGCCGCGCACCCAGGTGGCCGCCGCCTGGGAGATGTCCACCGCCTGCGAGACGACCAGTCCCATGAAGCCGACGGCGGGTGCCACCACGACCAGGAGCACGAACAGGAGCGTGACGACCGCAGCCGACCGCTCGCGGCCCCGCAACGCCCCGATGAGCCGCAGATAGAGCGGCCGGCACATGGCGCTGAAGACGGCGGCCAGCAGGATGGCGATCAGGAACTGGCGGATCATCGCCAGGAAGAGCAACGAAATCCCCAGCGCCAGGACGAGCAGAAAGCGGTTCTGGAAGCGGGTTGGGTCGGGGGTCATGGAAGCGCCTTGTCGAGGTTGTCGAGTACAATGGAACTCGGCCAGCGCCCAGATCTGCCCGTCGTGTCCATGTGCGGGAATCCGGTCCGTCCGTCCGTTATTCGCATCGCCTGTCTCGCGGGAACTCTGGAACCCTCTCCCGCGGCAGACAAGTCGGCGCCCTCGGGTTGCGTATGATTCACCGGCAACTGGGACGATCCGGCGCCCGTGGATCCGGCACACGCGGCCGATGCCGGTGATGCCGGGCGGGTTCTCTTCCGCGGCGACGCCCTGCGCGATGAGGGCTTCTCCCTGTGAGCTTGCCAGCGGACCGCGACATCGGAGGCGAACCGAATGCGCGGCGCGTGGCCAGCGCGGATTCGTAGGCGCGGCCGCGAAGGCGGCCATGCGCAGGGCCGCGCGACGGGCGCGACGCCGGGCTGAAGAGGTGGCCAGGGCAGTCGCGGGGGTGCGAGAGCAGGACTCAGATCGAGCGAGTACCGTCGAGGCAGCCGAGGCCGCAGTCGTTGATCCGAGAACGCTCACGTTTTCCCAAGCGCAGGGTCATGAGAGGCTTCCAAGCACGCTGAAGTTGCAGGAATTGCCGCGGGAGGCGAGGACGAGGATATGGAATTTGTTCTACGAGCTTATTCAGAGAAACACCGAAACCGACGCGGCATTCGGAAAACGATATCTCCGCTTCGGCAGCAGCTGGCGGCAAATACTCAAGGATATACACCGAGACTATCACGTCCGCCCGTTGGACGAATGGCACGCCGATCCCAATGCGAGGACGCTTCAGCAAGACATTCAATCATTACCGTTCTGCAAAGTCTTTGATCTGATTCAGTTCATCCTGCGTCACCCCCATTGCCCCCCATCTCTCGTCGGGGAGATGAAGAGGGTGTTCGCGGACTCCCGGCTGGCCCACACAATCGACGAAGGACCTCCGCCGACCATCGTTCCAGCCGTAACATCCGAGGAAGGAACCATGCTCGTGGAATCGATGCGGGCGCTTCGTCGCGGGGGAATGGAGGGCAGCGTCTCGCACCTGCATAAGGCTTCCGCATGCATCAGCCAACGTGATTGGGCCGGAAGCATTCGAGAGAGCGTTCACGCGGTCGAATCTGTGGCGCGATTGCTTTCTCCCCGAGCATCAAGTCTGGGAATAGCGCTCAAGTCGCTCGAACGAGATCGCGAGTTGCATCCCGCGCTCAGCGGTGGGTTCGACAAACTCTATGGGTACACATCAGACGAACGCGGCATCCGACACGCGCTGATCGACGACACCGAAGCCAACGTAGGCATGGACGAAGCCGTGTTCATGTTCGGAGCATGCGCGTCCTTCGCCAGCTACCTGTGGCGCAAGCACAATGCGAGAGTCGCCTGAAGCTCCGACGACAGCCTCTCATCCCAGGCACCGATCAATCGTCCTCCCACGGCGGCGTTTGCCCCCTCTTCCCGCCGGGACGTAGGTTTGCAATACCTGGACCGAATGTTCACGTCCGCGCGAGGGCTCCCGGGGGCGCGTTCGCGGGACTCGCTGGGGCCACGCCCCGAAGAGGCTGACATGATCCCGAGGAAGCTGGCATGATCCGTCTGCGTCAGCTGGCAACGTTTGGCGCATGCATCCTCGCGGTGGGGGGATGCGACAAGACGGGAGCGTACGGCGAC
This sequence comes from Longimicrobiales bacterium, assembly GCA_965225805.1. GTDB lineage: Bacteria > Gemmatimonadota > Gemmatimonadetes > Longimicrobiales > Gaopeijiaceae > BD2-11. Next base: position 4,110,047 of record OZ245327.1, read on the forward strand.
GTTAACAGCATCATCGTGGGCGCGTCGATGGAACTCTGGGACGTGGCGGGCGAGGCGGTCACGACCGGGCTCGAGCCCACGATCTTCACCGTGCGCGACGAGCGGACCTTCAAGATCACCCATCAGGACCCCTTCGCACGCGACTGGGAGATCCTGCGCGAGTTCAAGCAGGTGCTGCTGATCGGGACTGCGGAGGATCCGTGGATCGCGGAGGCGCTGGAGGAAGGTGATGCGAACGCGGAGCTGTTCGGCACGCCGGGAGTCTTCCAGCTGACCGACATCTGGGCCCGGGGCCAGCTGGTGACGGTGCTTCTGCTACCGCCCGGCGGAGGCGCGGCCGAGGTGGAGGCGCAGGTGGACGATCTGCGCTCTCTCTTTGACGAGCAATACCGCAGCTACGCCCAAACGCGCATGTTCGTCTCCGGGCGCGACACCCTGCTCGCCCACACGCTTCGGGCGGTCGCGGGCTTCACCCTCGATCTGCCGCGCGTCTATCGATGGGACTATCAGGATTCGGTCTTCATCTTTCGCAACGACAATCCCGATCCCGCCGAGCTCATCCGGGAAATCGCGGTGACGTGGCGCTCCCCGGTCCCCGAGACGCCGGTGGACGCCGATATTCTGGAATGGCGTCTGGCTCTGTCGCGAGAATACTTCACGGACGAGCAGACGGTGACGGAGGAACTCGCGCCGGGTCGGCGGCTGGGCGATGAAATCTACGAGATCCGTGGCATCTGGGAGAGTCCCCCGGACGCATGGCCGGCCGCGGGTCCGTTTCTGACGCGGACGAAGGTGTGCCCCGGCCAGGATCGACTGTACCTGCTCGACTCGTGGCTCTACGCCCCGGGCAGGGACAAGTACGAGTACATGCTGCAGCTCGAGTACATCCTCGACTCTTTCGGCTGCGAGGCGGGGTTGCCGGCTGCGGCGATGTAATGGCGACGCGGCGGGGCGCGAGGATGTGATGATGACGCGGCGGGGCGGGAGGATGTAGAGATGACGCGACGGGGCGCGAGGATGTGATTATGATGCGGTCGCGCGGGAGGATGCAATGACAGGTCGATACCGGCTGGCTGTGTTGAGCCTGTGAGTCTTTTTTGTGACAGGATGCGACAAAACCGTCGCGTACAGCAAGGTTAACAGCATCATCGTCGGTGCGTCAGCCGAACTCTGGGAGGCGTCGGGCCAAGTCGTCACCGACGGACTTCAGCCCACCGTCTTCACCGTCCGCGACGAGCGGACCTTCAAGATCACCCACCAGGATCCTCTCGCCCCCGACTGGGGGTTGTTGCGGGAGTTCAGGCAGGTGCTGCTGATCGGTACCGCTGGATGCGAACGGTCCTCGAGCCGCACGATGGCTCTGCCGTAGCCCCGTTAGCGGGCATCATCCCCAACAACGGCCACGCGACGCACCTGTTCGCCTATACCCAAGCTCAAGGCTTCTACGGCCGTGAAACAGGGCCGCGAAATCGGGCGCCGGCATCTTCTCATCGGCGTCGTCAGCGGCTATGAGTTCGTCTCGCCCGCGGAGCAAAACAGAAAGCACTGAATGGCGGCCTCTGGTGGCGAAGACTCGCACGGCATCCAGGACGGTCGTCTTGCCTACGCCGTTTCTTCCCGCGATCAACGTGACACGGCCAAGCCGCCCGATGGACAGATCCTTGATCCCCCGAAACCCGGCAATTGACAGGTCCTGGAGATGGAGCGTGTTGCTTGGACGTCGCTGAGACATGGGATAACCATCCACGACAGAAATCAGAAGCTCCAGAAGGCATCACTGGGTACGAAAGGTGGCAAACCGCGAGCATCCAGAGGCCAGGCTCGTGTCGCGGCCGAGGTCGAAACGGGTTCAGAGGCTCCCATTGGCCCTGGGCTCTGGCAGCACCAACTCCGCGCTGCGCGCCGAGGCGCCGCGGTGTTCTTTGATGATCAGCTGACCGTTGCGCGCCATTCGGCGGCGGGCGTCCGCATCATCGAGGAGGCGGGCCGCGGCTTCCATGGGGGAGGAGGTGACTACGAGTCCCCCGCCCACCCGCAACGCCGATACCACCTCGGCGAAGTTCTCGTGATGGGGCCCGATGATGGTCGCACACCCGGCGGCGACCGGGGGGATGGGGTCGGATCCGCCCATGGGCGCGAAGCTCCGGCCCACGATCGCGACATCCGCCAGGGCGTACGCCAGCTCCAGTTCGCCCATGGTGTCGAGCAGGAAGAGGTCGGTGGGGGCGTGGCCAGCAAGGTCGGTGGAGGGGTGGCGAGCAAGGTCGGTGGGGAGGCGGCGAGCAAGGTCGGTGGGGAGGCGGCCGCTCGTGCCGTCACTGGCGTGGTGGAGGGCGGCGGGATGGGTTGCCCCTGCCTGATCGTTGGCTCGGCTGCGGCGACGGATTCCGGGGTGGAGGGCGGCAACGGCGTCGAACCGCTCCGGTTTTCGGGGCACCAGCAGGAGCTGGGCCGCAGGGGGGCGGGCCGCGATCAGTTCCTCTTCCTCGCCCGGGCCGGTCGAGCCCGCCACGATGAGGGGTCGGGTTCGGTCGATGCCGAGTGCGGCCGCCAACGCCGCGGCGGACGGGCCGGACCGGGGGCGGCCGGAGGTGTCCCACTTCATCGTGTCGGTGACGTGAACGCGGTCGGGCGGGGTGCCCAGGTCGACGAAGCGGCGGGCGTACACCTCGTTCTGCGCGCCCACGGCCGCGAGCTGACGGAAGACCGGCCGCACCCACCGCCGCGCTCGCCGGTAGCCGCGGTGGCTGGAGGCGCTCAGACGCCCGTTCACCACGCACACGGGGATGCACCGCCGCGTGCACTCGGTCACGAAGTTCGGCCACACCTCCAGCTCGGCGAGGGCGACCACGTCCGGTCGCAGGGTGTCCAGGAAACGCCGCACCATCCAGGAGAGGTCGAACGGGTAGCGCACCACCGGGTGGCGGGCTCCGTAGAGTGACCGCGCGCGCTCCACCCCCGTGTCGGTGGTGCTGCTCACCACCACCCGGGCGCGGCGGGCGAGCTCTTCGACCAGCTTTCGGGTGGCGGCGACCTCACCGACGCTCACGCCGTGCACCAGCACGGTGGGAAGCGGGGAAGGGGTGGGGCGCGGGGGGCCGCGAAGGCTGAACCCGGCGCTGGCGTCGGCACGGTCGGACGAGGTGTCGGCGGATAGTCCCACCGGGCTCGCGGCGGCACCGGGAGGATCGGGCGGAGCGGGGTCGGTGGCGGCGGGGAAACCGCTGGGGCCCGCATCCAGTGGCGGAACGTGCCCGAAGCGGGCCCGCCAGTCCGTCCGCCACTTCCCGCCTCGCAGCAGGCGCGCCGCCAGGAGCGGGCTCGCCAGGAGCGTGCTCGTCAGGTAGAAGATGTCGTAGCGGAGCATCCCGGAGATCGCACTCTTCCTCGATGGGTTATCATTGGCCTCGTCGCGAATCTCCGTTATCCGGTTGCCGGGCGGTAGTCCTCTGGTGGCCATGCCGATCGAAAGAACACCGCAGCCCCTCGACGGAACCTCGCAGTTCCAGCTTCCGGACGCCCCCCGGGCGATCCTTCTGGTGCGCTTGACCGCGCGCGGCGACGTGCTGCTGGCCTCGCCCGTCGTCGAGGCCCTGCGACGCCGCCATCCCAAGGCGCACATCGCCTGGGCGGTGGAGTCGCACGCCCGCAGCATGATCGAACATCACGAGGGTCTGGACGAGATCATCGTCTGGAACCGGGCCAGCTGGAAGGCCATGATCCGCGCCGGGCGCTGGCGAGAACTCCGGCGTGCCTATCGGGAGCTGCGCCGGCGGCTGCGCGCGCCCGGCTTCGACATCGCCCTCGACCTGCAGGGGCTTCTGCGCAGCGGATGGGTGGCGTGGCTCTCGGGCGCCCCGGTGCGCATCGGCCTCGGCTCGAAGGAAGGCAGCTGGATGTTCATGACCGGTACGGTGCCCCGTCACGGCACCAGCCCTGGAAGCACGAGCCTGCAGTACCCTTACTTCGCGAGCGCCCTCGGGCTTGCGAACGAGGAGCTGTCGCTGCACCTCGCCCTGAGCGACGACGAGGAGGCCTTCGCGCACCGCTTCGTCGCCGAGCACGATCTGGCGAGCGGCTATGCGGCTCTCGCCCCCTTCACCACCCGACCCCAGAAGCACTGGTTCGAAGACCGCTGGGGCGCAGTCGCGGCTTGCATCCGCGACCAGCTGAAACTGCCGGTGGTCATCCTGGGAGGCCCGGACGACCGGGACGCCGCCGGGCGCATCGCCAATCTCGCTGAGGAACGTGTCGCCGGCCTCGCTGAGGAACGGGCCGGAGATGGGAACGCAAGCGTCCCGTCGCCGTCGCCGGTCATCGACCTGACGGGCCGCACGCGACTCGGAGAAGCCGCGGCGGTGGTGAAGCACGCCGGCCTCTTCCTGGGCGTGGACACCTGCCTCACGCACGTGTCGGTCGCGTTCCGGCGCCCGTCGGTGCTGCTCTTCGGCTCCAACATCCCCTACCGCGAAGCACCCCACACGCGGGCTCGCATCGCCCTGGAGCTGCAGCCCTGCGCGCCCTGCGGCAACCGTCCCACCTGCGGCGGCGCCTTCTGGTGCATGCGCGCCCTGGGGGTCGACGAGGTGTTCGCGCTGGCGAAGTCGGCGTTCGAGGAAGGGTAAGCCGCGCGATCGGCATCCCCGGAGAGGCCATGGCGGGAGCCCTTTCGCGCCGGGCGTTCCCGTACATCTATTAGATGTCCGACGTCGTTTCCCCGACGTCCGCCACCGCCGACTCCCAACCCCGAGCCGCTCCCTTGTCCTTCGTCCATCTGCACTGCCACTCCGAGTACTCCCTCCTCGACGGCGCCAACCGCATCACCGATCTCGTCCGCAAGGCGAAGGAATACGAGATGCCGGCGCTGGCCCTCACCGACCACGGCTGCCTGTTCGGCGCATGGACGTTCCGCAAGGCGGCGGAGAAGGAAGGCATCCGGCCCATCCTCGGGATGGAGGCGTATGTGGCTCCCGGCGACCGCCGCCACAAGCAGCCGATGCGCGTGGCCGGACGCGAGATGAAGAAGCCGTACTACCACCTCGTCCTGCTCGCCCGCGACCGCGAGGGATACCGGAACCTCGTCAAGCTCTCCTCCATCGGCTACCTGGAGGGCTTCTACTACAAGCCGCGCATCGACCGCGAGGTGATCGAGCGTCATGCGGGCGGGCTGATCTGCACCTCCGCGTGCATGGCGGGAGAGGTGGCGCGCCGGCTGGCCGAGGACGACATGGAAGCGGCACGCGAGGCGGCCGAGTGGCACGCGAACGTCTTCGGGGACCGCTACTACCTGGAAGTGCAGGGGCACGACACCGCCGGCCAGGCCGACGTGAACCGGAAGGTCTTTCGGCTGGCCAGGGAGACCGGCCTGCCCGTGGTGGCCACCAACGACGCCCACTTCCTGCAGCGCGAAGACCACAAGGCGCACGACGTCCTCCTCTGCATCGGGCTCGGCAAGGACCACGACGACGAGAACCGCATGCGCTACGACGAGGGGCTCTACTTCAAGTCCGCCCCGGAAATGGCGGAGCGCTTCCCGGACCATCCCGAGGTGCTCGAGAACACGCTGGCGATCGCCGAGCAGGTCGACGTCTCCTTCGAAAAGAAGTATTTCCTGCCCGAGTTCCCCCTGCCGGAGGACCATCCGGACAGTGACGGCTACCTGCGCCACCTGGCTGTCGAGGGGGCGAAGAAGCGCTACGGCGACCCTCTTTCCGACGAGGTGCGCAAGCGGCTGGACTATGAACTCGGCGTCATCGCCGAAACCGGCTATGCGGGATACTTCCTCATCACCTGGGATTTCATGCGATGGGCTCGCGAGCACGGGATCCCGGTCGGGCCCGGGCGAGGCTCCGCCGCCGGATCGCTGGTGGCGTATTCGCTCTGGATCACGAATATCGACCCGATTGAGTTCGGCCTCCTCTTCGAGCGCTTCCTGAATCCGGAGCGCCTGGAGATGCCGGACATCGACATCGACTTCTGCTTCGAGCGCAGGGGCGAGGTGATCGACTATGTGCGCCGGAAATACGGGCGCGACGCCGTCGGACAGATCATCACATTCGGCACCATGAAGTCGCGCGCGGTGGTGCGGGATGTGGGACGGACCCTTGGCTTCAAACCCAGCGAGACCGACCGGATCGCGAAGATGATCCCCAACCAGCCGGGGCAGGCGCTGACGATCCGGCAGGCGCTCGACCGCATCGCCGAGGTCAAGAACCTGTACGAGGCGGACGAGCGCCACCGGAGGCTGTTCGACTATTCGCTGACGCTCGAGGGGCTGAGCCGGCACGCATCGGTGCACGCCGCCGGGGTGGTGATCGCGCCCGGGCCGCTCTCCGACTACGTGCCCGTGTGCATTCAGCCTCGGGGGAGCGGCGTGCGCGGCAACGGCGGGGGCCGGGGGTCGGCCGCGCTGAAGGCTGCGGGATCGCGCGACCAGGCGGGGGCAGCGGATGTCGTCACCCAGTACGACATGAAGTGCGTGGACGACGCCGGCATGCTCAAGATGGACTTTCTCGGGCTGCGCACTCTCACCATCATCCACGACGCCGTGCGCATGGTGACGGAAAAGAACGGGGCGCTGCGCCACCCCCAGACCGGCGAAGTCCATCCGACCATGGACGATGTGCCACTCGACGACAGCTGGGTGTATGCGATGCTCGCGCAGGGAGGCACGTCCGGCGTCTTCCAGTTCGAGTCGGCCCTCGCCACCGGGAAGTTGCGGGCCATGCGCTGCGACCGTTTTGAGGACCTGGTGGCCACCAACGCCCTCATCCGGCCCGGCCCTCTCGACTCCGGAATGACCGACGTCTATATCAAGCGCAAGCTGGGGCAGGAGCCCGTAGCGTACCCGCATCCCGAGCTGGAGGAGCTGCTCGAGCCGACCTACGGCATCATCGTCTATCAGGAGCAGGTGATGCGCATTGTGAATATCCTCGGAGGATATTCGCTCGGAGAAGCCGATGTGGTGCGCAAGGCGGTGGGCAAGAAGATTCCGGAACTGATTCGCGCCGAACTGGCCAAGTTCCGCGAGCGCGCGACCCGCAACGGGGTGGACCCGCGCATCGCCGCCGATTTGGCCAGTCAGATCGAGACTTTCGGCCGCTACGGCTTCAACCGGGCGCACAGCGCCGGATATTCACTTCTGTCCTATCATACGGCGTGGCTCAAGTGCCACTATCCCGCCGAATTCATGGCGGCGCTGCTCTCTTCGGTGCTGTCCAATACCGACCAGGTGGTGAAATACATTCTGGAGAGCCGGGAACTGCATCGCTCCATACCGGGACTCGAGGAGCCTCTGGAGCTGCTCCCGCCGGACGTGAACGAGTCGGGATGGAAGTTCACGGTCACGGGGACCACGCAGATTCGATTCGGGCTCGGCGCGGTGCGCGGAGTCGGCGCGGGGGCGGTCGAGTCGGTGCTGAAGGCGCGGGCGGAGGGCGAGCGTTTCGAGACCCTGTTCGACTTCCTGGATCGCATCGACACGCGCGCGCTCAACAAACGGGCCTGCGAGGCTCTGATCGCCGCGGGGGCGCTCGACGCGTTCGGGCAGCGGGCCCAACTGGTGGCCGGGCTGGATGTCGCCTATGCCGACGTGCACGCCCGGCAGGCGGATCGGGAGGTCGGGCAGGCTTCGCTGTTCGGTGGCCTGGATGCGGTCGAGGACCCGGCGCCGGAGCTTCCGGACGTCCCCGAATGGTCGGAGCGCGAGCGGCTGGCGAAAGAGAAGGAGGCGTTAGGCTTCTTCATCTCCGGCCATCCCCTGGACCGCTTCAGCGACGCCGTGCACGTCTTCCGGGGCATCAACACCTCGACGCTCGGCAAGCACCCGAACGCTTCGGTCGAGATCCCCTGCGTCGTGACCCAGGTGCAACGCCAGATCTCGCGGCGCGACAGTTCGGAATGGGGACGGATCACCATCGAGGACTTTCACGGAACCGCGCAGGTGCTCGCCTTCCGCGACGCCTGGGCGGCAGGCAAGGACCCGCTGCAGCAGGACGCGGTGGTACTGATCCGGGGGAAGGTGTCGGGCCGGGAGCGGGACGAGGACGACCCGCCCATCTTCCTCGACGGGGTCGAGCTGCTCGACGACGTGCTCAAGTCCGGCCGGCTGGCGCTGCGAATCGATCTGGATGCGGGAGCGGAGCTTTCGGAGAGCGCGTTCACGGAAGCGAAGAAGGTGCTTGCGGCGCATCCCGGAGATGCCCCGTTGGAGCTGCTGTGGCGGTCCGGCAACGGGGAGCGCGACCGGCGGTTGCGCTCGAGGACGCTGAAGGCGGATCCGGGACCCGGCACGTTGCAGGGGTTGCGCGAGGTGTTCGGGAAAACGCGGGTCGGGCTGGTTCGGGCGTAGAGGTGGGAGAGGTAGTGCTAGATGGCTCGCTGGTAGTACCAGGTGGCTCGCTGAAGTGATACTGGACGGCTTGCGCCGGATTTCGGCACCATTCACGCTGCTCCTCGTCGTTCTGGGGGCGCCGGGATGCTTCCGTGTGAACACCCCGGGCGCGGGGCGTTCGGTGCTTCCCTCCGACGCCGTTCCGCGGCAGGAGTACAAGTCCCGCCTGGGCAACCCCGCGTTCTACGACGAGTTCGGCATCCGCTACCGCGTGCTCGACACCAGCCAGGGGTACGTGGAGCGCGGTCTCGCGTCGTGGTACGGCCGCGACTTCCACGGAAGGCGCACCTCCTCGGGCGCGCCTTACGACATGTACGCGATGACAGCGGCGCACAAGACGCTGCCCCTGCCCACGTACGTCGAGGTCACCGACCTCGACACCGGCAACAAGGTGGTGGTGCGGATCAACGACCGGGGCCCGTTCGTGGAAGGCCGCATCATCGATCTTTCCTACGTCGCGGCGCTGAAGCTCGGCATTGCCGTGGCGGGAACCGCACGAGTCGAGGTGCGGGCACTGGATCCGCCCGCGGTGGATCCGGCGGGGATGGAGGCGGGCTGGGCCGTGGTGGATCCGGGGTACCAAGCCTGGCGAGGTTCGCCCGGAGCCGGGGGCGCCGTGATGTTGCTGCGGGCGGGGCGCGGTCGCGCGGCCCCTATCGGTCCCAGGTCGTGAAGGGACGCCCCACCAGGTTGGAGTTCAGATAGCGCGGATCGTCCGTGACTTCGTCGCCCAGCCAGGCGGGGCGGGCGAACGCTTCGTCCTCGTGGGACAGTTCGATCTCCGCGACCACCAGGCCCGCGTTTTCCGCGTGGAACTCATCGACTTCCCAGAGGCGACCGTCGGGCCCCGAAATGTTGTAGCGGGTCTTTTCGACAAGCGGGCGCCGGCATAGGTCGGCGAGCATCTCACGGGCGTCCGCCAGGGGGATCGGGTATTCGAACTCCGCGGCGCGGGGCCCGACCTTGGGGCCCTTTACGGTCAACGTCGCGCGGCCCCTCGCCGTGCGCACGCGTACGGAGCGGGCGGGCGAGGTGGACAGGTACCCCTGGCGCATCTGGACACCGGTCGCGGCCATCTTCCATGCATCGGAGCGCACCAGAAATTTGCGTTCGATCTCCTGGGCCATCGTCGGGAGCACCTGATGCCTGGGTTGCGTCGCGGATTCCTACCCATCCAAACTGCCTCTCGACGGCCGAACCGCCAACAGCCATCCGGGAGGCGAACATGGGAGCATGCAGAACGGAGGGATCGTCCATGGCGCCCGAAGTTGGCGACGGAAACGCGGTGCCTGGAGCGCGAGCATCCAGGGGGCCCGCTCCGCGCGAAGCAGGGCGCGGGACCGCGGACGGGCCCGGGGTTCTCTCCCGCCGGCGATTCTTCGGTGCGGCCGCGGGTGCTGCTTTCCTCGGGCGGGCGCTGCCGCGGCAACTCCGCGTGAACCCCTACGCCCTCGTCCTCGGAGTGGCTCAGGACGGCGGCATGCCCCAGACGGGATGCTACGCGCCCCGGTGCGACCGCGCTCGCCAGCGCGACCAGCCTCGCTACGTGTCCTCTCTCGCCATCGTCGAGCCCGACGCGCAACGGTACTACCTGGTGGACGCTTCTCCGGATCTGGGGCACCAGATGGACCTGATCGATGACCCGGGCTTCCGCTCGCGGGCACAGGTACGCCGCCCCTTCGACGGCATCTTTCTGACCCACGCGCACATGGGACACTACCTGGGCCTCGCCGAACTGGGCCGGGAAGGGCTGGGCATGGAGGCCACGCCGTGCTATTGCAGCCCGGAGATGGCGGGCTATCTGGCATCAAACGGACCCTGGAGCCTGCTCGTGGACGAGGGACGCCTCGACCTGCGCCCCGTCGAGTTCGATCGCTGGTACGAGATCGACGACAGCCTGTCCGCCATGGCGACCCAGGTCCCCCATCGCCCCGAGTTCTCCGACACCGTCGCCTGGACATTCCGGGGCCCGAACCGGTCGCTGCTCTACCTCCCGGACATCGACAGCTGGGAGGCGTGGGAGAGGGATGTCGCGGAGGTCGTGCGGGGCGTGGACGTGGCGCTGCTGGACGCGTCGTTCTACGGGCCCGGCGAAGTCCCCGGGCGGAATTTCGAGGACATTCCCCACCCCCTCGTGCCCCACACGATGGATCTGTTGCAGGATGTCGCGCGCGGCGAAAGCGAGGTCGCGTTCATCCACCTGAACAACACCAACCCGGCGTTGGACGAGGCTTCGGCGGAGGCTCGGGAGATCGCGAGTCGGGGATTCTCGGTCGCCAGCGAGGGGCAGAGGTTCGCGCTGTAGGGCGGGATCGCCGGCGGGCCCGCCCGGCGTCGCTCCGGCAGCGGAGGATGCGGCCTTCCACCAACGTGGCCCCTTTCCCGCTTATGGGCCGGACCGTCCCAGCGGCCTGCGCGCCAGAAGGGTGTGGCGCCCCACTGGGTTGGCGCGTTGGCCGTTTAGCGCGTGTCCCGGCGGAGTATGGCTCGCGCGGCCAGCACGATGCCGAAGGCGACGGCGGAGCCGAGCAAGCCGACGACGCTGTCGGTCAACAGCGGGGGAAGGTTGTCGATGAGGCCGCTTCGGACTGCGATCCAGAGCATCACGCCGAAGCCGATCGCAGCCAGGGCTTCGGGCGAGCCGGCTCGACGCGTGTAGAGGCCTCCCAGGACGGGCACGAAGAGGCTGACGGTGAGCAGAGTGTAGAAGATGGTGAGGGATTCGATCACGCCCGGGAGCACCGTGGCGAGGCCGATGCCCAGCGCGCCGCCGCTCAGCGCAGCGATGCGCGCTACGCGCAGGACGGCCGCGTCGGACGCGTCGGGTCGGATGAAGCGCCGGTAGAGGTCGCGCGAAAGCGAGGTCGAGAGCATGAAGAGGATGGCGTCGGAAGAGCTCAGCTCCGCCGAGAAGACCGCCGCCAGGCCGAGGGTGCCGAGCCAGAGGGGGACGCCCACAGTGAGCACGAGCGGAAGGGCGAGCTCGTGGTCGGCGAGCGCCGGCTCGTAGACGCGAGCCACCATGCCCAGCAGCGGGGGGACGGCGGCGAAGAGCAGAAGGGCGGCGGCGGTGGCGGAGAGGCCGATGCGGATGGCCCGGGCGTCGACCGCGCCGTAGGCCTTCTGGATGAGACCCGGGGAGATCACGAAGGCGGGAGCCAGCAGGGCCAGATAGAGCCAGCCGGATTCGCCGCGCTGCCAGAAGCTCAGGCCGTCGGGCGGAGCGGCGGCGGCCACTGCCTCCCAGCCGCCCGCGGCGGCCATCGCCCAGGGAAGGGCGATCCCGAAGCCGATCACCATGACGACCAGCTGCACCAGGTTGACCCACGCGGCCACCATGAGACCGCCGGCGGCGAAGTAGGCGGTGGCGACCACCCCACCCACCACCACCCCCCACCCCCGCGGCCACCCGGCCACGCCCGTGAAGATGTCGGCCATGGCGATGAGCTGGCCGGCCAGCAGTGCCAGCGTCCCCAGCCAGAGCAGGACGGCGATGATGGCGCGCACCGAAGGACCGTAGCGGTCGTCGAGGTAGTCACCCAGGGTGAGGTGGCCGCGGGCGCGCGCAATCGCCCAGATGCGCGGCCCCACCCAGAGCGCGAGCACCAGCGTGCCCACGCCGGCCGACCCGACCCACCACCACCCGGCGAGGCCGTCCCGGTAGCCCAAGCCGGCGGCGCCGATGGTGGTGCCCGCGCCGATGTTGGCCGCCAGAATGGTGGCGAACAGCAACCCCGGCCCGAGCGAGCGCCCCGCGACGAAGAAGCTGCCGACGCTCGAGACGCGCCGGCCCAGCCAGAGACCGAGGGCGATCAGCGCGGCCGAGTAGGCCAGGAGGAGGACGAGGGTGGTGTTCACGGGTGGCGGGCGGGGGTGGCGACGACTGAGGGAGCAACGAGGAGAAATACCGAACAATGGACAATCTTCACCCGGGATCAGGGGATTGGAAGCCCGGACCACAAACCGGGATCCCCTCCGAGCGCGCAATTGCCGCCCATCCGACCCCACGCGATCTTGCCACGGGTCCGCCGAATCCTTCATCCCCGCGCCCGCCATCCCGTGATCACCATACGCCCCATACGCCGCGCGCTGGTGCCGGTCGACTCGGCCGCCGCCGCCCGCGTGAGCGCCCCGAACTACGACGAATTTCAGAGCGACGACGAGGTGCGCGCGCTCATCCGCCGGACGCCCGAGAGCGTGCTCCGGGTGACCATGCCGCACTGCGACCCCGCCCCGGGAGAGCAACTCGCGGCCGACTCGCTGCCCGCGCTCGCACGTGCCGCCGCCAACATGCGCGCGCTTCTCGACAGCGACAGCGTACGGGTCGCGCGCGATCTGCTCTACATCTACCGCATCGACGATCCGGCCCGACCCGGCATCAACCAGATCGGCCTCGGCTGCATGGCCCGAATCCCGGAGATCCGCACCGGCGCAACACCCACCGCCCCCATCATCCGCAACGAGGGCATCCGCGAGGAAAAGGCACGCGGGCGCGCCCGGCTCATCGAAGCCACATCCGCCTTCATCGGCACGGTAAACTGCGCCGTTCCCGACACGTCGGGCGAATTCGTCCAAGCCCTCGAACGCCACGCGTCGTTTCATCGGCCGCACCATGGGGCCCGGGACGAACGCGGCTGCCGCCATGACATCTGGCTGGTGGACGAACCCGCGGCGCAGGCCCGACTGGTCGCGCTCATGGCCGCCGAACCGGAAGCGTACGTCGCCGACGGCAACCACCGGAGCGCCGCGGCGGCGATGCTCGACCGCGAGCGCTTCCTCTGCGTCTTCTTCCCCCTGGAGCGCATGTCGCTGGCCCCCTACAACCGCCTCGTGCGCGATGTCGGGCTGGAGGACGCCGCCGTGCTCGGGGCTCTCCAGGAACGCTTTGTGGTCGAGGAAGTCCCCGCACCGCATCAGCCCGCCCGAACCCATGAAATCGGCCTCTACGCCGGCGGCGGCTGGTACCGCCTGCTTCCCCTCCCCGGTAGCTACGACGAGCACAACGCCGTCCAGTGCATCGACGCCAACATCGTTCAGCGGAACTTCTTCGACGCCGTCCTCGGCATCGCCGACCCGCGCGACAGCCGGCTCAACTTCGTGGGAGGAGACCGCGACCTGGACTTCCTGCAGGCGGGCGTGGACAGCGGCGACTACCGCTATGCGGTCACGCTTGCGCCCGTCACGCTTCGGCAATTCGCGGCGGTCTGTCACCAGAATCGCATCATGCCGCCCAAGTCAACCTGGTTTCAGCCCAAGATTCGCAGCGGACTGGTGATGGCGCTGGAGTAAGGCATCGCGGTTGGCGCCGTCAGCCCGCGGTCACCATTATGCCAGAACTCCCCATACAAACAGCGGGCCCGGAGGATGTTCCGATGTTCGATTCCAACGTCACCCGACGGCGGTTCATGACGCGTTTCGCCGGAACCGGACTCGGCGCCACCCTGCTTCCGGGCGTACTCTGGGCCAGGATGCAGGAAGCAGGGGCCCGCGAAGTCACGGCCGAGATGCTCAGCGACGCGCTGGCGGTTTCGGGCCTCAAATTCGGCGAAGAGGAACGCGAGCGCATGCTCGAGTCGGTGAACGACCGAGTGAGCGACTATCAGGAACTTCACGAGCTGAAGATCCCCAACGACATCTCGCCGCCCTTCCACTTCAACCCGCTCGTCCCGGGGATGCAAGTGGACAAGTCGGCCTCGCCCTTCAGGATGAGCGCGCTGCCGAGAATCGAGCGCCCCTCGAACCTCGAGGACGTCGCCTTCTGGACCGTGCGGGAGCTCGGCGCACTGGTGCGCTCGCGGCAGGTGACCTCGGTCGAGCTTACGGAAATGTATCTGCAGCGCCTCGAGCGCTACAACCCGCTCCTCAACTGCGTCGTGACCCTGACCGACGAGCTGGCCATGGCCCAGGCGCGCCAGGCGGACCGGGAGATCGCGGCCGGCCGTTACCGGGGACCGCTGCACGGGATCCCGTGGGGCGCAAAGGACATCATCGCGGTCCAGGGCTACAAGACGACCTGGGGGTCCCCGGCGTATCAGGACCAGGTCATCGATATGGACGCGTCGGTCATCGAGATGCTGCGCGAGGCGGGTGCGGTGCTGGTCGCCAAGCTGACCACCGGCGAGCTGGCGGGCGGCGACAGGTGGTTTGGGGGCCAGACGATGAACCCCTGGGACCCGTCGACGGGCTCGGGTGGTTCTTCGGCAGGACCGGGATCCGCCACGGCGGGCGGACTCGTGGCCTTCTCCATCGGCACCGAGACCAGCGGCTCGATTCTGGGGCCCTCCTCGCGGTGCGGTCTGTCCGGCCTGCGTCCGACGCTGGGCCGGATCAGCCGCTACGGGGTGATGGCGCTCTCCTGGACCCAGGACCGGCTCGGCCCCATGTGCCGTTCAGCCGAGGACTGCGCCCTGGTGATGCGCGCGATCTCGCGCCCCGACGGCCTGGATCTGAGCGTGCAGGACCTCCCCTTCAACTGGGACGGCACCCGCGACGCGACCCGGCTGCGGGTAGGGTACCTGGAGGCCGCGTTCGAGGAGATCGAGGAGCCGGACTACCGGAGCGCGAACCAGCGCACCCTCGAGGAACTGAAGTCCGCAGGCTTCATGCTGACGCCCATTCACATTCCCGAATG
Source organism: Longimicrobiales bacterium (assembly GCA_965225805.1). Lineage (GTDB taxonomy): Bacteria > Gemmatimonadota > Gemmatimonadetes > Longimicrobiales > Gaopeijiaceae > BD2-11. The sequence goes on from OZ245327.1 coordinate 4,125,070, forward strand.
GTCGATCAGCGTCACCGCGCATAGCGTGGAGATGGCCGTCTTCTTCGACGAGCTGCTGCGCTCGGGGAGAGCGGAGCTCCTGGGCCGCCAGACGCGGGCCGACGGACTGCGCGCCGCCCGGGTGATCCCGGCGGTCGAGTACCTTCAGTCGCAGCGGGCGCGCACCATGATGATGATGCAGCTCGCGGAAGCGACCTCGAGCGTGGATGTCTACCTCATTCCGCGCGGCCCGCGCCGCCCACCCGGCGAAGAGCCGCCGGAGGGCCCCCCGCCCTACAGCCACGGCCGCAACGCGAGCTCCATGACCAACTACGCGACCCATCCAGCGCTGGCGGTGCCCAACGGGTTCAACGACGCCGGAACCCCCACGAGCATGACCTTCTGCGCTAAACCCTTCCGTGAGACGGAACTGCTGACCGTGGCGCGCGCATATCAGGACGCGACCGACCACCACAGGAAGCACCCGGACCTGGACAGCGCGGCGTCCGGATAGAACCGAAGCCTCGGAGGCCGAAGCCCGGCGCGGGGGGGCATGACTCCCGGCGCGATGGAGGTATCATCCCGGGAACAGCGCCATCATGATCGACGCACTGATCGGACAGACGCCGACGCTCCGCCTCGTGCGCGTCGTGGAGCCGACCATGGCGGAGGTGTGGCTCAAGCTGGAAGGCATGAATCCGGCCGGCTCGATCAAGGACCGGACCGCACTCGCCATGGTCGACGAGGCCGAGGCGCGAGGGTTGCTCAAGCCGGGAGGCACGATCGTCGAGCCCACTTCCGGCAACACCGGCATCGGCCTCGCCCAGATCGCAGCCTGGCGCGGGTACAAGCTCATCTTGTGCATGCCTTCGTCGATGAGCGCCGAGCGCAAGCGCACTCTCGCGGCGTATGGCGCGGATTTCGTGCTTACCGACCCGGAGCGGCGCATGCTGGCCGCGAGAGAGGAAGCCGAACGGATCTCTTCGGAGATTGGCGCCTTCTACCCGGACCAGTTCTCCAACCCGGCCAATCCCCGCGTTCACTACGAGACGACCGGCCCGGAGCTCTGGGCGGACATGAAAGGGCGGATCGATGTGTTTGTGTACGGATCCGGGACCGGCGGGACCATCAGCGGGGCGGGGCGTTTCCTCAAGGAGATGGACCCCCGGATCCAGGTGGTGGCGGTCGAGCCGGCGCGCTCGCCGGTCATCTCGGGAGGCGAGCGCGGCCAGCATCAGTTTCAGGGCATGGGACCGGGCTTCATCCCGGAAAACCTGGACCTGACGGTTCTCGACCGCGTGATTACGGTCTACGAGGAGGATGCCTTCCCGCTGGGGCGGCGTCTTGCGCGCAAAGAAGGTCTTTTTCTGGGGATGAGCAGCGGCGGCATCGTGTACGCGGCGCTGGAGATCGCGCGGGAAATCGGGCCCGGCCACCGCGTGGTCGCCATCTCGCCCGACGACGGCGCGCGCTACCTTAGCACCACGTTGTATTCTCCGGAGGAGTAGCGCGAGCTCGTCCTGACCGTTCTCCGGACACACTCTGGAAGAAAGGTGGAGTGACTCCGTACGTGGCTGCTGGCAGGCGCGGGCAGTCAAGTCTAGATTGTCTGGAGATTGGCCCATCGGTACATGGAGGAGCCCATGCACGTGATGTCAGATCGTTTCATTGGGGCGGCGCTGCGGATGATGGCGCCAACGGCATTCTGGATGCTGGCTGCGGCGGCACTTTGGGTAACGGCGTGCGCACCCGCAGGTGACAGCGGGCCTCGCACCTATTTCGAAGACGAAGATCTCCAGCGCATCTACGGGCGCATGATGGAGGAGATGGCGCCGAACCGCGGATGGGAACGCGTGCGCTACATCGCCTTCGACCGAGTCGTGGACCAGCCTGGCGGAGCCCCTTCGCGGCGCGCGCACCGGTGGGATGTCTGGGGCGGAATGTATCGGGTCGTCGGCGATGCGGGGGGCCAGGAGATGGTCGCGGTGATCGACACCAACGACCCCACCGGAAGCGAGCGCATCTGGCTGGACGGAGAGCCGGTCAGCGACGCGGCGCTCGCCGACTCATTGGCGGATCGCGCACACGCGATCTTCATCAACGACACCTATTGGTTCCTGATGCCCTACAAGTGGGCCGACCCCGGTGTCACCACCGTCTATCTCGGCCAGATGGAGCTGGAGGGCAGGACCCATGCAGTGGTGGAACTCACATTCGACTCAGTCGGGCGCACCCCACAGAACAAATACCGCGGCTGGGTAGATCCCGAGACCGGCCTGATGGCGTACTGGCAGCACTGGCGCGACGCGAGCGACCCGGAGCCCGCTTTCACGTTAGCGTGGACGGACTGGACCCGGTACGGCCCGCTGCTTCTCTCCGCAGGCCGCCCGGATTCCGTCGGCTACTCGCGCGTGACCTTCGAGAACCTGGCAGCGTCGCTGGAAATGCCGGATGGGATGTTCGAGGGGCCGGGGAGCTGACTCTCATCACAGGAATTTGAGTTGGTCGTCGAGTCCGCTGCGAGTCGCATCCCAGAAGGCAGCTCCGAGAGGATTTTTGCTGTATAGCACAAGGTAGTACAGCAGGACGTTCTTTTTTTCCAACAGCCGGATTGCGTGAGCATCATCAGGTCGCTGAGGTTGATACCCGATTCTGGTCATGGCCTGGTTGAATTTATCGAGCATGAAGCGGATCAGGTCGCTGGTTCGATATTCCCTTGCGACCCAGTCTTTCCGCCAGCTATCGTCATCGATGAGACGCGCGATGCGAGTATCGTTCTCGTCTTCGAAGTAACGGCGAAAATTCGTCCTTACATCGCGCCCGAGCATGAGAAGGACGAGAAAATCCATCTTGTACCTGGCGCCTAGGCCCAACTTCCAGCGGAATCCGGGCCTCCTGACGCTGTAACTCATTGGCAGGCAGGTGTTTTGGCGGGATTGTCGTGGTGTCTGGCGTACCCATGTAGTGTAAGAGATATCAACTTGCCATGACTCATTGTAGTCGTTATTATAATACCCATGTATGTCGAACGCGTGCCCAACCGGAGCTCCCCGCCCGCCGTGCTGCTGCGCGAGTCCTTCCGCGAAGACGGCAAGGTCAAGAAACGCACCCTCGCCAACCTGTCGAAGTGGCCCGACGATCTGGTCGAGGGGTTCCGCATCCTGCTCAAGGGCGGGGTGGCGCTGCCCTCCCTCGGCGACGCCTTCGCCATCCTCCGCTCCCGGCCCCACGGCCACGCCGCCGCCGTGCTGGGAACCGCCCGCCGCCTCGGCCTCGAGAAGCTCCTGGACCGCCGCCCCTCGCGCGACCGGGCCCTGGCCACCGCCATGATCCTCGCCCGCATCCTGGATCCCCGCTCCAAGCTGGCCACCGCCCGCTCCCTGTCCCGCGAGACCCTGACCCACACGCTGGGCGAGGAACTCGGCGTCGAGGACGCCGGCGAGAACGAGCTCTACCGCGCCATGGACTGGCTGCTCAAGCGCCAGGCCCGCATCGAGCGCCACCTGGCGGCCCGGCACCTCGAAGAGGGCGCCCTGGTGCTCTGCGACGTCACCTCGGTCTACTTCGAGGGCTCGAAGTGTCCGCTGGCCAAGCGCGGCTACTCCCGCGACGGCAAGCGCGGCAAGCTCCAGATCGTCTTCGCGCTGCTGTGCAACCGCGAGGGCTGCCCGGTCGCCGCGGAGGTCTTCGAGGGCAACACCGCCGATCCCGGCACGCTGGCCACCCAGCTGGAGAAGCTGCGCAAACGCTTCTCCCTGTCGCGCATCGTCCTGGTCGGCGACCGGGGGCTGCTGACCGACGCCCGCATCCGCGAGGAGGTCCGGCCCGCGGGCCTGGGGTGGATCACCGCGCTGCGGGCTCCGGCGATCCGCAAGCTGGTCAAGGGCGGCACCTTGCAGCTCTCCCTCTTCGACGAACAGGATCTGGCCGAGATCACCGCGCCCGAGTTGTTCCCGGGGGAGCGCCTGGTGGTGTGCCGCAACCCGCTGCTGGCCGCCGAGCGGGCCCGCAAGCGGCTGGACCTGCTCGCCGCCACCGAACGCGAGCTGGACAAGGTCGTGGCCGCCACCCGGCGCGAGCAGCGGCCCCTGCGGGGCAAGGACAAGATCGCCGTGCGCGCCGACCGGGCGCTGCGCCGCTTCAAGGTCGGCAAGCACTTCGACACCGAGAGCACCGACGACGGCTTCTCGTATGTGCGCAACGAGGACCGTATCGCCGTAGAGGCCGCCCTCGACGGCATCTACGTCATCCGCACCAACGTGCCCGCCGAGGAGCTCCCGGCCGAAGAGGCGGTCCGGTCCTACAAGAGCCTGAGCCGCGTCGAGCGGGCGTTCCGCAGCTACAAGACCGTGGATCTCAAGGTGCGTCCGGTCCACCACCGCCTCGAAGGCCGGGTCCGGGCCCACGTCTTCCTCTGCATGCTCGCCTACTACGTCGAGTGGCACATGCGCCGCGCGCTCGCGCCGCTGCTCTTCGACGACGACGATCCCGCCGCGGCCGAGGCCGCCAGATCCTCGCCCGTCGCCCCCGCCCGTCCCTCTCCCTCGGCCCACGCCAAGGCCGGCAGGAAACGCACCCCCGGCGGCCTGCCCGTCCACAGCTTCCAGACCTTGCTGGCCGACCTCGCCACGCTCACCCGCAACCGCGTTCAGCCCGCCGCACAGGGGGCCGTGGCCGCCGATGTCCTCACCCGCCCCACCCCGCTCCAGGCCGAAGCCTTCCGCCTCCTCGGCGTCCGCCCCTGACCCGTACCCAGTAGCGTACACCCCCGGACCACGGCTATGTCGCCGCACTGCACTAAGTTGCCCGCTTCTGGGAGTTCGAAGTTGGGCCTAGGCGCCTGAAGATCTCGAAATCGAGTTCGGCAGAGAACGGGTCAACGAAACAGAACGACAGCAGGCCCTTATCCTTACTGTATGTCGGCATCGCTTTGATGATTTCGGGGACAGCTTCCGAGACATCCCTCTTGATGAAGCTCGCATCGTATTCCTGATCGAGAGCGTTGATGCGGGCTTCGAGTGCTTCAATACAGCGGCGATCATCATCGACGAAGATGTACTTGGTGAAGGGGTCACGGATCTGGACGGCTGAGAGCGCGGTGGTAGGAACGATCTCGCCGGTTTCTGCCACACATGCCCTGCCCGCTCCTGAATACAGACCCAAGTAGGCCCGCTGCGGCCATCTGTTCTTCATGCCCGTGCTGAAGAGCGACACATAGTAGTCGTGCAGCCTGATCTTCCGCCGCGAGTGCTCCTTGACGGTCGGAGTGTAGAGGCCATCGTCTTCCAATGCCCTACCCGCGGCAGCATCGAGTGGAGTGGCGCTCACTAGCTGGCGACAGCCTGGGGCATCTCGTCCCACAACCTCCCCTCGAGCTCTCTGCCTCCGGCCTTCGGTGTTCGTCCGCCCCACTGTTTGAAGAAGAACGGGACGTTGGCAGCCTGGCATTGATTGCGAAGTTCAATGAGCCACTCGGCCTTCATCGGCCGCCGCACGGGACCGCTCTCTCCACCAGCGATCAACCAATGAATACTGGTGAGATCAAGCCTCAGCGGACCGATGAGCGGTTCGCACGAGAGGAATCGAACCTCAGCGGGAACACTGCGCAGGTGGCGAACGCGGTAGGCCACCGACTGATCCTCGACTGACGCGCCCAGCCAGATGTGCGCGGGAAATGGCCCATGATCGAAGAGATCCTGGTTTTTCTTCCAGAAACGAAGGGCCCTCGCCGGACGCTTGGTGAGAATCTGATACGTATGCCAGTTGGCCCTGAGCATGGTTTGGAAAATGCTCCGTACAAACTCCGTGGGCAAATGCGCATGAAACAAATCACTCATGCTGTTGACGAAGATCATGCGCGGTTCGCGCCATTTGTCCGGCTGGCCCAGTCGCTCCGGCCAGATGCGTACGGCAAAGGGGTCTGCGCGCGTGATGTCCGAATCAACGACAGGTGCTCGTGCAAGGTACGCGTTGCGCAGCAGCCTGCCCGCCAGCGTTGCCGCGTAACAGTTCTCGCAGCCTTTCGATACGCGGGTGCATCCTGTGACCGGATTCCAGGTCGCATCCGTCCATTCGATTCCGGTGCGTGTTGACAAACCGACCCCTGCCCTACCCCCCCCGCCCCGCCTGCTGCTCGTCGGTCGAGAGCGTGCGGATGCTCCTCACCACGAGCGTACCCGAGCCTTCGTTGGTGAAGATCTCGCGCAGCAGACTGTCGCGGGCGCTGCCGGAAATCAGATGGACGCGCGGAACCCCACCTTCGATAGCGCTCTCGATGGCCGCCGCCTTCGCCAGCATGCCCCGGGCCAGGACGCCCTGTTGGCGCAGGTCGCGGAGCCCGGCGAGATCCAGATAGGAGATCAGCGTCGCCGGATCCTCGAGATCCCGAAGAATGCCGGGCGCCGCCATGGTGAAAACGAGCTTCTTCGCCTCAAGTGCCCGTGCGATCGCACTCGCCACGGTGTCGGCGTTGATGTTGAGCAGCCGCCCCTGAGCATCCGCTGATAGAGGGCTGACGACAGGCACCCAGCCCTTGTTCAGGATCAGGTGAAGCGCCGAAGGGTCGACGGACTCGATGTCCCCCACGAACCCGAAATCCACCGGATCCGGCCCTTCACCCTCCATGTGCACCGGAGGACGGCGCGTGGCCGTCACCAAACCGGCATCGATTCCGGAGACTCCCACCGCCGCAATCCCTTCCTTGCGGCACGCGCCCAGCAGGGCCGTGTTGATCTCGCCGCTCAGAACCTGGGCGGCGACCCGCAGATCCTCGTCGCGCGTAACCCGGCGGCCCGCCACCATGCGCGGCTCGTGGCCCAACCGCCTCGCCAGCGCGGTTGACTGCGGCCCGCCGCCGTGTACCAGCACCAGACGGACCCCGAGGGCGTGCAGGACACCCACCTGTTCCACCAGGGTGGCGATGCGTTCTGGACCGGCCAGCACCTCGCCGCCCAGCTTGAGCACGAAAACGCGCCCGCGGAACAGGCGCACATAGGGCGCGGCCCCCCGCAACCCGGCAAACCCTCCGTTGGCCGCCCGGGAGCGCTTCATGCCCCAGGCTCCTGTAGCGCCCCCAAGGCAGCGGCGAGCTGCGTGACTTCCGAAGCCCCCAGATTCAGTGGGGGCATCAGACGAAGCCACGCCGGGTCCGAGCTGGTGCCGGCCAGAATGTTGCGGTCCAGCAGAGCGTCCCGCACCTCGCGCGCGGTTGTACGGCACTCGAGCCCGAGCAGCATGCCGCGACCTCGAATCGCGAGTACGGGCCCAATGAAACAGCTCTGGCGAATCTCCGACTCCCTCCGCGCCACCCGCTCCAGGAGCCCCTCCTCGCGGATGGCGTCCAGGACGGCTTCGATGACCGCGCACGCGAGCGGGCCTCCTCCGAAGGTGCTGCCCATGTCCCCGATTCGCAGTTGATCGCCCAGATCGCGTTTCATCAGGAGGGCGCTGCACGGGAAGCCGGCTCCCAGCGCCTTCGCGGTCGTCAGCAGATCCGGAACGACATCGGAATACTCGATGGCGAAGGGTTTCCCGCTGCGTCCCATCCCGCACTGCACCTCGTCCGCGATGAGGAACGCGCCGTGGCGGTCGCAAGCCACACGCAGGGAGCGTACATAGTCCGATTTCAGCGGATACGCGCCCGCGATGCCCTGGATGGGCTCGATGATGACGGCAGCGGTCTCTTCATCGATGGCGGCAGTCGCACGGGCCGCGTCGTCGCGGGACACGAAGACGACATCGAAGGGCGTGCGAGGGAAGCCGTACCAGCGCTCGCGGGCTCGCCAGGTCACCGCGGCGGCCGCCGCCGAACGACCGTGAAAGCCATGTTCGAGCGCGACCACGCGCGTGCGGCCCGTCAGGCGACACGCCAGCCTCAGGGCATTCTCGTTGGCCTCGGCGCCCGAATTGACGAAAAAGACACAGTCCAGCCCATCCGGCGCGAACTCGGCCAGCTTGTCGGCGGCCAGCGCCCGCACCCGTAGCGCGCTCACGTTGCTGGTGAACATCAGTTCGCCCGCCTGTCTGCGGAGCGCTTCCAACACCCTCGGGTGGCCGTATCCCAGCGCGCAGACGGCGTGTCCCCCGTAGAGATCGAGCAGCCTGCGACCATCGGCGCATTGCAGCCAGGCGCCCTTCCCCGACACCGGCTCCACCGGCAGCTGACCGTACACTTGCGCCAGATGCCGCGCCTCGGCCCGGCGCGCGTCCGGGATGAGCGTCTCCGGGGGCGCGCTCATATCCAGGCCGGAGCGGAGGTGGTCAGCCCGGCGGTCTCCGGAAGCCCGTGTAGCAGATTCATCCATTGAATCGCCCCTCCGGCGGCGCCCTTGACCAGGTTGTCGAGCGCCACGGACACCGCCAGCACGCCGCGGTTCACCGCCACGGCGAGCAGCGCGTGATTGCTGCCCACCACGTCCTTCAGCCTCGGTGGAGCGTCGAGAACATGGACGAAGGGCGCCTTCGCATAGTGGTCCGCGTAGACTTCGCGCACCTGTCGCACATCGACACCATCAGCCAGGCACGCGTGCAGAACCAGATAAATTCCGCGTGCAAAAGGTCCGGAGGCGGGCACGAAGTGGAGGCGAGCCTTGCGCCCGGTCACCGCCCGCAGAATCCCTTCCACTTCGGGTGTATGGCGATGAGCGAGCGGCTTGTACGCGAACATGTTGGCGTGTCGCGTCGGATGATGAGTGGTCGCCCTGGGCATGCGGCCCGCCCCGGTGCTGCCGGTCACCGCGCTGACCATCAACCGGGGGTCGGCCAGCCCGGCGCGCATCAGGGGCACGCTGGCCAGCAGCATGGCGGTCGCAAAACAGCCCGGATGGCCGACATTGCGCGGTTTTCGGCTGGAAGCGTGTTCCGGCAACAGGCTGCGGAACAGCCCCATGCGTTCCGGCGCGCCGTGCGACAGACCGTATACGGCCTCGTATGCCTGCGCGTCGCGGAAGCGAAAATCCGCTGAGACATCGACGACGCGAGCCGGACAATTCTGCCGTTCGCACATGTCGAGCGCTCGGTCGATCAACTGCGCGCTGGCTCCGTGGGCCGCCGTCGAAAAGATGGCGCAACGGTCTCGCAACGCGTCCGGCAGCTCATCCAGAAGAGTGAATCGCAGCTCCGGCCACACCCCTCGGAGGTTCGGGAAGACCGCCTCCAGCTTCTCGTGTCTGTGGCTTCGCGACACGACCGCGGTCAGCTTCATGTACGGATGGGACGCCAGGAGGCGCAGAAGCTCGCCGCCCACATAACCGGATCCGCCGAGGACAACGGCGGGAATCGTCTCAGTCATGTGCGGCCAGTCCGATCCGGGCGGCCACGGCATCCCCGAGCCGGGCACCGTGGGTGACCGCGTTCACTCCGTCCAGCCCGGTCCGCCGCCGGATGATGTCGATGCCGACCCGGTTGTCGGTAGCGGGCCCCGTGATGAGAGCCGGGGACATCTCGAACTCCTTCTCGAGAAGCAGCACGCCCCCCCAGGCGGCGACTGGATCGGACGCGCACAGCAGCAGGCAGGAGATGTTGGAACGCACCGCATCGTCTCGCAGGATGGCTTCCACGCCGTATGCCCCCAGAATTCCGTCGCCCAACTCGAAGACGATCGCATCGGGCCGGTCGGACGCCAGCCGGCGCAACATCGTGCGTGCCAGGTGGGGCGCATTCCCGGGACCGGTGCTGACCACGCCGAAGTCGGTGAAGATAGCGGTATTGCGGGCGCCCGCGTCCTCCATGGCCAGGATGTCTCGTCGCAGTGAGACCCCGGTCGCCTTGAAGGCGTCCACCACGTACCCCCGGTTCCGAAGACGCCCGATCACCGCGCATGCCGCCGCCGTCTTGCCGGAGTTCATGCAGGTGCCGGCCAGGGCTACCACCGGCACGCCACCCAGTTCCAGTCCGGGTTGCGTGTCCAGTGGATCGCCGCCCACCCGGGCCGGAACCCCCACCCGCTCACCCAGATAGGGGAACTCCAGCACCACCCCAAGCACGCGCGCGTTGAAGGGCTGGCCCAGCGAGGCGTTGATGGCGTCGCATATTCCCAGCACGCCGCCCATGTTCAGGATCTGCAGGATGTCGCCCGGACGCGTGGTTTCGGGCACGTGTCCCGAGTATCCGAAGAGCGCCTTGCGGTGTCCCAGTGCTCCCACAATGACATCGCCTCGGCGCACGCGCGCCATCCGTCCACTGGCCAGTTCCAGTTGGTTGTACGAGGACTTCTCGTTCAGGACTTCGACCGCGACCATCACTCCCTCCTCGCTGGGAATGCGGTCGCCCACGCGGACTTCACGCTCGGGACCGAGGTCGGAGGCGACGGACGCCAGTTTGTCGACGAAGATGCTACGCATCGCGGCCGCTCTCGGAGCCGGTGAGGCCGGCTTCGCGGCGCAGTCGGCCCACCAAGGCGCGCTGTTCGCTGCGATTGCGCGTCGCAACAAAGATGGTGTCGTCCCCCGACAGAGTCGCCACGACCTCCCTCCAACCCATCCGGTCCAGAAACAGCGCGATGCGCTGGGCGGCCCCGGTCGCGGTACGTACGATCGTGAGATTGGGACCCGCCGCGTGTACCGCGCGCGCATAGCTCGAGAGCGTTCGACGGTCCTCGTCCGAGAGGTTGAGGGGGCGCAGGCTGTACCCGTTCGCCCCTTTCATCGCCCCAAGGCGGGCCAAGTCACGACTGATGCAGGACTGGGTCACCACGATCCCGCGGTCTTCCAGCAGGCGCGCGAGCCCGGCCTGGCTGGCGACCTCCTGATTCTTCAGGATCTCGGCGATGACCGTCCCGCGATATGCAGGGCCTGTTCGTCGATCTGACATTTTGGCAGGGGGTAGCATGACAACGACGGGAGACATGACAAAATGTCATACTTTGCACGATATGCACATTATATGCACGCGGTTCAGGCGTCAACCCCCGTCGCGGCATCCATGCAAACGCGTCTCCCGCATGCGCTGAGATGCCCGCATGCCACCAAGGGTTGGCTGGAGCTTGTGGCCAAGGGTTGGCTGGAACTTCGGTTCGGGGGCCGATATCCGGCAAGCGCCGATGGCGCGGGTATCGTCGCTGATCGAATTCTGACAGATTAACGGCCCTCCCTGCCGCATTCCCGCACCTCCGGAGGCTTCGTGAGCGATCTCGCCAGGCGCGATCTTCTGTCCCGGCCAGTGGAGCATATCGACATCCGCGCGTTTGACGCGCGCCCGGTGATCGACCAGTACCGGGACGCGGCGATCCAGGCGCGCAATCTGGCCAGGGCAGCGGACATCTACTCCGAGATGCTCGCCGATCGCGATTGCGCCGTCATCCTCACACTTGCCGGATCGCTGGTATCCGCGGGTCTCAAGAAGGCCCTGGTGACGCTGGTCGACTCCAACATGGTGGATGTGGTGGTATCGACGGGCGCCAACATGGTGGATCAGGACTTCTTCGAGGCTCTCGGGTTCCGGCACTACGCAGCTCCCGGCTCGCCGGAGGCTCCCAAGGTATCGGACGAGCGCCTTCGCGAGCTGGCCATCGACCGCATCTACGACACGTACATCGACGAAAACGAGCTGCGGGTATGCGACGAGACGATGCAACGCATCTTCGACCAGCTTACGCCGCGTCCCCACTCCTCCCGGGAAATCCTCGCCGAGATGGGCCGCTTTCTGCACGCCACATCTCCCGAATCGGAATCCGTGGTGCTGTCCGCATATCGGAAAGGCGTCCCGATCTTCGTCCCGGCCCTCAGCGACTGCTCCGCGGGATTCGGCATCGTGCTGCACCAGGCGATGGCCGAGCGCGAGGGGCGGGCGGCGGCAGCGCTGGACTCGGGAAAGGACTTTCTGGAATTGACCCGGATCAAGCTCGCCTCGAGGGCGTCGGGGCTGCTGATGCTGGGCGGAGGGGTCCCGAAGAACTTCGCCCAGGACATCGTCGTCGCCGCTGAAATGCTCGAGGAAGCCGATCGCGAGGCGGCGGGCGAAGCGAGCCCCGAAGAGGTGTCCATGCACCGATACGCCGTGCAACTCACGGTCGCGGACAGTCGCGATGGCGCGCTGTCCGGATCGACCCTCCGCGAGGCCACGAGCTGGGGAAAGGTGGATACGGTGCGCGAACAGATGGTCTTCTGTGAAGCCACGCTCGGGTTTTCGCTACTGGCCAGCGATGCCTACCATCGCCGGGCGTGGGAGGGCCGACCCGAACGCAGGTTCGCGGAATGGCTCGGCCGTGCGCCACGGGCGCAGCGATACAGCTTCGGGAACGCGCCAGTCGGGGGCGCGGCGATGTAGCCGCGGGAACCCTCGACTACCCCTTAGCGATCTCCCCGGCGGCCATCAGCGACAGGGCGCAGAAAGTGAGGGTCCCGTTGGCGCAGCCACTGGAGACGATGGTGGGCGCGCCCACCACGAACAGGTTCTCGTGGTCATGGGTGCGCCCCCAGCGATCCACCACGCTGGTCGCGGGATCGTCGCCCATGCGGCAGCCTCCGCCGGGGTGTTCGAACAGCCGGGATGTACGGGTGCTCATCATACGGCCATCCGCCGCCCGCGCCAGCTCGGCAAAGCGGCCCCGCAAAGTCTCGTGGGTGTGGGGCTCCAGATCGAGGGTGGCCTGGCCCGCGGCATAGTCGATGCGGGGCATCGGATCCCCGTGCCCGTTGCGCATCTTCGAATCGAGGGTCAGGCGGCTGTCCGGGCTGGGGATCACGTCGTAATACGAACGGATGCGCGCGGTCGCGGTGGACCGGGTTCGCGCCCGCCAGTCCTCCATGACCTCGTCGCCCCACAATACTCGCCCGTCGTCGGTCGCCAGCCTCGCCTCACGCCCCACGGTCGATTCCCACAGTCGAATGTCGTGGCGCAGATACCGGTCGAGTGGCCCGGGGCTCGCGAATCGATGCGACATCAGGCTGTTGTTGGGGAAGATACCCGGATAGAGCCTCATGGGCAGCTCGATGAAACCGCTGGCATACCAGTGCCCGGTCATGTAGCGCCCCACGTTGCCCGTGCTGTTGGCCAAACCATTGGGGAAACGGCTGTTGGCGGACAGGAGCAGCAGGTGCGAGCTCCAGGTGTGACCGGCCGCGAGGACGAAGGTCCGGGCCCGGAATTCCACGGGCTGGTCCGGGGCGTCCTGATGTAGGCCCACGACGCGCTCAATCCTGTCCGATCCTGACTCGAGCTCCAGCGCGCGCAGCAGGGTGCGGTCGTGGAGCTGGATGCGTCCGCTGGCGAGCAGCCGGTCGAAGGCAAAATCCGGCGTGTATTTGGCGCCCGTCGGACACACCGCGCAGGTGTCGCAGCGCTGGCACACGTTGCGGCCCTGCCATGGTTCGGTGTTTCGCGCCCAGGGCTGGGTCCAGAAGGGGATGCCCGCGTCGTCCGTCCACTCGCGCATGCGCAGGAGGTTGTAGGAGAGCGGGAGGGGCGGCATCGGGTACGGCTTGGAGCGCGGGTCGTACTCCGGCGGCCCCTGTTCCCCGGCGACGCCCATGCGCGCCTCGGCCTCCTGATAGTAGGGCTCGAGGTCATCGAAGGAGATGGGCCAGTCGTAGCCAACGCCGTAGAGAGAGCGAACCCGGAAATCTTCTGACGAATACCGGGGCACCGCGCCCCCCCAGTGCATCGCAGCGCCCCCCAGGACCATCGACTGATACATCTCGCCGGTACCGGTCTGGCCGGGGATGTGGTCGTTCGGGTAGGGGTTCTCGCCGTACGCGAGCATGCGCGCCCGGGTAGCCGCCCTCTCCTCCAGCGAGGCCGTGCGCCCACCCGCCTCCACGACCGTGATGGTGGACTCGGTGTGTTCTGCGAGACGCTCGGCGACCATGGCCGCGCTGATCCCGCCTCCAATGATGCAGACGTCGCTCTCGATGACCTGGTTCATGACGCGACTCCCGGCAGCGGGGCGGGTTCGTCTCCTGCGTCCGCCAGGCCCCGGCACTGCTGCTTGGCGATGGCGCGTCCGTAGCAGATGTCGGTCGCGATCGGGGAGGCGAAGAAATGGGCGGCCAGCGCGACCGCGACGTGTCCGGCGTTCTCCGGCCGGCCGAACGCAGGCCCGGCCGCGCGCATGTGTCGCGCGAGCAGGGTACGCCGGTCCGGCACTCCGACCTCACCGAAGGAGGCCCCGAAGCGCTTGCCGCTTTCGATGTCCAGCGCTCGCAGCTGGGCGGCCCAGCCCGGCCGGGGGTCCGGGCCCGTGTATGCGGTCTCGGGAACCAGATAGGGGTGGGCCATCTCCGCAACCGGCTCGATGCCCTCGGCCCAGAGTTCGAAGGCGGCCACCGCCCGCGCGCATCCATCCTCTCCCAGTTCCTCCGGCAGGATCACATCTCCAACGGCCCGCAGCGTGGCCGGAACCAAGGTATCCGCTCGCTCAAGCGAAGACGGAGCGCAACTCGCCAGGGATGCCGCAGCGACAGTCGCAGCGGACTGTTTCAGGAAAGTTCTGCGTGACTCGGCCATGGGTTTCCTCTCTCTCGGGCAAGCACATGCCATATCGTCGGTTGCGCGGTCGCCGATGCTGGCGCCGTGCCCGGGAAGTGTAGGTTTGGCGAAGCCGTCTCGCCAGCGGAGTCGCCAGATAGCGAACAAACACCGAAAGTGCTAGATTGAAGCGAGTAACACGACCATCTTTCTGGAGGGAGATGTGCCTGACCGCAGCGCGATTGAGTGGACCGATGCCACGTGGAACCCGACGACGGGATGCAGCCGTGTATCCGCGGGGTGCGATCACTGCTATGCGGAGCGGCTCGCGCGCCGGCTTCTCGCGAACACGTATCGTTCCCGCCTTCCAGTTGTCGACACACCGCGCAACCGGAGCGACCCTTTTGCGGTGCGAGTCTGGCCTGAGCGACTTCGTATTCCCGGATCATGGAAGGCACCCCGACGCGTCTTCGTGAACTCGATGTCGGACCTGTTCCACCGCGACGTGCCGGAGGCGTTCCTCTCGCAGTGCTTCAAGGTCATGCTGCGTGTCCGTCGCCATGTGTACCAAGTACTGACCAAACGCCCCGCTAGGGCCGCCAAGTTCGTCAAGCGCCATGTTCACTTGTTTCCAAGCGGACTGCCTAGCCATATCTGGATCGGAACTTCCGTCGAAGACCAAGCGGTCGACTACCGTATACGGCACCTGCTATCCGTACCGGCCGCTGTGCGATTCCTGAGCTGCGAGCCTCTAATCGGGCCGCTCGACCTCACGTCTTTCGTGGACGACGATCGGAGGACAGGTCTTCACTGGGTCATCGCTGGCGGGGAGAGCGGCGTCCGTGCGAGGCCGATGCATCCGCAGTGGGTACGGGACGTACGCGATCAATGCCGGCTGGCCAGCGTCCCGTTCTTCTTCAAGCAGTGGGGGGGCCGGACGCCCAAGGCAGGCGGGCGCGAGCTGGACGGACACACTTGGGATGAGTATCCGGAAGGCGACCCGCTGAACCCGCACGCGAGGCGGTTGGATGGCGCTGCCTAAGACGACGCTGTGGAAGCGGGGGGAACACACCGAAGGCAAACATCTCGTGCTGAGACACTACTTCGAGGCGTGGTTTCCAATCCTGGGCATGGGCAACCGCAACGAGCGGATCCTGTTCATTGATGGATTCGCGGGCCCGGGTGAGTACGAAGGAGGCGAAGAGGGTTCACCGCTCGTGGCCATGCGCGTCCTGGCCGAACACTCATCGCGGCGGAGAATCAAGGCCGAAGTCGTGTTTGTCTTCATCGAGAAACATCCGGCTCGAGCACGACACCTCAAGAAGTTGGTGGACAAGTGGCGCGACAGATTGCCACCGAACGCAAGAATCCGGGTAGTCGAGGGCTCGTTTTCCTCGGAGATGTCGGAAGCTCTCAACTACTTGGATGAACAGAAGCAGCGGATGGCACCGACATTTGTCATGATCGACCCGTTCGGGGTCAAAGGCATTCCGATGAACCTGATTCGCCGGATTCTCAGGAATCCTAAGTGTGAGGTGTACGTTTCCTTCATGTGGGAAGCGATGAACCGTCACCTAACAACCAGCGAATTCGCGCCTCATCTGACCGACCTGTTCGGCACCCCGAACTGGAAGACTGGCTTGGAGTTTGAGGCGGTCCTACTTCGTTGGACAGTCCGAGGGCGATGTTAAGGTGGATTCCGATGGTCTCCAATGCCCTCGGTGATCTCGCTTGGGCCCGGGCCGAGCGCGTCTGACCGGGGACCGCCGGGGTCCCGAGCCGGCCGGTCTGGACGCTCTTCCCCGACCTCGGTTTGAACATAACCTCCGTCTTCCCGTCGGGACTGGCTGCCGACGGGAAGACGGAGGGAACCGGCGCGCGGCGATCCCGCCACGCTCGCAGGCGTCGTTGCGCCGGTTGCGCTTCATGAATGGCATCGCGCCGGATCGTCCTCACCACACCTCCGCGCCTTCGCGATAGGCTTCGCCCGGCGTCCGTCCGAGAAGGGACGAGTGCGGGCGCACCTCGTTGTAGAAGTCGATCCAGGAACCAATGATGCGTTCGGCGTCGAGCCCGTCCCGGAGCTCGTAAAGGTACACCGCCTCGTACTTCAGCGACCGCCACAGCCGCTCGATGAAGATGTTGTCGAGGAAGCGGCCCCGCCCGTCCATCGAGAACGTCACGCCCGCCGCCAGCACCCGGTCCGCGAACGCCTCGCTGGTGAACTGGGCGCCTTGGTCGGTGTTCAGGATCTCCGGAGCCCTCCAGCCCAGCGCGTCGTCCAACGCTTCGACGCAGAACGAGGCGTCCATCGTGTTCGACAGCCGCCAGGACAGCACGTGCCGGGTCGCCCAGTCCATCACGGCCACAAGGTAGAAAAAGCCTTGCGTCACAGGGATATAGGTGATGTCCGCGCACCACACGTGGTCCGCCCGTGAGATCGTCAGGCCGCGCAGCAGGTACGGGAAGACCCGGTGCTCCGGACTCGCCACGCTCGTGCGCGGCCGCCGGTAGGTCGCCTCCATCCCCATCAGGCGCATGAGTCGCCGGATCCGGTGCCGGCCCGCGGTGACGCCCTCGCGGCGCAGATGCCGCATCAGCTGCCGGCTGCCGTAGAAGGGATACGCCATGTGCAGTTCGTCCAGGCGCCGCATGAGCGCCAGGTTGTCCGCGCGCTCTCCCTTCGGCCGGTAGTACTGCGACGACCGGCTCACCCCCAGCAGCGCACACTGCCTCGAAAGACTCAGCGGTCCGCCCCGCGCGATCATCCGCACACGATCCGCACGGCTCAGCGCCTGAGCCCGCGCCGAAAAAAATCCCGCTCGACCGTGAGCTCCCCGATCTTGGCGTGCAGATCCCGGATCTTCGCTTCGTGCTCCTTCGCGAGCTTGCGGCCCGCGCCACCGGCGAACACCTCCGGCAGCCCCTCGAGCAGCTGCCGCTTCCATGTACTCACCTGGTTCGGATGAAGCTCGTGTCGGGTGGCGATCGCCTGCACGCTGTCGCGCTCGCGCAGCGCCTCGAGCGCTACCCGCGCCTTGAACTCCGCCGTGAACCTCCGTCTCTTCCTGGCCATCTCGGTGCCTCCTCTTCCGTCCTGGAATCCACCTTAACGACCTGTCCAAAAAACCGGGACCACCTCAGTTATCCGACGAAAAACGCCGTCGATATCTCTATACCCTTTACAAGAATCAGTTGAAAGAGGCTGGCGCCAAGCAGGTAGTCCACTTCCATCTGTTCAAGGGTAACCGCCTCATGTACTCCATCTTCTTCGGCACGAGCCACACGAGGGGCTCGGATTGCATGAAACAGGCCATTTGGAAGATAGATCCATTCGGGGATTTCAGTTTCCGTGGAGGAGAACGAGAACAGATCGTCCTATTGGACATCGCACAAGCCAACTTCGATCCGCTTGGGCGTACGTTGAAAAAACAGTTCGGCGATACCGAATATGTTTCGATCGAAGATGTCATCGAATTTGTCGAATCTGACCGGACGATCTACCACAGCGGACAGCTGAAGACACTCGTACTCAAACCGATGGAAACGGATGGACTTGTTCATGTGGACCCAAGCAGCCGGCAGAGGCGCTTCACCTATCCACCGGGTTGTTTGCTTAATTTCAATCCGCCACAGCAGTCTTTATTGTGATGCTGACGTGGCAATCGCCGAATCCGTTCCAGTTTGCTGGTCGAAGTTTGCCGGCCTGCGAAACTACACTATCACGCCGACGATCCTCGCGCGCATCGAAGAGATCGGCGAAGCCATCGGCCGCGCGGAAGGCATGGGCGTCGTGCGTGATCTGCGCTTGCGGCGCATCAACCGCATCCGGACCATCCGCGGGTCACTGGCGATCGAGGGGAACGTCCTGAGCGAAGAACAGATTTCGACGATTCTCGATGGCAAGCCTGTCGCGGGCCCTCTCAAGGATCTTCAGGAAGCTCGCAACGCCATCGCAGCCTACGACCGCTACGCGACATGGAATCCGGGGAGTGAGCGTGACCTGCTGACGGCCCACGGAGTGCTGATGGCGGGTCTGCTCCAGTCCCCGGGCCCGCTACCGTCTTGGTCCGATAGTGGTGATGGGCGAGGGACAAGTCGAGCACATCGGCCCGCCCGCACGGCGCGTGCCGGGGCTCATGACGAACCTGATGACGTGGGTCGGCACAACGGATGAATATCCGTTGATCACAAGTTCCGTCTTTCACTACGAGTTCGAATTCATCCATCCCTTCGACGATGGCAACGGGCGCCTGGGAAGACTCTGGCAGACGCTGATTCTGACGCGTTGGAAGCACTTGTTCGCCGATGTTCCGGTCGAGAGCCTGGTCCACGCCCGGCAGAATGAATATTACCGTGCGATCCAGCAGAGCTCGGAAGCGGGCGAGGGTACGTCCTTTATCGAGTTCATGCTCGGTGTGATTCTCGAGGCGCTCCTTCCGGTCTCCTCGAGCCATCAAGTAACCGACCAAGTAACCGACCAAGTAGCCCGGCTGCTCTCGGCGCTAAGGGAGAGCCCGAAGGCTGCGAGTACAGTCATGGCGGAGATCGGGCTGTCGCACCGGCCATCGTTCTGGAGCAACTATCTCCGGCCGGCAATGTCGGCAGGACTCGTGGAGATGACCCGCCCCGATTCTCCGACGGCGAAGAATCAGCAGTATCGGCTTACGCGCCTCGGGCGACGCGTGCTACTCGGAATCACCGGCTCCGTGTGGTGAGGGAGCAGCCAGCGACAGGAATTCCTTCGCCATCGCCGGGCCCGCGGCATCGGCCTCGTGCTTGAAGAAGACGAAGGAGTCTTCCCAGCCCTGCCGCTGAATCCGCTTCATCCAGCTCTCCATCTCGTCGCGGGTATAGCCGAGCCGCCTCATGCGCAGGTATCCCCAGTTGCCCGCGGACAGGGGCGCGGCATCGGCCAGGCCGGGCAGGGGTTCGTCCACGTCAGCGTGCACGAGCGCGAAATTCCGGTCGCTCAGGAGGGTTCGCACCTCGTCGTCGAACCAGGAAGGGTGGCGGAACTCGAACGCGGCGCGAGTGCCGTCGGGAAGCAGGCCGGTGAAGGCGGCCAGGCGCGACGCGTCCTTCTTCATGTTGGGGGGCAGCTGGAACAGGATCACGCCCAGGCGGGGCCCCAGTGTGGCGCAAGTCTCGACCAGGTAGGTGGTTTCGTCTGTGCTTGAGAGCCCCAGGCGCTTGAAGTGCGTGATCCGGCGCGAGGCCTTGATCGAGAACCGGAAACGCTCCGGCACCTGCCCTGCCCACTTCGCAAGCAGTTCGACCTTTGGCAGCCGGTAGAAGGTGTTGTTGATCTCGACGGCTGGGAGCTCGCCGGCGTAGTGCGAGAGCATCGCGCGCGCGGGCAGCTTCTCTGGATAGAATCGGCCCTTCCACTCCTTGTAGGCGAAGCCGCTGGTCCCCGTCCAGATGCGCATGCCGAATGATGCGGGGGAGTCGTGGGATGCGCCAGCCGGAGGCGGCCGCGGGCCTGGCACGGCCGGAAACGGGCATGCCTTCTTCGCGTAGTGGCGCGGGGTGCCGGGGGAGAGCGGATCGGCCGCGGGCCGGGCTCGGTGCGCGCCGCTTGTGTCGCGCTCGGTTCACGATAGTCTTGTACGGCTGCGAGTGTGGCCATCACGATGGACCCGAAACCGACTGACGAGAACGCGGGAATGACGCCAAGGATGCGGGAATGACGACGGCAACGGGCATCGAGGTGTCCGCCGGCGACACGGTACTGCTGCTGGGGACCACCAAGGGGGCCTTTCTGGTTCGCGCGCACAAAGGGAACGGCTGCTGGGATGTGGCCGGCCCCCACTTTCCCGGGGAGGAAGTCTACGCGATGGCGTACGACGACCGCGCCGGGAGGTCGCGTCTGTGGGCGGCGCCCGGCAGCGCGTTCTGGGGCACGACGCTTCGCTTCTCCGACGACTTCGGGGCGACCTGGTCCGGGAAGGATGAGCGATCAGTGAAGTTCCCTGAGGACTCGGAGCTTTCGCTCAAACGCATCTGGCAGATCCGGCCGGGGTCGGCCGCGGAACCCGATGTGATCCGCCTGGGGGTCGAGCCTGCCTGCCTCTTCGAGTCGCGGGACGCGGGGGAGACGTGGGAGGCCGTGGCGGGCATGCTGAATCATCCACACCGGGAGCGCTGGCACCCAGGCGCGGGCGGGCTCTGCCTGCACACGATCGTCGGGGATGGCGAGCCCGGGGGCGCCCTGATGGTCGCCATCTCGGCGGCGGGAGCATACCGGAGCGACGATGGGGGAGCCACGTGGGTCGCGCGCAATGAGGGGGTGCGGGCGGAGTTTCTGCCCGACAAGCACCCCGAGTTCGGCCAGTGTGTGCACAAGATCACGCATCATCCCTCCAACCCCGGACGGCTCTTCCTGCAGAACCATTGGGGACTCTACCGGAGCGAGGACTGGGGAGACTCCTGGGTGGACATCGCAAATGGGGTCCCGTCGGACTTCGGCTTCGCCATGGCGACGCATCCGCGCGACCCCGACACCGTCTACATCGTCCCCATCGAGTCGGACGGCTTCCGCTGCACGCCCGAGGCGAAACTGCGCGTCTACCGGACGCGGGACGGGGGGGTGAGCTGGCACCCGCTCACCGAGGGCCTCCCGCAGGAGAACGCCTACGAGACCGTGTTGCGCGACGCGCTGGCGACCCTGGCACCCGGGCAGGTGTTCTTCGGAACGCGCAGCGGCAAGGTGTACGCCTCCCGCGACGACGGTGACTCCTGGGAGCTGGTGCGCGACGGGCTCCCGCCGGTGGTGTGCGTGAAGGCGTGCGTGGTGTGAGAATCATCCTCCCCGAGGCGCTGAGGGAACTGACCGGCGGCCGGGGCGTGGTGGAGTTGGTGGGTGCTGCGAAGGTGGCCGGTGGCGCGGCGGTGGGCAGCCCGAGAATGGTGGGCGACCCCAGGCACGGTTGGTGGGATCCTCGGCGAGTTACGGGTCGCGCACCCCGGCCTCTACGACCGCCTGGTGACCGAACAGGGCCTCCTGCGGCCCCATGTGAACATCTTCGTGGACGGGGAGAACATCCGCTTCACCGGCGGCCTCGAGACGGCGGTCGCGGCGGGCAGCGAAGTTCTCGTGCTCCCCGCGATCAGCGGAGGATGAGAGTGGTTGCCACGGGTCCGCGACGGACCGTGTCCCGGCGTTCGGCCCAGGGCCGAGCGACAGATGGTCCGGCCGGGGAAGCGACCGGATGACGTCGCTTCGTTCCCTGGCCTTCGAGGTCGCCGGCACCTCCGTCTCCGCGTTGCTGCTGCGGCCCCTGGACGCGAGCGCGCTGCTCGTCCTCGGGCACGGCGCGGGCGCCGGGATGCGGCATATCTTCATGGACGAGATTGCGGCTCTGCTGGGCGAGCGAGGCATCGCCACCCTGCGCTACCAGTTCCCCTACATGGAGGTGGGTCGGAGGTATCCCAACCCGCAGCGCATCCTGACGGCGACCGTGCGCCGGGCGGTGGCGGCGGCGAGCGAGGCGGCCCCCGATCTGCCGCTGTTCGCGGGGGGCAAGTCGATGGGCGGCCGCATGACCTCCCTGGCCGCGGCCGAGGCTCCTCTTCCGGGGGTGCGCGGGATCGTCTTCCTGGGCTTCCCTCTGCACGGCATCGGCAAGCCGCCCGGCATTGAGCGGAGCGAGCACCTCGGCCGGGTCGAAGTTCCGTTTCTGTTCGTCCAGGGCACGCGCGACCGGCTTGCCAACCTGGACTTCCTGCGCCCGGTCGTAGCGGGGCTGGAGCCGCGCGCGACGCTCCACATCGTCGAGGGCGGGGATCACTCCTTCAAGGTGCTCAAGAGAAGCGGGCGCACGCCTCCGGAAGTGATGGCGGAAGTGGCGGATACGGTGGCGGGGTGGGTCGCCGACGCACCGGCCGGCCGGTCGGGGTAGGGCGGACACATCCGGAGGTGGCTGGTGCAGTGGAGGGGTGGGTGGCCCCTACTTGAACCACCCCATCAGCCGCTCCAGCGCGGCCACCAGATCGGGCTCCTCCTCCAGCACCGGCGCCAGCGGGTCTCGTCCCAGGCGCGCCATGCGGGCGGGAGCGGTCCTGATGGTGTGCTGCTCGATCGCGAGCCCCACCTCCACCTCGCCCCACTCCAGCGGCATGGAGACGGGGGCGCCGGGCTTGGGCCGCACGCAGAAGGGAGCCGCGATCAGCTTGCCGTGGCCGTTCTGCAGGTAGTCCAGGTAGACCTTTCCCGCCCGCCTGCCGATCCGCCGCTCCACCGTGGCGATCTCCGGCAGCTCCACCGCGACCACCCGGCTCATCACGCCCCCGAACAGCTGTGACTGCTCGTAGGTGCAGCGGCGTCCCACCGGAATGAGTACGTGCAGCCCCGACGACCCGCTGGTCTTCACGTAGCACGGCAGCGCCGCCTCCTCGCACACCTTGCGGATGCAGCGAGCCACCTTGATCACGTCGTCAAAGGAAGCGTCCTTGGGGTCCAGATCCAGCACGCACCAGTCCGGCCGGGAAGGCGTCTCCAGGCGGCTGTGCCAGACGTGCAGGGGGATGGTCCCCATGTTCGCGATGTACTCGATGGCCTCTGGACTGTCGGCCACGAAGTAGTTCAGATCGCGCCCGGAACTCTCCGAATAGACGGTCTCCGTGCGGAGCCACTCCGGCGCCCACTCGGGCGCGTCCTTCTGATAGAACGACTTGCCGTCGATGCCGTCCGGGTAGCGCGTCATCACCAGGGCCCGGTCCGCGAGGTACGGAAGCAGCCATGGCGAGATGGCGCGATAGTAGTCGATGAGATCGCCCTTGGTGTAGCCCTCCGCGGGCCAGAAGACCTTGTCCAGATTCGTGAAGTGCACCTCCCGGGCTCGGCTGGGCGCGCGCACCGGGAGAGGCTCGGCCAGCGTCTCCAGGCCCGCTTCGTCGTCCTCCAGAATGCAGTCCTGCGGTAGCCTGTCTTCGCGAAAGCGCACGAAGGAGGGGTGGCGCAGCTGGCCCGCCTCGGTCCACTCCTTGTAGCGCACTTCGGCGACCCGCTCGGGGCGGACCCAGCGCTGCACCCGGCCGGCCACAAAAGTCCCTTCTCCGGTCGCCGGACACTCCTCGACCTCGATCTCAAGCAACAGCTTGCGGAAGCGGGTGAGCTGTTCTGCCGTGAAGCCGGTACCGACGCTTCCCGAGTGCACCAGATCCTCTCCCCGGTAGCAAGCGAGGATCAGAGAACTGAGTTCGGGGCGCGGATCGCGCGGCTCCGACCATCCGACGACGACGAAATCCCCGGACTGCACGGCCCGGATCTTCAGCCATGAGCTGGAGCGGGCCGACAGGTAGATGCTGTCCGCCTTCTTGGCGACGATGCCTTCCAGACGCATCCGGGTGGCGTGTTCGTACATCGTCTCGCCCGCTTCGGGAATGTGGTCGCAGTAGTGCAGCGGTCCGGCCGGCGGCAGCACCTCGCGCAGGACCTTCTTGCGCGCCAGCAGGGGCATGTGCCGCAGGTCCAGGTCTCCCACCGCCAGCAGATCAAAGACGTACATGCGGGCGGGAAGCTCGACCGAGGCGCGCTGGATGTCGGCGTGGTTCTGCAGGCGGCCGCGCTTCTGCAGCCGGGAGAAGCTGGGCAGGCCGGCGTCGTCGTGGACCACCACCTCGCCGTCCACGATCATGTGGTCGTACGGGAGGCCCCGTACGGCCCGCGCGACCTCCGGGAAGGTCGCGGTCAGATCGTTTCCGTTCCTCGACCAGAGCACCGCCTCGCCTCCCTCCCGCGCGGCGATGATGCGGTAGCCGTCGTACTTGATCTCGAAGACCCAGCCCGGGCGCGAAAACGGGGCCTCGCGCGCGCTCGCAAGCATGGGCCGCACCGTGCGCGACTCGACGCGGCCCTCGCCAGCGCCCAACTCCCTCGCGAGCGCCTCCACTGCGGCCTGGCGCCGTCCGGGATGCGCCACCTCGTCGACCGCGAGCCCCGAATAGACCGACTCCACCGGATACGCATCG
Organism: Longimicrobiales bacterium; assembly: GCA_965225805.1. Taxonomy (GTDB): domain Bacteria; phylum Gemmatimonadota; class Gemmatimonadetes; order Longimicrobiales; family Gaopeijiaceae; genus BD2-11. Next base: position 4,149,427 of record OZ245327.1, read on the forward strand.
AGGCCGCGCTCGTCCACCCAGGCGTCCGTCTCCTTGATGAGGAGCCAGGAGTTGTCGGACTGGCGCGTCTTCACCAGGGTCCAGCGCCCGTTGAGCTTGAAGCCGCGCAGATCGAAGAGCAGCTTACCGGACTTGAGCCCGGCGCGCGGATCCTCCAGCGGCACCCAGACGCCCTTGTCCCACAGGATGATCGAGCCGGCCCCGTAGTTGCCCTCCGGAATCACGCCCTCGAATTCCGCATAGTCCAGCGGATGGTCCTCGACATGGACGGCCATGCGCTTGTCTTGCGGGTTCGGCGATGGTCCCCTGGGAACGGCCCACGAGAGCAGCACGCCGTCCAGCTCCAGCCGGAAGTCCCAATGCAGTCTTGTGGCATCGTGCTGCTGGACGACGAAGAGACGGCTTCCGGCGAGAGACGCGCCGCCGAAGGGCTCCGGGGTCCTGGACGCAGTGCGCTTGGCGCGGTACTCGGCGAGCCGGTCGGCCTTCCCTTTGTCCCCCCGGTCAGCCATCATGTAAGCTCCTCCGCCAGTTACGGATACCGATTCCCCGGGGACATCATGGCCGCACGAGCGATCGGAACCTCCAGCATCTCCTTTGGTCTCGTCACGATCCCCGTCAAGCTGTTCGCGACGAGCAAGTTCGGCGCGCGCGTCAGCTTCAACTGGATCGACCGCAAGACCGGCATCCGGGTGCGCCAGCAGTATTTCAACCCCGAAAACAACGAAGTCGTGCCCAAGACCGACATGGTCAAGGGGTACCAGTTCGCGAAGAACCAGTTCGTACTGTTCGAACCGGACGAGCTGAAAGTGCTGGAGAAGCCCAGGACCGACGGCATCGAGATTGCCGAGTTCGTCCCCGCCGAGCAGGTGGAGCGCGTGTACTGCGACCGGGCCTACTACCTGGGGCCGGACCGGGGCGGCGCCCGTGCCTACCGCCTGCTGGCGGCCGCGCTCGAGCAAACCGGGCGCGTGGCCGTCGCGCGCTTCGCCACCCGCGGCAAGCAGTATCTCGTCATGGTGCGCCCGTACCGGGACGGGCTGATGCTCGAACAGCTGCGCTACGAGGCCGAGGTCCGGTCCTGGGACGAGGTGCCGCTCGAAGAAGGGGAGATCAACCCGGCGGAGCTGGACCTCGCGGTTCAGATGATCGAACAGAAGACTTCCGACGAATTCGAGCCCGGCGACTACACCGACGAAGTGCGCGAACGCCAGCTCGAGCTCATCCAGCAGAAGATCGACGGCGAGCAGATCACGGTGGCGCCCTCGGACGAGCCCCAGGCCCAGATCATCGACCTGATGGCGGCGCTGAAGGCGAGTATTGCGGGGGAGGGGGAGGAGGGCGGCTCTGTCGAGGAAGGGACGGCGGAGCCGAGGCGGAAGGCGGCTTCGGGCTGAGGGATGGAGGTGCAAAGGGCGCCTGCGTCCTGCGCGCGAGCCCTGCACTCTCGGCAGCGGCAGCCGACATAGGATTATACCAATGTTATCCCGGTTTATCTCGACAAACCACGCTTTGGTACGATGGCAGGCGACATCCCTGCGTGGATGCGACATCCCAGCCAACCGGAATGATCCTGCTCCGGATGTCGGCTATTGAGGCATGACGCGCTTTAGATATTGGTCGAACAGGGGTACGGTGAAGGCGGTGTCGCCGTGGGCCGGACTGTGGATCATTCCCTTCCTGATCAGGTTCGAACGGGTGGGTGCGACACTCTGCACCTTTCGGCCGAGAGCGTGTGCGACCTCTCCAGACCGATGGGGCCCGGGACCGAGGTCGGCCATCGCGCGCAGGTAACGCCTCTCGAAGGGGGTCGTTCGTTCAAAGCGAACCCTGAAGAAGGTCGTGTCGAGTTCGTGGATCGCCACGGGCGAGGCGGCTTCCACGTCCGGGCGCGTGATGACGGGCCCGTCGGCGAGCATCCAGCAGGCGCTGCCCCATTCCTGCAGAAAGTAGGGGTATCCTTCCGTGATCCGGAGAATTTCGTCGAGGCCATTCGCGGAATACGTGACCCCCAGCCGGCGCGCTGGTGCCTCCAGGGCTTTCCGGGCCGCTTCGCCGGGCAGAGGGCCGATTTCCGGGAAGGAGAACATCCGCTCGGCGTAGGACTTCGCGGATCCGATGTGTCCCACGAGCTGAGGCAGTCCTGATCCGATCAGCGCGACCGGCAAGCTGAGTTGCGCCGTGCGATGCAGGGCCGTGATGAGCGCGCCGAGCTGGCGTTCCTCCACGTACTGCAATTCGTCGATGAACAGGACCAGTACCGTGCGGCGCGCGCGGGCCGCCTCTCCGGCGACCCTGAGCAAAGACGTGAGGTCGGTGTCGAGATCGCCGCTGTCCGCAACACCTTCCTCCTCGGCCAGATCCATGGAAATGGTGATGTCCTCGTAGCTGACCTTCATCGCGCGGACGAATCCCGCAAGCGACCTCCGCGCCTTCTTTGCCAGACGCGCGGCGGCGGCGCTGCGGCTCATGCGGATCAGCGCGGAGTTGAGGGGCCCCGCGAGCACGGCCGGGAGGGACCGGTGCTCGGGGGCTTCGATCAACACACACTCGCATCCGCGCTCGTCCGCGTCGAGGAGCATCCGGTTCAGGAGTACCGTCTTTCCGACGCCCCGCAGGCCGACCATCAGAAGACCCTTGGCGGCCAAGCCGTTGCGCAGCCGGACAAGGGCAATCTCCGCGTCCTCGATCAGTGCGTCACGCCCCGCGAGTTCGGGAGGGGGCGTGCCTGCTCCAGGCGCGTAGGGGTTCGTTCGTCGGTCCATATATAGCTAAGTTATGTGAGTTTATATCGATAAGCAACGAGTGAGTACGATGGAGATCGTCGCCAGTCGTCGGAGTGGGTCAGCCGGTAACCCACGCTCCGAGTTCGCCATCCCCACGATCGCGATGTCATTGGGGCACCGTCTGCGTTCAGCTCGGCCGTGCCGGGCCCGAAGAGCGCCATATGGGAACGCCGCTGATCGGAAATCGTCCCATTCAGCCATTGGTCCACGCGCACCTTGGCGCCATCGTTCCATGGGGACCACCGAAGGACGTGTCCCGACCCCAGGAATGGCCCTGCGAATGTCCGGCCACACGTTGTTTTGATACCTGCTGCGGCCCGGGTATCTTGTCCCGACACCTGCGGGCGCCGGGGCTCCTGGGCAGCTTCGATGTGTGGATGACGCAAGTGCTGGTGGAGCGGGGCCGGGCCGTCGGGTGAGGCGCTGGAGTTGACGACCAGGAACGCGGAGGAGGGAGCATGAACTGCCGACAGCTGCTGACCGGGCGTTCCGCACTGGTTCGTCCAGAGGCCGCAGACGAGGAAGCGGCGGTACGTTGACCCCGATCCGCGTCTTCATCAGCAGCGTGCAGGGGGAGTTCGCACGGGAGCGGGAGGAACTGCGCGACTACCTTCGTCATGCTTGAGGCCAGGGAACTACTGCGGTTTGGACCCTTCGACGCCTCGCCGTGCACTGGGGCGACATTGGATGATCTGGACTTCGGGAGGATGTCCCTCTTCATCCGCACCGTGCGAAGGGCACGACAGTTCCCGTTGCCGGAAGGCACGCCGCCGGAAGCCCTCCTGAGGCATATGAACCTGCTGAACAAAGGGCGGTTGACGAACGCCGCGGTGCTGTTGTTCGGGAAGGCGCCGCAGCGGTTTCTGATCTCGTCGGAGGTCAAGTGTGCCCATTTCCACGCCACCGAGGTGGCCAAGCCGATTCCTTTCTACCAAGTTTACAAGGGCACGGTGTTCGCGCTGGCGGATCAGGCGGTGGACTTCGTATTGAGCAAGATCGCCCTGTCGGTAGGGACGAGAGCGGAGAGCGTCCAGGCTCGGATGGGAACCGGAACGGTGGACATGATCCGGCGTTGCGCCGAGGCTGGCTTGCCGGAGCCGGAGTTCGTCGCCAGCGGAGGCTTCGTCACGACCATTCGGAGAGCCGGATACACGGCGCAACCGGTCGGCACCCAGGTCCGCGAACCCGCAAGCGGGCTAATCGGGACGATGGCTGCCGGGCAGGACCCCAAGCCGTTTTTGGGTACTGCCCAAGAAACTACCCAAGAACGAATCCTCGCCTTGCTGCGCGAGGATCCCAGGCTTACTCGCCGGGGATTGGCGGCGCGCATCGGAATCACCCCGGACGGAATCAAGTACCACCTGGCCAAGCTCCGAAAGGCGGGCCGGATCCGCCATGTGGGTGCGACGAAGAAGGGTCGCTGGGAAGTCATCGACGATCGCTAGCAGGTCCAGCGGCCTCCGTCCGACAGGGCCGAACGAGTGCTGCGGACCTCCCAACCGCCTATGTTGGCGGCATGCTCAAGTGTTCATCAACCGAATCGCGGGGCGGGGCGCCCGGCCTTGGCGCGGCCACCCGCCTGCTCGCGGCTTCAGGCTTCACCGGGGCTACCGGGTCCGGCTTCCCGGAGTCTGTCCGCCAACTCACGGTTGCCAGCTTCATCGCGGTCACCGGCCTTCTCGCGCAGCTGGTCGCGGGGAGCCCGCTGGCGGGGCAGGAGCGGACGTTCCGGCCACTCAGGCCGCTGGGCTCGGGCAGCGAAGTGACAGCCTCCGTGAGTCTGGGCGACGTGAACGGCGACGGGGCCCTCGATGTCGTCATCGCCAACGGCCGCCACTGGCCCGGGCAGAACCGGGTCTACCTCAATGATGGGGGAGCCGCCTTCACCCTCGCGCGGCGGCTGGGGGAGGAAGAGGCCGGCACCTATGCTGTCCCGCTCGCCGATTTCGATGGCGACGGAGACCTGGATGTCGCGGTGGGGAACGACCGCACGCGCAACCTCGTTTTCCTCAACGACGGCACGGGCCGCTTCGAGGCCGGCGCCACCTTCGGCACTCCGAGTTCGACGCGGAGTCTGACGCTGGCCGATCTCGATGGCGACGGGCACACGGACATCCTCGTGGTCAACCGGGGGCGCCAGAACTTCATCTTCCCCGGGGACGGGTCGGGCGCCTTTCGCGAGGGGACGCCTTTCGGGGCGGGGGACGACTCGACGATCGATGTAGCGGCCGCGGACCTCGACGGCGACGGAGACCCGGACCTCGTGCTCGCCAACCGCGACGGCGGGGCGAACGCAGTCCACTGGAACGACGCGGGCAGCTTCGAGCGGGTGAGCGGGTACGGAACCGGGAGCGACGAGACGCGCGGAGTGGCGGTGGGCGACGTGGACGGCGATGGCCGTCCCGACATCGTGACGGCGAACATCGGCGAGGCGAACGCGGTGTATTTCGGCGATGCCGTGGGAGGGTTCAAGCGCTCCCTGCCGTTCGGGTCCGACGACGACCAGAGTTACGCGGTCCGCCTCGCGGACGTGGATCTCGACGGGGACCTGGACATCATCGTCGCGAACGTGGGCGCGCGGAACGCGGTGTACTTCAACCGGGGCGGCGAGGCCGCGGGGTTCGGCGAGTTCCGCTTCGGGTGCGAGGACTGCGCCACCTACGGGGTGGCGGTTGGGGATCTGAACGGAGATGGATTTCCGGAGATCGTCACCGCGAATTCGGGTGCGCAGAACGGGATCTTCGGGAATGTGCGGGTGCCGTAGACCAGCGGGTCTCCAGATCCGCATCCCGAATCGCCCGAAATTCGTTGTCTTCCCGCCAGTTCGGCCAGTCGTCGGAGTCGGCCAGCCGGTAGCCCAACCGGAAGAGCAGGCCGAGGTCGTCGAGCGCCCCGGTGAGATCCCATGACGGGTCGAACTCGTCGGCCGGCTTGTGGTAGCGGTTGCTGGTGTAGTCGGCGCGGCCAGCGGCGGCGGACCGGAAATCTGTCCCATCCAGCCATTTGTACGCCCAGACCCTGGCGCCATCGTTCCCTTAGGGTCAACGAAGGTCGTGTCCGACCCCCGCATGGCCCTGTGAGTACTCGATCACACGTTGTTTGGATACCTGTTGCGGCACCGGTATCTTGTCCCGACCCGGGGATGCCGGGGCTCTTGGACAGCTTCGATGTTGTGGATCACGCAGGTGCTGGTGGAATGGGGCCGAGGCGTCGGGCGGGGGCTGGAGTTGCGGACCAGGAGCGCGGAGGAGGGGACATGGACTGGCGACAGCTGCTGACCGGGCGTTCTCCGCTGGTCCGTCCAGAGGCCGCAGACGAGGATACGGCGGAACGTTGACCCCGATCCGCGTCTTCATCAGCAGCATGCAGAGGGAGTTCGCACGGGAGCGGGAGGAACTGCGCGACTACCTTCGCCACGACCCGCTGATGCGGCGATTCTTCGAAGGTTTCCTGTTCGAAGATGTACCCGCCTCCGATCGGCGGCCGGACGAGGTGTATCTCGACGAAGTCGCTCGATGCGACATCTATGTGGGGCTGTTCGGCGCGGAGTACGGGTACGAGGATGAAACAGGGATCTCGCCCACTGAGCGGGAATTCGATCGGGCGACCGTGCTCGGCAAGTACCGCCTGGTTTTCGTGAAAGGCGCCAGAGGGAGTGCCCGGCACCCGAAGATGCGTGCGTTGGTCGGCCGCGCCCAGACCGGGCTCGTCAGGAGGCGGTTCGGCACCTCGGCGGAGCTGGTGGCCGGGTTCTACGCTGCCCTCGTCCAGTATCTTGAGGCTAGGGAACTGCTGCGGTTTGGACCCTTCGACGCCTCGCCGTGCACCCGGGCGACATTGGATGATCTCGATTTCGGGCGGATGTCCCTCTTCATCCGCACCGCGCGGAGCGCGCGGCAGTTCCCGTTGCCGGAAGGCACGCCGCCGGAAGCCCTGCTGAGGCATCTGAACCTGTTGAACAACGGGCGGCTGACGAACGCCGCGGTGTTGTTGTTCGGGAAGGCGCCGCAGCGGTTCCTGATCTCGTCGGAGGTCAAGTGTGCCCATTTCCACGGCACCGAGGTGGCCAAGCCGATTCCTTCCTACCAGGTCTACAAGGGGACGGTGTTCGCGCTGGTGGATCAGGCGGTGGACTTCGTATTGAGCAAGATCGCGCTATCGGTCGGGACGAGGGCGGAGACCGTCCAGGCTCCCGTGGCGTACGAGATTCCGAAGGAGGTGGTGACCGAAGCGATCGTGAACGCGGTGGCACACCGGGACTACACGGACAACAGCAGCGTGCAGATCATGCTTTTCCCGGACCGGTTGGAGGTCATGAACTCCGGCCAGCTGCCGCCGCCGCTCACGGTGGAGAAACTGCGCGTCGCGCACCAGTCGCTGCCCGGTAATCCACTGCTGGCGGAGTCCATGTATCTACTTCGGTATATCGAACGGATGGGAACCGGAACGGTGGACATGATCCGGCGCTGCGCCGACGCTGGATTGCCGGAGCCGGAGTTCGTCGCCAGTGGGGGCTTCGTCACGACCATTCGGAGAGCCGGATACACGGCGCAACCGACCGGCACTGAGGTCCGGGAGCCCACAAGCGGACAAAGAGGGACGGCGGTTGCGGGGCAGGATCCCGAGCCGTTGCTGGGTACTGCCCAAGAAACTACCCAAGAAACAAGAGGGGCTACCCAAGAAACTACCCGAGAACGAATCCTCGCCTTGCTACGTGAGGATCCCAGGCTCACTCGCCGAGGATTGGCGGCGCGAATCGGAATCACCCCGGACGGCATCAAGTACCACCTGGCCAAGCTCAGAAAGGCGGGTCGGATCCGCCATGTGGGTGCGACGAAGAAAGGTAGCTGGGAAGTCATCGACAATGGTGATGCATGAACGAGTTCGTTCATGGGCTCGGAGAGTCGGCTCCTTCAGTCGTGCCGGAACTTCATGGCTTCCTGATAGTCCGGGTCATTGAACCAAGCCTCCACGTCCGCCTTGGACGGGAATCCCGACTCGCCTCGGGCTAAGATTCACTCGTCTCCGCGATGGCCTCCATCCACTCCTCAAAGCTGGCCTCTCCACGCATTACCTTCGCGAACAGGTCTGGCTTCTCTCTCTCCAATCGCTCCTGCTGCTGGTATAGGGACACGGGCCATATCTTCAACTGGCCCAAGAAACACTTTTCTGTAAAGTCATAGCACAACTGACGCAACTCGCTCATCACGGCAAGTACGCCCCCACGCTCATCACATTCTGCGGCGAAAGTACTAACTTTGTGACTGCGCCAAGACTTAAGACTACCGACATGGAACAGAGAGTTCCGTACTGCTCTCATGCCGCCAACGAAGTCAGCCTTGCGCTCGAATCCGCTCAAGAAGGCTTCCAGGTCTTGATACTTCAATCTGGTATTGACCCTCTTGACGTCGCAGTAGTTGTCCACAACCTGAAACATAAGCGCAACCACAATTGTTGTCACCGCCGTATTGTGTATCGACATCTGTTCTGGGCCAGGCTTGGTTCCAAGGAACCCCAAGTCCCGATCCTTGTATTGGCTGGCTTCAAGTATTGAATTACGTACAAAGGCGTCCACCATTGCCAAGTTGCATCGCATGGTCTCAAATATTGCCAGCGCCTTGAAGCTGACGCCGAAGTCGTCTCGTTCAGCGCTCATTTGCTGTTGCTATCTTGCAGCAGATGCCACAAACGTCTCAAGTAGTCGTCAAATATCTCCGCGCCCTTTGTCAGCGAGGTTACCATATGATCGTTGTTGCTTCCGGTGAACTCCCGTACGAATTGACGTTGCGTGTCGATGTTTTCGTAGCGGTTGTGTAGTATTGAATGTCTCACGTCTTTCAGTTTGGCTAGGAATTCGATACCATTCTGGCAGTACGTGTCGAGAAGATCGTCTTGAAACGTCGGATGGCCCTTAGCGAGTTGTTTGTATTTCGTGATCATCACGGAGAACAATGACAAAGCGATCTGCAAGGGTCCGAAATGATATTTTTCGATCTCCTGTGGTGCATCCAACAATATCCTCGTATTGATACCCCCGATTTCTCCAGCCGTCTGTTGTTGTAGTGACGCTAGGCTCTCAGGGTCGGTTGGCACGCTTGAGAAGCCAAGGTCGTGCAGTGTTTGATTAAGCTGTCGACTCCTATCGAAGGCAAGATTCAGGGATGCTCGAAGAAAACGTGAATGCTGCACAAGCGCAAAATAGTTGGCCTTGTGTCTCATAGGTGATTTGCCCCCTGCTGCCTTGGGACTCCGGAACATAGATGGTGAGTGAAGTTGCGGAGGGTGAGGTGGGTCAGCATAGGATGTATGTCTCGTAGATCATCGGCCCCCCCGATCCCCATCCCGGATCGCCCGGAATTCGTTGTCTTCCCGCCAGTTGGGCCAGTCGCCGGAGTCGGCGAGCCGGTAGCCCAGGCGGAAGAGCAGCCCGAGGTCGTCCAGAGCCCCGGTGAGGTCCCACGACGGGTCGAATTCGTCTTCGGGCTTGTGATAGCGGTTGCTGGTATAGTCGGCGCGGCGTTCCAGCGTCCATTCGATGCCGTGCTCGACGTGGTCGATGCCCGAGTCGGTGTAGAGCGAGGGGACGCCCACCTTCGCGAAGCTGAAGTGATCGGAGCGGTAGTAGAACCCCTTCTCGGGCTCGGGGTCGGGCCGCAGGGTGCGTCCGGCGAGGGAGGCCGCCTCCGCCAGGTAGTCGTCCAGTTCTGACGCCCCCATCCCCACGACCGTGATGTCGTTCATTGGGCCGTCGACGTTCAGACCGTCCATGTTGATGGTCGCCACAGTGCTGGCCGTCGGGTAGACCGGGTTGGCCGCGTAGTAGGCGGAGCCCAGCAGCCCCTGCTCCTCCGCCGCCACGGCGAGGAAGACCACCGAGCGGGCCGGACGCTCCGCCAGCGCGGAGAACGCCTTGGCCAGCTCGATCAGCCCGGCGGTGCCCGTGGCGTTGTCGAAGGCGCCGTTGAAGATGGGATCCTCCATGGCGTCGGGGCCGCGTCCCAGATGATCCCAGTGCGCCATGTAGACGATGTACTCGTCGGCTCGCTCCCGCCCACGCAGCAGCGCCAGAACGTTCTTCGACTCGGAGCGCTGGATGTCGTTGGAGACCGCCACGGACGCCGAGGTCCCCAAAGGCGCGGCGCGGAAGCCGGGACGAGACGCCGCCTGCACGAGCGCGTCGTAGTCGTGTCCGCCCGCCGCGAAGATCTCGCGCGCCACCTCGCCGCGCACCCAACCCTCGATGGGGATCCGACCCATGTTGCCGTCTTCCCCGGCCTGGTCGAACTGCGGGCCGGTCCAGCTCCCGCTCACGACCTCCCAGGGATACCCCGCCGGCGCTTCCTCGTGGACGATGATCGCGCCGGCCGCGCCCTGCCGGGCCGCTTCCTCGAACTTGTAGGTCCAGCGGCCGTAGTAGGTCATCGCGTTGCCGCGGAAGAGCGCCTCGTCCTGGGTGGCGAACCCGGGGTCGTTGACCAGGATGACCACCGTCTTGCCGGCGGCGTCCACGCCCTCATAATCGTTCCAGCCGTACTCGGGCGCGACCGCGCCGTACCCCACGAAGACCATCTCGGAATCCTCAATGGACTCGCTCTCCACGACCCGCTTGGTCCACGCGACGAAGTCATCGGTCCATCCGTATTCCAGCTCCTCCCCACCGGACCGCACCGTCAGCGTGGGCGTGCCGCGCTCGGTCAGCGCCACCAACGGGACCTCCTGAAAGAAAGATCCTCCGTTGCCGGGCTCGAGTCCCGCCGCCTGGAATTGCTCGACCAGGTAGGCAACCGTGAGTTCCTCGCCCGGCGTCGAGGGTCCTCGTCCTTCGAATTCGTCGCTGGAAAGCGTGCGCACGACCTCCGCATAGCTCTCCACGGACATGGCGGCGATACCCGGAGAGGCCGCGTCCGGATCCTCGGCTACGTCGCCGCCGCAGGCGGTCACAGCGGCCCAGGGCAGCATCGCCGCCAGCAGGGTGAACCTGTGGGTCGTTCGTGAGACGGATTTTGGGGAGGTCGGGTTCATGGATTGCCTATCTGGTGAGGTGGCGGGTGGTCGGTGGACCCATGCGGTTACCCCCGCCCTTCGGCACTCTCCGCGATCCGCCCAATAACATCCAGCCTGTCTGTTACTTCCGGATCGATCTCGTCCCTCGGGACGTGGCGGGCGAGCACATAGTAGCATGGCGTCGGCCCGCCTGGCCTGCTCGGACTCTGCGAACAGCGGCCCAGGCGTGGTTTCCTGAGCTGACGCGGCGGCGTATCGCTCAAGCGTGCGTCGCGTAGCCACGTAGTTCTCCATCTCGTTCCGCTCCCACATGCGATACTCGAGCGACGGGGTGTCCGGCAACTGCTGGCCCAGGTTGTCGAACACGGCGATTCTACGAAGCCCGGGAAGCGCTTCTTGCAGCGCGTGGAAGTGGCTTGCTGCCGCGGATGGCTGATTGCGAACATAGTGAACAAACGGGCGCTCCAGAGCGCGAAGGGCGGGTCCGTGACCAAGACGCGTGGCGAACGCCCGCAGAATCGACAGATCCGTCGACCCCTCCAGGTACAGGACCCACCCGGTCTGCTCCGCCTGGTAGTAGTGTTCGAATCCGAATTCCCTCAGGGCCTTCTGGACCTGGCTGCCCCGGTTGTCCATGCGGTGGGGAGCGCCTGCGAAGGCAATCACCAGATCCCGGCCTGCGGCCTCGTTGAGAAGTATTTCAGAATGACTGGCAGCGATGATCTGGCTGCCGGTTCCCTCGGCCGTGTCGGTGAGCATCTGGTAGGTCTGCCGTTGGCGAAGGATCTCGAGATGCGCGTCGGGCTCGTCCAGTAGCAGCACCGCGCCGGGACTGGCGTACTTGTTCCCACCCACACCCCTGACAGTGATGTCGATCCGGACGTTGCTGGTCGTCTGCTTGCCGTCTACCCTGTGCACGTTACGGACTCTGAGTCCGCGCCACAGGAGGTTGGCGTGTGGAACCGGGATCGCGACAAGGTCGCGGCGGTTGACCGCTACGCGGGGCCGCTTCTCCGGAGTCTTCTGCCCCGATCGCTTCTCGTTCCAGCGCCGCAGGCCGATGTCCCACAACGCGAGCGCCTGCATTGCCGAGGTCTTACCGGAGTTGTTGGGTCCGATGAAGAGCACGGGGCTGCCCAGCTCGATCTCAACCGAGCCGAAGCGTTTGAAGTTGCGGATCGCGAGGTTGGTCAGCATGGGACCGTGTCCAGCGACAGTCGGAGTGGGAAGGAGAGGGGACGTGGCGATTGCCGGAAAACGATGGCGCGTTTCTGAAGGGGGAGCAAGAGTGGGGTTCGACCGCGCTCAGAGACCGGGATCATCCCATCCTGGCCTGCTCCGCGCTGCCGCGCACCACTTCTCCGAGCCCCCACGCCAGCGCGAGATGCGCCGGCACCGCCACCACCATGTAGTACCCGTTCACCTGGTCGATTCCCGGAAGAACCTGCATCGCGAATCCGAGGATCGACACCCCTGCCGCCAGCATCGCCGTCCGGGTGGCGAGCCGCCGGCGCTTCCCCAGGACCACCGCCGGCATGAGCGCGCAGGCCAGCACCAGCGAAAGCGGGGTCGCCTGGAGGAAGTTCTCGTTCCAGTACATGAACTCATGGCTGGTGAAGTGCGACACGATCATCACCAGCCCGGACAGGCCCATGACCAGCGACCAGGCTCCGGCAATCAAAACGAAGCCCAGCTTGCCGATCCGGGGGAGAGCCTGCCCGCCGGCCAGCACGCGTGGCGAAGAGGCCAGCAAAGCCGAGCCGGCCAGCAGGGCAGTCAGCAGCACTCCGGTCACGGCGAACCAGACGAAGTGCCGTGGGGGCGCGTCGAGGGGCCTCTCGCCCGAAGCCTCATCCAGGACGACTTCGGAGGCGACGAGATCAGTCTCGCGCAGAGAGTCCCGCAGCTTCATCGGGATGAACATCTCGTCCCAGGCCGCGATGGGACGATCTCCGCGCGCGCTCATGAAGTAATCGAGTGCCACATAGACTACCGGGTTGGCCTCGGTGAGCCGCCGGGTATGAAAGCGGTAGGTCTCGCCAGGGACCTCCGTGAAGTGCTCCCGCAGGCTTCCTGCCAGCACCGTATCGAAGACGTCGCGCACGCGTGTGGAGCAGTTGTCGAGGAAGTACTGATACCGATAGAAGCGATTCTCCGGGCGTACGTTGAGTTCGGCCAGGTTGAAAATCATGCGGCGCTGAGCCGGGGTCAGATCCAGTTCCTGCTCCACCACGCCCCGGCCCGTGGCCGCGTAGAACGCGATCATCGCGTCCGAGGGCAGGCCAGCCATCCAGTACTGCCAGTCTCCCAGCAGGAAACGCCAGAAGAAGCCCTCCTGACCGAAGTCGAACATGCCCCAGTTGTACGAGACGTCGATGCCCAGCGCGCTGTCCTGGATGCGGATGGCGTTGTGGCCGAACCTCTCCCAGATCTGTTCCCCGGCCCCGACCGTCAGCAGGGAGACGCTGAGTTCCGGGACGGGTTCCTGCCCGCCGAGCTCCGGTGGGAGCTGTTCCTCGTCCTGAGATGGCTCCTGATCCGCTGCTGACCTGACGGCGAACGCTTCCCCGCTTCCCACGGCAGGACGGGCCGCGGAAGGCACCAGACAAGCCAGGCACGCGGCGAGACAGGTGCCCACCAGCGCCGGGCCGCTTCGAGATGCTGAACTCGATTGGGATGTCATCTATCTCTCGTTCCACGGGGAATCGTCTCCTCGCCCGTTGCCGCGTACACCGGCGGGCGGGCCGCTGCTCCCCGTCCGGCGGTAGCAGGGGCGCCTCCCGGACACGATGCTCGACGGAACCGGTAGCCCTGAGCGCGCCCACGGCCTAGACTGCCGGAGGAACGACCGCGCGCCCGACACCTCTCGCGGATGGCGCGCCTGCTCGCTCACGAAACCCAGGGAGAACCCCGATGCCCGCGGTCCCACTGCTCGCCCGCCGCCCCCGTCCCCGCCCTACCCGTCCAGCTGCGGCCGCTCTCGCCGCCCTGCTCGCAGCCGCCGTAGCCACAACGTGCGATCCTGGCGAAGACCCGCCGACGAGATCCGCCTTTACGGAATCGGAGCGCCCGTACGCGGCTTCCGCGCACGGCGGCAACTACATGCACAACTTCTACTTCCCCCCCGCCCCCAGCTCCACCCCGTGGTATCCCGCCTGGGCGCCGGACGGCCAGAGCATCGCGGTGGGCATGAGCGGGTCGATCTGGAGCGTCGACCCGACAACGGGCGTAGCGACCGAGCTGGTCCGCTCGGAGGACTACCTCTCCTCGCCCAACTGGTCCCCGGACGGGCGCTGGCTGGTGTACACGGCTGACGCCGGCGGCGGCCCCACCCAGCTGGAAGTGCTGGATACAAGCACCGGGGAGGCCCACCGCCTCACCGACGACGACGAGATCTACGTCGATCCGCGCTTCTCCCCCGACGGCACCCGGCTGGCCTACGTCTCCACCCGCCCCAGCGGCTTCTTCAATATCTACATCCGCGAGATGTTAGACGGGCAGTGGGCCGGAGACGAGGTCGCCGTCACCTACGACAACACTTTCGGCCGCAGCCGCCTCTACTTCGGCGCGTGGGACATGCACATTTCGCCCTCCTGGCTTCCCTCGGGCGACGAGCTGCTCATCGTCTCCAACCGCGACGTGCCTCTCGGCAGTGGCAACGTGTACCGGATCCCGGCCCGGGCAAACGGCATCGACAGCCGGGTGGCGGTGCTGGAGGAGCAGACGCTTTACCGGACCCAGCCCGACATCTCCCTCGACGGCCGCCGCTTCGTGTATTCGTCGACGGCGGGCGCAGCCGACCAGTTCAACAATCTGTACGTCCAGCCCACGATCGGGGGCGAGCCCTACAAGCTCACCTTCTTCGAGTACGACGCCTTCCACCCGCGCTGGTCGCCGGACGGCGAGTGGATCGCCTTCATCAGCAACAAGGACGGGCTTCCCCAGCTCGCGCTGCTGGAGACGTACGGCGGGGCGCTACGCACCGTGACCATCGAGGAGCGCCGCTGGCGTGAGCCCATGGGAACCCTGACGGTGACGATCCTGGGCGCCGACGGGGAGCCCACCGGCACGCGCATCCACCTCACCGCCTCCGACGGAAAGCACTACACCCCGGCCGTCGAGTACTCGCGCATCAGCCGGGCGGGCGACCACATCTTCCATCACGCCGGCTCCTTCCAGGTCGAGCTGCCCCCCGGCAACGCGCACATGACCGTGGTGCGCGGCTTCGAGCACGTGCCCCAGGAATTCGACGTGAACATCGTCGCGGGCGAAAACCAGCGCATGAGCGTCCAGCTGCAGGAGATCTCGGATCTGAGCGACCGAGGCTGGTACTCAGGCTCGACCCACGTGCACATGAACTACGGCGGCAATCTCCACAACACCCTCGAGAACCTGATGATGATGTCCGAGGCGGAGGACCAGGACGTGGTCGCCGAACAGATCGCCAACAAGGACAACCGCATCCTCGACCACCAGTTCTTCGTGCCCGGGGGCGGCGCCCATCCGCTTTCCCGTCCCGACATGGTGCTGGTGGTGGGCCAGGAGTACCGCCCGCCCTTCTACGGCCACGTCTTCATGTTCGGGATGACCGACCATCTCATCTCCCCGTACACGACCGGGTACGAGCAGACCGCAATCGAGAGCCTCTATCCCTCCAACACCGACATGTTCAGGAAGGCCAAGAGGCAGGGCGCGACCACCGGCTACGTGCACTCGGGCTACAACGGCGATCCGCTCGAGGGGAACCTCGGGGGCGCCAAGGGCTTCATCGTGGATGCCGCGCTGGAAGCCGCGGACGCCGTCGAATGGTCCACTCCTCAGGATGGCTACCCGCCTCTCTACGCCGTGTGGGGCAACGGCTTGCGCGCGGTGGTGGTAGGGGGCGAAGACTCGATCTCGAACCTGCAGGCCACCCCGCTGCTGGGCTCGATGCGTACCTACGTGCGCACGCCGGACGGCCAGCTGTCGATGGAGGGCTGGTTCGACGGGATGCGCGCCGGCAACGCCTTCGTCTCGAGCGGCCCCCTGCTGGACGTCGCGGTCGACGGACGCATCTCCGGGGAGGAGCTGGCGCTTCCGGCTGGCGGAGGCGAGGTGACGGTGGCAATCCGCGCGTGGGGCGTCGTGCCCATGCGCTCCGCAGTCATCGTGATGAACGGAGAGGTCGTCGAGGAGATCCCGTTCGAGGGCGATCGGCTCTCCCTCGATGTGGAGCGAACCGTGCGCGTGGAGCGCAGCGGCTGGATCCACGTGCGAGTGCAGGGGGACCGGGAGGACCGATTCCCGCTGGACACCTCTTATCCGCTGGCGCTCACCAACCCGGTCTGGATGATGGTCGGCGGCGCCCCCGTCCGCAGCCGGAGCTCAGCCGACTACGCGCTACGCTGGATCGACAAGCTGCAGGCGATGGCCGAGGAGTGGCCCGGCTGGCGCTCGGACGCCGAGAAAGCGCATGTGTACGCCCAATTCGACGAGGCGCGCGCGATCTACCGCGCTCGTGCGGCGGAGGCCGCGCCGGGGACTTGAGCGCAGCGCGTCTCGCCGCAGGTATGAGCCCCCGCCCCGGTCCCGCCTCAGTCCTCCGGGCCCGAGTACCTTACCTCGCCGCCGACGATCGTGTACACGACCTCGGTGGCGGGGATCTCCTCCTCGGGGATCGTCATGATGTCCTGCGAGAGCACGACGATGTCCGCCAGCTTGCCGGGGGTGAGGGAGCCCTTCAGGTGCTCCTCGAAGGCGGCGAACGCGTTGTTGAGGGTGTAGCTCTCGAGCGCCTCCTCGCGTGTCATGCGGTGCTGGCCGGAGAAGACCTCGCCGTTGCCCATGCGCCGGCTCACCGACGAGTAGAAGCTCGCGATGGGGGAGACGCGCTCCACCGGCACGTCGGTGCCGTTGGCGATGATCACCCCCGCGTCGAGCATGTCCCGCCACACGTACGAGGTCTCGATCGCGCGCTCAGGCCCGAGGCGATCGGGAATCCAGGGGCCGTCGGACGTGGCGTGCACGCCCTGGATGGCCGCGATCACCCCGAGCTCCGAGAACCGTCCCACGTCGTCCGGGTGGATGTGCTGGGCGTGCTCGATGCGCCAGCGCAGGTCGGTGGCGTCGGGGTTGGCCGCGAACACCTTCTCGTAGATGTCGAGGACCTCGCGGTTGGCGCGGTCGCCGATGGCGTGGGTGTTGACCTGGAAGCCGTGCTTGATGGCCACTTCGGCGGTGCCGGTCACTTCCTCCACCGTCTCCAGCACCAGCCCGGGATTGTCGATGTCGACGTAGTTCTCGAGCAGCCAGGCGCCGTGTGATCCCAGCGCTCCGTCGATCTGGCGCTTGATGGAGCGGATCGCGAGGAAGTCGTTGCCCTCGGGGATGATGCGGTAGTCCGGAAGCTTCTCGTCCATGACCTCGTTGGACTCGCGGCGCACCATTACGTACAGGCGCACGGGCAGAGCCCCCTCCGCCGCCAGCGCCCGCAGGCGGTCGATGGTCGCGAAATCGCTGCCCGCGTCGTGGAAGGTGGTCACGCCGTAGGAGAGCGACTCCTCGCCCGCCAGCTCCACCGCGCGCACGAACTCGGCGTCGACATCCGCGGCCGAGCGTCCCTCACCGACGCGTGCGATGGCGTTTCCCACCAGCCGCTGGGCGGTCTCGCGAAGCAGCCCGGTGGGTGCCCCGGAAGCGTCCCGCACAATGGTGCCGCCCGGCGGGTCGGCCGTGCTCCCGTCAATCCCCGCGAGCTCCATCGCCAGGGCGTTGGCGAACGAGGCGTGGCCGCTCGCGTGGGTCAGGTTCACCGGGTTTTCGGGGCTGGCCGCCGACAATTCCGTGTGCAGCGGCACGCCGTCCACATTCGGCTCCGGCGTGGAGGTCCACTTCTCCTGGTGCCAGCCGCGCCCGGTCACCCACTCTCCCGGGGGCGCCTGGGCCGCGACGTCCCCCACCATCTGCACGATGTCGTCCCAGCTGGTGGCAGTGGTGAGGTCCAGGATCATCTTGGCGCGCCCCAGCCCGATGTAGTGGCCGTGCCCCTCGATGAAGCCCGGCACCACCAGTCTTCCGTCGAGCTCGATGACCCGCGTCGAAGATCCCACGTAGCCCGCGATTTCCTCGTTGGACCCCACGGCCGTGATGGTGTAGCCGGTCACCGCGAGCGCCTCCGCCTCCGGCAGGGCGTCGTCCAGGGTCACCACCTTGCCGCCCGTGAGCACGAGATCCGCGGGTTCCATCGCGGACTCCATCCCGGGTTCGCACGCCGCGACCAGCACCCCGAGCAGGAGCGTCGAACGGGCAACGGACGCAGTCAGTGAACGTCTTCTCATCAGGACCTCCAAAAGGGATTCAGTCAGGGCGCCATGCGGTCCAGAAAAGCCCGCTCGTCCACGGTGAGGCTGCCCGCGCCGAAGGCCTGCACCTTACGCATCAGCACGATGACCTCGCCCCGGTTCAGCTCGTGCAGCTCGTCGAGGGGGATGAGGTCCCAGCGGCGCCGCATTTCCGCTTCGGGCTGGGCCTTGACCACACCCTGCAGGCGCTGCTTGACCTTGCGGCGGCGGCGGTCGCGGGCCCAGAGGTAGACCAGCGCGCCGGCGAAGCCGCCCAGGTGCGCGAAGTGGGCCACGCCGTCGTTCACCCGCGTGATCCCCGCGAACAGACTGAAGCCCGCCAGAAAAAGGATCAGCCAGCGGGCCCGGATCGGCAGAATGCCCCAGATGTAGACCGGCTCCCGGGGCCAGTAACGAGCGAAGCCCAGCAGCACCGCGAACACTGCGCCGGACGCTCCCACCACCGGCGCCATGGGAGGCAGGAAGGAGAAGAGCGCGCCCCCCAGTCCGCCGTACAGGTAAAGCCTGAGGAAGTGGGGCGAGCCCATGCGCGCCTCCAGCCGAGGCCCGAAGAAATAGAGGCCCAGCATGTTGAGGGCGAGGTGCCAGAAGCCCGCATGGAGAAACATGTAGGTCACCAGCGTCCACGGTCGCACAATGGCAAACTGCGGCACCAGCGTCAGCGCCCAGAAGCTCTCGGAACGAGGTCCGGCGGCCGCAAGGATCAGATAGACGATCACGTTGGCGGTGATCAGACGTTTGACCCAGGGTGTCATGTCGGGTCGGTCCTTCCGGCGACGGGCGGGTGAGCGGTTCGGCGGTGGATTCGCATGCCGTCGCGCGCATGCGGGCAACTCCGCGACATCTGTACCAGTATCCTCCGTGCGGGTTCCCGGGTGGAGCGTGCGGACGCCGGTGCGCGAGCGGCGCTGGCGCAGCCCGGCCGGGCGATCCACGTCCGCGGCTTCTCCCGGCGGGTCTGGTTATTCCGCGCCGCAACCATGCATATTCCGGGTCCGAAACCAAACCAGAACCGGAGTGGGGACGATGAGTTCGAAGTTTCGCTGGATCCTTCCGCTGCTCGTAGCCATGGTCGCCTGCCAGTCGGGCGCAGCTCCCGATCAGTCGGGGGAAGCTGCCTCCGAAGGGCGGGCTCCGCGCTCCCACGACGGCATGGTGTCGTCCGCCAACCTCACGGCCAGCGAGGTGGGGGCGCAGGTTCTGGCGGCCGGAGGCAACGCCGTCGACGCCGCCATCGCGACCGGTCTCGCCCTGGCCGTGGTCCACCCGACCGCGGGCAACATCGGGGGCGGGGGCTTCATGGTCATCCGGCGCCCCGACGGGAGCGCGACCGCCGTCGACTTCCGCGAAAAGGCGCCTCTCGCCGCGCATCCCGAGATGTTCACCGACGAGGACGGCGAGTACTCCTTCGACATCCACCACAACAGCTACGTTGCCGTCGGTGTTCCGGGCACGGTGGCGGGCTTCGCGCTCGCTCACGAACGGTACGGCAGCGAAACGCCCTGGGCGGATCTGGTCGAGCCCGCGGTCAGCCTGGCCGGCGACGGCTTCAACCTCACCCCGGCGCTGGCACGTTCACTGGCTTCCGTCCTTCCGCGGATGAAGCCCTATCCCGCGAGCGTCGCCAAGTTCTCCCGGGACGGTGTTCCCTACCAGGAAGGGGAGCTCTTCCGGCAGCCGGACCTTGCGCGCACCCTGGGGCGCATCCGCGACCAAGGACGGGACGGGTTCTACGCGGGCGAGACCGCGCGTCTGCTTGCCGAAGAGATGGAGCGCGGCGGCGGCATGATCACAGAGGAGGACCTGGCGCGTTACGAAGCGCACGAGAGAACGCCCATCCGCGGCACCTATCGGGGCTACGAGCTGGTCTCGATGCCGCCTCCGTCCAGTGGCGGCACCGCCATCGTCCAGATGCTCAACATCCTGGAAGGCTTCGACATGGGGTCGCTGGGACACAATTCCGTCGCCTACGTGCACCACCTGACCGAGGCGATGCGCCTCGCGTACCGCGACCGGGCGCAGCACCTCGCCGACACCGACTTTGCCGACGTGCCGCTGGACCGGCTCACCAGCAAGGCCTACGCGGACGAATTGCGCGGGAGGATCTCCAGCGACCAGGCCGGCCACTCCGAGCCGTCCCAGCTGGCGATGGCGGAGGAGAGCACCGAGACCACCCACTACTCGGTGGTGGACGGCGACGGCATGGCGGTTTCGGTCACCTACACGCTGGAGAACGGCTACGGGTCCAAGATCACCGTGCCCGGCGCGGGATTCCTGCTCAACAACGAGATGGGCGACTTCAACGGCAAACCCGGCCTCACCGACGAACGTGGGCTGATCGGCACCGAGCCCAACCTGGCGCGGCCCGAGCAGCGCATGCTCTCCAGCATGAGCCCCTCCGTGCTTTCCCGGGACGGCGAGCTGGTGGCGGTCATCGGCACCCCGGGCGGGCGCACCATCATCAACACCGTGCTGCAGCTGGTGCTCAACATGGTGGACCACGGCATGACCATCGAGGAAGCCGTGGCCGCGCCCCGCATCCATCACCAATGGCTCCCGAACAGCGTGCGCATCGAGGAAGGCGGCATTCCGGCCGAGGATATCGCGGCGCTGGAGGGGATGGGTCACACGGTTCAGGTAAGGGGCGGTCAGGGGCGGGCCAGTTCGATCGGGGTCGATCCCGCGACCGGTGAGTTTATCGGCGCACCCGACCCCCGGAGCCCGGACGGAGGGGCGGCGGCCCCGCCGGGAAGCTGAGCCCCGGCCCCCGGCCAAGCGTAGACGGCGCCTCACGGGTGCAGGCCGGGGAAAGGAACTCGCGCACGCGGGGCGATGGCAACCTCCGGCAGCTGACTCCCCGCCCCGCGGGAACGCCTGCCCCCCCGGGTCATCCCGGGGAAACTCCGTGATGCGCGCCGCGATGCAGACCGGACCCTGTACGTGAAGGAGCGCTCCGCACCCGCGCACCCGCTCCTCATCGTCTTTGCACTCTGGCTGCTCGTCTTTTCCGCGAGCAGCCAGACCATGGTGATCTCGCCCATCCTGCCACTGATCGGCGAGGAACTGGGCATCGCCGATGCCTGGCTGGGAACCCTCGTCACGGTGTACAGCCTGATGGTCGGGGTGATGGCGGTGATCTCCGGGCCAATCTCCGACCGCGTGGGGCGCCGCCGCATCCTGCTGCTCGGCTCGGGAGCGATGACCTGCGCGCTCGCCCTGCACACCTTAGTGGACTCCTACCTCGAGTTCGTGGTGGTGCGCGTGCTCGCGGGCGCCGCGGGCGGCGTGCTCTCGGGTGCGGCGGTGTCCTACATCGGCGACTACTTCCCGTACAAGCGGCGCGGATGGGCGACGGGCTGGGTCATGAGCGGATCGGCCGTCGGCCTGATCATCGGCATCCCCGTCGGCGTCCTGCTGGCGGGCGAATTCGGCTTCCGCAGCCCCTTCTACTTCTTCGGCATCATGATGGCGCTGACCTTCCTGTTGGTGTACATGCGCGTGCCCCAGCCGCCGATGAAGCGCCGGCGTTCGCGCCTGACCGTTTCGCGCGCGGTCGTCGGCTACCTCATCATGCTGCGCCGCCCCGAGATCGCCTTCGCGGCGCTCGCCTTCTTCACCGTGTCTCTCGGCGTCTCGCTCTTCGTGGTGTACTTCCCCGCCTGGCTGGAAGCCTTCCACGAAGCCACCCCCGAACAGATCGCATCGCTGTTTCTGGTGGCCGGCGTAGCCAACGTCATCGCCGGTCCCCAGGCCGGAAAGCTTTCGGATCGGATCGGCCGCAAAGTCATGGTGATCGCGTCCTGCCTGGGGCTCTCGGTGGTCATGATCGCGACCGTGCCGCTCACCACCAGTTTCTGGGTCGCCTACCCCCTCTATTCGCTGATGATGGTGCTGATCGCGATGCGTACCAGCCCGTACTCCGCACTCCTCACGGCGCTGGTGCCCGCCAGCCGGCGTGGCTCTCTCATGAGCCTGACGGTCGCGCTCGGACAGGTGGGGTTCGCGGTGGGCGCGATGGTTGCGGGCTACTTCTACTCCACCTGGGGATTCGCCGGGAACACCGTGGTCGGCGCGGTCGCGGTGCTGCTTATGGGATGGATCGTGTGGGCGAAGCTGTCCGAGCCGGAGGGGGAGTGAGGGGGCCGGTTCGCCGCGATTCCGGAGCACCTGCGCACTCGCCCTGGCTCAGGTTGACTCCTCGGAGATCTCCGAAGCCGCGCGCCGCCGTGGCGTCAGCAGGTCTGCTCTGATTCGCGAGGCTCTTGACCGTGCAGGCGCCGACTTTCAGGTCATTGCCCTCCACCCCGCGGCTCGTCCTCCACGAAACCCCGATAGCCCAGCGCCCGCTGCCGCGGCCAGACTTCGTCCAGCGTCTCCGCCTCGAACAGCCGTCCGTTCATCATGACCTGCTCGACCGACACGGAATTGCGCAGGTCGTCGAGCGGGTTGCGCGACAGGATCACCAGATCCGCCAGCTTCCCGGCCTCCAGCGAGCCGATCTCCCTCTCGAGCCCGATGCCGCCCGCGCCGAAGATCGTGGCGGATTTCAGGGCGTCGTGGTTCGACATCCCTCCCGAGGCGACCATCCACAGCTCCCAGTGGAAGCCCAGGCCCTGCAACTGGCCGTGGCTTCCGACTCCCGCGAAGCCGCCGTCGGCGACGACATCTGCGAGGAAGCGGGCGTGGTCCTCGAAGACGTACTCCTCGTCGACGGCCCACGCCACCGCACCTGCGGCGCCGGCGCGGCGCCGGGTGCGCGAATCCAGGGTCTCGTGCGGGGTGAATCGCGCCAGGCGTTCGTTGCCGTGGACGTTCTCGCGCGTGAACCAGTAGATCTCGCCCATGGGGCCGCCAAAGGAGACGATGAGCGTCGGCGTGTTCACGACCCTGGTCTCGGAGAAGACCCGGACGACATCTCGATAGAGCGGGTAGATGGGCAGGTTGTGCTCGATGCCGGGGTAGCCGTCCATGGCGTGCGTGAGGTCGAGCTGGAAGTCCAGGCCGGCCTCGGTCGTCGGCATGAGCTCCAGTTCGCGCGCCGCCATGACCAGCCACTGCCGCTGCTGGCGGTTGCCCGCGAGGTACATCTTGAAGGTCTTGGTGTCGTAGTACTCGGCATAGCGCCTGAGGATGTCGCGGGCGTGGTCGAGGTCGCGGATCCCTTCGCCGGGCTGGTAGTTGCCGAAGATTCCCGGACCGGTGGAGTAGATGCGGGGGCCGAGAATGTCCCCTGAGCGCACCCGGTCGGCGTAGGTGAGCACGTCCGAGACGCCGGTCTGGGGGTCGCGCGTCGTCGTGACGCCGAAGGCCAGGTTCGCGAGGTAGCCCCACGGCTGCGTGGTGTGGACGCCGGCGGGCGGGCGGAGGTGGGCGTGCGTGTCGACGAAGCCGGGCGTGATGGTCATGCCGCTGACATCGCGCACCTCGGTGCCGTCCGGGACGGTCAGGGAGCCGGAGGGGCCCACCGCGGCGATGCGGTTGCCGTCGATGAGGATGTCGCCCCGTTCGATGACCTCGTCGCCGCGCATGGTGATGAGGCGGGCGCCGCTCAGCAGCAACGTCCCGGTGGGAAGATCGCGGGGTGCCTCGAGCTCGACCCTTACTTCGGTGGGCTGGTAGCGGGCGTCATCGTCGGAGTCGTCCGCCGCGGACTCGTCGCCGCCTGCTTCCGCGGGATCGCCAGCGCCCTCCTCCAGGTCGTCCCCCGCGGCCTCTGCGGTGTCAGCAGCCGCGGCCTCCTCCGCTTCAGTCGCCTCGACACTGTCCGCGAAAGCCTCCGCGTCGTCCAGGTCGTAGCGCAAGTACGCGTTGCCCAGCGCCCAGACGACCATCTCGCCGTCGCTGCTCCACGACGGGAACTCGGCGCCGAAGTCGGTGATCCGGGTGACCGGAACCGGCGCGCCGGAAGGGTTGCGGACCGAGACCGAGGGCGCTTCGCCGCCCACTTGGGGCACCGTCACCAGATAGAGGTCGTTGCCCACCTTGGCCAGCGCCTGTCCGCCGGCAGGGGACAGCCGGATCGAGGAGGCGTTGGCCGGAGGGCCGCCGCGGTTGGCCGAGAAGCCGGTCACCTTCAGGTGTTCCTTCTCGTCGGTGCCGTCCCAGCGCACCGAGACCAGTCCGCGCGGGCCCGTGTGCAGGTAGATTCGGTCGGGCTGATCGCCGCGGAAGTGCGGCTGGGAGCGTCCCAGCGCCTCCGCCACGACGGTCGGCGCACCCGCGGTGCTCGATCCATACCAGACGATGTCGGTCTGGCTCCCCCCGCCAGCACCGGTCAGGCGACTGCGCACCGGGGCCCGCAGCACGACGATCCGGTCGCCGCCAGGAGACCACGCGGGCGATTGAAGATAGTGTGGCGCCCGCGAGAGCTGCCGGGCTTCGTCCCCGTCGCGCGGCACCGCCCAAAGGTGGCCGCCATCCGGCTCCCGCCAGCTCACCGCCGCAACGGTCTCACCGTCGGGCGACCACGCGGCATGATGGAGTGCACCGTCGATCTCTTCGCCCAAACGCCTCGGCTCGCCCCCCTCCGCTTCCATCACGTACAGCCGGCCCAGCGCAGTGAACGCGATCTCGCTCCCGTCCGGCGAGAGCGCCACGTCCCGGATCTGGCGCACCCGGAAGGTTGGTGTGTCCTCGACCGGGTAGTCGAAGTCGAGGCGCGGCCCCGCGTGGATCACTACATCGGCCGCGAAGGGGATCGCGTCCGGTTCGCTTCCGTCCAGCGGCACCTGCCACAGCCGCCCGCCATACGACGCGATCAGCGCCGCGCCGTCGGGCGTGAATGCGTAGCCCGGGAGCAGGTCGAGGGTGGCGCGGCTCTCCATGTCGTCGCGCTGCACCGGGTAGACCAGCCAGCGCTCATCGCCCGTGGCGAGGTTGCGGGCGCGGACACCGGTCGCGTCCTCGTGCCGGGAGCCATACACGAGGGTGCCGCCGTCCGGCGACACGGCAGGGCGGAATCCCGACCCGTAGCGGCCCGTCACGGTGGCCTGCCGCCCTGTCTCGCGGTCATGGCGGATGAGCTGGTACTTCGGGAAGGCCGCGTCGTAGGTCCAGTCGCGCGTCCCCTGCGCCAGGTAGATGTAGCGGCCCGACGGATCGAAGGCGGCACCGATGGCCTTGAGTTGCTCGGGCTCGTCGATCAGCGCGATCCCGCTCCCTCCGTCCCGGTGAAAGATCCAGGGCTTGGCGGCTCCGCCGAGGGGGCTGAACGTGCGCGAAGCGACCAGGTACTCGCCGTCCGGCGACCACTCCGGCGAGGTGTAGAGGTTGTCGTTGCCGCGCGTGATCTGCGTCGTGTCGGATCCGTCCGCGCTCAGCACCCACAGGTTGTGTCCCCCGCTCCGGTCCGAGACGAAAACGATCTCCGAGCCGTCCGGGCTGAAGCGCGGCTGGCTCTCGAAGGCGGGGCCGGTCAGAAGCGGCGTCGCGGTGCCTCCCTCGACCGGCAGGGTATAGAGGTCGCCGAGGAGGTCGAAGACCAGCATGCGGCCGTCCGGGCTGACATCGACCGACATCCACGAACCCTCCTCGGTGCGGAAGCGGACCTCGCGGGTGGGCTCCAGCGGGAGGGGCGCCGTGGCGAGGGAGTCGGGGGCGTCGGCTGACTCCTGGGCGTGGACCTGGAGCGGAGCGAGAAGGGGGAGGGCGGCGGCCAAGGACGCCGTGACGGCCGCCGCGCGGATCTGGCCGCCCACCAATCGCCCACGAGCGGCACGCCTGCGCCGCCCCGCGGGCACCAGAGTCAGCACGCCCCACAAACGTGCCCCACCGCACCTGCAAGGGAAAAACAACCGCGCGCCGGTGACCATCCGTTCGCTCTCAGGGCCAGTGGACATCGTGTCGCTCGCAGAAGTGGGGTGGAATGGGATACCCCGGGCCGCCCTGGGGTAGAATCGTCCCAAGTCTTCGCAACGTCGGCGCGTGCGGCAACCACGGTGTTACCTTGTGTCCCCCTCGCCCGCCGAATGTCGGACCGCGAGCCGGGCGACAACTTCCCCTCCGGCCAGGAGCCGACGGCTTGACTCCGGATGCGTCGTCGCGGATTGATCCGTTGCACAAGAGTCGCACATTGCACAAGCGGGCCGCCGCGGGCGCCTGGGCCCGCCTGGAACTCGTGGAACAGCTCGGGAACGTGGGCAGCGAGGTGGATCGAGCCATACGGTTCCACCGGGCCGGTCGGATGAGCCGGTTCAATTGTGCCTTCGAGCGGGCCCTCGAACTCTTCGACCTGACGGCCGCCGACCCCCGCTGGCACGGTCACCGCTGTCAGGAAATCCTTCGGGCCCGCGAGGAGTTCTGCCGCCTCTTCTTCGACCCCGAAGTGCCGCCTGAGTCGGCAGAAGGGTTGCGGAAGTACTTCTTCGGTTTCGCCCGCGCAGCGCGGATGCTCCACTACCGGCGGCAATCCGGAGGCTAGCTCTAGCGGAGTGCCCCGTACACCAGCGCCCGCAGCTTCTGGTGGTCGTCCAGGCCGGCGGCGGGGATGACCTGGGTGAAGTAGACCACCACGAGCCGTTCGACCGGGTCCACCCAGTAGGTGCTGTGGTAGGCGCCGCCCCATCCGTAGTCGCCGAGCGAACCCGGCTCTCCCGCCTCTCCCAGGTCGAGGCGGACACTGAAACCCAGCCCGAAGCCCATTCCCGGGGCGAAGAGGTCGCCAATGTGGTTGGTGGTCATCAGCGCCACGCTCGCCGGAGACAGGACGCGCGCGTCGCCGAGGGTGCCGCCGTCCAGCATCATCTGCAGAAAGCGGGCGTAGTCGCGGGCCGTGGAAACCAGGCCTGCTCCGCCCGAGAAGCTGGTCCGGGGCCCATCCACATACTGTCCCTGCGTGCTCATGCCGTGGCCGTCGGGAGCGCGCTCCAGCATCCCCGGGGTTTCCTGGTTGTAGACGGTCGCGAGCCGGTCGCGTTTCTCGGGCGGCAGGTAGAAGTGCGTGTCGCGCATCTGGAGGGGTTCGAAGATGCGAGCGCGCAGAAAGTCGTCCAGTGTCTGGCCCGAAACCTCCTCGACCAACGCCCCCAGGATGTCGGTGTTGTATCCATACACAAACTGACTGCCGGGCTGCGCCTGGAAGGGCAGCGACCCCATGCGGTCAACCGTCGCGCGCACGGGTTCCTCGCGGTGGGCGAAGTACCAGCCAGTGATGTCAGCCTCCGCCCAACGCTCGCCTCCCGGCCCCACACCGTAGCCGATCCCGGCCGTGTGGGTGAGGAGGTCGCGAATGGTGATTGGCCGCTCGGCCGGGACCACCTCGAAGCCGCCGTCGGCCTGCGCTTCCGCCACCGTGGTCTCGGCGAAGGCCGGCAGGTACTTGCCCACCGGATCGGAGATCAGCAGCGCTCCGTCCTCCTGTAGCATGAGCACGGCCACGCTCACGATCGCCTTGGTCTGCGAGGCGATGCGGAAGATCGCATCCGGTGCGAGCGGCATGCGGACTTCGAGGTCGGCGAACCCGGTGGCGTGCTCGTAGACCACGGCCCCGTCGCGGAGCACCGCCACGACCGCACCCGGTAGGCGGCCATCGGCCACGTAGTCGTCAAGGAGCGCGCCGACGCCCTCCAGACGGCCGGACGCGAAGCCTGCCTCCTCGGGAGTGGTGCGGGGAAGCTCCTGCGCGGGAGCTACGCATGAGGCCAGCCCCGCGAGCACCGTGAAGGAAAGGAGCGCCGCGACGGCGAGGGCGCGAAGTCGATCGGAAGGGTGGCGAGGACGGTTCATTTCACGATCCGGTTGAAGGTAACGGACGACTTCAGCAACGCCACGTCGCTTGTACCGCAGACCCTCAGCGCGTGGGCGTCGTGTTGGACGATGATTCCTTGCAGCCACTCGGAAAACGCAGAGGTCCCGGGCAGGCAAAGCGAGTTGCCGGGAAGGTGAAGCCACTCGAGGTGGCTCAGTTGCAGGAGGCTTGACGGAATCGGGCAGAAAGGTCGTTGTCGGAGAGGATCAACGCCGTCCGGTTGGCGAGGTTGCCCGGCTTGAACGGGATCGAGCCCGAGAGTTCGTTGGTGCTGAGGTCTCATGGCCTGCCTCAAGTGGTCGCTACGTCTCACGCGGGAGTCGTGCCCCAGGACATCGCCTCAGCGCCCCGGGAAGGCGCCAGTTGGCGGCAACGGACGACTTCCGTGATATTGAACCGCTACGCATCATGCCCGCAAATCACGCGGCGGCCATCGGTTCGCTCGCCGCCCCCGGAGGACTCAAGCGTGTATTCTCGACGGCCCCTCGGCCTCCCGGCTTCCCTGCTGGCGCTGGTTGGCCTGCTCACCGGCGCTTGCGCCCCGGGCGGCCCACCGGCAACCGAAACCCCCTCCCCCGAACTCGCCCCGGACGTGCCGCTCCGGCCCGGCGCCGTGATGAGCACGCCCGAGCCGGATCCCGTCGAAGCCGGTCCCGCGCCCCTCCCCGGCGAGTACACGGGCGCGTTCGATGTCCTCCACTACGACCTGGAGTTGTCGCTCCACGAGGGCCGGCGCGACATCGCCGCCCGGGCGCGCATCCTGGTCGCCTCGCCCGCCGATCCCGATGTCCCCATGGATTTCGACCTGGTCGGGCTGGCCATCCACGCCGTCGAGGTGGACGGCATCCGCACCCCGTTCGAGTACGCGGACGGCAAGCTGCGCGTCTACGCGCCCCCGAACGCGACCGACACGGTCACGGTGGAGGTGGCCTACGGAGGCACCCCCGACGACGGGCTCATCCTGCGCGACAACGTGCACGGCGACCCGGCGGCCTTCGCCGACAACTGGCCCAACCGGGCGCGCTTCTGGTTCCCGTCGGTGGACCACCCGAGCGACAAGGCGACCGTGGAATACACCATCCACGCCCCCGACACCTGGCAGGTGATCGCCAACGGCACCATCGCCGCGCCCCCCGTCCCGGCCGGCGACGACGCCCTGGGCGGCGCGGAGGGCCGCCGCACCTGGCGCTGGACCACCTCGGTGCCCATCCCCAGCTACACCATGGTCGTCGGCGGCGCCGATCTCGCCGTCCGGCAGGTGGGACTGGCCGCGTGCGACAACTCCCCCGTCTCCCCGCGCAGCGACGGCTGCACGCGCGTGACCTACTGGGTCTATCCCCAGGACACCGACAACGCCGCCCGCATCTTCGGGCGCGCGGCCGAGATGGTCGACTTCTTCACCGACCTGATCGGCCCCTTCCCCTACGAGAAGCTGGCCAACGTCCAGAGCGCCACCCGCTTCGGCGGCATGGAGAACGCCTCCGCCATCTTCTATACGGAGCAGGGGATCGCCGAAGGCCGGGACATGGAGGGCACCGTCTCGCACGAGATCGCGCACCAGTGGTTCGGCGACAGCGTCACCGAATCGGAGTGGTACGACCTGTGGCTCTCGGAGGGCTTCGCCACCTATTTCGGCGCCCTCTACTTCGAGGAAGCCGACGGACCCGGGAACTTCCGGGAACGGATGGAGAACAGCCGCCAGCGCGTGCTGGCCTCGAGCGATGTCAACCGGCCCGTGGTCGATCCCGGGGAGACCAACCTTTTCGCGCTCCTGAACGACAACAACTATCCCAAGGGCGGCTGGGTGCTGCACATGCTGCGCGGCATGCTCGGAGACGAGGTCTTTTTCGCGGGCATCCGCACCTACTACGCCCGCTTCCAGGGCAGCGTCGCAAGCACGTCCGACTTCCGCGCCGTCATGGAGGAGGCCTCCGGAGCCGACCTCGGCTGGTTCTTCGAGCAGTGGCTGTACCGGCCCGGGTTCCCCGTCGTCACCTCCGAGACCACATGGGACGCGGCCACGGGAGAGGCGGTCGTCACCGTCCGGCAGACGCAGCAGATGGACTGGCCGGCCTTCCGTCTCCCGCTGGACATCGAGTTCGAGGTCGGTGCGAACGCCGAGCGCCGCCGGGTCGAGGTCACCGAGAGAGAACACGTCTTCCGCATCCAGCTCGAGGCCGCGCCTTCGTCCACGACCCTCGATCCAGACGGCTTCCTGCTCATGCGGACGGACGCCAACTGACACGGGCGAAAGCGGAAACACTTGTATTCACGGGCCCGATCCACCACCATGGCTGTTTCCGCCTTTACCGATCAGACGGCAAACATGAAATGACTGGAGACGGCTCTTGGCCGGGACCGTACATCTTAAATTTGAGCGCGACATCGCCGAACTGCAGCGGCAGATCGACAATCTTCAGTCGCTCGCGGACGAAAAGGGCATCGATGTGGCGCGCGAAATCAAGGTTCTTCGCATCCGGCTCGAGGCCATGACCGAAGAGACCTATCGCAACCTCGCCCCCATGGAGCGCGTCCAGGTGGCGCGCCATCCCAACCGCCCGTACATGCTCGACTATGTCGAGCGCGTCTTCACCGACTGGATCGAGCTCCACGGCGACCGGAGCTACCGGGACGACCAGGCCATCGTAGCAGGGTGGGCCTGCCTGGACGGACAGTCCGTCATGGTCATCGGTCAGCAGAAGGGCCGGGCCATGAAGGAAAACCTGCGCCGCAACTTCGGCATGCCCCATCCGGAGGGATACCGCAAGGCCCTGCGCCTCATGAAGACGGCAGAGAAGTTCGGGCGGCCGGTGGTTACCGTCATCGACACCCCGGGGGCCTATCCGGGACTTGGCTCGGAGGAGCGAGGCATCGGCGAAGCCATCGCCCGAAACCTGCGCGAGATGGCGGCGCTGCGGGTTCCGACCCTCTCCATCGTCATCGGCGAAGGGATGTCCGGAGGGGCGCTGGGGATCGGTGTAACCGATCGCATCCTCATGCTCGAACACGCCGTGTATTCGGTCATCTCCCCGGAAGGTTGCGCCGCCATCCTGTGGCGATCGCGGGACCACCGTGAAAAGGCCGCGCACGCGCTGTGCCTGACCTCGGGCGATCTGCTCAGGCTGGGGGTGGCCGACGACATCATCGGGGAACCGGTCGGGGGCGCCCACTCCGACTGGGAGTTCATCGCGAGGAATGTATACGACGCCCTCAAGCGGCACGTGGCCGAACTGACCGCGCTCGACACCGACGAATTGCTGGCACGTCGCTGGGCCAAGTACGAAGCCATCGGGGCCTGGGTCGGGAAGGTGGCCGCGAGATCCCGACTGCAGGGCCCCAGGCTCGACACGGAGAGCGGTACGAGCATGGGAACGGCGGGCGGTTAGAGGACGATCCCCACGCGGGTTCGGAATAGATGCCAGGTTTCGCGGAAGTCCGGTTCAAGGGAACACGCAAGGACTACTTCGCCTGCCAGCCCGAGGCCCTTCAGCCCGGAAGCTGGGTGATGGTGGAAGCCGAGCGCGGCCGCGACCTGGGCCGGGTCAGCGCTCTCGGCGCCATCGCCGAACGCAAGTGCAGCTCCTCCGGGGGATGCGCCACGCCCGAGCCGTCCCGAAGGATCCTCAGGCAGGCCCTCGAGGACGAAATCCAGCGCGTCGGCTGGCTGCGGACCGACGAGGAGCGCGTACGCACCCTTACCCGGGACAAGGTGGCCAGCCACAAGCTGAAGATGAAGGTCACCGAGGCGGAATGGCAGTTCGACCGCAAGAAGCTGATCATCTACTTTACGGCCGAGCGGCGGGTCGATTTCCGCGCCCTCGTGCGTGATCTCGCGCGCACCTTTCGGACCCGCATCGAGCTGCGCCAGATCGGCGTGCGCGACGAAGCCGCGCTGCTCGGAGGGGTCGGCAGGTGCGGACGCGAGCTGTGCTGCTCGACCTGGCTCCCCGCCCTGCGCCCCGTGAGCCTTCAGCTGGCCAAGGACCAGCGCCTCTCCCTCAACCCGTCGCAGATCTCGGGCTGCTGCGGGCGTCTCATGTGCTGCCTCAAGTACGAACACGACGCGTATGTCCAAGCGCGCAGGCGCTTCCCGCGCGAGGGAAGGTCGGTGAAGACCCGGCAGGGGCGGGAGAAGGTCGTTGCGGTGGACATCTGGAGCGAGACGGTTACCCTTCTGGCCGACGGCGGAGCCCGGCGCAAGGTGACGCTGAAGGAGCTCAAGCAGGAAGTCGCCAGGGTGCCCCGGGGAAAGCGCTCCCGCTGATCCACAGACATGAGCCGACGCCGCTACCTCACGACGCCGATCTACTATGCGTCCGGCGAGCCCCACATCGGGCACGCCTACACCACCATTCTCACCGACGTGCTCGCCCGCTTTCACCGGCAGACGGGCGCCGAGGTCATGTTTCTCACCGGCACCGACGAACACGGGCCCAAGATCGCCGAAGAGGCGGCCCGGCGCGGGCTGACGCCGATCGAGCTGTGCGACCGCATGGCTGGCCGTTTCCGCGAGGCGTGGGAAGAGCTGGACATCTCCTTCGACCGCTTCATCCGCACCACCGAGCCGGACCACATCGCCGTCGTGACCCGCTTCCTCGAGCGGCTCCGCGACGAGGGACACATCTACAAGGACCGCTACCTCGGCTGGTACTGCATCCACGAGGAGCGCTACTGGACGGAAAAGGACCTGGGCCCCGGCGAAACCTGCCCGGACTGCAAGCGGCCCGTGCGCCAGATCGAGGAGGTCAACTACTTCTTCCGCATGAGCGCCTTCCAGAAGCGGCTTGTGGGCCACATCCAGGCCAATCCGGACTGGATCATCCCGGCGCACCGACGTAACGAGGTGCTGGGGTTTCTCCAGAAACCGCTCGAAGACCTCTCGATTTCGCGTCCCCGAAGCCGCGTCAGCTGGGGTGTTCCCCTGCCCTTCGACTCCGACCATGTCTGTTACGTGTGGGTGGACGCGCTCATCAACTACGTCACCGCGTCGGGCGCCATTGACCCCGAAGCCGCCCCCGGCGAGCAGGGGTTCGGCACCCCCATCGAGTCATGGTGGCCCGCGGATCTGCACGTGATGGGCAAGGACATCATCACCACCCACGCCGTGTACTGGCCGACCATCCTGATGGCGTGCGGGGTGGCTCTGCCACGCCGCATCCTGGCGCACGGATGGTGGCTCGCGGGCGAAACCAAGATGTCCAAGTCGCTCGACAACGTGGTGGATCCTCTCGCTCTCATCGCCTCCCATGGAGTGGACGCGGTACGCTGGTACCTGCTGCGCGAGATGCCCACCGGGAGCGACGCCTCGTACACGCCGGAGCGCTTCCTCACCCGCTACGACGAACTCTCCAACGTGCTGGGGAACCTCGCCAGCCGGGTGATATCGATGATCGTGCGCTATCGGGCTGGCGCCCTGCCGGAGGCGGAGGGCAAGGGACTGGCCGCCGATACCGCGGACGCCCTGCACCGTTATCGCGAGTCCATGGACCGCCTCCGGCTGCACCAGGCACTGGCCGCCGCGATGGAGCTGGCTCGGCGCGCGAACGGCTACGTCGAGGAACGTGAGCCGTGGGCGCAGGCCCGGGATCCGGCGCTTGCGCCGGAACTCGACGAGACCCTGGTGTCGCTGACACGCTGCCTGGTATTGCTCGCGGCGCTTCTGGAACCCGTCATGCCAGGCAAGATGAAGGTGCTGGCGGGAACATTGGGCTTCGCACGGGTTCCAACGCTGGACCGAGCCCTCGAGGCGCCTCTGGCAGGAAGGGCCGTGACGCGCGGCGACCCTCTCTTCCCGCGTGTACGGATGCCTTCAGGTTGACGGTCTGGAAAGCGCCGGATAGTTTGCTCAAGCCGTTTATCGCGTGCGGACGAGCCCCTGATCGCTGCGTGAGGTCATGCGAAACAAATCATTCGGCGCCAAGCTGAAAAACAAGTGGACGATCCTGTTGCTGCCTTCCGGCAGCGCAGAGGCCCGCCAGGTGCAGGTCTCACCCAGGGTCGTCCTCGCCATAGTCGGCGGGATCGTTCTCACCGCGGCGATAACGCTCTTCCTGGCCGACGGGGGCCCGCACCGGATCCAGGCGCGAGAGCTGGCGACGAAGAACCAGGCCATGGCCGACGAGCTGGCCGGCATCCGGGAGCAGGTGGCGAGCCTGGAGGGCGAGGTCGAGGCTCTGGCGGAACACAATGCCCGGACGCGCAGCCTGGCGGGTCTGGAATCCATCGACGCCGAAGTTCTCCAGGCGGGCGTTGGCGGTCCCGGGACCATCACTCCCCGGTCGCACCCGCTGTGGGGCCTCGATTCGCTGTATTCCAAGGATGCTTTCGCCACGTCCTTCGATCTGACGGCACTGCAGCGCAGGGTGCAGCTGCTCAACACGAGCCTGGTCGAGGCCGCCGATTCTCTCAGTAGTCATCACGACTGGCTCCAGTCGCTGCCTTCCATCCTCCCTGCGCGCGGTTATGTCTCCAGCGGCTACTCCGCTTCGCGCATGCACCCGATCCACCATATGCCGCTCCCGCATGAAGGCGTGGACATCGCCACCAGGCAGGGCACGCCCATCGTCGCCACGGCCCAGGGAAAGGTGAGCTTCACCGGTCGACGGGACGGGTACGGCCAGACCGTCCAGATCCAGCACGGCTTCGGGTACGAGACCCTGTACGGCCACGCGAGCCAGATTCTGGTGCGAAGGGGTCAGGAAGTGGAGCGCGGCGAAGTCATCGCGCTGGTGGGCAGGACGGGCATAACGACGGGTGCCAATGTTCACTACGAGGTCCGCCAGAACGGAAGACCCACCAATCCGCTCCGGTTCGTAGTCTCGGCCATTCCCTGAACCGGCCGGGGGGCAGGAGGTGACGACCGCGTTCCTCGTCGGGGTCACGCTCCTGGGTGCAGGCTCCGATCCCGCACTGCTCCGCCCGGATACCATTCTCCGTCCCCCTGACGGTCCGACCATCGCGTTCGTCGAAGCTCCCGGTTCTCCGGCAGCGGCCGTAAGGGTGATGGTTCCCTTCGTCGAATCCCATTCCGACGCTGGAGCGGGCTACCTCATGCAGTTGCTCGCGGTCGGGCGCGCCCGGCGGCTCCGGGAGATGTTGGGCGTCGATGTCCTGGCGAGTCGGACTTCGCGGGGACTCGTGTATCAGGTGAACGGCGCGGCCGCCGCTTTCGATCAACTGGCAGGGGTCGTGCGCGAGTTGCTGGCCCGGCCGGAACCGTCGGGCTTCGTAGCCGCCAGAACGCGGCTGGAGGACATGAACCGCGAAGAGCGGGAGACTCCGCGCGGTGCAGTCCGCCTCCGGCTGCGTTCACGGATGGCTCCGTCGGCCCCGCCCGTTACGGGAACCCCGGCGTCGTTGGAAACCCTGACGCCCGCCCGCCTGGTGGAGCTTTGGAACGCATCCCATCGCCGCGGGAACCTCACCCTGGTCGTGGTCGGGGCTCTGCCGCCGGAGGCCGCTCTGTCCGCTTTGGCCGAGTTGGGGGAGCCCGGAACGGCACCGGAGATCAACCGGCTCTCGAGCGCGGCAGCCGGGAGTTCCGCCACTCCCAGACCCGAGAGACTCCGTGTCTGGTACGGCGAAGCATATCCGGCCGGAGACGCGCGTGATCCGCGGTCCGCGCTCCTCATGCGCATCGCGAACGAGCACTTGCCGGAGATCGAGAGCGAATTCGAGCCTCATCTGGAGCGGTGGGAGTTGGCGGACGCGTCCTGGCTCGTGCTGACAGGCGCAGCCTTTTCCCGTGGCGCCCGCACGATGCGCGCTCGGATTCGAGGCTACCGCGACGATGTGCGAGCGTCGCTCGACCCGACGATCGTGCTGAAAGCCAAGGCAGCGCTCCGTTCGGCGCTGCTGGTGCGGGCGCGCTCGCCGGGGGGGCTGGCGGAGGTCATCGGCCGACACATGGACGTCACCGGGGATGCCGACGCCGCCGCCGACTATATGGCGCGGCTGGAGGAGATCGATTTCGAGGCAATGGCGGCCTTCCTGGACGAAATTGCCGCGGCGGAGGCCGTTGCCGCCGAGGTGGCGAACTGATGGCGGGAGCGATCTGGACGCAGAGGGGGGGCGGGGCATGCGCGCTGGTTGCGTTGTGGGCAGCTTTGGCCGTCGTCCCCGCCGCCGCCGCGGCCGGCCCGCGCAGCGACGGCGAAGGGATGCCCCGACGGTCCGCGTCGGCCGATACCGTGGAGGTGGTGGTGGTGAGCGAGCGGATCTGGTCTCCCGCCGTCGCCGTCACCCTGTCGTTCGCCGGCGGATACGGTGACGACCCGCCGGGCGCCGAGGGAACCGCCTGGCTCCTGGGCATGGTGCTCGCGCGGGCTGCCAACGCCAACCTGGCGGAGACGGGCGCGAGCGTGGAGATCGAGGTGGGCGCCACCCGCACATGGGTCTCCCTGCTCACCACCCTGGGCGACTGGGCGACGGCGTACGGCATACTCACCCGCACGCTCGTGAGCGACCCGGTCGACCCGGCCCTGGCCGAGGCGACGCGCGCCGACCTGGCTGCCCAGCTCTTCTTCCAGCGCGACGCGCCGGTGCGCTCGTTCGAGCTGGAAGCCCAGCGGATGCTGCTGGGTGCGGAGCACCGGGCCGCGCGCCCTCCCATGGGGACTCCGTCCACCGTGAGCGGCAGGACGGTAGCGGCGCTGGAGCAGGCGAGGGAGCGCGTCTACAGGCCGCACCGGGCCGGTGTAGCGGTGGCGGGTGCGGTCGCGCCGGCGGAAGCGATCGCGGTCGTGGGTGCTCATCGCACCCTGGTGTCGCGCGCGGGGGGCTCCTGGGTGGTGGAGGGAGCGCCCCTGCGCCCGGGTGCTCCGGGCCCGGCCTGGGAGAGGGGCGGGCGCTATCTGGTGGAAGACGAAATCACGAACAGCTGGATCGTGGCCGCATATCCGTTTCCGGGAGCGGGGGCGCGTACTCCCTACGAGTTCGTCGCCCATGTGGTGAGCGATCAGCTGGTTACCGATCCCCCCGCCCCCGGGCTGATCAGCCGGCGCGTCGAGGTACGGGAACTCCCGGACGGCCCCGTCCTGTTGGTGACGGTCGCCGTCGAGTCACATACCGCTTCGGACTGGGAGCAACGCGTTGCGGACGTCATGGACCGTCTCCCCGCCAACGCACTCGCCCGGGACTTCGTGGGCCGTTGGCGCCGGAGTTTTCGCTCCGCCACGGCGCTCGAGTTGGCCTATCCCGAGCGGGAAGCCCGCAGGCTGCTCACCGAGGCACAGACAACGGGCCGCCTGAGCGAGTTGGCCGCCGAGATGGAACATCTCCTGCCCGAGAAACTTCAGCAAGCTGCAGCGGGACTGGGGGAACCACGCGTGCTCGTCTATGGACTTGGCAAGCCGCCGTCTTGATGCACCGCCGGGGAGGCAGTTAGTTTGCGGCCCGGGTTGCCCGAATTAAGTCGTCCGCGAGCCGGAAGAAACCAGCTCGGAAGTTTCAACGTGACACATTGGAGTAACGGCACAATGAGGAACGGAACCCTTTTCCTCGCGCTCGTCGGCACAATCGCCTCCGTGGCGTGCGGTCCGACCGAGGTCACGATCACCGCGCAGATGGAGGTCGCCGGTGCCGAGGGCACGGAATTGCGACCCCTGAGCGAGCTGGAAATCCAGCTTCTTCCCTACGACCGCGATGCGATCTTCGACTCTCTGGCGGGCGAAGCCGCCACCCCCGAGCCGGAGATTCCCCCGGACCTGCTGGAGGCCCAGAACCGGGTCGCCGAAGCGCAGGCGGAGTGGCAGAGCCGGGAGAGTGAGTGGTCGCTGCTGCGGGAGGATCTCCTCAACCTCACCACGGAGATGGAACGGCTCAATCCGGCCGAAGGCCAGTACCGGGTGATGTTCATGGAGTTCGACGAGAAGGAGCAGCGACTGGCCCAGGTCGAACGGCAGCGCGACGCCGCCTTCGAGGAATTCACGTCCATCCAGGGGTCCATGATCGAGCAGGCCGATCAGGTCAGAATGCTCCAGGAGATGTGGGGCGACGAAGCGTTCGCGGACTTCGGGCTGGTCGCCCAGGCGATGACCCAGATGAGCGGCCTCGATCCCGTCGTGGACACGACGGACGCCTCGGGCAGCGTCCTCGTGGGCGCGCCCGCCGGGCAATACTGGGTGTACGCGCGCTGGGAGCGCTCCTTCGATGAACTCTACTGGAACGTTCCGCTGACGGTGGAAGACGATCCGATCACCTTCACCCTCGACGACGGCAACGCACAGGTTCGGCCCATCCTCTGACCGGACGGGGCGGGTGCCCGCCCGGCCACGCGGGCTGCGACCCGGGTTCGTGGCTCGTTCATCCAGGTTGCTGGGGGTAGTCCCGGCCTGCGGTCTGTCCACCCGCATGGGAAGCGCAAAGGCGTTGCTTGATGCGGGTGGACAGACCTTTTTGGCGCGCGTCGTCTCCGCGTTGGCGACGGGGGGGTGCAGCCCGGTCGTGGTAGTGGTACGGGATGCGGTCGGCGCCGTGGCCACGGAAGCGGAGGCGTGTGGAGCCGTTGTCGTGGTCAACCCGGATCCCACCGAAGGGCCCATCTCGTCCATCCGGCTGGCGCTGACGGAATGGGGAGGCGGAGTGGACGGATGCGCGGTCTGCCCCGTCGATCATCCCTTGGTGGCGGGTGCCACGGTCCGGTCCCTGGCGGCGCACTTCAAGGATGTGGAGGCCGACATCGTGATCCCGGCATACCGGGGGCGGCGCGGTCACCCCGCCATCTTCCACCGCCGTCTCTTCACGGAACTTCTCGACCCGAACCTTCCCGAGGGAGCCCGCACGGTGGTGCGCCGACGCCCCTCGCGCGTGCGGGAATGCCCGGTCGAGGACGCCGGAGTGGTCGCCGATATCGACACACCGTCCGAGTACCGGCGTCACTTCCAGGTCGTGTAGGGATGCCGGGCATCTCCGGGCCCGACCCGGCGGCCGCGGCCGCGAGCATCCTCGAGTCATTGCGCGGGTCGCGCGGGACGGTCGAACTGGTGGTGGTCTCCGACAGCGAGGGGCGGGTGGCGGGTGCCCGCATGCTGGTGCGTTCGGACGGGGTGGTCGGTTCCTTCGGAGACCCCGAACTGGATGAGGCGGCGCTCGCCGTCGCGGCGCGCGAGCTGGAAGCGCCCGGGCACGAGGGGTCCCTCCACGCCCTGGAGACAAGCTCGGGGCGGCGTCTCCTGGTATACGCGGAGAGTCATCGTCCACGCCGGGAACTCGTCATCGTTGGCGCCGGACACATCGCCCAACCCCTGGCGACCCTCGGTACGCTCCTTGACTTCGAGGTCACGGTGCTGGACGACCGCCCCGAGTTCGCCACCCGCGAGCGGTTTCCGGAAGCCGCCGCCGTGCGCACCATCGACTTCGCCGATCCGCTCGCCGGCATCGACATCCACGCGGGTTCCCATTTCGTGCTGGTCACGCGCGGACACAAGTACGACTTTGAATGCCTGCGCCGGCTGCTGGCCCGCCACCGGGAAGCGACGCCGGCCTACATCGGCATGATCGGCAGCCGCCGGCGGGTTCGGGCCACCTTCGTGCAGCTCGCGGCGGAAGGGATGCCGCTGGAGGTCATCGCCCGCGTGCGCGCCCCGGTAGGTCTGGACATCGGCGCTCAGACACCGGCCGAGATCGCGGTGAGCGTCGCCGGGGAGATGATCCTCGAGCGGCGGGGCGGAACGGGAGTGTCATTGCGCGGCCGGGAGCGCATCGTCGAGCGCTTTCTGGCCAGGAAACCGCCGTCAGGGGGAGCGAAATGAGTTCGCCGGGCGACCAGGCCGTGTACGAAGCTGTTCTGGCGACGGTTCGGGCAGGCAGGCAGGCGGCGCTGGCTACCATCGTCTCCACGCGAGGGTCGACGCCGCGCAAGGCCGGCTCGCGCATGCTGGTTGACCCGGAAACCGGCCTGGTGGGCACGGTCGGCGGAGGGTGCGGGGAAGCCGAGGTCATCGAAGTCGCTCGACAGGTGATCGAGGACGGAGTCCCGCGCCTGGTGAAGGTGGATCTCACCGAAGACCTGCTCGGATGGAGCCCGGCGGTGTGCGGTGGCATCATGGACATCTTCGTAGAGCGGATCTCCCGCCCCGCCGCATCTGCCGGCGCAGACCCGCCCGCGTGACCTCGGAACCGCACCGTTCTGCGTGACCTCGGAGCCGCACCGTTCTCTTCCCCGCGTGACCATCCACTACCTGCGGCCCCCGGATCATCTCCAGATCCTCCGCCAACCCATCATCCACCGGAACCCGGAAGTGGTCGTCACCTTCTCGCGCGACATCCGGGTGGCCGCGCCGATGAGACTGGGCGGGAAGGTCGTGCTCGAGGCGGGATCGGACATCGTGTGGTTCACGTTTCCGCATCTCTGGCACGACATCGGCCGCTTCCACACATCGGACGGCGCCTTTACGGGCTTGTACGCCAACGTGCTCACGCCGGTCGAGGTTCTTCCCGAGCACGTCTGGCACACTACCGATCTCTTCCTCGATGTGTGGATGGAGCCGGGGAAGGCACCGGTGCTGCTGGACGAAGACGAACTGGAGGCCGCGCTGGAAGCGGGTGCGTTGGCGGCCGAAACGGCGCGGCGTGCCCGCGAGGAAGCGGGGAAGATCCTCAAGCGCGCGCAGGTGGGAACGTGGCCGCCCGCGGTGGTGCACGAGTGGACGCGCGAGCAGGCGCTAACCGTGCTGGACGGCTACTCCACCCGGTAGGCCGCGCACAGCCGCTTGAGGTCCACGTAGAGTCCGCCGAGCACTTCCGGATCTTCGCGGATGCAGTCGATCAGACGGTCGCTGGCGTCCAGCCCGGCCCGGGGAAGCCGGATGTCTTCGTGATGATAGACGCCTTGGTCGACGAAGACCAGACGCACCGTGGCGGTCTCGCCTGCGCTCATGGCTCTCCTGCCGTCAACTGCTCGACCGCGTCTTCGATGGTGCGGTAGTCCGTGCCCGGAATCCTCCTCGCCATCCCGCTCCCGCGGCTGACCATGACGGTCGGGGTCACCGACAGCTGAAGCGCCCCTGCGAGACGCAGGTTCGCCGAGACCCGGTCGGCGTGCCGGTCCGAGTTGAGGCAGTCGCTGAAGGCGTCGTCGTCAAGACCTAGCGCGCGGGCGTATCCGACGAAGTTGCCGACGGGGTTCCCCGACGCGGCCCACGAGAACTGGTTCTCGAACAGCGTCGCGTGGTAGTCCCAGTAGCGGTTCTGGTCGCCAGCGCAGTGCGCAGCCCTCGAGGCCAGGAACGAGTTGGAATGGCTGTTCACGAGTGGCAGATCGTAGAAGACGAACTTCGCCCGGCCCGTCTCGACCAGATTCAAATCGATGAGGGTCTTGACATTCGCGTGGAACATCGCGCAAGCCGGGCACTGATAGTCCCCGAATTCCACTACGGAGATGGGAGCGTCCGGGTCTCCCAGCTCGACGCCCTTCGCCAGATTGACGAGTTCCTCGTCGGAGAGATCGCCAAGATCCACGGGTTCGGTGACCGCGCTGCTGAATACCGTCGAACCGGTGGTATAGACCGCGGCCCCGACCCCGACGACCGCGACGGCGCCAAGAATGACGTACAGGCGGGTGACACCCCGGCCGGCTGGCTTCCGTCTCATTTCTTTTCGCTGCTGCACTCTCTTGGACATCTCCCCACTCCGTCGCCGGTTGTTGTCGATGAACCACGCGCGTCTGGTCGCGTGAAGGGGTGGCAGGCGCGAACTGTGCGCCGCACCTCCGGCCGCACGCTAACTTGGCGCTTCGGCAAACCTGCGCACAAGGCAGTTGTGCTGAAATTGCGCCGTGGTTCTGCTGATACTACGCCGCCTCGGCGCTCGCCAGGAGCACGTCAACGACGTCCTGCGTCCGGGTCAGGTCGGACGCGACGTGGTCCGCGCCGGTCGCTCGCAGCTCCGCCGCGCCGAAGTGGCCGGTGGCCACGGCGAAGGTGCGCGCCCCGAAGTGGCGGCCGCACTCGACGTCGAGGGGGGTGTCCCCCACCACCACCACGGACTCGGGCGGGAAGCGCACCCCCCACGCCTGCTCCGCCCTGCCCACGGCGATGGCGGGCAGGCGGTTGCGGCATTCGTGGTCGCAGCCGAAGCCGCCCGCCGGAAACGCCTCCGCCGACAGCCCGGCCGACCCCAGCTTCAGGCGCGCGCCTTCCCGGATGTTGCCGGTCACAAGACCCACGGCCGCCTCCCTGTTCTCCTCCAACCCCGCCAGAAGTTCACGCGCGCCGGGGAGGGCCGTCACCGGCTTCGCGGGCAGGCGCCGCTCGAGCTCGCGGGCGTAGAGCGTCCACAGTCTGGCGAGCCCGGCGTCGATGCGGGCGTCGTCCAGTCCGGCCCTGCGGAGCACCTCGCGCGCGATCTGCGGGTCGGTCTTGCCCGCGAAGGAGACCAGGTTCACCGGGCCGGTGGTCCCGAAGGCCTGCCCCAGCGCAACGGTGAACGCCTCCTTGGCCGGGCCTCCCCACACGAGAGTGCCGTCGACATCGAAGAGGATGAGGCGCTTCACGGGCCGCGCCCTCCGCAGGTCTCGTGGGCAAGGCTCGCTGGCCGCGCGGCCAGCAAACGGCCGGTAGCGGCGGTGGCCGTCAACCCCGCGGTCCCGGGCAGCAGCTTCGTGGCGGGCCGCTCCCGGTTCACGGCCGGGCTATGCCAGCAGGGCGGAGACGTCGGCGTTGCCGCCGCTGATCACGGCCGCGACCCGATCACCCAACTCGGCCGCTCCCGACCGCAGCGCCGCGACCGTGGCCGCCCCCGAAAACTCGGCCACCAGCTTGGCACGCTCGAGCAGGAAGGTCGCCGCCTCGCGGATGGCGCCGTCGGAGACCACCACCACCTCGTCCACCAGGTCGCGCACGAGCGCGTAGGTGAGGTCGCCCACCTGCACGGGCGCCAGCCCGTCCGCGATGGTGTCGATGCTGCCGATGCGCACCACCCCGCCCGCGTCCAGGGCGGCCCGCATCGACGCGGCCCCCTCCGGCTCAACCCCGATGATGCGCATGCCGGGACGGAGCGCCCGCAGCGCCACCGCGACGCCCGCCGCCAGCCCGCCGCCCCCGATGGGCACAATCGCGGTGTCCACTTCGGGCCAGTCCTGTGCAATCTCCAGCCCCACCGTGCCCTGCCCCGAGATGATGTCCGGATCGTCGAAGGGCGGGACCATGGCGAGTCCCTCGGCCGCCGCGATCTTCTCCGCGCGCGCCCGGCGCTCGACCGACATCGTGCCCTCGAACACCACTTCCGCCCCCAGCCTCTCCGCGCCGCGGCGCTTCACGGGCGGTGCCGTGGTCGGCATGACCACGACAGCGCGCGCGCCGCGGATGCGGGCCGCCAGCGCCACCCCCTGGGCGTGGTTGCCCGAGGAGTAGGTGATCACCCCGCGGGCCACATCCTCATCCGACAGCTGGGAGATGAAGTTGTAGCTCCCGCGCAGCTTGAAGGCGCCGCAGCGCTGGAGGGATTCGCACTTCAGACGCACGGTCGAGCCGACCGTCTCGGAAAGCTCGGGCGACCAGAGCAGCGGCGTGCGAACCGCCACGCCGTCGAGGCGGCCCGCGGCCGCACGCACGCTTTCCAGGGAGGGAGTCGTCATTCCCCGCGCTCCCGGTCGGCGTTCGAAACCGCCTCCCGGGTGGCCTCTGTCCCGCCGCCCTCGGCTTCGGGGGCGCCTTCGTCCCCGTTTTCAGCCATGACGCGCGCCAGATCCACGAGCTCGTCGTCCTTGTCCAGGTTCACCAGGCGCACTCCCTGGGTGGCCCGGCCGACTACCCGGATCTCCTTCACCCGCTGCCTATTCACCACGCCGTTGCGCGTGATCAGCATCAACTCGTCGGAGGCGCTCACGGCCTTTACGGCCACGACCGAGCCGGTCTTCTCCATGATCCTCATGTTGATGACGCCCAATCCACCGCGACGGTGCAGCGGATAGGCATCCACCGCGGATCTCTTCCCCATGCCGAGCCGGGTGGCCACCAGAATGGAGGAATCCTCGGGCGGCACCACCATGTCCACCACGCCGTCGTCGCCCCGCAGGCGAATGCCGGCCACTCCGCGCGCCACCCGCCCCATCGGCCGGACATCGGATTCCCGGAAGCGGATGGCCTTGCCTTCGCGCGTGGCCAGGATGACGTCGCTGGCGCCGTCCGTGACATGGACATCGATCAGCTCGTCGCCCTCATCCACCCGGATGGCGTGAAGACCCACCACGCGCACGTTGCCGTACGCCGAAAGCGGGGTCTTCTTGACGATGCCCTTGCGCGTGCAGAAGAGCAGATAGCAGTCCGGCGCGAAAGTGCGCACCGGCACGAAGGCGGCGATCTTGTCGTCCGGGTCGATGTCGCGCAGGTTGACCACCGGTTTTCCGCGCGAGTAGCGGCCCGCGTCGGGGGCCTCCCAGACCTTGATCCAGTGGCACTTTCCCGACCGGGTGAAGATCATCAGGTAGTCGTGGGTGGAGGCCACGAAGAGGTGCCCGACTTCGTCCTTGTCCTTGGTGGCCATTCCCTTGAGTCCACGCCCGCCGCGACGTTGTGCCCGATAGGTGGTCAGGGGGATGCGCTTCAGGTAACCCTGCCGGCTGACGGTGAGCACCACCTCCTCATCCTTGATGAGGTCCTCCATCTCCAGGTCGGCCACCCCGGTGAGAATCTCGGTTCTCCTGTCGTCCCCGAACCTCTTCGCGACCTCCTCGAGCTCCTCGACGATGATCCGCATGCGCCGTGGCTTGCTGGAGAGGATTTCGTCCAGGTCGGCGATGGTGGCGCGAATGTTCCCCAGCTCCTGCTCCAGCTTG
This sequence comes from Longimicrobiales bacterium, assembly GCA_965225805.1. GTDB lineage: Bacteria > Gemmatimonadota > Gemmatimonadetes > Longimicrobiales > Gaopeijiaceae > BD2-11. The sequence goes on from OZ245327.1 coordinate 4,194,076, forward strand.
TCGATCTCGAGGCCGGTGAGACGGGCCAGGCGCATGTTGAGGATGGCCGCGGCCTGGCGCTCGCTGAGGCGGGCGAAGGAACCTGCCGAAGCCTCTCCCTTCAGTAGATGAGCATCCTCAGCCAGGTCCGTCCGCCGGGCCAGCTCTTGCGCATCCACCCGGAACGACTCCGCTCGCAGCCGCGCCATTGCGGTGGCGGTATCGGGCGAGGAGCGGATGATGGCGATCACCCTGTCGATGTTGTCGACGGCGATCTTGATGCCTTCGAGGACGTGCTCGCGCTGCCTTGCCCTGGCGAGCCTGAACTCGCTCCGCCGCACGACCACGTCGTGCCGGTGATCCACGAAGTGGAAGAGGATCTCGCGCAGCCCCATCACCCTGGGAACGCCGTTCACCAGCGCCAGCAGGATGGTGCCGAAGGTCGCCTGCATCTGGGTGTGCTTGTACAGCAGGTTGAGCACCACCTGCGGGACGGTGGCGCGCTTCAGCTCGATCACGATGCGCATGCCGTCGCGGTCCGATTCGTCGCGCAGAGCCGACACCTGCGTGAGCTTCTTCTCGCGCACCAACTGGGCGATCTGTTCGATCAGGCGGGTCTTGTTGACCATGAAGGGGATCGCGCGCACGACGATGCGGGCGTTGCTCTTCCCGCGGGCCTCCTCCACGTCGGCGCGGGCTCGCATGATGACGCGGCCCCGGCCGGTACGGTAGGCGTCGCGGATGCCGCGGCGGCCACAGATGAACGCGCCGGTGGGGAAATCCGGCCCGGTCACGATGCTTTCCAGCGCCTCCTGCGGGAGGTCCGGATTCTCGATCAGCGCGATGGTCGCGTCCACCACCTCGCGCAGGTTGTGGGGCGGGATGTTGGTGGCCATTCCCACCGCAATGCCCGAGCTGCCGTTGACGAGCAGGTTGGGCGCCCGCGCCGGCAGCACGGTGGGTTCGTTGATGCGGCCGTCGAAGTTGGGGGTGAAGTCGACCGTGTCCTCATCGATGTCCGTGAGCAGCTGGGTTGCCAGCGGGGTGAGCCGCGCCTCGGTGTAGCGGTAGGCTGCAGGCGAATCGCCATCGATGGACCCGAAGTTGCCCTGGCCATCCACCAGCGGATAGCGGAGCGAGAAATCCTGCACCATGCGCGCCATGGAATCGTAGACCGCGGAGTCGCCGTGCGGATGGTACTTGCCCAGCACTTCGCCCACGACGGTGGCGCTCTTCTTGTACGCACGGCCGGGGCCGAGCCCCAGCTCGCTCATCGCGTAGAGGATGCGACGGTGTACGGGCTTGAGGCCGTCGCGGACATCCGGCAGCGCGCGGCGCACGATGACGCTCATCGAATAGTCGATGAACGACTCCCGCATTTCGTCTTCCAGGAGCCGCGCGAGTATCCGTTCTCCGGGGACAGAATCCATGCAGATACCTTATGTGGGTTTACGAAGAAGGAGGGGCGGGAAGGCCGGTTCCAGCCTTCCCGTGCAGGCGTGCGGGAAGCGTCCGGACACTCCCGTGTCCAGAACCCTCCCGTTCAGCTGGTCCGCGCGAGTTCGCTGTCGGCCGGCGCCTTCAGTCAATGCCGAAAACCGGACAGGCTCTCGTGATGGAGGTCAGGTGCCCGGTGCCGGATAGTAGATGGCGAGCGCGTGCCCGATGAGTCCCTGGTTGCGGCCGATGTCGCCGGTCGCCTGGGAGCGCGTGGTGTCGTCGATGCGCTCGAAGATGATGGCATCCGCGCCCAGCGCCGCGGCTTCGGTCCGCAGCATGAGCAGGATCTCCGCGTTCGGAGTGCCCAGGGGGGCTCGAGCCGTGACCGGACCGATCGTCCGGTAGCCCTCGCGGGCGGCCTGACCCATTGTGGGAATGATGACTTCGACTTCTTCCGGACCCGCTTTGGGGGGCAGCTGTACGCCGGCGCACGCCGCCAGAACTCCGGAGAGAGCGAGAATGGCGAGAACTTTCCTCATCCCCTTCTCCTCGTGAGATGAACGCAATGGGGGCCGATATTTCGGCGGTCCTGCGAAACCCCTTGAAAATAACCAAACGGGTAGGGGAGAGCTATCTTTGCGGCCCGGAGCGGAGCAAGGACGCGCTGCCTATCCTCCGGGGATGTTCACCAGCTCGACCACGACCGGGGATCCCGTTGTCTCCCGTCGCACGAGCACGCGGGGCCGCTCGAGGGTAAAGTACGCCCGCTGGTTGCTTCCTCCGCCACTGAATCTCACCTCGACGGCCTCGAAGGTACCGGCGGGCACCGTGATCTCCGTCGTGCCGCGCACGCGCAGGGTAACGGTACGGGCCCGGCCATTCGGCTGCACCACCGGGTAGCGGATCTCCTGCCCCTCCTCCAGCTCCGAGATCCACGCCACCAACTCGGCCATCTCGCCCAGCAGCGCTCCGCGAACGACCTCCTCCTCGATCTCGCTCTCGTCCTGGCCGGTTGCGGACGACCGTCCGGTCACGCGTTCGCCGTCGATCTCGATCTCGACCCGGCCCTCTCCCTGCGGCGTGAGTATGCGGAACACGTTGGCGACGGGCCGGAAGGTACGCGGCGAGAAGAAAACCTCGGAGACCTGGGTAAAGCTGTTCTCCCGAAGCGTGCTCCGCAGCGTGTTCGTGAACGACATCGTGCGCTCGTCGTCGCGGGTGCGGAAGCCCAGCATGCGCTCCATTTCCGCGACCTGCCGGTCCTGCACCGTCACGCGGTAGTTCCAGATGCCCGGTTCCAGCACCGAGGGATCGTACGCGATGTCCGAGTCCCGAACCTCCACGTCGTCGATGGTGAGCGCAGTGCCCTCGGCGTCAACCATGCGCACGCGACCAAACCGAGTCAGGCCGGAGCGGATTTCCGTGGCGTCGCCCACCACCACGACCACCGCCCGCTCCGGATCGAAGTGCGCCATGAGCGCCCCCTGGACATCCTCCGGGGCGACTGCGGAGACCCGGTCGCGGTAGGACTCCAGTTCCTCGGTGGAGCGGCCCCGCAGCCGGTAGGTCGCGACCTGGTTGGCGATCGCCTGGGGCGTCTCGATGCTCAACGGGAAGGAGCCGACCAGGTAGTCGCGCACATTCGCCAGCTCATCCTCGGGGATAGGCTCCGAGCGGATGAGCTCGACCTGGTTGAGCAGCTCCGCCAAGGCGCTGTCGGTCACCTCGCTCCGGACCTCCGCGTTGGCGAGGAAATACCCCACGTCCCGCTTGCGCACCGCCGCGCTGTACGACCCGTAGGTCCAGCCCTTCTCCTCGCGCAGCACCTGGAAAAGCCGGCCGGTGCTCGCGCCGCCCAGCACGCGGCTGCCCAGGTCGAGGGGCATCCAGTCATCGTGGTCGCCCTTCATGGCGGGCTGTCCCACCAGGATGGTCGACTGCACCGACTCGGGCCGGTGCACCAGGACGATCTCGGTCTCCTCGCGCGCGGGCACGTCGAAGTACGTCGGCGGCCGGGAAGGACCGGGCTCCCAGTCGGCCAGCGCCTGGTTGAGGCGGGCTTCGATGTCGTCGGTGGTGACGTCGCCCGCGACCACGACCAGGGCGTTGGTGGGCTTGTAGTGGCGCAGGTGGAAGGAAATCAGATCGGAGCGGCGGATGCTCTCGATGCTCTCCGGGGTCGAGAATAGCCCGTAGGGATGGCGCCCGTAGACGGCTTGCTGGAACTCCCGGTTCGCCAGGAATCCGGGCGAGCCCAGCTGCAGCCTCAGATTCGTGGTCGCCTGCTGGCGGTAGAGGTCGATCTCCTCCTCCGGGAAGCCCGGGTTGACGACGATGTCGCCCAGCAGCTCCAGTCCGGCGTCCAGCTGCGAGGTGACCACGCCCAGAATCACGTTCGTCCAGTCGTCCGCCGCCGCCGCCGTCAGGGTTGCGCCGATGTGGTCGGCCGCGTCGGCGATGTCGAGCGCGGTCCGGGTGTCGGTGCCCTTGTTCAGCAGGCTCGCCACCATCGCGGCCGTACCCACGCGGTTGCGCCGGTCGGCGGCGTTGCCGGCCCTGACCACCAGGTTCACGGTGACGTACGGCTGCTCGTCGTGGGGCACCACGATCAGGTCGGCGCCGTTGGCCAGCAACCGCTCCTCGAACGCGGGGAACGGGATGTCGTCCATCGGGAGAGGCTCCGGCGGCGATTGCTGCGCGGCGGTGACCGTGGGACTCGCGAGGACGAGCGCTGCCGCAAGGAGCGCACGGGATGTCGGCTGGCGTGCGTTTACGCGCCGTGTGTTCATGGGACCACTCCTCCCGCGGGCCGGGCGACCACGACGGTACGGTTGTCGGGGATCAGATACTTGCGCGCCACTTCCAGGACGTCGTCGAGGGTCACGGCCTCGAAGCGGGCGAGTGCGTTGTTGACTTCGAAAGGATCGCCGTAGGTGAGCACGTAGGACTGCAGGATGTTCGCCTTGGCGGTGACCGTGAGGCGGCTCGCCACCTGCGAGGCGCGCTGCTGGTTGAGCGCCTTCTCCAGTTCTCGCTCGGAAATGCCTTCCGCCTTCAGCTTCTCGATCTCTTCCTCGATGACTGCGCGGATCTCCCCGATGTCGCCCCCCGGGTGCGGGAGGCTGCCGAACAGCATGAGCCCCGATCCGAGACGCTGCTGGAGGGCGGAAATCACAGCCGGAGCCAGCTCGTCCTGCTTGACCAGCCGCTGGTGCAGGCGGCTGCTCTCACCCGTGCTGAAGACGGCGGACAGCACGCTCAGCGGGTAGATGTCCGGGTGGCCGGCGGGCGGGATGTTGTATCCCATGTACAGGAGCGGGAGTTGCGCATGCTCGTCGCTGACCGAGGCCGTGCGTTCGCCGTCGCTGCGGGGCGTCGGCGGCGGCTCGGGCAGCGGCGGCACGTCCTCTCCGCGCGGGATCGCCCCGAAATACTCCTCGGCCAGAGCTCGGATCTGGTCGGCCGGGACCGCCCCTACCACCACCAGAGTGGCGTTGTTGGGCACGTAGTAGCGCTCGTAGAAGCCCTGTACGTCCGCGGTGGTGGCCGCGTCGAGATCCTCCATGGAGCCGATCGGAGTGTGCTGATAGGGTTCGTAGTCGGTGGCGAGGGAGTCCAGAACGATGCCGGCCTGCGCGTACGGCTGATTGTCGATCCGCAGGCGGCGCTCTTCCTTGACGACCTCGCGCTGGTTGTCGAAGCCGCGTTCGCTCACCACCAGGCGGGCCATGCGCTCCGCGTGCAGCCAGAGGGCGAGGTTGACCCGGTTGGAGGGGAGGGTCTCGAAGTAGGCCGTGCGGTCGGTGTCGGTGGTGCCGTTGTACTGGCCCCCGGCGCTGCTGACCAGCCGGGCGAAGTCTCCGTTGCCGAGGTTCTCGGTCTCCTCGAACAGCATGTGTTCGAAGAAGTGTGCGAAGCCGGTCCTGCCCGGGGTCTCGTGCGCGCTCCCGACCCGGTACCACACGTTGACCGCCACCACCGGAGCCGAGTGGTCCTCGCTCACGATCACGCGGAGTCCGTTGCCCAGCGTGAAGGTGTCGATGGGGATCGGGGGAAGCTCGAAGGTCTGGCCCCGGGCCGGTGCCGCCGCGGCGATCCAGACCACGGCCAGACACGCCAGGGCAGGTGTCCCGAAAGGTCGGCGCGCAAGCGCGCCACTCGTCGCTGTGTTCACGTCAACCTCGTCCGCTGCAGGATTGGCCGCGGGAGACGGGAGAGGCAGGCTCCAGTCACGCTCGCGCGTTCCGCCATCACCTCGCGCGGGCGGCCCATGGCGACCACCCGTCCTCCCCGGGCTCCGGCGCCCGGTCCCAGATCGATGATCCAGTCTGCGGCGCGAATCACATCCAGATTGTGTTCGATGACAATGACGGTGTTTCCGGCGTCGATCAAGCGTGTCAGAACCCGCAGCAGCTTCGCGACTTCGTTGCCCGATAGTCCGGTGGTGGGCTCGTCCAGAATGTAGAGCTTGGCTCCCCGCCGCCCAGCCGCGCCCGAGAGTTCGCGGGCGATCTTGAGCCGTTGCGCCTCGCCGCCGGAGAGCGTGGGGGCGGGCTGGCCGAGCCTGAGGTAGCCCAGCCCGACATCCTGCAGATGCCAAAGGATCTTGCCCAGTCGGGTCTGCCTGATGAAGAAGCGGATGGCCTGGTCGACCGTGAGCTCCAGTACCTGCGCGATGTTCCGCCCCTTGTAGGTGACGTCGAGTATCTCGCGCTTGAAGCGGGTGCCCCGGCAGACGTCGCACGGCACGTAGACATCCGCCATGAAGATCATCTCGATTTCGACCTGGCCCGCGCCCCGGCAGGCCTCGCAGCGGCCGGCGGTGACGTTGAAGGAGAAATGGCGCGGCTGGTAGCGCTTCCTGCGAGCGAGCGGCTGGGCGGCGAAGAGCTTGCGCACCTCGTCCCAGGCCTTGATGTAGGTGACCGAGTTGGAGCGCGGCGTGCGGCCGATGGGCGACTGGTCGATGCGGGCCATGTCCGCGAGGTGGGCGGCGTTGGTGATGGAGCGATACTCGCCCACGGGCTCGCCGATGTGCAGGCGGGCCGTGGTTTCCCCGTCGTTCATCTCGCGCTCCAGGGCGCGGTAGAGCACGTCGTTGACCAGGGTGGACTTGCCTGAACCGGATACCCCGGTGACCACCGTAAGCGAACGCAGCGGGACATCGATGTCCACGTCCCGCAGGTTGTGCAGGCGGGCGCCGCGGAGCTCGATGCAGGCACCGGGGTGGCCGCGTTTCGTCCCGGCCGGGGGTTCGCTCGCTTTCGCGAGCAGCTCCCCGGTGGCGGTACCAGCCGCGGGGAGCCCGGCGGGCGGGCCCTCGTAGACGAGGCGTCCGCCCTTCTCGCCCGAATGGGGACCGAGTTCGATGACGTGGTCGGCGGCCACGATGACCTGGGGATCGTGCTCCACCACCACGACCGTGTTGCCCGCGTCCGAGAGCCGGCGGAGCAGCCCCAGCATGGCGGCGGTGTCGCACGGGTGGAGCCCCACCGTGGGCTCGTCCAGGACGTAGAGCGTGTCCACCAGACGCGAGCCGAGTGCGTTGGCCAGGTTGATGCGCTGCGCCTCCCCACCCGAGAGCGTCCGGGTCTGGCGCGAAAGCGTCAGATATCCCAGCCCCACATCCACGAGGAAGCTCAGGCGGTCGCGGATTTCCCGCAGGATGGTCTCCGCGATGTCCTGCTCCATCCCGGAGAGCTCGAGGCCGTCGATCCAGGGGAGCAACTCGTCCAGGGGGAAGGCGCACACTTCGGGAAGGGTACGGCCTCCGACGCGCACGTTGAGGGCCTCGCTGCGGATGCGGCCCCCGCCGCAGGTTGCGCAGGGAACCGCGCTCTGGTAGCGGCGCAGGAAGACGCGGATGAACTGCTTGCGACGCTGTTTCTCCCGCGAGCGCAGAAACGGGATGATGCCGACGAATGTCCGCGAGCCGCGCAGTACCTCTTCCCGGAATCCCTCTGGAAGCTCGCTCCAGGGTTTGCGGTCGCTAACGGCGCGCTTGCGCGCGAAGGCCAGCAGGCGGGCTCGCTCGCGCACGTAGCGCGGTTTTCCCCAGGGATCCACCGCTCCGGTCGCGAGCGAGCGGCCCGGATTGGGCACGATGAGCTCCTCGTCGTATTCGAGGGTCGCGCCGAAGCCGGTGCAGGTGGTGCAGGACCCGTAGGGGCTGTTGAAGGAGAAGAGCTTCGGGGTCGGGTCGAGGAACTCGATGTCGGGGTGGAGCGGGCAGCGGAAGCGCTCGGTGAACTTCAGGCGGGACTCCCCGGGATCGGCGAAGGGGCGCACCACCAGGGCCTCGCCGAGGCCCTGGACGAAGGCGACCCCCAGGGAGTCGGCCAGCCGGTCGCGAAGGGCCGGGCGTACAGTCAGACGGTCGACCACCACCAGGGCCTCGCCGGCCCGTGTCAAGTCGGCGACCGCGCGCGCGGGGTCGCCCGAGCCCGCCGTCGCCAGATCGATCACGGCGCCGTCCGCCATGACGCGCATGAATCCGGCGGCGCGCAGGGTCTCCACCACCTGGGCGTGCGTGGCGCGTTCGCTCGCCTGCAGCGGGAAGGCAACCATGATCCTCTCCCCGGACGGCAGGGAGAGCACGCGGTCCACCGCCACGGACACCGTGTCCCTCCGGATTCGGCGACCGCAGCGCGGACAGTGCGTGTGCCCTACGCGCGCCCACAGCAGGCGCAAGTAATCGTGGACCTCCGTCGCGGTGCCGACCGTCGAACGGCTGGACCGGGTCGGGTTCTTCTGCTCGATGGCGACCGCGGGAGGGATGCCCTCCACCGACTCGACGCGCGGTTTCTGCATGCGGTCGATGAACTGCTTGGCGTAGGTGGAGAGCGACTCGACGTAGCGGCGCTGACCCTCCGCGAAGAGCGTGTCCAGCGCGAGGGAGGACTTCCCCGACCCCGATGGCCCGGTGATCACCGTGAAGGCGTGCCGCGGGATGTCCAGATCCAGGTTCGCCAGGTTGTGCTGGCTCGCGCCCCGCAGGCGAATCGGATGGTCCATGGAGAAACATACTAGGGGTGGGCGGGTGACTGCCAAAATGGCGGATTTCCGAAATGGATGAGTCTGTCAAAATGGCAGACTTCCGACCGGGTATCTTGACCTCTTGGCCACGCCAGTCCACCGTTCGATCATGAGCGGCCCGGCCCCGGGTCGCCGACGCCGTGGATGCCGTCCTTCGACTCGTCCACTTCAGTCGCCGCTCGCCGAGACACGACGATGACAGAGGTCACCGAAGCCATCATCGGCCAGATGGTCCAGGCGCTCGTCAAGGAGGCGGATCCCGAACAGGTCATCCTCTTCGGCTCGCGGGCGCGCGGTGACTCGCTCGAGCATTCCGACGTGGATCTGATCGTCGTTGAGGCCGAGCCCTTCGGCCCGGAGCGAAGCCGCCACAAGGAGATGGTTCGGCTACGCCAGGCCCTCCGGCCGTTCCGGGTTCCGGTGGATGTCCTGGTCTACTCGCAGGAGGACGTGGACTACTGGCGCGATTCGCTGAACTACGTCCTGGCGCGGGCGCTGCGGGAAGGCAGGGTGATGTATGAGCGATCCTAAGTGCGCGCGGGCGCTGCTCGAGGCGGCCGACCGCGACATCCTTACCCTGCGGGAGATGACCGCGCGCGTCCCCGACGAATCGTTCGGATTCCATGTGCAGCAGGCCACTGAGAAGGCGTTCAAGGCCTGGCTGTGCGCCTTGGGGCAGGTGTATCCACTGCGGCACGATATCGACGATTTGCTTGACTTGTTGGCGTCGCAGGGTGCGGCTGTGGGATTCTTCCGGCCGCTCGCCGCATTCACGCCCTACGCGGTCCAGTTCCGTTATGAGGGGCTTGGGCTCGGCCACGAGCCGATCGACAGGCCGGCGACGCTGGACCGAGTCGAGGCGTTGGTGCGACACGTCCGCGATCGGCTGGCAGAGGTGGAGTGATACTGACCAAGCTCACCATCCGCAACTTCAAGCGATTCGAACGGGAATGAAGCGCTCTTAGCCGGACAGCCCCACCCCCACCGAGAGAGACAGCTCGCTCGTGTTGCATCTGTAGTCGAGCCTCAGGGAGCCCTGGGAGATGATCCAGTCGAGGTAGGACCGCGAGTAGCGAACCCGGATGTCGACTGGCCGCTTCCAGCCCAGCGTGACCCCGGCCCCTGCGGTCCAGGGCCGCCTTTCGTGGGTATCCCGATCTTCGCCGGCCTCCCCGTTGGCCGGGTTAGGCCGCAAGACGATGTGTCGATCGTTTGCCATTCCGTCTTGCGCATATCGCATCTACCTGGAAATCGTCTTACCTCACCACCCCCAACGTCACCCGCGACGGATATTCCGGCGACCGGTACACCGTCTGCTCCGCCGTCATGTACTGGTCCGGGGTCGCCCGGTACGTGTTCACGAACTGCTGCGGGTTGCGGTCGTAGGCGGGGAACCAGGAGCTCTGCACGTGCACCATGATGCGGTGGCCGGTCTTGAAGGTGTGGTAGCGGTCGCGCAGGTCGATGTGAATCGGGGTCACCTCGCCCGGCGCCATGGCCTCAGGGTGTTCGAAGCTCGAGCGGAAGCGGCCCCGCATGACCTCGCCCGCCAGGTGCATCTGGTACCCGCCCATCGGCACCTCGCAGAACGGTGAGTCCGGGGCGTCCTCCGGATAGACGTCGATCACTTTGACGATCCAGTCCGAGTCGGTACCCGTCGTGGACACGAAGATGTCGGCCCGGATGGGCCCGGCGATGGTCATGTCTTCCTCCAGCGGGTCCGACTGGTAGACCAGAACATCCGGCCGCGCCGAGGCGAAGCGCTGGTCCTCCACCTTCCACAGATGCCCGAGCGTGGTCCGCTCCTCGGCGGAAAAAGGCACGGGATTGCCGGGATCGCTGACGTAGTCGTCGGAACCCCCGCCCCCGGACGGCCCGTCGAACGTCAGCGTCCCGCCCTCGCCCAGATAGAGCGCCACCGGCTCGACTCCCGCGGGTGGCCAGCTCTCGTGCCGGCGCCAGACGTTGGTTCCGGTCTCGAAGACGACAGCCTCGTGCGGGGTCCAGCCCTCCGCGCCCCGCAGGTGGTGCTCGAAGAAGGGAAACTGGACCTCGCGCTGGAAGGTGATCGAAGTCCGGTCCCCGAACTCGATGCACCCCAGGTGGTCGCCCAGCATGCGTCTCCACCCGCCGTGCAGCCACGGACCGGCGGCCAGCGTGTTCTCCGTCCCCGGATTCTCGGCTTCGATGGTGCGGTAGATGGACATGGGACCGTAGAAGTCCTCGGTGTCGAACCAGCCTGCGACATTCAGGATGGGGTGGTGGATGCCGCTCAGGTACCGGAGCGCGTTCTGGCGCTGCCAGTAGTCGTCGTAGGTGTCGTGCTCCATGAAGTCGTTCCACGCCGGGACTTCTCCATGGAAATAGAGGTCGTCGATGTTGGAGGCCGCGCCCGCCTCGAGGAAGAAGTCGTAGCCGGAGTCGGTTCCGTAGTCGAAGGCGCTGGCGCGCGTGTCCGTGGGCGCGTCGCGCCGGCGCGCGTTCCCGGCGAGCCACGAGAAGGAATACATGATCCGGAAGGCGCCGTTGTGGTGCCAGTCGTCGCCGATGAACATGTCCGAGGGGGACGCCTGGGGGGACGAGGCGGCGAGCGCGGGATGCGCGTCCACCATCCCCATCACGGTCTGCCAGCCCGGGTACGAGATGCCCCACTGGCCTACCCTGCCGTTGTGGCCTTCCACGTTGGCCAGCACCCATTCAATGGTGTCGTAGTTGTCGGTGCTCTCGTCGGCGGTCGCCGGTCTCTTCGGCACGGGCGCCAGCGGCCGGATCACTTCGAAGTCCCCCTCGGACATGAACTGGCCCCGCACGTCCTGGAAGACGAAGACGTAGCCCGCGCGGTCGAACTCGGCGGACGGACCCAGGGGATTGCGGTATTCGCCGGCCTCGTAGGGCCCGATGGAATAGGGCGTGCGGAAGAGCATGACGGGGACGGGATCGACGATCTCGCGCGGCTTGTAGACGATGGTGAAGAGCTCGACGCCGTCCCGCATGGGCACCATGTGCCCGGTCTTGTCATAGTTGGCCTCTAGCCACGCCAGATGGGCGGCGTCGCCCCCGTGCGGAGCTTCCCGGGTGCGGCCGGCAAACGCCTGTCCGGGAGCGTCCAGGGCCGGCGGAGCGTCGCAACCCCAGGCCACCAGCGAGAAGAGCAGCACTCTTGCCGACAGTCGTCCTCCCGGCAATACCGCTTCGTTTCGAATCCACCTGCTCCGGGACATGGCTGCTCCTCTTCGCGTGACACGCGAGGCCGCACGCGGGGAACCTGCCGCCGCTTTCGGCATACTCGGAGACCCTAACACCGCCCGGTCACCGGGACAAACCTCCTTCGCGACCGAGTCCATCCATGAGCCGAACCGCCATTACCGTCCGATCGGTGACCCCCGTGATCGGCGCCGAAGTCCACGGCGTGGATCTGGAGTATCTCACCGATTCCGAGTTCGCCGTCCTCCACGACGCCCTCATGGGCCACGGCGCGCTCTTCTTCCGGGACCAGGACATCTCCATCGAGAGTCAGAAGGCTCTGGGCCAGCGCTTCGGGAAGCTGGTCGCACACCCCAACGATCCAGGGGTGGACGGGCATCCCGAGGTCATGCCCATCCACGCCGACGAGAATTCGGTGCGCGCCACCGGCGAGGAGTGGCACTCCGACGTGTCGTGCGACCCGTTGCCGCCGATGGGTTCCATCGTGCGCATGCACACCGTCCCGGAGACCGGCGGGGACACCCTCTTCGCCAGCATGTATGCGGCGTACGACGCGCTCTCGGACCGCATGCGGGCGCTGCTTGACGGGCTGCGGGCCGTGCACGACGGCGCCCCCTATTACCGCGGGGTAAACCATCTGCTTGGCCGCGACGACGGAGGGCGCACCTATCCATCGGCGGAGCACCCCGTCATCCGCACGCATCCCGTGACCGGCCGCAAGGCCCTCTTCGTCAACCGGCTGTTCACGCAATACATCGTCGGCATTCCCGCTTCGGAAAGCCGGGCCATCCTCGACTTCCTGTTCGACCATGTCAGCCGCCCTCACTTTCAGTGCCGGTTCCACTGGCGGCGCAATTCGGTCGCCATGTGGGACAACCGCTGCACGCAGCACCACGCCATCTGGGACTACTGGCCCCATACGCGGTCGGGATACCGCGTCACGATCCAGGGGGAAAAGCCGGTATGAAAACGCGGACCGAACATCAGGACCGGGCGCTCGTCCTGAGCGTGATCGGCCGGATCGACTCGGGCAACGCCCGCGAGTTCGAGGACACGATGAGAGGGGTGCTCGATCAGGGGGGCAGGGGCGTCATTCTGGACTGCGCGGAACTCACGTACGTCAGCAGCACGGGGCTGCGCGTCCTCCTCAGGGCCACGCGGCGTCTTGACCGGGAGCATGTCCCTTTCGTGGTCTGCTCCCTCTCTCCCTCGATCTCAGAGGTCTTCAGGATCAGCGGTTTCGACAAGATCATCCCCGTTTGCGGCTCCCGCGCGGAGGCCCTCGCCACCGTTCCCCGCTAATGGGGAAATCCCGTCAATGGCCTGCGGATACCGGTGTTGACCCCGGGTCCCGCTTTACGCTAACTTCGCGTCCATGAGCACTCTGGCGCGATTTCGGCATCACCATCACTCGCACACCCGGCGACGAGCGAGAGGTGAGCCGCGCGCCTGAAAACCGCTCGAAAAACCAGAACCGAAGCACTGCGGCTCGCCCGGACGGGACGAGCCATTTTTTACACCCCGAGGTCTTGCCGAGCCCCGGCAGGGACCTGGGCAGGGAGAGGTCGAATTGACGCGGCTGAGAATCGCGCTGCCCAACAAGGGCCGCCTTTCGGAGAGCGCCCTGACGCTGCTCCGCAAAGCCGGACTTCACGCCCGCATGCGAAGCGACCGTTCGCTGATGGCACCGCTCGGGAACGGCTATCGGGCCATCTTCCTCCGGGCCGCGGACATCCCGGAACTCGTTGCGGACGGCGCGGCGGAAGTCGGGGTGACGGGGGCGGACCTGATCGCGGAGAGCGGCCGCGAGGTGCGGGAGCTGCTGGACCTCGAGTTCGGGCCGTGCCGGCTGGTAGTCGCGGTGGAGGATCGTGCTGACGCGCTCGCTCGAAGACGCCACCGGCTTTGCCCGCGAATACGCTCCCGAGCACCTCGCCCTGTACGCTCGCGCGTACGGTGGCCCGCCTCGCCCGGCTGGAGGGCCTCCCCGGGCACGCCGAGACCGCTCTTGCAAGGATGAACCCATGAGCCCGTTCCCACGCGAAAGCTTCCGCGCCCTCAAGCGCTACACCCCGATCGAGGACGTCGTCGAGATCGAGCTATCCGACAACACCAACCTCTGGGGCTCCCATCCCGACGCCCTCCCGGTGATGCGCGACGCCGCATCCGGCGATCTTTCCAACTATCCCCAGGCGTACTCGAGCGAACTGCGCGACGCAGTATCCGAGAAGTTTGACGTCCCCGCGGAGTGCATCGTCACCGGATGCGGCTCGGACGATGTCCTGGACTCGACGTTCCGGGCGGTGTGCGGGCCGGGTTCGCGGGTGGCGTTCCCCGACCCCACCTTCCTGATGATCCCGCACCTGCTGGTCGTCAACGGGCTCAGGGGCGTTCCGCTGGGAGATGCGTACAGGCCGCCCTCTCCCGAGCAGCTCCTGGACGCCGATGCGGACCTGATCTACGTCTGCACCCCCAACAACCCCACCGGCACCGCCCTCTCCCGCGCCTGGATCGACGAGCTTCTGGACGGGGTGGGGTCCACCGGACCGGTGGTCATCCTCGACGAGGCGTACTACGAGTTCGGGGTGGCTTCCCCCGGCCACGACCCAGGGGAGGTGTCGCTGATCGAGCGCGCGCTTGCGGTGCCGCGCATCCTGATCGCGCGCACCTTCTCGAAGGCGTACGGCCTTGCCGGGCTGCGCGTCGGGTTCGGCATCGCCCATCCCGATCTGCTGGGTGAGGTGGAGAAGGCCCGCGGGCCGTTCAAGGTCGGTCTGCTCGCGGAGCGGGCGGCGGCGGCGGCTCTCGGCAACCCATCGGGGTGGCTGGAGCCCACGGTGCAGGAAATCGTCGCCTGCCGCGAGCGGCTGGTGGCCGAACTGCGGCGGCGAGGCGGCGCCCCCCTCCCCTCTTCGGCGAACTTCATCATGCTGCCGGTGCCGGCTCCCGCGCGCGAGGTGACCCGGGAGATGATCGCCCGGGGGATCGCCGTGCGCCCCTTCCCGAACGTGCCGGGGGTGGGCGAGGCGCTGCGCGTGACGGTCGGCCCGCCGCCGGTGATCGAGCGCTTCATCGAGGCGTGGGAGGAGATCTGCGGCCCCGGGGCTGGCGGTGCGGGCCGGCAAGCGGCCGCGGCGAGGGCCGCCGGATGACGCTACGCGTCGGCGTCTTCGACTACGGCGCGGGCAACCTCCACTCCTTCCTGAAGGCCATCGAGGCTTTCGGCGCATCCACTCGTGTCTACACCGACTGCCGGGAGGCGCTGTCCTCCGACGCCCTGGTCCTTCCCGGGGTGGGTTCCTTCGCGACCGCCTCGAGCGCTCTCGGGGACGCCGGCGACGAGGTGCGCGCGGCGCTGGCGGAGGGGCTGCCGTGTCTGGGCATCTGCCTGGGGATGCAGGTCCTGTTTGAAGGAAGCGACGAGGCTGGAGGCCCGGGTATCGCAGCCGCGGTGCGCCGCGGGCGCTGCTGGGGCACCCAGTTCCATCCCGAGAAGAGTTCCCGGCCGGGGCTCCGCATCATAGCCAACTTCCTGGCGGAGGCGGCCCGGTGACCGACAGACCCGTGGCCCGGGCCCGCCCATGATCGCCATCCCCGCGGTCGATCTCAGCGGAGGCCGCTCGGTGCAGTGGGCAGGTGGCCTCCCGGAGACCGAACGGGTGTCCATCCCCGACCCCGCGGGGGTCGCCGCGCGCTGGTGGAGGACGGGCTTCCGCACCCTGCACATCGTGGATCTGGACGCGGCGCTGGGGCGGGACGACAACCACGCGGCGGTGCGCGAGCTGATTGCATCCACCGGTGCGGTCACCCAGTGCGGCGGCGGGGTGCGGGACCGGGAGGGGATCGAGCGGGCGCTCGCGGCCGGCGCCGACTGCGCGCGCCGGGGCGCGGGCGAGATCCTGCTCACGAGCATCGACCGGGACGGCTCCCGTCGAGGACTACGACCTCGAGCTGACCCGGCGGGTCGCGTCGCCGGTATCGGTCCCGGTGGTGGCATCGGGCGGGCATCCTGCACGACGGGGTGACCACCGTGGCGGAAATCAAGGCCGCACTCGCGGTGCGGGGCATGTCCCTGCGATGATCTTAGGGGAACAGCAGAGCCACAACCGATCTCCGGCTGCAGCCCGCGGGCGATGTCCCCGGGCCGGCCGGAGCGCCGTGGCGACCGGGCCGGAAGAAACGCGCCCAATGACACGCCGGCTTCGAAGAACATGTAGTGCCGGGCAGGAAGTGCCCGGTGTGACCGTACCGGAAGGAGCAAAGCCACGATGAGCGCGCCATTTGATGCCGAGACCCTGAACCAGGCTGGGGACCGGGAGCCCGCAACGCTCCCCGAGCGCCGCATCCTGCGCCCCCGCGATCTCGTGTACGTCAACTTCGGATTCGACGGTCTCGTCCCCGTGATCGCGCAGCACGCGAAGACCGGCGAAGTCCTCATGCTGGCGTACGCCAATCGAACTTCCCTCGCTCTTACGCTGGACACGGGCCAGATGTACTACTGGTCCCGGTCCCGGAAGGAAATCTGGCGCAAGGGCGCCACCTCCGGGAACGTACTGTCGCTTGTGGCGCTGCAAGTGGACTGCGATGCGGACACGGTGCTGGCAAAGGTGCGGCCGACGGGTCCGACGTGTCATACGGGCGCGCGAACCTGCTTCGTCGAGCCCGGCGCCGAAGAGCCGGAACCGTCCCCGTTGGCGCCGGTTCGAAGCGATACCGAGGAGGGGCGACCCACCTTCCGCGGGGGCGAGGTTCTCGACACCCTTTGGGTCACCCTGCGCTCTCGCGCCCTGGGATTCTCCACCGAGAGCAACACCGTGCGCCTGCTCGCGGACAAGAATCTCCGGCTCAGGAAGCTCGGCGAGGAACTGGTGGAGCTGACCATCGCGCTGACCGAGGACGATGCCGCGTCGGTGACCGAGGAGGCGGCCGACCTCATATACCACCTGCTGGTCGCCCTGATGGGCGCCGGCGTCTCGCTTCACACCGTCGGCGCCGAACTCGCGCGCCGCGCGGGCGAACAACCCCTTCGACAAGAGGAATGACCCATGACTTCAGCACTGCTTGCCATGCTGACCATCGCCGCGGGTGGACTCATCCGGCTGGCGTCCAACGCAAACCCCCGCAACCCCGCCATGACCAAGCTCGTCTCCTATGGAGTGATGACGGCCGGGTTCCTCCTGCTCCTCTTCAACTCCGTCGTCCTGATCAACGTGGGCGAAGTCGGGGTGGAGCACTTTCTGGGCACCGTGCGCCAGCGGGTTCACCAGCAGGGAATCCATCTGGTGAACCCGCTCGCGAGTATCGAGAAGATGTCGGTCCGCGATCAGAGCTTCCCCCCGGGCGCGGGCATCGAGCGCATCGAGGCTCAAACCAGCGAGCAGCTGAACGTCGCCCTGGAGGTCTCGATCCTCTTCCGCATCGACGGCGCCCGGGCGCCCACGCTCTTCCAGGAGCTCGGCTCGGAGCGTCAGATCACCAGCTCGATCATCCTCAACTCCGTACGCAACGGCGTTCGCGACGCCATCGCCACCCGCTCGATCAACGACATCTTCTCGCCCGACCGCAGGGAGCTGGCCAACAACATGCTCGCCGCCATCCAGGACAAGGCGGAGGACCGCATCGAGATCGTGCAGGTCTTCGTTCGCGACATCCAGGCTCCCGAGAGGGTGCGCCAAGCCATCGAGGAACGCCAGCAGCGCGAACAGCAGGTGGCCCAGGAGCGCTTCCAGACAGAGATCATCCAGGAACGCGCCCGCCAGCAGATCGAGGAGGCGAAGGGCCTCGCGGAGGCGCAGCAGATCATCGCTTCGGGCCTCACCCCGGCGTACCTCACCTTCCACTACATCGAGAAGCTGAGTGAATTGCCCGCAGGTTCGGTGGTGTACGTGCCCACCGAGGGAGGGATTCCCCTGATGCGCTCGCTCGGGGGCAGCAACTAGGGGCAAGCCGTGCCCATTCCTGACCTCAGCCGGCGCCGGCTGGCGCTCCTCGGAATCGCGGCCGCCGGTCTGGTGGTTCTGGCGGCCTCCTGCTCCCCCCTCTACGTGCTGCGCGCGGGATGGGCCGAGGCCCGCATCCTGCACGCCCGCCGGCCCATCGAGGACGTGATCCTCGATCCGGCCACCGACGAGCGCACCCGCGGCAAGCTCACCTTCGCCCGCCTGGCGCGCACCTTCGCCATCGAGGAGCTGGGGCTCGACGCGGGCGACTCCTACACGACCTACGCTCATCTGGACCGGGACACCCTGGCGATGGTCCTGTCCGCGGCCGAACGGGACCGGCTGGCGGCGAGGACATGGTGGTTTCCGGTGGTGGGCCGGGTTCCATACCGCGGATTCTTCGATCTGGAGGACGCTCTCGAAGAACAACGCAAGCTGGAAGAGGAGGGGTTCGACACCTATCTGCGCTCCACCTCCGCTTTCAGCACCCTGGGATGGTTTGCGGACCCGCTGATGTCCACCGTGCTGCGGCAGGACGAAATCGGGGTCGTACAAACGATCCTCCACGAAGTCTCGCACGCCCACCTGTGGGTGGGCGGAAGCGTCCGCTTCAACGAGAGCTTCGCGACCTTCGTGGGCGATGCCGGTGCCGCCGCCTTCTTCTGCGCCGGCGCGGGAGAACTCGAGACCGTTCGCTGCACCCGCGCACGCCGGCGCTGGGGCGACGCGATGAAGTTTTCGGTGTTTCTGGATCGTCTGGTGGTCGATCTGGAACGTGTCTACGACGATGTCGCCCTGACCCGGGAAGAGCGTCTGGCAGCGCGCGAACCAATCTTCGCGGAGGCGATGACACGCTTCACCACCGAGGTGCAACCGACCTTCGAGGCAAGCACCTATGCGAACTTCGTCGCCACTCCACTCAACAACGCGACACTGCTCGCGCTCATGCGCTACTACCACCGGCTGCCCGACTTCCAGGCACTGCTCGACCGTCACGGCGGCGATGTGGGTGCCGCCGTGGCGTCGATAGCCTCCCGCGCGCCGG
This sequence comes from Longimicrobiales bacterium, assembly GCA_965225805.1. Taxonomy (GTDB): domain Bacteria; phylum Gemmatimonadota; class Gemmatimonadetes; order Longimicrobiales; family Gaopeijiaceae; genus BD2-11. Next base: position 4,212,718 of record OZ245327.1, read on the forward strand.
GGCTCGCGGACCCCTTCGGCGCGCTTGCCGGTCCCGCCGGGGCGGGTCCGGGCGCGGGAAGCGCCCGCCCGCCACCGTCCCGGTAGAACGGCCAGGCCCCCGCCTCCAGCAGGAAACGGAGCACGGCAGGATACCGCTGGAAGAGCCCGCCCGAAGCCGGTTCCGGGGGCGCTATTGCGGAGGTTGCCAGAGACACCGCCGGGGGCGAACGTATGGGTATGGACGACACCTCCGCCCAGAGCTACTCCCCCGCCGAGGTCGAAGCGAAGTGGCAGCGTGTCTGGGAAGAGCGCGGCACCAACTCCTTCTCGGCCGAGGAGCTTCGCGCCTCCCCGTCACCGTACTTCAACCTGATGATGTTCCCCTACCCGTCCGCGGAGGGGCTCCACGTCGGCAACATCTATGCCTTCACCGGGGCCGACATCCACGGGCGCTTCCAGCGGCTGGCCGGAAACGACGTTTTCGAGCCCATCGGCTTCGACGCCTTCGGCATCCACTCGGAGAACTTCGCCCTGAAGCACGGGACGCATCCGATGGATCTGATCCCGGCGAACGTGGCCAACTTCACGCGCCAACTGCGCCGCGTCGGGGGGATGTTCGACTGGGATCACTCGGTGGACACGACCTCCCCAGAATACTACCGCTGGACCCAGTGGATCTTCCTGAAGCTGTTCGAAGCCGGGCTGGCGGAGCGCAAGAAGGCGCCGGTCAACTGGTGCCCGTCGTGCAAGACGGTGCTGGCGAACGAACAGGTGGAAGACGGCCTCTGCGAGCGCTGCGACGCCACCGTCGAACAACGCGTGATCGCGCAGTGGTTCTTCCGCATCAGCGACTACTCCCAGCGCCTGCTGGACAACCTGGACCACATCGACTGGTCGGATTCGACGCGCAAGACGCAGGCGAACTGGATCGGCCGCAGCGAGGGGGCCCGGCTGTGCTTCCCGGTGGTGGGGTCGGACGACGTCATCGAGGTGTTCACCACGAGGCCGGACACGCTCTTCGGCGCGACCTACATGGTGCTCGCCCCGGAGCATCCGCTGGTGGCGGACATCACCGTGCCTTCCCACCGCGACCGGGTGCGCGCCTACGTGGACCGGGTGGCGGCCATCGACCTGGTCACCCGCCAGAAGACCGCCAAGGAGAAGACCGGCGTCTTCACCGGCGGCTACTGCGTGAACCCCGCCACCGGTGCGGAAATCCCGGTGTGGGTCGCGGACTACGTGCTCGCGGGGTACGGGACGGGGGCGATCATGGCGGTGCCCGGCCACGACGAGCGCGACTTCGAGTTCGCGAACGCGTTCGGACTACCCGTGGTGCGCGTGGTGGCGGGGCCGGAGGACGACGCCGACACTCCGCTCGAGGAGGCCTACATCGACCACGCGGCGGGACGGATGGTCAACTCCGGGCGCTTCGACGGGCTGAGGGTCGCGGAGGGGAAGGCCGCGATCACCGCCGACCTGGAGCAACGTGGCCTGGGTGAGAAGCAGATCAACTACCACCTGCGCGACTGGTGCATCTCGCGCCAGCGCTACTGGGGCCCGCCCATCCCCATCGTGTACTGTCCGGACTGCGGCGCGGTCCCGGTTCCGGACAGCGATCTGCCGGTGATCCTGCCCCGCGTCGAGGACTTCAAGCCCGACGACGACGGCGTTGGCCCGCTCGCAAGGGTCGAGTCGTGGTACAGCGTCCCCTGCCCCGCCTGCGGAGCGGCCGCACGCCGCGAGACCGACGTCTCGGACACCTTCCTCGACAGCTCCTGGTACTTCCTGCGCTACCCCTCGGCCGATTGCGACGATGTCGCTTTCGACGCGGCCCTGACCCGGCGCTGGCTCCCGGTTGACAGCTACATCGGCGGCAACGAGCACGCGGTGCTGCATCTGATGTACGCGCGCTTCATCACGATGGCGCTGCACGACATCGGGCTACTGGATTTCGAGGAGCCCTTCACGAGGTTTCGCGCCCACGGCATCATCGTCAAGGACGGACGCAAGATGTCGAAGACGAAGGGCAACGTGGTCACCCCGGATCCGGTCATCGAGGAGTTCGGCGCCGACACCTTCCGCCTGTACCTGATGTTCCTGGGGCCATTCACCGAGGGGGGAGACTACCGCGACGACGGCATTCGCGGCCCGCTCGGCTTCCTGAGGCGGCTGTGGGACACGGTGCTGCGCGCCTCGGCAAACGACGCGGACCCGGACCCGCGCCTCGAGGGGCAACTGCACCGCACCATCCAGCAGGTCACCCGCCAGATCGCGGATCTCCAATACAACACCTGCATCTCCAGCATGATGGAGTACCTGAACGCGGTGCGGGCGGGGGAACGGACGCCGGCGCGCGCCGAGATCGAGCCGATCGTCCTCATGGTGGCGCCCTTTGCGCCGCACATCGCCGAAGAGCTGTGGGAGCGGCTTGGGCACGAGGGAGGCCTGTTCGGCGGAGCCCGCTGGCCCGAATACGACCCGGACAAGGCAAGGCGGCGCATCGTCACCCTCGCGGTGCAGGTGAACGGCAAGGTGCGCGGCACGATCGAAGGTTCCTCGGAGATGAGCCGGGAGGATGCGGTGGCGCTCGCGCGCACTCAGGAGAACGTCGCCCGCTTTCTCGAGAACGGGACCGTACGCCGCGTCATCCATGTGCCGGGACGGCTGATCAACCTGGTGGTCGGGTGAGGCCGGCTTCCCGACACGCGGCGGCGCCGTGCGAACTGCATCCGCTGCCCCGATCTGTCTCGCGCCTCGCGACCGGCATATTACGCAAGTTACGTAACTTACGCATTTGGCGTATCGGTCGCGCCACCCGCGATTCGCCCGCGAGCCATCCCCACCGCATCTCCCATGCCCACCGCTCCACCATGAGGAATGGCTGAAATGCCCGCTTCCCCGCTTCCGGATCCCGCAGTCTCGCGCCTCGCCGTCGACGCGGTGCGGGTCCTCTCCATGGACGCCGTGCAGAAGGCCAATTCCGGGCATCCGGGGGCGCCCATGGGGCTGGCGCCCGTGGCGTACCTGCTCTGGACCCGGCACCTGCGCCACAACCCGACGAACCCCGAGTGGAGCAACCGGGACCGCTTCGTGCTCTCGGCCGGGCACGCCTCCATGCTCATCTACTCGCTCCTACACCTGACCGGCTACGACCTGCCGCTGGAGCAGATACGGAATTTCCGGCAGTGGGGCTCGATGACACCGGGCCACCCGGAGCGCGGGCACACGCCGGGGGTGGAAACCACCACCGGTCCTCTCGGCCAGGGGGTGGCCAACTCGGTGGGGATGGCGCTCGCCGAGCGCTGGCTGGCGGACCGCTTCAACCGCCCGGGGCACGCGGTGGTGGACCACCACACGTTCGCGCTCTGCTCCGACGGGGACCTGATGGAGGGGATCTCCCACGAGGCGGCCGACTTCGCCGGCCATCAGCGGCTGGGCAAGCTGATCTGGGTGTTCGACGACAACCGCGTCACCATCGATGGCGGGACGGAGCTGTCCTGCTCCACCGACCACGCGCAGCGCTTCCGCGGGTACGGGTGGGAGGTGCGCCGGGTGGACGACGGCAACGACCTGGCCGCCCTGGACGCGGCGCTGGAGGGAGCACGGGCGGAGACGGATCGTCCCTCGCTGGTCATGGTGCGCACGACCATCGGGTACGGCAGCCCCGGTAAGGCGGGCTCGTCGAGCGCCCACGGGGCGCCGCTGGGCGTGGACGAGGTGGGCGCGACCAAACGCAACCTCGGCTACCCCTCGGGCGACCCCTTCCACGTGGAGGCGGAGGCGCTGGCGCACTGGCGGGAGGCGGGGACGCGCGGGGCTGGGCTGGAGGCGAGCTGGAACGAGCGCTGGCAGGCTTACCAGGCGGCTCACCCCGCCGCGGCCTCGGAGCTGGAGGCGGCGCTGGCGGGCGAACTCCCGTCCGGGTGGGACGCGGACATCCCCGACCTGAGCGCACCGCCAAAGCCGATGGCGACCCGGGTGTTTTCCGGGCAGGTGCTCCAGGGGCTGGGGAGGCGCATCCCCAACCTGCTGGGTGGCTCCGCCGACCTGGCGGGCTCCAACAAGACGACCCTGGCCGGCGCGGACAATCTGCTTCCGGACACTCCCGGCGGCCGCGTCATCCACTTCGGAGTGCGCGAGCACGCCATGGGCGGCATCCTGAACGGGATGGCCCTGCACCGCGGCGTGCGCCCATATGGGGGTACCTTCCTCATCTTCTCCGATTACATGCGCCCGTCCATCCGGCTGGCGGCGCTCATGCACCTGCCGGTCACCTACGTCTTCACCCACGACAGCATCGGCGTGGGCGAAGACGGCCCGACCCATCAGCCCATCGAGCACCTGGCTTCCCTGCGCGCCATCCCGGGCGTGCTCGACCTGCGCCCCGCGGACGGGCCCGAGACGGCCGAGGCGTGGCGCGCGGCGCTCGCGTACACCCGCGGGCCGAGCTTCCTCGCGCTCACCCGCCAAGCGGTGGCGACCATCGACCGCGACGAGGCGTCTCCCGCGACCGGCCTGCACCGCGGCGGCTACATCCTGCTCGAAGCGGACGGCGACCCCGAAGTGATCCTCATTGCGAGCGGCTCCGAGGTGGGCGTAGCGGTGCGGGCGCGGGCGGCGCTTCAGGCGGAAGGCGTGCCCACCCGGGTGGTGTCGATGCCCAGCTGGTTCCTTTTCGCCCAACAGCCGGAGGGCTACCGGCACGAGGTGCTTCCCCCGGAGATGACCGCGCGGGTCTCGGTGGAGGCCGGCAGCACCGCGAGTTGGCCCCGCTGGACCGGCACCCGGGGCGCGTCGGTGGGTATCGACCACTTCGGGGCATCGGCCCCGGGCGCCGTGCTTTTCGAGAAGTTCGGGATCACGGCGGAGGCGGTCGTCGCCAAGGCGCGGGCGCTGGCGAGGGTGCCGGAGGTGGCGGCCAGGTAGCAGGGGCTCAACTCTCCCCGCAGGATCTTCGACAAAGCCGGACTCAGGGCGTATCTGTTCGCCGTTTTGCGGCGCGTGGCAGTCCATTCGTGCTTTGCAACGCATTCCCTCGTGCTTTTTCAACGCGCGTACAGTCGTGGTTTTGCAATACCCCGCGCGGTCTGGACAAGCCGAGTCAGCTTTGCTCTCGCGACCGGCGGCGTCCGTCGTTCCCCCAAATTTGCCAGCCGGCGTCATCGTTTGCGGCCAGTGTTGCCCAACTTCCACTTGCAGGTGCTCTTCTGCAATTGACGGATCAAGAACCTGCGACTCCGTGGTAGACGGTGAGTAGAGCTTCCGCCACGCGTTGACCGTGCGCCGAGTCCCGATCGACCGGCGGCGTGCGGAGACGAACTCTGTGTCGGCAGTCGCCCGACATCACATTCGCCAGTCCCAATCGGCCATTGACGGGTGCGGAGTGCTGTGACCCCGTGGTGGTCCTGGATCGGTCGCCCGCCTTCATATTGGGTAGTCCCATTCTGCCATTGACGGATTCGGAACTCGCTGTTCGGCGAAGTCCGGCATCCGGCTACGATTGCCCGGCACGGGGGCTCACAGGCCCCCTGACAGTGTTCCCAAGCCGCTTCCCCCTACGAAGGTCTCCCGACCCGACTTCGGCCACTCCAGGTCATCCTCAGAGTCCGATTGCGGCACCGTTATATTTATACATAAATCATTGCACAGTCCCTTGTTAGGAGGATCGATGATCGCACCTGCAGACTTCTGGTACGGGAGCCGCCAAGGGCACTCTCCCTGGCCCGCGATGGTCCGGGAACACGCCGGGCCCCGGCCCGAAGCCTTCGCGAATCCAGATGCCAGACGGGAGGCGGTTGGCGCCAACGCCGTGACCCCGACTGCCACCGACGTTCCTCCCGGCGCAAAGGGATTGACCCACGTTGCCGACGGCGATATTCCCAGCGCCAACGCCGGAGCCGCCCGCGCCATTCTCGCGCCCTCCGGTCCCGGCGCCAGTGAAGATGACGACGACGAACTCTTCCTCCTGGGCGAGCGCATCGCGGAGCTGGCGGCGCGCATCAACTCGGCGGAATCCCGGATGATGACCCTGATCGCCGACTTCGACCGCCGCGGCGGCTGGAAGGGTGAGTTCTCCTCCAGCGCCGAGTGGCTGGCCTGGAGAATCGGCATCAAGATCGGTCCCGCCCGCGAACGGGTCCGGACCGCCCGCGCCCTCGCGGGCCTGCCGCAGACCGCCGATGCCCTGAGGGAGGGCCGGATCTCCTACACCAAAGTGCGGGCGCTGACCCGCGTGGCGACGCCCGCAAGCGAGGGAGAGCTGCTCAAGTTCGCGCAAGCCGGTTCGGCGGCGAAGCTGGAGCGGATGGTGCGCATGTGGAAGAAGTTGTCTCGCGAGGGGGAGCTGACGGTGGAAGAGGCCCGGCACCGCAGCCGCGCGTTCTCGGTCTTCGTGGACGGCGACGGGATGTACGTGGTGAAGGGGCGTCTGGAGCCGGAGGTGGGGGCGGTGCTGATGCGAGCAGTGGAGGCGGCGTCCGATGCGCTGTTCCGGCGCGAGAGGGGTGCCGCCGATTCGCGCGATGGCGGAGATCGGCGCGATACCGGAGATGCGCGCCCAAAGCCGAAGCAGCGGCGGGCGGACGCGGTGGGGCTGCTGGCGGAGCGGGCGCTGGCGGCGGGCTTCAGGGGTGGCGAATGTCGTGACGAGTCTCGTGACTCCCGCGGCCGTCCGCTGGGTTTGGGTGACAACTCCCGTGACTCGGGCAACGGCGCCCACAGCAGCTCGGGCGCCATCCCGGGCGGCGACTTGGGCGTACCCAACGGTGCACGGATCACCGAATCGGAGGCAGCGTCGCGGGGCGAATCGGTTGCGACGCCAACGGACCAACCGAGCAGTGCCCCGGACACCGAACCCGGTATCGAGTCCGGCACCCGCGCGGAGCGCTACCAGGTCATGGTCCACTGCGACGCCGCGACGCTGGCCGCAGAAGGCGAGCCCGGGCGCTCGGATCTGGACGGGATCCGCGTTTCCGCGGAGACGTCCCGGCGCATGGCATGCGACGCCGCGGTCGTCGCCATGGTGCACGCGAAGGACGGGTCGGTGCTGAACGTGGGCCGCCGGACGCGCACGATTCCGCCGCACATCCGGCGGGCGCTGGAGGAACGCGACCGGGGATGCCGGTTTCCGGGGTGCGCGGGCCGCTTCACGGAGGCGCACCATGTGAAGCACTGGGCGGACGGGGGCGAGACGAGCCTCAGGAACACGGTGCTGCTCTGCCAGCGGCACCACCGCACGGTTCATGAGGGGCGGGTCAAGGTTTCCGTGAGCCGCGACGGAACGGTGTTGTTTGTTACGCGGAAGGGGAGGATGCTGGCGGATGCGCCGCCGGTGAGGTGGATGCTGGCGGATGCGCCGGTGGGGCGAGTGCGGGCGGATGCGCCGGTGGGGCGAGTGCGGGCGGATGCGCCGAAAGAGCGAGCGCGGGCGGATGCGCCGGTGGGGCGAGTGCGGGCGGATGCGCCGAAAGAGCGAGCGCGAACGGACGTATCAAGGTCAAGGATGCAGGCGGGTTCGCGGATGAGACCGGAGTCCGTGCCCGCAAGCTTGCCGCCGATCCCATCGGCCCATCCCGGCGCCCCGTTGATGGGTGGAAGCCCCACGCTTTCCAACGGCGCCGCGCTCTACCGCGATTCGGCGATCCCCTGGGCGATCGAAGTCGCTGCCCGGCAAGCCATGGAGGAGTCTCTGGAAGCGTGAGGATCTGGAAGAGGACAGCGGTCCCGCAGGATCGGCGAGTGACGCCAACTTGGGCTTTGTGTCCCGATAAGCTTCAAGTAGATTCGGTCGAGGATGTTTACCATAAAGAGGTACTCCTCGATTGGCGAACCCGTAGCAAACTGTCCTTTGTGTACCAAAGCGCTACGAGAACGGATGAACCGCCTTCGCTCATCCTGCGTCAGGTTCAAGTCGACATCCTTTGCAAGTTACTCGAGTATGCGCTCGAATGACTCGCGATTCAGGCCCAGCAGCTTGTCTCGAAGATCGTTCTCGGCGACCGCCTCAAAGTATCGATCCGGAAGCACCTGGGATGTGTGGCGGAAACGAGGTCAGTCAATGATTTCGTGAACCTTCGTCCGCCTTCGCTTCCAAGTACTGGTCGATGGGTCCGCTCGTCAGGCTCCATGCATCGCGTCGTCGCATGTACGTCGGATAGGTCATCTCAAGGAACTCTCGTATGCCCCGGATCGGATGCGTACGTACAACCTCAAGACCACCGAAGGGCCTCGTATGTCGCATCCAATGTGCGCGGCAGATGAGGCCTTCCCTATCGTACTCGTCGCAATATATCCACTCCACTTTGCACCCTTGCGCGATCGAAAGCAGATAGCACACGTCCGAAGCGACGCGCTGCGTCTCTTCCGTTGCCAGCTGCCCCTGTGTTGATATCTCAAGCTCGCAGGTCACCTCCGTATCACGAAGAACTTTGACGCGATCGAAGATCAGCTCGCAGTCCGGAATCCGAAGCAATCTTGCGTCGATTGATGTGTCACCTGACCCAAGGCAAAGAGCGAGATGCGGACGGCGAGGCGGTCGTACATTGGTAAGACCGTAGCGAATAGTGTCTGGCACGCTAGATCGCGTCCTCACCCGAAGGCCGTTGTGGAGTGTACCCACACCAACTCCCGTAGCCCCATTCGCGTGGCACGGTGCCGGGAAAGTCCTGCGGCCAAAGCTCGCCTCTAGTCCCAACTTCGAATTCCCAGAAGCGGGCAACTTAGTGCAGTGCGGCGACATAGCCGTGGTCCGGGGGTGTACGCTACTGGGTACGGGTCAGGGGCGGACGCCGAGGAGGCGGAAGGATTCGGCCTGGAGCGGGGTGGGGCGGGTGAGGACATCGGCGGCCACGGCCCCCTGTGCGGCGGGCTGAACGCGGTTGCGGGTGAGCGTGGCGAGGTCGGCCAGCAAGGTCTGGAAGCTGTGGACGGGCAGGCCGCCGGGGGTGCGTTTCCTGCCCGCCTTGGCGTGGGCCGAGGGAGAGGGACGGGCGGGGGCGACGGGCGAGGATCTGGCGGCCTCGGCCGCGGCGGGATCGTCGTCGTCGAAGAGCAGCGGCGCGAGCGCGCGGCGCATGTGCCACTCGACGTAGTAGGCGAGCATGCAGAGGAAGACGTGGGCCCGGACCCGGCCTTCGAGGCGGTGGTGGACCGGGCGCACCTTGAGATCCACCGTCTTGTAGCTGCGGAACGCCCGCTCGACGCGGCTCAGGCTCTTGTAGGCCGCCGGACCGCCTCTTCGGCCGGGAGCTCCTCGGCGGGCACGTTGGTGCGGATGACGTAGATGCCGTCGAGGGCGGCCTCTACGGCGATGCGGTCCTCGTTGCGCACATACGAGAAGCCGTCGTCGGTGCTCTCGGTGTCGAAGTGCTTGCCGACCTTGAAGCGGCGCAGCGCCCGGTCGGCGCGCACGGCGATCTTGTCCTTGCCTCGCAGGGGCCGCTGCTCGCGCCGGGTGGCGGCCACGACCTTGTCCAGCTCGCGTTCGGTGGCCGCGAGCAGGTCGAGCCGCTTGCGGGCCCGCTCGGCGGCCAGCAGCGGGTTGCGGCACACCACCAGGCGCTCCCCCGGGAACAACTCGGGCGCGGTGATCTCGGCCAGATCCTGTTCGTCGAAGAGGGAGAGCTGCAAGGTGCCGCCCTTGACCAGCTTGCGGATCGCCGGAGCCCGCAGCGCGGTGATCCACCCCAGGCCCGCGGGCCGGACCTCCTCGCGGATGCGGGCGTCGGTCAGCAGCCCCCGGTCGCCGACCAGGACGATGCGCGACAGGGAGAAGCGTTTGCGCAGCTTCTCCAGCTGGGTGGCCAGCGTGCCGGGATCGGCGGTGTTGCCCTCGAAGACCTCCGCGGCGACCGGGCAGCCCTCGCGGTTGCACAGCAGCGCGAAGACGATCTGGAGCTTGCCGCGCTTGCCGTCGCGGGAGTAGCCGCGCTTGGCCAGCGGACACTTCGAGCCCTCGAAGTAGACCGAGGTGACGTCGCAGAGCACCAGGGCGCCCTCTTCGAGGTGCCGGGCCGCCAGGTGGCGCTCGATGCGGGCCTGGCGCTTGAGCAGCCAGTCCATGGCGCGGTAGAGCTCGTTCTCGCCGGCGTCCTCGACGCCGAGTTCCTCGCCCAGCGTGTGGGTCAGGGTCTCGCGGGACAGGGAGCGGGCGGTGGCCAACTTGGAGCGGGGATCCAGGATGCGGGCGAGGATCATGGCGGTGGCCAGGGCCCGGTCGCGCGAGGGGCGGCGGTCCAGGAGCTTCTCGAGGCCGAGGCGGCGGGCGGTTCCCAGCACGGCGGCGGCGTGGCCGTGGGGCCGGGAGCGGAGGATGGCGAAGGCGTCGCCGAGGGAGGGCAGCGCGACGCCGCCCTTGAGCAGGACGCGGAACCCCTCGACCAGATCGTCGGGCCACTTCGACAGGTTGGCGAGGGTGCGTTTCTTGACCTTGCCGTCTTCGCGGAAGGACTCGCGCAGCAGCACGGCGGGCGGGGAGCTCCGGTTGGGCACGCGTTCGACATACATGGGTATTATAATAACGACTACAATGAGTTATGGCAAGTTGATATCTCTTACACTACATGGGTACGCCAGACACCACGACAATCCCGCCAAAACACCCGCCTGCCAATGAGTTACAGCGTCAGGAGGCCCGGATTCCGCTGGAAGTTGGGTCTAGTCGCTACCTGGCGTCCATCGGAGGTTGTCCCCTTGAGCCCCCAGGATGTCATCGGACGAGAACTTCCTAACGGGGTCGGCTGATCGGCATAGAATGACGTGTTGTCCGTTAGCGAGCTGTGCGGCGACAAACCTGGCAACGACATCTCCGGAACGGAGGCGCAGTTGACACTGGCCCTGATACAACAGCGTGAGCACCTTCATCCAGCCCGTCGTTACGGGCCCCGCGGCCCTCGCCAGTTGCCCGGAGATCTCCCGCAGCAGGTCACCTGCCTTCCAACCGCAGGGCTGCGGCGAGCGCCCGGCGGACGAGGGTTCGCTCGATAGCAGCGCTGGGGGACGCCGCACGGGCGAGCGAATCGGCGCGGGCGCCCAGTGAGGCGACCGCCTCGGCATCGGCAGACTCGGCCTCGGGCCCACCGTCGGCGTCTTCCGCCACGACCCCGAGCAGGAACCGCACCAGCCGCTCGTCCGGATCGAAGGGACGGCCCTGACCGAGCGATTCCGGCCACAGCAGCGCGGTCTCCAGATGACGGCGGGCGGCCGCGCGGTTCCCGGCATCGAGTTCGTCCAGCGCGGCCCCGACATGCGCGAACTCGTACAGGCGGTGGCTCTCGCGGGTGTTCTCCGAGGGAAGGACGCGCGTGTTCGCCAGGATCCGAATCGCCTCGCCGTGGTCGCCCGCCTGGAGGAGCGCGCGCACGTGGAGGAGGTCGAGGTTGAAGTCGCCCGGGAAGAACTCCCGGCCCCGGCCGGACGCCTCGAGCGCCTCCGCCCAGCGTCCCGCTTCCTGCAAGTGCCGGATGAGGGAAACGCGGAGGAGACGGCTGCCGGGATCCACGGCGACCGAGCGCCGGAAGTCGGGCCCCGGGTCGCCGCCCATGGCCTCAGTCAGGTGTGCGCGCGCGGCGTATGCGGGTCCGTAGTCGGGTTCGTCGCCGAGGGTCGCCAGCACATCGGCCGCCTCGGCGTCGCGATCGAGCGCCCACAGGTTCAGGCCCAGCAGGTACCGCCAGCCCCATTGCGGGTCTTCGCGGGCTGCCCAGCGCAGGACCGGCAAGGTCTCGGCGCGGTAGGGGAAGGCGAGATCGGGATCGACCTCCGCTCCAAGCATGTCGGCATCGTCAACCAGGAAGGCGTGCCACGCCGCGGCCACGGGGCCGCCGCCCACCTCGTCCGCCAGCTCCAGCAGGCGCGCGGCATCGCCCGGCAGCCCTCGGTTCGCGTAGCTCACGGCGAGCTCCAGCAGTGTCTGCCCCGGATACTCGCTCCGCATCGACGCGGCCAGGCGGGCCGCAGCGGCGCCGCCCGCGGCCTCTTGGTCCTCGGACCCTCCGGCGCGCGCCGCCAGGTACCGCTCGGCCAGCACGAAATGGTTGAGTGGGTCGAGCTCGAGCAGCTCCGCGTGCACGCGTGCCGCGCCGGTTTCGTCCCTCGCCAGACGTGACGCGATCGCCAGCACCTCGCGCGCCGGAATGCTTCCCCGGTCGTGGTCGAGTGCCAGCGCGGCGTGGCGGCGCGCCTCGGCCAGGTCCCGACCGTCGAGCACCAGCTCCGCCAGCCGAACGCGCGCCGCGGCACGGAAGGCCACCGACCGGGCGGCCCAGCCGAACGAGTCGAACGAGTCGGCGCGGCGCCCCAGGGCGCGATACAGGTTCCCGGCAAGGAAGTTGGCCTCCGGATCGTACGTGTCGAGTTGGAGCGCGTGCCGCGCCTGGGCGAGGCCCTCCTCGTAGCGGGCCGACCTCAGCGCCAGCGCGCCGAGGCCCAGCAGCGCCTCCCGGTTCCACGGTTCGGCTGCGACCGCCCGGTCGTAGAGCGCCCGCGCTTCAGCGTAGCGGCGGCCACGCGCCAGTTCTCGTGCCTCAAACACGAGGCGATCCGTCTCAGGGAGGGCGTCCCACGCCTCGGGGTCCGTCGCAATTGGCCGGGACAGCGAGCGCTCCCCGCCGAGTCCGCAAATGCCACCGAGACCGGTTTCGCCCGGGTTCGAGCAGCCTTCCAGACCGAGTCCGGGCAGCGAAACGCGCCACGGGCTGTCGGACGCGACGTCGAACTCGACCACCACCGGCTCGAGGGGTTCGAGCGCCACCGTCCGTGCCGCGATCTGTTCACCGCCGGACCATGCCTTCACCGTGTCGGCATCGGCCCCGAACGCCTGGACGACCACCCGAAGGCGGTCACCCTCCTTTTCGACGTGCATGGCGCCGTGGGGGGAAGCGTCGGTGAGGCCGCCCGTCCCCTCCAGCGGGAACCACGTTTCGGTCCAGCGGCTGGCCGAGAGGGGGTCGAATCCGGCCTGTGAGATGGGGTTGCGGTCTGCTCCCGGCTGATACTGCACGTGCAGCCGTCCCGCCTGGAACTCGACGTACTGCCCGTCCGTGTCGGTGAGGAGGTCCTCCCAGATGCCGCCTTCGCGGGACAGCGCCCACAGCCACATCTTGCGCCCAGGCATGTCTTCGTGGCGGGCCCAGTGTCCCCAGCCGTAGCCATCGTCGTGATAATAACCGCCGAAGAAGTCGTTCAGCGCGCCCACCACGTGGTAGGACTTGCTTCCTCCGAACGCGTTGTTGCGGTAGAGAGGCAGGAAGCGCCCGTCCTCGTCCACGGGCCATGGGCGCACCCGGCCGGAGTGCTCCAGATAGGCGTTGCCGGGCACGAACAACTCCAGGTCGTCCCGGGCGAAGGCCGCGGCCGTCATCCAGTTGTAGTAGGGCTGCTCCAGCGGGGTCGGGTTGTACCACAGGACGCGCGTCTCGAAGGCGGCCCGGTCCGGAGGAAGGCGTATCTCGACGCGCCACGGGGTGCGCGACGGGAGGTCCATGGCGCCGACGATGGTACTCACGCTGCCGTCCGCGTTCTCCCGCATGTGATAGTCGACGGGGGTGGCGGTGGCCGGCGTGTGCCCGATCACGCCGAAGTTGAACTCGATACCGCCCGAGGTCCACGGGCCGCGCAGGGCGATGTCCCGGAATTTCATCACTTCGTTCCGATAGATGAACTCGTGGCCGGTCGCCTTCACCACGGCCCCCCACACCTTGCCGCCCACTTCGGGAAGGACGAAGACCTCTATGAGATCGTTCTCCATCCGCACGACCTTCCATTCCCTGGGCTCCGGCGTCGCGGCGTATCCCTCGAACGTGTGGTAAGGGTACAGCCTGCGGTCGGTGGCGAGCATCGGCACGGGATTCGGGTCCGAGAACGGGTACGTGTCGAGGACGCGCTCCTCCTCCGAGATGCGGGCGCGGGGTCCGGGGGCGGCGCACGAGGCGGCGGTCAGGGCGGCGCAAAGGATGGCCGTGGCGAGCAGCCCGTGGCGCAACCCCGACTGCATTCGAGCGCCGATGCGTTTCGTCCAGACGCATCGCTCGACGTTGCTCCTCGGCCGAATGGCCCTGCTACGTGCCCACCGCCAATCTGATGACATGTCACTCCTGCGGGAAAAATGCGTTGGATTGCAACGGCAAGAAGAACGCAGCCCGCCTCCGCCCCGCAGATCGCCCCCCTACATGTTTCGCCGGTACTGCCCGCCCACTTCGTACAGCACCGCCGTGATCTGCCCCAGGGTGCACACCTGGCAGGCCTCCATGAGCGCGGCGAAGGTGTTGCCGCCCGCCAGCGCGACCCGCCTCAGCTCCTCGAGCGCGGCTTCGGCGCGGCCCCGGTTGCGGGTCTTGAGGGCCTCGTTGGAGGCGATCGCGTAGTCCTTCTCCCTGGTGGTCGCGCGGATGACTTCGGCGGGAACCCTGGTGGGCGAGCCCTCCGGACCCAGGAAGGTATTCACCCCCACGATCGGAAGTTCGCCGCTGTGCTTGCGCGACTCGTACTCGAGAGACTCGTCCTGAATGCGGCCGCGCTGGTACATGCGCTCCATCGCCCCGAGCACCCCGCCACGCTCCGAGAGCCGCAGGAACTCGCGCATCACCGCCTCCTCCACCAGGTCGGTCAGCTCTTCGATGATGAACGAGCCCTGGAGCGGGTTCTCGTTGCGCGACAGCCCGAGTTCCTGGCTGATGACGAGCTGAATCGCCAGCGCCCGGCGCACGCTCTCCTCGGTCGGTGTGGTGATGGCTTCGTCGTAAGCGTTGGTGTGCAGCGAGTTGCAGTTGTCGTACAGGGCGTAGAGCGCCTGCAGGGTGGTGCGGATGTCGTTGAAGGCGATCTCCTGCGCGTGCAGGCTTCGCCCCGAGGTCTGGATGTGATACTTGAGCCTCTGCGAGCGGGCGTTCGCGCCGTACACGTGCCTCATCGCCTTCGCCCAGATGCGGCGCGCCACCCGGCCCAGCACCACGTACTCCGGGTCCATGCCGTTGGAGAAGAAGAACGACAGGTTGGGCGCGAAGTCGTCAACGCGCATCCCGCGCGAACGGTAGTACTCGATGTAGGTAAAGCCGTTCGCGAGCGTTAGCGCGAGCTGCGTGATGGGATTGGCGCCGGCTTCCGCGATGTGGTATCCGGAAATCGACACCGAATAGAAGTTCCGAACCCCTTCATCGATGAAGTACTGCTGAATGTCCCCCATCAGGCGAATCGCCAACTCGATGGAGAAGATGCAGGTGTTCTGCGCCTGGTCCTCCTTGAGGATGTCGGCCTGGACCGTGCCGCGGACGACGGCGAGGGTCTCGCGGCGGATGCGCTGGTAGACCTCGGGCGGGAGGACTTCGTCCCCGCTCACGCCGAGCAGCATCAGGCCGAGGCCGTCGTTCCCCTCGGGAAGTGCGCCCTGGTAGCGGGGACGCTCCACGCCGCGGTCGCGGTACATGGCCTGGATGCGCCCCTCCACCTCCGCCTCCAGCCCGCTCTCGCGGATGTGGAGTTCGCACTGCTGGTCGATGGCCGCGTTGAGGAAGAAGCCCAGCAGCATGGGGGCGGGCCCGTTGATGGTCATCGACACGCTGGTGGACGGGTCGGCGAGGTTGAAGCCGGAGTAGAGCTTCTTGGCGTCGTCGACCGAGGCCACGCTCACTCCGGAGTTGCCGACCTTCCCGTAGATGTCCATGCGCTCGTCCGGGTCCTCGCCATAGAGCGTGACCGAGTCGAAGGCGGTGGAGAGACGGTTGGCCAGGCTGGCGCGGCTGAGGAAGTGGAAGCGCCGGTTGGTGCGCTCGGGCCCGCCCTCGCCCGCGAACATGCGCTGCGGGTGTTCCTCCCTATGCCGCAGCGGGAAGACCGCTGCGGCATAGGGAAACTCCCCCGGGACGTTCTCGGTGAGCCGCCAACGCAGCACCTCGCCCCAGTCGCGGAACCGGGGCAGCACCACCCGGGGGATGCGCGAGCCGGCGAGCGATTCGGTGAAGAGGCTCTGCTCCAGCGTCCGGTCGCGAACCTGGAACGTGTAGGTATCGGCCCGGTAGCGGCGCTTCACCGCCGGCCATTCCCGCAGCAGGGCCAGGCTGTCCCCGTCCAGCCGCTCGCGCGTCCGCCGGTACAGGTCGATCAGCCGGGCGAGCGGTTCGTCCTCGGCGGGCGAGGCGCGCAGCTCGGGCGCGACCTCCGCCAGATCGTCGCGGGGCGTGGCGGGCGAGCCGGAGACTCCCTTGCCGGCGGCGGTGGGCCAGGGCGAGCTTGAGGCTTCCGTGCCGGCAAGGCCGGTCTCGCGCGAGCCGGGAAACGTCGCGCCGCCAGCACCGTCGCCGGACCGCAGCAGCCGGATCGTGCCGTAGAGCTGGTACAGCTGCCGGGCCATACCCACCTGCTCGTCCACCCGGCGATCGTAGCCCCGGCTCGCCTCCACGATCTCCGCCAGGTAGCGGGTGCGTTCCGGTGGAATCACCCGGTGCTCGACGCGGCCGTCGTCGACAGGATCGCGCTCCGTCTCGAGGGGCGCGCCGGTCTTGTGCCGCAGCTGGTCGAGGAGCGCCAGGTACAGCCGGTTGACGCCGGCGTCGTTGAAGCGGGAGGCCACCGTTCCGTAGACCGGCAGCGCCTCGTCGGGGACGCTCCAAAGGCGGTGGTTGCGCCGGTACTGCTTGCGTACGTCCCGGAGCGCGTCGAGCGCCCCCGGGCGGTCGAACTTGTTGATGGCGACCACGTCCGCGTAGTCGAGCATGTCGATCTTCTCGAGCTGGCTGGCGGCGCCGTACTCGGCCGTCATCACGTACAGCGACACATCCGAGTGCCCCACCACCTCGGCGCCGAACTGGCCGATGCCGGGCGTCTCGATGATGACCAGGTCGTAGCCGGCGACCTTGCAGATGTCCGCCGCCTGGCGCGCGTGCGGCGACAGGCCGAGGGTCGAGGCGCGGGTGGCCAGCGAGCGCATGTAGACCCGGGGACTGCTGGCGCTGTTCACCCGGATGCGGTCACCCAGAAGCGCGCCCCCGGTCCGGCGCTTGGACGGGTCGACGGAGATGATCGCCACCCGGCCCTCCGCGGTCCCGGACAGGTAGCGCCGAACCAGCTCGTCCACCAGCGACGACTTGCCCGATCCCCCGGTGCCGGTCACGCCAAGGACAGGCACGCAGCGGGTTGCCGACATCTCCGCCACCACCTCCATCGCTTCGTCCGCGCCCTCGTAGCCGTTCTCGACCGCGGAGATCAGGCGCGCCACCGCCCCCGCGTCTCCCCGCGGGAGCGAGCGCAGCACGCCCTCCGGATCCGCGATCGACGAGGGCATCGAGTCGCGCGCGACCCGAAGCACCTCGTCGATCATCCCCTGAAGACCCATCGCCCGACCGTCGTCCGGTGAAAAGACCCGGTCGATGCCGCGCCGGTGCAACTCTTCGATCTCGGCGGGCAGGATCGTCCCGCCGCCGCCCCCGAAGATGCGGATGTCCGCGCCCCGCTGCCGCAGCAGGTCGCGCACGTAGGTGAAGAACTCCATGTGCCCGCCCTGGTACGAACTGATGGCGATGGCGTGCGCGTCCTCCTGAATCGCGCACTCCGCGATCTCCAGAGCGGAGCGGTTGTGCCCCAGGTGGATGACCTCGGCGCCCGAATCCTGGAGGATCCGGCGCATCACGCTGATGGCGGCGTCGTGCCCGTCGAAGAGCGACGCGGCCGTGACTACGCGGATGGGCTGAGCAGTGCGTGGCGGGGCGGCGGCAAGGTGATCCATCCAACCTCCTTCACGGCACGACCACCGAGAGTGCCGAGGGAACGACATCCACTCGAACCTCGCCGGTCCGTGACTGGTGGACGTCCCCGTCAACCTCGTAACGTACGCGCTGGTCGAAGCGCACCGCAAAGGTGCGGTCCTGCCGCAGGGCGACGCCCTTCTCGTTCACATGCCTGCCTTTCTCGGCCAGCCTGAACAGGCGGGCGCGCCCCACCGGAGAGGCGTCGGCGATCGCGCACGCATCCAGCCGTCCGTCCTGCAGGTCGGCGTCCGGGGCGATGGGGAATCCGCCCCCGAAGATGCGCCCGTTGGATATCGTGAGCATGAGGTGCCGTCCTTCGGTGCTCCATCCCCCGCCGTCCGAAAGCCGGAGCCGGGGGCTCTTGTACAGAAACAGCTGCTGTAGAGCGGTGACCTTGTAAAGGACTGCGCCACGCAGGAAACGGGCCCGCAGGCTGGCGTCGATCACCGCGATGTCGAAGCCAAAGCCCAGCAGGTTCAGGAAGTGGCGAGGGGTATCGCGCCAGGCTACCCCGGAAGCCACCTCCGGGCGTGGCGCGGGGCGCCACTCCGAGACCACCCGCCCCACATCGATGCGCCGGATCCTGCCTGCCGCCAGCGCGGCCACCGCCTGCTCGGGGTCGCCGTAGCTCAGACCGAGGCTCTTGGCGAAGTCGTTCCCGGTGCCCGAAGCCAGAAGGCCCAGCGAGACATCGGACCGCCCGGAGGCCACCACGCGGTGCGCCACCTGGCTCCAGGTGCCGTCACCCCCCACCGCCACCACCAGCTTCGCCCCGGCGGCGATCGCCTTGTCCGCGAGGGCGGCCTCCTCGCCGGGCGCCGTGGTCGACGCCCACTGGTAGGACTCGAGGTGCTTGTCCAGCAGCCCGCGGTAGAGGGGAATCCGGCGTGCGCCCCGTCCGTGCCCGGACGCCGGGTTGAAGATGACGAAGGAGCGCACCCCGTCGCTCAGATCCGCTCCAGCTCCTCAAACACCTGGACCCCGTCCCTCATCCACTGCTCGCGAAACGGAAGCGTGGCGACCCGGTCCAGCGTGAGCTGGGAGGTCATGGGGTGCTCGTAGAGCTTCAGCGATCCGAGTTCCTCCTCGTGTTCGCTGTGCGGCCCCCGCATGTGAATGTCCACCTTGAACTGATCATCCTCGTTGACCATGAACGACTGGTACAGATGATCGACCGCATCCGACCGGTAGTCGGTGATCTCGAAGTCCAGGATGGGCTGTTCCCCCTCTCGCACCTCGACCCGCATCCGCCCGTCCGAGGGCTGGAAGCTGATATCGAGGTCCTTCATGTAGTGCGGGAGGTGCCAGCGTTCGATGGCGTGCTCGCGAGACGACTCCGTGCTCGTGCCCACGAGGAAGGGGTAGAACGCCGATTTCGCCATGCCGCGGCCCGGGTTCACCAGTGGCGGCACGATCACCGAGAGCACGATCTCCTGATAGGGGCCGACCATGCTGCCGGTGAAGTCGAAGGCGGTGACCGCGAGAATGCTCGCTTCGTGCTGCACTTCGAGCGGTTGCAGATGCGACGGAAGAATGCGTCGCGCATCGGAAGTGGCGATCTCGAAGAAGGCGCTGACGGCTTGAGAGTAGTGATAACGGGTCAGGGGCATTTTCCGTATTTCTTTAAGATGGAGACGATGATTTCGGCGCCTTCCGTCAACTCCGCCCTGGTGTGCGACGCCGAGATGGACATGCGGAAGCGCGACTTGTGCTTGCCCACCGCGGGATAGCGGATGGGATTGATGTAGACGCCTTCGTGCAACAGGTCTTCGGCGATCTGGAAGATGCCGGCGTCGTCGCGGATCATGATCGAGATCACCTGGGAAGTGGAGTCGCCCACATCCACCCCCGCCTCTCGCAAGAGCGCGTGCATGTAGCGCGCGTTGTCCCAAAGCCTGTCGCGCAGTTCGGGCTCGTTCCCGGCGATCTCCAGCGCCTTCAACAACCCCGCCACGACACCCGGCGGAAGCGCGCAGGAGAAGACACGCGAACGCGCGAATCCGCGCAGGTAGTAGATCAGCTCCGCGGAGCCCGCGACAAACCCTCCCAGGCCGCCCAGGCTCTTGGAGAAGGTGCCCAGATGGATGTCGACCTCGTCGTCGAGCCCGAAATGTTCGGCGACCCCGCGGCCGTTGGGTCCGTAGACGAAGGTGGAATGCGCCTCGTCGATGAGGAGGCGCGCTCCATGCTGCCGGCACACGTCGACGATCGCGGGCAGATCGGCCACATCCCCATCCATCGAGTAGACGCCCTCCACGACCACAAGCTTCTTGCCGTTGAAGCCGCGCAGCTTGCGGTCGAGATCCGCCGCGCTGTTGTGCTTGAAGAAGCGTGACGTCGCCTTGGAGAGAATCATCCCGTCCACGATGCTCGCGTGGGCCAGCTTGTCGGCCACGATCAGGTCGCCGGGACGCATCAGGCCCGAGATCAGGCCAACATTGGCGCTGTAGCCGGTCGGGAAGATGAGGGCGCCTTCCTTGCCCTTGAAGGTTGCCAGGTCGCGAGCGAGACGCTTGTGCAGGTCCATGGTGCCGGAGAGCACCGGGGACCCCGAGGCGCCGGCACCATATTTTCGCACCGTGTCACAGATGGCCTCGATCACCTCGGGACGGTAGGAGAGCCCCAGATAGTTGTAGGAGGCGAAGTTTATGAGACCCCGCAGCGTCTCCCGGGTCTTGGGGTCGCCGATCTCCACACGCGTGGCGGGGGCCGTGCCCATCGGCAATCCGTAGAGGTAGTAGCCCCCTGTGAACTCGGCGTCCTTCCACCACTCACCGAACGGCTCCAGGATGGTGAACGGATCCGTCCCCGCGCCGAAGTAGAAGTTGGTGTAGTCGTAGTCGCTCAGCCGGCGAAGCGGCGGTGGATCGTCACCCTGGCGGGAGGCGGCCCGCCGCCCGTCCGCATCGGCCGCCGCGAGTTGCGCTGTCCCGTCGGCCGCACCGTGTCGCGTTGACGATGAAGCGGACTTCCTGCTAGCGTTTCGCATGTTAGTCATATGTTTGCCCGATTTTTCGCCGATCGAACCGCTCCGGCAATTCAGGACTCGTCATTGAACCTCCGCGGCGCCTTGACCCTTACCGCGCTCAGCATCGCGTTGCTGGCCTGCGACTTGATTCAGCGCCTCCTGATCGCACCCATGGCGCGATTGCTTCCGGGAAACCGCGACGCGGTGCTCACCGAGTGGCAGCGCTTCACGGCTCATGTGGTCATCTTCTTCCTACGCCATATGGGTGGCGCCCGGTTCGGCGAGCTGCCCAGCGTTCCCGCCAAGCCCGGGGTTCTGGTGCTCATGAACCACCAGTCGCTCGTCGACATTCCCCTCGTCGTCGCGTCGATGCGCGGCGTCTATCCCCGCATTCTGACGCGCAAGCGCTACGAACGAGGCGTTCCCTTAATATCCCACATGACGCGGTTGTACGGATACCCCTTCGTGGATCCGCGAGCAACCCTGCGCGGCGAGTTGGTGCGGCTGCGCGAGGAAGCGGCCGCTTCCGACAACCCCTTCGTCGTGTACCCGGAGGGAACTCGAACCAGGACCGGGCGCATCGGCCCCTTCAAGACCCTCGGACTCGCGACCATCCTCACCGCCCGGCGCTGGAGCGTCTACGTCGTGGTGGCCGACGGCTTGTGGCAGTGGGCGCGACTCAAGGACTTCGCCGGAAACCTATCGTCAATGCGCACATGCGTCGAGTGCAGGGGGCCCTTCGACTCGCCGCCGCCCGACGCCGATCTGGTGCCGTTCATCATGGAGATGCGGGGCGTCATGACCGGACTGCTCGACGAAATGAGGCAGATGCCCGTGCCGGCGGAGCCCGCGTGATGGTTGTCACTGCGCCCATCGAGCATCTGGCTACCCGGCTGCGCAAGACCGGCGGACGCGGGCTCGCGGCCGTGCTGGCGTACGGCTCCAGACTGGTGTCGGCGAGCCCTGACCCGCACAGCGCGTATGACCTGGTGGTCGTGGTCGACGACTACCGGGCGTTCTACCGCGCTCTCCACGACGCCGGATACACAGCGCGCAGCGTTGCGCTGCTGGCGACTGTAAGCCGTGTGCTCGCACCGACTTGCATCGCCTTCTGGCCCGCGCCCCCGGAGGGTCCTCTGGCCAAGTGCCTGGTGCTCTCCCGCGCCGACTTCGAGCGGCAGCTCGGGCCCCGCCGCCTCGACCATTTCTGTCTGGGCCGGATGGCGCATCACATCTCGGTCGTCCATGCTCGTGACCGGGAGACGGCCGCCTGGGTCGATTCGCTGGTGGCGGGCGCACGGGATCTCGTGCTCGACTGGACGCTTCCGCTTCTGGACGGACCCTTCTCCATTGACGGCTTCTGCCGCCGCATGCTCGAGATCTCCTACGCCGGAGAGATCCGGCCGGAGCGGGGAGGCCGGGTGAGCACCGTCTACGAAGCTCAGCAGGAGATCCTGCGCACGATCTACACACCCATTCTGGACGCCAAGGTGACCTCGGGCCTGCTCAAGTCATCGCATGGGAAGTACCGCGCGGTTCATCCCCCTTCGGCGATGGCCCAGCTCAGGTTGAACGCGTACTTCGCCGTCAGCAAGGCGCGAGCCACCAGCCGCTGGATCAAGCACATTCTGACGTTCGACAGCTGGTTCCCCTACATCGTGCGCAAAGTCGAACGGCGCACCGGGATGACGGTCAGGATCACGCCACTGGAGAGACGTTTCCCGTTCCCGCTTCTGCTTCCGAAGGCGTTTCGGGTGCTGCGGGCGAGGGATCGTGGATCACCATCGGGGTTGAAGTCGGCGGATGTCGTGGGGAAACCGCCTCCCGGAGCCCGTGGAGCCGAAACATCGTGAGACCCGAGTTGATGGTATTGGTCGTGGTGGTGGGCGCACTCGCCACCATGCCGATCTTCGCGTTGAGTCGTGCCAGCCGAGCCGTGGACACGCTCGAGTCGTCGACCCGCGGCAAGTTCGTGCTCGGGTCGTTCGTGCGCCGCTGGTTCTACTGGTTCGTCCGGCCCGTGGAGAGGATGTCGCTGGCGCTGGGGCTGTCGCCCTTCTTCTACAACTTCCTCGGAGTGGCTCTCGGTGCGGTCGCCGGCTGGTTCTTCGCTTCCGGGCGGTTCGCGGCGGGCGGCTGGGCGCTCCTGATGAGCGGCGTCGCAGATGCGCTGGACGGGCGCATCGCGCGGGCTCAGGGAGTGGCTTCGCCCCGTGGCGCATTCCTGGACTCGACCATCGACCGCTTCGCCGAAGTGGCCGCGTTCGTGGGGCTTGCGGTGGCGTTCCGTGACTCGGGACCGGCACTCGCGGTCGTGACGGCGGCGCTGGGCGGCTCGCTGCTGGTCAGCTACACGCGGGCGCGGGGAGAGAGCGAGGGCGTCCTCTGCACGGCGGGCATCATGCAGCGCGCCGAGCGGCTGCTGCTGATCGGCTTCGGGGCGATCCTGGACGGGACCGGCTCAGCCCTGCTGGGACGGGAGCCGCGCACGGTTCTGCTGGCCGTGCTGGCGGTGACGGCCGTCGGCACGGTGGCGACCGCCGTCTTCCGCACCGTGTGGATTGCCCGCCGTCTGCCGCACGGGCCGGGCGGCGGGCGATCCGGGTCGGGTGGGCCTGGCTGAGCGAGTCCAGGCGGAGCTGGCCTAGGCGCCGCGCCGTCGCATCGGCATCGTCACCGGTTCGCCGGGGTCGGGACGGATGCCTTGCTCGTCCAGTTGCCGGTAGAGCGTGGGCATCTCGTCCGTGACGACTTCGTTGAGCCTCTCGATGAGGGGAGGCACCTTCTCCCAGGACTGGTCGAGCTGCCAGAGCTGGTCGGCGGTGGGTCGCGTGCTGGACGACCCGATGGCGTTGGCGCCGCGTACGCCGGCCGCCGCCTGGTTAATGTCGCGTCCCAGCTCGCGCGCCTCTTCGAGCAGCCCGCTCACCTCCTCGCTGAGTGCCTCCGGCGCGGATTCCTGCTCTCGCAGAAGGGCGCTGACTTCCATGAGCTGGGTGGTGACGCGCTGGACGGCCTGACCGGCCTCGTAGACCGGGCGCGCGAGGTCGTAGGCGCTCATGAGAGCCGCCTGACGGGCCTCCAGATCGGCGCGGCTCATCTCGACCCGCGGGTCGAGGCGGACTGCCACCTGCTGCTCCTGTGTCTGCCCGGCGGCCTCCATCCTCACGGTATAGGTACCTGGGAGCACCCGCGGGCCGCGCGCCTGGCCGCCCTGGAAGCCCCCACCACCCTGCTGCGGGCCCGCCCCCGACGGCGTGTAGGGCGGCTCGATGCGCAGATCCCACCTCACCTGCTGAATGCCCGGGGCCACCGGCCCGGTGAGTTCCCGCCTCGCCTCGCCGCCCTCGTCGAGGATCGTGATCTTTACCCGCGAGGCTGCGGCCATGCCATTCCCCCTGCCGTCCCCGTTGCCTTCGGATGACGCGGCCCTCGCGGCGGCCGCAGGGAGGTTCTCTCCGACGTGGTACCGGATCAGCGCCCCCGCCGGCGGGTTGGGCGACACGTACACCCCCGGCGTCCACCCCTGCGGCGAATAGGGATTGTAGAGGGTGGCGCGCCGCACAGGGAACAGGTGCGCATCGGCCGCCAGCACCTCCGCGGTCAGGCCCTCCAGCGGCGTGATATCCTCCATGATGTAGATCCCGCGCCCGTGCGTCCCCAGCACGAGATCGTTCTCGCGCGGGTGGATCTTGATATCGTCCACCGGAACCGCCGGCAAGCCGTTGTCGAGGGCGACCCACCGCCCCCCGCCATCCACCGAGAAGAACACGCCGACTTCGTTGCCGACAAAAAGCAGCGCGGCGGTTCGATGGTGTTCCGTGATCACGTTTACGGACGTCGCGGGCAGCCCGTCGGCGATGCGCCCCCAGCTGTCCCCGTAGTCGGTGCTCACGTAGACGTGGGCGTCGAAGTCGTTGTTGCGGTGGCCGTCGAAGGTGGCGTACACGGTGGCTCGGTCGTGGGCCGAAGCGACCACCCGGCTCACGTATGTGCGCTCGGGCAACCCGGGGATGTTGTCGGTCACATCCGTCCACGAGGCGCCCCCGTCGCGCGTGACATGCACCTTGCCGTCGTCGCTGCCGACGTAAAGCAGCGCGGCGTCGAGCGGCGACTCCGAGATCGTCTCCAGGTTGCCGTAGGAGGACTGTCCGTCGTTGGCGGACATCATCGGCTCGGAACCGGGCACGCCCATGATTTCCAGTTCGGCGCGGTCGATGGCGTGGGTGAGGTCCGGGCTGATCTCCTCCCAGGTCATCCCCAGATCGGTCGAGCGGAAGAGCACGTTGCTCCCCACGTAGACGGTGCCCGGCTCGTGCTGCGAGAGGAGCACGGGCGTGTCCCAGTTCCAGCGCAGCTCCCTCTCCTCTTCATCTCCCAGCGGACGGCCCACCGGGCGCATCCGCGTGCGCTCCATGGTCACCAGATCGACGCGCATGAGGTTGCCGCCCTGCGACTCGGAGAACATCAGGCGCGGGTTGTCGGGATGCATGACCGTATAGAAGCCGTCTCCGCCCCCGACGTTGTACCAGTCGCGCGTGCGGATGCCCTGGTTGGACCAGGTGTCGTTGGGGGCGCACCAGGAGCCGTTGTCCTGCAGCCCGCCGCACACATGGTAGGGCTCGCGCATGTCCAGGCCGATCTCGTAGAACTGGGCCAGGGGCAGATTCATCAACTGACGCCAGGTCCGGGAGCGGTCCCAGCTGATCGAGACGCCGCCGTCGCCGCCCAGGACGAGGTGATCGGAGTTGGCGGGGTTGATCCACATGGCGTGATGGTCGGGGTGGACCTCGCTCGCGGCATCGGGAGTGAAGGTGTTGCCGCCGTCGGTCGACTTGTACAGGCTCGATCCGGCCGTGTAGACGCGCTCCGGGTCACTCGGATCCACCCGGATCTGGCTGTAGTACATGGGCCGGTTGTTGGTCGTGCTGACCTGCTCCCAGCTTTCGCCCCGGTCGATGGAGCGGTACACGCCGTTGCGCGACGCGCCGCCTCCGCCCCCGCCGAAGCCCTGTCCGGGCGTGCGCTTGTCGGCCTCCACGATGGCGAACACCATGTTGCCGTCGCCCCGGTAGATGTCCAGCCCGATGCGTCCCATGTCGCCATCGGGCAGCCCGTTGGTGAGCTCCACCCAGGAAGCCCCGCCGTCGGTGGAGCGGTAGATGCCGCTCCCGGGTCCGCCCCCGTTGAAGCCCCATCCTGTGCGCTGCCGCTGGTACATCGCGGCGAAGAGGGTCTCCGGATCGGAGAGGTCCATCGCCAGGTCGATGGCGCCCGTGTCCCCGTCCACGAAGAGCACCAGTTCCCAGCTCTGCCCGCCGTCGGTGGTCTTGTAGACGCCGCGCTCGGGGTTGGCGCCCCACAGTCGCCCGACCGCCGCCACGTACACGATGGACGGATCGCGCGGGTGGATGCGGATGCGGGAGATATGATGGGTCGCCTCCAGCCCCATGTGCCGCCACGAGCGGCCGGCGTCGGTGGAGCGGTAGACCCCGTTCCCCCACGGCGAGCTTTGCCGGTTCTGCGGCTCCCCGCTCCCCACCCACACCACGTTGGGGTTGGAGGGCGCCACGGTCACGTCCCCGACCGAGGTGGTCGGCTGGTCGTCGAAGACCGGCTCGAAGGTGGTGCCGTGGTTCACGGTCTTCCACACGCCACCGGTGGCGGTGCCCACGTAGAAGGTGGACGGGTCCGACTCCACCACGGCCAGGTCGGAGATGCGGCCACCCATGATGGTCGGACCGATGTTGCGCCACTCCAGGTTGGCGACCGCCGCCTCGATGCGCGCGGCATCCGACTGGGCGGCGACTTCCGAAGGCCAGGCCGACGCCAGTACCGCCGCCGCGGCCGCCCACACACGCGCCGAATGGCGCAAGAGATCAATACTCATGTTGTCTCCTGATTCTGAATGAGACCTCCGTTGAACTCACATTGTACGGCCCGCGCCCGCGCCGGGGGAGCCTGTGCGCATCCCGCGCCCGGGGTGGCTCGCCCAGGGACGGCCCGCCGGTGTCCCCATCGGAGCACGCGCACTACACTGTAGACGTTGACTGTCACCTCGCACGCGTCCGGGCACGCGAGCCCGCGCCCGCACGGCAATCGACGGCCTCACGCCAGCTCGGGAGCACGCCGAGCAGGAGGGATGACCCAATGAAGAAACACACCTGGATCCGCCACCCAGCCGGCGCCGCGGCGCTAGCGCTTCTCCTGCTTTCCACGCTTCCCGCTCACGCCCAGCAATCGCTCGCGGATGATCCGGGCGTCGCGGAAGCCCTTCATCTGCTGGACATCTGGATGGATGCGGCGCAGGCCTACGGAGGCATCCCCGGCGCCTCGCTTTCCGTCGTGCACGACCAGGAGCTGGTGTGGGCGAAGGGATTCGGATTCGCGCATATCGAGAGCGGGGATCCGGCAACCCCGTCGACCATGTACTCGATCTGCTCCATCTCCAAGCTCTTCACCTCGGTCGGCGTGCTGCAGCTGCGCGACCAGGGCCAGCTCGGGCTGGACGACCCGGTGGCGAAGCACCTGGACTGGTTCAACATCAAAGACGACTACCCGGAGGAGGGTCCGGTCACCATCGAAGGGCTGCTCACGCACAGCTCGGGTCTGCCGCGCGAGGCCGGCTCACCCTACTGGACCGGCCCTGACTATCCCTTCCCGACCCACGAGCAGATCGTCGAGACGCTGCCCACGCAGTCGATGCTCTATCCGCCGCGGACGTACTTCCAGTACTCCAACCTGGCGCTCACCCTCGCGGGCGAGATCGTCGCGGAGGCGTCCGGGCGGGGCTACAACGACTACGTCCGCGCCAACATCCTGGACCCCCTGGGAATGACCGGCACCTTCACCGACCTGGACGATCGCTTCCGCGGCAACCGTCTCGCCAGCGGCTACACCGCGCGGGGGCGGGACGGCAAGCTCCACTTGATCCCCGACTACTGGGTGCGCGGCATCAGCCCCGCCGCCGGCTTCATCTCGACGGTCGAGGATCTGGGTCGCTTCGCCTCGTGGCAGTTTCGCGTGCTCGAGGGCGACGATGCACTGCTCGACCGCAACACGCTACGCGAGATGCACCGCGTGCACTGGTCGGAGCCCGACGGGAACACCACCTACGGGCTCGGCTTCTCCGTGTGGAAATCGGACGAGGACACATTCGTGGGCCATGGGGGCTCCTGCCCGGGATACCGCAGCCACCTGCTGCTGCGCCCGCAGGACGAGATCGCCACCGCGTTCATGACCAACGGCCAGGGCGTGAATTCCCGCCAGTTCGCCCAGACCGCTTTCGACATCGTCGCGCCCGCGCTGCGGAGGGCGGCGAAGAAGGCGAAAGTCGACACACCCGCGGGTGAACTCGCGGCCGCCTTCGAGCAGGGAATCGCGGCCGTCCAGGAGAACCTCCAGCGCTTCACCGGCACCTACGAGCGGCCCCTCGGCGGGGAGAGCGCGGTCCTGATCTGGGACGACGACCTGCATGTGCTGTCGCTCCCCACCGACAATCCGCTGAACTCGCTGACCCGCCTCCGACATATCGAAAACGGTACCTTCCGACGCGTGCGCGACAACGATGACCTGGGCGAGGAGTTCATCTTCGAAGAGATGCCCGACGGGCGCATGCTGATGTGGCGCAACGACAACTACAGCGTGCGCGCGGCGGGGATGTGAGGTACATGGCGCGAGGACCGGCCCCGGCACTGGCGAGGCGCCAAGTGCTCGCTCTGGCGCTTCTGGGCCTCCTCGCCCTCCCGGCCGCCGCCGAGGCACAGAACACCCGGCCCCCCGACCCCGCCGCCGTCTTCCCGGTCGACCGGGCGATGATCGCGCGCATCCGGGAGGAGGGACTGAAGCGCTCTCAGATCGCCCACACCCTCTCCTACATGACCGACGTGCTGGGCGGCCGCCTGACCAACTCGGACGCCATGGACCGGGCGCAGCGCTGGGCGGTCGGGGAGATGGAGCGCATCGGGCTGGTGAACGTGGAGCGCGAGCCCTTCATGCCCTACGGCGTCAGCTGGGACAACGAGTACGTGTCGGTGCACATGACCGCGCCCGCCTACCAACCCCTGGTGGCCTACCCGATCGCACACACCCCGGGGACGGACGGCAAGCTCGAGCTGGAGGTCGTGATCGCCGATGTGCGTACACGAACCGATCTGGCCTCGCTGCGGGGCAGGCTGCGCGGCCGCGCCGTTCTCTCCACCCCGCCACCGGCCATCGACCTGACCCGGTTCGCGACCGGCACCCCGCGCCGCAGCGACGAGGAGATGCGCCGGCTCGCCGAGGACGTGATTCCGCCCCCGCCGGGGCCCGACACCTATTTCTCCCGCCTCTACCCCGACCCGCCCGCCAACCCCGACATCCTCACCGCGGCGGAAAGGCTCGCATTCTACGTCGAGGAGGGCGTGGCTCTGGTGCTCGAATCCAACAGCGGCTGGCCGGGAGCGGTGCGCGGCTTCGCCCGCGCCGGGGCCCGCGTGGACCGGTGGTCGCGCGACGTCACTCTGGCCTCGGCACCGGTGGTGGCGGTGACCCCGGAGCACTACAACCGCATGTACCGCATCCTCCGCCGCGGCATCCCCGTCACGGTGGAGGCGGAGGTGCGCAACCGGCACGGAGAGTCGGTGACCGAAGCGAGCAACGTCCTGGGCGAGATCCGCGGCACCGACCTGGCCGATGAGGTGGTCATGCTGGGCGCCCACTTCGACACCTGGCACGCGAGCCCCAACGCCAGCGACAACACCTCCGGGGTGGCGGTGATGCTCGAGGCCGCGCGCATCCTGAACGCCATCGGGGCACGGCCGCGCAGAACCATCCGGGTCGCGCTCTGGTCCGGCGAGGAACAGGGGCTGTTCGGCTCCACCGCCTACGTGCGCGAACACTTCGGCGACCCGGCGGCCGGCACCACTCGCGACTACGAGAATTTCTCCGTCTACTTCAACCAGGACTACGGCCCGGGCCAGTACCGGGGCGTCTGGCTGCAGGAAAACGAACACGTGCGCCCCATCTTCGAGGCCTGGATGGAGCCGCTGCGCGACCTCGGGATGACCACGCTCTCAACCCAGGCGGTGGGAAGCACGGACCACGTCCCCTTCGACCGCGCCGGACTGCCCGCCTTCCAGTTCCTGCAGGCGCTCGTGGGCGGCACCGGGGGCCACACCAACCTCGACTTCTACGATACCATTCCCATCGACGACTTGATGAAGAACGCGGTCATCATGGCGTCGTTCGTCTACCACGCCGCGATGGCGGACGAGCGCATCCCGCGCAAGGGGGTT
Organism: Longimicrobiales bacterium; assembly: GCA_965225805.1. Classification (GTDB taxonomy): domain Bacteria; phylum Gemmatimonadota; class Gemmatimonadetes; order Longimicrobiales; family Gaopeijiaceae; genus BD2-11. The sequence continues at coordinate 4,242,677 of OZ245327.1, forward strand.
GGGCGGTAAGGAAGCGTCAGGCTAAATCAAAAACTAATCTTGAATCAGCTTGGACATCGCGCTAGTTTTCATCGCATGATTCAACGAGATCTGGCCTCGGAACTCCTGGAAGCAGCGAGGCAAGCCCCCGCCGTCACGCTCACCGGGCCGCGGCAGAGCGGAAAGACAACGCTGTGCAAAGCGTTGTTTCCCAAGCATCCCTACCGCACTCTCGAGGCCCCGGACGACCGCGCTTTCGCGACGGAGGACCCGCGCGCATTTCTGGGTCAACTCCCGGCAGGAGCGATCATCGACGAGGTGCAGCGCGCCCCCGATCTGCTCTCGTATCTGCAAGGCATCATTGATGCAGATCCGGCTCCCGGGCGCTGGATCCTCACCGGTTCCCAGAACCTCTCGCTGCTGGAGTCGGTCAGCCAGTCGCTCGCCGGAAGAACCGAAGTCCTTCATCTGCTGCCGCTCGCGTGGAACGAGATCCGACGTTTCGACCGGCACCCCGGTTGCCTCGAAGAGGCCCTGTTTTCCGGAGGCTATCCGCGCATCTTCGACCGGAACCTCGACCCGGCGCGGTGGCTCCGCTCCTACGTCGCCACCTACATCGAGCACGACGTTCGAACCATCAGCAATGTCGGCGACCTGACGACATTTCAGAGATTCGTCCAGTTGTGCGCAGGCCGCACGGGGCAGTTGCTCAACTACTCCGCCCTGGCCGGCGACTGCGGCATCTCGCAACCCACCGCCAAGGCCTGGATCAGCATTCTCGAGACCAGCTTCATTGCGTTTCGCCTTCCTGCGTTCCACGCCAACCTGCGCAAGCGGCTCGTGAAGATGCCGAAGCTCTACTTCTACGACACCGGTCTCGCCAGCTGGCTGCTGGGCATTCGCGAACCCGGACAGCTTCGCTCGCATCCGCTACGCGGGCCCCTATTCGAGACCTGGGTCGTCTCCGAAATCGTCAAACAGCGAGCGAACCGCGGGGACACCCGGGGCCTTTCGTTCTACCGCGACCGTAACGGCGCCGAAGTCGATCTGGTGATCGAGAGGCCCGACGGGCTTACCCTGCTCGAAGTCAAGTCCGCCGAAACCCCGTCAGCAAGCGTGTTTCGCGGCGCCGAGCGGGTTCGGGGCCATTTCCCCCACGGGACGGCGCTCGATGTGGCGGTGGTCTACGGAGGGGAGGATCCTCAGCATCGGACCGCCGGACGCCTGGTTCCCTGGCGCAAGCTGGGAACTGTGACCTGGTAGGGCTCGTCGGCGCCGGCCCGATATTGGAAACACAGGCGCCTGAACACTAGTATGTTGGAAGCTGTGACAGAGCTTCGCGTCGCACGAGGCCGCCGGAAGCGAGCGGAGCCGTGCTGGGGCGAAGACTCACCGAGCGAAGACTCACCACGCTGAACACGACCCGAGCCAAGCATGACGACCTACCGCCTTCTGCTCTTCGCACTGATCGCCGCCAGCCAGGCATGCGCCAGTAGCGGGCGCGGCACTCCCCCGCCCGCCGCGCGTCCAGACGCCGGCCGCATCGCCCGGCTCGAAGCCATCTACGAGGCGCGTGCCGACAGCCTTCTGCTCAACCCGCACGAAGCTGACGTGTACTTCATGACCGGCATGATCGGGCACCACGCCCAGGCGCTGGTCATGGCGGGATTCGCTCCCGACAACGGCGCCAGCCCCGCGGTCCGCGTACTCTGCGCCCGCATCATCAACGCTCAGAGCGACGAGATCGCCATCATGCAGCGCTGGCTCGGCGAACGCGGCCTGCCGGTGCCCGAGATCCACATCGAGGGCGGCACGCTCATGGTCCACGGACCGGAACACGCGATGAACATGCCGGGCATGCTCTCCCCCGAGCAGCTCCGCGAGCTGGGGGAGGCCCGGGGACCGGACTTCGACCGGCTCTTCCTCACCTATATGATCCAGCACCACCAGGGAGCCGTCACCATGGTGCACGATCTATTCGCCACCGACGGCGCGGCCCAGGACGACTTCATCTTCAAGATGGCCTCCGACATCCAAGTCGATCAGGCCACCGAAATCGCCCGCATGGAGCTGATGCTCGAGCAGATGGCCGCGCCCGGCCCCGACGACTGACCCCAGGACCCCCTCAACCCGAGGAAGCGACATGACCTCTCTCCCATCGACGCGTGACCGCGTCCGAGCCCCCGCGCGCCCTGGTGCGCTCCTGGCATGCGCCGTGCTGGTGGTGCTCCTGCCGGCCTGCTCCGCCTACCAGTCCCCCGACACCGGCATGGCCCCCGCCGGTCTGGCGCCGCTTCGCGTGAATCCGCCCACGCCGGATTCGCGCGTCGGCCTGGCCCCGGGCCTGTTCGACGCCGAAGAGGCCGCCTGGAACCTGCGCCTGATCTCCGCCACGCCTCCAACCGAGCCCTTCGTGGGGCAGACCAACTCCGACCTGGCCTTCACCGGCGATTACGTCATCCAGGGCAACTACGACGGCATCCAGATCTGGGACATCTCCGATCCGACCAACCCGGAGTCGGTGGTGACCTACGTGTGCCCCGCCTCGCAGAGCGACGTGTCCGTCTACGAGAACCTGCTCTTCGTTTCGGGCGAGGGACTCGGCGGGCGGCTCGACTGTGGCGATGAGGGAGTCCAGGACGCAGTCAGCCACGACCGGCTGCGCGGCATCCGCATCTTCGACATCTCCGACATCACCGCGCCCGAGTACGTCGCCAACGTGCAGACCTGCCGAGGCTCGCACACCCACACGGTGCTCGAGCACCCCGGCGACGACGAGAACGTGTACATCTATGTGTCCGGTTCTTCCGCGGTGCGGCCCGCCGAGGAGCTCCCTGGTTGTTCTGGCGCGCCGCCGGAGGAGGATCCCAACTCGGCCCTGTTCCGCATCGAGGTGATTCGGGTGCCCGTCGCCGACCCGGCGAGCGCTGCGATCGTGAGCTCGCCCCGGATCTTCAACGAACTGGTCGCGCCGCCCACCCACGGCCTCGCGCCCGACGACTTCGCGGAGATCGAGGCGGCTCGCGAGCGCGGCGCCTTCGTCATGGAGGTCAGGGGCCAGCCGAGGGTGATGCGCGACCGGCAGGTCGTTCCGCTGCTCGAACAGATCGTGGAGCAGCGGGGCGGCGAAGGCCCGCCCACGGCCGCCGACAGCGCGACCCTGCGGGAAATGCTTCCCCAGCTGGCCGCGCAGATGCCCAGCAGAGGCGATACCGGCCCGACCCAGTGCCACGACATCACCGTGTATCCCGCCATCGGGCTCGCGGGCGGCGCCTGCGGCGGATACGGCATGCTCATCGACATCAGCAACCCGGAGAACCCGACGCGGCTCTCCGCAGTGGCCGATTCCAACTTCGCGTACTGGCACTCCGCCACCTTCAACAACGACGGCACCTCCATCCTCTTCACCGACGAATGGGGCGGCGGCGGCTCCCCCAAGTGCCGGGCCTCCGACCCGATGGAATGGGGCGCCAACGCGATCTTCACCATCGAAGACGGGGACATGGTGTTCCAGAGCTACTACAAGATGCCCGCGCCGCAGACGACCCTGGAAAACTGCGTGGCCCACAACGGATCGCTAATCCCGATTCCCGGCCGCGACATCATGATTCAGGGCTGGTATCAGGGCGGCATTTCCCTGGTCGACTGGACCGATCCCGCGAACCCCGTCGAGGTGGCGTACTTCGACCGCGGGCCGGTGGACCCCGAGGTGATGCGAAGCGGCGGCAGTTGGTCGGTCTACTGGTACAACGGCGTCATCGTCAACTCCGAGATCGCCCGCGGACTGGACATCTTCGAGCTGATGCCGAGCGAGGTCCTGACCCGGAACGAGATCGACGCCGCCAACTCGGTCGAGCTCACCCACCTCAATTCCCAGGGGCAGCCCATCTTCGAGTGGCCCGCCACCTTCGCGTTGGCGAGGGCCTATCTGGACCAGTTGGAGCGCCACCGCGGGCTGGGCGCCGCACGAATCGCGTCGGCGCGGAGCGAACTGGACGCGGCCGAGGGCATGATGGGATCGGGGCGCGCCAGCGCGTTGCGGTCGCTGGCTGACACGCTCAGCGGGGATGCCGGCGGAGCCCTTGACTCTGCCAAGGTCGGGAAGCTGGCAGGAGCGGTGCGGGACTTGGCGGACGCAGGGTAGCAGGACCATCTGGCGACGCGCCGGGTCCGGCTTGCCGGGCCGGGCCGCTGGGCACTGCAACGAGGGGGGCCTCCCGGATGGGGGCTCCCTCTCTTTGTTCGTGAACCGAATCCCGGAGGCGGACTGAGACCCGCCCGAGCAGGCGAGCACGCCGGCCTGCGGAAGAAACGATGCGACTTGGAAACCCGTCGGTACAAACGCTAGCATGTTGGATGAACGACAATTCGCCGCGAAGCCCAGAGCAACGAAAGTCGACACCCGCAGCGCTGGCTCGGCGAACGCGGCAGCTGACCCGAAGAACCCACCCCAATCGAGGAACCGACATGACCTCGCTCCCATTGACGCGTACCCGCGTACCAGCCCCGTTGCGCCTTGGCGCGCTCCTTTCCTGCGCGGCGCTTCTGGTGCTCCTGCCGGCTTGCTCCGCCTACTCGTCGCCGGACTCCGGCATGAGCCCCGCCAGCCTCGCCCCCCTGCGGGTGAATCCGCCCACGCCGGATCCGCGCGTCGGGCTGGCCCCGGGACTGTTCGACGCGGGAGAGGCGGCCTGGAACCTGCGCCTGATCTCGGCCACGCCTCCGACCGAGGCCTTCGTGGGCCAGACCAACTCCGACCTTGCCTTCACCGGGCAATACGCGATCCAGGGCAACTACGACGGCATCCAGATCTGGGACATCTCGGACCCGGCCAACCCGGAGTCGGTGGTCACGTATGTGTGCCCGGCCTCGCAGAGCGACGTGTCCGTCTACGAGAATCTGCTGTTCGTCTCGGGCGAAGGAGTCGGCGGCCGGCTGGACTGCGGCGACCAGGGCGTCGAGGAAGCCGTGAGCCATGACCGGCTGCGCGGCATCCGCATCTTCGACATCTCCGACATTACCGCCCCGGAGTACGTCGCCAACGTGCAGACCTGCCGCGGTTCGCACACGCACACGGTGCTCGAGCACCCCGGCGACGACGAGAACGTGTACGTCTACGTCTCCGGCTCGGCCCCGGTGCGGCCGGACGAGGAGCTCCCGGGTTGTTCGGATGCGTCCCCCGAGGAGGATCCCAACACGGCGCTCTTCCGCATCGAGGTCATCCGGGTGCCCCTGGCCGATCCGGCCAGCGCCGCGGTCGTGAGCTCGCCCCGCATCTTTGAAGACCTGGTGGCTCCGCCCACCCACGGCCTTGCGCCCGACGACATCGCCGAGGTCGAGGCCGCCCGCGAGCGGGGAGGTTTCGTCGTCGAAATGATGGGGATGGCGGTTGTGCTCCCGGACCGCTACATCGAGCCTCTGCTGGAGCAGATGGTGGCCCAGCGCGGGGGCGAAGGCCCGCCCACCGCCGCAGACAGCGCGGCGCTGCGCGAGGCTCTGCCGTCCATCATGGCGCAGATGATGGGACAGCAGCCCCAGGAAGGAGACGGCCCGGGTCCGGGCCCAACCCAGTGCCACGACATCACCGTGTATCCCGCCATCGGGCTCGCGGGCGGCGCCTGCGAGGGCTACGGAATGCTGATCGACATCAGCGACCCCGAGAATCCGGTGCGGCTCTCCGAAGTGGCCGACTCCAACTTCTCGTACTGGCACTCGGCCACCTTCAACAACGACGGCACGGCCCTCATGTTCACCGACGAGTGGGGCGGCGGGGGCTCCCCCAAGTGCCGGGCCTCGGACCCGATGGAGTGGGGCGCCAACGCCATCTTCACCGTTGAAGACGGGGAGATGGTGTTCACGAGCTACTACAAACTGCCCGCGCCCCAGACCCCGCAGGAGAACTGCGTCGCGCACAACGGCTCGCTCATTCCGATTCCGGGCCGCGACATCATGATCCAGGGATGGTACCAGGGCGGCATCTCCCTGATCGACTGGACCGATCCCGCGAATCCGGTGGAGATCGCGTACTTCGACCGCGGCCCGGTCGACCCCGACGTGATGAGGATGGGTGGCAGCTGGTCCGTCTACTGGTACAACGGCGTGATCGTCAACTCGGAGATCGCGCGCGGCCTGGACATCCTGGAGCTGACCCCGAGCGACGTGATGACCCAGAACGAGATCGACGCCGCCAACTCGGTCGCGCTCACCCACCTCAACTCCCAGGGACAGCCCATCTTCGAGTGGCCGGCCACCTTCGCGCTGGTCCGGGCCTACCTGGACCAGCTGGAGCGCCACCGCGGGCTGGATGCGGCCCGGGTCGCGTCGGCGCGGGATGAGCTGGCCTCAGCGGAAGGGATGATGGGGTCGGCGCGGGCTTCCGCGCTGCGGTCGCTGGCCGACGCACTCGACTCGGACGCGCGCGGGGCGCTGGATGCCGCCAAGGTGGAGATGCTGGCGGACGCGGTACGCGGGCTGGCGGACGGAGGAGAGTAGGGCCGCCGCAAACGACGGACCCGTCCCCGCGGGGCGGGCCTGGTTCCGCTACAACCACCCCCGGGCCGCAGGTTCGGCAAAAGCCGGCGCGTCTCCGAGGAACCACTCGTACACGGGTTGGGCCTCGATCTCCGGCGGAAACCCGGAGGGGAGGCCCGCCCGCGTCAGCGTAAGCAGACGCATTCGGGCGCCAGGCCGACGCTGCTCGGCCGCGGCCAGGGCACGCAGTTCCCGAGCGGCAGTCGCTTCGTGCGAGGCGTCCGCACATATCTGGATCAACTCCGCGTCCCCGGCCGGTGACCGAGCCAGAAAGTCCACCTCGTAGCCCTCTCGCGTACGGACGTAGGTCACCTCGCACCCCCGGCGTTCCAGCTCAACCAGCACCGCCGTCTCCAGAGCGTGCCCCACATTGACCCTTCCGGTGCGGTCGAACACGGGGATCAACCCGGGGTCGACGGGATAGGCCTTGCGCGGATTCACCATGCGCTGGCGCTCAGAGTCTGACTCCATCCAGACGGTTCGGACGAGAAAGCAATCTTCCAGGTAGCCAAGATACTCGTGCACCGTGTCCCTCGCGATGGCGATCCCCTGCGACTTCAGCCGGGCGTGAAACTTCTCCACGCTGAAGGGCGACGCCGCATTCGCCAGCAGGTGGCGAACCAGCCAGCGAAGTCCCGTCACGTTCCGGACCGCATGGCGGTCGACGACGTCCCTCAGAATGGCGACGTCCACATAGTCCCGGAGAAGCTGAAAGCGCAGAGCCGCCGGCAGCCCCTGAACTTCCGGGAATCCTCCGGTGCGCAGCCAGCGCCGGAGCGCAGACTCCAGTCCGGATGCCTCTTCGTCCGTCGCGGTCCCCGGATCGGCGGGAGAGGCCGACCCGCCGTGGCGGAGTGCTTCTTCGAAGCTGAAGGGGTGGATGAGGACCTTCCAGCCCCGTCCCCGCAATTCCGTCGCGATTTCGCGGGAGAGGAGCGCGGCCGAGGACCCGGAGACGAAGAGGTCCCCCTGCCCTGAATCGAGAAGTCGCCTCAGGAGGCGCTCCCACCCCGGCACGACCTGAATCTCGTCCAGGAACCAGGCTTGGGGTGCGTCCCCCGCACCCTCCAGATAGCGGCCCGGGTACTCGTCGATCAGGGTGCCCAGGGAGACGGCGTCCAGCTCCGCCAGACGCTCGTCTTCCAGCCCGAGGAAGGGCAGCCGCCACGGTGGTACTCCTCGCGCGATTCTTTCGGCTCTCAGTTGGTGCAGGAAGGTCGTCTTGCCCGCGCGCCTCATGCCGATTACGGACGTGACCTTGCCAGGAAGGTGGATGCTGCCGAACGCTCTTCGCCGAGTGAAGGCCGGGCCGGCGCCCTGCAGCCCCTCGGCGAGCTGTGCATCGAAGGCACGCCGCACGCGGTCCATGTCGGATGCCATGGTGGGCCTCATTTCTCCTCTATGAAAGGAGAATATGACGAGATCTCACGCCCCTCAAGAGGGATTCGCGGCCGCCACTTGACCGCCCCTCTGCCGTTCACGAACACCTCTCCCAGGTGACACCTCTCCGCGACGTAGTTCGCAAAGCCCTCGTCCGCCATCGTGCCCACGACCTCGCCGTCCACCAGCAGGTCGTACACTTCGCGCCTAAGCAGAACGGTGTTCCCCCGCGGCAGTATGAGCCTGAACCCGGGGGGAGCGTCGTTGGGCATCTGGCCCCGGTCCGCCAGCTTCTTCACCGCGCGCTTCCAGGCTTCGCTTGCCGACGCAGGTTCCGGCACCACGTCGGGTGCGGGTATGGTTGGTCCCATCCGACCCAGTTGAGTCTCTGAGGACGGGGATGCATCAAGGTCTACCCCCACAGCAAGCTCCTGGGCACCGGAAAAGGCGGCTTGCCCGGGAATGCGGGACGCATCAGCGGCGGAATCGGGATGGCCAGCCCCGTCCGGTTCTCCCGCTACCTCGTCCAGCTTGTAGACATCCCGCTCTTCGGGAACCCCGGCTCTCATTTCGTCGGCCAGCCGGTCTGCGAGCGCCGGGGGCCACCCGTAGTAGCGCGCGGCCTCGCGCATGTCCACGCATCGGACGACGCTGTGTTCGTCGCGGGCGAGCGTGACGGCCTTCAGCCGCCCGCGGCGGATCGCGGCCCTGACCGCCGGCACGGTGACATCGGCGAGCCGGGCCGTGAGCTTGATCGAGAGGAGCACCCTGCCGGGCATCGCCGTTCCTTCTCTGCCACACTTGGTGTTTCGTGCTACATGGTCTGTAGCGGGTCGTAACAGAGTATCGCGCTAGCAGACAGGACGCGCAACGGCGTGGCGGGACTATCCGGACGGACGCGGACCCAGCCTCTCCCGCATTGAGCGGACCTATCGATTCACGAACGGTTCCGAGAAGCTCACGAGCATCACGCCGGTCTGAATGACCCATGTGAGGAAGAAGGTCATGACGCCCCGGATCGGTGGGAGTGATCGTCCGGCGCGCACGCCCGCCGGAATTCCGGCAAGGCACCCCAGCGCGATCACGGCAGTGAGGAGGATCTCAACCAGCGTGTATCGACCGCTCGCGATATCGGAGATCCCCAGCAGGTAGAGCCAGATAAGCAGCATGATGGCGAACCAGAAAACGAAGAGCGCCACGGCGGCGCAGGCTACCACCCGACTGGTCGAACGCCACAGAAGCCCGAACGCGACGGCGAGCGGCACAATCTGGATCAGGTGCCGAATGAGGGTGCCGCTCACCAGACCCACGACGACGAGCGAGAACATCACGATCAGGAGACTGCGGCGCACCGAAGTCGAAGGATCGTCAAACGAAGTGAGTTTGGCCATTGCTGAAAGTAGTCGCTGAGGCGCGTCGTCCCGTACTAACGCCGGCTTCGTGGATGCGCTGGCTATCGCAGGCAGTGACCTTGCCGCGCAACGGTCGGCGAGAGCTGTAGATGGTTCGGATGCCAGACAACCTTGTGCTTACCCTCGTGCTCGCTCAACCAAGGCAGGCGTCGTAACCCCGGCGACACGACCGGACCACATCAGGGCCCGCAACGTCAGCGACGCTCAACCAAGGCGAAGAACCCTGTCCACCGAGTCCCTCATGTCATCGGCCTCGCGGGCGCTCATGGAATCATTCCTAGGTTGGGGGGGCTACTTCAAGAAAGGTTTCGGTTTTCCATTGGCGCAGGCGCTTGTCCAGCTGGCCCCGGAGCCAATCTCGGTCATCCGACCTGATCCTTCTGCGTATCCGCCCATTGGGTGTATGGATAAATGTCTCCATCTGGTGATGGCGTCGAATCGTTGCTGGAACATCACGTATTCGTAGAGCCTGCGGTAGCCAATGCTCAGCCCCACCCCCCATATCTCCGCGTCAACCTTACCGTCATTGAATAGACTGACAACTAGCTTGTCTCCCTTGGACTCATGATGCCTGAATACCACAGACACCTTGGGCTTCCTGATGGGCGGCGGGCGTCTAGCGTTCCAGGCAGACCAAGCTGTCGAGATGGCGGTGACAACACCCGTGGCCACCAAAACCCATGACGCCCAATCAGGCATCGCTACCCCCCGAGTTCCCTCATGCGTCTTATCCCGCGCGGAGTCCAGCTGTACATATCATATGGTTCCCTCCTGACGTGACCACGATCGCACCGTTCGGCTAAAGAGCATGGTTGAAGAGACTGCGTCGAGCAGGGGGCCGCTGGCATTGGGCTGAATTCCTCTCCCACGGGACAACCGAGCAAGATCTTCTACCGAGATTCGCACTCGGACACGACCTTACCAAGAAGTAAGAAACCTGTCCTCTAATTCTTCAACGATGTCGTGGCGTCATCGAGGGGATGGGCGGATGACGCATCCTGTCCGCTGGCGCGTTCCTTCCCTTGCCGCGCGCCCCCGCGTGCCGTACTAGTCAATTGGATGCAAGGCTCTTCGCACCGCCCGGGATCGGTGATGCGAGTCGAGCCGCTTACCCTGGCCGGAGGTCACGATGGTGGAAGTTGATCGCAAAACCTTCCTTGCAAGCCTTCCCGCAGGTGCTCTTGCCGTCATGTCGCATGAGGACAAGGCGGAAGCTCTCGAGCACTACATGGAAGAGGAGCTGGACAACAAGATCGCCGCGCGGCACGCCCACGCGGACGGGGAGGCCGGCTCCATCATCACCCTTGACGAACTGGAGCAGGAGGGTCCGCGGACGCCCCGCGGCACCGGGCGTCTCTTCCAGCCGACGGAAGACGAGATCGAGCCGATGCCGGACAATCCGACGCTGCTCGACTTCTTCCGGCTGCGTTTCGCGCCCGCCAACCACGTCCTGCAGAGCGCCACGCACGCGCTCACCACGGCGCAGCCCGAGCGCACCATCTTCGCCTGCCTGATGCACGACGTGGTGCTCAACCTGATCAAGGTGGACCACGGCTGGTGGGGTGCCCAGCTGATCGAGCCCTACGTGGACGAGCGCATCGCCTGGGGCATCCGCTACCACGGGCCGCTGCGCTTCTACCCGGATGACGAGTTCGGATACGAGTATCCGGAGATGTACAACCGCATCTTCGGCCATGACTACGTGCCCGAGCCCTACATCAAGGAAGCCTACGAGTTCGCGCGCAACCACCGCCATTACGCGGAGGCGCGCCTGATCACGGTGAACGACACCTACGCCTTCCAGGACGGCGTGGACGTCAACATCGACATGTTCACCGACATCATCGGGCGTCAGTTCAAGCAGCCGAAGGAAGGGCTGGGGTTCGACAACAGCCCCGTGGCGCACATGTGGCGGACGATGGCGAATCCGAACAGGCCGCTGTAGGGAAGAAGGGCGAAGGCAGCTGGCGAGACCGGATTGAACCCGGACCGCCGGCCGGGTTCCGAATCGGGCTGAGGCTCGCCGGAACTCCAACGGTTGGCGAGGCTTGGCGGGGTCCGCGATGGCGCCGCCGCCAAACCTTTGGCGACGCCCGCGGGCTCGGCTGATCGGCCGGATTCGCGGGTTTGCCTTTCGCCGAGGCAGGATCCGGGGGCAGTCAGGTGGATGAGAAGGTGAAGCAGGAAAGGGCCGGAGCCCGGCACCGACGCACCGTCGGAGGTCGGGCTCTGGCCCTTTTCGTGATGGCCGCGTGCTCGCAAGTGACGGCCGGGCCGCTGCTCGCGATGGCCGGGCCCTGGCCAACCTCCCCCGCGTATTCGCGCGCCCCGGCCGCGCCCCTGCAGGCATCCGCAGAGTACAAGGTGCAGGGCGTCGTCACCGACTCCATGGGCACGCCGTTGCACAACGCCATGGTGGTCGCGCTTGCGAGCCCGGATTCGGTGCTGGCCGAGTATTCTCTTACCTCGCAGGACGGCCGCTTCACCATCGATGGCCTTCCGGCGGGCGGCTACATCCTGCAGGTCACGCTGATCGGCTACCAGACCCTGCGCCGCGGCTTCGACATCACCTCCGCCGACGTGGACGCCGGCGGAGTGGTGCTGTCGGTCAGGGCGCTCGAGATGGACCCGTTGGTGGTCAGCGTGGAACACGTTCCCTTCGTGAACCGTCGCGACACCCTCAGCTACAACGTGCAGGCGTTTCCGACGCCGCCCAACGCGACCGTCGAGGATCTGCTCCGTCGTCTCCCCGGAATCCAGGTCGACGCGGACGGATCGATCACTGCGCAGGGCGAGGAGGTCGTGAAGATCCTCGTGGACGGCAAGGAGTTCTTCGGCGACGACCCCGCGGTCGCGACCCAAAACCTGCCGGCGGACGCCATCGAGCAGGTCGCGGTCTACGACAAGGAGTCGGACATGGCCGAGTTCACCGGAATTCCCGACGGCGAGGAGGAACGCACGATCAACCTGAAGCTCAAGGAAGAGGCGAGGAGCGGGTACTTCGGCCGCGCCCGGGGGGACGTCGGCGGCGACGCGGGCAGTCGGGCCCGGCTCGCCGCGCCCGTGGGCAACGAAGCGAGGTACAACGGTTCGCTTTCCCTGAATCGCTTTTCGCCCACCGTCCAACTCGCGCTGACCGCAAACGCGAACAATGTGAATCAGGGGGGTTCCTCCCGGGGTGGTTTCGGGAATCTTGCCGCAGGCATGCCGGGCGGCGGCGGCGGGTCCAGAGGGGGGAGGTCGAGCGACGGTTTTACCGAGACCATGAGCCTCCGGCTGAACGGAAGCCGGGAATTCAGCGAGGATACCTGGCTGCGGGGCAGCTACTCCATCAGCCAGCTCGACAATTCGCAGGACCGGACTCTGCAGCAGCAGGCTCTCTTCGGATCGGATGTGGCTTCGCTGGTCGACCAGACCAGCAACCAGAAGGCCGGCAATGTGAGCCATCGCCTGGACCTGAACGGGCAGGTCGCCTTCTCGGAAGGGCATGAGCTGCGGGTGCGCGTGAGGGGCAACGGGCGGGCTTCGTCGCTCACGTCCTTCGCCAACCGGGAAACGTACGCCCTGGGCGGAGGCATGCTCAATTCCGCCACCACCGACTACCTGGTGGACGGGAACGAACTGGGCGGGGACGGACGGCTCACGTGGCGGAAGCGCCTGAATGAGGAGGGGCGCAGCGTCGTCGCGGAGCTGAGGAGCGACCTCGAGGACTCGGATGTGTCGGCCGACCTGTCTTCGTTGGTCGTGGGAGAAGGACGCGGCAGGGACGGCGATGCCGATGGCGATGTGCGGGAAATCCTGCAGGAACAGTCTCGCGCGGGACGGACCCGGAGCAATTCGGCGCGTCTCTCGCTGACCCAGCCGCTCGGGGAGGGCCACACGATCGAACTGTTCGGCCAGCGCAACGCGACCCTCCAGGATCGCGACAACTCGGTCTACGATCTCGTCGACGGCGCGCCCGTCTACAACGACCGGATGAGTTCGGGATTCGAGCGAGCCTACACCTATCTCCAGGGCGGGACGCGCTACAGCCGCAACACGGAGCGCTCCTGGCTCACGATTGGGCTCCGCCTGCAGAGATCCCGGCTCGACGGCGTCATCCTCGACCGGGACGAGTCCATCGCCACCGGCTACACGCACCTGCTCGGCAGCGCGCGGCTCAAGAAGGAGATCAAGGACGGACAGACCTTCCAGGTCCGGTACGACGGCTCGAGCCGCGAGCCGTCGCTGACACAGCTTCAGCCCTACGCCGACAACACCGACCCCCTCAACGTCTACTCCGGGAACCCGGATCTGCGCCCGGAATACCGGCACCGGGTCAACGCCCAGTACCGTTTCTTCGATGAAGTCACCTTCATCAACCTCTTCACCTTTGCCGGCTTCACCTACACCGGCAACAGCATCTCACAGTCTCGCTTCTTCGACGAGCGCGGCTTTCAGACGCGGATGCCGGTCAATACCGGCGGCGAATGGTCCGGTAACCTGGGAACCAATTTCGGCACCCCGGTCAGGAGGCTCGGCATCGATCTCGAGCTGGAATATGACATTAGGTATTCCGAGGGGACGGAGCTTGTGAACCTCGCGGCCAACGAGAGCCGGATTCTTCGCAACTCGCTCGAGATCGGGGTGGACAACCGGGAGAAGGACCGGTTCGAGGTGCGCGCCTCCGTGACCTTCAACTTCAACGACGTCGCGTACTCGCTGAACCAGGAGCTGAATCGCAGCTACGTCAATAGCCAATACCGTGCGGAAGCCACCTGGCACTTCGGCTACGCCTGGACCCTGGAGTCCGACTTCCGCCATCGCATCTTCGACCAGGGCCTCTTCGGGGAGACGCGGAACGTGGCGCGCTGGGATGCCGCCATCTCCCGGCGGGTGCTCGCCGAACGCGCCGAAATCGAGCTGCGGGCTTACGATCTCCTGAACCAGAACCAGGGCGTCGACATCACGAATTCGGCGAACTACATCCAGGAATCCCGAACGGACTCGCTGGGGCAGTACTTCATGCTGAGGATCATGTATCGGCTGGGAACGCCGATGAACAGGAGAGGGTCGCGGGGGAGAGGGCGGTAGGACAGGGCTGCGATAAGAGCTCGAGATGGATGAGGGAGAATCGCTGACCCCGGTCCGGCTGTTTTCGCGTTGCGTGGACTCCGTGCATGTCATAGCCTTGCGGGACCACTCTAGAGGGAGAACGAGCGCAAATGCGAGCAATCCGAGTCCTGGCCCTGTTCTTGATGATGGCGGGAGCCACCCTGGGAGTGGCTACATGCGGTGACGGCGAAACAGGATCGGGACCGTCCCCCCCGCCCCCGCCACCGCCACCGCCACCCGCGAATCGTGCGCCGACCGCCGTGGGCAGCATCGCGGCGCAGACGATCCCGGTCGGGGATGGCGTCACGGTCAATGTGGCCTCGAACTTCAACGATCCGGACGGCGACGCGCTTTCCCATACGGTGGCGACCTCCGACGCGGGGGTGGCCACGGCTTCGGCATCGGGGAGCACCGTGACGATCGACGGCGTCTCGGCGGGAACCGCGACCGTCACGGTGACGGCGCGCGACCCCGCTGGACTGACCGCGACCCAGAGTATCGGCGTCACGGTCGAGGCCACCAACCAGGCGCCCGTGGCGGAGGGCACGATCGAGGACCAGACCCTGCTCGTGGACACCGAGGCGACGGTGGACGTGGCCGCCAACTTCAGCGATCCCGACGGCGACGAGCTGACCTACGCCGCGACCAGCTCGGATACCACCGTGGCGACCGTCTCGACATCGGGCGCCATGGTGACCGTCATGGCAATCGCATCGGGGAGCGCCACCGTGACCGTGACCGCCACGGATCCGGGCGAGCTCTCCGCGAGCCAGGTGTTCGGCGTCACGGTCGAGATGCCCAACCACGCACCCGAGACCACCGACCCGATCCCGCCGCAGACGCTCACCGTGGGCGACACGGTCGAGCTGGACGCGTCCGCGCACTTCAGCGACCCCGACGACGACGAGTTGAGCTACGAGGCCGTGAGCTCGGACCCGGAGATCGTGACGGCGGTGGCCATGGACGCCATGATCGAGATCGTGGCGCAGGCGGTCGGGACGACGGCCGTGACGGTGTCGGCCATGGATCCGGAGGGTCTCACCGCGGCGCAGCAGGTCATGGTGACGGTCGAAGGGCCCCCACCCACCGTCGCCGACTCAATCCCCACCCACGACATGATCGTGGACAGCATGGTGACGCTCGACGTGTCATCGTACTTCGAGGGCGGCGAGTTGACGTACATGGCCACGACCTCGGACGAGATGGTGGCGGTGGCGTCGGTGGACGGCAGTACGGTGATCACGACGGGCGTTGGCGCGGTCGAGGACAGCATCAGCGTGGCGATGCTGTCGGTGACGGCCACGAACGAGAGCGGGTCGTCGGTCACGCAGGACTCGATCATGGTGAGGGTGCATCAGGAGGAGTACGACACGTTGCCCGGGCTTTCGGTGAACGAGGACGGCACTCTGCTGGCGGAGTTGAGCCCCGGCAACAGCGTCCCTCTAAGCCTTTGCCTCCAGGTTCCTCCGGGCTTCGTGGTCGGCGGCCAACCCTTCACCGTGTTCTGGTCGGAGTGGCAGCGCGCGGTGGGCAGTGGATGGATCACCGCCCAGGACAACGACAAGGCCCACGTAAGCCGAGTCCCGGAGGGCACGGGCTCGATCTGCCCCATCAAGATCGAGGATGAGAAGTTCCCGCCCGGCATCTACCGCCTGGTCGGCCATGTGCAGATCGGAGAGGAGTCCGGTTTCTACAAGACCCCCACCTTCGAGAAACCGGAAGGTTAGCCTGACGGTCCCCCACCGGACCCCACCGCCGTGAAGACGAGCGGGGGCGCGCCTCTCGGTCGCGCCCCCGCTCGTCCTGCTCACCGCCTGCGTGATCCGGGCGGCGATCGGGAGCCGTCTGCCCCCAGCGGGCGAGTACGACCGCCGCGAAGACGAGCAAGGCAGGATCTGTCGTCAGACTCCGGCGAGCCCCCCGTTGAGGAACCTCACTCACTCACCGGCGGCGGATCCTCCTCGTCCTTCTCCTCGGGCGGGCGCGGGCGGTTCATGCGCAGCGTGACTCCGCCGAAGAAGGTGGAGCCCGAGCGTTCCACCTCGTGCTCGCCTTCGTACAGGTAGTCGAGGATGGCCTGGTCCCAGGAGAGCCCCGCCTTCGCCACCAGCTCCATCCACGGCCCGTAGGCGGTCTCGTCGGGGGCCTCGGTGGTGCCGCTCCAGATGGTGACCCGAGGGTTGTAGCCGCCGCCCCCGCCTCCGGATGACCCCTTGAGGGGCATCTGAATCAGGACGCTGTCGGTCATCGGCAGACGAAAAACATCGGTGTCGAAGTCGGCGCCGTAACGTTCGTAGCGGGCGTAGTTGCGCTGGTTCATCTCGAAGACGTCGCGATTCGAGTTGATACCCCGCGTGATGTAGTCGCGCAGCTGGAAGGCGGCGTCCCTGTGCCGGGGATACTCCGGGTTGTCGATGTAGCCGAACCCGGGCATGAACCAGCCCTTGTTGAATCCCCAGTTGCGCTCCGTGACTCGTCCGCGCCGCACCAGCCCCGTGTACTCGGAAAAGAGCTGCACCACCTGATGCGAGGGATAGCCGTGCGGGTTCAGGAAGATGTCCGGCAGCCACGCTTCCCAGAGCCTGCCGCGCACCTTCGACTCCGGGTAGATGGGATGATCGTCGCCCGACCCGGAAGTCGCGTCGATGCCGAGCGAGCCCAGATAGCCGGCGTGCAGGATGTAGTCGGGGGTGGAGCGGTACAGGTCGTAGGCCAGCTGCGCACCGTCCGGGTTGGTGAAGGGATGGATGACGACATTCACGCGGTCCAGCTTTCGGCGCTGCTCCGGATCGGTGAGGAGCAGCTCGGCGTGGCGCAGCACATGGCTGGTGGACGACACCTCGTTGGCGTGCTGGCGCGCCGAATAGATGACGGTGGGCTTGTGGGTGGTGGCCTTGGCGCGCGACCAGTGCGACGCGCTGATCGGCGGCATCAGATCCATCGCCCAGGTCGTCTTGCCCAGATAGGACTCGCCCACCTTGTAGACGCTCGCCTCCTCGAAGGCCGCCCCCATCTGGGCGAGAATGCGGTGCCCCTCCGGCGGAGGGATGGGCGTTTCCCACTGCACCATGCGCTCGCCCGAGTAGCTCCAGCCCTCGGGAAGGAGGGCGCGCCAGTCGGGCTGGGGGCCGGGCGTGCCGTTGGCCGCCAGATGGACGGTGCGGCGCGACTCCGGGTCCTCCTCGTGAGCCCACTCGGCGTGCACTTCGAGGGTCCCCAGGCCGGGGAACGCGAGCGCCGATGCATACATGCCGCGGGCTCGCATGGCCTCGATGTGGCCGATCGCGGCCTCGACCTGCTCGGCGGAGATCATGCGCTCGTCGACCTGGAGGGGCGGCGCGTAGGCGAGGAGGCTGTCGCGCATGTCGGCGTCGGTGTCGACCCGCACCCGAAGGGCGAGGTGGGAGAGGCCGGGGGTGCCTTCCCGGACGTGCGCCTCGCGGGCCGAGGGACGCTCCATGGTGATGCGCGGGATGTCCAGCCGCATCTCGCTGGTCTCGCCGGAGCGCTCCCGGTAGTTGACGATCACCGCCGGCCGGGAGGTGGCGAACCCGGAGAAGGAGATGTTCACCGTCCCCGCCGAGCCGTCGGACTTGGGCAGCATCACGGGGAGGATGCGCCCGGGGTAGGTTAGCCCCTGCCCGCGCGAGTTGCGGCCGATGAGGTCGAAGAACTCGATGGTCCCGAAGTAGACCTCCTCGTGGAGGGCATCCATGGTGGAGTGGATCTCGTTGTCGATCTCCAGGCGGTAGTCGGGCTCGCTGAGTTGGGCCTCGACCATGAGTTCGCCGAAGAAGGGCGCGTCCGCGTTTCCGCCCCGCGGGATGCCCTCGTGGCGCTCCATCACGTAGTCGTAGACGGCCGGGAGGGTGGTTCCCTGGTAGTAGTCCCAGAACGCCTCCGGGTCGGTGACGATGCGTTCGTCGGCGAGGGTGCGGCCAGCGGCGCGCGCCTCGATCCAGCCGGTGGTGACCCGGACGTGCTCGTAGTCGCGGAAGCGGTCGAAGTAGGGGCGGAGCACCCACTTGGGATCGAAGCTCTCGGTCAGGATCAGGTTGCCGCCCGGGTCGGTCACCTCGACTTGGTAGGTCGGGCCCTCCAGGACCTGCTCGAAGCGGATCCGGTCGCGGGCGATGCCGAGGTCGCGGGCGAGCACTTCGTCGATGGGGAAGATCTCGTGCAGCCAGCGCACGGGCGTGTGGATGGCCTGCTGGGGCCAGTCCTCGGGAGGGTCGTTGCGGCGGAAGCGGATGAGGATCTCGCCGATGTCGGCGCCTTCCAGCCGGGGGCGGACGCCTTCGTACAGCCAGTAGAACCCCTGCTTGAAGGCGGAGCGCACTTCGACGACGGTGCCTTCGGGGTCGGCGCCTCTTTCGAGGAGCGCCGCCCGGACTTCCTCCTCCAGCCGGCGGCGCACCTCGGGCGGCTCGCTCAGTCGGGCGTGCACGGTGACGGGTTCGCCGGACGCGACCGCGGGGAGGACGTCTTCCTCGACGATGGCGCGGAAGCGCTCGACCTCGGAGGGCAGCACGATGTCGTCGGAGAAAACGGGCGCGGCGTTCTGCACGTCGCGGTCGTCGACGATCACGTCCAGCTCGTCGGCGCCCAGGACGGCCGCCCGCTCGCGGACGAGCTCGGCGAGGCCGGAGTCGGGTTTTTCGACCGAGATCAGGACCTCCGCGGCGGCCAGGTCGCGGCCGGCGAGATCGGCCAGGATGCGGTCGAGCTTGTAGAGGCCGATGGCCGCCTGACCCGCGGGGGAGTGGCCGGAGAGCGCGCTCCAGAGTTCCTGTTCCACATGGTCGAGGGTGGGGCGGTCGTCGCCCCGGGCGTCCAGGCGGGGGAGGGTGAGGGCCAGGTGGTCGAGGGCGCGGCGGGCTCCCGCCGCATCACCGCCGGTCACGACCAGCGAGGGTTTGTCACCGAAGGCGGCCGGGACCAGCTGGATGAGCCCCTCCCCGGGCTGGAGGGCGGCCAGGTCGACCCGGCCGCTGTCGGCCAGCTGCTCGGTGAGCGGGTTGTCGGTGCCCGCCAGGACGAGGGTGGCGTGGGAAGCGGGGCGTTCGAGGGCGGCCGCGGGCTCCACCAGCGGCACCACCAGCCCGGTCGCCTCCAGCCCGAGGCGGGCGGCCAGGTCGGGGAGGCCCTCCACCGCGGCCGCGCCCGGGGCGAGCAAGGCATCGACCCGGTCGGGGATCTCGTTGTTGTCGGAGTCGCCCAGCAGGCCGTCCTTCGTGTACAGGTTGGAGAGGTCGAGCGACCGTTTCGCCCCCCGCCCCGGGCGACCGGCGACCGGGCCGGGAGCGTCGGGCACGGCCCGCCCGGGTATGCGCACCACCGGGCCGGACCCAAGACGCACCTCCAGCGAGCCCAGGCCGGGGTAGGCGAACGGTTCTTCCCCACTACCCGCGGCATCCGCCTCCTGGTCGTCCTGCCCGGTGGCGTCCGGCCCGGCGGCGGGCTGGCCGGCGGGTCCTGCCGCGCCCGGAGCCTCCTGCCCGGCGGCCTCCTCCTGCCCGGTCGCGCCCGGGACCTCCTCCCCGGCGGCCAGCGCGCGCAGCACCCCGGCCGCGGCGTCCTGGTCGTCCACCGCCACCCGCACGTCAGCGATCAGGCGGTTCACCCCGTCCGATCTCGCGCGCGCCCGGGCCTGCCACAGCCGAACATCCTCCACCTCCACCCCCGACCCTTCGAGCGCCTCGCGCACGTCCTCGCCCGCCCGCGCGAGCAGCGGCGCGGACAGGGTGCGCGTATGCGGGAGTACGCCCGCGAACATTCGGGCGGCCGCCACCAGCCCCTCGTCACCCCCGCCCAGCACCAGCACCCAGCGCCGACCGTCCGCCTCGCGCACCACGACCGCGCCCTCGTCCGCATCGAGCGATGCCGGGTCGACCCCCGGCGAGGCCAGCCCCGTGGCGGCCAGCCCACCACGGCCTACCACGACGAGAATCCCGTCGCCCTCGGCACCGCGGGCCAACGGCAGGTCCATCGCCATGGTCTCGAAGCCCAGGCGGGCGGCGATCTCGGCGGCCGCCCGCGTCTCGGCCGGCGTGGGAGCCTCCCCCGTAACCAGCGACGCGTTGACGAAGTCGGGTACCTCGTCGCCGTTGGTGTCGAGCACGAGCCCGCCGACATCGAAGAGCGTGGTCAGGTCACCCGGCACGGACGCAGCCGGAGCCTGCGATACGCCGGGCGCGGGCAGGCTGCTCCATAGCGCCAGCGCGGCCGCGGCCGGGAGAAGCGCGGTCAGCCCCGACCGGCGATGCAGCGCGGATCGCCGACTATCCCCGCAGCGGCTCCGGCCCGCCCCGAACCGCGCGCGCAGCGTCCGCGGCCGGAGCCCGTTCATCGGCGTGCAGGCGCCCCGGGCCCGCTGGCGGCCAGCGCCACCCGCACCGCCGCCAGAGCCTCGAAGACCAGCCACAGCACCAGGACGAAGATGGCCGCTCCCACTCCGAACAGAACCCAGGTCTGGCTGGTCGCGTAGCTCACCATGTTGATCACCATGGCCCAGGTGGTCATGACCAGCAGGAAGGCCAGCGGGACCATGGTCACCCAGATCCGCCGCTTGAGGCTGAAGAGGAACAGGGTGATGATCAGCAGGCTCATCGCCCCGGTGAGCTGGTTGGTGGTGCCGAAGAGCGGCCACAGGCGCATGCCGCCGGCCCCCCGGTCGACGCCCAGCGCCAGCAGGGCGCAGCTGGAGACGGCGAGAGTGGTCGCGATCCAGCGGTTCTGTGCGAACTTGATCTTGTACTCGGCCCCCAGCTCGGAGATGATGTAGCGCTGCAGGCGGACTCCGGTGTCCATGGTGGTCGCGGCGAAGCTGATCACCACTACCGCAGCGAAGACGATCGCGAGATTTGCGGGAATCCCGATTCCCTGGGCCAGCTGCCCCACGCCCTGCACGAAGGCCTGGGTCGCGCCCGCGGCCGCCGACTCGAACGATCCGTAGTGGGCGTGCCAGCCGTCCACCCCGACGACAACCGCGAATCCCGCGGTGGTCGCCAGAATTGCGGTCAGTGCCAGCGCTCCCTCGCCGACCGCGCCTCCGTATCCCACATAGCGCGCGTCCGTCTCCTTGTCGAGCTGCTTGGACGACGTCCCCGACGCCACCAGCCCGTGGAAGCCGCTGATGGCTCCGCAGGCGATGGTCACGAAGAGGAGCGGGAACCAGTTGGGCGTATCCGGCGGCAGGTTGGTGTTGATGGCGGGCGCCACCACCGGGGCGTTGGTGAAGATGATGCCGAGCCCGATGATGCCGAGCGCCACGAAGAGCTGGTGGCTGTTGACGTAGTCGCGGGGCTGCAGCAGGAGCCAGACCGGAAGCACGCTGGCGAAGAAGGCGTACACGAACAGGACGATGACCCACCCGGCGCGCACGCCGTCGGTCGTCGCTGCCGCGGCTGCCGCCGCCTGATCGCCCCCGCTGGCCGCGATCTGGGCGGCAGTCGGCTCGAAGCCGAAGAAGTCGGGCAGCTGGAGCGGGACGTACTGACCCACCCAGATCAGGAAATAGAGAATCAGCAGCGCACCGATCGACGGCCACAGCAGCCCGAACCCCGAGCGGTAGATGAGAAGGCCCACCGTGATCGCGACCGCAAGGCTGCCCCAGACGGGGAGCACCGCCCCCGGATTGCCGATGAACAGGTTCGAGATCACGACCGCGAAGACCGCGTTGACCAGCAGCAAAAGGAAGAAGATCACGAGCATGAACAGCACGCGGCCGCGATCCCCCACGATCTGCCCCGCGAGCGTCCCGATGGAATTCGCCTTGTGCCTGGTCGAGATCCACAGGGTGCCGAAGTCGTGCACCGCCCCGGCGAATATGGTGCCCAGCACCACCCACAGGAAGGCGGGCAGCCACCCCCAGATGACCGCGATCGCCGGCCCCACGATCGGCGCCGCTCCGGCCACCGAAGTGAAGTGGTGGCCGAAGAGCACGTTGCGGTTGGTGGGCAGGAAGTCCACCCCGTCCTCGAACTCGTGCGCGGGTGTGCGGAAGTCGGGGTCGAGCCGGTAGATCTTCTCGGCGACGTATCGGGAATAGACCAGGTACCCGGTGGCAAACGCGGACAATCCGACCAGTAGAAGTACGATTGAGCTCACCGAAGCCATCCTTTTCGCTGAAGGACCGATGCGCGTTCGTCAACCTGCCGAGGCGCCGAGCACGGTCATGTTACATTGCGCGCTCCGACATCGGCAACGCCTGCGCCAGCCGCTCCAGCGACTCCAGACCGTGCATCCGCCCATCGAACAGCGGAATCACATGCACGGGATACGCGGAAAAACTCTTCCGCACCCGCGCGGCGTATTCCTGCTGACGCTCTCGCCGCGCCGCCAGCAGTGACTCGCCGACGCCTGCCGGGATCACCTGGTTGAGAAGGATGGCGGCCACCGGAATCCCGTACTTGTCCAGCATCCTGACCGAACGCTCGGTCTCCGCGACCGGAAGATGCTCGGGGGTCACGACGAAGACAAAGCCGGTGCGATGAGGGTCGGTGATCAGGGCGCGCGCATGCCGGAAGCGGGTCTGGCGCTCCTGGAGTGCCCGCAGCACCGGATCCTCGGTGGAGTCCTCGGAGCCCGCGGCCGCGCCCGCCACATTGCGCCACATGCGCCCGAGCACGTTGATCTTCTTGCGCCGCGAAATGAGGCCGCTGATCCAGGCGCCCATCAGCTCGGGGAGCGCCAGCAGGCGCAGCGTGTGCCCCAGCGGCGCCGTGTCGAAGAGCAGGCGGTCGTACGCATCCCCCGCCTCGAGCGCGATCCGCGTGAATCGGTCGAAGAGCGCCGACTCCTCCGCGCCCGGCGTCACCCGGGCGATGTCGATCTGGCGCTCGACTTCCGCCATCAGGCGCGGCGGGGTGGTGTCGGCAATGCGCGCCTTGACTTCCTCGATGTAGCGGTCGGCCTCCTCGGCCGGATCGATCTCGAGCGCCCACAGCCGCGGCCGAACCTCGCGGGCCTCTCCGCCCAGCCGGATCTCTAGCACGTCCGAGGTCGAGTGCGCGGGATCGGTCGAGACCAGCAGGGTGCGGAAACCTTCGCGCGCAGCCTCGAGCGCCATGGTGGCGGCGAGCGTGGTCTTCCCGACCCCGCCCTTGCCACCGAAGAAGACGACTTCGCGGTCCAGGATTCGCCGGGGCCTGGCCACTAGCGCCGTCCTAGCAACATCTGAAGCCGCCCTCGGGAGGACGAGGCATGCCGATACGCACATGCCATTGATGGAATTCCTCGATCAGGTCGGGATAGAGTTCGAGGGCGTAGAAGGCCACCGGGTTGGGAGCTCCCAGCAGATCCGCGAATCCCAGCAGCAGGAAAGTGTCCCGCTCTTGCCGGTACTCGCGGTAGATCTGGGAGCGGTAGGGCGCGAAGTAGATGCCCTCGTAGATCTCGCGCGCGGCCCGCAGGCGCTTCTTCAGACGCCGGATTGTGTCTCGCATGGTGCTTCTCCTTGCCGGCAAGGCCGGACCTGCGTGGCAACTCGCCCCTCCGCTAGACCGCGTCGTACTCGTCCTCGCTGACCGGGTCTCCCCAGTGCGTCACCGCGTTCACGTTGAGGGCGATGTGGGTCATCGCTCCCGTGGGCGCGGCGCCGTGCCAGTGGTTCTCGCCGGCTTCGATCACGATCACGTCGCCAAGCCCGGCTTCGCCGATGGGCTCGCCTTCCTTCTGGTACCGGCACCTGCCCTCGACGATCAGCAGCATCTGATAGCCGCTGTGCGTGTGCCAGTTGGTGCGCGAGCGGGCCTCGAAGTGTACGCGGTAGACGTTGACGCGCGGATCCGCGGGAAGCGCGCCCTCGATGCGGCGCAGGCTCCCGGGACCGGTGAAGTTGGCCGGATCGGAGGGCTCGCGGCTGAGTGTCTCCAGGGGGAACACGTTCATCTCAGACCTCTTGGGGTTCGCCGTATTCGGATGTCGCCCGCGTGCCATGATCGCGCCTGAAGGCCGGGTTGGCCACCAGTCGCCCGTGGCAGGTTTACCTTGACGACCGCGTGCGAGCGTACCAACGTGGATATCGATTCATACTTCATACCTGGTGCCTTGATGCGCACTACCGTCTCCATCCCGGACAACCTCGCTAGCCTTGCCCGCAGCGAAGCACGCCGGCGGGGAGTAAGCTTTTCCGCCCTCGTCCGGTTGTCCCTTGAGGAGCACCTGTGTCCGTCGGCTCAGGGAAAGCTGCCATGGCAAGGCATCATCACGGATTCCGGATACGCCGCACGCGACCTGGATCGGGCCATGGCGGCTCGATGGGCTGACGATGTTGCTGGCGATCGTTGACAGCGGACCGCTGCTGGCAAGCGCGAACGCCGCCGACCCCGATCACGCGGCCTGTGTCGAGGCCTTGACGGAGCCCGGCGTCGATCTCGTGATCCCGGCGCTCTGCGTCGCAGAAGTCGCATGGTTCCTCGGACACCGTCACGGGCCCCGGGCAGAAAGCCTGTTCGTGGAGGGCCTGTCCAGGTTCACGGTTCTTGCACCGGAAGCCGAAGACTGGCCGCGTATCGCCAGACTCGTCCGCCGATACGCGGATCTTCCGCTCGGAACGACGGACGCGTCGGTCGCAGTCCTGGCCGACCGCCTCGCGACCAGGCGGATCATCACGCTCGACCGAAGACACTTCTCCGTTCTGCGCGACGCGCGCGGTCAGGGGTTCGAGTTACGCCCGTGACTTGGGCGGATCGCCTGATCCGGTAGACTCCACTCGCCTACACGCGTAGCGCGTCCTCTTCCAGCACCTCGTCGAGGGTGTTGACCAACCGGTCGGCGTCGTCTTCGTCAAAGACCAGCGGCGGCTTGATCTTCACGACGTTGTGTAGCGGGCCGTCGGTGCTCAGCAGGATGCCGCGGTCACGCATGCGCTCGACCAGATACGTCGCGTGGCGGGGAGCCGGGTCGAGCGACTCCCGGTCCGTCACCAGCTCGATGCCCTGAAAGAGCCCGGTCCCGCGCGCCTCTCCGACGATGGGGTGGCGCGCCACCAAGCCTTGTAGCCCCGCGAGGAGCCGCTCGCCGACCCGCCGGGAATGCTCCTGCAGCCCTTCCGCTTCGATCACGTCCAGCACCGCCAGGCCGATGCGGCACGACACCGGGTTGCCACCGAAGGTGTTGAAGTACTCCATCCCGTTGTTGAAGGAATCGGCGATCTCCGGGGTGGTGACCACGGCGGCGAGTGGATGACCGTTGCCGATGGGCTTGCCCATGGTGACGATGTCCGGCACCACCCCATGCGTCTCGAAGGCCCAGAAGGACGAGCCGGCTCGCCCGAACCCGACCTGGACCTCGTCGGCGATGCACACCCCGCCGGCCGCCCGCACGCGCTCGAACGCGCCCCGCAGGAACCCGTCCGGAAGCGGGATCTGGCCGCCGCAACTCAGGATCGACTCGAAGAGGAAGCCGGCGGGCCGGCCCCCGAGCGCCTCGACCGCGCGCCCGATTTCCTCGGCGTAGCGCGCGCCGCACTCGGGGTCGGAGGAGCGGTAACGGCCGCGGTAGCCATCGGGCATGGGAACACACGCCACCCAGGGCGGCGGCCCCGCGCCCCCGGGGCCTTCGAACTTGTACGAACTCATCTGCACCAGCGAGCTGGTGTTGCCGTGATACCCGCCCTCCAGCACGACCATGCCGTCCCGGCCGGTATGCGTGCGCGCCATGCGCAGCGCCAGCTCGTTGGCCTCGCTCCCGGTGCACACGAAGAAGCAGACGCCGAGCGGATCGGGCAGCGTGTCCGCGAGGCGACGGGCGTACTCGGTGAGGCTGTCGTGCAGATAACGGGTGTTGGTGTTGAGCACCGCCATCTGCTCCTGGCCGGCGGGCACCACGCGCGGGTGCGAGTGACCCACCTGTGCGACGTTGTTGACGCAGTCCAGATAGGGCTGTCCCCCGTCGTCGAAGAGATAGGCGCCCTTGCCGCGCACCATCTCCAGCGGACGGCGATAGGAGATGGAGAGGGACGGACCGAGGAGTCTGCGCCGAGCGCCCAGCAGCTCCGAGGCCACGTTCTTCCCCGCCGGAGCCAGTTCCGGGATGCCGAGTACGAGATCCGGGTCGGGCGAGAGGCTCAGCCACACATCGCGCTGGCTGGGAGGCGCCACGCCCGGGAAGTCGCCCTCCCGGCCGAACAGGTCCGTCATCACCTGAAAATGCAGATGAGGGGCCCAGCCGCCGTTTTCCGGCCAGGGCCCTATTCTGCCGACCTCCTCTCCGGCAGCCAGTTCCTTCCCCGGGTACAACCCCCCGAGCGAGTCGCGCGACAGGTGGCCGAACAGCGTGAACCACTCGCCGGCCTCGCCGGCCTCGTGCCGCAGCACGACTGTGGGGCCGTAGTCGAGGTGCGCGGCGTTGTCGCGGAAGCTGTGGACCGTGGCCGCGAAGGGGGTGTGGACGGGGGTGCCGGGGTCGGCGAAGAGGTCAATCCCCACATGGACGGTTCGCCGCTCGGGGCCGTCTTCGCCCCGGGTGGCGAAAGCGTCCGAGTCGTACCAGCGGCGTGCTTCGTTGTACCGTCCCACCCCGACCGCGGCCCCGTTCGCGCGCATGTGCCCGAAGAGCAGATCGGTCCAGCCGCGCGCGTCCAAGTCACCGGTGGTTCCCAGCCAGCGGCTCCCCACACTCAGGTCGAAGACGGTGTACGGGCCGTCCGCCAGCTTCGGCGGCAACACCGCGGCGAAAGCGCCCTCGTCGCGACGGCGCCTCATCCACCCCCGCACGGTCCGGCCACGCGGGCACGGCTCCAGACCGCACGCCTCGCGCAGCCGGAAATGGACGAAGTCCGGATGCAGTTCGTCCAGCCGGTCGAGGCGCTCCAGGAGTTCCCAGACATGCGCTTCGCTGATGCTCAGATACTCGTTGTCCGGCTCCCGGGCCCGCTGGTAGGCCGCCATGGCCGCGCTCAGGCAGAGGCGCATCCCTGCGAGCGGGAAGACGGCGGCGATCTCCTCCTCCCGCAGCGGATACGCCTCGTGGAAGCCGCTCACCAGCTGTGCGAGAGCTCCTGCTGGATCGCGCTTGGAGAGCATCGCGTAGGCTCCCGCGACGGCGGGCTCGGCAGCAAGCCAGGTGCGCATGGCGTCGCCGAAGTCGATGATGCCGGCGACGCGCCGGTCGCCGTAGCGGCCGCCCGGCGGCGTCTCCTCGACCCGGTTGGCCAGGACGTTGTAGTCGTTGGCGTCCCCGTGCACCACCTGGGTGCGGAGGTGCGGGGTCAAGGGCGCCAGCCGCTTTGCACAGTCGGCCATCCGGCGGCGGAGCAACCCCTGGCGGGCTTCTCCCCGTACACTCCCGACCCGCTCCGCGAAGATGGCGGACGCGGTGCGCAGGTCCCAATGGAAGCCGCGCTCGGCCGCGGGGTGCTCGAAGTCGGCAAGGGCCGCGTCCAGACTGGCGAGAACGCCCCCCCATGAGCGCAGCAGCTCGGGCCGCTGCGGGCGCACCCGGGCGACCGGCACCCCGGGCAGGTAGCTGACCAGGCGGAGCGGGTAGCGGACGCCTTTCTTCTCGACCACCGCCAGGGATGAACCCCCAAGATCGAGGAGGACGCCGGGGAATGGTGGGTGCGGGGAGTCCCCGGCGCGGGACTTGGTTGCATCGTGCGGGCGAATGGAATGGCCATGATCGCCGGATGCGCTCCCGGGAGGGCGGGTCGAAGCGCTGGAGCCTTCAGCGCCGCTGGCACTCGGCGGCCACCGCTCCGCCAGGCGGACGAGGATCGCGTTCTGCATCGCCAGGGACGCCTCGTCTTCCTCGGGGTTCGCGATCTTGAGGATGAAGGCTCCGCCGGCCGCCCGTTCCCGGCTCTCAGCCCCGCGCTCCGCACGTTTCCCGTCGCTGATCACGCGCAGCAGAAAGTTCCGCTCGCGCTCGCTGGGGAGCTCCGAAGCGCGGGCCTCGATGCCGTAGCGCTCAAGGGCCAGCGATGCAGCCTCTTCGGGAGTGAAGTCGGGACGGTTCATGGTGGCCGGGTTTCGAACGGTGTCGTTTGGGAGTCGAGGGTCGCCTGGTTCGCCGCCTCGCCAAGATCATCCAAGCACCGGCTAACGGCAAAGGCGACACTGGAGAGAGGCCAGATCGTGCTTACATAACAACGCGGTTACAGGATGCGAACTCGGAGAAGGCGTTTCGGCCGGCTCTCCGAAGTTGATCGACTTCCACCCCAAGACCATCTTCCGCATCATGAGACGTCAACGGACAGGGAATCGCTATTCTACAGGAGCCACGGAACCAGCATGCTGCTCCACAGACTGACAATCCAGGGACTCCTGTCCTTCGGGCCGACGGGCATCGACATCCCCATGGAACCGCTCAACGTCCTCAATAGGCCCGAACGGTTCGGGAAAATCCAACTTCCTGGAGGCGATCGCGCTGCTCCGGGCCGGTTCTGGTGGTCTCGGCCAAGTGTTTGTTGCCGACGGCATTGGCGAGTGGCTTTGGAAGGGTCCCCGTGCACAAGACTCTTTCGCGCTCGAGGCTTCCGTCGAGTATAAGCAGGGCCGAATGGCGCGACACTTGTTGACGATCACGTCCCGCAACGGCAGGCCTGCCGTGAAGGACGAACGGATCGAGCCTGCGGTCGCTCTCCCTGACAACGAAGGACTGTCCTATCGCCGTTCATACGAGGATACTTGGCCGGCATCCGAGCGGGGCCGATTCGCCATCGACCTGCGCAAGTCGAGTGATGCGGCTGCCGGAGAGAACCTGATTCTGTTCGACTTCGGTTTTCAGCCCGAATCGTCTCTTGTTTCGTTTGCCAGCCCTGCGGAACATCCAGTTCCGTGGATGCTGAATGAGCACTACAAGAGCATCCGCCTCTACCGGGATTGGCCCTTCGGTCCATCCGCGAGTCTGCGCCAGCCACAGAGCGCTCACGACCGCGCGGACTTCCTGAGCGATGACGGAGCCAATCTCCCCTTGGTACTCTCGCATTTCCTGCAACGCGCCTTTCCGACGGAACCGTGCGCTACCTCTGTTTGCTGTCGATCTTGCTGCATCCCGCGCCTCCCCCCCTCATCGCCATCGAAGAACCCGAACTCGGTCTTCACCCCGACTTGTTGCCAACGCTGGCCGATCTGCAACCGTTGGTGACCGCCAAGCTGTACATCGAGGGCGGTGGCGATGCGAAGAGCCTGAAGGCTCGTTTTCGCGAAGGTTGGAACCACTTCTTCGAAAAGGTGGGGGTGGGTAGGCGTGTCAAGATCGTGCGAGGTGGAGGCCGCAAACAGACCTTCGACCGGTTTGTCACCGCGGTCTCCGAACCCTCGTCGCGCGATTTACCGATCCTCCTCTTGGACAGCGAAAGCGCCGTGCAGCCGGAACATTCTGTCTGGAAGCATTTGAGGACGAGAGACAACTGGTCCCGACCGCAGAACGCGAGAGACGATCAAGCCTTCCTGATGGTCCAGTTCATGGAGACTTGGTTCTTGGCCGATCGTGAGGCGTTGCAACGCTACTTCGGTGCGCGCTTTCGGAAGAAAGAACTGAAGGAGTGGCCTCAGTTGGAAGCAGTACCGAAAGCAACCGTCCTGACCGTGCTTGACCGAGCCACGGCACAATGTTCGAAGTGCTACAAGAAGGGCAAAAGTCTCTTTTTAGCTGCTGGCGAAGATCGAACCCGGTCGGGTCGCAGAAGCGTGTCCTCATGCCAAGGATCTTATCGATCGGCTCAAGATGCTGTAGCAACTTTCTGCCTGGGATCCATCCGACTCGCCCCGTGGACCGAACCACTCCCTATCCTTTTCCCAGCTCCCTACCCCCTCCCAGCGCGCGCCGCAGGAACTTCACCGCGCGCGGGATGACGCCGCTCAGGTCGAGCACCTCGTGTCCGGCGCTCTCGTAGATGAACGCCTCGAACTCCGGCGGTTCCCGCCCCAGAGCCTCCATGACCCGGATCATGGAATGCGCCTGGCTTACGGAAACGGTCTCGTCGATGTCCCCGTGATGGAGCTGGACGGCGGGCAGATCCTCGGCGAACAGCACGGCGGAGCGGCGTACCAGCTCGAGGCGAACTCTGGCAAGCTCGATCCGACCTCTGATATACGGCTGGACGAGTGTGGAATCCATGTGCGCGACCCCGGTGAGTTGGCGCGGCATTCCCAGCGCCGCCTCGCGCACGATCTCCTGCACCCATTCGTCGAAGAAATCGGTGGGACCGAACAGGGTGATGATGTTCTCGACCCGTTCGTCCCGAATCCCGGCCAGCAGAGCTACGCCTCCGCCCCGGCTGCCTCCCAGGAGGCTGAGGCCTTCGGATCTTGCCTGCGGCGTCAGCGCCAGCGCGACGTTCAGGAGCGCCAGGGCATCGTCCACGTCGTAGTCCCAGTGTCCGCCGGGACCGGTCGAGACCCACTCCCGGTCGCCGTGCTCCAGGGGTTCGCCGCGGAACGACGGCATCACGTACACGAAGCTGTCGCGCAGCTCCCCGAGCGCGAAGGCGAGGAACTGGAGATCGTCCACGTCAACGCCGTTGTCGCCTCCGTGCAGGTACATCAGGACAGGCAGGCTGGCCACCCGCGTCGACTTCGGGAGGACGATCGCTCCGTAGTGACGCACCTCGCCGACCAGGTGAGACACCACGCGCAGCGTCGCCGGGGAGCCAAGAAGAGGATAGGCCTCGGTCAACTCGATGGTCAGGCCGGCAGGCGAAATGTCGCGGCCCGCCCAGTCGGCGCGCACGGCCGCGATCTCTGCCGCGGTGGGCGACGCGAAGAGGACTTCGAGTTCCGCCTCCAGGTCAATCGCGTATGCATTGACCGCCGTGGCGGCCAGGCCCGCCGCGATCAGGAGCGTCTGGACCCCCGGATCGGGACCGATGGTCCAGGTGATGGACACGTCGCCGTTCTGGTCGGTGGTGGCTCGACCCGGCTCCACCCGGCCACTCCCCGGGGTTGTCACGAACTCGACGGTGACGCCGGGGACGGGAAATCCTTCCGCATCCAGGGCGCGGAACACGATCGGTTCGTCGAGCTGGGTGCCGATAAAGGCCCGCTGACCCCCGCCGGACACGGCGGTGATCGCGACCGCCGAGGACCCGGAGGCGGGTTCGACCGGATCGCTGGCCCGCTCGTCGCATCCGGCCAAGGCTGTGAGCACCAGCAGCGTCGGCAGCGGGCGCCAGCGTCCCGGCCGACGAGTCGTCGGGAAACAGGGTGTCATTCGGCTATCGGCCCTGCACGGCAAATCAAGCCTCCTCAAGTGCCATCTCCGGATTCTCGCCCCCTGGCATCCGCTTGCCGGAGAACGATAACGCAAACCGTTTCCTGCGTCGTTGGGTGCTTCCGCTTGCCTGCACGGGAGGCAGAGACTCACATTCGCGCGGTCCGTTCTGGCGATTCAACCCGGAGGCCTCCATGTCCCCAGGCGTGCAAGCAGCGCTCGCGTTCCTCCCGATCCTCATCGGTGGAACCCTGCTGGTGGGATTCCGGATGCCGGCGAAGTTCGCGATGCCCATCGCCTACGTCTCGGCGGTCGTCGTCGCGCTGATGGCGTGGCAGGTGGCTCCGGTGCGGATCGCGGCATCTTCCGTCCAGGGACTCTTCCTGACCTTCGATCTGCTGGTCATCATCTTCGGCGCGATCCTGCTGCTGAACACGCTGGAACAGTCCGGGGGCGTCTCCGCGATTCGGCGCAGCTTCCGCAGCATCAGCGAGGACCGCCGGGTTCAGATCATCATCATCGCCTGGCTGTTCGGGTCCTTCATCGAGGGGGCCGCGGGGTTCGGAACACCGGCTGCGGTGGCTGCGCCCCTGATGGTGGCGATGGGATTCCCAGCCGCCGGGGCGGTGATGATCGGCATGATGATCCAGAGCACCGCGGTGACCTTCGGCGCCGTGGGCACTCCCGTGCTGGTGGGGGTACAGGGAGGCATGGGGGGAGGGGCATTCGACGCCCAGCTGCTCGCGGCGGGCATCACCATGGATGACTTCCTGCGGCTGGTCACCGACCGGGTCGTGGTTCTGCACGCCATCGCCGGCACGCTGATGCCGACCCTCATGATCGTTATGACCACGCGTTTCTTCGGCGCCAACCGGTCGTGGACGGAGGGGTTGTCGATCTTCCCCTTCGCCCTCTTCGCCGGGGTCGCGTTCACCGTCCCCTACATGTTCACCGGGTGGTTGCTGGGCCCGGAGTTCCCGGCGCTGCTCGGGGCCCCGGTCGGGCTCGCGATAGTGATCTTCGCGGCGCGCCGCGGCTTTCTCATCCCGACGGACACCTGGGACTTCCCCGAGCGGAGCCGATGGCCGGGGGGCTGGGCCAGCGGCCTGGAGGCCCGCCAGGACCTCGACGAGGACGACTCCCGGGTTTCGGTGGGGATGGCATGGGCTCCCTACGCGCTGCTCGCGGTGCTGCTGGTGCTGAGCCGGCTGTCGGAGCTGCCGGTGCAGGATTGGCTGCGCGCGCCCGACATCACCTGGGCGAACGTGTTCGGCACCGACATCACCGCGACCACCACCCCCCTCTATCTCCCTGGAACGATTCTGATCGCGGTGGTGGCCGTCACCTTCTTCCTCCACCGAATGAGCTTTCCGGAGCTGCGGCGGGCCTTCACGAAGTCCTCTCGTGTCCTCCTCGGGGCCGGCTTCGTTCTCATCTTCACCGTGCCGATGGTGCGCATCTACATCCAGTCCGGCGTGAACGCCGCCGGGCTTGTCAGCATGCCCATCTCCATGGCCGCGTGGGTTGCGGACAACGTGGGCCAGGTATGGCCGCTGTTCGCGGGCGTCACCGGGGCGCTGGGTGCCTTCATCGCCGGGTCGAACACGGTGAGCAACCTCATGTTCTCGCTCTTCCAGCACGGCGTCGCGGAGAGGCTGGCGGTGTCGAGCGCGATGATCGTGGCGCTACAGGCGGTCGGGGCAGCGGCCGGGAACATGATCGCGATCCACAACGTGGTCGCGGCTTCAGCCACGGTGGGGCTGCTCGGGCAGGAGGGCGTGACGCTGCGCAAGACCATCCTTCCGACGATCTACTACCTGACCGTGATCGGCGTGCTGGGCCTGATAGCCGTGCACGTCATCGGCCTGGCGGATCCCCTGCTCGCCGCGGGCGGAGGAATTCCGTGAGCCGTGCGCCAGACGCTTGGCGCGGACATCCTTGACCGGCCCGCAAGGTGCCAATCTCTTAGCAGATGGGCCCGGGAACCACCGCGTTCAGGCGCACCTGCAGTCTCGGCCCGAAGTTAACTCCCGCAAACAAGGACGGTCTCGATGTCCGATATTCCACGCCAAGGCTCCATACACGTTGCCGTCGCCTCGCTGCTTGTCCTGACCCTCGCTGGCTGCGCTCCTGCCGAAGCACCGTCCGAAGAGCGCGTAGTCGCCTTCACCGGCATGCGCCTCATCGACGGGCTCGGGGGGGCGCCGATCGATGGCGCGGCGATGGTGGTTCGGGGCGGGTACATCGAAGCGGTAGGCCCGGCCGCCCAGGTGACCATCCCCGACGGCGCGGAGCAGGTCGACCTGAGCGGCCAGAACGTGGTCCCCGGGCTCATCAACACGCACGGCCATGTGGGCCGCTCGGCCGGCGGGCTGGAGGGGGAGGCCGCCGACCAGGCCATCCGCGATGAACTCCGGCTGTACGCAGCCTACGGCGTCACCACGGTGAACAGTCTGGGCGGGGGCACGGAGCCCAGCATGCGCGTGCGGGACGACCAGGAGGACGATCCCGGCCTGGCCCACGCGCGTTTGCTCATGTCCGGACCCGTTCTGGCCGGCTCAACCCCCGGCGAAGTGCGCGACCAGATTGAGGACAACGCCCGCCTGAGGCCCGACTGGCTCAAGCTGCGCGTGGACGACAATCTGGGCAGCTCGACCAAGATGCCGCCCGACGCGTATCGCACGGCCATCGACGAGGCCCACGGCATGGGGCTCCGCCTGGCCGCGCACCTCTTCTACCTCGAAGACGCCAAGGACCTGTTGCGCTCGGGCGCGGATTTCCTCGCCCACAGCGTGCGCGACACGAACATCGACGAGGAGTTCGTCGACATGATTACCGAGGCCGGGGTCTGCTATTGCCCCACCCTGACCCGGGAGGTCTCCACCTTCGTCTATCGCGAGCGGCCCGTCTTCTTCGACGACCCGTTCTTTACCCGCCACGCCAACGCGGAGGAAGTGGCCTCCCTGCTGGAGGAGGACCGCCAGCGCTCCTTACAGGAGAGCCGCTCGGCAGCCCTCTACGAAGAGGCTCTGGTCGTGGCGCTGGGTAACGTGAAGGCGGCGGCGGACGCGGGAGTCACCGTGTCCTTCGGCACCGACACCGGACCGGTCGGGCGCTTCCAGGGCTTCTTCGAGCACATGGAGATGGAACTCATGGCCGCCGCCGGGCTCTCCCCATCCCAGATCCTCGCCTCCGCCACCCGCGACGCCGCCGCCTGCCTGGAGCTGGACGACGTGGGAACGCTCGAACCCGGCAAGTGGGCCGACTTCATCGTCGTCACCGAGGATCCGCTGGCCGACATCCTCAACCTGCGGTCGATCGAGTCCGTGTGGATCGCGGGGAATCAGGTGGAGCGGTAGGCACTACGCCTTTCCATGCGTTTCTCGCGCGATCATAAACGGTATGCGATGTCAACGGCGCAAGATTAGCAAATCATGAGTCAGGACGAGTATTGTACACGTATCAGAAAATGAGTACGATCTGGTAAGCGATTAAACACGATCGTAAGCGTTTCTGCGATGCCTGGACTCTCGATTAATCAAGAACGAACGCCCGTGGGGCAGGCATGGCTCCGTCGTGAGCTGGGCTTGGCCGTACCGGTGTCCGCTGTCGAGAGCTACTTGGCTCCAGGTGCACGCAGGACCGAGATGCGTGGCCCCCGCCTGATCGAAAGTTACCCTGTGCACTACGCTCCGGGTGATTCGATGGTGGCCCAACTCCGCTTCATGCTTCGCCACGAGGCCTTTGACCTCAGAATCCTGGCCGCGGTTTTCAATAAGATTGATCCGGCGACGCTGGAGGATTGGGTCCGAAGCGAGCCCACCGGTGCCTACAGCCGCCGCGCCTGGTTCCTCTGCGAGACGCTCACGGGACGAACCCTCGATCTCGACGATGTCCGCAGCGGCAACTACGTCGAAGCCCTCGATCCGAAGAAGTTCGTCGTCGCCGAACGCCGTAACTCCCGGCGGCACCGGGTCATCGACAATCTGCTCGGCGGCCCCGGCCTCTGCGTTACCGTCAGGCGTACCCGGAAGCTGGTGAAACAGATGGCAGTGCGGTTCGACGACGAGGCGCGCGCGCTCTGCGAAACGGTCGATCGGCGCCTGCTCGCCCGTGCGGTGAACCATCTGTATACGAAGGAAACGCAGTCCTCCTTCGCTATCGAAGGAGAGAGGCCGTCCTCCACCCGGGCCGCACGATTCGTCGAAGCGCTTGGCAGCGCCGCCGCCTTCGATCCGCTGGACAAGAATGCGTTGGTCCGGCTTCAAGGATCGATCGTCGACCCGCGCTACGCCGCCAGGGGTTGGCGCGACGTGCAGAACTTCGTCGGACGGACGGCCGCAGGCTTCCGTGAAGAGGTCCACTTCGTATGCCCCCGTCCGGGGGACGTGCCCGCACTCATGGATGGTTGGATGAAGCTGACCCGGCGTGTTGCGCACGAGAACATTCCGCCCGTCGTCGCGGCAGCGGTTTCGGCTTTCGCCTTCGTCTTCATTCATCCCTTCGATGACGGGAACGGCCGTATTCACCGGTTCCTCATCCACCATGTGCTGGCGTCGAGAGGATACGCTCCTCGGGATTTCATCTTCCCTGTGTCGGCGGCCATACTGCGTGACCGTCAAGGCTACGACCAGGTGCTGGAGAGCTTCTCGCGACCGATCATGGAATTCATCGAGTGGCGATGGGGTCTGAACAGGTGCCTGCTGGTGGAAGGAGACACCCGCGATCTCTATCGAATCATCGATATGACCGCGTTCGCCGAATACCTCCACGACCGGATGGCCGAGGCGGTCCGTCACGACCTCCGGGAGGAACTTGGTTTCATCGCCGCTTTCGACCGCGCCTTCAGAGCGGTTTCCGAGATCGTGGACATGCCCGACCGGCGCACGTCGCTCCTCATACGGCTGTGCGTGCAGAACCGAGGACGCCTCTCCGCGAGAAAGCGCTCCAGCTTCCGGGAGTTGAGCAACGGCGAAGTGGCTGCCATTGAATCGGCGATACAGGGCACCTTCGCCGCAGGTCCGCGGGAACCGGGCTTCCCCATCGTTGACCCGCCTCATCCCCCTGCCTAGAATCTCCTCGGTAGTAGAAGTGACCGGAGGGGCCCACGGAAGCCGGTGAGAATCCGGCGCGGCCCCGCCACTGTGATGAGATCCGGGTTTTCCCGCAAACTCCGGCTCGGATGTGCCACCGGGCTCCCAAGGTGAGCCCGGGAAGGCGAGACTGGAGGCCTCAAGCCAGGAAACGAGCCCGTCCGGCGCCCTTTTTCAGCACCTCCGCGGGGAGGTGAGGGGCGCCTTCCGATACGCGTCCGCGTTCGTGGGCATCTCCTCTTTCTTCGCGGCGCCCGGGCGGGCCGTCTACGTTGGCGGGACCGTGATGGTGGGCGGCGGCGAAGGATAGACGGGAAACAAGGACCGTTGTGACCGGGATGAACCACGAGAATGGAGGAATGGAGATGAAACCCCGGCTTGCCGTGATTCTGGCGATGCTCGCCGTGAGCGTCCTGGTGCGGCTGGCGCCGTACCTGCTGGCGCAATTCGGGATGTCGATCGACCCCGGGAGAACCACGTATCCGTGGAACTTCTCCCCGATGCTGCCGCTGTGCCTCTTCGGGGGAGCGTTCTTCGGGCGCGCGGGAATCGCATATGTATATGTGGTTCCGTTCGCCGCCTGGCTGATGGGCGATCTGGGGATACTGGCGTTGACCGGCAGAGTAGACTGGGCGTTCTACCCCAATCAGCCGCTGGTCTACCTGTCGCTGGCGCTGGTGGCGACCACGGGATTCGCCCTGCGGGGCGAGCGGTCCTGGAAGCGCGTGGCGGGCGCCGGGCTGGCGTCGTCCGTCGGCTTCTTCGTGATCACCAATTTCGGCGTGTGGGCGTTCGGCGACGGCCTGCTCTACCCGAAAACCCTCTCCGGGCTGGTCGACTGCTACGTGCGCGCGATCCCGTTTTTCCGCAACACGCTGATCAGCATGGCCGTCTTCCTGCCGCTTCTGTTCAGCCGCGTCGCCCTGCAGAGTCCTGCGCCCGTCCCCCTGTACCGGTTGGCCTCCAGCCGCATGTAGCGGCATACAGGACGCCGGGATGCCCCACCGGATCGTCTCGCTCATCGCGAGCGCGACAGAAATCGTGTGCGCGCTGGGCTTCGAAAACGAACTCGTGGGCCGGTCTCACGAATGCGACTATCCGCCCGGCGTCGCCCGGCTGCCCACCTGTTCCACCTCCAAGGTCAAGCTGGAGGCCTCCAGCCGGGCCATTGACGACCAGGTGCAGAAGATCGTGCGCGACGGCCTGTCGGTGTACAGCGTCGACCCCGCCCGGCTCGACCGCCTGGCTCCGACCGTAATCGTCACCCAGACGCAGTGCGAGGTGTGCGCGGTCAGCCTCAGGGATGTCGAGCGGGCGGTGTGCGACCTCGTCCGCTCGCGTCCCGCGATCGTGTCACTCGCACCGATGGGGCTCGGCGACGTGTGGAGCGACATCCGCGCGGTCGCGTCGGCGCTCGGGAAGCCGGCGCGCGGAGAGGAGCTGGTAACGCGGC
Source organism: Longimicrobiales bacterium (assembly GCA_965225805.1). GTDB lineage: Bacteria > Gemmatimonadota > Gemmatimonadetes > Longimicrobiales > Gaopeijiaceae > BD2-11. The sequence continues at coordinate 4,280,776 of OZ245327.1, forward strand.
TCACGGGCCGGCTCGTGGCGCTCCGCGCCGAGACGCGGGCACTGCGACCCCGCCCGGCCATCGCCTGCATCGAATGGATCGACCCGCTGATGATCGCGGGCAACTGGGTGCCCGAGCTGGTTGAGTTCGCCGGCGGCATGGACTCGCTCGGAGAAGCCGGAAAGCACTCCGGCTATCTGGACATCGAGCAGCTCGTGGCCGCCGATCCCGACGTGATCGCGGTGATGCCGTGCGGGTTCGACATCGAACGTGCCTGGCGCGAGATGCCCGCTCTGGCCGCTCGCCCGGAATGGCGGGGGCTGTCTGCGGTGCGGAACGGCCAGGTGGTGACTACGGACGGAGACCAGTACTTCAACCGGCCCGGGCCCCGGGTGGTGGAGTCCGCCGAGATCCTGGCCGAAGTTCTGCACCCGGAGCACTTCGACTTCGGGCATCACGGCCGCGGGTGGAGGGAGTGGAGCCGCCAGCCGGCTGAGACGCCGTCAGTCCCGCGCGCCGGCCGAGTCCCGCCGCAGCCAGCTGCATCGGAGGGCCCCGACGCTCACCCCTCCGTCCACTCCAGGCTCCGTTCCCAGAGTTCGTGCGCCAGCGCGACATCGTGCGCCCGGGCATCCGGCTCGGTTTCTGCCCGCACCTTGAAATAGCGTCCGGTCACATTGTCGCGGGCGGGGTCCCGGACCAGGTGCATCACCGCCTCCCCTCCGACCTCCGGTCCCGCCATGAACCAGGTGAAGGGGCGGATGAGCAAGCTGACGAGATCGGCAGGCTTGTTCCAGATCTCGGTCGCGAGCACGCCGGGATGCAGGGCGTCGGCGGCAATCCCGCGGGGGCCCCAGCGCCGCACCGACTCGAAGGTGAAGAGGACGTTGGCGAGCTTCGAGTCGGAATAGGCCTGCAGGACCCCCTTCCAGGCTTTGCCCCGGGCGATGGCCTCAAGCGAGGCCCGCCGGAGTCTGCCGCTCCGGTGCGTTTCCGAGCTGACGTTGACGATGCGTCCCCGTCCGGCCTCGAGCTGGTCGAGGAGCCGGTGGGTGAGGAGGAAGTGGCCCAGGTGGTTGGTGGCGAAGGTCAACTCGAAGCCCTCGGGCGACAACACGCAGCGGCGCTGGGCGACGCCCGCGTTGTTCACCAGGATGTCGATCGCAGCAAGACGGGCCGAGAGTCGGGCAGCGAGATCCCGGACGTCCTCCTGCCGCGAAATGTCGGCCAGCTCCAGCGCGACTTCGGCGCCCGTCGTCTCCGCGATTTCCCGAACTTCCCCAAACGCCCGCTCACCCCGGGCAGGGTTGCGGCACACCATCGTGATGTTGGCGCCGGCACGCGCGAGCAGTTCGGCCACCGACCTGCCCACGCCCGAGTTGGCCCCGGTCACGATCGCCACCTGTCCCTTCAGAGAACTGGACACACCCTCTCCTCAGTGCCTCGCGCGGCCGGGCATGCCGACGCTGCCGCGCACAGCGTCAGCGACCTTCCTGCGCCGCGCTCCTTTCCCGCTCTTCCCCGAAGTGCTCCGCGAACCAGTCGAACATGCGCTGCCAGTGGTCCGAGAAGTCGTCCGCCGTGCTCGCGCGTCCGGCTCCGTGCCCGCCCGCGGTGTAGTGCACCCACACCACCTCCTTCCCAAGCCGGCGCAGCGCGTAGTACATCTCGCGCTGGTTGGTGGCCGGCACGTTCCAGTCGCCCTCGCCCGACAACATGAGCAGCGGCGTCTCGATGCGGTCCGCGAACATCACAGCCGAGTGCTCGATGTACTTGTGCGGCTGCTCCCAGAGCGTCGCCCCGATTCGGTCCTGCCCGACCTCGGCGGCCGCGTAGTTGCGCGTGGTGATCTTCGGCGAGTCCCCCAGAAACGAGATGATGTTCACTTTGCCGGAAACGTTGGCCGCCGCGGCAAAGCGGTCGGTCTGCGTGATCAGCAGGTTGGTCGCGTAGCCGCCGTAGCTCTGCCCGTACACGCCCACCTTGTCGGGGTCGACCAGCCCCCGCTCGATGATCTTGTTGATCGCATTCGGGACCGCCTTCAGCCACGCCTCGCCGGGAAAGCCCTCCTCGAAGCGCACCGAGGGCCGGAACCCGAACCACCCCTGCGCGGTGATGAGGTTCATGTTCTCGTTGAAGCCATTGTCGAAGAACTGCTCGTAGATCTCCGCCACCATCGGATACGTGCGCCCGGGCTCGTAGTTGGCCGGATAGTAGAGGATGCCGTACAGGGTGTTGCCGTCGATGTCCAGGTACTCGACGAGCTCGCTCCGGGTCAGCGCCACGCCTTCGAGCTGGGAGTTCGATTCGGTCAGCTGCCGGGGTGAGGACCCGTCGCCGCGAGCCACCCAGATCTCGTTGGGATGGTCGCCGTCCGACATGGCGAAGACGAGGGTTTCCCCGTCTTCGGAGATGTTCCACGAACGATAGAGCGCGTCGTCAAGCATCAGGGTCTCGATGTCGCCGGACGCCGTGTCGAGGCGCTTCAAGCCCCGATCCCAGCGGTCCTGGGCCGAGTAGCTGAAGTAGAGATGCCGGCCGCCTTCGCTCCAGCCCTGGACCTGGCGGCGCGGGCGCTCCTCTTCGTTCTCTTCGAGTTCGAGCAGGGTGCGCATGTTGTCGCTGCCGAGATCGAGCAGGTGCCAGGCGTCCTGCGAGGTGAGGAGCAGCTGGCCCCCGGACGGACTCCAGCGCTCGACGGTGAAACGGATTCCGCCGGAATCGGTCTCGGAGTCGTCGGGATCCGGGTCGGCATCTGTCGCGCCGGCACCGGGTTCGGCTGCGGGGGGTCGATGGCCCTCGGTCACATCGACTGCCTCGTCGTCATCCAGCCGCCGCACGAAGACGGAGCCCTCGTCGGCGTAGGCGAACGCGTCGCGGGCGTCGTTCCACGAGACGTTCAGGCGCTCCTCGCCAGTGTCCCGGAGTGATTCGGGCTCAGCACCGGCGTCCAGCGCCAGCCTGAAGAGCTCGTACTCGGTGCCGTCGCGGCGGGTGTACGATGTCTTCGTGCGCCTGGCCGTCGAGAACGTGACGTAGGATCCGTCCTCGGAGAAGCCCGGATCGATGGGCGATGCATCAGACAGAACCTCGCGCACCGTGCCGTCGGCGACAGAGACCAGGACCGTCTCCTGCCGGTTGGCGAGGTTGCGCACCCGGTCCCAGGCGAGGAAGTCGTTGCGGGAGTCCTGCACGATCACCGGCGCTTCCGTGAGGGCGCGGAAGGCCGCGCGCGTCTCTGCCGCCCAGCCTTGGGGACGAAGCCCGAGCAGGAGGCCGGCGCCGTCCGGCGACCAGACCAGCGGCGAGGATGACGCGATTTCCTTGTCGGTTCGCAGGGAGACGGCCCTGCTGTCGCTGGCCGCCACGTCGAAGATCCGGAGTCGGTACTGCCCGTCCTCCACGGCGAAGTAGGCCAGACGCCCCCCGTCGGGGGACCAGGCGAAGCCGCGCAGCTGCCCCGGCTCCTCATGCACCCGGATGCGGCCGCCGCTCCGCGTGTCGATCACCATCAGCCTGGTCGACACGGGCGAGATGTAGGTGGGGTCGCCGAAGCGCTGGTGGTCAACGTCGGTGCGGTCGCGCCGGGTCGTGACGGTCACAGCTGCGCGGCCGCCGTCCTCCGTCACGGCCGCGATGCCCGGGGTGCGCACATCGAGCGCGATCTCGGGGGTGAAGGGCTGCTGGGCGTGGGCGGCGGCGGCAGTCGCGAGGGCAGCAACCAGAACGGCGAGCGCGGCGGCAGTCGCTGCCCATGCGGTGAAGGCGGCAATTGCGATCGAGGCCCTGTTTCGTCGAATACGCATGGCGGGCTTGCTCCTCTACAGTGGCGGGCTGCGGGGCAGAAGGTTAACCCGCGACCGCGAGGCTACGAAAGCGTCCGGGGCTGAGCAGATGCAGGCGAAGCCTCGCCAAGTTCCCCACCATGATTCGGCCCGCTCGCGCGGTCGCTTGGTTCGCCGCCATCGGAATCGGCGTTACCTTGGTGGACTACGGGAGCGGGAAGGCTCCATCACCGCCTCGGGGGGAAGACTCGGAGTTCAGCGCATGCCCAACCGATCGCGGGACTGGTTTGCCCAAGCGAAACACGACTTGCATCAGGCCGAGGCTTCACAACGGGACGGCCGGCACGACTGGGCGTGTTTCGCTGCTCATCAGGCTGCGGAGAAGGCGGTCAAGGCGCTACATATGGCGCAAGGTCGCGAAGTCTGGGGCCATGTGACGGTCAGGCTCATCGCGGAGTTGCCGGCTTCTCCGCCGGCGGAGTTGATTGAGCAGGCGCGCGTACTAGACAACTATTATGTTCCCGCCCGGTATCCCAACGGGCACGTCGAAGGCCCGGCCTACGAGCATTACGGTTCACTGCACAGTTCTCAGGCGGTCGAGTATGCCCGAGCAATCCTCGCCTTCGTTCGTCAAGCGCTGGCCGAAGCCTGAACGGGTCCTTGCGGACCTGCGTAAGTGGGCCGAGAGCCAGGCTTCCCGCCGGCCGGAGCTGATCGCGCTCGGCTACTTCGGCTCACACGCGCGCGGCGAAGCCGGATTCGGGAGCGACCTCGACCTTGTGGCCATCGTGCAGAAAAGCGACGTCCCACAGATGGAGCGCAACCGCGACTGGCCCTACGAACTGCTACCGGTGCCCGCTGATCTGCTGATCTATACGGCTGAAGAGTGGCGTGGGATAAAGCGCCGCGGGGGGCGCTTTGCCCACGTGATGGAGAGCGAGGTGGTCTGGGTGGTGGGAGAAAGCAGCGATCTCTGACGCGGGCGCAGCTGCGGACCATCGCTTCCCCGTTTCTCGAAATGAAGCGGAGGCCGGCAGTCCCCACACGAAATAGCCAACCTGAAGTGACTTGTCGCCCTCGCCAGCGACCCAGAAGGGCCAGAACACCGCGTTCAGGATCGTCGCCGCAGCCAGAACCAGCACAGGCCAACGCGCGCCCGGCGACCACTTGCCATGAAGGGCACTCCCCAGTATCAGCACACTGGTCACCGCGCTGCCCACGCCGAGAGGGCCTGCCGCCCCACCGAGAGCCCAGAGGAAAGCCTCCCAGCCGGCCAGGTTTGCAAACTCGGTCAGCGGCGATTCTCCTGAGATCGACGGGATTCGCACATGGCTGACCACGGTCGGCAACGGGTACGAAATCGCGAACGCCACCCAGCCGACCACCAGCACCCGCCGCCAACGCGGCTCGAGCAGTACCGCGAGTCTGCCTCGCAACGTGGTGCTCATGCGGCTCTCGATGACTTGACGCCCGTCATCGGCCAGCTCGCGACGCTTGTCGCGATCAGCCCGGCGGCCCGTCCGGGTGCAGTTCGCACTCCGGTGGCTGAAGCCGGGTCCACGAGAGCGAAGTGATCCGCCAGTCGCCTCCGTCTCGCATCAGGATGAAGGCATCGGCCCCACAGTGGCTCAGGCCGTCTCCGACATAAAAGTCGTACGGCGTCCAGACCATCGCCAGGTCACCGCTGATGCGCACTTCGGGGTCGAACATGCGCTCGGTCATGCGCGGCCCATCGGCTTCCAGGCGAGCAACCATTCCCTCCAGCGTTGACGTTGAAGCGGACCGTTCGCCCGTGGCCGACCGTTCCACTGAACGCATCAGGATATCGGCGTGCAAGACGTCGCGCAGCAGATCGGTGTCCCGTTCGCCGAGCGCGTCGAAGAGCGACTGGACGACGCCGAGAATCGCCGCCCGATCGGCATCCGACGCCACGTGGCGAGCCGCGGATGACGCGGGCTCTTCGGCGGGAGCGGCGCCACCGTCATCTGCGGAGGAGCCACAGGCGGCGAGGAACGCGGCAAATGCGGAAACGGTGGCGAATCGGATCACGATAGGGTTCCTCCAGTTGCTCGGCAGGGTAGATTGCCGGTCACAGGCGTCGTCTGTCGGTCGTTAACGTACTGCCGGCACATCCGGCTCGCAGCCCGCGATGGACACGCCCGCGCGGGAACGCGGGACCAACCACGGGAACGCGGGACCAACCAGGAGAGTTCACGCACGGAGGCGACCATGCGATCCGCCATCGTCACCTTGTTCCTTCTCTTGCTGCTGGCCGCATGTTCGGATGGCCCGAACAGACTTGGACCCGGCTCGCGCGCGACTGGACGGCCAGCGAGATGCGGAGCGAGCTGCCGAGGCTGCGCCGTGTCGTCGAGGCATGCGGCGACGAAGGCTTCAACCGCTTCATGGCTGCGTGTGTACGAGCGATGTTAGTTTCTCGAGGTTATTCCCATGCACTCGTGGAGGAAGCGATGACCATGGCAGAAGTGGTAACGGCGTTCGAGCGCGAGTTGCAAGAGATGATCCGTCAAGGGCGGGAGCAGGGCATCCGCCAGGGACGGGAGCAGGGAAGAGCATCGGTCCTGCAACAAATGGCCGCGCGGAAGTTCGGGCTCGAGGCGGCCGGAGTGCTGTCTCGCATTCTCGATCAGCTGCCTGATCGCGAGTCCCTGGACCGGATAACGGATGCCATCCTGGAATGTGACGCGAGCGACGAATTCATCGCTCGGTTGGGAAACTGTCCAGTTCCCCAGCTACCAGAACAACAGGTATAGCAGCGCCGCCCCGGCGATCACCCCTCCGGCCCAGAACCGCGCACCCGAAGCGGGCGTCAGATCCACCGCGGCTTCGGAGCGCGGAAGAGTGCGCGCATCCTCCAGCGGGCGGATCCGCGTCACCGTCCCCATGAACGCGCTGATCACGATGAACGTGATCGCCATGTGGTGCAGGAACGCCACTTCAGGGAGCTGCCAGAGCAGGAGACCGTAGACCGGCAGCCCCAGCAGCATCCCGCCGAAGGCGGCCAGCGGTGGCGTCCGGGGCACGAAAAGGCCGAAGAGGAAGGCCGCCACGATCCCGGGCGAAATGAATCCCCAGAACATCTGGATGTACTCGAAGACGCTCCCCGCCCGCGCGACCAGCGGCGCCCACAGGCACCCGATCAGCACCAGCACCGCGGTCGTCACTCGCCCCACCGTCATGAGCCTGCGTGACGACGCTTCCGGGCGCAGGTGGCGCTTGTAGAGGTCCACGCTGAAGATCGTTGCCGCCGAGTTGAGCATCGAGTCGAGAGAACTCATTACCGCGCCGAAGAGCGCAGCGAACATAAGCCCGGTCAGCCCGGCGGGTAGCAGCTCGCGCATCATGACCGGGTACGCCTGGTCCGGATTCGCGATCTGCCCGGCAAAGAGTTCCGCGGCCATGATCCCCGGGAAGACGATGATGAAGGGGATGAGCAGCTTCAGGAAGCCGGCCAGGAAGATCCCGCGCTGGGCGTCCGCCAGGCTGCGCGCGGCCAACGTCCGCTGGGTGATGAACTGGTTCAGGCCCCAGTAGAAGATGTTCGGAATCCACAGCCCGCCGACGAAGACCGCCAGCCACGGCATTTCCGGATGATTCCAAGGGAGCACGGTGTGCAGTTTGCCCTCGGCGGCCGAGAGAAAGGGCTCGATGCCCCCGATCGCGCGAAAGCCGAGCACTGTCACCAGCACGCCCCCCAGCAACAGCGCGATGCCCTGGATGAGGTCGGACCACACGACCGCCTTGAGCCCGCCGTAGATCGTGTAGCCGCCCGCCAGAATCCCGATCAGCCATATGCCCGCCCGCACGTCCAGACCGAAGATGGACTCCAGCGCCAGCGCACCGGAGTACAGTACGGTGGCCAGCGCGACAAGCACGTAGGCCGTCATGATGTAGACCGCCATGAGCGTGCGCGCGCGCACGTCGTAGCGGTATTCCAGGAATTCCGGGATGGTGTAGATGCCCGCCCGCAGGAAGCGCGGCAGAAAGAACAGGCCCACCAGCACGAGCGTGACCGCCGCCATCCACTCGTAGCTGGCGATGGCGAGCCCGAGATCGTACCCCCGGCCCGCCATGCCCACGAAGTGCTCGGTCGAGATGTTGGACGCGATCAGGGAGAAGCCGATCAGCCACCAGGGCAGATTGCGGCCCGCGAGGAAGTAGTCCGCCGCGTCGTGCTTGCCGCGGGAGGCGTACAGGGATACGCCCACGACAAGCGCGAGGAATCCGGCAAACGCGACGATGTCGAGCGGTTGGAATGTCACTTGGCGGCTCCGTCAGCAGCTCGTTCCGCGCGCGCCTTCAGCGCCCTCGCCATGTCGTTGAAACCGCGACGGATGAGCTTCCCGAAAAGCAGCACCACCAACGGTGTGAGGAGACCGCTGAACGCGTCGGTCGTATGGTAACGGCAGCGCGTCCCGCTCAGGGCCTCCAGACGTTGCTCCCGTCGGGCGGAGAGCAGGAAGCGATTGCCCACCTTCGTGCCCCAGACCAACAGGTTCGGCCGCTCGACGGACTCGATCCATTCGGGCTGTTTCACCTTCAACGGCCCCAGCGTGACATGCAAATCGACCGGTGAGCCGATTCCGAAATCCGTGTCGACCCGGATCGTAAAGGGATTCCATTCGCCGTACCGCTGAACATCCATGAGTATGTCCCACACCACTTCCGCCGGTGCTTCGATCTCCACGGCATCCGAACTGGTCAGTTGCCTGAACACGGCGATGCCTCGTTGGATCTACTTGTCGGGCTATCCGGGGTACCTGTGCGCATGCCGATCGGCGTGTCGGTTTCGAAGGCCCGCGAAATGATCAGGTGCCGGCGCACGGCGCTTCCTCCTTGCGCGGCGCATGTCTCGCCAGCAGCGCCTCGCTCGCCTGCCACAGCCTTGCGCCCGCGGCCTCGTCCATGGCCAGCTGAGATACCTCTTTCTCCTGCATCAGGTGCAGGTACACTCCGCTGCGCCGGCCCATGTCTTCCGCGCAGCACGCATGGGTGACCGGCGCCGCGGCCTTCTCCGGCGTCTGGAAGAGCAGGCGCATGAACGGGTAGATCAGGGGCTTCAGAAATGCCGGCGCTTCCCGTGCGAGGTTGGAGTGGATCGCTCCCGGGCAGAGCGAGGTTACCGAGGCCCGAACCTCGCCTTCCGGGTTCAGCCGCCGCGACAGTTCCTGCGCATACGTGCACAGATGCAGTTTGCTCAACCCGTAATACTTGAGGCCGTCTTTCCGACCGTAGTCGGTAAAGACGCCGAAATCGTTGAAGTCGATGGGGCCGGCGGTTCGATGCATTTCGGACGAGACGAACACGATTCTGGGTGCTTCCCCGGGACGCCTGGACGGTCGGATCGTACAGTCGGCCAAGAGTCTATCGATCAACAGTCGATTGGCCAGAAAGTGCACGGCGAACATCAGCTCGTAGCCCTGCGGCGACCTTCGCGCACTCAACGGCATCACGCCGGCGTTCAGAACCGCGACATCCACACGGCCGTGGCCCCGCCCCAGCTCGTCGCAAAGCGCGTGCACGGAATCGAGATCGGCCAGATCCACCTTCAGCATCTCCACCGTGCCCGAGCCGGACGATTGCCTGACGTCCTCGCCGGCATCCGGATGGCCGCCGCGGCAGGCCATGAGGACGTGCCCGCCGCGCTTCGCGAGGTCGATCGCCACCGCCTTTCCGAGCCCGCTGTTGGCCCCGGTGACCAGGCAGACCTTGCCGTCGATGCCGACGCTCTCCGGCACCGGACGCAACGTCTTTCGTTGCGTGAAGCGATCGACGATCCCCATCGATACTGCTTTGAGGATCCGGTTGTGTTGCGCAGTTCGCATATTTCACCGACGCGTGCAGCGAGCAATCATGAATTCTTCCGCCACATGGCGGTTTCATCGGGTATCGCGTACTCGCGCCGATAGAAGTCGCAGCACCCGTCCACAGTTGCGTCGTCGAGGCCAAAGCTGGCCAGCGAATAGACGTGCCTGCCGTGGCGATTCTTGACGTTGCGACGTGAGACCGCCTTCGCGGCGTTCTCGGCTTCTTCGCTGAAATCGATGCCCGCAGCCTGGTATATCCTGCGCAACTCGCCAAGCGGGTCTGAAATCAGATCGTAGTACGATACATCGACAAACACGTTGTCGCTTGCTGTTCTGCGCGTGTTCATCGAACGCTCCATCATCCGATGTGTCTTGCGCATCCAGTGCGCCCCGATAGCCTCGGGGTCGACGTGATCGCTAAGCATGCCCCGTCCATGAGCCACCATGCTGCAGAACGACGCTACCGATTTCTTCGGATCACGATGCGTCTGCACGATACAGACGTCGGGAACGACTTCCAGGACGACATCGAGATACTCCATGTGATGGGGCGTCTTCAGCACCCAATGGTCGCCCGGGCGATGCCAGTGCAGAATCTTCAGAAGCGCGAACATGTACTCGTAGCATTTCGTGTGATCCTGCTCTTCGAGCCAGCGCGAGTAGCTGGGCACGTGCATCAGCGCTTCCGGCGACTGGCTCATGAAGGAGAGGTCGAGCAGGAAGATGTCTTCTTCCGGCGCTTCGTATTCGATGGGATGAATGGCGAGAAACTCCGGCGCCAGAAACCCGATGACTCGGGCCGCCAGCTTCGCCTGTCGCATGCGGCGTCGCGGATCGCCCTGCTTTTCGCCAGGGAGCGGTACCGGACTCAGCGATTCCCATGATCGCAGTTCGCGAATCCCGGGATCCGCGGCGATCAACCGGTGCAGCGTCGTCGTCGCGGTCCGCTGCAAGCCGGCGATAAGGATGATCTTCCCAAGGTGGATATCGAAGATTTCCGGATTCTCCCGCAACAGATGCTCCACGCGCAACCGGATCGACAGGGCCGATAGAATCCGTGAGTGCTGGATCCTTGTTCCCAGCGGAGTCAGTCGCGCTTCATCGTTGATCGCTCGCACGAGAACCTCGAGGGGTTCCAGAAACCACTCGTCGCCGAAGTCCGAGAGCCCGGTCCTTCGTCTCGCCGCGGCGATCAGCCTGTCGACATCCAGGTCGTCATTGAGGCCGATTCTGCGGGCCATCCCGACCGCCCGGTTGAACAGTGAGACCGGGAAGGGGCGGTACGGGCTCTGGTAGTCCGTCGAGGTCTCCAACAGTTTCCGGTTCACCTGTCTACTGTCCGCCGAAGCGCGCGCAGTTCCGCCAGCTTCACCAGCCGGGTCTTCGGCTGTGGATGTTGCGTCGCCCTGATCCAGCGAAAACACATGGTGCCCGACGTATGGCCGGCGGTCTCAAGCCAGTTCAGCAACCCGGGATCCTCGTGGGCGACCACGAGGCGTATGGAGCCGTCCTCCTCCTGGTGCGCCAGGTGCTTGTTGGTGTGGATGTTGTGGTAGCGGTAGTCCAGCGATTCCATCCAGTAGTTGTTCAACTGAAAGTTCCAGTGCTCGCACTCGGGCGGCATCGCCTCGATCACCAGGGCCTCGTCCTCGGACACGGCCCAATGACTGTGATAGTAGACGATGTTCGGATCTCCGCCCGCCGCCAGCGAAACCTCCGGATCGAACATGGGCAGGGCATTCGTGTGTTTCTGGAAGCCGCGGGCCCAGTTGGCGAAGAGCATCGCGGCGCCCGCCACCAGCGTGCTGGCCGACTTGAGTCCTTCGTCGATCTGCTCCGGCGTCAGGGGGCTCGGGCGCTTCTCGTCGTCCGGGCAATGGATGCGCTCGATGTGCAGCTCGGCCGGCACTTCGGTCTCCCGGTCCAGAAAGGTCTGGCGCACGATCAACGTCCCGCTTTCGGCCGTCATCGGCAGCCAGTTCCCGTCGGGGCGCCGGCTGCTGACGATCAGTGCGAAGTGGCCGTCCTCGCCTATCTCCATCTCCCCGGCCTCGATGTAGCCGGTGGGGGGCATGCCCCCGCCCTGCCCGTATTGCCCGGCCTGGGTGCCGAAGCCGAGGTACGTGACGGTGTTGCGCCGACCGGTGATCTGGTACTCGAAGTCACCGCGAATGGCAGCTGTCTGGTAGTAGTTGTCGGGATTGTCGCTGCCCAGCTTGACCGTTTCGTGGGCCACGCGGTGCAGCACGGGGGCCCGCGGGTCGGCGTATTCCACGAAGGCCATCAGCCCGCCCCGAGCGAGACGGCTGAGGTAGCGGTATCCCTCCGCCTGATTGAACGGGTCCCGGGGCGCCCCGGGGAAACTGAGCGCGGCCGCGGCGCCCTTCAGCGTGTCGCAGAATTCGTCCCAGGCCTGGCCGCCGACCACGCGCTGTGCGGCGACATCCGCCGGTGTTCTGCCCCGCAGCTTCAGCGCCAGCAACGAGATTCGCCGGACGAGCGCCAGCAGCCGGACAACGAGCTTTCTCATCGCGCTCCCCTTGCGCGCGTCGCTCCCTTTGCGCGCGGTTGACTCAATAGACCCGAGGCAGCCACCAAGGCCCATTTCCCGTAGCGGCGCGGTAGAGAACCGGCCCGCCGAGGTGGTCTCCAAGAGTTGGACACCCGCCCTCCCGGTATGGTGTGCTTTTCAGCCCTGACGGTACGAGACATCGACCATGGCAAAGGGATGGCCCCCCTCCGACGGAGGAGCGAAGACGCAGCCGATGGTAGTACCCGATCCGGACCTGGACAACGCCCGGCGACGCACGCTGGAGGGACGGACGCCTGCAAGGGAGTTGTTGAAGCACGCCCGACGCTACCGCAGGGAGGGCGCACATCCAGGGAGAAACAGAGGACGTGCTGCGCCATGACAGCACTGTCGACAACGGACTCCAAGCCCGAGGCTTCAATGAGGCCGGGGCGAATCCGCCCCGGAAATCCTTCCCGTCAGGCGCTCGCCCTTCTTACGCAAACGTGCGCGCGGCGTCTGAATGTAGAGCGGCAGTGCGGGATCATCGGACGAATTGAGCGGCCGCGGAGGATACCCCCGGTTGAACAGGTTGGTCTCGTCGGGCAGGCATATGCCCGCGAGGGAACACCGGGGACACTTGGGACTGTTCTCAAGCGGGCGCAGACCTGGACGCGCTCCGGTTCGTAGGCGCCGGCCGCGACATGGGGCCGCTTGCCCTTCTTGAAGTCCACGGGCATGATCACGCCGTCGCGGATATCGAGAACATCCATCTTCGCGATCACCCCGAGACGGTCTGAAGACATCGTGACCGAACGAGCCTGGGCTATTTCCTCGTCGAGTTCGCCGGGCGAAGGCAGGCGACCGCCACCCTTGTCCACCCGGGTGTGGGCGCGCTTGCCCTGCACGGTGTCGGCGCTATCGGCCCACTCGCCTTCCACCCATTCCAGATAGGCCAGACGCGGGCAGTAGACCCACTCGTTAACCATGCGCGCCGGGACGAGGGGCGTCTCGGAATCGGCCGGCGGGGGTGGAAGGGGGAGAGAGATCTGGTCGCGTTGGGTCATGGGGCGCCCCCGTCTCTGCCCGGCGATGAGAGTTCAGGCCGAGTCGTGGCCGGGTGTGTTCGCGTGATGTTAGCTTTGGGAGGATGTCCTGGAGACAAGCTGGACGAGGCGATGACCAGAAGCAAACTCCCCCTTGGGATCCAGACCTTCCGCGAAATTCGAGAAGGGAACTACTACTATGTAGACAAGACGGCCTACGTGCGACGGCTGCTGGACGAAGGAAAGCACTATTTCCTTTCCCGCCCCCGGCGCTTCGGGAAGAGCCTGTTCCTGGACACCTGCAAGGAGCTCTTCGAGGCCAACGAGCCCCTGTTTCGCGGCCTGGACATCCACGGCCGCTGGGACTGGTCAGTACGCTACCCCGTGCTGCGGCTGAGCTTCGGCGGCGGCTCCTTCACGGAGCCGGGCTCGCTGCACACGAATCTCATGGCGCAGTTCGATGCTGTGGAGCGGCGGTCGGGTGTGGCATCGAAGTACCGTACCGGGCCCGAACGGTTCGCGGCGCTGATTGAAGCGCTCCACCGAAAGGTTGGACGGCGGGTCACGGTGCTGGTAGACGAGTACGACAAGCCCATTCTGGACGCGCTTGATACGCCTGAGACCGCACGAGCAAACCGCGATTTCCTGCGCGGCCTCTATGGAGTAGTCAAGGACGCCGACGCACACATCAGGTTCAGTTTTTTGACGGGAGTGAGCAAGTTCTCCAAGGTCAGCCTGTTCTCGGGCCTCAACAATCTGATCGACATCACGCTGGAGCCCAAATACTCGGCCGTGTGCGGATACACCGATCGCGATCTGGACACGGTGTTCGCGCCGGAACTGGCGGGGCTGGACCGGGATGCCATCCGCGAATGGTACAACGGCTACCGGTGGCTGGGCGAAGAGGTCTACAATCCCTTCGACATCCTGCTGCTGTTTCGGCGCCGGAAGTTCGGCGCCTACTGGTTCGAGACCGGCACTCCGGCGTTCCTTGTGGAAACGCTCTTCAGGCGCCGTGTCAGTACCGTGGAACTGGGCAACATGATGGGCAGCAGCGACCTCCTGTCCACCTTCGATGTGGACGACATGGCGACTGAGGCACTGCTCTTCCAAACCGGCTATCTGACCATCACCGGACACACGGATCTGGGGGGGACACCGCTTTATCGGCTAGGCTATCCCAACCGCGAAGTGCGGCAAAGCCTGCAAGAGAGCCTCCTGCGCTACCTGGTCAAGAACCCGACGCGGCAGACGGCGAACAGCGTCCGGCTCTACGAACTTCTGGGTGCGAACGACTTCGAGGGTCTGCAACGCTTGTTCCAGGCATTCTTTTCGAGCATCCCGTACGAGTGGTACACGAACAATGATATCACCAACTATGAAGGCTATTACGCGAGCGTGTTCTATTCGTATTTCGCCGCGCTGGGGCTGGACATCACCGTGGAAGACAGCACCAGCCACGGACGCCTCGACATGGCCGTCCGGTTCGGCGGCAACGTCTACCTTTTCGAGTTCAAGGTCGTTGAGATGGCGCCAAAGGGCGCGGCGCTGGCGCAACTGAAGGACAAGCGGTACGCGGACAAGTACAGGGACGGAAGAGGGACGGTGTTTCTGGTTGGCGTGGAGTTCAGCAAGGCAACCCGGAATGTGGTGGGGTTTGAGGTGGAGAGGGGGTGATCGATCCAGGGGGTATTGGGATCGTCTGATCGCCCGCTACCTCGCCCCGAACATCCCGAGCCCGAAATGACTCGCGTATCCCAGAGCAAGAGGCCCTTGGAACTTCCGGGGAAAGGTTATCTCCAGCAGAGCCCCTGACGTATCAGGCTGTCGTTCTCGTCCGCGAGACCGGAAACGGTGGAAGTTCAGAGCCCGTCGCGGCGTGTCGCCCACCGGGATCTCTTCCACCTCTTTGACCTTCACTTCCTCGGCCCCGATCCCCCGCCGCTCAAGTAGCCTCAGTACCTCCCCCTGGTAACCAGCCTTCTTCAACTTCAAGTGTCCGGAAGCGAGAAAAGGCGTGACGCTCCGCCAATTGTTACCGGGCATGCCCTGGAGGAGGCCAAGGCCGCCGGCCGCCTCAACCGCCGCCTCAAGACTCTGACCCACCCGCCTCTTCTGATCGTGGACGAGATCGGCTACCTGCCGGTGACCCAAAGCGGCGCGGTCCTCTTCTTCCAGCTCATCAACCGGCGCTACGGGCACGCCTCGACCGTGCTCACATCGAACAAGGGTTTCGAGGAGTGGGGCCGCATCCTCGGCAACGAGGTGATGGCCGCCGCCCTTCTGGACCGGCTGCTGCACCGCTGCCACATCATCAACATCCGGGGCAACAGCTACCGGATGCGCCGCCACGCCGAGCTCTCCAAGGCGATCCATCCGTTGGGACCCGAACAAATCCCGCATCCCCTGCCCGGGAAGCAGCGTCAATGAGCACCTCCCTGCCCCCGGCCAGCCGCCCCGCTTCGGTCGCTCCGCTCTCTACGCGGGGCGGCTCAAAAAGTGGGACATTTTCATGGCCAAAAGTGGGACATTTTCAACGGCCATCGACACTGGACGAGTTCAGCGACCGGAAACGGGAAAGGTACCGCGCTTCCGATTGAGTAGGTCGATGTGAGGGCGTTTCCGCAACGGTCGCGCCACCACCGACAGATCCCGGGCCCGGCCCGTCCACAGTCGCGGCCGTACCCCGTTACCGATTCCATCAGTCCGTGCGTACCTTGGCTCATGGCATTGATCCGTGCCCCGACCTCGTAGTGAGAGCCGGCCCGTCCTGACCACCGGGCGCACGACCGCCTCGCCCCGGCGGGACTATCCCTTCGGTTCTATCGGACGAAACAGGCCGTAGCCCCTGAAACGGCCAGCCCCAAGCAACACGGGGCCCCTCACGGGTTCATCAAACTCCAGGACGGCGTGGTTGTGGCTCTGGTGGCTCCCGTCAGGCTTGCGGGCGAGTTTCGGGAAATCCCTCGCGTGAGGGACGCCCGGCACGAGGGAAACGGGATGCATCGCGCGAGGGGCGGCGGTTTCGCCTCGCCAGGACGTGGGAGGCCTATGTGCTGACACGCATCCTTCAAACTTTCGGCAGCGTGCGTCCACATGCCCGGCCCCTTGAAATGCCGGTTTAGCACAACAGGGGTCACGCTGGCCCAGACGCATGAACCGCGTGCTCCGCCGGTCCAGGCCCTCGGGCTGAGGTTCCACGGCGGGCGCTCACGGGCGTCGTACTCGAGACCGCATTGGAGCCAGCGACCAGCGAACAGCCGGTGCTGGCGCGGCAACCCTGTGTTCGGCTCGAAAAGGACCGGTTCGAGGCAACGGCCCGCATCGGACTCGTCAATGCCCGCGGGAAGGATCACCGCCAGCCCCATGATCCGTCCGTCCGCATGCTCCGCGTTGACGAAAGGAAGCGGAACCATTGCCAGATGGGGCTTCACAGTTGGGCTACCGTCAGCGCCATGACCGCTAAACCACTCGGGAGGGGGTTGGTCGGCGCACTTCTTCATTAGCAAACCTCGCAAAGCCTCCGTCATCTTCAGCGTGGACTGAAGGGGAAGGCCCTTACCCCTAAGGGCGAAGACAAGAAGGCGCGGATCAAAAACCGAACGGCTTACAGTTCGGGTAATTTGCTTCTTTGCCGGCCCATACCCCCGCCATCGGCCGGGTTGGGGCCGCCGAGGGTAAGCGCGATCCAGACCATCAAGCCGCCCGGGCCATGGTACGCGCAGACGGTGCGCCGCGAGGCCCCGCGTTGGTTCCAAGGTCGGCGTGATGTCATGCCGCCGCTCGACCCACGCTTGCACCAATGATGCCGAGTGGCCGATGTGCGTCACCTTCGCAGCTAGCCGTTCCAGCGCCGAGAGATGTGCCGTTGGCACGGTATCCTTCCACACAAAGTGAACCGTCGGATCATGGGGAACAGCGACCGGAAATCGCCTAGGCTGACGCGACCGGTGCTCCGGGAGCACCGCCAATCCAGCGTGCTTGAGCTTGTCCAACGTCTTCGAGTATCCCATTTGTCTAAGCAAAGATTGACTGTCCGGGATCGTCTTACGGACCTTCGCGTCGTTGACCGGCACGTAGCTGGTGCCCGGGCTGCGTTTCGTCGCGCCGGACGCCGCTATGCCTGGGGGCGGAAGCGCCTCCAGCCAGCGGAGAGCCTCGCCCTCCTCGCGATCCCCGTCTGTCTCAAACCACGCGGCCGCCAGAGCCATGAACACACGGTCTGGATGCGGCGGCCACTCGGCCCGGACCTTATGGGCCCCGTCGGCGGCGGCCATCGCCCACCCGTTGAGGTACCGGATAGCGAGGGTGAGCATCAGTCATCGGCTCCGTCCATCCGCCTCCAATGCTTTGCCGCATACGGCCTCGACCTGCTCGACCGGCAGGTCCCGATGCTCGACGGGGTTGTGCTCGGTCGGGCCGCACACAGCCGCCCGCCCCCGCGCCCCACGGTGCCACGATCAGCACCGGTGCGGCGCACCGCCCGGACCGCGCCCGGAACATCGCCCTGAGATCCGTGATCCGGGGCCGCCCGTGCAACGCGACCACGACGACTTCGAGCGCGAGCGGCCCGCGCCCGAGATAGAGCTTGGCCCGGCGGTCTCCGACGGTGACGCGGCGGGGTTCGAGATGGTCGAGCATTGGGCGGAGGCGGCGGTTCGGGGCCAGAGGGCGAAGTTGAAGGCAGTCAAACTAGAGACGATCCGGGGGCGGGGCGACCTGACCGGCCACTCCCCATGCACCGCACCCTTGCGATCCGGCGTGCAAGTAGCACCGAACCCGGTTATTCGGTAGAGTCAATAGACCATGTATCTCCACCCGATCCGTACCACTTAGTCGGCAACCCGAATCGCTAGGAGGTCTGTTGTGAACCTGCAATGCATGGCGGTGTTCCGGAAAGTTCCTGAAGGCTACATCGCCTTCATCGAGGAGTTTCCCGGTGCCAACACCCAGGGCGCTTCCCTCGAAGAAGCTCGGTCGAACCTTCGCGAAGCCGTTGCCTTGGTGATCGAAGCCAACCGGGAAATGTCCCGCGAGGACGCCGGCGGCAGTGCGGTCATCAGAGAGCCCATCACCGTCACGGCGTGAAGCGCCGGGACTTGCTGCGGCACTTGGCACAACACGGATGCGCCTTCCTGCGTGAAGGCGGGAGCCACACCCTCTACATCAATCGGGTGGCCAAGAAGGTTTCGACGATTCCCCGGCACAACGAGATCAACCGGGACCTCGCCAGAAAGATCTGCAAGGACCTCCAGGTGCCCCGGCCTCCAGACAGCTAAGATGGCGAAACGGCTGCCGCCGCTGTCGTGGACCCAGCAGCAGAGGAACGCCGGTGTGGTTCCTGCGGCAAGCTCTATGTGGGCCGTCCCCGGCAGGAAACCGTATGCCTCACCTGTGATGTCCGGGCGCGGGCGGCTCAGGGCGAGAGCCCGGCAGCCATCGCGGTCCGCTTCGGGATCCCCCGGTTCCTCGTTGAGGCAGTGCTGGAGCCCGATTCCCACCCTACCCGTACCCTTCGGAAGGTCGTGATCGTCGATCCTGCGCGATCCTGAAGCCCGTAGTATCCCCGAAAAGTGTTCCAAATGTCCCGGTGCCTGCGCCTCAGTGCATGGAGGTTTCGCATTGCGATGCCGACTTCAAGGGTCATCGCTCGAACACCGTGGACATCCCGGCCATGGTGGCCGAGGACACCGCGTTCAAGAACGCGCGGGAGAACTCGGACAGGGAGAACGCGCGGGTCGAGGCCGAAAACGCCTTGCAGCGGGCTGTGCTTGGAATCATGAACGACGACACCCAGCTCTTCAAGATATTCTCCGCCGATCCGGTATTCAGGCGGTGGCTGACGAACACCGCGTTCCAGCTGGCCTACGAAGCGACGGGCTGACGAGCGCGGGCGTCCCGGGAGACTCTGCGGGGGTGTTTTTCCGCCCCGTTGGCGACGACCGCCGCCAGCCAGTTTACGTTATCGAACATCCTCGAACGTTATCGGACAATAGGAGATTCCCGACCGGTTGACTTGCTTGCGAGCGGCTCTTCAGCGTTCCAGGCATGGAGACGCCGAAGCACCAGTTCAGCACGCGGGTGAACCTGTCCTCGGGGACACCGCCGCGCCGTCCTCGACGCCTGTGGCGGTGAAGCCCCCGAACGTCGTGGACCACCGGGTGGGCGGGGGCGGCACCGGGGCCGGACATCGAGGTGCCGCTGGCGGCGGCTGGCCTGACCCCGATTCCGTAAGTCACGGCCACGGCGGAACGTGGGAAATATCCTACATCCCATACACTTGCGTGACTTGCCGACTCCACGTTCGCCTGCATGTCATGGAGATCGTGACGAGGCAGCTCTCGCCGCGCGAGGCGGGGTTCAGGGCCGGGTTTGCCCGCGCCGGGGAGACCCTGCCCCACATCGGGGCGGATCGAAAGAGCGTGCAGGATCCATGCCCGGAGCCTCAGGCCAGGCGCGGGTGTGTGAGCGCGTCGAAGAGGTCGCTTCGGCGCGTCGGATCGGAGCCTCCGCAGCCGCCGCGGAGGGGCTTGTCGGACGCCCCTAAGCTGGCGAGGGACTTCGCCCCTTCGATCCCCAACTGGCCCGCGCTCCGGTGGATTGCGCGGGCGGGGGCATCGCCCCCCTTCCCCCCGTGGCGGCGCAGCCCGATGGCTAGGCGCCGCCCGGTCCTCGTCGCCGTCCGCCTCACGCCGGGCGAGTCCGCCGACTGGCGGGCCAAGGCGAAGGCCGCCGGCGTGCCGCTCTCGGCGCTGATACGCCGGGCGATGGCGCGCACGCGGACTTGGACGGTCCCTGCGGCCGAGGTCGAGCGCGAGCGCACGCGGCAAGTCTCTCGAATCGGGAACAACCTCAACCAGATCGCACGGTGGGCAAACACCCACAAGGGGACGGTCGAGGCCGTCGAGGTGATCGCCCACCTCATCGCCATCAAGCGGGCGCTATCGGCGCTGTCCCCTCCTGAAGGCACGGACGCGGATGCTGGTTAAGTTCCTGGCCCGCGGGACCGGCGCGGGACGCGGCCGACTACCTCCTCGGGGAGCGGGACGCGGCCGGGAAGCCGCGCGAAGGCGTCGAGGTCCTTCGGGGAGATCCGAACGAAGTGGCCGCCGTGGCCGACACGTTGGAGTTCGAGCACAGGTACACCTCCGGGGCGATTGCATGGGCGCCGGAGGACGAGCCGACCGACGAACGGCGCGGTTCTGGACGCTTTCGAGGACACGGCCTGGGCCGGGCTCGAACCCGACCGCTACGCATGGGCAGCCGTGCTGCACCGCGAGCGTGGCGGCGGCGCTCACGTCCATGTCCTCGCCGCGCGGTGCGACCTGGAGACCGGCCGGAGCCTCAATATCGCCCCTCCGGGCTGGGAGAAGACCTTCGGTCCCCTTCGGGACGCCTTCAACGCCGAACACGGCTGGGCTCGGCCGGACGACCCGGCGCGGGCCAGGGTGCAGCAACCCGGCCACCGCGCCTACGTCGAGGCGGCGCGGCTGCGGGCCGGGCTCCGGCTCGAAGCATCCCCCCGCGACCTGATCCGGGACTACCTGCTCCAGCGCGTCGAGCACGGCATGGTGCGGAATCGTGCCGATATCGTCTCCGCACTGCGGGAGGCGGGTCTCGAAGTGCCGCGCCAGGGCAAGGACTACCTCTCCGCGCTGGACCCGGAGACCGGGGACCGGTGGCGGCTGAAAGGAGGACTGTATGGAGAGAACTTCGACCGCGAACGATTTGACCGAGAGGCTGCGGAGGCATGATCTATCGGATTGATATCCTGCTGTGAACATTGAGCTTACGAGATCATGAGGCCGCGTTCCCGCTGTTCGATTCCCGCCGAATCGACTGGAATCAGGTGCGGACCCTCGGGCGGCCTTCCAGAGCCTTCCTGAGTTGTCCCGTGTCGGCCTGCTGGTAGCAGCGCAGCACGGTCTGGGCCTCCTTCCAGCCGTGTCGTGGGCTGAGAGCCCTCGCCAAAGGCGCGCGCGGGGCACGGACTTCGTCCACAGGTTGTTAGAGGCCGTCATTCTTGCGTGAACGACCCCCACGCGGGGGAGGGTGGGAGCGGCGCGTGACCAGGGTCCTCCCAAAACGCATGGTACCACTTGTTCGTCGGCCGAGTAGTGTCACCGGGCTGGAACCTGTTCACCAATACTACCTTGCTCCACGCGTCAATCCCTGGGCATCCCTGAATCTCCTGGTCGATGCTCTTCCATTCGTCGTCCTCAAGAATGGGAACCATGACCAGTTCGTCATCGAATACCAGCCACCAATTTTCGTAGAGCTGGGAACGCTCGCCCCTGGCGATGCTGTCGCGAAGTTTCTTGACCTTGCGCTCGATGGCAGAGGATGCGTTCTCAATGACTGCTTTGTTGACGAGATCGCCCTGTCCAATGCTCACTTGGACCAACCCGGAGTTCTGCTTGGCGGGAGCAGCAATGACTTCCAAGAAAACACCCCACCCGTAGTCACGGGTCTTCTCCTCGGCTAGCAAGCGGTCCGTTCGTAGAACCGGAGCCGCCGAGGCCGCGCTACGGAGGATTCCCAGTGCCCTGTTTTTCCACTTACCCGCTCTCATCGTCCGGCGTGGCTGCTCAGGAGCGTACTCACACCAAACCTGCCATGCCAGCGGGCTACCGTGCTCCCGCGACACCTGCTCCACGAGTTCACATATCTTGTCTTCAATGCCCATCTCCACAGCCCGAGGCCAACCGTTCTGCTCGTCACGAAGCAGTGTCACCTCCACCGCGATGGTGTTTCCCTCGTAGCGGATTACCCAATCGGGAGGCCCCTGCTTCCCCTTGTCGCCGACAAAACGCGGATCGGTTGCTCCGATCTGCCGGAACCAGTTGGGAACTACCTGTTCGCTGTCAACCTGCTCGACCCGCCTACACCACCCATCCATAGGCGATCACTCCCTGTAAAAACAAGATGTGTTTGGCATTACAAAAAACCTCTGGCCGGGGCATCCCCCGGACCCCCTTTTGACTCCCGCGCGCCACAAGGAGGCCACCCGACATGGGTGCGTCCCCGGAACCCCGAGGCCAAACGCCGAGCCGCACCATCTGCGTGCGCGTCACGACCGAAGAGGCCGCGACGATCGCCGAGCAGGCCAGAGCGGCCCGGCTGACGAAGGGCGGCTACATCCGCCGGAGGGGCGACGCCCCGGCCCGCGAACACTCCACCGGAGCGCGGGTCTTCCGGAGTTCGAAGGGGCAGAGTCCCTCGCCAGCCCCGTTGTATGACCAAGGGTAGCCTGCTCCAGCCCATGCAGGTCGCCGGATCAGGACGAAGCTTCCTCCTCCCCCGCAGCCCCGTCATGTGAGAAAGCCAAACACTTGAAGTAGTCGCGGATGCGCTTGTAGTCCGAGTCCTCCGAATCCAGGAAGTTCGCCACCTCGCGCCGCACGGCCTCCGTGACCGCCGCGGTTGACCTGCCGGAGAGGATGTCGTCGCCGACGAGTCGGTGGGAATAGACGCTGAAGTAGTTGTATTCCCCGCTTTTCATTGGATACCTGTCGCGGTGGCGGCGGTCCACCGGCGTTTCACGCATGAACGCCAGTATCCGGTTCACCGTCTCCCCTCGGCCATAGGGCGGAACCTCCAGATCCACGCAAACCTCACGGTATTGAAAATCGACGCACCACCGAATGTACGATCCGTCACTTCCCAACGCCTCCGCTTCTTCCAGACCCCAATACAGCCAAGACCCCCACTTCTTCGTCTCCATTCCTCGATCCGTCAGCATCTGCCGCACTGCTTGCAGTAGCCGCCCCGGCTCCTGTCCGAAGTCCCTCACCAGCCGCACAACAGTGCCGCGGTAGTGCGCATGGCGATCCGGCACCGTCGCCCGGACTCTGTCGTCCCCGTCGTTGACAAGCACTTCGAACATGTGCCTCAACAGGGACCGATGCCCGTCCAACAGCTTCCTGAAGTAGTGGGCGTCGTGCTCCTCCGGGCCGATCAGCCTGCCCACCGCCGCGAGGTACTGCCGAACGAAGGCGGCCACTTCCTCCCGCTCGAAGGCGCCCGCGCTGTGCATCTCCTTGATTTGCGCGCCAACGTCCCTCCAGCTCACATGGGTGACCCGCAGGTTCTTCGGAACATCCGGGCCACAAACTCCTGCCACATCGAGAACGGGAACCTCGCGTGAGGTGGTCAGCAGAACGTTGTGGAGCGTGTAATCCGGGTATTTCTTGCGCAACTCCTTGGCGTATCCGCACACTTGGGCAAGATGTTCTGGCGAATACCCGCCGGGCTTGTTCTCGATGGCGACGATGTGCCGGTCCTGAGCACTCTCCAGGAAGACCGTGACGTCAACGTAGTGCAGTTCGCGGTACACCCGGACTCGCTGCTCGCCACGGTCCGTAATGGACTCGTTCACCTCGCCCAAGAACCGGTCCAGAAAGGCCCGGCCGACGCCGTGGGTCTCGCCGGGGTCAAGCAACCAGCCCAGCACGTTGCTGTGGCGGATCTCGTACTCCGCGTAGCGCAGGACATCAAAGGCATTGAACTCCCGCTGCTTCGCATACTCCGCATGGTACCGTAGGAATCCCGAGTCCTCGACCAGCTTGTCCAACTCCTTGTCCATCGTCTTCTTGTCCATCGTCTTCTTGTCCATCGGCGCGTCCTCTGGCCTTACGTTCGTGTTCGTCATCCCCCACCACCTCGGAGGCAGACTGACTTGGCTAGTCCGCCAGCGGCCATCCCCATCAGGTTGCTCGACGATGTGGTCCCAGCGGGTGCCGAGCTCAGGTCGATGTCGGGCGAGGTGAGCCTCTCGATCGGCGAGCCAAGGGCGTCGGCCTTCGAGAGGCGCGGGATCTTGTTATGAAGACTCCAAATGATAGCATGAAAAGCCCCGGCACGTTTCGGATAGCGCTACGCGCGCTTCCTGCACCTCGGGAAAGCCTCCGACGGTACCCCGGCGCTCGTCCATATGGGCGCGTACGTCTCGTTCTGAGCGCGAGAAGATGTGACCAATGGCGGCCCCGGCGGCAGCCGAATCCGACCATCGGCACGACGCGCCTGGCCTTCCCGCAAGGGCCGCTGCCCCGGAGCGACCTCCGAGGGAGGTGGGATACCCATTAGGATATGCCGCCACGGGAGAAGCGGGGGCCGAGGCCACTGGTCCCGAAATCCGCGTGAGCGGACTTCCGGGGGATCGAAGGGGACCACCCCTCGCCAGCCCTTGTGTATTACCACGGGTAGGCTGGCTTAGCCACAGTAGAGTGGCTCGAGCCAGCCCCGGCGGAGCGGCTGAAACGCGTCTCCGGGCACCGCCCGGAACAGCGCTCTCCGGGCCGTCGCGAGCAAGCTCCTCGGCCTCTTGCTCGCCAGCCTCACGGAGGGCGAGGGCGACGGGCAATCCCGTCACCTCCCCGGCGATAGCGGCGCTCTCTTCCGACCGCCGCTTTTCGCCCTATCCCTACCCCTCGGGGACCCGCCAGCCGACCTGCCGGGACACCTTCAGACCGCGGCCGCCGCCCCGCGACCACCGCGTCCCGTCCTTGCGGCACGCCCGGATGCGGAAGCCCCAGTGGACGACGCTGTCGCGGCGGGTGGCGGCGTGGTCGGCGAATGAGGGCGTCAGGTTGGCGGTTTCGTCACGGGGGGTCATACCCATCGGTATAGGGTCCCTCATTCCCCACCTCTTAGCTTCTTGTGGGCGATCCAGCCCGCGGCGGACGCTAGGACCAGAAGGACGATGACCAGGATCGGGTCCACGCCCTGTTGCACGACCACCGACGCTTCCGGGCTATCCGGGGAAGCGACCTCACATCCCGCGAGAAGGAGGATGGTGATCTGGGTTAGCGTGGTAGCGGGTTTTTTTCTCGACATGCTCATCTCCTGGCTGTCGGGTAATGGCGGGCACCCTCGGGTCCGAAGGTCTGCGGCTCGCGTCTGGCTGAAAAAGATTGGGGTGATCCTACTTCTTTGGACAGTCCGAGGGCAGTTTAGAGGTGGACTCCGATGGTATCGAAATCACTCGGTGATCTGGGTTCGGGCCTTGGTGAGCACGACCGGCCAAGCGCCGGTGGGGTCCCGGACGCTTCGGCTCAATCGTAACATGGGCGGCCTGCGCGAACTCCTGTCAAACCAAAGTAGAAATGTCCGGGGTTTGGCCAAAGCAGAAATGTCCTCCCCCGGGCCGTGGGTTGGCCCTCCTTCCGTCCGGGTTGGGAAGGGGGCTCGACCCCGGCGGGAGGGACGGTTTCAGACCGTCCCGTAGGCCGGGGGGACCGGCGCCGGGGCGGCGGGAGCACCGCCGCACGCATACCGCCGGTCCAGGGTTCACGCATCGCGGCGTTCCTTGCGGGCCATGGCTTGCCGGACGCCGGCGCGGAAGTGTTTGCGCCAGGGATGGTCCGGTCCGGGTTTCGGCGGCTTCGGCCGCGGCTTCGCCTGCTTCGGGGCGGCCGGCTGTGGGGGGACGGCTGGAGACGGGGTGCGGCCCAAGGGCTCGACGACCAGGTACCGGTTGCCGAGACGGAAGCGGAGGTGGCCGTTGAGCCGGCACTCGACGACGACCTCGGCTCCGGGCTCGAGATCCACGGCCTCCAGCTCGGGGATCTGCCAGTACCGGTTCCTGAAGCGGATCGTGAAGTCGCGGGCCACCTTCCGGGTCTCCGTCTCGGCGAAGAGAGCCTCCAGGTCGATGCCGGGCGGCAGCGGGCGGTGTGCGTCGGCAGGATCGCGCGGCTCGACTGCGAAACGTTCGTTCCAGAACGGAACCCAGCAGTCCGCCAGGAAGCGGTTCGCCCCACCGAGGGTCGCGATCCCCGCCACCCGCATCTCCTTGACCAGCCGGTCCTGCGCGGTCCCGAAGCTCCGCTCGACCCGCCCCTTGGCCTGGGGAGAGCCGGCCAGAATCACCTCGCCGCCCAGTTCGCCCAGCGCTCGCGAGATGATCGTGTCCGTCCGCTTCGCCTTCTTCGACAGCCACTGTCCGAAGTGCCCCGCATGGTCGGTGTAGACCGCCACGGGCCGGCCGTGGCGCCCCAGATACTCGATGATCGCGCGGCGGTTCTCCACGCCGTTGTCGCGCGCCACGAACCGGGCCATCAACAGCCTGCTCGTCGCGTCGTCGTGGATCGAGATCAGCACCTGCTCGCCCCCGGCCCGGCCCTCCAGCCACGCATGCACCGAGCTGTCCCACTGCCCCAGTTCGCCCAGCGCCGCCCGCCGGGGACGCCGCCGCCGGTGCTTCGCCCGCCTGCGCCGCCGTCTCCACAGCCCGGCCTCCATCATCCAGCCCCGTAGCGTGTCCGGGTACACACTCAGTCCGAAGCTCCACTACAGGTGCTCGGCGAGCAGGGTGGGCCCGAAGTCCCGGTACAGCGGATCCTCCGCCACGGCCAGCACCCGCTCCCGAAACTCCCGGGGCAGCGCCCGGTTCGAGGGCCGCCCGCGCAGCCCGTGAACGACGGCCGCGTCGCCCTCCGCCTCGAACCTCCGCCGCAGCCGGCGGAAATGGCGGGCCGTCACGCCCAGCCGCGCCGCCCCCGCAGCCGCGGCCAGCACCCCCTCCTCCACCTGCCTGAGCACTGAAATGCGATCCCTCTCCTTCAGACTCAACTCCATCCGCTCCTCTCCCGGACCTCGTTCCGCTCCTGGCCGAACATCTTCCGAAAGAGGACATTTCTACTTCGCTAAGGGAGGACATTTCTAAATCGGTACGACACGGCCTGCGCGAACTCCGCTCGTGAAGGGGCGCGGGCGTGGAACTCCCGCCATTCAAACCCGGTTATCCCGCTTTCACGGTACGGCAAGTCCAAGTCTCGTCCAACAGCAGGAAACGCAGATCGTGCAGTCCTGTAAGTAGTTAGACGATCTCTTGCGTGCGCCGTGGAAAGGCGCGCTTTCCTAGCCCCAACTTCGAACTCCCAGAAGCGGGCAACTTAGTGCAGTGCGGCGACATAGCCGTGGTCCGGGGGTGTACGCTACTGGGTACGGGTCAGGGGCGGACGCCGAGGAGGCGGAAGGCTTCGGCCTGGAGCGGGGTGGGGCGGGTGAGGACATCGGCGGCCACGGCCCCCTGTGCGGCGGGCTGAACGCGGTTGCGGGTGAGCGTGGCGAGGTCGGCCAGCAAGGTCTGGAAGCTGTGGACGGGCAGGCCGCCGGGGGTGCGTTTCCTGCCCGCCTTGGCGTGGGCCGAGGGAGAGGGACGGGCGGGGGCGACGGGCGAGGATCTGGCGGCCTCGGCCGCGGCGGGATCGTCGTCGTCGAAGAGCAGCGGCGCGAGCGCGCGGCGCATGTGCCACTCGACGTAGTAGGCGAGCATGCAGAGGAAGACGTGGGCCCGGACCCGGCCTTCGAGGCGGTGGTGGACCGGGCGCACCTTGAGATCCACCGTCTTGTAGCTGCGGAACGCCCGCTCGACGCGGCTCAGGCTCTTGTAGGACCGGACCGCCTCTTCGGCCGGGAGCTCCTCGGCGGGCACGTTGGTGCGGATGACGTAGATGCCGTCGAGGGCGGCCTCTACGGCGATGCGGTCCTCGTTGCGCACATACGAGAAGCCGTCGTCGGTGCTCTCGGTGTCGAAGTGCTTGCCGACCTTGAAGCGGCGCAGCGCCCGGTCGGCGCGCACGGCGATCTTGTCCTTGCCTCGCAGGGGCCGCTGCTCGCGCCGGGTGGCGGCCACGACCTTGTCCAGCTCGCGTTCGGTGGCCGCGAGCAGGTCGAGCCGCTTGCGGGCCCGCTCGGCGGCCAGCAGCGGGTTGCGGCACACCACCAGGCGCTCCCCCGGGAACAACTCGGGCGCGGTGATCTCGGCCAGATCCTGTTCGTCGAAGAGGGAGAGCTGCAAGGTGCCGCCCTTGACCAGCTTGCGGATCGCCGGAGCCCGCAGCGCGGTGATCCACCCCAGGCCCGCGGGCCGGACCTCCTCGCGGATGCGGGCGTCGGTCAGCAGCCCCCGGTCGCCGACCAGGACGATGCGCGACAGGGAGAAGCGTTTGCGCAGCTTCTCCAGCTGGGTGGCCAGCGTGCCGGGATCGGCGGTGTTGCCCTCGAAGACCTCCGCGGCGACCGGGCAGCCCTCGCGGTTGCACAGCAGCGCGAAGACGATCTGGAGCTTGCCGCGCTTGCCGTCGCGGGAGTAGCCGCGCTTGGCCAGCGGACACTTCGAGCCCTCGAAGTAGACCGAGGTGACGTCGCAGAGCACCAGGGCGCCCTCTTCGAGGTGCCGGGCCGCCAGGTGGCGCTCGATGCGGGCCTGGCGCTTGAGCAGCCAGTCCATGGCGCGGTAGAGCTCGTTCTCGCCGGCGTCCTCGACGCCGAGTTCCTCGCCCAGCGTGTGGGTCAGGGTCTCGCGGGACAGGGAGCGGGCGGTGGCCAACTTGGAGCGGGGATCCAGGATGCGGGCGAGGATCATGGCGGTGGCCAGGGCCCGGTCGCGCGAGGGGCGGCGGTCCAGGAGCTTCTCGAGGCCGAGGCGGCGGGCGGTTCCCAGCACGGCGGCGGCGTGGCCGTGGGGCCGGGAGCGGAGGATGGCGAAGGCGTCGCCGAGGGAGGGCAGCGCGACGCCGCCCTTGAGCAGGACGCGGAACCCCTCGACCAGATCGTCGGGCCACTTCGACAGGTTGGCGAGGGTGCGTTTCTTGACCTTGCCGTCTTCGCGGAAGGACTCGCGCAGCAGCACGGCGGGCGGGGAGCTCCGGTTGGGCACGCGTTCGACATACATGGGTATTATAATAACGACTACAATGAGTCATGGCAAGTTGATATCTCTTTCACTACATGGGTACGCCAGACACCACGACAATCCCGCCAAAACACCCGCCTGCCAATGAGTTACAGCGTCAGGAGGCCCGGATTCCGCTGGAAGTTGGGCCTAGCGGGTGCAAATCCTGTCCGGCAACTGTCGCTCCAGCCGGTAGCAGCCAGAGCGGCGCATGGAGGTAACGACATGAGTTGAAGCACTCTGGCACGGGCCGCAGCACGATATGCGACTCCCTAAACGGGCACGGAGCTGGAAACGGTGGATACGGCCAAGGGAGGAGCTAAGTCGGAAGGCGGCTTAGCGACCACGCGGGCCGAAACGCGAGTGAACGCCGAGCAGGCCCCGAAACCGTCATTGCGGGAGCCGACCCTCCGCAAGAAAGGGGAAGGCCGCCGACTGGCCGGGAAGAGAGCGACGGGACAACCGGCTGGTTTCCGCCGGGGTAGTGGCGTCGGCACGTGTGGAAGATGGAATGCGTGGCAACACGGGAAGCCCCGTCGGTGCCGTGCACGCGGCAACCGGAACCCCGCGAGGGGCAGGCCGGGCCGGCAGGGTGGCGGATGGGCCCGCAGTACCGGGGACGCGGGGTAATGCCCGTCGAGGGAAGGGGCCCTGAGTTGGGAGCGGTACGGAAAGGAGGCAGGGACATGACCACTGGCGCGAGCCTAACAGGGTCGGTGAGCGTTCGGAAACTCCAGACCGTGCTACATGCGAAAGCGAAGGAAGAACCCGGACGGCGCTTCCACGCCCTTGTCGACAAGGTATGGCGGGAGGATTTCCTGCTGGCGGCATGGGGGATGGTCCGGCGCAACGGCGGAGCGGCTGGAGTGGATGGCGAGACGGTCGCGGATGTCGAGGCGCACGGAGTGGAGCGCTGGGTCGGGGAACTGTCGCGGGATCTGAGGGAGGGCACCTACGAGCCGAGTCCGGTGCGGCAGGTGCTCATTCCGAAGAAGCAGCCGGGGAAGTTCCGTCCCCTGGGCATCCCATGCCTGAGGGACCGGGTTGCGCAGACGTCGGCAATGCTGGTGCTGTCGCCGATCTTCGAGGCGGACCTGGAGCCGGAGCAGTACGGATACCGGCCGGGACGAAGCGCCAAGGACGCGGTCAGGCGGATCCACCGCCTGCTGCACACGGGCCGCAACGAAGTGATCGATGCGGACCTCTCGAACTACTTCGGCGAGATACCGCACGCCGAGTTGATGAAGAGTGTTGCACGGCGCGTGAGCGACGGGCGGATGCTTGGACTCATCAAGGCGTGGCTGGAGATGCCGGTGATCGAGGAGGACGGGGATGGCGGCACGCGCCGCACGAACCGGGCGCGGAAGGAGAGAAAGGGGACGCCGCAAGGGGCTCCGATCTCGCCGCTGTTGAGCAACATCTACATGCGGCGGTTCATCCTTGGCTGGAAGGCGCTGGGTCATGCCCGGCGCTTCGGCGCGGAGATCGTGAACTATGCGGACGACTTCTGTGTGCTCGGGAAGGCCCCGGCGGCGGAGATGCTGGCGGTGGTCAACCGGCTCATGGAGCGACTGAAGCTACCGGTCAACGTCCGGAAGACCCGATGCCTCCGATGCCCCGAGGAGCCCCTTGAGTTCCTCGGGTATCGCATCGGCTGGAACTATCGACCGAAGGACGGGAGCCGGTACATCGGCACACGGCCGAGCAGGGCGAGCGTTCAGAGCATCTGCCGCAGGATCAGCGAGCAAACGGACTACGGATATGGATGGCTGGAAGCTGAGGAAGTCGTAGGACGCCTGAACCGGATGATGTCGGGATGGGCGAACTACTTCAACCTCGGACAGATCGGCCCAGCATACAGGGCTGTGGACCGGCATGCGATTGGGCGGCTGCGACGGTGGTTCTGTCGGAAGCACAAGGTGCGATCGGGGGGATACGTGCGTTTTCCCGACCAGCGGCTGTGGAAGCACCACGGCCTTACGCGCCTGGGGCTGACGACCAAGTACCTTCCGTGGGCGAAGGCGTGATCCCAACTGAGAGCCCGGTGCGGGAAATCCGCACGCCGGGTTCGACGAGCAGGGGCTGGAAACGGACCTATGGGAGACGAACTATGCACCGACGCGAAAGCGTGCGGAGGATGCCGCGTACCCTAAGGGCACCGCGCCAGCCCCTGACTCTACCGTGATTCGGCGCTCAGGCGATCCGCTGCGGAGGCGGCTGGAGAGCGAACGCAGGGAGATCGAGGAGTTGACCGCGAGCGAGCTCGGGCGGCTCGGCGAGAACTCGCGGCGCGTCGCGAGGAACGCGCTGCGTACCATCGAGCGCGATACGGAGGAGGCGACCGGGAGGATGCGCGAGTTGCTGCTCAAGGCGTGGCTCCGGCCCCTGATCGTCGGCCTGAGCCTTTGGCTCGGTTTCTTCGGCGGCTGGGCGACGATGCAGTGGTTGTCGAGGAGCATCCAAACCCGGATCGAGACGGTCGCCGGACTGGACCGGGACATCGAGGACGCCCGGCGGACGCTGGCCCAGTTGGAAGAGGACACCTGGGGGCTCGTGTTCCACGAGATCAAGGGCGAGCGGTTCGTGGTGGTGCCGGACGGGGTGCTGGCCCGTCCGCCCTGGTGGGTGGACGACCGTCCGGCCGTGAAGCTGTCGAGAGAGTGAGGGAGCTGTATGAGCGAGCTGGAGAGGCAGTTGACGGAGGCCTTGAAGAGGTTGTCCGGGCAGTACGAGACGGAACAGCGGCGGCACTCCGGGCAGGTCGACGCTTTGCGGCAGCACGTCGAAGCCTTGCGAGGGCGCGTCGAGCGGCAGAGCGCGGAGAACGAAGCCTTGCGGCAGCGCGTCGAGCGGCAGAGCGGGGAGAACGAAGCCTTGCGGATGCGAATCGAGCGGCTCGACGGGCAAGTGACACGCTTGGCCGAGTGCTACGGCACGCTCGCCGCGACCTTGTGATGATGGTGACGGTGATGCGCCAGCGCGGGCCGGACCGCGACCGCGATCATGGTCCGAGCCGCTGATGAACGCGAAACGTGGCGCGGACGGCCTCCCGCAGCGAGCTTTCTTCCGCGCAGATCGTGCAGTCCATCAATCGAGAGAGGAATCGAATGATGGCACGCACGAAACGAAGCCGGCGCTCCTACGGCGCCGGCGAATGGACTCCCCACCGTTTGTCAAGGGACCGACGGTGGTGTTCTCAAGACAGAACGGCGGATTGGATTTTGGCAGCCGGGTCCGAGCATCGGCACAACGACAGATGCGCAGGTGTGCTCGGTCGGACCGTGTGGCCGCACCGGCCGAGCACGATCACCGCGAAGCGCCGCCTCGCTGGTTTGGACCGGAGCTGAACTCCGACCAAGCTGCCCGATGTCAGGAGGCGGTCTCGATCCCCGGATCCGTTCAAGTCGGCCCCTGCGCGAGGAGCGACACCGTCGGTCACGCAAGCTCGGCCCCGGTGGCCGGCCCGCGCCCGGGGCGCCGAGTGCAAGGCAAGAGGCGACCGAGAGTCAGGCTGCACGGGACTGAGTCGGGTGATCGGGTTCGTAGAGGGTCTGCGTCCTGAGCATCGCGCACGCCACGGCGAGGAGCCGGTCAGCGACGGAGCGCAGGGCGCGGCCGTGAGTGTGACCGCGTGCGCGAAGGACGGCGTACTTCTTCTTGCTCGTGGCGTCATGTTGGACGGCGACACGAGCCCAGTGGTAAACCGCGTCACGGAGGCGCGGGTGCGCGGCAAGCCGACGGACGACGATCATTGACTTGCCGGATCGTCTGGTCACCGGCGCGACTCCGCACAGGCACCGCAGGGCCAGGTAGTCGCGTTTGGCCACCAGTTGCGGTGCCTCGGCGAGCAGCGCGGCGAGGACGGTCTGACCGACTCCGGGCAGGGAGGAGAGGATCGTCGCGTCGCGCTGCTCGCCGGGCTCTTCAGAGGTGGTCTCTTCGGGGGTGGACAGAGACTCGAGGAGGCGGCCGATTTCGCGCTTGGCCTCGGCGAGTTGCCGGTGCACCAGGCCGAGGCGCTCGGTGGCGCTCCTGATGTGGGCGACGGCGGCTTCGGTGGTTCCCGGTGCGACGGCAATCGCCGGCGCACGCAGGAGATCGAGCAACTCGCAGGCCGTGATCCGGCGGATCCTGTGCCGTTTGAGAAGGGCCTCCAGGGTGCGGCGCTGGATCCGGCGGGCCTTGGCCGGCGTGGGTGCCCGTGCCCAGAGCTCGAGGACCCAGGGCTGGGCCACATTCTCGGTGGCCTCGAGGATCTGCGGGTAGTAGCGCCAGAGCTGGTCACGCACGCGGTTGGAGAGGCGTGTGCGCTCCCGGGTCAGCTCTTCGGTGATGCGCGACCACTCCCGCAGTTCGATGACGACCGGGGCGAGGGGATCGATGCGTCGGAAGCAGTGGATGTCGGTGCGAAGCGCGTCGGCCAACACGCGCGCGTCGCGGCTGTCGTCCTTGGCACCGGCCGGGAAGAAGCGGTCGCGGAAGCGATCGAGCTGCTTCGGGTTGATCGAGTAGACCGCGAAACCCTGGTCCATCAGGCTCTCGACCACAGGTCCGTGCGGGACCTCGATCTGAAGTTCCTGATCGCCGTGCTCAACTGGGCCTCCAAGTCCAGGGACGAGCGGGGGAAGCTCTTCCTCGCTTCGAATCCCCTGAGAGGTCTCAAGACGCCCACGGAGAAGAACCCCAACCGCGTCGTACTCTCCGAGGACGAGTACCAAGCGCTTCTCGGGGTGTCCCGTCAGGTCGATTGGCGCTTCCACGTCGCGCTCGTGCTCGCGCACGAGACGGGACACCGAATCGGGGCCATCCGTCAACTCAGGTGGTCGGACATCGACCTCGAAGGCGGAGTGGTGCGGTGGCGCGCGGAGCATGAGAAGACCGGCTACGAGCACCGGACGCCGGTGACGGCCGAGGCGTTGGCCGTCCTTGAGGAGGCACGAGAGTTGAGTTCGGGGCTGGAGGACACCCCGCTGCTGCCCGCGCCCAGGGATGCCTCGAAGTGCGCGGGCCGGTCGCTGGTGCGCGCGTGGTGGTACAGAGGCGAGACGCTCGCGGGGCTGGAACCGAAGCGCGGGAGAGGCTGGCACTCGTTGAGGCGCAAATTTGCGACCGACCTGATGGACCTGCCGCTCAAGGTGCTCTGCGAGTTGGGCGGATGGAAGACCGCCAAGACGGTGCTTCAGTGTTATCAGCGAGCCGACGAAGGACAGCTTCGGAAGGCTCTGGAAGCCCGCCGGAGACCTCGCGGCTAAGGCTCGCGAGTCGGCGGGAATCAAGTGGCGGAAAGCCGACCCGTAGATCCTGTAAGGTCAAGTGATCGCACAAGATAAAATCCTAACCACTTCCGCCGTAACGTCAGAGTTTAGCTTCCCTTCATGAACACCGAAGAACTCCACACCGTCGGCGAGGTCGCGGCCCTCGCCAAGGTCACGGTCCGCACACTCCACCACTACGATCGGATCGGGCTCCTGGTCCCGTCCCAGCGAGCGGAGAACGGCTACCGGCTGTACGACTATGCGGACCTGGAGCGGTTGCCCCAGATCCTGCTGCTGCGGGAGCTGGGGTTCGGGCTGGACGCGATCGGACAGATGGTGGATGCCGCGTCGTACGACCGGCGGCGCACGCTCATCGCGCAGCGCGAACTATTGCGGGAACGACAACAGAGGACACAGAAGATCATCCGCGGAGTCGAGCGGGCCCTCGCGGCGATGGCGGAGGCGAAACCGATGGACAAGACGAAGATGTTCGACGGGCTGGAGGACTTCGACCACGCTCGCTACGAGGACGAAGCCCGTGAGCGCTGGGGCCGGACAGACGCCTATGAGGAATCCATGCCGCGCACGCGGCGCTACTCGAAGCAGGACTGGACGCGGATCAAGGAAGAAGGCGAAACGGTGCTGGCGAGGCTCGCCGAGCTACTGGACGAGGGAGCCCAGGCGGCGAGCCGCGCGGCCATGGAGCTGGCGGAGGAGCACCGCTGCCACATCGACCGCTGGTTCTATCCCTGCAGCCACGCGATGCACGCGGGGCTGGCCGACATGTACGTCGCGGATCCGCGCTTCACCGAGTACTTCGAGAAGCGCGGAGAGGGACTGGCGGTGTTCCTCCGGGATGTGATCCTGGCCAACGCGGCGCGGGCGCGCAGCCGGGAGTAGGCTGGCGCGAAATCGAGCGGCTCGAGCGGCAACGAATTGCCGCCGCCGGGCCCGCTCAGGCGCTTGATGCGCTCCGTACCCGTCCCAGGAACTCCTCGGCTGTGGCGCACGCGATCACCGCTATCGCCGCCTCAAGAAGCCGACCGGATTCGGGCATCTCGTCGAGCAGAGCAGACAGCTTCTCAGCGGTCTCCGCCCCGAACTTCTCCGAGACCTGCCGGCACAGCATTGTGGTCTGGTCGTTGCGCCCCTGACGGATCCCTTCGTTGTGCCCCTTGCGGAACCGCCTTCTCCCAAAGTCCTCAAGGCTCCGTTGGTATGCCGTCGATACCTGCGCCATCGTATTCGCCTCCAGTGCCCTGGAACTCCAGCAGGATCATCACCCGTGCCCCGCCATCACGAGTCCAGGCGGTCCAGAGCATGTCGGGGTAGCGCCGAACCAGGGCTTCTCCCACTTGCTCGGCGTCGAGCTTCTCCAGCGTCGAGAAGTCGATCCCGTCAGCGCGTTCGGGAGCATACGCACGGACCATTGTCTCGATAGTCACGGGATGGCGGAAAAGTCTCTTGAACGCTGGATCTTGCACCGGCTGGTCTCCGCTCCTTCGGGGGAGAGCACCGCTTGGCGGCGGGCGGGATAACCAACCTGGGTTTAGAGCGAGGGCGGCTACATGGCTGGATCGGCCAGGTTCACCGGGGTCGGACGGACGGCTACAAGGAGTCGGAGCGGCGCACGCGGCTCTACTCGAACGAGGAATGGGCCGGATGTCGCGCGGGCGCGCAGCCGGGGGTAGGCCGGCGCGGAATCGAGCGGCTCGAGCGGCAACGAATTGACGCTGCCGGGCCCCTCAGACGTCCAGGTTCTTGACGTACCTGGCGTTCCTCTCGATGAACTCGCGGCGAGGCTGGACATCGTCGCCCATGAGGCGGTCGAAGAGGTTCGAGGCGATGCTTGCGTCTTCGATGTCTACGCGCAGGATGGTGCGGGCCTCGGGGTCCATGGTGGTGCGCCAGAGCTGGTCCGGGTTCATCTCTCCCAGCCCCTTGTAGCGCTGGATGCCGATGCCCTTGGCGTTTTCCTTCCCGTTGGAGAAGCGCTCGATGAACTCCGCGCGCTGCTCTTCGGAGTAGGCGTACAGCTCGCGCTTCCCCTTCGCCACCCGGTACAGCGGGGGCTGGGCGATGTAGATGTACCCCTTGTCGATCAACCCCTTCATCTGACGGAAGAAGAAGGTCAGCAGGAGGGTGCGGATGTGGGCCCCGTCCACGTCCGCGTCGGTCATGATGATGATCTTGTGGTAGCGCGCCTTGTCGATGTTGAAGTCCTCGTGGATGCCCGCGCCGATGGCGGTGATCATCGCTCGGATTTCGTCGTTGGAGAGGATCTTGTCGATGCGCGCGCGCTCCACGTTCAGGATCTTGCCCTTGAGCGGCAGGATGGCCTGGTACTGGCGGTCCCTGCCCTGCTTCGCGGACCCTCCCGCGGAGTCGCCCTCCACGAGGTAGAGTTCGGTCATGGCGGGATCGGAGAGCGAACAGTCCGCGAGCTTGCCGGGAAGGATGCCCCCCTCGAGGGCGTTCTTCTTGCGGGCCAGGTCGCGGGCCTTGCGGGCCGCCTCGCGGGCGCGAGCGGCCTGCAGCGACTTCTGGATGATGGCCTTGGCGGCCCGGGGATGCTCCTCCAGGAAGATCTGCAGGTGCTCGTTGACGGTGATTTCGACGGCCCCGCGCACCTCCGAGTTGCCGAGCTTGGTTTTGGTCTGGCCCTCGAACTGGGGCTCGCGCACCTTGACGCTCAGGACACAGGTGAGTCCTTCGCGCACATCGTCGCCCGAGAGGCTCTCGTCGGCTTTCTTGAAGAGTTTGTTGCGGCGGGCGTAGTCGTTGATGGTGCGGGTGAGCGCGGCCTTGAGGCCGGTCAGGTGGGTGCCGCCTTCGTGGGTGTTGATGTTGTTCACGAAGGTGTGCGTGTTCTCCGAGAACCCCGAGTCGTACTGGAGCGCCAACTCGATCTCGGCCTCCTCGCGGCTCACCTCGAAGGCGCACACTTCCGGGTGTACCGGCTGGCGCGAGCCGCGCAGGAAGGCGACGTACTCCACCAAGCCGCCTTCATACTGGTAGACTTCCTCCTCGTACCCCTCCAGGCCGTCCCGAGCGCTCGCCGCGCCTCGCTCGTCGCGCAGGCTGATGCGCAGGCCGCGGTTGAGGAAGGCCATTTCGCGCAGGCGGCCCGAGAGGGTGTCGAAGTTGTAGTGGAGTTCGGTGAAGATCTCGGGGTCGGGCCTGAAGGTGACGCGGGTCCCGCTTCCTTCCGCCGAGCCGATCCTCTCGAGGTCCGCAAGCTTCTCGCCGCGGGAGTAGCTCTGGAGATAGCGGCCTCCGTCCCGGACGACCTCCACCTCGAGGTACTCCGAGAGGGCGTTGACGACGCTGACGCCGACCCCGTGAAGTCCCCCCGAGACCTTGTAGCTGTGCTTGTCGAACTTGCCCCCGGCGTGCAGCGTGGTCATGGCCACCTCGACGCCGGGCAACCCCTCCACCGGGTGGATGTCCACCGGGATGCCGCGCCCGTCGTCGATGACGGTGACCGAGTCATCGGCGTGGATGCGCACGTCCACGCGCGTGCAGAAGCCCGCCATCGCCTCGTCGATGGAGTTGTCCACGACCTCGTAGGCGAGATGGTGAAGGCCGCGCGCCGAAGTCGATCCGATGTACATGCCGGGCCGCTTGCGCACGGCCGACAAGCCCTTCAATACCTGAATCCGTCTGGCTGTGTACTCGGTGTTGTTCGTCGCGTTTTCTTCGGTCATCCGGAGCCTTTCGGAGGGTGAGATTCGGGCCGCGGCGAGCAGCCGGAAGTGACGGCAATTAAGACATAGTAATCTAGCATTTTACGT
Source organism: Longimicrobiales bacterium (assembly GCA_965225805.1). Taxonomy (GTDB): domain Bacteria; phylum Gemmatimonadota; class Gemmatimonadetes; order Longimicrobiales; family Gaopeijiaceae; genus BD2-11. The sequence goes on from OZ245327.1 coordinate 4,318,651, forward strand.
TGTTTTCGGCTATGTGCCGAGAGGCCGCGAGGAGTGGCATCGGAGCATTGCGGCCATGGTCTCTCAGGCGAGGCTGCGCTCCTGCCCGAACCGGCGGCGTCGCACCTGTCGGGGACACCGCTTCGGTGGCTTGTGGCCGGAGGGCGCCCTCACGCAACGACCGCGCGTGTCAGCCGCCCCCGGTCGACGGGCGCACCAGCACCGGGTTGACGAAGATCCACGGGCGCCGGTTCCACACCAGCCTGCCCAGACGGGCCGAGTACCGGTACACCTCGATGCGGTAGGCCCCCGGCGCGTCCACCAGCCAGGCCACGCCGGGGCCCCGCCGCCACCCCAGCTCGCGACCGTCGCGCAGGATGCGATAGGCGAGGCGACCCGGGTCGGTCGCGAATCCGGCCTCCAGGAGGAGCCCTTCCGCCATGGTGGTGGTCCCGCCCGGCGGGGTGTGGCGAGAGGCGGGCGGGCCGGGTCCGGATTCGCCGGCGGCCGCGCCGCGGGCCGGGGTCCCCCCGCCGTCGCGGGTGGCGTCAACAGTCCGGGTCGCGCGGTCCCGGTCAGCGTTCGCTCCACCGGGCCGGGTCGCCGCCTGGCCGACCCCGGGAACGCCGATCCCCACCCGGAACGCCCGCGCCCCCTCCGCGTCGCCGAACGACAGGAACACGTCGCCCCGCCGGATCGCCGCCCCCAGCGCGCGGGCGGCCCGCGCCGGGTCGGCCTCCAGCGGCGCGTCGAGCCCGACGTGGTTGACGATCGTGCGCAGCGAGGACGCATAGGAGGGGAAGAGCCCGCCCCCCGGCAGCCGGGTCCTGGGGTGCATGTCCATCCCCGCGACCGCGGTGGGGCCGCCGCCGGCCCAAAGGGAGTCGAAGGCGGCCGCACCCGGGTCGCGGAAGCCGTCGCGGTAGAGCCGCAGCCAGTTCTGCTCGGCGCGGCCGGCCAGCTCCCCGCCCACCAGCGTCGCCAGATGGTAGAAGACGGTGGGGCTGGCCAGCCGGCGGCGGGCGACGTCTGCGAAGTCGAACGCCTCCCAGGCGGCCATGCCGGGCGCGCCCGGCAACCGCCACACGTCCCCGGGGCGGCCGCGCGGGTGGGCCACCACCGCGAAGGCCGAGTCCAGCGCGACCCGGGCGAGGAAGCTCTCCGCCCCGCCCGGCCACGACACCACCGCGGTGTCGAGCCGGTCGACGAGCACTTTTCCGACCCCCTCCACCCGGATCTCCTGGCCGCGGACCAGCAGGACCCCACCTTCCTGCCGGGCGGTGCGTTGCCACTCCTCCGGCGGGGCGTCGGCGGCTCGGTGGTCGGTGAGGAAGACGAAGTCCAGCCCGGCCGCACGCGCCGCTCGCGCAACCTCGCCTTCGGTCCCGATGGCGTCGTGCGAGCGGCGCGTGTGCACGTGGAGCGCGCCGGCCACCCGGATCGCGGGGGCAGCGGGGAGGGCAGCCCGCGCCCCACCCGCGTCCATCGCCATCCAGTGCACGCGGGCACTGGCATATACGAGCACAAAGTAGGCTGCCACCGCGACCGCCAGCCATTTGCCCACGGGGCGGAAGAATCCGCCCGCCTTCCGCCGATCGTCCATCAGCGGGGGCCTCCCGCGCCCCGCGGGCAGGCCGGCGGCAGCACGCACCGGGCCGTCCCCAGGCGCAAGCCCGGATGTCCTCTCCGCGCTACCATCCCTTCCGTCCCGCATCACCTCCCGAAAGCACGAACATCACCCGGCTGATACCGATGCTGCGCCCGTCGTTCACGCGCTTCAGGATCTGCCGCCTGCGCAGGTTGAGCTCCATCGCCCACGCGGACGACGGGACTTCCACGACCAGAACCCCGTTCCGCACGGAGCGCGCCCGGGTCACGCGCGCCAGCCCTGGACCCACCACGCGCGGCCAGTCTTCGACCAGCTTCTGGTACTCCATCTGCTTGTCGAGACCCCGGCGCTTGAGCACGCGCTTGAGCACGTCTCGCACTTTCTCGGGACCCGGGGAAGCGGCTTCGGCAGCCCTTCCCCGGGACCGTCGCGACCGTGCCGCGCTCCGAACGCCTCCGCCGGCTCCTTCCGCCTCGCCCTCGGGCCCGGCCCCGCTTCGCCTGCGGGCCGCAAGGATGCGCGCGATGCTCTCCCTGGTCTCGCTCACGCCCTCACCACTCCATTCTCGACGCGCCAGCGCGGAATCGTCTCTCTCCGCACCTGAATATCCGTGTCTCGGGGCGCGGTGAGAATGACCTGATGTCGCAGATTTCCCTCGATGAGTTCCAGAATGCGCCGCGAGCGGCCATCATCCAGCTCCGAGAACACGTCGTCCAGCAGCAGGATTGGGGTCTTGCCGCGCACCTCCTGAACGGTCGCCGCCTCCGTGAGACGAAGGGAGAGGGCTCCCGTGCGCTGCTGCCCCCCGGAGCCGTAGGTGCGCAGATCGAGTTCGCCCGATCCGACCACGAGGCCCATCCTCATCTCGTCGCGGTGTGGTCCGACAACCGTGGAGGCCAACCGCATCTCGCGGCCCCGCGAGCGAACGAGCGCCTTGGCGAAGAGGTCGCGTAACTCCCTGGGTTCCGCGTCCGCCGCATCCGAAACCGAAGGCTGGTAGGAGATGCGGGCGGGCCTTCCCCCGGAGATCTCCCGGTAGAAGCCGCCAAAGTCCTCTCCCGCGCTGGCGATCCAGTCGCGCCTCGCGTCCATCACCTTCGCGCCGTACGAAGTCAGGGAGTCGTCCCAGGCGGCCACGGACGCGCGGTCGCTTCCCGCCTTGAGCGCCGCGTTGCGCTGGGCGAGCACAAGCCGGTACTGCTGAAGCGCCCGCAGGTAGCCCGGCACCGCCAGCGAGAGCACGATGTCGAGGAACCTGCGGCGCTCGGCGGGTCCGCCCGTGACAATCTGCACGTCCGAAGGCGCGAAAACGACAGCGGCGGTGCGTCCCAGAGCATCGCCCATGCGATCGGGTTCGCGCCCGTTAATGGTGACCTTCTTGCGGGGCCCGGCCCGCTGGAAGGCTGCGGTCACGTCCACCGGCTCGGCCTCGTCCATGAACCGGCCCGCCAGCCGGAAGACCGGCTGCCCGAAGGCCGTCAGCTGCTCGTCCTTCGCCCCCCGAAACGACCGCAATGTCTCCAGATAGTAGATCGCTTCCAGCAGGTTGGTCTTGCCGTGCGCGTTGGGGCCGATGATGGCCGCGCCCTCGGGAGGAAACTCGAGTTCCTGCACGCCGAGATTGCGGAAGTGATACAGGGAAAGGCGACTCAGACGCACCGGCCCATCAACGTCCGCGGAAGTTCGCCCCTCGCCTCTCCAGAAACGCCCGCATCCCCTCGCGCATGTCCTCGGTGGCGGCAATCACGCCGAAGAGCGACGATTCGAAGGCGTGCGCATCCGCCTCGGCGCTGTCGAGGGCGGTGTAGATCGACTCGAGGGCGAAGCGAAGGGCAACCGGCGCGTTCTTCGTGATCTTGCGCATCAGCGCGACCGCGGCGCCGTGCAGTTCCTCGCGCGGGACGACGCGCGTGACCAGCCCGTAGCGCTCGGCGGTCTCTGCATCGATCATCTCTCCGGTAAGCGTCATCTCGAGCGCGCGCCCCAGCCCGACGATGCGGGCGAGGCGGATCGTCCCGCCGTAGCCGGGAAGGATGCCCAGCGTGACTTCAGGGAGCCCGAAGCGGGCGTTGGTGGATGCGATGCGAAGGTGGCACGCGAGCGCCAGCTCGCATCCTCCGCCGAGAGCAAAACCTCCTACCGCTGCCAACACCGGTTTCGGAAAGCGCTCGATGGCTGCCAGCACCTCCTGGCCCTGCCGGCTCACCTCGACGGCGCCTAGAGGCGTCATCTCTGCGAGCACTTCGATGTCCGCCCCCGCCACGAAGGCCTTTTGTCCCCCTCCGGTAAGGATGACGCCGCGCACGCTTTCGTCGTCGCGCAGCGCTTCGAAGGCCTCGCTGACCTCGGACATGACCTGCGCATTGAGGGCGTTCAGTTTTCGCTGCCGGTCGATGGTCAGGATCGCGATCTCGTCTTCCCGATCAAGACGCACGTATTGCCGTTCTGGCATTGCAGGAATCCGCTTGGGGAAGGTGTGACGGGAGTGCCGGAAAGGTGTTCCGCCGATTCGGCACGAATACTATGGCCCGAGCGCTTCCCGGCGCCAGCGCAGAACCGTTCGCGAGCGATGTCCACAACATGGCCACCGTGCCCCGGTTAGGTTAGACTTCGCGCCTTGAACACCACCAGAACCCAGGGAGACTTGTCCTATGGCCCGTTCGCTGAACAAGGTCACCCTCATTGGCAACGTCGGCTCGGATCCCGACATCCGCATGACGCCGACCGGCACCAAGGTGGCGAAATTCTCCGTCGCCACCAACGAAACCTTCACCGACCGCGCGGGACGCCAGCAGGAACGAACCGAATGGCACCGTCTCACCTTCTTCGGCCGCATCTCCGACATCGTCGAACAGTGGGTGAAGAAGGGAGACCGCCTCTACGTGGAGGGCCGTCTGCAGTATTCCCAGACCCAGACTCCGCAGGGAGAGACGCGCTACTGGACCGACATCATCGTGCGGGACATGATCATGCTGGGATCGGGGGGCAGAACTGCCGAGATGGAAGATACCGGAAAGAGCTACGGGCGTCCGCGCCCGGATGCGGGACGGGCGAGTCCGCCGACGCGGGAACCCGACGACGATCTGCCCTTCTAGTGCGGGGGAGGCCCCTGGCCCTGCTCCGCCCGCCAGAGATCAAGCAGCACCGCGTCGAAGTGCTCCGGGTTGGCCCTGTACTCCTCGACCCAGTCCTCGAATGAAGGCAGCCCCGCCTCGGCGTGGATCCGGGTCGTGGCCAAGCGAACCATCTCGTCCCAGGAAAGCTCTTCGGGTCCCCCGGAATTCCGTGCAAGATCCTTCACGAAGACGAACATTTCGTCGGGGGACATGCGCTGGATGATCCGGAATACGCGCGCGGAACAGTAGTCACGGTGTTTCCCGCGCAGGACAGCCAGCGACTCCGGGGCATGTTCGCCCCGCGAAGAGTGGGTCCCAGTGCCGCCGGACCCATCAGTCCCAGCCACGTCTCCTCCTGTTGTCCGTGCTTCCGGTGTGCGCCGGACTTTTCTGGCCAGAAAGAGGATGGGGCTCACGAAACCTCTTTCTTGACCGAATGTTACTGTAGCGGTCCTCAAAACGCCATACCGGAGTGCAATATCGGCATACCGAGGGGGGCGGGCGCCCTGAGGGAAAAAGCCCCGGCCATCCAGGAACCGGTAGTCCATACCGCGCTCATAGTGGCATGCGGTCGAAAACTGCATTTCGCTATTCTACAGAATCAAACGCCCATGAGTCGCTTTCAGCTGAAAGCGCGGAGTCCGACATGGTGCATGAGGCACCCAGCAGCCAACGGCTATCGGGCCTAGCCGTTGCAGGAGGACATGGCCTCGTCGTGCTCCTTCAGGTGCTCGTAGATGCACCGGCGCGTGAGCCCGCTGATGAGGACGCGACTGAGAAACTCCGGGTCCGAATCCTGGACGGCTTCGGCCTTCCTGGCGACGTCACGAGGCAGACGGACGTTAAGGTTCACGGATCGGGTCTCCCACATCTTGTCGGTCGGCTCCTTTGCCAGGATGAACGGAACCGGGTCGATTCGCCGACGCCGCATCGTGCTCGCTGATCCGGTGAGCGCACCGGGTCCAACCCACGGGATCAGTCTGCAGTGAACAACGATCGTACAACACTCGTGGCGGGTGCGCAAGGGCTCAAAACAACGCGGAAGCCAACTCGATATAGCACCGTAAGTTATTACATTACAAGCAGTTACAGGATGCGTGAAAAACTACAATTCACCTGTTCCCGAATGCCACAAGAGCCTGAAAGTCAGAGAGCATCCCTCCCCTAAGTCGGTGCCCGGACTAAGTTTCCAAGAACGGGCCGTGACCTGGCGGATACCCATCTGATACAAATGTTTTGCCAAAAATCGACTGCGCAAACATCATCCTGTGCGGACTGCCGGAATCGACCCTGAACGTTGCCTGTCGACGTCCGGGCCGAGTAGATTGTTTGCCCCGTCGTTGGTCCCGGCGGGGGGGGATTCCAAGGGGACGACGAATCGAGTAGATTGCCTGCCCGGTCCCGGGAGTCCCGGACTCCCGGGAAGCCAGCAGAACGGGCGCTAGCAAAAGGAAGGCTCTGTTTGGAAGTCGTGATTCAGGAAGGCGAGAATCTGGAGCGGGCGCTTCGGCGCTTCAAGCGCAAGGTACAGCGGTCCGGGCTCTACTCGGAACTGCGCAAACGGCGCTTCTACGAGAAGCCGAGCGCGCAACGCAAACGGAAGAGGGAAGCCGCGATCCGTCGCGAACGGCGGCGGCAGCGCCGAACCTCGTCTCGTCGCTGAGCGACGCGCGACCCGACCACAGCCCGAGCCTTGCAGGAGAACGGGCACCTGCAGTTGAACGGGGACGGGTAGCTACCAGGCTACAGCAGCAGCGGACGCGGTGGCTTCGTGCTCCAGTCATAGAACCCCTTCCCGGCTTTCCGCCCGAATCTGCCCAGCGCCACGATACGCTTGAGGAGTGGTGGCGGGGCGTATCGCGCTTCCCGGTATTCTTCGAACATGATTTCGGAGATGCGGTACAGCGTGTCGACGCCCACGAAGTCACACAAGAGAAACGGGCCCATCGGGTAGCCGGTTCCCAGCACCATCCCCCGGTCGATGTCTTCGATGGAAGCCACACCCCGCTCCAGCTGGCGAATGGCGTCGAGCATGTAGGGCACAAGCAGCAGGTTGACGACAAATCCCGAGTTGTCCTTTGCCTTGATGGGCTCCTTTCCCAGGTCGCGCGCAAAGCGATAGGCAGTGTCGAAAACCTCTTCGTCGGTAGCGATGGTGCGCACGACTTCCACCAGCTTCATTACGGGAACCGGATTGAAGAAGTGGAGGCCGACCACCCGCTCGGGCCTCCTGGTGCCGGCCGCGATCTCGCTGATGGTGAGGGAACTGGTGTTGGACGCGAAGATGGTCTCCGGGCCGGTGAGCCCGTCCAGCGCGCCCATCAGTTCGGTCTTGACCGCGAGGTCTTCAACGATCGCTTCGATCACGAGATCCCGGTCCGCCATATCCGCGAGCGAAGTCGTGAAAGACAAGCGTCCCAGGGCTTCTTCCCGGGCCTCTTCGGAGAGCTTCCCCTTGGCTACCGCCCGACCCATCGATTTGAGTATCCGGCCCTCGCCGGCTTCAAGCGCGCCCTCGTCCACTTCGCTCACGACCACATCGAATCCCGCTTTGGCCGCCACCTCGGCGATGCCGCTGCCCATGAGGCCGCAACCCGCAATTCCTACTCGCTGAATGTTCAAACTTCCTCCTTACGCGCAGGCTTCCACGACGACGGCTCCTCCCTGTCCACCGCCGATGCACGCGGAGCCCAGGCCGTAGCGTGTGCCGCGTCTTCTGAGTTCGTGCAGCAGGTGGATGGTGATGCGGGTTCCTGAAGCCGCGAGTGGATGAGTGATGGCGATGGCGCCGCCGTTGACGTTGGTGGTGTCCGGATCCAGGCCCAGATCGCGCTCGACAGACGCATACTGGGGCGCGAACGCCTCGTTGACCTCCACCAGATCCATGTCGTCCAGGGCGAGGCCCGCACGCTCGAGGGCAGCGCGCGCGGCCGGGGCGGGCCCGATGCCCATGATCTTCGGTTCCACCCCCACGAACGCCCACGAGACCAGGCGGCCGATGGGAGAAAGACCCTCGCGTGCCGCCCACTGTGCGTCGGCGATCACGACGCTGGCGGACCCGTCGCCGATGCCGCTCGCGTTTCCCGCGGTGACGAAGCCCCCCTTGCGAAAGAACGGGCGCAGCCGGGCCAGTCCCTCCAACGAGATGTCCGGGCGAATGTGCTCGTCGGCGGCGAACTCCTTCTCGCCCTTGCGGGTGCGGATGGTGATCGGCACCACCTCGTCGGCAAAGCGGCCCTCTTCCCAGGCGGTTCTGGCGCGCAGGTGGCTGCGGTGCGCCACCTCGTCACTGTACTCGCGCGTCACCTGGTAGCGGTCGCCGAGCTCTTCGGCGGTCTGGGCCATGGTCAGGCCGCAGCTGGTGTCTTCCAGCGCCTTCCAGAGAGAATCCTCGAAGTAGTGTCCGGGTTCGCCGAGACGCAGATTGCCCCAGCGCGCGCCGCGCACCACGTGGGGCGCCTGGCTCATCGATTCGGTCCCGCCACAGAGCACCGCCCTGGCGTCGCCCTGGAGGATCTCGTGTGCCCCGCTGGCGATCGCCTGGAAGCCCGACCCGCACAGTCGGTTGACGGTCAGGGCGGGAACGTGGTCGGGGGTGCCCACCCGCAGCCCGACGTGACGGGCGAGGTAGATGGCGTCGCCCGAGGTCTGCAGCGCGTTCCCGTACACGACGTGGTCGAGCTGGTCGGGCGTGAGACCCGCTGCTCGGACCGCCGCCTTGCCCGAGACGGCTCCCAGTTCAGTGGCGGAAAGATGCTTGAGCGATCCGCCGAACGCGCCGAAACCGGTCCGCTTGCCGGACAGGAAGACGATTTCTCCCGAGCGTTCGGTCATATGCAGTCCTCGTGATGCTGGTTTGTATGGATTGAGGTCGTGGGCGTACGAGTTCGGCGCCGTCCGGCCGGTTAGGGCCCGGCCAGCCGACTCCGGATCGCGCCCCCGACCTGGGCGGTCGAAAAGCGGCCGCCCAGGTCGGGTGTGGTTTCGCCCGCCACGAGGGCGAGACGCACGGCCCGGTCGATGTCGTGGGCCAAGGCGTCGTGCCCCAGATGGTGCGCCATGAGCGCCGCCGAGCGGATCGCCGCGACCGGGTTGGCCCGTCCGGTGCCGGCGATGTCCGGGGCCGAGCCGTGGACGGGCTCGAACAGAGCGTGCCGGCCGGGGTGGAGGGTTCCCGAGGGCGCCAGGCCGAGCCCCCCCGTCACTTCCGCGGCCAGGTCGCTGATGATGTCTCCAAAAAGGTTCGAGGTGACCAGCACGGAGTAGCGCCCGGGGCGGCGCACCAGGTCCATGGCCATGGCGTCCACCAGCATGACGTCGCTCTCGATCTCCCCGTATTCCGCGCGCACATGATCGTACGTCCTGCGCCAGAGCGAACCGGCGGCCGGAAGGGCGTTGGCCTTGTCGACCATGGTTACCTTGGGGCGCCCTTCCTCGCGCGCGTATTCGAACGCGGCACGCACCAGGCGCTCGACTCCCTTGCGGGTATTCACGTCCTCCTGAATCGCGATCTCGTCGGGCGTGCCCTTCTTGAAGTGCCCGCCCATGTTGACGTAGGCGCCTTCCGTGCTCTCGCGGAAGATGTCGAGCCGGATTCCGCCCCCGGGAACCTCCCTGAGGGGGCAGTAGCGCGCGTCGAGCAGCTCGCAGGGCCTGAAATTGACGTACAGGTCGAGGCGGAAGCGCAGTCCCAGCAGGATGTCGCGGATATGGGTGTTGTCGGGAACCCGGGGGTCCCCCAGAGCGCCCAGCAGGATGGCGTCGTAGTCGTTCGCGAGCTGGCGGAACTCGTCGTCGGTGATGGTGATGCCATCGCGCAGGTAGCGCTCGGCGCCCAGATCCCACTGTACGAATTCGACCGGGGCACCGTGCAGTTCGGCCGCCGCCTGGAAGCACAACACCGCCTCGCGGGTGACTTCCACCCCGATTCCGTCCCCTGCAATGACCGCGACTCGCGCCGTCCCGCCCGAGGTCCTGGTCACCGCTGGGCTCGCGTTCCGCATCCGGCGCAATAGGACCATTCGGCTTCGACCCTCATCCCGCATGACAGGCAGGCGACGATTCGGGCGTTCTGGCCGCAGAACGGGCAGAAGCGCAAGCCCTCGGCCCGCGGCAGCTCCTGGCTGCAGCCCGAACAGACGCGCCCTGCGCTCTGCAGCTCGTCCGGCCGAGCGCGGTCCCCGGCGGCTGTGGGGGCGGGACTCCCCGCACCCGCGTCGGGTCCGCTCTCTCCCGTCCCGAAGCCGTTGCCGTCCGTGGCAGCGGGCTCGACTGCCCCCTTGTTTCCTGCGCTCTCCTCGTGGACGGGCACGCGACCCGGGTTCAGACGAACCCCCACCGCAGCAAAATCTCGATAGATGCCGGTATTGGGGAAACGACACTCCAGCTCCGCCTGCATTTCGTCCCTCGCGGCTTTCGACTCCAGCGTCAGGTAGTCGCCCTCGCCCGCAAGGAGGCGCAGGAGCGCCTGCTCGTACTCGCCGCTGGTGGCAATGCCCATCGTATCCCGGTGGGTGCGCCAGGGAATCAGATTCTGATAGATCTCGGCGACGGTGAAGCGAGAGTGGACGTATTCCGGCCAGCGGGCGAAGATCTCGCCAATGAGGGCGTCGAACAGACGGCCGGGAAGTTCGGAAGTGGTCATGGTGTCGTCTGAACGGTGCGCGAGCGCGTCATTCGGCCGGCGCGGGGCCATCGCCAACGCGCTGCACCAGCCCCGCGCGGATTGCCGCGGTCAGGAAGCTCTCCGGATCCACGATCGGTATTTCCAGGCCGAACTGCTCGCGCCAGCGTTCGGACAGCCGCCGCATGTAGTGGGAAACGGTCTCGTGAGAGAAGCCTGCATGGTCACGCATCTGGCGCACGATCTCGTGCCAGGTGCCCCAGAAGGGCTGACCGTTACGGGTTCGGACGTGGTGGACTTCCTGATCTTCGACCGGGCTTTGCCCGAACAGCTCCAGCTGTTGGTGGTCGACCGCCGATTCGCCGATCCCCGGAGCCCGCGCCTCGACTTCAGCCAGAAGACGGTCGATCGGATCCGACAGCTTCTCCAGTTCCCGCAGGCGGGCCTGCCAAGGTTCCATGCGCGGATCGTCGACCGGGATGCCCCGCATCGAGGCATTCAGTTCCATCACCCGCCATACCGCGCGCGAGTCCCAGTGTTCGGCGGGGGGCACCTGTTCGAACTCGCGGATCGCGCCTTCCCGGTCGGACCGGTCGTAGAGAATATGGCCCAGAAAGATGCGCGCCTCGTGGAGGTTGGGGGCCAGGCGGAGCGCACGGCGGATGTGTCGGCCCGCCTCGAGCTCGTGTCCGGTTCGGTGCAGCGCGTACCCGAGCGCGGCGATCGCCTCGGCACAGTCCGGCCTGGCGGCCACCAGCCTGGCGAACGCATCGCGCGCCTCCGTGTAGAGTCGCGCTCCGTGCAGCGCCCGGCCCATCGTCAGCATGAGGTCGATATCCGTGTCATAGCCGAGAGCTTCGACCTTTTCGAAGAGCCGCAGAGCGTTTTCCTTCTTGCCGAACCAGAGCAGCAGTTCGCCCATGCCGACCAGGGCATCCTCGTGGTCGGGATCCAGCACCAGCGCGCGCTGGAAGCTCTCGCGAGCCCATGCATACTCCTCGCGCGCAAGTCGCGCGTAGCCCATGCCGACATACAACTCGACGGCACTGGGATATAAGGAAAGGCCCTCTTTCAGCATCTCGAGGGCCCCTTCGTAGTCACCTTCATCGTACAGCTTATATGCTTCCTCATCGTATTCTTCAGAGCTCAGGAACCGCTCTTCCATCATCCGCATCCTCCTGATGGAGATGTCGGGGCGCTACCAGGTTCGCTCGTGTAGATCGCCGACCCGGCCGTTTGGGGTTTCGGACGCACGGGGACGCACAAATCTAACCTGGCGCCCATACGGCAACCAGACTCCAAAGGGGTCAGCCGGGAGTTGCGCGCGGCAGGGATGTGCGGGTCAAGTGAGGACCGCAGCCGATTTGCGCCGGAGCGATCGGCTGCAGTATTCTCGTGCGCCCGGACTACTCCGGGACAGGAGAAGGGGCGGCGTCGCTGATCGCGGTGATGGTGGCGGCGCCTAGCGCGATGGCGGGTTGGCAGAAACGCATCCCGACGGCATGCAGGAAGCGCAGTTCGTGTCCCCCCAAAGTCGGATAGCGTTCCGAGAGATAATCGATGGTTTCGTTCATCCACTCGGTCTGATCGGCCTCGCTGGCCTCCATGACGCCACATCGGTTGATGTGGCTGAATAGCTCATCCCTGGCTCGATCCAGGAGCTTCGAATCCGACAACTTCACCCCTCCTCTGCTATGCATACGAATATGGCTGGCGACCCGGCGGCCGGCGAAAAAGCCCAACAAGGTTACGCTGTGAGTCCGGGCCGTGCAAATCCGGGCGGAATCTCCGGTAGTCGCCCCGATGCGGTGACACTGGAGATCTTCCGGCAGCTGTTTGCCGCCCTTACCGAAGAGATGGGTGCGGCGCTGCGGCGCTCCTCCTTTTCTCCCAACATCAAGGAACGGCGCGACTACTCGTGCGCGCTCTTCACGCCGGACGGCGTCGCGGTCGCGCTCGGAGACCACATGCCGGTGCATCTCGGTGCCATGCCGATGAGCGTCGAGGCGGCTCTTGCGGAGCTGGGCACCCTGGAAGAAGGCGACATCGCCTGCCTGAACGACCCCTTCCGCGGAGGGACCCACCTCCCCGACATCACCCTGATCGCGCCGGTATACGACCAGCCGGACGGCGTCTTGCTGGGGTACGTCGCCTCGCGCGCGCACCACTCCGACGTGGGAGGGATGACCCCCGGGTCGATGCCGCTCGCGCGGGAGATCTATCAGGAGGGGCTTCGCATCCCGCCGGCGCGGCTGTTCGTGCGCGGGAAGCGGCGGCGGGGACTGTGGGATACCATCCTTGCCAACGTGCGTACCCCGGTCGAGCGGGCGGGCGACCTGCAGGCGCAGATCGCGGCGCTCTACACCGGACAGGTGCGACTGCTCGATCTGGTGCGGCGACGCGGCAGCCGCGCGGTGCTGGGCGCCATGTACGAGCTCATCGCCTATGCCGATCGCCTCCTTCTCACCGGCATCCGGCGCATGCCCGCCGGGCGCTTCGAGGCCGAGGACTTCATGGACGATGACGGGTTCGGCCACGGGCCCGTGCCCATCCGGCTGGCGCTCGAGATATCGCACGACGGGCTGGTCGTCGACTTCGACGGCACCTCACCGCAGACAGAGGGCGGGATCAACGCGGTGGCGGCAATCACCTCCTCGGCGGTGCGCTACGTGGTGCGCTGCGTGGTGGAGGGCCTGCTGGGCGAGGAGCTGCCCGCGGGCGGTGGGTCGATGACGTCCGTGGAGCAGCGTCTCCCGCCGGGCTCGCTGGTCAACGCGCGCCTGCCCGCCAGCGTGGCCGCGGGCAACGTGGAGGCCAGCCAGCGGATCACGGATACGCTGCTCGGCGCCTTCGGGAAGGCGCTCCCGGATCTCGTGCCCGCGCTCAGTCAGGGGACCATGAACAACACCACCATGGGCGGAAGCGATCTGCGCGGCGAGAGCTTCGCGTACTACGAGACGGTGGGGGGCGGGATGGGCGCCGGGCCGGGCCGCCCCGGGCTCTCGGGGGTTCACTGCCACATGTCCAACTCGTTGAACACGCCCGTGGAGGCGCTGGAGCACGCCTACCCCTTCCGGGTTGCGCGCTATTCGCTCCGCCGCGGCAGCGGGGGGCGGGGGCGGTACCGGGGAGGAGACGGGCTGCGCCGTGACATCATGCTGCTTGTGGACGCGGGGGCCACGCTGCTTTGTGAGCGGCGCACGCGGGGACCGGCGGGCGCCCGGGGCGGAGAGGACGGGGCTCCGGGAATCAACATGCTGATTTCCGGTAACGAGGAGAGGATCCTGCCGGGCAAGGCCTCCTTCGCGGTGAAGGCGGGGGACATCATCAGCATCCAGTCGCCCGGAGGGGGCGGCTGGGGCCCGCCCGGCGACGCGGAGAGTGATTTCGTCAGCACCCGGGAGTAGCCGACATGGAATTATACCTGTCTTTGGTGTGCGACTCGGCGCGCCAGGCGGAATCCGGCACCAGAATCGATGTCCAGGGCGCCTTCAACGACCTCTTCGCTCCGGGGTTTCCCGCGGTCCAGGGCCGTATGGTGATCGTGGCGGGCATCGAGTGGGACCGAACCGACGAAGGCAGCCACCGTTTTCGGGTGGACCTGCTCGATCCTTCAAAGAAGCCCTGCCTGACCGTGGAGGGCGAGACCCAGGTCGACCCGCGCGCACCCGACAGGCCCCCTGCCCGCACCTGCCTGATCATGCCGGTGGAGAACGTCGTTTTCCCGGTACCGGGCAAATACCGGTTCAGCGTGCGTGCGAAGGGCCGTGTCTTTAAAGGGTCGGCGCTCCAACTCTTTCTCGACCCCAACGCCGCTCCTGCGGATGGGTAGGGATCGCTCGACAAGCGGGCGCGAGGATGCGCTGGCGGGCCGGACGGGAGTGAGGGGTCCATGAGCCAACCCGAGCGTCGATTCGCGTTCGCCGACCTGGTCGCCGAGATGCGGCGCAGACGTGTGGTGCGTTTCGCCCTGGGGTACTGTGCCGCCGCCTTCGTGCTCCTGCAGCTGGGTGAGATCGTCCTCCCGGCGTTCGGCCTGGGTGAGTTGGGGCTGCGCGTCCTGGTGATCGTGGTCGTGCTCGGCTTCCCGCCGGGGGTGGCGCTGGCCTGGGTCTACGAACTCACCCGGGATGGGATCCGGCGTACACCAGACAGCCGGGGCCACGGCATGCTGCCGCGCATCGCCTTCTTCGTCCTCACCGTCGGCATGGCCGGGGGCCTGGCGGGCTGGCTCTCGGCACGCGGCGCCTTCGAGCCCGACGGCGCAGGGGAAGTGATCGCGCTGGAGGTGTACGATCCCGCCCAGCCGCTCACCTCGATCGCCGTGCTTCCCCTCGACGACTTCTCCCCGGACGCGAACCAGGCCTACTTCGTGGCGGGGCTGCAGGAGGAACTCACCGCTCGCCTCAGCCAGCTCGAATGGCTGCGCGTGGCGTCCCGTACCTCGGTGATGCAATACGAGGGCACGATCAAGTCCGCGCCGGTGATCGGGCGCGAACTCGGCGTCGACGCGCTGGTCGAGGGATCGGTGACCCGCTCGGGCGACCAGGTGCGCATCACTCTCCAGCTCATCCATGCCGCGAGCGATTCGCACATCCAGACCTTCCGCTTCGACCGCGAAATGACGGACGTGCTCGCGCTGCAAAGCGAGGTGGCGGTGGCGGTGGCGGCCGACATCCCGGGGCCGCACGACCCGGAGACGGAGGTGGCCCAGGTCCTGGGCGCCGGGAGTGGCGATCCGATCGCGCATGACGCCTATCTGAGGGGAAGGTACGAGTACGGACTGGGCACGCCCGATGGATACCGCCGGGCTGTGGAATACTTTCAGGAGTCGCTGCGCAGCGACTCCGGCTTCGCTTCCGCGCTCGCCGGGCTGGCCGGGGCGCGCTTCCTGGCCGACATCGAAGATGGCGTGCTGGACGCCGGGGAGGTCGGGCAGGCCAGCGTCGAAGCCGCTCGCGCTCTTGCCCTCGACCCCACCTCCGCCGAGGCCATGGAGGTGCTCCAGTTCCTGGAACGCAGTCTTCCGCGGGAGGCGTCCGCGCCGGAGACGGCGATACCAGCTCCTTCTCGGGCCGGACCGGGTTTGGCCGGGGTGCCTCTCGCCGAACTGGATACGGCCTGGGTCATGGCCACAACGGGGATAGGAAGGGGTCTCGAGGAAGCCTTGGAACGCCGCATCCTGGAGTCGGAGGAGGAGGACCCGCGCCGCCGAGTCTTCGTGGCGCGCCGACTCGCGGGTAGCGGGCGGATCGGATCGGCCATCGAGGTGCTGCAGGCGGTGGTGGCCGGTCATCCCGAGGACGGCCCGGCGTGGGAGACGCTCGCGCGCATGCACGCCTCCGCGGGAGACGTCGCCGCCGCGGTGGAAACCATGCGCCGGTGGAGCGCCGCGGGGTTGCCGGGCGCCCCTGACGCGGACGCGGTCGACCAACTCGAACGGGCGGTCGAGTCCGGTGACACGGCCGGATACTGGTCGTGGCAGCTCGACCGGCTGCGTGCCATCCGGGCCGAGGGACGGCGGGTGTGGCCTACCTCTCTCGCGGAGGCGAGCCTCGGGGCCGGCGACCGCGAAGGCGCCCTCGATCAGCTCCGGGAGGCCCTCGAGACGGAAGACCCCCGGCTGATGATGCTGCGCACCGATCCCGCCTGGGACAAACTGCGCGGCGAACCGGGATTCGCCGAAATTGCTCGCGAGGCGCGGACTCGCTTTTCTGCTTTCGGACGCTCGCCGGACAGGCGAGACGACCGTCCGAACCGCCGCACGCGGTAGGCGCCGAAGCATCTTCGAGCCGCGGAAGCGGCCATACACGCAATCCTTCCGCGGTTGCGGCCTCCCGGCCTGCGCCGGGAGCCGGGGGTACAGTTCCGATCCCACCGCCAGGCCCGTTCCTTGCTTACGGTCCGGGGAATGGTTTCATTCGGCGAGTCAGGAGGATCCGCCGACAGGCGAACACCCGCGAATCACACAGGAGTAGGCGATGTCGGCAACCCTGCTGCGGCCCTTGGACTTCGGGGAAGTTCTCGATCTCGGCTTCGGACTCTTCCGGCGCGACTTTCGGCTCTACATGCCGCTCGCGCTGGTCGGTCTCGGCCCGGCCATGGTGGCGACCGCGATACCGACTTCGGCCGAGAGCGATGCGGAAGTGATGCTCACCGACCCCGGCGCGGGATTGCTTTTCTTCGGACTCCTGGCCGTAGGTCTGGTTTTCTCGCTGATGACGTGGGCAGCGCTCGCGACGGCCATGGACGCAAGGATGGACGATCGCTGGGCCTCGATCGGGAGCAGCTACGCGCGGGCCCTGACACTGCTTCCGAAGCTGCTGGGAGCGGCTTTTCTTGCCGGGGCGGTGCTTATGTTGGCGGCACTCGTGGCCGGGTTTCCCGTTGTGGCGATCGTGGCACTTGCGACTCCCAGCCCTTCCGTCGCGACCGGCATAGTCACTGTCATGGTGTTGGTGGCCGTTGTCGTGGCGGTCGGGGGCTGGTGGGCGACCCACACCTTCATGCTGGTGCCCGCGATAGTGGTCGAAAGGCGCGGGCCGTTCGGCGGCTTGCGGCGATCCTTCGAGTTGGTGCGCGGCAGCCGCATGCGGGCCTTCTTCGTCTTCGTGGTCACCTGGCTAATCACCGTCGTGCCCGCGCTGGCCGCATACATCCTGGTCGGCTCGACCGGCGCCCTCTTCGCTTCGAACCCGGCCGAGACCATCGGCCTGGTTCGCTACTGGGCAGTCCAGATCGTCTCGCTGGGCTTTCAGTCCGTGACCACGCCCCTCTGGATCGCCTGCGCCATGGTGCTCTTTGCGGACTTGAGGGCGCGGAGCGAAGGCACCGATCTTCAGGCCGCAGCCCGGGCGATGGCTGGCTGAATGCCGCAGGAGCAGCTGCCTTCCGCGGACGAGGTATCACGGGCGCTCGCGGATATCCTGAGCGGACCGGACTTCGAATCCTTCGAGGGAAGTCTGCTGGTTCGACTGCTCAGCCAGCTCTGGACGCGGTTCTGGGAATGGATCAGCAGATTCTTTCCGGATATTCCGGAAACCCAGGCCGAACTCCTGACCGTGCTCGTTGTTGCCACGTGCATCGGCGCCATCTCGTTTGTCGTGCTGCGCTGGCTCCCGAAGGGGAATCCGCAGTCGGCGCGTCGTGATCCGGATGCGTTGCCCGACGAGCTTCGCACGGCGGGCGACTGGCTGCGCATCGCCGCAGAGCGAGCACGCTCGGCGGAATACCGGCACGCCGCCACGGCGCTCTATCAGGGATTCGTCCTCACTCTCGAACGGAGGGGCGCGGTCGACTTCCATCCGTCCAAGACACCTGGGGAGTATGCGCTGGAGGCGGCGGGAGGCGGGGTCATCAACGAGCGAGAAACTACCGACGCCACCACCTTCATCCGCTCTTTCCAGAAACTCGCCTTCGGCCACGAGGCCCCCACCTCGTCCGGCTACCATGGTCTGGAGGAGTTGGCGGAACGGGTCGGCTGCGAAGTGACGGACAACGCGGACAAATGACGCCGGAGCAGATCCGGGAGCCGACGGCAGTTGCCTCTGAACGTGCTCGGCAGGCGGGGCGGGGGCGCCGGGCACGGGTGGAGTGGGGGGTGCTGGCCGGGATCGCGGTCGTCACCCTCCTCCTGGGGCTCACGGCGATCGCCTTCCGCCCGTCCGGCTTTGCCGCCCAGGACGTTCGCCGCAGCGCGCTCCGCACCACGCCCGACGGCGTCGCGGGGCTGCATCGCGCAATCGCCCGCCTGGGGCCTCCCACGGCGACCCGGGTGACGCCGCTCGTCGACGCCGATCCGCTGCGCGGGACCCTGGTGATGCTGCAACCCGTGAGGCGCCCGAGTCCCCGCGAGGTGCGCGAGCTTCTGGACTGGGTGCGAAGCGGGGGCACCCTCATCCACGCGCCCCGCGAGGACTCGCCCATCCTGGACTCGCTCGGGCTGGTGCGTCGCACGCTCGTCGAGGACGGAGACTCCGCCGGGGCACGCGGCGATGCCGCGGACGACGGCGAGCGCCCGACCGAGGCGCCCGACCGGGTCACCGGCGCCGACCCGGCGGCTACCGGCGAGGAGGAGCAGGTCGCCCCGGTTCCGGACCTCGCGAACAGCCCCCTTTGGAGTGACGGTCATCCCCTTACCGAGGGTCTCGCGACAGCTCGCCCGGCCCGCTACGCGATCGCGCCTGACACAGCCTCCGAGGATGACGAGGACGAAGGTGCGGAAGACGGAATCGGCAACGATGAAGAGCCTCCGCCGGATCCGGTGCCCCACCACCCGCTGCTCCTGACCGTTCCCGACTCTGGCGGCCATCGATGGACTGCGGCTGCCCTGATTCCCCTGGGCGAGGGACGCATCATCGCCTTCGCCGACGCCGAGCCGCTCTCCAACCGCCTCGCCGACGAAGCTCCCCTCGCCGTGCTCGCCGTGCGCGCGGCCCTCGCCTGGACAAGCCCCGGCGATTCCGTCTTCTTCGACGAGTTCAGCCAGGGACTGGGGGCCTCCCGCTCCCCCGTGCGCGCCACCGCGGACTTCCTGATCGGCACGCCCGCCGGCAGGACGTCGCTTCACCTGGGTCTGGTCGTTCTCCTGGCGTTCTTCTGCGCCGGGGTCCGATTCGGTGCTCCGCTGGCTCCGGCGAACGACGCCAGACGCTCCGCGCTCGAGCACGTTACGGCTCTGGCGGCCGTCTACGAGAGCGCGCAGGCCCGCGAGACAGCAGCCGTTCTGCTGCTCGGGCACCTTGCGCGCGAGTCCCGCCTCCCGCCTCCCCACGACCTGGCGGAAGCCGAACGTCTGTTGGCGCGACTGGAGGACCGGACCACGCGCCCCGAGCCTCTCCTGCTTATCCGGCGGGGTCTCGAGGCGAATCCCGTGAATCTGATTCTGGTCGCGCAGGGCATCGACGACCACACCCAAAGGAGGACCTCCGCATGAACCCGCCGGATCCGGCGCTTCGCCTGCTCGCCGCCCTCGACCAGATCGTGCTCGGCCAGGCCACCATGCTCAGACAGATGATGATCACCCTCCTCGCCCGAGGACACGGCCTCGTCGAAGGCGTCCCGGGAACGGCGAAAACGCTGGCGGTGCGCGCTCTCGCGACGGGACTGAGCCTGGACTTCGGCCGGGTGCAGTTCACCCCCGACCTGATGCCGACCGATCTCACCGGAGTGAACGTCCTGGACGACACCGGGCGCGATTTCACCTATCGTCCGGGGCCCGTCTTCGCCGACCTCCTGCTCGCCGACGAGATCAACCGGGCACCCGCCAAGACCCAGGCCGCGCTGCTCGAGTCGATGGAGGAGCGGCAGGTCACCGTGGACGGGGTGACTCGTCCGCTTCCGGACGCCTTCACCGTGTTCGCCACCCAGAACCCCGTCGAATACGAGGGAACCTACCCGCTTCCGGAAGCACAGGTGGACCGGTTCCTGATGAAGATTTCCGTGGGATACCCTGCCGAGGACGCCGAGCGCCGCATCCTCGACCGCCACGATGCCGGCTTCCGGGCGGACGACGAGGCCACCTACGCGCTGGGCGAGCCGGTGTCGCGCCAGGAGCTTCTGGCCATGCGTGATACCGTGAACACCATGCATGTGGACGAGCGCATCCGCCGCTACATCACCGACATCGTCCGCGCGACGCGCAATGAATCGGTCTTTGCCCTGGGGGCGAGCCCGCGCGCCGGTGTGGCTCTCCTGCAGGCGGCGAAAGCCGAAGCCTACCTCAACGGCCGCGACTTCGCCATTCCCGACGACGTCAAAGCGCTTTCCTTCCCGATCCTGCGCCACCGGGTGGTTCTGACTCCCGAGGCGGAGGTGGAGGGAAGGTCTTCCGACGACGAGGTGGCAGCGCTGCTCGAGACCCTGGAAGCGCCCCGCTAGCCGTGATTCGCGTAGTCCCGAGCCGCCGCGCTCTCTGGCTGCTGGCGCTTGCTTCGCCCCTGCTTCTGGTGTCGGTGCCGGGCGCGCTCCTGGTCGATCTGGTCATCGGCGCGTTGATCGTACTGGACGCGCGCCGGATTCGCCCGCCGGCGGTTAGGCGTCGGGTGCCGGAGGTGGCCTCCCTGGGAGTATCGCTGGAGGTGGTCGTGGAGGTCACGAACTCCGCCTCGCGCAAGGTCCACGTCATGCTCACCGACGACATCGATCCCCGGTTCAGGCGCGGGGCCGCGGGAGGCAGAGACGAGGACTGGAACGCGGGAGTTCATCTGGTGGCGTCCCCCGGTGCGCCGATCAGGCGGTCCTACCGGATCCGGCCGCTTGCGCGCGGCTTTCTGGAACTGCGCAACCTGCACCTGCGCGCCCTGGGCCCGCTCGGACTCGCGTGGCAGCGTTCGACCGTTTCGGCGAAGGATGTCGTGCGCGTGCAGCCGGGTATCCGGGACTTCCTTCGGGAGAAGAAGCACAGCGTTCGCCGTCCCCTGCAGGAGATGGGACCCCGGCGAACGCGCATGCGCGCGGAGGGAAGCGAGTTCGAGAGCCTGCGCGAATATGTGAAGGGGGACGACCCCCGAACCATCGACTGGAAGGCCTCGGCCCGGCGCCGACACTTCGTGGTGCGCAACTATCAGGCGGAGCGTGGACAGCACGTCGTTCTGGCCATCGACGCGGGCCGTCACATGCGCGAGACCATCCTGGACCGCGAGCGCGCCGACATCGCGCTGGCCGCTTGCATGCTGCTCGCCAGCCGGGCGCAGGCATACGGCGACCGACTCGGGGTGATGGTCTTCGACGAGCGCATCCGCCATTTGTCTCCGCCGCGGCGCGTGAACCTCTCGCGGCTCGCGGAGACCCTGACCGGGGTCGAGACCCGCCTGGTGGAACCGAACTACCCCCTCGCCATGGCGACGCTGGGCCGAACCTTCAGCAAGCGCTCACTGGTCGTGCTCTTCTCGGACGTCATCGACGCGACGGTTTCGCGGGCCCTGGTGCGCTCGCTTGCCAGGGTTGCGCGCGTGCACCTGCCGCTCGCCGTGACCATCGGCAATCCGAAGCTGGAAGAGGCCGCCGTCCAGGCTGTGAGGAACGATGCCGACGCCTTCCGCAGAGCGGCCGCCGCCGAACTGGTGCAGGCGCGGGCCCTGGCGCTCGGGGCCATGCGCCGCTCCGGGATTCTGGTCGTCGATGTCCCGCCCGCCCGGACGCTCGCGGCGACGCTCGACAAGTACATGGAGGTCAAGGAGCGGGGGCTGCTGTAGCCTGTTCCCTTCCCCCTCCCGCGAAGTAGGCCGCCAACCCTGCCGCGGTCGCCGCGCCGAAGGCGAACTTCGCGACCGCGGGAAGCCCCGACGGGGAATAGAAGCCCTCGACGATTCCTGCAACCACCAGCAACCCGACCACTCCCGCCAACAGGGAGAGCGCTTCGCGGCCCCGCTCCTGCAACGCGGCCAGGCGGGTGCGGCGACCGGGTACCAGGACCGCGGAGCCGAGCCACAACCCTGCGCCGCCCGCCAGGCAAATCGCCGTCAGCTCCATGAAGCCGTGCGGGAACACGAAGGCGAGAATGACACCGAGTAGTCCTTCGTTCGCATACAGCCCCAGCACCGTGCCCAGATGCACCCCGTTGAAGACCAGCAGCAGTACCGTCAGCGATCCCGCCAGCACGCCGCCCGCGAAGGCAAGCAGGGCAACCTGCACGTTGTTGGTGATGAGGTTCGTCGAGGCCAGCGGCATGAGCGTGCCGGGGATGTCGACGTAGGCCGCGTCGATGTCTCCTCTCGGAGTACTCTCCGCCCGCTCCAGCATGCCGGACGAGGTCATGTAGCGGGCCAGAACGGGATTCGATCGCACGAGGCCGAAAGAGACCCCCATGGGACCGAAAACAAGCAGCACCGCGAGCAGGATGGGGCGGTGGTGCACCCGCACAGCCCGGGGGAAGTCGGACGTGATCCAGCGGCGCACCGAAACGATGGATTCGCCGGTCACACGGTAGAGGAGATTGTGGCCGGCGCCGGCCCAGCGTTCGAGACTGCGCAGCACGGAGACGGGCGCGCCGTAGGTGCGAGCGCGGGCGAGGTCTGCTGTAACTCCTCGATAGAGGCGGCCGAAGGTTCTGAGTTCTCCTTCGGGCAGCTGCTTCAGCCCGCCCTTGCGACTCTTACGCAACAGCTCGCCATACCTCGCCCACTCCTGTCGCTGCTCGCGGACGAGCGCAGCGGCCTGCAGCCCCCACACCCCGCCCGCCGCTGCCCTTCGCGGCTCCTCCTCGTCGTGCAGCCGTACCAGGAACTCGTCCGCGGACACCGTTCCCAGCAGCGAGTGCCCGTCCACGGCCGGGCGGATAGCCTCCAACAAGGCGCCGCAAACCGTGTGCTTCGCCTCCGGGGAAAGGTCGTCGCGTCGGCGCCTGTAGTTGCTCAGCAGCTCGAATTGTTCGGCCGAGAGGAGCGGGCGGCCCGCCGCCGGGGTGCTCGAGGCTTCCGGCCAGGCGATTTCGCCCGCACCGTCGTCGCGCACCACGATGGTGTCGGCGGCGAGGTCGCCCAGGCGCTGCGAGCGGCCGGTCAGCATGATCGCCCCACCGCCGAGCACGCCGGTCACGCCGGGCTGGAAGTCGACGATGCGCAACACGTTGCGGATCACCGAGCCGCGCACTGAGAGGGGCTGCCCGCTGGAGTGGAGAACTCGAAGCCGGAGTGCCCTTTTCCCGGGCGTCTGGCCGTCGCGCAGCAGTTCGAAGAGGAGAAAGTATCCCCACTGCAGCATGAAGAAGGCGATCACCAGCGCGCTGGCGGCGAGGCTGGCGACCAGCGACAGACCCCCGCCTTCCAGCACCGCATAGGCCACTCCCAGCAGGAACAGGGCGCCGGCGATGATCACCAGGTCGATCAGCAACGCCGCCAAACGCGAGCCCACGTCGGCGAGCTCGTAGTCGAGGCGAACGTGCTCCGGGGTCTCGAGCCGGAGTCGGCGCCGGGACGCTGGCTCCGACCGTGCAGCCGGCTGGATCATCGCATCCCGTCGTGCGAGACTGCGCTCAGTAAGGCGGAACCGTGTCCGCCGGCTGCGGTTGCCAGGCGGGCGGGTTGGTGAGGTGCAGGGTGAGGCTGCCGACGACCGGGATGCTCGATCTCATGTACACGAGCGCCCGGCGGTCGTCGTCGCTGAAGTAGAGCTCGGCCTTGCCGCCCTGGCCGAAGAGCCCCCGGGTGCGGATGATCGGCTGCACCACGATGGTCTTGAAGATGCCCGCGGGGACTTCCTTCTCTTCCTTGCGCAACACGCGCACGACGACCGGATTACCGGTCTCCTTGAAATATCGGTCGAAGGTGTAGACGTCGCCCACTTCCAGCGGCAGAGTGCGAATGAAGTAGACGAAGGAGATGTCGTCCAGCGGAAGCGACGTCGGCATGTCGCCCACCTCCACGTCGTCCTCGCGTTCCCAGACACCGCGCTCCGGATACATCTCATAGTGCCGGAAACGCTTGGACCCCACTTCGTTCTGATCCTGGATGAAGCGGTGGCTGGTCAGCGTACGGGTGTCGAACCAGGTCTGGAACTCGTCGCGCACTCGAGCAAACAGTAAGCCACCGTCGATGCGCATGATGGCGTGGTAGGCGGGGTTTCCCCGTACCGAATCGATGCCAGCGACCTCCAGCGACCCTTCGCCGGCGTTGAAGATCCCCAGCTTGACCTTGTATTCCAGACGCTCGCCCACTTCGAACGGCACGGTGGCCTCAAGGGGTTGTGCGGGCGTCACCCAGGGAGATGCCGCCTGCGCCGCGGCCTGGAGCGCAGAGATGGCGGCGAGCCCCGGCAGCAGTGCGAAGAGACCGGACCGGCGTCTCATGAGCCCTCTGCCGCGGCGAAGGTTACGCGGCCGCGCGCCCGGCCGAGCCCCAAGAGCGTCCGCCACGGCCTGAAACGCGACCGCCGCACGCGCCGGTTGCGGGGCTCTTGCACCACGGCCTCCGCGACCGCGCGGGCGTGGGGAAGGGCGCGCTGCAGCAACTCGAGGTTGCCGGCCCAGCCTTCCCCGAGCGCGAGTTCCTTCTCTCCCGCTTCGGCGAACATCTTCTTGAGCACCATGATGCGATATGCGCGGAAGCCCCCCAACGGCTCCGATACCGGCGCCGATGTGAGTGTGCGCCGCAGCCAACTGCGGGCCAGCCAGCGAGTGATCCGGGCGGCCCGGGTCAGTCCGGGCGGCTCTTCCGCGAACGCGGCGCTCACAATGTCAGACCCTCCTTCGATGGTCTTCATGAGGGGCACGATGCCCGCCGGGTCGTCGCTGAAATCGGCCTGAAGGGTCACGGCCACATCGCGTTTCGGATACTCGGCTCGACGCGCGGCCTCGCGCAGCAACTCCTCGGTGGCCCCGGAGTATCCCAGTCGCTTGTTCCGGTAGAGGATCCGCAGGGGTACGACGCGCCGGTAGCTCGTAAGCAGCGACCGGGTGTCGTCGCTCGAGCCGTCGTCGAGCACCAGAATCTCGTAGTCACGTCCGAAGCCGGCCATGACCTGCCGGATCTTCCAGAGCAGAACGCCTATGGTGCTCTCCTCATTGCGAGCTGGAATGCAGATGTAGACCACGTTGGACTCCGTAAGCCGGGCGTGCGCCCTCGCTCCGCTGCAAGATCAGCGCCAACAAAGACAATCCGAGAGGCGGGCGCGACAGGCTGGCGCTTATACCGTGCTTCCGGAGGACGGTTCCGGCGCCGAAGACCGGGCCGGAGTCCGGGGCCAGCGCCGGTGCTGCCAGAGGTATTGTCCCGGATACCGCCGTATCCGGCGCTCGAGCGCCGCGACATGCGCGCGCGTCAGCGCCTCCATATCCTGCGCAAGAATTCCGCTGAGCGAAACCGTGACCTGCTCCAGAATGACGTGGTGGGGCCTGGTCGCCGCGGGATCGTGGAGTGCCACGCCCAGCACCAGGGGAGCGCCGCTGCGAATCGCCAGCAGGGCCGGGCTACGCGCCGTCGAGGCGGGTTCACCAAAAAAATCCACCATCAGGCCCCCGGAGTGGGCGTTCTGGTCGGCGAGCAGGACGACCACCCGGCCCTGGCGCAGCGATCGAAGCAGGACGTGGACCGAATTCTGGCGGGACACCACGTTCATGCCCAGCCGGCGGCGGGCCCGGACCAGCGCGCGGTCGAAGAGCGGGTTGTTCTGGGGGCGCACGACCACATCCAGTGGGAGGCCGCGGCACGCCAGCGCCCCCCCGCCCACCTCCCAGTTGCCCAGGTGGCCGGTCACCAGGATGGCGCCTTCGCCGCGCGCCACCGGGTCGGCCAGCAGCTCCCTCCCCTCTACCCGGGAGAGCTTCAGAATCTGTCGCGGGGTCATGCGCGAGAGCCGGAAGGTGGTCGCCGCCGTCCGCCCCAGGTGACGGTAGCTCTCCCGGGCCACCCGGGCCCGCCAGGCCGGCGAGCGCTCCGGGAAGGCGCGCGCGAGGTTCTCGTCGACGACCTGGCGGCGCACGCGGAACACACTGCCCCCCAGCCAGCCGGCGGCCGCCCCCAGACCTTGTGCCCACCGCCGCGGCAGCAGCCCCGCACACCCCGCGGCCGTCCGGAAGAGCGCGTACTCCACCCGGTGCCGGACGCGCGCGCGCCGCCGGTCAGACGCCCGCATGTTCGCTCCCCACCCGGTCAACCCCGCACCGCGGCCGCTCTCGGAGCTCGCCGCTCCCCGGCCTGCGACCCGCTCTGCATCTTGCAAAGGCGGCAGTAGAGACCTCCTGCGCGCATGAGCTGGTCGTGGTTCCCGGCCTCGACGATCCTGCCCCGGTCGAGAACGAAGATCGCGCGCGCGCGCCGCACGGTGGACAGGCGGTGGGCGATTACGAAGACGGTGCGCCCCTCGCTGAGCCGATCCAGGGCACGCTGCACCCAGCGCTCCGATTCGGTGTCGAGCGAGCTGGTGGCTTCGTCGAAGATCAGGATGGGAGGGTCCCTGAGGATGGCGCGGGCGATCGCCAGCCGCTGGCGCTGGCCGCCTGAAAGCTCCGTGCCGCGCTCGCCCACCACCGTCTCGTAGCCATCGGGCAGAGCCTCGATGAAGTCGTGCGCGTGCGCCGCCCGGGCCGCCCGTTCGATCTCCCGCTCCGTGGCCCCCGGCAACCCGTAGGCGATGTTGGCGCGCACGGTATCGTGGAAGAGCACGGTCTCCTGCGAGACGATCCCCATCTTCTCGCGCAGACTGCGCAGCTGGAACCGGCTGATGTCCGTCCCGTCGATCAGGATTCTCCCCGCCGTCACCTCGAAGAAGCGGCTCAACAGGTCAACCAGCGTGCTCTTGCCGGCCCCGCTCGGCCCCACGACGGCCACCATCGAGCCGCGCTCGACCACGAACGACACATCCTCCAGAACGGGCCTTCCCTCGTGATACCCGAACCCGACCCGGTCGAACACGATCTCGCGCTCGACCCCGGGGAAAGGCCGCGCGTCCGGCCGGTCGCGGATCTCTGCCGGCGCGTCCAGGAATTCGAACACCCTGCGGCCACCGACAACTCCGGGCTGGATCATGGCGGGCAGCTTGCTCAGATACTTGATCGGCTTGTAGAGCTTGGTGCTGAGCGCCACGAAGCCCATGAACGCCGGTCCCGTGAGCACGCCCTGGACGAGCACCAGCCGGGTGCCGTACCACAGGATCACGATGGTCCCGAGCGCGGCCACCATCTCCGTCACGGGAGCGGCGAGCGCGCGTACCCGCTCGGTGCGCAGAAACGTGCGGAAGTAACGCGCCGTCATACTGTGGAAGCGCCCCCGCTCGTAGTCCTCGGCCGCGGACGCCTTCACGAGGCGGATCCCCGAGAAGGTCTCCTGAATCCGGGCGTTCACCTCGCCGGCGAGGTCGAGCACGCGTCCGTCCCCCCGCCGGAGCTTCTTCAGCATCGGTCCCCAAATGACCACCATGCCCGGCAGCACCGCGACCGAGAGCAGGGTCAGCGAAGGAGACACCGATACCATCAGGGCCACCGCCGCCGCAACCTCGAAGAGTGCCGTGATGGTACGCATGAACTCGCGGGTGAACAGGGTTCGCACGAGCTCCACGTCGTGCGTCAGCCGGGAGACGATCTGCCCGATGCGCGTGCGCCCGAAGAAGACCAGGTCGAGCTCCAGAAGGTGATCGTGTACCTGGTCGCGCAGATCGCGGGTCACGCCCTGCTCCACGCGCGCGGCGAGGTAGGTCTTCAAGAAGTCGAAGACGTTCTTGACCGCGAACACCGCGAGGAGGAGGATGATGAGCGCCTGCACCGCCTCCTGAGGCCCCGGCGCCCCAGCGACGGCGCGCCCCGCAGTCGCGTCCAGAAGTCGCCCCAGCGCTCCGTCGCCCCCAACGCCGCTCGTGACGCTCGCGTCCGGGGTCATCAGGACGCTCAGGAATGGAATCAGCAGCGCCATCGAGAAGGCATCGAAGGCGGCGAACAGAAAGGCCGCGACCACGGCGCCGAGGAACACCGGGAGGTAGGGACTCAGATACCGCAGGATGCGGAGATAGAGCCTCAACCGAGCGTGCTCCGGCCCTTGGGCTGCAGGCGGGCGACCGGCACGATCATCTCCTCCGGGGAGATGCCTCCGTGCAGGAAGGACCCCCGGTAGCGCGACTGGTATTCCCGCAGCTTCGTGGGGTAGACCATGAAGTAGTCATCCCGGGCAACGACGTAGGTCGTCCCCATGCGCCCCCGGGGCAGTCGCAGATCGCGGGCCCTCTTGCTGCTGAAAACGGTGGATCGGATCGCGGTCCTCAGATCCACCCCGAACTTGTAGCGCAGGTTGGTGGTGGCGTCCTTGCGGGCGTAGACCGTGGTCGGCCGGTTGCAGTGGATCGAGCCGTGATCCGTGGTGAGAACCACGGGGTATCCCGCCACCGCCGCTTCCCTCAGCACCTGAAAGGCTGTGGAGCGCTCGAACCAGCCACGCGTCAGATTGCGTAGCGCCACCTCGTCCCTGGCCACCTCCATGAGAACCGGTGATTCGCTGCGTCCGTGCGTCATCAGGTCCACGAAGTTGAACACGAGCGCCACCAGCGAGCCCGGGGTGCACACGGCGGAGCGGAAGCGCGCCCTCACCTGATCCCCTTCCCGGTCGGTGAAGATCTTTTCGTAGTGCACCGGCACGTCGCGGCCGGTCAGCCGCCACAGTTGAGCCGCCAGCAATTCGTCTTCGAAGGTGTTCAGGCTGCCTTCGTCGTCGGACGCATCCCACCACCCGGGACGGAGCCGGGCGATTTCATCGGGAAAGAGTCCCCCGAAAATAGCGTTGCGCGCGTACGGCGTCGCCGTGGGAAGAATCGAGTAGTAGAGTCTTTCCTCAATCTCAAAGTAGGGAGAGAGCAGCGGAGCGATGACGCGCCACTGATCCAGTCGCATGCAGTCGAGGACCACGAAGACCACCGGATCCGTCCCCAGCATGGGCGAGACGTGGTTCCTGACGATGTCGATCGACAGCTCGGGCCGCCTGATCCGAGAACCGTCCACCCAGCGCGGATAGTTGCGGGTGATCCACATCCCGAAGTCATGCCGCAGCTCCGCCAGGAGCCCGTTGACGGAGTCCAGGAGCCCGGATTCACCCGCCTGTTCCAGCTGTATGTGCCAGTCCACCAACTCCGCGTACAGGGAAGCGAACGTCTCGTGGGTCCGCGCCTCGGCGCGCAGCAGCGAGAGTTCTCCGAAGCGCGCCGCGAAGTCGCGTGCCACCTGCTGCTGGCGGATGCTCGACCCCTCGAGGATGCGGGTGACCACCGAGAGCACCTGGCGGGGACTCGTGGGTTTGACCAGATAGTCGTCGACGCGGCGCCCGATCGCCTCGGTCAGGGTGCGGTCCTCTTCGGATTTGGTGACCATCACGACGCGCGCGTGGGGATCTTCCCGGCGCAGGATGGTCAGAACTTCGAGGCCGCGCCGCCCCGGCATCTGCTCGTCGAGCATGACCAGGTCGTAGTGGTTCTCGCGCAGCAGAGCCAGGGCGTCGTCCCCGTTGCTGATCGCGTCAACCTGGTAGCCGCGCTGCTGCAGAAAAAGCAGGTGAGGGCGTAGTAGGTCGATCTCGTCGTCGACCCAGAGAACGCGCTTGGTGCGCGCGGATGCGAGGGAGGTCATTCTCTTGGCTGTCTGTCCGCTCTTGAAGGTTCCGGGCTCGTCCGCCGCAGCGGGGAGAAGCCTATTGCATGCTGATGGTATACCGGAACCAGGCCGCCACCGCGACACCACCCCGGCGAGCCGGTTCGAACATCCAGCGAGCGGCTTCCTGCATCAGCCGGCGGTTGAAGTCGCGGTTGGAGGTGGGCGGGAGCAGGCGAATGGAGTCCGCCGCCACCCTCCCGGTTTCCAGAACGAAGACCCACACCTCGACCTCCCTTTCCCTCAGGCTTCGGTCGGAGGGCGGCAGGATCATGCTGCGGGGAGAGGGAGGGATCGTTCGCGACCTTCCCTCCGCAGCCGTGCCGCCGTCGCCGCGCCCTTCGCCTTCCTCGAGACCCGGACCTTCCCCCTCGCCCGGCCGTTCTCCCAGGAGGGAGGAAAAGTCGACTTCCACCGACTCCTCGAACTCCACCGGCTCGACATCCACCAGGACGGGGGTCGGCAAGCGCGGGGGAACGATCGGCCGGGGGGGCGCCAGAGCCAGGCGGAGCGCCTGCATGGAACCGGAGGCGGCGCGGTTGTCGCCCGCCCTGGGTCCGGCCGCGGCAAACGGGGACAGGGTGGGGGCGGGCATGCGCCAGAAGAGGAACAGAAACAGATGGAAGGCGACCGAGATTCCCATGCCGGCGCGCCAGAACTTCCTTTCGCGAAGCCGGCGGTTCCGGTTGCTCGCAGTGCCCGGTTTCATCGGTCTGATGGGGCCAGCCCCTTCGGTAACGGAGAGCTTCGATCCGGCTAGCCCGGGGACGCGATGCCGGGGAACGAGACCGAATGGGCTTCGCCCGTCGTAGCGTCCACGACCCACACCTGCCCGGAACTTCGTAGTACCAGCGACGGGGACCCCAGGTTTCGGACCACGGCGGCCACCTCGGGCGCGGCGGGACGTGTAAGGGAGAGAACCACCAGGCCCTGTTCGCCCGCGGCGATGTACGCCCGGGACTCGAGCAGCACCGCGTCGAGCGCGTTGCGAACCCCCTCGTAGCGGGCCGTGAGGCGGGGTGCGGCCGGATCTGACACATCGATAACGTAGACCCCATCTCGGCCGGCGGCTACCAGGCCAAGCGTGGCGTCCACGTCGAGGGAGCGAGCGGCCGCGGTTACTTCCAGGGCTCCCACCTCCTCGAGCGTCCCCCCCTGGCGCGCGACCAGGCGGGCACCTTCCAGCACCCAAACCACCTGCGATTCCTCCGGCCACAGCAGGTCGGCGGCGAGCGGGCCGCCGGTCGTGCGCGCCGCTTCCGAGAGCTCGAGGTCGGCGCCTTGCCCGCGGCTGGTGAAACCGAGCAGGCCGCCCGCTCCCGACACCACCACCCCCCCACCAACCCCCGCCGCGACCAGCCGGGCGCCGCGCCCGTCGACCCGCCGTCCGGGGATGTCGTCCCGGCCGGGCGGAAGCGTGAAGAGGCCGCTGGCGGTGGCGGCCACGATGGCCGCGCGTTCCTCCACCAGTGCGCCGTCCAGCACGCCCCGTATCCCCGCCAGCGACTGCGTCGGGTCCGTCAGGAAGACCAGCCCCTCGGCGCCGGCGAAGAGCGCGCCAGCCCCGGCGGCCCGCCCGCGATCGGGTACAAAGGGCAGATGGACCGTCTCCCGCGGGCGGAAGTCCAGCCTGGGCCCCGCGACGAAAAGACGCGCGGCCGCGTCGTCGAACTCCTTACCGAGCAGAAAGCCCAGCGTGAACCCCACCACGGTGGCCACCGGCGCGAAACACTCGGTCCTGGTGCAGGCGCCAAAGCGGGGATCGAAGTCAGCGGACGTGAACGTCGGCACTCCCACGACCACGGCCCCGATCGCCGCGCCCAGCCACTTGCGGTGGCCGCCGGGACCGGACTGCTGGGCGGAGACGGCCACGGGCGCAAGTAGCGCGCCGGACGCCATCAGAAAGACCAGCACCGGAGCCAGCCATCTCGGGCGGCCGCCGCCGGGCTCCCTCACGGCTCCCAGACCTGGAACGTCCGCTCCACAACCATCTGCACGCCCGCGTTGCGATCCAGCACTGTCAATCGCAAACCGTACCGCCCTGGCGGGGGCTCGTCGAGCTGGATGGTGAAGTATTCCGGGAGCATGTCGCGCGCCAGCACCCGGTTCTGTTTGCTGAACCTCAGGCGCACGGCCTGGTCACCCTCGGCGGTGAGCCCCCAGCGGTCCGCCAGAGCGCCTAGCAGCTGCCTGAGCGAGCCGGTCCGGTGAATCTCCTCCACAGTCACAGCCAGCTCCACGTCGTAGGAAGCGTACTGGTCCGAGTCGGGCAGCAGGTTGTAGAGCTCGAAGTAGACTCCGATCTCGTCATCCGGAGCGTAGGCGAGCGTCGGTTCGGGCACCATGCGGAAGTCGGTGCGCGCCCGCGGTGGGTCCACGACCACCTCGAGCGACCGCGTCATGAGGATGTCGCTCACGCTCGGTTCACCGGCGGGGAAACTGCGCGCCTCCACGCGGGCCCGGTGTACCGCAGCCGCCCAGCTGAGGGGATCGCGCGCTTCCGCCGACACGATGTGCGGCTGCCCCGCCGGCACCGTCGTGCGCCAGTTCATGGGGAGCGCGCGGCCCTGCTCGAACGTCACCTCCTGGCTCTGCGTGACCCGGCGAATCTCGGCGCCGTCCGGCTCGACCACGAAGAGGCCGGTCTCGAAGGTGGCCGCCGCCGCGCCGACCGCCTGCCGGAGCGAATCCAGGGGAACGGCCGCGTACACCTCCAGATCGATCTCGCCGTCCAACCCCCGGAAGCGTGCGATCTGCGCGGGTATCTGCAGGAGCGCCGGAAGCGACGGCGCCGTGAAGCGAGCCGGCTGGCGCGCCCGGTAGTTGTCGGCGTAGAACCGGAAGTCGTTGGCGAAGGTGGCTCCGCGGTATCCCGGCATGCCCCGGAACACGAACACCGGGCCGTGCCTTCCGTAGCTCCACACGGTTGTCACCCGGCCAACGGACTCGAAGTCTCCCACATCCGTGGTAGTGACCGGGAAGGTCCCCTGGAACAGCGGCCTGCCGTAGCGCACCCAGATCTCGCCCCGGTCGGTGCGCCATCCCGGCACGTCGTATTCGGGCAGACCGAATCTCAGGTCGACGTAGGCCATTCGCGACAGGTACTCGGCCCGATACTCGTTCGACGGAGTGAGATAGAGCGGATCGTAGGCCGTCCAGAAACGACGGGCGGCGTCAGCTGGATTCGCGGCCGACCGCGCTTCGAACACCTCGGCGTCGTCCTCGGTGAGCAGGCGCGACACCGCGAGAAAGTCCGCGCGCACCTCGTCGGGCAGCAGTTCGATCGCGTATTCGAACGCGCCGGCCGCCTCGTCGTCGCGGCCCTCGGTGTGCAGCCCCAGGCCGAGCGCGAGATAGCCACGAGGCTCGGAGGGGGCCGCGCGCACGAAGCGCAGAGCTTCGGCCATGAACTCCGCCATGCGCCCTGCGTCGTAGTAGAAGGCCAGCAGATGGGTGGCGGCCCCGACGTGCGCGGGATCCGCGGTCAGAGCCCGGTGAAAGTGGTCGAGCATGGCCTCGCGCGCGGCGGCGCCCTGCCCTCGGGCGTAGCCCGAAGAGCGGAGCATGTCCCAGACGTAGTTGGCGCTCCCGAAGGCTATGTCCCCTCGCAGCTCCTCGATGCCGATGGGAAGACTGTGGCGGTAGCGAAGCCGACGCCAGGTCGTCTCGCGAAAGATGCCGAGCTGGTAGTGGACTTCTGCGAGAGTGGGCGCGTCGGAGCGTTCGGCCACATCCAGCGCCCGCTGAAGCATCCTGCGCGCGTCGACCCGGATCTGCTGCATCAGAAAGAGCTTGGCAAGCTCCATCAGGTATACGGGATTCTCCGGGTCGCGGCGCACGGCTTCGTCGAGAGCTTCGCGGGCGATGATGCGGCGGCGGAAGTCGCCCGTGCCGCGAGGCGCCTGCCTGGCGTGGTACAGACCCTTCAGGAAGTGGGCCTCCGCGTACTCGGGATCGATGGCGACCGCCCGCTCGAGAAAGCCCAGGGCACTCGCGGTATCCCCCTCCTGCGCCAGCCGAACGCCTTCGTCCAGCGCTCGGCGCGCCGCAGGTTTCTGGGCGACGGTCCCGTGCGGCAGGGACAGCGCGGAGAGGAGAAGGAAAGCAGGGATCAGCTTCATCGAAATCCCGAAATCGAATCAGGCGACTCACGCGGAACTTGCGTATACCCGCGAGCCCCGGCAACTTGCCGCCTCCAACCTGGCATGAAGCACCCTTGCAGTATTGGCTGACGCCTTTCCGCGACCCCACTCCCGCGGTACGCTCCTTGTCGCCGAGCCATGAGAACATGAGAACCACGACCGGCCCAGGCGGCCCCGGAGCGTACATCGAACTGACCAAACCCGGTATCGCATGCTTCGTGATGACGCTTACCGGGGTGTCCTGCTACATTGCCGTCGAGGGCGCGCTGAGCGTACTCCACCTCATCCACACGGTGCTGGGAACGGGTCTGGTGACGGGCGGGGCGCTGGCGCTCAACCAGTATGCGGAGCGCCGTCAGGACGCGCTCATGACGCGCACCCGCGGGCGTCCGATCCCGTCGGGGCGAATCTCGCCGCGGCGGGCGGGTGTGTTCGGGCTCCTGCTCACGGCGGTCGGAGCCGCCTACCTGTGGACCGTGGTCGGATGGCTGCCCGCGGCGCTCACCCTCCTGTCCAGCGCCCTCTACGTTCTGGTCTACACGCCGCTCAAGACGCGCACCTCGATCGCGAGCCTGGTGGGCGCGCTCCCCGGGGCGCTCCCCGTGCTGGTGGGCTGGAGCGCGGCGGCGGGCACGTTGTCCGCACAGGCGTTCGCGGTGTTCGGCATCTTCTTCTTCTGGCAGCTTCCGCACATCCTCGCGCTGGCGTGGATCTGCCGCGAGGACTATGCCCGCGTGGGCTTCATCATGGCTCCTCCCGGCGATGCGCGGGGCCGCCTGCTCAGCGTTCGCATGATCGCGGCCGCGGCCGCGCTCGTCCCCGTGAGTCTTGCGCCCGTGCTGCTCGAGCTGACCGGCTTCGTCTACGCGGCAGGGGCGTTGTTGGCGAGCGTGGCGCTCCTGGCGGTGACGCTTGCGACCGCGAGACGTCTCACCGACCGCCGGGCGCGCCGGGTCTTTGTCGGGACGCTTCTCTATCAACCCTTCCTGCTGGTGCTGCTGCTCGTCGACACCCTCGGCCCCTGAACCGGAGCGCGACCGTGACCACCTTGTCTTCGTCCTCCCCGTGTCCGCCCGCCGCCGCGGGAACCCTTGGAGATCCCGTCCGGCCCTGGCGCCTCGTCTCCGCGGCGGCGCTGGTCGCCGCGGGCATCGGGCTCGCCGCGGCACCGGCTTCGGCCCAGGAAGGGGCCCGGCCCCGGGCGCGCGACCTCGGTATCGCTCCGGGCATCTTCGATCCTGGCACCAACAACACGATCACCGACGTGGAGGGCGTGCTGGTGGGACACGCCACCGTGCGCCAGGGCGACCGCGTCCGCACAGGAGTGACGGCCATTCGCCCGCACGGCGGGAACGTCTTCCGCGACCGGGTGCCGGCCGCGATTCACGTCGGCAACGGCTTCGGCAAGCTGCTCGGCGTGACGCAGGTGCGTGAGCTGGGCGAACTCGAAACCCCCATCCTGCTGACCTGCACGCTGTGCGTGTGGAAGGCGGCGGACGCGCTCACTGAGTGGATGCTGGCGCGTGAGGACATGGGGGAGGTGCGGTCCATCAACCCGGTCGTGGGCGAAACCAACGACGGGGGCCTGAACGACATCCGCTCGCGGCCGATCACTCCCGAACACGTGCGAGAGGCGCTGGAGTCAGCCCGGTCGGGCCCGGTCGAAGAGGGGTCGGTGGGCGCGGGCACCGGGACCCGCGCCTTCGGTTGGAAGGGCGGCATCGGCACCAGCAGCCGGGTGGTGCCCGGCGAGCTGGGCGGGTACACGGTGGGCGTGCTGGTGCAGTCCAACTTCGGCGGCATCCTCTCCATCGCCGGAGCGCCGGTGGGACGCGAGCTGGGCCGCTACTCGTTTCAGGGGACGGCCCCGGGAAGCGGCACGCCACCCGACGAGGACGAGGACGAGGGCCAGGGATCCATCATGATGGTGGTGGCGACCGACGCGCCCCTCTCCCCCCTCAAGCTGGAGCGCGTGGCGCGGCGAGCCATGATGGGTCTGGCGCGGACCGGCTCCTTCGCCGGGAACGGCTCCGGCGACTACGTCATCGCCTTCTCCACCGCGCCCGAAGTGCGGCGCCGGGGGGGCGAGGTGCTGGCGGTGGAGGAAGTCGCCAACGACCGCATGTCGTCGCTCTTCCTGGCCACCGTCGAAGCCACCGAAGAGGCCGTGTACAATTCGCTCTTCAAGGCCACCACGGTATCGGGAATGGGGCGCACGGCCGACGCCCTTCCGGTCGAAGAGACGCTGGAAGTGCTGCGCCGCTACAACGTCATCCGCTGACCGGCGCACGGCCGGGCCGGGTGGCCCGGCTATCCCAGACGGGCCGGCTTCACGTAGGAGATCTGATCGAGCTCGCGCAGGCGCTCCAGCAGTTCCGGCGTGATCTCTCCGTCCACCGAGACCGCCGCCATGGCGTCTCCGCCCGGCTCCAGGCGGGCCTGGTGGTACCCGGCGATGTTGAATCCCATGGACGCCAGCACCGTGCCCACCCCGGCGATCACCCCGGGCTTGTCCTGATTGCGCACGATGACGATGGACCCCCGCGGCACCAGGTCGACGGAGAAGTCGCCGATGCCCACGATGCGCGGATGCGTGCCCTCCAGCAGCGCTCCGGCAACCTTCAACCGGCCCCCCTCCGCCTCCACCTCCGTGACCAGATACTCGGAGTAGTCCGGGTGCCGGGTCGCGCGCGCCGTCACCACCCGCATCCCGCGCGCCTCGGCCAGACGCGCGGCGTTGACGGCGTTCACCCGCGTGTCTCCGACGATGTTCTCCAGCAGCCCGCACAGCACCGCCGCCGAGAGCGGGCCCGGGGCCTCTTCCGACCCGCCGCTATAGCGCACCTGCACCTCGCGGATCGCGCCCGTCGCGAGCGCGCACGCCAGGCGTCCCATTCGGGTTCCCAGCTCCAGCAGGGGTCGCAGCTTGCGCAACGTCGCTCCGTCGAGGCCGGGCGTGTTCACGGCCCGGGAAAGATCTCCGTCGAGGAGGGCTCCGCGGATGCCCTCCGCGATCTCGGACGCCACCAGCTCCCGGGCCTCCGCCGTGGACGCCCCCAGATGGGGGCTGAGGATGAGGTTGGGGCTGCCCACGAGCGGACTCGAGGCCGGCAGCGGTTCCTGGCGGAAGACATCCAGGGCGGCGCCCGCCACCCATCCCTCCGCGAGGGCGCGAGCGAGCGCGTCCTCGTCCACCACCCCGCCGCGGGCGACGTTGATCAGGTAGGCGGACGGCTTCATGCGATGCAGTTCCTCCGCCCCGATCATCGCGGTGGTGGAGGGGGTGAGGGGCACGTGGAGGGTCAGGAAGTCCGCCTGCTCGATCACATCGTCGAGGCTGCGCCGATCAGCCCCCAGCTCCTCCGCGCGGGCCGCCGGCATGTAGGGATCGCAGGCAAGCACCTTCATCCCGAAAGCGCGCGCGCGGCGCGCCACCTCGCCCCCGATCCGGCCCGCGCCGATCAGCCCCAGCGTCTTCGTGTTCAGCTCCACCCCGGCCAGCCCCGGAGCCTTCCACTCGAACTCCCGCACCGAGCGGTCCGCGGCGACGACCTTGCGCGCCAACGCCAGAATGAGCGCGAGAGTAAGCTCGGCGGCGGAGACCGTATTGCCGGCGGGTGCGTTCAACACCGGGATACCGCGCTCGGTGGCGGCGTCCAGGTCGATGTTGTCCACGCCGGCGCCCGCCCTGCCGATGACCTTCAGGTCGTGAGCCCGCTCGATGATTCCCCGGGTCATCCGTGTGGCGCTGCGCACGATGACGGCGTCCGCCCGGGTTATCGCCTCTTCCTTTTCCGCAGGCGCACAGTCTGCCAGCCACCGCACCTCGAAGCGCTCGTCGCGCGTCAGCACGGCAAGCCCGGAGGGCGAGACCTTGTCCGCGACCGCTACCACGTACCGTTCGCTGCGCCCGCTCATCGCGTCCCTCCTGAGAGCCCCTGCCTGGAGAGCGTCCGCAACACTTCTTCCAGCGCCTCCAGCACCCCATCGAGTTCTTCCACGGTGTGGTCTCCCATGTGGCCGATGCGCACCGACCGCGGCTTGAGCTTTCCGTACCCGGCCCCGATGACGAATCCCCGCTGCCTCATACCCGCCACAACCTCCGGACCCGTGAAGCCGGAAGGCAGCAGTAAACAGGTGACGGTAGGTGAGCGGAAGCCCTCCGGGGCCAGCACCGTGAGGTCCGCGCCGACCCGGGCCCTGGTCAGCTCCGCCCACTCGGCGCACCTGCGCGCCATCGCCTCATGGCGTGCCCAGCGTCCCTCCACGCCCTCGGCGGAGATGTGGCGCAGCTGTTCCGCCAGGGAGTACAGAAGCGTTACCCCGGGGGTGTTGGGAGTCTGCGACCTGGCCAGGGAGTTGTAGAACGCGACCAGGTCGAAGTAGACGCCCTTGCGGACCGCGCTGGCGGAACGCTCCATCATCCGCTCCGACGCGACCCCGAACGCCAGTCCCGGGGGCAGCGCCATGGCTTTCTGGGAACCTGAGAGCACGAAGTCGAGTCGCCAGTCGTCGGCTAACACCGGTGCGCCTCCAGCGCTCGTGACCGCATCCACCAGCACCAGGGTGTTCGGGAACTCCCTCACCACCCGCGCCAGCTCCCGGACCGGGTTGAGGGCCCCGGTGGAGGTCTCCGAGTGCACCATGGTCACCGCGTCGTAGCGTCCCGTCCGCAGGCGCGCCCGAACGGAATCCGGGTCGTGGACGCCCCCCCACGGCACCTCCACGATGTCCACCTTGAACCCGCAGGCGCGCGCGATCCGGGCGAAGCGCTCGGAGAACGCGCCGTTCACCAGCGAGAGGACGCGGTCGCGCGCGCCGTTGCGCACCGCGGCCTCCATCAGGCCCGTCGCGGACGAAGTGGAAACCAGCACGGGCCGGGAGGTGCCGAACACCTGGCCGAGTCCGGGCTGAATCTCGCGCATGAGCGCGTTGATCGGCTCGCCGCGATGCCCGATCAGGGGGCGGTTCTGGGCGGCCAGCACCTCGGGCCGCACCTCGGTCGGGCCGGGCAGAAAGAAGCGGCCGAACCCACCCGCCCGGGCCGGGTCGCCGCATCGTGTCGAGTCGTTTGTCATGGTTGTCTGCGGCGCGCCGCCTTCCGGCGGGCACCGGCATCCAGGATTCGCTTGCGCAGACGGATCGCGCCCGGGGTGACTTCGATGAGCTCGTCGTCCGCGATGAACTCCAGAGCGGATTCCAGCGTGATGATCCGCGGAGAATCGAGACGGATGTTGTCGTCTGCGGCCGCGGCCCGGATGTTGGTGAGCTTCTTTCCCTTGCACACGTTGACGTCCAGGTCGCCCCTGCGGACGTGCACGCCGATAACCATGCCCTGGTATACCGGGGCTCCGGGACCCAGGAAGAACGTGGCGCGCTCCTGCAGGCCGAAGATCGCGTACGCAACCGCGACGCCGCGCCGGTCCGCCACCACCGCGCCGCGATCGCGCCCGGGCAGCCCGCCCGCCCACTTTCCGTATTCCAGAAACCGGTGGTGCATCAGCCCGTCGCCGCGGGTGTCGGTGAGAAACTCGGTGCGGTAGCCGAACAGGCCGCGCGCGGGGATGCGGAAGCGCAGGCGAATCGGTCCGCGACCCGTGGGTCTCATCTCCAGCATCCCGCCCCGGCGCGAGCCCAGTTTCTCGATGACGGTGCCCACCCGGGCCTCCGGCACTTCGGCTACCAGTTCCTCATACGGCTCCAGAGGCTCACCCGCGGGACCCTCGCGCATGAGCACGCGGGGGCGGGATACCTGGAATTCGTATCCCTCGCGGCGCATGGTCTCCATGAGGATGGAGAGATGCAGCTCTCCGCGCCCCGCCACGGCAAAGGTGTCGGGGTGATCGGTCGCCTCCACCTTGAGTGCGACGTTGCGCTCCATCTCCCGGAAGAGCCGCTCGCCGAGCTGACGCGTGGTCACATATTTCCCTTCTCCCGAAAACGGCGAGTCGTTTACCAGGAAATCGACCGAAATCGTCGGCCGCTCCACCGCGATGCCGTTCAGCCGCTCCAGGCGCGCGGGATCGGCGAGGGTCTTGCCGATCTCGACGTCCGAGATGCCCGCCACCGCCACGATGTCCCCTGCAGTGGCCTCCGGGATGTCCACGCGCTCGAGTCCGTCGAAACCGTAGACCTTGAGCGCGCGCGAGCTGCCCACCTCCTCCTCGCCGACCATGCCCGCCGCGCCAAGGGGCAGCACCGCCACGTCCTGGCCGGGACGGAGGCGCCCGCGCTCGATGCGCCCGATCGCGATTCGTCCCACATAGGAGGAGTAGTCCAGAGTCGAGATGAGCATCTGGAAGGGCCCGGCCGACTCCGCGGGAGGAGCGGGAACATGATCCACGATGGCCGCAAACAGGGGAGCGAGATCGCCGCCGCGCTCGCTCGCGTTCGGCCCGGCCCATCCCTCCCGGCCGGAGGCGTACAGGAAGGGCGCGTCGAGCTGCTGGTCGGAGGCCTCCAGATCCATGAACAGCTCCAGCACCTCGTCGTGGACCTCTTCCGCACGCGCGTCGGGACGGTCGGCCTTGTTGATGACCACCACCGGGGCGTGCCCCAGCTCCAACGCCTTGCCGGTCACGAAGCGGGTCTGCGGCATCGGCCCCTCGGCGGCGTCGACCAGAATCAGCACCCCGTCCACCATGCGCAGAATGCGCTCGACCTCGCCTCCGAAGTCGGCGTGGCCCGGTGTGTCCACGATGTTGACCTTGAAATCGCCCCAGCGCACCGAGGTGTTCTTCGAGAGAATGGTGATGCCCCGCTCGCGCTCGAGCGGATTGGAGTCCATCACCCGCTCACGCACTTCCTGGTTCTCCCGAAACACTCCTGCCTGCCGGAGCATCTGGTCCACAAGAGTGGTCTTCCCATGGTCGACGTGGGCGATGATCGCTACGTTGCGAACCTTCATGCGGGGGCGGATTCGGGGGATGGCGTCTAGAGGATGGCGGGCGTCCGGAACTCGGCGAAACCGCTAGCGACCCCCGTGCCTGAGCACGCGGCCCGCGCGCTCACCGGTGAAGGCCCCGTCGCGAATCGCCGCCGTGCCGTTTACGAAAACATGCACCATACCCTGCGACAATTGGTGCGGGTCCGTATAGGTGGCGAGATCGCGGACCCCGTCCAGGTCGAAGACCACGATGTCCGCGACCGCCCCTTCCCTGAGCGACCCGCGCTCCTCGAAACCGAAGACTTCGGCGGGCAGCGACGTCATGCTGCGGACGGCCGCTTCCAAGCTAACGGTGCCGTCCCCAAGCACGTACTTGCGCAGTTTGCGCGGGAAGGTGCCGTAGGCGCGCGGATGCGGCACCCCCACCTGCCATTCCAGAAGGGCTCCGTCCGACGCGGTCATCGTCCAGGGCTGGATCATGAACGCGGTGATGTCGTCTTCGTGCATGTTGAAGGAGACCACGGACGCGCCTCCCTCCCCGATCAGCTCCAGAGCCGCATCCAGGGGATGCAGGGAGAGGGCGTTCGCCACGCCCTCGAGGGTGCGGCCTTCGATGGAGGGATCCGGACGGAAGCGGCGGAACTGCAAGCGGTCCGCCCCTCCCCGACGGGCGAGATTGGCTTCCATTTCCTCGCGGATGCGGGCCCTGGTCCCGGGATCGCCAAGGCGGGCGAGCAGCGAGTCCGATCCGCCGGCCTGCGCCCAGCGCGGCAACAGCGCCGCCGAGAGTCCCGTGGAGGAAGCCTCGTAGGGGTACTGGTCGGCGTACACCTCCACCCCCTCGGCCCGGGCCGCCTCCATGGCGGCGATCACCTCCGTCGACTTGCCCCAAACCGGCGGTCCCAGCGCCTTGATGTGGGTCACCACCCCCGCCAGCCCCGCCGAGCGCGCCACGGTGATCACCTCCTCCACAGCCGCCACCAGACCAATAGTGTAGTCGGACTCGTCGCGGATGTGGCTGGTGTAGACCCCGCCGTACTCCGCCGCCACCTCGGCCAGGGCCACCAGCTCATCCGTCTTCGAATAGCTGCCGGGCGCGTAGAACGGCCCTGAGGACATCCCGAAGGCCCCTTCCTCCATGCCGGCCCGCACCAACGCTTTCATGCGCTCGAGTTCGTCAGTTTCGGGCAACCGGTCCTCCATCCCCAGCACCGCGCCGCGCACCGAGCCGTGCGGCACCAGCTGCGCCACGTTGACGCCGAGACCGTGCTCGAGGAGGAGAGCTCGCTGCTCGGCCAGATCCGTCGGCCCGCCACCGTCGGGATTCACCACGACGGTCGTAATGCCCTGCGCCACCAGGGGCTCGGCGTGGCTGCGGCCCTCGGTGTCCAGCCCCGAGCCCGCGTGCGAATGCGCGTCGACGAAGCCCGGAGCGACGTGGAGGCCGGTGACGTCCAGCACTTCGCGGGCGCTGGCACCGGAAAGATCGCCCACCGCCGCGACCCGGTCCCCGGCCAGGGCGACATCGGTGACGATTCCGGGTGTCATGCCGCCATCCAGCACGGTCCCCCCTCGCAGGATGACGTCGAATTCCGGCGACTCGCCGGACGAGCACGCGCTCGCCGTCAGCAGCACGGAGAACAGGGTCAGCGCTCGCCGACGCGGGGTTTGACCAGCAGTTTCCATCTCCAGATTCATTTCGACCGGTCGACTGGGGCAACCCCTGCCGGCTTCCTCAGTTGTGCGGCGCCGCTGCGCTCCCCTCCCAGTCCGGATCGGCGGCGCCGGTCCAGGTGGAGGTCGCCGCATCGTAGGATATCCCGTGGATGCGCCCGAAGGAGCCAGCGCGTGGAACCTCCTGCACCGCGAAACCCAGTTCGCGCAACGCCGCGATGACGTCCGGGGACCAGCCGATGTCCAGAGAGGTCTCCATCTGAAATCCGCTCTCGGCGCCCGGCGAATTCAGCGTTCCCTGCATGGGATGCATGCGCGCTGCGGCCAGCGCCTCGGGGAGAGAGAGCCCCTGATCGATGACCCGGCACACCGCCTGCACGACAGCGGAGACGATGCGAGCGCCCCCTGCCGCCCCCAGCACCAGCATGGGATCGCCGTCGTCGAAGACCATGAGCGGGGAGATGTTCGAGCGGGCCCGTTCGCGGGGCTCGAGGCGGCCCAGGTATCCTCCCAGGGTAGCGGCGTAGAGGAAGCCCAGCCCCGCGGTGGCGATCTTCGAGCCCATCGCCGGCCCGAGGGTCTGGGTGAGCGCGACCGCCATGCCGCTGGCGTCCGCGGTCGAAAGGTGGGTGGTGTGGCCCTGGTCGTCGGGACCGGGCAGGTAGGCGGCCGCGGAGCGGGCCGCGGACGGAATCGCGGCGCGGTCGGCCGCAACCCAAGCCGCCGGGCCCGCGCTCCAGCCGGGTATTTCCGGCTGCTCGTGCACGAGGCGCACTTCGGGCGCAGTGGCGGACTCCCAGGACTCCCACCCCATGGTCGCCTCGGCCATCACCGGAAGCCGGACCCGTTCCGCCTGCTCACTCGCCCATTCCCGCGAGGTGAGGAGCTGCCACGCGTCGGGTCCGCGGTGCGTCCGGGCCGCCTCGAAGCCCAACGCCAGCGCCTGGCCGACAACCGCGGCCCACGTCACCTCGTCGGCCCCCGCCATGTCGAAGTTCTCGATAATCTGCAGGATGGCGATGGTCATCGCGCCGGCCGCGGGGGTGAAAGTCCCTACCAACTCGTGCCCGCGGTAGCTGCCCCGCACCACGCGGGCATCCTCCGCCCTGTAGCGGGCGAGCGAGGACGACGTTACGTGCCCGCCCGCGCCTTCGATGTCGGCCGCGATGGCGTCCGCGATCTCGCCCCGGTAGAAGGCGTCCGCGCCGCCGGAGGCGATGAGGCGCAACACCATCGCAAGATCGCTCTGCACGAAGTGGTCGCCGGCCTCGTAGGGCGATCCGTCCGGTTTGAGGTAGTACAGGCTCGCGCCCTCCGACTCCCTCAGCTGGTCGGTCGCGGACGCCTGGCGGGCAGCTTCGCCCGGGAGGAGCGTGAAGCCTTCGGCCGCGTACTGG
The DNA here is from genome assembly GCA_965225805.1 of Longimicrobiales bacterium. GTDB lineage: Bacteria > Gemmatimonadota > Gemmatimonadetes > Longimicrobiales > Gaopeijiaceae > BD2-11. The sequence goes on from OZ245327.1 coordinate 4,362,137, forward strand.
ATGGCCGGCTCCATCACGGTGGCCAGTGGAAGAGTGCCATGCTCCGAGTGGAGCCGGGTGAGCCCGGCCACGGCCCCCGGCACGCCTACGGTGGGATACCCGTAGCCGGCCTGCGGGGCGGTGTCGGGATCGTAGGTGCCCGGGGCCTGGGTGGTGGCGTCGATCCCGTGGAAGCTCCCATCCGGGGTGCGCACCAGAATCTGCGTGCGCCCGCCGATCGAGTTCATGCTCGGCTCCACCACCGAAACCGCAAACGCCGCAGCCACGGCGGCATCGGCGGCGTTGCCGCCCCGCTCAAGCATCTCGACGCCCGCGGCGGTCGCCAGCGGCTGGGCCGCGACCACCATTCCCCGGCTCGACCGGGCGACCTGGTCGGTGGTGGGTTCGACGCGCGTGGCCGCGGTTCCGCCGCATCCCCACAGCAGAACCAGCGATAGGGCAAGACAGCGAGAGGAGCGCAACCCGATCATGGAACCTCCCGTCCTGCGCGAATGCGGCGCGGACCCTTCGGCCCACAACCGTACCCCGGAGTGTTATTGCGCCTGAAGATACCCGTGCTCTTCCAGCAAGGCTCTGAGACGCGGCTCGCGATCGGGCAAACGCGTGCGGCTGACCGTACGAGCAAGCGCGATACGATCCATTTCGGAAACCCGGTCCAGGATCGCGATGGGCGTCCCGTATCGGAGCAGGATGCGCTTGGCATCCACGGCTACGGAGTCGATCATCTTCGCACGGGGCGCGGATTCAGGCACGCTCACCTCCACTCGTCCAGGACTTCGAAATCGGCGCTTCGAAACAACTTGGCCGACGCAACGGCACAGAATGATAAAGATATGTTTCCTGGCCGTTTCCGCAAAGTTGTTCGCCGCGCTAGCCGCTCCCCAGCATGAGCCCCGCAGTCAAGAACAGGTCGTGCTGCATCGTCTCGTCGCCGTCTTCGGCGAAGATGGGACTCACATAGTCCGAGACCTCGGTCACGATGCGGAGCGGCCCCAGCCTCACCTCGATGCCCGCGCCGATGAGCGCGGTCTTCCGGGTCTGGTCAAGCAGCGGGGCCCGGGCCAGCTCGTCCAACGATTCCAGGTCGTAGTGCTTCACCCCGCCGCCGCCCAACAGGTACGGCTGCAACGCCAGGCTGCTTGGAAGCGGCCTGAAAACAAGAGCCGCGGTTGCCGTCAGCATGCCGGTGATGGCTTCGCAATCCGGACACTGCGCTTGCTCGGCGGGGAGGTCCGCACTGGTGCCGTACGCCAGCGTCGCACGCCCGGAAAACGGACCTGTGACGGGGAGTTCGAGCCCGAGGGAGTAGGCGAAGCTTCGCTCCCGCTTGCCGAACTCGACCACCTCTCCAATCCCGGCATCCTTCAAGACCCCGAGTTCCCTGGTCGGGACGTAGTACCCCGCCTGGAATAACAGGTAGCCCCCCTGCGCCGTTGCGGTCTCCGGCGCCAGCGCGGTGCAGAGGCACCCCGCAAGCAGCACCATCGCGGTCGTTTTCGATTCGTATCCGATTCTCATGTGCGCGTCGCTCCCGGTTCGTCAGGTCCAGTTTGGGGTTGGTCTCCGCGGTCGCCGACCCGGGGCCGCGGGGCAGTGCTCCGGCAGCGCCGGACACGACAGGTTAGATTGTAAGCCCGCTCACGCAATAACAACGCGATGCCAACCTTCTCCCGCTTCTCGCGCTCCATTGAAGATTACCTCAAGGCGATCTTCGCCCTCACGGAGCACGACGATACCGCCACCACGAGCGATATCGCCAGCACACTGAACGTACAGCCCGCGTCGGTCAGTGGAATGGTGAAGCGCCTGGCCGATCTGGGAGTCGTGAAGCACGAACCCTACCGCGGCGTCAGCCTTACGACCAGCGGCCGCCGGGAGGCGCTCCGCATCGTGCGCCGCCACCGCATCATCGAGACCTATCTCAGCGTGCGCCTGGGCTACTCCTGGGAAGACGTGCACGACGAGGCCGAGCGGCTGGAGCACGCCTCCTCCGACCAGCTCATCGAGCGCATGGCGGACGCGCTCAAGAACCCGCGCCACGATCCCCACGGCGCGCCCATCCCGACGCCGGGCGGCGAGATCGACTCCACCAGCTACCCTACGCTGGCGGACTCCGAAGCCATGGGACCCATCCAGATCCGCGCCGTGAGAGACGATGAACCGGAGAGGCTGCGCTATCTTGAGGCCAAGGGGCTGCTGCCCGGGGTGACGCTGGCGGTTGAGGAGCGAGCTCCCTTCAAGGGCCCGGTAACGGTGCGCCTGGGCGGACCCGAAGGCGAGAGCCAGGCCATCGGCTTCGACCTGGCGCGTTGCATCTTCATCGACCAGGCACCGCGTTAAGGCACCACAAGCGCCTTCGTGACCCGCAGTGCCGCGACGTCTTCCAACGCCTCCTGCGTCCTCTCCAGCGGGTAGCGCGCCCCGATCACTTCCGCGAAGGGCAGGCGTTCGCGGTGCCTGGACAGCAGCCGCAGGGCTCGCACCAGATGATGGAAGTCGGTGCCCCACTGGCCTCGCACGTCCATGTGCTTGCGGTTGATATCGGTGTGGGGATTGATGTCCACGGGGCCGGCATCGGTGTAGTGCCCGGCCACGACATACCTGCCGCCGTCGCGGGCGAGCGCGAACCCCTCCGGGATGGCGGCCGGGTTGCCGCTGGCCTCGACGACCAGGTCCGCTCCCCGCCCCCCGGTGCAGGCCATCACCGCGTCGAGGCGCTCCTCGGGCGTGGTCCCCGCCACCGAGAGCGTGACCCCCGCCCCCATGCGCGCGCCCAGCGCCAGACGGGCCTCCGGGTCACCGATGAGCACCACCTCGGCCGCGCCGGAGAGGCCGGCGAAGGCAGTGGCCGCCAGCCCCACCGGCCCGGAACCCTGCACCACCACCACGTCCCCCATGCGCGGGTCGGCGCGATCCACCGCCGCGAAGCCGGTGAAGAGCCCGCACCCGCCCCCGATCACGTCGTCCGCGGCCAGATTGGCCGGCAGCTTGAGGATGCGCACGCCCGGCTTCAGGTAGATCTGCTCCGCCCAGCCCCCCAGCAACCCCTCGTCCGCGGCGTACGTGATGCCGTACACCTTGCGCGCCGGGCACCGGTTGGGCTGGCGCGCCACCAGGCAGTGGTAGCAGCGGTAGCAGGTCTCGTGCACGTCCAGGAACGTCACCACGTCGCCGGGCGCGAGAGGCCGACCGACCGCGTCCCGCTCCACACCGCGCGCCTCGGCCACCCTGCCCACGCTGACGTGGCCGGGGATGATGGGATAGGGCACCCCCGCCAGCCGCCCGTGCCAGAGGTGCACGTCGGTGCCGCACACCTCGCTGGCGACGGTCTCCAGCAGGACGGCCCCGGGCTCGATCTCCGGATCGGGAAGCGTCCGGACGACCATCGGCTCATGGGGCCCGGTCATGACGGCGGCGCGTACGGGCATGGCTAACTCATTCGTCCGGTTTGGAGTGGATCCGCCGGGCTGCCGCAGTCACGGAAGCTCGCGACATCTTCGTTCGTTGCGTTTGGCAATGGTATCTCAGTGCTCTTGGGAGATTAGCGTGCCAGAAACAACTTGTCATGAGCGATTAGGTATACATAAACGGTATTATTATGGTGGTTTAGGTATCCAAAATCTACCATATCCAGGGTCTGGCGGTATGCGGACTTGGGGTTCCCCTGCATGAACCGTTATCTTTCCTCCGTACCACGAACGGGACTCGACCCTTGATCAGAAGCCGCGCGATGGCAACCGTTGAGGAACTCCGACAACTCCTGGCCCGCACCAGTTGGTGGTCCGAACCACGCACTTGGATCCTAAGAGACCTGGATCTCATCCGTGCGCGCAAGGCCCCGTTCGAATACTCGGCGGGAGTTCTCAGGGATCTGGTACCGGGCGGTCTTTACCTGCTTCGGGGTCCGAGGCGAGTGGGAAAGTCGGTAGAGCTGAAGAAGACCATCGAGCGGCTCATCGCCTCGGGCGAGGATCCTCGCAGGCTCGTGCATGTGGCCGCAGACCGGCTGGTCGCGAGAGACCTTCAGAAGATCGTGGACGCCGCAGCCCCGCTTACGCCCCCGAGACGCCATCGGTTCTGGTTCATCGATGAGATCACGGCGATCACCGATGGCTGGCCCGCCGCGATCAAGTGGCTGCGGGACAACGACACGCGCTTCGGTCTGGACACGGTCGTGCTCACGGGTTCCTCATGTGCCAACCTGGACGAGGCGGTCAAGGCGCTCGCCGGAAGACGCGGTGGTGCGGAGAACTCGGATCGCGTTCTTCTTCCGATGCCTTTCCGAGCATTCGTTCGGGCGTGCTCCGACAACCCGCCGCCCCACGATTCGGGGCGTGTACCAGTCGCGGACCTCACGCAGGCGCTGTTGCAGGAGGCCGTCCTAACGCTTGCGCCGTGGCTGAACCAACTCATCCGGCAGTGGGAGGCTTACCTCGCGGTCGGCGGATTCCCCCAGGCCATCTCCGCGCACATCACCGGTGACGAGCGCGCGCGGCGAACCCTGTGCCAAACGCTGCTGGACGTGATTCACGGCGAGGCATTCGTCCAGTCCAGATGGTCCAAGGCCCAGTCGGGCGCGTTCGTGGCGCGGCTGGCTCGAGGCCTCGCCTCTCCCACCAACCGCCATGACATCGCCATGGATCTGGACACATCGGCGAACACCGTTCGACGCCGCATCAATGCACTCCGCGATGCCCTGACCGTTTGGCCCTGCCATCCATGTCAGCCCAAGGGATCTCTCCGCCCGGCGCTCCGTTCCCAGGAGAAGATCTACTTTACAGATCCCATCTACACCTTTCTCCCGCATCACATTGGACTGTCCCCCAATCTGCCCGTTCTTTCTGAACAGCAACTGGGCGTGGCGCTCCTCAGGGCCTTCGTCCGCACGCATCCCGAAGCCTATCCCAACTTCGATTCGGTTCTGTTCCACCGAACCCCGGCCCGCAAGGAGATCGATTTCGTCGGCCCCGCCTTCGGAGGCCTGGCGATCGAATCCAAGTACGTTGGCCAGCGCCGTTGGAAGAGGAACGCGCGCACTCTGGCCGCGTCGAGATGGCGCGGCGTGGTGGCGACACGAAGTGCACTGGACCTGAGCGATCCCGAGCTCCTGGCGGTTCCAACCGGCCTGCTGGCCTGGCTGATCGGAGGCTGAGATGGTCAGGGATCCGCTTTACCGCAGTATCGAGTCGAGGCTTGGCGAGCGGCTGGACCCGGAGCTCTTCGAACGTTGCGCGGTGGAGTTGTTGCGCGAAGCCTACCCGGGAATCACGCCGATTCGGGGAGGTGACGATGGTGGCATGGACGGCGCGATCTCGATTGGGGCAGGGGCGCCGCTCCCGCTGGTCGTCACCACTGGCAAGAACGTTATCGGCAACCTCACGCGAAGCCTGGGCTCGTATCGGCGTACCGGTGGATCCGCGCGCCAAGCGGTACTGGCCACGTCGCAAGCACTCACCGGTCGCAAGAGGCGCAACCTTCGGAAGCGCGCCCGGGAACTGGGCTTCACGCTCCGGAACATCCATGACCATGCCGATTTTGTGGGCCGCCTTTATCGGAACCCGCTGTGGCGAAGGAAACTCCTGGGCCTGACTGGGGACCTGCCTGCCCTCTCGGTACTGCCAGATGGACGACGTGCTCGCCCGCACATGAGGTTGGTTGGGCGGGACGGGGAAATGGACTGGCTGCGCAGCAAGGCCGGGGATGTCGTCGTTGTCGGTCAACCCGGCGTCGGCAAGACGGCGCTCCTGGAAGCGCTTGCCAAGGAAGGGGGCGGTCTGTTTCCGATTGCGACGTTCACCCGGAGTGTGATGGCCGAGGCTTCGGGCGACATGAGGCAAATCGCCGACGCGTTCCGGGAGCAGCGGCCGCCCCGAATCTTCGTTGACGATGCCCACCTGAGGGGCTCGCTTATCGAGAGCATGGCCCGGCTGCGAGACGATATCGGTGCGGAGTTCGCGATCGTCGCCACGACATGGCCCAGCCATGAAGGTGAAGCACGGCGGCAACTGTATTGCTCCTCGGAGCGCGTCTTGCGAGTGGGAGGACTCGACCGAAGGACAGCGGAAAAGGTCGTGCGGCAGGTGCATGCCGGATTCTCGGACGATCTGGTTGGCGAGATTCTCAACCAAAGCGTCGACAATGCGCCCACCGACGATCCCCGAAGTCCCGAATATCACTCGGGCGGGCATGTTCGGCCGGGACTGGCGGTCACTTTGGCCCGCTACGCCAGCCTGGGCGATCTCGCCGATCTGGCGGCCGGCAAACTGTTGCTTTCCGAAATAGGGAAGGACGCACGGCTGACGGGAACGGACCTGGATTGTCTGGCGGCGTTCGCCCTGGGGGGAACAGCAGGAATGCGGCTTGGCCAAGTAGCCGCCGCGTTGAACGAGCCCGAGACGAGAGTGCGTGCAGCGTTGCGCCGACTATCCGGTACCGGTCTACTGCGCGACCGTCAGGGGAGCGCCGTGACAATCCATCCCCGGCATCTGAGTCAGGCGCTTGTGAAGCGCACCTTCTTCTCGGGCGCATCCAGCCTGACGCTCGAACCGGCGATTGACCGCGTAGAGGATGCCGTGGCCTGCACCGAGACGTTGATCGACGTAGCCGGCAGGGCCGGGCGAGCACTCGACCATTACGTTCGGGAAGAGCTGCACGCACGCATACGGCAGCGATTGAAGGAACACGAAAGCGCCTACGTCGGGCGCAATCTTTGGGAATCCTACGCCCTCACGGGTGAGTGCGCGGTTGGGTGGATCCTGGATAAGCATCCCGACCGGACGACTTCGATGTCCGGTACCGCACTCAGACATGCGCCCGACCGGTTTCTTGGCGGACTCGTATCCAGAGCTCTGAACAATCCGGACGAAGCCGAAGCTCTGACCAATTCGATCCGCGGGTGGGTACTGGCCGGCCAGCCGGGCAAGGATGCCGTAGAGCGCCGCGAGTCATTGGTTACCGAATTGGCCGAACGGGCCTGCAGCGTCGACCTGGGTCAGGCGAGTCGAAAGGTCGCAACCGAACTCCTCGGCGCTGCATTCTCGTTGTCCTTCCAGAAGTGGCGCAGTGACCCGATAGACGTGACCGGCTTCACGATCAGCCTGGGATCGCTTCCGGCGGCGAACGTGCGAAGAATTGCCGATCTGTGGACCTTGGCGGTGCCCGTGTTTCGGACCATGGGGCAGTCCGGCGTGTCTTGTGCGCGCCAAGTGATTCGGGGCTGGCTTGCCGGCCCCGGCGTCCTCAACGAGTTGGGCGAGACCAAAGTCGCGGCGCACAAAGAAGTGCGACGGATGCTGCCCGGAGTTCTTCACCTGGCAGGAGGCGAATCCGGCATCCTGCTCTGGGCGCACAGACTCGCTCGCAAGCACCGGCTGGATGTTGAATTACCCGGTATTGGCGACTTCGCCCTGCGTCGACTGTTTCCCGATCCCCGTTGGCCGCAGGAACGACGGGACGCCGTGCGCGACTTCCGTGAGCGCCTGCGTCACGAATTCCCGCCCGGAGGCCAGCCGGAAGATCCACTCGACGCCATCGCGCGCGACTTTGCCCACAAATGGCAACAGGGGAAGCCCAAGGAAGTGGTCGCACGCATGCTGCATTACGAACGCCAGCGGGAGTTGATGGGCCACAACTACCCGAACGTGCTGAAGCATATTCCGCAGCATCTCGCTCAGCATGTTGACGATCCCGGATCGTGGCTGGAAGAGCTGGTAGATCATGACGCGCCGCCCGGATGGATCGTTCCGTTTCTGGAAGCCGCCGTGGTAGTTGCCGGAGCAGGTGCACGCGCCTGGGAGGTTGTCTCAACGGATGACGGATATACGGGACCGTGCGTGCGTGTTGGCTTGTGCGTCGCCGGGTTACCCGCGCCGATCGTTGGCCGCATCATGGAGCAGGTGAAGGATTGGAACGAGGATGTGTTGTCTCACTCGATCGACTGGAACGAGGTTGCTCGCGAGTGGAAGAACCGCCTTCTTCGGCACCCTGCACCGAGCGTCCGAGGGGCTGTGGCCGGCGGCATGTGGGAAGCCAACGGAAGAAAAAGACCGGGCGGGCAGCTTGGCAGCGCCTGGGAGGAGGCTATCCTGGCCTGCGGCAACACCCACTTGATGTTTGACCTGCTCCGCCGGGATCCCGGCGTTGGGCGCGCCTGGATTCTATCGGAAGCGCGCAAGAGTCTTGACCTTGACGCACCTTCGCTGGACGAAGAGCTGCTCTCCGCGGTGACTGGCAGTCTGGACGAGGAATCCCGCCGGGAGCTGATCCGCGCGATCCCGGCTGACGCCAACCCGAACTTCTTCCGCCACCTCGTCGGCGACGAACCAGAACTTGTACGCGCCGTACTCTTACGCCGCCAAGCAGCAAGAGAGGCCCATCTGGCTCCTCTCCGATGGCCGCACTCTGCCGGGCCGTGATCGTGGAAAACGTAGATCGTCCGGCGCTACGTGGTGAAGGTGGTGGGCGACACCAGCGCACGAACGACGGGGTCCTCGACGCCTGCCGAGAGCCCGCTTCGGTCCGCTATCTCCACACGGGATAGAACCCGGCTCTTGTGAGAATTCCGATCTCGTTGCCGTCGGCGCCGGTGTTGATGGTCACAGCGATCTTGCAATCGGTCGGATAGCCTGCCGCTTGCACTGCGCGGGCGACGCGTTCTCCAAAACTGGCCACTTGCTCCCCGGCAACATCTCCTTGCGGAAAGTCCTCCAAAACGCTCACGAGCGACCGCGGCATCGTTCGGCGCAACTCAGTGCCAAGGGCCCAGTGCTCGTGCGGCGCAACGCTGAACCGGCCATCCTGAACCGCGACGTTGTAGGTATGGTAGTAGTCACCGGGATCGTTGCCTCGCCAGCATGGCAGAAAGCCGATTTCCTTTTTTGCCAGCTCGGCATTCAGGCTGTCGACCGTGGCCTTGAGGCTGTCGTTTTGGGCCTGCAGAACATCGGCTGACGCTGACGAGGGGTCCCGGCTGGCCACGAGGAGCGCGCAGGCGAGCCCTACGACCGCCAGGGCCGTCATCAGATCGGCGACGGCGGGCCAGGCCGTCGTCCGGGTCCGATATCTCCTCACGCCGCTCCCTGACCGGGGGTCGCGCTCGGAGTCCCTTCGTGTGAGCGTCGCCGAAATCTCCGCCACCAGCCCATCCGCCGGGGCCTCCGCACCGCTTCCGTCAGCTCCCGAATCGCTTGAGTGTTACCTTCGGCGAGCTGCCGAATCACCTGTTCAAGGCCTTCCGTTGAACTTCTCAGCCCGGCAAGCATATCACCCGTCTTGTCGTGCGCGGTACGGAGCGCCGAGGAGGTCTCCTCGATTCGGGCTACAATGTCCCGAAGCTCGCCTTCGGTATCGTCCAGCCTGGTGTTGACAGCCGCGACGTGCTCGGGGAAACCGTCCAACACTGCCCCCAGCTTTTCGCTGATCCCTTCAAGGTCGTGCACTGTCTTTTTGAGAAGCTGCTCGCTGACCTCTCGAAGCTCCCGCATGGTCGTGTTGAGAAGGTGGTTCTCGTGCCTCTGGAGTTCGCGTCGAAGCTGCTTGGCGTCCTCGTGCAGGGTGCTCTGAAGTTGCGCCACATGCTGGCGGGCTTGGTGACCGAATTCACGCCCCAGCTTGTCGGAGACCTTCTCGACGCCGTCAGCTACGGCGCCCGGCAAACCCTGCACACTTGTGACGATGTCGGTGGTTCTGGTGACCAATTCGTGAATCGCGCGACCTTGCTGCCTACGCGCCTCATTCAGGTGCTCGGTCACGGCGTTCTGCCACTCGATGGTCTTGTCCAGGCCGTCGGTGACCCCGTCTCGAAAACTTGTCACGTGCGGTGCGACTGCATCGCTGAACTTGCGACCGAGCGATTCCCCACTTCCTTCGACCGCCGACGCCACCAAGCCGGGCAAATCCTCGACCGATTCCCGAACAGCCTGGGTTGTCTCGGCGAGTTTCGCGGCCGCATTGTTCACTGCCGACGCAACTGCCCGGGTCGCCTCGTTCAGGTTGTCGGCCGCCTCGTGGTGCTGGGAACTCGCGCTCTCGATCACGCTCTGCAGTCTCGCGTGCGACTCTACAGCTGCGCTCCGCCTTTCGGACTCCCACGTTCGCAGATCATTCCGCAGCGCGGCAGCCTCGTCTGACAAACCCTCAAGAGCCCTGCCCAGTACGGTATCCAGGTCTTTCGGCATCCGGTTTAAGGTGGACGTCGATGAGACCAGGGTGGCGGTGGCCGAGGTTAACCTGGTCACGTTCGCGTCGAGCTTGTCGGCTGCCTCGCCGAGCACAGTGGCCGTCTCGCCGAGCTGCTCGAACATCCTGGGCACGCGGGCGATTGCGCTCCGCAGTTCCTTGCTGAGCCGGTCGCCGATGATCTCGGGTACGGTCTGGCTCAGCGTTTCCACCTGGGCACGCTGTTTCGTTTCCTCCATGCGCAACGCGTCCAGAAAGCTGTAGAGTGCCGGGTCGAAACGGCGATTGGCCCAAGGCAGCAGCCCCCACAGTATGGCCAGGTTGCCGAGGACGCCCGTACCGCTCGCGAGCAGCGCCCACCCCATCTCTCTGAGCAATCGTCCGAGGGCGTCGCCCTGAGACGCGTCGCCAGCCAGCAGGTACAATGCAAGCGCGCCCATGGTACCGCCCACTCCTGTGGCGAGCGAAATGGTGCTGTAGTTGCGCAGGTGCTCCCGAAGATCCTCGTGCTTTCTCTGCGCCTCGTCCGAGTAGTACGCCCAGTCGAGGTTGCGCCCGCTCGCCTCTCGCTTGTCGATGTCGCCCTTCAGCCCTCGAAGCCGGTTGCGAGGATCGTCCGACAGAATCAGATGCAGACAGCGGACGACGTAGGTGAGAACCAACAGTATGACGACACCGAGAACGCCCTGCGTTGCGGTCACGTTTGTCCAGCCGTGAGCACGGGCAGACCGATCCGGTAGGATGTCGGCGCCATTCGCGTCTCTTCCACGAAGTACCTGAACTGTAGTGTGGCGCCAGGGTGCTCGGCCGTATTGTCGTCCGGCGTTGACCAGTCGTCCCAGCTTGGCCGATCCAGAGGCTCCATTATGCCCCCAATGCTTAGGCGGAGGGCGGTCATCGAATCCGATTCCCGTACCGCATCACAGTCGACCCGCACCTCCAGCCGTTCGCCGTCGACCTCCACGGTGAATGGACTCGGCGTTCCGGTAGGCCCCGAAGCGAGCGAGGCGTCCGTGGGGTTAAAGCGGCTCCCGTCGGCGAATGTGCCCCGCAGCTCCACGGTGCCGCCGCTTGGATAGCAGCCGTAGGTACCGTCGTCTTTGCGCCAAAGGGCGTACTGCTTCTCCCCCGGCTCCCCTCCCTCTGGAAAGGCTTCGAAGGCGACCTCGACACGAGGCTGCTCGCTGCCAGCCGCGGTGAGCAGCTCCCAGACGGCCTCGATCTCTTGGCTAGCGGCGTCCCGCTGGACCGACGCCGCAATCTCATTCAATGCCTCGGCGCTTAGGCCAAAGAGCAGGATATAGAACGGCACGTCTACCGGAGCCTGCAATCTTGGCTTCCAACCCGGCATGCGCTCGCTGTACCAGCAGCCGAGCATATCACCCGCGCGCGGGCAGCGCGTGCTGTGAAAGGCGCCCCAATAGGTACCTCTAACGCCAATCAGCCCAAAATGGAAATCGCCTGCCCGACGCTCCGCCGAAGTCAGCCATGGGACCAGATACCGGGCCACATCCAGAGCGCCGGTGAGTTCGCCGGTGCCGACAAGGTCGGTGATGATGGCCCCACCCTGTGCCCTGCCGGTGCGCAGGTCCGCAACGATCTCCTCCATGGCCAGACTGAGCCGGGATTCCGTGCCTGTGAAGATTTCTCTCCTGAAGACCGGATACTGCGGCAGAGCTTCAACTCTATCGGCGACGCCATGCCACTGGAGGGGCACGCCCGGGTAGACGCGACCCAGATGGTCGGGGATCCATTGCGCGACCATACGTAGCTCGCCGCCAGCCACACCTCCCGCATCCCCTTCCACCCCCGGCGGCGGAACAAATCCGGACATCGGGCTCGACAGGTCCAGGTAGATGGCGAGCCGGGGGGACTGGTCTTGCGCGGAATCGATGACCACGGAATCCAGAGGACTGGATTCGGGCCACACCGGTTCGACTACGGCGGACACGTCAAAGGAAGTAACCGGCGGGTTCGGTGGCTCAGTGCCGTTGCACGAACCCAGCGCCAGCTGGGAAACGGTGCACACGCAGAGGGCCGACACCAAGGGACGAATAACCGGTGCGGGGTGCTGCAACCTCAAGCGACGCTTCCCTTCTCCACGACTTCCGGGCCATTCTCTGACCATCTGCCCCTCGCGAGCTTTCTCAGTTCATCGGTACGGCCGCCCAATCTGCGACTGCTCTCATCTTCAAACCAGTGTTCCGCGGACTTCGGCGACTTGTTGAAATCCGGGACAACGAAGAAACTTCGGTCGCTGGCCCACGGATCGTCGATCACCAGGACGGCATGTCCGGCTTGGCCGTCCAGACCGCGCACATCCACGTCGATCCCGGCGCTGGCCAGTTCGACCTTGAAGCCCTTTGCGTTGAAGTGGCCGTCGCCGCCGTCCCGGTAGCGTTTCCAGGCCACCTTCAGCTCGTGCCCGAGGTCCGCTCCGGGAGTGGCCTCACCCTGCCCGCTCGGTGATTCGAGATCGGCAGGGCCGGTTTCCGGCTCCTTACTGGCCTCCACCAACTCCATGGCCAGTCTCTCCAGTAGGTCACCGTGGCGGTCAAGTCGGCTGCCGAGGTCCCCCACCTGTTTGCCGATGCGCTCCAGCGAGGTGCCGAGGCGCTCTGGCAGGCTGGCAATGCGCTCCAGCTGGTCGCGATGGTCTTCCAACGCGGCGACGATATCCCGCGATGTCTTCTCCAGCACCGACTCGCGCGGCTCCGGCCGCGAGAAGAAAAGGCAAGCGATGCTCGCGACCACCAACGCTGCCACCGCGACGGGCAACCATGGGCGTGCACCCGGCAGAAGATCGCCAAAGCCCAGCCACACAGCACTGGTCAGGGTGGCTGCGGCTAGAAGACCAAAGCCGACTCGCGCCTTCCGACCCATTGCGCTCATTCGGTGCCCACGGGATCGGCGACCCGCCGTTCGAGCACCGCTTCCCAGACCCACGCGGCGACTGGAGCCTGATAGTCCTCCTGAGCGTCACCTACCAACTCACCCTTACCACCCTTGACCCTGACCCGGAGATTCTCGTTGATTCGACGGGTTAGATCGACGGGCAGCCTGGTTACCACTTCCGGCTTCGTCGCCTTAAGACTACTCAGCGGAAGCCCTGGACGAATCTCCGCGAATTCGATCCTCGTTCCCTCTCCTCCGGTCCGGAAAGGGATCCTCTCCGACCACTCAACCGTTTCGCGTCTTCCCTCCCCTTCCACCTTCGTGAGTTCGACCAGCGTGTGCGAGAACCACTTATGTCGAATGCTCTCCGGGCCCCTCGACTGCCCCACGACTTCGTTGACCACGTCTCTCTTCGCACGGTTGGCCTGATCGGCTTCGTGGTGGTCGGCCCTCCAATTGTCACTTCCGGGGGGAGCGGCGGCAGTCTCAAGGGCGGCCCACAGACGACGGGCTGCTTTCATTGTGCGCTTCTGGACGACGTTTCCGATTTCGCCGTAGCCCTTGTCCTCGTGCCACAGCTTCCAGCCATTACCGCGCAGGTACACCCGGATTCGCAGGCGATGCCGGTCCCGGTCGGCTACCTTCGGCAACCAGTGTGTAGCCAGATAGGCGGTGAGGCTGCGTGCCATGAACTCGCCGACCAGAAAGAAGTACCGGCGGACGATTCTCCGGCCCTTTTCGGGGCCGGTTGAGTCGTCGAAACCCCGCACGTCGAGTTCGCTGCATCCGTCAACTCTCTCCGCCTCCAACCCGAACAGCCCGGTCAGACCCTTCGTCCTGACCCAAGCCGCCAGGTTCGCGAGTCGTGCCTCGGCATCGTGACCCCAGTCGGCCGGGAGCATTCCGTCCCGGTCCGCGATCAGCTTGAGTAGGACGTTTCCTCCCAGCTTGACGCTGTCGGCAGTGTCCTCGAACCGCTCCCCCACCGCCGAGATGATCAGATCAAGAGTCCCGCCACCCAGGTCTCCCACCATGTTCACATCGCCCCTCCGGTCGGTTCCGACCTTGGTTGCGTGCGACTCATCGAACAACCCAACGCCATCGTGAAGGACGAGGGGGCACCCGAGACTCGTGCTCCCATCGTCGAGCACCCTGTCCAGCGTCCGCCGATACTCTTTCACGTCCCTCGGCGGTGTCCGAAGCGGATAGGTGAAGGTGAACTGGATCTTCTCGGTACCGGTCGGTCGGCCGTGCCGAGTGAATGCCTCCGCCAGGACCTGCTCGACGATACGGTCAAGGTAGATCTTGCGCAGATCCGATTCCCTGCCCTGGAACTCCATCGAGGTGTTCCACTTGAAGTTGGCGATCATGTGGTCCGCGAGATCACGGCGCAGCACGCCTGCGGGCGGAATCACGTAGTCGCGCACCGGCTGCCAATCCAGGATCATGGGCTTCTGGTTCGATAGCGTCCTGACCTTTTCGATTGTGAGGATCTCCGATGGCCACAGACCTTGCAAATCTCCCGTCGACTTCTTCACATAGCGCGGAAACCATGTGCCCTGACTCAAGAGGCCGTGCTCGGCCTCTATGTGCTCCAAGTCCTCGCTCACATGCAAGGACAGCCTGTGCTTGCCGTCTCTCGACAGCTCCGGGCTCAGGTCGACGGACTGGGCGTCTCGGTTACCCAGCTTGATGGCTGCTGTAGTGTGCGAAGTCCCGAAATCGATCCCGATCTGCATGGGGACGACCGCAGACTGGACAGGGTATAACCGGACCAGGTACATGCCGATCTCGTCGTCCCCTTTAGAGGCGCAGAGAGCCACCGGTGGGCCGGCTGCATGGCGAGCCTCCTGCTTCGAGAACCAGACGGGATAGCTCCGGTTGTCCTCCGCTTTGGTGCGAGATAGCACGACGCCGGACTCCTGATTGTTCAGCCAAAGCGCATCGATCCGGATGCGTCGGTCCGTGCAGTGCTGATAGACGTAGTAGGCCCTCCAGTCCCGTGCGTGGAACCGGGGCCACACCATCCAGTGCGCTTTGTGACCCACTTCGAGCATCGCCACGAAGGGGACCGGGTCGCCGAGCCCCCGCATGCGCAGGCGCCACGTTGCCTGCCCGCTATCGTCGATCTCGGGCTCCCGTGGCTCTGCGGGAGCATCCCCGCGCTTCAGCACGTCGAGGACTGATTCCTTACCGTTCCGGTCGCCGCGCGGCATCAGGAGGTCGAAGTAGCGCCAGCGCACCGGATAGTGGGGATACAGGACGCCCCGCGACGTGTCACCGTTGGGGACGAATCTTTGCTCGATTGGCGTACAACTGCGGATACCAATGTCGCCCCTGCGCAGCACCAGCGTGCCCGGCAGGGTCACTAGGCGGTATCCGTGCGCCCGCTTCCAGGTCAACGCGTACACCTCGCGGCGCGCTGCATCGTCGTCGAAGAATGCGATCTTGCCCACTTTCTGCAGGTGTCGGAGGTGGTCCTCCCAGATGCCGTACACTTTCCCTTGGCCGGCGATCTCGAACTCGACCCGCCAGAACTTGGGCTTGCCGCTTTCAGTTACTTCCGCGTGCTCGCGCAGGAAGTCGTCGGGGTCGGCGTGGTCCAGGTTTTTCACTTCCGGTGGAAGGCCTCCTTCGTCTCTCGTCGGGAGGAAGACGTCGATCAGTTCATCGCCGCTCCACCGGACCTGAAGCTGCGTTCCGCCGCCGTACCCGCCCTCGGGCGGCGTAGTGTCGAAGATCCTCGTCCATGGAGGCGGCGTCGCATGTGGGTGTCGTCGTTTGCATGCCTCGATCCATGCACGGATTCGCCCGACATAGGAGGTCGCACTTCCCCACGACTGACCCGGCGCCTTCCAGTCGGCGGACCTCTGGCCCGTCACCGAGTTCCAAAGCCCCGACCACTCCGGGTCGCTCAGACCGGGCACCGGGCAGAACAGGGTGCGGGGCGCCGTGAATCCCATGACTACACCTGCCCGACCGGTACGCTCGAGGGCGTAGCGCGCCAGATCGTTGCCATCTCCGGTTCGGCGATCATCGACAAGTTCGTCGAGCGACACCGGCCGATTGTCCCGCCGCTCGTTTTTGCGGAGTTTGAGTTCACCCACCAAGAGGCCAAGGAAGAGCAGCTCGAGCTGACGGATGGCCGTGGATCGGTCGCTGGCCATTGCCTCGCGGAAATAGTCTGCCGTGGCAAGCGGGTTGGGCCATCCGTTCTGTACCATCAGGTTCGGATCGACGAAGCTGTCCAAGGTGGCACGCACGTTGGACTTCGGAACCTTTCGAAGCGCCCCCGACTCCTGAGGCGACGGCGTGAGTCCCTGGTCGTCGCGCATCTCCGGCCAGTAGACACCATTGGGACCCGCGGGAGTGGAAGTCGGAGCCTTCTCGTTCACCCATGCCGCGAGCCAGCTAAAGATCTCGGATGCGGCTTGGTCCGGGGAGTCAACGCGGGAAAGCTCCAGGGGGTGATCCTTCTTCAGGCGCTCCCGTATCGCCGTTTCCCTGATGAATGATCCCCGGACCGGCTCGGGGCTCTTACCATTGAGCATCCCACCCAGCCACTCCAGGTTCTCCGAGTAGCGATCGCGGAGCTTGCCGAGTTCCTTCGCCGTCTCTTGCCGCCGGTCCCCGAGCAGCTCGTAGAGTATCGGCTTCAGGTAATATGAATCCGAGGAGCCCAGCACTCTCTCGTAGGTCTCCAACGTGTCAACGAGTGTTTTCCCGCGCGCCGCCAAGTCTCCGATCGTGCCGCCCCCGGGCAATCCGGTTCCCGAACCGAGTCTGGAAGGATCCTCGGCGTCGAGGTGATACAAGCCGTTGCTGTAGGCGTCTGCGCTGAGGAACTGCCGCAGACAGCAGATGGCGGCCAACGCATGCGGGTAGGCCTCACGCATCGGCTGGTGATTGTCTCCGGTGAAGAGGCGTGGCGCCATTGCCGTCTTCGGGATCCCAACCGGTACCGTGGCCGCGTGCTTCGCCAGGCGGTTGCCGTAGTAGCGGAGTCCGGAGTGAGCATTCTCCTGCATCACCTTGTTGCGGCGCTGCGCTCTGAGCCGGTTCTCGCCGAGATGCTCGTGGAGTTCGTCGAACTCGAACCAGTTGAGGAGCATCACCGCCATGACCTGTCTCTCGTCCACACCCGACAGCTCCTCCGCGAGTGTAGGACCGACGGCGGCCCCCGTGCCTCCCACGCCCGACCCCACCACCACGACGCGACCCTTCACGTTTAACAGCTGGTGGTAGAATTCATCATGGTTGATGTCAGGATCGTCGGGCCTGGTGTCGTAGCTCTTGAGCTTGAACAGAAGCGATCCGACTGCAGGCGATCCCATCATCCCGCGCGAAAACTCGATGGCCCGCTGGCCGGGAGACAGGATGCAGTCGAGATAGTTGGAATTGGGGTAGCGCTGCCTGAGGCTGGTCATGCCCTCGGCCAGGAAATCCTTGCTCGCCCCCACCGGTAGCGGGGTTACAGCTCGCGGCGTTGGCCAGCGCCGACCGGTGTCGGTGTCGCCGCCCACAGCGCGGGAGGGGTGCCGCTCGAGCACTCGGCGGAGCGCCTGCCACGCCGTCGGCTTGTCCGAGTCGGCCCCGTCACCGCTATCCTGGTCCACCAGATACAGGGCTGGCAAATCCATCGGCTTGCGCCCGTGCCGGAAGAAGCCCAGCGGGTCACCGAGGGTGTGCAGGCGCATGAACGCCAAGGCCACATGGGCACCGGTGCCGCCGCAACCAATCAGTGTGTTGGCCATTTGATTCCCATTCGAGTGTTTACTTCACTTTCGCACCAGTTCCGGTCTTGCCTCCGCCTCGCTTCTGTGGGCGCTTCCGCCCTACGTGCTCTCGTTAGTCGGCTCTTACGATGACTGGCCGGGGTATCGCTTCATAAACTCCCAGCGGGCTCCCGCCCTGCCGCTGAACCACCCGACCAGCGCGCCGACCAGCGCGCCGAGAAACCAGAAGCCGGCATTCCACCATTTCTGTCCCGGCGATGACGGTAACGGATTCAAGGAAAAGCTGTAAACGGCGAACCAGACGAAGACTAAGCCCACCAGCACAAGCGGAATCCACGCCTTCTGCCACCACTTCGTCCCCGGCTTCGGTGCGGTCGGAGGCTCAAATGCCTCCAGAGCCCCGTGCCATGCTCGCCATCGAAACCCACCGACGATCAGCCCGGCCAGGAGCGAAGAGACGAGGAGCCAAATCCATTGAAGAGGCTGAACCAGTGTCTCGTTGATAGTCACGCACCCAGAAGTCAACGCGGTAAGAGCGCAGAGAAGGGCTCGCGCCGCAGTGCCGGTCTGCGGGCTTCGCGTTCGCATCGGGATCATCCTCCCTCTTCAAGTTCGGGCTGAACTGAGTGAGCCCCCACCGGCGCGAGCTTGCGCCCGCGAGGGAGGCAGCGAGGGACGAAAGTGGGATGGCGCGACACGGATTCGCAAGGTCGAGCGTTGGCACATGCACCGCGCGCTCGCACCGCTCCTCTTCGACGACGACGATCCCACCGCGGCCGAAGCTACTCGGTCCTCACCCGTCGTGCCCGCCCGCCCATCTCGCGCAACTCGCGCCAGGAGGGGGCAGTAAACGCACCCCGGACGGCCTGCCCGTCCACAGCTTCGAGGCCCTGCTCGCCAACCTCGCCACGCTCACGCGCAAACGCGTTCAGCCCGCTGCGGAGGGGGCCGTGACCGCCAATCTCCTCACCAGCCCCCCTCCAGGCCAAAGCCCCTCGTCTTCTCGCCGTCCGCACATGAACCGTACGCAGCAGCTTACATCCTGCGCGGGAAGCATCGAGACATCGATGGCGCGCTCGCGAGAATCGGCGAAGTGCCAATCAGCCCGATGCAACCGATCAATGGGTTGCTGACACAGAGCAAACCTCGCGCGACGGAGATGTTCCCCTACAGCACCACGTCCCCCCCGGGGTCGCGCTTCCGGAGGCGCAGCAGCAGCTCTTCCGCTTGCTGCAACCTCTCCTGACGAGCTTCGCCGTCAACGGCCGAGGAATGCCAAGCCGACTGACCGCGGACTTCCGGAACCCGCAACACCGCGCCTTCGATAACGCCCGCTGGAAGCACCGCCAACGGCACGTCCTCCGAAAGGGCATCGTCGTCCCTTACCAGTACCGCGATCTCCGATTCGATGCGGTCAACCACCCAGAGACGTTGGTTGCGGCCAGCGGCGGTCTCGTCATTCATGTGGCCATCGCTCAATACCGGAACACGAGCACCGTTGCGTCCGCTTCGTTGAATAGCGTCGCCGCGTCTCCGTCGTTGTTCCAGACCGCGCTTCCCCGACCCATGTAGTAGTGCTCGCCGTCGTTCTCTCCAACGCCGGTATGGACTACGATCCGTCCACCCGCTTCCAGAATCGCTCCTGGTGGAAAACGGAAGCAGTGGCGCGCGGCGTCACACAGCGTCCATCCACCAATTGCCAGTGCTACATGCTGCCGGCTTTCGAGCACCGCGTACTCTCCGTTCGGGTTCCGGTTGTCGTTGCCGGGCGCGTCGGCATTCACGCGGAGGCGGAGGCCGAGACCGCTCGAGGCAGATTCTGGCGCTACAGCCCTACCCGCGCCGATCACCGCACTATCCGCCGAGATTCCGATTTCATCCCCGATCCAAGTGTCACGCGCACCCGTCCCGCGTGTCGACGCCACCTGTTCGCCGAGCGTCAAGCCGTAAGCTCCGTGCTTGTATCCGAGAATCTCCACGTGCCCCTCCAAGTCCGTTCGAAGCACATTCGCACCCACACCGGCGTAAGCCTGCAACGCGGACGGCCTCGGATGCCCGTAGGTGTTCCTACCTACTGAGATTACCACCACTTCGGGCCTTGCAGCCTCCAGAAAAGCCCATGTGAACCCATTGTCGCTGCCGTGATGCGGCGCCTTCAACAGCGTCAGCGACGGAACAACCCCCTGGCCAACGAGATGCGTCAATTGGCGCACCTCCGAATCGCCGCTCAGGAAGGCCCGGAAGCTCCCGAAACGTACGACCAGTGCGACGGAGCGGTTGTTGAGGTCGGTCGTCGCGCCCGGGAGCAGCGGTAGCACCTCGATCTCGGCACTCCCAAGCGAAATCTTCCGCGGCACAGCCTCCAGATACCCGATCTCAGGCCGGGCAGCGAGTGTCGCCAGCAATCTTCGATAGGTCGCAGTTGTGTGGGGCTGCCCGTTGTCCATGTAGAACCGCACGGGCATCGACTCGATCACCGCCACCATCCCGCCAATGTGGTCCGCATGTGGATGCGTGGCTACCAGCAGATCAATCCGTTCCACGCCCATCCCCCGCAGCACTGGGACGATGTTGCCTCTTCCTGCGTCTACCAGGGCCGTCTGGCCCTCGGGCGCGCGGATGAGTACTGCGTCACCCTGGCCGACGTCCAGAAACGTCACAAGCAGAACCGAGTCGGAGGGGAGAGGAGTCGCAGCGAACGCGATCTCTGGTGACTCGCGCGCGGTCAACGCCACCGCGTGGAGTGCCTGCGAGAGCAAAGCCGTGGTGGCAACGGCCAATACCACGAACCTGGCTACCGCATCGGCGCGAAAGACGGGAGCACGGACAGTCGCCCAGCGCCCTGAACCGTGACCAGCCTGAGCGGGCGTGATGATGCTCGGATGGGACATGGGGGAAGGATAGGACGGTGGCGGGTGGTGAAGCAAAAGGGGTTGGGTGGTCGACTCACCGCTTGGCGAGGTCTATCCAGGGGATCCCAGTCCAAGTCGAAGACGAGAATCGAATCGAGAGAGTGTAGGTGGTCAGTCGCGCTTGGTTCATTGCGATAACTTGCCTGATCAGGCAATGTTTATCGTATGCAATTCTCCGAACTCCTCGAAATCGTTGAGGACGAGCCCGTCTTCGAGACGGGGTTCCTGATGGCCGGGCGTTCACCGGAACCGGGACTTCCAGCGCAGCTCAGCCGTTGGTGCCGCTCCGGGAGCCTCTTCCGGCTAAGGAGGGGCCTGTATTCGCTGGCACCCCCCTACCGGAAGCTGATCCCCCATCCCTTCCTCGTCGCGAACCGGCTCGTTCCAGGAAGCTACGTGACCGGTTTGTCCGCGCTCGCGTTCGCGCACGCCATTCCGGAGTTCGTACCGGAAGTCACCAGCTGCGGTCCGGGGCGCCAGCATGTCAGGACAACACCGTTGGGGCGCTACTCGTTCAGGTATCTGAAGGGAGACATGCGGCGCGGTTACCGGCTGGTGAACCTCGGGCCGGGGCAAAGCGCCTTCGTGGCATCTCCGGAAAAAGCCTTTCTGGACTTGGTTCACCTGCAACCTGGCGGCGATGATCCCGCGTGGATCGGAGAGCTCCGCCTGAATGTCGAGAACCTTTCACCCGACGTGATGCGAAACCTGGCCTCGTCCCTCGGCCGGCCGAAGCTGATTCGAGCCGCCGCCTGCGTGCGGGCACTCTCGAACGATCCCGGGCTGGCCTTCCAGGAGCTATGAAGGACCATGTGCGCGCACTGGTTGGGAACATGGACCCCCTTCAGGGTCGCAACGTGCTGCGGGAGTATCTTCAGGCCCGCGTTCTGGAGGGACTTCAGCGCGCGGGAGCGATGGGCGTGCTGGCCTTCCAGGGAGGCACCGCTCTTCGCTTCCTGTACGATCTGCCCCGGTACTCGGAGGATCTCGGTTTCGCCCTGGAAGGTGCCCGCGAAGCTTACGACCTGCGGAGGTGGATCAAGGCGACGACTCGCCAGTTCCGACGCGAGCAATACGCTATAAGGACTTCACTCCGCGACCGAGGAAGCGTCCACTCGGCCTGGGTGCGGTTCTCCGGCATCCTGTACGAGACCGGGCTGTCCCCGCATCGCGACGAGGTTCTGGCCGTCAAGGTGGACGTGGACACCCGACCCCCGGAGGGAGCGGTCACCGAAACCCGGCTGGTTCGCAGGCATGTGCCCCTGCGACTCCATCACCACGACCGCGCGTCTCTGTTTGCCGGCAAGCTGCACGCACTGCTCCGCCGACCGTGGACCAAGGGCCGGGACGTCCACGACTTCGTCTGGTACTTGAGCGATCCCGCCTGGCCGTCGCCCAACCTCCGACTGCTGAATTCAGCGCTTGCGCAGAGTGACGCCGGGACCATCCCTCTTACCCGGGACGGTTGGCGGAGGGCGGTGCTTCGACGGCTCGCCGCGATTTCCTGGAGCGGTGTCTCCGCTGACGTGCGACCGTTTCTGGAACGCGAGCAGGAGATGGCGAGCCGGGAGGACGTGATGGCGCTGTTGACGGCGACGTAGCCGGCCGAACTCACCGCCCCGTCGGTTCAGCAAACTCTTCGATCGCTCGACTCAGTTGCTCGACTGTGGCGAATTCCGATTCGGAAGCCTCGTTGATGCGGTCGGCCAGGAATTCGATGTTATCCAGCGGCGCCTCGCCGGCGGGCAGTGGCCTCCAACGAGCCGGTCACTCGGATTCTCCGGGATACTTCACGCCCCCGAACACCGCCGACAGCCCTGGTTCACGCGCGGGACGGCGGCACACTTGGGCGCGAAGCCCCGGTCCTGTCGATCCTTTCCTACCGGTCCGTCACCGGCCGGGGCGCGTTCTTCACGTAGGTGTCCATCCACTCGACCATCTCGGCGAGCGTGTGCATGATGGACTCGCGCCCGCGGTAGCCGTGGCTCTCGTGGGGCAGCATGACCAGGCGGGCCGTGCCCCCGTGACCCTTGAGGGCGTGGAACATGCGCCGGGACTGCACCGGGAAGGTGCCGGAGTTGTTGTCGGCCTCCCCGTGGATCATGATCATCGGCTCGTTGATCTGATCGGCGTGCATGAAGGGCGACATCGCGAAGTAGACGTCGCCCGCCTCCCAGAAAGTGCGCCGCTCGTTCTGGAAGCCGAAGGGCGTGAGGGTGCGGTTGTACGCCCCGCTGCGCGCGATGCCGGCGCGGAACAGGTCGGAGTGGGCGAGCAGGTTGGCGGTCATGAAGGCGCCGTAGCTGTGACCGCCGACGCCGACGCGGTCGCGGTCGGTGACGCCCATCTCGACCACCTTGTCCACTGCCGCCTCGGCCGAACTCACCAGCTGCTCGACGTACGTGTCGTTGGGGGTCTCCTCCCCGATGATCGGCATCGTGGGTCCGTCAAAGACGGCATATCCCTGGGTCAGGAAGAAGAGGTGTGAGGCGCCGCCGACGCGCGTGAAGCGGCTGGGCGAGCCACGTACCTGGCCGGCCACGTCGGGATTCGAGTACTCCCGGGGATAGGCCCAGACCATGGTGGGCAGCCGGGTTCCCTCTTCGTAGTCCGCGGGCAAATAGAGCGTGCCGGAGAGCTGCACCCCGTCCTCGCGCTCGTAGGTCACGAACTGGCGCGTCACGCCGGAGAGTTCGGGGTGGGGATTCTCGAACCGGGTCAGCTGCCTGCGGCCGTCCGAGCGGGTGTCGCGCACGAAGTAGTTGGGGGGCTCTAGAGGGGTTTCGTATTGCGTCAGGATCCGGCGGCCGTCGTTGTCGAGCATGGCGACCATCGACTCGTAGCTGCCCGGTGCCGCTTGGAAGAGGCGTTCGCTCTCGCCCGTGCCCAGGTTCATGCGGTCGAGGAAGGGGTGGTCGCCGGCATCCGAGGCTCCCGCCCCGGAGAGGAAGATCCAGTCCCCATCCTGGACGATGAGAGACTCACCGCTCTCGGTCCGACGGGTGACCGGCGTCCCGGGATCGCGGTACCGATCCTGCGTATCGCGCTCCCAGATCAACCTGGGTTCCGCCTCGCCGGCCACATCGATTTCCCAGGTCCGGATGGTGTTCGACCGCCGCTCGGTCTCGGACAGCAGCGCCAGGCCGTCTTCTCCGCGCGACAATCCCGCATAGCGGAGTTCGGTGCGCGCCATCTCCCCCGCTTCCCCGTCGAACGGCACGCCGAGTCGCATCACGCGGTCCCGGTACTCCGCGTCCGTCCAGGGATCGCCACCGTCAAGCGCCTCCACCCACATCAGCGTGTGCGCCTCCCCGGGCATCCATCCATGCGAGCGCGGTCCTTCCTCCACGCCCCCGATGGGAGCGCCCTCCCCAAGCGGGATCGAGGCGACATGGGCGACTACCTCGCCGTCCCGGCGCCACACCTCGAGCTCCTTCGGAAAGCGCGTCTCCGGCACCAGATAGGAGAACGGGCGCACCGTGCGTTCCGCGAGGATGTACTCTCCGCCGGGCGAGGAGCTGAGATCCCACATTCCGGGCTCCGCCAGCGTGCGCACCGTCCCGCTGGCGGCATCGACCAGCGCGGGCTGGGAGGTCCAGTAGTACTCGAAAAGCGCTTCGCCGTGGGGGTCCTCGATCAGGTCCTGATAGGTCCGCACGGGCGCGGTCCGGCCGTCCGCCTCCTGGATGATCGGGGATTCGGGAACCGGGGGCACGGAGGGCGCGGGCCCGCGACCGGAGGGAATGAGACTGCAGAGCAGCTCTCCTCCGCCGGGCATCCAGCTGCAGGGCTCACCCCGCACGGCGTTCAGCAACTCGTCGGTCAACTTGCGGGCGCTGGCCTCGGAGACGCTTCCGATCCAGAGCTCGATCCCGTCCGGCACCGTCCGCGTCACAGAAAAACGGTCCCCCCCGGGCGCGAAGCGCGGCGAACCCCAGCCACCTTCGGGCGCGTCGACGGCGCGTTGGGAACCATCCGCGACGCTCATGACGGAAAGGCTCGTAATCAGCCCCGGATCACGGCCGGTGGAGGGCCCGAAGACGCCGTTGGTCGCCGGGTTGATTCGCCGGCCGGCAAGACGAAGCATGGGCTGGGCCATGTCCGCGATGGAGGGCATGCTGCGCCGCCCGGTGAGGACGAGCCACTCCCCGTCGGGGCTGACGTTCACGAAGGGGGGAGGGGCCGCATCCAGGATGCGCACGATCTCCGCAGGAGGCATGCGATAGCCGTCCTGGGCGGAGACGTGGTCCGCGGTCGAAGCCAGGAACGCAGCCGCGCAAACAGCGACGAGCACGGCTGACCATACGCTCCCTCCGCTGCCGAGTCGTTCTGCTGAAAACACATCCCGAGATGTTGTGGTCGTCAGGGCCATTGCCGTCCCTCCCGGAGTCTCGTGGCGCACCGATGCACGCTGGTGCTCGAAGCTGACAGGATGGGAATGTGGGGACACCAGGGGCATGCGAGCAAATGGGCTGCGCGGCGACGAATTCCCGTCCCCCGACGTTCGGGATCGCCGGCGGAAGACTCTGTCCAAAGGGAGATTGGCCCACTCCTTGCTCATGTGCCGGCGAAACTTTGATGACGCGTTCTTGAAACTTTCCTTGAAGGCTGCGAGCGAGCGCCGAACGGGCGGTCGGGCAGGCACCGGACGACCACAGGTTATCGTACTTGCGCTTCCAGAAACATACCGTATACGGTATACATGGGGTTTTCCTTTCCTGAGGTTCTGCCTCCAGAACGCCAAACGTTGAGACGAACCGACTTGACTCCTTCCTACATGCACCCGGGCCGACGGCGCCGGACGCTCGCAACAGATCGAAAATACCAGCCGCTTGCGCTCGTTCTCGCCCTCGGCGTCGCGTTCTTCGTCGGCCTTCCCGCGACCGCCCTCGCCCAAAGCCTGTCCCTGACGGTTGCGAACTACGCCCTCGAGAAGCCGAACGCCTCGGAGCTTGCTGGCGCGCGGGACTCGGAGGACGGCAGGCGCATTCGTGTCGCGGCGAATCCGAGCTGGATGTCCCGGACGGTGACAAGCAACTCGATGTCTCGCAGAAGGGAGCGGCCGACTGTACAGGAGGGCTGGATCGACGGGACTATCGTGACGTTGGTCTTCAACGTGGCACTGGACGAAGACTTGTCGGACACCCCGACTCGACCGGACTTCTACTTCAAGCTGGTAATCAATTCGGCTCCCGAGACATGTCCGATCATCGGCGGGGTTGTCATCGACGGCAGCACCATAACGCTGACCTTCGAGACGGGCGCCGAAGCCGGCGATACGGTTTGGCTGGAGTACGACAACTTCAGCATCGACCCCCCGATTGAGTCGGTGACGGGCGAGAACTCGCTGGATTTCCGGATTGAACTGGAGAACAGAACCGGCCAGACGCCGACCACCCGCCCCGGCCGGCCCAACAACCTGCAGGCGGATCCCGGCAACGGGCTTGTAGTCCTCGACTGGGAGGCTCCGACCAACACCGGAGGGACGGAAACCCTTAGGTACGAATGGCGTCGCGGACCCAGCGGCAGCTGGAACGCGGTCGGCACGGCCACGACCGCGACCGACACCGGCCTCGAGAACGGCACCACGTACACCTTCTACGTGCAAGCCGTGAACTCGGCGGGCCAAGGCCCGGCAGCCAGCGTCACCGGCCGGCCGGCCGGTCGGCCGGGTCCGCCGCAGGACCTCAGGGTCGAGCCCGGCAACCAGCAGGTCAGGATCCGCTGGAGCCCGCCGGCCAATAACGGCGGTTCGCCCATCAGAAAGTACGAGTGGAAGCAGGGCAGCGGCGGCACGTGGATGTCGACGGGCACCACCACTACCGCTCTCGCCACCAACCTCGACAACGACAGGGAATACACCTTCTACGTCCGGGCCTGGAACGACAGCGGCGAGGGCCCGGCGCCCAGCATCGACGCCACGCCGTCCCAAGCGGTCTTCAAGCCGAGCGCCCCGACCAACCTGGAGGCCGAACCCGGCAACCGCCGCGCCGTCCTGACATGGGACGCGCCCGATAACAACGGCGGGGCCAACATCTCTCGCTACGAGTGGAGTCGAGGGAACACCGACAGCTGGACTTCCACCGGCCTGACCAGGCGCGCAACCCTCTCCAGCCTCGAAAACGGCACGCCATACACCTTCCATGTTCGCGCCGTCAACTCGGCTGGAGAGGGCCCGGCGGCGACTGTGACGGCCACCCCCGCAACCGCACCGGGCGCGCCCCAAGAACTGGAGGCCGACCCCGGCAACCGGCGGGTAACGCTCTCCTGGGACGCGGCCGACGACGGTGGTTCTCGCCTCCTCCGTTACGAGTGGAGTCAGAACAGCAACGGCCCCTGGACCGGCAACGGCCTCTCACGGCGCGAGATCGTTGACGATCTCGAAAACGGCAGCCGGTACACGTTTTACGTGCGGGCTGTAAACGCCGTCGACGAGGGTCCTGCCGCCAGCGTGACTGCCAAGCCGGCCACCTTCCCGGGAATGCCCGAGAACCTGAGGATGGAACCCGGGAACGAAATGGTAACGCTGTTCTGGGACGCGCCCGACGACGATGGTGGCGAAGCCGTCACCCGCTACGAGTGGCGGCTGGGCACGAGTGGGGGCTGGACCGACATCGGACTGACTTTCTCCGAGACCGTCGGCAGCCTCACCAACGGCACCGCCTACACCTTCCAGGTGCGCGCCGTAAACGACGTTCGATATGGTCCGCACACCAGTGTCACGGGCAGACCCATCGCCGCTCCCGAGGAGCCCGGCCCGCCCAGAAACCTGCAGGCCCAACCCGGCGACGAGCAGATCACGCTCAAATGGGATCCGCCCGCCAGCAACGGCGGCGCCACGATCACCCGCTACGAGTGGAGCCATGACCCTGACAATTGGCCGACCAACCAAACGACGACCATGCGGACCGTCACCGTCACCAACCTGAACAACGGCACCGCCTATACGTTCCATGTGCGAGCCCATAACCGCATCGGGCCGGGCGATCCGGCCTCGGTCACCTCAACACCCGTCGAACCCACCGCCCCGGGCGCGCCCACCAACTTCAAGGCGAGTCCCGGAAATTCGCTCGCGACGCTCTCCTGGAGTCCTCCGGCGAGCAATGGCCGAAGCGAGATCATCGAGTACCAGTGGAGCCAGGACCAGGTCACCTGGAACGTCGTCAACGCGGCAACCCGCCAAGTCACCGCCACAGATCTCAATAACGGCTCCACCTACACATTCTACGTGCGTGCCAAGAACTCCGTCGATGTGGGTCCGGCGGCGACGACAACCGCCACTCCGTCCGCTTCCAGCGGCAACGGCGGCAATGGTGGAGGCAACGGCGGCGGCAACGGCGGCAATGGTGGAGGCGGCGGCACCGGAGGCGGCAGCGGCGGCAACGGCGGAGCAGGAGGCACCGGAGGCGGGGGGGGCGGCACCGGAGGCGGCGGGGGAGGCAGAGGAGGAGGTGGTGGCGGAGGCGGCGGGCCCCAAGCCTCGGTCCCCGGTCCACCGACGAACCTGTCCGCCTCCCCTGGGGACCGGCAGTTGGATCTGTCCTGGAGCCCGCCCACCGACGACGGAGGGAGCGCGATCACCGGCTACCTGATCGAAGTATCCGAGGACGGGGGTGGAAGCTGGCGCGCGCTCGCGAATACGGAATCGACGGTCACGACCTTCGAGCACACCGGCCTGGACCCGCAGACGACCCGCCACTACCGCGTCTACGCGATCAACTCGATTGGCACCGGTCCGCCCTCGAACGTGGCTTCCGCGACGACCGTGGCCACCCCTCCCGGAGCCCCTGGCCGCTTGGTTGCCGAAGCCGTGGATTCCAGCCGGATCGACTTGTCCTGGAGTGCGCCCCGCGACGACGGCGGCACCATGATCACGGGCTATCAAATCCTGTTTTCGGCAGATCAGGGTCTTTCCTGGTCCGTGCTGGTAGCCAACACGGGATCCACCGAGACCACATACTCGGACGTGGACCTGGCTCCCGGAACAACGCGCTATTATCGCGTCCTGGCGATCAACCCGGTTGGCCCGGGAACCCCCTCGAATGTGGCTTCAGCGACCACCGATGCGGTTCTGCCCCACGCCCCCCTCGCGTTGAACGCAACTGCAATCGGAACGTCGCGCATCGACCTCTCCTGGAACCCGCCCGACTTCGACGGCGGCTCACCGATGATAGGCTACCAGATCGAGGTCTCCGTCGATGGCGGCACCACGTGGAGCGTGCTTCGAGCCATCCCCTATGCGACGAATACTACGTTCGCGCATGAGCGGCTTCTCTCCGGGAGCACGCGCCACTACCGGGTCGCCGCCATCAACATGTTAGGCGTGGGCTCACCATCAAACGTGGCCTCCGCCACCACCGACGCCGTGCCGGGACCGCCCCGGGACCTGACCGCTGAAGCGCAGGGCGAAAACAGGATCGACCTGTCCTGGAGCCCGCCCGAATTCGATGGCGGCGTCGTCGTCTCCGGGTACAGAATCGACGTCTCACACAACCGTGGTCGCACATGGTCCGTTCTGGAAGCCAACACCGGGTCCACCGGGACGACATACTCGGACGTGGACCTCGCTCCCGGGACAACCCGCCACTATCGCGTCCTGGCGATCAACCCGGTTGGCCGCGGAACCCCCTCGAACGTGGCTTCCGCGACCACCGACGCCGTGCTGCCCGGTGCCCCCCTCGCACTGAACGCGACCGCGAACGGCATATCGCGGATCGACCTCTCCTGGAGCCCGCCCGACTTCAACGGCGGCGCTCCCATCACAGGCTACCAGATCGAAGTCTCCCCGGATGGCGGGACGACCTGGAGCGTACTTCGGGAGAGCACCGGCTCGACGGCCACCAGCTATGCACACCAGACCCTCCCCCCCGGCGCCACGCGGCACTACAGGGTGTCCGCGATCAACCGCGTAGGCGTCGGCCCTGCTTCCAACGAAGCATCCGCCACCACCGACGCCACAACGCCCGGCGCGCCGCAGAATCTCACCGCGGTCGCCAACGGCACCTCCCGGATCGACCTGGAGTGGAGCGCCCCAGACTCCGACGGTGGCTCCCCGGTCATCGGCTACAGAATCGACGTGGCGCCGAGCGCGGACGGCGAGTGGACCATTCTGGTGCAAAACACGGGATCGACGTCCACCGAATACAGCCACGGCAACCTCGACCCGGCCACCCGGCGTTACTACCGGATCCTGGCCATCAATGCCGAGGGGACGGGACCACCCTCGAACGTGGCGGGCGCCACCACCGATGCGACCGTGCCCGACGCGCCCACAAACCTCGGAGCCATGGCCACGTCGACCACCCACATCGACCTGATGTGGAACGCGCCCGCCTACGACGGCGGCTCTCCCGTCACCGGCTACGAAATCGAAGCCTCGGACGACGGGCAGTCGGGTTGGACCGCCCTGGCGACCTCGATGGCGGCCCGCTACGCCGACATGGTTCAGCCGGGAACGACACGCCACTACCGTGTGCGCGCGGTCAACGCCGTCGGCGCGGGTCCACCCTCAAACGTGGCGGACGCCACGACCGACGATCCAAAGGAAAGAGCCAACCAGCTCAACCTGAACATCCTGCCCTACGCTGCGGCCGCGATGACGGCGAGCACGGTGTCGGCCATCAGAGACCGGGTCGAGGGCGCGGCGACCAGAGATGAACAGGGGCCACAAACCAACCTGGGCGGTTTTTCCTCGCTGGTTGGCATGGCGGGAATGGCTGCCCGCGTCATGTCGCCGGGTGCCCACGGTCCCGGCGGAGCGATCTTCGGAGCCGCCCCGGGGGGCGCTGTCTCCGGAGCCTCAGCGGTCTCTTCGATCTTCAACCCCGGCGGCCTCGCCCTCGGTGGTGGAGGCCGAGCGCAGAGCCACGCGTCGGAGCCGGGACGAACCGGGACCGCCGGCTCCGACGCTCCCGCCGCCCGGCTGGGAGCCCTGGCCGGCTTCGGAGGACTGAACCTGCGGCAATCGCTGGGCGGAACCTCCTTCCTCATGCCGGTGGGGCCGGGCGGCGGCAACAGCCAGCAGCAAGGCTCCCCGGCGCGTGCCACCATGGTCTGGGGGACCGGCGACTATCGCGTTCTCGACGGGCCCACGGGCGACAACACCGACTGGGACGGGAACATCCTCAGTCTGCATGCGGGAGCCGACATGCGGGTCCGGGCGGACCTCCTCACCGGGATCGCGCTGTCCCGCTCCACGAGCGCGTTCGAGTTCAGCCACCGCACCGGCCCCTACCTCGTCACCGGCGACTACGAAGCCGACATCACCAGCGTCCATCCCTACGCGGCCTGGTTCTCCAGCGAACGGAGCCTGGCCGTCTGGGCAACGGCCGGCTACGGCGGAGGCGAGGTCTCGATCGAAGAGTCTACCGGCGAGATGCGCTCCGGCGACACCGGGTTCCTGAGCGCGGCCGCGGGCGGAAGCGCCATAGTGCTCTCCGCGGGAGCCGCTTCGTTGCGCGCCAAGGGCGATGCCTGGATGACGAAGGTCGATGTCGAAGAGAACCGCGACATGGACGCCCTCGACGTGGACATCCAGCGGGCGCGGCTGGCCATGGAGGGCAATCGCGCATTCTCCTTCGACTCGGGCGACGAACTCGCTCTCTCTCTGGAAGCCGGCATGCGCTACGACGGCGGAGACGGCGCGGAGGGCGGGGCACTCGAGCTGGGCGGCGGCATCCGCTACGCGCGCGCCTCCCTCGGACTCACCGCGGAGGGCCGGGGCCGGATGATGGCCACGCGCCAGGACGGCTATCGGGAATGGGGCTTCAGCGGCCGCATCCAGATCGATCCCCAGACTCTGGGCGAAGGCCTGGCGCTCCGGCTGGTGCCCTCCTGGGGCGACGCCTCCGGGGGCGTGCAGCAGCTGTACCGTCACGGCGTCACGGGTGCAGCCGCGAACGGCCTCGCCCCGGTGCACCGGGGCGCCTTTCTCAACGCCGAGATCGAATACGGCCTGCGATCCTTTGCAGGAACGCCTTACGGCGGCTTCGTCCTGGCACAGGGCGGCACCCGGACCTTCAACAGCGGCCTCCGCTATCGGGCCAGCAAACAGGGCAGCGTGTACCTCGAAGCCTCGCGTCGGGAGGGCGTAGCCGGACCCGCCACTCAGTCCCTGATCCTGAGAGGCCACTGGCGGCTGCGATGAGGTGCGCCGGAATTCGTCCCCCGCCCACGGGACCTGACCATTCCGGCCTTCCTCCCGCCGGCGCCCGAGACTGGCCCGGCAGTCTGGAGTCCGGTAGCTTTTTGGTCTGTTCCCGAGCTCTTCCACAGGCTCAAGAGCGCGTTCTGCATTCCGGAGGATGAAGATGGTCCGCGCAGCCCGAATGACCCCGCTGTTTCTGCTGCTCGCCCTCGCAACGCAGGCGTTGGCCCAGGAGGGGGCGGAGGTTCTGTCCCTCGAGAAGTACCTGGACTGGGAGTGGGTGAGCGATCCACGCATCTCTCCCGACGGCAGCGAGATCGTCTACACCCGATCGTGGGTGGACCAGCAGGAAGACCGTCGTGCGTCGTCGGTGTGGGTGATGAACGCCGATGGCTCGCGCGCCCGCTTCCTGCTTGAGGGATCGAACCCGCGCTGGTCGCCCGACGGCACCCGCATCGCGTTCCTGCGGGACGCGCAGATCTTCGTGCGCTGGATGGATGCGGAGGGCGCGACCACGCAAGTCACGCGCCTCGAGCAAAGTCCTTCGAACATCGCCTGGTCACCCGACGGCTCGCACATCTCCTTCGTCATGACGGTGCCGTCGGACGAGAGGTGGGCGATCGACATGCCTTCGCCTCCCGAGGGCGCGCAGTGGACCGAGACCCCGAAGATCGTCACCCGGCTGACCTACCGCCGTGACCGCCGGGGCTATATCGACGACGGCTTCCAGCACCTCTTCCTGGTGCCTGCGGAAGGCGGCACACCACGCCAACTCACCGACGGGGACTGGAACCACTCGTCTCCCCAGTGGATACCCGACGGCTCGGAGATCGTCTTCCAGTCGCTCCGCATCGAGGACTCCGAGGACATCGATCAGACCTGGCGCGAGTCGGAAATCTACGCCGTGGATGTGCGTTCGCGCGCGATTCGCCAGATCACCGACCACCGCGGGCCGGACGGGAGCCCGGTTCCCTCCCCCGACGGACGTCTGATCGCCTATCAGGGCAACGACTGGTCCGACGACACCTACGTCGAGACCGGACTCTACGTGATGAACGCCGACGGCTCCGGGTCCCGGCGCCTCGCCGGCGAGCTGGGGCGCGGGCTCTCCAACGTGACCTGGGCGCGAGACGGCAGCGGGGTGTACTTCACTGCCGCGATGACGGGCAACTCGAACCTGTGGTTCGCCCCCGTGAACGGCGAGCCGCGCGCGGTGACCAGCGGGAACCACATGCTCGCGGTCAGCAGCATCGACGAACGCGGGCAGGCGGTCGGCACCCTCACGAGCTACCACGAGGCGGGGGACGTCGTCTCCTTCGAACTCGACAGCCCCGACGACATTCGGCAGCTCACCCGCGTGAACGACGACGTGCTCGCCGATGTCAGGCTCGGCCAAGTCGAGGAAGTGTGGTACAAGTCCGTCGAGGACTTCGACATCCAGGGCTGGATCATCAAGCCTCCGGACTTCGATCCCTCCGAGAGCTATCCCCTGATCCTGGCGATCCATGGCGGACCGCACGGGATGTACAACGTCGGCTTCAACTTCGGCTGGCAGGATCACGCCGCCAACGGCTACGTGGTCCTCTACACCAACCCGAGGGGCAGTTCGGGCTACGGCAGCGCCTTCGGCAACGCCATCAAGAACGCGTATCCGGGCAAGGACTACGACGATCTCATGAACGGGGTCGACGAGGTTATCGCCAGGGGCTACGTCGACACCGACAACATGTTCGTCTATGGCTGCTCCGGAGGCGGCGTGCTGACCTCCTGGGTCGTCGGCCACACCGACCGCTTCCGGGCCGCGTCGGCCAACTGCCCGGTCACCAACTGGCTCTCGTTCGTCGGCACCACCGACGGAGCGACCTGGTACAAGAACTTCGAGCACTTCCCGTGGGAGGACCCGTCGGAGCATCTGCGCCGCTCCCCGCTCATGTACGTGGGGAACGTGACCACGCCGACCATGCTAATGACCGGCGAGATGGATCTGCGCACCCCGATGGGACAAACCGAGGAGTTCTACCAGGCGCTGCGGGTCCAGAAGATCCCCGCGGCCATGGTGCGCTTCAAGGACGAGTGGCACGGCACTTCCAGCATCCCCTCCAACTTCCTGCGCACGCAGCTCTACCTGCGCAGCTGGTTCGAGAGGTGGCAGACGCCGAGGTCGGTGACGGACGACGTGCGCTGAAGCGAGTCACAACAAAGAAAAAACGGAGCCCCGAGGCGATCTCGGAACTCCGTACTGTGGTTTGCGTGTCAACCCCGCCGGGTCCGGTTACGGATCGCGGGCGCTACGCCGCGGCGTTCGTCCTTTCCCGACGGGACTTTTCGACAAGGGCCGGGGACACTCTGCCCAGCAGCCTCTCGCTCGCCGTGAGGCGAGTTTCGCGCCTGCTGGAAAGGGTATAGTCTCTCTGTCCCCTGAAACGGGTACTCGATCTGCGAATCAGCATCGTCCACCTCCTTGCATCTATGCCTGCAGCGAACCGCGTCATCCGACGGGCTCGCCTGCCCCTAGTACGCCAAACGGCGGGATTGGGTTCAAGTCATTGGCGCGCGCGAAACAGGCTCACGCGCAACGGCGGGTCAATGGTCCAGTGGAAGTACAGCCGGTTCCGGCCCTCACGAATCTGATTCTGCTTCCGGTCCCGGGTCTTGGGGTAGTCAACTCCCTGCCTGCTCTCGATGACGACTGCGCCATCCTCGCCTGCATCGGCTTCGGCCCGGCGAAGCTCTCGTTCGAGATTGCTGAGCAGCTCCCGCTCCGCGTGGTCGTGCACCGGACCGTCGGCCTGGGCCGACAACTCCATCGTTTCGACCTTCTCGTATCCTTCGTCGAAGTCGGCCGCGCGCACCGATAGCCGCCGATCCCGGCGGAACCCGATCTCGGTGAGGGCCCGGGAATCGAAATCGGGCTGGACGCTGTGCAGCATGGTGCCGTAGCGCTTCAGGATCATGGGTTTGCTCGTGTCCGGTTTGAGGTTCCAGGCCGCGTTTCGACGCCTTATCCACGCCGTCCCAGAAGCTGTTCCAACTCCTCCGGAGAGAGCGAATCGGCGGATTTCGACCCGAAGCCGCGCGCCGAGCGGGGATGCTTGCGCACCGCTCCGTCCTCCCGCTGTCTGACCGGTCTTCCGGCGTAGTCGAATTCCGGGAGATGAATGCGCTCCAGGGTACGTCCCAGCAGTTGCTCGATGGACTTGAAGAAGGCCAGGTCGCCCGCGGTCAGAAAGCTGACGGCGGTGCCGACGGCGCCCGCCCGGGCGGTCCGGCCGATGCGGTGCACGTAGTCGCCGGGATCGAGCGGGATATCGTAGTTGACGACGTGCGAGATGCCCTCCACGTCGAGCCCCCGCTGGGCGATGTCGGTGGCCACCAGAACGCGCACGCCTCCGGTGGCAAAGCGGTCGAGCGCCCGCACGCGATGGCGCATCTGGCGGTCCGAGTGCATGGCATCCACCGAAACGCCCGCGTGCTGCAGGTGTGAGCGCAGCATGTCGGCGCCTCGCTTCGTGCGCGTGAAGACGAGCACCTGGTCCCAGCCCGGCTCGGAGAGCAGCCACACCAGAAGCTCCGCCTTCCTGCTCGGCTTGACCGAGTACACCCGCTCATCGATTCCCTCCGCGGTCGTCCCGGAAGGGGCCACCTCCACCCGCACCGGATCACGGGTGACCTGGAGCGAGAGGGCGTGCACGCCCTGCGGCATGGTGGCCGAAAAGAGCATCGTCCGGCGCTTCCTCGGCACCTTCCGGAGAACGCTTTCGATCTGGGGGCGGAAGCCCATGTCCAGCATGCGGTCGGCTTCGTCGAGCACCAGAAAGCGGACCCGGCCCAGGTTCGCCTGGCCGCGGCGCATGTGATCGATGAGACGTCCCGGGGTCGCAACGATGATTTCAGCACCGGTATCGAGCGCCGTGCGCTGAGGCCCGTAGCCGACGCCGCCCACGATGGAGGCGCATCGTAGTATAGTCCCGCGCGCGAGAGCCACGGCCTCTCCGACCACCTGCTGCGCCAGCTCGCGGGTGGGGCAGAGCACCAGGCACTGCAGGCCCTCGCCCGCGGTCACGCGTTCCAGCACGGGCAGGAGAAAGGCCCCGGTTTTGCCCGTCCCGGTTTGCGCGATGCCCACGATGTCCCGTCCCTCCAGACCCGGGGGGATCGCTTGGCGCTGCACCGGAGTCGGCTCGCGCCAGCCCAGCGCTTCCACGGCAGCAAGCGTCTCGGAGGATAGGCCCATGGCTTCAAACGATGTAACTTCCGACAATCCGCCTCCTCTTCGATTCATCCTCAAACGGCTGAACGCACCTTACGCAAGCACGATGGATACCGCCGTAACCTCAATACTTTTCGTGTGTTTAGGCAACATCTGCCGATCTCCGCTGGCCGAAGGCACCTTCGCCCATCTTGCGGGACAGGCCGATGTCGACGTCCGAATCGACTCCGCTGGGACCGGATCCTGGCACGTGGGAGAGCGCCCGGATGCGCGGGCGCAGGCGGTCGCCCGCGCCCGCGGAATCGAACTGCCGGGACACGCGCGCCGGGTAAGTTCCAGCGACATGCACGACTTCGACTACGTGATCGCGATGGACAGGAGCAACCTGGCCCACCTGGCCGCGCTCGGCCGATCCTCCCGCGGCTCCGCCCGCCTGCACCTGCTACGCGAGTTCGACTCCGAGGCCCGCCGGGACAAGGATGTGCCCGACCCCTATTACGGGGGCAGGCGCGGGTTCGAGGAGTGCTTCAGGATCGTGGAAAGGTCGTGCCGGGGGCTGCTGGAGAGCCTCAACCACCCCCCAACACACGCGCCATCCTCCGAATCGCCTCGCTGAGCAGGTCGTCGGAGGTGGCGAAGCTCATGCGCGCGTAGCGGTCGTCGCCGAAGGCCGAACCGGGCACCAGCGCCACGCCCGCTTCCTCGAGCATGCGGGTGCAGAAGTCGTTGGACCCCTCGCCCTCTCCGCAGGCCGAATCCACCCGGAAGAAGAGGTAGAAGGCTCCGCCGGGCGCCATGAACGACAGGTCGGGCAGAAGCTTGCGCATGAGCGAGACGACGAGCGCCTGGCGCCGCTTGTACGCCTCCACCATGAGCGCGATGTCTACCAGCGAGCGTTCCACGTCGCTGTAGGCGGCGAGCGCCGCGAGCTGGGATGGGCTGGCGGGATTGGAAGTGGTGTGGCTCTGGAAGGCCGCCATCTTCTTCGCACCCGCCCCTTCGCAGTAGGAGAAGCCGATGCGCCATCCGGTCATCGCGAAGGCCTTCGAGACGCCATCGATGAGCACGAAGGGGCCGACGTCCTCCGGAGCCAGCTCCAGAAGCCCGGGCGCTGTACCGTCTCCGTCGAAATGGATGTGCCGGTAGATCTCGTCGTTGATGAGGCGGACCCCGTTGTCTCTCGCCCAGCGAGCCACCGCCGAGAGCTCGTCGTGGGTGTAGACGGCTCCTGTGGGATTGCTCGGCGAGCACATGATGAGTCCGCGGGTGCGCCCGGTGCGGGCGGCCTCCAGGTTTTCCGGGCGAAGTACGAAGCCCTTCTCCGCCGGCCCCTGCACGAAGACCGGCTCGGCGCGAGCGAGCGTCACCATCTCGGGATAGCTGGTCCAGTAGGGCGAGGCGATCATCACTTCATCGCCCGGGCCGAAGAAGGTGAAGCAGGTGTTGAAGAGCGCCTGCTTGGCGCCGGCGGTGACCACCACGTCGCTCCATGCGGCATCCGCGCTCCGGGCGACGAGCGACCTCGCGATCGCGGCGCGCAGCTCCGGCATGCCGGCGGCCGGGGTGTAGCGGGTGGCGCCTGCCCGCACCCCCTCCACGGCCGCGTCCACCAGCCAGGACGGGGTGTCGAAGTCGGGCTCGCCGGCGCTCAGGTCGATGATGTCCCTTCCCTCGGCGCGCAAGCGCTTGGCCAGGGAGCTGACGGCCATGGTGGCGGATGGCTGGAGTCGGGCAACGTTCTCGCTGAATGTCATGTCTGGCGAACCGGGGGAGAAAATGTCGTGGCAGGAGGACCGCCCGAACGCTGCGGCCGGACGCGCCCCCAAGTTGCCCCGGCGGGCGCTGGCGATCAAGCGCCGTGTTGCAGGGCCTAGGGTGGCTCGCGAGATTCCGGCCATGGAGGAAACGGAGGTCATCTTCTATTTCGACTATGTCGATCCCGCGTGTTGCCTGCTGGACCGGGGGCTGCGTGCTCTTGCCCCGGACGGGATGAAGCTGGTCTGTCGACCGTTCGAACTCCGCCCTCCTCCTCTGCCTCCCATCGATCCCGGATCCGGGCCGTGGAGAGCCCGCTGCGACGGCGTGCAAGTGGGAGCGGCGGACTACGGGTTGCAGGTATCCATCCCCCGCTGGATGCCGTGGAGCCGCAAGGCGCACGAACTATTCCTTCACGCGCGCGGGAAGGGTTGCTGCGAAGCGGTCCATGCAGCACTCTTTCGGTCGTTCTTTGAAAAGAAAGCGGATATCGGCCGCATCGACGTTCTGGTCGCTCTGGCGGAAGAGGAAGGGCTGGACGCCACCGAAGTGAGAGCCGTGCTCGATGTGGATCGTTACGCCGCGGAAGTTGAGGAGTTGCGTGAAGCGGGGCTCCGCAGTGGAGTGCGGGGGCCGCCCACGCTGGAGGCGGGAAGGCAGAGACTCGAGGGACTGCCCGACCGGCGGGGCCTGCTTCGCTTTCTCGAAATGGCCGGGTACGGCTAGAATCGAACAGGGGCCTCCGGCGGGGCGCCCGCACTTCAAAACCAACCTGCGAGCAAGAGCAGCAGATGGCTGGATATCAGAGGAAAACCGCGCTTTCCCCAGCCAGGGTCATGGCGCGGGCCGAAGAGATACTCCCGAATCTCGTCGGCCTGACCCGTTCGCGGGGTTCGTCGCACGGGGCAACCTACGTGGGCGAGGAAGGGACCCTCACGCTTTCGGTCCATCGCCACGGGATGCACACCGAGGTGACGGCCTCGACCGACCGGCTGGGCACTTCCCGCATCGACTACGAGACCCAGAAGTTCCTCAACAACCTGCCGTACGAGCCGGGCGACAAGGGCGGGCCCGGATCCGGGGATCCGTCCTGACCGTGGAGTCCTTCGAGGAACTCGGTCTCGCGCCGGAACTGGTGGAAGCCCTCGCCGCCGAGGGCATCGAGCGTCCCACCCCGCTCCAGACGGAGCTGATTCCGCTTTTGCGCCGGGGCAACAACGCGCTGGCCCGGGCGGGTCCAGGAAGCGGGTCGCTGGTGGCGTACGGCGTGCCGCTGCTCGAGCGCATCGAACCGGAGGGGACGGCGCCGAAGGCGGCCGTGCTAACCGCCTCGGCGGCGGCGGCGGCGGCACTGGCCGAGTCCCTCGCACGGCTGGCCCTGGCAACCGGACACGCGGTCGCCGCGCTGGGATCGACCTGGGCATCCCCGGAGAGGGCCGACATCCTGTTCACAACCCCGGCGGACCTCCTGGCCTCGGTCCGGGCCTCGCGCCTGCGGCTGGAGGATCTCGGCGCGCTGGTGATGGACGGGGCGGCGACCATCCAGCAGGCGGACGGCCTCGAGGACGTGGAAACCCTGATCGCCTTCCTGCCCGCGACAGCCCAACGGGTGGTGGTCTCCCTGCCGGTCACGCCCGAGGTGAAGTCGTTCGCCCGGGCGCACGTGAAGAAGGCGGGATACGTGGCAGGCGCCGCGCTAGCCGGGAGACCGGAGGCGCGGACCGTTCGAGGGATCGTCCTCTACCGCATCTCCCGCAAGGATGACGCCGAGATCGTCCACACCGTAGCCGGGATTTTGGAAGAGGGCACGCTCCACGTGCTGGTCTATTGCAGGTCCGAAGATCATGCCGCGGATGTCGGAGACCTGCTGTCGCTCCACGGCTTCCCCGCCGGAGCTCCGGGAGATTCCTCCACCCCGGTCTGGCTCGGAAACCGGGAAGATGCCGCCGAGCCCTCCATCCTCGAGGGGATGGCCGACAGAGACAGCGTCGCGACGTTGAGCGTCGATGTGCCCGCGGGTGCCGCCAGCCTGAGTCGCCGTCACGGCCTGGGAGGCACGGCCGCGGTGCTGGTCGTGAGCCGCGAACTGGCCCACCTGAAGGCGATCGCGGCGGAAGCCGGGTACCGCCTGCGACCCCTCCCGAAGCCGCCCCGGGCCTCCAGCGAACTCGAGCGCCGGCGCGGGGAGCTGCTGCGAGTTCTGAAGGAGGAGGATCTCACCTCGGAAATGCTCCTTCTGGACCCGCTGTTTGAGCGCTACGACCCGGTGGAGGTGGCCGCGGCCGCGGCCCGCCTGTTGTCCAGACGGGGCGCGAGGGGCCTCTCGGCGCATCGCAGGCCAACCGGGGCGCAGGCGCGCGGGGATGCCGCCCATCCTCCCGGCCGACCGGCCGCCGTCTCGCTTCCGGTTCGCGCCCAGGCGTGGGTGCGCCTGTTCATGAGCGTGGGCTCGCGAGACGGAATTGGGCCCGGCGACCTGGTGAGGGCCGCCGCGAACGAGGCCGGAATCGAGCGCTCGCAGGTGGGCAGGATCGAGATTCACGACACCTTCTCCCGCGTCGAGGTTCGGCAGCAGGTCGCGGAGAAGGTGCTGCGGGCGCTGAACGGCACAACCCTGGGCGGGCGCAGCGTGCGCGTGGACTATCACCGCGAGCCCCGGCGCGGCGATAAGGGACAACGCCGCAATACCGGACCACGCCGCGATACGGGGCCACGCCGCGATACGGGGCGGGGCGGCGGGGGCGGACGAGGCAGCGGCCCCCGACGCCGGATCAGGCCCCCGCCGTAAGCCGGGACGCGAGAACCCACTCACTGAGGACGGCATGACCGGATCCTTCCAGAGGCGCCTGGCCTGGGTGATTACGTACTTCGTGGTCGTGACCCTCGTGGGCATCGCGGGCTACCGCTATTTCGAGGGATGGCCGCTCCACGACGCCATCTACATGACGGTCATCACGCTGACCGCGGTAGGGTACCACGAGGTTGCGCCGCTCTCCGCCGCCGGCCGCAACTTCACCATGGTCCTGCTCGGCGTCGGGCTGACCGGACTCGGACTCTGGTTCGCCCTGCTCACGGCATTCTTCGTCGAAACGGATCTGTCGGGCACGCTTCAACAACGACGCATCATGAAAACCATCGCCAAGCTGAGAAACCACGTGATCGTGTGCGGATGCGGCCGCACCGGACGACAGGTTGTGATCGAACTCGAACAGTCGGAGCTGGACTTCGTGGTCATCGAAAACGATCCGGAGAGGGTGCGCGCCATCCGGCGCCAACATCCCAAGGCTCTGGTGGTCGAAGGAGACGCCGCCCAGGACGCGATCCTGGAGAGCGCCGGCATCCGGCACGCCAAGGGTCTCATCACATGTCTGAGCGAGGACGCGGACAACCTGTTCGTGTGCCTGTCCGCGCGGGTTCTGAACCCGGAACTCACGGTCATCGCGCGCGGGGACGACCGCGGAACCACCTCAAAGATGTACCGGGCGGGCGCCAACCACGTCGTCAGCCCCAATGTGAGCGGGGGCATCGCGATGGCATCGATGCTGCTGCGGCCCACGGCGACCACGCTTCTCGAAATCGGCAATCGCCTGCAGGGGCTCAATCTGCGCATGGAGCAGGTCACCTTGACCGCGAGGTCGGCGGCCGTGGGGAAGACGCTCGCCAAGACACGCATTCGCGAGTCCGTCGTGGTGGTCGCGCTGCTGCGCGGTGGGGAACAGAAGCGGATCACCTTCAATCCGAAGGCGACCACGACCCTGGAGGTAGGCGACGAGTTCGTCGTGATGGGAACGCCCCAGCAGCTGCAGCTGCTGGGGCGGTGGACGTAGGGGAAGGGACCGCCCGGGAGAGGTCACGACGCCGCAACGCAGAAACCCCCGCCCGCCCTCAGGGGAGCGGCCGGGGGCCCTCGTAACCGGGCGGCAGCGGTTCAGTCCTCTTCGCGTTTCTTGCAGCAGGTCTTCCTGACCATCGACCAGACCAGCCACACCAGTCCGGCGATCAAGAGAACCTTGAAGGTGAAGGCGAACGCGGCGGCCATGAACCCCAGCAGGGGCAACACCACCACGGACAGCAGTTTCAGCAGCAGGACCGCGGCGATCCCCGCCGCCGACAACTGAGCAAACGTCTTCATCCCTGTCTCCGTTGTTAGGGCTCGTGTCCGCCGCCATACGCCCGTCCGGCAGAGAAGTTTCCCTGCATTTCAGGCCCTCACGGCAACGCCTTCCCTCCGGTGAGGCCGACATCCCGCCCAGCCATGGACTCGCCCGCGATTGGTGCTCCGGCATGCGCCGTGGATGAGTGACCCGCGAACAGGCATCGATTCGCGGATGCCGCGACGCCGGGGTCGAGAGGACGCTTGAGACAGCAGAGAAGAACGCCGTGCTGGCCAGAACTCCCCAGGGACAGTAGTGCCGACGGAATCGAATTCCCGAGACCTGCTTGCTCACGAGCGACCCGATGCACTCGGCAGACCGCAAGCCCTCCGCGGTTCGGCGGTTCGCTGGTACCGGACCACATGAAGTGGCCCGGCATAACCCTCATCCCAGTTTTCGGGAGGAAGCCATGACCGGAAGGAACGAAACGTCTCACCCACACAACCCAACAGAGGAGCGTACGATGATGACACCAGGGAGAAAACCGTCTCAACCTCTCGCAAGGGCGTTGTCGCCCACCGACAGGCGGAGCTTGTTGCTGCGATCGATGGTGGCGACCTCGCTCCTGATTGCCGCTTTCGCTTTCGCGAGGAGTGCAGAAGCGACAGTTGCTGTCCCCAGCTGTGGTAGCGGCAACGGCAATATGTGTAGTTCCTGGGAAGTCTGTCTGCTCGGATTCTGTGTGTCCGGCAAGAAATACTACGACCATGACAAACCAGAGCCTGAGCCCGAAGAGAACGTCTATCTCTGCACTAGCAAGACGTGCCAGTGACAACGACGATGCCCGCTCGACTTCTGTCCCTGGCTTCCCAAGCGCCGTGGGTGACATCCGCTTTGGTTATCGCAGTCGTCGTTTTGTTCATTGAACAGCGTGCCGATGATACTGCAGCCACTGTCCTGGAGGGCCACTTCAACGCCGTGGCGACCTCCCCCATTGGCGGTGTGCTGTTTCTGCTGTCCCCCGTGGATTGCATTGAAACTCGCGATACGGTCGCACAGCTGGCCGCGACCGCGCTCGAAAAGGGTTTGGTGGTACGCGCACTGGTCATTGAGGACGGCGTCGATCCGGTCGATCTGCGTGCTCTCCTGGACGATGCGAACCGTCGCTTTCCCCATTATCCGGTACCCATGCGGGCAGCAGCCCTGTTCGGCAACATGTTCCGCATCCGCCGGACACCCATGATGTTGACTGCGAACGGGACGACCGGCACCATCACAGTACTGCCGTCGGTCACATCTGACGGACTGTCACTCGCATTCAGCGATGAGGAGGAGTTCTGATGAGAAACCTGATTCGGCATTGGTGGCTGTTCCTGGTGATCGCCGGATGTAGCAGTCGCGAATCCGGAACCACCGTGAATCTGTGGACGGAGGGCGCCGCGAATCGGGACTATGTATCCACCGGCTACGATACCATCTGGGCGTGGGGTGGTGTTCACGACACCATCCTCGCTGCTCCCCACCAGGTGACCGGCACGCCCTCGGGCGGCGTCGCCCTGTTCGATGTGCAGATGCAGCGGGTTCGTTACTTTGACGCCCAAGGGACCCTCAAATGGTCGTGGGGAACCACTGGACAGGGCCCCGGTGAGATACGTGATGTCAGGGCGCTAACGGTGGCACCGTCGGGTGAGATTGTCCTGGTGGACTCCGGAAATGGTCGGCTCTTCATACTTGGCGAAGACGGTTCAATACAAAACGAGGCTCGACTGGAAGCACCCGCATACGTCGATGGTGTCGCTGTTCTTGGTATGGATCGATATCTGTTGAGCACAGATTCCAATCCTCCCTGGATGATTGTGGATCGTAACGGAAAACTGGTTGCGACCGTACAAGCTCCGTGGGCTGGATTCGACAGGATGACATTCATACAGTGGCACGGTCACGTGACCAGGTGGAGAGACGGCGCGTGGGTCTTCGGGTTCGGATACGGCAATGGGTGGTTCGTCTTTCAGGACGACGGATCGTCGGCGTCGTACCCCTATGTAGAGCATACGGATTTTCCGCAGGTGATAAGCCAGCGATCGCGGGAAGGACTTCGAGTACGAACGGTGACGACGTTTACATCCAGGCCGCCCCCCTCTGCCATCAGTCTTTCCGCCGTTGGGGACACGCTGGTTGTGTTGTTCGATGGTGAGACAGGCGGCGTGCTTGACAAGTATGACCTGCATACTGGAGCCTATTTGCATTCGACGAGGGTGGGTTCTACGGTGGGCGAGATGACCGCTCTGGGCAACGGTACTTATGCAGTCGTGGACTACGAGGATCTGTATCCTACGGTGGCGGTGGTGCGCGCTCGGGTGGATCAGGGAAAGTGAGAGCGGTGCGCAGGACGGAATGGAGGATGGCGGAAGCCGTCATGCGTGCCGGACAAGAAAAACGTAACTTTTTCGAAAGGAGATGAGGTAATGGCAACGAAATGGAATGAGAGAATGACAGTCTTGACAGGAACACGGAATCGCGTACTGGGACTGGGTCGTTTCCTGGTGGGCATTGGCATCATCGGCACCGCGCTGTGGGTATCGTCACCGCAGTCAGCGCTCGCACTCAACCAGGAGCTGCAGGAAGAGGAGGAAGAGGACCAGGGTTGTGGATACGGTGGCGGGGCGGAATGCGCTTCGGTCGGCTTGTGCATTGATATCTGGAAGATAATCACACTTTGTCGCAAGACCTACCACTACTATCCGGAGTGATGAGGCCTGAGGCCCTCTAAGTCGTCACACCTTCCCGAAGCCCCGCGGAATTCCGCAGAAGTTGAAGTGGGCGTGTTCCGCGGAGCTTCGGGTCGGCATGACGACGCTTGTTTCTCCAGTCACGTCAGGTCAGCTAGTTGCTAGTACTAGTCGGGTGCGTCTCCCTTCACCAGAACCTCGGGCAGGCGCACAATGAGGTCTGGTTCGCCTGCGGTCCACACGATGGCGTCGT
The DNA here is from genome assembly GCA_965225805.1 of Longimicrobiales bacterium. GTDB lineage: Bacteria > Gemmatimonadota > Gemmatimonadetes > Longimicrobiales > Gaopeijiaceae > BD2-11. The sequence continues at coordinate 4,407,043 of OZ245327.1, forward strand.
CGAACTCCAGCGGGGGAGGCATGTCCGCCGGATCACCCTCCGGGGCCCCGGCCCGGTACCATTGGTCGATCGCGGCGATCTCCCCGTCGTCCAGCGACATGTCGTCCTTGAAATGCTGGATGCCAATGTCCTTCGCGACGTACCAGGGGGGCATAGCGGCGCACATCCTGGTAGGTGACCAGCGGCATCGGCGCCACGCCGTTGTCCCGGTGACAACGGACGCATGCACGCTGCAGGATGGGCGCGATGTCCCGGCTGAAGGTCACGTCCTCCAGTAGAGGTACAGGGCCGTCCGAAGGCGAAGCCGTCCCCTGTGCCGCCAGTGCCGACGCCGCCAGGAGGGCCAGCGTGATGCCGGCCACCGCCCCCATGGTCCGCTCCCTGTGTGTTATCGTCCCCTGCTCACCTCTCCAGGGTTGCACCAACCAGCTGCGCGATGGCCGCCATTGTGGTCTGCGCGGCGTTGAGGCCGAGCCGGAAGTCGTCGTCCGTGTAGGTGGTCCAGACATCCGTCGGCCGATGCCAGTTCGGATCCCAGCCGGCTCCTACCTGGGCCCCTCTCTCGTTCTCCCGCAGGCTGATCGCCGGCACGATGTTCATGAAGGGGGTGGAGTCGGTGTTGGTCATGTGTGGACCCACGGCTGCGGGATAGTCGGTCGCGTACCGTTCGTTGGCGGCCTTGAAGAAGAACGCCAGCCCCATCGACTCGCTCGCCATATCGGAGTTGGACTGGAATTCGATGTTCACGTCGGCCTCGGGACGCTGATCCCGGCTCACCCGCCCATCGAGGCCGGGCGCGCCGTGGTCCCACAACATCATGTCGTGCTGAACCATCCCCAGCCACGTGGGTTCTGGATATCGGCCGGATCCCGGCGGATCCTCCACGCCCTGCAGCCCCTGGCGCTGCTCCACGTACGCGCGCGCACCATTGAGTCCCGTCTCCTCGTTGTTCCAGAGGACAAAGCGGATGGAGCGCTCGGTCTGCACGTCCGGGGAACTGAAGACGCGGGCGAGCTCCATGACCAGTGCCGTGCCGGAGCCATCGTCGTTCACGGCCTCGTTCACCCCGTGGCCGTCCATGTGGCCCCCCAGGATGTACATCTCGTCGGGGCGCGTGGTGCCGACCTTGGTGCAGTAGACCTCCGACCGATCGCCGTCCACCGGCTCTTCGCGGTCGAGCTCGCGGATGCGCTCGTCGGGCTGCGCCATGAGGTCGCGGTTTACGCCCGTGCGGCCCCGGTAGCCGAAGATCACGCTGCCGCCGGAGCTGGAGCCTCGCCGTCCTACCCGGCCGCCGGTCGGGGTGGCGACGTCTTCGTTCAGCGGGGGCGGAGGCGGTCGGGGGCCAGTGCGGGCCGGCGCCTGCCGGGGCGGTGTGCCCGGAGGGGGAAATACATAGTGTATCCGCTCGGTATTGGTGCAGTCGAAGCCCTGAAGGGTGGCTTCGATCCAGTCCACGGCATCGCGGTTGCGCTGCGTGCCCTGGCGGCGGTCCCCGAACCGGGTCAGGCCCTTGAGTGTGGTCTTGTAGTTGTCCAGGGTGAGGCGAGCGACGAGTTCGCGTACCGGGTCGGCGGCTTCCTGCTCGCCCGGCTGCTGAGCCTCCAGGGAAGCGACGCCGGCGCCGGTGGCAAGAACCGCAGCCACGAGCCAGGGCATCCGGACCACGGTTGCTGGAATACGCGTACGCATAGGGACCTCCGGGGGCTGACCGGTCGGCTTGGGCCGGCCGGGGTAGGAAGGCACACTCGGCAGCGGATACGGTAGACAGGCGCTCGGGCCATCGCAACAGAACACGACTCGGTGGCGTGCTCTCACGCAACTGAGAGGGGGCGGGTGCCTGGTACGACGGCCCGTGGCACCGCCGGTCCCGAAACCCCTTGCTACGATCCCGTGGTGACGCCCGGCTGCGCCCCGATCGCCTCCTCGACACCGCTCGCCGAGATGCGCCGGCGCGGACTGCAGATCGCGGAGGCTTCGAGCACGTGAGCCAGCTCACGAACGTTGCCAGGCCAAGCGTACTCCATCAGAATCTCCTCGACCCGGACGGGAAGCTCCCGGGTTCGTACCCCATACTTCTCGATCAGCCTTTCGAGGATCATGTGCGCGAGCACAGGGATGTCCTCCGGACGCTCCCGAATGGGCGCGAGAACAATGCGCAGCACGGCGATGCGGTGGAAGAGGTCGGCCCGAAAGCGGCCTGAGGGCACCGCCCTGGAAAGGTCGCACGAGGTCGCGGAGAGGACCCGTACGTCCAGGGACCGGAGTCTCTCGTCCCCCACTCGGCGCACCTCTCGGTCCTCCAGCACGGTGAGCAGCTTCGCCTGCTGCTGCCGCGGGAGTTCCGCGACCTCGTCCAGAAACAGGGTGCCGCGGTCCGCAGCCTCGAACAGGCCGCGCCGGTTTTCGACCGCCCCCGTAAACGCGCCCCGGCGATGACCGAAGAATTCGCTTTCGAACAGACCGTCGGGGATCCCGGAGCAATTGACCGGAACCAGCGGGGCACCGCGGCGCGCGCCATGAGCGTGTATGAGGCGGGCGGTCAGGCTCTTGCCGGTGCCGGTTTCCCCCGTGATGAGCACGGGCACATCCACGTCCGCAGCAAGAGCGATCAGGCGGTGGGCACGCTCCATCTGCGGGCTCTCACCCAACAGCTCCCGCTTGATGCTTTGCAGGGTACTGAGCATCGCCCCCCCCGTGCGCCCCCGGTGACCATCGCTGTCATGCCTCTACAAAGCTCACCCATTCAGGCGGGCGTTGGGATGGCAGTCGGGGAGAACCGCGAGGATGAACCTGCTCAGCAACTACTTGTACCGATACGTGATGCGTCCCTTCGACAGATCGTAGGGGGACATCTCGCACTTGACCCGGTCGCCTTCCAGCACCCGAATGTAGTGCTGGCGCATCTTGCCGGAGAGATACGCGTGGATCTGGTGTTCGTTCTCTAGCCGGACACGGAAAGTTGCGTTGGGGAGAACTTCGATTACGGTCCCTTCAATTTCGATCGCATTTTTTGCCAAGGGCGGGCCTCTTATCGTGGGAAAGGGGGCGGCACGTCCAGCCGAACCTCCCATGACGCGAGCCTTGTCGCGCAGGAGGATGGACGGCCATGAATTTCACACCCGGGGAGGAGCGCCTCCTCAAGGAGCGCCTGGACGGCGGCGAGCCGCCTCTGTGCCCCAGGTGCCGATCAGCGATGGTTCGGCGCGATGTTCGCCCACGTGCCGACGTCTCGTACGTGCGCGATCGCATCTGGTTGACTTGCGAGCGGTGCCGACGCACCGCCGTGCTGGAACGAAAGTAACGCCTTCCGCATCCCCTCCGGCCTCGAACCCGACGGCGCTCCAGCTCCCATCCCCGTACGGGCTCCACCGGGCAACCGCTAAAGGCGGAACCGGTAGCTCACCTTCGCGAACAGGCCGTCCGCCTGCGGCGCCACGCGCTGGAAGCGGAAGGGCCCCGTGTCCTCCATCTCGCGCGAGTATCCGACATACATCACGGTTCCCGGCGACGGCTCGTAGCTCAGCAGCACCTCGACATGGATGTCGAACCCCTCGGATGTCGAGAGTGCCCTGCAGGCATCACCCGGGCAGTACTCGAGGGGCAAACCGCTCACCGGGTTCAGCAACGGTTCCTGATCGCGAAGGGCGTACTCGAAGATGCTCCGCAGGAAGAGCGCCTTGGTGAACTGGTACTGGGCCCTGATGCGGGGAATCGTAGCCGAGGAATAGCGGTCCCCGCCGCGCTTGCGGATGAGCGTCTCGTGGTTTACTCCGACCTCGGCCTGCAGCGAGGTGAAGGGGTAGAGGTTCAGGCTCACGCTGCCGGAATACTGGTCCGCGGTCTCGATGGGCACGTCCAGAGTCCGGTAGAACAGAGGCGTCTCGGTCCAGCTGAAGCGGATGTTGCCGCGCACCTTGCTCCAGGAGCTGGCCATCAGATAGGTGGTGGCGCCGTACAGACCCTGGAAGTGCGACTGGCTTACCGAGAGCGGGCTCAGGATATCCTCACGCGCCCGAGTGAAGAGTCCGCCGTAGTCACTCGCGGGGAAGAAGAAGTCGGTGCGCGTGCCGATCAGGAAGAGGGTGATGTTGTTGCGGAACGAGGCCGTGCCCGTGAGCCGGATCTCCCTCTCCTCGGTGCTGCCGCCATCCCAGAAGGTGTCGTGGTCCCAGAGCGTGCGAACGGAAAGCGACGGCCCCCAGCGCTCCACCAGCGCGCCCGGCTCGCCGATGCTGTTGATCGAGGCGTTGCCCTGAAACTGGGTCAGCCCGACGCGTCGAATGAACCCGCTGGCCGCTTCGAAACCGGGCTCGATGTTCTCGAATTCGCCGTTGAAGGAGAAGGTCCGCCCGGTGCGCGCAAAGCTGGCGGAGGTGAGCGTTCCCCATTCCGAACCGCCTTTCTCCAGCCCGCGGACGCTGCCCGCGCCGATGAGCTGCAGGGTGTAGCGGCCTCCCATCACCAGTCGCGTGTCGGCACTCACGAGACGGCTGAAGACGTCGGTGGACCGTGTTCGGTCGGTATAGGTCAGCCCTACGGTCGAGCTGGTACCCAGATCGCGCCGCATGCGCACCAGGTTCACGATGGCGTCGTTGCCGGAGCTGCTCGACTCGACCTGGTCGACCGCTCCCAGATAACCGACGTTGAAGCTGCCCACCTTCCCGGTGATCTTCGTCCCCGCGATCGGATCCACGACGGAGCGGGTGTAGACCAACTGCTTGGGCAACTGGAAGATGTCCATCCCCTCGAGGAAGAACGGACGCTTTTCGGGGAAGAAGAGGGCGAAGCGCTCGTTGACCGCGATCTGGCCCGCATCGGCCTCCACCTGGCTGAAGTCGGGGTTGTAGGTGCCGTCCAGAGTCAGGTTGGACGTGATCCCGTAGGTCATGTACATGCCGAAATCGCCGGTGGGATCCTCGCGCCGAAATGCACCCGCATCGCTGTCGTAGGCACCGAGACGTTTCCCCGTAACCACAGGGTTCATCTCCAGAAACAACCCGGGGTCCAGCTCCAGGAGCCCGTCCAGCGTGCCCGACTGGGTAAGCTGGTTGGCCATGTCGCGCGAGAGCGGCGCCCACGACTGCTGATACCCGGTGCGCTGTACCCGGCGCAGGACGTTGATGCCCCAGGATTGTGCGGGCTCGTTCCGGAAGCGGATGCTCTTGAAGGGGATGCGCATCTCGACCGTATACCCCTGGTCGTCCCGGCGCCCGTCGGATTCCCAGATGAAGTCCGGGTTGTAGTCCACGGGCGGGGGCGCGAAGCCTCCGCCACCACGGCCACCACCACCACCACGGCCGCCGCGTCCGCGTCCGCCGCCACGACCGCCGCCACCACCACCTCGGCCGCCCTCGACCCAGATGCCGTCCTGCTGCACGCCGTAGGCATTGACCATGAAGTTGTAGGCGCGCCGCTTGTCGTTGAACGTGTCCAGCACGACGCGCACGTAGTCGTCGGACCGGGCGAAGGCGTCGCGCTCGGTGAGGGATGCGCGCACCAGGCCGGGATCTTCGTCAAAAGCCCGAATGCCGAAGTAGATCGCATCGTTGCTGACGAGAACGAGCACCTCGGTCGGTTGCGGCGCCGGGATGCCTTCGACGGGATCGTATTGCGTGAAGTTCCGCAACAGAGCGGCACTTTCCCAGGCCGCGTCGTCCAGGCGCCCGTCGATGTCGATGTCCGGTTGAGAAAGCCGGGGCGTGGCGATCTCGAGCTGCCCGGCGGAGCCATCGTACTCGGCCACCGCCGACGGACGCTCGGGCACATCGCCCTGAGCAGGGACGAGAATGGCCTGTACGGCGAGCAGCTTTAGTATCATTCGAGACGAGACCCCGGAGACGGCCTGCTTGTGTACATGCACGCGGCGAGCGATATGGCGGACGGACGCCCGCGCGCAAGCCTGACAACCTAACTCTCTGGACACGCAGCCGGAAAGCAGTGTTGACATGCGGGCGGCGGAGTGGCTTCATTTCGAAGTTGCGCCGGTCTCGTTTGCGGAGCGCGCGCAACGTCTGCAAGCCGACCATGATGGGGTGTAGCTCAACCGGCAGAGCGCCTGGCTGTTAACCAGGAGGTTGGAGGTTCGAGCCCTCCCGCCCCAGTCGGACGCGAGGGTCCAGCCGCCTTGCCCATTTGAGCGCTCGCCCACATGCGTGAGCCGCCTGCGTCGCGTAATGGGCGCGGCTATCCCTCCCCTGGTACCACCTCGACGATCCCGATCCGTTCGACATCAACCGAGTCGACATGCCCCAACCTCATGTTGATTACCACCAGGCCCCCACGTTGCCAACAGCGCTCCCGCCGGCGTGAACACCGACACTCGATGCCGGCTCCGGTCGAGCACGTAGATCAGACGCTCCTGATCCACATCCACGAGTGCCGGACGGACCTGAAAGAAGGAGGCGGGACCTGACTCCTCGCCGCCGAAGACACCTCATGTACCTGTCTCGTCAGCTTCCCCAGGCGATCGAACCGGGAGGATATCGAACAGGCTACGTACAAGCAGCCACTGGTCTCCCGTACCGCGGCCTCCAGGTATTTCGCGCTGCACCTTGCCATTTGCGTCAATGAAGAAACGGACCCGCACGGGGCTCCCGATCCCCATGTCCCTCATAATCGGGGGATAATCCAATTCCGGGGAATCCCGCAACTCGGCATAATCCCGGAGCCAAAGGCGTTCGACGACGGACCGAACGTCAAGCTGGCCATCAGCCACTTCCTGGTCAGGCTGGAACGTGAGCGGGATGGCGATCCAGACGGACACGGGCTCGCCCAGGTTGCGGGCGGGACTGAAACGCCAGATGCGGGCAACCCGCAGGGCCGCCGAGTCGAGCGCCTCGTGACCCGAGGTCTGGGCGACCATGACCCTTTGCACCTGGCCCTCGGCGTCAATGAAGAAATGCACTTGGACCGTTCCTCCAATTCCCGCCTCCCGCAGCATCGGAGGGTATTCCTCCCCCAGGGCCTGCTGGACCTCCTCCTCATTCAGCAAGTCGGGGCGTTCCGTGAAGGGCGTGAAGGTCGGCGCGTCGGCCAGGGATGCCTCTTGACGAGTGCCGGGGTCCGCCGGCCGATCGCTGGAACCGGGCGCCGACCGCGCACGACGGAGGCGTGCGACCACATCCTCCAACTCCCCGGCGGCATCCGCCTGCCCACTACGCAGGCGTTCGAGCGCATCCTCCATCCTCTCGGCGAGTTCCGCTTCCGCGTCCGGATCAGGCGGGGATTCGGGCCGGCTTCCGGCAGCTTCATCGACCGTGCCGAACGTAAGCGGAATGGCAATCCAGACGGGCACGGGCTCGCCAAGGTTGCGCGGTTGGCTGAACCGAAAGACGCGAGCGACCCGGAGCGCGGCCGAGTCGAGCGCTTCGTGACCCGAGGTCCGGGCGACCACGACCCTTTGCACTTCGCCCTCGGTATCGATGAAGAAGTACACCTGGACCGTTCCCTCAATGCCTGCGTCCCTCAAGATCGGAGGGTATTCTTCCTCCAGAGCCCGCTGAACCTCCTGCTCATTCAGCAAGTCGGGACGTTCCGTGAAGGGAGTGAAGGTCGGTGCTTCCGAAAGGTCCACCGATTGGTCGGCCACCGACCCATCCTCGCCGCGAATCCGCGGCAGCAGCACGGCCAGCGTCACGAGGACGGTGACCCCCAGGGCAAGGAGCGCACCCTGTACCCGTCGCGCGCGCGGCACCCTCTCCACCAGGCCGCGGATGCGACGCTCCAGCTGCGAACGCCCCTCGGCCAGCGATACGATCGCGAGACGATGCAGGCCGTTGCGTCCGGCGCCGACCCGAAGGAGCAGATCGCCGTAGGTACGGCGCTGACTCGGCATCCGGTGCATCACCCTCCGGTCGCAGTCCAGTTCGATGGCGAGGCTGAGACGGTGACGTTGCAGCCACAACGCGGGGTTCCAGGGGAAGGCGAGCAGGGGCAGCGTCATGAGGAATCGAAGCCGGGCGTCGCCAGCGCGGATGTGCTCCTCCTCGTGCAGGAGGATCAGCTCCTGTTCACTGGCGTTGATCGCGCGCACCCAGACGGGGAGAACGACGCGCGGTCGCAGCAGACCGACGATGGTCGGGCCCGTATCCGGGGACCAGAGGACGGAGCGATTTCCGAGCGAACCCGGCTCCCACAACTTCCCCGCGCGCATCAGGCGGGCGAAGGCGAGCAGCACCGTCACCATCAGCATCGAGGACAGAACGACCCAGCCGAGCACGAGCAGATCGTCGAAAGAGCGGAGAATCGAGTCGCTTGAGACCGTTACCCCCAGCGGCTCCAGCAGGACCGGCGCGACTCCCGGCGGTGCGACCTCCCGGCCCGGACTTCCGCCCAGCAACCGCAGCCCCGGCAAGACGACCGTCGCAACTCCCGCAGTGACCCAGACCCACCGGGTCTGCCGGCCGCCAAGCGTGAGAAGCCTCTCCGTTGCCAGCCCCGCCACAAAAAACAAAAGGCCGATTCCGGCCGACCAGAGCATCCACGCGGCAATCATTCTCGTTCCTCCTTCTCAAGTCGCTCGTCGAGCAGTTTGCGCAGGCGCCTGATGGTCCGGGCGGAAAGGCGATCGTCGGTGACCAGATTGGCCACGAGCATTTCCGTCGACCCCGAATAGACCTTGTCCCGGAGCCGGTCGAGTACCGACCGGCCGGCCTCCTGGCGCGCCAGCAGCGGGTGGTAGCGGTGCGCACGGCCCTCCTTTTCATGGCCGGCAAGGCCCTTCGACTCGAGGATCCTGAGCACCGTGAGCACCGTGGTGTAGGCGAGATCGTCGTCCAGCCGGGCACTGACTTCGGCCACCGTGGCGGATCCCAGGTCCCACAGGACCGCCATGACGTCCATTTCGCGGGTGGTGAGAGTTGTCACATGCTCCCCCTAAAGGCGTAGCGGGCGTCGAGAGCACCCATCTGATACGATGCGGAGCGAAAGGCGGGTCTGTCAACTAGACATTTAGTTTAGTAGACGATACGACGGGTCGGCACCGTTCGGGCCGTGGCTTGAGTGTTGGAAGACTTGGGAGAGAGCGATCGAATTGTTCGCGCCCGATGACCCCGACGGCTTCCCCGACCGCGGAATCGAAGCGTCGACTAGCGTGTCTGGAAGGTGATGGGAATCGCGATCCACACCGGCACGACTTTGTCCAGGTTCAGCGCCGGGGTGAACTGGAAGATGTTCGCAACGCGTAGCGCGGCCTCGTCGAGGGAGGCATACCCGGAGGTCTGCGCGACCAGGGTTCTCTGAACGGCCCCTTCCTCGTCAATGAAGAAATTCACAGTCACCTTCCCGCCGATACCCGAATCCCGCAGGATCGCGGGGTATTCCCGCTCGAGCGCACGTTCGACTTCCCGTTCGTTTTTGAGACCCGGGCGGACGGTGTGGGGGGTGAAGGTGGGCGCCGCCCCGATGTCGATGGCCTCCTCATCCGGCGGAGGAGGCAGCTCCTCGACCGGATTGTCCTCGAAGGTGGTCGGCGCGATCGTGATGTCCTCGCTGATGTCGGCCGCTGCGATCACGGGGGTCGCGGGCCGGCTGATCGCCTGGGGTGGAGGCGGAATCTCGATCTCGGGCGGGATGTTGACCGCCTCGAACTCCTCCGAGTCGAAGGAGACGTCGTCCGCGGTCATGTTCGGCCAGAACATGAACAGCATGAAGTGAAACGCGGTCGCGGCCACAACCGATCCCCAGAACCAGGTGTTGAAGGACTTCTTGAAGCGGTCGTTCGCCGTCTCCAGAGACGGGGCTTGCTGGTGCACTTGTCCAGAGTCGGTGTCGTTCATCGTCTCTCCCTGAGATGGCTATACTACTAACGATATAGTAGCACCATGGGGAGCGGCTTCCGTGCTGTCAACTAGCAGATTAGTAGCATGGCGGCGGAGTCCGCGGGTAAAGTCTTGTTCAAGCTCCCTTCCCCCTGCGCCGTGCCGGGTATTCGCCCAGGTCACCCCAGCTCCGTAGGTTTGCTATTCCTTACCTGCGCGTTCTGGAGACTCGTCATGCGGAAGCACCTTGCCCGCAGCCTGGCTGCCCTTCTTCTGGCATCCGTGGTCTGTCCGGTCTCGTCGTCGGCGCAGCTTACGGAGGCAGACGTCCTAGGGTGCTACGACGTCACCGAGGGCGAGTGGACGGAGGGGCGAGTCGCTGGCTTGATGCGGGTTGGGGATGAGCTCCTGACCGACACGTCCGCGGTGCGGAGCGAGCCCATACCGAGCGCGTTGGGCCTGGACTCCGCCTACTCCCAGATTCCGCCCCGCATTCAGTTGGCCGGTCCACATGCCGACCCGACCGTTCTCGGGAGCGCTTGGCAAATCGTCGTCCCGGAGGGCGCCCTGCCGACTCCGCACATGTTTATGACCTACGGAGTCGACGGCGCCTCGCTTCGGCTCTCGTTCTCCACAGGCTACCATGGTGTCGGGGCACGCCTGCAAGAGATTGGCGGGGAGCCTGGGCCGGGATGGCCAGCACATTCTCGGACAACCTCCCCTATCGGCGTTGGACGCGCCGGATCGAGCTGACCCCGGTGGCGTGCGACTCTCCACCACCCGTCCCTAGCACAGCGATGCGTTCCGTTCCGCGCGCCGTTGAGCTGGTCGGGGGTGCAACCATCGCGCTCGGCGAGCCGCTTCCCGCGTCGCTGGAGAAGATTCCGCGCGATACACGGGCCGGTGCCTTTACCATCATCGGACGGACGGAAGGGCTATTCGCGTCGGCCGACTCCATCGCCGTGTTGGTGAGCCAAGTGCACGGTGTGGTCGGGAGGATTCGCCTGGTCTACGCGAGCGAGGACATGCATCCGGTACTTGCCGAGCAGCTTATCGAGGCATTCGGAAGACCGGATTCGTTTGGTCCGGTTCCAGACTCGGATCGACCCGAGTGGCAGAATCGCGTTAACCGTGTGACGCTCGCGTGGGGCAACCGGCTACCTCGCTTTACGTACATCAATTTGTACGACTCACGTTATCGCCGGTAGGCCCTATAATCCGTGAAAAAAGAAGACCGGGCCGCGGGGCCGAAAGCACCCCGCGACCCGGCTTTGTCCTGTCCCGCCGCGGATCAGCCGACCGGCGGCACGTTGGGGTTGCGGTCACGCTCCGACTCGGGGATGTCGAAGCAGAACGACCTGGGGTTGCGCGTGAACATGTTGGTGCGGGAACCCGGCGCGAAGGCGGTGCTCTCCCAGTCGGGCGTATCGAGCTCGCCCGGGGTGTTGGTCGACGCCCAGCGGCGCTCGTCACCCAGCCGGCGCCCCTCGAGCCAGAGCTCGATGTAACGCTCGCGCTTCAGGGCGGTCCAGGCTTCTTCCATGTTCATTGCGACCCACGGAGCCAGCGCTTCCCCGGTGGTGTCGCTGATGTTCCGGGTGCGCACCCGGTTGATCAAGGTCATGGCAGCCTGCCAGTTACCGGAGTTCAGCTGGGCCTCGGCTTCGAGAAGCCGCATCTCCCAGCCGCTGACGATGCGCTGGTCGTCGTTGCGGCTGTTGTACTTGGCCTGGTTCTTCCACTCCACCTGGCCGTAGGTGTCCAGGCTCGCGGTGGCGTAGGGAATGTTCGAGTCCTCGAACCAGGGCGTCCTGGGATCCCCCGTCTCCGTGTAGTAGTTTTCGAAGAAGGTGTAGATCACCGAGTACGATCCCGCCGGCTGGCGCGCATTGGCTTCGAAGATGGTGTTGTAGTAGGGTTGGAGTTCATCGTCGTAGTTGATCCAGAAGACGAAGTCGTCCGGGAGCGTCGCGGCGTCCGATGCGGCCGCGCTCCAGTCCCCCAGCCAGGCGTGCGCGGCTGCGCGGCCACCCCGTGCCGCGTGGGTCTCCTCGGGAGACGAAGCGAACCCGAGTGCGGTCGTGAAGCTCTCGACCGCCCGGTTGAAGTTCCCCGCCGACCCCTGTTCGTAGCTGCCGGGCGTGGTGTCGTCCGGATCCGTGGGACCGAGGACCGCGTCGCACCACCACTCTCCCATGGTGCGATAGGTGAAGGCGTTCCACAGATACGCCTGATACAGCATGTTGTCCGGCGCTCCGACCTCGGTGAACCGGCTGATCGCCGTCTCCGTGATGAAGCGCGCCTGCACTCCGTCGTTCCAGCGGTTGGAAAAGCTTCCGGGCAGGATGTGCCCGGATTGGGTGATCGGGTCGTGGCCCATGAAGCCGGTCTGGCCGCCCGGGAAGAGTTCGCGGCCCAGGATGGCGTGGGTGTAGCTGCCGTAGGTCAGCAGTTCCGCCAGCCGGCGGACGGCGCCGTTGACGAGCCCCTGCTGGGACGCGGGCTGGGCCAGGAACTCGTCCTGGATGGGTCCGGGGTTGGTAACCTCGCAGCCCGAGGCCGCCACTCCCGCGGTTGCGGCGACGAGAAGGGCGCGGGTGAAGCAAATTCCGATGTTCCTTCCTCTGTTCTCGTTCATCGTTCAGCCCTCCCCTAGAAGGTGACCCGCATGGACATGCGGAACGTGACCGGAGACGGCACCCGCTCGGTCTGGTTGCCGATTCCGTCGTCGAGGGCCGGCGTGTTGCCCAGTGACTCCGGGTCGTACCAGGGAATCTCCCGGTACCAGTCGTAGAAGTTGCTGAGCGTGGCCGTGAACGTGGCGTTGGAAATCCTCTCCGGGAACAACGCCTCCACGGGAACAGTCAGGCTCACGTGGCGAAGCTTGAAGTAGTCGGAATCGAACCAGTAGTCGCGGGCGAATCCGGGCGTACAGCGCTCGCGCCAGATGGCGGGCGTCTCCGGCTTCAGCTCGATGGATGTCTTGGGAGAGACGTACCACGGGAAGCAGATCGGCGAGCGCACGGAGCGGCTGATGGAGATCTCGTTGATGTACGCCACATGCCCGCCCTGGTACTCTCCGCGCGCGGAGAGCAGGATGTTGCTCGGGAAGCGCACCGAGAGCGTCGGCGTGATGATGTGGGTGGGCAGCTGCGGCCCGATGATCACGTTCTCTCCGGTCCTGCCCGGCGGCGCCGGGGTGTACGGATCGTCGGCGAATTGCGGGGCGGCGATCTCGTCCCGGTTTGTGACCCGGCGACCCGTTTCCACCGGAAGCTTCTCTCCTTCGATGATCCAGCCGTTGAGATCGGAGAAACGGGAGATGCACTCAGCCGTGGGATCGCGCGCCAGCACCACATCGCTCGGCTCGGTTTCGCCTTTGCACAGGCTGACCACTTCCGAGTTGATGGTGCTGATGCCCAGCCCAGCATCCACACTGAAGTTGGAACTCTGGAACAGCGTGGCGTCGACTTGCAATTCGAGGCCGGCGTTATCGAGCGTGCCGACGTTCTTGAGCTGGCTCCGGGTGAAGCCCTGGGAGGGGATGGCGCCTACGAACATCAGTGCGTCGGTGGTGCGCTGATCGAAGTAGGTGAAGGTGGCCGCGAGCCGGTCGTCCAGCCACGAGCCGTCGAAGCCGAACTCCCACTCCCGGGTCACCTCGGGCCCCAGATCGGGATTCCCGAGGTTGTCCGGCGTGAAGGCCGGGGTGCCCGCGTAGCCGGAGGGATTCCACGTTCTCACCGCGTCGAAGGCGCCGGGGGCGCGGCCGGACTGGCCGTATGCGGCGCGCAGCTTGATGGAGCCCAGGCCGGGACCCCAGAAGTCCTCGTCGCTGATCACCCAGGTGCCGCTCACCTTGGGGTAGACCTGGAGCCCGAAGCCCGTTCCGAAGGCGCTGTTGCCATCGACCCGGATTCCCCCCGTGACGAAGTACTTGTTGCTGATGTCGAAGACGTTCTGGAAGAAGAATCCCGCGTTCCACACCTTCTCGCGATCCTCCTCCGCCACCTTTATGGCGGCAGAGCTCACCGTGGGCTCGGCGGCGCCGGGGAAGTCCTCGCCCAGCAGCCTTAGTCGCACTTGCGAGTCGCCGATCGCCTGACCGCCCCACGAGAAGTTGGAGTTGATGCTGGACGTGACCGGCAACGTGTAGGTACCCACGTAGTCGAACGTGAGAACCCGCCTCTGGAAGGTGTCGTTGGTGCGCGAGCCCAGCGGCTTCAGGAAGAAGCCGAAGTTGCGCTGGTTCTCCCCTTCCTGGTTGGAGTAGTCGTAGCCGAAGGTGAAGCGGTTGGTCAGCCGGGCCTGGGGCGTGTAGGTCAGCGTGATCCCGGAGTTGAGGCGCTCGTTGCGCTGGTCGAACTCGTATTCCAGAAGCTTGCCGATCTCGCGCGGATCGCCCGACCCCACGTAGTTGCGCTCCTGGCGGAACGCGTTGAGCTGGATGCCCTCGGCGTTGTTGCCAGACGGAGTCCCGCTCAGCCACTGGCTGGTGTAGCCGGTGTTCCACTGGATCTGGAGATCCTCCATGGGCGTCATCGTGAAGTTGCCGCGGAAGTTGTACTTCTCCAGCTCGTCGTTCGCGAGCACGTAGCTGTCGTCCTGGTACTGCCCGGAGATGAAGTACTGCAGGTTCTGGCCCCCACCCCTCACCGAGAGCAGGTAGTTCTGGAACCAGATCGACCCCGGCCAGCTGCAGGCGCCCGTGGCACTCTTGTTCACGCCCTTCCAGCGCTCGTCGTCGGTGACGCAGTCGGGAGCGTATTCGCCGCCTTCGTAGCCGCCGCCCCACCAGGCGTCGCGCATGTAGTGCTCCATCTGGATGAAGTCGCCGCCCGGCGCCCCGAACGGCTGCATCCACCCGGTGCCCTGCTGGATCTCGGCGGTCCACACGGGCGCGCCTGCGGAGCCGCGCTTCGTGAAGATCTGAATGACGCCAGCCGATGCCTCCGTGCCGTACAGCGTGGTCGCCGCGGAGCCCTTGATGACCTCGATGCGCTCGATGTCGTTGGGGTTGATCATGTCGAGCGGGGTCACCGTGATGAGGGACGGGCGCCCCAGTCCGGTGCCCGGCGTCTGCACCACCGGGAAGGCGTCGTCCATGATCCTGACGCCGTCCACGTAGATGATCGGCTGGTTCGACATGGCCACGCTGGAGTTGCCGCGCAGGCGGATCTGCTTGCCCTGGGCCGGCTCGCTGCTGCCTCCGATGACGTGTACGCCGGGCGCCGCCGCCTGCAGCAGGTCGGACACGGTGGCCTGGCGCTCGGGAACGTCGGCGAGGTTGATCTGGGCGATGGCGTTGCCGATCTCGCGCCGGCGGGCGGCGCCCGCGGCCCCTGTTACGACGATCTCGTCGAGCCCGAGCGCCTCGGTGGTCATGGCGAAGTCCATCGCGACGGTGCCATCCGCGGGCACGTCGACCGACTCGGTCACGGTCTGGAAGCCGATGCGCTCCGCCCGCAGCTCGTACGAACCGGGAGGTACGTTGAGGATGAGGTAGCGCCCGTTCGACCGGGTCAGCGTCCCGAGCGTGGAGCCGACCATATACACCTGCACCTCGCCGACGGTGGCGCCCGACTGGGCGTCGGTGACGACCCCCGTGACTCGGCCGTTCTGGGCGTGCGCGGGTGCGGAAGCGAGGAGCGAGAGGCCCCCGACAATGAGAAGGGCCAACCCTCCCTTGCCGAAACGGCGGGATGCGCGGGATCTGCGCGAGAACAGCGGGGACAATCGGGACATCATGGAGCCCTCCTTCGGCGACGCTAGTCACCGGCGTTGCGCCGAGAAACAGACTCCTGCCAAATGCCCCTGGGACGGAATCCCAGACCGCGCGTGGACGAACTGCCCGTCTCAACTGACGCTGGTACTGGTGAATAGAGGGGGTGAACCGTAATCTCCTAGAATTCGTTGCGAGTGGGTGTTACGCAAGCGACCGGCCGGTCATCGGGGAGGCTGCCATGCGAGGGACAACCGTAGAACTGACCATCTGCGCCGTGGCGATCCTGCTCCTTTCCTCCGCGTGTTACCGCTACGTGCCCATCGAAACGGCGGCGGCGGCGCCCGGGGAACCCGTGCGGGTCTACATCACCCAGGACGGAGCCGCGGGCTTCCGTGAAGTCTATGAGGTGGACGCAGCGGTGCCGACCCTGCGCGGGACCATCGTGGGACGGGACGGCGGCGATCTCCTGCTGGCCGTGCAGGTCGCCGAGCGCCAGGTGGGCTTCCAGGCGATCGGTCTCGAACAGAATGTGCGAATCCCCGAGGGCGAGATCCTGGCGACGGAACGGCGGTCGCTGAACGCCCTGGCCACCTCCGCCTTCGTGGGCCTCGTGGCTGGCGGCGTGGCCGCAATTCTCACTCTGATTCTGGAGTCCGAGGGCGAGCCCGGGCAGCCGGACCCCGACCCTGATCTGATGGTACCGCTGATCTCGGTGCCTGTAGGGAGATAGGCAGGCGCAGACCCAGGGAGGAGCCCGCGGGCAGAGACCCGATCTCCAACTCGGCTCAACAAGAACCTGCCAAAATGGCAGTGTGCCAAAATGGCAGATGCCCCTGTGGGATCCCCTCCCGGCTAGCGGAACCCACGGCGTGAGGCGCTGCAGTCGGTGAGCGTCGCGCAGGTCACTTCGTAGAGATCCCGCTGGCCCGGCGGGAGGGCCAGCACGCTCGCGGCCGCGACCGCGTCCCGGATGTCCACCGGCTGTCCCGGCCGGAACGTGATGGTGGCGCGCCAGCGCCGGCTCCCGCCGTCCCCGTAGGACTCCACCCGGGTCTCGGTCACCCACGGCACTTCCGCGAAGGCGCGGTTCAGGTCCGCCAGATCGGTGGCGCCTCTCGGCCCGCTCGCCAGCGGCAGCCATACCGTCTCCACCGAGAACGGATGGTTTTCGCGCCAGCGGTTGAGCGCCGCGTTCACCTGTGCGTGGTCCCTGCCCGTGTTGAGGAGATGCTGGGCATAGGACTGAAGCAATAGGTCGTTGTGCTTCACGTCCGCGGAGAGCGCCTCCTCCAGATGCTCCAGAAAGGTTTCCTCGTCTCCCTGCTGCAGCGCCTGCACCGCCTCCAGAAAATCCGTGTCCGGGTCTCCGGGATTGATGACCGACACCACATCCGTCATGGCCGACCACTTCTCGTTCAGGAAGTCGACCGGTTCCTGGCCCCGGGAAACCAGATACTCCCGGGCCCCGACGATCATGGCGATCGTGTAGATACCTATGAGCATGCGATAGCGGCGGTACCACATCCCGCTAGAGCCCCCTCTGCGTCTGCTTGTCGCGCACCTTCCAGATGAACGAGTCGAGGTAGTAGTGCATCAGCCCGTAGGCGTAGACCATCATCTGCGAGAAGAGCGCGTATCCGCTGGAGTAGTCGAGGGCCGGAATCCCGAACTCGGGCAGCGCGGGATACGGAGCGAAGTTCACCACGCCGAAGCCGAACTCGTCCAGGGGACGGTTGATGACGAGCTGGAAGAGGACGGCGTACGCGGCGCCGCCCACCAGAAACCAGCGAAGCCTGCCCGGACCGGTGACCCGCGACCAGAAGCCGGGTCTGGACGCGACCTTGCCCGCGGTGCGGCGCATGTAGGAATACACCATGACGATGTACTGGACCCCGTGCATGAGGCGGTGCGCGACCGCGTACAGCAGGATCGAGGTGGTCTGCCAGGCCACGAAGTACCAGAGGAAGTAGCTGGCGCCGATGAAGGCGTACTTGATGGGGTTGATCCTGCCGCCCGCGGCCACGATCTGCCGGAGGTGCAGCGCGTAGACGATGAGGTACCCCACCAGCACGAGCTGGCTGGCCGTCAGCAACCCATCCACGAAACCCGCCGACACCGGCACGTGCATCCGGTGCAGCTCCCGGATCCAGAGGAAGCGGAACATGGGCGCGCTCACGAACATGTAGCCGTACAGCACGCAGTGCAGACCGAGGTCGAAGCGGCGCGTCGAGGGGATTCCGGCGCCGGCCTTGAAGTCGTAGATGCGAGCAAGCCCGTGCTGCTGCATGAGGCTGTGCTGATGGTCCCAGGCGGTGACCAGCAGAAGCAGGGTTATGGGCGCGAACTGCAGGCCCAGCACGGTGAAGCCGACGATCACCAACGGGCCCACGATGAGACGGCTCCTGAAACGCTCCCAGATGTCGGGCATGCCGTAGGAGCGGACCCATCCCGCGTAGTGGTGGGGAATGGTGATCCACAGGTTGATCGACGCCACCGCCACGTACGGAAGCCAGGCCTGGAAGCCGAGCGCCAGCGCGACGGCGAAGAAGGGCAGGCCGAGGAACCAGACGAGGTCCGCTCGGCGATTGAGGATGTAGCCCGTCTTGAACATGCCGGTCAGGTGCAGGTGATGGCGTTCCGTGAGGGCCTCTTGCTCCCTTGGGTCCACAGGTGGACGGTAGAACCGGCGGTGCCTGGAAGGCAAGTTTGGGATTCCTTGCATGTTCGGCTTGCTCGCGGGAGCTTTGCCGAAGCGGGGTGCCACACCGCCGCATTGACAACGGACCAGAGCCAGGAACACCTGTTCATGTGTGGTCGCTTCACCCAGCAGTTGACGCCGCAGCACGTCTCGGACGTCTATCGTGTGACGGAGCCTCCTCCCTCGTTGACGCGGGAGCCGCGCTACAACGGCGCTCCGACGCAGGACTTCGCGGTTTGCCGTGTCGATGCCGACGGCAGCCGGAGAATCGCGGAGCTCCGCTGGGGCCTCGTTCCCTCATGGGCGAAGGACGCCAGGATGAGTCCACCGCTGATCAATGCGCGCGCGGAGACGGTTCACGAGAAGCGCGCATTCGCGGAAGGCTTCCGCGATCGGCGCTGCCTCGTCCCCGCCAACGGCTGGTTCGAATGGCAAGGATCCGGGCGTGCCAGGCAGCCGTTCCATCTGGCCCTCGCCGGGGGATCACCCCTCTCCTTCGCCGCGGTCTGGGAGCGCTGGGAGATCACCTTCTTGAGAGGTTGAGCACTCCCTGTCCCGGGCCGTACGAACGGCGGGCCGTCAGCACGCGAGTGAACAGCGTCCTGAACGACGATCCCGGCATCCTGCTTGCTGTCGGGGAGCAGTTGCGGTTGATTTGACCAGGGGCCGTCGGCCCGGGCTAACCAGCACCACCTCATGGAATCGGAATGACTCTGGGACGTCGACAGTTTATCTCCCGGCTGGCTTCCGCAGGCGGGCTCGCCGCGCTGGCGCCGTCGCTTGCCGGGCTAGCGGCGTGCGGCAGCGGACGGCGGGATACGGACGTTGACCCGGGTTCGTGGATCAACGAGCCCTACGGCCCGCTGGTACGGTCGCCTGACTGCCCCGAACTCGAGATCGCCGAGCGACTCCGGTGCATGCGCCTGAGTTCGGGCGGCGTGCCTTCAGCGGTTCGCGAGGGGTTGGCGGTTCCCAACGCGTTCGACGGCATGGCGGCGTTCCCGATGCCAAACGGCAACGTTCGCCTCATCCGGAACCACGAGATGACCGACCCGCCGGACTCGGCGCGGCCTATCGGCTCGCCCCACTACGATGCCGCCGGGAGCGGGGGCACGACTTCGCTCGAGGTGCGCATCGCGGGTGAGGGGGACGGGCTGCGCGTCCAGTTGGTGGACGAGTTCGTATCTCTCGCGGGCACGTGCGTAAACTGCGCGGGAGGGCCCACTCCGTGGGGAAGCTGGCTTTCCTGCGAGGAAACGACGGACGGGCGCGGCGATGGCTTCGGCAAGCCCCACGGCTACATCTTCGAAGTGCCCACGGATGCGACGGGCCCTGTGGACCCCGTGCCGTTAGCCGCCATGGGGCGCTTCGTGCATGAAGCGGTGGCCGTCGATCCGGAGACGGGGATCGTATACGAGACCGAAGACACCTGGTACGTCCCGCTCGTCCCCAATCGGCCCGGCGCGGGACTCTACCGCTTCATTCCGGACCAGCCCGGGGTGCTGGCGGCGGGCGGCAGGCTGCAGATGCTCGCGATAACCGGCGAGCCCGGCTACCTGACTGCCCGCAACCAGACGCCCGGTACGATTCTGCCGGTCCACTGGGTAGATATCGACGACCCCGACCCCGAGGACGCGGGGCGCGACCCGCTTGCCGTCTTCAAGCAGGGGCTCGCCAGGGGAGGCGCGCGTTTCGCCCGCCTGGAGGGCGCCTTCCACGGGGACGGCGGCATCTACGTGGTCTCCACGAACGGCGGGGACGCGACCGCCGGGCAGGTCTTCCACTACCGCCCCGTCTCTGCCGACCGGGGTGAGCTGACGCTGGTGTTCGAGTCCCCGTCCCCGGAGGTGCTGGACAGTCCGGACAACATCGTGGTCAGCCCGCGGGGCGGACTCGTCATGTGCGAGGACGGAAGCGGGGACCAGTACATGCGGGCGCTGGACCGGGACGGCCGAATCGTCAATCTGGCGCGCGCGCCGCTGGGGCCGGAGGGGCAGAGGGTCGGGGAGTTCGCCGGGTCGTGCTTCAGCCCCGACGGGCGAGTTCTCTTCTTCAACGAGCAGGGCGACCGCCAGGCGGGCGGGCGGATCGCCAGCGCCACCTACGCCATGTGGGGACCCTGGGAGGACGGGCCCGTGTGAGGGACCGACCCCGCCCTGCGACCCCAACCGGACATCTCCATTTGAGACGCTCGCCGGCCGTTACCAGCCTGCCCGACGGCTGCCGCGGGACCGCTGCCCTGGTAATCGCCGCGCTTGCCCTGGCGGGCTCGTGGGCCGCATGCCCCGTCGACGGGCGCGCCCAGTCGAGGGAACACGGGCCGCTGCTGCTCGAGTTGCCCGCCAGCACCCGGGCGCTCGCACTGGGAGGCGCCTTCTACACGGTCGGCAACGACAGCGACGCCGTCTTCTTCAACCCGGCCCTCATCGGCGGCAACGGCGTTATCGGCGCGGCGATGCAGCGCTTCGGGACCGCAAGCCTGTTCAGCACGGTGTCCGGAGCCGCCGAGTGGTCCTCCGCAAGCGTGGCCGTAGGGGTTCAGCTGCTTGGCTACGGCGCTCCGGAAGGTGGTGCGGGCGTCCTGTCCCACGACGCGCAGTCGCTCTTCACCTCCGGGGGCACGGGAACGTCGGAGGTGGCCATTTCAGTCGGGTACGCACGCGAAGTGAAGGGCATCCGGGCCGGCATCACCGGCAAGCTCGTGGACCAGCGCCTGGGCCGCCATCACGACGCCACCGCGGCGGTCGACCTGGGGGTGGCGGTCGGCGCCGGGGCCGCCCGGGTGGGGCTTGCCGTGCAGAACCTGGGGCCGGGAGTCACCCTGGGCGAAACGGAGGTCGCGCTTCCCGCGCGCGTTACCCTGGGCGGGTCCACGCCGGCCATCCCGGTCGGGCCGCTCGACCTGGGCTGGAGCGCCGCGGTCTCCCGCGAGGCGGGCGGCGCCGTCGTCCCGGGGGCGGGGATGGAGGTGGCGTACTGGCCGGTGCGGGGAAGGACCTTCACGGCACGGGTGGGGGTGCGGCGACCCCCGGAGGGCTTTGGCCACCCGGTCACGCTCGGGGGGGCGTTCAACGGCGACCGGCTCGCCATCGATTACGCCTATCTGCGCTACGACGGCGGCGAGGCCGCCCACCGCATCGGGCTCAGCTGGCGATAAGGCGCCGGTGCCGCCGGGCGTCTCAGGGCATCCGCACGGCGGTGTAGGCAGGATCCATGCGCGCGAACCCCACGTCGTCCAGCACCACCTCGCCCGCGACTGTCCGGTCGAAGACCAGCCCCACCGAGCGCAGCTCATCCAGCTGCAGCCCCGGAGCTGCCTCCACGAAATCCGCCAGCGGAATCGAGTAGCTCTGGAGCAGCAACTCGAAGAGGTTGGCGAAGCGGTCATCCTCGAGATCGCGGCGGCGCAGGACCCGCATCTCCAGGGGCTTGCGCACGGCTCCGTACCGGCTGAGCGGCACCGAGGCCATGGTCCCGCTCGCATCCCGCGCCACGATGCTCAGGTCGGGTGGCGCATCGTCCTCTTCCTCGTCCCCGGACTCGCGGCTGTCGTCTCCCGAATCGCCTGAATCGTCTGCGGAGTCGCCTGAGTCGTCTCCAACGCTGCGCGGCCCCGGGCTCTCCCGCGTGACCAACAGCGACAGCTCGAACGAGGAAGCCGGACCCAGCTCCCACTCGGCGGCCAACGTCCCGGGCAGCTCGATGGTGTAGGCCGCCGACGGCCCCAGCGTGTCCGCGCCCGCGATCCGGTTGTTCCAACCCAGCCACACGGCCTGATTGTCCTGCGACGCCGAGGTCTCGGGCCGGTTGCTCGACCGCAGCTGTATGCGGCCCTCCCGCCAGGTCGACAGGCTGTCGCCGCGGAGGCGAACCCCGGGACGGGTCCCGGAGGTCACGTCGATGTCTTCCTCGAAATCGGCCAGCGTCCGGAAGCCGTCGGTCTGGAAACGGGTCACGTACATGGTCTTGGGGAGCCATCCGCCGATCACCCGGTGATCACGGAACATCGGCAGATAGCGCTTGTCGCCCCGAAGCGTGGTCTCGAGGAAGGCCGAGATGTAGATCTCTGCGAACCGGCGCTGGTCCTGTCCCGGCATGAGCGCGCGCAGATCCAGGATGCGGCCGCTGCGGGGACCGTTGTCGTGCGCTCCCCACACCGTGTTCCACTGCCCGTGGTTGGCGCGATAGACCCAGAGGGCGGTCTTCAGGCGCGGTTGGCCGTCCGTGAACTTCACGCGCTTGTACAGCCTGAGGCCGTGAAAGCTGGTGACGTCGCCGTCGTGCGAACCGTGGAAGACCATGTAGTTCACGTCTTCCACCGGGACGAAGCGGCTGGTGGGCAGGTACTGTCCGTCCACCGGGGCGATGGCGATGATGGCGCGAATGTCGTAGTCGAAGTCGAACTCGAGGGACGCGTCGTCGGGGTAGCGGTCAAGGCGGTTGAAGGCCGCGGCGTGGCCCACCGCCTCTCCTCCTCTCGAATGCCCGATGAGCGCGATACGCTCCATGTCCACGCGCCCGTGGAAGAGGTTTTCCTCGTCTTCGTTGAACCCCTGCCAGACTCCGACGTGCTGCAGAAGGAACCAGCCCCGGGCGTCGTTTTCGCCCCGGATGCCGCCGTTGATGAAGTTCATGTCCACGGACGCCAGGATGTATCCGCGGCTTGCCAGCAGCTCCCCGAGGTAGTCGTAGCCCGGGTCCGAAAAGTCCCTCATGTTGTGGTTGCCGTGGACCACCAGCACCAGCGGGAAGGGGCCGTCGCCGACCGGATACCAGACGCGCGCGTTGAGCGGGAAGCGATCCGGCTCGAAGCCCCAGTAGTCGTTGCGGCTCTTCGCCGACGAACCGAGATCGACCAGCTTGGACGCATCCACCGGCTCAGTGACGTAGGTGACCGAGTCCCGGTACTCGGGCCGGTTCCTGTCGGAGCCGCTGCCGTAATACAGGGTGCGCACCTCGTGGGGGCCGCGCCGGCCGGGATCGGGCGCCTCCAGCAGTTGGCGTGAGAGAACTTCGTCCGCGTCGCTGGGAGCGAGTTCAAGCGTCGCCCGGCAGCCCGCGAACAGGAACAGCGCAAGCAAGCCGGGGAGTCCCCGGAACAGCGCTGATGGTTGCAAGATGTCCCTCCTCCCCGCACAATGCGCTAGCAGCAGCACGATGCTCGATAGTGCCCCGGACGCGACGCCGGGAGCAGCATTCTAGGCGCGCCCGGCCACGTCGATCAAGCGGACCGCGGAGCCGGAGCGATTCAGGAACCTTTCTGCGGATGGAGCGATAGGAGCTTTCCACGCTTCCTCGGCTGGAAGACAGGACGACAGCTCTCAACCCAGGGGTCTGACGTGTTGCGAGAGCGACGTTTTCGATCAAAGGGAGGCGCGTGGAGGCGGGGAGCCGCCGCAGTCGCGCTGACGTTGGCGGGCATTTCGGCCGCGGCCTTCGCGTTCGGTGGACCGTGGCTGCGATCCGTGGGGGTCGTCCTCCCCATGGGCGTTGACCTTCCGGCCGAGGAGGTCGAAAACGCCGAGAGGACTGCGCCCGCCGAGGTGACCGTGCCCGGCGAATGGACCATGGGAAGCTTGCCCGGCGAACCCTCGATCCTGCCTTTCTCCGCAGACGCCTCGATGATGGCGTCGCCTGTCCCGCTCCCGCTCCCGGACGAGGCGCAGCAAGGGCGGCCCCTCCCCATGCACGAGTTCTATTTCACGCGCATGGCATACAACGGCGGAGGCGGGGGCTTTCGCCGGTGGCGGCGGAATTCATGGGCCACCGACTATCCCAAGTCCGACCGCCAGTTCCTCATCGTTCTCGAGCGGCTCACCGGGCTGGACATGTTCCTCGAAGAACATCCCCGGCTCCTGACCGACGAGCACCTGAACCGCTTCCCCTTCCTCTACGCGGTGGAGGTCGGCTACATGTCGATGGGCCCGGAGGAGGCGTCCGCCCTCAGGGAATTCCTGCTTCGGGGCGGCTTCCTGGTTGTGGATGACTTCTGGGGCACGTACGAGTGGCAAAACTTCGAAATCGAGATGCAGAAGGTCTTTCCCGAGTACCCGATCGTTGACGTTCCGCTGGAACACGAGATCTTCCACAACTTCTACGACATCGACGAGCTCATTCAGGTGCCCAACGTCGGCAACGGCATGAACGGGTGGGCCACATACGAGCGCGACGGCTACGAACCCTTCGTCAAGGGCATCTTCGACGAGGAAGGCCGGATGATGGTGATCGTCAACTGGAACACCGACCTGGGCGACGCCTGGGAGTGGGCCGAGAACCCCTACTACCCGCTCAAGTACTCCACGTACGCCTATCAGATGGGCGTCAACTTCATCATCTACGCGATGAGCCACTGACCGGGCCCGGACGTGCTTACCAACCTCTTCGAGTTCCTCTTCAAGTACCGGCCCGTCGTCTTCCAGGAGGGCAACTTCTCCCTCGGCCTGGCGGGCCCGGTCGCGGCCGGCGCCCTGGTGGCCGGCGTCCTTGCGCTGGCGG
Source organism: Longimicrobiales bacterium (assembly GCA_965225805.1). Lineage (GTDB taxonomy): Bacteria > Gemmatimonadota > Gemmatimonadetes > Longimicrobiales > Gaopeijiaceae > BD2-11. The sequence goes on from OZ245327.1 coordinate 4,431,722, forward strand.
CCCTCCTCACGTACCGGGGCGTGCGCGGCAAGACGCGGCCGCTGGACCGGCTGGTGCTCGGGGGCCTGCGGTTCGCGGGGCTGGTGCTGCTCGCGTTCTGCCTGCTGCGCCCGGCGCTCGTGGTCTCGACCGTGGTGCCGCAGCAGAATTTCGTGGGTGTGCTGCTCGACGACTCCCGAAGCATGGACATCCAGGATTTCGATGGCCGTTCCCGCGGTTCGTTCCTGCAGGAGACCTTCGGCGCTCCCGACTCCCCGGTTCTCTCCGCCCTGTCCGACCGCTTCGCGGTGCGCTTCTTCCGCTTCTCCTCGCGGACCGAGCGCATCGCGGACTTCTCCGAGATGAGCTTCACGGGAAGCCGGACGCGCATCGGTCCGGCGCTCGAGCGCGCCCGGTCCGAGCTGGCCTCCGTGCCGCTCTCGGGGCTGGTCCTGGTCACGGACGGAGCCGACAACTCGGGCGAGGAGTTCGCCGAGGCGCTCATGCCGCTGCAGGCGCAGGGGATACCGGTGTATACCGTGGGCGTGGGCGAGGAGAGCTTCGAGCGGGACATCCAGGTCAGCCGCGCCGACCCGCCCAGGACGGTGCTCACCGGCTCGTCGCTGGTGGTGGACGTGGTCGTCACCCACGCGGGGTACGAGGGCGAGACGGTCTCGCTGATCGTGGAGGACGAGGGACAGATCGTCAGCACGGAGGAGGTCGAACTCCCCGAGGAAGGGCAGCCGGTCGCCGTTCCGGTTCGCTTCACCGCCTCTACCACGGGCGCGCGCGCCTACACCTTCCGCATCCCGGTGCGTGAGGACGAGCAGGTCACGCAGAACAACAGCCAGACCGCGCTGGTGAGCGTCGAGGACCGGCGCGAGAAGATCCTCTACTTCGAAGGGGAGCCGCGCTACGAGGTGGGCTTCCTGGGAAGGGCGGTGACGGACGACGACAACCTGCAGCTGGTGGTGCTGCAGCGCACCGCCGAGAACAAGTTCCTGCGCCTGAACGTGGACGATGGCGAAGAGCTGCAGGGCGGTTTTCCCGATACGCGCGCGGAGCTGTTCGCCTACCGGAGCCTGGTGCTGGGGACGGTGGAGGCAAGCTTCTTCACCGGCGACCAGCTGCAGATGATCGCCGACTTCGTGGATAAGCGCGGCGGCAGCCTGCTTGCGCTGGGCGGGCGCAATTCCTTCGCCCGCGGGGGATATGCGGGCACGCCGGTCGCGGACGTGCTGCCGGTGGTGTTCTCCGACGCCGACGCGCGCGCCGACGGCTACCACACCTTCGTCAAGATCGAGCCCACGCAGGCGGGGCGCGGCTTTCCCGCGCTTCAGCTGGCCGGCACCGAGGAGGAATCCGGGGAACGCTGGTCCGAGCTTCCCTACCTCCTGACCTACAATCCGCTGCACGAGCTGAAGCCGGGAGCCACCACTCTGCTCCAGGGGACCAGCGAGGATCTTCCGGACGAGCATGTGGCGCTCGCCTTCCAGCGCTACGGCAGAGGCAAGAGCCTGAGCCTCGCGGTCCAGGACACCTGGATCTGGCAGATGCAGCTCCCGCTCGAGGATACCACCCACGAAACCTTCTGGCGGCAGCTGCTGCGCTGGCTGGTGGACGGGGTGCCCGACCAGGTGATCGCCGAGGTGCCCCGGGACCGGGTCGAGCCGGGGGAAACCGTCGCGCTCACCGCAGTGGTGAACGACTCCACCTACCTGGGGATGAGCAACAGCGTCGTCGAGGCCACCGTGACCACTCCGCTGGGGGAGGAGGTCGAGATGGGGATGGACTGGGCGGTGGACAGCGACTACGGGGAGTACGAGGCGGACTTCATCCCTTCGGAGGAGGGGCTGCACACCCTCACCGTGCGCGCCTACGACGGGGATGAACTGATTGGCGTGGACGAGGCGTACTTCCAGGTCGCGCCTCAGCGGAGCGAGTACTTCGACGCGGGAGCGCGCATGCCGCTGCTCGAGCGCATCGCCGACGAGACCGGAGGGCTCTCCTACACGCCGGAAACGGTCTCGGCGCTCCCCGAGGACATCCGGGTCACCGGAGCCGGCGTGACCCTGGTGGAAGAGATGGACTTGTGGGACATGCCGATCCTGCTCCTCCTCCTGCTCGTGCTGATTCTGGGCGAGTGGGGCTACCGCCGGGCACGGGGGCTGGTGTGACGGCTCTTCACCGTCGCGCGGGATGGGCGTTGGAGGGAGTCGTCCTGGGGCTCGCCATGTTGCTTCCGGTCGCGGAGGTGGGCGCCCAGCAGACGCACCTGGTGGTGGTGAGCGGGGCGAGCGGAGCGGAGGAGTACCGGGAGCGCTTTCACCAGTGGGGCCTCAAGGTGGTGCAGGCGGCGGTGGACAAGCACGGGCTCGATCCGGCGGACGTGCTCTGGCTGTCCGAGCGGCCTGAGCTGGACCCGCTCATCGACGGGCCGTCGCGCCGGGAAAACATCGAGGCTGGTTTGACGGAGCTGGCCGAGCGCGCGGGCCCCGGCGACGCCGTGATGATCGTGCTGATCGGGCACGGGAGTTCGGGAGGCGGGGAATCGCGCTTCAACGTGCCCGGACGCGACCTGAGCGCCACCGACTTCGCCTTCCTGGTGGAGCAGTTCGGGAGTCGCACCGTGGTGTTCGCCAACACGGCGAGCGCTTCGGGCGACTTCATTACGGAGATCTCGGGTCCGAACCGGGCGGTGATCACGGCGACTCGCTCGGCTCGAGAGCGCAACGCCACCCGCTTCGCCGAGTACTTCACCGAAGCCTTCGCGGGCGAGGTGGCGGATACCGACAAGGACGAGCGCGTGTCGGTGCTGGAGGCCTTCGCCTACGCCCGCCGGGAGGTCGAGCGCAGCTACGAGGAACGCGGGCTTCTCGCGACCGAACACGCTCTGCTCGACGACAACGGAGACGGGCAGGGGAGCGACTTCGAGGACGAAAACGACCTGGACGGCGCGCTGGCGCGCACGGTGTTTCTTGCCCGGGGAACCGGACGGACCACGGACGTGGACCTCGCGGCCGACCCGGAACTTGCCGCGCTCTACCAGCAGCGCCAGCAGCTGGAGGAGAACATCGCGGCGCTCACCGCGCTGAAGGACACGATGGATGCGGAGCAGTACGAGGCCGAGCTGGAGGAGCTGCTGGTGGAGTTGACTCTCACGACCCGGGCGATCCGCGAGAGGGAAGGGGGAGGCGAGGCGTGAGAGTTCTGTACCGGACAACTGCGCGGGCGGCGGCGCACGCCGGCGGCCCGCGGGAGTTCGTAGCGGCCGGCCGACACCCCGGGATGGGCTTGGCGCGGGCCGAAGTCCGTCGACCCGCGGCCCTGTCCACCGCGGTTCTGCTTGCGCTCGCCCTCGCTTCTCCCGCGGCAGTCGCGGCAGTGGCCGCGCAAACCGAGGAGGCCGCGCTCGCGGCTCTGGCGAGCGGGGAGTACGACGACGCCATCCCGCAGTTGCGGCGCCTCGCCCGCGGCCGCGACGCCACCGCGACCGCCCACCGGGCCCTGGTGCGGGGACTGGCCGAGGTGGGGCGCTACCAGGAAGCCGAGGAATCCGCCCGTGGCGGCCGCGGCCGCCACGGAGCCGCGCTCGAGAACGTGCTCGGCGAGATCCTGGTCGAGCGCGGGCGCTACCAGGAGGCCGAGGCGAGCTTCCGCGCCGCGATGGCGGGCGGCGCCGACGACGAGGTGACCGCCCGCGTGAACCTCGCCCGGTTGCAGCTGCTCACCGGCCGCCGCGACGAGGCCATGCGCGCCTTCGACGGCTTCATCGACTTCTACAACCGCACCCGCTCCCTGTCGTCGTCCGAACTCACCGCGGTGGGCATCGCCGTGCGCCATCTGGGGGTGGAGGAATCGGACCTGCTGCAGGACGCCCTGAAGGCCTTCGACGAGGCGGCTGCTGCGGATCCGGCCAACCCGGAACCCCATCTGCACACGGGGCAGCTCTTCCTCGACACCTACCGCAGCCCCGACGCGCGGGAGTCGTACCAGCAGGTCCTCGGCCGCAATCCGCAGCATCCGCGGGCCATTCTGGGGATGGCGCTGGCGCTCGAGTTCGACGGCTCTCCCGAAGCCATGGGCACGGCCGAGAGCGCACTCGACATCAACCCGAACCTGGTCCCGGCCCGCACCCTGCTGGCGCGCCTGCATCTGCGGCTGGAGGACTACCCGGCAGCCGAGGAGGAGGCCCGCGCCGCGCTGGAGGTGAACCCGTCGTCGCTCGACGCGCTCTCGGTGCTCGCGGCCACCTGGTTCCTGCGTGACCGCCACGACGACTTCGAGGCCGTCCGGCGGCAGGTGCGGGAGCTGAACCCCAACTACCCGGGTCTCCTCACCACCGTGGCCGACATGGCGGTGCAGACCCGCCGCTATGCGGATGCCGTCGCCCTCGCCGCCGAGGCGGTGGAAATCGATCCCTACTCCTGGAAGGCGCGCGGCATCCTGGGCATCAACCAGTTGCGGGTCGCACAGATCGACGAGGGGCGGGCGGAACTCGAGCGGGCCTTCGAGGGCGATCCCTTCAACCCGTGGTACAAGAACACCCTGGACCTGCTGGACACGTTCGAGCGCTACCGCATTACCGAAACCGGGCACTTCCGCATCGCCATCGACGGGCGGGAGTCGGAATTGCTGGCCCCGAAGGTGGCCGAGCTGGCCGAGGAAGCCTATCGGAACCTGGCCGAGCGGTACCAGTACGAGCCGCCCATCCCGATCCGGCTCGAGCTCTTCCCCAGCCACGCGGACTTCTCGGTGCGCACGGTGGGGCTCGCCGGTCTCGGCGCGCTGGGGGTGAGCTTCGGCTCGGTGGTCGCGATGGACTCCCCCTCCGCGCGCGACCGGGGCGAGTTCAACTGGGCCTCGACCCTGTGGCACGAGATCGCCCACGTCTTCCACCTGGGGCTCTCAAACCACCGGGTGCCGCGCTGGCTGGCGGAGGGATTCGCGGTCTACGAGCAACGCCGGGGCTCGCCCTCCTGGGGCCATGACGTGGATCCCGGCTTCCTGATCGCCTATCACCAGGACCGCATCCTGCCGGTGAGCCAACTCAACAACGGCTTCGTGCGCCCGACCTACGGCGAGCAGGTGGTGTACTCCTACTATCAGGCGTCGCTCGTGTGTGAGCTCATCGCGCGCGATCACGGCCCCGCGGCCTTGGTGGCGATGCTCCGCGAGTACGCGGCGGGCGCCTCTACCGAGGAGGTGTTCGAGCACGTGCTCGGCACGGAGATGGAGAGCTTCGACCGGGCCTTCACGAACTACTTCGAAGAGCGCTTCGATAGAGCACTGGCGGCGGTCGAGCCCCTGCCCGCGTTGTCCGAACGAGGCTCCCGCTCCCCTGAGGAGATTCCGCGGCTGGCGGCGGCGCATCCCGACAACTTCATCGCCCAGATGGCGATGGGTGCGCAGCTCTTCGATGAAGAGCGGCTGGACGAGGCGGAGGAGTATCTGGAGCGCGCCCGGGGGCTGTTCCCGGAATACGCTGGCCCGGGGAGCCCGGGCTGGCTGCTCGCACGCACTTTCATCCAGCGAGGAGACAGCGCGCGCGCCATTCGCCAGATCGAGGCCCTGACCGGGATCAACGAATCCTTCCTGGCCGCGAATCTGGAGGAGTCGCATCTCAAGGAAGCGGCCGGGGACGGGCGGGGAGCCATCGAGGCTCTGAAGCGCGCCGTCCACATCTACCCGTTCGACGAGGAAACCCACGACCGCCTGGCCGAGCTGGCCGACGAGGAGGCCCTGCACCCCGTGGCCGTGCGCGCCAGGGAGGCTCTGGTGGCGCTCGACCCGGTGGACTTGGCGGGGGCGCTCTACCGGCTTGCCCTGGCGCACTACCAGGCCGGCGACACGGCCCGGGCCCGCCGCACGGTGCTGCGCGCGCTGGAGCGGGCGCCCAACTTCGAAGCCGCCCAGGATCTGCTCATGACCCTGCGCGGCAGTCCGGAGCCGTCACGATGGTGACGAGGGCGCGGGTGCTGGCCGGGATCGCGGGCGTCGCCGGCGCCGCGGTGTGCGTGTTCGCCGCGGCCGGCCCGAACTTCGTGGCCAAGTCGCTTTCGGCGGGGGTCGGACCCGCGGACGCGGAATCGACCCCGAGCGGTTCGCCACTGCCGGCGCCGGCCCCCGTCCAGGAAGCCAACATCCCCTACGACGGCCGCTTCACCTTCGTGCGCATCCGCACCGACGTCAGCGGGAGCCTGGCCGGCTTCGGTCGCTCCTCCCGGAGGGGCCGCGGGGGCTGGGGCCAGCCGCCCTGGGCGCACGACTATCCCCGGGCCGAGCGCAACTTCGCCCAGATCCTGACCGCGACAACCTTCGTCAACACCTACGAGGGCGGCAGCAACATCCTCACCTTCGACGACCCGGAGCTTCCCAACTACCCGCTCGCGTACGTCTCCGAGCCGGGCTCCTGGCAGATGAACGACGCCGAGGAGGAGGGGCTCAGGAACTATCTGCTCAAGGGCGGTTTCGTGATCTTCGACGACTTCGGCGGCCTGCGCGACTGGGCCAACTTCCAGGCCCAGTTGTCCCGGGTGCTGCCCGAAGGCAGGCTGCAGGATCTTTCCACGCTGGATCCCCTGCCTGCCATCTTTGATTCCTTCTTCGAAATCCCCGAACCGGAGTCGCTCACGCCCCCCTACAACTCCGGCGGCTGGCCACAGTACTTTGGGATTTTCGAGGACAACGATCCGGCAAAGCGGCTCATGCTGATCGCCAACTTCAACAACGATCACGGAGACTACTGGGAGTTCTCGGACTCCGGATGGCTCCCGATCGACCTGACCAACGAAGCGTACAAGTTCGGTGTCAATTACGTCATCTACGCCATGACGCACTGACCGCCCATCCCCAACCTTCCCCCGCGCGGGGTTCCCGGAGAAACAGAGTGGCATTCATCAACAGGTCCGCACTGGGCCGAGCCGAACGGCCCCCCGCCCTGGAAGACGCCGACGACGTGGCCCTTGCCACGCGGATGACCGCCGGCCGCGACCAGATCCTCAGCGAACTGCGCAAGATGATCATCGGCCAGGACGAGGTCATCGAGCAGGTCCTGATCACCCTGTTCGTGGGCGGCAACAGCCTGATCGTGGGGGTACCGGGGCTGGCCAAGACGCTGCTCGTGCACACCATGGCCCAGGTGCTGGACCTCAACTTCGCGCGCATCCAGTTCACGCCCGACCTGATGCCCTCGGACATTACCGGCACCGACATCATCCAGGAGGACCCGAAGACCGGGAAGCGCGCCATGGTATTCGCCCCTGGCCCGGTCTTCACCAACATCCTGCTGGCGGACGAGATCAACCGCACCCCTCCCAAGACCCAGTCGGCGCTGCTGGAAGCGATGCAGGAGCACCGCGTGACGATCCAGGGGCGCACCTACGACCTGGACCCACCCTTCTTCGTCTTCGCCACCCAGAACCCCATCGAGCTGGAAGGGACCTACCCGCTGCCGGAAGCCCAGCTCGACCGCTTCATGTTCCACATCATCATGGACCACCTGCCCGAGGATGATGAACTCGAGGTGGTGCGCGAGACGACCTCGCTGCAGGACATCGAGTTCTCGCATGCCGTCACCGGCGAGGATCTGATCCGCTTCCAGCAGCTGGTTCGCAAAGTTCCCGTTTCCGACGCGGTCCTGCGCTATGCGGTGCAGCTGGGGCGGACCAGCCGCCCCAGCCAGAACGGCACCAGCCCGGAAGTGATCACGAAGTGGGTCTCCTACGGAGCCAGCGTGCGTGGCGCCCAGAACCTCATCCTGGCGGGGAAGGCGCGAGCGCTCACCCGGGGACGCTACCACGTCAGCTTCGACGACATCCGCGCACTGGCAAAGCCGGTGCTCAGGCACCGCGTGCTGACCAACTTCCACGCGGAGTCGGAAGGGATCACCACGGACCAGATCATCGAAGAGCTGATCACGCAGGTCCCCACGCCTTCCTCCGGGATGTAGCATGCGGCGAAGCGCCGTCCGCCCGGCCGGTCCCGGCACCGGCTTCATCGACCCGAAGGTTCTGGGGCGCATCCACAACCTCGAGCTGCTGGCGCGCACGGTGGTGGACGGCTTCATCAGCGGGCTGCACCGCGCGCCCTTCCTCGGGCTCTCGGTCGACTTCGCCGAACACCGGCAGTACATGCCCGGGGACGACATTCGCAGGATCGACTGGCGGCTGTACGCGCGCAGCGACCGGTTCTACCTGAAGCACTTCGAGGCGGACTCGAACTCCAACTTCATGGTCATCCTCGACACTTCGCGCTCCATGTCCTTCCAGCAGGAAGGTATCTCGAAGCTGGACTACGGCCGCTACCTGGCGGCGTGCCTGTCGTACTTCTCGCGCCAGCAGAGGGACCGGGTGGGACTCGTTACCATCGCCGGCGAGATCGTGGACTATGTCCCGCCGGCGGCCGGCCATCTGGACATCGTGCTCCACACCATCGACCGGATCAAAGCCGGGGGTGCCGGCACCCTCGCCGAGCCGCTCCACCAGCTAACCGGGCGTATTGGGCGGCGGGGCATCATGGTGGTGATCTCCGACTTCTACGAAGAGCCCCAGGCGGTGGTGGACGCGGTCAAGGATCTGCGCTACGCGGGCCACGACGTCATCGTCTTCCACCTTCTGGATCCAGCCGAACTCGATTTTCCCTTCGAGAAACCGGCCAGCTTCCAGGACCTGGAGACCACGGCCCGCCTCCCCGTGGTGCCCGGGCGGCTCAGGGAGGGGTATCGCGAACTCATCCGCGACCACACGGAGACGCTGTCGCGACGCTTCGTGGAGCACCGCATCGACTACGGCCTCTTCAACACGGGGACACCCCTCGACTACGCCCTCTTCAGTTACCTGTCCGCACGCCAAAGGCTGATGCGCGTACGATGACCGCCCTCGCCTTTCTCGCGCCCCTGTTCCTCCTGGGCCTCGGCTTCCTGGTCTGGCCGGTGCTCGTGCATCTCGTCCAGAAGGACCGCAAGGAAGTGGTCGAGTTTCCCTCGCTCATGTTCCTGCAGCGGGTTCCCTACAAGTCGACGCGACGGCAGAAGATTCGCCACTGGCTTCTGCTGCTCATGCGCATCGCGGCGCTCATAGCGCTTGTGGCCGCGTTCGCCCGCCCGTTCTTCGACCGGGAGGACGTTGCCCTGGCGGGGGCGCCGGTGGCGCGCGAGGTGGTGATTCTGCTGGACCGTTCGTACAGCATGGGCTACGGCGAGCGCTGGTCGGATGCCTTGGCGGGCGCGCGCGAAGCGGTTCGCCAGCTGGGGCCGGAGGACCGCGGCTCGCTGGTGTTCTTCTCGGCCGGCGGCACCCTCGCGGTTCGCTCCACCACCGACCGCACGGCGCTCTTCGCCGCATTGGACACGGTCGAGCCCCGCGCAGGAGTCACCCGCTTCGGCCCCGCGCTCGACCTCGCCCGCACCGTGCTGGAGCAGTCGAACCTCCCCGGCAGGCATGCCGTGGTGATCTCCGACTTCCAGCGCGCGGGATGGGACGGCGACGAGGGCGCCCGCCTTCCGCCGGGAACCACGGTGGATCCGGTGGTTGTGAGCGGCCCGTACAACGGCGATCTCGCGGTCGGCCAGCTCCTGTTCCAGCGGAGCTACCGCGACGGGCTGGAGCGCATCGAGACCACGGCCCGGCTCGTAAACTCCGGCGAGCGGGAGGTCGAGGATGTTGAGGTGGCGCTGGAGCTGCACGGCAGACCGGTCGGATCAGCGCAGGTTTCCCTTGGGCCGAATTCCACTGCGCTGGTGACCCTGCCGCCCTTCACGCTGAGCGACACGTTCACGCGAGGCTCCGTGCGCCTCCCGGCGGACGACCTCCCCGCCAACGACGTAGCCCACTTCGTGCTCTCGCCGGGTGAGGGGTTCTCGGTGCTGGTCGTCGAGTCCGGATCCGACCCGAGGGCCCCCAGCCTGTACCTGGACCAGGCGCTGGCCATCGGCACCGACCCCGCCTTCAACGTCGATGTCACCACCGTGGGCGCCATGACGGCGGGGGACCTGGAGGACCGATCGGTGGTGATCCTCAACGGGTCGCGCCCGCCTCGGGGCGGGGTGGGCGAGCGTCTGCAGGAATTCGTCGAGTCCGGCGGCGGGCTCGTGGTCATTCTGGGCGAACGGAGCAGATGGCCCGCCGACGGGCCGGACCTGCTTCCCGGCTCGGTGGGAGCGGTCATGGAGCCGGAGTGGCGCGAGGGACGTGGCGGAACGCTTGGCCGCATCGACTATACCCACCCCATCTTCGCGCTCTTCGCCGCTCCCCGCAGCGGCGACCTCACCGACGCCAGCTTCTTCCGCTACCGGAACGTGGAGATGCCGGGCCCGGAGGGGGTGCTGGCCCGTTTCGACAACGGGGCGGTGGCGCTGGCGGAAAGGCAGCTGGGGGAAGGACGTGTGCTGCTATGGACGTCAATTCTAGACAACTACTGGAACGACATGGTGTTACAGCCCATCTTCCTGCCCTTCGTCCACCAGCTCGCCAAGCACGCCGGCAGTTTTCGTCCTCCCACGCCCGCCTACACCGTGGACGACGTGCTGAACCTGTCGGCAGAGAGGGAGGCACGGGAGGTCGATCGACTCCTCGCGGCGGTGGCACAGGACGACAGGGAAGGACTGGTCGCGCTTTCGCCCTCCAATCGTTCCATTGACGTAGGCGGAGGAGCGCGGCCCGGTTTCCTGGCGCTGACGGAACAGGGATTCTACGAGTTGCGCGGCGCCGGCGGGGGAGAAGGGCCCGGCACCCCGGCGGTCGCCGTCAACGTCAACCTCGAGGAGGCGGATCTCGAGCCGATGGATGCCGGAGAGTTTGCCGGCTCCATCACCAGCCGAAGCGTCGGCAGCGCCGGCGATATCGGAGCCGAACCGGGCCCGGAGGACAAGGAACGGCGCCAGGGATTCTGGTGGTATCTGTTGGTGGCTGCCTTCCTCCTCCTGGCCCTGGAGACGGTGGTCTCCAACTATCTGTCACGAAAAGCCGCCAGCCATCCGTAGGAAGGGACCCGGGCGAGCAGTTGTCGCACATGAGAAGGGGGAGTTGAGGTGCCTACACGACTCAACCAGCGCGCCAGATTGGAGTTGCTCGACGCCATCCGCCACGTGCGCAACCGATGGCGCATGCGAATCGCGCTGCGCGGGCTGGCGGCGCTGCTCGGAATCGGGCTGGTCGCATTCCTGATTTCCTCCTGGGGGATGGAGGAAACCCGCTTCAGTCCCGCCGCGGTCACCGCCTTCCGGATCGCCACCTGGCTGTCGCTCCTCGGGGTGGGGTTCTGGTTCCTATTGCGCCCGCTCTGGCGGCGGCCCTCCGACGCGCAGGTCGCGCTCTACCTGGAGGAACACGAGCCGTCGCTCAAGGCCGCCGTGCTGAGCGCCGTGGACGCGGGTGCGGATCCCGAGGGGGCGGACGCCGCGCACTCCCCCGCGCTGGTGCGGCAGCTCATGGAGTCCGCGGTCCAGAGGGCTCGCGCCGTTGATGACGGACACCGCATCGAGCGGGCGGGGCTCTTCCGCTGGTCCGCCGCGGTGGCGGGGATCGGCCTCGCCATCCTCATCACCTTCCTGACCGGGCCGGCCTTCCTGCGTCACGGCGCCTCGGTCCTGCTGTCGCCGACCGCCAGCGCGGCGGAGGTCAACCCGTACTCCATCGAGGTGACCCCGGGCGATGTCACCATCACGCGCGGCTCGGACCAGCGCATCACCGCGCGCAACCTCGGCTTCGAGGCCGTGGAAGCGGAACTCTTCCTGCGCACCGGCTCCGACGGCGAGTTCCGGCCCCTGTCCATGCTCGCGGCGGAAGACACCGGCGAGTTCGAGCTCGTGCTCTTCGGCGTAGGCGACGTCACCGAGTATTTCGTGCGTTCCTCCGGCGTGCAGTCGGAGATGTATCGCATCAACGTCGAAATCCTTCCCTACGTCGACCGGCTCGAGCTGGTGTACGAGTTCCCGGCCTACACCGGGTTGCCGGACCGCACCGTTGACGAAGGTGGCGACATCGCCGTGCTGCGGGGAACGCGCGTCCACCTGCGCGCCATCCCCACGATCCCAAGCCCGCGCGCCAACCTGTGGCGCGACGACGCGCTGGCGAACGAACTGACTCTGGACGAAGACGGCTCCTTCACGGGTTCCTTCGTGGTGGAGCAGAACGGCTTCTACCGCATCGAGATGGAGAGTGCGCGCGCCGGGCTGGTGCCGGCTTCGCCCCAGTACACCATCGACGTGCTGAACGACCAGCCTCCGTCGCTCTCCTTCACCCGGCCCGGGCGCGATGAGCGCGCCAACGCGCTGGAAGAGTTCTTCGTCGAGGCGCGCGCAAACGACGACTACGGCATCAGGGAGCTGGAGCTCGTCTTCTCGGTCAACGGCGGGGAAGAGCAGGCCGTCGAGCTGTTCGGCTCGGGAGCCACGCCGATGGGCGAGGTGAGCGCGGGATACACCTTCTTCCTGGAGGAGTACGAACTCGTCCCCGGCGACATCATCTCCTACTACGCCAAGGCGCGCGACAATGCGGGCACCGGCAGCCAGGAAGCCATCAGCGACCTCTATTTCCTGCAGATCAGGCGCTTCGAGACAGATTTCCGCCAGGCCGAACAGCAGCCAGGTGGAGGCGGTGGCGGTGGTGGCGGCCAGGGAGGCGGCGAGCAGGAGCTGTCCGAACAGCAGAGAGAGGTCATCTCGGCGACCTTCAACCTGAACCGCGACCGTAAGCGCTATTCGACGGAAGGCTTCGACGAGGGGCTGGTCGTAGTGCGGCTCTCGCAGGAGAGACTTCGCGACCAGGTCGCGACCTTGGTCGCGCGCCTCAACAACCGGGGCGTCGTGCGGGATCCCGAGTTCGAACAGATCGCCGAGCTGTTGCCGCGGGCCATGGAGGAGATGGAGGCCGCCATGGACCGGCTGGACGCCTTCGATCCCGGGGGCGCGCTCTCCGAGGAACAGCAGGCGTTGCAGTATCTGCTGCGCGCCGAAGCCCTCTACGACGAGGTCCAGGTGAGCCAGCAGCAGGGCGGTGGAGGAGGAGGAGGAGGGGGCGGCCCAAGCGCGGAAGACCTGGCCGACCTCTTCGAGCTGGAGCTGGACAAGCTCAAGAATCAGTACGAGAGCGTGCAGCGCGGAGAGCGCCAGCAAGCCGACGAGCAGATCGACGAGACGCTGGAGCGCCTGCGCGAGCTGGCGCGGCGCCAGGAGCAGGAGGCCGAGCGCCAGCAGCGCCTCGCCAACCGCTCACAGGGATCCGCCGGGGGCGGTTCGCAGAACCAGCGTTCGCTGGCCGACGAGGTGGAGGAGGAGGCACGACGCCTGGAGGAGCTCTCGCGCATGCAGTCCAACCAACGCCTGGAGGAGACGGCGCGCCAGCTTCAGGACGCCGCCAACGCGATGCGGGAAGCGGCCGCGGCAAGAGGAAACGAGGCGGCGGCAGACGCGCGTTCCGCGCTGGACCGGCTACGCGCCGCGCGCCGGCTGCTCGAGCGCGACCAGTCCGGGCGGGTCGAACGGGACGCGCAGGACGCGCTGCAGCGGAGCGAAGAGTTGATTCAGGAGCAGTTGGAAGTCGCGGAGGAATCCGTGGACATCTCCGGCGCCGACCAGGTCACCTCCGAGCGCATGCGCAGGCTCATCGAGCGCAAGAACGAGATGTTCCAGGAGGTCTCCGACCTGGAACGCCAGATCGATCAGATGTCGGCCGACGCCCGTTCCGAGCAGCGACAGGCGGCCGAGGCGTTCGACGAGGCTCTGCGCAACATCCGCGACAACAAGATCAAGGAGCGGATTCAGTACTCGCGCGGGCTCCCGGGCGCGCGCAGCCCCGACTTCACCCGCGATTTCGAGCAGCAGACCACCGACCACCTCATGGAGCTGCGGGACCAGCTCGAGGCCGGGTCGGAATCGGTCGGCGAGCCAGTGGACGATCGCACCATGGAGTCACTCGACCGCGCCCGGGACATGGTGCGCAACATGGAGTCGCTCAACCGGCGGCTGCAGGCGCGCGCCGACGAGAATGCCCGGCGCGGGCTGGGCGAGCGGCCCGGCGAGGAGGCCCAGGGCCAGCAGGGTGAAGGGCAGCAGGGCCAGGGCCAGCAGGGTGAGGGGCAACAGGGCGAGGGGCAACAGGGCGAGGGCCAGGAAGGTCAGGGTGGTCAGCAGGGCCAGGGCGGTCAGCCGGGAGGACAGGCCGGTGGGCCGGGTGGTCCGGACGGCGACCTGAGAGATTTTGCCGGCGCCGGATTCGGGCCCGGCGGCAGCGGCTGGGCGCGCGGCCTGACCCCCGAGGACATCCGCCAGTTCCGGGGCGAGTACCGCGAACGTGCCCGTGAAATGGCCGATCTGCGGGAGCAACTCACCGACGCCGGTGTGGGCGTCGAGGAACTCGACGACGTCATCCGTGCGATGAGGGCACTCGACGACCGCCGCGTCTATGACGACATGGAGGAGATCATCCGGCTCCAAACCCAGATTCTCGAAGGGGTGAAGCGCTTCGAGTTCGGGCTGCGCCGGGTCGCCGGGGAAGGCGACGCCGAGCGGCTGCTCCTCTCCGGCTCGGACGAGGTGCCGCAGGGCTTCCGCCAGCTGATCGAAGAGTATTACCGTTCGCTCTCCCGGAGCCCGGGAGGTTGAGCAACCCGGAGACGCCGGGACGGAACCAATTGGACGCAAGCAGGCTGCGCCGAACGACGCAGTGCCACGATACAGACCAACCGGAAGTGTCAGCATGTTGATTCGCGTAAAGAACGCCGGCCTCGACATTCCCTCCTCGGAGATCACGCCCGAGGACACCTACCTGAACCGGCGCAAGTTCATCGGCGCCGCAGGCGCGCTCGCCATGGGCCATCTGGCGGCTCCGGCGCTCGGAGGCAAGGCCGGCAAGGCGTACGCCCAGTCCGGGCAGGACTTCTCCGACGCCACAGACGAGCTGGGGGACGAGGTCAACCAGTACGAACACATCACCACCTACAACAACTTCTACGAGTTCGGCACGGACAAGCGTGACCCGTCGCGTAATTCCGGCGACTTCCAGCCGGAGCCGTGGACGGTCGAGGTGAACGGTCACGTGGGCAAACCGGGCACCTACGCGCTGGAGAACCTGCTCGCGCCCCACACCGAGGAGGACCGCATCTACCGCCTCCGTTGCGTGGAAGCCTGGTCGATGGTGATCCCGTGGCGGGGCATCCCGCTCGCCGACGTGATTTCGCGGCTGGAGCCCACCGGGTCCGCCAACTACGTACAGTTCAAGACGGTGATCCGTCCCGAGGAGATGCCCGGCCAGCGCCGCCCCATCCTCCCCTGGCCCTACCTCGAGGGCCTGCGCATGGACGAAGCGATGAACCCGCTCGCCTTGATGGTGACGGGCGTCTACGGGCGCAGCCTGCTGAACCAGAACGGGGCTCCGCTGAGGTTGATGGCGCCGTGGAAGTACGGCTTCAAGAACGTGAAGAGCATCGTCGAGATCTCCTTCGTGGAGGAGATGCCGCACAACACCTGGAATGTGGCGACGCCCAACGAGTATGGGTTCTTCGCCAACGTGAACCCCGAGGTGGACCATCCGCGCTGGAGCCAGGCGCGCGAGCGGCGCATCGGCGAGTTCCTGCGGCGGCCAACCCTCATGTTCAACGGGTATGGCGACCAGGTGGCGCAGATGTATGCGGGGATGGATCTGGCGAAGTGGTACTAGACCGCCGGATTCAGCGTCGCCTGACCAGCTGGCCGCTCTGAGGAGCGGAGCTCGCGCCGAGCGGCGGAATCCCCATGCATCCCAAGACCCGCGCCCGAGTCCTTGGCGCGCTCATCTGGGCCGTCTGTCTGGCGCCTCTGCTCTGGCTCTTCCTCCGCTTCCGGGAGGACGCGCTAGGCGCCAACCCGATCGAGGAGTTCACCCACTGGGGCGGCACCTCGACGCTGATTCTGCTGCTCCTCACCCTGTCGGTGACCCCGCTGCGCCGCTGGGCAGGATGGAATCTGGTGCGCTACCGGCGTCGTCTCGGGCTGGCCGCCTTCTTCTACGCCCTGACGCACTTTCTCACGTACGTGGCGCTCGACCAGTTCTTCGCCTTCGAGTACGTCCTCGAAGACATCGCCGAGCGGCCCTACATCACGGCAGGGTTCGCCGCCTTCGTTCTCCTCATCCCCCTGGCGATCACTTCAACCAGGGGATGGATCCGCCGCCTAGGCAGACGTTGGCAGCGCCTCCACCGCATCGTATACGTGGCCGCCGGCCTGGGGGTGCTCCACTACTTCTGGAAGGTAAAGGCGGACACCCTGTGGCCGACGGTGGCGGCAGTGGTGCTCGCGGTTCTTCTGGCGTCGCGTCTGAAGCCGAAGGCGGGCAGACGCGGGAAGGCCGGGGGCCCAGGAAACCGGAAGGCAAAGCCTCGACCCGGGAGCGCCTGATGAGTCGCGAGGCCAAACCAAGAACGCTCCCCTCAGGCTCGCCGGTCCCCGAAAGCCCTCTACCGAGCTAGCCCTTGGTCCGCGCGAGCCCTCCAATCCGCGCGGACCAGTCAAACGAAGAAACAGGAGGCATTTCATGGGCCGCACATCCATGATCATCTGGGCGGCCGGCACCCCCGAGGTCACCGAGATCCCCATCGCCCGCTTCGTCTCTTCGGTGCTGAGCTCCTCGAGCTACCTCGACGAGCGCACCTACAACCCGGTGGTCCAGGTCAACGGCAACCTGGGGACGGTGTGGGTCGACTACGACTTCTTCGCCAACGGCGAGTTCAGCCACTGCGGCGCGGACGCCTTCATGATGGGCAGGAGCAGCGGGGGCTGGCAGATCGTCCAGATCGCGCACACGATGGTGCGCGAAGGGTGCCCCGATCGCGGCGGCTGACTAAGGCAGGCGCGCGGGATGGGCCCCGGCGCGAACTGTCGGCCTACTCGGACCCCTCTTCCCTTCCCAGCAGCCGGTCGAGCTCGGGGACGATCCGGGTGGCCCGGAAGGACGCCAGGCGGTAAAGAGTGTCGTTACCCTCCGCCCGCACCCAGTACTCGGCGTCCACCGGCGCCATTTCCAGCGCCAGGAGCGTGTCCCCGCTCTCGGCCATGGCGACCAGGCGGCGCACATCCTCCGTCGGAAACGCGGATCCTTCGTCCGCGAAGCCGATGGCTCTCAGTTCGTCCAGTTCGCCGAGGATGTTGGCGACCGAGGCCGAGTCGGGAACCGCGCCCGACTCCGCCAGCGTCCAGCCCGCTTCGTCGAGGTCGACCACGATGACCTCTCCGTTGCGCTCCACTTCGATGGACTCTATCGACTCCACATCCACGCGCGCGATGAGCTTGTCGCGCCAGTCGGACAGGGTGCGGGTGAAGGAGCCGCGCAGGTCGCCCCGCACGGTGTAGACCTCCTCCGAGCCGGGCAGGCGGGCATACGCGGTCTGGAAGGCCGTTCCCACCCGGCCCAGCGCGACCATGCGGTTTTCCCCGTCGCGCAGGCGGAATTCAAGCATCCAGGCTTCGTGGCCGGCCACCCCCAGGCGCTCGTGGTTGTCCGGGTTGGCGGCGGCCAGGGCACCGACTTCGACCCCGGAAAGCGCCGTGAACATGCGCGCGACCGCGGCGGAGTCCGACTCGAAGCCGTTGACCAGCCAGTCGCCGGAGGTGCGCGTCACCTCGATCTCGTGCTCAGGGCCCGAGAGCGTGGCGCTCTCGAGGGTGCGCTCGTCGATTCCCTCCAGCTCCGCCGCGAGCTCGAGGGCGCCGGCGGAGAGCTCCGCGCCCCGGACGCCCACCAGCCGGATGATGCCGTACAGGACCAGGAGTCCCGCGAGTACGATGACCAGTCTCTGCAGTACGTTCTTGCTCATGCGTCCATCTCGTTCCAGCGGCGCTCGGCGCGAGGCCGCCGACCTGTCACGCGCAAGGCGCCGGCGATGCAGAAGAAGAGCGGAATTCCCACCAGGTTCCCCCACTTGAGCACGTTCTTGGCGAAATCCGACTCCAGGGCGAGCGGTGGCGGGGTGCGATCCTTGGAGCGGATGCTGATGAGCGTCTCGTCCTGCGCCAGCCAGTCGACCGAGTTGGCGGCGAACAGCAGGTTCTGGCGGCTCGAGCGGACGAACTGCGCGTCGAGGAAGTCCATGTCCGCGACCACGACCATGCGGCCTGTCCGTTCGAGGCCGTCATCTTCCTCTCCCTCCACGGGGATGGAAAGGTCCACGGCCGCCGCCACCACCTCGATAGCCAGATCGGCCTCGTCCGCGTAGGTCTGCATGTCGGGCGCGATCGGGCTGCCCGGCGCCTGCACGCCCCCCGCTGCGGTCGTGGTCCAGAGCGGCGTCGCGCGTACCGAGTCGGTCAGCACCAGGGCGCTCGCCCATCCCACGGAGAGGTTGTTGAGGTCGCGGGTCACCGGGTGGTCGGCGCCGCGGAAGAGGATGGGCCAGAGCGGATACGAGCGCACCACAGCGAAGATCCCCTGTCGGCCCATCTGGACCCGCTGCGAGGACGCCAGGTCGTAGACGATGCCCCCGTCGTAGCTCACGCCGCGCTCCTCAAGGAGGACGTCGAGCCCCGAAGTGACCGGCGTCGACATCGGCGACTGCGGATCGATCTGCGTCCCCTCCACCAGCACCAGCGCCGCCCCGCCCCCGTCCACGTACTCCCCGAGTCGCTCCAGGGCGAGGCGCGAGAGGCGCTCAGTGGGCCCGGCCACCACCAGCACGTTGATGGAATCCGGATCCAGGCGGGGTACCGAGTCGCCGTCGAGGGCCACGCTTCCAATCGAGTAGCGCTCGCTCAGTTCCTGCTGCAGCGCCGGCAACTCAAAAGCCTGCTTGGCCCCGAACCCGGAGGCGAAGCGAAGGCGCGGGCGCGCGTCGGAACTCATCGAGATGACCGCCGAGGCCATGCGCAACTCCAGGTCGTCGGTTCGGTCGATGATGGGGATGATCTCGCGCTGGTCGGCGTACAGCATGGCCAGCCCGAAGTATCCCCGTCGCACCTCGAACTCGTCGTCGCGAAGGACATTGAAGTCGAGCGCAGGAATCCCCATGCCGCTCGCTTCCGAACGGGTGTCGTCGTTGTCCTCCGGGTCGATCTTCTCCACGACCAGCCGTCCGCCGCCCGCTCGCCGGAAGTCCGCCAGCAGATCCTCCACGTCGCGCAGGGTGAGCTGGACCTCCGGGGGAAGCTCGTCGGATACGAAGAGCTTGAACGTGACGATGTCGTTGAGGTTTCCGAGCACCTCGCGGGTCCCGTCGGCGAGGGTGTACAGGTTGCCGCGGGTCAGGTCGAGGCGCCCGCGCAGGTAGCCGCCGAGGAGATTCAACACCACCACCAGCGCCGCGATCGCGATGGTGCCCGTGCGAAGACGGCGATAGTCGCCTCGGCCGTGGCTCAACCGCTCGCGGCTCACCAGCGCGATCGCCAGCACCAGGAAGAGCGCGGCGGTGGAGAGGAAGTAGAGGATGTCGCGCAGGTCGATGACGCCGCGCGCGACGTTCTCGAAGTGCCCGATCACGGAAAGGCGGGCCGCGGCACCGCCGAGCATCGGGGTCAGCCCGATCTGCACCACCGGCAGACCGATCAGCACCAGCGCCAGGCTGACGGCGATGGCCAGCATGAACGAGGTGATCTGGTTGCGGGTCATGCTCGACGCCCAGAGGCCGATGGCGACGAACTGGGCCGCGAGCAGCGAAGCGCCCACGTACTGCGCGGTCACGATTCCGGGATCGGCTTCGGACGCCAGCAGTACTCCGATCGACATCGGCAGCGTGCCTGCGAGCGCGACCAGGGCGAAGATCCAGTTCCCCACGAACTTCCCGAGGACGGTTTCGATCTCGCTGAAGGGATGGGCCAGCAGCCACTCCAGGGTCCCGCTACGGCGCTCCTCCGCCAGCGAGCGCATGGTCGCTGCGGGAATCAGGATCGCGAAGAGCCAGGGAAGCAGATCGAAGAAGGGGCGCAGGGTGGCGATATTGGCGGCGTACAGAGACCGGAACTCGAGGAAGATCCCCAGGGACAGGAAGGCCACAATCAGGATGTAGGCCGTGGCCTGATCGAAGAAGCCTGCGAGTTCGCGGCGCGCGATGGTGGGTACGCCGCTCAGGCGGTCCAGGATGCGAGAGAGATTCATTCTTCCACCTCCTCCGCCATCGGTGTGGAAGCGTCTTCGCGAGCCTCCGCTGAAGCGTCCTCTCCAGCCTCCGAAGCGGCCGCATCCTCGGCGCCATCCGCGGCGGCTTCACCGTTCGCGGTCAGCGACCGGAAGACCCGCTCCAGGTTGGCCTGTTCGCGATACAACTCCCAGAGAGCCCACCCACGGCGGGTCGCGAGCTGGAAGATGGTCGGCCGCAGCTCGGCGCCGGACGCGACCTCCAGGCGCACGCGCGTCCGCCCGCCCCGGGTCTCCGCGGTGGCGGAGGAAACGCCCTCCAGTGCAGCCAGCGCCTCGGACACGCCTTCGCCCTCGGCTTCGACCAGATAGTGCGCTCCCCCGCTGCGGTCGGCGGCCAGGTCGGCTACGGTGCCATCGGCCACCAGCCGCCCGCCCGCGATGATCAGCAGCCGCTGGCAGGTGGCCTCGACCTCCTGCATGACGTGGGTGCTGAGGAGGACGGTGCGCTCGGCCCCCAGGGCGCTGATCAGCTTGCGGATCTCGACCCGCTGGTTGGGGTCGAGGCCCTCGGTGGGCTCGTCGAGCACCAGAATCTCAGGGTGGTGCAGAATCGCCGCGGCCAGCCCGATGCGCTGCCGGTACCCCTTGGAGCACTCCCCGATCGGGCGAAAGAAGACCGATTCCAGCGCGGTCTCGTCCACCGCGTCCTGGACGGCTCGCCGGGCGTCTCTTCCCCGCAGCCTGCGAATCTCGGCTACGTATTCCAGGTATTCGGCCACCAGCATTTCGTCGTACAGCGGATTGGCCTCGGGAAGATAGCCGACGCGTCGCTTGGCTTCCCTGAGGTCGGTTTCGATGGGCACGCCATCGAACAGCACCACGCCGGAATCCGGCTGGAGTGTGCCCGTCAGCATGCGCATGGTGGTGGTCTTCCCGGCCGCGTTCGGCCCTAGAAAGCCCACCACCTCGCCCCGGTCCACCTCGAACGACACGTCGTTGACGGCGACGAGCGGGCCGAAGCGCTTGGTCACCCCTTGCACGGCGATCATTCAGTCCTCCTTCCACCATGTCCGTCGTACCCCTGCAACCCCGACCGCACTCCCCACGGGACGGTCAGGCCTTCAGGAGACCCACCGCGCGGCTTGCGAACGCAAGAGAGCCGCGCCCATCCTGGATATCGCGCGGCTCCGGGAAGCCCGTGGCCTTCCCGAACGACCCGCGCGCGAGCAACTCGCTGGTTCCCCGCCCGTTTTCGCCGGGGGGCGAACGATTCTAAAATGTGATGCCAATGATGTCCAGAAGGTTTTCTTTCTCATCCGCGGTCTCGCCTTGCGGATCACTCGAAGCCCGGCCCGATACCAGGAGAGTCTTCACATGAGGCCGTACCGCGCGTCCAAATGGAAGATACGGCGGCAAGAGTGCGGGTTTGCCGCGACCGCCGCATTCGCGCTGGCCGCATGCGCATGCGGGGTCTCCGATGACGCCGGGCGGCTCACCCGGGCTTCGTCCGCGGGCTCTTCGACGCGCCGACGTTCGAGCTGGGAATGTCGCCGGCGGGCAGCATGTATTCAACGGTGCTCGACCTGGCCCGCTTCATGAGCGCGATGTTCCGGCGCGGCGAAGGCGTGAACGGACGCGTGTTGCGCGCGGAGACCCTGGAATCGATGTGGGAGCCCCAGTTCGAGGAGGTGGGCGCGCGCACCGGATACGGGTTGGGATTCTCGGTGCAGGAGCGCTTCGGTGAACGCTGGCTGGGCCACGGAGGCGCGATCTACGGGCTTCTCGACCCGGCTGGCCTTTCTGTCCGACGCGGCGCTGGGGGTGGTGGTCGTGTCGGCGGTGGACGGCACCAACAACGTGACCGGCCGCGTGGCGGACGCGGCGCTCGCACTCATGCTGGCGGTGCGCGACGGCGTTCCCCTTCCCGGGGAGCCGATGCCGGCGACCGAAGCGATCCATCCGGCGCTCGCGCTGGAGCTGGAGGGGACGTACGGCGCGGGCGTCAGCGGGCTGGAATTCGACGAGCGGAACGGTGAGCTCTACATGACTCCCTTGCGGGGCGGCGCGACCGTTCAGGTGCGCGCTCGCCGCGACACCCTCATCGTCGACGACCGGCTGGCCTTCGGGACGCGCTTTCTGCGGGACGGCGAAGACCTGATCGAACTCGGCGAGGCACCCGCGCGCCATTCTCACCGGCCGCCGCAGGGACTGCCGGATCGAAGATCTTCGTGGCCGACCCCGCGAGCGGCTCGCGCCATAATCGCGGTTCGGCCATCGACCTAACCTCTATGAACTCGCCACGGGTCTGCCCGCCGAGATGGTCGGCGGCTACGACGAGTTCTCGCCGCGCTCGTTTTCCGACTATCCGGGCGGCACCTCCAGGCAACGCTGGCTGAGAGAACTGCTGCGGCGCACGATGGAGGCCGAAAGCAGCTTCACCGTCTACGAGGCGGAATGGTGGCACTTCGACCACGACGACTGGCGCGAATACGGCACCCAGAACGTTATCTTCAACGCAATCACCGGGCAGCCGTGAAGCCCGATACGAGGAGCCACTCCCATGCAAGCAAATGTGACCAACCGACTCGGGATCGCCTGGCTGACGTGTGTGCTCGCGGGCCTCGCTTGCGGGGTTCCAGGGGATGAAGCCGGCGCAGGCCAAGGAATGGGGGTCGAGGACAGTGACCTCGTGCGGACCGCCAACCCCTTTGCGCGCGGCTACACCGAAGAGGACTTTCCGCGGCTGCGGGAACTCGCCGACGGGGTGTACTCCTACGAGGCGCTGCGCTCGGCGGGAGACCAGCGCTTCACAACCGTCAGCCTGTTCGTGGTTACCGACGAGGGCGTGCTGGTGGCGGACGGCCAGGGCAACGTGGCGGAGACCCAGCGCCTCATCGACCACATCGCCTCGGTCACCGACCGCCCCATCACCCATGTGGTGATCTGCTCCGACCACGGCGACCACACTGCCGGCAACTCGGCCTTCCCGGCGGAGGCCGAGTTCATCGCCCACCCCACCTCGGCGAGGGCGCTCGAAACTTCGGCGGCCAACCCCAACCGCCCCGCCGACGCGCCGCCCGTGGTGCTGCCGACCCGCCTGGTGGACGAGCGCGAAGTGCTCGAACTGGGCGGAAGGACCATCGAGATCCTCTTCCTGGGCCGGGCGCACACCGGCGGCGACCTGGTGGTGCACCTCCCGGACGAGGACATCCTCTTCATGAGCGAGGCCTACCTGCACCGCGTCTTCCCCGCCATGCGCACCGCGTACCCATCCGAATGGGTGGCGATGATCGAGCGGGCGCAGGCAATGGAAGTCGAGACCTACGTTCCGGGACACGGCTTCGTGGACTCTCCCGAGATCCTGCAGGAGGAGCTGGAGACTTTCCGCCGCGCGGTGGTACAGGTCATCGACGAGACCCGGCGCCTCCACGATCTGGGGCTCAGCCTGGAGGAAGCGCAGGCGAGCGCGGACTTCGGGGAACTCGCGAACTGGTGGCTCTTCGCCAGCCAGGGACCCCGTGCAATCCAGCAGGTGTACGCGGAAATCGACGAGACGCTACCCTGATTGGCGGAAGGGATACTCCCCTTTACGCTCCTTCGCTCGTAATGGATGCGGTTCGTGTCCAGATGGCCGTTCATCCCCTACGAGAGCAGAACCTCAGATGAAGAGAGCACCCCGGAGATGGGTTCCGATCGTCGCCGCATTGAGTGTTGCCTTCGGAACCGGGGCCTGCTCCGGGTTGTTGGAGGCCGGTGAGGATCACGGAGCCGAAGGCGAGGAAGGCGGAACGTACATTGCACGCGGGGAAACGTGGGACGCGACCCGGCGAGGGGCGCGGCTGGTCCTGAGATTCAGCGGGGCACAGGACGTTTTCGTCGGTACTGTCCAGAACACGACGCAGCAGACGCTTTGTGCCGTTCGCGTCGAGATTCACCTGTCCAGCGGGAGGGAACTGGGTCCAACCGCAGCGACCGACATTCCGCCGGGTGGATCGATCGAGATAGTCTTGCCAGCCGGGGGAGCTTCGTTCGATCGCTGGACCGCCCACCCGGAGATGTCCGCCTGTGGGGGCTAGGCTTGGCGACAGCCAGGGCGTAGCGCGCAGTATTGCAGGTACACGCGGAATTCAGAGAGATGTTGACATGATCCGCTTCCCGTTTCGAGGAAGGATTCAAATGAAGAGCCCCGTCCGTGCATGGATTCGCATCGTCGCCGTCCTGAGCGTAACCGTCGCAGCGGGTACCTGCGCCCGCGAGACCCAGGAGGAGCCGATGGACGAAAGCTCCGCCGAGTCCACTCCGGAAGCTGGCGAGGCCGGCCTGGCTCAGGAGGTGGCGCAGGAGGAAATGGCGGTGCGCGGAGAAGAGCTCATGGCTGAGGAAGGCGAGGGTGAAGGCGAGCACGGCGAGGAAGGTGAACACGGCGAGGAAGGCGAGGAGTCCGGCGAGTACCTCGATCCCGGGGATACGTGGGACGCGACCCGGAGGGGCGCCCGTCTGATTCTCTCATTCGATGCCGCACAGGGTGCCTTCGTCGGCACGGTCGAGAACACGACGCAGCAGACGCTCTGCGCCGTGCGCGTGGAGGTTCATCTCTCCGGCGGACCCGAGCTGGGGCCGACCGCGCGCACGGACCTCCCCGCCGGTGGTTCGACCGAGGTGGTCCTCTCAGCCGAAGGCGAATCCTTCGACGCCTGGACTGCCCATCCCGAGGTGTCCGCCTGCGCCGGTTAGAGGCTGCCCGCGGGCCCCGCTCTGGTCAGCCCGGGACTCCGCTACAACATTCGTAGCATTCCCGCGCTCCCTCCGTATCCCGGAAACAGAGATGAAACACATGTCCACTCGATCCCCTGCGCTCCAACGCTTCGCTATGGGCCTCCTTGTGGTGATCGTGGCGCTCGCCGCAACGCCTCTGCAGGAAGCACCGTCCATGCTGGGCTTCAGCACCGCTTCCGCGGCTGTCCAGCGCGACCTGGAATCCCGCTTCGACACGCATCTCGGCGCGGACGACCTCGAGGAGTGGATGCGCTACCTGGTCGCCAAGCCCATCTACACCGGCTCGCCCCACAACCGCGAGACGGCGGACTGGCTGGTGGAGCGCTTCCGTTCCTGGGGCTTCGAGGCGCGGCTGGACGAGTATCACGTTCTCTATCCCACGCCGCGCATCCGGGAGCTGGAGATGCTGGAACCGACCCGATACACGGCGCAGCTGCGCGAACCGGCTCTGGATCAGGACGCGGCTTCGCAAATCGAGGAAGACCGGCTCCCGACCTTCAACGCCTATTCCGCCGACGGGGACGTCACCGGCGAACTGGTCTACGTGAACTACGGCATCCCGGCGGACTACGAGGAGCTCGAGCGCCGCGGCATCAGCGTGGAAGGCAGGATCGTGATCGCCCGCTACGGGGGATCATGGCGCGGGATCAAGCCCAAGGTCGCCGCTGAGCACGGCGCCATCGGCACCATCCTCTACTCCGATCCCCGGGACGACGGCTACTTCCAGGGTGACGTCTACCCCGACGGCCCCTATCGCATGGAGCACGGCGTCCAGCGGGGCGCGGTGCAGGACATGCCGCGCTACCCGGGCGATCCGCTGACGCCGTTCGAGGGCGCCACCCCCGATGCCGAGCGCTACACGGTCGAGGAAGCCCCGACCATCATGAAGATCCCGGTGCTGCCCATCTCCTACGCCGACGCCCTGCCGCTTCTGCGCGCGATGGAGGGGCCGGTCGCGCCGGCGGCGTGGCGCGGGGCGCTCCCGATCACGTACCACATCGGGCCGGGACCCGCCCGGGTGCGCCTGCACGTCGAGTTCAACTGGGACATCACGCCGGCGTACAACGTGATCGCGGTCATGCCCGGCTCCGATCACCCCGACCAATGGGTCATCCGCGGGAACCACCGGGACGGATGGGCGATGGGCGCGGCCGACCCCATCTCCGGGCTGGTGGCGCTCATGGCGGAGGCGCGGGCGGTGGGCGAGCTGGCGCGGGCGGGGTCACCGCCGAAGCGCACCATCGTCTACGCCGGGTGGGACGCGGAGGAACCGGGCCTTCTGGGCTCCACCGAATGGGCCGAGCACCACCGGGATGAGCTGCACGAAAAGGCGGTGATCTACATCAACACCGACGGCAACGGACGCGGCTTCCTGTCGGCGGGCGGGTCGCACACCCTCGAGCGCTTCGTGAACGAGGTGGCCAGGGAGGTCACCGATCCGCAGACGGGCGTGTCCGTGTGGGAGCGGGTACGGGCCCGGCGCGCGGTGCAGGGCGACCCCAGCGCCCAGCGCGAAGGCGATCTGTGGATCGCGCCGCTGGGCTCGGGCTCGGACTATACCCCCTTCCTCCAGCACCTCGGCATCGCTTCGCTGAACATCTCCTTCGGAGGAGAGAACGGAGGCGGCTCCTACCACTCGCAGTTCGACTCCTTCGACCACTACACGCGTTTCGGAGATCCGGGCTTCCAGTACGGCGTGGCGCTGGCGCAGGTGGGCGGGCGCCTCACCCTCCGCTTCGCCAACGCGGACGTGCTGCCGATGCGGGCGGCAAACTACGCGGAGACCGTCGACCGCTATCTGGAAGAAGTGCAGGACCTCGCCGACGACATGCGCGCGGAGACCGAGCGACACAACCGTTTGGTGGAGATGGACGCCTTCCGGCTGCAGGCCGATCCGCGCCAGACGTACATCCCTCCCGCGATGCAGGACGAAGTTCCGTTCTTCAGCTTCGCGCCGGTGCAGAACGCACTGGACGAACTCGAGGACGCGGCGGACGCGCTGGACCGGACGTTGGCGAGCGCGCTCTCGGAGGGATCGTTGTCGGCCAGCCGGGCCGCGGAAATCGACGCCCTTCTGCTCAAGGTGGAGCAG
Source organism: Longimicrobiales bacterium (assembly GCA_965225805.1). Classification (GTDB taxonomy): domain Bacteria; phylum Gemmatimonadota; class Gemmatimonadetes; order Longimicrobiales; family Gaopeijiaceae; genus BD2-11. Next base: position 4,458,608 of record OZ245327.1, read on the forward strand.
GCGATGACCGACACGGACGGGCTCCCGGGGCGCCCGTGGTTCCGTCACATCATCTACGCGCCCGGCTTCTACACCGGGTACGGCGTGAAAACGCTCCCGGGCATCCGCGAGGCCATCGAGCAGCGTGAATGGAACCTGGTTGAGCCGCAGATGGAGAGGCTCGCGCGTGCGTTGGAGAGGGTGGCGGAGCTGATGCGACAAGCGGCTGGGGGAACGGTGTCGTAGGAGGGCGTACCTACGACCTGTAGTGGGGACCTACTACCGGTAGTAGGGATGAGGCCAACATCGCGGCGGTCCGGTGATGCTTGCTCGGACATCGATGACTGGCGGACGAATACAGCATCACGACCTGCGCCGCGACCAACGCGGCAGCCGCACCGGGAGCATTACCATGAAAGAGGCACTCGACGCTCTGCACGACCGGTTGGCACCCGCCGAGGAGATCTTCTTCACCTGGCTGACGCGGGTGTTCGTCGCCGCGACCCTGGTCGGGTCGGCGTGGATCGACGACGCGCCCCCTCTCGAGATCGCGGCCATGCTCATCGCGATCTACGTCGCGGTCAGGGTGGCGACGCAGTTCGGTCGACTGGCCGCCGCCGCCCCTTTCCGGCACCGAGCCTTGCGGGTGATATTCGCCGCCGGCACCCTCATGGTGCTCGGCTTGTCGTTCCTGGTCATCCTCACGCTCGTGGAGCGGCTGGCCCTCTCGGCGGTCGGTTGAGGCGCTCGGGACTGCTCCAGATCCCGGATGGAATGGTCGTCCTCGTTGACCGGGTGGCACACCCCCCTGTTTCCAGGAAGTCCGAGGCAATCATCCGAGAGGTCTCGGTTCGGCGATCTCCGCCCACCAGCGCAGCGCCAGGACGTTTCAACTGAAACGTTTCACAGGAATACTTGGGTACCGCTTCGGTTTCAAGATCGTAGTCCTACGGCAGCGGAATCCCGATCCCTGCGGTCACCAGCGGTGCGCGCCTTGTGCGTGACATCCCGGAGGCGCGAACCGTACCTTCGGTTTGGTCCCGTGAGGCGATTCGCGCCTTCGTTGCAATCTCGGGTCAGGAGGATCGGGCCATGTCCCGCCCGGAACGCGCACTCACGCGCACCCGCCGTCCATCCTTGCTCGTCCTCACGCTGGCCGCCGCCTTCCACTCCTGCGAGCCGGAATCGACGCTGGGCGAGACGACGCGCGAGACGCTTCCGAATGGTGCGGTCCTCATCCGCTATCCGAGCCTTCCCGCCATCGACTCCGTCGGCCCGGAGGTCACCGAGGCGCAGGTGGACTTGCAGTTCGGCAGCCTTGAAGGGGACGACCCGGCCTTCGCCTTCGCGGACATCCGGGGCATCCAGGCTTCGAGCAACGGCGACGTCTATGTATTGGACTTCCAGGCGGCGGAAGTCCGCGTTTTCGACTCCACGGGCCGGCACCTGCGGACGATCCTGGGGCGTGGCGAGGGACCGGGCGAGATCGGAGAGGCCAACGGCATCTTCCTGTCAGGGGACACCCTCCTGTGGATCCCCGACCACAGCCAGGGGACGATCATCGGGGTGGACCTCCACGGAGAGGAGATACGCAGATTCAACAAGCCGGTCACGAGCTACGACTACTTCTGGAGCGGAGCGTTCGACAATCTGGGCCGTTACTGGAAAGAGACCTACCATTCGGAAACCGAACCCCGCTACCTATTCCCAACGGGCGTGGGTTCAGTGACTCTCCGGGGCTACTACAAGTCCTACGACCTGTCCAGTGGGTCCATCGACTCGGTCTACCTCGGTGAAATCGGCAGGCGGTTCTACGCATACACAACCGGCACGCGCGCGGGGTCCTTCGACATTCCGTTCGAGGCATTCGAGATGACCGTGGTAGACCCGTCCGGGGGATTCTGGGGCGCGCACAACGCGTCGTACCGCATTGCGCGGACGGGCGAGGGCGGGGACACGCTGGTAGTCATCGAGGCAGGGCTGGCCGGGCAACGGGTCACGGACGAAGACCGTTCGGCGTACATCGAAGGCATTGTTGAAGACAGGCCCGAGCTGCGCCGAGTGGCGGAAGAGGTCGCCGGCCTGATGCCGGACACCAAGCCCATTCTTCAAGGTCTGCTCGTGGACGACCAGGGCCGGCTCTGGGTCGAGAGAGTCACGCCTGAGGACGCGCCCGACTTTTACGACCTGTACTCGCAGGACGGCGACTACCTGGGCTCCGTTCGCCTCGCGTTCGAGGCAGCAGGCCCGATCTGGGTCCAGCACGGGAGCATCCATACCTGGGTTGCCGACGAATTCGAGGTCCCGTACGTCGTCAGGGCCTCCGTATCGTGAGGTCCCGTCCTGACGTTTCCCCCAGGGCACGCATCGCAGCGCTTGCTCGCGATGACAAGTGGTTTCTGGGAGGGCTGGACGGCGTGGTGTGGGCGCCGCCCTTCCCGCGCTGGCTTCACCGGCCGGGGTTCTGGGATCCCGTTCACCTGCTGCAGCACGAGGTCGGCCCGGGGTTCTCGGTGGCCCTCGTGCGCCCCGATAGGCTGGAGAACCCCCTCCGCAGAGCGAACTGGGGCCCGGGGGGTCGCGAGTTGACCCCGCGCAGGTGGCGGCCGGGGCGGCTGGTTGCCACGTGGTTGGATGCGCGAGGGGTCAGCGTCGAGGAGCGCCGCCAGGTGTTGCCGGGGGGAATCCTGGAATCATCCTGGCAGGTTCCCCGCGAGTTCGAGGGCCATCTCGTCGGCTTCACCGCGCAGCCGGCGGACGCAACCGAGGAGGTTGAACCCACGGCAGCCGGCGTGGGCTGGACGCGCGCCGTCACGGACTATCGCGGGCAGGAACTCGTCCTCAGCATGGAACTCGCGAGCTCCGTTTCGCCCGCGTGGCGGAGCATCGTGCCGTCCGAGGGGCGCGGCGAACCCGAATGGCGGCATTCGCCCTTTGCCGAAGAGGGCGATGGCGGCCAGGGAAGCGTCGCGACCGCACACGCCAGCCCCCCGTCCGGCGCCAGCCCCGACCCAAACACCGGCCCCGATGCACGCCGCTCCGGGTGGATCTGGATGGCCGTCGCCCTTCCGCTGGCGGGGATCGACCGCGACGGTCCGCCGACCATACGACTGACGCTCTGCCTCCGGCTCGCCGAAGCCCGGAAGCCAACTCAAGCGTCCGAGACCCCCGCAGTCGGCGAGACCGCGGCCGGCGACACCTCCGAGACCCCGGTCGGCGAGGCCCTGCCTGGCGAGGCTCCAAAGATCCCGTCCGGCGAGCCCTCCGTGACCCCGTCCGGCGAGATCTCCGGGACCTCCGCCGGCGAGACCTCTCCATGCTCCGCCTGGGAGTCCTTCTTCGGCGGTTTTCCCCACTTCCAGTGCGGCGATCCATATCTCGACCGCTACTTCGACTACCGCATCTACGGCCTTGGCCTGAACCGCATCGAGGGTCCATGGGGCCCGGTGCGGCACCCCGCCATCGCCGAGGGCCCGGAGTACTTCCACGTGCCGATCGCCTACAGCGCGCAGTGCCACATGATGGAAATGCGGTGGCGGAGGGGCGGGCGCGAGGCGTGGGGCTCACTCCTGAACTTCGTCGACAACCAGAAGCCCGGCGGCTCCTTCCACGGGCGCCTCTATCCCGAGCGCCTTGAGGGAACCGACTTCTACCACGCCAACTGGGGCGACGCGCTGCTCGCCGTCGACGACATGCACCCCGATGCGGCGGCGCTGGCCCGCTGCTACGAGGGACTGTCGCGCTACGCCCGCTGGCTGACGGCGGCGCGCGACCCCGAGGCGTCGGGGATGTTCACCGTCACGAACCATTTCGAGACGGGACAGGAGTACATGTCGCGCTACATGGCCGTGGACGAGGAGGCGGACGTGGCGGGGTGGCGTCCCCGCCTCCGCCTCAAGGGGATCGACGTCACGGTGTACGCGCACCAGCTGTTCCGCGCTCTCGGCTCGGTGGCGCGCCGCTTGGAGCGGGCGGGCGACGAAGCCGAATGGCACGGGCTCGCCGCCCGCTGCTGGAGGGCGATCGACGAGCGCATGTGGTCGGCGAAGGCCCGGTTGTTCACCGACGTGGACGGGCGCACCGGCGAGCGCACCGGCGTGAAGGCGGCGGTGGGGTTCTACCCGCTGCTCACCGCACGGGTGGGCGGCGCCCGCCTCGACGCCCTGCTCGACCACCTCGAAGATCCCGGGACCTTCGGCACGCGCTTCCCCCTGCCTTCGTCCAGCGTGGACGATGCGCGATTCTCGGCGGAGGGCATCTGGCGGGGGAAGCGCCGCAACTGCCCGTGGAACGGACGGGTATGGCCGATGACGACGAGCCACGTGATCGAAGGGTTGCTGCGCTGCTGGCGCAACGGGAGCGAGCGGGCCGGCATGCTGGCGGCCGACATGCTCAACCGCTTCGCGCGCATGATGTTCACCGACGGCGATCCCTCGCGCCCCAACTGCTACGAGCACTACAACCCGCACACCGGCCGCGCGTGCCACTTCCGGGGCATCAACGACTACCAGCACTCCTGGATCCTCGATTTGCTGGCGCGCGGATTCGCCGGGCTCCATGTGGACGCGTCGGGAATCGAGGTGCGGCCGGTGCCGGATGGTCCCGCCCGCGTGTCGCTCGGACCTGTCATCGCGCGGGGTCAGACGCTGCGCGTCGAGGTGGAACCCGGGCGCGTGAGCGTCGCCGTGGACGGCGAGCGCTTCGACGGGCCGCGCGGCGAGCCCCTGCGAGTTCCGTGGATTCCGTGAGTCGCGCCGGGCAGGGCGTCGTGCTGCGCGGCGTGGAGAAGCGGTACGGCGATGTCGTGGCCCTGCGGTCGATGGACCTCGAGGTGCAGCCCGGGGAGCTGATGGTGCTGGTGGGCCCCTCGGGGTGCGGCAAGAGCACCCTGTTGCGCCTTATCGCGGGGCTCGCTGAACCCACTTCAGGGGAGGTGTGGATCGGGGGGCGGCGGGTGGACGAGGTCGAGCCGGGCGCCCGGGACGTGGCCATGGTGTTCCAGAGCTACGCGCTCTACCCGCACATGACCGTGGCCGGGAATCTGGGCTTCGGCCTGCGCGTGCGCGGTACGCCGCGCGCCGAGATCGAGCGGCGCGTCGCGGAGGCTGCCTCCGCTCTCGGCATCGCCGAACTGCTGTCGCGCAAACCCGGCCAGCTGTCGGGGGGACAGCGCCAGCGGGTGGCGCTGGGCCGTGCCATGGTCCGCGATCCGGGCGTGTTTCTGTTCGACGAGCCGCTCTCGAACCTGGACGCGGAGCTGCGCCTGCGGACCCGCGACGAAATCGCCGCCCTGCACCGGCGCCTCGGCACGACGATGATCTTCGTGACCCACGACCAGGTGGAGGCGCTGTCGCTCGGCCAGCGGGTCGCGGTCATGGATCGTGGCCGGCTCCAGCAGGTGGGCACGCCGGACGAGGTCTATCGCCGACCGGGCAACCTGTTCGTGGCGGGCTTCGTGGGGTCGCCGCCCATCAACCAGATCCCCCTGGCCCGGGACGAAGGAGGGCGCCTCGTGGGCGGTCCTTTCGCGCTCGCGGAGCCGTCCGGGCTCGACCGCGCCACGCTGGCGGTGCGACCGGAGGACCTCGCGGTGGCCGGGACGGGAGGGGCGGATGGCGTCGTGTCCGGTGGGGATGGCCATTCGAACGATACCGGCGACTTCGGGGCCTCCGTGCTCCGCGTGGAAGCGCTGGGCAGCGAGCAGCGCGTGCACCTGGACGGTCCCGGTCAAGCGGCGTGGGTGGCGCGCGTATCCCCCGCCCTGCGGGTCGCCGGCGGCGACCCCGTGAGGGTCTCCGTTGCCTGGGAGCGCAGCCACCTGTTCGGTCCGGATGACCGCCGCGAGGAGGCCGCGCCGCGACCGGTCGGGCAGCAGGCCCCGCGATGAGGAGCAGTCCGTGGCAAGATCTCGCATCAGCGCCGAGTGCGGCGAGGCGCTCGCCTGACAAGGCGCGCCGACCCCTGCGGGCGGCCACGGGTTGCACCCCTGTCGTCCTGGCCACCCTCGTCCTCGCGACGGCCGCCTGCGCCCCCGGCGAGTCTGACATTGCGCTGCGCGTGGCCCTCTGGGCCGGAGGCCACGAACTCGAAATCGAGCGGCAGGTGGCCGACCGCTACGAGGCCCTGAATCCCGGGGTGCGGGTCGTGCTCGAATCGGCCCCCAACGGATACGAGGAGCGGCTGCTGACCTCGATCGCGGCGGGGCGCCCGCCCGACGTCTACCTCATGGACTCGCCCGACATCCCCACCTTCGTGGAGCGCGGGCTGGCGGTGGACCTCGCGCCGTATCAGGAGGCGCTCGGCTTCCGGCCGGACAGTGTGTTCGGGCCGGTAGCGGACGCGTTTCGCCGGGGCGAATCCATGTTCGCGCTGCCGAAGGACTTCACGCCGATGGTCCTGTATGCGAATCGGGAGGTGCTTGCCGCCGCGGGAGTTGAAGATCTTCTGCCTGCCGTTGCAGGGGCGGGGACGCCGCCGCCCACTGCGCCCTCTCCCACCCAGCCGCCGTCTGCCGCGGCGTCGCCCACCGCACCGCTGGCAACTGCATCACCGACCGCCGCACCGCCGGCCGGTTGGACCTGGACCGACTTCCGGCGGGCTGCCGAGGCGGTCGTCGCGGACACGGATGGCGACGGCCGGAGGGACGTGTTCGGGTTCGATTTCCCGCGCAACCTGTATCAGTGGGTCCCGTTCGTGTGGTCGGCGGGAGGCGACATTCTGGCGCCCGGCGGCAGCGGGGTGGCGGGGTACCTGGACGGGCCGGAAGCGCTGGAGGCCTACGGCTTCCTCACGGCCCTGGCGGAGGACGGTCTCACCCCGGGTGCGCAGTTCGTCCAGCAGGGAGACCCCGCGCGGGAGGCGCGCTTCGCATCGGGCGGACAGGCGTTCCTGCTGTCCGGCCACTGGACGCTCCCCGTGTTCCGGGACTTGGTAGAGGCGGGCGCCCTGGACCTGGCCATCGTCCCCATTCCGCACCATCCATCGCGGACGGCGACCGCCAGCGTGCTGTACGCGTCGGGGTGGGCCGTGCCGCCCAACGCGCCGCAGCTGCGCCGGGCCATCGACCTGGCCGGCTTCCTCGCCTCGCCCGAAGCACAGCGCATCCGGGCGCGGTCGGGACTCGCGATTCCGTCGCGGATGGATGTGGCGGCGGAGATGGCTGCGGCAGACGGCACGGGGGTCGAAAGCGCGTTCATCGCCCTGGTGGAGGGCGCGCGCATGACGTGGGGCGCCCGGGTGCGCGACTTTTCCCGCATCGAGGCGCTCGCGGTGGAGATCATGGACCGGCGGTTGGTGCGGGGGGAACCGCTCGCATCGAGCGCCTCGGACGTGGCCCGCCGCATCGACGCGGAGTTCGGGTGGTGAGCGGCGTGCGGCAGGCAACTCTCGCCGCCCTCGCCGCCGTCACATTTGCCGCCGGCGCCGGGTTGGTTCTGGCCGTCGCCGCGAGCCGGGTGGAGGTCGCGCGGGAGGCCGCGGCGGAAGCCGAGGCGCGCATGGCGGCCGCGCTGTGGGAGGAGGAGGAGGGCGGCGACGATGCCGTGACCGGGCTGCTCGGCGACCGGGCGACGCTTCTCGGCGCGGACGCCGGAGGCGCCGGGCCGGGGGCATACGCCTACGAGGCCGGCGCGCTCGATCCCTCCGCCTGGATCGCCGTCGCGCCCCGTCGCGAGGGCGGGCCCTCGACCGCCTTCCCGGCCACCGCCACCGCCATCGCGCTCGCGGGCCTGGCACTCATCGCGGCCTGGGCCACCGCCCGGCACCGCGGACCCACGCGCTCACGCTACCCGGCGGGCATCGCGCTCCTTTCCGTCGGCTGCATCGCCCTGACGACGGTCGCCGCCGGGCGGTGGGCGGATGGCGAACTCAGGTCGCTGAGCACCGCCCGGGTGGCCCAGGGCGCGCGAGCGGTCGAGCTCGCCATGGCGACCGGCGCCGATCCGGCCCGCGCCGCCCGGGTCGCCCACCTCCCGTGGGCCGAGGACCGCTCGCTGGAGTCTGCGGATCAGCAGTGGACCATGCCGGCCGCAGTGGCGGGGGCCATCGCCACCGCAGGCGCGCGAGCCGCAACCACGCCCCCCACCACACCCCCCGACAGGCCGTTCACGGTGGAAGCGAGTGGCGCCACCTGGCACGCGGTTCGCGTCGCCGACATCCACCTCGCCTTCCTCGGATACGAGCGCACCGCCTCGCCCGCCCTCACGCTGGCCGCCGCGGGCGCGCTCGCCGCCCTGCTGGTGGGACTGGTCCTCCACCTCGTGCAACTCGCGGCCCGCCCCCGCGCCCTGCGCCGAACCCTGGCGGCGTGGGGTCTCCTCGCGCCGGCGGCGGCCCTCATCCTCGCCTTCACCCTTGGGCCGCTCCTCTTCTCCCTGTGGATCTCGCTCCACGAATGGCGCCTCATCGACCCCGCGCCCCTCTTCCTCGGCCTCGACAACTACGCGGCGCTGCTCGCGAACCCCGAATGGTGGTCGGCGATCGGGAACACGGCGCTGTTCACGCTGCACGTGCCCGTAGCGATGGCCGTCGCCCTCGCCCTGGCGCTCCTCACCCAGGGGTCGCGCCGCGCGCTGCGCTGGGCCCGGGTCGCCCTCTTCCTGCCGGCCATCACCAGCGTGGCGGCGATCGCAGTGGTGTGGAAGTGGCTGCTGAGTGACCAGTACGGGCTGCTGAACCAGGTCCTGGAGCGCGCGGGGCTCGAGTCCGTCCCGTGGCTCACCTCGCCCGACACCGCGCTCGCGAGCCTCATGATCATCGGCATCTGGATGGTCGTGGGCTATCAGATGGTGGTCTTCCAGGCGGGCCTCGCCGCCATCCCGCGCGACTGGTATGACGCGGCCCGGGTCGACGGCGCGGGTCCGTGGCAGCGCTTCCGCCACATCACCCTGCCCGGCCTGCGCCACACCCTCTTCTTCGTGCTGGTCACGTCGGTCATCGGATCCTTCCAGGTCTTCGGCCTCGTGTATGTAATGACCGAGGGCGGCCCGCTGGGCGCCACCGATGTCGCCGTCTATCACATCTACCGGGAGGCGTGGGAGTTCCTGCGCTTCGGCAACGCGGCCGCCATGAGCTGGCTGCTGTTCGCCCTGGTGTTCGCCGTCACCTGGCTGCACTTCCGCTTCCTCGAGACGCGGCGCGCCCATGGCTGACCGCGCGGTCGCGCCGCGGACGGCGCAAGGATTGCTGCTCGCCGCAGCGTGCCTGGTCATGGCAGCGCCCTTCATATGGATGGGACTGACGAGCCTCATGGGGCAACTCGAAGTGTTCGCTGCCGGGGGCATCCTGCCGCAGGCGCCGCGGTGGTCGAACTACCCGGAGGCGCTGACGGTCCAACCCTTCGGGCGGTACTTCCTGAACTCGCTGGTGTTCGCGACCGCCGTGGCGGCGGGCCAGGTCGCGACCTCGACTACCGCCGGGTACGCCTTCGCCCGCCTCGACTTTCCCGGGCGGGATGGGCTCTTCATGCTCTTCCTGTCGACGATGATGGTTCCAGCGGTCGTCGTGCTCATCCCCCGCTTCCTCATGATCGACGCCCTGGGCTGGATCGACACCTACCAGGGGCTCATCTCCACCGAGCTGGTGTCCGTGTGGGGCATCTTCCTCATGCGACAGTATTTCCGGACCGTGCCCCGGGAACTGGAGGACGCCGCGCGCGTGGATGGCGCCGGGCGCCTGCGCATCTTCTGGAGCGTCGCCCTGCCGCTCGCGAAGCCCGCCGTGGCCACCCTCGCGCTGTTCGCGTTCGTCGATGCGTGGAAGAACCTGCTGTGGCCGCTCCTGGTCACCCGGTCCATGGAAATGCGGGTGGTCGAGGTCGGGATCGCCGCGTTCCATTCGACCTACGAAATCAACTGGCCCTACCAGATGGCGGCCGGCGTCACCGCGGTCCTGCCCATCGCCCTCCTGTTCCTGTTCACCCAGCGGTATTTTGTGCGGGGGATCCAACTGGAGGGGATTCGGTAGCGTGGCGCACGCCGGCGGCTCGTGGCGAAGCCCTGACTGCGCAGTCCCGCGCCGATACCCTTCGTCCGAACGCTGTGTCCGGCATGATTGCGCGTCGGGGCACGTCCGGGCCTGATATGATGCGCGTTGGAGCCCTCGAGGCGCGCCGCTGGGCAGGCCTCGTGTTCGCAGCCGGACCCGACGACGGCATCGGCCTCCGCCTCGTCTTCACGACTCCCAGCGGCCGGCGTCGCGAGTTGGAGGACTGGTACTGGATGGTCTCCCGCGTCGGTCCCCACGCGCCGGACGGAAGCTACGCGCGAATGGAGTTCGACCTCGCCGCCGAACCGTCGCCCGCGTCCCGCCCCGCGGAGGGCACGCTCATTCTGGAGTGGTCGCGCCGCGAAGACGCGGTGGCGCTGCGGGCGGTGGCACGCGCGCCGGGCCAAGTGGAGCTCGTGGGCGACGATCCGTGGGGATGGAGGGCTCGGTGGGAGGAAGCGCCCGATGGCTGGCGTGCGACACTCGGAAGCGTGGAGATCGCCGCCGCGTTCGGGCCTCGTGCGGGAGAGAGGGTGGCCACCGTAGTCGCCTGGGAACCGAGGGAGAGGCCGTCCCGATCCGCCACGGGGACCGCGGGCGGTCATCCCCTTCATCGTGATCCAGCCAATCCCAACCGGCCCGCCACGGCCGCCCGGGCCCGCGCTCAACGCCTTCTCTCCGGGCTGGACCGCTGGATCGACGACGCCCGCGCCGACTGGGACCGCCGTCGCCCCCGTTGTTCGGGGGCCGCGGAGGGATTGGTCGAAGCGGTCGCGGACAACCTGATGTGGACCGTCCTCCTGCAACCGGAGACCGGACGCCTCTACGCGCCGGCGGGCCGCCGCTGGATCTTCCCCAAGCCGGGTGACGGCGGACTGCGGGACGGCGACGGCGCACGGCAGGAGGGCACACCGGAGGACAGTGCGCAGGAGGACGCACCGGGGGACAGCGCGCGGGACCGCGCGCCGGAGGACAGTGCGGGGGACAGCGCGCGAGCGGGCGCGCCGACTCCCGACGACTGGACGGTCTTCGGGTGGGATTCCTTCTTCAACGCCCTGGCGCTCGCCACCACGTCCGGGCGCGTGGCCTGGGACGTTCTCCTGGCTGGCCTCGACTCGCGCTACCCGAACGGAAACGTGCCCAACTGGAGGAGCCGCCTCGCCGGCACGCCCGACCGCTCCCAGCCCCCGGTCGGGTCGTTCGCGGCGCTGAAGCTGCATCTCACCTGCCCCGATGTGGACGCGCTGGACGCCGCCTGGCCCCGGCTGCGCGCGTGGAGCGACTGGTGGGTGGCCGACAAGCGTGGATGCCCGCGCCGGGAGGGGCTCACGCCGGGCCTGCTCGCGTGGGGCTCGGATTCGTCGGTGGTTCCGGGACCGGAGCGGCTGCCGGAGTGGGAAATGGGTGCCAGCGGCCACCAGCGCGCGGCGTGGGAGTCGGGCCAGGACGACCTGCCGCTGTGGGAGGAGGCGGAATGGGATCCCCGGCGGGAAGTGCTCGCCATGTCCGCCGTCGATCTATGCAGCTACCGCGCCCTCGACCTCGAGTGCCTGTCCCGGATTGCCCGCATCCTCGGCGACCCGGCGGCCGCGCGAGAGCTGAAGGCCGAGCGCCGCCGCCTCGTCGCTCGGATGAACGAAGTGCTGTGGTCCGACGCCGCCGGGCTCTACCTGGACGAACTTCCTGAAGATCACTCTCCGTGCGTGGCGGCGTCGAACTTCCTGCCCCTGATCGCCGGCGTGCCGTCGGCGCGCCAGGCGCGGCGCATGGTCGGCGTGCTGCGCGATCCCGCGCGCTTCTGGGGAGAATGGGTGCTGCCCACGATCTCGCGCGACGACCCCGCGTTCGACGACCAGCAGTACTGGCGTGGCTCCATCTGGCCGCCCATGAACTACCTCGTGCTGCAGGGACTGCGCCGCTACGGCTTCGACGAACTCGCCAGCGAGCTCGCCTGGAAGGGGGCGCTCATGTTCCTGGCCGACCGGCGGCGCACGGGCTTCTGCCGCGAGAACTTCGACGCGCGTAGCGGACGGGGACGGGGCCACCGCTTCCAGAGCTGGGGCCCGCTGTTCGCGCTGGGCGCCATCGAGGAGTTCATCGACGCCTGTCCCTGGCGCGGACTACGCATCGGCTCCCGGCTGCCCGCGTTCGTCGCCCGCGACATTGGAGAGCACGCCATCACCGAAGCTGGTGACGGGGCTCGAGATGCCGCCTGGGCCCGCATCGAGGGATTCCGTGTGGCGGGTCGGGCGCGGACGGTCCAGTTGTCGCGCTGAAGAACGACATCACTACCACTTCGGGTTGTCCAGGAAGCCCGCACAGGGGCTCCCTATCCGGCCAATCCTCCATCGGCGGTCGAGTCGGACGACCACGCGAACGAATGGGGCGCGCACCGTTATCCGGTGCGTATGGTGTGCAGAGGACGGCTAATTAGCGATTGACGCACCGTTTTGCGTTGCGCGCCCCGTGAGCCATTGCTACAATCCCCTATGAGCCAACCCGCCGCCGCCACCATGCAGACCCCCGATCGACGCACAGCCAGGGCCCAGAGTCATCTGAAGACGATCCGGACCGGGGTGCGCTCCGACCGGTCGATCGCGGCTGTCCTCGGGGTCTCGCATTCCCAAGTGTCGCGCTGGAGACGGGGCCAGTGTCCCGACCGGGAGAACGCCGACCGCCTGGCCGCGCTGGCCCTGGTGGTCGAGATGCTGCTTCGGTGGCTGGATGCGGACATCATCGAGGAATGGCTCACCGGGGCGAACGCCCACCTCGACGGGGCCACTCCGTCGTACTTCATCCAGCGAAGCCGGTTGGCGGAGGTCGTCGGAGCGGTGGAAGCGATGAAGACCGGTGTCTTCGCCTGAGCGGTCCGCGCTGAGTACTTCCGGCCGCGTGCCCAGATCCCTTCCCGCGGCCTGTCCTCGCGGCGATTCATCCAACAGCTGCCGCTGACCTTGGCTCCGTTCTGGCGCGTCATTCCCTGGGATCCGGACGTGAACGAGGGAAGCCCGTTCTCGCCGTCCCATATCCCGCCGACCACGGGCCGGGGGCGCTTCGACCTGCCAGTGGCCTGTTCTCCCGTGCTTTACCTGGCCGAATCGCCGGAACACGCGATTGCGGAGGCCATTCAGCCCTGGTGCAACCGCCCCCTGCGCCCGCCCCACCTGGTGCGGGCCGGACGTCCCCTGGCACTGGTCGGAGTGCAGATGGCGCCCGAGACGGCGTCGCACCTGGCCGACCTGTGTCAGCCGGACGTGCTCGGCCGACTTGGATTGAGCGCGGACCGGGTCGCTTCACGCCATCGGCGGCGGACCCAGGCGATCGCGGCGTCGGTGTGGGACAGTGGCCACGGTGGCCTGCGGTGGTGGTCCAGCTTCTGGGGGGACTGGCACGGTATCGTCCTCTTCACGGCCCGCATCAAGGGGGACGTGCGCTTCGGGAGCCCCGAGGTGCTGTCGGCCGAGTACCCGTCGTTGCAGGAGGCCGCCGCGGCGCTCGGTATGCCGGTGGCGATCTGAGGGCATCCGCGTCAGGCCACCGGCATTCTGCCAGAACGGCAGATTCCGGGGTGCTGCTAGACCAAAGCCGCCTGCCACGCCGCCAGATGTTCGTCGCTGAGGCCGTCCATCTCGAACAGGGATACCCCCGCGGCGCCGGCCGTCCTGGCCTCCACCACCGCCTCCGCCAGCCCGGCCGGGTCGAGCGAGGGAAGGTACAGCCCCGCATAGAGCGGCCGACCGCCTCGCGCGCCCAGAGCCGCGACGCTCTCCCGCACGCCATCCCCGATCCACGGGATGTCCTCCAGGTAGAAGCCCTGGTAGAGCATCGGGAAGAAGCGATCCAGGGGCCATTCGTCCCACGCCTGCCGCACCAGCCTGCGCGCGATGGTCGGCGTCGGGAAGACCGCCGCGCTGATCGGTTTGCCGTGGTCCTGCACTGCCTGCGCCAGCTCCCGAACCGCGCCGGTCACGCTGTCCCAGCTTGCGCACCAGGACTTCTAACTGTCTTGTTTCGTTGAGGTTACGGGATTGTTGGGTCGGATTCCCGCCGTTTGGTTCCCGCTGATCGGGATCAAGCTCCGACTCGGCGGCGGCTCTCAAGCGCGGTCCTGAGTTGCGCCTCGTCGGCCTGCTGATAACACCGCAGCACCGTCTTGGCCGACTTCCAACCTCCCAGTTCGCAGAGGACCTTGAGCGGCTGGTGCATGAGATCGGAGGCGAACTTGCGCCGCAGCGAGTGCCAGCCGCGCCCGCGCTTGGGCTCAAGTCCGGCGAGGGCCTCGGCCTTCTCCCACCATGTGCGGACCATCGAGCGGGTCACGCACGTCGAGGTACTCCTCGGGGACGGCATCACCGGGGCGTCGCCATTTGAGGCATTGCCCCTCCGCGCCGACTCCAACGCGGCGACCGCCTCGGCGGTCACGGGTGTACGGTGTTCGTACCCTGTCTTCTCGTGCTCCGCGCGCCACCGGATGATCTTGCCGTCGAAGTCGATGTCAGACCAGCGAAGCTGCCGGACGGCCCCGATACGGTGTCCGGTCTCGTGCGCGAGCACGAGGGCGACGCGGAAGCGCCAGTCCACCTCCTCGGACACCTTCAGCAGCGCTTGGTACTCCTCCTCGGAGAGAACGACCCGGGTGGGGTTCTTCTCGGTAGGTATCCTGAGACCCTTGAACGGGTTCGAGACGAGGAGCGGACGGCCCTGTTCGTCCCTCGACTTGGCGGCCCAGTTGAAAACCGCGATCAAGAACCTCAGGTCGCATTCGATCATGCGGTCGGAAACGGGTCTTCCGCTCGGTCCGATCCTGCCTGCGCGCCGTGCGAGTATGAAGCGGTCCCAGTCGCGTTGGGAGAGTGTCGCCGGGTCGCGGTTCCGACCGTAGAGCTTGAGAAACATCGTCATCGCGGCCCGATCATGCCGCTGTGACTGATCGCCCTTCGTGGGCGTCACCTCTTCCCTGTAGATGTCAAAAAGCCTTTCCAGGGTGAGCGGCTCCGGCTCGGCTTCCGCCTTGCCAGCGGGCTCGTGGACCGCGAAGCCTGCGGCAACCTCGTCCGCTTGCCGCTTGGCCCTCGCCCAGTCGCGGTGTTTGAGCGACCGGGTGAGCCTGCGCCCGTTATCGCGCCACTCGATCTGGTACAAGCCGGTCTTGGGATCGGCGAACACCCTCACCCGGTTCCGGCCCCACTCGCCGGCGCTGTAGCTGCGCCGACTTCGTTTCGTGCGTGCCATCATTCGATTCCTCTCGTGATGGACTGCACGATCTGCGCGGTTGCAACTTCGCGCCGGGAAGGCGTCTCCGCCAGACGGGCGGTTCACGGCGCGCTGAGTCCTGCGGCGTTCGGGTGGCAAGCGACTGGACGCCATCGTCAGCGGCTCGGACCCTGATCGCGATCCGGTCCCGGGCGGCGCATCAGATACGGAGGCCGCGCGGTCTCGCGACGGCGGATGTCCCGTAATACTCGGCCAAGCGTGTCACTTGCTCGTCGAGCCGCTCGATTTGCCGCTGCAAGGCTTCGTTCTCCGCGCTCAGCCGCTCGACGCGCTGCCGCAAGGCTTCGACCTGCACGGATTGCCGCCACCGTTCCGTCTCGGACTGCGCGGACAACCTCTTCAAGGCCTCCGTCAACTGCCTTTCCAACTCGGTCATACAGCTCCCTCACTCTCTCGACAGCTTCAAGTAGGACCGCCCGTCCACGGTGAAGGCCGTACGGACCGGCGTGCCGGCCGGCAGCGTCACGTACTGCTCCCCGTCGACTTCCCGCAGCCCCACGCCCCGGGTCGTCTCCTCGATCTCGGCCAGCATCTCTCGCGCCCCCTCGATCCGCAGGCTCGCCATCGCGAGGGTCTCGATCCGGTCCTGGACGCTCCTCGACAACCACTGCATCGTCGCCCAGCCTCCGCCGAAGATGCCGAGCCAGAGACCCAGGCCGACGATCAGCGGCCGGAGCCACGCCTTGAGCAGCAGCTCGCGCATCCGCCCGGTCGCCTCCTCCGTATCGCGCTCGATGGAACGCAGCGCGCTCCTCGCGACGCGCCGCGAGTTCTCGCCGAGCCGCTCTAGCTCGCTCGCGGTCAACTTCTCGATCTCCCTGCGTTCGTTCTCCAGCCGCCTCCGCAGCCGGTCGGTCAAGTCGTTCGCGTTGGAAGTCAAATGCGTACAGCCCTCCTTTCAGCCGCCACCGCTGTCCGCTGTCCGGATCGCGGGCGGTCAGATAGTCCTTGCCTTGGCGCGGCACTTCGAGGCCCGCCTCCCGCAGGGCGGCGACGACATCGAACCGGTTCCGCACCGTGCCGTGCTCGACGCGCTGAAGCAGGTAGTCCCGGATCAGGTCGCGGGGGGAGGATTCGAGCCGGAGACCGGCCCGCAGCCGCGTTGCCTCGATGTAGGCGCGGTGACCGGGTTGCTGCACCCTGGCCCGCGCCGGGTCGTCCGGACGAGCCCAGCCGTGTTCGGCGTTGAAGGCGTCTCGCAGCGGGCCGAACGTCCTCTCCCAACCCGGAGGGGCGATGTTGAGGCTCCGTCCGGTCTCCAAGTCGCAGCGCGCCGCCAGGACGTGGACGTGAGCACCGCCGCCGCGCTCGCGGTGCAGCACCGCCGACCATGCGTAGCGGTCGAACTCCAGTCCCGCCCAAGCCGTTTGCTCGAAGGCGTCCACAACCGCGCCGATCTGTTCGTCGGTCGGTTCGTCCTCCGGCGCCCACGCGATCACCCCGGAGGTGTACTTGTGCTCGAAGGGAAGCGTATCGGCCACGGCGGCCACCTGGTGGGGGTCTCCCCTGAGCACCTCGACGCCTTCGCGCGGCTTCCCGGCCGCGTCCCGCTCCCCGAGGAGGTAGTCGGCTGCGTCCCGCGCCGAGCCGGTTCCGCGGGCGAGGAACTTAACGAGCATCGGCGTCCGTGCATTCGGGAAGGGTCTGCGCCGCGAGCGCCCGCTCGATGGCGATGAGGTGGCCGATTACCTCGACGGCCTCGACGGCCCCCTTGTGGGTATTGGCCCACCTGGCGATCTGGTTCAGGTTGTTCCCGATGCGCGCCAGCTCGCGGGTGCGGTCGCGCTCGACCTCGGCGTGCGCCACGGTCCAAGTGCGCGCCCGGCCAACGGAGCGGCGCACCAGATTCGACAGCGTCAAGCCTGCGGAGCGCGCCTTGGCGTGCCACTCCGCACGCTCCGCCTCGCTGGCGCGGACCTTCACCCAAACGGCGCGTCCAGGGCTCATGGCGCGCCGTTGGCGAAGTAGGGGTCAGAGGGGGCACAGCCCCCCGCCAGCCTCCGCAGGGGACGCACGGAGTGTGGCCCCAAGGAGTATGCTGGCTCTCCGGCCTTAAGGGCGTCGAACAGGCCCGTCGCCGACGTGTCCGACACCCGGGGGCGGCCGCCGACGATGCGGCGGCAGCGCACCCCCGCGAACGCTCCGGGGAACCCGTTCAACGGGCCTCGCGAAGCGCGGTCGGCGGCGGGATGGAGGCCCGCGATGCCGGGCCGTCCATGTACCCGCAAAGCCGGAGCGGTGACTGATCCCCGCCAGCGCCCCCGTCGGGGGACACGGGCATTAGTTCCGCCGTGTGGTGGATCAACCTGAACTACGCGTCTCCTCCAGCGTTTCGTCTCGTTCGATACTGCCGCCCTTCATACTTCGGTGACCCGAAGGGCGGCATCCTACGGATTTGATCGACAATGGGTTTCAATCCAGCCGGCGAAGGATCCGGGGGACGCACCCTCCGAGGCGCGGCGACAATCGGGTCACGTCCAAGATGACGCCTGCATCCGTTGGGGGGAATCCGCTGCGTCCACGGGCGTCCCGGCGTGGCACGAGCGGCGGTCCTCTGTGTGCCAGCGGATGGCCAAGGGGCTATATTGAGTAGCGGTGTGAGGCCTCCGGGCTGACGCAGCACGAGAGGTTCCGAGGGTGAGACAAGTGGGAGAATCACACGCTAGGCTGACGGACGATCCACATGGCGCGAGCTGATCTACTGGTGTCGCTGGTGCAGGCCACCGCCGAGGGTGACCAGGGGCGCGTCAAGAGCGCCACCGAGGCCATCATCGCCGAGGAGCGCGCGAAGAACCACCATGTTCTTGCGGATCGCCTTTCACGAGCCGCTTCTAACGGGGCGCGACACACCAAAGCGGCATTCGTCGGGCGCACCCGCATGCCATGGCGCCGATTCGCGACCGAGCTTGTCCCGCACCGACGCATGGAAGATCTCATCCTTTCGGACAAGAACGCGAGGGCGTGCCGCGAGTTGGTCGAGGAACAGCAGAGAGCCTCGGTACTGCGCGCCCATTCGCTGGAACCCCGACATCGCGTCCTCCTGGTTGGCCCACCGGGCAACGGCAAATCCACGCTGGCGGAGGCCATCGCCGAGTCGCTGTCGGTGCCCTTCATCGTCGTGCGCTACGAGACGATGATCGGAAGCTATCTGGGCGAAACCGCGAGCCGCCTCAAGCACATCATCGACTACGCCCGCACGACGCCGTGCGTCCTTTTCTTTGACGAGTTCGACGCCGTGGCGAAGGAGAGGGGCGACACTCACGAGACGGGCGAGATCAAGCGGGTGGTCACCTCTCTTCTCATGCAGGTCGACGGGCTGCCGAGCTACACCGTGACCGTGGCGGCGACCAATCATCCAGAACTGCTTGATCGCGCGGTATGGCGTCGGTTCCAGCTGCGCCTCTCGCTTGAACCCCCCACTGAGAAGGACTTGGCCGGGTATCTCGCGGCGTTCGCGAGTCGCATCGGTGCCCGGTTGGGACACGCTCCGGCCACCTTGGCCGCCCGGCTGTTCCCGATCAGCTACGCCGAGGCCGAGGAGTTCTGCCTCGACGTGAGGAGGCGATTCGTCCTGGCGACAGGCAGCCAGGGCCTCAAGCAGGTGGTGGCCGACACGCTCAAGCTCTGGGACGAACGCAAGCGGGCAGCAACAGAGTAGGCAGCACGAGATCCGAATGTCCGACTTCCCACTGTTACCACTTCCTCCACCCGACGTGCGAACCCCTCCCCCGGGGCGCGGATTCGTACCTTCGCGGCCACACGGTCCCAATCGCCAGCGCCAAAGCCAGCGTCTCGGTCCCGTTTTTGACCGGTTGGCAACCACGCTGGATGGCGACGGCGACCGCCTAGTGTTGGGTGACGACCCGGGTGGGCTAGCCCCCGAGAGGGTGATCGTGTTCGAAGTAGCTGGATCGATCAGCGACTTCGCGGCTGCATGCAGAAGGGTGCCCGGCTTGGAGTATCTCGCCGAGCGCGACTTCGAGTTCGAGCCCGATGAGGATTTCTGGGTCGTCGACACACGCAAGAAGAGGGAGGGGCAGCGACGGGATGACAAACCGGTGCAAGGACGCGTGTACGCTGCAATGCCCGACGTGCGTGCGCTCCGCCAGCTCCTGAGCTTGTGGAGACGCTATCGGGACGGCGCTGTGGCCGACTACGGCTTCAAGAATTGGTTCGATCTTTTCGACCATCTATATGACCTACGACCATGGGGACCCGAAGACCGAGTTTCGGAGGACACGCTCGAGGACTTTCGTCAAGAACTCGAGGACGATCCCCATGGGCCGATCACGGTTGAAGTCGAACTGTGGCACCGCGAGAACCTGGGGCAGCGAAACCGAGCGAGGCGCAAGTTGGCGCGTGTGGTGGACCAAGCACGCGGATCATTGGTTCACCAAGCCTCCATCCCGCCGATTGCGTACGAGGCAGCCCTGGTCAAGGTGCCTCGCGAGGAGATGGTTCGGATGCTCGATCGCGAACTGATCCACCTAGCGGTCTGCGACGACATCATGTTTGTCCGGCCTCAGTGCTCTCCGCTTCCTCAACCCTTAGGCGAACGTTTGACGGCTGGAGCATCCCCGGCAGGGGCGGTTCCCGACCCAGGCCAACCGCCGATCGCCGCACTGCTCGATGGCGTTCCCGTTCAAAGACATCAGTTGCTGGATGGGCGTGTCGTGATCGACGACCCGGATGTTTTGGAAGACCGCAGTACGGTGCCTGGGCGGCACCACGGTACCGCGATGGCGTCGCTGATCCTCCACGGGGACCGTGGTCAGGCAGAAGCGCCGCTGAGCCGACTGCTGCACCTCCATCCCGTCATGTATGCTCCCGAGGACGGTCGTCCAGAGATGTTCCATCCGGATCGCCTGTTGGTGGATACCATCTACCGGGCAGTGCTTAGGATGAAGGAGGGAGACGATGATGCGGAGCCCTCCGCGCCAGACGTCTTCCTCGTGAACCTGTCCCTAGGTGACACGCGACGGCCGTACGCCGGATGGATCAGCCCCTGGGCACGGCTCCTGGACCACCTTGCCCATCGATACGGCATCCTCTTCGTCGTGAGTGCCGGGAACATAGCCGACCCTTTGCCGATTCCGCGATTCAGCACAGTCACTGAATTAGAGAACGCCACACCATCTTCACGAGAGGAAGCGATACTTGATGGGCTCGGAAGGCAGCGGTCCAAGCGTACGCTGCTTTCGCCGTCTGAAGCCCTGAACGTGGTTACGGTTGGGGCCGCACATGAGGAAGCGGCCGGCGGCATTGGCTCGAATGGAACGGGAGCCTTGCTGGATCCCTACGGCAACGCGTCATTACCCAACGTCAGCTCGGCAATGGGTTTGGGACACTGCAAGGCCATCAAGCCCGAGATCCTGATGCCTGGTGGACGGGAGCTTGTGCGGGCGATTCCAGGTACCAATGGGTGCTCTCTCCTGCCCGGACGGGCGGGACGGAACTTCGGCGTCGGAGCCGCCTCGCCCGACGAGCAGGGACGCTTGGACCGGGAACGGAATCAAAGTGGCACCAGCGTAGCCGCCGCGCTCGCTACGAGGGCAGCTCATCGCTTGTTCGATGCCTTGATGGATCCGGAGAACGGTGGCGTGCTCGCTGACGCCGACCCTGCCTACTACGGCTTGGTGGTCCGGGCGCTTCTAGTCCACGGGGCTTCTTGGCGAGAAGCGACCGCGTCCAAACTCGGAGATCTCTATGGACCTCATGGTCGAGGGAAGCATGTAGCTCGACTCGACAACGTGGCGCGATTGATCGGCTATGGCGTGCCCCGCGTAGAAGACGCCATGACATGCACTCGAGAACGGGCCACGCTTGTCGGCCACGGCCGGATCGAAAGGGGTCAGATGGCTGTTTGCCGCCTGCCGCTGCCAGGAAGCCTCAGCAGCGTCACAGTGCCGCGGACCATCACCGTAACGCTCGCGTGGTTCTCTCCGGTGAATGCGCGGAATCTCGTCTATCGCATGGCGAAACTGGAGGTCAAGGGCGATTTCAAGACCGATTTCGGAACACCCCGGGCCAAGGATCAGCCGAGTCACAGTTCCATACCGCGCGGGACGCTGTTCCATCAGCGATACCACGGTGACCAAGCTGTCCAGTTCGTTCAGAATGGGGAGTTGGCTTTCAGCATTACATGTAAGGAGTCGGCTGGTGCCCTAGACGCGCCAATCCGTTACGGATTGGTGGTTACGATCGAGGCGGGAGAGGGCATCCCGGTGCATCAAGAGATCCGGGATCGTCTGGTGGTTCGACCGAGGATCTGAGGGCCACGCCGCCGCACAGGGGCCCGCTGCCACGGCCATCAAGCTCGGCATCAACGTCGGGTTTCTGCGCGAGGAATTCGGCCGCGAAGTCACCCGACGGGAGTACCAAGCGTGGGCTGCGGGGGAATAGCGGTCAATCCGCTAGTAGTCG
Source organism: Longimicrobiales bacterium (assembly GCA_965225805.1). Lineage (GTDB taxonomy): Bacteria > Gemmatimonadota > Gemmatimonadetes > Longimicrobiales > Gaopeijiaceae > BD2-11. Next base: position 4,480,268 of record OZ245327.1, read on the forward strand.
GTAGCCGCGTCGCTGTCGTAGAGAGTTTGGGCCTCGACGGCTCGCGCGATTGCTTTTGGGACGGGTGGATCGGTGAGATCCAGAACGCGCAGCGTGCCATCCGGCATCCGCGCAACGGTTTCGATCCGGTGAAAGGAAGCTCCGTACTCGGCGGCGAAATCGGCCAAGCCACGCAACTTTTGAAGGGCGTCGGCGAGGTGGGGGCCGTGGGGGTCGACAATGGACACCTTGACTATCTCGCCGTCACCGTGGAAGAAGAGGAAATCCGGGCACATCCGACGCCATTCCTCTCGTGCATTCTGGTAGGCGACGGCCAGCGCATCGCCGGACGGGCGAGAGGGGTTCCGATACCAAGCTTGGAAGCCTGGGCGCGCCATCTCCTTGTCGAGGACCTCGATCTCCCAGGTGTTCAATGAGCCGACCGGGAAGTCGCCCCTGCCATCGGACATGAGGTGTCCGGTACGGGTCGCCAACTCGTTGCCTTCGGCGTCCCGGGTTTCCTCGGTGCGGATTCGAGGCCGCTTGACTTCGATTACCGAGGGCTTCGGCGACATGCTCCTGATCTCGTCGTAGACCGCTTGTCGTTCGTCGGTCAGTCCCTTGATCGCGACCCGGTAGTCGGCGAACCATCTTTTGGCGATTCTCGCGGCTTCCCGGTCGAGGGCGTCCGGGACGCCCTCGACCTGTGCCAAAGCGGCGACCTGCACGTGGGCGTCGAACAGGCCGTCGTCGTCCGCCTCCGCGACAGCGAGGTGGTCCGCGTACTTGCGCGCGAGGTCCGCAGTCAGCGTGCGACAGGCCACCCTGAAGTCGGCCTCGACCGACTTCTCGTCGGCGACCGCCACGAAGGGCAAGTACTCAAAGGCCTCACCGCCCGCGATGCGAGCAACCAGAGTCTCGCCCCGCACTTCGAGGATACCCTTGCTTGCGGCTGCCACCTCTTCCCTGTGCTGGGCTGTCAGGCCATCGAGCTTAGCGAAGAGCATCCGGTAGGCTTCCTTGCGCGCGTCCTTCCTCAGCCCGTCTCGCGACAACGCCTGGGCAAGCGCCGTGAGCCGCCTCAAGGGACGGGCTACCCTCCGCGGCAACGTCTGCGAGGGGACTTCAGCAAGAGCCTCCCACACCGCCTCCGGGATGTTGCTGTTGGCGACCATGTCGACCGGGGCCAGGAGAACGCGGCGGCCGCCACCGCCTCCGGTGCCATCGGCGTCGACCTCCCGCTCACCCATCATGGTCTGCGCGACCCTGGTGGCCGTATCCCGGTCGAAGCGCGGCAACAGGCACGCAACCGAGTTGAGCATGTCGTCGCCCGGGACCCTACGGGCTAAAGGCGTCCGGACCATCCGACCAAGCAGTTGGGTGATATGCGTCTCGTCCCGAGCCGGACGGAACGAAACAAGCACCTCGGCGCGCGGGCAGTCCCAGCCGGTGGAGATCGCGTCCTTTGCGAAGAGTACCCGGATGTGGGAGCGATCCTGTACGGTCTCCGGGCGTACACGGGGAACCGAGAACCCGCCGACGTTGATCGGGGCGCGGTCGCCAAAGACGTGGGCCATCATCCTGTCGTCGAGTTCAGGCCACGACTCTTGGATCGTGGCGACCGCAGAGAGCAACAACTCGTCCGAGGGCGTGTTGGGCACTTGGACAACCAAGAGCGGCACGACCGCGTCCGCCGTGGTGCCTTCCCGTTCGGCGTAGTCGCGCCATCGGTCGGTGGCTTCCTTCGCCTTCCGCGTGGCGCGAGCCAGCAGGACGGTGTCGAACTCACCCGCCTCGGTGGGGAAGTCCAAGCGGATGTCGTCCTTGAGCAGGCCGGATTCCTGAATCAGCAAGGGGTCAACGACCACGTGAGGATAGGTAGTCCGCCCTTCAGCCCTTTCCATCGCCTCGTTGAAGCGTTGGACGGTAGCGGAGATGCCCCAAACGATCGGTAGCGGAGGTACGCCCCTGGCACCGTTTATGAGCCGCTGCACGATGGTAGCCTTCTCTGTCTGATCCCGGCGGTTGGGCTGCTTCATGCCCCGATGGGCTTCGTCGAGGATGAGGTACAGGGTTAGCTGTTCGTCGGCGATGGTGTTCGCCAGCGTGTCCCACATGGTGTAGGCGCGCGCGTCCGGCATCGGCAGGAGCTTGCGCTGGGTCTCCGCCGGAGAGTCTTCCGGCGTTCCCCTGACCAGAAGCGACTTCTTCCCCAGCTTCTGGCGGTTGAGGAAGTAGACCTTGCCCGGTTCGAGTCTCCCGCGGTTGAAGGTGTTCCCGATAACCACCAGCCGCGAGTGGGCGATCCGGTCCGAGGCGGCCAGTAGGCGGAACCGGGTCTGCTCGTTGAGCGACGGGTCGTCGGTGAACCACAGCACCACGGCACCGGGGTCGGGATCGAATTCAAGGGCCGGGTTGCCGTGGAAGAGCGCCTCGATCACGGCCGCCGCCATCACGGTCTTGCCCGCGCCGGTCGTCGCCGTCAACGAGAATGCTACCGGCGACTGCCATCGATGCCAGTCATCCCGTGCCCGAGCGAGAAGCTCCAGCACATCGGCGACAGCGTCCTCCTGGTAGTCCTTCAGCGTGTACCGCACGGCTAGACCTGACCCGTGTTGATCGTGAAGTTGGTGAGGTACGACTCGTATAGCCGCACGGCCTCAATTCTTGCGGGCAGTTCGCCGCACACCGCTTGGAACCCCCGGTCATCGTCCGTCACAACGAACGTCATTCGGAGGTTTGGGGCACGGCGAACGGCGGAGAGGAACGCCCTGGAAGAGTCCAGATCGAAGAGTACTCCGTACGTGTCCGCCACGTCGTAGTCATCACGCGCCACTCCGATTCGGCGTTCCTGCGATCCGGCCCTGACCCACAGCAGCGGCGCGATCGCCTCGAACGCCCGGTTGTGGGCCACCGGCCGCGGAGCTTCGTAGGTCATGGTGAAGAACTCAAGATTCTCCTCGAATCCCTCCTCAAACGGGAACTCATCCGTGTATCCGTACGCTCCGTCTACCGCCCTTCCGTTCCACGTCACACCCGTTACGGCAGCCTGAAGTCTCGGCTTCGTGATGTACTCGCAGATGCCCAACCGCTCCCAGTCGGCATCTCCCGGACGCAGTCCCTTTCCGCGAAGCTTCACCTCCTCGTCGGGAGACACCTCGTTGTTGGTGATGGATATGGATTGCCGTCGGCCCCCGTCCTGGCGATTTAAACGCATCACGGCGTGTGCCGTGGTTCCTGATCCCGCGAAGAAGTCCAAGACGATGGCGTCCGGCTTGCTCCCGACGAAGAACCGGAGAACATCCTCGACCGCGTATAGCGACTTGGGGTACGGAAACCGCCGCCCAGGAATCAGCTTCGACAGGATGCGCGTACCCCCCGTTTCCGCATTATGGGAAGGAACGTTCCATACGCGCTTCGGCGTCGGCGTGTCGTCGTCAACCGGCTTCGTTCCTCTGACCGAACCGTCCTTGCTCCGTCCGGTGACCGTAATGGTTCCGTCCGCAATCTCCGCGATGGTTCCAGTTTGAAGGTATTGGACAGTCCCCTTCTTGCTGACGCGCACGAACCCGTTCCTCCAGTTCCGGCGTAACACCTCCGGCGTCAACCCCCACAGCATCTCCGTCCCGTCAGGCTTCAGCGGCCAGACGGCCATGGTTCCCTCGGGGGCTGCCACAGAGAGTCTATCGACATCGTTTGGGACGGCATCTCCGATGGAGTGGATGAAGTTCGTTTGCTCGTCTACGAAGATCGGATAAAACTGATGGGGACGTGCCCCGCGTACACTTGTGGGTTCCCGGCGGCGCAGCCCGAGCCACTCAAGCCTTGCCGTGGCCCCTTTGTCGCCCTTGATGAGGTCCAACATGTTCCGCATCCAAGGGGTCGCACCGAGCCCACCAAGCGTCGCCACGAACAGATGCTCCTCGACCCGTGAGAACTTCCCCGGACGGACCACTCCCTTCGCGCTGATGACGCTTGTCACCATCTGAATCTCAGCGTCCCCGAAGACCTGTTCGAGCAGGAGCGCGAGTCGATGCACTTCCCGCTCGTCGATTGCCACGATCAACGCCGACCCTTCCGGGTTGAGGAGTCGCTTTGCCAGCCTCAGCCGCCGTTCCATCATCGCGAGCCACTTGGAGTGGCGGTAAGCGTCCTCGCTGTCGACGTAGTCATTGTTGTACTTCCAGTCCCTCGCGCCGGAGTTGTAGGGGGGATCGATGTAGATCGCGTCGACGCGCCCCTCGTGGGTGTAGAGCAGCACTTGGAGCGCATGGAAGTTCTCGGCGTTGATGACGGTGTGGAACGGCCTGTCGCCACCCCGCTCCACCTTGTCGGTCGACACCAATCCGGGGAAGACTGGATCGCGGAACTCGGCAACAACGACCAAGTCCTCAACGGGTCGGCTTGTGGTGCTGGCCTGCTTGTCTTGGTGCGGCACCAAGTCCGCCACGAGCTTCCCTCCGGCGATTCGGCGAATCCGGCTAACCCGCCAGAGGCGGCGGTCGGCTCCTGACGGTTTCTCGCCCCGCATAGGCAGGAACCGGACCTTATCGCCCCTGCGGACCGGGCGACCTGGCAGTTCCACCGTCTCGGGGATGTGCCGCTCGAAGTTGAGGCCGAACGCACGCCGCCCGGAAAGCGCGTCCACTTCGCGCTTCAGGTCGGCCGCTAACCGCCGGTCTTGCTTCTCTACCTGCCGAAGCAGGTTGCTCAACCTCGACACGAGTCGCTCCTAGCTGGTCTGATCCGAGATGCCATTTGAGTCTACAGCCGTCCTCGCCGGGGCCAAGGGGGCATGGACCGACATGTTGGCTTTCTGGATCCCTCCTCCTTCCACGGTTCGCGCGGATTCACGACCTGAGGGAGTGCGGGACGCCCGGTACCATCGTGAGAAACCGGGTTTTGAGCAGGGGCATCGTGGATGATCGCGTACGTGTCACTGGGTCGCGGGGCGGTTCGCCGCCGAAGGCCGCGCACGTGTGTCCTGAGGGTGGACTTCTCCGTTGTGAGCGCGATCGGGGCCCAGTGCGTCGAGGTTCCACCGCGACCCAGTCCCACCGAGGAGTCATTCCCACCTCGGGAAGGCCGCTACCGCTGATCCTCAAATCCGCGGCTCGCGGTCAGCGGGAAACCAACTCTTGCAGGATCGCAGTCTGTGGGAGAAGTGGGCTTTCATCCCGCAGGCGGCCAGCTAGGCGGGGGCCGCACCAGGGTCGGGTGCGGGAGGCTGTAGCTGTGGCATTTGGATCGGCGCCTGGATGTTGACTGCGACAGGATTGGCCTGCTTGATGTGGGCCTTCCCCTCGTGGTTCTCGACGATCTTTGCTGCCGGGGTAGCGCTTAGGGTGTGCGTCGCCGCATGGAACACAGAGAGGCAGAGATCCTGAAGGTCATCGTCCTCCTCCAAGGCGCTGACGATCATCCCGTGTTCCTCGAGAACCGGCTTTGACAGGTGTCGGCTGTGGCTCTTGAACGTCCTGTGATTCGAGAGCCATTCCGCGATATCCTCAGCCCGTTGCTCACGGTCCTCTGCGTCAGGGAACATGTATGTCCGCAACCATGTCTGTACCAACTCCTTCGAGAGCTCCTCGGCACGACGGCACTGGCTCAGGAGTCCCGGATGGTATCGCTGTAGCAGGGGCAACCAAGCCGCTAGCTTCGCGGGATCCGCGCATTCTTCTTGGGCTCGGTGGAATTGGTCGAGAATCGCTCCCGCAGGGACAAGCTGATCGCCGATTGGGAACTGCGGATCTACGGGACCCAGGAAGGAGTGCTTGCCCATCACCACCTCATCGGCTGCGCAGGCAATCATCGTCGCGGCCGACATGGCGAGTTGCGGGACGATCACGCGGATGTTCTGAAACCGGCTGCGCAGGTAGGTGACGATCCCTTCGGCAGCTTCGGGAAAGCCCCCAGGGCTATGGAGGATAAGGTCGAGATTCTCGCTCGCTATTCCTGCGGTAACCTCCATGAGGGCGTGGATATCCTCATCGTTGATCGAGGTGAGACCCGATGGGATTCCCGGTTTCTGAAGCCATCCCGAAGCATAAAGGACGACGGTTCGATCAGTGTGTCGGTGCAGCTGGTCGAGATACCGCCTCCTGACCCCGTCGAAGTCTGGCGGTTGAGTTCGATTCAGCTCTTCAAGGATCTGTCCCCATCGGGGCATCGTCAATCCACCTGTTGGCGTTGTTCGTCGCTACGCAGATTGGGCGGTACAACTTCAGGAGGTGATGGTAGGAATCAAGCCCCCGCTTGGCCGACTCCCAGCCGCCGTACACGCGCAGCATTTCTGGAATGCCGGGTAGAGCGAGCCCAGCTTCCACGATCTCGTTGCGCGCCTTCTCCGCCGAGGACCGTTCCGTCTCGTGCATGATGATGCTCCCTGTGGCCGTCTAGTGGATGAAGGTCCCTACCTAGTAAGCTACCACATCGACCCGGCACGAACAAAGGCTGACTGCCGCGGCCAACTCGGACCCAGTAACTCGGCCATCTCCAGCCAGCGTAGGAACCCGCCCCTCACTCGTTCTTGGCTCCGAATCCCGCAACAAGCGCCCTCCGGTCGATACCGGAGAAGTGCCGGATCCGCTGACCGTCGGCCCGGAGGCCGCTCTCAGCGGTGCCGCTGCCCACGAGGAGCGAGTTGCGGGAGCGCTCGTTTCTGATTCCCGCGTGTCCCGCCAAATGAGGCAGGGATTCCAGCCATTCCGATACAGTGCATCCAGAGACCAGCGCACAGCAAGAGGGGCAGATCGTGCAGTCCCAATTGAACTTACGTGATTTCTTGCCGCGATTCAGGCCTCAAGTAATCCGCTGTCCCACCGGAACCGGCGCCAGGCCTCGTCGGCGGGAGGATCGGGGATCTCGAGCGGATCCCGGCCATCGAGCGCGGCGAACTGCTCCCGGCACACGTCGCAGTAGCAGAAATCGAACTCGGGATGCTCGACATCCTGCACCAGGTCATAGGTTGCCCAGAGCCCGCGCGGCAGGATGACGTCGCAGTGGCGCACGTAGTCGAGGTGCACGCCGTCCACGGCAGGATCGGCGGCCAGTTCGCCAACCAGTCCCCGCAGATAGGCCCGCACGCGTTCGCGAGACGGGCACACCCACTTGTAGTAGCCGACGTAGGGCGGGCGCGTGAGCGAACTCTGCAGGTTCCGGCTCACCGTGAACCACTCGGGGTGGTTTTCCTGCGCCCAGGCATCGCCGTTGCGGTTGAGGGTCCAGAACCAGCAGTGGTACTCGAGCCCCTCGGCGCTGGCCGCCGCCGAGACCAGTTCGACGTCTCCGCCTCCGACCAGCACCGCCGTCACCCCGGATCGCCGAAGGCGCGCGAATCGGCGGCGCCATTCGCCGGAATCGCGGTCCCGGTTGCCGTGGACCCAGGCCCAAGCGCTGAAGGAAGAGCCTTCGTCCTCTCCAGAAGCGCAGCCCAGAAGCGGCGCCAGCGTCAGCGCGCTGCCGACAACCTGAACGAGCTCCCGGCGATTCATTCGAAGGTGCCCCTCATTCGCCGTGTTCCGTGACCGCGATCCCACGGATAACACCTCCAGCCCGTCAGCCGAGAAGCCGTCCAAGTCATTGGCGCTTCCTCTCCATGAAGCGCACCACCCCCCATTTCTCGGGCAGATGCATGTCGATTTCACCCTGTGGCGACCAGACCCAGTTGTCTTCCGGATGATCGCTCCAGTCCACGGGTTCCCTTGCCTTCCGGTAGCCGCCGTTCACGATATCGAGCGGCCACTGCACCCGGGAGAAGTTCACCCGCCACTCGTCTCCTGGACTGGGCGCGGCGCCCGCCACGACGTTCGCGCGACTCTCTGTAGCCTCCCTTGCCGCCTCGGCAGCGACTCCGGCGCTCTCCTGCTCGGCCGCGCGGCCGGCTTCCACCTCGACTGGAGGTCGCAGTGCCGTCCACGGGATGGCGATCTCCACGGTCCAGCCCACGTCCTCGTCGGACGGGTCGTTGAGGGTTCCGTCGAGACCCACCGCGGTGCGCAACCCGGCCATGTCCCATCCGATATCGGCCCTCCCTCCGCGACTGTATGGCCTGTCGAGAAAGAGATCGAACTCCGTTCCCAGAGCGTTGATCTCCAGCTCGTAGTACTCGATGCCGTCCCCGTCGGGATCGAGGAAGACTTCGAAGTCATGCTCGCGGTACACGATGGCGTCCCGGTCGGACAGCGTCGCCCACAGGTGCGGCTCCTCGAGTTCCGCTCCCACGTAGAGGCAACACTCGTCCCACGTGAGCTTGGCGCGCGTGGACCAGGTCGGAGAGGGCCAGCCCTCCCCGCGGATGTCCACGAAGGGTTCCGTCCAGGGCGCGTCCCGCCAAGCCGCGTCGTCCAGAACTCCGTCGATTACCGGGGCGGAAGACGCCCTGGGAGCGTCGTAGGACCGCACGCCGGCGGGGGCTTGAGCGGGCAGCGGCTTGGCGCCCGCGGCAACCGAAGCGACAGCGAACGCCAGCATGAACATGGCGGAGAACGCCCGGTTCCTCATGGCTGGCGACCGGATTTGGATGGTCTCGAATGGCAGCGTCTCATCGTAGCCATCAGCGTGGGCGAAGATCCTGGTTCGAGCAAGGATTGCGGCAATGGAGCCCGTCTATCAGGCGAGGGGCAACTCTCGGCCGGTCCTCGCTATGCCTTGCGCCCCACCAGGACGGCCATGGGGCCCTCCTTCCAGGCGATGCCGGGGACGAAGCCCGCCGCCTGCAACCCCGCCAGCTCCTCCTCGATCGGGAAGTAGGTGTCCTCTGCCGCCCACTCGTCGAAGTGCTGGTAGGCGCGTTTCTCCGGGATGCCCCGCGAGACCATGTGCGCGGCCCAGAACGCGTACCCCGCTTCCCGCCCCGCCGGGTCCGACGGCATGACCGCATCCGCGTTGACGAAGACGCCCTTTGGGCGAAGAGCTGCGTGGATGCGCCGGTAGAGGGCGCGCTTGTCCGCTATCTCCGGTACGTGGTGGAGCGCGAGCGATGCCGAGACCGCGTCGCATGCGGGCAACGGATCCAGAAACGACTGCTCGCGGAAGCGCGCGCGGCCCTCGAAACGCTCCAGCCGGGTCCGCGCCTGATCCAGCATCTCCGCATCCACGTCGATGAGCTCGATGGCGCCGATGTCATCGTGCCGGAGGATCGCCTCGGAGAGGGCCCCGGTGCCGGCTCCCAGGTCGAGCACCAGCCCGGGCTGGCCGGCCGCGATCGCGCGCGCGGCGGCCTCGAGCATCGTCTCGTAGCCGGGGATGAAGCGGCGGATGATCTCGTCGTAGGCATCCACCTCGACGCGCAGATGACGGCGAACGGAGTGCGACATGGTCCCATAGTTCGCCCCTGATCGCCCGCCGTCAATCGCAGAGGGGATCTCCAGGAGAGGGTAAGCCGTATTCCCGCCCCCTCGCGGCCATCGCCGACCAGATGGCTGCCACCGGTCCACAGGCTCATCTTCCGGTGCCGCCAGAATCTGGTTTGGAAATCATCAGCGGGCTAGCTTCGGCGCGCAATACCCAAACGACACTTCTGGATCCGGATGCGACAATTTGGGGAGGTAGAGATGACCGTGGACATCAACGAGGTCGGTACGACCGCATTCGTGATCGCCTGTTTCCGGGCGATGGAGAAGGAAAAGCCGCAGCCGCTCTTCGAGGATCCATACGCCGAGTGGTTCGTCATCGACCAGGCGATGGGCATGGCGCGCCAGCTGGCCACCGCGGTTCCCGAATCCAGCAGCATGCTTCGGTTCCGGACGCGCTTCTTCAATCGGTTCGTCGAGCGCGGCATCGCCGAGGGCGCGCGCCAGGTGGTCTCGCTGGGAGCCGGGCTTGACATGCGCGCGCACATCTTCGCCGCTCCGGGGGTGACGCACTACGAAGTCGACCAGGGAGCGGTGGTCCGGTACAAGCACGATGTCCTGCGCGGGCACGGCATCGAGCCATGCCCTTCACTCCCGTACAACTATCTGGAGGTCGACCTTCCCGCGAAGCTCGTCGAGGCCGGATTCGATCCGGAGGTCCCGACGGTCGTGGTCTGGGAGGGCAACACCATGTATCTGCCGACTGAGACCATCTTCCCCTTCCTTGGCAGCCTGTGCGATGGAATTTCGTCGTTCCGGATCGCGTTCGACTATTTCGCGGCGGATCTGGCCGCGCGCGTATTCGAGCGGGAGGAAGACCTCGCCCGCATTAAGGCCGTGGAGCGCGCGATGGGCGCGTCGTTCCCGACCGGCTTCAAGGACCTGGCGGTGTTCGAAGCGGAAACCCCGCTCAAGGTGGTCGAAGCCGGGCCGATCGGGAATCTGGGCGAGGCGTACGGCGCCGACGACATCGCGCAGAACATGGCGGCGGACGAAGGCCTGAACATCTATCAGTACTGCGTGCTGGCCACGCGGTAGCTCTCCTCGAACCCCGGCCCAGGCGGTCGCGCTGATGTAAGTGGCGCACATACTGCAATCTGGTGGACGATTGTGAAGAACATGGCGGCGCAGTTCCTCCTTTGGGATCCATTTCGGCTTCCCCAACCCGCTCGCGCTGCGGTCGGAGGGGCAGCATCTCACCGCTGGCAGGCGTAGCAACTGTGGACATCGGGAACGTGGGCGCCACCTCGTCGATGAACCCGTGCGTGCGTGCGAAGGAAAAGGACCGCACGCATCCTCTTTTCGCAGATCCCTGTTCCGAGTGGTTCGTCCACGAGCGAGGCCGGGCCATGGCGGATGCCATATGCGCAGCCTATCCGCCCGTGGAGGCCACCATCCGGTACCGCACGCGGTACTTCAACCAGTGGCTCGAGCGCGAGATCGCGCGGGGGATTCGTCAGGTCGTCACGCTGGGCGCCGGCATGGATATGCGGCCGCATCTGTATGCCACGCCGGGTGTCACCTGCTACGAAGTGGATCAGCCGGAGGTGCTCCGATACAAGCATTCCGTGCTGGCGAAACACGGCGTCACGCCGTGCCCGTCACTGTCGTGCAACTATCTGGAAGTTGATCTGCTCGGCCGTCTCGCCGGCATCGGCTTCGATCGCCGAGCTTCCACGCTGGTCCTCTGGGAGGGCAACACGATGTATCTGCCGGACGGGGCCCTGTATCCGTTCCTCAACCGGCTGGCGAAGGGGCCGGCATCGCTCCAAGTCGTATTCGACTATGTCGCCGCGGACATGAGTCGGCGCGACTTCGCGCACGAGGGAACTTGCGCCGCGTTCGAGGGCATGGAGAGAGCGCTTGGAGCCTCGTTTACTACCGGTGTTCCCGACTTGACATCGTTCGAAAGCGAAACGCCATTCAGGCTCGTCGATGCGGGCAGGTTCGCGGACCTGGGCGACGAATACGAAGTGGACGAGGACATGAAGGGATCGGCCCGGGGCCCTGACGACAGCCCCAATCTTTTCGCCTACTGCGTACTGAGGAAATGAATCGGATGACTGCAACGACTTCCAATACACCCGATCTCCGCTATCCCATCGGGAAATACGCGCGCCCGCAAACCGTAACCCAACAGGATGTCGATGGCTGGATCGAGGAGATCGCGGCGATGCCGGCCGCCCTTCGCGAGACGGTTGCGCCTCTTACGGACGACCAGCTGGACACCCCGTACCGGCCCGGCGGCTGGACGGTTCGCCAAGTCGTGCACCACCTGTTCGACAGCCACGCAAACAGCTTCGTGCGCTTCAAGTGGGCGCTCACCGAGGACCGGCCGGTCATCAAGGCCTATGACGAGAAGGGTTGGGCGGAACTGCCGGACAGCCGGGGCTCTGTCGCTCCCTCGCTCGCCGCTCTGGACGCCCTCCACTCCCGGTGGACGGACCTGCTGCGCCACTTGAGCTGGCCGGAACTCCAGCGCGAGTTCGTGCATCCGGTTTCGGGGCCGGTCACGCTGGCGGTCAACACGGGACTCTACGCCTGGCACGGCCGGCACCACCTTGCGCACATCGAACGCCTGATCGAACGGGAAGGCTGGACCTGATCCTTGCCGGTCATCTCCTGTCGGAGTCCGGATGGGACTTGAATGGTCATTTGCTCATGACCATCTTGGTCTCATGACAACGGTTTCGATTTCCGAGCTCAAGGCGAACCTCTCACGCTACGTGCGCGAAGTCCGGCGGGGAGGCGAGGTCCAGGTCCTCGACCGGGGCAAGCCGGTGGCCAGGCTCGTCCCGGCGACCACGGATGGTGAAGAAGCGCGCGAGCGTTTGATCGGGCAGGGAGTGGTGCGGCCGGGCCGCGGGGGTGCCGCCGCCATTCTCGACGAGCCGCCGCTGACGCTGCCGGTGAGCATCTCGGAGGCGCTGGCCGAAGACCGGGACGACCGGCTGTGAGGTACTGGGATGCTTCCGCGCTGGTCCCGCTGGTGGTCACGGAGCGCACGAGCAATTGGGCGCGCAAGAGATTGGCCGAGGATGACCGAATCGTCACCTGGGCCTGGACCCGTACGGAAATTGTCAGCGCGATCGAACGACGAACCCGCGAAGGGTCGTTGTCCCGCATGCAGCGCCGAGACGTGCTTGGCCGCTTCGACGCATTCGCCAGCCACTGGGACGAGGTGACCGATGTGCTCGCAGTCCGGTCCCGGGCGCGAGCGCTGCTGGCCCGTCATCCCCTCCGAGCCGCCGATGCCGGCCAACTCGGCGCGGCTCTCCTGGTGCACGAGCAACTAGCCCGGCCGCTGACCTTTGTCTGCCTGGACCAGCGGCTTTCCCTGGCGGCGGAACGGGAGAGCTTGCCAGTCCTTCCGTAGGCCACTCTCGCCGGGTTCACGCCATCGGCCGAGGCCGCCGGTGCGTCCGGCTGTTCGTCCGCTACCCCCCGTCCGTTATCAGCAGCATGCCCCGGGTGCGCAGCATCTCGTTCAGCGCCGCAACGTCCTCCGCGATCACCGTTTCCACTGCCGAAAGGTGGATCTGCAACTGTTCGTTCAGGATTCCCTTCACCTCCATCTCCTGGTCGGTGGGCGGGAAGTCGGCGACGGAGAGCGCGTTGGTCAGGTAGCCCAGCTTCGCCAGCAGGCGGACCCCGAAGCGCACCGCGTCCTGCCCCTGCCCGGTGAGGCGCAGGTCCACCATGGTCTCCTGGAGTTCAACGAGCTTCTCCTCCAGCTCTGCGATGGCGTCGGAGAGGGTTTCGTCCTCCGAGAAACGGGCCATGGTTTCGAGCTGAACCCGAAGCGCCTCCACGCGTTCCACAGCTTCGCCCGCGGCGACCACGTCCTCGCGCACGTCGCGCAGGAAGGCGATCTGCTGCGCGATATCCGCCTCGCTTCCCGCGGAATGGGGGTCCTTGATGACCGTGAGAGGCTGCTCGTGCGTCTCTCCGTCCACGTTCAGGCGCGCCGTGTACTCTCCGGGCGGCATCAGGATGGAGATCTGGGCTCCCCCGGCCGGGCGTCCCTCCTCGCCCACCATGATGTGCTCGGCGTACATGGGGCTGGTGTACAGGCTGATGGGACCATTGGGCTCGTCCCTCAGATCCCAGTAGGTGCGGTTCACGCCGGCGTTATTGCTGCCGTCGAGGGTGCGCACCACGGTGCCCATGCCGTCCACGATCTCGACCGTGGGCGCCTCGTCGGCGGGCTCGGCCAGCCAATAGTTGAGGTAGGCCCCGTACTCGGGGTCGCGTCCGACGGTGGGATCGTCGTAGGGCACCGACGGCGGCGTGATGGGACGGAAGCGGTAGGTGTCGCGGGGCGCGAACAGGTGCGAACCGGACGCCATGACCTCCGGGGTGAGCTGCTGCAGGGGCGCGAGATCGTCGAAGATCCAGAAGCCGCGCCCGTAGGTGCCCACCACCAGGTCGTTGAAGTGCTCCTGAATGACGATGCCCGACACCGGGGCGGCGGGCAGGTTGTTCTGCAGCGGCTGCCAGTTGTCGCCGTCGTCGAAGGAGACGTAGATGGCGTTTTCGGTGCCGACGTAGAGCAGGCCCTGCCGCTTCGGGTCCTCGATGATGATCTTCGTGTAGCTCAGCATGCTGGGCGGAATGCCGTCCGTGATCTTCTCGAACGACTCACCGTAGTCGCGCGTCCGGTAGATGTGGGGATCGCGCACGTTCATCTGGTGCCCGTCGATGGCCACGTACGCCGTGCCCGCGTCGTAGCGGGAGGCGGCGATGCTGCGCACGGCCAACCATTCGGGCAGATCGGGCATGTTTTCGGTCACGTTGGTCCAGGTGGCGCCGTTGTCGCGGGTGACGTGCAGGAGGCCGTCGTTGGTGCCCGCCCAGATCAACCCCGGCTCGATGGGCGACTCGCTGATGCCGAACACCACGCCCGCGTACTCGACGCCGATGTTGTCGCCGGTGAGGCCGCCGGAGAAGCCCATGCGGCTCCGGTCGTTCTGGGTGAGGTCGGGGCTGATGGGCTCCCAGCTCTGGCCGCCGTTCTGTGTGCGGTGCACGTGCTGGCTGCCGACGTAGACCGTGTTGTGATCGTGCGGGGAGATGAGAATCGGGGCATCCCAGACAAACCGGTAGCGCACGCCGGACGCCGCGCCCCGGCTCTGCTCGGGCCACACCTCGACCGCCCGGTACTGGCGCCGGGCCTCCTCGTAGCGCACCACGATGCCGCCGACCATGCCCGACCCGGACGCCGACGACCAGACGATGTTGGGGTCGACCGGATCGGGGGTGGCGAATCCGCTCTCGCCACCGCCCACATGGTGCCACATGCCGCGCGGAATCCCGGTGATGCGCCGCTGCCCCATGATGCGGCTGTTGCTGGGCCCGCGGTAGGTGGGCTCGTCCTGCTTGTTGCCGAGAACGTTGTAGGGGATCTCGGTATCCACCGTCACGTGGTACATCTGCGCGTTGGTGAGGCGCTGGCGGAACCAGGTCTTGCCCCGGTTGATGGAGATGGAGAGCCCCTGGTCGTGCGCGACGATCATGCGGTCGCCGTTCCCGGGGTCGATCCACATGTCGTGGTGGTCGCCGCCAGGGGCGTCGGGACGCGGCACCACGTTAATGGTGCGTGCGCCGTCGGTCGATACCGAGAAGGAGGCGGTCAGGAAGTACGCCTCGTCCTCGTCGTCGGGCGAGGCCACCACGCGCGAGTAGTAGTGCGGGCGGCCCATGGCGTTGCGGTCGCGGGTGATAAGCGACCAGGTGCGGCCGCCGTCGGCCGAGCCCCAGACCTGGCCGTCCTCGGTGTCGCGGCCGTCCCACGGAATCCCGTCGCCGGTCTCGAGCATCGCGTAGACGCGCTGCGGATTGGAGGGCGCGACCGCCACAGCGACCTTGCCCACCGGAAGGGTCGGCAGCCCGATCCCGTTATCGGGACCGGAGAGCTTCTCCCAGGTGTCGCCGCCGTCGCGGGAAACGTGCAGGCCCCCGCCCGGCCCGCCGCTGGTGCGACCGTAGGTATGGATCTCCAGCTGCCACGTTCCGGCGAACAGGTTGCGCGGGTTGGCGGGATCGAGGGCTATGTCGGAGCAGCCCGTGTTCTCGTCCACGAAGAGGACGTGGTCCCAGCTCTCCCCGCCGTCCATGGTGCGGAAGACGCCGCGTTCGAGCTGCGGCCCGTAGGAGTGCCCGAGCGCGCAGACGTAGACGACGTCGGGATTGGTCGGATGGATGGCCAGCCGGGGAATCCGGCCGGTCTGCTCCAGCCCCATGAGCGTCCAGGTCCGGCCCGCGTCGGTGGACTTGTAGACCCCCTGCCCCACCGATATGTGGCTGCGGATCTTCCCCTCTCCCGTGCCGGCCCAGACGATGTTGGGATCGGTCATCGACACGCCCAGCGAACCGATCGACTGGACGGGCTGGTCGTCGAAGATGGCGTCCCAGTTCACTCCGCCGTCGGTCGTCTTGTAGACGCCTCCGGAGGCGGCGCCGACGTAGTAGGTGTAGGGGTCGCCGGGGAGGCCGGCGGCCGCGGAGAAGCGGTTGCCTTCGGGCCCGATGTAGCGCCACTCGAGATCGGCGTAGGCCTCGGGAGACGGCGCCTGCTGGGCAGTGGCGGGGGAGGACGCCGCCAGGAGGGCGAGGACGAGGAAGAGGGCGCGGATTTTGGAAGCGAAGGCTTTCATGGCTGGTCTCGCGGGGAAATTGGGGAGGACGAAGACTGTGTTCTGGAAAACGGCCCTGGAACTCCTTCGGTCTCCGGGCGCGTTCGAGTCCGGCTCAATCCGGCAAGTGGCCGGTCGTAACTCGGGAAGAATTGGGCAACGCGCTGCCCATGGCAATCGGGCAAGTCCCCGGACACGTCACGGAACCGGCATGCGCTTGCGTAACGAGCCTCTTGCCGGGACGGCGTGGCGCTGTGGCGCTGGTCAGCCGTTTGCGACTCAATTGCCCGCTTCGCCCGCGGGGATCAGACGGGAAACGACGGCGGCCCGGGTTGCCTGCACGATCAGATCGATCTCGGCCGAGGTGATCGCGAAGTGTGGGGTGTAGCGGACGGAGTTGGCGCCTCCGTGGATCACGCCCACGCCGCGCCGTCGCATCTCCTCCTCCACGCTCCCGCGCCCGTGGCTGCGGACTGCGGACTCGAAGGCGCAGCTCAACAGCAGGCCGGTTCCCTGTACCGCGGTGACGGCTCCGTGGAGTTCGGCCGCCATGGCTTCGAGCCTGGCCAGGAACTCGGCGCCGCGCGCGCGGATGTTCTCGCGCAACAGGGGGGTGAGCGAAGAAAGCACGGCCACGGCCACCTCCAGCGCGCGCGGGTTGGTGGTCATGGTATTGCCGTATACGCCCCGCCGGTACATCCCTGCGGCCCGTCTCGTCATTGCCACCACCGACAGCGGGAACTGGCCCGCGTTGAGCGCCTTGGAATAGGTCTCGACATCGGGCGGCTCGGCATCCTCGAAGCCTGGATAGTCGACGATGGAGAGGCATCCATGCGCCCGCAAACCCGCCTGGATGGAATCGACCACCAGCAGTCCGCCGTGGGCGCGCGACAATGCGCGCGCGGCGTCGTAGAACTCGGGCGTCACCGCCTTGCCGGGATTCCCCTCGCCCATCACCGGCTCCATGTAGAAGGCTTCGAAGAACCAGCCTTCCTCCTCGGCGAGCGCGTAGAGATGGCGCAATTGGGCGATGTCGTTGGCCGGGACCGTCACCAGCGCGTCGTGATCGCGAAAACTGGCAAGGTTCTCCCGGTAGTAGCAGCGGGTGGAGTCCGAGACCTGCGCGGGCCGGCTGGTGCGCCCGTGGAAGCCACCCTCGAGCGCCAGCGCCTTGATCACGGCTCCGTCGTGCAGACCTCCTGGGTCGGTCATCGCGCGGGCGTGGATGTCTGCGAGACGGGAGGCGAAGGTCATCGCCTCGGAACCGCTGTTCAGGCACACGAAGCTCTCAAAGGGACATGCGCCCGCCCGCCGGTGCCCTATCTCCGCCTCGAGCGCCCGCATCAGGCGCGCCTGGCTCGGGCTGGCGGTCATGACGTTGGCCATGACGTGGGGCTGGTTCATGGCGTCCAGGATCGCCTGGGGCCCGTGTCCGAGCCCGAGCATGCCGTATCCGCCCGAATCGTGAATCACGGCGCCCGCGGAAGTCACGACCCAGGGTCCGCGGGCGGCAAGGGCGACGTACGGGTTGACGAGGTCGCGGGGATAGAAGTTGAGATACCCGCGCTGCAGTTCGCGGACCTGCTCGGCCTCGTCGAGACCGGCGAGGTGGGGGAGTTCGCGCCGGAACCGGTGATGGCACTCCGCCGCCTCGGCGACCGCCTGGCGAAGAAGGCCGTCCTGCGCGGCGAAGCGCTCGATCACGGCGTCCGGCAGACCGGGCGAGGAGCTCGACCCGCTCTGGACCCGGATTTCGCGAAGGATCTCCAGGGTGTTGCGGGACATCGGCATTCGGCTGGCTCCGGGGTGGTCGTTGCGCTGCGGGCGGCAGGTCAAGCTAGAAAACCGGGCGGCGATTGAAAACCTCGTGGCCGCGCGGGGCGGTGAACGTCGGGCCGACCACGCATCCGCAGGAACATCGGTCAGGGCTCGAAGCGCGGTGACACCGGGCTCGCATGCCCTGCTCGGGTGTAACAGCGAAGATGCCGGGATTTCCGGCCCGCCCGCAGGCCTCATGACTGGAGTTGAACCGATGACGCGTTCCGCCCTCTCGCTCCTGATGCTCGTGATTCTGGCGACCGGCTGCGGAGGGTATGCGGAACCCGCTCCGCCCGCGCCGGAGGACGCCGGCCAAGCCGAATCCGCGCCGGAGGAGGAGGCCGCTCCCGCCCAGGAGACCACAGACGTCGACCTGGGCCCGGGCGAACTCGCCGCCAGGGTGGCGACCATCGAGATCGTGCCGGCGTCCATCGAGGTTCAGCGGGGTGACTCCATAACCTTCCGTGGCATCCTCCGCGACGAGGCCGGGAATGTGGTCGAGGGGGCCCGGTGGGGGGTCAGCACGGTCGGTCCCTTCGAGTTGCGCTCGATCAAGGACCAGATTGCCGACACCTACGTCCTGCGGGGGACGGAGTACGGGGAGGCGGTCATCGGCGTGTTCCTCGGTCTGTCGGGGCCGGCGGCGGACCAGCCCAACTGGGTGCCGGCCGCCGAGATCCCGATCAAGGTCAACGACTATCCGGTGGCGCGAATCGACATCGACCCGCCCGCCTTCGCCAGCTACGCGGGGACGGCCTTTGCGCTGACGGGGCGAGCCATCACCACGGCCGGGGAGGAGCACGCGGAGGAGGTGGTGCGCTGGTCGTCGGGCGACGAGTCCATCGCCACGGTCACGGCCGAGGGGTGGCTGGACCTGCACGCGCCGGGCACGGTGCGCATCGCCGGCGAGGCGGGCGGGGTGCGGGGCGAGGTCATCCTGGACGTGGTCGCCAACCCGGTGGAACGAGTGACGGTGGCGTCGCCCGAGTCGCGAGCGCGCACGGGCGACGTGGTGCGCCTGGCGGTGACCACCATGGACGCCTCCGGCGGCCGGGTGGACGACGCCGCGCTGGCCTACCGGGTCGAAAGGGAGGACGGAGCAGAGGCCACTGCCGCCACCGCCTATCCGGACGGCGCCTTCGTGGCCGAGGAGCCCGGCCATTACCGCGTCCACGTGGATGTGGGCACCGCCGCCGAAGCGGTCGACATCGAGGTTTTCCCGCGGGAGGCCGGCCGGGAGGTCACCCTGCTGGGCCAGGGACCGCTCGGCACCTCCACCTCGGACCTCTGGGTCTTCGAGGGGCTCGATGGGCGCGACTATGCCTACACGGGCACCATGTCGGCCGCGACCATGTACGCTTGGGACGTCACCGAACCCGCCGCGCCCGTCATCGTCGACTCCCTGACGGTGGACGGCCGCCGCGTCAACGACGTCAAGATCAACGACGACCGCACCATCGCCATCGTCACGAGCGAGAACGCCTCCAACCGCCGGAACGGCATCACCCTGATCGACATCTCCAACCCCAGGGACCCGGAGACCATCACCCACTACACCGAAGGCCTCACCGGCGGCATACACAACGTCTGGTTCGTGGGCGACCTGGTCTACGCCATCAACGACGGTACCCTCGATGTCCACATCATCGACATTTCCGACCCCGCCAACCCCTTCGAAGCCGGACGCTGGGGACTCGACAAGCCGAGCAAGTACCTGCACGACGTGAGCGTGGTCGACGGCATCGCCTACCTCTCCTACTGGAACGACGGGCTGGTCATGCTCGACGTCGGCGACGGACGCTGGGGCGGCACCCCCACCGAGCCTCAGCCGATCTCCTCTTACAACTACCTCTATGACATCAACGGGGCGCTTTTCGGAAACACGCACCACGCCGTCCGCTACGGCGACTACGTGTTCCTCGGCGACGAGATCTTCGGATGCCCGGGGTGTGACGGTCCCCGGGGCTACATCCATGTGGTGGACGTAAGCGACATCGAGAACCCCCGGGAGGTCGCCGAATTCAGACTGCCCGAGGCCGGGAGCCACAACCTCTGGGTCGAGGACGATCTGCTCTACGTCGCCTACTACCAGGGCGGGCTCCGCATCGTCGACGTGTCCGGCGAACTGCGCGGCGATCTGCTGGCGCAGGGACGCGAAGTCGCGTCCTTCATGACCACCCCGGAGGGCGAGAACACGACCATGGCGTGGGGCCCGCAGCCCTACAAGG
The DNA here is from genome assembly GCA_965225805.1 of Longimicrobiales bacterium. Classification (GTDB taxonomy): domain Bacteria; phylum Gemmatimonadota; class Gemmatimonadetes; order Longimicrobiales; family Gaopeijiaceae; genus BD2-11. The sequence goes on from OZ245327.1 coordinate 4,500,281, forward strand.
GCAACATCTTCGTCTCCGACATGCGCACCGGCCTTTGGGTGATGAATCTGGCGCCAGCGAGGGTCATTCCGTAACAGCCGTCTTCCACTAGCAAGCGAGTGGCAATGATGGCAGCTTGGGGTGAGACCGGCGATAGTGAACTTCCACGCCGCTACGACGGCTGAGGACCACCGAGCATGATCCGCACGCTGCGACTGGAAAACTACCGGAGCTTCGAAGAATACGCGCTCCGGGACTTGGCCAAGGTGAACCTGTTGGTCGGCCCGAACAACTGCGGCAAAACATCGATTCTCGAGGCCGTCCATTTGCTCGCGTCGCGCGGGAATCCTCTTGTCTTGACCAACTCGGCCACCCGACGAGGCGAACTCGACTTCAGGGTTGACGACCAAGGCCGTAGATCCTCGCTCACCCCCCTGCACCACCATTTCCACGGCCATCAACTCGCTCCCGGGACCTACTTCGCCATCACTTCAAATGATGGCCTTGGGAGCGTTCGCATGCAGATCGAGGAAGCTGAAGACGATCAGACCCTCGATATCTTTGAGATCGAAACCGCCACCGCCACGCCGCTCGCGTTGCGGATTTGCCGAGGTGACGACAAGGATGTCGCCGTCTCCCTGACCGAAGACGGCTCCCTTGAATGGGGTTTCGTCACGCGGAGACGCCGAGCCCTGGAATCGATAGGCAAGCCGCTGCCTGCCACGTTCGTAACCGCGGAGTCCCTGTACGCTCGTGAGATGGCCGCAGCTTGGGATCAAGTCGTCATCCAAGGGAGAAAATCGGAAGTCGTTGAAGCGATGAGGATCCTCCAGAAGGATCTTCGCTCAATCGATTTTCTCACGGGCGACCGAGGGGCGCGCACACCGAGCACGGCAGGGATCGTGCTGGGGTTCCAAGCGGGTTCCCCCCCTGTGCCAATCGGCAGCTATGGCGACGGTATGCGACGCCTTCTCGCTCTATCTCTTTCCCTCGTGCGCGCAGCCCATGGCTTCCTTCTGATTGACGAGATCGATACCGGCCTTCATTGGACCGTGATGGAGGAAATGTGGAAGTTGGTCGTTGACAACGCCTTGCGGTCATCGATTCAGATTTTCGCAACTACCCACAGCCACGACTGCATCATCGGACTCGCGTCGCTGCTCAGGACCCGGCCGGATCTTTGGGAAGCCGTGTCGGTTCAGAAGATCGAACGTGGCCTGGTTCGCAGTGTGAGTTTTGACGCGGAGGCGATCATCGCCGCCGACGATCTGAGCATTGAGCTACGCTGATGGCTGGATCCGCAACCTCTCGGCTGTATGTCGAGGGCGCAGACGACGAACATTCGATCGGCCATCTGCTCATACGACGAGGATTTGTCCCGCAGACGCTCCCCAAGCTTCACGATTCCAGAGGCAAGACAGGGGTTCTGAAGGCGATCCGAGTCTCCATTGGCGCTGGGACCGGTTCGTCGCTTGGCTTCGTCCTCGACGCCAATGACGACCCCGGGCAGACTTGGCAATCCGTGCGCTCCCGACTCGGAATGGTGGGCGTTGAGGCCCCGTATGAGTTGCCAGCCTACGGTTTCGTCGGAGAATCAAAGGAGTTTCGCACGCGTGTTGGCGTATGGCTCATGCCGGATAATCGGCGAACCGGTGCGCTGGAGGACTTTCTCCGAGACCTCGTCACCGATGGCGACTCACTCTTTCGGCATGCGGAGACGTCAACGAGTGGCGCCAAGAAACGGGGAGCGTGATTCCCGGTTAAGGACATCAAGAAAGCGGTGCTCCATGCTTGGTTGGCTTGGCAGAAAGAACCGGGACGACCGTACGGCGCGGCGATCCAGGCACACTACCTTCGGGACGACAGCGAAGCCGCCGAGCGATTCGTCGTCTGGTTCAGTCGTGTGTTTGGGATTTCGGCAAACAGGAAGTGACGACAACCAGCCTTCTCGGTCACCTCGCGGGACTGGACCTCGCCCGCCCCCGCCGCACCGGCCACTTGTCGCGCCAGATCTGGAAACGGATTCTTTGACGTGAGCGGTCGCCTGCCACCTGCCACCCGAACCCCAGGGAGGATTCTTCATGCGCCATCTCCCCGCCCTTTTCCTCTGCCTGTTCGTCTGGACCTGCGCCGAAACACCCGAGGCCGCGCAGGAGCCGGACGTTTCAGCTGAAACGCCCTTGCCGCCGGGATCAATGTACGAGGGCCCGGCCTTCGAGTTCGAGGAGGTCGTCCCAGGGATCTTCCACGCCCGCGGGACCGGCACCCTGAACGTGGGCTCGCACGGCGCGGTGGTGGTCAACGACGACCACGTGCTCCTGGTCGAGTCGCACATCTCTCCGGCGGCGGCGCGGGCCGCCCACGACGAGGTGATGGAGCTCACGGGCAAGCCCCTGCGCTACGTGGTCAACACCCATTTCCACTTCGACCACGCCCACGGCAACAGCGCCTATCCAGACGAGGTGCAGGTCATCGGGCACGAGTTCACGCGCGAGATGATCGAGAACGGCGGCTCCATGGGTCGTTCCTGGGAGAACTTCGTGGGCGGGGTCCCGGACCAGATCGCTGAGTTGCGGGACCAGGTCATGCGCACCGACATCGAGGACGAGCGCATCGAACTCGAGGACCAGCTCGCCTTTCTCGAGAACTACTACGCGAGCCAGGACGGCCTGGACCCGGAGAGCCCCAATACCACCCTCTCGGAGCGGATGACGCTGTTCGCCGGCGATCGAGAAATCCGCATCCTCTTCTACGGGCGCGGTCATACGGGCGGCGACGTTGTGGTCCACCTCCCCGGCGAGCGCGTGCTCATCACCGGCGACCTGCTGCTGCCGCGGCTACCCTTCATGGGCGACGGCTACCCGGCCGAGTGGGCAGAGACGCTGGAGCACCTGAAAGGGCTCGAGTTCGACTGGGTACTGCCCGGCCACGGCGATCCCTTCCAGGACCGCGCGCGCATCGATCATCTGCAGGCCTACCTGCGCGACTTCCAGGAGCGGGCGACGGCGCTGCACGCGCAGGACCTCTCCTACCAGGAAGCCGCGGCGCAGATCGACATGACCGACCACGCCGAGAACTACCCGCAGATCACCGGACCGGGTGTCGCCGAAATCGCCATGCAGCGGATGTTCGAGCTGTTGAACGGAACGGCGGGGTAGCCATCCGAGGCAGTAGCCATGGGAGGGGGCGAACGAGCCCCGTGGAAGTCGGCGCGCCTCCCGGCCCTGCGCGGCAAAGTCTGATTCTGTTCCAGTGCTTCGGACGCCAGTGATGAGGCGTCAACGACTCTTCCCTGTAGTCGCGGGGACGCTTTTTGCCGCCCTGTGGGCCTGCCTGCGGAGACGGCGCTACGGACCCGCCGCCCCCCGATCCCCCGCGGCCGGTGGTGGTCGGCATCGTCCCCCAGACCACCCAGCTATGGGTCCGTGGCGCGACCGTGCAGCTGAGGGCGCAGGTGCGCGACCAGAGGGCCAGGGTGATGTCCGACGTCGCCGTCTCCTGGGCGAGCAACGATCCGTCGGTGGCGACGGTGGACGGGTCGGGGCTGGTGACGGCGGTCGGCAACGGCAGAGCCACGATCACGGCCACGGCCGGGTCCGCGTCCGGACGCGCGACGGTGGTGGTACTCGACAGCCCGGACAGGGGGGCGCTGATAGCGCTCTACAACGCGACGGACGGCCCGAACTGGGTTGACGCCGAAAACTGGCTGACCGACAAGCCCCTGGGCGACTGGTACGGGGTGGACACCAACGATAGCGGACGGATCGTGAGTCTGGACCTGAGGGGAGAGTGGGACAGCGAAGCCGGGCTGCCGATACCACATGGCCTGTCGGGTTCGATTCCCCCCGAACTCGGTAGCCTCGCCAACCTCGCCAACCTGGACCTCGGCTACAACAATCTCACCGGCCCGATCCCGCCCGAACTCGGCAACCTCGCCAGCCTGCGGCGGATAAGCTTCACGAGGAATAGTCTGACAGGCGCAATCCCATTGGAACTGGGCAACCTCGAGCGCCTTACCGTCCTCGCTCTCGGCGGGAACGCCTTGAGCGGTGAAATCCCGCCCGAACTCGGCAACCTCGCCAGCCTGACGGAACTCTATCTCTGGCGGAACAACCTGACGGGCCTGATCCGGCCGAGTCTGGGCAGCCTCGCCAAACTCACCGATCTGTACCTCAGTGACAACGATCTGACCGGCCCGATCCCGACCGAACTCGGCAGCCTCGCCAACCTGACAAGACTGTCCCTTTGGGGGAACAGTCTGACGGGCGCGATCCCGACTGAACTCGGCAGCCTCACGGACCTGACGGAACTGTACCTCGGCGACAACGGTCTCACCGGTCCCATCCCGACCGAACTCGGCAACCTCGCCAGCCTGACGGAACTGTTTCTCCGGAGCAACGATCATACGGGCCAGATCCCCGCGGAACTCGGCGCCCTCGCCAACCTCACCGAACTGCACCTGGGTGGCAACGATCTCACCGGCCCGATCCCGCCGGAACTCGGCAACCTTGGCGACCTCGAAACGCTCAACGTCGCATCGAACGAACTGTCGGGCACGATTCCCCGCGAACTTGGCCGCCTCTCGACCCTGGAAGCGCTGTTTCTGGACTACAACGACCTTGAGGGCTCGGTCCCCCTTGAATTCGGAAGCATGTCGCGCCTTCTGGAGCTGGGTCTGTCGTTCAACGGCGGCCTGGCGGGAGCCCTTCCGGTCGAACTGACGGCGCTCCGGCAACTCGATGCGCTGGTGGCCGGAGGCACAGACCTGTGCGCTCCCGCGGACCCTGCCTTCCAGACCTGGCTGGCACGGATCTTCAGGCGCCGCATCGCATCCTGCGTCAAAGACGCCCCGGCGGCGGCGTACCTGGTCCAAGCGGTCCAGTCGCGACAGTTCCCGGTTCCGCTGGTCGCGGGCGAGAAGGCGCTGCTGCGGGTGTTCGTGACAGGCCTGGAGACCACCAGCGCAGGCATTCCGCAGGTGCGGGCCAGCTTCTACATCGACGGCACGGAGACGCATGTGCAGGAGATCCCCGGCACGTCCGGGCCGATCCCGACCGAGGTGGACGAGAGCAGTCTCTCAAGCTCGGCGAACGCGGAGATTCCGAGCCATGTGGTGCAGCCGGGGCTAGAGATGGTGATCGAGGTGGATCCGGAAGGTACCCTGGACCCGGAGCTGGGCGTGGCCAGGCGCATCCCCGAGACGGGACGCCTGGAAGTGGAGGTCCGGGAGATGCCGGTCTTCGACCTGACGCTGGTTCCGTTCATCTGGACCGAAACCGATGACTCGTCGATCGTGGACCTTACGCGGGCCATGGCCGCGGATCCCGAGACCCACGAGATGTTCGGGGACATGCATCTTCTGCCGATCGGCGAGATGCGGGTAACCGCGCACGAACCCGTCCTGAGTTCGCGCAACAGCGCGTTCGACCTGCTGCGCCAGACCGTAGCCATTCGGGCGATGGAAGGCGGCACGGGCCACTACAAGGGCATGATGGGGAGGCCGGTCACCTATGCGGGCGGAGTGGCGTACCGGCCTGGCCGGTCGAGTTTCTCGCAGCCCTGGCCGGGCACCATCGCCCATGAACTCGGTCACAACCTGAGTCTGCGCCACGCGCCGTGCGGGGGAGCCGCCGGCCCCGACCCCTCGTACCCGTACCCCGACGGCTCCATCGGCGCGTGGGGCTACGACTTCAACGATGGCGGCCAGCTGGTGGATCCCCGGACCTACGAGCTGATGTCGTACTGCGGCCCTGACTGGATCAGCGACTACTACTTCACCAGCGCGCTACGCTTCCGCCTGGACGACGCGGACAGCGTCGGGTTGCGCGCGCCGCCACCCGTGGTGGCCGACGGGGACGGCAGCTCCAGCTTTGCCTACATGCTCCCCGTCCAAGCCGGATGGGAGGGCACTCTGGCGACCATCACGCTCACCGGACCCGGCGGTTCAGTCACCCTCGACGGCGAGTCCGACCTCGCGATGGCGATCCTGCGCAACCCCCGCAGCGGGCAGGTGCGGGGGATTCTGCGCGATCCGCCGCCTGCCAACCAGGTGGCTGCGGCCGCGGCGGCGGGCTCCGCCGGATCGAGCTTGGAGGTGCTGTTCAGCCAGGGACTGCCGGGCGGGGAAGCCTGGCGGCGGTAGGGGCGACCGGTGCCGACCGGGTCTCAGGGTGTGAAATATGAACTCTGGATGCTCATATTTCAGGAAATAAGACTGGGAATTCGTATGGCAGGGCGTCGCAAGAGTCGCAGTACAGCAAATGTGGGAGCCCCTCGACGGGACCGCGGCCTTCAGACGATCCGCCCCCGCTCGCGGAACTCCTGCGCCTTCTCCTCCATGCCCGTCTGCACCAGCTGTTCGGCGGTCTCGTAGCCCTGTTCCTCCGCGTAGGCACGGATGTCCTGGGTGATGCGCATCGAGCAGAACTTCGGGCCGCACATCGAACAGAAGTGGGCCACCTTGGCGCCCTCGGCGGGCAGGGTCTCGTCGTGGAAGGCGCGGGCCGTGACCGGGTCGAGGGAGAGGTTGAACTGGTCCTCCCAGCGGAACTCGAAGCGCGCCTTGGAGAGCGTGTCGTCCCATTCCTGGGCCCGGGGATGGCCCTTCGCCAGGTCCGCGGCGTGCGCGGCGATCTTGTAGCTGATCACGCCCGCCTTCACGTCGTCGCGGTTGGGGAGACCGAGGTGCTCCTTGGGGGTGACGTAGCAGAGCATCGCGGTGCCGTACCACCCGATCTGGGCCGCGCCGATCGCGCTGGTGATGTGGTCGTAGCCGGGCGCGATGTCGGTGGTCAGGGGTCCGAGGGTGTAGAACGGTGCCTCGTCGCACCACTCCAGCTGCTTGTCCATGTTCTCCTGGATCATGTGCATGGGCACATGGCCCGGTCCCTCGCACATCACCTGCACCCCGTGCTCCCAGGCGATGCGGGTGAGCTCGCCCTGGGTGCGCAGCTCCGCGAACTGCGCCTCGTCGTTGGCGTCGGCGATGGACCCGGGACGCAGGCCGTCTCCCAGGGAGAAGGAGATGTCGTAGGCGGCCATGATCTCGCAGATCTCGCGGAAGCGGGTGTAGAGGAAGCTCTCCTGGTGATGGGCCAGGCACCAGTGCGCGATGATGGAGCCGCCCCGCGACACGATGCCGGTCATGCGATTCGCGGTCAGGGGCACGTAGCGCAGAAGCACCCCGGCGTGCACCGTGAAGTAATCCACGCCCTGCTCGGCCTGCTCGATGAGGGTGTCGCGATAGGCCTCCCAGGTGAGGTCCTCGGGGACGCCGCCGACCTTCTCGAGCGCCTGGTAGATGGGCACCGTGCCGATGGGCACCGGCGAGTTGCGCAGGATCCACTGGCGGGTCTCGTGGATGTTCTTGCCGGTGGAGAGGTCCATCACCGTGTCCGCGCCCCAGAGCGTCGCCCATTGCAGCTTCGACACTTCCTCCTCGATCGAGGAGGAGACCGCGGAGTTGCCGATGTTGGCGTTGATCTTCACCGCGAAGTTGCGGCCGATGATCATGGGCTCGGATTCGGGATGATTGATGTTCGCGGGGATGATGGCGCGCCCGCGGGCCACCTCGTCGCGCACGAACTCGGGCTTCATGCCTTCGCGCAGGGCGATGAACTCCATCTCGCGGGTGATCTCGCCCCGGCGCGCGTACTGAAGCTGGGTGACCGGTCCGCCCGTGGAGCGGAGGGGCTGGTTGTGGAGCGCTGCCGGCATCTCGGCGCCGTTGGGGCTTTCGGGCGCAGTCGAGGCCGTTGGAAGCGACTGTCCGACGCCGCCCCGCTCGGAGATCCACTGGGCGCGCAGCTTGGGAAGGCCGTGGCGCACGTCGGTGTTTTGACGCCCGGAAGTATCGTAGACCCGCAGCGGGGGTTCGCCCCCCGAGAGGGAGATCTCGCGCATCGGCACCCGCATGCCGCCGGGACCCTCGACAAACACCTTGCGCGAGTTGGGGAAGGCGTCGCCGTAGTCGCCTGCGGAGGAGCTTGTGGGGACGGTGCGGTCAACGCGGCGCACGCGGCGGGCGGGGGTGCGTCCGTTTCCGGCGTGTCCGTTTCCGCCATGCCCGTTTCCGCTGTGAGATCCGCTCGAAGTGCGCGCCATCAACCACTCTCCTCTGCGTTGTGGGGCCGGAGAAACCGCCGTCGGGAGTGTCGGGACCCCGGATATGCCGATAAGATAGCGAGGGAGGCCTCAAAAAGGCACAGCGACTGTTACAACGGGATCGCGAGAAAATGCAGCTGATGACGAACAGACGCTTCAGGGTGCCGGCTTTCCTCGCCCTCGCGGCAACCATCGCCATGGGGGGGCTCGCGCTTCCCCGGGGGATGGAGGCCCAGGCCGCGACCGCCCAGGCCCCGATCAACACCTACAACGCGACACACCATCCGGTCGTGGGACGGAACGGGATGGTGGCCACTCAGAACTTTCTTGCGACGCGAATAGGGGTGGACATCCTTCGCCAGGGCGGCAACGCCGTGGACGCCGGGGTGGCAGTGGGGCTGGCGCTGGCGGTGACGCTGCCGCGCGCGGGCAATGTGGGCGGCGGCGGGTTCATCCTGGTGCACCTGGCCGAGGAGAACCGCACCGTGGCGGTGGATTTCCGCGAAACCGCCCCCGCGGCCGCGTACGCCGACATGTTCTTCGGAGAGGACGGCGAGGTCGACAACGAGGAGTACCGCTTCAGCCACAAGTCGTCGGCGATTCCCGCTTCGGTCGCGGGCTTCGACCACCTGCTGCGGGAGTACGGCACCATGAGCTGGCGGGAGGTAGCCCAGCCCGCCATCGAGCTGGCGCGCGACGGCATGGTCGTGTGGGAGGACCTGGCCGTGAACCTCGCGCGCAGCAAGCCGAGGCTCAGCGCCAACCCCGCGTCGCGGGCCAAGTTCTACAAGCCCGACGGCTCCAACTACGAAGTCGGCGACCTGTACAGGCAGCCGGACCTGGCCTGGACCCTGGAGCAGATCGCCGAGGACGGCGCCGACGCCTTCTACAAGGGCGAGATCGCCCGCCGCATCGCGTCGGACATGGCGAAGCACAACGGCCTGATCACCATGGAGGATCTGGCCAACTACCGCGTGACCGAGCGCGAGCCGGTGCGCGGCACCTTCCGGGGCTACGACATCGCAGCCATGTCGGCGCCCAGCTCGGGCGGGATGCACATCGTCCAGATGCTGAACATCTTCGAGAACTTTCCCTTGAAGGAGATGGGCTACGGGAGCGCGGACGCCATGCACGTCATGGCCGAGTCGATGAAGCTGGCGTACGCCGACCGGAGCAAGTATCTGGGCGACCCCGACTACCTCGATCTTCCGGTCGGCGCCCTCACGAGCAAGGACTACGCGGCGGAACTGTCGAGAGGCATTTCCCTCAGCCGCGCCCGGCCGTCATCGGACGTCGGTCCCGGCAATCTGGCTCCCTACGAGAGCCCGGAGACCACCCACTACTCGGTGCTGGACAGCGAGGGCAACGCCCTGGTCAACACCTACACGCTGATGTTCTCCTACGGCTCGGGAGTCGTGATCGACGGCACCGGCATCCTCATGAACAACAACCTCGGCAACTTTACCCTCCGGCCCGACATCCCCGACGCCTTCGGCCTCATGGGAAGCGCGGACAACCAGATCGCGGCGGGACGCCGGCCGGTGAGCTCGATGACGCCGATCATCGTGCTGCGCGACGGCCAGCCCTTCCTGCTGACCGGCAGCCCCGGCGGAAGCCGCATCATCACGACCAACCTGCAGCTGCTGGTGAACGTGCTCGAGCACGGGATGAACATCGCCGACGCCACCGCGCGCCCCCGGATGCACCACCAGTGGTATCCGGACCGGCTGGAGGTGGAGAGCGGCTTCAGCCCCGACGTGATCCGCGCGCTCAGGGCCCGCGGTCATGACGTGCAGTTCAGCGCCGGGATGGGGAGCCTGCAGACTGTGATGTTCTCCGACGGGCTCTTCTACGGATACGGCGACCCGCGCCGGCCGGGATCGATGGCGCTGGGGTACTGACTACATCACCGGCACCATGCCCGCCTGCGCGACCAGAATCAGCAGGGCGCGCTGGATGCCCCGGGGGCCGTCGTGGTTCATGAAGAACTCGCTCAGGGAGTGCGCATTGCCGCCGGCGCCGCCCCCGCCGATGGTGATGCCGGGGATGCCGAGCGCGATGGGGGTGTTGGCGTCGGTGGAGGAGCGCCGTAGCGTCGGGGCGCCGCCGAGGAGTTCCGTAGCCGCCAAGGCGCGCGCGATGAAGGGATCATCCTCGGGGATCTCGCCGCTGGGACGGTCGCCGATCAGGATGACGTCGAGCGTGAGTTCTTCTCCCCGGGCACGCACCGTATTGGCTTCCTCGAGTCCCCTGCGCATCGCCGCCTGGAAGACGGCGTCGATCTCCTGAAGCCTTTGCGGGCTCTCGGAGCGCATGTCGATCTCCATCCACGCCTCGAAGGGGATCGAGTTCACCGAGGTGCCACCCCCGACCGTGCCCACGTTGTAGCTGGTCCGCTGAGCCGCGTTGTCGGTGTAGCGCTTGGCCTCGGCGTCAAAGGCGGCCACGGCGCGCCCGAGGGCGTGGATGGGGTTGCCGAGCCCGAACGCCCCCCAGGAGTGTCCGCCCGGCCCCCGGAAGGCGACCCGATAGCGGTGCGACCCCAGGCCGGCGTTGGTCACCCCGCTGTGCCCCAGCCCGTCGATCGAGACGAACGCGTCGAAGTCTGGCGCGCCCTCGCGGAACAGGTGCTTGACCCCGCGCAGATCGCCGGTGCCCTCTTCGCCCACCGTGCCCACGAACCAGATGTCCTGCTCGGTCTGGACGTCCGCGGCGTTCATGGCGCGCAGCGTCGCGAGCACGGTCACCAAGCCGCGGGTGTCGTCGGCGATGCCCGGCGCGAAGAGGGTGTCGCTGCTTTCGCGGATGGTCACGTCGGTGCCCTCCGGGAAGACCGTGTCCAGGTGCCCGGAGAAGATCATCGCCCCCGACCCGCTGCCGCGCCGCAGGCCGACGACGTTGCCCACTTCATCCACCCAGGCGGAATCGACGCCCGACTCCTCTATCAACTCCAGAAACCGTTGTCCGCGCACTTCTTCCATGAACGGGGGCGCCGGGATCTCGGTGAGTTCGCGCAGGGTCGCGATGGTCCAGGGATCGTTCTCCTCGATATGGCGGAACGCGGCCTGGATGGTGGGATGTTCCATGAGGGCGCGCACCTCTGCTTCGGCGCTGGCCGCTGCCCCCTGGGCAGAGGCGGGCGACGTGACTGCGGTGAAGAGGACGGCGGCGAACAGGGGCGCGACCAGACGGGAAGCGGGATGGTTCATGGGTCTCTCTGAAGCATCGGGGTGAAACAGATCTTCATGTCGTCGTGCGACGAAATCGGTGTGCGATACGACGAAAACTTCCGCTCCTGCGACTGGCGGAACAATGGTTTGGCAGGCGCCGTCCCGGTTTCGCTCCGGGTTCACAAGCGGGGAAACAGCCAGGAGAGCGCTTCTCCGATCTCCGGGTGCCGTATCGCGCCCCCCAGGTGCCCCGTCCAGGCCAGAACGTAGCTCAGAAGCAGGGTCCCAACCACCACGATTCCGTGCTGCCACGCGGGAACCGGCTCCTCCTGCATCTCCCGCAGCGCCGTCTGTAGCGCGGTCAACGCCAGCAGTACGAGGCCGAAGAAGGCCGCCCTGCCCAGCACCGCGTGCAGCTCCACCAGGTCTCGTACCGGCGCCAGCTCGCTCTCCATCGACTCGAAGGCGGTCGGGCCGGAGAAATACGCGGGTACGCCCATGGCGGCGGCGGCGATCAGCAACCAGCGGGCGATGCGGGCTGCGGGCGTGTCCCAGCGCAGGCGGGCGCCCAGGAAGAGCACCAGCGCGAGGGGACACAGGATGACCGGCAGGTGAACGGTCAGCAGGTGAAGGTGGGCGGCGCTCACCGCACCAAATCCTAGTTGCGGCCTGTTCCGATGGCCTCCGCCGCCGGTACGCCCTCGTCGACGGCCGCGAAGTCCAGCTCGCTGCCGCGCATGCTGTGCGGGATGAGGTAGACCACGGTCATGACCAGCGCCGCGACGCCCACGGTCACCCGGCCCGGCCCGGCCTTGCGCTTCGGCTTCACGCCCAGCGCGGAAGCGGCCGCAACCCACACCACCCACATGATGAGGAGCTTGTTGTCGGTCAGATCGTAGCCCCAGGGGAAGCCGGTCCAGTACTCGCCGAAGGCGTACTTCTGGACGAAGGGACCGAGCACCAGTCCTCCCACCGTCATCCCGATCAGGGTCACCCAGACGAGTGTGCGGATGTTGCCGGGCGCGAAGAGTGCTCCGAGGCCCGTCCGCATCCCGATAAGGACGGTGAAGAACATCGCGGCCACGTGGGCGATCAGCAGCGGCGCCGGAACGGGATCCTTGTAGCGGAGGATGATGTTGGCGTCCGCACCCACCCCGTCCGGGATGCGCACGGCCCCGTCCGCCGTCTGCAACTCCACGTAGTATTCCATCTTGCCTGCGGCGGGCTGAATCGGCAGGTAGGCCGCCAGCTCGGGGCCGTCCTCCCCCTCCTCGACCAGCAGCGGCACCGAGGTGAAGGCGTCGCTGGTGGGGTAGCGCCGGTACGTCATCGTGCCCGTGGCGCCCGTCCCCGGCCGGGTGAGCGCGACCCGCGCCTCCGCCACGGTCTCCTGGCTGCGCACCAGTTCGTAGCGGTAGGCGTCGGCCCCAACGGCCACTTCGCCGCGCAGAGGATAGGTGGGGCCCGTGCGGCGCTGATAGATGGCGGCCGCCGCCATCATGAACACCGCTCCCACCCAGAGCAGGGCTCCGCGCCAGCGTGAATGTCTCACTTTATCCATCGTCTCACATCATCCCGGCCAGAGCCATCCGAACGCACCCGCGGTCAGGCACGCGTAGATCAGCCCGTCGAACATCGTCTTGAACGTCGTCGACCACTTCCGCTGGTACCATATCGAGCGAATCGGCTCGCCGAGCGCGTAGCAGCAGAAGGCCACGGTCCCGGCGAGTCGGAAGACCTCCAGATACTCGGCTCCGGGCCCCAGCGTGCGTCCGGCCGCGTACGCCACGATCACCCCGATCACGACACAATACAGGAACCATTGCCCCAGGCTCCTGCCCATGTTCAGGAAGGCGCTCGAGTCCAGCACCGTGAAGAAAGCGACGGGCCCCTTCTCCACCTTCTCGCGATACGCGTCCGACTTCATTGCGTCCGTGCTGCCCGCGTACGGGAGGACGTAGTCGCCGGGCTCCAGGCCACACGACCGCAGCGCGTCCATCACGCCGTCTTCGGAATCGACCTTCGAATAGTCGTTCTTGTGGTAGCCGAGGAACATGTGGATGATCGAGCTGCCCGCGAAAACGAGCACGGCCGCGACCAGGATCGGAAGCCACAGCGCGAGAATCGGGACCATCTAACCTCCTGGAGTCAGGCTCGAAGCGAAGCCGGAAGCGCAAAGCTAACCTGCGGGCCCGCCCGCATCAAAGGCCCGCGTCAGTCGCCTTCCTGCTGGATCTCCGCCGCTACCCGCTGCACTTCGTCGAGCACGCGCAGCAGGTTGCCGCTCCAGAGCATGCCGATCTCCTCCTCGGAGTAGCCGCGACGCACCAGCTCCAGGGTGACGTTGAAGGTCTCCGAGGCATCGTCCCACCCCATGACGCCGCCGCCTCCGTCGAAGTCGGAGCTGATGCCCACATGCTCGAGCCCGATCAGCTCGACCATGTAGTCGATGTGGTCCACGAAGTCCGCGACATCGACGGGAGGAGCAACCGGCGCCACCTCCATGGCGATCCGCTCGTCCGCCGCGTCCTGGACCATGCGGAATCCCGCCTGGTACGCCTCGCGCTCCTCCTCAGTCATGGCCTGCAGCGCCATGAAGAAGGCCCGGCCCCGTCCGCCGCCGATGATCTCGAAGTCCATCTCCTCGGCCACTTCGGCGATCACCATCCGGGATGCCTGCTGATAGGCCGCGTTCTTGTCCCCGTTCACGTAGCTGCGGAAGGCAACGGTCTGGACCACGCCGCCGTTGTCCCCGAGCGCCATCAGCTGCTCGTCATCCAGGTTGCGGCTGTGGTTGTTGAGCGCCCGCGCGGAGGAGTGCGACGCGATCACCGGCGCCTGGCTCAGCTCGAACATCTCCATGATGGCCTGCTTCGACGGGTGCGAGATGTCGATCATGATCCCGACCCGGTTCAGCTCCGCCACCGCCTGCCGGCCCAGCTCGCTCAGCCCGTCGTGGAGCCACTCGTCCTCGGCCTCCCCGGTGTTGGAATCCGACAGCTGGCTGTGCCCGTTGTGGGCGAGCGACAGGTAGCGAGCGCCTCTCTCCTGGAACTCCTGAATGCGCCCCAGGTCGGTCCCGACGGGATATCCGTTCTCGATCCCGATCATGGCCACCTTGCGCCCCGAGTCCGCGATGCGCCGCACGTCATCGGAGGTGAGGGCCAGCCCGATGCGCTCGGGGGCGATCTCCTCGGTCAGGCGGTGAATGGCGTCGAACTTGGCGATCGCCTGGTCGTAGGCGTCGGCGTAGCCTTCCGGCGTCAGGTCCCCCTGCCCCACGTACACGACGAGCCATGCGACATCGAGCCCGCCCGCTTCCATCTTGGGCAGGTTCACCTGGGTCGGCAGATCCATGGTGTAGTTCTGCTCGGCGGTAAAGTTGGCCGGGTTGATATCATCGTGCGTGTCCAGGGTGATGACCCGTTCGTGGATGCCTCGGGCACGATCCATCAACTCCGCATCCGCCGGGGGAGCATCGGCGCCGGTGCATGCGGAGACGAGAAGCAGCAGGGCCGCGGGGATCGTGCGCGCGGGCGACATGGCGTTCATCGAGTTGTCCCTTGTCTGCATCGGTGCCTCCCAATTCGTGATCGAACCTCGTCTGCCGCCAAGTTAGCAGCCCGAGCCGTGGGGCGCTTACGGATCCGGATCGGGAATGCGCGCCACGATCACCCGGGCGGACCCGGGAATGTCGAAGTAGAACGCGGCCGCGTCGCCCGACGCACGCGCGCGAAAATCGTGGATACGGTGGCCGCTGGATGCCAACCTGCCGTTGAAGGCGCGCGTTCCCAAGGTGGCCAGAGGCACGGACACGGGTGCGAATACATCGTCGGTGTCTTCTCCCGTCGTCGTCACGGGCCATGGGTAGAATCCGGGCGGATCGGGCTGGCTGAAGACCTCGGTGGCGGTCGGGTAGTCGTACGTGGCGAAGCGGGGCACATCGCTATCCACCACGTCTTCGCTTCCGGCGAAGGTCATGGCGATCGCGTGCTCGGTCAGCAATTCCTCGATGGGCCTGCCGGTGACGGCGACGATACCCCGCACCCCGTTCACGGTGAGCGAGTCGTTCAGCTCGCGCATGAAGTTTTCATCCGCCGCAGGTGAGGTGCGGACGTCCACGACCCAGTCCCGCAGGAAGCGGTGGAAATGCCAGCCGGACCCGTAGATGTCGCCTTCCGGTGGTCCGTCATCCTGGTCGTGTTCAAAAGTGACCGCGCTCGAATCCGGAGAAAACGCCCACACCACGCGCGCCATCGAGGTGAACACCCCGAACGCCTCAGCTCGAGCAGTTCCTCCGGTAGATCGGATCGCGGAACGCAGCAGCTGTCCGGTAACGCGATCGGTGGCATTCGGGCCACCCGCCCTCTCCCATGCCAGCCGCGAGGACACTTCCTTGGCGATGTCGGCCGTGCCTTCTTCTATCCACAGAGGATGAAATGGGTCGGAACCTCTCCTTCGAAACCGCTTGTACAGGGAGCTCACGTGTTTCATCTCGTGCACGATCGTGCCCAGCACCCAGTAGTCATTGCCACTGATGTCATTGATGGTCTCTGCATCGACATGAATGAGCTCCATTTCGTTCGACGCCGCACAGCTGCTTTGCGAAAACGTCATGTCGGCCGACCACACATAGGCCCGGTTGTTGCCGGGCAGGTCGGGACGGATGAGGACGTTCACCAGCCCATCCCCGTTCACGTCGCTCACGCCGCCGAAGTAGCGCTGAATCACCTCCTCGCCGTGTTGAGCGTAGTAATCGAGGATCTGCCGCACATTGTCGGGCGAAACGGTTGTCTGATACTCGTAGAAGGCGAGGTAGTCGTTCTCGGCGACCAGGCTGGCGGTGACGGTGGTGTCCACCTGGCAGCCTCCGCCACCGAACGGGTTGCCGACTCTGAATGCATATTCTTCGGGAGCCTTCGTCCGGGCCCCACCGCGAGCCACCCGCGCCACTTCGTGCGAGCGGTCCGGAAGGACGGGAAGAGGACCTTCCGCCAGCAGACGCTGCGTCAGCTCGGACTCGCTCCTTCGCAGGCGCGCATGCGCCCTCGCGTAGGCCCGTTCCTTCTCCAGGAGTTCGTCCCACCAGGGGCCCGCCAAGGTCGTCGCCTCCTGCCGCGGCCGGCCTTGCGGCTTCGTCGAGCTCGCCACCACAGCCGCCGGCGGCGGCGCCGGGGTTCCGTCGACGCTGAGTTCCACGTCGTAGACCCGCCTGGCTTCCGCATCGGTCTCCACCATGGTGACGCGGTAGTACGCGCCGGCTTGCGGAGCCTGCACGAACAAGCCGCACGGGCTCAGGCTGTCCCGGTCGTAGACCTCGTATTCCCCCGTTTCCAAGCCGATCGCGCCTTCGCACACGCGCAGGGAAAGCATCACGGTCGCGCGCTTCATCTCCGGATCGACCACGGTGACGCCGAACTCGGTGACGCCCACCGAACGCGGGGTCCCATAGATCCTCCCGCTGCTCGCGAACACGAGCCCGTCCGGGAGGCGACTGCCTTCGTCGAGGCTCCACACCAGACCCTCGGTCGTGGCACCTCGCGCGATCAGCTGCTGCGAGTACGGGATCGCCAGACGGGCGACGCCCAGCGAGTCGGTTTCGATGAAGAGGTCCGCGGCGCCGATGAAATCGCGTTGAAGTGCCTGCCCCGACGACAGCGTCGTCGTGAAGCTCGTCGCATCGAAGGCATAGCCTTCCGTATTCAACAGAGACACGGTGTATTGGCCGGCCCGTAGCGCCACGAACTCGTAGCGGCCGCTGGCGTCCGTCGTGTCCGCCGCCTCCCGCAGGCCGCTTATGCGAAGCGCGATCCCCTCCACCGGTTGTGGCTGGCTGCCCTGCGAGAGCGCCAGCACCGCGCCCAGAATGGACGAAGTACGCAGGTACTCGCCGTGGAAGTCCGCGCGCACCTGCTGCCCAGCCGAAGAGATGGTCACCTGCGCGGTGGTTCGGGAAAAGACCACGTCGCCGGGGATGCTCGCCAGCGTTACGGTGTGCGACCCCTGCGGCACCGAGACGAACTGGAACGAGCCGTCCGCGCCCGTCGCGGTCGACTGGCTGGCGGCGCCGGTGAGCGAAACCAGTACGCCCTGCAGCGCCACACCCTCGGCCGTGACCTGACCAACGACCGTGCCGGTAGGCGCTGGCGGCGGCGCGGGATCCACCGTGCCGCCGTCTCCACCGCAGGTGGCGGCGAGAAACGCGGCGAGCGTCCCGGCCAGGGCTCCTCGCAATCTCATGAAGTTCTCCAATATCGGCTTGTTCGTCCTGCCTGTTTTGCAACTGCAAATCGTTTGCAACGAGGATCTGCCTCGTCATCCCCCACAACGTACTCGCTCGCGCTTTGCCGTGCGTACGACGGCCGGACCGGTCACGCCGATTCGGTGGCCGATTCGGTCAGAGTGAGGGTCGCCGCATCCCCGTCCAGGCACGCGTTCGCGAGCACCGGGATCGTGCAGTTGTGTTCGGTGTGGCCGAAGGGGAGGTCGGCGACCGCGGGCACCTCGAGGCGGCGAGCGAACTCGGTGAGCACGGCGGGGACATCGCCCCACGCCTCGCGCACTCCGGTGAACCGGCCGAAAGCGAGTCCCGCGACGCCGTCGACAACTCCGGCCCGCTGGAGCTGTAGCAACATTCGGTCCACCCGATAGGCGGGTTCGCCTACATCTTCCAGAAACAGGATGCGCCCCCGGGCGGAGATCGAGTCGCGCGAACCGCATAGCGACGCCAGGATCGCGAGGTTTCCTCCGACCAGCCGTCCGACCGCGCTTCCGCCGACGAGCGTGCGGGGAGCGGGATCGCCTGGTCGCGACCGCAGGGGTCCCGGCGCGGCACTGGAGAAGAGGGCCGCTTGAAACGATGCCTCGGTTTCCGCGGGAAAGTCGGCGCCCGGGTGCGGGCCGTGAAAGGAGATCACGCCCGACAGGGCATGGCGGGCATGGAGGTTGGTGTTGTCGCTGAAGCCGATGAAGGGGATGGGCGCCCGACGTTGCCGCGCGAGATCCAGCGCGTCGAGGATGCGCAGCGTGCCGTATCCGCCCCGGAGCGCCCACACCGCGTCGATCGCGGGGTCGTCGAAGGCGGCCTGCAGGTCCGCGAGCCGCTCCTGGTCGATGCCGGCCAGATGGCCCTGCCGGCGGGCGGCCGCCGGATACACGACCGGCTCCAGCTCCAGTTTGCGGCAGCGTTCGACGGCCTGGTCGATGCGGCCGGGTTCAAGCGGCCCCGCGGGCGCCACCAGCGCGACCCGCGCGCCGGGACGGAGCGCCCGCGGCCGGAGCGGTGCGGGGTTCACGTCCTGGGGTGTCATCCGCCCGGCCGACCCGCGGCCGGTAGCGTCTCGCCCACATCTCGTGGCGTGCCCCCGCCATCCGGTGGCGTCCCGCCGGCGTCCCCTGCCACTCCATCAACACCCGGCAACGCTCCCTCGCCACCCGGCACCGAACCGGTGGCGTCCCTCGCCCTGCGCCCCGCAACCAACTCGGCCAGCAGCAGGTCGTGGATGTCGCCGAAGCCGCCATTCGACATGATCAGAACGACATCTCCCGACCGCGCCAGACGGACGATCCGCCTCACGATGGCCTCCACGGCGGGCTCGTAGTCGGCTGCGGTGCCGCCTGCGCGCAGCGACTCGACCAGCTGCACCGGGTCCAGCCGGGTTGCATCATCGTAGCGATCGGGTCGGAAGAGCCCGGCCACGATGGCGTGGTCGGCTTCGCCGAGCGCCGCTCCGTAGGCGACCTGAAATTCGCGCCGCTGGGCAGTGTAGCTGCGGGGCTCGAAGACGGCGATCAGCCGCCGCCCGCGGAACCGCTGCCGCGCGGCCCCCAAGGTCGCGGCAACGGCGGTGGGATGGTGCGCAAAGTCGTCCACCACCGTGACGCCCCCGGCCTCCCCGCGGACCTCCATCCGCCGGCGCACCCCGCGGAAGGTGCGTAGTCCCTCGCGGATCAATGCCCAGTCCGCCCCCGCCGCCGTCGCCGCCGCCATCGCCGCCAGGGCGTTCTGGACGTTGAAGTCTCCCGCGAGCCCGCTCTCCAGTTCCCCGATCGACTTCCCGTCCCGCCGGACGGCGAAGCGTGTGCGCTCCTTCCCGTAGCGAATGCGCTCTGCCCGCCAGCGCGGGCTTGAAGCGGCGTCTGCGGCGCACCCGGCCCGGGCATCATCGCCCCTGGCCTCATCTGCCCCGGCCGAGCCGGACTCAGCCTCGTCTGCCCCGGACCCGTCACCATCTATCCCGAAGGACTGAACTGGCGCGCGCGAAATCCCGCACATCCCGCGCAGCGCGGGGGAGTCCCAGCCCGCCACCAGCGTGCCCGCCCGCGGCACCAGGTTGATGAAGCGTTCGAAGACGAAGCGGTAGGCGACATCGTCCCGGAAGATGTCCGCGTGATCGAACTCGACGTTGTTCACCACCGCCGTCCAGGGCAGGTAGTGCCACATCTTGGGGCCCTTGTCGAAGTACGCGGTGTCGTATTCGTCCGCCTCGATGACGAAGAACTCGGACCCCGTGAGGCGGAACGAGATGCCGAAGTTGCCCGGTATCCCCCCGATGAGAAACGAGGGATCGAGCCCGGCGACCTCGAGCAGCCAGGCGATCAGGCTCGCGGTCGTGGTCTTTCCGTGCGTGCCCGCCACCGCCACAACATGGCGGCCGGCCAGAAACTCATCCTTGATGACGGCGGCCGCGGACGTGTAGCGCAGGCGACGGTCGAGCACCGCCTCCAGCTCCGGGTTGCCCCGGCTGATCGCGTTGCCCACCACGACCATGTCCGGTTGGGACGCCAGATTGCCCGGGTCGTAGCGGTCCGCGTAGGCGATGCCCAGATCGTCGAGCATCACCGACATGGGAGGATAGACCCCTTGGTCCGAACCAGTCACCCGGTGCCCCTTTTCGCGTAGCAGGCCCGCGAGCGAGGCCATCGCCGTGCCCGCGATGCCGATCAGGTGATAGTGCATGATCCTCCTTGCTTGATCGTGCCCGCTTGATCGTGCCCGCCCGATTCGGCTTGCCTGGCCGCGATTCTTCGACGATGGTGCGCGTGCGTGCTCCCTGCCCGTCCGCCACCTCTCCCGGGAAACCTGGCCATGTCCTTCTCGCGTGTCACCCTGCTTGCCGCTGCCGCGATACCCGTGGCCCTTGCCACGCCAGCCCATCTCACCGCCCAGGTGCCGGCTCCGGAATCCGTACTCGGTTTCCCGGTCGGCGCGGATTTCGAGTTGGCCACCTACGAGCAGTCCCTCGACTACTTCCAGCAGCTCGCCGCCGCCTCGGACCGGGTCGAGCTACGCGAAGTGGGCCGCACCAGCTTTGGCCGCCCCTGGTACCTGGCGCTTATCTCCTCGGCGGAGAACCTGCGCAACGTCGAGCGCTACCGCGAGATCGCGCACCGGCTCGCCGAGCCCCCCGACGACATGACCGACGAGGAGGCGCGCCAGTTGGCGTCCGAGGGCCGGGCGATCGTTCACATCGACGGCGGGCTGCACGCCACCGAGGTCGCGCACGGCCAGCACACCATGCAGCTGGCGTACGACCTCGTCACCGGAGACGACGATCCGGAGATCGCCGCGATTCTGGACAACGTCATCCTCCTCCTCTGGTTCAGCATCAATCCCGACGGCCAGACCATGGTCTCGGACTGGTACTACTCAAACCTGGGCACCCAGTACGAGGTCGCCCCCATGCCGCGGCTGTACCAGAAGTACATCGGCCACGACAACAACCGCGACGGCTACATGATCAACCAGATCGAGTCGCGCGTGGTGACGCGCGTGGTCCGCGATTGGGAACCGCAGATCATCTACAACCACCACCAGTCGTCGCCCTTCCCCACGCGCATCTGGATCCCGCCCTTCGCCGAGCCCATCAGTCCCAACGTTCACCCGCTCATGTGGCGCACCGTGAACCTCATCGGCATGGCGATGTCGCAGGCGCTGGAGGAACGCGGACAGAAGGGCGCGGTGCACATGGGCAGCGGCTTCGACAACTGGTACCCGGGCTTCATGGACCACGCCCACAACTTCCACAACGTGGCCTCGTTCCTGACCGAAACGGCGCTCTACCGCTACGCCACCCCGCACTTCTACACCATCGGCGACTTCCCGCCCGGCACCCGCGACCTGAGGCCGCAGTCCCTGTACGCGAGCCCCTGGGAGGGGGGATGGTGGAGGGTTGGCGACGCAGTGGACTACATGCTCACCGCATCGGTTTCCGTCCTCGACGTGGCCGCCAAGTACCGCACCGACCTCCTCTTCAACCGGTATCAGGCGGCGCGCGACGTGGTGGCGCAGTACCGCGCGGGCCCGCCCTACGCATACTTCATCCCGCAGGACCAGCGTGACCCCGTCGCGGCCGCGGAGATGCTCCGGCGCCTCGCCTTCAACGGCATCCGCGTGCACCAGCTGCGGGACGCGGTCACGCACGACGGCATCACGCATGCGGCCGGCAGCCGGGCGATCCTCATGGACCAGCCGAACGCCAACTTCGTGCGCCAGCTCTTCGCGGTGCAGGAGTATCCGGACCTGCGCGAGTATCCGGAAGGTCCGCCGGAGCAGCCCTACGACGTGTCCGGATGGACGCTGCCCTATCAGTTCGGCGTGCGCGTCGTGGAGGCGCGCACTCCGCTGGGCGGCGAGGTTCGGACGACCCTGGAGGCGCTCTCCGCCGAGCCGCTCCCCTGGGACGCGGAGGGTGACGCCGCGTCGTGGGATACACCCCCGGGAATCGGCTTCGACAGCCATCCGGTCGCGCGCGCCGTGACGCCTCCGGCGGGAAGAGCGGCGGGCGGTGGTGGCACGCTCGCTCTCGATCCGGCGCAGAACAACGCCTACAAGGCGATTGCCCGAGCCTGGCGCGAGGGAGGCAGTGTGCGCTTCCAGCCCGGGCCTGCTCCGAAGGAGGAGAGGGCGGCTCGAGCGGCAGCTGGCAGATCTCCGGGCTCTCCGGGCCGCACGCACGGCGCTTGTGCGCGACCTGGCCCTGCAGGCCACCTCGGGAGGCCCCACCGGCACCGTCGTGCGCCAGCCCCGCGTCGCCCTCTACCGCCCCTGGAACGCGAGCATGGACGAAGGGTGGACGCGCTGGCTGCTGGAGGTCCACGGCATCGACCACACCAACCTCTACAACGCGGACATGCGCGCCGGGGAGCTGGGCTCGCGCTACGACGTCATCATCTTCGCCGACATGTCCGCGGGCCAGATCGTGGACGGGTTCGCCAAAGGGGCCGTGCCGCCCCGCTACGCGGGGGGAATCGGGACGGAGGGCGTGCGCAACCTGGACGCCTTCGTGCGCGGGGGCGGAACCATCGTCACCATCAACAGCTCGAGCGACTTCGCGATCGAGCACCTGCACCTGCCGGTCGAGAACGTTGTCGCCGAC